>NZ_JAOQNM010000005.1:0-40758 GCF_025961355.1 Gluconobacter cerinus | reverse complement strand
AACAGAAACTTGTCATAGATGGATATGCGAAAATTATCTCACAAGATAAAGATTCAAGTGAGGTAGTGACTAAAGATGCTTAATAGAGTTTCATCCTCATCATACACACAACCTATTGTCACTAATCAGGAACTTATTGAGTTTTGTGCGTGTCTTGATCCTAATCAGTTAGGGCTTCTCACTGGCTTGGCTTTGGCAGCACAAGACGCAGTTGAAACCTACTTAGGTGACTTCATCACACAAAGATCAATCAGATGGGTGGCTGCGCGAGGTGAATCAGAGAAAACAGATGAGTTCTTTCGTTCATGGCTTTCAGCGAGAGCAATGGTCAGCGTCAATCTCAATGCGATCTCTGGTCAGTGGGTACAGTTCCCAACGGCAGCAACCTCCATTGAATCTTGTACGCTGGGAATATGGGGCAAAGACGATGTTAATCTAACACTTGGAACTGATTATGCGGTTGATCTAACAACTGATCCAGCACGTCTTACATTCTCATATAACAGTGTGTTCAGTGACTACTTCAATAATTATGACCATATGGTCATTGATTATACAGGAGGTATTTCTCCGAGTGGATCAGAACCAGAAGCAATCAAACTAGCTATCAAAATAATCACAAAGAAACTGTTTGATGGAAGATCAGAAACCGGATCACTGATTGATGATGGTGTTGAGTTCTTGCTTTCTAATTACCGTAGAATTGGTTTTGGTGGTTCACGATGAACAACAGGACTGACGACTACAAAACAATCATCACTTTCTGGGATACACAATCAGTTCCAAAACTGAATGGCTCTGGTGGTATGACAGAACAACTTCTTAATCCAAGGCAAGAGTACGGTTCTTTGAATCCACTGAACCCTACAACGCTCATAAACGCAGGAAACGAAGATATAAGAAAATCAACTCATATTCTTTATACAAGATTTAGAACGGATATATCTTCATTCACATCCGTAACAAGATTATGCTTATCAAGCGACTACGAAACAACATACACGGAACAATTCAAAGTTAATGATATTCAGTTGGTTGGACAAGAAAACAGATACATAATTTCACATCTAACACTTGAGAAAACATCAATTCAAACTCCGCAGAACACAGGCGCAATCGTCACAGCAGGTCAAACAGGTTCAGTCGGAAATGTTGTTACTACTGACACGACACAAGTGACGGCAGGAGCAACGGATGAAGATTGAATTAGATGAGTTCATGCTGAAACTAAACAAGAAGCCCTTCAAACGTGAACTCCGTTTGATAGCGAAAGAGATCAAGCAGAAGACAATCGCTCTTCTAAAGCAATCTCAGCCCTCTGGAGAGCGTCGAGGTTCTCATACAGCGTCAGCACCCGGACAAGCGCCAGCCCTCATAGACGGGCTTCTAGCCAACTCTATCACTTACAAAGTGAAGGGGAACAAAGTGACGATCACTGATGGCGCTTATTACTCAAAATTCTTGGAAGTGGGAGCGAAAGGCACAGGCAAGAGCAAGAGCGGAACAATCCTAGAAAGACCATTCATGTCTAAAGTGATTGATGAAATGCGCGATGAGATAACAGCAAGATTAACTAAAGCAGTTATGGAAGGCATCACAACAAAATAAGGAGAACTGAATGATAACACCTTTAGACATTGTTAATCAGATTAAAAAATATACAAAGGTATTCAAAACAGTTGGTTTCGTAGCTGAACTACAAAGAATACTAGATGAAGCGATAACATATGAACCACAAATGCCAGCATGTTTTGTTTGCTTCAAATCTTCAAATACAACAGAAAATGAATCATTAAATGGATATATGTCCATAGAAGAATTAGAAATTTCAGTTTTCATAGTTTTATCAGAACAAGAAGACTTAACAGGTTCAACAGGAATGAACATATCATGGACTACTTGTACTAACGATTTGAAGTCATGTCTTATGAACTGGGTTCCTAATGATATATCAGTCATGCCAATGAGTTATCTAGGTTCTCAATACATGACAATGACAGGTTCTAGGATTGTTTACGAAGCAAGGTTTGAACTTGAACAACAATTAACAGAACAAGACGGCTTCATACCTCAATACGAATCATTACAAGAGATAGATGTAGACAGTAAATACTTCAAAGATTCGAATGAAGTGTATGAACTACAACAAGACATAAACTAAATACAAAAAATCTTTTTTAAAATTATAGGAGAAAAAAGAACGATATGACAAGTATTCCAAGTTCATTTACAATACCTGGTACATTCGTGACAATTCAAGGTACAGGTTCAGCAACTTCTAATGCTGGTACTGTTATCTTGATGGCTGCCTCAACATCCTTAACACAAGGGTCTGGCGTCACTTTTGACATTACCTCGCAAAGCACAACTACATACACACCAAAAACAGTAGCGATTAACGCATCAGGCACAGGCTATGCTGTGAATGACATTATAAATCTGAACAACGTAGGCACATTAACAGTTACTAAAGTCGATACTTCTGGTGCTATTTCAACATTTACATCATCTCTTTCAACAGAGGCGCTTGTGTCAAACATGGCGGCTACTGGTGTTTCAGGAACAGGCGGATCAGGTACAGGAGCAACCTTCGATATAACTTCAAATACACTGAACTCTTATGCTGTTTCAGGTGTGGAAGTTAACGCACAAGGTTCGGGCTATCATGTTGGTGACGTTTTCACTCTCACAGGCGCAACCGTAACAGTGACATCCATAAACTCATCTGGCGCAATAATCACTACAAACTTTGTAGCTACTACACAGGCATTAAAGTCCGATCCAAGCAGCACAAATATTTCACCGATCGCAACCACAACTATCACTGGCCCAGTGAACACGCTCACTTATGCTGATTCACAATCAACAGTAGATGGCTTGTTTGGAACTGCTTCTGACATTTCAAGAATGTATGCGAGATATAGAGCCGTTGATATAACACTTCCTGTTTATGTAATCGCAGCAGCTTCTGATTCAACAGCGGACATAACAGCATGTTTGAATTCAATTCCAGAAGCATCCTTCAGTCTTATAGCTTCACCATTTAACTCAAGCGGCTCTGTAAAAGCTTTTGGAACATATTTCGACGTAAGATATGGCTATGCTTCTGAACTGTATGGCATTCACATAACATCTAAAACTGATACTGTTTCTAACTTAATTGAGTATGGAGCAACTGTTAATTCCGAATACTCAACTGTTGTCGCTTTCTCAGAAGGCTCAGTTGATGACGATGTTGTTAAAGCAGCAGCACTAGCGGCGGTTATAGCGCCTTCATTGGCTAGTGATCCTTCTTTGCCAATTCAGCTTATGAATCTTGATGTAGCGGCTTCTGGCAATGCGTTCACCATTCCAGACAGACTATCTTTGTTCAATGCTGGTTTAACTACAACGAAAGAAGATTCAGCAGGTGATGTGTATCTTGAAAGATCAAGAACCACATATCAAACAAATGCCGATGGTGTATCAGACAACACATATCAAGATACTGAAACACTACCACAAGTCACACTTGTAGCAGAAACTTTTAGAACTGGTGTTAACACAAAATTCTTCACAAACAGAATGAAACTATCTCCTGATTCATCAACAGTTATTGCTGGTCAGAACATAGCAACACCATCAGCAATCAAAGCTACTTTGATTTCGCTTTATCAGAACATGGTTCAAGCAGGATTGGTAACTGATGCTACTACTTTTGCTAATTCAGTAACAGTAACTATAAAATCAGCCGGTGTAGTTTCAGTTTATGCGCCAGTCACATTAATCGAACAACTACGTCAAATTGATATCAACATAAACTTTACAAAGTAATATAGGAGAAAAGTAAAATATGGCAATTCAGACACAAGGTGTAGAGCAGTTCTCAATGGATGGCATACAATATAATGTTGTTGGTAATGTAACTTGGAATGTAGGTGGTCATACAGGTGAACCACAAATCTCATTACAAGGCGTTGAGATGGATGTGTTTTCATACACACCAGTTATCGCAAGAATTAACGTCACAGTACGTTGGAGAGCAGGTGTTACTCCATCAACAACAGCAGCAGGTTCAGTGATAGACACAATCCAATTCTTAACTCGTTCCGGTATTCAAGTGATTGGTACAAACTGTACTGTCACTGATGTGGTGACAATGGACCCTGTAGCATTAACAGCTACTTATAATTTCGCAGTAAGTGATATTACAGAAATAGTAGCTTCCTAACTAAACCTAAAAACCTTCGCTAAATATCCGAAAAGATATTTACGGAGGTTTTTTTACGAGTGGCATATTCACAACCAACATACCAAACAATTAGAACGAACTTAATTAATAATCTTAACGCACAGATCGGAGTTAAGTTAGTTCCTCAGTCTGTTGTTTCCATACAAGCTACTGTTCTAGCTAGAGCAATAAACTTACAATATGGGTATCTCAACTATATTGAACAACAAGGAGTTCCATTCACCTCAACCGATTTGGTGCTTGAAGCATGGGGTTCTTTAAAAAATATCACCAGAAAAACAGCATCATACGCGACTGGATCAGTCATATTCACCGGCTCAAGCTCAACCCAAATCATTCCGGCAGGGACAATTCTTTCTCGTCCTGATGGCACTCAATTCACAACCAACACAGCTACGAACATTGGCGCGTCAGTCCTTATTACGGCAGTCACAGCAGGATCAGCAGCGAACACGTCTTCTGGGACTGTTCTCACTTTGAACAGCTCTTTTGCCGGCATAGATGGCACTGTGACCCTTCAAAACTCCATCACCAGTGGAGCCGATATGGAGGATGATACAGCCCTACGAAATCGAGTAATCGAAGCTTTCCAAGAAACACCATCAGGCGGTTCTGTCTCTGACCATGAAAAATGGGCTTTAGCATCAGGTGCCAACTACGCATGGACTAACCCTACGCCGTTAGCAGGGAATGAGGTGGTTACATACGTGATGTTTGATCGAGCAAATTCCTATGGAGGATTTCCACAAGGAACGGACGGTGCGGCAACAGGAGAAACGAGATGGCAGAACGCAACGGGAGACCAATTGACCGTCGCAAATGGCATGTACTCATCTACACCAGTTGGTGAGATCTCCATTGTTTCCTCACCTATCAAGCAGGAGGTGAATGTTGAGATTTCAGGTTTGACTAACCTTACAACCACACAACAAACGAACATTCAAACAGCTCTGAACAACCTGTTCATAAATGAAGCAACTCCATTAGGAACAACAATTTACGTTACGGCCATAACGGCAGCTATACAGGCACAAGTAGGAACAGAAACTTTCACGCTATCCTCTCCTACTTCGAATATCACCACTACACTCGGATACCTTGCTACGCTTGGTACTGTAACTTACAGCTCATAAGGAGATAGTATGACAATTCTGACTCCTTATACACAAAAACAGTATGTAGAGCAAATAGCAAAGTTGTTTCCATCAGGAAAGCTTTGGGAAGGCTATACTGATTCAAGTACATATCAGTACAAAACACTTGAAGGATATGCGACTGTATTTTCAGAACAAGATACAAATGCGTGTGAACTCATAGATGAACTTTTCCCAAGTACCTCAACTAACTTACTTCCTATATGGCAAGAAACAGTAGGGTTAGAAGCTGGAACTGACTCATTACAAGAGCAAAGAAACAAAGTTGTAGCAAAACTTACACAACAAGGGTCATTGGCACGTTCTTACTATATCAACTACGCCAAGCAACTTGGATACGATATTGATATTATTGAATATTCAGGAATTATCTGTGGGATATACCGTTGTGGAGATTCAGTAGGTACAACTGATGATTATTCCTATCAGTTTGACATAACTATTGTTTCTTCTGGATCAGCAGCAAACGCACCTCTAAGCGATGCATTATCTTATGATGGTACGAATTTAGAAATCACACCTACAGCCATTCGTTTTCCTACTTTGGCTACAGCCGATCCAAACACACAAGGACAACTTTGGAATAATGGTGGTACGATAGGTTATTCGCAATCAAACAACACACCATCAGTGGTAGATCAGTCCCTAACTTCTAACATACTATACAGTACAACAGAGTCATATGTAGATTTTACCGGATTTACAGAAATATTCTTTCCAGAACTTCCAACGCAAGACCCTGATTTGAATGGTCAGTTATGGAACAATGGTGGAGTTGTTTGTGTTTCAGAGAGTTCAAACGCTCTTTCATTAGGAGATGAGCAGGACTTAACAGAAACCGTGATTGGCAGAACGTGGTGCGCTTTTCAAGCAGACAAAATATTCATGCCGCAGATTCCTAAAGCTGATCCACAGATTAAAGGGCAGTTGTGGAGCAATGGCGGAATATTAAGTCTGTCTCAGTCAGGAAGTTCTAATACCTCTAATCTAAGTGAATATCTAAATCCAATCTTACCTGCGTACATAACAGCATACTACTTAAATAGTTAAAAATAATTCGGAGAAATGAATGCAATCAGAAACTTTTAGCAACCCAAACCCAGCAACAGGGCAATCAGGAACACTAGTTACTACTACTTGGTTTCAGAACGTAAATGATGAAATTTCGAACGTCATAACTAAGAATGGTGGAACTTTAGATTCAACTAATCATACACAACTTTATACAATTCTAGATACTACATATGCACCATTAGCATCACCAACATTCACAGGTGTTCCTCTGTGTCCTGATACAAGTACATCATCTGATGGAAGAGCGATTGTAAACTATGAATCCATGCAGGCTTATGTTGCTGCTGGTTCTCTTGGATACACACCCGTTCATCAAGGCGGTGGTACAGGACAAGGAACAAACTCTATCTACATTGGTTGGGCTACATCAGGTGGTACATTAAAATGTACAGTTGATGCTACTGATCTAGGATCATTTGCTTTCCAGTCATGGGTTTCATCAAACTATCTATCTTTATCTGGTGGTAACGTAACAGGAACTCTCACATATAAAGGGACATCAGTTGCTACTACAAATGATGTTAACAATGCAGAGACAGATGTAAAAAGTTGGACTGGTAATAATTATCTTCCTCTTACAGGAGGAACACTTTCAGGTGGTTTAACTGTTAATGGAACAGGAATATTTTCAGGAGATGTTCATGTTGGTGACAATTCTTGGTTATATGCAAACGTTATACAGTCAAACTCAGGATCACTTGTTCTTAGAGATAGTACGACAATTTATGGCGGACTGACCACTAACACAGGTTGTCAACTAGGTGGGACAGGTCAACAATTTACATATAACTCTGACTCATCATACCATATGTCGTTACAAAATGATGGCAACTGTGTCTGGTATGTTGGATCAAGTTCATTTGCATCGTTGTCCCCTTCATCATTTCAATGGAATGGACAAAATGTAGCTACTCAATCATGGGCTAATGGTCAGTTTGTAAGCGCAGCAACCTACAACTCTGATTTTGGCTCTTCTGGAAATATAATAAACTTAGCCTATGGACATAGGATTAATACCTTCACAACAACCATTACATCTGGATCAAGAGTAAACTATCCTCAAGCATTTTCAGGAAATGCTACATCTATAAACATGAATAGCACTGTACGATTGGATTTGTGGGTTACTGCTCAAGACTCAGCAGGATTTACAGTTGCTTCCAATGAATCAACTTCTCAAACTATATTTGTAGTTGCGATTGGGCCAAAATAAGGAGAAATGAATGAATTATAAGAAAAGATACTATGCAAGTTTTTGCAAAGAGAACAAACATGTAACTGGATGGTATGATATACAATCTCTATCTCACACTAATAATGTTCCATTAGAAAAAGAACTTCATGCTCTAACTGATGAGGAATGGGAAAAAAGAGAGCCAATAGGTTTTGGTGTTGTTGATGGTAAACTTGTAAAAATGGAACAAGCCATTGATCGAGTTCATAGAGCAGAAACTCTACTCCATGAAGCTAGATCATATGTTCATAACAACTTCATCTTGTTAGGCGAGGTGCCTACACAAGATTGGATTGATTATCAAAAGACATTGATAGCAATTGTAAATGGTGCTGATGCGCCTGTTCCAACGGCTCCAAGTGGGAAGTAAGGATTAGCTCTTACTTCTTTTGGCTATCTCGAATGTCTTGAATACCGATCATGGCGTGTTCACGGGCAGATTCGTATGCTGACCCTGTGTAGGTGTCGATTACATTCAGATAAAGCTTTTTTGCTTCTTCCGGACAATTTTTCTTATATACTGCGTCTGCATATTCATTTTGTATGTTTGCAAGAATCGCATTAGTAAAGTTTTTATCAAATGAGTTATTTTTTATCTGATAAGAAATAATGTCTTTATGACATATTTCAAGTACTTTATTTAAATTATCAAGCATTGATTGGCATGTGTAAGAATCAGGTATTTGTACAGGACACATTTCATCAGCAAACGCAGTTGAAGAAATACCCATGCAAGCTACAGCAACAGCTAAAAATCTAATTTTCATAAAACCTCAAACACAAAAAAGGCAGGGATTTTCCCTGCCTTTTTCCGTTAGGCTATTTGAAGATTATTCGGAAGCTTCTGGAGCCTTTTTTGCTTCTTTTTCTTGCTTGCGAGCTTTAGCCGCGGCCTTGCGCTCCTGATATGCTGTATCCGATGAATTCTTTTCAGCTTTTGCTTTGCGTTCAGAAGACATTTTCACAGCAGCAGCTTCAATCTTACTCTTGAAGGCTGTTTCAGAAGCGACAGTTTCAATGTTGTTGTACAGATCAAGAAGCTCTTCATAAGAGCTAACCGTCACAGCATCATCGTCCTTTTGGTTCGGAAGAAGAGCAAAAGGCATCGTTCCATAACGGAACACTGTATGCACGCCCTGTAGATCCTGTTTGAACCATGCGCGCCCAGAAGGCTCAGTCCCCTCTGGCTTAATCAAATACTGAACAAGCGCAATCTGCTTTGAAAGAGCAGAAACAAAAACATCAACAGGATTGATGGACTTAGCGCCCGGTGCAGTTCCAAAAACTGTATCTTTGTTTGTGAACTTAAGATTGGCAAACAGAGAAGAAGTAGGTTTACGCGCTGCCATGTTAACTCTCCAAGTTAGTATGTTCTAACGAACATATATTCATCTAATGCCACTTAAATAAGAAAACAAGACATAATTTTCTTAGAGGTAATTTTAGATGGACTTATATCAAACACTAATAGACACATCACAACAAACTGACCTTGTTTATGCATTTAGACAAACTGGTTCAGTAGAACAAATAATAAGAATCGCACTAAGTGATGTAACAGGAACAAAGATTTCAACTGGAAAATCAGTCCCACAAACTCAACCGAATGACCTTACAGGCAATCTGTTTATCAACAGCGCAACAGGCGATCTCTATGAGTTTGATGGCTCAGAATGGAACATAATAGGTTCTCTGATTGGTCCACAAGGAGCGCAAGGTGCTCAGGGGCTAACAGGTATCCAAGGGCCACAAGGGTTAGAAGGCTCACAAGGGCCGACAGGTTCTGACGGGAAGAATGCTTATGAGATTGCTGTTGGTGATGGATATTCTGGGACAGCAGAAGAATGGCTAGCCTCACTCAAGGGAGATACAGGCCCTAAAGGCGATACTGGCGCTCAAGGGCCAATCGGGGAGACAGGCCCACAAGGAGATACAGGACCGCAAGGACCAATTGGACCCGCAGGAACAGACGCCACTGTCACAAGCTCATCTATCGAAACTGCTCTCGGATATACACCAGCAAATAGTTCTGAGTATCTTCCACTCACAGGTGGAATGCTAACCGGACAGGCAATTTTCTCCGGTTCACAACAGCCAATGTTTTTACAGGGGTTTGAGGCTGTAGCACCCTCAACAATAACTTCAACTCTAACAGTTGATGGTGCTGTAACTACGAATAATTCTCTGACGGTAAATGGAGACGTAACAGCAAGTGGGAACGCTTCATTCGAGTCAGGGCAAATTACCACAACATCAAACGGAAACATAATACTTTGGAATACACCGGGGATTGGAAGCGCAACAGGCGCATCATCTATCGAGTTTATGACTCATTCACCCGATACGAACAATTCTTCTGTTAATCTCTTCTGGCAAGAGAATGATGGCATTGATGGACTTGGTAACAAGATCACTGGTGGTAGGTTTCATTTTTCAAATTTGAAGTATGGTAACTTATATGAGTTTAATGGAACTCTTTATGCTGGCGCCTTAAATGTAGGTCCTACAACATTAGATAATGGAAAAATTACAACAGATGGTTCTGGAAACCTAGTAGTTAATAGTATATCAACACCAACTACAGGGACTATTCATCTAAATGATGTGACTTCCGCATCTGGATCAGACAACATTGCTACTCAAACATTCACATTACCATATGATGGTATATATGCGCTTAAGTGCGTTACAGTCGGTCAATCAAGCACTGTAGGTAATGTATGCCAACAAGGGTTTGATGATTTTTCAGTATATCAAACTGGCGGCAATGCTCAGATTCAATCCAGTATTGAAGAACAATCCTACACTTCATTTGGGAGTGTTTCTAATTTCGCCGTGTCGTTATCAGCATCTGGTACGACAATAAGCATTAAGAGCCATGCAACTGATGGAAATACAGCCGGTACATGGACTTGGACATCTAGGGTTGAATGGACTCTGATATACAAACTATGAAAAAGGGGGCTTTAAGCCCCCTAAGTCAGATTCTTTGTTTCGCTTTGTCGTAAGCTTCTGAGTCTTCTCTTTTTCCAACTGCTACAAGAAGAACAGTGACTGTTTGGTCATTAACCTGATAGACGCCTCTCATTCCGGCGGCCCTTAGTTTAATCTTGTAGCAGTTAGGCATACCCCTAAGCTTGTTAGCTTTTATATGAGGATTTTCTAGAATTTTATTAAGCTTTTTTCTTAATTGATCAGCTTCTTTACGTTCTAACTCTTTATATTCATCTCTTGCGATTGGAAGGATGTTGAGCAAATAACTCATCTGGGGTTATGCCTTTGATGACGTCTGTGTCTTTCAATGTTCTCAGACGTTCTTTTGCGATTGCTAGAAGTTCAGCGTCTTCGTGAGAAATCACTTGACGCTTGAAAGGGAGTTTCTTCGCTTCAACGACATGTTCAAAGTAATCCCTTATCGCCTCGGAAGGCGTAGTTCCAAGTTCTTTTAAGGTCGCATAAATCTGCTCCTTCAGCTTGCTGTCCAAGCGGAGGTTGATTTGAGAAACATCGGGCGTGTTCGGTGTGGACATCATAATATCTCTGCCGTGAGCTTCTATCTCAGGGCGCTAAGAAGAGGTTAGAGAGACGGAATCAGATAAGTGATCTTTCTCTAATGAACAGGCCCTTTTTGTAGCAACTTCCTATACAAATGTCTAGAAAAATATATTTCTCCTAAATATCTGAAAAACAAGGAGAAATATCGAATGGACGTTCTTACCGCCCTTCAAAACATGCTGGAATTTTCCACAGCGCCGCTTTTGAAGCTTCAAGCTCTTATCAAAATCATCGAGCAGTACGGATACAATTCCGAACTCAAACAAGTCACAAATTCAAACTCAGATTATGCGGTAGTCAGGTTCTATGCGCTTGTTCTGATTGGCTCTGTTGTGTCTGATATCGAGTTTCAATCATCAACTGATTCAAGAAATATAGCTGACCAACTAAATGACATATATGAATCTGAATATGACTTTCAAACAGATATGTCTGTGTTCGAGTACCTGTCAGAACTACAAGCTCAAACTGTAAACATAATTCTTTCTGATGGATATGGATTACCTACGTTAACATCATATACGTCAAAATCATCTATGCCAGCATGTTCTATTGCTCAACAACTATATCAAGATGGCTCTCGAACTGATGAGATTATTATTAGAAACAACTCAGATGTAACCCATCCTTTGTTCATGCCTCTAACTGTTGAGGTTCTGAATTCATGAGCGACACAACAACTGTTACAGCAAAGAAGAATTATGTTCCGAACGATGGCAACTTATATGTTGTCATAGAATCTAATGTTTTTAGTAATTTTAGTTCTTTTTCTTTTTCAAGAGATATAGAACAAGTTCCTTCGACATTTCAGATGACATTGCCTCTTGATAATTCAGAGTTTCCAAGTGGGATAAAAGATAATCAAGAGATAATGATCTACAAAAACAAGAAACAGATATTTCATGGATATATGGAGCAGTTTTCTGTTTATGCATCAGGAAACCAAGCACATTCACTTACCATATCAGGAAGATCAAAACTAAGAAATTTATGTGATCCAAACCCTGAAATAGCAGGTACAGCCATTAACAACATACAAGGCATAAGTGACTTATGTAAGGTTTTTACTGAAATGTATGGCGTTGGGTTTATCAACAAGTCATCTTCACAAGATAAAACTGCATGGGGTTCTGTACCATTTAACTTAGGTGATACTGCTTTTTCAGTCATATCAAGATATGCGAGATATGAAGGAAAACTACTATATGACAATGGATACGGTGCTTTAATAGTTAATGATGTAGCAAGTTCTGTTTCCATGACATTCAACAGCGATACACAAATTACAAGCTCATCATTTTCATCTGACCTGACTAACAGGTTCAAAGATTATCATGTGTATTGGCAGCCATTCACCACGCAATCTCAAACTGGCTTACCGCCAGTAATGAAGGCTTACGATCCAGAGCCAGGAATATGGGGATCAGCAGAGCGAACAAAAGTCATCATCAACAGCACTTCGGATGAAACAGGTTCTATTGCTCAAAGATTGGCGAATTGGGAAGCCAACAGACAATGGGGCAGATCAAAACAAGTGCAGATCACTTTGCCGAATTGGAAAGATGAAGATCAACCGTTCTATGACGTGAATGAACTGTGTGTTGTCGATCTTCCATACCTGAATGTTCACTCGGCAGAGATGGTTATATGTGCTGTGAACTACTCATACTCAAATGAACAAGGTTCATTATGTACCCTTACACTGTACCCGAAAGAAGCATTGTCATTTGAACCTCAAGTTTTGTTCAGTTCATCTCCCGCACTTCAATCTTTGCCTAACTCCAGTTCCTGATGAGTTTGGCCCGATATCAATATTAGTGCGAAAAAACGCGATAATAATCTATATATATAGATAAAAATAGCACTATTTTACATAACCAGTAAGTTAGCAAGACCAGCTCGGGAACGAAGTGACATACTATTCGGGCCAAACTGGATATTTTCTTCTACGCATTTCATCACCCAAACATTCAGTTCTTCATATCAAGTGGTCATACATCATAAATATAAAGAAACTACATAGGGACTACATATGTTTAGAGATTTAGCGCAGAGGATTCAGCACATGGTGAAGACAGGCACCATCACAAACGCTGTGAATACGAGCGGAGACGTTCATACCTGTCAGGTTTCCACTTTTCAGGGACAGGAAGTTCATAACGATAGGCCGATCTATGGAACATGGGGCCTTACGTCAGTTCCTCCTGTTAACTCGCAAGCTATTACTCTTTCTGGATATGGGTTGAACAACAACAAATTTGTTGTTGGCACTCATGATGTAAATACACATCCTAAAAATCTTAAAGAAGGTGAAGTTCAGTTATATGATACACAAGGACAGTGTGTTTATCTACAAGATAAAACATCCATAAACATAACAGCAAACAACATTGTAAGGATAACCGTTAATGGGACAGAAGTATGTTCCGTTAAAGATGGCTCTGTTTATGTACAAGGAAATTTACTTGTTTCTACTGGTGCTAGTGGGTCATTCTCTGATCAGAACGGTAAAGTAGTGATAGTTCAAGCAGGAATCATAACATCAATAAACTAGGAGAAATGAATGTCACAATGGGCAGATCAGATAAAAAAAGACATTGATAGTTCGTTATCATGTCAAGACATAAAAAACATAGAACAAGAAGTTCAGAAAGTTTTACAGGCTCAAGAAAAAGCACTTGAGAAGATGCTTGAAGGTTTAGCTTCTTACCTACCCATTCTTACTATGCCAGGTGCTAATCCGGCTGAGATTGTTTCCTTCTTAGGAAAATTGGTTACAGGCACAGTACAGCCATTCGTAACAGCGTATGAACAAGTCATGACTGAAATCACTTCAGTAACATCAGACATTACAGAAATTTCGTCAGCAATGGAAAACAAGATTCAGGAGATGGAGTCATGTGTTGCTTCAATTGATGTATCTAGTATGACGCCATCAAGTGACTTACTTACATCAGCACAATCAACGCTTACAGAAGCCAAGCAAGGTTTAAGCAAATTAAATACAAGTACAACTTCATAAAGGATAAAATATGATTAAAAAAATAGCATTTGGCATAATGTGCCTAGCATTAACAGTAACACAAGGCGCTTGTTCAGAAGTTCAAGCACAAAAAGCAGCTATCTCAGGTGAATCACTTCTGGCCGTGCTGGAAAAGGCTTCTGCTCAGTACATTGCGGGTGATTTTGGAACACCTGACGCACAAACAGTCTCAAACATCAAAGCATATGACGCCATCGCTTACGCGGACATTGTGAAGATCAGAACAGCAGCACAAGCAGGAACAACAATCTCAGCCGCTGAAACACTGGCAGCAACAACCGCCGTCACGGTTTTCGAGGATTTTCTCGTATCCAAGAAGATCATCTCAGCACAAGAACTTTCAAATTAAGGAGAACATATCATGAACGCATCAGAAATTATTCAAATCTTGATTGCCGTTGTGGAAGACGTCCCAACACTCATCCAAGTCGTTGAGAAAATCATAGAAATCTACAAATCAAAAGAAGCCCCAACTGAGCAGGACTGGGAAGAAATTAATGCGCTATGCGACAAAACACATGAAGATTTACAAAAATGAAGATTAAATCAAAAACTATAGTTTCTACATATGACAACACATACAACCAATACGTGGTTCTTGAAGATACAACAGAAAAGCCAATACCAAAAAGATATGTAATTACATACGAAGGAAAAGAAGTAAGAGTAAAAATAACATATCCAAGCAACCAACAAAGATTTCTGAACAAAACCATGTCTAACAGATCAGAAAATTATCATGTTCAAAGACTTAATAACCTTTTTGTATGTGATAAGTTTGGGAAAAAGGAGGTTTAAATGGACCTCTTAGTTGAATATGACAACAACACTCAACAGTATGATTTTGTTCTTAACAGCGAACAAGCAATGTTAGAACAAACAAAAGACATTGAAACACTAGTTCAGTGTGCGTTGTTCACAGATAGAACCGCAGATGAATCTTGGACCAAATCCTCTAAAAAAGGATGGTGGGGTGAATCAGATTATCCACAAGACATCATTGGTTCTAGATTATGGCAACTGATTTACTACTCACAGACAGAGTATGAATCATACGCACAATCTTTTTGTACAGAAGCACTTGAGTTTTTAACGAAATACAACATGTGCGATGATTATGAAGTAACATGTTCATATGAAAGTAGTAAGTTGAATATAACAGTTCAAGTTACAAAAGGAACAATAAAAACAGATTATTCATACGTTTGGGAAGGAGTTTAACGATGTCTATTATTTCGTCGTTCAATGGGTGTGAGTTCTATGTCAGATCAATAACTGATCAAGGATATAATAACCAAGTTGTTCTACATGATATAGTGAATGGAAAGTACGGACCTTATGTTGAAGTTATGGGACGTGGACCGGAGATTTATGAAGTTGAAGGATTTGTTTCATACAACTCAGGTACTTACTTCGATAGAAATCTCTTAAGAGCACAGATGATGAACAGCAAAACAGGTTTGTTCATGCATCCATCTTTGGGATTAAAAACATGTGCTGTTTTAGGACTTGGAATATCGGAAGATGCCATGAGAAAAGGTGTCTGTGAAATAAGGCTTTCTTTAGTTGTCGTGAACAACAAGTCCTATTCCGTAGGAACTTCGCAATCAGGATCACTCAGTTCATTAGTTCAAAGAGCTACCAATGTGCTTGGATCAGTTGATCTACAAGGAATAGGTTCAACAGCACTTTCTGTTATGGGAGCAGGTGAAGGGATTATGAAATCCATCTCAGGATTTGATCCAGTGCTCACACAGATAGGACAAACATTAGGTAGGTTCTATCAGGCAGGAAACATAGGTGCGTCGATCCTGAACGAAGCTAGCACGCTCTCTGACGCTATGCCTTTGATCGAAGCAAAAATTTCTGATGTTACGAAATCCCTAACAGAATAGCTCAGGGGGTACACCCCTAGAAACTTTCAAGCACAAAGCGCAAACGCACACCCTAGTCATTTTTTTATATGAGGTGACTTTGAAATAATTTTTAGGAGAACTAAATGGAAACACGAGAACATATTTTAAAAAACACAAATACAACTGACTTAGACCAGTTTGAACCTTTCATAAAAATGTTTGAAGACTTGGTAGAAGACTACCGTATTCTTAAACAGCTAATCGAACAAGAAGGTTATACATACAAAGCTGGCGGACTAACAAAACCAAATCCAGCAGTAGCTCAGTTACGCGAAACTCAAAAGCAAATGCTTTCACTATCAAGAAGGTTTGGATTAACGCCTTATGACTTAAACCTTTTGAAGAGAGATCAGTTAGAACAAGCACAAGAAGAAGACTTTTCAGAATTCGGGGATTTAAATGAATGATCCAAGAGTTCTTGAACTTTATGAATACGTGGATGCAGTTCTTGCCGGTAATATTGCTGTTGGTTTGGAAGTTCATCAAGCTTGTCAAAGAGCTAAAGACGACCTCCAAAAATCCCTAACTGATCCTGCTTATCCTTACTGGTTTGATCCGGAACCTGCGCTCAAATTTCAGAAGTTTTGCTCTCACTTCCATCACTTAGAAGGTCCATTAGGCGGAACACCTTTCATTCTGATGCCGTGGCAGATGTTTGTGTTCGGTCAAATTTTAGGATGGAAAACCAAAAAAGGGCATAGGAGATTCAGACAAGCACACGTTGAAGTGCCGCGTGGCAACGGCAAATCGTTCATGGCGAGTGCTCTTAATCTATGGATGCTCACAATGGATGGGGAAGCAGGACCACAGGTTTACTCAGCAGCCACCTCACAAAAACAAGCGCGTGTTGTGTTTGATAAGTCTTTGGAGATGTTGAAATCACAACCAAAGTTCATGCGTTACTTAGGATGTAATGCGAGAACACACGACATTCTCTTTTCAAAGAATAAGAATGGAAGAACGAACAAAGGCACCTACAAGGCGCTTGCTTCTAACGGGCATAAGCTAGACGGCTTGAACATTCATTGCGCTGTCATCGACGAACTACACGCCATTTCGAACAGACTTACCTACGATAAGCTTGTCACTGGTGCTGGTAAGCGTAATCAGTCGTTGATCATAGCCATCACAACAGCAGGGTTTGACTTCACTGGCATAGGGTATGTTCAGAATGAGTTTGCTAGGCACGTCCTGAACGGTTCAAAACAGGCTGAACGGTTCTTCTGTTGTATCTGGAAGGCGGATGACTCTGATCCAGAATACTCCGTTGAGACACTTAAAAAAGCCAATCCATGTTGGTCAGTGCTTGATCAAGAGTATGTCACAGACCTGATGAGAAAGGCTGAAACCACTTCATCAGAACGCGCTTCATATCTCACACTTCATTTGAACAAATGGCAATCAGGTGGAGATAAGTTCTTTGATATTCATAGACTTAGAACGGGATATGATGAATCTCTAACACCTGAGCAGTTCAAACATTTGCCCTGCTATGTTGGTGTCGATATGGCGATGGTCGATGATATGGCGTGTGTCACACAATGCTTTTTCGATCAGGATAGGTTGTATGTGTTTCCGCACTACTTCTTGCCACAAGAGACCGTTCAATCTCACAAGAACGCTCGTTACCCTACATGGCACTCTAAGGGGCTTCTAACAGCCATTCAGGGGCCTATCATCGAGCCTCAAGTGATCCATGACCATATTGTTCAGATCAATGAACAATATGACGTACAAACGAACGTCATTGACCGTGCTGGTGAAAGTGAAATTCTTAGAATGTTGGATATGAGCGGCTGGCCTGTGTTTCATGCTGAACGTGGCTATCTGCTTTCTAACCCTACAAAGAAACTACAATCATTAATTCTACAATGTAGGGTATCTTACGATAATGAGATATTCGAGTGGAACTGTCAGAACACGCGAGTTTCAGAGGACAAAAACAACAACCTGTACGCACATAAGGAACAGAAGAACTCACGCGATAAAATAGACGGCGTGATGTGCGTTATATACTGCTTAGGTCCCATGATTGATGATCAAGTGATGGGTGACACTCAAACTTACTTCTCAATCCCTGAATAATAAAAAAGCCGTTGAAGTTAATTTTTCAACGGCTTTTTTATTATCTCTTTCATCATAATGTACATTTCATGCTCTTCTGTTATATCTTGAACGTACTCAGGCAAAATGTCTTCTAGCTCTTCTCTTACCGATAAAATAAAACCTGTTATGTCATGTTCATATAAAAACTGACCGTACATACATACTTTAATTATGTCTGGTTCTTTCATGCTTGAGTGGCATGTACTATTCCCTTTATAATTTACGAACAGGAATCTATAAGTTTCTTGTTCGAACTTAAACATTGAGTTCTTATCTGTTAAAATGTAAACATCATCAGAATATTCGACAACATCATAGAAAACCTTACTCGTTAAAACAGATACACCTTTGAACTTTAGCGACTTACCATGTTCGGTGATGGTCATGTCTTGTTCTAGTTTTAAACTATCTTCTCTTTCAATCTCAATGATGGTCTTATAAAAGTGGGTACTTAATATCATTTTCTTTCAATCTCGAACTTCATTACCATGTAGAATATGAGTTCCTCAGTCCACTTAGAAACATCAGAGTTCTCATATAAGAAATCACATAACTCTCCGTTTCTTTGTTTTGTTGGCAACAAAGATTCATGATCAATTATGTAAGTGCTTGGTATGAACGTACAGTTATGAGTTCCTATTATCATTCCTGTATAATCGGAAACTCGTGTGTCATATCGAACAGCAAAGTGTGTTGATTCATACCACATATGACACATTGTTGGTTTGTGTACGTCACATATTTTAAGTAGTTCTATCATTTCTAATATCCTTAATTATTTCAACTAAGGATATTTAGAAACATGAATTTTTCAGTTATGTGAGTAGTTTAAAACTCGGAAAGTTCTAGTATCATCATTGTCTCTTTGTTAAAAGTCTTATATGGATTTCTGAACAAATAAGCATTAATAACTGACGCACAAGAACAATCAGTTATTTTGTAATCGTTAACGAAGTCGAGTGCGATAAACGAACCACCAACAAAACTAAATTTTATCGTTGCATGTTCTGCTACAATGTAAATTTGTTCTTTTTTATACGTTAACTCTGATTTTACTTTTATGGCATTTTTATTTTTGTCATATACCACTTTGAATGAACCTGAATTCTCAACGATGTATGTCACATCGAATTTTGTATCAATCAGTTCGGTACATGCAATGTACATTTTTCCTACATTATTTCCCCACTTAACAATAACTTCACCATGCTTAGGAAATTTTTCATGATCCAATGCTGCCATGATGCAATCCAAGAACTCTCGGTCTTTTAATTTCTTGATATATTTTAGTTTGTCTTGAGTATCCATTTTTAAAATTCCTTCTGTTGTTGAAATTCTTCATAAAAAAGACATGCATATTCACTTACGAACTAACGCATGTCTAAATTAAGTTCTTATTTTAAATTAAACTGATTATCTTTTTCCAAATCAAAAGCCCATGTACGTGGTGCTTTTGAAGCGTCATATTCATTTTTGATTTCTGAAATTTCAGAATAAAGACGCTGAATATCAGGATCATACTGAACATTAATTTTAATGTTTTGATCATCATAATGAATGTCAGCACTTAGGCCGTCACAATCACACATGATATTGTAGGCTGAATTTAAACTCAGAAACATGATGAACTCGTTAGCATCATTAATTTCTGTAATTTCTGTAGAAAATTCTTTTAGTTTTGTATTCATGATTAAAATTTACCTTTCTTGGTATAATTATTCCTTAGAATGGCGCTAAAAAGCGACTTTCTGGTGATTTTATCTTAAAGAACAGCGTCATTACTGTGTCTTTCGATTGTTATAATTTGACATATGAATGTGTCAAGATTAAGGCACTAATAAAAAATAGCTTGACGTGGAGGTAGAAATCCGCTTACGGCGCGGAAAACTCACGTTTTTGATACAAAATTATTTTAAAAAGGGTTGCAAACTGTATGTGATATGTGGCAGCCACATAAAAACCTTGCACTATAGTGTAAGCCTTGCTAAATCTTTCATGCGTTTGAAGGAACGCACGTTTGATCATTCAGAGCGTAAGGTGTTTATGAACAGAAAAATACGAGTGCTAGGCACTGACGCCTATTACTCATTCGTTGATTCCATAAAAGACCAGAGAGCACGAAAAGCGATTGATACTCGTGTGCTTCGATTTCAAGCTGGAAACTTAGGGGACTGTAAACCTTGTGGTGAAGGTATCTTAGAAGCCAGAATTCATGTTGGAGCAGGGTATCGCATCTACATGAAGCAAGAAGGATCAGAATTAATCATTCTACTTTGTGCTGGTGATAAGTCTTCACAGAAGGAAGACATAAAAACAGCAAAAATATTATCAAAACAGTTAAAAAAATAAATCTTACCTTTAGCTCTGATAAGTTCGCCTAAAAGCTAGATAACTAATCTACAATACTAGGATAACCAAAATGCTAAACCTCAAAGAAGTTGATGTTAGCTACCTGTTAGATGATCCAAAAGAAGTGGATTCATTCTTAGAAGACGCTTGGAAGACAGGTGATAGCGCCATCATCATGAGAGCAATCGGAATGATTGCTGAACATAAGGAGAAGAACAAATCCCAGATCGCGAATGAGACAGGGATCTCACGAAGCGCCATTCAAAAGGTGTTCAGTGAAAGCGGAAATCCTACACTCTCAAATTTTGTAGGAATTCTGAAAGCTCTCGACATCAAGCTTCACTTTGAACTCGCCTAATAAAAAAAGCCCCTGCGTGACCAAGCTTCATCCGATCACGTAGGGGCTTTTCTCTAACTTGGAGGTTAGGTGAGCGCGAACTCACACTTGAACGCATACAGGAATCTCAAGCGACTCTAAAGAGAATTTAGACAAGGCTTGTAATGTTCTGATTCTCAAAGCATTATGCTTGGAATATGCGAAAGGGGCCGCCCGGCAAGGCTGACCCCTTTCAAATTCTTCGCTGGCGGCGAAGGTGGACTTGATCCAGAGGAACTACCAATTCCAATGGGTCCGAAACTGAATATAGTCTTGTTCGAACATCAGTTCAAGCATTCTGTTTCAGTGGAAAGAAGGAAACTTCGCCAAACATATGAAAGTTTGGTTATGAAGTTTTCCAGCCAACTATGGCAACTCACACAAGCAAAGCAACTTACCGGCAAAGAACATATTGTTCTTCAAGCCTTAAGTTCGTTTGAGGGTGATAAAGGGTTGTTCCCCTCACATACCACCATAGCCATCAAAGCAGGTTGTTCAGTTTCAACTGTCATACGCACCCTTCATAAAGCGTATGAACTAGGATTAGTTGAAAGAACAATCAGAAGAGCAGCTTCAAGGTCAGGTCGAGTTGTAAGAGGAACAAACTTCTACACATTGCGAAAGATCGACCTTTCACAAGCAATTGAGCTTGCTAAAGAACGCGCTCAAAAACTCCGTGAGTGCTTAGAACGTAAAAAACAGCAGTTTCTCAACGGTTTTTCTAAGTGGCATTCTGCTACAGAACATAATTCTAAGAGTCTTTCTATAGAAGATAGGCGCTCACATTTGCCTGTTCAGAACTACCTAAGCATGATCTCAGAGTGGGATCGTGAACATAAGAGCGTGTTAGAACTAAGAAATTGCTCATGAAGAAAGCGTATGACGTGAAAAAGTCCCTTCTCCTAGCACTTCCATTGTTGTTCGGGTCAGTTGCTCATGCTGATGATAACTTCACAGTGTTAGGTGATGAAATGACATGCTCACGAATTACGAAATATATATCTTCTGATGAACCAATGGAGTCTATGACCATAAAAATAGTTGTAAAATACTATTTTGAGGGTTTTTGGTCGGCGTACAACACAGCAGAATATATGAATTCAAAACAACATATACCAAGTAATATAGGAAGATTAGTTTCAAACGAGTTTATGATAAATTATGCTAAAGAATATTGCTTACAGCACCCAGAACAAACTCTTCCCTTTGTAGCCGCGGCATTAACAAAGGATATTGCTGATCATACTCACACAAGTTTTATAAAAAAACCTAGATAGACCTTACATTTTATCATATGACCTATTGTGTGGATTTTGAGTATAAAGAAGAGTATTTTCTTTTTTTTGTGAAAAAAATAACTAGAAATTTGGAATATTAAAGAATGACTCGTGAACTTACAGCAGACATCGTAGCTGCCTACCTTTCACATAATGAAATTGAAGCAGACCAACTCCCTGCCCTGATTAAGGTAGTATATGAGACGCTTCAAACACCGTCAGTTCCAGAAATTGTCGTAGAAGAAGCCCCTGTTCCGGCTGTGAACCCTAAAAGGTCTGTCTTCCCTGATTATATCGTCTGCCTTGAGGACGGTAAAAAACTGAAGATGCTCAAGAGGCATCTCCTATCAGTTTACGGTATGACGCCAGCGGATTACCGGAAAAAATGGAAACTACCTGATTCCTACCCAATGGTTTGTCCTTCTTATTCTGAAAGACGATCCTCACTGGCTAAAGAGATTGGTCTGGGAAGCACGGTAAAAAAATCCAGTGAACCACAGGTGAAGCAGATACCCGAAAGCAAACGGGGACGCCCAAAACTGAAAAAAGATTAATCATTTTTAATGATGACTGGGAGTGTGATTCTCCCAGTTTTTCATGAAAGATAACACTACAAAGTAACTACATGTAATGTAGTTGGCTTAATGAAGATTATACGCCAAATCACTAATCTTGTTCGTTAATTTCTGGATGCAGCTATGAACAGATCAACATACCCAGAAAGAGAACGCAAGCAGCTAGCGCTAGCCAGATTACAAACCGTCCATGTATGGGGCCTGTTTTGGTAACGTAATCCAATGAGGTGCCGATCCAGCCCTTCTCGTCCTCTTCAAACGCCTGTTTTGGCGCTGAAAGTAGAGATTCCATATATAACTCACATTTCAATCGAAGTTTGTTATATTCACTTGGAATTCGAATAAGTGCTTGATTATGTTCGTAAATATTTTCATATGCTTGTTGAATTACCTTTTCTTTTTGTTCGAATATGTATTTCTTTGATATATAACCAATAGATCCTTCTTCATAAGAAGTTTGTTCTTCTTGTGCTTTTTCCATTTCTCTTTTTGCATTTACCATTGTTAGTTGTATTCCCATAACAATGCTTATTATTCTATGGAAAGTAGCAGAGGTTACATTAAAATCATGCAAAACATTAAAATTTTTATCGGGAGAAAATAAGAGTATAGCTTTTTTCGTATATTTCATATTCTCATTTATTTTTTCTAAAGTACAACCAAGTTGTTCATATGTTGGGTTAAAAACAGGTCCGGGAGGGGTTAGAACCATACTTTGGAATTCAGTCCAGACTTTAAATCTCTTATCGAAAAGCTCAAGTTTATACTTACTAATTTCGATATCTATTTGACGCTTGGCCTGTTTCTCAATTCTATGACTGTTCTTCATACCAAGTATGGCGGTGAGAATTGTTCCTACAGGGAGAAGAGCGTGAAAAAAGGTTGGATATGTATTAAATAAGTGGTTTCCGTATTGAACCAGATTAGTGATTGTTTGGTAGTTCATTTTGTTTCTTTCAAAATGTTTCTCCCTTCAAACACCACATCCAGCTAGTGCTCAAGCAAAACTTAAGCTATAAAGTATGTAGCTTTAAACTTGGAGGCGGATAGGCTATGTCGTGCAAAGTCATAGTGATGGCGCAGATTAAAGGTGGATCAACCAAGTCCACTACTGCTTTGGTTCTTGCTCAGGTGTTAGCCAGACAGGGTAAAAAGGTTTTGCTAGTGGACTGTGATCCGAACAAAACCCTGCTCAACTGGCATGAAGGCACAAACCAAAACATCACGGTTCAGGGTGGTGTTTCTGAACAGAACATCGTCCGCACAATCGCAGATGCCCGCAAACAGTATGATTATGTGTTTGTTGATCTTGAAGGCACAGCAAACCTGCTAGTCTCACGCGCCATTCTCAAAGCTGACTTCGTACTTATCCCTATGCAGCCTTCAATGCCGGATGCTGTTCAAGCTAACCGTGTGATTCAGCTTATTCAGGCAGAAGAAGAAGCGTTTGAGCGTCCTATTCCTCACGCATTCATCTTTACACGCACGTCTCCAATCATCCGTTCCAAGATTGAACAAGCCATTGAGCAGGAAATCAGGAATGCGGGATATGCGTTGTTCACTAACCAACTGAACGAACGAGCAGCTTTCAAAGGTATCTTCTTCCATCGCTCATTCATGGATGAACTGGAAGGGGATCAGACAAAGGCAATCGAGAACGCCAAACAAGTGTGCCAGGAACTGGTGGAGCGCATGAAATGACGAACAAGATTTTTGGCTCAAAGATGGAAGAGCAGAAGTTAGATGAGATTTCGCGTGAGCATGGCTTTACGCGCTCATACAACACACCAAGAGGCAGAAGAACGCGCACTAAAGGGCCTCTACGCGCTTTGAATATCTCAATGCCGGAAGAGCAGTTCGAACGGTTCGTCAAAATCTGTGATGAGATGGATAAGACCTACTGGCAGGCTTTGTGCGAACTGATGGACATGTATGAGAGTAAGAGTGAATGAGGAAGCTACTTCTTATAGGAGCGTGCTTGTTTGGCGTTCCTTCTGCTTATGCCGATTCAGTTGTTAAACACGGTCGATGGGAATCTTTTACCTTAAATCAAGGCGATTATATAAATGGTTGCGCTATTATAGGTAACAGAGAGGCGGATATATCGATTAGGTTTGCCTATACAGAAGGTTTTGGATCAACAATTGATCTGACTATTAAAGACTCTTCTTATGTTAAAAATGACTTATCATTTTTACTAAAATATGGAGATAAAACTAGAATTTTCAGTGATAGCGTAGTTAGTTACGATAATAATGAAGTTACTCTATCAAACGATTCTGGCTTAAAAACACTAAGTGATATTGTTGACGAACTTCAAATGTATGAAAACATTAACATATCTAGTAAAGATATAAAAACAACAAATATGTTAGGAATGTATAAAAACAATATTGATATAAGTTTAAGTGGTTATAAAGAGACGCTTAATGATTTTTATTCTTGTATAGAAGAAATAAAAAAGCAAGATGAAAACAATAGTAAAAAGTGAATGCTTTTTGGGTTATTAAGATGGTGAATGATTCATTCACCATCTTATTCCGGCGCTCAGTACTCGCTTGAGAGCATTAGAACACCATCCACAAGATAAAGCTTTATCTCAGAGACTGTAAGGTCTGTGTAGGGGACATGCTGCTTTGCCAAGCGAGTGTCATTCCCATCAGTAGCCAGAACATCGCATGTTTGTTTTTCAAGATCACATGTGAAGGTCCATGACTGGAATGGCTCAAGTCTGACTTTTCTCTCTGCCTGATATGAGAACACCACATCACATATCCATGCTGCTCCATTGTCTATTAGGTACTTAACTCCATCAGTTACATTCCATCTAGCGCACTTATAAAGACCTTCTGATCCTGTGAAGTGCGCTAGTGTGTTCTGATCTACTGACATATTAGTTTCTAACCCTCCAAGGTTTGTATGAACTTATCTAAGTTCATATCCTTGTTCTAATATCACTAAAAGATATAGTCAAACACGTAATTTACGTAATTTTTAGGTGGATTACGTGTTTTCAAGAGCATATGTTTGTTCATACGAACTTGGAGGGTTCAGTATGATGAAGTTAGTTTTAGTATGTGAAGTTCTAGTTTGTATGTGTGATTATGAACTGTTCCTGTTAGATGAACAGGGATATGAGTATGTTGTTATTTCTGAATGTGACTAGCATGTTCAGGATTAACACATTTAACGTTCTTACATGTATTGTTTAGATATAATGACTTAGTGAAATTGTAGGAGAAGTGTAATCTAAACAAAAACTGTTTAACCTGATAAAATTTTCCATCATACCATACGGACTGATTTTTTTTCTTATTTTTTAAAAAGATACAACCATCTTTATAGTAAATTCTTTCTTTTATAGAGCATTCTATAGAGCAGAATTTTTTTCCCACTATAAGTTTTCCGCATTTTTTACATGGGTACAAATTTTTTCTAGGAACTGAATTTTTTATCCGTCTTTTTATAATTTTCACTTTCATAAAGATTCCTCAATATAGTACAACGTACAGTACATCGTCAGTTGAAATTGAACTAGATAAACTACTATCCAAAGTTAGAGTATCTCCATTAGAAAAAGAGTATGCAGTTTCTTCATCCAAAAGAAGACCGTTTAAGTAAACATCAATCTCTTGATTTGAATTATAGATAACATTAAAAGTGTTTTGGTTATTACTAGATATCGTTAGTCTTTTCTTTTCTCTCTTTCGTGAAAAAAGAGTGTTCAATGTTGGGTTTGTAGTTATCCCATTATCAAACCCATATAGTACTGTTAAGTTAGAAATACCATTCACTGGTAGAAATGTGTTTGTCATATTTTTCTTCTCAAGTTATTATATGTATTTAGAGAGATAAATAGAAATGACATTATAGAAGTCACCTTAGATATTAATTTACATGAAAGCCCTTATGTTCCAGTCATAAGGGCTTTTTTGTGAGTATGTGGTATAATAGGAGCTTCTGAATGAAGGGGACGTAATATGTCTTTTAAAACGTGGCTTTTTGAAATTCCCGAAATCTATAAATCAGCTTGGCAATCTGGGGTTGTTACTCCCTCAGATGACGACGCAAGATTTATCTCACCTCAATTTCCTGAGGGGATTTATTTTCAGAAGGATGGTGTGGTTATAGGCGCAATGTGTGATGGTCACTGCGCCAGCGATTATATGTATGAGATGCTGTTTGTGTATAAAGACGCTACAGCGAAGTACCAAGTTATGATAGGCGAACAACTATCTGCTCAGTTGTCTTTTAAGGATGCCTTGAATCCTATCATCGAGCTTAAAAAAGCTGATTCCAAATGGAATGCATTCGATGGTAAAAATCCGAGTGATCCAGAAGTTCAGAAACAACTAATCGAAACATTTAATTTTTAACAATTGAATCGTATTTAGAGACCGGTCTTATTAAGAAAACCTCGGTTCAGGAAATGCGTGTTGCATAAGACAATGCTCGTATAATCGGCCTATACGAGCATCTTTCTGCGCGAAAACAATAATAGAGAATTTTATCGTAGTGCTAGGTGTGACGATGTGACTTGGTGTGACCGATATATCGAGTGCCACAGAAAAAGTTTTTGTAGAATCCTACAGCTACTATTTCAGGTCACACCAAGTCACACCGGTCACATCTAACTTAAAATATAGTGGAAATGGGTTAAATTTACTAAAAAAGTACGCAAAATTGTTTAAAATTACCCTATTTCAGTCTTTTTTTAGGTAAAATGAAGATGTGACCGGTGTGACTTGCGGTGTGACTTAGGTGTGACCTGAAATCGCAAGTCACACCAAAACAGTCATTTTTTAGGGAAAATCAGACATATTCCGCTTTCCGGATAAATAAGAAGTAATTCTAGTGTGACTTGCGATTTCAGGTCACATCAAGAAAATAATAATGACACAAAATTAAATAATACGCTAAATTATAAACATAGAAGTTAAATTCACTGTTTAACTGCTAAATAAAAATAAGAAAACGAAATGAACCGAAAGTGTGGAAACTTTGAATTGGATCATTTTTCACAGATGATTATAGTTAACGATAATGCTTTATGTTATCATTGCTAAATAAAAGAAGAAGAAATAAAAACATTATTTCTTCATGTTTAAATTATTTGTGAAAAACCCCATTCAGAAATCCACACTCTGAATGGGGTTTTGTGTTTCTTGCACAACAAATAATTTAAAGGAGTCTTAAATGACAGAAAAAACATTAGCACAATCGGTAACAGAAGGCATTGCAAATGGTGCTGATAATTCACTCTTAATAGAAATGATTTTGTCATTTCCAGATGAATTAGAGCATTTTCAACAATTTCAAGTTCTTAAAACTATAAGAAAAATCACTGATAAAGATATATCAAGAGTAAAAATCAAACTAAAATGTATAGAAAAATATGGCACTACAATCTCGAATGAAGGAGACTTAGTTAGAGCATATTGTAACAAGTATAATTTAGTTCCACAATCTAACGACACAATTCACAGCACAGCACCAATCTTAGTAGGCAATCATGTAACATATGTTAGTGATCTCGATTTAAAATCACCAGAAGGAAAAGCTATTCGCAATAAAGCGAATGATAGAGGCATTATTGATTATGCTGATGCTATTCTTTTTGAAGCAATTGATATGGGATTTACTCATTATAGTCACCCGATCATCATCAAATATCTAAATGAAATTGTTAAGGGTCGTAAAACACAAATTATGGCTGAAACAATCAGTGAGTTGGCATATTCTGCTCCAAAATCAAGAGTAGTTCGTGAAGAAGACTTGTGGAACAAACTTTACGACTCATGTTTTAATCATCCAGAAAACAATCGAGAACTTGTTATAGCCGTTCTTCAAAACTTTATTCACTCAGTTAAAAGAAAAATTCTTGGTGAAATTCCATCAAAAATTATAATGCCAATCTTTGTTGGTCCTCAAGGTACGGGTAAAACATACTTCATTGAACAGTTAATCAAACCACTTGATTTCTTATCAACAAAATCCTCAATGTCAGAACTTGGTGATACACGGTCTATAGATTTGTTTTACAATTATGTTGTGTTCATCGATGAAATGGCACGAGGTGATAAAACAGAATGGAATAAAGCAAAAGATAATATCACATCAACAACTATATCTGGTCGTGTTCTTGGTACTTCTCAAAGAAAAACAATTTGGAATTGCACAACATGTATTGGTGCTACAAACAATTCTTATATGGGAGTTGTTTCAGATGAAACAGGTGGTAGAAGATTTTTCCCATTATACTTTACATTAGAAATATCAAAAGATTTACGTGATGCAAGAGATATAATTTACGAAAACATGGTTGCTCTATGGAACTCAGTTAATGAAAACTTAGAATCTCCACTTATGAAATATGAAAACGAACTTGCTGAAATAGTTGAAGAAAACAGAGCAAAATCTGATGTTGAAATGTGGATAGAAGATACCAAGTACGGACAAGAGTTTACCGGACGTGTAATGGCAAAAGATTATTTTGAAGAATTTCAAACATGGGCAAACAAGTTCGCCACTAAATCAGCTAAAGCATCAAACATAAGAATATTTCTTGCAGATTTTAAGAGACTATCGACTGATTCTAAGATTGACTACTCCGTTACTACGGTTTCAAAAAGAAACTATATCACTTACAACGGTTTAGTTGATTTAGTTGAAACCGAACCAAAAAATATTAAAAAAATACATGATATGAAGGAATTCTTGAAAAAACAAAAAGAAAACAAGGAGAAATGAATGAAACCACAAATTAGAATATGCTCAAATTGTCAAAAAGAGTTTGTTGTTAAGTACGGATCAAACGCACGTCGCTGTAACCTACTGTGTTTCTTGATAGAAAACACAGTAAAAACATCATCGGTTCTATCAACGCCATGTTGGATATGGAACCAGATCAATGATGTAACTTTATCATCAGAAGAAATTTCAAAGTGGTTGGGTGAAGAATTTTACTTCAACACTTGTCATAATGAACACTGCGTAAACCCTGATCATATTGAGTTTTTCAAGACTGAACAGGAACTTTTTCAGAGACAAATTCAGGAAGCAGCTAATCCATATCAACAAGACTGGAGGTTTATAAAGCATGAAAATGGATCACTTGGAAAAAGTATCATTTAAACAGAAATAGTTCATTTTATTATTGACATAAACACATAACTTATAAAACAAAATCATCCCATTAAATATCCGTGTTGTACAACAAACGATACGGAGATTTAAATGGATGATCTTTTAGCATTAGCAGCAAAAGCAATTTTAGCAGGTGGACCTTTGGTGGTTGTATGTTTCCTACTTGGATTCATATTTTTCCTATTAGTTAATCTAGGAACTGCTAACAAAAAACTAGATGAAAGAGAAAAGAAACTAGATGATTTAATGGGACAGTCAACGGAAGCTACTAAAGCAATGACAGAAGCAATATGTGATTTAAGAGTTACCATTTCAGAAATCAAAGGCTCACTGAACGCAAAATAAGAAACTTAAATACCTTCATGAATAACAACTTGAAGGTTTTTTAATGAGCATACCAATTGAACTTATAGAATTAGTAGAGAAGTACGAAGGATTCAGAGCGCAAGCCTATCAAGACATCACGGGCATATGGACATGTGGCTATGGGTTCACAGGCCCTGACATAACAGCAGACACCTCCATGACCCTCATAGAAGCTCGTACAGAGCTGTCCAGTAGGTTAGAGCTTATATGGAGCGCCATCACCCAGAAAGCTCACTCCACGCTCTCACAGAACGAACTGATCGCACTCTCTGATTTTGCCTACAACTTAGGATTAAACGCGCTGTTCACGTCTCATTTGTGGGCGCTCCTACAGCTATCGGAGAAGCAAGCAGCTTCTGAGCAATTCCCTTTGTGGTGTCATGCTGGTGGTAAACAAGTTCAAGGACTTCTCATAAGAAGGCTCGCTGAACAGAAGATATTCATGACCGAATAAATACTCACATGATGAACAACATGAGAGATTAGAAAATGACAGAAGAAGAAATATTCTACAAAACCTTAAAATGTGAAGAACTTGTTTTGTATAATCAAGAACTACACGAACTTATATGGAGATTGGTTCATACAGATGAACATGACCATGAAATGGTTTATCTAAAAGGGCAAAGACCACAAGGAAAAATCAGTTCAATATACTATCCATATTTCGATACAACTATACGAATTTTACTCAATAATGATGTAACAGCATATATACAGAACTCCATTTTAGAGATTAATTGCCATTACATTATTAGAAAATTAGAATGTGGAATGTACCCTAATATTCTTCTTGATTTAAACACACTTGAATATACACATCAACAAACAAATATTGATTTTAGTGAGTTTGTTGAAGAACTAAAATATATGATCACAAACAAACCATACTAAATAAAAACATAACAAACCATACTAGGAGAAACATATGGAATATAAAAGTTCAACAAAAATAATTAGAGAAATTACAGGCGGTCTTGTAAAATACTATGATGAGTACAACACATGTGATTTACAGGACACCATAAACGAGCAGATTTTAGCACTTGATCCAATCAAATGCGCCCATGAATCAGTTAGAAATTCTACTGCCTCAGAACTAGAAAAGATAAAAATATTTGTTCGTACATATAACGAAGTAGTTTTAGAACAAAACAAAACAAAAGAGCTAACAAAACGGATAGAAAAGATAAAAGAAAATAGGAACAAGTCCCAATCAGAATTGAGAAGCACATACAAAAACATCATAAAAGGAGAAACATATGGAAATTAAGTATGAAATAGAAAAAACATTTACATTCAAAGAGGTCGAATTTAAAAGCACACAAAGAAAAATTAAGTCTTTAACAGTTCAAGCACCAGCATTCCAAGACAGATATTTGTTGATTGAAGCACTTCCTGAAAACCCATCAACAAAAGATTCATTTAACTCAATGGTTAAACTGGCAGTTAAAAAGACTGGCTTAACAATTGAGGAGTTTATGGAACTACCAGAACCAGTAGCAAATGCGGTTTTGGGGTTTATCACACCTACAGCGGAATAACTGCTGAACAATGGCTTGAGATCGACCAGGCTATTCAACAGTTAATCGTGCTGATGAAATGGCCTTACCAACACAAGCAAGACCCACTTTCACTTTGGAACGCACCTCTTCCAGAAATCAACCAATGGTATGAGACATATGAAAAGATGCAGCCAAAAAGAAACCCACTAGAGCAATTCTAAGTGGGTTTTTTCTTAGCCAAAGACTGACCTAGTGTTTCTCGATATGTCTTTTTGGAGTGGTGCGAAGCGCATAGAATGGCGACCCGAAGGCCGACATAACACCTGTAAGTTAGACAATTCATACTTCAACTCAGGCTTTTCAACTAACGGAACAATATGATCAACATGCAAATGCTGTGAGTTATAAACTCCTGATTTAAGACATTCGACGCAGAACGGATTGTTCTTTCTAAATGTCTTAGAAACTTCTCGCCATTTATGATCATACTGTTGTTTGTTAACAGTTCTTTGTTCAGTTTCAATTTTCGGTTTCTGTTGAACTACCAACTTCTTTGGCTTCCAAACTGGTATCTTCTTTTTCTTCATATTCTGCTTTCAACTCCTGATATAACTCAACTGCTTTTCGATCACTGATTAAGTTGTTCGAACATGCTATGTAAGCAGCGCATAATGAACAAAGAAGATCATATGTTCCTGTTTTATCAGAACTGAACTGTTCATACATTTTAGAAAAATCAGGGTAAGACCTGTATAAAGATACTAATGCTTGTTTGTTTCCTGATAGCTCAGAAGTTAGTCTTTTAACTTCCATAACGCATAGCGCATTTAATTGTTGTTCCATTTTTTACTCCTAATGATTTCTAGTATTTAATTCCTTATAAACTTAGTAGTTAACTAAAAGAATATTGACTTTAAATAATTCAGTAAGAACAAAACTTACAAATCTAAAATAAGATAATTTAAGGAGTCATATATGACAGTAGATGAATTTTTTAAAAACGTAATAGACAACACACAAGAGAACTACAGAAAGATACCTCAAGACCTAGAAAGAAATTTCTCTAACTATGGCTCTCTTACACAAAAACAAGCGGAATGGATTGAAAATGCTATTAAGCGAAACAGAAAACTAAGATCATTAGAAATACCAGAAGAAATTCAGTATGAAATGGACATAGCACTTAACAGAACAAACGAACTTCCTGATTTGAACATACACGCGCAATCTTTCTTAGACCAAGAAGAACTAAGAGATATAATTCTTGATGAAATCGCACTGGCAGTAACAAGAGTTATGGAGAGATTAGCTAAATAAAAATGTGGCGTTTCTCACATTTGGCCACACTGTTCATCATTTCACATAAAAGCCCTCTAGCAATTCGGTTAGAGGGCTTTTGCGTCTCTAAATACTCCTAAAGATTATGGAGTAACGAATGGCACAACAAGGATCATTTAAACTTTCTGTTGGTTTGGTGGATAACGCATCATCAGGACTAGCAAAGATAAACGCGCAAATAGCCGCAGCAAGAAAACCTATGGATCAGCTACAGAAGCAGATGGATAGGTTCGGTAAGGTAACACGAATATCAAAGCTACATCAGCAAACCACAGCACTTCTAAACCCCATTGAAAAAGCCGGTAAGCTATTCGCTGGCTTGTTTGGTATGGGTTCAATCGCTGGCATCATTGCGACAACAAGGCAGTTTGCTGCCCTTTCTAACGAAATCCAGAGAACAGCAGCATCTCTTGGAGTAGCTACAAACAAACTACAAACATTACAGGACGCAGGAAGATTGCTTGGCACTGGCTCCAGTTCGATGGGGAACATGCTTCAAACAATTCAGAACAACCAACTTTCAATGAGATTTGGCGGTGATGGAGACCTTCAAACCATCTATCAAAAGCTTCATCTCTCACAGCGTGATTCAGCAACCACAGTCAGAAACAGAACGCTTGATTACGTTCATAACCACCTAACAGCGGGTGATGTTGATCCTGCTATCTTGAGACAACTTTCCCAAAAGATGCTTGGCACGACTGACTATATGGGAATGAGTTCAAAGCAGGTTGAACAAGCAGAACAGAGAGCAAAATTTTTAGGAAGATATAACGAGGACAACGTAAAGAACGCCAACAAACTCAGAGAGTCATATCAAGGCGTTCTGACTGCCGTAAATGGCGTTACACAAACAATTATAGGAAGACTAGCTCCTAAGCTATCTCCACTACTCGACAAGTTCGCAAATTGGTTAGCTGGACCACAAGCAGACAAAGCGATTAACGCAATTGTTGATGGTGTGATGAAGCTGGCTGATTGGCTTCAAAAGGTAGATTGGAAAGGCGTCGGTGACAAAATCGCTGAGTGGTACAAATGGCTTGGCGGCTTCAAAGGGATTGTTGAAATCCTAATCGGCTTGAAGCTGGCTAGTTGGTTTGGCGGAGCAGCAATAGGCGCAATCAAACTGTTCTCCGCATTATCCAATATCGGCAAACTTTCAGTCTTTGGAAAATTAAAGGATTTCGTAGGACTAAAAGCAGGTTCAGGAATGTTGGGTTTTCTTGGTGGAGTTCTGAAAGGACTGACCAGAATTGCCGCCGTGCTTGGCGTCATAAAGACCGGATATGACTTGTTCCAAGATTCCAAAATTCAGAACACTTATGACAGGCACGAAGCATACGGAAAGCATATAGGGCAAGCCGTTGGTGCGGTAGCAGGTGGCGCACTTGGATCAGTTCTAGGGCCAGCAGGAACAGTAGCAGGTGGTGCGGCGGGTGCGTGGCTTGGTGGTAAAGCTGGCGCGATGGCTGGTGACTGGCTTTCAACACCTCACCCTGAAATTCTGAATGACAAGCAAAGAGCAGGAAGAGCGCAGTATCTACAACAGCAACTGATGAACGCTGGCCTTACGAAGAACCAAGCTACGGGCTTTATGGGGAACATAGCGCAGGAATCAAACTTCAACGCCTCAGCAAGAGGGGATGGAGGGAAAGCGTTTGGTTTGATGCAATGGCACAAAGACCGCGTGGAGCAGATTTATAAAGGGACAGGCGTTGATGTGCGTACAGCGGGTTATAATGACCAAGTGAAGGCCGCTGTATGGGAGATGCAGCACGGCGATGGAGGCGCACAAAAGCAATATCAGATGATGCTTAAAAACAAGGATATGTCTGTTAGTGATGCGGCTGGTTTAGTGAACAAACTGAACGAAAGGTCAGCAGACGCACTTGGACAAGAAAAGCAATGGCGCACACAAAAGGCGTTAGCGTGGCAACATTCCATTGATGTGAACTTCAATAACGCACCACAAGGAATGACCGCTTCGGCTAAAACAGATAGTTCTAGTGGCGTTAAAATTAATGCTCCTACTATAAAACAAGCAAGAACACCTACAATGGGTTCAGGACTAGTCTGATTCCTTAAATACTCCAAAAAGGAGTATTATATGGAATGGATATTACCAAAGGATATAACTGAAAAAGATATACTAGAAAGTGAAGGTTTTGTTTACTTAATAACAAACCTAATCACTAACAAAAAGTATATCGGAAAGAAGTTCGTTTACTCAAAAAGAACTAAAATTATAAAAGGTAAAAAGAAAAAAACTAAACAAATAAGCGACTGGAAAACGTACTCAGGGTCATGTGAGTCACTTACACAAGATATTCAAATGTTTGGTATGGAAAATTTTAAGAAAGAAATTCTGACAATCCATAGGACCAGAACAGAATGTAACTACACAGAACTTGAACAGCAGATCATATATGATGTTCTTAGATCAAAAGATGATCAAGGTGAATTCAAATATTATAATGCTAACATTGCTCATAAGTATTTTAGGAACAACATTAAATAGGAGAATATAAAACGGAGAACTAAATGGCATTATTTGAAAGAATTAAAAAACAGGCTGTTTCTGAATGGGCTAAACCACAAAAGCATGAGCCAAAAACAAAAGCCGATGCGGGTACCATTCCACAAGTACCACTTGATAATTTGTCCTTTCTGCCGGGAATTATTGGACAGACAACAGCAAGCGGTGTGACCGTCACAGAAAGAACGGTCCTTCAATTATCAGCGGCTTACACATGTATCAACCTGATAACAAAAGACATTTCTGGATTGCCCATCAACGTCAAGAAGTCAGACAATGGCGGATGGAAAAATCTTGAGAACACGCCTTACTTAGAACTTCTGGCCTTTCCGAACAAAAGACAGACAACACTTACAATGCTTCAAACGCTTGTATTTGCGTACATGGTTTCTGGAAATGGATATGTTGTTATTATAAGAGATAAAACAGGAGCAGCAATCAACTTAGTTCCTGTTGATCCGTGGAATGTTAACATAGAAGAAAAAAACAACGGTGATAGAGTTTATCATGTCACCGAAAGACTTCTGTCTGATTACAGAACTTCCATTAAGTCAGAAAAAGGAATCAACAGAAGAATAAGAGAAGAGGATATGATCCATATCCAGTCCATCAACATTGTTGATACAACAAGAGGCAATAGCCCGATTAATCTTGCTGGTGAAGTGTTTGGGTTGGGATTGGCAGCGCAGGAAACAGCAGCGCGAGCATTCAACAACGGTTCTTACTTTCAGGGATATTTGAAAGTTCAAGAAGGAACAAAAATTAACTCAAACAAACAAGATCAACTTCAGGAAAACTGGAATAGGTCACAACAATCAGTAACTAACGCAGGTAAAATACCTGTTGTTCCATCCGGAGTTGATTTCGTTAACACGGGCGCATCACCTGTTGATCTTCAACTTCTTGAAGCAAGAGAACAAATTACAAAAGACATTGCTAGAATGTATGGTGTACCACTTCATAAGTTAGGGTTTGGTGATTCAGAAAAAGCAGCGAACTTATCTCAGCAAGAAAGATCATATGTAAATGGTGCTTTAAGCTGTATTACAAAACAGATTGAACAACAGTTTAACACAAAGATTTTGTTTAGATCAGACTTTAACAAGATAAAGTTCGAGTTTGATTTCAATGAACTTGTAATTCCAGACATGCTTGAGCGTGGACAATATTACGCAATCGCAATCACAAACGGATTTATGAGCAAGGACGAAGTTAGAGAACTTGAAGGATACGCACCAATCCCAGACGGGCAAGGCAATACGTTCCTTTCACCTACCTACACAGCCCAACAGGACGGAACAGGATCACACAACATAGGAGAACCAAAAAAGGATGAAGAATAACATCTATACAACAAAGGCGTTTAGGGAGAATCTAAAACAAGAAAAATACATGGATAATCCAGTAGTTACTAAAGACTTCCAAATATCATCTTTTGACGACAACACATCAACATTCATCATAACAACGGACGCACAAGATAGAGTTGCTGATATTGTTGATCCTGATGGATTGATCATAACAAACTACTTGAATAATCCAGTAGTTCTTGAAAACCATAAATCAGACGAGTTCCCTATTGCTAAATGTACGGAACTAAAAAGAGTTGGAAATGGGTGGGAAGCAACTATCGAATATGTTGATGGGGATGTTCCGTTAGCAGGACCAAGAGCAGAGGCAGTTAAGCAGCTTGTAAAACAAGGATTCTTAAACGCCGTTTCAATTGGTTTCAGACCACTTGAATTCGAGTTCAATGACGAAGGCGGAATTAACTACCTTAAAACAGAACTAACGGAATTTAGTATTGTTACAATACCATGTAACCAAGAAGCATTAGTGATAGAGCGTTCACTAAATAAACAAGAAGAACAAGACATATCAGAAAACGATTCAGAAGAAACCGAATTAGAAGAAGATAAAAAAGTTCAAGATGATTCAGTAAGTGAAAAACAACTAAAACTGAATATCAATAGAAAACGTAAAATTTCAATCTACTAAATAAACAAAACCTTTTCGAAAAGGAAAAAACATTATAGGAGAAAAACATTTATGGCAGTTTCCATAAAAGAATTTAAGAAGAAACTAAGTGATATTAATGCTCGTAGAAAAGAACTTACTGACGACATTGACGAAGCAATTCTAAACGGTGAAGATTGTGCTGATAAGGAAGCAGAAGCAGACGAACTAGAATCAAAAGCGTCTAAACTTGCTAAAAGAATCAAAGAGATCGAAGACGCAGAAGATAAAGAAGATGATATCGACCCAGAAGAAGTTGAAGCTTCTGAAAAGTCTTTAAAGATCAATCCAGTTCATTATGTCGGACAAAAAGCAGATATGGGCAATGCGCTTAAATGTGCTGCTCGTCACCTTGCTTATAGAGCATGGGCTGAAAATCCTTCTGTTGGCGTTAAAGGCGCACAAGAAAGATTCATTAAATCATACGGCAGAGAAGCATTTGATACACAAATCAAAGCATCTCCAATGACAGTGGGTTCCTTGAACTTCCAAGCACCTAACTACAGACCAGATATGTTAATCCCACTTTTGAACAAGGGTATCGTAACTAACGGTGTTCTAAGACAAGTTCAACTTGAGAATAACAACCTTATTGCTCCAAGAATGATCAGTGGTTCAACTGGTTCTTTCAATCTTGAAAACGGTTTGATCTCAACTACTTCAATCGGTACTGACGTTAAGAACCTTGAAGGTAAGTTCTACGGTTCTATCATCAATACAACTGCTCAAGCATTGCACTTCTCTGGTGGTATTCTTGAAGACCTTATCGCAGAAGAAATGCAAACACGTCACAAGTTGATTGTTGAACAAATCATTCTTAACGGTACTGATGGTACTCTATCACCACTTGGTTTTAAAGGTTACACATCAGAAACACAGAACATTTCAACTTCTGATTTCAGTTCATTAACTGGAAACGATACAGCAACTTCTTTTTCTATCGTTCAACAATTTTCAGATATGGTTATGAACGCACAAGCTGTCATGAGACAAGCTGGTGAATATTCTGATCTAGTGTTGATTCTTCCAGAAACAGTTTTGGGTAAACTACGCTCAAGAGCAATGATGACTGGTGATTATTCACTTGGAAACATTCTTGATGGTGGCTTCTTCGGTATTGAAATTGGAGGGTTCGAAAAACCCTTGGCTCTGAGCTGTTCTGTGTGATTCCATTTCTTCGGCGTTGATTGGGGATGGTGGAAGATGAAGCAGCCTGGTTTCTTTGATGTTGAAGAGCGCCTTGCTCGGCTGAGCGGGCTTGGCGATCAGCTGGAGGCCTTTTCCCGGACTGTGGATTTTGAGGTGTTCCGCCCTGATCTGGAGCTGGCTCTGGCCTATTCAGACGGAAGTAAAGGCGGACGTCCGCCGTTTGATCCGGTGCTGATGTTCAAAATTCTGGTCATCCAGACGTTGAACACTTTGTCTGATGAACGGACAGAGTATCTGATCAACGACCGCCTGTCGTTCATGCGCTTTCTGGGATTGGGGCTGTCGGACCGCGTGCCGGATGCCAAAACGGTCTGGCTGTTTCGTGAGCGTTTGACACAGGCGGGTGCCATTGAAAGGCTGTTTGACCGATTTGACGCGACCCTGCGGAACGCCGGTTATCTCCCGATGTCCGGCCAGATCCTGGATGCAACACTGGTGGCTGCTCCAAAGCAGCGCAATACGAAGGCTGAGAAAGCGGATCTCCGGGCAGGACGTATTCCAGAAGACTGGCAGGACAAGCCCGCAAAGATGTCGCATAAGGATCGTCATGCACGATGGACACTTAAGTTCACGAAGGCGAAGCGGCAGGACGATGGAACCATACCGTCGAGCGATCTCGCCATCCCGTTCTTTGGCTACAAATCCCACGTCTCCATCGACCGGAAGTTTCGGTTCATCCGAAAATGGAAGACGACGGATGCCGCCGCCAGTGATGGTGCGCGATTGAGAGAGGGGCTGTTAGATAAAACCAATACGGCCTCAAGCGTTTGGGCTGATACAGCTTATCGCTCGAAAGCGAATGAGGACTTCATGGACAAAGAGGGTTTTGTCTCAAAGGTTCACAGAAAAAAGCCGCATCTCAAGCCTATGCCCCGACATATCCAGAAATCGAATGCTGGAAAGTCCGTGATCCGATCGCGCGTCGAGCACGTCTTTGCCGACCAGAAATCACAGACGGGATTGTTCATCCGAACTGTCGGTATCACCCGGGCCACCATGAGGATCGGGCTGGCCAATATCGTCTACAACATGCGCCGCTTCCTCTTCCTCGAAAGATTGAACGCGAGCGCATAGTCATCCAGCGGGAGAGCAGTCCCCGATCTGCTCAAAACGCAGATCAAAAGCTCCCCCAAAAACCGTCAATCAAATCGCCAAAAGCCTGAAATCACGAGCCAGGCGCATCAACCAACGGTTCTTCGATCCCTCCAATTCGTGGTTCTAACAACCTTTCAACAAACGAAGGTTCATTGGTAACTGGCGCAACTGCTTCTACAGATATTGCTCCGGGTTATCTCGTTGCTAAAGATAAGGTATGGCAAGGTAACGGTAACTTCTACAGCTTTGAATCTTTCAATGCTGGTACAGTTGGTACTCAAAACCTTATCCAACAAGTAGGACAAGCATATAGACTAGTTGATTCTATTGCTACTGCTCTAACAAACGATGTTTCTCTAACTCGTTTGGAATTTAAAGGACTTGTTACACCTACTGATAACTCCAACACCTTCTATGCTCAACCAGCATCAGGCGAAGTTTCAACTGCGACAGGTATTGGTACTGCGAAAACTACAGGAACCGGCAACGGCTAAAAACTACAAAGTTACTACATACATTAAAGGGAGCCGAGAGGTTCCCTTTTTTGTTTCTAAATACAGGAAAGAGAAAGGAGAACAGAATGATTATTGAGTTCATTAAATCCCCAAACAAAAAAATAGAAGTTGGAACACAAAAGAATGTTCCATCAGCAGTAGG
>NZ_JAOQNM010000004.1:0-51692 GCF_025961355.1 Gluconobacter cerinus | reverse complement strand
AATTATCAGCGCTCTGCGACAGACGCAGAGTGAAGTCAGACCAAAGAAGCATCAATCAGCACGCCAAAACTCTAAAATCACGAACCAGCCGCATCAATCAACGGTTTTTCGATCCCTCCATTTTCAATGGTGTGCCAGACCCGGCTGGGAATGTTCTTATGGACGTTCCTGTAAAACGCCCGGGCTATACGCACGCGGCGTTCATTGTTGAGAGCATGGCGGATCTGGTGCACTGGCTGGAACAGGAACAGATCGTCATTACGGAAGGGCCCGTCCAGATGGGACAAGACAGACGCATTGTTTGTTTCATTCGTGATCCGGACAGAAACGTCCTAGAGTTCAATGAAATCCTCAAGTAATCCGATGGTGCTCAGACCGTAGTGAATTATAAACGGGTGCAGGGTATCCTTGCCCATCCCAAACAAGGGGTTGACGCTGGCAGTTCAGGAAGAACTTTGCTGATGCGAAGTTCTCCAACTGCAAACGATGAATATGCTCGTGAGCTAGTTCTCCCGACATCTGTTGAAGGAGGATGTCAGCTTTTAGGGTGGCGCAAGAGAGACCCAGTGTCCGACATCTAGGCGAAACCGGAAGGTCCGCTTATTCCAAGCGGCCCCTCCTGGGGGCAAGTAGCCGTGGAACAGAAAACCTCCATAGGGTTTACACTGCGCACAACTATCGAATGAGAACCACTTCAACTCCGATTGCGTCCGAAATTTCAGCCCATGCCCGATCGGCCGTGACCGCGGGGAGACCCATTTTTTTGGCAAGCGCCAGACAGGCGCGGTCTCCGTGACTGAGACCAACCCGCTTGGTCGCATCGCGCATCAATCCGGCCGTTAAAGCCAGGTTGTGATCAAGAGGCCGCACGTCGAGGCGTAGAGCCGCGATCAGTTCCGATATTCCTTCGGCCGGGACGCCTTTATCAACAGCTTTAGAAACGATCTCCTGCAGGTTGATCGCGGAGATGGCTGCATCGCGCAGCCAGTAACGAGCTTCTTCAGCTCCTGTTTCCTCGTTCAGGTCCGCAAAGACAGCGGATGTGTCGATGACGCAAATCGGCATCAGCGCTTCGCCCCATCGTCATGGTTATCAAGCACATTTTCAGCGCGTCGCTCAGCAATGACTTCGTCGGCAATCGAGGTGCCGGCCGGGACATATTTTCGGAACAATGCTCTTGCCCGATCAAGCGAGGCATCAGGCGTCATTAAGCGAACCTGCCCATCTACGATCTCCGCCATGAGCTGGCCGCCTTTTTCGACGCCAAGCGACTTACGCAAGCCAACCGGCAGAACAAGTCGACCATTCGGCATAACGTTGACACGAATCATGTAACTGATCCCCTATTCGAAAAGGTTGCAACCTTAGTTTGGGTCATTTTCCGAGTTTAGGTCATTTTTATTGTTGGTGCCATAACATTCAGGTGTCCGAAAACGATCGTTTACGGACAGGGGGAAGGCGATCTGTCCGTAAATTACCTTTACAGTATTTCGAACATAGTCCATATTTCGGACATCCTATTCGGACGAAATGATCCCCATGCCACGCACCTTTGCCTATGTTCGCGTCTCTACAGTCGGTCAGACGACCGAAAACCAGATTCAGGAAATTGAAGCAGCCGGTTTTCGGGTTGAGCCGCGTCGCGTCGTTACCGAAACTATTTCCGGGAGTACCTCCATCGCGCAACGGCGTGGCTTTGCTCGCCTCATGGATCGACTGGAAGCTGGAGATGTTCTGATCGTGACCAAGCTTGATCGTCTTGGTCGCGATGCAATGGATGTCAGCACCACGGTTAAAATGCTGGGAGCCATGGGAGTGAAGGTTTACTGCCTCGCACTTGGTGGTGCTGATTTGACCAGTTCTTCCGGCACAATGACGATGCAGGTTCTGAATGCTGTCGCACAGTTTGAGCGGGATCTGCTGATCGAGCGCACGCAGTCTGGTCTCAGGCGGGCAAAGTCAGAAGGGAAGACCCTGGGGCGGCCTTCCACACTGTCAGAAGGTGAGAGGCAAAGCGTCCTCAAGGATCTGGCGGAGGGTATGAGCGTGTCTGCACTTGCCAGAAAATTCTCTACAAGTCGGCAGACCATCATGCGGGTTCGAAGTGAAAGCTTTTCCCCCGGCTCCGTCTAGCGGTAGGTCTGCTTACGCCCGCTTCTCAGACGTCTTGGCAATTTTTGCATTTTCCCGAAAGCTGACGTTGCTACACTCACGTCAATAGGCCGAAGTTTGGGACGAGCCCGTCGTTTTGCGCCAGGATATTAAACGGCATATATCGCTGAAACCGGCCATTACGGCGATACTCTTCTCACCCCATCAACCCCAAGTCATAAAAAACGAGAGCTCTCCTCTTGGTTGGATACAAATAAGGGGTGCACGTCAGTCGAGGATCTGCATAAGGGACCGCTCGCGTCTCACCGTAACAAGGTCGCTCCGCCACATCAGACTGCGATGGGGATTAGTGGTTCATCATTCCCAACATGGATCGGGTTGACAGAAGCGCGGTCTCGAACGGATCGTGAGTCCGCACGATCTTTACCATCACACTGGCCCCGAGCCACTGGTAGTACAGGCTCGCGGCCGCGTCGACTGGCGAGCCGGCGATCTTGATAGAGCCGTCGCCCAAACCCATCTCGATCATCGTCTTCAGCCGACCGATGATCCTGCTCGTGCCTGTTTTCAGTGCGAGGCGCATTGACTCGGACAGATCGGACACCTCCGCCCCGAGCTTGACCGCAAGGCAGCGGCCTTGGCAATCGAACGCCCCCTGAGACTCACGCCAATTCGCGAAATAGAGCATCACGCGCTCGCCGCCGGTGAGACCGGGCTTGGCGATGATGCCGTCGATCTCACCAAGATACTCTTCGAAATAGGCTTCCAGCATTGCCGCGCCGAAGGCATCCTTCGACGCAAAATAATGATAGAAAGAGCCCTTCGGCACGCCGGCCCCCGTCAGGATCTCCGTCAACCCGACCGACGAGAAGCCTTTGCGGCTCATCATCTGCTGGCCAGTGGCGAGGATGAGGGAACGGGTGTCTTTTTCGGTTGTATCGGTCGCCATGATCCATCACCAATAAACAATCTTAGACCAGTCGTCTATACCCTTTTGTCGGTCTCGGCCTTCCGAAGCATGTTGCTGAAAATAGCCTTCAAGACCCTCCTAATCGATGGAGGCGCATACAGGTTGGAGAGAAAAACGCATGGTGCTTCAGAAAAGCACTAGACGACCGGTCTAGTGGACGATAAGGATAGTGTCACCGGCAGCGGAATCATGAGTGCCGATCGGAGGCAAGCCAAAGGTTTCCCGTCAACATACAAGGCGACCGGTCTATTTTTTTTGCAAACTACCGCACCGATCACAGATCGAATGGAGATAACGACATGAAGATTTTGATGGTTCTCACCTCGCACGACCAGCTCGGCAACACCGGCCGCAAGACCGGCTTCTGGCTCGAGGAACTGGCAGCACCCTATTACAACTTCAAGGACGCCGGTGCCGAGATCGTCCTCGCCTCACCCATGGGCGGCCGTCCGCCGCTCGATCCCAAGAGCAACGAGCCGGCCAACCAGACCGACGCGACGCGACGCTTCGAGGCCGACGCGACCGCGATGGGCGAGCTCGCCGCCACGGTGACGCTTGCCAGCGTCGATCAGGCCGATTTCGATACGGTCTTCTACCCGGGCGGCCATGGTCCGCTGTGGGATCTGGCCGAGGACGCGACTTCGATTGCACTGATTGAAAGCTTCGTCGCCGCCAATAAGCCAGTCGCCTTCGTCTGTCATGCGCCGGGCGTGCTTCGCCACGTGAAGGCGGCCGATGGCCAGCCGCTAGTCGCGAACAAGAAGGTCACCGGCTTCGCCAACAGCGAAGAGGATGCGGTCGGCCTCACCGACATCGTGCCCTTCCTCGTCGAGGACGAACTGAAGGCGAAGGACGGCCTCTACTCGCGTGGTCCCGACTGGGCATCCTATGTCGTACAGGATGCCCTGCTCATCACCGGCCAGAACCCCGGCTCGTCGGCTGCGACCGCCCGCGCGCTGATCGACGCGCTCAAGGTCGCCGCTTGACCGCTTACGTTGTCATCGTGCGCGAGCGGACAACCGATCCCGATGCCCTGCAAAGGTATCGGGATCGGGCCCCGAAGGCGCGCGAGATCCATCCGCTGACGCCGCTCGCCTTCTACGGCCCACAGGACGTGCTGGAAGGAGAGGACGCGGAGGGCGTCGCGATCCTGAGCTTCGCATCGATGGCCGCCGCCCGCGCCTGGTACGCAAGCCCTGAATATCAGGCGGCGCTGCCGCACCGCCTCGCGGGGAGCGTCTCCAGAGTGTTTCTGGTGGCGGGGACCGACGAGACGGAGGCGGCCGCCTGAACCCTGGAGATCATCGATGCGCCGCCTGTTGCGATCTGCCGCGACCGTCATCGCCGCCCAACCCTTCTACGCAGAAGAGATGCGGGCGCTTCATCTGGCGATCGACCTGTATCGCCACAGGCTGCCGCTTCTCGATCGTCTTTTCCTGAACTGACCCCTTCACGCGCCCCGGCGACCCGGAGGTCGTCGCAACCGATGAATCCAAGGAGTTTACCCGTGGCTATCGCTCTAAAAGCCGATGGATCGGCCGATTTCTTCACCCGCCCTTATTATCTGAGCATCGCAGGCCGGAACGTCGGGGCTGCAAAGAGCTTCGATGTGATAAACCCTGCGACGGGCGATGTGCTCGCCAAGGCTCCAGCTGCCAGCGCCGAGCAGATGGAGGAGGCGATCGCTTCGGCCAAGTCCGCGTTCAAGAGCTGGTCCGCACTCAGCTATGACGAACGCCAGACCTATCTCGAAGCCTACGCCGACGCCCTTCAGGCACACCGCGACGAACTGGCCCGCCTGCTGGTGCTGGAACAGGGAAAGCCGCTCAAGACGATGGCCGAGCCCGAGGTTGATCAGTCGATCTCGTGGATCCGCCAGATCGCCGCGCGGCGCATCCCGGTCGAGATCGTCGAGGAAACCGACAGCCATTATGTCGAGCTACACCATACGCCGCTCGGCGTCATCGGCGCGATCACACCGTGGAATTTCCCGGTTCTTCTGGCGCTCTGGAAGGTCGCGCCTGCGCTGATCACCGGCAACACCATAGTGATCAAGCCGTCGCCCTTTACGCCGCTGACCTCGCTGCGTTTCGGCGAGATTGCGCAGAGCGTATTTCCGGCCGGCGTCCTTTCGGTCGTCTCGGGCGACAATGAGCTCGGGCCGCAGATGACGGCACACCCGGACATCGCCAAGATCAGCTTCACTGGCTCGACCGAGACCGGCAAGCATGTGATCCGGTCGGCAGCCGGCACGGTCAAGCGACTGACGCTGGAAATGGGCGGCAACGATGCCGCGATCGTGCTGCCGGACGCCGACTGGGAGGCGATCATCCCGCAGCTCTTCTTCGGCGCGGTCGGCAATTCGGGCCAGTGGTGCGTCGGCATCAAGCGGCTCTACGTGCACCGCTCCTTTCACGCCGATTTCGTGGAGGCTTTTGTGGCCTATGCGAAGACCCAGAAGATGGGCGATGGCCTTGATCCCGACGTGACGATCGGCCCGGTCCAGAACAAGATGCAGTTCGACAAGGTAAAGACCTTCCTCGAAGACATCCGCGTGAACGGCCAGAAGGTGGTGCTCGGGGGCACGGTCGACGAGAGCCGGCCGGGCTATTTCATTCCTGTCACCATCGTCGACAATCCGCCCGAGGATTCGAAGATCGTGCAGGAGGAGCAGTTCGCGCCGATCGTGCCGATCATCGCCTATGACGACGTCGACGACGTCATCGAGCGTGCCAATGACAGCCCCTTCGGCCTCGGCGGCTCTGTGTGGGGTCGGGACACCCGCGCAGCGGTCGCCGTCGCCAACCGCCTGGAGACCGGGATGGTGTGGGTCAATGAGATCCATACTCAGGGCGTCGACGTGCCGTTCGGCGGCCACAAGCAGTCGGGCGTCGGCACCGAACATGGGGCGGAGGGGCGTCAGCTCTTCACCAACCCCAAGACCGTGCTCGTCCATAAATAAGCCTGCCATGCTGCCTGGTTCACGCTGGGCCGCCGGTTACGCCGGCCAGGCCGTGTCTATCCGGGTGTGAAACTAACTTCGTCAGAGGACATTGCGATGCCTAAATTGTTGAACGTGACCGCCAGCCCGCGCGGCGCGCACTCCATCTCGCGCCGGCTGGGCCAGCTCTATGTCGATCGCTGGAGAGCGCTTCATCCCGGCGGGCAGGTGGTGGATCGCGATCTCGTCGGGTCCGGCATCCCCTATCTGGGCCTTGACTGGATCGCCGGGGTCTATGCGCCACCGGAGGTGCCGCGCACGCCCGACATGGACCGCGCGCTGGTGCTGTCCGCCGCGCTGATCGCGGAGATCGTGGAGGCGGACGAAATCCTCATTTCCGCGCCGATGTATAATTTCTCGGTCCCCGCCGTCGTAAAGTCTTGGATCGACTATCTGGTCCGGCCGGGGTTCACCTTCGAACTGGCGCCGGGCTGGCCAGGGCTTCTGCAGGACAAGCCGGTACGCGTACTCATCGCAACGCGCGACCATCATGTTGCAGGTGGCGAGGACGATCTGGTCACCCCGGTGATCCGGCGCGCCTTCGCATTCATGGGCGTGACCGATGTGGTGTCTCTGCTCGCGGGCGGCAGCCTGGGCGTCAATCGCGGCGAGGTCGCGATGGAGGATCATGTCGCGGGCTTCGCCAAGGCCGTTGCCGGCATGGTGCCCGCCTAGCCTCTCCTTTTTTGCTCATCAACACTCGATGTTCAGGAGATTTCCATGACGAATTCCCGGCCTCAGGCCGCTGCCGGCGCCGTATCGCGCAATCCGGCCGATGGCCTGTTTATTCAGAACTATCCGTTCGACAGTGCCGATCAGGTCGAGACGACACTCAGCGCCGGCCGTTCCGCCTTCCGGATCTGGCGGGATACCTCGATGGCGGAGCGGGTCGCGGCCTATCAACGCCTCGCCACCGTGCTGCGCGCACAGGCCGACACGCTGGCCGCGCTCATTACCGCCGAGATGGGCAAGCCGATCGGTGCTGCCCGCGCCGAGGTCGAGAAATGCGCAGCGACGATCGAATGGGTCGCGGAGAACGGCCCCGCGATCCTGGCCGATGAACCCGTCACCGTAGATGGCGATGACCGGGTCTATGTGTCCTATCTTCCGGTCGGCACGATCCTGGCCGTCATGCCGTGGAATTTCCCGCTCTGGCAGGTGGTGCGCGCTGCCGCGCCGATCATGCTGTCGGGCAACGGCTTCCTCCTCAAGCACGCGCCCAACGTGATGGGTGCAGCCTATGCTCTTCAGCGCGCTTATGAAGAAGCGGGCTTTCCGCAGGGCCTGCTCGCCAATCTGAACGCCGATAATGATACGGTGGCAGGCGTGATCGCAGATCCGCGCATCGCCGCCGTCACGCTGACCGGCAGCATGCGGGCCGGCGCGGCCGTTGCGGCGACAGCGGCACGGGCGCTCAAGAAAAGCCTTCTCGAACTGGGCGGAAGCGACGCCTTTATCGTGCTGGCGGATGCCGACATCGATCTGGCGGTAAAGGCCGCTGTCGAGGCGCGCTTCCAAAACACCGGGCAGGTCTGTCTCGCCGCCAAGCGCTTCATTCTCGAGCGTCCGATCGCCGAGGCATTTACCGAGAAATTCGTGGCGGCGGCGAAGGCACTGAAGGTCGGCGACCCCTCCGATCCGATGACGCAGGTCGGGCCGATGGCGCGCCACGATCTGCGCGACGAACTGGACAGCCAGGTCCAGCGGACGATCGCGCAGGGCGCCACTCTGCTGCTGGGCGGCAGCAAGGTCGAAGGGCCGGGTAATTTCTACGAGCCGACCGTGCTCGCGGATGTCGCGCCCGGTATGACCGCCTTTGTCGAGGAAACCTTCGGACCCGTCGCGGCCATCACGATCGCGGACAATGTGGAGCATGCGATCGAACTCGCCAACAACAGCGACTATGGCCTCGGCGGCAATCTGTGGACGAGCGACATCGGCCGCGCACAGCAGATCGCCCGGCGCATGGAAACCGGCGGGGTGTTCATCAACGGCTTCAGCACGACCAATGCCCGTATTCCGGTTGGCGGCGTCAAGCAGAGCGGCTACGGACGCGAACTGTCGCACTTCGGTCTACGCGAATTCACCAACGCGCAGACAGTCTGGATCAAGACAGTCGGCTGAACGTCAACGTCGAGCAGCCTTTACGCGCTGCTCGACGTCGCAATCCCCCGAATGCCTTGATCGAACTTTACAGTGGTGCACGCCCATGATCCGCTTCTACTACCACCGGACGCCGAACCTCGCGCTGTTCCTAAAGGGGACCGACAACATGAGCCACGACAACGCGATGGCCACTTTACCAATCTTACAGTCTGATAGCCGACATTCCGCATCCCCCCCTAAGCTGCCTTTCTGATCTTCTCAAACCAGCCCATAGCGGTGGAGCAGGCCACCAATTTCCGTTCCATCCGTGAAGCTCTTAACCATCCCCGCCATGGGCACCTTTTCCCCATCCTGCAGTCCCGCTGCTGCCTGTAGCGGCAAGCCGAACATCAAAGATGCCTCCCGATACAGAGGTGGTCCAGAGGTGGTCCCGTCCGTTCGGACAGTTTTTGGGTTTGAATAAGCTATACCCGGTTGTCGTTATGCCGCCCTTCTGACGGCGTTGCTGTTGGCCCTCTGGTCCGGGGTTAACCCCGGACCAGAGGGCCTCGGCACGTCATGATACGCCTCATCGGGCGTACGTCCAGCCAGCGCCGTATGCGGACGCTTCCCGTTATAATGGGCGATCCATCCGGCAAGCCCGGCCCGTAGCTCTGATCCGGTCTCGAACGCATGCAGGTAGACGCATTCATATTTCAATGATCGCCACAAACGTTCGATGAACACGTTATCCAGCCAGCGACCGCGCCCATCCATGCTGATGCGAACCTGGCGTCGTTCCAGAACCTCGGTGAACCGGGGCGTCGTGAATTGTGAACCCTGGTCCGTGTTGAAAATCTCTGGGGAGCCGTAGCGCACCAGCGCATCCCGGAGTGCCTCGACGCAGAACTCCGCATCCATTGTGTTCGACAGACGCCAGGACAGCACCTTGCGCGTGTGCCAATCCATCCACCGCCACCAGATAGAGAAAGCCCTTGTGCATCGGGATATAAGTGATGTCGGAACACCAGACCTGGTCAGGCCGATTGATGACCAGATCCCGCAGCAGATATGGATATTTCCGATGCTCCGGATGGGGCACGGTCGTGCGCGGCTTCTGGTAGATCGCCCGCAGGCCCATGATCGCCATGAGCCGCCGGACCCTCTTGCGGCCCACTTCATGTCCCAGGCGGCGCAGATGCCATGTCATCTGCCGTGAGCCATAATACGGCGTTTCCAGGAACTGGGCGTCGATCAGCCGCATCAGCTCCAGATTGGCCTCGCTCTGTGGCACAGGCCGATAGTAGACGCCCGACTGGTTGAGTTGCAGCAGCGTGCATTGCCGGATTATCGGCAGACGCGCTCGCTTCGGGTCAATCATCTGCCGCCTCTGATCACGCCCAACCGAGCAGAGGCATCGCGCAAAAAATCACGTTCCACCAGCAATTGGCCGATCTTCGCATGCAGCTTCTCCACATCGGCCGGGCTGGCTGTCGCTTCCGGTGCTGCCTTGCCAGAAAAGAGGCTCGCCATGCCCTCGATCGCCTGGCGCTTCCATTGGGCGATCATCGTCTGATGCACGCCGTGCTTCGACGCCAGTTCCGCCAGCGTCTGCTCACCACGGATCGCCTCCAGCGCAACACGAGACTTGAACTCACCCGAATACCGTTTCCGCGTAACCTTACCCATAAACCCGTCCTCTCTCAGATCGGATTATAGCTTATCGTCCTGTCCGAAAAATGGGGGCCACCTCTAAGTACGGAAATCTTGAGGCCATCGAAAAAGGCCACATCGTCGCAGGCTCACCTTCTCATGATGCCGATCGCTAAACTGAACGGTGGTGTTCGACCACTTCCAGAAGTCGCCGGCCAGCGCGTCAATGGCCGCTCCTTCCTAAACCCGCCATTCCCGTCCCATTGAGCGGTCTGGCAGCAGTGCATTCAAATTAAGTGGTTTAGGGCGGTGCGCCACGATCCTAAAACGCGCAATTTATTGATCTGCTTGTGGCGAACGTGGTAGTCAGGCTTGGCCGTAGGGCGCGAGGGAAGGTTGGTGACCGTATGCCTTGGCGGGTAGCCCGAGCGACCCGCCAAGTCCTGGGTAAGGCGAGGGCCGGTTTACCAGGGAGTCTCGCCGGCCGCTTCGACGAACCTCCCGGACACCGCATTCTCACCGAGCAGCGCATATTCGACCGGTAGCTTGGCGCCTTCCTCCGGCGTCATAAAGCCGGTGAAGCCGGTAAGGTCCGTCTTCACATAGCCTGGGCTGACCGAGTTCACGACGATCCGCGTGTCGAGCAGCTCTTGCGCAAGTTGTACCGTCAGCATGTTTACTGCCGCCTTGGAGGCATTGTACCCGATCAGGCGTGCCGAATAATAGGGTGATGTCGGATCGCCGTTGACCCATAGCGACCCTAGCGAACTAGAGAGATTGACGATCCTTGCGGCCGGCGCTGCGCGCAAAAGCGGAAGCATGGCCTGCGTCAGGGCCAGGGTGCCAACAAAGTTCGTATCCATGATCCGCCGGGCCGCATCGGCAGATGATGCGGTCGGTGGACCGTCCTGAGCATCGACGATTCCGGCGTTGTTGACAAGGATGTCGAGCCTGCCGTGTTCCGCACGGATCGTCTCGGCCGCCGCCGCGATGGTTGCGTGGTCGATGAGGTCGATCGGGACGAATTGCCCCCGCAATCCCTGCGAGGCGAGATCCGCGACCGCCGCCTCGCCGCGTGCCGGATCACGGGCGCCGATGATGACGAAGACGCCGGCCTGTGCCAGCTGGCGGGCGATTTCCAGCCCGATGCCCTTGTTGGCGCCGCTGACGAGCGCGATGCGGTTGGTGTCGGCCATAATTGATCCTAAAATGCTGCAGTGTTCCGAGATGCCTATATATGAACGATGCTTCAGTTTGAGGATTCGCTTATGGTCTCGCGCCCACCCATCGAGCTAACGCCCCGGAAAAGGCCGCGCCAAGCACGCGCAGCGGTGACATTGGACGCCATCTTCGAGGCGACCATTCAGGTTTTGGTGGCCGATGGACCCTATCGCCTTACGACGACGCGGGTGGCGAAGCGGGCCGGGGTTTCCGTCGGCACGATGTACCAATATTTCCCGCACAAGCATTCGTTGTTCTACGCCGTGAACGAGCGTTATCTGGATGTTTTGGCTGAAAAATTGGAAAGCTTTTGCCAGGCGCATCGGGGCGCATCGATCGAGCAGATGGTCGCCGGGCTGGTGAAGACCTATTGGAGCGCCAAAGCCGAGCGACCCGAGGTGACCCGTGCCTTGTACCGGTCTGTCGCCGAGCTGGACAACGAGGTGTTGATCGAGGCCTTTGGTCGTCGCGCCGACGCGGCCACTGCGGCGATGTTCGGCAGCGCTACCGATGCCGATTTTGCCGATCTCCCGACGGTGATCCTCACCCTTCTTTCCAGCATTTTCGGCACGGTCCGCAACGTGTTCGAGCGCGATCTTGAAGCTGCTCAAGTCGCCACATTACTGCGGCAGCTGAGATTGATGTGCATCGCTTATCTCAACGCGGTCAAAATGCCGTCGCTAAAAGGCGATGCTGAGTGAGCGAGGGCGAGTGACGAACCGCAGCAATGAAGGGGCATCGCTTCGAATACGGTCAGACTGGAATCGGTCACTCACTCTGCCCTCCCAAAAACCGTATGCTCTCCGACGCCAATTATAGCAGCGCGTTCAACCTCCCACTTTGTATCGTGAAGCTGTCGCTCCGCTCTGCGCCATGCCCAACATTGCGAAGCGCGCAGAGTCATAATCGGCAAGCAGGGGCGCCAGATCTTCCACTGATGGCAGCGTGATCGTTTCGCCGATGTCGAGACCGGCAAGAGCGGCGTCCACGCAATCGGCGACCGACATCACCGTGTCGGGATCAAGGGAGGCGAGTGGCAGGCCGGCATTGTCCCAGCCCTCCGTTGCGACAGGCGCGGGCAGCACAGTTTGCACCCGGATGTCCGTATTGGCCAGTTCGCCCGACAACCCACGCGTGAAGCTGAGGATGAAAGCTTTGGTGCCGCTGTAGAGAGCAGTCACGGGCAATTCACCGAGCGCGGCGACGGATGCGATGTTGACGATCGTGCCGCTGTTACGGGCGGTAAACCCGGGGAGCACAGCCAGCGTCAGGCGGACAAGGGCCGTGACGTTGACGTCGATCATCGCCTGAGCCGCCCCGTCGCCGATTTTGATGACAGGCGCAAAGGTGGCCGTGCCGGCATTGTTCACAAGCATGGTGATCCGGGGATCGCCGCCGATCTTGTCCACCACGCGCGTTAGGTCAAACGGGTCGGCGAGGTCAGCCGCCAAAGTCTCGACGGTGACGCCATGCGCGTCCCGGATCGCCTGGGCCACGCTTTCGAGTTGTTCCGCGCGACGGGCAACGAGAAGGAGGTCGTGGCCGCGACGTGCGAGACGGTCGGCATAGGTCGCCCCAATGCCGGCGGATGCACCGGTCACGACGGACGTGCCAAGTCCGCTATTGAATGAGCTTGTCATGATCGTCTGTTCCGATATCTGGCGTTTGGAAGAGTGGGTTCAGGCAGCGGCGCGCATCGCGGCCAAGCCCTGCGCCCAGTTCGTGACGGGGGCGTAGCCTAGCTCCTCACGCGCGCGGCGATCCGATATGGTGAAGTCATAGCCTACCATCCGCAGCATCTGTCGGGTCAACGGCGGCTCGCCCGAACGCCCGAACGTGCGCCAAACGAATTCCATCGCCCGCGCCATGAACCATGCAATTCCCAATGGCGCATTGCGGGCCTTGATCTCTACGTCCTTGGTCCCGACCAGCGCGGTCATCACCGCGTGCATCGACTGACTCTGTCCGTCGGTTACGAAATAAGCTCGGCCGCCCGGTGATCTCTCAGCGGCTAGGATGGCGCAGGCGCAGACATTGTCGACGTGTGCGGTCGACATGATCTGGTTGCCGCCTGCGGGCCATGCAAAACTGCCTGCCATCACATGCTCGACCATGTTGTCGAGCATGGGCATGCCCGCTCCCCAGATGAGAGGCGGCAGGATTACGGCGGTGCGCAAACCCCCGGGCCTGTTTGCGTCGAGAACCAGCTTCTGCGCGCGTGCTTTGGACGCGAGATACGGAGCCCAGGAGGGATAGGCGAGCGGCGTGTCCTCGGTGATGTCCGTCATCGGCTTGCCATTGCCCATCACGACGCCGGCGGCACTGATGTAGACGAAGCTGGAGACCCGCTCCGCCTGAGCCGCTGCCAGCATGTTGCGGGTGCCCTCGACATTCGCGCTCTCGAAGTCCTCCGCCGGTGCCCACATGGTGAACAGCGCGGCCGCGTGAAACACGGTATCTGCGCCTGCCATCCCCTTTCGGAGCGCAGCCGGATTGCCCAGCTCGCCCGCAAAAGGCTCCGCGCCGATCGCGCTCAGCTTTGCGGCATCACTAGGGTTGCGGTGCAGGGCGCGGACAGTCCAGCCCTGCTGAACAAGCCGTTCCACCAAATTACGACCGAGCAGCCCTGTGGCGCCGGTTACGAATGCAGTTGCCATATGCGGCCTCCTTATGAATGGAGCCTCATGTGGCATCAAATGTTTCAACTTACAATATCTATGCGATGTAACTTGTAGATCGTTATGGTGCAGTCTATGGAAGCGGCATGCGAGAAACACCTCTTCAGCCGCTGACGGCAGCCAACATCCTCGAGAGTGCGAAGGCGCAAATCCGTCGGTTCGGCGAGGCCAAGACGAATGTTACTGACGTGGCGCGTGACTTGGGTGTGAGCCATGCCGCACTTTACCGCTTCTATCGCTCCAAGAGCGCCATGATGGATGCGATCGTCCAGGAGGCGATGGACGACGAAGCTCAGTTGGCAGCGCAGTATATCGAAACCGATGGCCCGGCCGCCGAGCGACTGACGGCGATGATTCTCGACCTGCACCGACGCAAGCGTGATCGTTTTGTCGGCGACCGCGAAATACACGATCTGTATCGACGCATCGTCGTAGATCGACCCGACATGATCAACACTTATGCCGCACGGATCACCAATCTCGTCGCGAAGTTGATCGAAAAGGCGGTACGGCGGGGCGAGTGGGATATCGACGACATCGATGTCGCAGCGGGCGTCGTTCGCGACGCGGTGACGGTCTATGTGCATCCTGCCTTTGTGGCGCAACTCGTCACGGCAAACGCCCCGGTCGAAGCCATGTTGCACGCGACCGTCACCACACTTGCCCGCGCATTCGAGAGCGGCGTGCACTATGGAAGCATGAAAGGGGTCTGAGATGCCGCGCCAAAACCCTTGGTATCGGGGCCCTGTCAGCGACCATTTCGATGGAGCGCGCTTCTTCAATCCCGGTGAACCCGACACGGACCGGGGGCTGAGCGACATCGTGCGCTGGCGGCGTTCTGCCCCCAACAATCCATGGCCGAAGCATGTCGAGATCGCCCCGGTCGTGCCCGAACCGCACGTTGAAGGCTTGACCGTCACAATGGTCGGCCACGCGACCGTCCTTATCCAGATTGCGGGCATCAACCTATTGACCGACCCCTTATGGTCGCACCGGGCAAGCCCCGTTCGGTTTGCAGGCCCCAAGCGGGTCATGCAGCCGGGCATCCGACTAGACGACCTACCACCAATCAATGCCATTTTGTTGTCCCACAACCATTATGACCATCTCGACATCGCCGCGTTGCGTGACATCCATGCCCGTCAATCGCCACTGATCGTGACGCCGCTCGGGAATGACGCAATTATCCGGCGACATATTTCCACGGCACGGGTCGAAACAGGCGATTGGGGCGATATGGTCGCCATTGGTCAGCAGGCAGAGATCCACATCGTCCCGGCCCTTCACTGGTCCTCTCGGGGACCGGCCGACCGCCGCATGGCGCTCTGGGGTGGCTTCATGATTCGGGCGGGCGGAAAGCTGATCTATTTCGCCGGCGACACGGGATATGGCACCGGCACAATTTTCCGCGCGCTGCGACAAAAGTTCGGGCCGCCCGACCTCGCCATTCTGCCAATCGGCGCTTATGATCCCCGCTGGTTCATGGCTGCCCAGCATGTCGACCCAGAGGAGGCGATCCAGATCATGCGCGATCTGGACGCGCGCATGGCAATCGGCATGCATTGGGGCGTGTTCAAGTTGACCGACGAGGCGCGTGACGATCCTGCCGAACGATTGGCGGTTGGGCTCGCGGCGGATGGAATTGCACCCGAACGCTTCCGGGCCATGTTGCCCGGGGATGTCGTGCGCGTTCCGGGTTGAGCGTTCATCGCCCGGCCGTCGCGACCGCCATCATGGCAAACTCGATCCTGCGCGCCAGCGGCGCGATGTCCGTCTCGCCGCGATGCCCGGCCGCATCGGTCAATGATCTGGCGACGGCCATGAGATCGTCCAGCAATGCTGTGTCGGCATCGATCCCGTGGCCCAGCATCACGGCAGATAACAGCGCCATGATGCGCGCGCGCGCCGGGGCGAGGTCGTCCGGTGCCGCAACCTGCTCCTCCTGCTCGTCAAGGCGCCGCGCGAGAGCTGGCCGTCGCATCTGATAGGTGGCAGCGGCGAACGCGAAGTCAGCCAGCGCACCGGGCGCCATGGGTGCTGCGAAAACGGGGCCGAGATCATCCTCCAGCGATCGCAGTTCACGGCGGATCAGCGCGCGGGTGATCGCGTCCTTGTTCGGGAAATATTGGTACAGCGAGCCAATGCTGACCCCGGCCGTTCTGGCGATGGCGTTGGTGGTGTAGCCGGGCGCGCCCTTTCCCTCCAGAATGCGAGCAGCCGCCTCCACCACGGCATCCACCGTCGCCTCCGACCGGCGCTGACGCGCGGCTTTTCGGGGATTCGTGCTGGTGATGTCGTGCGATGTCGTCATGATGGAAGGCGAGTAGCGGTAATGAGGCCGAGATCATAGCTTATGTCCATCATCAAGTGAGACGAAAGCGTGACCGACAATTCAGAAAATGCGCTGCTGGAGATCGCGGTTGGCGCTGTGAAAGCAGCCGGGGATATCCTGCTCGACCGCTTCCGGATTCAGCCCCCGCCGACCGATCTGGCGACATTGCTGCAAGGCATCGCCGATAATGACAAGGCCGTGACCGCTGACCTGCGACAGATTCTGCTAGCAGCCCGGCCCGGCTCGCACTGGCTGGAGGACGAAGACGGCGAGGGTCCGCTGCCCGCCGGTGAATGGTGGGCGGTGGATCCGGTCGAAGGCAACGTCAATCATCTGCACGGCCGCGACGGCTGGGGCGTGACCGCGACGCTGGTACGAGATGGAGAGCCGTGGCTGACCGTCATCCATGAGCCGCTCAAGGGCGAAACCTATACCGCGATAGCCGGTTGCGGCGCTTTTGTGAACGGCAAGCCGTTGCACGTCTCCGGCAAGCGGGGGCTGGACGCGGCCATCGTTGCTACCGGTCAGGCGCGACCAGGCGAGACGGCGGCGATCAAAAAGCGCATGGCCCAATCTACAGCAGTGATGCTCGACGCAGCGTTGCTGGTCAGGGCCTCAGTTCCGACAGGGCTAGAACTGGTCGATGTGGCAGCGGGACAGCTCGATCTCTTCTGGCAATATGGCCATGTAGCCGCAGGTCTGATTGGCGGCGCGCTTCTGATCCGCGAGGCGGGCGGGGTCGCGATCAACCTTGCGGGCGAACGCTGGACCTCGGCGGCATCCGGCTTCGTCGCCGGTCCAGCAGAACTTGCCAATCTATCGATATCCATCCTCCCCCTCTAAAAGTTGAGTATCCTATGTCTGATATTGCCATTCTGGGTTCGGGCCGGGTTGCCGGGGCGCTTGCCACGGCGTTGGTTCGCGGCGGCCATCGCGTCACCATCGGCTCGCGCGACCTCGCAGCGACGAAGGCTCGCTGGCAAGGCCCCGCCGTCACTCTGGCCGATACGGCGCAAGCGATCGCCGCTGCCAACATGATCTTCAATGCCACGCCGGGCGACAGCAGCGTCGAGCGGCTCGCGGCACTAGCCGGTCCGCTGTCAGGCAAGATTCTGATCGATGTCGCCAACGCGACCTCCCGAGACGCTAATGGGCGACCGGCGGGCCTGCTCTACCCTTCCGACAGTCTCGCCGAGCGGCTGCAAGCCGCGCTTCCGGCCACGCGCGTCGTCAAGACGCTCAACACCATGCTATTTTCTGTGATGGCCGACCCTGCCGTCGTCAAGGGCGGCACCGCCTTCATCTCTGGCGAAGACGATGATTCCCGGAAACTGGTGGCCACCTTGCTTCTCGACATGGGCTGGTCTCCGAAAAGCATCGTCGATCTGGGAAGCATCGCCAGTGCACGCGGTCCTGAAGCCATGATGCTGATCGTGGGTGATATCGTCCGGGCCCGTGGCTTCGCGCCCTTTGCCATCTCCATCGCGACCTGAATAATGGGCATGACCTCGGATATCGCCATTCCTCCGCGTCCCAAGGGATAGTACCCTTAAAATTGTTGGCTTACCTGAAGAGACTACACCCCTACCTCATCTTCGTCAGAGGAAGGGGTGCTGTCACGTTAATTAGCTTGGGGTATTTTAAGGTCTTTGTCGAACTTATCAGGCAAGAAGATCGGTCGCGTTATTCCATTGGGCGAAAGCCCTGAGACGGTGCAGATGTCGGGATAAGGCATTATCGATGGAGGCTGGTGGGACAAACAGGTTGCGCACGGCGGAGAAGACAGAGATGAAGCGCGGACAAACTCCGGGTGATCGAAACTTTTGCAGGACACGCTCGCGTTTTCGCAGCGGCAGATGTGAGTTCTCCTCCCTGTTGTTCAGGCCTTTATGAGAGCGGTGTTCCACACACGCCATGAGCTGGCGCTTCGCTGCTCCGTATGATTTCAGTTTGTCGGTGATGATGCGTTTTGGCCTGGCGCCCTGCTTGTTGAGAAGCCGCGTTAGCAACCGTCTTGTCGCTTTCGTGTTGCGCCGCGTCTGCAGGATTTCATCGAGAATGTAGCCATCCTGATCAACCGCACGCCACAGCCAGTGAGGCTGACCACGAATCACGATCCTGACTTCGTCGAGATGCCACACGTCACCCGCTGACGCACGCTTGCGGCGCAGTCTGCGTGCAAATGCGGTCCCGAATTTCTGACTCCAGCGGCGGATTGTCTCATACGATATAAAGATCCCGCGCTCGAGCAGCATTTCCTCAATCAACCTGAAGCTCAATGGAAACCGGTAATACAGCCACACCGCATGCGCTATCAGTTCGCGCGGAAATCGATGGCGTTTGTAGCTGGCAGGGGCAACTCTCATGCAGAGCAGTCTACAACCCAGGAGTTAATGTGACAGCACCGCTTCAAAATACCCCACGTCAGTTCACGTGATAGCACCAAGAAACGTCCTGGAAATTGCACTACGATCCACTGAACCAGTTATAGCCCTGATCTTCCCAATATCCTCCAGGATATGTGTTTGTGACATATAAAGCCTGTATATATTTTGGGTTTTTAAATCCAAGTTTTGTTGGTACGCGCAAGCGCATGGGGGCACCATAAGCACCGGGTAGGGGCTCCCCCCCAAAGTCGAGTGTCATGATCGTTTGGGGATGCAGTGCTGTCGCCATATCGATGCTGGAATAGTATTTGTCCGCGCATTTCAAGCCCACGTATTTCGCAGTGGTGTCAGCGCCAATCCGTTCCAGAAAAGCTCTAAAGGGCACACCGCTCCATTGTCCAATAGCACTCCATCCTTCGACACAGATTAGACGTGTGATCTGACTTTCCTGCGGCAAGCCGCGTAAGCGTTGTACTGTCCACGGGGTTTTATCAGAGACTAAGCCGGAAACTTCCAGCTTCCATGCATCGGGGTCGATATCTGGTGCGTCATCGATTCCGTAAAAAGCGTTGAAAGGAAAGGGCTTTGTAATTTGGCTTGCAGCATATGTTGGTGCAAGACGATGCGGATTGAAAAGTAGTGCCTGCACGCGGTCGTTAAATCCCGACATGGCGCGAAGCAGGCGGTCTAACCCATCGTTCTCGGCCAGGGATCCGTAGTCACAGCCCGTCAACATGACCAATGCCCCAAGGGAAAGTCCCTGCCGCAAGAATAACCGACGTTGCAAACGTTCAATCTGAGGTTTGCTTGCGTTCAGAATTTCTTTCCCGGCCCGTGAGGGGCGTTTGATTTCATCAGTCATAGTGTGCCTTGAGTCCATCGGAGATAACACGGGTACGGCCAGTGAACATTGATGGCAGGGTTTTGGGAACGATCGCGACCAGAGTGAGGTGAACGATCAGAAACCCAACAATGCCGCTCATGGATAGAAAATGAATCCAACGGACTGCGGGATAACCACCCATCACTGTGTCCAGAACTTGCAATTGAACTGGTTTCCAAAGAGCGAGCCCTGATAAAACGGCCGCAATCCCTAAAAAGAGAACGACAATATACAGAAGCTTCTGGATCGCATTATACGCCCCGAGCGTGTGGCGAAGTCGAAAAGCCATCGCCTGACGCAGGTCGGACAGCACGAAGCGGGGCGACAGCGGCAGGAAATGATCCCGAAAATGCTTTCGGAAAATCCCATATCCGAAATAGATAAGTGCATTGGCGCACAGCAGCCACATTGCGGCCAGGTGCCAGGCAATGGCACCACCCAGCCATCCGCCCAGGGTCGCCCAAGGCGGGAAACGAAAAGGCAGGAGCGGAGAGGCATTATAGATGCCCCATCCACTTCCAACCATTATCAAAATCGCCACAGCATTGATCCAATGAGTGATTCTGACCACCAGTGGATGAACGAGAATTTTTCGGTCTGCCGAGCGGACAGACTGGGATGGACCCGACATTATGTGCTCCCCTACGATCGAGATCACATCGGTGGTTTTACGCCGTCTTCGCCAATGATAATGCGCTTTGCTTCGACGTTGGTGCCAGACACAGGCCCGAATACGACGACTTTCGCGCCTGCCTTGAGCAAACTCTTTTCGCCTGGTTCAAGCATCACAACAGGAATTGTTTCTGGAAGTGCCACGGTCTGGACTCCTCCCTTGTATGTGACTTTGATGGTGCGCCCCTGGGCGTCGCTCATACCAGTGACTGTTCCGTTGGTCATTGAACTGCCACCTACGGCCGCTGCTACCGTACCGTTCGTCATTGAGCTGACCGCACCATTGGTCATGGAACCGGATTTACCCAGATCCCATGGGTAACTGCCTTCACCCGCGCCACGCATGGATTCAGGGAAAATTGTGACCTCCAGCGCGCGCAGGGAACCATCGGCTCCCGGAACAGCCGCCGTGCCGATAAATGTGTTAGACTTGATGTCGTCGAGACTGGCTTTTTTGGCGCCAACAAAGCCTGTGTCGGGCGCGAGGGCCACGGTCACGCGACCCATCGGTGTGCGAACCACCGCAGAAGCATCACCTACGGAGACCACCGTTCCGCGTGTGCGCTGCGGCACTTGTGCGATGGCTACCGAGGATATGACCATAGCGCCTACAGCCGCTATGGAAGCGAGAGCATGGATACGCATATTTGTAATTTCCCAATCTGAACGGAACACCGTGATGGCGGCCCCGTGTTCATTCATTCGCGGCTGACGCGGATCGGGTTACACAACAGACAAGAAAAATTCAGTTAGTCGCAATCACCAGCGCGACATTCGAGGCAGGATCAGCCGCGCAGTCGCTGTCACAATTGCACACCCGACGAGATACCAGACAGCAATATACAAAGGATCATCGGCACGACAGGCGAGTGTGTAGACAAATGCCCCCCACGTTGCGCCTGCCAGCCCAACGGCAAGGCCACTTTGTTGTCTGTTGGTGGGGGCTGCACGCTTCATCAGTATGCCGAGCATGACAACCACAGGAATTGACAAGACGATCATACTTCCCGCGCAGATCAGGCCGTTCGGCCATGCCAGGCGCGCAATCAATGAAGCATCGTCCCGTCCTGATCCTATGCTGAGCCCAAGAAAAAGTGCGGCCCCAACAAGCAACGATGCCCAACGCAACGCACGACGCGCGGAACCTGTGGGAGAAAACGATTCAAGCGCACCCCATAGGCTGGGGATCGCAATTGCTAATAAGCTGCCCATTTTCCACCACATAAAGGGCTCATGGATAACGCGGCGCATGTCAGGTCGCATCAGGAAAGCGAGCACGAGCAGGAATTCCACTGTCACCAGAATGCCAAACAGCGCGGCTTCACGACCGATACTGCGATGCCGGACAGGTTGGAGGTCCGCGGCAAGGCTCTCGATCAGGCTGTTATGTGTCATCGCTACGATCCCTAACGCGCGCCATGAGGCGCGCTAGGCCTCTGTGGATGTTGATCTTTACCAACGAGGCAGATTGTCCAGTGCGGTTGGCCGTTTCTTCGACCGAATAACCTTCAAGTTTGACCATCCCTATGGCTGCGGCTTGGGCCGGTTTTACGTCACGCATCAGATCTTCGAGTGTCAGAGCACTCAGATGAGCCTCTTCCTGATCTGGGGCCGCCACGTAGTCCGACAAAGGCTCCGTTAGATCACGACCCATGGCCCTAAGACGATCGATCCATTTGTAGCGCGCAATTGCGGCAAGCCATGGACCAAAGGCCTTTTGTGGGTCGTAGGTGTGGCGCTTTTCGTGGATAGCCAACAAGGTGTCCTGCGTCGCATCATTCACGAGATCAGCGGGCAGACGCCGTCTGAAGTAGGCCTGCAGCCACAGGTCCACTTCGCTGAGCAAACGGGTGTAAGCAGCGCTATTTCCTGTCTGAGCAGCCCCCATCAGGCGTCCCCAATTATCCTGCCTCACATCCAAGAATTCGCCCTACACCCAATTGCTCATGGTGGGATATTCGCTCGCCCAAGCGGTTTGGTTACACGCCTCATCAATTTCCAGCAATTGTGCGACGCATTTGACTCCGATTTTATGAGCTCACAGTTTTACTATTTGGCTTCTTATCCCGATCAAGATGGAGGGTTCGAAAAACCCTCTGGTATTGAGGTTTGCTCTGTGATTCCATTTTCCTTGCGTTGATTGGAGTATGGATCATGAAGCAGCCGGGTTTCTTTGATGTTGAAGAGCGGCTTGCTCGATTGAGCGGACTTGGTGATCAGCTCGAAGCGTTTTCCCGGACTGTGGATTTTGAAGTCTTCCGCCCTGACCTGGAGAAGGCTCTGACGTATTCTGACGGAAGCAAAGGCGGACGACCGCCATTTGATCCGGTGCTGATGTTCAAAATTCTGGTGATCCAGACGCTCAACAATTTGTCTGATGAGCGGACGGAATATCTGATCAACGATCGCCTCTCCTTTATGCGTTTCCTTGGTCTGGGACTTTCAGATCGGGTGCCTGATGCCAAAACGGTCTGGCTGTTCCGCGAGCGTCTGACCCAGGCGGGTGCGATCGATGGGCTGTTCAACCGCTTTGATGCGACCCTGCGCAACGCCGGGTATTTACCGATGTCCGGCCAGATCCTGGATGCCACACTGGTGGCTGCTCCAAAGCAGCGGAACACCAACGCAGAGAAAGCCGATCTTCGGGAAGGACGTATTCCTGAAGACTGGCAGGACAAACCCAGAAAGCTGTCGCACAAGGATCGTCATGCGCGCTGGACACTGAAGTTCACGAAAGCAAAACGGCAGGATGATGGAACCATGCCACCCAGCGATCTCGCCATTCCATTTTTTGGCTACAAATCCCATGTCTCCATCGACCGGAAATACCGGTTCATCCGGAAATGGAAGACGACGGATGCAGCAGCCAGCGATGGCGCGCGCTTGAGAGAGGGGCTGCTGGATAAAAGCAACACAGCCTCAACGGTTTGGGCCGACACAGCCTATCGCTCGAAAGCCAACGAGGACTTCATGGAGGAGCATGGCTTTGTCTCGAAGGTTCACAGGAAAAAGCCGCACCTTAAACCCATGCCCCGCCATATCCAGAAATCGAATGCTGGAAAGTCGGTCATCCGATCGCGTGTCGAGCATGTCTTTGCCGATCAGAAATCGCAGACAGGACTGTTCGTCCGAACTGTAGGCATAACGCGAGCCACCATGAGGGTCGGGCTGGCCAATATCGTCTACAACATGCGTCGCTTTCTCTTCCTCGAAAGATTGAACGCGAGCGCGTAGTCATTCAGCAGGGGACAACACTCGATCTGCTCAAAACGCAGATCGAGTGTTGTCCCAGATAGCGTCAATCAGCACGCCAAAAGCCCAAAATCAAAACCAAGGTACATCAACCAATAGTTCTTCGATCCCTCCAGGTTGAAAGAGGTCTCTACCCTCTACTGTACCTGCGCCGTCATTACTCAGAACCAGAGGCGCCTTGGCTTTATTGAAAAGACCGCGACGAATTTGCCCCGAAAGTTGATTGACCGTCGCAGCATGCATTTTGATCAAAGTATAACCTGGCCTAGGCAAAGGTTTAGGACGTTCCTCAATAGCCATTGAGGGGGCTGTTCCAAAAGACGTGCAAACCAGAGACTTCATGATGCTTCCCTCATGCTGAAAAACGTTCGATGGTGACAGGCGGATTGCTGTTGATCGTTTTCGTAATTTTGAACCGTCCTCTCTTGCAGACGTATTTTCTCAACGAGAGCCCCTTACAAAATCACTCTGCTTTTCTATGGGTCGCCAGATAGAAGGCGCTCAGAATGACAATCAAAGCGCTCATCCAGAAATTTGCTCTCAATCCGAAATGATCGACTATCGCGCCTCCAACACTTGAACCGACTGCAATGGCAACCTGCGAGCAGAATAAGGGAGAGCCATAAAATAATCCTGCGACGATCTGTGCGTCCGGAAAACCACATGACTCCAGGAGCGGAAAGTGCTGCCATCATTCCAGGAACTGTCATGGTACGCCCCGCCATTCCCGGACTTACAGAAAATGTTCTCGAAATATCAGGCAGGATACCGACAGGAAGAAATTCGGTGGTGACTGATGCAAATGAACCCAACGCCAGAGACAGAACAGCCAGTTTCTGGCGGACAGGAGAAAGCTCCTTAGGAATCAAATTCTGCATGATGAAAGCATTAATTTCAGAGCGGAAAGATGAATTGGGATACGATCAATCCACATGAGGTGGATTGCAGCCTTGACCTTGCTTGGAGATTTTCCAGTCTTAAAATCGAATTTTCCGCAAGACTATAGCGTTTTTCATCAAAAAGTTTGTGAGAAAATTTCAGCAATAAAGATCTATCAATTATACACCGCTCATGAAATGCTCTGTTGTATGAAGCGGTTCGGGAAATCTCGATCTTTTGCGAAAGACAAAAAATAAGCGCCTTTACATCTGGCCGAGATGGCGAGTTATCTGATCGGTACCGAGGCAGACCGCATGCACTTACCTGAGAGGAGGTCTTTCATGGCGGATCAGGATTCCAAAACGTTGAGGCTTATTTTCCCTCAGTGGCAGGGCGGTGATAATCCCCCCTATTATCTGGGATCAAAACTTTTGGCCTGGCTGGCTCCTCCTTCTGCTGGCCCTGTTGAGGAGGTTCCGGTTGACGCTCCAACGGACGTCCCTCTGCCAGTCGAAGATAAAATGCGTGGACGCAGTGTTCTGCTGAAACAAATCAGAGAAGCCCGGAAGATCATCGAACGTTATCAACCGGAGTCTTTGGCTGTTCTGGGTGGGGACTGCCTTGTCTCGCTCGTGCCTTTTTCGTGGCTCTCGGAGCGCTATGGCGACAGGCTGGGTGTGCTCTGGATTGATACCCATCCAGACGTTCAGACGCCAAAGCAGTATATGAACGCACATGCACACGTTCTGGGGGCTCTGTTAGGTCATGGCGATCCTGATCTGACCAAGGCAGTGACGAAGCCGCTTCCTGCAAAGAATGTGATGATTGCAGGTATCCATGATCCACTTCCGTTCGAAGCCCAGTTCATTGCGGATCATGGAGTGCGGACATGTTCACCCCAGCAGGTGCGTGATGGCGCACAGCCCGTCATGGAGTGGCTAAAAGACAGTCAGATTGAAGTCCTTGCCATCCATCTGGATCTTGATGTGCTGGATCCGCACAACTTCCGGTCTCTGCTTTTTGCAAAACCGGGTCGTGGCAAGCATGATTTCGGAGATGTTGCCGAGGGCAAACTCAACATTCCGGATGTTCTGAAATTAATTCAGGAAGTGACGACCGAAAAAGAAGTGGTCGGTATGACGATTGCCGAGCATATGCCCTGGGATGCGGTAAACCTGCAGGAAATGCTCAAACAGCTTCCTCTTATCGGCAGTTAAACCTTCGCGCCAGAAAGCCTGTATTCTTATACGCAGGCTTTCTCATTTTACTTTCATTTCCTCGACGAACAGCGACAGAGGCATCGAATGGCGATGGTGTCGGGGGTAGAAGAGATGAAACCCGAGATGCGTCGGACAGAATGGCTCCAGAACTGATATCAGTTTGCCATTCTGGATGTGTTCTTCGGCAACAATTTTGGGAATGTAAGCGAGGCCAATACCGTCCAGGCAAGCATCGCGTGCACCGAACACATTGTTGCATACAAATTGGCCGACAGGCTGAAACTTCAGGTCTTTACCCTTCTGTCTGAAACGCCACGGATAAATCTTTCCATGGGTTGGTAGACGAACCCCGATACAATTGTGCTCTTGCAGATTGGCCGGGTTTTTTGGGACGGCGTGGCTTTTGAAATAGATCGGGGACCCAACAACAGCAAATGGGATGTCAGGGGACACAGGCACTGAAATCATCCCCTGAGTCACCAGTTCCCCAAGGCGCACGCCTGCGTCGAAGCCTTCATCCACAATATCAATCAGGCGCAGATCCGTTGAGATCTCCAAGGAGATTTCGGGGTAGTTCTTTAGAAAATCTGCAATGCGGGATCGAAGGAAAAAGCCCAGAGATTCATCTGTCACGGTAATCCGGAGATTGCCTCTGGGACATTTGCGGAACTCGTCTAGGCTGCTCATCCGGTTCTCGATTTCGTCGAAAAGCGGCTGAATATTCTGCAGAAGATAATCTCCCGCAGGCGTGGGAACGACACGACGTGTTGTTCTCGTCAGAAGGGTGACGCCCAGTCGTTCCTCCAGAAGACGCATGGTGTGGCTAATTGCGGAGGGCGTGACGTCTCTGCGAGCCGCTGCCTTTGTAAAGCTCCGCTCCTGAGCAACTGCCAGAAAAGAAAGCAGTTCGCTAAAATTTTCCCGTGACACTTGCTGTGTAAAGTCCTGTTTTATCGCGTGTTATTAGCGATAATCTTAGTGCGAAATGCCTTTGGGGTCATAGTTTATCTGCCTTAACTGACTGGATTTCGCTCATCAACTGGGATCCTTTTGATTTCTTAGAGGTCCGCTTTTCTATATTTTTTGCACAAAAGGAGACATGCTGCTCCCCCTCCATCGCTGCCGATAAGCGACCATATACCGTGGCTAAAAAGCGGATATCTAGCTGAATATCCTGAAAGATGCGTGAGCGGACATGCCGCTAAACTTGTCCTCTAAGCACACCACAGACCTCTTGCGTCTGTCGGGGCGCATCTGTTTTCAGACATGCCCTACGTCTCGGATCACGGTCATGGGGCCTCCTAGCCTAAAATGAAGTGAAAACTGACGACAAACCCCGTCGCTTTGGTATAAGTGACCAAAACACAAAAAACGGGGTTTTCCGACATGCTGATCGGCTACATGCGTGTTTCTTCGCTCGATGAGCGTCAGTCTGTCGACCTCCAGCGCGACGCCCTTCTCGCGGCGGGGGTGGACGAACGGAATATCTTCCAGGACAAGGCCTCGGGAGCACGCGACGACAGACCGGGTCTGAAAGAATGTCTCTCTTATATAAAGAGTGGAGACGTTCTCGTGGTCTGGAAGCTGGATCGCCTGGGCCGATCACTTCCGCATCTCCTGTCAATCATCGCAGGTCTCAAGGAGAAATCTGTCTCCTTTCGGTCGTTGACGGAGCAAATGGACACCACGACGCCACATGGTGAGCTGATGTTCTCGCTTTTCGGCGCCCTAGCGCAATACGAGCGGGCTCTGATTCATGAACGGGTCATGGCAGGGCTTGCCGCTGCGAAACGTCGAGGCCGTAAGGGAGGAAGACCGCCTGCAATAAGTCAGGAAAAGCTGGAAATGGCGCTTGAAGCCCTGAAAAAGGGAGCAAGCAAAATGTCCGTCGCCCGCAGCTTCCAGATTCCTCGCACCACCCTGTTGAACACTCTGGAACGGATTGGATGGCAACCGCCTTCAGAGGAGGAGAAAACCGACGGCAATATTCAGGATCGCCCCGCAGAATACGATCAGAAGAAGCCGCTCGGTCGTCGCGGCCGACAGGCCAGGTGAGGCTGGGTGAGACCGAAGATATTTCAGCCGCGCATATCCCGCGAGAATCAGGCTGATTCCAACGGCTCCGGACACCATGGCCACGCGGTAGGATAAGGCCGCAACTGTTGGCGTAGAAATTCGCTCTCTCCTAAAGGGTGTGTCCGCAATGGACACACCACTGATTCACATTCCTAAAGCACGGCGATAAATGTCCAGAAGGGTCTCCTGCTCCTCGACCTGGGCGGGCTCCATTTTCCGAAGTTTCAGGATCTGTTTGATGATCTTGACGTCGAAGCCAGCCGACTTGGCCTCGCTGAAGATGTCTTTGATGTCGCCAGCCAGTGCCTTTCGCTCTTCTTCCAGTCGCTCGACACGCTCGATAATGGATCTGAGACGATCGGCCGCAATTCCTCCGGTCTGAGCTGCTGTCTCGGCAGGTGCTACGTCCTGTTCCTCATGTGCCAACATACAATTCTCCTTTCACTCGCCCATTCTGCAGATCCCATCTGCGACTGACACCTCAATGGTAGATGCGGTCGGCCGAAAGATCTGACGCCAGGCCATAGAGGGTCCGGTCCAGAGCCAACGTACCGTCGAGGTGGCGCTCGATCATGGCTCGTAGCAGCCCACCGGCCGACCTGACCTTGCCCTTTCGCGCCTTGGCGGAAATGACGCACACCGCGACAGCCGCCTCATATCGGCCCATCACACTGCAAGCCTGACGCCAGGCATGAGACGAAATCCCCAGAGAGCCAGTGAGCATCTCCACGGCCTCGATCAGTTCGGCCTCATGGGGACGGCTGCCGGTGCAGAGATCGCGCAGATCCGGGACGAGCTGAAGGAGGAAGTTCGGGCCGGCCTTGAAGCCCCGAAGCGGCGAGGCCTTGGCAGGGGAGGCACTGTCAGACCCAACTACTCCTTCCTCTATGCCAACGCCGGCGCAGCCGGCTCCGCTTACAGTAACTTTAGTTATTGTATTTGGGTTTGTATCAGTATTATGGGGTCCATCAGTGCGCCCCATGGGGTCCATTTCCACAGGGTCAACGCCTGCGATCAGGGCCTCCAGACGCTCGACCAATCCCTCCATCTGCTCAACCAATGGCGACAGGATGTCCACATCGTGGTCATTGCCACGCAGCGCCAGGAGCTGATGCCCGTTCTGCTGGATGCTCATGACCTCTGCCTTATTCCCGACCGTCTCAAGGGCCGTGGCGGAAAGGGCCGTGATGCGGCGGCTCAGGATCATGGCGCGCTTGTGCAGGCGCTTTCCTTCGCGCTCCCGCTCTCTGAAGGCCTCAACGCGTTGGAGCATTTCGTCGTAGCGCCGAGACAGCGGCGACAGATCGAACCCGTATCCCTCAAGGATGGCCCCATTGCGGCCGTCACGTCTCAACCAGCGCTGTTGATTCGGACTATCGCGCATGATGATCCAGCCTAACTCGCTGAGGCCGCGTAACCAGCGTTTGACCGTGGACCTCTCGATGCCGAACCGCTCGCAGATGTCACGATTGCGCACGGCGCAGATTGTGAGGTTGTCGTCCTCCCAGTCCACCGGCTTCGTGCGGCTGATTAGAAAGCCAAGCAGATCGGACTGGCGCGGCTGAAGGCCAAGCGCACGAGGCTCTGTGTGCAACGCACTGAGGATCTGCGCCTTGCTGGCACCACTTCGCGGCAGGGCCTCACACTGCATCTCGGCCAGGATCATGGCCGGGGTAATGCGTCTCACCCCGGCCTGATGGGGGTCATGCGAAAGAGAATAGGTCATGGAAAACTTCTCAGGATTTCGGGATTTCCGAAGCCCTGCTCTCCAACCCTTCAAACAAGCCCCTCCCGTTTGCAAGAAACTCTTGCATTCGAAGCTGAAATGTAGGATTGAAAAATCAGCAGTGAAATTTTCAATCCAGTTCAATCGGTTTGGCGACCGATGGGACTACGTTCTAGGGCCTCGTGAAAGCGGGGCCTTAAACGTATCTGGGCTCTGGCTAACTCACTCAAACAATTCCTTCTTCAAGCCCAAATAGGCGATTTGCCTTTATGCTTCTCCTGTAGCGAGAAAGAAAGGCCCTTTTCAGAGTCTCTCGGCCGCTCAGAGATCGCCACAGGGATCTGCGACTTTCATCTGTAACATGAGTCTGTTCCACGCTCTCAAGGGAGTGATGAGAACAAAAGCGGCCTTCCGTAATTTTTTTTCACAATTCGTTAAGGAAACCTTTTTTCTTTGCGCAAGCCCGTGCTAGAGCGAAAGGGAAGAGAGAGCAGATAAAGTCCGTAAAGAGACTGTATCCAGAACTCTGGTGCGATCTGACCTCAGGTTCATCTAGTTGTTGTAAAGGTGTCGGATGGGTTCGGTTGTACGGCAAGAGAGTAATCAGTCAGGTTCTCTAGTTAATAGCTTCGATGCATTGTCTTTTTGCGCGAGAACACAATCTTGTGTTGATAGCGTTATTCATACTCTCGCTATACTATCCACAATGACCTTCACCTCTTCTGCCTTGATAAATGACTATGTTAGTCAAGTCGAAGAGTGCGAGCGCAATGTGGTTAAGCTCAAAAATTTGGATTGTCCGGACACCGTGTTCCTCGAACTCAGGAGCGAATGTCTGAAGAAATTCAGCTCATTTGAAGCGGACAGAGCTGGAGAGTTCTGCGTCGCTCACAAGGACTCCGTCTTTGATTTCGAAGCCTAATACGGCTTTTCGGTCTTAGTCGCAGATGATTGTGCCAGTTTTCGTGTTGTCAAAACGGAGACTGGTCAATGAAACTAAATTTTCTTCCTGTAATCACTTTTTTTGCTTTGGCTGCTTGCTCAGGAAACGTCTCGGCCGATCACGGCCATGGCCCAAAGCCGCCTCCGCTTAAACATGCTCGCTACGAGCCGGGCGCGGCCTACGGGTCGTCAAGAGCCGTCTGGGCACCGCCTGTCTATGACCGGCAGGGCCACATCGTAAAAATCGAAGATCCCCGCAATTCGGGAGGCCGTGAAGACTATGAGCACGCGGGCTGGGCCGTTGGTGGCCCCAACAATAACTCTACGCACCCACCTGGAACCTTCTAAAAGAAAAGCGGCCCGCCTGGGCCGCTTTTTGTTTCAGGGCCGTCGAGGGAAAAGGGTGTCGGCCTCTCTGATATAGGACAACATTCCGGCCTTTCGCCGCTGGCGAAACTGCCAGTTCATCCAGCCATTCTGCAGAACATAAAGCCCCAGAGCGAACCAGAACGGCATCATTTCGATCGCTGTCACGAGAGTCTGGCTGTGCCATGAACCGCTGAGGCCTACGATGATCCAAGCTGCGAGCAGAAAAGCCCCGATGAGGGCGGCGGCCCAGGCGCGCTGATACGTCTTGGCCTGCTGGTTCTGGAGATAGATCTCTACTGCGGCCGGACTGACATCATACACTTTTGCCGTCGCAACCAGGTCGATGCGACCCGACTCATCCACCTGAAATCCGTCCTCCGCCTTAGGCTTTCTCCGGACGATGCCCCAGAGCGTCCGAAGCAGACTGTAGCCATCCCGAATACTCGTGGCCCCGACTGCGACGGATGGAGAGCCAACAACAAACCGGGCGGCCCGGCCTGTTTTAGCCAAGACTCCCTTCTTTTCGCTCGCCCCGCTCACTGGCTGACGTCCGCAAGGAACTTGTTCAGATCGGGCGGCATGCCATCGAGACGTCCCAGAGATCCGTCATGGTGCTTCCAAAAGAAGGTCGGAGTGCCTGTTAGCGATACCGCCTTCGCGGCGGCCATGTTCGCGTCAAGTCGTGACTGTGCTTCGGCAGAAGGCTGATCCAGAGCAGTCGAAAGGCCTCCAGACGTCCAGGCCTGAACCATACTGGCATCCTCAGGCAGCGAGGCCATGGCCTTTGCGTAACGGGTACTTGCGCCGCCATCCTCATAATCCAGGAGCGAAAGCGGCACGACCCTTAGACGCAGCTTGCCGCTATCAACGGCGGGCTGAAGGAGCTGCATGGCCCGGATCGAGAACGTGCAGCGCGGATCAATGAACATGACCACTTCCGGCGCGCCCTTCTGGCCGATCACACCAGCATAGATCTGCTCGGACAACGAACCGGCCGAGGCCTTTCCGCCTCCCGGGACGTCGATCCGAACCGTGGGAACGGCCCCTGGAATGTAGCGGATCTGCTGTCTTGTGATGTTTTTGCCTGCGGTGTCCCACACCGTGCCGGCGATCGCGGCCTGACCGTCTGGCGTCGCATAAACTACTTGGAAGCGGTCGCCGTTGCGCACAAACATGCCCCTGGTGCCATGCCAGACCTCCAGATCTGTCGCCCGTTTGCCCATCAGCTCGTGAAGGCGGTCATAGGGAACGGGAATGAGCGTCCCGCCAATAATGAAGCTGTGATTTTCAGGCGTGAAGAATACCAGAAGCTGGTTATCGCCATGAGCAACACCTGTCTGTAGTCCGTGCTGCGGCTCTGCCTGTTGATTTTCACTGAGAACTGACCCTGGGAGCGGGGAAATTTTCATTCAGAATTGACCCATGCCTGACACTGCTCCCGACGCATGAGCGCGGGAGGCGAAGGAGTGATCAGCATGGACTTGTTGAGTGTAATCCGCCGTTGGCACTATCGGGATCGTCTGCCGATCCGTGAGATTGAGCGCCGGACGCACCTGTCGCGGAATACGATCCGCAAATATCTTCGATCCGAAACGCTTGAGCCGGTTTTTGCGAGCACTGTCCGGATGAGCAAGCTGGACCCGTTTGCACAAAAGCTGACGAACTGGCTGATGCTTGAGGCTTCGAAGTCGCGCAAACATAAACGCACAGGGCGCCGCTTTCATGCGGATCTTGTAGCGCTTGGCTATACGGGGTCGTATGGCCGGGTTGCCGCCTTCATAAGAGAGTGGAAAGCCGAGCAGCAGAAGGTGAAACAGACGACGGGGCGTGGCGTGTTCGTGCCCCTGAGCTTTCAGCCAGGCGAAGCCTTCCAGTTCGACTGGGGTGAGGACTGGGCGGTTATTGGGGGACGGCGGATCAAACTGCAGGTTGCCCACACCAAGCTTTGCTATAGCCGTGCCTTCATTTTGCGGGCCTATCCACTCCAGACGCATGAAATGCTGTTCGATGCCCTGACAGAGGCTTTCCGCGTTCTGGGAGGCGTTCCCCGCAGAGGTATTTTCGACAACATGAAAACAGCGGTGGATTGTATCGGGCAGGGCAAAGCCCGTCAGGTCAATCTGCGTTTTTCTGCCTTGGTCAGCCATTACCTCTTCGAGGCGGAATTCTGTAATCCGGCCGCAGGCTGGGAGAAAGGACAGATCGAGAAGACCGTTCAGGACGCGCGGCGGCAGATCTGGCAGGACATGCCGAATTTTCCAGACCTGACAGCTTTGAATGCCTGGCTTGAGACGCGTTGCCTGGAGCAGTGGATCAGCCTGCGTCATGTCGAACTGCCTGGCAATGTCGCCGCGGCGCATGCGGCGGAGATGCCTCACCTGATGGTGCCGGGACGAGCATTTGACGGGTTTGTCGAGCACACCAAGCGTGTATCGCCGACCTGCCTCATTCAGTTCGAGAGCAATCGTTACAGCGTGCCAGCGTCCTTTGCCAATCGGCCTGTCAGTCTGCGCGTCTATCCTGAGCGGCTGGTTGTTGCAGCCGAAGGCAAAGTGCTTTGCGAGCACTCCCGGATCGTGACGCGCTTCCATGGGCTGCCTGGACGAACGGTCTATGACTGGCGGCATTACCTGGCTGTACTCCAGCGCAAACCGGGTGCCTTGCGCAATGGCGCACCTTTCACGGACCTGCCCGAAGCGTTTCGCATTCTCCAAACCCATCTGCTTCGCCGTCCCGGTGGTGACCGGGAAATGGTCGAGATCCTTGCTCTGGTTCTCCATCATGACGAGCAGGCCGTGCTTTGTGCTGTCGAACTCGCAATCGGGGATGGCGTGGCGACAAAGACCCATATCCTCAACACACTGCACCGTCTGACCGACGCCAAGAAAACGGATGGTCCAAGGATCGATGCGCCACAGGCGCTGAAGCTCGAACACGAACCCCGGGCCGACACAGGGCGGTATGATACTCTGCGTGGAGCGACCCGCCATGCGTCATGATCCTGCTATCGGTGCTCTCGTCGTTATGCTGAGGGGCTTGCGCCTGTACGGCATGGCGCAAGCCACAGAAGAGCTGGGCCAGCAGGGAGCACCAGCATTCGAGGCGGCCGTTCCTGTCCTCGCGCAGCTCCTCAAGGCCGAACTGGCCGAGCGCGAGGTGCGCTCCATTGCCTATCAGATCAGGGCGGCGAAGTTTCCGGCCTACAAGGATCTGGCAGGCTTCGACTTCTCGGCTGCCGAGATCAATGAAGCCACAGTTCGTCAGCTCCATGCAGGAGACTTCGTGGATCGCGCTGAAAACGTCGTGCTCATCGGTGGACCCGGGACGGGTAAAACGCACGTCGCTATTGCCCTGGCCGTACAGGCAATCGAATATCACCGTAGAAAAATCAGGTTCTGGTCTACCGTCGATCTCGTCAACGCCCTGGAGCAGGAAAAGGCCGCCAATCGGGCCGGACAGATTGCCGAACGCCTCCTGCGTCTCGACCTGCTGATCCTTGATGAGCTGGGATATCTGCCATTCAGCGCATCAGGTGGCGCACTTCTGTTCCACCTGCTCAGCCGTCTCTACGAACGTACCAGTGTTATCATCACCACCAATTTGAGCTTCGGTGAATGGGGCGAGGTCTTCGGCGACGCCAAGATGACAACCGCCCTTCTCGATCGCCTCACCCATCACTGTCATATCCTCGAAACAGGCAATGACAGCTACCGCTTCCGCGCCAGTACAGCCGCCCCAAAGGCCAGAAAGGACAAAAAAACCTTATCCGCTTGACCTCTCCATAAAACACAGGAGAGATAACCACAGGCCGGGTCAATTCCTGATGAAAACCCAGGGTCAGTTCTCAGTGAAAATCAACAGCCGAACTGCTGCTCGTACTGCACGAGGCGTTCAAAGCGGGCAGGATCGAGCCAGCGGATCGTTGCAAACTGCCGCGCATCGCCAAAAATACAGGTGGCACAGGACAGCCTGGAGAAGCCGATGCGGTATGGCAGCGCCGGCATCACGTTCCAGCGCTTCAAACTGTCCCAGACCTGCGTCTCGCTCCACTGGTGAACCGGCCGCCAGTGATCGACGTGCCGGCGACGGCGGGTGCCATGTCGCGTGTCCGTGCGGTGCGGCTCAAAGGCCGCATAGCGGGCACGGTTGGGGCTTTCTTCGGCCCGCTCGCCCGTTACGAACAGCGTGCGCCGGTTCAGAAAGCGCTCCTGCCCCCGCAAGGAGCGATCGGCGACGTCAATCTTGGTGACACCGGAGCACCAGCGTGTCGTCAGACTGGCGGAGACCTGGGGGAAGCGCAGGCGCGTCCCGATCGGCCCCTCCCCTCCCACGCGGATCAGGCCGTCTGGGCTTTCGAAAAGGACAGGCGCCGTTGGGGCAGCGTTGCGCAGCATCTCCCGCTCGAAGCCGCCCTCTCGCCAGGAGCGATAGAGCGGCAGCCCGAAATCCTGCGCCAGCGCGCTCACATAGGGCGAGGTGGAGGGCCAGTCCATGAAGGATGGCCCCTGCCCGTCCACCTCGTGGTGCCACAGTTCCAGGCGGTCCTTCGGAGCCCCGGCTTCAAGGAGGTCAAGGAGGCAGGCGGTGCCGTCTTTCCCGCCCGACACGGCCACGATGATGCTGTCATAGGAGGTCAGATCCGGCGTCATGGCACAAACCTGCTGACAGGAGCACCTGTCCGGACAGAGCGGCACATCAGGGCGGTGGGGACAGGAGCGGCCCGGAGCATGAGTGGCTTTACATGCCGGTTGTCCCAGCTCAGGCCTTCGCAGCGTGAGAGGAGTCCAAGCTGGGTGGCCGCCTCATCCCGGCACGCACACACCCGCTCATTGCCGCCCGCACTGCGACGGCAGGGCTCATGGGCTGGCGCGTTGCAGCCCGTGCAGGCGATTGTCAGCGCCGGATCGCCACCTTCCCAGTGCTCGTTGCACTTGCGGCAGGACACAGGCTCCTGGGTGTCGGTCCAGCGCATGGGCGGCCGACCGCGTGGAGTTGGGACATAAGGAAGGTAATGACGGCGCATGATGCTCGATCCATTTCTGGTTTTTGAACATCGTCGCGTCCGGCTGGGGGCTGTTCAGACTGCAACAGTGCCGCGTAGCGGCAGGATCAACGCGGCCCGCAGTCACGCGCAGGCGGCGCAGCCGGCGAGCATGGCGAGGACACGCGTTGACCCACCTGTTGCGGGCTGGGCAGCTCCCAGCCAGCCCTTCCCTTTTTTTTATCGGGTTTTTCTTTTTACCCGGTTTTTCTTTTTATCTGGTTTTTGTTCTTACCGGGTTCTTGCTCTTATCCGGTTTTTTGCCTTGATCCCGCTTCAGAAGCCGCCAGTGGAAGGGTGAGTTGGAACACTCCTGTTGAAGTCCTGGGAAGATATTACCCGGTTATTTTTATTACCGGATATATTTTTTTATCTGGTTTTAATATTTATCCGGTTTACTAAAACAGGAGGCGGCACTACGAACGTAGGTCAGCACGGCTTCTTTGAGCGGAGAACACAATGCCTGTCATCGCTATCGCGTCCCCCAAAGGAGGCGCTGGAAAATCGACTACTGCTGTCATCTTGGGAACCCAGCTCGCACACTATGGAGCAGAGGTAACTCTGTTAGACTGCGACCCGAACGAAGCGCTGACTTTATGGGCTGACCGCGCGCCGAAGCCGCCTAGAATCAGCCTGATAACGAAGGTCTCTGAAAGCGACATCATAAAGACGATCAAAAGGCACGATGCTGATGGGAAAATCGTCATTGTTGATTTGGAAGGCGTCGCATCGAGATTGGTTTCGCGCGCGATTTCTCAAGCAGATTTGGTCTTGACGCCCATGCGAGGAACCACGTTGGACGCGACAATCGGAGCGAGAGCCCTTGCTCTAGTAGCAGAGGAAGAAGAGTCTTTAGGGCGCAAAATTCCTCACTCAGTTGTTTTCACAATGACGCGGGCAATTCGCTCCAAACAGCATTCAGGCATTGAAGCTTCACTCAGGGAATCAGGCGTGGACGTGATAACGCCCCCTCTAATGGAGCGTGCTGCGTTTTCCGCTCTTTTCGAGTTTGGTGGAGATCTTCACTCGATCCCACCACAAGGTAACATGGTGGCAGCGATCGAAAACGCCGATGGCTTTGCACAAGCTGTGTACCGACGCCTTACAGGAGCAGCAGAATGACAGAGAAAAAGCCTTTTGCGATTGATGTTGGAAAGCTCAGGTCGCGAGAAAAAGTCGCATCTGCCTCCGCTGTTGAGCGAGTTGATCGTGTCGCTGCGGATCATGGTTTCATAGCCAGAGAACCTGCGAAACGTAGAGGACGCCTACCCAGCCCACGAACAGGACAACTGCACGCTAAGGTATTTCCCAACGTCTCCGACGAAATCGCTAAGGAGGCAACCAGGCGAGGCGTTACCCAAGGCGTTGTCATAGAAGAAGCTTGGAAGCTGTATAAAGAAAATAATCCGGTTTGATAGTTTATCGGGTTTTATAATAAACCCGGTAATTATATTTACCGGGTAACTTCAAAAAAACTTGCAATCGCGTCAGGTTTGTTCTCTTTATGTTCTCGTTAAGGAGAACAAAGATGACAACGGACGCCGTGGCGCGACTGCGCGAGCAGGTCCGACGCCTGGAGCGTCGAAGCCTTCCTCATTCCCATGCTGACACCCTGCCTACCGGGCATTCTGCCGTCGATGACCATCTCGGCGGTGGCCTCGAAACGGGTAGCCTGCATGACTTTCTGATCTCCGATCCTCTGGAGACGGGGGGCAGTCTCGCCATGCTGCTGCCCATCCTGAAAGAGGGCAGGGGGCCGGTCTTCTGGATCAGCGACACATCTGCCGAACTGAACGCCTGCGGGCTGCATCAGTCCGGTGTTTCACTGGAACATCTGGTCTGCATTGAAACGGACCCGGCTAACCTGCTGTCGGTCGCCGAGGACATCTTGCGCGGGCCAGAACGCGCACTGGCCGTGATCGCAGGACGTCACGTCCCAACGCTCAAGGAAATCCGCCGCCTCAATCTGGCTGTGGAGGCGAGCGGGAACACAGGCTTTTTCCTGCGCTCTGCGCCTCTCGCACAAGCTCCTGGAAAAGACCCCTGTGCGTGCGCCACGCGGTGGCGGGTCCTCTCCCATCCTTCATCGCCTCAAACGCTTCCGGGACTGACCATGCCGCGTCCCGGTTCCCGACGCCTTTCTGCCACGCTGCTGCGGGTGAGGGGAGGCCGCCCTGCTCACTGGATCCTCGACTGCACCGATCATGCGCCGCTTTCTCGCTCTCTGGATGCCCTTCTGGCGCACCGAGCGCCTCCAGCTCTCCCGCCCGGGAGACTTTCCGACCGACAGGCCGCTCGTTGTGCACGCGCTGGCACATAACCGTCACACCGTCACCGGTGTCAGTCCGGCTGCGCTCGCTGTCGGACTGGCACCCGGAATGCCGCTGGCACAGGCCCGCTCCCTGGTGCCGGATCTTTTGACCGCAGAAGAGGACGCCGACGCACAGAGGGTCGCGCTGACCGATCTGTGCTGCTGGCTGATCTGGCTGTCGCCGCTGCCCGCGTTCGATGCTCCGGACGGTCTCTACAGCGATACCACCGGATGCGCCCATCTATACGGCGGCGAGGCGGCGATGCTTGATCTCGTCAGGGAACGCCTGCAGGCGAGGGGGCATTCCTGCTCTGTGGCGCTGAGCGATACGGCCGCTGCCTCACGCGCCCTGGCCCGCTCGGCGATCGACCGGATCTGTCTCGTGCCTCCCGGTCAGCAGAAACAGGCGCTGCACCCTTTGCCCTGTTCAGCGCTTCCGTTACCCGAGAAGACGCTCTCCAGCCTCACCCGACTTGGACTGAACACCATTGGCGCCCTTGCAGACCTCCCTCGCGCGCCTCTGGCCAAGCGATTTGGGGCGCAGCTTCTCACCTGTCTCGATGGGGCTCTTGGACGGCAGGCCAGCCCGCTCAGCGTGTTTCAACCTGCGGACCGGATTTCCCTGACCCGGTCTTTGGTCGAGCCCATCAGCACACCGGACGCCATTGCCACGGTGATTGCCGCACTCGTGCCGGTTGTCTGCGAAAAGCTGACGGCGCGAGGGGAGGGGGCGCGGCAGCTCGACTTTCTCTGCGTGCGCGTGGACGGATCCATTCAGGCCGTCCGCGTGGGGACGTCCGACCCAACGGCTGACGTGCCGCGTCTGACGCGCCTGCTGCGAGACCAGATCCCTCAGATCGCGCCCGAGTTCGGAATTGAAACCGTTATCCTGACAGTTAGCGCAAACGAACCGCTCGAAGCCGGGCCTGAGCGGTCTGTCCTTCCGGACGGAGCAGGATCCTCTGAAACGGGCCTCCCGGCCACTCTGATCGACCGGCTGCTAAACCGCCCGGGCGTTATTTCGGTTCACCAGCTTGCGCCCCGGTTTACCGCCTGGCCAGAGGACGGACAGTCTCGCGTTTCTCCGGGCGACATGGCAAAATCGCCTTTCGCGAGCCAGATGCTCTGGGCGCGGCCGAACAGTCTGTTCGATCTGCCCGTCCGGGTGCAGGTGACTGCCCTGCTTCCGGACGGTGCGCCCCGCCAGTTCATCCTCAAACGCCAGACGCATCGTATTACAGCGGCCGATGGCCCGGAACGTCTGATTGGCGAGTGGTGGCAGACCGCCGAAAACTATGGCGCGATCCGCGACTACTGGCAGGTCGAGACTACGACCGGCCTGCGCCTGTGGCTGTTTCGCAAAGGGGATGGCTCCCACGACTGGTCCGGTTCGGGCGACTGGTTTCTTCAGGGGGTCTTCTGATGGACCCCCGCGATGACCTGATCCCGGCCAGCACTTCGGACGTGGCCGAAGTCCTGATGCACGCGTTGTGCTATGACGGACGCAGGCGGACGCATGACGCCGCCGAACTGATGGCGCGTCTCGTAGCCGAGCGTCTGGTCGCTTATCTCGAACGCTCCGGCTTCGTGGTCATGCGCGCGCCCACCAGCAACGCGCCTGACAGCAGCCGACACCCGCATCCGCACAGGCGCTAGGCCGTGAGCGTGCCTTACGTCGAGTTGGAGGTGACGTCCTCGTTTTCATTCCTGCGCTCGGGCAGCCAGCCGGATGAGCTGATGTTCCAGGCAAAGGCTTTCGGCTATGACACGATCGGTCTGACCGACTGGAACACTGTGGCCGGGGTCATTCGCGCCCATCTGGCGGCGCGGGAGGCCGGTCTTCGTCTCCTGCCCGGATGCCGTCTGGCATTGCGCGATGGCAGTGCGCTCCTGGCTTATCCCCGCAACCGTGCGGGCTGGGCAGGTCTCTGCCAGCTTCTGACGCTTGGTCATCATCGGGGCGAGCGGGACGTGTTTCTTCTGGGATGGGAAGATCTCATCGCAGCAGCACCGGACCTCATCCTGATCCTGTTGCCACCCGAAAATCTGGCTGCGCTTGCCGGGCACGTTCAAAGCCTGCTGGATCTGCCCGGACAAAGGGCGGGCGAAGAAGAGACCCGGTTTATCGCGCTGACAATGCTCCGGGAGCCCGGGGATGTGGCGCGCCTTCATACGATTACCGCTTTCTGCGAAGTCCGGGGACTGGCCTGCGTTGTGACGGGAGATGTTCTTTACCACGATGCGCGCCGGCACGTTCTTCAGGACGTGGTCACGGCGATCCGGGAAGGCTGCACCGTCGATGCTCTCGGCAACCGCCGTCACGTTCACGCCGATCGCCATCTGAAGGCCCCGGAAGAACAGGCACGACTGTTCGCCGCCTTTCCGGATGCTCTGGTCAACACGCGGAGAATTGCCGAGGCCTGTACCTTCAGTCTGGATGACCTCACCTATCAGTATCCGACCGAAACCGAGAAATCGGGCGAAAGCGCGCAGGACACACTGACACGCCTGGTCGAGGCCGCACTGCCGCGTCGCTATCCGGCCGGGGCGCCCCCTGAGGTCGAGGCGCAGATCGCCCACGAGCTGGCGTTGATCGGTTCTCTGTCCTACGCGCCGTATTTCCTGACCGTGAATACGATCGTGCGTCATGCCCGCTCACTTGGAATTGTCTGTCAGGGGCGCGGATCCGCCGCGAACTCGGCGGTCTGCTATGTTTTGGGCATCACGAGTATTGATCCGGTTCGCTCGGGCCTGCTGTTCGAGCGGTTCATCTCAGCCGAACGGCAGGAACCGCCCGACATCGACGTCGATTTCGAGAGTGACCGCCGAGAAGAAGTTATCCAGTGGATCTACCGGCATTATGGTCGTCATCGCGCGGCCCTGTGCGCCACCGTGCAGCGCTATCAGCCCAAGGGCGCATTGCGCGAAGTCGGCAAGGTGCTTGGGCTGCCAGAGGATCTGACCGGCCAGCTTTCCAAACACATCGCCTCCTCTCTCGCAGATCCCGATCTGTGCAAGGCGCGCGCGGCTGATCTTGGCCTGAACCTGAAAGACCGCCGCCTCAGCCTGACATTACACCTCGCGCGCCAGCTTCTCGGCTTTCCGCGCCAGCTTGGGACGCATCCGGGCGGATTTGTGCTGACCGAGGATCGCCTGGACGAACTCGTGCCTCTGATGCCGACCGCCATGAACGGACGGCAGATTATCGTCTGGGACAAAGATGACATCGACGTCCTGCGCTTCATGAAGGTGGACGTTTTGGGCTTGGGGATGCTGGGCTGTCTGCGTCGCGGGTTCGAATTGCTGCACACCGTGTATCAGACCCGCATGGATCTCGCGTCGATCCCGGCCGAGGATCCGCAGACCTATCGCATGATCCAGAAAGCCGACACGCTCGGGACATTCCAGATCGAAAGCCGGGCGCAGATGTCCATGCTCCCGCGCATGAAGCCCCGGACCTTTTACGACCTGGTGATTCAGGTGGCGATCGTGCGGCCGGGTCCGATCCAGGGCGATATGGTCCATCCCTATCTCCGCAGAAGAGAGAAGCTGGAGCCTGTCACCTATCCGTCCGAGACCCTGCGCGGCATTCTCGGGAAAACACTGGGCGTTCCCCTCTTTCAGGAACAGGCCATGCAGGTCGCGATCCACTGCGCGGGCTTTACGCCAGGCGAGGCGGATCAGCTCCGCCGCGCGATGGCGACGTTCAAAATGACAGGTGGCGTGTCGCCGTTCCGGGACAAGCTGGTCAACGGGATGCTGGCCAACGGGTATGAGCAGGACTTTGCCGAACAGACCTTCGCACAGCTCGAAGGGTTTGGCAGCTACGGCTTCCCGGAAAGCCACGCCGCGTCGTTTGCCCTGATCGCCTATGCGTCGGCCTGGATGAAATGCCACTACCCGGATGTGTTCTGTGCCGCCCTGCTGAACAGCCAGCCGATGGGATTTTATGCGCCGTCCCAGATTGTTCAGGACGCACAACGCCATGGCGTCGAGGTCCGGCCGATCTGTATCAATGCCTCCCGATGGGATTGCACACTGGAGCGCGGCCGGAACGGACGGCACGCGGCCGTCCGCCTGGGGTTCAGAACGGTGCGCGGGTTGGCGAACGGACACGGTGCCGCCCTGATCGCGTCTCGGATGCCAGATTATGAGAGTATTGATGACGTCTGGCGGCGTGCGGATGTGCCGGTCTCGGCCCTGGAATGTCTGGCAGAAGCAGATGCCTTCCGGGTGTTCGGACAGATGCGCCGTGCTGCACTCTGGTCGATCAAGGGGTTAGCGGACACGGCCCTGCCGTTGTTTGAAGCGGCGGATCGGGGTCGGAACTTTCCGCTTCCGGAAGTAATCGAGCCGGAGATTGCCCTACCGCAGATGTCAGAGCGGGCGTCGGTGCATGAGGATTACCGGGCGACAGGACTTAGTCTGAACGGGCATCCCGTCGCGTTTCTCCGAGAGGACTTACGAAAAGAGGGGATCGTTCGTTGTGGGGATCTCCCTTACCTGCGGGATGGGCGCCGGATCCAGCTTACAGGTCTTGTGCTGATGCGGCAGCGGCCAGGGACGGCCAACGGCACCATGTTCGTCACGATCGAAGACGAAACGGGCACGGCCAATCTGATTGTCTGGAAGGATGTGCAGGAGAAGCACCGGCTTCCTCTTCTCGCGTCCCGTCTTCTGGCCTGTAAGGGGCGGCTTCAGAAGGAAGGCGATGTGATCCATGTTGTTGTGCTCAGTCTGGAAGACCGCACGCCGTTGCTTCAGGGATCGGAGCTGCTGAAGGCTCGGGACTTTCGATAAGAGGGTAATCGGTTTGACCGATCTTATTTGAATAATAGAGAGAAACTTGTTGGTGTTGAACCTGGAGGGATCGAAAAACCCCTTGGCTCTGACCTGTTCTCTATGATTCCATTTCCCTTGCGTTGATTGGAGTATGGATCATGAAGCAGCCGGGTTTCTTTGATGTTGAAGAGCGGCTTGCTCGGCTGAGCGGACTTGGTGACCAGCTTGAAGCGTTTTCCCGGACTGTGGATTTCGAGGCGTTCCGCCCTGATCTGGAGAAGGCACTGGCTTATTCAGACGGAAGCAAAGGCGGCCGTCCCCCGTTTGATCCTGTGCTGATGTTCAAAATTCTGGTGATCCAGACGCTGAACAATCTGTCCGACGAGCGGACGGAATACCTGATCAATGATCGCCTGTCCTTCATGCGTTTCCTTGGTCTGGGACTGTCGAACCGTGTGCCGGACGCCAAAACAATCTGGCTGTTCCGCGAGCGCCTGACGCAGGCTGGTGCGATTGAAAGGCTGTTTGATCGTTTTGATACCACCCTGCGCAACGCCGGATATCTGCCCATGTCAGGCCAGATCTTGGACGCGACATTGGTGGCAGCTCCAAAGCAGCGCAATACAAACGCTGAGAAGGCAGATCTCCGGGCAGGACGGATCCCCGAAGGCTGGGAAGATAAGTCGGCAAAACTGTCCCACAAGGACAGGCATGCGCGCTGGACGCTGAAGTTCACGAAAGCAAAACGGCAGGAAGATGGAACCATGCCGTCCATGGACCTCGCCATCCCGTTCTTTGGCTACAAATCGCACATCTCCATCGATCGGAAGTTTCGACTGATCCGGAAATGGAAGACGACGGATGCCGCTGCCAGTGATGGTGCCAGGCTGCGCGAGGGCCTGCTGGATAAAGCCAATACCGCCTCAAGCGTCTGGGCCGATACCGCGTATCGCTCGAAAGCCAACGAAGACTTCATGGAAAAGCAGGGCTTTGTCTCAAAGGTCCACAGGAAAAAGCCGCATCTCAAGCCCATGCCCCGCCACATCCAGCGGTCCAACGCAGGGAAGTCGGTGATCCGGTCGCGTGTCGAGCATGTCTTTGCCGATCAGAAATCGCAGACGGGTCTGTTCGTCCGAACCGTGGGTATCACCCGGGCCACCATGAGGATCGGCCTGGCCAATATCGTCTACAACATGCGGCGCTTTCTGTTTTTGGAGAGGTTGAACGCGAGCGCGTAGCTATTCAGCGGGTGCCAACCCTCGATCTGCTCAAAACGCAGATCAAAAGCTACCCCAAAAACCGTCAATCACATCGCCAAAAGCCTGAAATCAGAACCAAGGCACATCAACCAACGGTTCTGCGATCCCTCCATCTGTTAGATCACGAGCCATCCCAAATAGGTCAGAAACGCCCCCCAGTTTTTCTTGATCGTGTTCGCTGTCGCTGTTCACGCCTGCTTTTCCTTCGGTTTTATCATTGTCTGTGTTCATCGCGACAATCCTTACCGCTATACCGGAGCATATAGGGGGGAGAGGTTCGGGCACGCTGTGACGTTAGTAATGGAGCCTTCACCCATTATACTTCTCCATACATATCGTAACTCTTCGCGAGTGCCGTGAGTGCTAATGGATCCTGATAGAAATCTCGAAAAGCGTCACGCACCGTACTGAAATCTTCAGCTTTCAAAGATACTCGAACCCGACCAAGTGCCAGGAAGCGATCTCGCGTTGGATAAATTTCACTAACAGTAATACACTTGCTCTCGAAAACCGCTTCTTTGCTCAGGAACGCTGCTGCAAATATATCAATTTCTTCAATATTATTTGCACAGAAAGACGCAGAGTTACGATCCCCGGGAAGAGAAACGATGAAGCCTGCCTGGAGACTCGACCACTGCGTTACATGAAGAATATTGCCGGTTCCGTAGAAGCCTTGAAAATTAGGCGCGTATTTTTGAGAAGCATCTACCTCCTCTAATGGGGATTGATTCTGATGAAAGTACGAACGTGTGGCAATACGGAATATCTGTCTGAAGTATGGACTTAACACTGAGGTAATCGCAAGCGGGTCTGTACCTGCTAGATCGTCACGGAGCATTACTTCAATATTGCGAAGAGCAAATTCCGCTGCCGATGTAGATGTATATTTGGAAACATCCTCCAGGAGATGAATTAAGCGCTCCTCAAGCGTTTTATAGCCCATCAGGCCGCCAAGATTTCCGAGGAAATAATGGTCATCACGAACTGCGGAATTGTCGGATTTCAGAAGTCCGTATGCGGCCTGCGTCATTTCAAGAATAGCTCTGATCGTCACCGGTTTTACGCTTGGCCCCTGAAAGCCTTTGATTGCCATCGACGCTCTCATCACGAGGAAGTACCAATCCACCCTCCTCAAGATCCCCGAAGCATCATATCTCTTTCGGATGCCTATAAGCGCGCTCTGGTGATCTCTGTCGAGCTCAACAAAGTCATCTATGAAAGTGTTCGTAGGGAGGGCGGCGAGCGCAATATTCATTGCGTCGTTCATGTTTTTTGGCTCCACGGACAAGGTTCGTAAAAATCTTTCCAAAGATGCAGCCGCACGCTCCGTAAAGCGGAAGGTCGATGTGGCATTCGCACGAATCTTCATTTGCTATGGCTTTCACACTCAGATCCGTCATCCGCAACGGAGCATTAGTATAGATATATTACACACATTGTCTTCTGTGAAACACTTTTTGGTTTGTCATACACAAATTTTACCTGTGTCGAAAAACATCTGTTTTCCGACACCGATGTTCCCATCTTTGGAGACAAAAACATCTGCCGAACACCAGAAACGGTCTTGTGAGACTATTCGAAAAGAATACTCAGGCTGCCAGATCTGGAAGATACTTATAGTGACCAGCGCTGCGCGGATGAACGTCACTTACCTTCAAGCAAGCCTTTATCCTTGATGAGACGCTTGAGAGTGTGGATGACCTGAGCCCCGGTGATCAGGCGGGTACATTCGAACTGCCGATCCGTCCCTTTATGCCGTGGGCACCAGAAGAAATCCTGATGATCAAACTGGTGCTGCGGGTCATTCCAGCAGGAATTGCAGGTATGCCAGTTAATGATGCGATACGGCGTGGCAAATTCGTTGTCTGGATGGGTAAAGCCTGAAATCATCACAACCGGAGTGCCTGCGGCATGAGCCAGCCATGCCAGACCGCTGGAGAGGCCAATAAAGAAGCTGGCATGTTTCAGCCAACGTGCCCGTTCCGACAGAGGCCGGTTGCCCGTTTCGTCCTCGGCGCCATGAGGAATGTAATTGTACACATACCCCGTTCCATGAAACGTCTTCTGATCAATGCAGATCACGCGATACCCTGAAGCTTTCAGAAACGCGATGACCTCCTGCCAGCCTGCCGGGTTGTTCCAGTATTTGCACTGCGTACTGGCCTGCGTGGCAATGACAACATACGGCCCCTCAATGGGAGGCGTACCGCCATCCTGGATCGTGATGGGTGGCGGAGTGTCATCCCAGGGATTAACCCCCAGAATATAGGCCGCCGTCCGATGCAGGCCGACATGGCGGAAATCCGTCGGCTGATGCGTGAACTCGGGGTCCGTAAAGAACAGACCGATATTATAGCTGGCGTAGAATGCGGTCGTGAAATCCTTGTTCGCCTTGGCTTCATCATGGCCCACAAGCGTAATGTCCGGATTGGCCTCCTTGACGAGTGGCAGGATGACATCCGCTACAGAACACGTCACCTTGGCACCACTTTCCCGTGCGAGCCGCAAAACCGCAGGTAGCCATGCGATCGTGTCTCCCAGTGTTCCAACGGGAAGCTGAACAAGAACGGGCTTCCCTTCCAGGGATAACTCATGGTGCAGCACATCTTCACGGGTGCCATCCGGCTTTTCCATCCAGGCATCAATCAGGAACGGAACAAAGAACTTCTTGGTCGAAGCCACCATGCCACCCTTGAGGCGGGCATCGAACAGAATATTTCCGGTAGCATAGTCCGACAACCTGACGTGCCACTGACCAATCTCAGAGGCAATTTCAGGCACCATGACCCGCGCACCGTCATTGAAGTCGAACCGCACGCCCTGACCGGCCTCGACAACCGGAACAGGAGAAATGGCAAGATAGGGAGATTTCGTCTCTGTCTCGACGGCAGAGAGGACGTCTTGTGAAAGAGAGGGAGCCGAGGCTGGCGCCTCTGCAGACGACACGGACACAGACGTCAGATCAGGCGCAGACATGCAGAGCTTTCAGATGAGGCAGCAAAACATCAGAAATGGATTTGTTCTCAGCCATCAAGAAGAAATCACAATGAGTTTGCGAGCCCGACTGCGAGAGGATTACTGTAATTTCTGAATCCACAGAGTGCCTTCACCTGCCGATCAGATCTGTCAGTATATCTGCAACTCTCTTGGTCTTATTCAGAGCAGTGTATAATGCGGAAAGAGGGATATCTCACCGGAATAAGACACAACACACGCAGGCAGTGGCTCGCGAAGCAGAATAGAGAACTGCTGGAGAGACGATGATCTCCCCAGCAGTGTTTAAAGCCTGTTATCCGACCTGACGCAGTTCAGTCTGAGTAACAGGAGCTTCCATCAGATAGGGGCCACTGGCCACGATCTGAACAGAGAGCACACTCGGATTTCTGCCGACCGTAGAACCGTCCTGCAGGTGCAGAGCCGCATTTCCATCTGTCCAACGGTATCTGGAGGATTCCAGCCCGTGCCATCCGGCCAGGTGAGGCAGGGAAAGATGCGCAGTCAGGTTGACTGTCTTGCGAGATGCAAAGAGCGATACGTCCCCAACCAGAACGCCGAGATCACGGCGATCATCCACAAACGGTCCGATTGTATCACTCGGACGGCTGGTCCGGGAAACGAGGCTCACACTTTCCACATTCGCAGGGATCATGAACATGACCCGATCGTTCGCCTGCCGGAGCGGACGAATGATCTCGCCAAAGTTCGTGATCAGGTGCAGGTCCGGGTCTGTGGTCAGTTCCGGCTGCGGCGCAGCACTGGTGGCGCGTGCCGCAATGGCTGCATGGATCGGCTCAACGAAAGCCCGGGACGTCTCAAGCGGTAGTGTTGTTGAACCGCCCATTTTTCTGGAGCCTCCGAAGAGGGTCGTTACGGTGTGGTTGTCGAACTGGTCACGGTTGCCCGTATCGAGATAGCTCTCGGTCAGTGCATTTTCAGCCCAGACCGCTTCATGGCTGTCCAGTTCAACGTGGTAGTAGGTGTAGCTGTTGATCGTGCGATCAATCAGGATTGAGGCGCCATTGACCAGCATACGGGCCGGAACCAGCTTGCCCTCGAAGACCATGCAATGTTCCTGCGTAACCAGCAGATCACGGGACGGAACGCCATTGGCGAGAGCGCCCTCGCGGATGCGAACGAGCCAGTTGTCTTCAGGGACGGGCTGGCTGGAGACGGTGATGGAGCGGTGGCCCAGCCATTTGACGGGCATGGCGCCTTTGGGTGTCATGACCAGTGTACCAGGCACGAGAGTTTCGACCGTTGCTTCGCCATCCGGCGTCATCAGCGAGGTGCCTTCTGCAAAGCACGTCGTGTAGATCAGGCCGCCATTGCTGTCGGAGGACAGGGTGTAACCGTAGCTGCTGGCGCCCGGCACGTTGAGTGAGTATGTGCCACCGGTCGTATAGAATGTGATGCCGGTGCTGGTTGTGGTGACACTGGTCACGCTGGCTTGTGGGATAGACGCCAGTTCGATCGTGTCCGTCGGAGACCAGCCAGAAATGGTATTCGTTGGCATTGTCGTGCCGCTGATAATAAGGCTCGCGCCATCACCCGCCAGATTCACAATGCCGCTTCCGGCTGTTCCATTCATGACTGCAGTACCGCCAGAAGAAACAGTGAGGCGGCTACCAATGACACCGCCACTTTCGATGTTGATACTTCCTCCGGACAACACAGTTGTACTTGCAACGGTTCCGCCACTCAACACATCGAGTAGAGCTGTAGAGCTTACTGTGGTATTTGGCAGGGATGCGCCACTTGAAACAACTGCATGAACGTTGTTATTGAGGTTCCAAGTCTGGGTGCCAGCATAACCGCTTTCGAAGTATAATGTACCCCCATTAGACGTAAAGGTTGTATTTGTTGTTGCGAGAGCGTTATTCAAATACATCTGGCCACCATCCAGTATAACACCAGAGGTTTTTCCGCCATCGACGACAAGAGTACCACCAGACAAAACGTGGCCGCCGTTTAACACCGCACCCGAATTAACGATGTAAGTTCCGCCAGAAGAGACCCAAAAAGAAGAAGACGTATTGGTAAATGTCACGCCGCTCTCGAGCGTGATTGTTCCCCCGCTGCCTCCAGACGTAAATCCGATCGAAGCTCCCCCGGAAGTCTTGACGACATCGACAGATCCACCGTTGACTGACATATCTTTGGCGAGGCCGTTATTGATAACGGCACTTCCACCCGTTTCAATCACCGTGCTGGATGCAGTTCCGCCTAGAACATTGAGGATACCACCGCTTCCGATCGTCTGGTTAATGACCGTACCGCCGCTCTGTGTAATGGTATTCCCGTCTGTTACTGCAGAAGTATTGGATCCGTTGAGCGTGCCACTGGAGATCGTAATAAGGCCATCTGACCCTTGGAACTGATAACCTGAAATCGTATTGCCATTCAGGTTAAGGGTACCGCCACTGACGATGATATCAGACGAGTAAGTGCTTCCGTAAAAATTGGCGACACCGCCGCTGGCAACGATCTGGTTCGTTGCGGACGCATAATAGGAGATATTTTCAACGACCCCGGAGCCGATTGTCCCTCCTGATACAGTTGCAGACTGCGTTGCACTGATTGTGCCACTCAGGATTGCCGCATTATCGAGGATAATCTTAGCATTCGTGCCCGAAGCATATGCGCTGTTGACGATAGCCCCTGCCTGCGCACTCAGAACACCGCCGACGCCATTGGCGCTTGTGACAAGGCCGCCTGATGAGACGACGATTGTGCCACCATTGCGAAGATATGGATTGACTGCGGTACCACCTGACTCAACGTAGCGGACACCACCGCTACTAATCGCAGTCTGGTATGACGATCCACCAGCCTCGATATAGTCTACACCGGTGCCAGACAGGACACCGCCTGACACTACTCCCCCTGATTGTACATAGCGCGTACCATAATTGGTTTGACCCGCAGCAGTGCCGCCGTTCTGGACGTATTCAACGTCTCCCGCATTAACTTGGCTACTAGCAGTTTGTCCGGAAGTAACAGATGTCGTCGCCATTTGATCAAGCTCCAGCTTTTCGGGGGAGTTAATAACAAATCAACATTACCCTCCTATGGCCTGTAGACAGCAACAGTAGGAAATAAAAGGAGATTGTTTTTGGGAACTTTTTAACCAAATGGAAACTAGTATCATTTCCGTGAAGAAAAATGCTTGTTTTCAAAACGTTATAAAAAATATCACACTCAAAAAAATAAATTCTGGGATTATTTTTTTGGAGTCCTGCAAAAAGAATTACGGCCAGAACTGGATAATCGGAACTCCAATCTAGAAATAATGAGGACTCCAATACAATTGTTACAATATATCGTTAGGATGGCCGCTAATTTGATTGGATTTATAAACCTTTATAACTCGTCATGATGGTGATTTTATTTTCGGACATTCGAGAACGATTCTTTTTGCACCCGGTTTCTGATAACGATCGAAATTTGATATTCTTCTTGAGCCCGTATTTAAATTTTTCTGAATATTTCTCAGGTTTTTCCAATTAGACTTCGAGAAATCCGCAGAACGTTTTCTGACTTGTCTGCGGGTTTATTCATCAGAGATTAATGATAGTGTTTAATACCCCATGCATGATACAGAGGCTTCGCGTTGAACGACGTGAGAAGCCGCTTTTTCAGGATGCCGGAGTAATCCGGCCAGAAGCTGCTTGGAGGGTTCGAAAAACCTCTTGGTTTTGAGGCTTTCTCTATGATTCCATCTCTTCTGCGTTGAGTGGGAGAGATGGAAGATGAAGCAGTCCGGTTTCTTTGATGTTGAAGAGCGCCTTGCTCGGCTGAGTGGGCTGGGTGATCAACTCGAAGCGTTTTCCCGGACTGTGAATTTTGAAGCATTTCGTCCTGACCTGAATAAGGCTCTGGTCTATGCAGACGGCAGCAAAGGCGGTCGTCCGCCATTTGATCCGGTGCTGATGTTCAAAATCCTGGTGATCCAGACGCTGAACAATCTGTCTGATGAACGGACAGAGTATCTGATCAACGACCGCCTGTCGTTCATGCGCTTTCTGGGACTGGGGCTGTCGGACCGGGTTCCGGATGCCAAAACGGTCTGGCTGTTCCGTGAGCGTCTGACCCAGGCGGGAGCCATTGAAAGGCTGTTTGATCTTTTTGATGCCACTCTGCGCAACGCCGGTTATCTGCCGATGTCAGGCCAGATCCTGGACGCGACACTGGTGGCCGCGCCAAAGCAGCGCAATACAAATGCTGAGAAAGCGGATCTCAGAGCAGGACGTATTCCCGAAGACTGGCAGGACAAGCCCGCAAAGCTGTCCCATAAAGATCGCCATGCACGCTGGACGCTGAAGTTTACCAAAGCAAAGCGTCAGGATGACGGAACGCTCCCCACAACGGATCTCGCCATCCCGTTCTTTGGCTACAAATCCCATATTTCAATCGATCGGAAGTTCCGGTTCATCCGAAAATGGAAAACAACGCATGCCGCAGCCAGTGATGGCGCGCGATTGAGAGAGGGGCTGCTGGATAAAACCAATACGGCCTCAACCGTCTGGGCAGATACAGCTTATCGCTCAAAAGCCAATGAAGACTTCATGGAGAAGCAGGGCTTCGTTTCAAAGGTCCATCGCAAAAAGCCGCATCTCAAACCCATGCCCCGGCATATCCAGAAATCGAATGCTGGAAAATCAGTGATCCGATCCCGCGTTGAGCACGTCTTTGCCGATCAGAAGTCACAGACAGGACTATTCATCCGGACCGTCGGCATCACCCGGGCCACAATGAGGATCGGACTGGCCAATATCGTCTACAATATGCGCCGTTTCCTCTTTCTGGAACGGCTCAACGCCGCAGCATAGCAATCCAGAGCT
>NZ_JAOQNM010000003.1:0-26667 GCF_025961355.1 Gluconobacter cerinus | reverse complement strand
AATTATGCTGATTATGTCTTTTGCGGGGGCTGTGTCTATGTCTTCATTGTCATCTATCCATGCTCAGGAAGTATCCATTCCGGAACTTCCAAAGAAAGTTGATCCAGACTTGAAAAAGAACATAGTCGGGGTTTGGGAGCTGGTCTCTTATAAGGTTCAGGATAAAGAAACCGGGAAGTTGATTGACGCTATGGGCGCCCATCCGCGTGGCCGCGTCATCTTCACCCCTGACGGTTGGGTTGCGTTTAATCTTGAAGGGAGTGATCGTCAGCCGGCAAAAGATGATGCAGATCGCGCGCATCTCATGAAAACACTCGTTGCCTATATTGGCCGCTATCGTGTGGAAGGTAACCAGTGGGTTACAAGTGTACAGACAGCATGGGCGCCAGAATGGGTTGGAACAGAGCAGCGTCGTAATATCGTCGTAAAGGGGAATGAAGCTGATGTTCTGACGCCTTGGAGGATTATGCCTAACTGGGATAACGGAAAAATGTCCCGCAGCATTATCCGTTTCAAACGGGTCAATTAATCCGGAAAAGCCGGCGACCGTGCTCTACACTCCTAAAAAAGGAGCGAGCACCTGGAGGGATCGAAGAACCGTTGATTGATGTGCTTGGCTGGTAATTTCTGGCTTTTGGCGATTTTATTGACGGTTTTTGCGATGGTATCCGGTCTGCGTTTTGAGCAGATTGGGGGCTGTTACCCGCTTGATAGCTACGCTGTGATGCGGATCCGCTCCAGGAAGAGAAAGCGGCGCATATTGTAGACGATATTGGCCAGCCCGATCCTCATGCTGGCCCGGGTGATGCCGACAGTTCCGACGAACAGCCCTGTCTGTGACTTCTGATCAGCAAAGACGTGTTCGACGCGGGATCGGATCACCGACTTCCCTGCATTCGATTTCTGGATATGTCGGGGCATAGGTGGAGGGTTCGAAAAACTCTCTGGTTTTGGGTCAGTCTTTATGATTCCATTTTCCTTGCGTTGATTGGAGTATGGATCATGAAGCAGGCGGGTTTCTTTGATGTTGAAGAACGGCTTGCCCGGTTGAGTGGGCTTGGTGACCAGCTCGAAGCATTTTCCCGGACTGTGGGTTTTGAGGTGTTCCGCCCTGATCTGGAGCAGGCTCTGGCCTATTCAGATGGAAGCAAGGGCGGGCGACCGCCGTTCGATTCAGTGTTGATGTTCAGGATCCTGGTGATCCAGACGCTGAACAATTTGTCCGACAAACGGACGGAATATCTGATCAACGATCGCCTCTCCTTCATGCGCTTCCTTGGTCTGGGGCTTTCAGATCGGGTGCCTGATTCCAAAACGGTCTGGCTGTTCCGTGAACGCCTGACCCAGGCGGGAGCCATTGAAAGGCTGTTTGCCCGGTTTGATGCAACTCTGCGGAACGCGGGCTATCTGCCGATGTCGGGCCAGATCCTGGATGCAACATTGGTAGCCGCTCCAAAGCAGCGCAATACCAACACCGAGAAAGCCGACCTCCGGGCAGGGCGTATTCCTGAAGACTGGCAGGACAAGCCATCCAAATTGTCCCACAAGGATCGCCATGCGCGCTGGACGCTGAAGTTCACGAAAGCAAAGCGGCAGGATGACGGAACGATCCCCGCAACAGATCTCGCCATTCCGTTCTTTGGCTACAAATCCCACGTCTCCATCAACCGGAAATTCCGGTTCATCCGAAAATGGAAGACGACGGATGCCGCCGCCAGTGATGATGCGCGATTGAGAGAGGGGCTTCTGGATAAAACCAATACGGCCTCAAGCGTCTGGGCAGACACGGCCTATCGCTCCAAAGCCAACGAAGACTTCATGGAAAAGCAGGGCTTTGTCTCAAAGGTTCACAGGAAGGAGCCGCATCTCAAACCCATGCCACTCCATATCCAGAAATCGAATGCAGGGAAATCGGTGATCCGATCCCGCGTCGAGCACGTCTTTGCTGATCAGAAATCACAGACAGGGTTGTTCGTCCGAACCGTCGGCATCACCCGAGCCACCACGAGGATCGGGCTGGCCAATATCGTCTACAACATGCGCCGCTTTTTCTTCCTCGAGCGGATCAGCGCGAGCGCGTAGTCATTCAGCCGGGTAAAGCCCTCGATCTGCTCAAAACGCAGACCGGATGCCATCGCAAAAACCGTTAATTACATCGTCAGAAGCCTGAAATCACAAACCAAGCACATCAACCAACGGTTCTTCGATCCCTCCAGATGCGCCGTATCGCGACCCGATACGACAAGACCGCCTTGTCCTTTATGAGTTTCCTCAATATCGCCGCCGCAAGGCTCTGGATCAAATCTTTTGTCAACGCGCCCTAACACTACTTTGGCAGAAGTATGATTTTTAGGATTCCCATGGAGCTGATTGCGTGATTCATGGGGAGCCAGCTTTGACGGAGGCTGGCATTGGAAGAAGACTGGCAAGCGGATCTTGAGCGATGGCTCGTCCCGTATCTGGAAGGTCTTGGTAACAAGACGCGGCGTAAAATGTGCCCGGCCTATATCGCAGGTCTGATCGGGCCAGGAGATCGCAAGAGCATCCAGCCCATGGCCATGCGTTCGGATGCGGTCCCCTATGACCGGCTACATCATTTCATCGGAGCCGGGCTGTGGGACAAGGCCCCACTGGAAGCGACCTTGTGGAAACAGGCGGATGACCTGGTTGGTGGCGACAGATCCTGGCTGATCATCGATGACACTGCCCTGCCGAAGAAGGGGAAAGCCTCTGTAGGCGTTGCGCCCCAATACGCAACCGCACTAGGCAAGAATGCGAACTGCCAGACAATGGTCTCTGTGACACTGGCTTCGGGTGAAGTTCCGCTGATGCTGAGCCTGCGGTTGTTCCTGCCGGAAAGCTGGACAGGCGACGTCGCGCGCATGGATAAGGCAGGCGTACCTCGTGCCTTACAGGACTACCGTACGAAGCCTGAAATCGCGCTTGAGGAAATTGATCGCGTCATCGCAGCAGGCGTACGCTTCGGCTGTGTGCTGGCTGATGCAGGTTACGGGTTGTCAGCCTCGTTGCGGCAGGCACTGACCGCACGGGGTCTTTGCTGTGCTGTCGGTATTCCACGACACCAGAAGGCCTATCCCGACGATGTTCAACTGATCTTCCCGGTTGCAGGCCGTGGTCGCCCACGCATGCGGCACGTTCCGGATGTCACGTCCGTGGCTGCACACACCATGCTCGAAGGGGCAAAGTGGCGGCAGGTCAGTTGGCGCAAGGGAACGAAAGGACGTCTGACGGCTCGGTTCGCGGCCATACGCGTGCGCATCGCGGATGGCGCACCCCAGAGGATCGGCTCTGCCGGAGCCCAACACATGCCGGGCGAAGAAGCCTGGCTTGTGGGGGAGCATCGCTCGAATGGCGAACGCAAATACTATCTCTCGAACTTACCAGCCGACACGCCAATCAAGGTTCTGGCTGGCGCGATCAAAGCGCGCTGGATATGCGAACAGGCCCATCAGCAACTCAAGGAAGAGCTGGGCCTGGATCACTTTGAGGGACGATCCTGGAGCGGACTTCACCGCCATGCCTTGATGTCGATGATGGCCTACGCCTTTTTGCAATCCCGCAGGCTTGCTCAGGCGGGACAAAAAAAAAGAGCCCTCGGGCCACCACCACAACCCAGTCTACCAGCAGTGCGTCAGGCCATCCTTGACCACATGTCTCGTTCATCCCCGACACAATGCCCTCATTGCGGATGGACACTCAAAAGGCATCCTAACTCCATTCTGCCAAAGTAGTGCTAAACACAGTGGAAGTGTCAGACTCTCGAGGGCATGGCGGCGACCTTCTCTCGTTAATCCGGCGTCCAATCTTCAGAACGTAATCCATTTACCCGAGTAAATTCTCGTAGGTTTCCGCTTACAACGACCAGTCCTTTGCTCCGGGCATGCCCCGCAATCATTAGGTCGTACGGTCCGATAACACACCCACGGGCTTCCAGATCAGCCCTGATTTCTGCTGTATGTGCTGCCGCATCATCGTCAAATGGCAAAACAGACAAACGCACAGCAAAATGCTCTACCTCCCGTCGAGTTTTTGCCGGATTTTGAGATTTTTCTGCCCCATAGAGGAGTTCGTAAAGCACAACATCTGAAATACAGAGGGCCTCGGCGTTATCGTTGAAACGCTCGCGTAGGCCCTTTGGACGGTCACGCAAGACGCGGATACAAAAGTTTGTATCCAGAAGATAACGTAGCATCAAAAGCTTTCGCGGTCCTGCATTGCAGGTTGATTGCGTTCGGGTAATTCAGTGCCGGAGGACGAAAAAAAATCATCCCATGCGGCATGCGCAGGCGCAATAATGCGTCGTACGCCATCGGGAATGATCACGACGTCCTTCAGGCCAAGGTCAAAGGCAACCGCTTTGGGAAGCCGTACAGCCTGAGAGCGATTGGAAAGAAAGAGAGTTGTGCGGGCAAGCATGGCATCCTCCATACGGGATATACTGAACGTATATCCATAAATTGATCTGGTACCAACAAAATTCGTTCAGCTTTGAATTGGGCTATTTTCCGTCACCGTTCTGGAAGCCAATGTCCATAACAAACATCAAAATAGACGACGGCTTTTCATCTTTTTCCGCCGAGATCAGACCTACCCCTATTCCCCCGAAGAAGATTAGCCATAGTGTATTTCATACTCCTTAAGATTCATTCCAATCCGATAGGGCCCTTCGAACAGATCCCCGAGGGCCAGGCGCCTTCGCAAGGTCAAACGGCGTTGGGCCAGATGATACATTCGGTCATGCAGCAGATGGCAGCGTTGACAGAGTGCACGCAGATTGCGCCACCGGTTGCTGGTGGGGTCGTGATTTAGATGCGCCGCTGCCAGAACTACCTTCGTCTGTCGCATTTGCAGATGCTCGATCAGGTCCGGGGGTGAAACCCGTCTGCCTCGGCCATTGAACCAGTGCCCTGTTTCCGGATGTTTCCATCGGCCACCCGGTAAGACCTGAAGGAATTGTCCATGGGGTCGACCACACCGCTGGCACAATCCCCTAGCCCGCTCGAACCGCACCTGTCGGCTCAACTCGGGCCAGTTGAGAGGATATAATGCTTTCAGTTCCGGTCGGATCGGCATTTCTATCCTTTAGCACAAAAACAACGTTTAACGACGACGTCTTGCGGAGCCTGGCCGCCTACTCTCCTAGAAAAGATCCACCCCGAGCATATCGCAACCCCTGGTGGAAAACGGAAAACCAGCCTTATGCTCTCGACCATGACGTCCTCTGTCTCCGATCCCGTCCGTCTCGCCGAAGCCCTCCTCTTCCAGAGCAGCGGTCCTGTGTCCCGAATGACGCTGGCGCGGGCTCTGGGAGAGGACGTAGAGATCGCCCAGATCGTGAGCCAAGTGGCCAGGCGCACCGAGGGGCTGGGGTTTGAGTTGGTCGCGGCTGGAGACGGCTGGATGTTCCGCACCGCCCCCGATTTGGCAGAATCCCTTAAGGCGATGTTGGAGCGGCCGCCAGAACGCCTACCCCGCGCCGCGCTTGAAGTGCTGCTGCTGATTGCCGCGCGTCAGCCGGTCACCCGACCCGAAATCGAAAGCTTCCGGGATGCGTCCCTGCCCCAAAAAACTCTGACCCTATTGCAGGAGAAAGGACTCATTCGCAGCGTTGGCCGCAAGCCGGTCCCAGGCCAGCCCCAGCTCTGGGCCACGACCGAGACCTTCCTCGTGACCTACGGCCTGCGGTCCGTGGCCGAACTGGACCCACTGCTCGAAGGCCTGAAAGGCCCGCTTTAGGCCCCTTTTGGGCTCGTTCTATGGGGATTTTGAGACTGTTTTTTGGTAGTATAACACGTGGTAATGTTCTCTTACCGCGTATTAAATCAAGGTTGCCTTAATTGGTGTCTTACGGCAGACTCATTGGGTATTTCAGAGGGAAGATCACCGACATGACAGTCCCGACAGATCCCGCAGAGCGTCTCTCCGAAGCGCCCTCCCCTGCTCTGCAAAGTGCCTTGGACGCAGCAAAAGACAGTGCCCGGACCGCGGCCTATGCACCCGAAACCCTGCGAGCGTATGCCCATGACTGGCAGGCCTTCTGTCACTGGTGCGACGAACATGGGACGTCTTCTCTTCCGGCCGCTCCTCCCGTCGTTGCGGCCTGGCTGCACAGTCTGGCACCACGTTTCAGCCGCTCGGCTCTCAACCGTCGCCTGGCTGCCATCGGCTATCAGCATCGCATGCGGGGGCTAGAGTGGAGCTCCGGCCATGCGGCCATCCGCACCACCCTTCGCGCTGCAGGACGTGTGTATGGCGCGCCGCAGAAGCAGGCCGCTGCCCTCACCTCCCAGGAAGTCCGCAAACTCGTCGCCCCCGAGCATAGCAAAACAGTCGAAGCGCTGGCGGATCTGCGCGATCGGGCCCTTCTGCTCATCGGCTTTGCCGGGGCGCTGCGCCGTTCTGAGCTGGTTGCTCTGACGACAGAGACCGTCCGGATCGTGGCAACCGGCTTGAAGCTCCATATCGCCCGCAGCAAGACAGACCCCGAACATCGGGGCGAAGAAATTTTTTTGCCGCGCGGCAAGCATCGCGAAACCTGCCCTGTTCTGGCCCTGGAGCGCTGGCTGAAGAAGGCCGAGATTATGGACGGTCCCCTCTTCCGCTCTATCAACCGCTGGGAGCAGGTGGGACGCGATGCCCTGCATCCGGATGCGGTCCGGCAGATCCTGCTGCGTCGTGCTAGGGTGGCCGGGCTCAAGGTTCCCTCCGGGGAACGCCTCAGCCCGCATGGACTGCGCGCCGGCTTCGTTACCGAGGCCTTCCGGGCCAATGCCCGGGACGAGCAGATCATGGCGCATACCCGCCACCGAGACCTGAGCAGCATGCGCCGCTATGTCCGGCGGGCCCGTCTGGACCTGGACTCTCCTGCCCATCTTCTGGACCTGTAGCCCATGCCACAGACGACGGCTGAAATCATCGCGGACGTTGATGCGACAGTCGCGCGTCTGGAAGACTATCGTCTGGAACTGGAAGCGCGACCCGTTGCCCACGGGTATCTCGAACCGGGCCCCAGTGACGACGATGAACCAGGGGTCGGCTTTCGTCTCCCCACCCGTCCGGCACTTCCCCGCCACACCCCAATGCCACCGGCAAGCGGCACGGCCTTTTCAATCTCCGGGTCACGCCTTTTAGAGCGGAAGACCCCTCTTTCTCCTCCGCTATTCAATCCTCAACCAGACTGGCTGGCACATGTCTTGACCGTCACAGGATCAGAAGCCGTACTGGCCCGGTTCCAGGCGGCAGCAGCGGGGACTGGCCGTCTATCGTGGGGGCCAGATGTCACCAACCGTGAAGATCTGAGCCGGATCTTTCCCGTTTGGGACGCCCAGACAGCCGCTTTGATCGAACAGATTGTCCAGAGCCAGACAGTCCTTCTCGCTCGGGAGGCGGCATCCAGCTCTGTTCCGTTTGATCTTAATGCCCTTTGTCCCATGCCTTTGGATCTTCTCTCCCTCGGCCCCGCTTCCCCCATGACACAAGCGTGGCTGTGGGAGCACTGGGGAACCTCCCGGCCACTGCAGCAGGTCGACGTCATGGACGGGTATCCGAAAAAGAGCACAACCCGCTGGAGCGTCTCGTTCTGGTCGGCGGACTGGACGCCTTGGCCGGCTCTTCGGGCCATTGCGACCCAATGGCCCGACCTCACCTTTTCCATACGCCCGCTTTACGATGTCTGAGGGACTGCTTTTGGAAGTTGGAGCCTGGCAGGGCCCGCTGGAGGCGCTGCTGCAGGCCGTCCGCCATCGTGCGATAGATCTTCGGACGCTTCCGCTGAGAGAGCTGATCGACCAGTTTTTGATCTGCGTGGAAGAGCGACTTAAAAACCGTCCTCTCGAACAGACTGCGAACGATCTTGTTCTGGCAGCGACCCTTCTTCAAATGCGCTCGGCTCTTCTGCTTCGGGAAGATACTGAAGAGCACCTTGCCGCCCACTCCGCAGCCGAGCAGCTCCAACGCGCCCTGCTTCGAAAGGACAAGCTTTTGCAAGCCGTGGAGTGCTTTGAAACTCGGCCTGTGCTGGGCGAAAGTGTTTTTGGACGCGGGAAACTGCCCCCCTCGCCTTCTGCTGCTGAGACAGCGTCTTCAATCCTCACCCAAGATCTACTGGACGCGCTTTTGTCAGCATCTCGTCGGAGGGCAAAGCTGCGGCCCCCAGAGAGTATCTTCCAGCCTTCTTTAGTACCGCGTGTTTCTGTTCAGGACGCTTTGGCATGGTGGCAGCGGAAAGTTCGGGACTATCCGGAGAGCACGTGGGACCTCGTCGAGGGCGTGATTCATTTTTCTCTTGGAGCCAGCCCTCAAAACCTAATGCAGCGCAAGGCCGCGTGGGCTGCTCATCTTTCGGCCGTTTTGGAACTTGAAAAACGAGGAGAATTATATCTTAGACAGTTGCACCTGCCACGAACATTTGCAGTTGATCGTCCCTGACCAGCTATCCCGGTAAGCTTACTGTCGCAATCAGCGGATTCAGAATTATCTTCGATATCTCACTGAAGTTAAGGCTAATTTTATCCTACATTTAGAAATTAGGCCATTAGAATCAATATGTTTGGTTCTCTATTCAAACGGTACGATGAGAAATTTTTGCACCGCCTAACGGCCAGCTTATTGTGCCATTCAGTTGTTTGGACTCTTCTCGCTCTATCCCCCTCGCTGTCCGCATCATCCTCTTTCACATCTTTTGGACTCTTCTCGCACCCTCTTGGACTTTCCTCGCTCATTGCAGACAGCCGTAATGCACAGCGATTTGAATTTAGAACAGTTATCCCCTGGGATCTCCTCGCTCATTTCTTGGGCTTTGCTCGCTACAATGGTGGTTATCCCTTGGACTCTGGTCGCGCATATCTAATAAATATATCTAATAATCTTCCTAGAGCGCGCGAGCAGAGTCCAAACCACGGCGAGTGGAGTCCAAGGGAGTTCTGTGGAAAAATCGCCGCGAGCAAAGTCCAAATTGACACCCGATCGTCGGCCATGGAAAGTCAGGTTCATGGGTGAAATACACAATCTTCTTGAACGCCATGGACTCCATGAAGCTCGGCGACAGGCGTCTCTCGATGGGCAGCTAAGCCGTGTATGTGTCGATGCTGCTCATGAAGTATTAAGTGATGAAGCTTTACAAATTGGCATCACTCATTCGGGCTTTGCGATGGCTGCTCTGCCTCATAAAAAGACTGAAGAGACCGTATGGGAACGTGAAGGCGGAGGAATCAAACTTCTTATTGAAAGCGGCTTAAACGACGACAAAACTCCCGTGGGTATTCCATACGGCTCAATGGCTCGTATGATTCTCCTCTATTTACAAACTCAAGCAGTAAAGACACAATCCCGTGAAGTCGAGCTTGGCTCTTCGATGAATGCTTGGCTTAAAGTAATGGGAATTACTGTTGGTGGGAAAACTTATAATTCCGTAAGAGACCAAGCAAAAAGAATCAGTCAGTGCAGACTAACATTTTTTCGCGTCCACAATGGAGCAAAAATGGTTAGTAACGGAGCATTTGTACGGGACGCAATCTTTCCAATTCAGGAAGATGAAAATCAACCTTCGTTTTGGAGAGAAGTTGTTCGTTTAGACGAAAGTTTTTACGAAAGCTTGATTGACCACCCTTTGCCACTTCGGGAAGTAGCAATTCGTCAAATATCCGGAAAATCAAAAGCGATAGATACATATATTTGGTTAGCTTACAGGCTACATATTCTCAAAGAACCAGTATCTATCTCGTGGTATGCTTTCAAAGGGCAGTTTGGACCAGAATATGCGCGTATGCGTGACTTCAAACGTGATATTACAGGCCCACTAAAACTAGCCCTCTCTGTTTATCCAGAAGCACACGTAGATGTTGATATGGAAAAAGGGTTGATACTATATCCCTCCCCTCCTCCAGTACCAGAGAGACGTATACTAGGGCGTTAAATATATACCTATTGATTCGAAAAATAAAGATAAGGCCAAATATTGCTTGTTAGGCGAAACAATAAGTAATTTGAATAATGCCTATATCGCTTTAGATATCATCTGGAAAATTATCGCTTGCCCAGGCAATAAAGCTATCAGGACGAATGAGCGAGATATAAAGGCCCCAATAGCCCTTCGCATGACAAGCGATGTAAGAAAGCTGATCCCGATAACAATCAGAAAGTTTTCGCAATGAATTGCTCTTACTGAGATCAAGTAGAAGAGTTTTTCCGTTTAAAAGATGTTCCTTCAGGTGCGTCCGGTCACTCAGTTCGAAATCACAAGAGATCAGGAATTTGGTGAGATCGCCATACAGGCTCTCAATGTTTGCCAGCCAAACTATCTGTAAACGTCCGCTTTCGAGAAGCATGTAGCCTGCATCTAATCGGCCGGAAGTAGGCGACTGCTGCCTGTCTGCTCCTGCATCACGGAGCAGACAGGCAGATCAGGCGGGTGAGCAGAATGTCGGCTGTTGGGCGGTAAGACTGGAAAATCGGTCATTCGTGCAATCGACTGTCACGACACAAATGGGCGTCTCCTGAAGATCAACCTGACAACCTACTTCGTCGGGCGAGAGCTGTCCGTCTCATAAGACCCCGCATATATGCAGTCGTCATGCCAGCGATAGGTTCATGGTCAGTGCCTGAGGGACGGAGCAGAAACTGCAGCCAGCGCGAGGCTGAAGCGCTCCCTCTTTTTGGAGGAAATTGCTTCAGACCGCCCCTGTTCTCTCACTTTACCTTCGTAAAGGCATCGCGCAGGAAATGAGCCGCCTGGGCGACTGCGGCGGTGGCCGCCGGCGTCTTGGCAAGCGCATTGAGCATAACGAAATCGTGGATCGTCGCGTTATAGCGGGTCGTTATGACCGGCACGCCAGCTTCGACCAGGCGTCGGGCGTAGGCCTCGCCCTCGTCACGCAGGACATCGTTTTCATCTGTGATGACCAATGCTGGCGCCTGCCCGTGCAGGATGGAGTCCGGCGTGTTCAGCGGCGAAACATGCGGCTGGGCGCGGTCCGTGCCGGCAGGCAGATACTGGTTCCAGAAATAATCCATGGCTTTCGCTGTCAGCCAGGGGCCACTGGCGAACTCGTGATAGGATCCGTCATTCATCGCGGCATCGGTCACCGGATAGAACAGGAGCTGGGCTACGGGCCTGGGTCCATGCCGCTCCGCAACGAGGGCGGAGACGACCGCAACCATATTACCACCGACGCTGTCTCCGGCGATGGCAATGCGGGATGGATCGATCCCGAATTCGACCGGATGACGAGCGACATACTCCAGAACCGCATAATCCTGCTCGATCGCAGTTGGATAACGCGCCTCGGGCGAGCGTTCGTAATCGACGAAGATGACCACCGCACCGCTGCCCGCCGCCAGATCGCGCACGAGGCGGTCATGGCTGGCCGGGCCGCCCATCACCCAACCGGCACCATGATAATAGACGATGGCCGGCGCATGGTTCGGGGCGTCGAACGGGCGATAGATCCGGATGCGTGTGCTGCCGGTCGGGCCAACGGGGAGCACGCGGTCGGTGATCCGGGCAGAGGGAGCGGTGACCTTCACCGACGCCTGCGCGCCGTCCAGCAGCGCACGGGCATCGTGCGGGGACAGCGAGGGGATGGCCGGGACATGGGCGGTGGCGAGGTCGCTGAGGAAATGCTGGGTCGTGGGCTCCAGCACGGGAGCGGCGAGCGCGGGCGCGGCGGCAATAGCGGTAGCCAAGGCGATGACTGTGGAGAGGCGCTTCATGATGGAAAACTCCGTATCGATCAGGCTGCGATCGGCCTGTGAAGCATTACATATCGCGTGCGATATTATCGCGCAACATGTTAGATTGCATAGCTCCTATGCATTAACATCGCCCGAGATTTGATATTACGCGATATAATGGCCCTGCTTATGGAGGACGATATGAACGAAGACCCATCCACACCTGATCTGTCGAATTTCGTGTGCTTCTCGCTGTATGCCGCGAGCCACGCCTTCAATCGGCTGTACCAACCGCTGCTCGAGCCGCTCGGTCTCACCTATCCGCAATATCTAGTAATGACCGTCCTGTGGAGCAGTGACGGCAGACTTGTCGGCGAAATCGGATCACAACTCGATCTGGTTAGCTCCACCCTGACCCCATTGCTCAAGCGGCTGGAGGGCGCTGGCCTTGTGGAGCGCACCCGCGACCAGAAGGACGAACGACAGGTGCGCGTTCATCTGACCGAGGCCGGTCGGGCCCTGCGCGTTCAGGCCGAGACGATTCCGGCTTGTGTGTTAACGGCGACCGGGCTGTCGATCACCGAACTGCGGGACTTGCGTAATCGGGTCGACCGGCTGCGCCAAGCCGTCAGCTCTCCGCGTGCTCCGGGCTGCAATTCCGACGATCATTGAGCCTGTCATCCATCAATAACCGTTTCCAGGGAGACTGGTCTTGAGTTCCCCCTACGCCCTAACAGAGACGAGCGGGGTCATCGCACTTGGCCGCCGGCACATACCGCGCATTTTAGGCGGGATGCTCGTGATGTTGGTCGTGATCGACAACAGCCTATTCTCGCAAGCCATGAACACGTCCGTTTCAGAGAAGCGAAGAGCGACGCTCTGGCTTCTGACATGTAGGCGACTGCTGCCTGTCTGCTCTAATATCGCTGAGCAAACAGGCAAATCGTGGAAGAAAACAAAACAGTTGGACTGCTTCCGGATAAAAGGTGCGGAAAGCTGCCAGCTGATTTCACAGTTTGAAAGATGCCCCTAACAGATTTTATCTCCACTCAAAGCCAGAAAATTCCAGATCCAAAAAACTGACAATCTATTCATCGTAGTTTACTCACGAAATATCTGAGATGATCTGCAATAAAACTGGCTACAAAATAATAGCTGTGATCGTAATCAGGACGAAGATTCAGGATGAGTTCCTGCCCTGCATTCTGTGCGGCTTCCTGGAACAGTTCTGGCCTGAGCTGTTCTTTCAGAAACTGGTCCGCCAGACCCTGATCTATCAGAACAGGCAGTCTTTCCTTCGCTGTCCGCACAAGTTCAAGCGGGTCATAGGCTGCCCAACTGGCACGATCCGGCCCCAGATAAGCACTGAATGCTTTTTCACCCCATGGTACCTGCGTTGGCGCCACAATGGGTGAAAAGGCTGACACAGAACGATAGCGGCCAGGATTACGCAGCGCGATCATGATGGCGCCAAATCCACCCATCGAATGTCCCGCAATGCCTCGCTGCTGCGTAACCGGAAAGCTCGCCTCAATCAGCGCAGGAAGTTCCGTGACGACGTAATCATACATCCGATAATGCGCAGCCCACGGCTCCTGCGTCGCATTGAGGTAAAATCCGGCACCCTGTCCAAGATCGTACGCATCGTCATCGGCCACACCCACGCCCCGTGGACTGGTATCCGACGCGACAATGGCGATGCCCAGTTCTGCGGCCACGCGTTGCGCGCCAGCCTTGCCAATGAAATTCTGCTCCGTACATGTCAGACCGGAGAGCCAGTAAAGAACGGGAACCTTTTCAGTTTTTGCCTGCGGCGGCAGGTAGATCGCGAAGTTTGCTTCCACACCCAACGACACGGACTTGTGTCGCCAGACTTCCTGCACGCCCCCAAAAGAGGCATGTGTTTCCTTGCGTTCCATGGCTCTCACTGCCTTTTGCGCATGTCAGTTACCGTCCGTGAAGGTATAACTGCAGATCTTGTTCCCTGCCGGATCCCGGAGATAGGCAGCGTAAGCGCCCGGTAAGTGGCTTCGCGGGCCGGGTGCGCCTTCATCGGTTCCCCCATTGGCAAGACCTGCAGCATGAAAAGCCTCCACTTCGGCGGGTGTCGCTGCTGCAAAACCGATGGTGACACCGTTGCTTGAGGGCGCTTCACCGTTGCCTGGACGTGCAATGATGAAGGCTGGCTTTTCGCGGCCATACAGAATCCACCCATGCCCGAACGGCCCCAGGTTTTTTATGCCCAGAGCCGCAAGCGCGGCGTCATAGAATTTCGCGGATACCGCAGTATCCACTGCCCCAAGAAAAACGTGAGAGAAAACACCGTCACCGGAAATAACTGCCATGATCGTTCTCCTGTAATTTCCAACCATTGGAAATGATGTTGCGCGGTGAGACGCAGACCTTAGAAATGAATGACGGAACGGATGGATTTTCCCTCATGCATCAGATCGAAGGCCGTATTGATGTCTTCGAGCGGCATGGTGTGGGTTACGAAAGGCGCAAGTTCGATATCGCCACGCATGGCATCTTCGACCATGCCGGGAAGCTGGCTGCGTCCCTTGACCCCACCGAAAGCCGAGCCGCGCCACGAACGCCCCGTCACAAGCTGGAAGGGACGGGTTGATATCTCCTGACCGGCCCCTGCCACTCCGATGACGATCGACTGCCCCCATCCACGATGCGCGGCTTCCAGCGCCGCGCGCATGACATTGACGTTGCCGATACATTCAAAGGTGTGATCAATACCCCAGCCGGTCATTTCCACCAGAACCTGCTGGATCGGTCTGTCGTAGTCCTTCGGATTGAGGAACTCCGTAGCACCGAAGGCCTTGGCAAGTTCAAACTTTTCCGGGTTGGTATCAATAGCGAAAATCCGGCCAGCCTTTGCCTGTCGCGCTCCCTGAATGACCGCCAGACCGATCCCGCCCAGACCGAAGACGGCAACCGTATCTCCCGGCTGCACCTTGGCCGTGTTGTGTACCGCACCAATCCCTGTGGTGACGCCACATCCCAACAGACAGACATGCCCTGGATTGGATGCGGGATTGATTTTTGCCAGAGAAACCTCGGCGACAACCGTGTATTCGCTGAACGTCGAACACCCCATGTAATGATGGATCGGCTGACCTTTGTAGGAGAAGCGTGTCGTGCCATCCGGCATCACACCTTTACCCTGTGTGGCGCGCACTGAAATGCAGAGATTGGTTTTTCCCGACTTACAGAACAGACATTCACCGCATTCCGCCGTGTAAAGCGGAATGACATGGTCGCCGGGGGCAACGCTGGTGACCCCTTCTCCGACCTCGATGACAATTCCCGCGCCTTCGTGACCCAAAACGGCTGGGAACAGTCCCTCGGGATCATCCCCTGACAGGGTAAACGCATCAGTGTGGCACACACCCGTATGCGTGATCTGCACGAGCACCTCACCAGCACGAGGAGGCGCTACATCGATCTCGACAATCTCAAGGGGCTTACCCGCCTCGAAAGCAACTGCGGCCCGTGATTTCATGATTTTTTCTCCAAATAACCTATCAGCCAGCATCGAGGGCATTACCGGAGATAGGATCGAACGAGTGACACCACATTCTCGATCGAACCACTGGCAGCATCACGATCACCGGCACACTCAACAAATTCTTCCCGCAGGTGGCTTTCGAGAACACCGGCCATTAATCCGTTGATCGCTCCCCGGATAGCCGCCACCTGTTGCAGCACCGGACCGCAATCAGTTCCCTTCTCCAAAGCCTGTTCCAGCGCATCAAGTTGCCCGCGAATACGGCGCACGCGGGCCAGAACGCGCTTTTTCTCAGCCGGTGTGTGCGGCACGAACGCTTACTCCCGAATATACTACCCTTGAGTATCCTTGTCATACTATAGGGCAGTATGACGAGGATATAAGGGCGTGCTTGTCATATGATCCGATCACAATTCCGTATCGCTGAAATTTTCATCGCAACGTCCATGGGTTGCCCGTCTGTGTCTTGGGATCATTCAAGAGGTACAATTAGTGAGATCCAGACAATCTCTGCAACAAGGCTTTGAAGCGCTGATGTCCGCTATTTGGCAAACAACCTTGTGGTCCAAACGACCGACATGAGGGCGACTGCCGCCTGTCTGTTCTGGTTCCCTTGAGCAGACAGGCGAATTAGGGAGGAAAGCGGAATGTCCGCAATGGAATTGAACGAGGTGAACAGCGGACATAATGGCAGCCCTAGAGGAAAGACCAACCCCTTCCCTGGTCGTATGTCATCACTTTTCCAGCGGATGTCATCGGAAAATGCGATGTGAATACTGCTGCGGTGTGTTCGGCAGCATAATTCAAAGCCCATTTGCGCGATATGATGGCTATCTGAGGATCTGCATCAAAAACGGCACTCCACTCCGGAATACACACCTGAATAGGGTGATGCATGACATCACCCGTGAAGAGCGCACGCTCCATACCTGATTTCAGCACAAGAGACGCGTGATGTGGCGTATGCCCAGGTGTGGGGTGAAAGGAAATTCCTTCAAGAACTTCGGATCCGTCTACGTCAATCTGATCCGCAAGACCCGCCGAGATAATCGGATCAACGCTATCAATGCGTGTCATGAAACTGGTTTTATTACGGACGCTATCATGAACTGGATTACTGAAAAAATCATATTCGGCTCTAGAAAAGACATATCGGGCATTCGGGAAGGTCGGAACCCAGATGCCATTTTGCAGGCGTGTGTTCCACCCCACATGATCAACATGCAGATGGGTGAGAAGAACAAAATCGATATCTTCTGGCCGGACGCCAGCGCGCATCAGATTTTCAAGCCACACGGTGTGCAAGTGATCGAAATACAGAGCAGCAGGTCGAGCCTTGCTATTCCCGGCCCCCGTATCCACAAGAATGTTCCGACCGCGATCCTTGATGAGCCAGCTATGAACGCTCAAAAGGATTTTCGTTTCTGAAGCATCCAGCGTTTCAGACAGATCAGGATAGACCTGAAGTGCCGTTGCATCATCCCAGTCAGGAAGCAAGTGTTCTGGAGTGAGTGCTGCCAGCGTCAGATCCTGTATTTTTAGTATGCGGGCATCCCCTACAGTATACCACTGAAGATCGTTCATAATCCCAAGGCTCTGTTTTCGTTCTTATTTCTCAAAAAACACAGCGCTGTCGTCATGAAGGGAAAAGAGACTTCAATTCTTGCGGGAGTGCGCCTGTTGCATGGTTTGACAGGCACCCGAATAGTGGGTCCCATTCTTCAATCCGCAGATCACAAATCAAACCTTCGGATGCAAAGGGATCACCGGCAATCATCGCGTCAATCTCCTGCCGATTGGCGCCTTTCATAATTAGAAAGCCGGAGCGCAATGGGGTACCTTTCAACGGACCGGAGGCCAGCAGGCTGCCTTCCTGAATAAGGCGCCTGAGATACAACACGTGGGCTGCGACATGCTGTCCCCATCCCTCGCCGTCAGGGTGGTCCATGCGCACAAGATAAACAGGCATTTCGAAAGTCTCCACCAGAACTAGACTTGCCAATCACTCGAAGCCTTCAGCATATTCCTCTTTTTCGCTGGATAAATTGTCGATACGAGACATCAGTCACAACTGAGGATGATGAATGCTTGACCGGTTAACCAGCATGAAGATTTTTATCAAGGTCGTGGAATTGGGGTCCTTTGCTGCGGCCTCCCAGCATCTGACTTTGTCGCCGCAGATGGTCGCCAAGCATATAGAGGCTCTGGAGCATCACCTTGGTGCTCGCCTGTTGCATCGAACGACACGTCGGCAAAGTCTGACTGAAACAGGACGCCTCTATTGCGAGCAATGTCGGCTTGTTCTGCAGGCTGCTGAACAAGCTGACAGTCTGGCAGCCAATATGCTTGGCACACCGCGCGGCACATTATCTGTCAGCGTCCCAGTCACCTTCGGGCGAACGGTATTTCTATCATTTATTCACAGTTTTCAAAAAAGATACCCAGAAATTCAAGTGCATTTATCCCTGACAGACCAACTGGTTCACCCCACAATGGATGGTCATGAGGCTGTGATCCGAATTGGTGAACTGGAAACGGACCTTACAGCGGTCAGTCGTCCTTTGACGGCCTATCGTCGGGTCATCTGCGCGGCTCAAACCTATCTGGAAAAACACGGTTTTCCAGGGCAGCCCGAAGATCTGATGCGCCACGAGTGTCTCGTATATGAAAACTCCGGCGGCCCTGTAACCACGTGGTACCTTTCTCAGGGGAGCGTTACGCGACCTGTCACCGTGTCCGGGAAGATAATCAGTAATGATTCAAGTGTTCTGCATTCTGCAGCTCTTGGTGGCGATGGCATTCTGCTGGGATACGAGCAGGCTCTGCTTCCAGATATGAAAAGCAAACGGCTTGTCCGGCTTATGCCCAGGTGGAAAGTTCCGGACAGGCCCATGCACCTGCTCTATAACGCAGGTCCGGTTATGACACCAAAGCTGCGGGTCTTTGTGACCGAGCTTCAAGAGGCTTTCCAGCCTGAAGCCTCTTTTCGACGGAAGGGTGCCTGACTCCTAAGCTCAGTTGGCAATAAGTTCCTGTTCACCATCCCTGTTCAGTCGGAAGAACAAACAGTTCTGCAACATCCATGCGTGCAGGTGATTTCAAAGCAAAAAGGATGCTGTCTGCTATGTCCTCGCCTTCGAGAAAGGTCATGGACGCTGCAAGATCATCCATTTGTTTGCGGTAATCAGCATCTGTAATGTGGTCGTAAAGCTCCGATTTTACGGCTCCCGGCTGAATGCAGGTAATGCGGATATTATGCTTTGGTCCGATCTCCATTCTGAGGCCGTCTGAAAACGCTGTCACCGCAGCTTTGGTGGCACAATAAACGGCGAGACCCGTAAAGACTTTCCGGCCTGCAATCGAGGACATGTTAAAAATATGGCCCGAATGTTGTGCGATCATCTGCGGAAGAACGGCTGCCGTTCCATTAAGAACACCGGATATATTGACGTCCACCATCTGCTGCCATTCGTCCACTTTCACGCTGTCAACGCTAGATAGGGGCATCAGGCCCGCATTGTTGACCAGAACATCAATCCTTCCAAATTGGGCAATCAAGCTCTTTGCGGCTTCTTGACACGAGACAAGGTCAGTAACGTCCGTCACCAGAGGAATCGCTCGACCGCCAGCCTTGATAATCTCACTGACAAGTGCATTCAGGCGATCATGACGACGTGCCGCCAGGCCGACTGTCATTCCTTCTGCTGCAAGTTTGCGCGCTGTTGCCGCACCAATGCCACTGGATGCTCCGGTCACCAGAGCAATTTTTCCTGCAATGTTCATAATCTTCTCCACGCAACGAGCCTTCAATCGCCCTTGTTGGTCGAAGGAGGTGTAAATTATGCCAGAAGATATCTCTCTTGGCTTCTTGCTGAAACTATTGCGATTTTGCGCTATAGATAGTCGTGCATGGAAATCAGGGAGTGTAACAGATGGGGGTGCCCTGCCTTCCTTCTCGGCGTGCTGCCAGTTTGGCACTGGAGCAACTTCTCCCCGGGAAGAAAATCGCACAAAGTGAAGGGGATGTCTGGAACGACGTTGACGTCCAGATCTTCTCTCGCCCGTTACAAGAAGACGAAATTCTTGTACCTGCCGTCGCAGAACCCTTGCTTGTCTGGGTTATCAGCGGAGAAGCAAATATTGAAGAGCGTGAACTGACAGGACCTTGGGAACAGAGCAAGGCAAAAGCTGGAACGTTTTACCTCACGCAGACGGACACACCCTATCTGATGCGTTGGCAGGGCAAGGACGACACTTGTTTTGAAGTGTTGCATCTCTATCTTGGACTTGAGCTTGTTAACCGAGCCGCCATGTCATTAAATCTGAACTCCTCACGTATTCGAATGCGGGATGTCTCGGGAGGACAGGACGTTTTTATATCAGGCATTTTGAGTGGTCTGGTAGCTGAAATGCAATCTCCCGCCATTGCAAATCCCTTATTTGTAAATGGTCTTCTGGAAAGTCTGACAGTTCATCTTTTAAGACAGTATGCTGATGCCAGAGCTAAGATAAAGCTACGATCCACTCTCTTGCCCACATGGAAACTGCGTAGAGTTCTTGATCATATGGAAGCACATCTGGCTGAGGCATTTGATTTGGATTGTCTTGCTGCTTTGTGTGGCATGAGCCGTTTTCACTTCAGTCGCTCATTCCGTACAACCACGGGACAAACCCCCTCTGGTTGGTTCATGCAGCACCGCGTCCAGAAAGCATCAGAAATGCTTCGTAAGACCAATCTTTCCATTATCGAGATCGCCTTGGGGATCGGATACGACAGTCCAAGTCACTTTGCTCAGGTCTTCCGCAGAGTGAAAGGTGTCAGTCCTCGTGACTATAGAAAACTGTAATCACTCTCTGAATAAGGTTTCAGAAAAAACCTTGGTAAAAAAGTTCACCTAAATACAGTCCCATTCCAAAGACAGCATGAGCGCTTATACTGAGAAATAGTCCTTTTCCAGGATTGGGAGCCCTAAGTCCGAAAAAACCGCCGCCCAAAGCGGGTTTCATAAACAGGAATGGCGCTAAAAGCGTAATCAGTCCGAAGATCAGACCATTCAACAATGTGGGGACTGTCTCTGCTATGACAGTCACAAAACTGAGATACAGTGCAGCATAAATAGCACCAATCAGATAATGAAATGCCCAGCCGACAACTGCCTCTCCTTTCAGGATCGGTCTTTTTCCAATCATTGGATCATAGATCCTGCCGTTGCGCCACCCTATGACCCAGCGGCCCGTGACAGGCCAGTTGGCTGCAGGAATTCCAGTCAATGGTTTCTGGGCTTGTTGCCAGATATCGGATGCGGCAGTCGCCACGACGCCGACTGTCAGAATTTCGAGCAAATTCATACAGCATGTCCTCGAAGTAAGAGTGTTCTCACACACTTTCATGTCACTTTTCTAGTTTCATGATATACTGACGAAATCGCACTCTAGCAACACAAGAAGTTACATGAGACAAGATAACAGATTATCCTGTGTGCTCCACGTACTCCTGCATATGGCAGAAGCAGGGGGGCCCATGACGTCAGAAGCCCTGGCTCGCGCCCTTAACACCAACCCCGTGGTTGTGCGACGTCTTATGGGCGGTCTGCGTGAGCATGGATATGTGCACTCCGAGAAAGGACATGGCGGGGGGTGGACGCTTTCATGCCAGTTGGATCGGGTAACGCTGCGAGATATTTACGAGGCTCTTGATGCCCCAAGATTATTCGCCATAGGGAACCGAAGTGAAAAGACTGAATGCCTTGTTGAGGAAGCCGTTAACGATGCATTGAGTGGCGTCCTTGCGGATGTTACGGTCCAACTTCTCGCGCGTTTTGGCCAGATTACACTTGCAGCGCTTCATGCCGACTTCCATCAGAGGCTAGCAGCGCGTCATGCTCCGGCCACGCTCTGCAAGTAGACCAAGGGCTGATGGCTAGGTGTTTAGTCCCGGGATTTGATGGGGTATTATTTTCACGCGAGTGGAAGGAAGCCTTATGGGACAGATACGTCATGGCAGCGCCACGACCACGCACGCCGTGCGAGCAGCAATACAGCGATCGCAGGCTTCGCTCGCGGCGCTGAGCGAGGAGTTCGGGATCAACCCGAAAACAGTTGCAAAATGGCGAAAGCGCCAGACTGTCGAAGATCAGAAAACTGGCCCTAAAGAGCCTCGCTCAACGAGCCTGACAGAAACCGAAGAAGCCATGGCAGTCGCTTTTCGCCGGCATACTTTACTGCCGCTGGATGACTGCCTTTATGCCCTGCAGGCCAGCATTCCTCATCTGACACGTTCGGCCCTGCATCGCTGCTTTCAGCGTCACGGGATATCCCGGTTGCCGGACATCGAAGGAGACAGGCTCAAACGCCAGCGCTTCAAACGCTATCCCATCGGCTTTTTTCACATCGATATTGCCGAAGTCCAGACTGCTGAAGACAAGCTGCACCTCTTCGTTGCTATCGACCGGACAAGCAAATTCGCTGTCACACAACTCGTCGGGAAAACTGATCGGAAGACCGCCTGGGAATTCCTCGAACATCTCCTGAGCATCATCCCTTACCGGATCCATACCATTCTGACCGATAACGGCATCCAGTTCTCTGACCAACCCCGTAATCGCAATACGGCCTGGTCGCGTCCCATGCGCTTCGACCTGATCTGCGAAGCCCAGGGGATCGAACATCGTCTGACGAAACCCAATCATCCCTGGACGAACGGTCAGGTTGAGCGGATGAACCAGACAATCAAGGAAGCAACCGTCAAACGCTTCCATTACGATAGTCATGAGCAGTTGAGGACACACCTCAACGACTTCATGGCAGCCTATAATTTCGGGCGAAGACTCAAGACCCTCAGTGGCCTTACCCCTTACGAATACATCTGCAAAATCTGGACTTCAGAGCCAGAAAGATTCATCATCAATCCAAACCATCAAACCGCGGTACCAAACGCCTAAGGCTGGCACGCCCGCCCAAGCGATATAAACCCTCGTATCGCGCTGGAGTGCATTGCGTTAGGCTTGCACCGGTGGTGCGGGGCGTTCGTCGACTGGCGCAGCAAAGCACCCAGCAAGTGCGGGGCTACGACTGCCCCAGTCCTCCGGCGGTACTCGCCAGAATCTCGGCCAGGGAACATGGCGTGCCTCCGGTCAAACGCACGATGTCACCGCTGACGATGTCGTAGGCGCCACGCGCCTGCCGCGTCTTTATCGATACCACGGCATCGGCCACAACCTCATGCAGACCCGTTTTGAGCAACCCGGCTCGCAACACCTCGGCGCGCATCACGTTCAAGACAAACGGCCGCTGGATGTGCTGCGCGACCAGCCTGCACACCGCTTTACCGCGCAGGGTTTCAGGGCCTGTCAGCTGATATATGGCGCCCTCGTGGCCTTCGCTGGTCAATGCGGCGGCGGCAGCTTTGGCCACATCGCCGCGCGAAACGAAACTGACGCGGCTGTCCTCAAGCGCCGCAAGCCCGCCTGCCGTCAAAGACATCCGCACCTCTTCGACCAGCGTCTCGGAAAAATAGCTCATACGCAGTATCGTCCATGCGGGGATCGCGCTCTTGATCAACGCCTGCTCACTGTGCCAATACGCCGCGCCAACGGCGGCCTCCCCCTCACGCTGCGTCCCGGTTGCCGACAACAGGAAGACGTGACCGACTTGGGCCTGTGCAGCGGCATCCACGGCCGCCAACATCTGGCGCGAACGAATCCCCGGCCGCAGATCAGCCCCTGGAATCAACAGCAGGCGATCCAAGCCCTGATAGGCCGCCACCAATGTCTCGGATTGGTCATAGTCGCCCAAGCGACCTGCGTAGGTTAGATCGGTCTTGGGGGTGCGCGAAATCGCCACCAAATTTTCGGCCGCAACCGTTTCCGCCAACGCCTGAACAACTGCGCTACCGAGCTGACCGCTGGCACCGCTTACACCTATTTTCATCATCAGATTCCATGGTTATTTATGGTTCCTTAGGATAAATTTGTTCCTATAAGCTAACAAGTACGCATGAATTCATGCGTCAAGAACACCCAGGTTCCTGTCGCCCCAAGGAGTAGCAATGGAAAATATAGAAGCGGAATGTCGCGGCCTGGCAGAGGTGATTGCACGCATTGGCGACAAGTGGACGGTTATGGTCTGTGGCCATCTCTCAGAAGGCACCCATCGTTTCAATGCGTTGAAGCACCGCGTCCCCGGCATCTCGCACCGGATGCTGACCATCACTCTGCGCGGGCTCGAGCGCGATGGACTGGTGGCTCGCAAAGCCTATGCTACCGTCCCGCCGAAGGTTGAGTACTGTCTGACCCCATTGGGGCAAAGCCTGACAGGACCTCTGGCAGCCCTGGCAAGTTGGGCACGCGAGAACCGGCCCGCCCTTGAACAGGCCCGCGCCGCATTTGATCGTCGTGCCGCGCAGGACTGATCTGGCGTTGAGGTGTGATGAAGCGCGCCGTCAATCAGCGGCGCATGCGGGGCATCATTCCATCAAGTTGAACCACTTAACCATGCGCTCGCTCAGGTGTTTGTCCAGAGATGTCGGTTCATTTTGCTACAGTATAATTACCAATATGCGCAGCATCGTGAGGCACATGAGCGGAAATTACTGGCAGACGGGAACAACGGTGACGGCATACGCGAGTATGTCGGACTTGCCACGCGCACATGTCCGGTTTTGGAAATCTTTATCGCGCCTTGTATGTCGAGGATGAGGGCGTAAGCGGACCAGCTGCTTGCGCCTACTTTATCGACGTTATCGGGGCTGTGTCAGCTTCCGCAAAGCGGACGCGCGTCATGGCCTACAAAGATTGTTCACTTGAGGATTTCGTTGAACTCGAGGACGTTCCGGTCCGGATCACGGATGAAACAGACAATGCGTCTGTCATGTCCCATCTGGACTGGCCCTTCCGTGATGGCGATCTGTTCCTGTTCCAGCCAGCGCACCAGATCTGCCACGCTCTCAACAATGAACGCCGCGTGCGTGTAGCCCGGACGTTTGATGGGAACGTCCATAAGAACATTCCCGGCTGGGTCTGGCACACCATTGAAAATGAGATGGATACGAAGTCCGGATGGGTGGCGTAGGCCACAGGCTTTCACGGCCGGAGCGAACTCTTCCGGATCGCGGATGAAGCCGAATTTGGCATAAAACCGTTCAGAAACTTCCAGATCGGTCACGCGAATGCCAACATGATCGAACGTCAGGTGCGCGAAGTTCATTGCCCGTCTCCTCTTTCCAGGCCCACCACGGTTTTCTGGAACGGGACAAATCCCCTCAGACTTTCTAAGCGCTGCAACCAGACAGCAATCGCGTCGTATCCCGATAGATCAACATTTCCCTCCGGTGCTCTTGCGATATAGCTGTAGAGAGCGACATCCGCGATCGTGGGCTGTTGGGTTCCTGCGATCCAGGTTCTAGCCTTCAGGGCCTGCTCGATCACTTTGAGCGTGTCATGAGCGCGTTGAATAACCTCTGCCACATCAAAATGGACGCCAAAAACCGTCACTAGACGTGCGGCGCAGCATCCATACGCAATCTTTCCCGCCGCCACCGACAGCCAGCGCTGGACTTCGGCCTCTGTCACGGTGTCCTCCGGCAGCCAATGAGACGGACCGACTTTCCGTGCCGCATACACAAGGATGGCATTGGAATCCGGAATAGTGATCCCGCCATCTTCCAGGACGGGAATTTCCCCGAATGCATTCAGCTCCAGGAATTTCGCAGTCTTCTGCTCACTTGCGGCAAGGTCAACAGGCTTCAACTCATGAGGCAGGCCAGCAAGAGAGAGAAAGAGATGCGCTCGATGCGCATGTCCCGAAAGAGGATGATAGTAGAGTTTCATGGGAACTCCCGAAAGAACGACTGAACAGGAGCATTGTCTTTCCACGGGATGAGGTGTGCGATAATCTCTCAAAAATGCACTTCACTATTGCGGTTTACGCTTATAATGTTGATTTTCACTGAGAACTGACCCTGGGAGAGGGGAAATTTTCATTAAGAATTGACCCATGCCTGACACTGCTCCCGACGCATGAGCGCGGGAGGCGAAGGAGTGATCAGCATGGACTTGTTGAGTGTAATCCGCCGTTGGCACTATCGGGATCGTCTGCCGATCCGTGAGATTGAACGCCGGACGCACCTGTCGCGGAATACGATCCGCAAATATCTTCGATCCGAAACGCTTGAGCCGGTTTTTGCGTGCGCTGTCCGGATGAGCAAGCTGGACCCGTTTGCACAAAAGCTGACGAACTGGCTGATGCTTGAGGCTTCGAAGTCGCGCAAACATAAACGCACAGGGCGCCGCTTTCATGCGGATCTTGTAGCGCTTGGCTATACGGGGTCGTATGGCCGGGTTGCCGCCTTCATAAGAGATTGGAAAGCCGAGCAGCAGAAGGTGAAACAGACGACGGGGCGTGGCGTGTTCGTGCCCCTGAGCTTTCAGCCAGGCGAAGCCTTCCAGTTCGACTGGGGTGAGGACTGGGCGGTTATTGGGGGACGGCGGATCAAACTGCAGGTTGCCCACACCAAGCTTTGCTATAGCCGTGCCTTCATTTTGCGGGCCTATCCACTCCAGACGCATGAAATGCTGTTCGATGCCCTGACAGAGGCTTTCCGCGTTCTGGGAGGCGTTCCCCGCAGAGGTATTTTCGACAACATGAAAACAGCGGTGGATTGTATCGGGCAGGGCAAAGCCCGTCAGGTCAATCTGCGTTTTTCTGCCTTGGTCAGCCATTACCTCTTCGAGGCGGAATTCTGTAATCCGGCCGCAGGCTGGGAGAAAGGACAGATCGAGAAGACCGTTCAGGACGCGCGGCGGCAGATCTGGCAGGACATGCCGAATTTTCCAGACCTGACAGCTTTGAATGCCTGGCTTGAGACGCGTTGCCTGGAGCAGTGGATCAGCCTGCGTCATGTCGAACTGCCTGGCAATGTCGCCGCGGCGCATGCGGCGGAGATGCCTCACCTGATGGTGCCGGGACGAGCATTTGACGGGTTTGTCGAGCACACCAAGCGTGTATCGCCGACCTGCCTCATTCAGTTCGAGAGCAATCGTTACAGCGTGCCGGCGTCCTTTGCCAATCGGCCTGTCAGTCTGCGCGTCTATCCCGAGCGGCTGGTCGTTGCAGCCGAAGGCAAAGTGCTTTGCGAGCACTCCCGGATCGTGACGCGCTTCCATGGGCTGCCTGGACGAACGGTCTATGACTGGCGGCATTACCTGGCTGTACTCCAGCGCAAACCGGGTGCCTTGCGCAATGGCGCACCTTTCACTGACCTGCCCGAAGCGTTTCGCATTCTCCAAACCCATCTGCTTCGCCGTCCCGGTGGTGACCGGGAAATGGTCGAGATCCTTGCTCTGGTTCTACATCATGACGAGCAGGCCGTGCTTTGTGCTGTCGAACTCGCAATCGGGGATGGCGTGGCGACAAAGACCCATATCCTCAACACACTGCACCGTCTGACCGACGCCAAG
>NZ_JAOQNM010000002.1:0-48248 GCF_025961355.1 Gluconobacter cerinus | reverse complement strand
ACAGTATTACCGGAGACAAAGGTCCCGCCAGACAAGCTACCTCCGCTGCTGACCGCAACAGTTGCTGCTCCAGCAACGGGGCTTTCACTAAGGGATACGCCACTCTCAATGATCAGGGTGCCGCCAGCACTTGTCCACGTGTGTGACCCCAAATCTCTATAAGCAGAAATTGTCCCGCCAGAAAGAATGTAATTTTCCCCAGTATATTGCTGAGCTCCAGCATCGACTATAAGACTAGCACCACTCAACAATGTTAAAGTGGAAGATGAATATCCAATGAGAGATCCCCGTTCGAGCTCAATAGATCCTCCTGAGGAAACCGTCAGGTTTGCATCTAATCTACCACCGCTACTAACAACAAACCCTGCACCAGATGCTACTGACCCCGTTCCTGAATATTCTCCTCCGGAGAGAATAACAGCGCTAGAAAATGCTGCTCCATAGAAACTTCCTGGGGCCCCCGCGCCACCAACTGCATCTGTTACATAGAGTGTACCATTAGATACATAACTCATTTTATTATCCTCTAATTAATTTGATTCTATTTATCACCATTTCTGAGGTGATAAGTTTTGTGCGCTCAAACTGCCTTTCGGAGTTTTTGTGCCGCGGACACCACAAAAAATCGTGGTGATCAAAACGCTCCTTCGGGTCATTCCAGCATGAATTACAGGTGTGCCAGTTGATCACGCGCCCGGGCGTTTCAAACTCGTTATTGGGGTGGGTAAACCCTGAAATCATGATCACAGGACAGCCTGCAGACCATGCGAGCCAGGCTAGGCCTGAACTGCCGCCAATAAAAAATGCTGCATGCTTAAGCCAGCGCGCTCGTTCTGCCAGAAGACGATTTCCTGTCTGGTCTTCAGCTCCATGCGGCAAGTGGTTCCATACCACGCCTGTCCCATGTTCGGCTTTCTGATCAATACAGACGACGCGATACCCTTGCTCTTTAAGCCACGTGATAACTTCGCGCCAACCTGTCGGGTTATTCCAATATTTACATTGGGAGCTCGCCTGTACGGCGATACAGACATAAGGCTCTTTTAGAGGACGACTTTCGTCAGAAAGAGTAATCTTTGCAGGCTCTTCTTCAGGGGGAACCCCGAGGATATAGGCGGCTGTTTTATGTAGGCCGACATATCGAAAATCAGTCGGTTGCCAGTCACATGCCACATCATCAAAAAACAGTCCTAAACTATAGGTCCCGTAGAATGTGTCGCTGAGCTTTTGGTCAATGACCTCTTCGTGCGTAAAAAAGCGAATATGAGGATACGCTTTCTCAAACAAAGGACTGATGAGGCCTGAAAGAGCGCAGGTGACATGGGCACCATGTTTTTTCGCAAAGCGGTTTGCATAGGGCATCCAGGCCAATGTGTCGCCGAGTGTACCCACTGGGAATTGGATTAGAATCTCTTTGTTTTGTGGGTCGAAGTGATGACTGAAAACCTGTTTCTCTGATTTGACGCCACCTTGAGGCTGACTTTCGATCCAAACATCTATGCCAAATCGGACATACCAACGCTTGCTGGAATGAATAAGACCTGCAGGGATCCCGGTTTTCTCAAAGAGAATATTGCCCGTATCAAGGTCTCTAAGTCGGACGTGCCATGTTTGCCCGTCTTCCAGAAGTGGCAGTTGAACACGACACCCAAAATTGAAATCAAACCGAATGCCATGATGCGCCTGTTGAGTCGGGACTGACGCTGAAGGGGGATATGCGGGCTTATCAGAAAGCTTGGAACCAAGGGGGTTCGCACCGCTCGAAGCGGCCTCTTGATCACTCGATATCGGGCTCTGAGGCATTAATTAAGAAGTTCCAAATTTTTATCGCGAGGCGGTAACGATCAGTTAATAGTTAATAAAATAAAAATCATCAAGTGAATGTTTTTTTCATAATGACAAAAATATTGCCCCCCGCGGGAAGGGTCGAAAAACTCTCTGGTTTTGAGGCTCTCTGTGTGACTCCATTCCTTCGATCTTGGGGCAGGGCATAGTGATATGAAGCAGCCAAGGTTCTTTTATGTTGATGAAGAGAGATTTACTCGGTTCAGAGGGCCTAGGTGGAGGGTTCGAAAAACCCCCTGGTATTGAGGTCTGCTCTGTGATTCCATTTCCCCTTAGTTGATTGGGGATGATGAAAGATGAAGCAGCCGGGTTTCTTTGATGTTGAAGAACGGCTTGCCCGCTTGAGCGGGCTTGGTGATCAGCTCGAAGCATTTTCCCGGACTGTGGATTTTGAAGTCTTCCGCCCTGACCTGGAGGGTTCGAAAAACCCTTGGCTCTGAGCTGTTCTGTGTGATTCCATTTCTTCGGCGTTGATTGGGGATGGTGGAAGATGAAGCAGCCTGGTTTCTTTGATGTTGAAGAGCGCCTTGCTCGGCTGAGCGGGCTTGGCGATCAGCTGGAGGCCTTTTCCCGGACTGTGGATTTTGAGGTGTTCCGCCCTGATCTGGAGCTGGCTCTGGCCTATTCAGACGGAAGTAAAGGCGGACGTCCGCCGTTTGATCCGGTGCTGATGTTCAAAATTCTGGTCATCCAGACGTTGAACACTTTGTCTGATGAACGGACAGAGTATCTGATCAACGACCGCCTGTCGTTCATGCGCTTTCTGGGATTGGGGCTGTCGGACCGCGTGCCGGATGCCAAAACGGTCTGGCTGTTTCGTGAGCGTTTGACACAGGCGGGTGCCATTGAAAGGCTGTTTGACCGATTTGACGCGACCCTGCGGAACGCCGGTTATCTCCCGATGTCCGGCCAGATCCTGGATGCAACACTGGTGGCTGCTCCAAAGCAGCGCAATACGAAGGCTGAGAAAGCGGATCTCCGGGCAGGACGTATTCCAGAAGACTGGCAGGACAAGCCCGCAAAGATGTCGCATAAGGATCGTCATGCACGATGGACACTTAAGTTCACGAAGGCGAAGCGGCAGGACGATGGAACCATACCGTCGAGCGATCTCGCCATCCCGTTCTTTGGCTACAAATCCCACGTCTCCATCGACCGGAAGTTTCGGTTCATCCGAAAATGGAAGACGACGGATGCCGCCGCCAGTGATGGTGCGCGATTGAGAGAGGGGCTGTTAGATAAAACCAATACGGCCTCAAGCGTTTGGGCTGATACAGCTTATCGCTCGAAAGCGAATGAGGACTTCATGGACAAAGAGGGTTTTGTCTCAAAGGTTCACAGAAAAAAGCCGCATCTCAAGCCTATGCCCCGACATATCCAGAAATCGAATGCTGGAAAGTCCGTGATCCGATCGCGCGTCGAGCACGTCTTTGCCGACCAGAAATCACAGACGGGATTGTTCATCCGAACTGTCGGTATCACCCGGGCCACCATGAGGATCGGGCTGGCCAATATCGTCTACAACATGCGCCGCTTCCTCTTCCTCGAAAGATTGAACGCGAGCGCATAGTCATCCAGCGGGAGAGCAGTCCCCGATCTGCTCAAAACGCAGATCAAAAGCTCCCCCAAAAACCGTCAATCAAATCGCCAAAAGCCTGAAATCACGAGCCAGGCGCATCAACCAACGGTTCTTCGATCCCTCCCGGTGATCCGGGATCGATTTCACCGATTATTAAAATCCGGCTGTTAAGACGGCGGACCGCGCTTAACCAGAGGCCACTGCTCCCCAGAGTTGTCTCACACCGGGTGGGCGACGTAGCTTTTGTTTTCCGGGCTGACTGGGTGGACGCGGGTAGCCGTGCAGACGGCGCGGTAAAACCCATATGCGACGCGGGGAACAGCTGAGCCAGCTGGTACAGAACTGACCAGTATAGTTCGAAATTGTTCGGTGCCATCTCGGCCTTCCGTCGCATTTCGGCGCGCAGCTTTGGCCAGTCCATGCCCGAGAAATGCGGATCGTAGTAATGTGCGTCGATCAGAGACGCAGCGGCATCAAAAATCGCGAGATTGCGCGCAGGCCCTTTCAGGTGTTGGAAAATTTCTGCTTGTCGTGCTGCCTCTTGATTACGGGGCTCAACAACAGCGAAGAAGTAAATCAGCAGCCCCAGGAAAACAAAAAAAGACCAGCGCCACGATGGCGAGTAAGACGCGCAAGAGCCAGCGCAAGATCGGGTGCTTCATCATAATACCGTATCAGAAACACTCTTTTTTACGGAAGAGGCCCTGGGAGTAAGTCCGGACCTCGAACGGTTAACGGCGGCTTACGCCTACATGTCGGTCATTTCTGTTGTCCAATCGGCGTCTACAAAACGGACATAACTGAAGATGGTGCTTGACCGCTGCTGCTGGTGTCAGCAAAGTCGTTTTTGCCTAAAAAGACAGCGATGCAGGTATGGTGATAACCTGTGGTCTCTCTGGAGAGACAGTCACGCTTGAGCGAATAAACCCGCTCTTGGCCATGGCCGGACACGACGAGGATAGGCCTCGCCCGTGGTCGGTCGTTGCTGTCCAGATTGCGATCGGCTCGTGTCCGTCTCACCAACGGAAAGACACAGTCATGAAGCTAAACCATATTAACCTCTACAGCCATGATACTGAGGCTGATCGCGTGATGTTCGAACAGTATTTTGGCCTGCGCACTCTCGTTGTACGTGGGATCAAAATGGCCATCATGCAGGATAATGATGGGCTGGTTCTGATCGTCAATCATTTCGATAACAAGCTCGAAGGCTTTGATTATCCCAGGCAATTCGACATCCTGCACATTGGTTTCATCCAGAAGTCTCGCCAGGACGTCGATGCTCTCTATGAGCGCCTAAGCGCCGATGGCTGGGAGGTGCAGGCTCCACGCAACGCACATGGCGCGTGGTCCTTCTACTTGCGAACGAAGGGTGGTTATTTCATCGAAGTGACGACATTAACGCCGGTTCGCCACGAAGAAGCGTATCAGAAAAACTCACAATAATGCCCACCATGAGCGGCTGAGTAATTGGCCGAGCTTCATCAACGATACGGATCATACGCCCCTTAACCCTAACGGTCAGTGAATTAGGTGGTGGTCTGGGTACGAGCCGTAAGCTTGTTTCCATCTGGATCGCGAAGGTAAGCAACGAATGCTCCGTTTGGGCGCTCAATGGGCGGGCTTTCTATGCTGGTTCCGCCATGGGCGATACCGGCGTCATGCCACGCAACAACATGGCTGGGACTGGCGGCAGCAATGCCAATGGTCCCGCCATTGGCAGCCGTCGCGGGCTCTCCGTTTATCGGCGTTGTGATCATCAACCGTCCCCCATTGTGTCTGTAGATGAGACGTCCTCTGGAATCCGTTTCGCCAGGGCCGCCCCCTAAGGCGGCAAATGTTGCGTCATAGAAAGCTCTCGCCCGTTCGAGGTCATTGCTACCAATCATCACGTGGGTGAACATGATTCTACTCCTGAACTGAGAACAACAGAATATCCGATATCAGTCCGCCAAAGCATCCTTAATAGATGGATGTGTCATTTCTGGGTAACGGGATCGAGGAACTATCAATGGGATTTCTTTAGGCCTGTTTTTTGACTTAAAAGACAAGCCTTTATGGTTTTGGTTGGTAAGTGCAGTCTTTGCTTGGGCAAATCCAAAATATGACTGGCAACCTGATCAAAATTCAGTTCTCCTGCGATCAGGAAAAGTGCTCGCGACCGTTTGCACTAGGCAAATACCGAGAGGGCGTACTGCCAACAGCCTTTCGAAACATCGTAATAAACGCATTGACGGACTCATAACCGAGTATGGCCGCGACCCGCTGCACGCTCGTGCCACTCGCCAGTTCACGGAGCGCGACGACAAGATGAAGCTGTTGTCGCCACCGACCAAATGTCAACCCGGTTTCCTGAACCATCAGTCTGGCCAGAGATCGTTCGCTCATCGCAACACGTTGCGCCCAGTCGGCCACTGTACTGCGATCTGATGGCGTGGCTGTCAGGGCATCAGCAATGGCACGAATTTTGGTATGCTCTGATACGGGCAGGTTAAGACCCTGTCGTGGCATGTCGGCCAATTCGTCGAGCATTACGCGCGCCAGTCGGGCGGCATGACTATCTGGAAGATAATCTTTCGGCTCAGCAGCCAGACGATCAATCATCGTTCGGATCATCGGCGTGATCTCCAGCGCACAGCAATAATCGGGGAGGCTACTCGCACCACTTTCAACGAAGAGATAATCGACCCGGGCGTTCGCAGTCGCCCGGGCACTATGCGGCACCCCGCCCGGAATCCAGATCCCACAGTTCGGGGGAACGATCCATACGTTTTGAGCGGCGATGCAGGTAACGGCGCCATAAGATGCCAGAATCAGCTGTCCTTTTCGATGGATGTGCGTCGGCACTTCGGATGCATGATCAGCAAAATCGAGCCTGTGGGCGATTGCGGTTGCATCCGAAGTGTCCGGGTCCACGGAAGCGATAGCTGAGGAGCGGTACGACATCGGATTGGCAGCTTTCAGTGATTGATTGTCTGGATACCTAATTTACCCAGTTGTTGCAACTTATTATCAACAAGGCATGACATTCAGGCCCTTCTGGCAGGACGGGTGGATCAGACCCGCGTTGATTCTGCCGCAACTCATCGCCCTGCTTCGTAACCCAACCCTCAGGGCGGACGGTGAAGCACTGCTCTTTTCCGCCAAGAGTTTCGCTGCCGCGATGCTGGCTTATTTCATAGCTCTTCGCATTGGATTGCCGCGCCCTGCCTGGGCGATCGTCACCGTTTATCTCGTGTCGCAACCCACGGGGGGCGCCTCGCTCAGTCGTGGTCTCTACCGTCTGATGGGCACTCTGGCCGGGGCGCTCGCGACCGTCACAATCGTTCCGACCTTCGCCAACGAGCCAGTGGTGTGCAGTGCGGTGCTCGCAGGATGGATCGGTCTCGGTCTGTTTCTGTCGCTACTCGACCGCACGCCGCGCTCTTATGCCTTCGTGCTGTCCGGATACACCACCAGCCTGATCGGCTTTCCTGCAGTTGCGGCGCCTGGCGCAGTCTTCGACACCGCCATCGTGCGCGTACAGGAGATCGCACTGGGCATTCTGTGTGCTGTGGTGATCCATCGCTATGTGGTCCCCCGGCCGATGACCGGCCAGTTTCAGGCCAAGCTGACAGCAACGCTGCATGATGCCCGAAAACTGGCCTGCGACGTATTGAACAATATCTCGGAAAGCTCATGCCGCGATGATCGCTACCGAATGGCTCTGGACCTGCTCGCGCTCAGGGGACTGGCGACACACCTTCCTTATGATCCGATTACAGCACGTCTAAGCCGCTTAACGTTGCGCGCTTTACATGATCGTCTGGCTCACCTGTTGTTGCTCCTTGCCGATGTTGAGGAACGGATTTCCCTCATTCATGCGCCTGGAATGCCTGAGGAGCTAGCGCAGCTTTTATACAGAGTTCGCAGATGGATCAGTCTGGACACGCCGAATGATCGCGGAACAGAAGCGCACAGATTGTTCCAGAATGCCCGTTCGCTCGACCATGCCGATGACGCCACCTTGATCGATGGCCTTGTCGCCAACATAGCCCGTCATCTCGCCGAGCTCGTCGGTCTCCTTCATGATATCGAACGGCTCGGCGCCGAAGCCAGCGCAGCAGAGTGTGCAACAGAGTCATTTCAGGGCGCTGAGAAAACGACGGGCTATATCTTCCATCGCGATCCGATGATGGCGGCGCGGGCAGGTCTGGGTGCCGCTTTGGGAATCCTCCTCGGTTGCTTTTTTTGGATTTGGTCTGCGTGGCCCGATGGAGGGCTGGCCGTATCGGTATTGGGTGTCACGTGTGCCCTGTTCGGCAATGTGGACGCACCGGTGCCGTATGTCCGAAAATACATGCTTGGCTCGGTCTATGGTATCGCGATCAGCCTGATCTACAGCTTTATCGTCCTGCCGCGTGTCTTCGAGTTCTGGGTGTTGATCGCGGTCCTCGCACCGGCGCTTCTATTCGGAGGATCGTTGCAGGCTCGGCCGTCGACCACCTTCATGGCGCTTGGCATCACGCTGACTGTCCCGATCCTCGTCGGGTTGGGTCCTGTTTATGGCGGAGACTTCGCTGAGGCCATCAATAGTAGCATCGCGCTGTTGATGGGGGTCGGGTTCGCAGCGGCAACTATGACGTTGTTCCAGACCGTCTCCCCAGATACCGCGATCAACCGGTTGCTGCGGCTCGGCCGCCGAGACGCGGCCTATCGCGTCCGAAGCAGGGTTTCCGCCGAAGCCGTCTGGACCAATCTGACAATCGATCGCATCGCCCTGCTGCGACCCCGTCTAAGTCTTTCGGCGCGGCCGACAACGGAGACGATCGACATAATCGTGCGTGACCTTCGCATCGGTCACGCAGTGAGCCGTCTTCGCGAGCAATTCGACCAGTTGGAAAGTGAGCCCTGTTGATTTTCACTGAGAACTGACCCTGGGTTTTCATCAGGAATTGACCCGGCCTGTGGTTATCTCTCCTGTGTTTTATGGAGAGGTCAAGCGGATAAGATTTTTTTGTCCTTTCTGGCCTTTGGGGCGGCCGTACTGGCGCGGAAGCGGTAGCTGTCATTGCCTGTTTCGAGGATATGACAGTGATGGGTGAGGCGATCGAGAAGGGCGGTTGTCATCTTGGCATCGCCGAAGACCTCGCCCCATTCACCGAAGCTCAAATTGGTGGTGATGATAACACTGGTACGTTCGTAGAGACGGCTGAGCAGGTGGAACAGAAGTGCACCACCTGATGCGCTGAATGGCAGATATCCCAGCTCATCAAGGATCAGCAGGTCGAGACGCAGGAGGTGTTCGGCAATCTGTCCGGCCCGATTGGCAGACTTTTCCTGCTCCAGGGCGTTGACGAGATCGACGGTAGACCAGAACCTGATTTTTCTACGGTGATATTCGATTGCCTGTACGGCCAGGGCAATAGCGACGTGCGTTTTACCCGTCCCGGGTCCACCGATGAGCACGACGTTTTCAGCGCGATCCACGAAGTCTCCTGCATGGAGCTGACGAACTGTGGCTTCATTGATCTCGGCAGCCGAGAAGTCGAAGCCTGCCAGATCCTTGTAGGCCGGAAACTTCGCCGCCCTGGTCTGATAGGCAATGGAGCGCACCTCGCGCTCGGCCAGTTCGGCCTTGAGGAGCTGCGCGAGGACAGGAACGGCCGCCTCGAATGCTGGTGCTCCCTGCTGGCCCAGCTCTTCTGTGGCTTGCGCCATGCCGTACAGGCGCAAGCCCCTCAGCATAACGACGAGAGCACCGATAGCAGGATCATGACGCATGGCGGGTCGCTCCACGCAGAGTATCATACCGCCCTGTGTCGGCCCGGGGCTCGCGTTCGAGCTTCAGCGCCTGTGGCGCATCGATCCTTGGACCATCCGTTTTCTTGGCGTCGGTCAGACGGTGCAGTGTGTTGAGGATATGGGTCTTTGTCGCCACGCCATCCCCGATTGCGAGTTCGACAGCACAAAGCACGGCCTGCTCGTCATGATGTAGAACCAGAGCAAGGATCTCGACCATTTCCCGGTCACCACCGGGACGGCGAAGCAGATGGGTTTGGAGAATGCGAAACGCTTCGGGCAGGTCAGTGAAAGGTGCGCCATTGCGCAAGGCACCCGGTTTGCGCTGGAGTACAGCCAGGTAATGCCGCCAGTCATAGACCGTTCGTCCAGGCAGCCCATGGAAGCGCGTCACGATCCGGGAGTGCTCGCAAAGCACTTTGCCTTCGGCTGCAACGACCAGCCGCTCGGGATAGACGCGCAGACTGACAGGCCGATTGGCAAAGGACGCCGGCACGCTGTAACGATTGCTCTCGAACTGAATGAGGCAGGTCGGCGATACACGCTTGGTGTGCTCGACAAACCCGTCAAATGCCCGTCCCGGCACCATCAGGTGAGGCATCTCCGCCGCATGCGCCGCGGCGACATTGCCAGGCAGTTCGACATGACGCAGGCTGATCCACTGCTCCAGGCAACGCGTCTCAAGCCAGGCATTCAAAGCTGTCAGGTCTGGAAAATTCGGCATTTCCTGCCAGATCTGCCGCCGTGCGTCCTGAACGGTCTTCTCGATCTGTCCTTTCTCCCAGCCCGCGGCCGGATTACAGAATTCCGCCTCGAAGAGATAATGGCTGACCAGGGCAGAAAAACGCAGATTGACCTGACGGGCTTTGCCCTGCCCGATACGATCCACCGCTGTTTTCATGTTGTCGAAAATACCTCTGCGGGGAACGCCTCCCAGAACGCGGAAAGCCTCTGTCAGGGCATCGAACAGCATTTCATGCGTCTGGAGTGGATAGGCCCGCAAAATGAAGGCACGGCTATAGCAAAGCTTGGTGTGGGCAACCTGCAGTTTGATCCGCCGTCCCCCAATAACCGCCCAGTCCTCACCCCAGTCGAACTGGAAGGCTTCGCCTGGCTGAAAGCTCAGGGGCACGAACACGCCACGCCCCGTCGTCTGTTTCACCTTCTGCTGCTCGGCTTTCCAATCTCTTATGAAGGCGGCAACCCGGCCATACGACCCCGTATAGCCAAGCGCTACAAGATCCGCATGAAAGCGGCGCCCTGTGCGTTTATGTTTGCGCGACTTCGAAGCCTCAAGCATCAGCCAGTTCGTCAGCTTTTGTGCAAACGGGTCCAGCTTGCTCATCCGGACAGCGCACGCAAAAACCGGCTCAAGCGTTTCGGATCGAAGATATTTGCGGATCGTATTCCGCGACAGGTGCGTCCGGCGTTCAATCTCACGGATCGGCAGACGATCCCGATAGTGCCAACGGCGGATTACACTCAACAAGTCCATGCTGATCACTCCTTCGCCTCCCGCGCTCATGCGTCGGGAGCAGTGTCAGGCATGGGTCAATTCTTAATGAAAATTTCCCCTCTCCCAGGGTCAGTTCTCAGTGAAAATCAACAGTCTACAACATGCGCCGCTTCCTCTTCCTCGAAAGATTGAACGCGAGCGCATAGTCATCCAGCGGGAGAGCAGTCCCCGATCTGCTCAAAACGCAGATCAAAAGCTCCCCCAAAAACCGTCAATCAAATCGCCAAAAGCCTGAAATCACGAGCCAGGCGCATCAACCAACGGTTCTTCGATCCCTCCACCTCGTGCTGATCACCAAGCTCGCTCAGCCGGGGAAGCCGCTCTTCAATATCAAAGAAACCCGACTAATTCATCTTTCAGCATCCCCAATCAACGCCGAAGAAATGGAATCACACAGAGTCGCTTAGAGCCAAGGGGCTTTTCGAACCCTACAGATGGTCGGGGAGAACGATACCACCTTCGAAAACGGCATCGGCACGTCCTTCCTCCGTCACGGATACGGCATTTCTGACGACTATTTGGACGTCAGCATTCAGGAAAGTTAACAGCGAGGCCACCGAGGGAAGTTTCTTTGTAGCGGTGATTCATATCCCGGCCGGTTTCCGCCATGGTACGGATGACCTGATCGAGAGAAACGCGATGTATACCATCGCCATGAAGAGCCAATGAAGCTGCGTTGATGGCTTTGACTGCGCCGAATGCATTACGCTCGATACAGGGGATCTGAACAAGGCCGGCTACCGGGTCACAGGTCATGCCCAAATGGTGTTCCATTCCTATTTCTGCAGCATTCTCGATCTGTACGGGAGATCCCCCCAGACCAGCGGCCAGTCCCGCAGCGGCCATTGACGAGGCAACGCCGACTTCTCCCTGACATCCTACTTCTGCACCTGAAATGGAGGCGTTCAGTTTGAATAGACCTCCAATGGCTGAGGCAGTCAGAAGGAAGTCATGCATGCTTTTTCGCATAATTTCTGGGGAGCCCCGGAGACAGAAGTCGCGATAATAACGCAGGACCGATGGAATGACGCCCGCAGCTCCGTTCGTAGGAGCTGTGACAACACGGCTGCCTGCCGCGTTTTCTTCATTAACAGCAATGGAGAAGAGGCTGATCCAGTCCATGACACCATGGGCTGAATGGGAATTCGAGGTTTCCCGTGCGAGAAGCTGTTGGTGCAACGCAGCAGCGCGACGTCGAACTTTTAATCGTCCTGGAAGTGTCCCGGTCTGTACAAGTCCACGTTCGATGCAGGCCATCATGACGTCTATGATCTGGTCGAGATAGGCTTCTGTTTCTTCCAAGGGGCGAAGGGCCATTTCATTGGCCATGACTACTTCGGCAATAGTCAGGCCATGTGTGCTAGTCTGCTCAAGAAGTTCCCTACCGCTGGTGAAGGGGTAGGGAACGTGCGGTTGGGCGTAGCCTGCGGTCTCTGTGGCGGTTTCAGGAACAATAAATCCACCCCCTACCGAGCAGAAGCGGGCAGCGGCCGTTACCTGACCCTCTGCATCGAGAGCTTCAAACTGGAGGGTATTGGGATGGACGGGCGGAATGGTTTCCCGATCCAGAACCAGATCCGTTTCAGGATCGAATGCGATAGAAAACCCTTGAACTTGGAGCTGTTTTCTGACGGTAATGGCCATAACGATTTCGTCAGCGTCATCAGGGTCAACGGTCGAAGGGCTTTCGCCACAGAGCCCCAGAATCACAGCCTTGTCCGTGGCATGCCCCTGAGCCGTCCAGGCCAGTGATCCATAAAGGGTAACTCTGAACCGGGCGATGGAGTTCAGGGATTCAAGAGAATCCGTGAACCTCAGGGCTGCCCGCATCGGTCCGACCGTGTGCGATGAGGACGGGCCGATACCAACTTTGAAAAGATCGAAAAGGCTGATCATTAGGGTCTCGATACAGGTGTTCAGGCGTCTGGATATGCGGCGTTATAGATCGGAAAACGCTTGCACAAGGCCTGGCCCTTTGCATGGACGCGATTGGTTCGTGCTTAGTCTGGTGTTTTGATAATGAATCTTTCTGGCTCTGAAGTCCATATTTTGCAGACGTATTTGTAAGGTGTGAGGCCACTCAGCGTCTTGAGCCTTCGCCGAACGTGTCAGATGAGGAATGCTGGCCTACAGGGCATAAAGGCAGTCATCCAGCGGCAGTAAAGTATGTCGGCGAAAAGCGACTGCCATGGCTTCTTCGGTTTCTATCAGGCTCGTTGAGCGAGGCTCTTTAGGGCCAGTTTTTTGATCTTCGACAGTCTGGCGCTTGCGCCATTTTACAACTGTTTTCGGGTTGATCCCGAACTCCTCGCTCAGCGCTGCGATCGCTGTATTGCTGCTCGCACAGCGTGCGCGGTCGTGGCGCTCCCATGACGTCTCTATCCCATAAGGCGTCCTTCCACGCACGCGAAAATACCACATCATCAAAACACGGGACTAAATACCTAGCGGATAGATTGTTCAGCATCCGCCTCATTACGAGACCGAACCACATCTTGCTGCGCACATCAGTCGGTCCGGACTCGAACTATAGCTTGACCTCATATTGGGAAAATCACACAAGAACATGTATGTATTATATTTGATTCGGACACGTTGATGAGCCATTTAAACCCCGCGGCATCTTATGTGCGTCAGAATATATCTCGAGCAATCGAGATGCTACGTCAGTTCGTGGCGGTTAATACGAGTTTTCCTGGATCACCTAATTATGTTGAATTTTCGGAAGTCGTTAATTCCTATTTAATGCCTCTTCATTTCAAAACGCAGAAATTTTCTTTGCCGGAATCGCTGTGGAGATCGCGTGATATTGAGGTTCCGACTGAGCGAATCAATTTAGTCTCTCGTCAGTACTCGCCTTTAAAAGACGTCGGTCTATATTTTCATGTCGATACCGTGCCGCCTGCGCAAGGTTGGAAAACGGATCCATTTTCGCTTTATGAGCAGCAAGGGCGCCTAGTCGGTTTAGGGGCGGCTGACACGAAAGGGCCGATGGCTGCAGCATTGCTCGCAATTGAGGCGATGCAGGCGTCTAATCTAAAGCTGAAATATAATCCTGTCCTTCTGTTTTGTACGGATGAAGAGGGAGGGCTGTATCCCGGAGTTCGTTATCTGGCGGAGCAGGGGCAGGTACCAGAACTAACTATTAATTTTAACGGAACGCCTGAAGCGCGCATCTGGGCCGGATGCTTTGGGCTGGTTAACTTTCGCATTCGGCTTACTGGGCGCACTACACACGCAGGAGCAGCTAAAGCCGCATTCAATGCTGTTGAGGCTGGTGTTTGCGTACAACGAGCCCTGATGGCACTTGCGGAAGAAGTCCGACAAAAATCCTCTGAGATGCCGAGCGCTCCTTATGCTGGTGATGAGCCGTTGCGGCCCAGCTTGGCGATCATGTCCGTGAGCGGTGGGACTGGCAGCGGCGGACAGATTCCTTCTTTGTTGGATATTGTCGTTTCTCGTCGCTACGCCCCTGAAGAATGCTTTGAGAGCGTCGTAAAAGAGATTGAAGACGTTATTCGTCATAGTGTCCCATCCGGCCTGACGTATGAGGTCGAAATGATTGGTCATTTGTGTCCTACAAGTGATCCATATGGTCCCAACTGGCCCCGCTGGCAGGCTGCCATTGCGCGTGGGTTTGGGTATCGCTCAGAAGAATTTTGTCGATGGGGTTCAAGTAGTTGCTCCGACTTCGGATGGGTTCAGCGGGCAACGGGACGATCCGAAGTATTGCTGGGTGGTCTAATCCGACCGGAAAGCCGCGTGCATTCTCCGGGTGAATTTACGACGGTCGACGACATCATTGCTCTCTCCATCGCCATCATCTCTTTTCTGTCTGACGAATGACGGATCAAGGTCCGCAAGTGGCTAGGAAAATATGACCCAAACTGTTTCTCACGCTATCTGCCAGAAGGCGTTAGATGCGCTTGACGTGGATCGCAGCATTGCGTTTTTACAGAAGCTGGTGCGCTGCAAAAGCTATAGTGCCACGGACGGTGAGCGCGCGCTTGTTCAGTCGTTGGCTGACGATATGTCCCGCCTTGGTTTGGAGGCGTCTCTGACGCCAGTACCCGGTGGACGATATAATGCGATTGGTCGACTGCCGGGGACTGGCGGAGGGCGAAGCCTCCTATTCAATGGGCATGTTGATACAAACCCTGTGACCGAAGGATGGACCGTCGATCCTTGGGGCGGTTTGGTCGACGACACGTTTATTTATGGCATTGGCGTGTCGAATATGAAGGCTGGAGACGCAGCCTATTTCTGTGCTCTTGAAACCCTCATGGCAGCCGGAATTCGCCTAAAGGGCGATGTTCTGCTGTCATATGTCGTAGGGGAGCTTCAAGGCGGGGTGGGGACTAAGGCCTTGATTGATCAAGGCGTGCGTGCGGATTGCTTTATCAATAGTGAGCCTACCGATCTTGAAATCCTGACTCTTCATGCAGCAGCTTTCGTTTTTGAAATTAGGATTCAGGGCGATACGAGGCATTTGTCCAAGCGTGAAGAAGGAACTGACGCGCTGGCCATCGCAGCGCTGATGGTTTCTGATTTGAACAGCATGACGTTTTCCGGGCAACTGTCCGAGCGTCATGGGTCGGTCAACCGTGTCCATGTTGGAACGATGAAGGCCGGTCTTGGATCCACGTTCGAAGATTGGCGTCCAGCTCAGGTCGCGGACGTGGCGGAATTGCGTGGTTCGGGGCGCTATGCCGTGGGGCAGAGCGAAGAAGGCGCTCGCGCAGATATGGAGCGATTGCTTGACGTCTATCGCGAGCGGTATCCCACAGCCAAGATTACCTTTCGGATACAGGGCTCAGACGGGCATCCGGTTATGCCGCCTTTTGCCGAGCGTGAGACGGCTCCAGTCGTTGAGGCTGTTGCGTCCGCATATGCATACGTACGAGGCCATGAGGCAGGAAATGGCCAGGCGCATCCTTCCCGGTTTTACGGGACAGATGCGGGGCATTTGCAGCATTACGGGCAAATGGAGGGAGTGGTTTGTGGCCCTGGCGGACGTTTTAACACAATGCCCGATGAGCGCGTAGAACTCTTTGATTATCTTGATATGATTCGAATTTATATGCTCGCAATCATGGAGATTTGCGGGGTTTCTGACGAAAAATAGATCATTCATCGTAATAATATATTTGTGTCGTATATAAAACATATATAAATTATACTCGTTGCGAGTGCGAGGCGGTTAGTAGGGTGAGTGCTCCGCGCCGATATCTGGCTGTTCAGAGGCTTGATATCGAGACGTCATGCGATCTCGTGTGGATTGGGTAGGGGATAGGGAAATGACGAGAACAAAAGTCAAAATGAGACTTGCGTCTAAAATTGGAAGTCGCCGGGTTTCTGGTCTCTCGGCAATCTGGATTCTCCTGTGTACGGCATCTATTTTTCCTTATGGAAGCGCGGTCGCGCGGGACAATGCTGTCAAACCTGCTCTCAAGGCTTCCACGCGCGTAGTTGCAAGTCCCAAGACCGGTATTGACGCGAATGCTCAGGAAAATTTGGTCATTAGTGCGAGCCGTCGCATTTTCAAATTTGCGAAAGCTCAGCGTCAGGCTGATTCTGCAACCCGTTTGACGGCGCAAGATATTCTGCGAAAGGGAATCGTTTCGGTGAGGCAGCTTCAAACGCTGGCTCCGAACGTTACGATCCAAAGCATGATGGGAACCGCGAGCACCAATTTTTGGATCCGTGGCATCGGCTTTAATGATTACACGCAGAACAATATGTCCTCTGTTTTGACATACGTTGATGACGTGGCGTTTCCGTACAGTACAATGTCAAACGGGATGCTGTTTGATTTGCAGGACGTTGAGATCGATCCCGGACCGATTGGAACGAAGCATGGTCTGAATGATACTGGTGGCGCAGTGAATATCCGCACTGCAAATCCGACGGATGAGTGGCACGCTGGTATTTCCGAGGATATCGCCAGCTACGCGCGTAATCGCGTTCAGGGTTATGTCTCTGGGCCTATCACTGATAAGCTTGCGTTCCGCGTGGCGGTGCAAAACCTTGAAGGTGGTGGGTATCAGTGGAGCCCGGCAAACCATACGCACTTGGGCGACGCGGACGAGACAGCTCTGCGCGCCAAGCTGCGCTGGCGGCCGGATGCAAAGACCGAGATCATGCTTTCGAGTCATTGGGTTCAGGATGATTCGCAGGTGGTGACCGGGCGACCGATCCTGAATTTCCTCTCTTCACAAACAATCCCGTCTCTTGGCTTTCAGCAGGCTGATTGGGATTTGCGTCCGGGCTTTGCGCATTTGATCGGGCGTTCAGCCAGTATGAAGCCCTCCGAGCATAATACGTTCTGGGGAGCGGAAATTAATGCTTCACGTGATCTGAATTTCGCTGTTTTGCGCAGTATCAGTGCTTTTGAGAGCGAGCGCGAGGGCGAGTACACCGATCAGGACGGAACGTCACGGGCGACTGGTGATCAGTATCGGAATGTGGTTGCGAATGCATTTTCGCAAGAACTGCAGCTTGCTTCGCATGAACGGAATCGTCTGCAGTGGCAGGTTGGCATGACCTATACCCGATCACGCATGTCTCAGCAGTTCTTTAACGATTTTACGGATTACGTTCCGCTACGCGGATATTATTCTGAGACATCGTTCAATCAAAATCAGCAGGCATTCAACCAGTACGCTCACGTGTCCTATCGCCTGCCGCATCAAATCACGATTTTCGGTGGATTGAGCCATGAAGCCGATGATCGGCAACTTCTGAATATGAGAACTGTGCATTTTGGTGTGAACGACCTTGGATTTGCCAATAGCGGTGCCGCGGCAAACCAATTTAGCGGAACGCTTGGTATTCAGTGGCAAGCCCTTGAGCAACTGCAGCTCTATTATAAGATGAGCAAAGGGTTCAAGCCTGGCGGGTTCTCGGCAAATAATACGATCCTGCAGCAGCAGTTGCAGCCGTTCAAACCTGAATCCCTTCTGGCATATGAGGTTGGCTTTAAGTCAGACCCAATTCGCAATGTGCTTCGCTTGAATGGCGCTGCGTTCTATTATGATTACCATGGGCAGCAGATGATTAGTAATTATCTGGTTCCAAATTATGGCCCTGTCGGAATGTATGTAAACATTCCGAAGTCTGATATTTGGGGGATCGAGTTTAACGCGGAATTACATCCTCTTAAGCATTTGTATATCCGCCAAAACTTTGGTTATGAGCGCGGTCAGTACCAAATCTTCCAGGCTTTGAATGCATCGGCAACGAATGCTTATTTTACGGCTCACCAGGCTTGGGTTGGTATTTACAACAACTACGCGGGGACAGATTCTGGCATTCCAAAGCTGACCCTCAATGGTTCAGCCGACTACGAAACACAATTTGTTCGTAATTATACGATTGATGGTGGTTTAGACTGGTCTTATCGTGGTTCTCAAGCGATGGCGATTGGAGGTGTCGGGGCATATCGTTTGCCGGATTATTTCCTGATGGGCGCTCACCTTACGGTTCGTCCGACCCATGGATGGTGGTCTGCCACGGTGTACGCGTCTAACTTGCTGAACAGGCAGTATTATCTGGCGTCAGGTTCCAACACGACGACTTATTTCCGTATTTCCGGAGAGCCTCGTTACATTGGCGGTCGTTTGACAGCGCATCTCTGAGTTTAGAAACGAGGATTGATCATGCAGTATTCTTCTGCTGACGACGCCGGTTTGCGCCGGAAGCGGGAGATCTCGCATATTCTTTCGCTCAGTCTTGGGAACGGGTTAGAATACTATAACTTCGCTCTTTACGCATTTTTTGCGCCGTTTATTGGCGAGACCTTTTTTGATCTGGGGTCGAATAGGCATACCTTATTGCCAGCTCTCATTGTGTTCGGTTCAGGTTTCCTGTTCCGCCCATTGGGAGCTTTCCTGATGGGGCGCATGGCTCTCAAGCGAGGTGAAGCGTCGACTTTGGCGCTTACTTTCCTGTTGATGGGCGCCGCGTCAGTAGGTTTTGTTCTATTGCCTGGGGCACATCAAATTGGGATTCTGGCGCCCATCTTGGTCTTTGTACTGCGTGCGGTTCAGGGGTTCGCTGAAGGCGGAGAGATCGGCCCTGCGACGCAGATGTTATATGCTGCATCATCGGGTCCTAGTCAGGTTTTCAATACAACCCTTCAATACATCACTCAGTATGTTGCTATTCTTATAGCCGCATTTCTTGGAACGCTCGTGTCTGCGGAGCTTCCGGAACACGCCATGGCGAACTGGGGATGGCGCATCCCATTTTTGCTTGGCGGGGTGGTCGTCATCTTTGGTCTGAGACTGAGATTTCGGGATGTGAAGGGCTCTTCTGCACCGCAAGCACAGGCCCCTCAAAGTGCTCACTGCCAGCAATCTGCTTCCATTGGAGGAGGTTTTCTTACTTTGACAGCTGCGCTTATTCTCTGCGTCGTTTCGGCATCAGCATTTACGACTTATGTTCGAAGTTTTGGTGTCAGCTATGCGATGGGGCAACTACACGCCACTGCTCTGACGTCATTGCTATCAATGACAATCGGTGTGGGCGCTGGATTACTAGCGATGATAACGGGGATTATATTATATCATCGCGTATCCAGACGTTTTGTTCTGATCGCAACAATTGTATCAACTGAGATTTTGATTCTGCCGGTTTATTTGCTTTGCATAAAGCATCCTTCGTTTTTGACATTGGTTGTTTTGAATACGGTCACGTATTGGCTTTCCGGAATCACGTCTGCAATTTCTATTATGACGGTTTTGCGCGCTATTCCGGTAGGTCGCCGATCTTTCGTATTTGGCATGTTGTATACAATTGCAGTCTCCATTTTTGGCGGACTTGCGCAACCTGTCATGCAATGGGCGATCAATCGCACCGGATGGCAGTTGCTTCCGGCTTTCGCGACGATGGTCGCCTGCCCCGCAGGGCTTCTGTCCTTGCTCGTGCTTCTTGGACGCTCGCAGGAGCCGGACGTGTCTCAGCTTGGGGCGTCTAAGTTAGACCAGTCTTGTGGTGCAGGGTGATAATCTCATGACGATGCGTATTCACTCTGCTGGCGCGACAGCATTGCTATGCGATGTTGCCCAAGGCGCTTTTGACGAGCGCGCGCAGAGGCGCATTTGGGCAACAGCGCGGGCAATCCAGCAGCATCCCGATGTTGTCTCGGCCATTCCCGGCGTCAACAACCTTTTGGTTGGTTTTAATGGTCTGTCGACAGATCCCGAAACAATGCGTGCTGCCATTACCCAAGCATGGGAGGCCGCTTCAGACAGCGATTTGCCCGCGAATGAAATTCATATTCAGGTCGAATATGGAGGTGCGCTGGCCGAAGACCTTGCGGACGTTGCATCTCATGCGGGGTTATCGGTGCAGCAAACCATCGATCTTCATTCGTCGGGAGCGTATCGCGTTGCAGCTGTCGGGGCGATGCCCGGCTTCGTTTATCTCACGGGGCTGGATAAGCGATTGTGGCTGCCGCGACGGCGCACGCCGCGTATTCATGTTCCCCGAGGAGCAGTGATTATCGGTGGGGGGCAAGCTGGCGTCATGCCCTGCGACGCACCTTCAGGCTGGCACATTATAGGTATGACAGAGACTATGCTTTTCGATATCCACCGTGACGAAGTCTGTCTCTTGAAGATGGGTGATATCGTTCGGTTCGATGCGATTTCATGATCGAGATCCTTTCGACTTCCGCACTGAACACAATTCAGGACTTCGGCCGCCCGCATGCTTTGCATATGGGGATATCTCGTGGCGGGGCTATGGACAGGCTGGCGCTTGCCCATGCGAATATTTTGTTGGGGAATGCTAGAGACGCCGCGGCGATTGAAATCGCATTTTTTCCTTTCAGGGTTCGTTTCCTCGAAAGGACTGCGTTTTCTCTCACGGGGGCCGTATGTCTTGCCCAGTTGGATGCCAGCCCCATTCCCCCAAACTGGACGATCACGGCAGAAGCAGGACAGGTTTTGGTTGTTCCTGCACCTACGCGGGGCGTGCGCGTTTATTTAGGCTTGCGGGGCGGCATTGATGTCCCTGTTGTGCTCGGAGCCCGGGGGACAGACGTCAAAGGTGGTTTTGGCGGTATCGACGGGCATGCCCCCGAAAAGGGAGACGTACTCTCGACAGGGGACACGTCCGCTCCCCTTCCAAGGAAAAGTGGGTTTGGTCTCGCAATATGTGCAGCCTTACCTTCAAACGAAGAGACTGTTGTGCGGGTTCTCGATGCGGCTGAGTATGAATGTTTCACACCGGAAGCGAAGATCAGGTTTGCCGCTTCGGCGTGGCAGCTTACGCCCCGTGCCAACCGCACAGGCTTCCGCATCGAAGCGTCTGATATCCTCTCGTTATCACGTCCTTTGGCGCTCATGTCGCATGGAATCGTGCCGGGAACGGTGCAGGTTCCTCCAGACGGCGTTCCGATTATTCAAATGGCCGATGCTAATACATGTGGCGGCTACCCGAAGATCGCTACAGTGATTGAACCTGATCTCCGGCTGCTGGCCCAGACCAGCATTGGCGGGAAAGTAAGGTTTGTTCAAATCGATGAGAGTGAAGCTATTGCCGCCTTGCGGGACGAGGAGCGTGCGCTCGTGTCTCTGAGCGCAGAGGTTGAGAAAACCCGTAGCGGGCTATTGGACTGAAAGGAAGCGGATATGGCGCTCCGTACTGTAGACCTGAATGCCGATATGGGGGAGGGATTTGGCGCGTATCGCATTGGCGACGATGCAGCCCTGCTTGATATCGTAACGTCGGCGAATGTCGCGTGTGGATTTCATGGTGGCGATCCTGAAATCATGCATGAGACCATGCGTATGGCTTATACTCGTAAAGTTACGATTGGAGCTCATCCTGGATTCCCGGATCTCTGGGGTTTCGGTCGCCGCGTTATTCCCTTCACTTGCGGTGAAATAGAGCGACTGGTTGCTTATCAAACCGGTGCTGCACAGGCCATTGCGGCGTATGCGGGGTGTCACGTGAGTTATGTAAAAATTCATGGAGCTCTCGCCAATCTGGCTGAACATGACGAGGGGGTTGCGTCTGCTATCATTGCGGCGACCAAAGCAGTGGATGCGTCCCTATCGATGGTCGCGATTGCATATAGCGCCTTGGAACGCTTGGCGCGGGAGCAGGGACTAACGGTGCATTCCGAAATTTTTGCGGATCGTGCCTACGCAGAAGACGGTCATCTTCTCTCACGAAAAGAGGCTGAGGCAGTGTTGCATGATCCTGCGCTGATCGCGGCACGCGTCGTACGCATGGTGGAGGCGCGCGCTATCGAAACTGTTAAGGGGAATATGTTGGAAACACACATCGATACGATTTGTGTTCACGGTGATTCGGCGCATGCCTTGGATATTGCAAGGACGGTGCGACGCTCGCTTGAGGGGGCCGGGATCATGCTGCAGTCACCCCACGAAAGCAGTCATCATGTCGTTTGATATGAAGCGCCTCGAGCGCTTGATGGTCACTATGAAAAGCCTGGGCATTCAGGAACTCGCATATGAGGGCAACGGCGAAGCGCTTCGTCTTGTGTCGGCTCCGCAAAACAACGAGACAGATGCTGTTTTTAAGGCGGCGGATAGCGTCAATCCGGATGAAGATAAGTCTGAAGCACCAGTTTCGCATAAAATTTTAGCGTCCATGCATGGCGTTTTTTATCGCTCCGAAGCGCCTAAAGAGCCTCCGCTCGTCGAGGTTGGAAATGTGGTCAAAGCTGGCGATGCGCTTTGCCTCGTGGAAGCAATGAAAATGCTATCGAAGATTGAAGCTGAATACTCCTGCCGTGTGACACGCGTTCTAAAAGAGGACGGAGATGTGATTGAGCCTAACATGGCACTGTTTGAGGTGGAGTTAGTCGATGCGTGACATCCGCCGGGTTATGATCGCGAACAGGGGTGAAATTGCGCTTCGTATTGTACGGGCGTGTCGCCTCTTAGGGCTGGAGACTGTTGGGATTTATTCTGACGTTGATGCTGATTTGCCTCATCTGCGCCTGATGGATCAGTCCGTATGTATTGGCCCTGCTCCTGCTGCGCGGTCGTATCTGGACGTTGAGCGTGTTTTAAGGGCTGCTCGGTTAACCAGGGTTGATGCCATTCATCCCGGCTATGGGTTTCTCTCTGAGAATGCCGATTTCGCGGAAGCGGTTGAGCAGGCGGGACTGACCCTTATAGGACCCTCGTCGCATGTTACGCGTTTGATGGGTGACAAAATCAGTGCGCGTCATGAAGCACAGCGGCATGGCATTCCTTGCCTGCCAGGATCTGACGGCGCTCTACCCGATAATCCGGAAGAGATTCTCAAGGTATGTGAGCAGGTGGGGTATCCCCTCATCGTCAAGGCATCTGGCGGAGGCGGAGGGCGCGGTATGCGTGTTGTTCGTCAGGCCGGTGAACTTCTCTCTGCGATTGAGACGGCACGTGAAGAGGCCGGACGGGCATTCGGTAATTCTGTTGTCTATGCGGAGCGCTTTCTCGAAGCGCCCAGGCATATCGAAATTCAGATTATTGGAGATTATTTCGGGAATGTCGTTTGGCTCGGCGCTAGAGACTGTTCCGTTCAACGTCGACACCAGAAGTTAATTGAAGAAGCGCCGCCCGTTCAGATTAACCAACAACAACTGAACGAATTGGGGGAAGCTTGCGCTAAAGCTTGCCAAGCCATGGGGTATGTTGGGGCAGGAACATTCGAATTTTTATATGAGAAGGGTACGTTCGCGTTCATAGAAATGAATACGCGCCTGCAGGTCGAGCATCCTGTTACAGAAATCACGACAGGTATAGATCTGGTTCAGGAGCAAATATGCGTAGCGATGGGCCGCCCACTCTCGTTCCGTCAGCAAGATATTCAAACGCGCGGTCATGCGATCGAGTGTCGAATTAATGCTGAGAATTCAGAAAATTTCCTACCGGCGCCAGGAACTGTAACGGCATGGAATCCTCCGGGCGGCCCTGGAGTGAGAGTTGATACACATTTACAGGTCGGAGGGCGTGTTACAGCGCATTATGACTCTTTGGTCGCTAAATTGATTGTGCATGGTCAGTCCCGTGAAGACGCGTTGCGACGTATGGAGGCCGCGCTCGGTGAGGCACGCATCGAAGGAATTGAAACGCTTATTCCATTTCACCAACGTGTTTTAGCTTCAGCCGGATTCCGGGCAGGCGCAGTTAGCGTCCATTATCTCGAAGCACTGATCGAGAAGGATAAAGTGTCGTGACAATGCTAGACCGGATTGAAAGCTTCGTTACGTTAATGCGAAGCGCAGACTTGGCATCACTCTCCTTGCGGGAAGGCAATGAAACACTTGAACTGCAGCTATATCCCAAGATCGCGGCTGCAGACCAGATCTGTACAAATTTTTTTGGTGATTCAGCGGCGTTTTCTGCGTCGGTGAAAAGTCCAGAAGTAGGTATATTTCGCCTAGTAGATATCCCCTCAGAACGCTGGGTTAAAATTGGTGATATCGTGGGCTATATTGATATTGATCCACTCAGGGTGTCTGTTATTGCACCCGAAACCGGACGACTGAGCACTCCCTTACATGAAGATGGTGCCGTCGTCGGATATGGTGACCTGCTCTTCATGATTGAAGAGGTTAAACCTGCGTAGGGCTCTTACAGAGATGCAGCTGACCGGGAAGCCTGTTCATACAATCCCGTTAAAACACGGAGTGCTTTCGCTAGCTCACTGATCGGAACATTCGCCACTTTTCGGTCAGAGGGGATGAGTTCCAGCAAGCAAAATCGCCGGAGGCGTGCGTATTCTATACACAGCGCTCTACCCTTTTCGGTAGCCGCGAGGAAAACCTCTTTCCCCTGCTTTCTACGTGTAATCAAATCAAGGTCGTCAAGTTTCTTCATGGCGTAATTGAGATAATGTCGCTCGGACAAATTGAGTGTCAGCAGCAGGTCCGAGATGCTTTTTTCTCGTTCTCGATGATGAATGGCATGTAGAATTAGACTGTCGAGAGGCGAGAGTTCTGGCATCCCGGCTGCCGCCATCCCTCTTGCCACCCAGCGTTGGAAAGCGTGATTGGCAACTGTAAGGGCGAATTCGAACTCACTCAGATCTTCACTTCCTGGCGTTGCCAAGTGCGAAGATGATACAATGTAGGATCGGGTTTCATCGTCAGTAAGGGGGAGGGCGTGTTCTCCTGCCTGCTTCCGGCTGTATGTTTTTTTCGGAAGATGTTTCGGCATTGCCATTTCCTTTGCCTGTGACGTGCTCTCCTCTTTGTATTCGCTTAAAAGGAAAGTTCCCGTTTTATGGCTTTGGCTTGAGAGAATGACAATAGTCTGGTGTACATCTCATAAATTGTTTGGAAACACCAACAGCGGTGATCGGATAAAGCCTTGTCACATTTCTTTAAACATTTACCGCTCTGTGCAATAACCAGTAGGGATCGAAAAAACCCTGGGCTCTGATCTGTTCTGTGTGATTCCATTTCCCGTGCGTTGATTGGGGATGATGGAATTTGAAGCGGCCGGGTTTCTTCGATGTTGAAGAGCGGCTTGCTCGCTTGAGCGGGCTTTCTGATCAGTTCAAAGCTTTTTTCCGGACTGTGGATTTTGAAGTCTTTCGCCCTGATCTGAACCAGGCTCTGGCCTATTCAGACGGAAGCAAAGGCGGTCGTCCGCCATCTGATCCGGTGCTGATGTTCAAGATCCTGATGATCCAGACGCTGAACAATCTGTTTGATGAACGGACAGAGTATCTCATCAACGACCACTTGCCGTTCATGCGCTTTCTGGGACTGGGGCTGTCGGACCGCGTGCCGGATGCCAAAACGGTCTGGCTGTTCCGCAAGCGTCTGACGCAGGCGGGTGCCATTGAAGGGCTGTTTGATCCTTTTGACACTACCCTGCACAACGCCGGTTATTTCCCGATGTCCGGCCAGATCCTGGGTGCCACACTCGTGGCCGCACCAAAGCAGCGCAATACGAACGCTGAGAAAGCGGATCTTTGGGCAGGACATATCCACGGACAAGCCCGCAAAGCTGTCCCATAAAAATCGCCATGCGCACTGGACGCTGTGACGTGCCCCCTTTTTTGTGTCCACTCAAAAGGAGAGTTCCCGTTTTTTATGACTTGGGGTGGATAGGATGACGAGTGTCTCGGGGGTGAACGAGATATGTGGTCAAGAATGGCCTGGCGCACTGCTGGCAGACTGGATTGCGGTGGCGGCCCGAGGGCTCTTTTTTTTCCCTCCCGCCTGAGCGAACCTGCGGGACTGCAGGAAGGCGTAGGCTATCATCGACATCAAGGCATGGCGGCGAAGTCCGGTCCAGGATCGTCCCTCGAAGTGATCCAGGCCCAGTTCCTCTTTGAGTTGCTGATGGGCCTGTTCGCATATCCAGCGCGCTTTGATCGCGCCAGCCAGAGCTTTGATTGCCATGTCGGCCGGTAAGTTCGAGAGATAGTATTTGCGTTCGCCATTCGAGCGATGTTCGCCCATCAGCCAGGGTCCGTCGCCACCAGCCAGGTCATCCGCCTGTTTCCACAGGGTCGCTTCCAGCGGGGCCTGATCCCATAGCCCGGCCCCGATGAAATGATGCAGCCGGTCATAGGGGACCGCATCCGAGCGCGCGGCCATGGGCTGGATGCTTTTGCGATCTCCTGGCCTAATCAGACCTGCGATATAGGCCGGACAAATGCGACGCCGCGTCTTGTTGCCCAGACCTTCCAGATACGGGGCGAGCCAGCACTCAAGATCCGCTTGCCAATCTTCTTCCAATGCCAGCCTCCGTCAAAGCTGGCTCCCCATGAATTACGCCATCAGCACCATGGGAATCCTAAAAATCATACTTCTGTCAAAGTAGTGCTAGGTAGTATCGTACTTTAAGAGCGCACACGTCTATAGCGCCGCATTAGCGATTCAATTTGAAGGGTTTTTCGAACCCTCCAGGTTCACAGGAAAAAACCACATCTCAAGCCCATGCCACGGCATATCCAGAAGTTGAATGCTTGAAAGTCCGTTATCCGCTCGGGTGTCGAGCATATATTTGCCGACCAGAAGTCAGAGACGGGGCTGTTCGTCCGAACTGTCGGTATCAAACGGACCATTTGGCCAATATCGTCTACAATATGAGCCGCTTTCTCTTCCTGGAACAGATCAGCGCGAGTACGTGCCATCGCAGGTGGCGATACTCCCCGGTCTGTTCAAAACTTAGAACGAAAATCAGCTTCAGGAAGCTTCAATCAAATCGCCAAAAACCAAAAATCAGAACCAAGGTACATCAATTAACGGTTCTTCAATCCCTCATACACTCTCCTCGAGAGCAGGCCTGATTATGGCGTTACAATCGAAGCTTGTTTCTCCGCGAAGTCGTTTTCCTGAGGATGTGGTCTGCTTCTCTCATCGCGGCCTCAAGCTCGGTAAAGTCGGGCTTCCACATCGCTGCCTGTTGTTCGGAGAGCGTTGATACCAGATCTGACGGGCGCAGTTCGTCAGGCAGAGCAGGATCAGTGTCTTCTAGGGGATAAGACGCAAGCCTGCGCGGCGGCATCAGAGCCTCGCGTAAAGGCTCAAAGCCCCGCAAGGCAAACAGCCGCCGCGCGGAGCGATGCGTCACTTCCACCACAAATCCCCTGCTTTCGAACCGTTCCAGAAGGTCCAGGGCAGCGTTAACAGACATCTTGAGGAGGTCTGCCAGCGTCGTCGCGGACGTCAGAGGCCGAGCGGCCAGGATGTCGATGGCCGCAGGGGCTCGCGAGTGCCGACGCTGCGCGCCGGCTTCTCTGCGGGCCATGACCCACTGGCGTTCCATGCCACGCAGCATCTCGGTCATGGAGTGGGCTTCTGCCGTCACGGCTCTGAGGAAAACCGGAACCCATCGCACAGGATCATGAGGCGCTCCGGCACGAAGCGCCGCAGGACCTGTTAGGGGAAGGGCGCTGCGCATCACGCCCCGTTTGCGCCACAGAACGCCAAGTGCGGCCCGGAACGGAGCTCTTTGTCCTCCCTGATGCAGCCAGTCATGAAACGCGCTCGCCGCACCGAGGAGGGGTCCACACGGTCTGATGAAAGGCCGGAGATGAGAGAGAGCCCGTGCAATCTCATGCCGTTGTGTTGCAGAAGGATGGGTCTGCCACTGATAGAGCCGAAACGCTGTTTGTGCCGCTTCCACCAAAGCAAACCGGTCAGCGCCCTCAAGGTCCTGCGTGGGGAGGCGCAGGCCTTCCAGGACAGCCGCCAGGTGCCAAGGATCAATGGCCTGGCCATCGACCTGCGCCTGGGCCCGGACAGCGTCGAGACGGGCGCGATAGAGGAAGGCCTCCTTCAGGGGGTGGTTCTGGAGCCGCTGATCGAGACGACCGATGGTTATCGATGCCGCGGTCAGGTCGACCGCCACGTCAGAGACCTGAAGCGTCGTACGCGTCGGCAAGAGCATCACGGCATCGCCGGCGCAGGACCATGGAGCATCAGTGCCGTCACATCCCAGAGCTTGAAGGTGGCCTTCAGCGTGAGCCGAGACAGGTTTGAAGAGAGAGCGAAGAAAGACATCAAGTCATGTTAAATCGGCCTTAGCTTGGATTTGCAAATTTTTTCAAAAGTCGCCCCCTCTTCACCCCCTATGTCCGTTAATTCTTATTATCGGACATAGGGTAGAATGCATAAAATCTTCCCCAAAAGCTCTTCCGATGTGCTGGCCTGGAGCCATCGTCAGTAGACAATGACGCTTCTTGGCAAGTTGGTTCCATTGCCTCTGCCATGCCGTGTGTAAGGAATTACACCTCCGCACAGGCCTGCAATCCTTTATTGGTTTTGCGGCGGCTTTGGGGGGGGGGGATTGCAGTCGGTCCGCTTCAAGCGAACGACCTGTGGAAGCGGACATTCCGATTCGGTGTGAAAGGGGTACGGGGAGCGGTGAGAGGTTGTTCGAAAACGTACGCTAAGAGTTTGTTGGAGAGCCTTTCATATCGGCGCAGATCTCAGGAACATGTCCGAACTCTGTGTGCTCATCGCCCCAGGCTTTGAGAGCCATGATGACGGGCTCAAGGGTCCGCCCGCGTGGGGTGAGGCTGTATTCCACCTTTGGCGGGACTTCCGGGTAGACCGTCCGTAAGACAAACCCGTCGCGCTCCAGTTCGCGAAGCTGGGTCGTCAGCATTCTCTGGGTGATATTGGGCAGGCGCTTGCGGATGGCGTTGAAGCGTAAGGTCCCCTGAAGCAGATGATAGAGGATCACGCCTTTCCATTTCCCGTCGATGAGCTGAAGCGTTGCTTCAACAGCGCAGCCGGGGCTGCAATCGAGCGACTGATGGCGGATACGGGTCATAACGGTATCATTTCCGACACTATGGGCGTTAAAAGTGCGTTCTTGTCTGAAAACAGCATAGTGCTCACTCTTCTCCTCATTCAACAGAGGAGCAGACATCATGCGGGCCATCGGTTATCAGACGCCGCTTCCCATCGAAAACCCGGCGTCCCTTCAGGACATCGATCTGCCGAAACCTGTTCCTTCGGGCCGGGATCTTCTGGTGGAAATCAGGGCCGTGTCGGTCAATCCGGTTGATACAAAAGTCCGCCGCAGCGCAACGCCGGAGGCGGGTCAGTGGCGTGTCCTGGGCTGGGATGCCGCAGGCGTTGTCGTCGGCACCGGACCGGACGTCACGGATTTTTCTGTCGGCGATGAGGTCTTTTATGCGGGGGCGATCAATCTCTCAGGGACCAACGCGGAGTTTCATCTGGTCGATGAACGGATTGTTGGTCGCAAACCCCGCTCCCTGAACTGGGCCGAAGCCGCCGCCTTACCGCTGACAGCAATCACCGCCTGGGAGATGCTTTTCGATCGCCTGGACATTCGTCGGCCTGTCCCGGGAACGACGCCGTCCATATTGATCATTGGGGGCGGAGGCGGGGTCAGTTCCATGGCGATCCAGCTGGCCAAGGTTCTGACTGATATCACGGTCATTGCCACGGCTTCGCGCCCCGAAACGCAGGACTGGGTCACATCTCTCGGGGCAGATTACGTGATCGATCACAGCAAGCCTCTGGCCGCACAGGTTGCTGCCCTTCCTACGGGCGCCCCCGGTTTTGTTTTTTCCACGACGCAGACAGATCGGCACCTGGCAGAGATCGTCGAACTTCTAGCCCCTCAGGGACATTTCGGCCTGATTGATGACCCTGCTGAACTCAATGCTGTACCCCTCAAGCGCAAAAGCCTGTCCCTGCATTGGGAGCTGATGTTCACCCGCTCACTGTTCGGAACGGCAGACATCAGCACACAAGGGAAACTCCTGAACGAGGTGTCGCGCCTTCTGGACGAAGGGCGTCTCCGTACGACGCTCGGCAAAAATCTTGGCGCGATCACCGCCGCCAATCTGCGAGAGGCTCACGCTCTGATCGAGAGTGGTCAGGCCAAAGGCAAGATCGTGCTCGAAAGTTTTCCTGCCTGAGCGGAGAGAACCGTGACGAAAACAGTCAAAGCGCTTGAGAGGAGCAGACCTCATGAATGACGAAGAACATCTGATGACCCTGAACCGGACGGGAGGTCGCTTCGATCTGAATAAAATTGCCGCTGCGTTTCCCGAAACGGCGGACACGATGCTGCTGGACACCTATCTGACTGACAAGCCGGAAGCCAGTATCCGGGTCTTCAGGATTTATCGGGAAGTACCGCCGCATTATCATACCCAGTGCGATGAAGTGCTTCATGTCCTCTCCGGGACAGGCACGTTTTGGATCGATGATCCCAAGGAGGAAGCCCCGTTTGCACCCGGCCATCTTCTGGTGTTCCCCCGTCGGGCCGTGCATGCCGTACCCCGCATTCTGAGCCAGCCAGTTGTTTTCCTTGCTATCGACACGCCGCGACGGGCGCCAGATGACGTGGTGTTCGTGGATCCTGCCGACGGTACGCCGTCCGGTTTTATCGCAGGGATCTGACGGCATGGGAGTCATGAAACAGAATCAGCCGCATGCTTTCACAAAAAGAGGCCTGCGCAGGATCGCCATTGCCGTTTTCACGGGTTTCGTTGGGGTATGCGGGCATCCTGATCCTGCCCGTGCTCAGACCATCAGGATTGAGGCGACTACTAACGCAATAGACTGGAACGCCGTAGCGCTTGCTGGCGGTCATGTGTTTGTCTCAGGCCCTCGCTGGAGCGGGTTTTCCGGACCGGCCGTGGGTCTTCTGACAAAGAATGGAAAGATAAAGCCTTTTCCAGATGCTGACTGGAATGGCTGGAAACCCGGGCAGGATGCAACGCATCGGTTTGTCAGCGTCAATGCCCTCCACGTTGCTCCTGACGGCACGCTCTGGGTTGTTGATACTGGAACTCCGTCTTTTGGAGGTGCTCCCATACCTGAAGGAGCCAAACTGGTCCGCATTGATCCGGCAACAGGTCATGTGCTGCGGATCTATCCTCTGGGCCCAGAGATCGCGCAGGCGGGCAGCTATATCGACGATATCCGTTTCAACGGAACGCACGCCTATCTCACGGATGCGGGCAAGGCCGCGCTGATCGTTCTTGATATCAAAACAGGTCAGGCACGTCGTGTTCTGGACAACGATGTTTCCACACGCGCACGGACAGATCGACCGATTGTCATGGACGGGCACGTCGTGGAGAACGGTCCGCATCAGCCGCTTCTGGTGAATGTCGATCCGCTTGAAGTCAGTCCGGACGGGAAATGGCTGTATTTCGGGCCGCTTGAAGGACCGTGGTCTCAAGTTCCCACAGTGTTGCTTGATGATCCCAGTGTGTCATCAACCGATCTGTCTGCGGCTGTAAAGCCTTGGGCAGATTTACCTCCAGTCGGGGGCAGCGCCATGGATGCTGCAGGAAACCTTTACTTCACCAATCTGAAGGATAACGGCGTCTATCGGAGAGACGTTTCGGGAAAGATCACGAAACTGATCTCGGATTCACGTCTGCACTGGGCAGATGCACCGTGTCTTGCTCTGGACGGTCGTCTCTGGCTGCCTGTTGCGCAACTGGACCGGCTTTCGATGTTTCATCAGGGGCATTCCCGCAGTCATCAGCCGTTTCTGCTGGTATCGATCAATCCTCACGTTACCCATACCAGAGATAAGCCATAAGTCTCAGTTTTGAGAGATTTTTCGTGTTTTTTGCGCCAGAGGTTTTTTCCCCATCCGGCCTGATTTTACCCTCGGGAGTGACATGTCGATACAACGTCTGGCGGCTGATCCCCAGTTCAGAACACAGATCTCCAACCTGGGTTTCAGGATCACTCATGGCGGCCTGAGCCAGACGAAGTTTACTAAGGTCATCTTGAAGGGACGGCCACCCTCCCGTCCTCGGGCACGTGCAGAAGCCAGACCTGCGCGTGTGCGTTCAACGATCAATTCCCGCTCGAACTCCGCCAGTCCGGCAAAAATCGCGAAGATCAAGCGACCATTTGCGGTGGTGGTATCGATCGAGGCTCCTTCGCCCGCCAGGACCTTCAACCCGACACCGCGTTTGGTCAGGTCTGGACCGTGCCGCTCAGCATCTTCGTCAGACGGGCATCGCGGTGCCCGATGACGTGCTTGCTCATGTAGCACCACTCGGCTGGGAGCATATTGGCCTGACAGGTGATTATCTTTGGGGCGAAATCCGGCCGCCGCGAGATAATTTCAGGCCTCTTCGGTTGCAATCCGGTTCCTAAAATCCTTAGCGTACGTTTTCGAACAGCCTCTCACTGCTCCCCGGTACTCTGAGCTGCCTTTAGCTAAACCCTGTCGTCCCCGTAACCCAGCACTTCGATCACCCGGCATTCCTCGACCGTACCGCGCGCACACCGATCTAGCGAGCGTTGCAGCTCGGCGCGCAGCGCCACCAGCCTCCCAATCCGTCGGTCAATAGTCTCGACGTGGCGGCGGGCGATAGCGTCCACCTCGCCGCAGGAACGCTCCGGCTGCTCGCTAAGCGTCAGCAATTCACGAATGTCGGCGACCTCGAAGCCCAGCTCGCGGGAATGACGAATAAAGTTGAGCCGGGCGACCTCGTCCGCACCGAAGCGCCTTTGCCGCCCTTCCGTTCGTGTCGGTGTCGGAAGAAGCCCGACGCCTTCGTAGTAGCGGATCGTCGGCACCTTGACCCCAGTGCGCCGCGCCAACTCGCCAATCGAGATCCTCATGGTGCTTTTCCCTTGAAGCTCTAGTGGCTAGAGATTGTAGGGTGATCCCGAGAAGGAGTCACCCATGTCTGAGAACTGCTGCAAGTCCGAGACCGCCTGTTGCGCTCCGCCACCTCTGGTCGTGCCCACGAAAACAGTCACACCAACCGTCGAGGTGACGACATGCGGCACCGTCGAGAATATTTGCTGTCCGAAGGGTGTCCCGGTCTTCGACGGTGTAGACCCGCGCTACAAGCGTGTCCTGTGGACGGTGATCGCGATCAATGGCGCGATGTTCGTGACCGAAATGGCGGCGGGACAGCTCGCTGGCTCGCAAGCCCTCAAGGCCGACGCACTCGACTTCCTGGCCGATACCGTCACCTACGGTTTGAGTCTGGCGGTGATCGGCGCGAGCCACGGCGGCACTCGCCAAGGGCGTCTCGCTGTCGCTGATGGCGCTGTGGGTGTTCGGGTCCACCGTCTACCACACGCTGATCCTCGGCGTTCCGCAGGCCGAGATCATGGGTGCGATCGGCGCTCTGGCGCTGGCCGCGAACCTTGCCTCGGTGTTTCTGCTCCTGCCCTACAAGGATGGCGACGCCAACGTGCGCTCGGTGTGGCTCTGCTCTCGCAACGATGCGATCGGCAACCTGATCGTCATGGCCGCGGCGTTCGGCGTCTGGAGCACCACCAGCGCATGGCCCGACCTTGCGGTGGCCGCGATCATGGCTGGCATATTCCTGTCATCAGCGCTGCAGATCCTGCGGCAGGCATGGGGAGAATATCGAACCGACGAGACTGGCACGAAGGCAGCCGCCGCATAGGGTGAGGATCATGCGCCTATGTCCGCTTCCCGGCAACGCAAAGCGGGCCAGCCACGTCGTAGAAGTAGGCGTAAGCGGACCTGCTGCTTTCGCCTACATCTCGGTCGTAAGGTGGGTCGCTTAGGGTTTTGGTAAGCAGACGTCGTGTGCCAGAAATACGCGCCAGCCCGGCTCATAGCTTTTCAGGCAAGCGGTGTTCCGAGTTGCGTTCACTATAGCGGTTCACTAGATAGTCGGCCCGGTCGCGCAGCAGCCATGTGAATTTCATCAGTTCCTCCATGACATCTACCATCCGGTCATAAAGGGGGGGACGGCTTCATGCGGTCATCGTCACCGAACTGCGTATAGGCCATTGGTACGCTGGACTGGTTGGGGATGGTGAACATCCGCATCCACCGACCCAGCACCCGCAGGGCATTGACGGAATTGAAGCTCTGCGACCCACCCGAAACCTGCATGACCGCCAGCGTGCGGCCCTGCGTCGGGCGGATTGAGCCTTCGGTCAGAGGTAGCCAGTCGATCTGGTTTTTGAATACTGCCGTCATGTTGCCGTGCCGTTCAGGGCTGCACCAGACCTGACCTTCCGACCAGATCGAGAGTTCCCGCAGTTCCTGCACTTTCGGATGGGTCGCGGGCACAGAATCCGCTACCGGCAGGCCGGTCGGGTCGAACACCCGTGTTTCGGCCCCCAGCACTTTCAGGATGCGTTCCGCCTCAAGCACCAATAGGCGGCTGAAGGATCGGGGTCGCAAAGAGCCATAGAGCAGAAGGATACGCGGTGCGTGCGTGGTGCGCTGTGCTGGTTCGAGCTTTGCAAGATCGAGTGGATCAAGAGACTCCGAGTTTAGGGGCGAGAGCGTGTCAGTCATGTTTGTGGTTCCTTCAGCGGGTCGTCACCATCGCCCGCGCCCAACGAGGCCTGCATGTAGAACGTGTCGAGCCAGCGGCCGAATTTGCGGCCCACCGAACGCATCTGCCCAGCATGGGCAAATCCATGGCGCGCATGCAGTGCAATCGATCCGGGTTCACCGCCACCGATCACCGCAATCATCTGGCGAAAGCCCGATGCTTCGGCGTGACCTAACAGATCGGATAATAGGGCTGAACCGACACCTTGCCTGATGTGGTCGGGGTGGACGTAAATCGAATTCTCGCATGTGAAGCTGTAGGCGGGCCTGTCCCTGAATTGCGTGGCATAGGCATAGCCCACCACCTGTTCGTCTTGCACTGCGACGAGAAAGGGCCAATTTCGTGCCCGCACACTTTCGATCTTCTCCTCAGTCTCGGTAAGTGAGCGTGGTTCGTAATCAAAACTTGCTGTGCCATGTTCGACGTGATGGGCATAAATCGCTGCGATGGCGGGGGCGTCAGCAGCACGTACCTGGCGGATACTCGGAACGGACATGTCTCGTTGCCTCTTGTTCTATGTGGCCCGAACCTGCGGGAGACCAGTCTCGACGATGACGATCGCTGGCAGCGCTACTTTGGGCTGCCGTGCGCCATTGATCCCGTGGCGATAATCCGGGTGCGGGCGGAGCGTGTCGTCAGGTTCGGTCATCGCGGTCTTGCTTCCTTTGCACATTACGGGCGGCTGATGGCAGGCAACCACAGGGCCAGCACTGCGAGCGTGACCAGCAGGACAGGCGGGGTGATCGCCAGCCCCACTTTCATATACTGCCCCCATGTGACCCGATGCTTCTTGGATGCCAGCACATGCAACCACAGCAACGTGGCGAGACTGCCGATCGGGGTGAATTTGGGGCCGAGGTCACAACCGATGACATTGGCATAGACCATCAGTTCACGGGTCAGCGGCGTGATGTCGTGAGCCTGCTGGATCGCCAGCGCCCCGACCAGCACACTCGGCATATTGTTCATGATGGACGACAAAACAGCCGCCAGAAAGCCGGTGCCGATCGTAGCGGTGAACGGTCCCTGATGGCCGAGCCAGATCAGTGCGGTTGCAAGGTAGTCGGTCAGCCCGGCATTGCGCAGGCCATACACCACCAGATACATACCCAGCGAGAAGATCACGATCTGCCACGGTGCGCCCCGCAGCACCTTGAGAACAGGGATGACCCGACCATATCCGGCGACGAGTAAGAGGATTCCGGCGGCCAGGCAGGCTACGACACAGACCGGGATATGAAACTGTGCGGTCAGGAAATAGGCCGCCAGAACCAGGGCCAACAGCGGAAAGGCCGCCCGGAATACATGGTGGTCACGAATGGCCGTGGCGGGTGCTGGCAGTTCGGCGACGGGATAGGTCGCAGGCACCTGCCGCCGATACCACAACCACAGAACGGCAAGCGTTGCGCCAAGTGCTACCAGATCGACAGGGACCATGATCGCGGCATAGCGATCGAACGCAATGCCAAAGAAATTGGCGCTGACGATGTTCACCAGATTGGAGATGACCAGCGGCAGGCTTGTGGTGTCTGCGACGAAGCCGGTCGCAATGATGAAGGCCAGGGCTGCGGTATGGCTCAGGCGAAGTTGAGTGAGGATGGCGATGACAATGGGCGTGAGCAGCAGGGCCGCACCATCATTGGCGAAAACCGCCGCAATGGCCGCTCCCAGCACCACGATCAGCGGGAATAGCGTCCGGCCTCGCCCTTTGCCCCAGCGCACGACGTGCAGCGCGGCCCAATGGAAGAATCCGGCCTCATCCAGCAACAGCGAGATGACGATCAGCGCGATGAAGGTGAAAGTCGCGTCCCAGACGATGTGCCAGACGACAGGAATGTCGTGCCAGTGGATCACACCAGCCGCCAGGGCCACGGCGGCACCGGCCATTGCGCTCCAGCCGATACCCAGCCCCCGAGGCTGCCATATGACAAAAACCAGCATGACAACGAAAATCAGAAGCGCCAGCATCAGATGATCCGCTTGCCAGATTCATCGACGATCTTCTCCCCGTCCTCTTTGACGAAAGCGCCTCTCTGCGGGTTGGGCAGGATGTCCAGAACCGCCTCAGACGGACGGCAGAGTGCCCCACCCAGCGGGGTGACGACGATGGGCCGGTTCATCAGGATCGGATGCGCGATCATGGCGTCGATCAGCGCATCATCGCTCCGGGCCGGATTATTGAGGCCGAGTTCGTGAAAGGGCGTACCCTTTTCCCGCAGGATCGAGCGCACCGGAACGCCCATACGGGCGATCAGACTGACCAGTTCCGCACGGCTGGGCGGGGTTTTCAGATATTCGATGATCCGAGGCTCCTCGCCGCTGTTGCGGATCAGTGCCAGCACATTGCGCGACGTGCCGCAGGCCGGGTTGTGGTAGATCGTGATGGTCATGATCGGGCTTCCGGGGAGGGACAGCAGGAGGACAGGGTTGCGACCAGGGGCGCGCAGAGTTCGGGACTGCCCGCGCAGCAGTCCCTGACGAGGAAGAGCATCAGGTCTCGCAGGCGCGGAAGACAAGCGCGATAGACGATCAGCCGGCTATGGCGCTCCGAGGTCAGCAGCCCGGAACGGGCCAGGGTGGCGAGATGGGCCGAGATGGTGTTCTGCGGGACATTGAGATGCCGCGCGACATCTCCGGCGGGTAATCCGTCCGGCTCGTAGCGCACCAGCAGGCGAAAAATCTCCAGCCGTGTAGACTGCGACAGGGCGCTCAGGGCTGCGAGGGTAGATTCTGTGTCCATATATCCAGAATTGTGGATATATCGTCGTAAGTCAAGCTATCCTATGTGAGGAAACGGAGATCACGACTGTCGGCTTCCTCAATTTTTCCGCTCAGACCAGACATTCCGTTTACCCCCTCACAATTCTCCTGTTTGTTCGAGAAAATCAGAACAAAGCGGCGCCAGTCGCCTAAATAGCGGATATAAAAAGCACGATCTCTCACGGCCAAGTTGTGGCCGGTAGCGGAATATCGCCTTCGGCGCAGTGAAGAGGTGATAGCTGCTTACCATCTTCGTTCTTTGATGAAACTGATAAAGGCTCGAAGCGACGCAGGAACATGGTCGCGCCCGTGATAGTAAAGCGAAGGCCCCTTGAAGCTCTGCCACCACGGTAAAAGGATCGGCTCAAGAGCACCGCTGTCGATTTCGCGCTGCATCCAATCCTCATAGAGGTGGACAATTCCGCCTCCCTCGACTGCTGTCGCAATGGCGAGGTCAATCGCATTCGCGTCAACCGTGAGCGGCCCGGTCACGTCAACTTTGATGACCTCACCCGCCCGCTCGAACTCCCAAGGCAACGCTGCACCGCCCCGCACGCTTGCTGGCAGACACCGATGGTCAAGCAAGTCATGCGGATGCTCGGGGCGACCATGACTGGCGAGATAGTCAGGCGAGGCTGCCGTTGCAAACCTTTGCCACTCAGGTCCAATCGGTACAGCGAGCATGTTCTTGGTCAGGTGATCATCGTAACGGATGCCCGCGTCGGACCCTACGGCGAGAATATCCACGAGATCATGCTCAGCGACGACTTCAACCCGCACTTCTGGGTAAGCCTTCGAGAATTCGGGCAAGATACGAGGGAGGATGAGACGTGCGACCCCCAAGGGGACGTTGAGACGTATCGTTCCGCTGGGAGAAACGCGAAAATCGTTGGCACTTTCGAGCGCCGCTTCCATCTCGACCATCACCAGTTGCAGGCGCTCCAGGAGTTGGGCACCGGCTTCCGTCGTGACCACACTCCGTGTCGTCCGGTTGAGCAAGCGGATCTCGAGTTGATCCTCGAGCCGCTTCACGGCCCCGCTGAGACTTGACGCGCTCATGCCCGTTATCTTGGCTGCTTCCCGAAACCCTCCGGCAGTAGCCACGGCAACGAAAGCACGCGTCCCGGCAAAATCAATGCGCATTGTTCAATAATCCGTACATCATGTCGGATAATAACCATCTTATATGGCACAATGAATGCCCTTATGTCTCCTATCGAAGGGGATCAATCATGAACAATCAAACCCGTATCGCGATCATCACTGGCGCAAGCCGTGGCATGGGGCGCGATACTGCTCTACGACTGGCTCAACGCGGAATAACCTCGATCATCACCTACAACACGGGTCGCGGCGAAGCGGACGAAGTGGTCCAGGCGATCCGGCAGGCCGGCGCACAAGCGGTGGCCCTTCAGCTTGACGTGGGTCAGGCGGCCAGCTTTGAGCACTTCACGGCAAATGTCCGTAAGGCTTTGGAAATTTTGGGCGCGGTGCGCTTCGATTATTTGGTTAACAACGCTGGCATTTCCTCTGCCGCGACGCTGGCCGATGGAACGGAGGTCGAGTTAGACACTCAATTCGCGGTACATTTCAAAGGCCCGTATTTGCTAACCCAGGCATTGCTGCCGCTGATGAACGACGGCGGACGGATCGTGAATATCTCATCGGGCCTCGCGCGCTTCGCGTTCCCGGGACGGACGATTTACGGTCCGATGAAAGCGGCTGTCGAAGCACTAACACGCTACATGGCGCTTGAACTGGGACCGCGCGGCATCTCTGCAAATGTCGTTGCCCCCGGGGCTATTGCAACGGATTTCAGCGGCGGCATCGTGCGCGACAATCCTGAAGTCAACAAGGCGCTGGCATCACATACCGCGCTCGGGCGCGTAGGTGGACCTGAAGATGTCGGACCGGTAATCGCGAGTTTACTGTCCGACGAGTTTGGATGGGTCAACGCTCAACGCATCGAGGTCGCGGGCGGCATCCACATCTGATCAGTTCGGGAAGAGGATGCCGTAAGTGAGCATACGCCGCTTCGCGTACGAATGGCGGGATGCGTCCGGAGCGTGGTTCAGGTCGCACGGGAACGAGAACTGGGAGTTCGATGAAAACGGGCTGATGCGTTACCGCGCCGCGTCCATCAACGACCAACCCATTTCAGCTGATAGCCGCCTGTTCCACTGGCCTGAAAAGCGGCGTCCGGACAGCCATCCCAGCCTTTCGGCGCTGGGTCTGTGACTGCCCGGACGTGCTCTCTTACGGTGTGGAGCGGAACGCCTTGCGGCCTTCCATATCCAGGGCCGCGAAGTCCTCGTCGGAGAGTGTAATGTTCGCAGCGGCTACATTCTGTTCCAGATGGACAACTTTGGACGTGCCCGGAATTGGCAGCATCACCAGGCTGCGTTTCAGGATCCAGGCCAGTGCGATCTGGCTTGGATGAGCCTCATATTTTCGTGCCATGATGTCCAGAATCGAACCCGGCTTCGCGAGATCGCCAGCCGCCAACGGAAACCATGGGATGAATCCGATGTTTTGCGCGGTGCAGTAGTCGAGCACGTCCTCACTGGTGCGATCGACCAGATTATAGCGGTTCTGGACGGTCGCCACGTCAAAGAACTTTGACGCCGCCTTGATGTCGTCGACGGAAACCTCGCTCAGCCCCGCATGACGGATCAGTTTCTGGTCGATGAAAGATCTGATCGCATCGAACTGTTCGTCCGCCGGCACTTTGGGGTCGATCCGGTGCAGCTGCCACAGATCGATCTGTTCGACGCCGAGATTGCGCAGGCTCTTGTGCACCTGCTGGAGCAGATATTCCGGACGCCCTACGGGCTTCCAGATGTCGGGTCCCGAGCGGGTCAGGCCGCCCTTGGTCGCGATCACCACCCCTTCGGGATACGGATGCAGCGCTTCCCGGATCAGCCATTCCGAGACATCCGGACCATAGGAATCCGCCGTATCGATGAAGTTGATGCCGAGTTCGGGAAGACGTTTCAGAGTGCGGACGGCCTCATCACGATCGGCGGGCGGACCCCATATCCCCGGCCCCGTAATGCGCATGGCACCGAAACCAAGCCGGTTGATCTCGAGATCGCCGCCGATCCTGAATGTGCCGGATCGGGAGGCGTTGGAAGTTGAAGCGATCATGTCTTCGGTCCTTGTTTCCCTCTGGGGAAAGCAGCCATTCCGTCAGGCTGCGAAGCCACCATCGATGGTGTACGCGGCGCCTGTGATGATGCCGGCCTCTGGTCCGGCAAGATACGCCACCAGCCCAGCAATCTCCGAGCCGGTGGCATGGCGCTTGATTGCCATGAAACCATGCATCACGTCCTTTAGCGGCCCCTCTGCAGGGTTCATGTCGGTATCGGTCGGCCCGGGCTGGACGACATTGACGGTGATCCCGCGCACGCCGAAATCCCGCGCCAGTCCCCGGGTCATGCCCTGTAATGCCGATTTGCTGGCGCTGTAGGCCGCAAGCCCGGCCATCGGCATACGGTCGGCATTGGCGGAACCGATGAAGATGATGCGGCCCCCGTCGGGCATGGTCCGGGCGGCAGCAACGGCCGCATGATAAGGCGCATGGATATTGATGCGAAACAGCCGGTCGACCTCATCCGGGGGGATATCCAGCGGATCGCCCGCGCCAAGAATGCCGGAATTGACGACCAGAACGTCGAGCGGACCAATTGAGCCGATCAGCGCGATGAGAGCGTCACGGTCGCCACTATCGGCGCGGAGGGCCTCGCTTCCGGTCTCGGTCGCCAGAACTTCGGCATCGTCCGGGGAAGACCAATACGTGAAAAGGACTTTCGCTCCATCCGAAGCGAAACGGCGCACGATGGCGGCCCCAATTCCGCGACTGCCGCCAAGCACGAGAACGGATTTACCCTCAAAGCCGCTCATGACTGCGCCTCCCGCGACGCCAGGATCTCAGCCAATCTATCAAAGGCTGGCTGATAGATATCTGTTGGCATCCGGGCCTTCATACTGGCGGCGTGCTCAACAGGCGCTTCGAACTGCCCCCGCCACTGAATGAACGTGCCGTCGCTCGCCGTGATGGGAAGGAGGCTGATCGTAGAGCGATAGTTCCGGATCGGCAGAGCGGATTCAACGATCGAGAACGTCACCGCATGATCGACATCGGACAAGGCCAGAAGCTGCTCACGGATGAGGCCGACATCGCCCATCTCAACACGGCGGATTGCCCCGACACGGTCACCGGACTCATCACCTTCAATCACGCAGCTTTTGACGCCCGGCAACCAGCGTCCAAGGGCGCCGAAATCACGGACCAACTGCCAGACGGAGGGAACCGATGCAGGAATGACGCTGCTGGCCATAACATGGATCATGGGGCCACTCCTGGCTGTGAGTATCTGAATGTCATAGCGACTGGCCTCCCGTCACCTCGATGCGCTGACCATTCACCCAACGCATGTCGTCAGACAGAAGGGCACGGATTGCGGCACCAATGTCGTCGGGTTGTCCGACCCGCCCCAGAGGCGTGATTTCTGCAAGGCTTTTGTTGATCGTGGCATCGTCACGGACCAGACCTCCGCCGAAATCCGATGCGATCGCGCCAGGGGCGACAGCATTGACGGTAATCCCCCGCTCGCCCAGCTCTTTTGCCATGTAGAGCGAGATGACTTCGGTTGCGGCTTTCATGGCTGAATAAGGCCCATGATCCGTCAGGTAGAAACGCGTCGCGGCAGAGGTGATGTTGAGAATACGGCCGCCGTCCCGGATCAGAGGCAGAAGGGCCACCGTCAGAAGATAGGGGCCTTTGAAATGGATATTGTACTGGTTATCGAGTTGTTCTGACGTGGCCGCATCGAAGCGAGTGTGAATGATATTGCCCGCGTTTTGGACGACATAACTCAGCGTGCTGTGCCCGAACTCATGCGTGAGAAGTGCTTTGACCTGCCCGGAAAAATCCGCGAACGATTCATGGTCCACGATATCCAGCTTCAACATGCACAGTTTTGCGCTTTCGCCGACGAGGGCTGCTTCGGCAGCTTTCGCCTCGTCTTCGTTGGAGTGATAGGTCCCGATCACGTTGATGCCCGAGGCAATCAGATGCTTCGCGATACTGTATCCGATGCCGCGATTGGCACCCGTGACGAATGCAATGTCCTGTTTGGTCATAACCGGATTCCTTGGCCGAGACACGGCGATATGTTCCGGAATTAAATTCCGTACCGATTGGTACATAATAGGCTCGCAGGACATGGTCAAGGAATTATGGATCGTCCGGTACTGAAGACGCAGCTTTAAGACCCGAGTTGTGCCGGGATCGTTATCATCTGTCTGACTGTTTTCCTGCCTCTGGTGTCACCGCATTGGCATCCCACAACGTCAGAAGAGAGGTAATTGCCGCATCCAGATGCGTTGACGTCATCCCATCCCTGGCTTCGCACGTCATGCCATGGAAAAACGTCGCGAGAATACCGGGCAACGCCTCTGTTGCTGCGCAATCCTGCAACACGCCGTGGGCAATCGCCCGTTCCACGCAGGCCTTGATGCCAGCCCGCGTCCGCTGTCGCTCCTCCGCAAGAAGAACCTGAACAGGTTCGTTTTCGGGCGAACAGTTGCTGGCACCCGATACGACCAGACAGCCACAGGGATGCGTCCGGGCCGCCTGCATGCGCGCCGAACCACGCAACGTCCGTTCAATCGAATCGCGCGGCGCCAGATTTTCGTCCCATAAGGGCGCCATGACCTGCCCGTAGGTCGCCAGATAATGCTGCACGACTTCGCGGAACAGGGCTTCTTTCGAGCCAAACGCAGCATAGAAACTCGCGGGCGAAATATTGCCCATGCAGGACTTGAGCTGCGTCAGGGACGTCGGCTCGTAGCCCTGCGCCCAGAAAAGCGCCGTGGCGGCGTCAATTGCCTTGTCCCTGTCAAACTCACGGGGACGCCCTGTCCGCGCCATGGTGCTGCTCCTGCCGAAAGACTTTCATATTAAGTGATCCAGAAGTGATTGCCAAGATTTTGCAGCCCTCATATATATACCAACCGATCCACATATGAGAGCCGCATGACCCTCACTCCGACATCACCCGGGCAGAGCACCGATGACGGGCTGCCCGTAGCCGGTCTGCTCGCACTGGCCATGACCGGCTTCATCTGCATCATGACCGAAACCCTCCCGGCCGGTCTGCTGCCCCAGATCGGGGCCAGTCTGCATATTTCTCCGGCGCTGGCAGGGCAGATGGTCACGGCTTATGCCCTCGGCTCCCTGAGTGCCGCGATCCCCCTGACACTCGCTACGCAGCGATGGCGGCGGAGGCGCGTTCTTCTGCTGGCGATCATCGGGTTTGTGATCTTCAATTCAATCACAGCGTTTTCGACGCATTACGGCGTCACCCTTGTGGCCCGCTACGGCGCGGGTGCGGCAGCGGGTCTCGCCTGGGCATTGCTGGCGGGCTACGCGCGCAGGATGGTGACGCGTTCCCAGCAGGGGCGTGCTCTGGCTATTGCCATGGTGGGCACGCCGATCGCGCTTTCTCTGGGCGTTCCGGCGGGAACATGGTTGGGCGCTGCTGTGGGCTGGCGACTGGCTTTCGGGGTCATGTCGGCATCAACCCTGCTGCTGATCGTCTGGGTTCTGGCAAAGGTCCCAGATTTTCCTGGCACCTCGCATCACGAGCGTCTGCCGTTCCGGCATGTTCTGGCAACACCCGGCGTGCGACCTGTTCTGGGCGTTGTGATGGCCTGGATGCTCGCGCATAATCTGCTCTACACCTATATCGTGCCGTTCATCACACCGGCGGGGCTGGCGGGGCAGGCAGATCGCATTCTGCTGCTCTTCGGGGTTGCCGCTCTGGTCGGGATCTGGCTGACCAGTCGCACGGTCGATCACGCTCTGCGCCTGTCCGTCCTGATCAGTCTGGCCATATTCGCAGTCGTGGCAGCGGCTTTCACAATCGGATCAGCGTCCCCCACGGTGATCATGATCGGTGTCGCGATATGGGGCCTGACCTTCGGAGGGGCTGCGACGTTGCTCCAGACCGCACTCGCTGATGCGGCCGGCGATGGTGTGGACGTCGCCTTGTCGATCAATGTCGTCGCCTGGAACAGTGCCATAGCCGGTGGAGGACTTCTGGGGGGTGTGTTGCTTAATACATGGGGTGCCGTGTCATTCCCCTGGGCTGTATTGGGACTCCTGGCTATTGGCTTAGTGGTTGCATGGAAAGCGCGGTCCCATGGCTTTCCACCCGGTCACCGACTTGGGCAAAGATAAACGCATTTATGCCATCGAATGCGTGTTCCCGCAGACTTCAGGTCATTACCCGAATGATTGGTCGGACCTTTCTGCCTCGGGATTATGAGTGACCAAAAATGTCCCCTCCTCGGACGCAGGAGTTCATGTCACGGCGCTGTACCCCGGGTCATTCCGTACAGACTGAGCCGGACGTTCGATGGTCAGGACCGAGCGTTCGATCGCGAACTACGACACTCCGCTCGAGCCAGGCTGCACGACACGAGAGGGATGGTACGCAACTGGGATATCCGGCGAAACGCGCCGCCGCAGTGATTCAGCTTGTTGCGTCGAATGTTCCCTCCACAGTAACTCCTCCTGGGGAGCGAAGCTCTGTGTCTGGTTCGTGAACGTATCTCTCGCCTGGGAGAAATTTCTGATTGGGAGGAACTAACTCGACCGACGGATGGCTGACGTTTTCGGCGAGCGGTGGTGGCTGTCGGAAAGCGGATTTTCCGAGCCCAATATCAATTAAAAGGCGACTGCTGTCATGGCCGACGTGCCGGCTGTTGGGAACTCACGGGGCAAATTTTCTGTCAGCCGCTCCCAGTTTCCATGCGCAAATGCCTGCCTGTCGGCCCCATCCAGACCGCAGTTTTTGAGAAAGCCTCGCGCATCGCTGCCGGGGCGATATTGATAAGGGTAGTCGGTGGAGAACGGCAGCCGGTCACGACCGACGATCCGTTCTGCCTGTTTCAGATAATGCGGCAGGAAGATGCCGCTCGCCGTGACATACAGGTTGCGACGGAAATATGTCGCCATGGGATGGTTCAACCCGGAAACGCGATCCATGGTGGCGATACGCTCGGCATAGAACAGGACCAGTTCGCCCCAGTGACCCAGAATAACCTGCAGGTCAGGAAAGCGGTCGAAATGGCCTGCCAGCACCAGACGCAGGAACTGGATGCCAGCGTCATAATGCCAGCCGAGACCAAAACAGGAAAACGCGGCGTCCACCTGCGGGCTGAACCCGGAATAGTAGGCATCCCGGACCGCCTTTTCCGGTGCTCTCGGATGAAGGAGGATTGGCGCCTTCAAGGCCGTAGCACTCTGGAAGATCGGGAGCAGGTCGGCGTGGTCCAGATTGCGATGACCCACGCGCCCGCACAGCATCGTTCCCTTGAAGCCGAGTTCCCTGACGCAGCGTTCGAGTTCCAGGGCGGCTTCGTCGGGCATCGCAACAGGCAGCGTCGCCAGCGCCTGAAAGCGATCCGGATGGCGGGCGACCGCCTCCGCTACGGCATCGTTCACGCGGCGCGCCAGATCGATACTGTTGGGTCCGAGGTCGTGCAGTGACGGCGTGGTGAGTGACAAGACCTGCCGGGTGATTGAAGTGCTGGGCTACGGGGACGACCGGGTTTAGCGAAAAGCAGCTCAGAGGCGTTAGCAGACCTGTTGCTAACGCCTACATCCCGGACATTCGAGACCGTGGGGTGTTTTTCCGAAAGTGGACGTCGTCAGCGAGCGAGAACTTTCCGACAAACCGTATATACTGTGTCGTGAAGCCAGCGGTGGGCAAGGCGCAGAACTTTGATCCGATAGAGGTCATTCCCGATATTAACCGCTAGCTCGATGTTTTTGCCCGCGAAAGGATCGATCTCAATACGGTTTGGCGGAGACACATATCCGGGAACCCGGCGAAGCCGAAACTGGCAACTTCATGAAGTCGATAAAAGCGCGCATCGCCGCCGGCATATGTCGCCGACCGGAGAAATAGAGATGAAAGCCAATGAACGGCTTGCACCAAAGATCCAGCACGCGAATGAGTGCTCCAGCCTCAATATGGGGCAGCGCCACACCCTCAGTCAGATAGGCAAGCCCCACACCCTGCAGGGCGGCCGACAGCAGTATGTCGGTGTCGTTCACCGTCAACGCGCTTTTGACATTAACCTCAAAAGCGCCATCGGGCCCTTCGAACCGCCAAGGTTGTAATACACCGGTTTCGAGCCAGCGATAGGTGAGGCATGGTAGTCCGGTCAGATCGGCAGGAGACTCAAGCTTTGTGTGTGCGCTCAGAAAGTCCGGCGTCGCGACGACGACCATGCGGAGATCCGGAGTCAGTGGCACCGAGATCATGTCCTGATCGACGATTGCGCCGGACCGAACTCCAGCATCATAACCCTTGGCGATAACGTCCGTGAGGGCATCGTCTATCGCAAGATCGAGACTGATTTCAGGATAGGCCTCCCGAAAGGCGGCCAGCCGGGGCATGATGATGAGTTGTGCCGCTGCGCGTGGCAGGTTGATCCGTAAACGACCGCGCGGCCGTTGTTGAGAGACTGTAACATCGCGCACAGCGGCGTCGACCTCGGCAACCGCGGGGCGAAGCCGATCAAGCAGGGCTTGCCCGGCTTCGGTCGGAGCGACGCTGCGGGTCGTACGATGCAGCAGCCGGGCACCGATACGCTCCTCCAGTGCACGCAGACTATGGCTCAATGCGGACGGAGAGATGCTCAGGCGGCGAGCCGCCGCACGAAAGCTGCGCTCCTGTGCGATCGCCATAAAGGCCATCAGTTCCGCATATTCCGAACCGCGCATACTGGTGATTCCTGTTCAACACCCTGTTCACATTATAGATCATTAATACATCTATCGATCAGCGTCATATTCATCATCGTTGCCCGCTTCAGAGGGCAGATTTGGGATAAATGATGACAATGAAACAATGGGAAATGACCGGTATCGGGCGCGAACAACTCGTTCTTTGTGAGCGCCCGATACCGGTGCCGGGACCACATGAAGTGCTTGTGAAGGTCCGTGCAGTTGCGCTCAATCATCGCGATAAGATGGTTATCGAAAGCGGGCGGGGCCTGCCTTTGCAGTTCCCGTTCACTCCGGGATCCGATCTGGCCGGTGAGGTGATATCTCTGGGTGAGGCAGCGGATCGCTTTTCTGTCGGCGACCGTGTGATCTCCTGCTTCACGCCGGAGTGGATTGACGGCACCCGGCCTGGGACGGGGCGGATACCCGCGTATCGGACGCTTGGCGGGTTCTATCCGGGCGTGCTTGCGGAATACGTTGTCCTGCCCGAGGAATGGCTGACAGCAGCGCCTGCCACGCTCGACGACGCGCACGCCTGTACGCTCCCTTGCGCGGGGGTCACCGCGTGGTTCGCGTTGGCCGAGCGCGGCCGGGTGCGTGCTGGCGAAACGGTGCTGATTCTGGGAACGGGCGGCGTTGCCCTATTCGGTCTGATGTTTGCCAAGCTGCAGGGAGCAGAGGTGATCGTGTCAACTGTCCCGGATAAGTTCGACCGCGTAAGGGCGCTCGGTGCGGACCGGGTCGTGGACCGAAACCGCACTGACTGGCTCGATGACATCTACGCGCTGACTGAGGATCGAGGAGTGGATCACATCCTTGAGACGGTCGGCGGCGACCATCTCGGCTGCTCAGTCGAGGCGGCAGCAATAGGCGGGCATATCTATCAAATCGGGGCGCTGGCCGGCTTTGATATCTCCTCGCCTGTTATGCCGTTGCTGATGAAGGACGTTACGATCCATGGCATAGCCACGGGACATCGTCGCGCTCTCGAGAACATGGTGCGTGCCATTGATCGCAATCATGCTGTACCTGTGATCGACAGCCGTTTTTCTCTCGCCAGTCTTCCGCTGGCTCTGGATCGTCTCGACAACGGACCGTTCGGCAAGATCGTAATCGAGTTGCCTGACGAAGTGCGATGTCAGGAAAATTTCTGATGCCGACTTTTTCTGAAGATTGATGATCAA
>NZ_JAOQNM010000001.1:2305000-3300122 GCF_025961355.1 Gluconobacter cerinus | reverse complement strand
GGCGTGTCGTTTCGGGAGTTTTCTCGTGACGGTCTTGCGCATGGTCGTGCGCTCCCGCCGCGCGATATACTCGACAGGCGCCTTTTAGCAGGCTGCGGCAGGCCACCATCTGACATTATCGTACGAATTGCCGATGGGGACACTGAAACAGCGCTTCCAGATGGAGACGTCGGAGAAATTCGTATTCATAGTCCCGGCGTCGCAACCGGGTACGTGAACCGCCCTGTTGAAAACAGTCGGGTTTTCGAAGGGCATGTTGGGGGCGAAGAAGGGACTTTTCTAAGGACAGGGGACCGTGGTTTTCTGCTGGATGGAACGCTGTATGTCACTGGCCGTCAGGATAATCGGATCAAACTCGGCGACAGCGTTCTCGATCCGGAAGATATTATTGCTTGTCTGGGAGCGTTCGAGGCCGATATTCGACTATTCTCAACGGCAGTCTTTGATGAGACCATTGGAGACAAAACGTCGCTTGTTCTTGTGACAGAATTACCATCTGGATCTGATGGTGACCTGACGCAACTGGGTAAAGCTATCGGCGAGACGATCTGCACACATTTTCCGACGCGGCGTTGCCGTGTTGTTTTCCTGCGCGCCAGTGCGATCCTGAAAACGCCGAGCGGAAAAATCAGAGTGGCCGAAACCAAGAACGAGCTTCTTCAGGGCAATATTTCGATCCTTGGCGAATATACTCATAGTCCAGCAGGATCTGGCCAGGTGCGCATTCTGAAAATTGCAGAGGGGAAAATGTGAGCATGAGCAGTCCCTCAATGCCTCTAGTTCAACCCGCTTCCATTATGCCGACGCAGGAAGGGCCGGGAAGTATTCGCTTCGATTTTAACGATGGATGCCGCGTTCTCCTGCCTGCTGGTAATTGGCATGTTGTCCTGAAAGATGTGGATACGCACACGGTTTTATTTTCTGAGGACGTGTCTCAGGGGATCGTACAAAGCATAAAAAGATATTACCTGCGCTATCAGATCGAGATTACAAAGAACGGCGAACCCTTCTTTACGTATGAAATGGACCTGAAGGATCAACCCGTTCTCGTCCGAATGCGGGAAGGCGGAATTGGTGATCATCTCGCTTGGTTCGGGCAGGTGGCAGAGTTCGCCCGTAAACACGAATGTCGCCTGACATGCATGGTGCGCCCGGACATCGCCAGTCTGCTCATTCCGGTGTACCCTTATATTCGACTTGTATCGACTGAAGAAGAGGCAGGAAAAGACTATTATGCCTCTTATAAGGTTCTGATTTTTTACAATGACGTTGCCCGCAACCATAGTCCGGTGGATTATCGCGAAGCAGGCCTGGAAAATAATGCGGCTCTTATTCTGGGCCTTTCGAGGACATCACGCCCACCCGATGTTGACGTCATGGAGGGAGGGAGGCCTCTTGCGGAACGATATGTCTGCATTGCGACTCAGGCGACATCCCAGAACAAATACTGGAATAATCCGTTCGGTTGGCTGGAGACAATCCGTTTCCTGAAAAAGCATGGCTATAGAGTCATCTGTATCGACAGGAGCCGGGTCAACGGCGTCGGAACCATATGGAATAATATCCCATATGGGGCGGAAGATTTCACAGGCGCGCTGCCTCTTGCTGAACGTGCGAGATGGTTGCGGCATGCGGAGTTTTTTATTGGGCTTTCCAGCGGTCTAAGCTGGCTTGCTTGGGCAGTCGGTACGCCTATTGTACTGATCAGCGGCTTCACGCGGCCTGATAATGAGTTTGAAACACCCTACCGCGTGATTAACTGGAATGCCTGCAATGGGTGTTCCAATGATATTCGCTGCCAGCTTGATCCAGCCGATTATCTTTGGTGTCCGCGGCAGAGTGGCACTGACAAACAGTTCGAATGTACCCGACTGATTTCTTCGCAGCAGGTAATCGACACAATCATGAAAATTCCCGATTTTGAGGGAGTGTCGGAATGACGACTGCAAAAGCGAATGACATCTTCCAGTCAATCATGCTTGCTGGACATTCCAGTAAGCCTGTTGCGACGCCGCCTGCCGTAGATCCGGCTACTGAGACTGACAGCGTCTCAAAAGTAGATGCGGCTGGCGTTTCTGCGTCATCAACCGAGACCGCGACATTTCCGAGCCCTTCAAACGTACCAACGCAGGAAGGGTCTGCGGGTATTCGTTATGATTTTAACCAAGGGGTCCGTGTCACGGTTCCCAAAGGGATATGGCGCATTCGGCTTACTGATCTTGATACGGACGCGGTTATTTTTGACGGTGAGGGGAGTAATGCGACCTTTCAAAGCCGAAAGAAGCATTACCTGAACGCAAGGATCGAAGTTTTTCAGGCGGGCATGCTCGTTTTCTCTCACGACTATGACGCTCAGGGTAAAAAAATAGCCATTCTTATGGCTGGCAATACGATCGGCGATACGGCTGGTTGGGTGCCATATGCTGTGCGTTTTGCACGAGACCATGCATGCGAACTCACAGTGATGGTATCGGAGCAGATGAAAGAACTGCTTTCCGCGTCATACCCAGATATCAGGTTTGTTGAAAAGCAGGAGTTCAGCGCGTTAAAAGACGAGTTTTACGCCACATATTACATCGGTTTGTTCTTCGGGGATGAAGATAACACCTGGCAACCTGCTGACTTCCGGATTGTTGGATTGCACAGAACAGCAGGCTATATTCTCGGGGTTTCCCCCGAGGAAGAGCCTCTGCATCTGGATATTTCTGAAGAAAGACCGATTGAAGAACCTTACGTTGTCATCGCCAGTCAGGCCAGTGCCCAGTGCAAATACTGGAATAACCCGACGGGTTGGTATGACGTCGTGGAGTTTCTCAAGCGGTCAGGGTATCGCGTTATCTGCATCGACCGAGAAATAAAATATGGCCAAGGCCTTCATTGGAACCAGATCCCGCATAACGCGGAAGATGAGACTGGTGCCCGGCCCCTTCGCGAACGCCTTCAGTGGCTGAAGCACGCAGAGTTTTTTGTAGGCTTGTCGAGCGGTCTCTCCTGGCTAGCCTGGGCGGCGGACACGCCTGTTGTCATGATTTCCGGATTTACACATCCGATAAACGAATTTCAGACACCGTACCGAGTTTTTAATACCAACACCTGCAACAGTTGCTGGCACGATATTCGGCATCCCTTCATGCATAATGACTTTCTTTTCTGCCCCCGTCATGCGGGCACCAGTCGTCAGTTTGAATGTACGCGGAATATCACATCTGGTCAGGTCATTCGGACTATTAAAGCAGTGATGCGTGAATACCCGCTAGAGAGTGCGCATCATCCTTCAGAGTGAATTATAAAACGCTCTTCCCGAGCAAGAGGCAGCTCGGGGAGTCCTTTTTAACCTATCCCCTGAAGCTGTCCCGCTTGCGCTCTCCCTGAACCGCGTTACTGTTCCGGTTCTTACGTATCCGGAAGAACCGGGAAGAAGGAGGCCAGATTGCTTTATTCATTGACCAAAGAGCGCAGCAGTCGGCGTCAGTTTCTGATCGGCGGTGCGGCGCTATCCTGCAGCGCTCTGATGGGATGTGCCTCTTCCAGTGAGGGAAGGTTCTCCAAAGTTGACGCCTTGGCGCGACAGGCCGTGAAAGACAAAGAGACTCCTGGCGTTGTTCTTGCTGTTGGTCATAACGGCGAGATCGCACATCGCTATGTGTATGGAAGCCGGGCTCTGGTGCCTACTCGTGAGCCCATGACTTGGGACACGCGGTTCGATATGGCGTCGCTGACCAAGCCAACAATGACGGCTCTGGCTGTCATGCAGTTGGTGGAACACGGAAAAATCAACATTGACGATCCGGTCGTGCGTTATCTTCCAGAGTTCGCAGCCAACAAAAAATCGGCTGTCACCCTGCGTCTTCTGCTGACCCATTATTCGGGTCTCCCCCCGGATGTGCCGCTTGATAGTCCATGGAGCGGAAAAACAGAGGCTGTCCGTCTTGCCATGACATCGCCGCTTGCCAATCCGCCGGGGGCAAAGTTCGTTTATAGCGACGTCAATTACATTACGCTGGGTCTGATCGTGGAAAAGGTTACAGGACAGCCCCTGAACCAGTATGTCGCTGACAATATTCTAACGCCCTTGGGAATGTCGCACTCCGGTTATCTGCCGGACGCTGCCTTACAGCCTGATATTGCGCCTACGCAGTATGACGACCAACATCACATGCTGCGCGGTGTCGTGCATGATCCGACCGCCCGCCGTATGGGGGGCGTTGCAGGGCATGCGGGGCTTTTCTCGAATGCGCAGGACATGTGCCTGTATGCACAGGCATTACTGGATCGTCTCGCTGGTCGTCCCAGCACGTTTCCGCTTCAAAGAAGTACATTGGAGTTGATGACAACCCCACAACAGCCCGCTGGTAAAACTGACCTGCGAGGACTGGGATGGGATATCGCCACGCACTATTCCTCCCCAAGAGGGGATCTGTTTTCGGCGAGATCATTCGGCCATACCGGCTTTACGGGGACGTCGCTTTGGATTGACCCTGAGAATGACAGTTATGTGCTCATTCTGACCAATAGGGTTCATCCGTCCGGGGGCCACAGTGTCGTGAAACTCCGGCATGATATTGCCACGGACGCTGCTCGGGCACTGGGCGTAGTAGCACACGCCTGATCATGTTCTGAATGGCGGACCTGTCAAAGCTCAAAAATTGACAGCTCCGCCATTTAGTATCGCTTAATCGTCAAGACGGAATGGTGTTAGCCATGCGTCTTGTTGATGAAGTTGACGACATTATCATGCAGTTCGGTGAGGGCTGGTGCATGGGCATAGACCATGTGACCGGATTCATACTGATGAATTTCGATGTTTGAGGCCAGCTTGTGAGGGATCGGGAGATGCTGCATCTCATAGATACCTTCGAAGAAGGGCGTCCCAAGATCGTAGTATCCCTGATTGAGCATAATCTTCAGGCTCGGGTTCTGCTTCATGGCGCTTGCAAGGTCCGGCAGGACATTTGGCGCGCCCTTGGCTGGCCGACCGGCGCCTGGCTGCTTATGCACAAAGGCCCATTTGCCGATTGAATGGGCGCTAACCTTGTATTCTTCGTAGCCGTCATTGAAAGCCGGGTTTGTTCCGTAATGAAGCGTATTGCGCGCATAATCGTTGAAGGCGGATACATAGGCTGACTGCATCGCAGCAAACTGGGGGTCATAGTCAGGGGTCTGCGCCAGTGGATCAATGGCAGGCCCGGAGAAGCGACTGTCCAGACGGCCTGTGTCCATTCCGTCATCGCCGAGCAGGGTTTTAGCAAATTCGCCACCACTGACGCGGAGGTCAGCTTTTTTCAGGTAGTCGACGGGAAGGCCCGTATATTGGTGCAGCTTCTGGGCCGTTTGTTCCAGCTTTTCGTCTGAAATGGCGGTGCCGTCCTGAAGGGCGCTGGTATAGTCCGTAAGCGCAAAATGTTCAACTTCGCTGAGGAACGTTTTCAGGTCTTTGGGCTGCGTTGGCAACTTATGATGATACCAGGCCGTGGCAGCGAAGCTAGGCAGGGCAAGAACATAGGGCTGATCAACACTGGGGTTTGATTTCACGTTGTCGATCGAATTGTCGTAATCCAGAATCTGCGACAACAGCATAACGCCATTCAGATCGATGCCTTTTTCAGAGGCCAACTGGTTGGCGACGATTGCTGAGCGCGTCGTGCCATAGCTTTCTCCGAACAGGTATTTGGGAGAGTTATATCGCCCGAAACGGGTCAGAAATTGAGCAATAAAGTCCGTGAAGGCTGCGGCGTCCGGGTCTGTACCGTAGAACGCTTTTTCCTTGTCTTTGCCGACAAGGCGCCCAAAGCCAGTACCTGGCGCATCAATGAAGACAAGATCCGTGGCATCCAACGGGCTGTCATTGTTATCAATCAGTTTGTACGGGGCCGCTGCTGTGTGGCTGTCATCTGCAGTGACGATACGATGTGGGCCAAAAGCACCCATATGCATCCAGACACTCGAAGAACCGGGACCACCATTATAAACAAACGTAATCGGGCGGTTCTCTGCATGCGCGCCCTTCTTGAAATAGGCCACATAGAAAATAGAAGCGACGGCGTCCGGGTTTTTCTTTTCAGCTTTTGGATCGCTGGGGCCGGTATCGGAATCATCCCATCCTTGGGCATGAACAATCAGCGTGCCGGTGACGGCCTGATAAGGAATGTGCTGACCACGAATGGTTACAGCCCCGTCTGATACAACCTTCTGGGGTGTTGTCAGAAACTGCGATGCCGTTTCAGCCTGTTTGACGTTGTCAGAGACGGGGGCTTCCGCGTGAGCTGTGAGACATGTGGCTGCCAGCAGGCTGACAGCAAGAAAAGAACGGGTCAGGATGCCTGAACGCATGGGTAACTCCTTACAGATTAAAATGATTTTGTAAGGAATACGGAACCGTTACAAGTTCAGGATCTGGTGAGGGAAATGCGGCACCTCTGAACTGTCACGTTCTGTCTGACGAAACAGGGGCATACCGCACTCTTTTCGTTGAAAATAATATTTTCGCAATCTTCAGAACGATCGTTTTCCGATAGCGGAATGATGATCCAGACGGATGTCCAGATCATCGTTCAGCTTTGTTTCAGGCCGCGGGCGTCAAACGCTGGATGCGCATGGCCTCCTTGCGATGAGCCCCAAGGATATCCCCCAGATTTTTCAGCACAGGCTGCCCGTTCTCAACCAGAATTTTGCCGTTGACGATGGTGGTTCCTGCAGTCGCCGGGGCGCAGCGAAGCCACGCCTCCACAGGGTCCGTCAGAGCCCCTGCAAGGGAAATGTCCGACATCTGCCAGATAACCAGATCCGCACACGCCCCGGGACGAAGATGCCCGATCTCATCATCCCAGCCCAGGCAGGCCGCTCCACCGCGTGTCGCCATATCCAGAGCGTCTCGGGCTGTCATGGAGTGTGGGCCATTGCGGAAGCGACCCAGAAGCAGCGCCATGCGGGTCTCCAGCCAGAGCGATGCATGGTCTGTCGATGCTGAACCGTCACAACCAAGCCCCACACGCATCCCACGACGCCGCATATCCATGGCATCCGCAGAGCCGCCTCCAATCATCATGTTGGAGCAGGGACACTGCGCCGTGCAGACGCCAGCGTGCGCCAGACGGTCGATTTCGTCAGAGGAAGGGTAAATGTAGTGTGCCACCCAGGAGCGAGGGCTGGCCCAACCTACACGTTCGAAATATTCTGTCGGTGTGCAGCCATAGACCTCCGCACAATAGCGGTCCTCATCGTGATCTTCTGCCAGATGGGTGTGTAACCTGAGGTCATATGTGTCTGCCATGGCGGCAGATTCTGTCATGATCCTTTCGGAGACGCTGAACAGAGAACAGGGCGCCAGAGCCACTCGAGCCATCGCGCCTGGAGAGGCATCATGATAGGTTTTTACCAGCCTTTCGCTGTCTGCCAGAATGGTCTCTTCGTCCTGCACGACAGATGCGGGGGGAAGTCCTCCATCCTCTACGGATCGCGTCATGGAGCCGCGAGTGGCATGGAAACGAAAGCCTATATCCCTGGCCGCACGAAACTGGGCGTCGATCAGAAAGGGCTTGGGATGGACATACATGTGATCCATGGATGTCGTGCAGCCCCCCATCAGCAGCTCAATCATCGCAACCGCTGTTGAAAGGTAAACAGACTCTTCGTCCAGTCCGGCCCAGAGCGGATACAATCCCTGAAGCCACTCGAACAACGTCCCATTGGTTACGGGGGCATAGGAGCGTGTGAGATTTTGATACATGTGATGGTGGGCATTGATCAGGCCCGGAGTTACCAGCTTTCCATTAGCCGATATGATTTTTTCTGCTTGTGGAGCAGCTTCCCCGGAGTGACCTGTGGAATGAACGCGCCCGTCTTTAATGGCGATCCACCCATTGGGGATTTCCCAATTCCGATCAATGTACAGAGAAGCATTTGTGATGAGGAGGTTGACCGTCATTGCGGCATCCTTTCCCAATAACCATCAGCAAGCCATGATCATTCATGGCTTTCGCAGAAGGCCCTGTTCCGGAGATGCGAAGTCCGGATCGTCATCAAACTTGCTTTGAGCGGGCGAGGAAGGCTTATCGTAGCATCAGGCTCGTCCTGCTGTCACGAGTCATGTGCCGCCCAGAATTCTGCCTGCAATGCGGCAGCTTCCTGTTCCAGGAGGGGACCCACAACGTCCACTAGCTGTTGGCCAGCAGCAAAGACGGTCCTGCAAGGGAGATCCAGCGTGGGATTTTCCGCGTGATTGCCGGTCATGTCTTTCAGGTCCTTTTCGGACTGGCCGTAAACAACGCGTCCGATCCCGGACCAGTAGATGGCACCTGAACACATCGCGCAGGGCTCTGCAGAACTGTAGAGCGTGCACCGGCGCAGGCGTTCTGCCCCATAAGCTTTGCTGGCCCGGCTCGCGAGGAGACGCTCGGCATGGGCTGTCATGTCGCATCCTTCTGCGCTGTAGCCATTACCCTGCTCCATCAAAACAGTGCCTGTCTCGTCCACTAGAATAGACCCGAACGGATGATCCCCGCCGTCACGTGCTTTTCTGGCAACATCGAACGCCATACGGAGGAAACGCAGATCGTCTGTTTCTGTAATCATGCAATCAGTTCCTTATTCCTTGACCAGACGGCCATTGATCCAGACACGATCAATCGTCTCAGGCGAGGCATGACAGACAATTTTCTGGGCACAACTGGCGGCACTGTCTTGCGACGATAATCGCAGACTGCCTGACGTGCAGCGAAGCTCCAGCGCATCGAACGCCTGTCCAGGCAGGAGTTGTCCACTTGGCACCCCGAGAGCATCCGCGCCGCCTCGTGTTGCAAGCCAGAACGCTTCCTGAAAATCTATCCTGTGGTTAGGGAGGCCACGTTCTGCCGGAGGAATTTCGGGGTTTGTCCCGCTTTCCAGCATCCGGGACGCCAGAACGGCCTGCCGTGCATTTTCAAAGATGGACGGAGAATACCCGCCTGAAAGGTCTGTGCCCAGCCCACAGTGAACGTGCTCATTGAGAACGTCGCGAACGGGAAGGGCCGCTCCTGCAAAAAAGGCGTTGGAAATCGGGCAGTGGGCAAGTCCGGCATTGCGCTCTTTGACCAGTGTCCGGTCATTCTGGTTCAGGAACCCTGCGTGCGCCAGAATGGTATGGTCTCGCAGGAGACCAAAAGCATCCAGTGCAGACGTGTCTGTCTGGCCTGTTCTCTCCAGAACATGATGATGCTCCCAGTCGCTTTCTGACGCATGGGTCTGCACTCTGACACTCATTTCTGCGGCAAGTGCGCCAAGACCATTCAAAAGCGCGTCGGAGCAGGCAGGAATAAAGCGAGGCGTAATAACAGGCTGGACCAGACCGGCCTCGTTGCCTGGCAAGGCTCGGACGGCATGAATGAAGCGTCGCGTTGCATCGAGAGCGTCCTGAGCGCTGGCCTGACGATAGTCTGGTGGACACAGGTCCGGATGATCCATTGCCACCAGTCCAACGAACCCGCGTTGCCCGTATTTGAGGCATGTGCGGGCAAGAACAAGACTGGCTTCTTCGTGGATCGTGGCAAAATAGAGCGCAGTGGTTGTGCCGTTTCGCAGAAGGGTTTGAACCAGGTCCTCATAAACCGTGGCTGCGAAGGCTGCGTCCGAATAGCGGGCCTCTAGAGGGAAGGTATATGTGCCCAGCCACTCTTCCAGCGGACGATCCAGAGCCGTGCCAGCTTGAGGCCATTGCGGCGCATGAATGTGTAGATCTGTCAGGCCGGGAACGAGGAGGGTGTCGTCTGGTAGGTGAACAAGAGTTTCACTGCTTTGCAGGCCTTGATAGGCCTGTGTGCCGCAGATTGCGCGACGCTGAATGATCCCGTCGTCGCCAACCAGCAGAGCCACATTTTCCAGAAAAGCCTGCTGAGGCGTTCGGGACGCCAGCGCCCGGCCGGTGACGACAAATGCACTCACGACAGAGCACCATACGTCACGCCTTTTCCTTTAAGCCAGCGCCTGTAAGCCACGGACGAACGATCTGCCATGGTCGGAATTTCATATTTTCCGTCCAGTGGCATCAGGCGAGGGCGCTGGTTTTCAAGAATGATCCTGTCCTGAAGAAAAATGAATTGCTGGAATTCAACCAGTCCGTCCAGTGAGGAACTGTCGTCGATCAGGAACATCACTGGGTGCGCCCGGGAACGGGTTGCGGTCATCGGTTGGACGAACAGAGCGATGACGTCCTGTCTCTCGGGGGAGGCCGGGCAGGTTTTATAAAGAAGCGTGGAGAACGGGGCGGCAACTCGATAGGTATAGTCAGTTAAAATCCCGCCGGACGCGGAGAGTGCCGCTTGAGGCTGGAAGAATGTACAGTCGGTTGCCCAGATTTCCGCACCGTCTTCTCGTGTTTCGATCTGATATCGCCGAACTTCGGTTTCAGGCTCTGCCCCAAGGATATTGGTATGAACAAAGGGGAAGTGGGCCATATCGAGGAAGTTTTCGACGACCCTCAAGCCTGACGAATGTACGGCAATAGACCCACAACATACCAGCCGGCGGTCTGGCTCAGCGGCCTCGGGAATGGCGGGGATATCCCGGACGGGCTCTCCAAGAGACGTCCAGAGATAACCGTAGCGTTCCTGCACGGGGAGGGGGCGATTGCCGCAGAGCGCCTGAAACGCATTGTTTTCGTCGCGGGAGATCTCAATCATCCGGTCGAGCAGCATGGTCTGGAAAGTCGCATGTGTCAGATCCCCGACCATAGCCACAGGATACCAGTGTGATAACGTCTCTGGATCGGGGCTGGTCATGGCACGGGCAACCTGCTGCTGGTGACGGATGGGAAGAGTTAATCATGCTCCCCGGCATTGATGGAATACAGAATATTGATAAACCGGAAAATTCTTATTGTGAAATGAGATAAGAAAGGCATGATCCAGTGGTGCGGGAGATTCGTTTCGAAGGGCGCTTTGATCCCGAGCTGTTCCGGGATTTTGCTGTTGCCCGGGCGCGCCTTCTGGCCGTGGAGATTACAGACATGTCTGTTTCAGATCATTGTTTTTCAGTTCGGCTGGTGGGTGAGGAAGCACTTCTCGGAATGTTCGAGATGGCATGTCTTCTCGGGCCAACAGGCTGTATCGTGACAGGCACGGAGAGCCTCGGATGACGGGATGGTTTCCAGTTGCTCTCAGTATGGATGTTCCCGCTGGAACAGCAGCTCCGGCACGCTTGTCTGGTAAAGAAATTGCTCTTTGGCGTGGCGCGGATGGTGAGATCCATGCCTGGGAAGATCGCTGCCCACACAGAGGAATGCGGCTGAGTTTCGGTTTCGTGCGGAACGGAAATCTGGCTTGTCTCTACCACGGCTGGCAGTTTGGAGCAGATTCAACGTGTCGCCACATTCCAGCTCATCCTGAACTCCGTGTGCCGGGCACTATTCACGCGACAGCTTATCAGGTGCAGGAGCGATGCGGAATGATTTGGGTGAGCCTCGATGAGACGCCATCACTTTCGCACTTGCCGGAGGGCGAGGCGTCAGGCGTTCGGAGCTTGCTGGTTCAGGTGCCTTTGCAAACTGCGCGGACGTCTCTCAATATGGAGGCTTCGAACTGGAAGCAGCAGGATAACTGTCTTTTTGCTGTGCATGAGCCAGTAGTTGGCCTGACCATGTTGCATGTTGCGTCATGGACTGTCGCCGGGCAGCGGGAGACTGTGCGACAAGCTGTGCAGTTACGGGAACGTCTGGAAGCCATCAAGGAGACCGTTTCAGCATGAGGTTACGAGACTGGGCACTTGATGACAGATGCTATGCCGTTCGGCTGGGAGCGTCCCTGATGGGAGTGAAGCTGCCTACGGTCACGGATGAGAGCGCCTTGGAAAGTGGCCCAGCCCTTGAACTCGTCGACGATGTTCTTCATGGGCCGTTAGAGATCCTGAAACGGCTCGTAACGCTTCCAGACGTCCTGCAGGAATGGACTTCCGGAGCGGACGAAATGAGGTGGGCAGCGAATGCCTTGGATCGCTTTTCCATTATGCGCAGGACGGTCATGATGGCGTCTCTTCCTGTTGAAAACCCCGCACAGCTCGCGATGCCACTGATGGGCGAGATTGAAGATCGGCTTGCAGAGAACCGCTTGGACGGTCGATGCTGGGTGTCAGGGAATCATCCAGGAGTTGCCGACATCATGCTGTTTCCAGTTGTTGCCTTGAGCCAGGACCTTGAAGTTCCTTTGGATCTCTATCCGGCAGTTCGGAACTTCATGAGGCACTTCAAGGCGCTGCCTGGGTTCATAACGATGCCGGGAGTGCCGGAATGTCACTGAAAAATCCTCTGATGCTCCCGCGGCGCTCGGTACTGGCTGCTTTGGGCAGCTCGCTTGTGATGCCGTCGGCTCTGAAGGCAGCGTCACATCGTTTTGCGCCCATTCGGGAAGAGGATCTTCTGATTGGCTTTGGGCACACCAGCCCCATCACCGATGGCGGATGGAGCCACGCTCACGATCTGGCGGTTCAAGCCGTTAAACGTGCCTATCCAGCTGTCAAAACCCTCTTTGTCGAGAGCGTGCCTTACTCCGCAGATGCAACCCGCATCTTCCGCCAGTTCGTGGCGGAAGGAGCGCAGATGGTAATTTCCACGTCCAATTATGGAGACTTCATTCGCGACGTCGCCGATCGTGCTCCGGACGTTGCGTTCATGGAGTGTGATGGTCATGCTGTCAGCAATAATCTTGGCTGGTATTATATCACGCACTGGTACGCCAGTTATGTCATTGGTATCGCCGCAGCCCGGCTGAGCAAAACCGGCAAGCTTGGCTATGTGGCCTCTTTCCCGGTTCCTTCCGTCTATGCCAGTGCGAATGCCGTGCTTTTGGGGGCGCGCTCGGTCAATCCACAGGCCACGATGCGCGTCATTTCCATCAATTCCTGGTTTGACCCACAGGCTGCAACGGAAGCGGGGGCTGCTCTGGTAGACAGTGGCTGTGACTTCCTGTGCGGGATTATGGACGATCCGGGCTATCTGCGTGTCGCGGAGAAACGCGGTGTCTGGGCTGCGATGTGGAACACGGACATGCGTGAGTTCGGGCCCAATGCATATGTCAGCTCTGTCGTGCTGGACTTTGCTGACTACTATATTCAGCAGGTTGGTGCGCGGATCCGGGGAGAGTGGGCGCCGGAGGGACGTTTTCTCACATTGGCCAAAGGCGTCGATCGGGATCGCTGGGGGCAGAACGTTCCTGACGCTGTACAGAAAGAAGCCGACGCTGCGCGGGATCGGATGCTGGCTGGATGGTCGCCTTTTCAGGGGCCGATCTATGACTCTGAGGGAACGCTGCGGGTTCCAGCAGGCCATGTCATGACTGACATGGAGATGTATAACTGGTCGTGGCAGGTTCAGGGAGTGTCTGGTCTTGGCTGATGTCACGCATGCGTCCAACGCGCCTCCTGCTCATCTTGCAGCAGGAACACCGCCCATTCTGGAGCTGGTGAATATTGCGAAATACTTTCCAGGCGTCATTGCGAACGAAAATGTTTCCCTGAATGTGTTCCCCGGTGAAATTCACGCCCTGTTAGGGGAGAATGGTGCAGGGAAGTCCACACTGATGAACGTGGTCACGGGCCTGTATCAGCCCGATGCCGGGGAGATCATCATTGATGGATATGGGACTACGTTTCCGGCCCCCGACGCAGCCATCGCGGCCGGGATTGGCATGGTGCACCAGCATTTCCGTCTGGTTCCCCGTTTTACAGTCGCTGAAAACCTCCACCTGGGCTGGTCTGAAACACCTCGGCGCCTCGCGGGAAAAGACATTGAAGAGCGTGCCGCCGCACTTTCCAAGAAGTTTGGCCTCCCCATTACACCGTCGGCCGTTGTGTCTTCTTTGTCTGCGGGCGAGCAGCAGCGCGTTGAAATCCTTCGTGTTCTGTCTCGGGGCGCGCGGCTTCTTATCCTTGATGAGCCAACGGCTGTTCTCAGCCCCGTTGAAGTCGGCGAACTGTTTTCCGCTCTTCGTCGGTTTCGCTCTGAGGGAGGGGCAGTTGTTATCATCAGCCACAAGCTTGATGAGATCATGGCGCTTGCAGACCGGGTTTCCGTTCTGCGGCAAGGGCGACTGGTGGGCACGCATCAGACGTCCGATGTAACGCCTGACAGTCTCGTAACGGAGATGATCGGACGCCCTGTTACGCTTGCAACTTCTTATCCACGGCAGTCTTCTACTCCGGCAGGCGGTGGGGCTGAACCTCTGTCTCTGAAACAGGTGACGGTGCGGGATGCCGCAGACGTGGTCCGTCTGGATGATGTCAGTCTTTCGCTTCGTCCGGGAGAAGTTCTGGGGATTGCAGGGGTGACGGGGAATGGCCAGCCTGAGCTGGCAGAAGTCCTGACTGGATTAAAGGCGCCTGAGAGCGGAACGGTTTATTTGAATGGCAAGGCTGCCAATCGTGCAGACCCGGCGATGTTCGCGCATGCGGGTGTGGGACACGTACCGGAAGACCGGCTGAAACGTGCCCTGATGCCGGGGCTGAGCGTTGCGGAGAACATGGCACTTCGGGAGTATGACCGTCCGCCGATTGGTGGCCGATTCAGCTTCTCCATGGCGCAGGCCCGCAAGTTTGCCCAGATGCTCGCAGACAGGGCAGGGGTGAAGCTTCCGGGAACACAGGTGCAAATTCGCGGGTTGTCTGGCGGCAATCAGCAGAGGCTGGTTCTGGAACGTGAGATCAGGATTGCCAGTCATGTTCTGGTGGCCAGTTATCCCAGCCGTGGTCTGGACATCGGGGCTATCTCAGCCATGAGGGATATGCTCGCCCGTGCGCGTGACGCAGGTGTTGCCGTGGTTCTGATGTCAGAAGATCTGGATGAAATCTTTGCCCTGAGTGATCGTATTGCTGTTCTGTATGCAGGGCGTCTCATGGGGGTCATGGATCGTGCAGACGCAGATCGGGAAAGCATAGGCGCGCTCATGAGTGGCCGTAATCTGTCGGAGGCCGCATGAGCGCCGTATCCCCTCGCACGCGTCTTACGGTTGTTCCGTCTCATCGTATTGCCGTTGGGCGCGGGCTCTCCATCCTTGCTGCTCTGGGCATTGTAGCAATTACGCTCGCCGCGATGGGACGATCTCCGATCGAACTCGCCGGGCTCGTCGTTCGATCGACCGTCGGGTCCCGCTTTGGCATTGAGGACCTTGCACTCTTCATGACACCTCTGATGCTCACAGGGGCGGCAGTTTGGGTCGGGATCCGTGTCAATCTCTGGAATATCGGGGCAGAAGGGCAGCTTTATGCAGGTGCGACGGGAGCGACGGCTGTTGGTCTGTTCACGCATTGGCCCGCAATTGTCGCACTTCCTGCGATGGTTGTAGCAGGCGCTCTGGCGGGAGCGGCATGGATTTTTATTCCCGCTGCGGCCCGGGCCTGGCTTGGAGTCAGTGAAATTGTTACCTCTCTTCTTCTGAACTTCGTGGCCTCGCTGCTTGTCTATTATCTGGCAACCGGACCGTGGGCTGATCGCGTGACTGGTGCTCTGGCCTCAACTGAACGCCTGCATGTGGCACTTCCGGAGCTCTGGGGGGCGGTTCATCTGGGGTTCTTGCTCGCATTGGGTATTGTTGTTGGTTTGGGAGTAGGCCTCGCGAAAAGCCGGTTTGGTTATGAAACGGCTGTGTGCGGCTCCAATCCGCAGGCTGCACATTATGCTGGGATTAAGGTCGCTCCCCGTATTCTGGCTGTGTTGCTGCTGTCAGGCGCTTTGGCGGGGTTGGCTGGTGTGTTTGAAGTCGCGGGAACTGTTCACCGGCTTCAGGGTGGCCTTGCCAATAATTATGGATATCTGGGCATTGTCGTGGCGCTTCTGGCTCGTGGGTCGTGCTTTGCCCTTATTCCAGCAGCGCTTTTGATGGCACTGATTCTGGATACGGGGATTGTTCTCCAGACAACCCAGATCAGTTCTTCCGCCGTTCTTGCCATTACCGGTCTGCTGGTTCTTGCCATTGCGGCCGGAGACGAAATGGCAGCCTATGTCCGTGTGAACAGGAACTGATCATGGCACTTCTCAGCGACCTTCTCGGTCATGCCGTTCTGTCAGGCGGTGTTCTGGCGCTTGGTGCCCTCGGCGAAGTGATTGCCGAACGTGCAGGTGTTCTGAATCTCGGGGTAGAGGGCCTGATGTCCCTCGGGGCCGTCGTTGCAGTCATGACTGTGAACGCGACGCCTCATCCATGGCTGGGCCTGCTTGCAGCAGGACTGGTTGGTGGGCTGGGAGCAAGTGTGCTGGCGCTCTCCAGCGTTGTACTTCGTGCCAATCAGGTTCTGTGTGGTGTGGCGATCACCTTCCTGGGGCTGGGTCTTAGTTCTGTAATCGGGCGGTCCGTTGCCGGTGTTCCGGTCTCTGCTGTGTTCGAACCAGTCTCCATCCCGGTTCTGTCTGCCATTCCTGTTATCGGACCTGCCTTCTTTAGTCAGAATATTCTCGTTTACCTGATCTATCTCGTCTTTCCTGTAATGGCGCATTTCTGGCTGTTTCGGACGCGTTCGGGTTTGGATCTGCGGGCCGTGGGCGAAAATCCGGCAGCAGCGGACGCGGTTGGGGTGCCCGTCATGAAGTACAGAGCTCTTGCCGTGATTGTTGGGGGCGTTCTGGCTGGTGTGGCTGGCGCTGATCTGACGCTCGCCGTCGTGCCTGTCTGGTCAGACGGGATGATCGCCGGACGTGGCTGGATTGCCGTGGCGCTGGTGATCTTTGCTGGATACCGCCCAATTGTTGCCGTCCTGTCCGGGCTACTGTTCGGGCTGGTAACGGCAGTTGGGTTCATGGGGCAGGCCAGAGGCTGGCCTGTTGCACCCGCGATCCTGAATACGCTGCCATATCTCGGGACGGTTGCCTGCATTATTGTGCCGATGCTGGCGTTCGCAAAACTGCGCTCTGCCATGGCGGCTCCCGCGGCGCTCGGGACGCCCTATTATCGAAGTGGAAGATAAGCGAACCGGGTGTGGGGTGGGGCGCCAGCAGGCGTCCCAAACACTTTGGTTTGCACCTTTTCCCCATAATCGCGTACTCTGTCTCTTCATTTAGGCATAGAGGGGAGGCTGATGACAAACATTACGGCACTTATTGCAGACGCCGCAGTTTTTGTTTTTCTTCCATGGGTTGTATGGAGGATATTGAAGAAAACAATACCGATTGTGGTTCTGCCAATACTTGTCGGTATATTGATTTCTGTCTGGCATATCCCTGTAAAATCACTTGGTATTCCATCTGTTTATGGAAGCGATATTGGCTGGGTTGCCGTTCTGGTTCTGGCGTTTACTGCCGGTCTTGAAATGTGGCAGTCCCCTGGAAGCGTGGCGGACGATCATGCCCTGCCAGCGCCGACATTGGGGCGTCTGCTAACGGGTGCGGCCGTTGCGCTGGGTGGTCCGCTTCTGGTGGGGTCCATACTCGCCTACGAATTTTTTCTGCCACTTCCCGGATGGCATCCGCCACATGCACAGCCTTGGGTCGCCGCAGCGTCTATTGGCCTGTGCATCGCCGTCAGTGCTTTGCCTGTTCTGATTGGCGTGGTGCGTGAGCTTAATCCGTCGCAACGTCCGTTGGGTCAGTTGGCGCTTAAGCTGGCCGTTGTCGACGATGCTGCTCTCTGGATTGGTCTGGCAATGCTTCAGGTTGCCGAGCGTGGGACAGCTGCCCTCCATGGATGGACGGGCCTCGAAGTCCTCGCGATTGCGCTGCTGGTGGGACTGGCTGTTGCCGGAAACTGGGCTTCCCGTCATTTCAGGAACCCGCCTTCCGCTGTTATCTGGATTGCGGTGCCGATTTATCTAGCTGCCGGTTCGTGGGCCAGCATGCAGCTCGGTCTGCACGAACTGATTGGCGCTTACTTTGCTGGCGCGATCATGCCGCCGTCGTGGGTTCGACGGTTGCCCGTTGAGAAGGTGGGAACGTTCTCACTCATCTGGCTCGCCCCGATGTTCTTTGGTCATAGTGGTCTGAATATCGATGGTGATGCTCTGACATGGCCATCCGTGATCGCCTCGCTGTCACTGGTTGCAATCTCGATCGTGACGAAGATTTTGGCGGTCTATATTTACCCGCCTGCATCCGGCCTGAGCAGGCGTCAGGCGTTGAGCGTCGGTGTTCTGTTGCAGTGCAAGGGGCTTATGGAAATTGTTGCTGCAACGATTTTCCACGCCCAGGGCATGATTTCAGAGTTTGCCTTCGCATCTCTGATGGTTCTTGCTGTCATTTCCACGGTCCTAACAGGGCCCATGTTCAAGCTCGTCGCGCCCCGATCTTCTGCGGTGCCTTAAGCGCTTGAAGAGGAGAGGGGAATTAATCCCCTCTCCATAATAATGCTTCAAAGCAATCAGTGATGCGTTGCTAGCCAGTCGTGGATCTGTTCCTGAGTGGCTTTAATAGCGTCCTGACGGGCATTGATCGTATTGACCGCTTTTGCTGTCGCGATTTTTGCACCTGCTGTTTTCGTGGACCACGGATCGTTCTGAAGTGCCTCCAGGACCTGTGGGTTATTGGAGTGTGCGGCGATTGAGGCGAGGAAGTCATCCTGTGACCACGGAGCCAGATGCGTGCGAATATCTGCCTCATGCTCCTTCACCAGTTGCCACACCAGATCAGGATTTTCGCTCGACGCTGCAATGACGGCCAGTGACCGTGCAATCCGCCCGTTCGGGATGGCTCCGCTATAGGCGAGGGCCACGTTCTTGCGGATCAGATCCGGGTTGGTTGCGCTGGCAAGAGCTGCGAAGTAGCGCAGTTTGAGTTCCGTCGCCTGGGTGGTACGAACTTTGTCAGCCATGAAGTCATATGTCTGGCCATCCGCCGTCTTCATGGCAATGGTCGTAACAGCACCGACAAGATCGGGACGGAGAGAGGCTGGGTTTGCCTTCCAGAGCGCAAAGCGACGCTTGGCTTCCGCAATAACCTGCGGATCGTTGAATGTTCCGAGTGCGCTGATCACCGATGGCCGTAGCATCGTGTCGAGAACGTTCTCGTGCGGTTTTTCGTCCCAGCCCAGACGCGCCAGAACCGGTGCCAGACGGCTGCGAGCATATGTCTGGAAGTCATCACGATCGGCATTGCCGATTTCGTACTGATCAATCGTTTCAAGGCGGCTGATGATCTCTTCCAGAACCGCAATGTCGTTCTCATGCGCTGCGGTCAGAGTATCGACCAGATCCAGATAAGACCCAAGTTTGGCCTGTCCTGACCGGAAAAGGGCATACTGGTCCCCGAGCAGGTTGGCGCGATCAACGGGAGCAAATTTGCTGAGGGATGTTGCAAGGGCGCCGAGCGCGTTCTTGTCATAAGAGACGCGATAATAGCCGCTCTCGCCAAGATTGAGTTTGAAGGCCGTGTCGCAACGGGGCGCCGTGATAGTGACGGGTTCAGTGCCCAGAACAAGGGTCTTTGTCGGAAGTCCGGGGCCGCCAGCCACAACCGGAACGCTCCATGTCAGAGGCTGAGCCTGTGGATCATGGATTGTGAAGCGGCTCTGGGTGAGTGTGTAGGTGGCCTGATCATTCTGACAGAACGATGTGACATTAACCTGCGGGATACCCGGCTGCTCCGTAAAGCTGCGCGCTACCTTGGCAACGTCTTCGCCAGAGGTGGACGAAAGGGCATTCCACAGATCCTGACTGGTAGCATTGCCGAACGCGTGTGCTTTCATGTAGGCCCGCATGCCATCACGGAATTTGTCTTCACCCAGCCAGCCTTCCAGCATCCGAATGACCAGCTCGCCTTTGCCATAGCTGATGCTGTCAAACGCTGAATTTGCTTCACTGACGTTGTGAATGGTCTGCTGGATCGGATGGGTCGTTGAAAGGGCATCAATGCCCATCGTTTCTTCGCGGGTCTCATGCTGGCGTGGCCAGATGTCCCACTGTGGGTTCAGCTTGTCCGTGACCTTGATTTCCATCCAGGACGCAAAACCCTCGTTGAGCCAGATGTTGTTCCACCAGCCCATCGTCACAAGATCGCCAGACCACTGATGCGCCATCTCATGCGCAACGACTTCGTGAATCAGCTCGCGTGTTTTGGGTGTGCTGTTTTTCGGGTCAAACAGAAGCACATTGTCGATGTATGTGAGAGCGCCCCAGTTCTCCATCGCACCGGCCTGATAATTCCCGGGGATAGCCAGCATATCCATCTTCGGGAGAGGATATTTTACCCCGAAATAGCTGTTGTAATACGGCAGAATGCGCTGGGCTGATTCAAGAGCATATCGACCCTGTTCCTCAAGGCCGGCTAGAGCATAAACACTCAGGGGCGTGCCATCAGCCTCTCCATGAACGGCTCCCATGTCACCGGCAACAAGTGCCAACAGGTAGCTGGACATGCGAGGTGTCGGGGCAAAGGAAACGCGCTTGGTCTTCGTGTCCTGCTGCGTGGTGCCGATAATGGGCATATTGCTGACAGCAACATCATCAAACGGCAACGTCACATTCAGCTGGAAGCTGGCCTTGAATGCGGGTTCATCCCATCCGGGGAACATGCGGCGGCCATCAGCAACTTCGAACTGCGTCACCAGCATGCGGCGTGCCTGACCGGTGGCTGACGTATAATCGTTGATGTAGAGGCCATTTGGCGTCTTGAGGATTGGGCCCGTGTAATCGATGGAAAGAGTGTGTGGGCCCTTGGGAACAGGCTGTGAGAAATGCAGCGTGGCAGTTTCTGCAGCGTCATCCTGTGTGATGGTCGCATGCTGCGTCCCATCCAGAACGGCACCAGACAGCTTTAGTCCTGCCTGATTGAGAACAATGTCCTGCGTATCTGTCAGGACCGTGACGTCGATGGTTTCCTGGCCCTTGAGGGTCAGATGTTCCGGGTCTGTTTCGAGATCGATGGCATAGGAGGCCGGAACAACGGTTTTGGGAAGTTGTCCTGGTGTCTGCTGGAAGGAAAACGTTCCTTCGGCATGCGCCACCATGGCAAAGGGAAGACCGGCAAGAAGGGTGCTGAAAGCCAGAAGGCGGCGCATAACGATGCGTATCCTTAATCAGTCAGAATATTGAAGAAACAGCGTAACGCTTTGTTTCAATGGTGGCGCAAGGGTCGCACACTCGGTCCTGACATGAAAGTGGGAGGCAGGTTTGATGCGTCTGTCTCTTTAAAACCAAGACCTCCCACCGCAGCCTGTATGACCACGATGGGAGTGTGTCTTGTGTTGGGGCGTGAATACTAAACGGTCGCCATAAGAGCTGCATTTCCGCCAGCAGCCGTCGTATTGGTGCTGCAGGCCCGCTCCTGAACCAGCCATTCCAGTGGGTAACGTCTGTCTGCGTCTGGTGTGTGCAGGCAGACTACCGGTCCGTCTTTACGTTCCAGTGCGGCCAAGACCTGCTTGCGGTCTGTTGCATCGCCATTGCACAGCGCCATATCCACCTGAACGTCTGTTGATAGTGGGAGGATAGAGTCTCCTAGGGCCGCAGGCGGTGGGGGCAGACGGCGCCAGATTTCCGCAGGGATCGCACAGGCGTTTCCAGTAGAGAGGGCATCGGTGATTTGCTGACACAGATCCTCAAGTGTAGGCCCTGCGCACAGCACGGTGCCTCGTGCTGTCAAAGTGTAAACGTTGTCTTCTCCGACAGGGCCGGGGAGGGAAAGGGTTGTTCCCAAAGGCGTTCCGGTAGGCACAACGGCTCTGAAGTCTGGTGCTATGGCCCTTAACCACTGCCCGGCAAAATTCAGAACAACTGGCAGGTCATGGTGCGCCAGAGCACCCAGTTCAGGGCGTCGGGACAGAAGGCGACGCAGGTAAAGCGGACCACCTGCCTTCGGGCCCGTTCCGGAAAGGCCATGCCCCCCAAACGGCTGAGACCCGACGACGGCGCCCACGAGGTTGCGGTTGACGTAAATATTTCCCGCATCTGAGGTGGCTTTAAGGTCTTCAATCGTACTGTCGATGCGTGAATGGACGCCGAAGGTCAGGGCATATCCGGTGTTGTTGATGGCAGCCATCAACTGCGCGCGTTCTTCGCGGCGATATCTGACAACATGCAGAACCGGCCCAAAAACCTCTCGCCGCAGAGCTGACAAACTGTCGATTTCAATCAGGGTCGGCGGCACAAAGGTCCCGTTTGCGCACTCTTCAGAAATTGCAGACTGATGGATCGAAAAACCACGAGCGCGCATGTCTTCAATATGGCTGAGAATTCCGCTCTGAGCCTCTTCTGTGATGACTGGCCCGACATCTGTCTGCGGGAGAGCTGGATTTCCCGTACGCAGTTCTGCCATCGCCCCTTTGAGCATCGTCAGAACACGATCCGCGCTATCGTTTTGCAGGCACAGTACCCGGAGTGCGCTGCATCGCTGCCCAGCACTGTCAAAGGCGGAAGACAGCACATCCCCGACGACCTGTTCGGACAGAGCTGAGCTGTCCACAACAAGTGCATTCTGGCCGCCCGTTTCCGCAATCAGAGGAATAGGTGTGCCATCTGCATTCAGGCGCCCGGCAAGCTGCTTTTGGATCAGCTTTGCGACTTCCGTCGAGCCCGTAAACAGAACGCCGGTTATGCGGGGATCGACGACGAGCGCCGCTCCGATTTCGCCGCCACCTGGAACAAGTTGTAGGGCTTCTACTGGCACTCCGGCATCATGGAGAATGCGGATAGCTTCTTGCGCAATGAGAGGCGTTTCTTCCGCAGGTTTGGCGAGAACGCTGTTCCCGGCTGCCAGGGAAGCAGAAACCTGCCCCAGAAAAATGGCGAGAGGGAAGTTCCAGGGGCTAATGCAGACGACGGGACCCAGTGGCGCAGCATTTTCAGCAGTAAATTCACGGCGGATCTGGGCAGCATAATAGCGCAGGAAGTCTACAGCCTCGCGGATTTCAGACACCGCATTGGCAAGGGTCTTTCCGGCTTCCCGGATAATCAGTCCCATCAGTCTGGGCATGTCGTCTTCGAGGCTCTGAGCGGCCTTCTCCAGACATGTAGCGCGTTCGGAGACTGGTGTGTTCTTCCAGACATCAAAACCCGTTACGGCTTTGCTGATGACAGCCTCTACGCTTTCGACAGCCGTGGGTTTGATATACCCAATGACATCTGACTTGTCGGCAGGATTAACGACATTGTCCCCCACTGTTTCACCAAATGAGGCCTCCTTATTCAGGGCAACACCAAGTGTTTTCAGAGTGTTTTCGTCTGCAAGATCCAGCCCATGCGAGTTTTCACGCTCAGGCTGGAAAAGGTCGCTCGGCTGGCGCAGTGTGCTGGGGAGGGCATTGGCGGAGAGCGTGACGGGGTCGGTAATCAGCTCTTCCACCGACACTGCGGGATCCTGAATTCGGTTCACAAAGGACGAATTCGCGCCATTTTCCAGTAGGCGGCGTACGAGATAGGCCAAGAGCGTTTCATGCGTGCCCACGGGCGCATAGACGCGGACAGGCCGATTCAGCTTTTCCGGACCAACAACTTCTTTGTACAGCGTTTCTCCCATGCCGTGCAGGCATTGAAACTCATAGGATTCAGACGTGAAATTCGGGCCTGCCAAGGCGTGAATGCTGGCCAGCGTCTGCGCATTATGCGTTGCAAACTGTGGGAAAATGGCGTCTGGAGCAGCCAGAAGCTTCTTGGCGCAGGCAATGTAGGAAATGTCGGTATGGATCTTCTGCGTGAAGAGCGGAAAATCCTCCATCCCATCGACCTGAGCACGTTTGATTTCACTGTCCCAATAGGCACCCTTAACCAGCCGGACCATCAGGCGGTGACTTGTGCGACGGGCCAGATCAATCACCCAGTCGAGTACGAACGGCGCACGCTTCTGATAAGCCTGAACAACGAAGCCAATGCCCTTCCAGTCTTTCAGGGCTGGGTCGAAACAAAGCGTTTCCAGCAGGTCCAGAGAGAGCTCCAGCCGGTCTGTCTCTTCAGCATCGATGTTGAAGCCGATGTCATAGTGACAGGCAAGGCGCGCAAGTGCTGTCAGGCGAGGGCCCAACTCGGCGAGAACGCGTTCCCTCTGGAGGCGGCTATAGCGCGGATGAAGGGCAGACAGCTTGACTGAAATACCCGGGCCTTGATAGGCGCCAGCGCCTGCTGATGCCTGGCCAATAGCGTGAATGGCCGTTTCATAGTCACGGTAATACCGATCAGCGTCCGCCATGGTCGTGGCAGCTTCTCCCAGCATGTCGTAGGAGTAACGGAAGCCTTTTGCGACAAGGGGCTTGCTGTTTTCGAGCGCCTTCGCGATGGTTTGGCCAGTTACAAACTGCTCACCCATCATGCGCATTGCCATATCGACGCCCTTGCGGATCACAGGCTCACCGCACCGCCCGATCAGGCGTTTGAGGCTTCCCGGCAGCGCTTTCGTCTCTTCCGTCGACAGGACCTTGCCTGAGACGACCAGTCCCCAGGTTGCTGCGTTTACGAACAGGGAAGATTTGCGACTGATATGCTCATGCCACTGGCCGTTCCCGATCTTGTCGCGAATGAGGGCGTCACGCGTGGGAAGGTCAGGGATACGAAGCAGGGCCTCCGCCAGGCACATCAGGGCGACACCCTCCTGAGAGGAGAGATCGTATTCCTGCACCAGATCCTGAACGATGCCGCTACTGCGGCCTTGACGAAGAGCTTCGACCAAACGCCTTGCTGTCTGACGGGCGAGCGCAGCCTGATCGTCCTCAAGGCGAGCCTCATGCGAAAGCTCCGTCACCCGCGGGGCTTCCGCTACACGGGTGTGGTCGGTGATGGCCTGACGTAGCGGAGACCGCGGCGGAACGATGGCTGCAAGGGACGCGAAAGGTGAGGTCATGAGGATACCGCTGTTCTGATGGTCTCTCACAGATATTGAAACGTTTGCGAAACAGGTGCTGGTATTTTAAGGGAGACGACGAATTAAATTCGGTTTATCGAATTTATGGAAAATTATATTTAGCAGGTGGTGCGAAGTGGATGACATAGATCGCAGAATTCTGAGGTTTCTTCAGAAGGATGGCCGCATCACGAACATTGATCTGTCACGGCAGATTCATCTGAGCCCGGCCGCTACGCTGGAGCGCGTCAAAAAGCTGGAGCAAAGTGGGGTAATCCGCGGCTATATGGCCCGTCTGGATCCTGAAACCGTCAATCTTGGGCTGCTTGTTTTTATTCAGGTTACGCTGGATCGGACCAGTCCGGATATTTTCGAGGCATTTTCTAAAGCACTCAAAACCATTCCTCAGGTCAGTGAGTGTTACATGGTTGCAGGTGGGTTCGACTATCTGGTGAAGGCACGGGTCAAGGATATGACCGCATATCGTAATTTTCTGGGGAAAACCCTGACCCGGCTCCCAGGGGTTCGGCAGACGCACACCTACACTGTCATGGAAGAGGTCAAGGCCGATCCCGAATTGCCGATCTGACGGCCATCATTTTCCCAAGTAGGCAGGATGACGGTATGAGGAACGTTACCTTACCCGCGTTCTAACAATGGAGACGCTCCGCCAGATGATGACGCGCCTTTTCCCGGTCTGGGCCATTCTGGTCTCGCTGGCAGCCATCGTGCTTCCCGCGCCGTTCCTGAAACTGTTGCCGGTCATCACACCGCTGCTCGCGTTCATCATGTTTACGATGGGTGTGTCTCTGACAGTGCAGGATTTTTCCCGCATAGCCCGGCGCCCTTATCCTGTTCTGGCAGGTGTAGGATTGCATTATCTCGTGATGCCTTTGGCAGCATGGGGTATTGCGCATCTGCTCGGTATGCCTCCCGGCTTAGCGACAGGCATGGTTCTTGTGGGCTGTGTCTCTAGCGGCACAGCCTCCAATGTGATGATTTTTCTCTCCAAAGGGGACGTTGCCCTGTCCGTGAGTATTAGTGCGCTGTCTACTTTGGTGGGAATTTTGGCAACACCATTACTGACAGGGCTGTATGTGTCTGCGGGTGTCTCTGTTGATAGCTGGGGGCTGTTTCGAAGCATCATTACCATGGTTGCGTTACCGGTTTTTGCCGGTGTGATCGTCAACACGCTGTGGCATCGGACCATCCAGCGGATTGAGAGCGCCTTGCCACCCGTGGCCATGGTGTCCATTTTGCTGATCATTGGTTGCGTGGTCGCTGGCGCCGGTCCTTCTCTGGCTCAAGCTGGCCCCCTCCTGATCCTCGGTGTCATCCTGCATAACGCTATTGGCTTGTTGGGCGGATACTGGGGCGGCAGACTTCTGGGCTTCGATGAGTCTGTCTGCCGAACGCTTGCTCTTGAAGTCGGGATGCAGAACTCGGCGCTCGCCGCAACTCTGGGCCGTCTTTACTTCTCACCCCTTGCAGCGCTGCCAGGAGCAGTTTTCTCCGTCTGGCACAATGTGTCCGGCTCCGTTCTGGCCGCATACTGGGCTGCGCGGCCTCTCAGTAAGGGCACGTCACGGATCAAGGCGCCTTGAGATAATCCTGTATTCGCGGAACCATGAAATCAAGAAAGGCCCGCACTCGCGGTGGGCTCTGATGTCCTGCAGGGAAGAGGGCATGAATGTCTTCTTCGTCCTGTATCGTGGCATCATTCAGAACTTCAACCAAACGGCCAGTCTTCAGGTCTTCACGAACATGATATTCGCCAAGCCGTGCCAAGCCGACGCCTTGCAGGGCCATACGCCTTACCGTTTCACCATTATTCGCCAGAAGGGGACCGTGCACGCGGCGGTCAATCAGCCGCCCTTTTTCCTGAAACGGCCAGACAGGGGTTGTGCGCTGGAAGTTGAACCCAAGGCATTGATGGCTGTCTAAATCCGCAACGGTCTGAGGCGTTCCGTGGCGTTCAAGATAGGTGGGTGAGGCTACAATTCTGCGTGGCACCGCCCCCAGGTGACGGACTGTGAGGCCTGAATCCTGCAGTCGGCCGACACGGAAGGCGACGTCTGTCCGGTCAAGGTAAAGGTCCGTTACGTCGTCAGAAAGTGAGAGATCAATCAGGATTTCTGGATAGGCATTCCAGAACGCGGGGAGGAATGGCTCCAGTCCAAGGGTGCCGAACGCAACGGATGCATTGACCCGGACCGTCCCTGTGGGCTGCATGGTTCCCGTTGTGAGGCTGCGTTCAATATCATCGAGATCAGCTATCAGGCTGACAGCGCGCGTATAATAGGTCTGTCCCTCCTGCGTTACGGAAAGGCGGCGGGTCGAGCGTTCGATCAGGCGGACACCCAGACGGGCTTCAATTCTGGCGATGAGCTTGCTGACGGTTGACGGCGTCATGACCAGCAGCCGGGCGGCTTCCGAGAAACTGCCGCTTTCGACTACCCGTAGAAAAACCTGCATTTCGCCAACGCGATTGTCCATCTCGATCTCATCTATGAACGGGTTGCAGGAACTTTGTTCAAAGCGCGCAAATTTTAAGGCGCGCATGACGCCAAGCGTGGATTGTCAGCTGCTTGAACAAGGCCGCTGGAAATGTTCTTCGCTACGAAACAGATTAAGAGATTTCCAGAATATATCGTTTAAAATCAAAATTCAGGCGGCTCTTTCTCCGAGCCGCCTGAACCTGAAGTTTAGTGAGCCGAACGAACGTCGTTGCTCTTTTCACGGATAGCCCGGAACTCGGAGCCACCCTTCCACGTCGGCCAATCATGCGAGAAGGCCGCATTATATCCGACCTGGCGGACAACATCGACGTCCTGCGCCGCACCTCTTACGTCCCAGTCAGGGCTCCAGGCATCGCAAGCCTGATGATAGCAGGCCATATACGCAGTCAGCCATTTGCTGCCTGCGGCTGTTCCACCCTGAAGAAGATCGAACGGGCCAGCCATATCCATAACCGCGAGAACGGGCACGCCAGCCCGGGCGAAGGGCAGATGGTCCGCACGGTAGAAGGCTCCGCGCTCCGGCATAGCTTCCGGCTGGGTTGTACGGCCCTGCTTAAGGGCTGCGGCTGCGAAATCGTCCTGCAGAGTGTCCTGTCCAGCGCCGATAATGAAGGCATTATGAGCCGGGCCTGCCATCTGAAGCACATCCATCGTCAGGTTGGCCGCAGTCTTGTCCAGCGGTGCCAGCGGATGTGCGACATACCAGCTCGATCCCAGAAGGCCGCGCTCTTCGCCTGTCCAGGATGCAAAACTGACAGTCCGTTTTGGTTTCGGCCCGTTCTTGAAAGCCCGTGCGATTTCCAGAACGGCTGCAATACCCGAACCATCGTCAATCGCTCCACGCCGAATAACGGTCTTGCCCGCGGCGTCAGTGCTTTTACCAAACGCATCCCAGTGCGCGCCGAACATCACGGTTTCGTCGGGATAATCCGTGCCCGTGATCTTGCCGATGACGTTCTGGCTCTGGAGGTGATCGACCTTGACCGGCATGTCCACTGAAAGCGTGGTGTCATGAATGTTGACCGGATGGAAATCCGGCGAACGCGCCTGACGACGCAGACGGTTCAGATCCAGCCCGGCGCGCGCAAACAATGTTTTGGCTGCATTGCCTTCAATCCAGCCGATCATCGGTACGGACTTCAGGTCTTTATCGTCGTGAAGAATGTCATATTCTTCACCCTGAGGTGCGACGACCGTGCTCCAGGGATAGGACGCACCCGGAGTATCATGAATGATCAGCGCTCCGGCTGCACCACGACGGGCTGCTTCTTCAAACTTGTACGTCCAGCGCCCGTAATACGTCATGGTCTTGCCGCCAAAGCGGCCAGCGACAGGCTCTTCTGGTCCAGCATCGAAATCAGGATCATTCACCAGAAAGACCGCAATCTTGCCGTGCAGATCAACCTGCTTGAAGTCATTCCAGCGACGTTCCGGTGCCGTCACACCATAGCCTACGAAGACCAGAGGGACGTTCGACAGCTGAAGCCGTTCGATCGGCTGGAGCGTCGACATGACGATATCTGTCAGCTGATGAAGCGGCAGAGCAGCCTGACCCCGTGTCTTGATCGTGGCGATTGCTTTCGGATCAGGGCGGGTACGGATCATGGGGACATTCTGCGTCCATCCGCCATTTTCGCCGCCAGGTTCCAGTCCAAGCTTCTGGTACTGATCAATCAGCCACTTGACTGTGACGGCCTCACCCGGGGTGCCAGGGGCACGTCCTTCAAATGAGTCGGAAGCCAGAACCCGCATTGTCTCCGACATCCGAGCCGGGTCGATAGGGCCGGAGGCGCCTGCGTCAGACGCCGCATGGGCCCCGGAAACGCCGATTGCAAGCGGAGCTATCGCGAAAGCGGCAAGAGCGGTAGCCAATTTCAGGCGGTTTCGAAGGGAAGATTTGTGCATCATGTCCTCAGTCTTTGTCATAACGCGTGTCTGACGAGATGAGGCACACCTTACACATCGGATTGCTGATCAGGAAATGGCATAAAATCATCGGAGTGGCTGGTTGACGGAAAACGAGTGGCACCCCCATCTACGATTCATGACCACTCTCACCATTCCGGTTCTCCTGTCCCGCCATCCTCCCGTTGAGGGGAGTGAAGGCCTTTGTTATGGGCGACAGGAGATGGAACTCAGAGCGGGGTGGGAGGCTCAGGCCGCTGGCCTGCTGACCCTTGCAAAGGGCGCAGGCTGTTTAGTCATCTACACGTCACCATCGGCCCGGTGTCTGTCTGTCGCGCGAAGACTTGAGGCGCAGACTGGTTGGCCGCTGCGCTTGGATGACCGGCTACTGGAACTAAATTTTGGCCAGTGGGAAGGGCTATCCTGGAATGTTGTGCCGCGTGTGGCTCTCGATAGCTGGGCCGAAGACCCTGAAGGGTTTTCTCCCCCAAAAGGTGAAAGTGGGCGAGCGCTACAGGAGCGTGTACAGTCTTTCTGGGCAGACCTCGTTCAGGCCGGAGAGGCTGCGTTAGTCATTTCGCACGGCGGCCCACTTCGTCTCCTTGATGGGCTTGCCAAAGGAGAAAGGGCGAACCTGCTAGCACCTTCAATGCCGCAGGGCAGCAGCAGGCTCCATTACGTCAGCGTTTGATCCACTCACGTCGGTCCGGGTTTCTTGTTTCCCAGCCCATGCGCTCCAGTTCTGGCGTGTTGGCATGGGCTGCAGGATATCCGATGCAAAGATACGCGATAAGGTTCCATCCCGGCTCGGCATCGAGAAGGTCTGACACGTGCTCGGGCTCAAGAATGGAGACCCAGCCCAGCCCAACACCTGCCGCCGTTGCAGCCAGCCAAAACGTATGGATAGCCATCACAGCCGACCAGGTCGTTGTTTCCGGCATGGTCGCACGTCCGAGACCATGTCCTTGATCCGGAAATGTTTCGCAGAAGACTGCGACATGATGCGGGGCATCATCTAATCCGGCCAGTTTGAGCGTCGCATAGGAAGCTGCTTGTTCGCCTTCATATCCCTGAAGGGCTTCCTGGTTACAGGTTTCGAAGCTCTTCCGAACGGCTGCTTTTCGCTCCGGGTTTTCAACGAGCACGAAGCGCCAGGGCTCACTCAAACCAACGGAAGGCGCCAAAGTCGATGCATGCAGGAGATCATTCAGCACCGATGTGGGCAGAGGATCACGTTGAAAATGTCGCGCATCCCGACGCCATGTGAAAAGGCGCTCCAGATCTTTTCTGAAATCGTCTGAAAAGGCTGGTACCGTCATGGTTTATCCGTTGCGTGCAAAAGGTTTGTCAGCGGCCGCCGTCAGGACACGGGATGCCAGAGGCCCGAAGAGCAGTCCGATCGTCGCCCACAGAACGATCTGCATCCCTAAGGCTGCCTCGCGGAAACGCCAGAGCACTGCTGCCGGGAAATCTGTTGGAACTTCATTGATATCAGGCATACCGGCTTGTACGGCGGCCACCAGAATGATGAAGACACCGAGAGAGGCTAGCACACCGTTCCAGTGGCCCAGGCGCCGGATGAGTGGTCGGCTGACCATATAGGATGCCGCTGCCGCGCAAAGCGACAGAGCGATCATACCGAAATAGGCTCCGGTTCGTAGGCCAATGGTGGATGGAAGGCCAACGGCAGGGGGATTGGGAGGATATTTCAGGTCCGGCACCAGCACGAACACAACGAATGCTGCGGCTGCCAGAAGTGCAGATAAGGCTCGCGGCGAAAAGCGGCCTACGCGACCATATGCAAAAGCAAAAATAGTCGCGAAAATGCCGCCGTAAGCCGCGCCATACATAACGGCAGCGGTGAGAAGCCCGAAAGACGCCTGTATGCCTCGGCTGATAATTTCCGGTTCAGGCGGATCGCCAGCAGCGAGGTCTTTCGCGCTCTCGAATGCAATCGCAAGATTGACCTGCGGCTCTCCAAAAAAACGCGCAAACACGAACGCAAGCAATGCGGCAGAAATCCCGGCAATCATGCCGCGGCTCAAAAGACGACCTGTCATGAAACGATGCTGCGTTTAGTGGCAGGGGAAGCCGAGAAGATGGCGCCCATCATGAACAAATTCATGAACTGCGTGCCCTGAAACCAAAGACGTCGCACCTTGTTCTGCACCAACAAAATAAAGCAGCAGAAGGCTGAGCACGACCGTAAAGGCAGCCCATGGAAGGAGCGTGCGGATCGGCAGCGCAACCGGTGCGGCGATGCTGGCGGGCAGGTGGGACGGGGAAAGGCTCTGGCTCATAATAGGCTCCGCTGGAAAAGCGCGTTCTGCGGTTGAAAATTGGTAAAGGAGGTCTGGCTTCGCAACGTGATTTCACGAGCATTACAGTGGCGCGACCGCACCGGATTTGCACCGGCTTCTCCCTGCTTTCGCTAACAGGGAGGATGTAACCTTTCGTGCGGGAGTGTCAACTTTTCCATGCTGAGGCCAGCACTGTCAGGAGAACGCACTCAGCGAGACTGGCCGTTGCTCCGAGTACGTCTCCGGTATAGCCGCCAAGCATTTTCCGGGCTACGGCGCGAACTCCAAGCATCGTGAACAGTGCGGCAAGAATAGTCTGAAGACCTAGGTGTGCGGGGAGGCAAATCACCGTCACGCAAAAGCCAGAGAACAAGGCGCCCAGTAGCTGATCCCGTGTCAGGGTGGAGAGCTGCTTTGCCAACCCATTGTCACGAGCAGGCTTTGTGAGGAACGTCAGGAGTGGGAGTACCGCGCGGGATAGCGCTCCCGTTACAGCCATTGCCGGCAAGACCATTGAAGGAGGCAGCGCTGCTAACGTCGTAACGCGGACGATTAAGCTGATGCCCAGAGCTACCGCCCCGTAGCTGCCGATACGACTATCGCGCATAATGGTCAGGCGCTTTTCAGCGGTATGACCTCCACCACAGCCGTCCGCCATATCCGCCAGTCCATCTTCGTGCAGCCCTCCGGTTAGGAGAATTTGTAGGCCAACGCTCCAGGCTGCTGCTACCAAAGACGGAACATTCAAGGCGCTCAGCAGCAAGAACATTGATGCGCTGAGAATACCGACAAGCGCCCCAACCAGGGGCCAGCACCAGACAGACCGCGCCAGAGACCAGTCCTGTCCGCTGACGCGCAGCCATCCCAAGGGAAGGCGGGTCAGCAGGCCCGCACCACAGGCGATGTCTTCTCGAATGGTGCGCCAAAGCCTCATTGAATGGAGACGTCTGATTGGGAAACAGCAGCCTCTGCGAACGTCGCCATACCGTTGTGGCAGGCTAATGCCGCTCTGAGGATGGGAATGGCAACCGCAGATCCTGATCCCTCTCCGAGGCGCAAGCCCAGATCCAGTATTGGTTTCAGCCTGAGGGCATCTGCCAACCTGCGGTGACCAGCTTCAGCAGAACAATGCGAGAGATTTGTGTGGTCGAGTGCTGAGTCGGTCAATTTGATCAATGGCAGCACGGCTGCGGTACAGACGAAGCCGTCAAGCAGAACCGGGATACGATGGTGTCTGGCGGCCAGAACACTTCCCAGTATAGCGGCCAGTTCGTAACCACCCAGACAACGTGCGGCATCCAAGGGGTCGTTAAGTGACGCCGCGTGCAGACACAGAGCCTCATCGATCACAGAAGCCTTCAGATTGACGCCAGCCTGATCGAGACCCGTTCCACGGCCTGCCCAGTCTGCGCCAGTGCCCCCCAGAAGTGCTGCGCAAAGTGCGGCGGAGGGGGTTGTGTTGCCAATACCCATTTCGCCTGGGCAAAACAGATCCAGCGCGGGGGATACGGCGGTGTATCCGACCGAAACCGCGTCAAGGAATTCCTCTTCGCCCATAGCTGGGGTCGCGGTAAAATCTGCTGTGGCCTTTAGATTTTGGACGGGTACAACAGCAAGGTCCGCACCAGCATTCCGGGCAAGCTGATTGATTGCTGCGCCGCCACTCTGGAAATTCGACACCATCTGGGCCGTAACATCCGAAGGCCACGGAGATACCCCCCGGCGGACCACACCATGATTTCCTGCAAAAATCGTTATCTGAACGTGTTCCAGCCTTGGTTTCTGATGGCCCTGCCATTCACCGAGCCAAATGGATAGCTCTTCCAACCGCCCGAGGCTGCCGGGAGGTTTGGTCAGAGTTGCGTCTCGCTCCGCTATCAGGGCGGCGACTTTCTGGTCGGGCTCTGGAAGTGACAGGCAGGCAGTGCGAAGTTCTGCCATGCTGGCGAAAGGGGGCTGACAGGACGAGGGCATGATGTGCGGTGGCATGACAGGTCTTTTGTGCTGTTATCAGGGACCATGCAAGAAGAAGGCGCAGGAGACATTGTGGCACAGACCATCACGCAAACAGGACTACCGGATGTGTCACTGGTCCTCGGGGGCGCCAGGTCAGGAAAAAGCAGGATCGCTGAGGCAATCATCACTGGTCTTCCGGCCCCTTGGGTTTATCTCGCGACCGGTCGGGCTTTTGATGAAGAAATGCAGGCCAGGATAGATTTGCATCGTACCACCCGTGGGAACAAAGGGTGGCGTACACTTGAAGAGCCATTTGATATCGCTGGTGTCTTACAGGTCGAGCAGGGCGCGCCGGTCTTGGTTGATTGCCTGACTTTATGGCTGACAAATCTCATTCTGGAAGATCGTAATGTACACGCCGCGACGAAAGACCTCCTCGAGGCGTTGCAAGCACGGAAAGGCCGGACCGTTCTTGTGGGTAACGAGGTAGGGCTCGGAATTGTCCCGGACAATGCCCTGGCTCGTCGTTTCCGCGATGAAGCGGGTCTTCTTCATCAGAAGATCGCCGCAGTCGCCGGAGAAGTGCTGTTTGTGGCGGCGGGTTTGTCTTTGAAAATGAAATGAGCCCATTTCCCGGGCTTTGACACGCTTTCATCTCAGAGATAGGAGAGGATTTGATGGTTCCTCTGAGAAGAGGATGAAAAGGGAAGCTGGTGCGGCCTTAGAAGTAGGTCAAACCCGGCACTGCCCCCGCAACTGTGGACGGTTTTCTGTTCTGCCCGTCTTTCTTTCAGGAAAGGCAGCCACTGGATTTCGATCTGGGAAGGCCCGGTGGGAGAGGAGGTGCTAATGGCGCCTCAGCCGTGAGTCAGGAGACCTGCCGTCTGAGCCAAGTGTCATGATCCGGCGGGGTGCCCGGACTGTGAGGGCACGCCATCATGTGCGTGTCACTTTCGCGACTGCGAAGGCCTTTCATCGCGCCTTTTGTTATGCCGTTGTGGCTGCAAGAGAGACGAAACCATGGCAGATCCACTGCCTCATGCTGAAGCGGGCCAGTCATCCGTTTCGCCAGTTTTCCACGTCTGTGTGACGTGTCGTCGCGGTCTCCCGGTTGGGAATGACCCTGTTCAGGGGCGGCAGCTCTACGATGCCTTGCTTGACCAGGCTGCTGAAGGTGATTTCAGCGTCCAGCCCGTTGAATGTATGGCAGCCTGTAGCCGAGGCTGTATTGCCACGCTTTCCATGCCGGAAAAATGGACTTTTGTTCTAGGTGAACTTGGTCCGGAAAAGCTGTCTGACCTGCTGGCTTACCTTCAGCTTTACCGGGCATCGAAAACCGGAACAGTGATGCCGTCCAAGCGACCTGCATCGCTTTCTGATATGGTTATCGCCCGTCTTCCATCTTCATTGTCTGCTTCACAGGAACTTTCATGATGTCCCAGACTGTTTCAGGCTCCGGTCGCAAGATTCCGGTTACGATCATCACGGGTTTTCTGGGGGCAGGAAAAACAACCCTTCTGCGAAATCTTCTCGCACAGGCTGATGGGCGCCGTATTGCAATCGTCGTGAACGAGTTCGGTTCGCTTGGGATTGACGGCGAAATTCTGCGGTCCTGCGGGATCGAAGGATGCGCTGACGAGGATATCGTCGAACTCACCAACGGATGCCTCTGCTGCACGGTTGCAGACGACTTCATTCCGACCATGGAGGCTCTGATCGATCGTCCTGATCCGCCAGAGCACATCGTGATCGAGACATCTGGCCTTGCGCTGCCCAAGCCTCTTCTCAAGGCATTCAGCTGGCCCGGGATCCGTACCCGCATGACCGTTGACGGTGTGATTACGCTGGTGGACGCACCTGCTGTCGCCGCTGGTCGCTTTGCGGACGATCCGGAAGCTGTTGCTGCACAGCAGGCTGCTGACCCTTCTCTGGATCATGATAACCCGTTGGCTGAAGTCTATGAAGACCAGCTGAATGCGGCGGATCTTATTGTCTTGAACAAGACTGATCTTCTGGACGAAGCCGGGATTGATGCGGTTGAGAAGGGCATTACCGAGGCCGTGCCGCGGAAAGTTATTACGCTGCGGGCAGTAGAGGGACGACTAGACCTTGCTGTTCTGCTGGGAATTGGTGCCGGTGCGGAAGACGATCTTCAAGCGCGCCCGTCCAATCATGATGGCGCAGATGACCACGAACATGATGACTTCGAGAGTTTCGTCGTGGTCCTTCCGGAGCAGAAAAGTGCGGAAGCATTACTCAAACGCCTGAGCGAGGTTGCGGGGCAATTCGATATCCTCCGCATGAAAGGCTTTGCCGCCGTGCAGGGTAAGAAAATGCGATTGGCCGTGCAGGGTGTCGGAACCCGTTTCCGTCATGAATTTGATGTGCCTCTAGATGCAGGCCGCGACGGGCGTCTCGTCGTAATTGGCCAGACAGGCCTGGATCGCGCAGCCATCGAAGCCGCATTGCTGGCGGACTGACCTGATGCATCTGCTTGTCCGGGAACGACACGGAATAGACGATCAGGACGTGGCCGAGGATCTCGGTCATGCGCCTGCTGACGTCGTGTTTCTGTCCTTCTCGGATAGCGATCTTCTGGCGCTTGAGCGGGCGTACTCTAATCTGAATGAGCAGCCCCCAAACGGCGCAGGTTTTTCGCTGCGGTTGGTCAATCTTGCTCGCCTCAGACACCCCATGTCGGTCGATTTATATGTTGAGCAGACCATAGCATCGTCCCGCTGCGTCATCGCACGGCTTCTTGGTGGGGTGGATTACTGGCGCTATGGGGCGGAAGAACTCCGGAATTTTTGTAGCAGGAACAGCATTCCACTGGCTCTGTTGCCCGGAGATGCCCGTCAGGATGCACGGCTTGAAGAGTGGTCGAGCGTTGAAGCCGAAAAGCATTCCAGACTTACGGGGTTTCTGAGGGAAGGTGGTCCTGAGAATGCACGTCGTGCCCTTTTGCTCATGGCTCATCTTGCCGGATATGGAGATGACGTTTCAGGGCAACCCGCGCCGCTCCCCCCAGCTGGAATTTATCGCCAGACGACAGCGGGTTTTTCTTTAAGAGCCACAATCGTTTTCTACCGCGCTCACCTTCTGGCTGCAGATACAGCAGCGATTGACGGTCTTGCCGATGAACTGGCAAAGTCCGGGGTCGCGACAGATGTTCTATATGTCGCATCGCTGAAGAACCCGGATGTTGCCGAGTGGATTCAGCGCCGGCTGATTGAAACTCAGCCAGACATTGTTCTGAACGCGACCTTCTTTTCTGCGCGCGGAAAAGACGGGGCATCTCCTCTTGATATTGCTGCTGTTCCGGTTCTTCAGGTTTTGCAGCCTGGTGTGACAGCCTCGGCCTGGGCTGAAAGCGGGCGCGGCCTCTCGCAGTCCGATCTTGCCATGCAGGTCGTTTTGCCAGAACTTGATGGGCGAATTTCTTCCTCCCCGATCTCCTTCAAATCCGAAACAGTTCCGGGAGATGCGGCAAGGCATATGCCCTTTCAACCGGGTATTGCCGCTGCTGCAGAGCAGGCTCTCGCATGGGCAAGGCTCAAAAAAACACCTCCGCGCGAAAAGCGTCTTGCGATTGTCCTTTCTGATTATCCCGGTGCGGATGGACAGACTGCACATGCCGTCGGGTTAGATACTTTTGCCAGCGTTGAATCCATCCTGCAGGCCTTGAAACAGGCAGGGTATGACTGTGGAGCTGCGAAAATTCCCACCAGTAGGGCGTTGGTGGGAGCTCTGTGTGAAGACCTGCCGCAGCCCTGCTTGTCTCTGAACGATTATAACGAACTCTTTGCGCGCTTGCCCGCTCCCTTCCGGGACGCTGTGACCCAGAGTTGGGGCACCTCTGCGGAAGATCCCGCTGTTCAGGACGGTTCATTTTGTCTTAAATTCATGGTGTTTGGTAATGTTGTAGTCGCTGTCCAGCCTGATCGTGGCAGCGCGCAAGACCGTAAAGCCCAGTACCACGACCCTGATACACCCCCACGCCATGCCTATATCGCGTTCCACCTCTGGCTACGTCATGTCTGCCAGACAGATGCAATGGTTCATCTTGGAACGCATGGCACTCTAGAATGGCTTCCCGGCAAAGCTGTAGCGCTTTCCAACCAGTGTGCTCCCGCCGTTCTTCGTGGCGCTTTGCCGGTTCTGTATCCCTTTATCGTCAACAATCCGGGAGAAGCAGCCTCGGCGAAACGTCGTCTCGGCGCAGTCATCATCGGACATATGACACCGCCTGTTATGAAGGCCGGACTTGATCCGGACATGGCAGAGCTGGAACAACTGATCGATGAGTTTGCAGAGGCGGATGGTCTGGACAGGCGTCGTGGCGCCATTCTGAAGCGTGATATTCTGGACCGAGCCTCGCGAATGGGGCTTTTGAGCGAAAGTGGAGTCAAAGCGGGCGAAGGTGACGAAGCAGAGGCTCTGGCGCGGCTGGATGCTTATCTATGTGATCTGAAGGACCTTCAGATCCGTGATGGTCTGCATGTTTTTGGTCAAGTAGCACCGCATGCCGAGAAATTGGCCGAAATGGTGTCTTCTGTAGCAAAGGCGCCCCAGCAATCGGTTTCTACTCTGATCGAAGCCAGCGCAGATGCGGAAGTGAAGGCACTTCTGGCTGGGCTGGAAGGACGGTTCATTCAACCCGGGCCGTCTGGTGCGCCGACACGTGGGCGGGTGGATGTTCTGCCGACCGGCCGCAATCTTTTCACGCTTGATCCGAGAGCTGTTCCAACGGCTTCTGCGGTAGAGCTTGCCCGAACGCAGGCAAAGCAGATCCTGCTGTGTCATTTGCAGAACGAGGGCGAGCCGCTTCAAAGCATCGTTATAGATCTGTGGGGTTCCTCCACCCTGCGCACGGGGGGAGAGGATCTGGCACTGGCTCTGATCCTAATGGGAGTTGACCCCACGTGGGATGCGTCGAGCGGTCGGGTATCAGGATTTGAAATTACGCCACTTGCAGTTCTCGATCGTCCGCGTGTCGATGTGACACTTCGAATTTCAGGATTGTTCCGGGATGCCTTTCCAGCACAGATTTCTCTTTTCGATCAGGTGGTTGAAGCTGTTTCCTGTTTGGAGGAAGGCGAGGAATGGAACCCGTTGTCTGCCCGTGTGAGAAATCTGGAAGGTGATGCTCGAAAAATTGCTGGAGCGCGGATTTTTGGTGCAGCGCCCGGTACGTACGGGACAGGCATTGAAGACGCTCTCACGCGGAGTAACTGGGAAGACCGGTCTGAGCTCGGCCAGTCCTATCTGGCCGACAACGACTGGATGTATGGTGGCGGTCGTGACGGGACACGTAGCAGCGCAGCATTGGCCCAAAATCTGGCACGGGCAGATGCAATCCTGCATGTGCAGGACCATGCAGAGACGGATATTCTCGAAAGCCCGGATTTTGCTGCTCATGAAGGTGGGCTTGCAGCAGCGGCGGCTTTGCTAGGGGCCGATCCCGTCCTTTGGCATGGCGATACGTCCCGTGCGGACGCGCCCCGTCTTCGGAGAGTTGAAAACGAAGTGAAGCGCATCGTTCGAGGGCGTCTGGCCAATCCCCATTGGCTGGCAGGGATGCAGCGGCATGATTATCGGGGAGGCGCCGAAATTGCACGGGGACTGGACGCGCTCTGCGCTTTTGCCTCGACCCTTTCTGTTCGGTTTGACCAACAGTTTGACCTGGTATTTGCCGCAACGCTTGGCGATGACACCTGTGATGCTTTCCTGAAAAGCGCTAACCCTCAGGCACGTCAGGCAATGCGCACGCGGTTCCAGGATATGATCCGTCGAGGCCTCTGGCACCCGCGCCTGAATAGCGTCTCTGCGATGTTGGAGAGTGGGAGCGAATGACAGTTCCCCCCCTTGTTCGCGGCTGGTGTCCGGATATGTTCGCGCCGATGGAAGCACGAGACGGATATCTGGTCCGTATCCGTTCCCCGCTCGGTGGTTTTAACGGGCCACAAGTACTGGCTATTGCAGAGCTGGCACGACGTTTCGGAAACGGCGTTGTTGAACTGACCAATCGTGGCAACGTGCAGTTGCGAGGATTTTCTTCGACGAGTGCAAAACTCGCGTTAGAAAGCGCACTGGCAGAAGGGCTCGTAGATCCTGATCCAGCAAAAGAGCGCCGAAGGGCCATTCTGGTTTCACCCCTTGCGGGCTTGGACCCTGAATGCGACCCGGAAACGTTAGGCGTCGCCCAGTCGCTTCAGACGGCACTTCTTGAAGAAAATGCATTGTCGGCGCTGAGCGGCAAGTTCGGTTGGGCCGTTGATGGTGGCGGGTATGTTCCAGAAGGCACGTTATCAGCGGATATTGCCCTTCAGTCCCGCGCGGATGGATGGTCAGTTGTCTGTGGTGCTATGGAAACCGGAGTGCTGGATAACGCTCGGGCTGTCAGAGCAGCCGTGGTGATGTCCCGGATTTGTGCAGAAAATTCTGACCTTGGCCGACCATCGCGAGACACCGATACAGCAGCATTCGTCCACGCGAAGGCCGGGCTAGAGGGCATTCCGTGCAAACGGCAGGGTACTCGTCCGGTGTCTCTCATAGGGCCCCTGCCGGGGAAGGTCATGGGTGTTGGCCTGCCATTTGGTCGATGCCATGCCAAAGACTTGGAGGTTCTTGCCGAACTTACCGGGACATCACGGCTGCGGGTTACACCGTGGCGTAGTGTTCTCCTGCCGCAGCAGGACGGAACATGGCCCGGCTTCATCACCAGTTCGGTAGATCCATTGTTGAGAGTGGAAGCCTGTATTGGCCGTGCCGGATGTGCGAAAGCCACCGCAGATGTTGTCGAGACAGCCTTGGCTCTGGCATCTGATGTGCCGCCCGGCTGTGTGCTGCATGTTTCAGGCTGCATAAAGGGGTGTGCGCATCCCCGTGCGGCAGATATGACGCTCGTTGCCGATGACGGGCATTATGAGGTTGTGCGCAATGGGCGCACAACAGATACGCCATCATGGCACGGCAGGGATATTCCGCAGATACGGGCCTTGTTGCGTCATGAATTGAAGGAGACACAGGTTTGAGCGCCGGACCCTCTTCCTACGACTATATTCGGGATGGCGCGGCCATTTATGCCCGGTCCTTTGCAACGATCCGTGCAGAGGCCGATCTGTCGGGTTTTACGCCTGAACAGTCCAAAATTGCAGTGCGCATTATCCATGCATGCGGAATGGTGGAGGTCGCAGCATCAGTCGCCATGACGTCTGATCTTGTTAGCAAAGCGCGTGCAGCGTTGCAGGCGGGTAAGCCAATCCTGTGTGATTCCGAGATGGTCGCCCATGGTGTTACGCGCGCCCGGTTGCCAGCCAATAATGCCGTTATTTGCACGTTGCGCGATGAACGGACGCCAGATCTTGCCAGACAAATTGGCAATACGCGCTCTGCCGCAGCTCTTGATCTTTGGGGTGATCAGATTGAAGGAGCTGTTGTAGCGATCGGGAATGCCCCGACAGCGCTTTTTCATCTTCTTGAGCTCATTGATGCAGGTGGCCCGCGCCCCGCGGCAATTATCGGTATGCCTGTTGGTTTTGTGGGAGCCGCAGAGTCCAAGGATGCTCTGGCGGCTCGCTCTGACCTCGCGCATGTCATCGTACGTGGCCGACTGGGCGGAAGCGCCATGGCTGCCGCTGCCCTGAACGCCCTTGCCAGCGAGGCAGAATGACAGCTGCAACAGTTTACGTCGTCGGCGTAGGGCCGGGTGATCCGGAACTTATGACGCTCAAGGCAGCGCGGGTTATTTCAACAGCTCCCGTCATCGCCTATTTCTGCCGCCATGACAAAATGGGCCATGCGCGGAAGATTGCTGACACGCATATTACGCCGGGCACGAAAGAGCTGCGTTTTGCGTATCCCTTTACAACGGAGCGCCTCGTTAATGATCCGTCCTATCATCCTGATATGTCGTCGTTTTACGATGAGTGTGCGAAGCAGATTGCGGTCGAAATAGAGGCTGGCCGGAGCGTTGCTCTTCTTTGTGAGGGTGACCCGTTTTTGTATGGCTCCGCCATGTATGTGTTTGATCGGCTTGAGCCTGTCGGACCTTGCGAAGTCATTCCTGGAATCACAGGAATGAGTGGGTGCTGGACGCAGGCGGCACTCCCCATGACGCATGGTGATGATGTCCTGTGCGTCCTGCCTGCCACTATGCCGGAAGATGATCTTGCTCATTGGCTGGAGCAGGCTGATGCAGCCGTTGTGATGAAACTGGGACGCAATCTTCCAAAGCTGCGCACAGCGCTGGAACGTGCAGGTCGATTGCAGGATGCCGTCTATGTGGAGCGGGGGACGCAGGAAGAAGCCCGTGTTCTGCCACTGAATGACATGGATGGTACGGCTCCTTATTTCTCTCTGGCGTTGTTGCCAGGCCGCCGGGGTGTCCGGTGAGCCGGATCTTCGTCATTGGTCTCGGGCCGGGAAAGCCCAGCCAGCGAACGCCTGAGGCTGAAGAAGCACTTGCCCAGGCAACAGATGTCATAGGATATGGCCCATACGTAGATCGTGTGGATTTGCCAGCGCATATCACTCGCCATCCATCGGATAATCGTGTCGAACTGGATCGCGCTCGCCATGCCCTCGAACTTGCGGAGCAGGGGCGTTGTGTGGCGATTGTGTCAGCCGGGGATGCGGGCGTGTTTGGCATGGCAAGTGCCCTGTTTGAAGCCATCGATCACGAACCAGATCGATGGAATGGTATGAATGTCACGGTCATTCCCGGTGTTTCCGCCGTTCTGGCTGCCGCAGCCCGTATTGGCGCGCCCCTCGGGGGAGATTTCTGCGTCATGTCTCTGTCAGATAATCTCAAGCCTTGGGAGACAGTCTGCCGGCGTCTGACGTTGGCCGCGCAGGCGGGCTTCGTGATTGCGCTCTACAACCCCCGTTCAAAGGCACGTCCCTGGCAGTTGGGCGAGGCTTTCGAAGTGCTGCGTCAGGAGTTGTCTGGAACTGTGCCTGTTGCCTTCGCAAGGGCTATTGGAAGGAATGATGAAAGGCTGCACCTAACCGATCTGAGCCATGCTGATCCCGAACTGGTGGATATGAGTACACTTGTCCTGATCGGGACCACTCTGACACATCGCATCGAGCGGCCGGATGGGCAGGCATGGCTTTATACGTCCCGATCTGTGCCCGCGTGATAATGGCGCTCCAACCAGTCCAGCGCGTCTTCGACGGTCGGGACAGTCTCCGTCCGCGGCAGCGTCGGGCGGTCAATCATGATAACGGGCAATTTCAACGCTCTGGCGGCAATCAGCTTGGCGGCCGTCGCATCAGCTCCAGCATTCTTGGTCACCAGAACCTGTACCGCATGATCTCTCATGAGCGCGATTTCGCTGTTCACCGTGAACGGAGGGCGGGCGAGCAGAAGCGTGACGTTAGACGGCAGGGACAAGGGATCAGGCTGGTCGATACTGCGCAGAATGTAGCGATGATGCGGAGCCTTCTGGAACGGCAGCAGGTCCTTGCGGCCCGTCGTCAGAAAGACTGTCCGTTCGGCGGTCCCCAGCGCTTCTACGGCGGCATCAATACTGGGAGCGAACGTCCATTGATCGTCAGGTCGGGCTTCCCAGCTAGGGCGGTCTATCCGAAGCAGAGGAAGGCCCATTCGCACACAGGCCGTCACGGCGTGGCGGCTCATTTGTGCGGCGAACGGATGGGTCGCGTCCACCACCGCATCAATGTTCTCTGCGGCCAAGAACGTTTCCAACCCCGATATGCCGCCAAAACCGCCAATGCGCACAGGGATCCCGGGAAGAACTGGATTTTTCGTTACGCCAGCAAGAGAAAAGACTGGCTCGAAATCCTTTCTTTCCGCGAGATATTGCGCCAGTTGGTTGGCCTGTGTTGTGCCGCCAAGGATCAGAACGCGCATGGACTTGGTTCCTGTGCCGGAGCAGGCCAATGAAGACCCCATGGCTGAGCGTTATCGGAATTGGCGAGGATGGTGTCGAGGGGCTTTCGTCTCTCGCACGTCAGATCGTTCGTCAGGCCGAGTTTTTGATGGGCGGTGAAAGGCATCTTGAACTGGCTGCCAGTCTGATCTCAGGACAAGCTGAACCTTGGGGCTCCCCGTTTTCGAGTGGAGTACGTCGTGTTCTTGAACGGCGTGGACGATCCGTCACCGTCCTCGCGTCCGGAGACCCGTTCTGCTTTGGTGTTGGAAGCACGTTGGCACGCCATATTCCGCCAGAGGAAATGCTCTGTGTGCCCGCGCCGTCTTCAATATCCTGGGCTTGCGGGCGCCTTGGATGGGCTGAACAGGACGTGCGTGTCGTGTCGCTCTGTGGGCGCCCAATTGAGACATTGGTTCCGCACCTTCAGCGGGCTATGCGGCTGATTGTTTTGTCAGAAAACGGTAGCACGCCGAGAAAAGTCAGTCAGTTTTTGACTGGGCGAGGCTTTGGACCCTCTCGCATGCATGTCATGGAACGGGTAGGCGGCCTTAATGAGCGGTCCCGTGTAATCGTGGCTTCGGACGGGCTCGAAGATGTCGATCCTCTAAACCTTATGGGAATTGAAATCGAGGCGGCTCCAGGGGCGAAGATGATCCCCCTTTCCAGTGGTTTAGAGGACGATCTGTTTGAGCATGACGGGCAGATTACCAAGCGCGAAATTCGTGCGGTTACGCTTTCAACATTAGCCCCGCATCCCGGAGAACTCCTCTGGGACATTGGTGGAGGGGCCGGGTCTGTGGCTGTTGAGTGGATGCTTCATCATCCCGCCAATCGGGCCATCGTCATTGAGAAAAATCCACTACGGGCGGCGAGAATAGCGAGAAATGCCCTGAATTTAGGTGTGCCAGGGTTAAAGGTTGTGGAAGGCATTGCGCCTGATGCTTTGCCTGAACTTGAAAGACCAGACGTCGTTTTCATAGGCGGAGGGCTGGCACAGGTGGATATTTTCACGCAGGCGAGAGCCGCACTTCCCGTTGGCGGACGTCTTGTTGCCAATGCCGTAACTCTGGAAGGGGAAGCGGTTCTATTCGCTCAATATACGCGCTATGGCGGGACGCTAACGCGGATCGGCGTTGAGCGGCTTGATGCTGTCGGTGGGCTGCATGCTTTCCGGCCCGCCATGCGCGTGACGCAATATGCGACAGTGATTTCTGAGGACAGGTTATGATCGTCGCGGGTATCGGCTGTCGACCAAAAGTGGACGAACAATCCCTGCTGGACCTCATCATGCGGGTGACGTCTGGCCGCAGGTTCGATCGGCTTGCTGCTCCAGAGTTCAGAAAAGCGGAGCCAGCTATTCCAGAGCTGGCAAAACGTTTGAATGTTGAGCTTGTGTGGATTGATACGGAAAGCCTGACGGAGCGTCAGGTAGAGTGCGAAACCCATTCCGCAATTGCTTTTGAAAAGACGGGATTCAGCTCTGTGGCGGAGGCTTGCGCGCTGGCTGGTGCCGGACCAAAAAGCCGTTTGATCGTTATGCGGCAGAGTGGAAAATACGTGACCTGTGCCCTTGCGCAGTCAGTTGAGACATGAGGAAAGAGAACGGATGACGGTTCATTTTATTGGTGCAGGACCGGGCGCCGCTGATCTTCTGACGCTGCGAGGCCGGGATCTTTTGGCCTCATGTAAAGTCTGTCTATATGCGGGGTCTATCGTTCCGGCAGAAATGCTGGAGCACTGCCCGCAGGACGCCCGAAAGGTGAACACGGCGCCGTTATCGCTGGACCAGATCGAGCAGGAATACATCCGGGCACACGCTGAAGGGCAGGACGTCGCGCGTCTTCATTCTGGGGATCTGTCTATCTACAGCGCGGTTGCCGAACAGACACGCCGCCTGGATAGGCTTGGTATTCCCTGGACCATGACGCCGGGAGTGCCTGCATTTGCGGCAGCAGCATCTGTCTTGGGCCGGGAACTTACTGTCCCGGAAGTTGCGCAGACCGTCGTGCTGACCCGCGTCAGTGGCCGAGCGTCTTCCATGCCAGCGCGTGAAACGCTCTCAGCCTATGCTGCTACCGGCGCTACACTGGCCATTCACCTGGCAGTGCATGCGCTGGACCGCATCGTCACTGAGTTGCTGCCACATTACGGAGCAGAATGCCCTGTGGCGGTGGTGGCACGTGCAAGCTGGCCGGACCAGATGACCATTCGCGGCACGCTTGGAACACTTCTTGAAAAAGCGGCAGCTAACCCAGTGGAGCGCACCGCTCTGGTTTTGGTTGGTCCCGCGCTGGCGGTTGATGAATTTCGGGAGAGTGCGCTCTATGACCCGGATTATCAGCGCCGGTTCAGGTCTGGATCATCAGCCAGATGACTGCGTCCTACGCAGTTGCCTTGTCGGTTAAAAACCATAACGTCCAAAGCGATACTGTTGTCTTCCAGAACGTTGCTGGCAAACTGGTACGCAGCCCGTGCGATGTGATTACCCAGTGGAATATTCTGTGCGGAAGCAAGAAGAAATGCTTCTGCGACCGTGGGGGAAACTGCAATAGCATCGGCCAACTCCGCGCTCGCGCCTGCCTGCGTTGCCAAGGCCGCCAGAGCTGGCATATCTGCGGCCCCTCGCTTGGAATGCAGATCCATCCGGCCCTGAGCCAGCTTGGTCATCTTGGCGATGCCTCCGCCGATTGTAAGGCGAGGGACCGGGTGTCGACGAATATATTTCAGGACGCCACCGGCAAAGTCACCCATTTCGATCAGCGCTGTTTCAGGCAACCCGTAGAACGTCTGAACAGCGCGTTCGGAAACATCTCCGGTGGTCGCGGCCAGATGTGGCAGGTTCAGCGCCCGCGCGACGTCGATCCCACGATGAATGCTGTCAATCCAGGCCGAGCAGGAGAAGGGTACGACAATTCCCGTTGTGCCAAGAATGGACAACCCGCCGACAATGCCCAGCCGACTATTCAGGGTTTTTCTGGCCAGCGTAACGCCATTTTCAACGCTAATTGTGACCTCAGCGGAGGCCTCCTGAAGTGCGAGACGGATCATCTGGCGGGGGACAGGGTTAATGGCCGGTTCACCCGGCGGCAGGGGGAGGCCGGGGCGCGTAATTGTTCCAACACCATCGCCTGCGCGAAAAATAATATCTTGCCCCTCAGGCAATGGGCGCACATCTGCCCGGATAAGGGCGCCATGCGTGACATCGGGGTCGTCTCCGGCATCCTTGACGACCGCTGCCCAAGCGCCCGTTTTGTCCATCCCATGGGCAGCCAGCGCAAACGCCGCCTGTTTGCCTCCGGGCAGCGTGATGGACACGGGATCAGGAAACGTTCCAGTCTGGAGCGCTATCCATGCAGCTTTGGCCGCAGCGGTCGCGCAGCTTCCAGTCGTCCAGCCGTATCGCAGAGGGTAGCCTTGGGCAGTCATCGAAGACAGGATACGATATTTCATGCTGAAAGCGAGACATGCCATCGGAAAGGATCGCTGATATGACCCGCGCGATCATGATTGCCGCGCCTCGCTCAGGTGGAGGGAAAACGACGGCCACGCTTGGCATTCTGTCAGCTCTGAGCGCCAGAAATATCGAAATTCAGGCCGCCAAGACAGGCCCGGATTATATTGATCCAGCGTTTCATGAGGTTGTAACCGGGCGTTCCAGCTTCAACCTCGATAGCTGGGTGATGACGCCTGAGCTTCTCGAGAGCATGTTAACGCGTGCGGCCGAAGGTGCGGATCTTTTGGTCGTTGAATCTGCCATGGGGCTGTTCGACGGCTTGCTGGGGCCTGCTGACGCGCGCGGTGCACCGTCCGATATTGCTGCTCGTTTTGGTATTCCGGTTATTCTTGTGCTGGATGTATCAGGGCAGGGCCAGTCTGCTGCGGCCATTGCACACGGTTTCGCCACGCTCGATCCCGCTCTGCATGTTGCTGGTGTTATCATCAATCAGGTTGCGTCCCCACGACATTTGGCTATGGCCCGTGAGGCCATTCTGGCCGCTGGCATCCCCGTTCTGGGTGCATACATGCGTGACACCACTCTGAAACTTCCGGAGCGACATCTTGGTCTCGTGCAGGCACGGGAACAGGACACACTGAAAGATCTTCTTGTTAGCCTACGAGAAAGGACGGAAGGTTCGCTTGACCTCGATGCCATCATGGCCGCGGCAGCACCTCTCACTATTGAGGATCATGGCTGTGTTGCCATAAGCCCTCCAGGGCAAAGGATCGCGGTTGCTGATGATGCTGCGTTTTCGTTCCTTTATGGGCATGTGGCGCAGAGTTGGAGGAATGCAGGAGCCGAACTTGTTCCGTTTTCTCCGCTGGCAGATCAAGGGCCAGATGAAGACTGTGATGTCTGCTGGCTTCCGGGGGGATATCCAGAATTACATGCTGAACAACTGGCGGCATCCCGTCACTTTCAATCCCGTCTGGTGAAGTTCTCGGAGACACGACCAGTTCATGGAGAATGCGGAGGCTTCATGGCGCTGGGAGAGTTTCTGGAAGATGCAAACGGTGTGACGCATAAGATGGTGGGCCTTCTGGGGCACGGAACCAGTTTTGCGAAGCGTAAAATGAATCTGGGATATCGTGAGGCGATACTGGCAACAGACTGCGCGCTGGGGTCAAAAGGCAGTATCTTTCGGGGACATGAATTTCATTATGCCCGCGTGATCCAGGCCGGAACGGACAAGCCTCTCGCAACCTTGAGAGACGGCTACGGCAATGATCTTGGGCTGGCTGGAGGCTGTCGTGGACTGGTGTCCGGATCATTTTTTCACGTGATGGCACGTAGAGACAGGAAGTGAGCATGAACACCACGGATGATGCGGCCCGGCACCGGGAGAAAATGCAGAAACGCAAAGACGTGCAGGACAAGGAAGTCGCGTCAAAGACTGTCGAAAAAGGCGTTCTGGCGGTTCACACAGGCCCGGGGAAAGGTAAGTCTACCGCAGCCTTTGGCCTCGCGCTGCGTGCGCTAGGCCATGGAAAGCGGGTTGTTGTTGTGCAGTTTATCAAGGGCGCCTGGGTGACTGGAGAGCGCGCTGCGTTGGAACGCTTTGACGATCTGGTAGAGTGGCACACGATGGGCGAGGGGTTTACCTGGGAAACGCAGGATCGCTCAAAGGATATTGCTGCCTGCGCCCGGGCGTGGGAGGTGGCGCAAGCTGCCCTGAAACGCGACGATGTCGCTCTTGTGGTTCTCGATGAACTGAATATCGCCCTGCGATACGACTATCTGCCCTTGGAGCAGGTTCTGGAGGACCTGAAAGCGCGTCCTGACATGCAGCATGTCGTCATAACCGGGCGCAATGCTAAACCAGCCCTTGTGGACGCTGCGGATCTGGTGACAGAAATGACACTGGTAAAACATCATTTCAGTGCAGGTGTGAAAGCTCAGGCCGGGTTCGAATTCTGATGACGCATCGGAAGGGCCCTAGGGCTCTCATGTTTCAGGGAACGGGCTCCAGCGTTGGGAAATCTGTGCTTGTTGCAGGGATTGCCCGAGCCCTGACACGACGTGGCCTTACAGTGCGTCCGTTCAAGCCTCAGAACATGTCAAACAACGCCGCTGTGACCCGAGACGGAGGCGAAATTGGGCGCGCCCAGGCGCTTCAGGCCCGGGCCTGTGGGGTTCCTCCCACCGTGGACATGAATCCTGTGCTGCTGAAGCCGCAGAGCGAGACAGGATCCCAGCTTGTGGTTCGGGGGAAAGTGCGAGGAACCGTGCGGGCCCGCGCTTATCAGGACGTCAAGACAACTCTTATGCCGGACGTGTTGTCCGCGTTTCGCACTTTGGCGGCTGAAGCTGATATCGTTTTGGTTGAAGGGGCCGGATCGGCTTCAGAGGTCAATCTGCGGGAAAATGACATTGCCAATATGGGTTTTGCCGAAGCCGCCGATGTGGACGTCGTGCTCATTGGTGATATCGACCGGGGAGGCGTGATTGCCAGCCTTGTCGGAACCAAAATGGTGCTGTCAGAGCGAGATGCAGGGCGGATCAAGGGGTTTATCGTAAACAAAATGCGTGGAGACGCCTCGCTGTTTACCGATGGTATGAACATTATTTCACGCCAGACGGGGTGGAAAAAGCTCGGTCTTGTCACACACTGTGCGCATGTTGGCGACCTTCCCGCTGAAGACGCATCTGATCTTGTGAACGAAATGCCAGCAGGCGGCGGCTTGCGGGTTGTCTTGCCGCAGCTACCCACGATCGCCAATTTCGATGATTTAGATCCTTTGCGATCTGATCCGGGCGTCACTCTGGAGATCGTGGCACCTGGTCGGCCACTTCCAGTTTGTGACCTTGTGATCATACCTGGCTCGAAGGCGACCATGTCTGATCTGGCGTTTTTCAAGAAACAAGGGTGGGACATAGATCTGAAGGCGCATACCCGGCGCGGCGGTCGTGTTCTTGGCATTTGCGGTGGGTATCAAATGCTTGGAAAATCTATTGAGGATAATGAAGGAATCGAAGGCCCCCCGGGTCTCGTTGAGGGCCTTAACGTATTAGACGTGAAGACAGTCCTGACGAATGACAAGCGTTTGACCGAGGTAAGGGGATTACTGGTGCCGGAAGGCATCCCGGTCACGGGCTATGAAATTCATGTCGGACGAACGACTGGTCCGGCTACTCAGAGGCCATTTGCAACGATAGACGGTGAGCCTGAAGGTGCCGTTTCGCCTGACGGCCGTATTTGGGGAACCTATCTGCACGGGGTTCTGTCAGGTGGACGCGCGCGGAAAGCTCTTCTTTCACGCGTAGGGCCCGCCGGGCCTGACCTTCAGGATCATGATGAGCGGGTTGAGGCTGCGCTGGATGCCTGGGCGGACCATCTTGAAGCCTGCATTGACCTGGATGCGCTTCTTGCATTGGCTCGACCTGTCTGATCCTTCAAAGCCAGAATAGGCCAGAAAGAACGGCCAGAGCCATGCCCTGAAAAATGCACGCCCGACGGTAGAGTTGAAGCGCAAGCCAAAGATCATCAGCAGTCGCGGTGGCCCGTCCGTCGCCCATCCATGAATCATTGACCAGAATACCGTCATAAACTCTGGGGCCAGCCAATTTTAGTCCTAAGGCTCCTGCCATAGCAGCTTCTGGCCATCCGGCGTTGGGGGAGCGATGATTGCTTGCATCACGTTGGACGGCGCGAAATGCCCTCGTTGAGTTGGCACCGGGGATCGTGAATGCCGCCAGAAAGATCCAGAGAGCGGAGAGGCGGGAGGCTGGGAGATTGACCAGATCATCCAGCTTCGCAGAGGCCCATCCGAAGGCTTTATGCCGGGGGGTAAGGTGGCCGATCATGCTGTCTGCCGTGTTGATTGACTTGTAAGCGGTTGTGCCTGGCAGGCCAAAGAGGGCAGTCCAGAAAAGCGGCGCAACAATTCCATCTGAAAAATTCTCGGCCAAACTTTCAATGGCGGCCCGTACGACGCCAGCTTCATCAAGCTGTTCCGGGTCGCGGCCAACAATCATGGAAACTGCTTTCCTGCCCGCCGCCACACCGCTTTCCTGCAAGCCCGTGTGAACTGCCCTGACATGCTCCCACAGGGAGCGCTGGGCAATCAGAGTGCTGCCCACAGCGCCTTCGATCCCCCAGGCAGCGAGAGGAGGAAAGAGAAGGTCCAGGGCCTGAATGGCCGTGTAGATAATCAGAGTCGGAAGACTGATAAGAATGGCCAAACTTACAATACCGCATAGACGTTGCCGGAAAGCGCTATCCTGCGGGCGGTTGAGTGAACGATCCAGTTGCGCGATAAGGGCACCAATCCACATGACTGGATGGCCAATTTTGCGAAAAAGCCAGTTCGGGTAACCGAAAGCGGCTTCAATCGCACAGGCCAGACAGGCGACAGACAGTGTGTGGTACAGGGGAGAGAAAGTCATGGGCCTGCGTGTTTCATCCAGATGCCGTGAACTAGCATGATGCCCACGGTGCTGGAAAACATGCCGATCCACGGTGGCCAGGTGCGGCAGGTTATGGAGCGGTTTCCCCACGCTCCAAAGCCCTTCATCGATCTCTCCACGGGTATCAGCCCGTACGAATACCCTCTTGCCCCCTTGGATGTCGCGGTTCTCACTAGGCTGCCAGAAGCAGCGGACGAGGAGGCGCTTCTGGTGGCTGCTGCGACAGCCTACGGCATACAGAGTGCAGGTATGATTGTTGCGGGGTCAGGCACACAGCTGCTGATTGCGTTGCTGCCCTTGGCTCTGAAAACGGAAAAAGTCGTCATTTTTGGTCCAACTTACTCCGGCCATGAGCAGGCGTGGAGAAATGCGGGAGTGGGTGTATCGATCGTGACAGACCATCAGGCATTCAGGGCTGCCGCAGGACAATCGGGGACTGTATGTGTCGTCTGTAATCCGAATAATCCAGACGGTCGACGCCTGCCTGTCGAGACACTTTTAGAACTCTCGGAGCGTTGTGCGGCATCCGGTGGCTGGTTAGTCGTCGATGAAGCGTATGCAGATTTTGATCATGAAAGTGCCGCCGCGTCTTTTCCCCGGGCAGGGCTCTTGGTTTTGCGTTCTTTTGGAAAAACCTACGGGTTACCCGGTGTGCGCCTTGGTTTTTTAATCGCATCTGACGGCACAGCGGATCGACTTCGGTCCATGATGGGGGATTGGGCGGTAAGCGCTCTGGCTCTGTCCGCAGGGCGGCAAGCGCTATCAGATCAGGAGTGGTTGAACAACACCAAAGGTCGATTGGAGCAAGATGCCAAGCGTCTTGTAAACCTACTGAAGGGATCGGGTCTCGCCGTCAAAGGAAACACCCTTCTGTTCTGCCTGGTGAGTTTGGATGAGGCTGCTTCGCTGTGGATGTTTCTCTGTGAACGCGGGATCGTGACCCGTGCGTTCCCTGAGCGGCCAACGGAGCTGAGGTTTGGTTTGCCGCGGGGTAGCGCGGGTTGGGACCGCCTGGAACGCGCGCTTCATGATTGGTCAAAGATCGCAAAATGAAGCTGTTCTGCTTTGCCCTTTCATCGCTCCCGTCTTCGAAGCGAAGCATTTTTCCACCGAAAGACGAACTGCGCGATGTGGCGAGTACGGAACCTGCGTTCTGGCCAAAATCTCTACCGATCCTGACAGGGCGTGCGGCAGATGTTGCGTGGATTGAGGCGTATTCCAAGTGCGCTGTCACCGTGGACGAACGGCTTCGCGGCCGTGATTACGGTGACTGGTGCGGGCAGAGCCTTAAAGCCTTATCGCCTGGAAGTCTGTCAGAGTGGATGACAGACCCCGATTTTTCGCCGCCTTCCGGTGAAAGCCATAAGGAGATGTATGTCCGTCTTGCAGAGTGGCTGTCGAATATCCGTGACGCGGAAAAGTCTGTGATCCTGGGTGTGGATGCTGATGTCGTGCGGGGGCTTGTTCTGCTGGCGATGGGCTTGAATGCAGAAGCGGCAGGGAAGCTTGATATTCTCCCGCAGAGCTGGAACGTCCTGTCTTTTTACAGGACGTGGAGGGTCCAGGCCCTTTCGGTTCCAGACAACAAAATAACGTCTGAAATTATTTTCGGTTCAGAAAGCGATCGTTAATCCAGGCTGCGGCGCCCACGGCCACGAGGATGGGTCCGAGAATAAAAAGTACCGCTGCAAGGGCTACTAAAATAATAATACCGAAAGACATTTTCTTTTTTCCTTATTCAGGATGAAAACTGTTACGCTCTGAAGCACGTTTGCCATAGTTCATGCGCATATTCGCCAAGTTTATGCTTCACAATAACCTCTGAAAAGGGGAACGGTATGCGTTATTTTCTCATGATTCTACTCGGGGCTGTCGTCACCCGCTTCTGGCTGCGGATAGCCTCCGTTCAGACGCTTTCGCGTGTCTCGTCACCTGTTCGGTCTCTTCCAACTTTATGACACTTATTTCCGTACGGCAGGGGTATAGGTCAATCTGTAGAGCGACCCGGAAAAATCGTCGCTAACGAGGATACTGCCGTCAGGCATCGGCTGAACATCTACCGGACGGCCAACGGTCCGCCCATCGCGCCGAAATCCCCAGATTAGCGGCTCTGACTGCTGTGGATGGCCAGCGCTATCGAATTTGACGGACACGACCTGATACCCTGATGGAACGCTTCTGTTCCATGATCCATGCTCGGCAATCAGCAATGCACCCTTCAAAGAGCGCGCTGCGGCGGGGCCATCGTAAAATCGCAGCCCCAATGCTGCGACATGGGCTCCAAGCTTCAGGGCAGGCGGAGTAAACTCACCGCAAGGGTGGCCTTTTCCGTAATGAGGGTCCGGGACGTCTCCCTGATGGCAATAGGGATAGCCAAAAGACTGCCGAGGCTGGGTAAGGGTGTTCAGTTCGTCAGAAGGGACGTCATCGCCCATCATGTCCCGGCCATTATCCGTAAACCACAGGCCTTTTCCTGTTCGCCGCCATGCGAGACCAACCGAATTGCGAATGCCGTAAGCAACGTCCTGCCTGTCCGTGCCGTCGGGATTCATGCTGATGATTTTTCCGAGATCGTGGCCCACGTCGCAAACGTTGCAAGGTGCGCCAATGGTCACATACAGCCTGCCATCCGGCCCGAAAGCGATAAACTTCCAGAAATGGTCGCCGTCTTTGAAAGGCAGGTGATCCGTAATGGCTTCCGGTTTGGGCGGATTGTCTAGGTGGTCTTCGATATCTCGTAGAACCAGAATGCGTTCGGGTTCCGCGATGTAGAGATCTCCATCATGGTATGCCACGCCTGAAGGGGTTTCGAGGCCGCTGGCAAGTGTCCTGACCTGAACGCGACTGCCTGCATCACCTACTCCAGAGACGGCATAAACCTTTCCGGGCCCCATGGAGCCAAGGAAAACAGTTCCTCTGTCTCCAAGGGCGATTTCACGTGCTCCACGGACCTGTGCCGATATAACGTCCAAATGAAACCAGGGCGCGACAGACAGGCCTTCCGACGAAGGCGCGCCCCATGCAGGCAGCGTCAGGCACGAGCCTATCACTGAGAATAGCAAAAGTTGCCGGAGCATGATGCACCTCATCAATGTGAAGCAGGGCTTGAAGGACAGCGCTGGTAACCGCAACGGACGAATGGCTCAGAGGTTTTCAGGTGTTCGGCTATTCCTCCATTTGAAAATGTGATGTCACGAAGAATGTCTAGAGCTCCCAAGCCCTAATACTTCCTCGGTTCTGACGCGTTAGCGGTCCAGTTGCTACCTTAATGAACGCATTCTGCCCGTCTCTCTGGACATGTTCACCATGTTAGAGAGCGAGTGAGAACAGTCATGGGAGTTTCCAAGTCTATGGTTGACGCTTCCCCCCGTAAACCGCGCGCAGCCGAAGCTGCACTGCGCATGCTGGCACTTGATCTGCATTGGACATGGAACCACGAGGCAGATCTGCTGTGGCAGACGATCAATCCGGATCTTTGGTCCCGAACCTGTAATCCCTGGATAACCCTGACCCGAACACCCAAAGACCAACTGTGGGAAGCTCTACAGAACCCGGATGTCCGCAATCTCTTGAAGGCCAGTATGGAGCGCCGGAAATATGAGTTGGAGCGTTCCACCTGGTTTGCGGAGAAATATGCGGACGCGGGGCTGTCTGAAGTCGCCTATTTCAGCATGGAGTATATGCTGAGCGAGGCACTTCCCATCTATTCTGGCGGGCTCGGGAACGTTGCTGCAGACCAGCTGAAAGCCGCAAGTGATCTGGGTGTTCCGGTTGTTGCAGTCGGGCTTCTCTATGCGCAGGGCTATTTTCGCCAGGTTATTACTCCGGCAGGCGAGCAGCGGGCGCTCTACCCGTTCAACGACCCTGACCAGCTTCCGATACAGCCCGTCCTCACGCCGGATGGGGACTGGTTCCGGCTCTCTGTCCAGACAGCAACCGGAGAAATCTGGCTTCGCGCCTGGAAAGCCGTCGTAGGCCGTACAACTCTTTATCTTCTGGATACGAACGATCCCTCCAATCCCCCCGCTGTTCGCTGCATCACGACCCAGCTCTACGGCGGAGATGCAGAACTGCGGCTGAGGCAGGAAATGGTTCTCGGGATCGGGGGATGGAGACTGTTGCATGCTCTAGGGCACCGGCCGGATATCTGCCATTTGAATGAGGGGCACGCGGCTTTTGCAGCTTTGGAACGAGCCCGCTGCCTTTCAGAAGAAGAAGGTATTTCTTTCGCGCAGGCACAGGTCATTGCCTGCGCGGGAACGGTCTTCACGACACATACAGCCGTCCCGGCTGGGTTTGATCGCTTTCCGCCTAAGCTGATTGAGAGCCATCTCACGTTTTACGCCGAAGACCGTCTGGGCATGCCAATTCAGGACTTTCTGGCGCTAGGGCGTCTTGATCCGGCGAATAAAGATGAATTTTTTAACATGGCTTATCTCGCCGTTCGGTGCAGCGGGGCCGTTAACGGCGTGAGCCAGTTGCATGGAGCTGTGAGCCGGTCCTTGTTCACGCCGCTTTTCCCACGTTGGCCGCAAAATGAAGTCCCGATCTCTCATGTGACGAACGGCGTCCACACCCCGACGTGGGATTCAGCATCTGCTGATGAACTCTGGACCCAGGTGGGGGGGAGAAGCAGGTGGGAAGGAGATCTCGAAGGGCTAGGCGATGCCGTTCGTCATCTTGATGACGACACTCTTTGGCGCAGCAGGTGCAACTCCCGGGCGGAGTTTGTTCACGCGCTGGGGCAGGAGCTTTCCGCAAGGCAATGCATCGTTGGTGAAGATGGGTTGTGGTGTCTGCCTGCGCCGTCGTTGAACCCGGAGGCGCTGACAATCGGATTTGCGCGCCGGTTTGCCACCTACAAGCGTCCAGACCTCTTGTTGTACGACGAAGAACGGCTTGTCCGGCTGTTGCGGGACGTTCATAGGCCGGTCCAGATCGTTCTGTCCGGCAAGGCTCATCCGCAGGATCTGGAAGGGCAGGCGATGATCACACGCTGGGTCCAGTTCTGCCAGCGTCAGGATATCGTGGGAAAAGTTGTATTCCTCGCGGATTACGACATGGCTCTGGCCCAGAAAATGGTTCAGGGGGTGGATCTGTGGCTGAACACACCGCGACGTCCCTGGGAGGCCAGCGGGACCAGTGGAATGAAGGTCTTGGTAAATGGTGGGCTTAACCTGTCAGAACTCGATGGATGGTGGGCCGAGGCCTATGCGCCGGAAGTCGGCTGGGCGTTAGGGGACGGCTTGGAGCACGCGGGAGATCCGGCCTACGACCACTCTGATGCACAGGAACTTTACAGGCTCTTGGAAGAGCACGTTCTTCCTGAATTCTACGAACGCGATGCTGGCGGAACACCTCGCGCGTGGGTTGCGAAGATGCGCGAAAGCATGGCGCGTCTGACGCCTCAGTTTTCCGCAAACCGTACAGTTCGCGATTACACGGAACAGTTTTATTTGACTGGTGCACAACGCTACAGGCGTCGCCTGTCTGACCATGGGGTGAGTGCTGGAACGGTTCTCGACAGGCAAAACGCCCTCTCTGCTGGCTGGAATAGCCTCAGGATCGGAGAAGTTATCATTTCGGAGAACGGGGAACATCAGAAAGCGCAGGCCTTCATTCATCCCGGAACGCTCGATCCTGCATTGCTGCGTGTTGAACTCTACGCCGACGCTCAGGATGGGCACCCGCGCACCAAGTCCCTGACACAGGGAGAGCATCTTCCGGGTGGCTGGATTGCCTATACTCTTGAGACTGAGCTTCCTGCCCCCGTGGCAGAGTGTACACTGCGGATCATTCCAGCCGCAGAGATCATGAGTGTTCCGCTCGAAGCGCCTTTTATCCTCTGGCAACGGTAGGGCATGAAGGCTTACGCTTCATGGGCCGTCGTGCTGGAGGGAAAAGAATAATGATCCGAAGCCTTTTGCCGCAACGTCTGACATTTCGCTTTCTACCAGAAGCATGGCCTCTCGTTCGTCACCACACAGGCATAGCACCCGCTTTGAAAAGCGTGCGACCGAGGCATCGGATCCGGACATTTTACGATACCGCATCCGGCATATTGTCTCGCCACGATTGGGCACTCTCCACCGCGCGAGAAGGCCGTACGTCAGTTCAGGTGCTTGAGCCTGTTTCCTGGCCGGGGTTACCCAACATGACGCGTCCTGAACAATGGGTCTGGTCCCGGAGAGGATTACGTCCAGATATCAAGCTGCTCGAAGGGACTGGAGCTGAAAAACTCGATTTGTCAGGCATAGTTCTTCCAACATACCGCACAGATTTTTGGCAGTTACAGGGGGAGGCAGAGGTTGGTACCAGCAGCCTCAAGGTGACTCTGTCTCGCGGGTCAGTTCAGGCTGGAGAGCAGGCGGAAGCTGTTTGTGCACTGGATTTGACGCTCCTGAGCGGTGAAGCGCGAGATCTGTATGCGTTTGCACAGACTTTAAGTGATCTTCCCATATGGCTGACGGGCGAGACGCTTCCCATGAGGGGAGTGCGGCTGGCGCTTGGACAGTATGATGAGGATGTCACAGTTCAATCGGCGCTACCTTTCGCGGTAGATATGACGGTTGGGAAAGGGTGGAGCCAGTCTGTTCGTGCTTTTCTGACGGTATTTCTTGCTGCGCAGCCTGCGGCTGAACACGGGAGCGTCGATGCTGTGCATGAGATGCGCGTTGCCGTCAGACGGCTTCGAACGATCCTGAAAGCTTTTCGCCCTCTGTTCCCTAAAGGAGCGTTAGCGAATGAGATGTCAGTTTTTCAGCAGATTGGACGGTTTCTCGGCAATGTTCGAGACTGGGATGTTTTTCAGACCGAAATTCTACCGGCTTATGTGAGCGGGGATATTGCGAGTGAATTCGTTCAGTTAGCCAAAGAAAAGCGAGTGTCTGCACTGGCGGAGATGCGACAGAAACTGACTGATCCGAGCATAACGTCTACGTTACTTTCTCTTGGACACAGCACGGAAGACCCGGCAGCTCTTTTCGGAGCCGAGACTGCTGACGCGCTTTTGGAAGACCATGCCCCTGTTCTGCTCGATCGAATGGCGCGTAAAGTCCAGCATCGGGGTCATCACATCGGGCACCTGTCAGACCGCCAGTTGCATGACGTCCGTAAATCTCTGAAGGGGCTGCGCTATAGTATTGAGAGCATTCTTCCTTTGTATAAGGGGAGCCGCGTTGAAACTTATATGGGCCATTGCAAGGATTTGCAGGACCTGTTTGGTCGTTTCAACGATGCAGCAACGGCAGAGGCTCTGGTCAGGCAGGCGATAAAAGAAAGGCCGGACCTCGCCGAAGCAGGAGATGCGATTGTTCACATGGCGCATCGGGAGCGGAAAAAGATCCTTAAGAAACTTCCCAAGCGATGGAAGACTTTTTCGAAGGACGTCCCGTTCTGGTGTCAGTGAGTTATTTCCTTGTGTGTAGCGGAAACCTTGGGTCCAGCTCCGATTTATGATCCAAACGGCCAGCCAAAAAGCGTGACTGATTGCCACAAGGAGCAAAAATCATGGAAAAACGCTGGGTTCTTCTGACAATCATTATCCTGATCGCCGGGCTTATCATGATACTGCTGTGGGCCAGACAGACCGACCCGGGCACGATTGGCCCGGATACGCATACGGAGAAGACGGCCCCCCAAGCTTTGAACGCGGCACATCCATATCTATGGAGCCCCGCGCATAATCAAAGAGTTTATGAAGCCAGCTGAGATTTGCCTCAGAAATTAGAGCGGAGCGTAAACATGAAGTTCCGTGGCTCTCCGTAGTAGTTGTAGTAGTAAAGATTTCCCAGGCGCTGATAATATCGCTTGTTGGCGATATTGTTCAGTGTTGCGGAGAGGGAAAGATACTTGTTCCATTGGTATCCAGCCTGGATGGACCCAATGATGTATCCGTCCTGCGTCACGGTACGGTTTGTTCCGAAAGTACTCGTTTGAGCGTTGAACCCGCCGCCGATACTCCAGACATTTTTTTGTGCCCCGCGATATGGCTCGAACCGGTAGTGTGTCCAGAGCTTCCACAGATGCTTGGGCGAGTTGCCAGCATAGGTCAGGCCAGACTGTGTGGCGCTACCGTTATTGACGATCCGGTTGTCGTTATAAGTATAGCTGGCATTGATGTCCCAGCCCTCAATAGGACGGCCAATCAGCTCTGCTTCGGCACCCTGGCTGCGTGTTTTGCCTGTCGCGACGTAGCAGTCATCCACGCCACCGGGCCCACAGATGGCGCCGATGGTGCCGTTATAGATGGCTTCGTTTTTCTGGATAATTTTGTAGCCAGACAGGGTCATGCCCAGGTGCCCGTGGAAGAACTCTCCCTTGATACCACCTTCGAGCTGATTGCCTCGGACAGGCGCAAGGCGCCCGGTGGTATCAAACGCAGACTGAGGCGAGAAAGTCGAAACGTAGCTGACATAAGCCGTGACATTCGGCCACAGGTGCAGAACGCCGCCGATGTAAGGGGTCAGGATGCCCTGCTGATCGATATCGGTGCTGGTGGCACCAACGGTTGGGGAAATACGACGCGTTTTGCTGACATATCCGCTTACCCGGCCACCAATCAGGATGGAAAAGCGTGAAACAGGCTTGATCTGTGCCTGACCATACACGCCCCACTGCGTGGATGGCTCCCAGTAGCGATTGGTAATAGTAGGGAGAGCCAGAGACGGAATGGCATTGTTCGCATTGATTGGGATACCTGCGAGCGCCGTGTAGGTCCGCGAGTTTGCACTGGCACCGCCGCCTTCATAGAGATAGCGATCGTAGTTCGCTCCCATCATCAGAACATGTTTCTGCCCGAAGAGGTGAAGCGGCCCGGTGACGTAGGCGTCCAGGCCATCATTCGTCTCGTCATACCGTGTATTGGCTGCGACGAAATTTCCAGTCTTTGCGGACGCGTTATACGCGTTGAGATAAGCGTATTGCAGTGTGGTGGCTGCGGTTCGGTGACGGTAGTTGAGGCGCCCGCGCCAGCCATGAGAGAACAGATGCTCCAGTTGTGCCTCAACTTCAGTCATCGGGACTTCGGATTTGCCCCAGTTGGCCCCCACCAACGTGCTCGTCGGCAAGTTCAGATCCGCGCCATTACTGGCACGGGGAAGCCCCATATAACGGGTTGTATCGTTACTTTGAGACGTCACGGAGACTGTCAGGGTGTCATGCCGCGTTAAGTGCACATCTGTAACGCCATAAATCGTCCAGCGACGATCATAGGCATTGTTGTAGAACTGGTTGCGGTCGGTGCCTGCGACGACAAGTCGTGCTGAGACAATTTTCGAGTGCGCGAGAGGGCCGCCGACATCAAGGGTGGCATGGTAATTGTTCCATGAGCCAGCCGAGAACGAAGCATTGCCCTGAAAGTCATCAGTCGGACGCTTGTGGACGAAATTGACACTCCCGCCGGGTGTGCTGGAGCCTTGAAGCATGCCGTCTGGTCCACGCAGAACTTCAATACGATCGTAGATGGCCAGATCATACTGCTGGCTTAAAGTCAGCCCACTCATGGACGGAACACCGTCATACTGAGCCTGTAGCGTGAAGCCGCGGGCAGTGTAACCGCCCGTTCCGTCACCATACATATTGACGTTCACGCCCGCGACCTGTTTGAGCGCAGCATCAACCGTATTGAGGTTCTGGTCCTTCATCTGCTGGCTGCTGAGGACCGAGATGGATTGTGGAACGTCCAGCGGTTTGAGGAGCATTTTCGTCGTGGAGACCGCAGAAACCGTGTAAGTGCCGGTACCATCCGTAGAGGCATTGCGGCGATGACCCTGCACCAGAAGCTGCTCAATGCTGCCGGGGGGCTCATCTTCTTGTGACGCGTGTTTCTGTTGTGTGCTCTGCGACTTTGATGAAGCGGAACGTTCCTCTTTAAGACCGGTCGTTGAAGCTGATTTCTTACGAGCTTCTGGAAATACGTCATCGGTGGTGGCGGCAAAGGCGCCATTCCACGTGCCTGACAGCAAAAGTGCTGTAAAAAGCATTGGGCCTAGATGTGTACGTTGAGGAACGTTCGACGCTGGAAGTCTCATGGAAAGGGCTAACTGCCTCCTGGAAAATGAATTTTCACGAGAATTTCAGCTGACTTTCCCGTATTTCTAAAGTTACAAATGATATTCATTCTCAGAAACTTCAATCTTTAATTCACGCATCTTCGCAGTTGTTACATTGTAGGCAGCATTCCTGCGATGTTGAGCGGGCAAGTGGTTCGTACAAAAAAATAATTATGAAAATGGGTGTTTTTTAAGAATCGCTTCGTAAGAGACGTTTTCCTGTCGATTCAGCTAAGAATTGGCCTTCACGGTCTGCCTTTGAATGCCAAGCCCTTCGATTTCCAACTCTACGACATCCCCTGGTTCGAGATAGACTGGGTGAGGCTTGATGCCCATTCCGACGCCGGCAGGTGTTCCTGTGGCAATGATATCGCCCGGCATCAGGGTCATGTAGTGGCTGACATGTGAAATGATGCTGCGGACGTCAAAGATCATGTTGGAGGTATGCCCCGTCTGCCGACGGCGTCCGTTGACATCTAACCGCATGGAGAGTGCTTGCGGATCGGCGATTTCATCGGTCGTCACAAGCCATGGCCCCAGGGGCCCGAATGAATCGCAGCCTTTGCCTTTGTCCCACTGGCTTGTCTGCATCTGAAATGAGCGTTCAGAGACATCATTGGCGACACAATATCCCGCCACGTGCTCCAAAGCCTTCTCGGGGGAGATGTAGGACGCTTTTGTGCCAATAATGACTGCGAGTTCGACTTCCCAATCCACTGTGGTGGCATGTCGGGGGACCAGAATACCATCGTTCGGTCCCGTCAGGGCAGAGGTGGCTTTCATGAAGACGATTGGCTCTGAGGGGAGGGAAAGGCCTGCTTCCTCGGCATGATCCCGATAGTTCAGGCCAATGCAGATATACTTTCCGGCACCTGAGAACGGAATACCGTAGCGTGGTGCTTCTGAAACGACAGGGAGAGTGCTCGGATTAATGGCCCGTAAGGCGTCAAGCTGCTCTGGAGACAGGTGGGCAGCCGTAATATCAGGCAGAATCCCTTTGAGGCTTCGCAGCATGCCAGTGTCATCAATGAGTCCGGGTGTTTCCTGATCCAAGGGACCAAAACGACAGAGCTTCATCCTGTGACACTTTCTGTCCAGAGTAGGGAAGCATGAGATTAGGCATGTTTTGGTTTCTCTTCCAAGGATCGAAGGGCCTCCATTGTTCAAATTGATAACTTCAGTTATTGATATGTTATAACATACGTGTTTGACTATATGGGAGTTTCGGTTATGCCCCTGCTCAATGATGGTTCCCCGGAAGGGGATGAAAAGGGAACGCAGTGAAATGCTGCGGCTGCCCCCGCAACTGTGAGCGGTGAGGCTGATCACGATGGGTTCTATGAACCCGGCCACTGGGGCGTCAGCCTTGGGAAGGCTCGCGATTTGCCGATGATCCGCAAGCCAGGAGACCTGCCATCGAAAATGGTCATGGACGAAGCGAAAGGGCGGGGTGCACCTGACGCAGCAGGATGGTTCATCCTGCTCATCGTAGTGACGCATTGTTGAGTGAAGTTTGCGTTATCCATGAGGAAAATCAGTTTTGTCGGTGTGTTGCCCGTCGCAGCATTGACCGTTTTTCAGCCTGCGTTCGCCCAGACAGAAGACGTCAGGAAGGCGGCGGCCAAAGCGAAAGAAGAACACATTACGGCGCATGGTCGGGCGCAGCCGCTGAAGGATAGTGCTGTTATCGGGGGCAGACTTGGGCTGACGGTTCAACATAATCCTGCGACGATCAATGTGATTCAGCGCAGCGTGATGGAGCAGCGCGGTTATGCGCACGCTGAAGACGCCGCAGACAGTGCACCGGGTGTTTCTTCCGGTGGATCTCCAGGAAGTCCGGCGCAGATGATGATGCGCGGCTTCAGCGGAAATCAGGTTCTGATCCTGCGAGATGGCATTTATTACGGCCCGACCACGATGGTGAACCGTCCGCTCAACAGCTTCAATCTTGAGAGCGTTCAGGTTCTCAAGGGGCCGTCGTCTGTTCTGTACGGGCAGGGCGCTGTTGGGGGCACGGTGGACATGCGAACGCGTGACCCTGCGTTTGATGGGCCGCATGCTAATGCTCTGGTATCTTATGGCAGTTTCAATACATGGAATGCTGGTGTTGGCGGTTCGGTTCCCATTACTGACACTTTGGCCATTCGAAGTGATTTCAGTCGTACCTCGTCTGATGGATACGTTGCTGGCGCAGACCCACACAGCAACGATTTCACGACAACGTTGCTCTGGCACCCTTCGAAGAAATTTACAGCCCGCTTTGGCGTCGACTATCTGACAGATCGCTTGTCGACATATTACGGAACCCCTTTGGTCCCGCTGGCTCAGGTCCATGATGGCGTAGGCGGCCTGCTGTCGTCTTCCAAGGGGTTAGGCGTAAGCCGGTCATCGCTCTGGCGTTATTACAATTCCAAGGATGCAAAAGCTGGCTCGGTTAATGTGACCCCGACGCTCCATCTGACGTGGCAGCCAACGGAGAACATGACGTTTCACAATAAAACCTATGTCCTTTACGCCAAGCGCAACTGGAATAACGCTGAATCCTACAGCTATATCGGTTCAGCCGGGCAGACAGACGCAGCGGGAAATGCCATTGCACCCGGTCGGGTCGGCCGGGATCGGTTCTATGTTTATATGAACCAGCATCAGGTGGGTGACACGCTGGATGGTCAGTTTGATTTTCATGTTTTCGGAATGAAGAACCGTCTGGTCGTCGGTGGAGACGCGTATTATGTGCGGCTCATCCGGAATCGTGGTTTTCCGGACGCGACATATGCGGACAGCGTTTCTCTGAGTAGCCCTGAAAGCACGGCCGTGGGGAGTTTTGCGGGAGAATATCCGTATACGAAATCTCCCACAACCATGGTGGACGCAGGCATTTTCATGGAAGACATCCTGACGGTGCGGGACGATCTGCGTGTGGTGGGTGGATTTCGATATGACTGGCTGAAACTGGATCGTCAGAATTATAGCCAGTCCGGTGCGTTCAATCCTGCGACCAGCTTCAAGGGGAACTACAATCCTGCCAACTTCAGGATTGGCCCTGTTTATGATCTGACAGATAACATCAGCCTCTACGGCGTGTACACAACGGCTGAAGATCCGCCGGGCTCCAATATCTTCCTGGTTAATAAAGGCCAGTTTTCACGCCTGAGTCAGTCCAGACAAGGAGAAATCGGCGCCAAGGGTTCTTTCTGGAAAGGACGCCTGTCCTCTACGCTGTCTCTGTACGATATCCGCCGTACCCGAGTTCTCGTTGCTACCGGTGTGGACAGCGTGGCAACGGCGGGCGTTCAAAAGTCAAGGGGTGTGGAATGGCAGGGAGACCTCACGCTGGGCAAACACTGGAGCCTGTCGGGAAATGTTGCCTATACGTGGTCTCGTTATGGATCATTCCATCCTTCAGCGTCAGTGAATGCCTCCGGGAACCAGGTTCCGAACGTTCCGGCTGTAACGGCCAACCTGTGGGGTGTCTGGTCCCGGGTTGCAGATCTGCCGGTCGATTTGGGAGCTGGTATGCGTTACGTATCTGCCCGCAAGGGCGATTACGCCAACACCCTGAGTCTGAAAGACTATGCGCTCGTCAATCTTTTCGCGGCGTGGCACGCCTATCGTGGCGTGACGGTTTATGGCCGGGTAGACAATGTGGGAAACAAGCACTTCATTCAGTGGGCTGATACCAGTTATCCGAGTGAAGTGATGTTGGGGGCGCCGCGGTCCTTCTCGATCAGTGTTCAGGCGGGTTTCTGATCGTGTCTGAGGTTGTGCTTCAGACGCATGGTGCTGGGTATGACTGCATACTCTCTTTGACGGATCTCTCCGTCAGGGAGGGTGAGCATGTTGCACTTATTGGCCCCAATGGTGCTGGGAAAAGCACGCTTCTGAGGCTCCTCGCTGGATTAATTTCGCCGACGGAAGGGGAGATAGTTCTGGAAGGAACGCAACTCTGCGCCCTTTCCAGACCAATGGTAGCGCGCAAGATTGCGTGGCTTTCCCAGACCGACGATGTAACTTCTGAATTCATAGTTGAGGATTATATCGCTCTTGGCCGTCTCCCGTTTCGAGGCACTCCTCAGGCACAGCAGGACACCACGGCTCTGCAAACGGCGATCAAGTATTTCCGTGTCGAACCTTTTTTAAAACGGCCGATTGGCAATCTTTCTGGTGGCGAGCGTCAGCGTGTGATGCTGGCGCGATGTCTGGCCCAGACTCCCAAAATACTGTTGCTGGATGAGCCCACCAATCACCTGGACCTGGCGGCCAGAGCAGAGCTTCTAAATCTGCTTCGTGACCTCCCTCTGACAATCGTGGCTGTCCTGCATGACCTGTCTTTCGTGCCTGATTTTGCGCCGCGAACTCTCTTGATGAGGGACGGAAAAATCATTCTGGATGGGGCGTCTTCTGAGGTTCTGCTCTCTTCGGAACTAGGGCATGCGTTCGGCTTGAATGTTCATTCCGTTCAACTGGATGATGGCAGCACGACGTTCGTTTTTAGGCCGCGAGGCGCATGAAAACGCCTACCTTTATGCTGTTTCTGGGGTTCTGTGGCTTTGCCGCGCAAACGGCCTTCGCCTACCCGGTTACCGTGCAGAGCTGCGGGAAATCCGTAACGATCACGCATCAGCCGGAGCATGCTGTCATCCACGACGTTAATATGGCGGAGATGGCTTTTGCTCTGCATTTGCAGCCCTATATTCGTGGTTTGACGGGGATATCAGGCTGGAACAAATACACACCGGGTTTCAAAGCTCAGCAAGGCGATATCCCGGAAATTGCAACTCACTATCCCAGTCTTGAACAATTGCTTGATGTCGGAACAGATTTTTTCTTTGCCGGCTGGAATTATGGGATGCACGTGGGTGGGGATGTGACACCCGAGACCTTGGCAATTCAGGGTATCCCGACGCTTGTTCTGTCTGAAAGCTGCTTCCGGGCCGGGCACTCAACAACTCTCCCGACATTAGACCTTTTGTATAGCGACGAAAAAAAACTTGGACAGGTTTTCGGCCGGGAGCAGCTGGCTCGGCAATTGGTTGAAGGTTGGCAAAGGCGCGTTCAGCACATTAAGGATCGTCTCAAGGGCCATCACCCGTTACGTGTTTTCCTTTATGACAGTGGACGCGATCGGCCATTTACAGCTGGCCAATATGCCCTCGCGACAGAGCTGATCCGGCTGGGCGGGGGCGAAAATATTTTTCGTGATTTACCGACAAACTGGGGCGCCGCTTCGTGGGAAAACGCGGGTTTGCGTGATCCTGAAGCTATTTTGGTAATGGATTACGGGGCAGGTGTTTCAGACAGTCTGAAATTTCTGCGAAGCCAGCCATTGCTGACGGAGAGTACGGCCCTGAAGACAAACCGTGTTTTGGTTGTGCGCTATGATGAAATGACGCCGTCTCCAGCGAATATCGATGTGATCGAAAAGATTGCCGCCTTTCTCCACCCGGACGCAGCACCTTGATGAAGCGTGTTCTTAGCATCAGCGCTTTGCCTGCTTTGGGTGTGCTGGCATTTTTGGAAGTTACGCTCGGAAGTGCTTCTCTTCCCTGGCATTCGTTGCAAGCGGGACTTTTGGGCGGTCCAGCCAGTCATGAGATTGCCGCCCGGATCATCTGGTCCCTGCGAATGCCAAGGCTGGTTCTGGCTTTCTTGACCGGAGCAATTCTTGCCGGTGCAGGAGCACTTCTTCAGGCCGTAACCCGCAACCCCTTGGCAGATCCGTTTCTCTTCGGGTTGTCCTCGGGCTCAGCAACAGGGGCTGTTGCTGTCATCGTATTGTTGGGGGATGTTTTTGGCGTCTGGACGATCGCTTTTGGTGCAGTCGGTGGGGCATTTCTGGCAACCTCAGCACTTCTGTTGCTGGTATCGTTTAGATCCCGGTCTGGCGCACGGGTCTCAACGGAACGAATGCTGCTGTCTGGTCTGGCGATTTCCTTCGTCTTCTCTACTCTGACAAACCTGCTGATTTTCTGGGGTGACCGTAATACGGCGCAATCTGTCCTGTTCTGGACGATGGGCAGTTTTTCCGCCGCTCGCTGGTCGGCCCTGCCACTTGTCGTGTTGGGGCTTTTGCCCGTGATCTTCGGTAAATGGGCTTTTGGAGCTGATCTGGATGCTTTGATGGCCGGAGAGGAAACCGCAGCGTCCCTCGGGGTGCAAACAAGAAAGCTACGGCTTTGTGTTCTTGCCCTTTGCGCGTTTAGCTGTGCAACCACAGTGGCATTGTGTGGGCCGATCGGCTTCGTCGGACTGATTGTGCCGCATCTCATAAGGCCCATCTGGGGACGGTCTGTTCGAAATATCCTTATCCCCGCTATGGTCGCGGGGGGGATGCTGACAATCCTTTCAGATCTTCTCAGCCGCTGTCTTTTGCCGTCTCAGGAGCTGCCAGTTGGAATAGTCATTTCTGCGATAGGCGCGTGTTTCCTGATGGCTCTTCTAACGCGGCGCTGATGCGTCCTTGGCGCGTTTGCCTCAGAGAGACACCGTGATACCGCCGTCCACATACAAAACATGACCATTCACAAACGACGATGCACCGGAAGCAAGAAAAATACAGGCACCCGTCAGTTCATCAAGCTGTCCCCACCGACCCGCAGGTGTGCGCTTCTCCAACCACGTTGAAAATTCTGCATCATTTACGAGCGCGGCGTTGAGAGGCGTGTCGAAGTAACCCGGTGCAATGGCATTGCACTGAAGGCCGTGTCTTGCCCACTCGGTCGCCATCCCCTTGGTCAGATTCCCCACGGCACCCTTGGTGGCCGTATAGGGGGAGATATTCGGCCGAGCGAGGGCCGTCTGGACGCTGGCAATATTGATGATCTTACCCTGCCTACGGCCTAGCATATGTCTCGCAACAGCCTGTCCAACATTAAAAATGGACGTCAGGTTTGTCTGAAGAACCTTCTGAAACATTTCTGGCGGGAAGTCTTCCAAGGGCGCGCGGTGCTGCATTCCTGCATTGTTGACCAGAATATCAATGGGCCCGGTATCTTCTTCGAAGCGATCGACTGCAGTTCGAACAGCTGCATGGTCGGTCACGTCAAAAACAAGTGTCTCGACACCTCCCAGTTCCTCGGCTGCGGCCGAGAGTTTGGAAGCATCCCGACCATTCAGAACGACTTCAGCGCCTGCCGCTTGCAGGCCTTTGGCCAGACTGAAGCCGATACCTTGAGACGATCCCGTAATCAGAGCGCGATGTCCCGTCAGGTCAAAAAGAGATACACTCATGGAAAATCCTTCTTCCTTTGCTGTGTCAGCGCTCTGCCAACGCGGATCAGATGAACATTGAAATACCAACGCAGAAGACCAGTCCCAGAACGGCAATAATCGTTTCCAGAACTGACCAGGTCTTGATTGTCTGCGGCACGGTCAGGCCAAGATATTCTTTCATCTGCCAGAAGCCGGCATCGTTCATGGGGCCGAAAGCCACAGACCCTGCGCCGGTGGCAATCACCATGAGTTCTGGCGATACGCCCTGCGAGTGCGCGAGGATCGGACCCGCGATGCCGGAGGCCGTACTCATGGCAACGGTAGAAGATCCGCAAGCGACGCGGACGATCGCGGCCAGAAGCCACGCCAGCACGAGAAGTGGAACGTGCGCGCTGACGGCCGCGTCCGTGATGGCTTTGGAGACGCCACTATCAATGAGTTCACGACCAAAGCCCCCGCCCGCACCAACCAGAAGCATGATCAGAGCCGTTGGGCCAAGACACTCATTGGTGAAGCGAAGAATGGTTTCTCGTGAAAAGCCGCGGGCCAGGCCCAGCACGTAAAACGACATGACGGTTGCCAAAAGCAGTGCAATGTCCGTGTTGCCGATGAAGTGCAGAAACATGTTTGGTGCGCTTCTCGGAGTCGTAAACATGTCCGCGGAAGAGCCGATTAGCATCAGGATGACAGGGCATGTGATGGTTAGGACGGTAACCGTAAAGCCTGGGAGGTTTGTCGGGATTTCACGCCGCACAAACTGTTCTGCCAACGCATTCTTTTCTGTGATGAGAACACGGGGGCTGATGAAGCGCGCAAATAGCGGGCCTGAGATGGCCGCAATCGGTGTTCCCAGCAGAACGCCCCAGAAGATCGTTGTTCCAGTGTTGGCGTGATAGGCCGAGAGGGCGAGAAGCGTTGCCGGGTGAGGCGGGATCATGGCGTGCGTAACGGAAAGCGCCGCCCCCATGGGAAGGGCCACTCGCAGCAGCGATGTTTCCGTTCGGGCTGCAAGAACGAAAGCGAGCGGGAAGAGCAGGACAACGCCAACTTCGAAGAAGACTGGCAGCCCCACAAGCAGGCCTATCACCATCATGGCCCAGTCAATCCGTTGACGACCCGCGCGCTCTGAAATTGTCAGGGCAATCCGGTCAGCGCCCCCAGACTCAGCCAGCATTTTGCCAAGCATGGTGCCGAGCGCAATGATCGTGCCAACGTGCCCGAGGACGTGTCCGGCACCAGCTTCGAAAGATGCGACAACCTTGTCCGCAGGCATACCCGCGCAAAGAGCCAGCAGAATAGAAACGCTGAAGAGAACGATGAAAGGATTTAGACGAAAACGCGCAATGAGTACGACGACTGCAATGATTGCGGCTGTTGCCAGCAGAATGGCAAAGGTTGTTGTCATATGGAACGCAGCCCTGTCAGAACGAGGAAACAGTTCAGAAGCGGAAACCAGAAAAAACCGTTACGTGAGAGGCTCCTGCAGAGAACTGAAACTTTCTCAGACCCATACGCCGATTGCCTCAAAGAACGGATGTAAAGTCTGCGTCATGATCTCGGCAGAAGGCTTCCACCATCGCTCAAATGCATGCGTTGAAGAATATGGAAGCTGTGAATTTTTAAATTATTCCTGCATTTTTCGGTCCTGACCCAACACTAATGAAGCGCCTGAATGACGGGAACTTGAACGCAACGCATCAGTGAAGTGCCGCGTCAGGAGTCTGTACGGTGACAATGGCTACGGCTTTGTCGGTTCGTGCTACGATGCCGCAAGTCTGAACGCATTGACCTCAAGGACCACACAATGATCCCGTTTTCTGTTCTTGATCTTTCAATCATCACACGGGGCGCAGGCCCTCGTGAGGCGTTCAGGAATACAATCGATTTTGCCAAATTAGCAGAAAATCTGGGGTTTCATCGGTACTGGCTGGCTGAACACCATTCAATGCCGGGAATTGCGTCTGCGGCAACGGCCATTCTGATCGGTCAGGTGGCGGGGGCAACGACCCGTATTCGGGTGGGCTCTGGCGGAATCATGCTCCCAAATCACTCGCCCCTTGTTGTCGCAGAGCAATTTGGAACATTGGAGACGCTCTTTCCGGGCCGCATAGATCTGGGCCTGGGCCGGGCACCAGGGGCTGATCAGAGAACAGCCCGTGCTCTGCGGCGCGATCCGTCGGCGCCTGACAGGTTTCCGGAAGATGTGGTTGAGCTTCTGCATTACTTCGAGCCCATGGCGGCGGAAGATACGCATTTGATACGTGCCATTCCCGGAATGGGCCTGCGCGTTCCTGTCTGGATTTTGGGATCGTCTCTGTTTTCGGCCGTTCTGGCCGCCCAGTTGGGGCTACCGTACGCCTTTGCATCTCACTTCGCGCCAGCGCAGATGGAGGAAGCCATTGCTCTCTATCGGTCACGGTTTGAGCCGTCCGAGAGATGTGCTCGGCCTCATGTGATGCTGACAGTCAATGTCATTGCAGCGGATGAGGAAGCGGACGGCAAGCGCCTGGCGACGTCACTATACCAGTATTTTATGGCTTTGCGCCGCGGGCGGCCTATCGCGTTCCCGCCGCCTGTCAATAATATCCTGTCGTTGTGGTCGGCAGAGGAGCAGGCGCTGCTTGAGCAGACACTGGCTTATACGTTTGCCGGGTCCAGAGAGAGTGTGACGGGACACCTGAAACGCTTTTTGGAACGTCACAAGCCTGACGAGCTGATGGTGGCTGTCCCGATTCATGATCAGGACAGCCGCAAGCGCTCTCTTGAAATTACAGCCAGGATCAAGGCAGACGTGGGGGCTTGATCAAGCCTCTAACATGCGCCGCTGTAGGTCCTGATGGATTTGAATGAACAGGTCTCTCTGGGCGTGACTGCCACCAATGTCCTGTAAGTGAGGAAGCGCAGCGTTGAAAGAGAGCAGGGCTGAAGCGTTTTCATTGTGGAGATAGGCGTTCAGCCCACGGGCTAAAGGAATGCCCACCAGATCCCACGCTCGCTGATCTGGCAGGTTTTGCCCGGAGAGGCCCTCGATACGTCGCAGCAGATGCTGCCCTTCCGGACGATGGGCGCGGAGTAGTCCGTAAAGATATTGCAGGGTCAGAAAGGGCTGACTGACATCGTCCTGTCGTGAAGTGAGCCAGTTCGCCAGGTCCATCCATCGGTCCTCGACGTCAGCTCCCGCCAGCTCCAGACGGACCAGAAGGGATACTGCGCCAACCTGATCCTGTGAGAAGCTGCGTTCTCTGGTCCAGCAATGCTGGTCATAAACTGAAACAGCGTCGCTTACCCGATTGCGTGCAAGGTAAAAGAGAGCCAGATGCCACCACAGGTGCGTGTCCATGAAGGAGGTCAGCGTTTTCCAGCCGATAGACCGCTCTTCAAGAAACGCGGTACCCTCATCAATGCGTCCCTGCGTCAGGAAAACATGAGCAAGGGCATGTTGGGCCCAAGGTTCCGATGGGTCCATGGCAAGAGCTGTGCGGGCAGAACGCTCAGCAGCAGGTAAATCGTGGCACTGCTCATAGGCAAAAGCCAGCATACCGTGCAGGGCGGCAACGTCTCCGGCGGCATCTTCGCTGCGTAACGCAACGGCCAGCATGTCCTCAAAGCGGCCTCGAATGAAATCGTGATACTGGCGAAGCTTCAAAGTCACCAGATCACGCGGCCATTGGGAAAGAATACGATCTGTCAGGCGAAGAATAGCCTCTGGATCATCCGCAATAGAGGCCTCCAGAACTGAAAACAGAAGCTTTTCACGCGGAAGGGCACTGGTAACGGATTGAGTTGCGCGTTCATGATATCGGCGCGCTTCTGATGGAACATCACCTGTTTCAGAAAGCATCCAGAGCAGACCAGCATAGGTGTTCGCTAGGCAGTCCTCTGACTGATCTGCAACTTCAAGAATTTTGACGAGACGCAAGTCATATCCGAGGTAACCAAGGATAAAATCATTGATGCCAGCGATCGTGAACGCTTGGTCAGCAGAAATATCGTTGTTCAGAACGTCCTGAGTCATGGCGCCTCTCCGGGAGAGGAGGAAAGTCGCTGAAGTTCTCTTTCAACGTACTGGTTTACGATAACAGGCTGTTCCAGCATGATCTGATGACCGCAGTCTGGCAGGATATCCAAGGTGCTGGCGGGAAGGAAATCATGCACTTTTCTGACTTCCGTCAGAGGGACGATGCCATCGTTCTGACCCGCAAGAATATGCACGGGCTTGTCAAAATGGCGCAGGATTTCCGTATTGACCGGGGCCGCACCTGAACGGACAGCATTGATCATGAACAGGCTGTTGCGCTTCGTCGCCTGACGCTCGGTTTTGAGTATCTCTGGATCTACGTCTGGAGCCCATGCCAGCTTCTCGAAGCGCGCCTGTAAAGCCGGTCTTGCAAACGAGGCGATCCAGAAGGGCAGACGGTCCATCCAGTTTCCAAACATCGGCCCCTTTAGGGACGGGGCAAGAGATGCCGGTCCCAACAGAATGAGGCCATCAACGGGTATGTCCTCTCCAGCAGCAAGTAATCCGGAAATCCATTCCAGCGTGATGCGACACCCAAAAGAATGAGCGACGATGATGCGTTTGCGCGAGGGGAACGCTGCCAGAACAGCGGCAAGGTCTTGTACCGAAAACCGACTGGCAAAAACCTGTTCGTGCTTGGAGCGCGCACTCTCGCCATGTCCAAGCGCATCCCATGCGACGAGATTGATGGGCTCTTTGGAAAATCGGTCCCACTGTAGCCGCCACTGCTGACGGTTCCCGCCCAATCCGTGCACAAAAAAGAGCGTTGTGTCACTTCCAGCCTGTTTTGAAGAGACGGCAAGCCTGCGGCCTGGAACGCGGAAAAATGTTTCTGCTGGTGGAAGTGTCTCAGTCATGGCTGGTATTCCTCCCAAAACGTTCCTGCCACGTGGGGCGAGTGGGCTCACCCGGCAAGGGCGATGCCTCATAAACGCCGCGCGCGATCGCTCGGGCTGTGACCTGCGTGGCCGTATGCAGAATTTCGGTCCACTCCTCAATGGAAGCGGGCGCGGGTGCATCGCCTGTAGCGATGCCGAACACTGCGTCTCCATCCTGTGGGAGATGCGCGGGGAAAACGCCACGTGCGACGCCATCCTGCGCCAGAATGGCCAAGCGTTTGGCTTGAGCTTTCGTCAGGGTGGCATCAGTGGCAATAACGCCGATTGTGGTTCCAGCAACGTAATTCGGCTTCATGCGGAGTTTGAGGTCATCTGCTGTCAAATGAGGCGGGAAACCGAACCCTCCGAATTCCGCGTCCTGTTCGAAAGGCGCGCTCCAGAAGTGTGGTCCGTCTCCAATCGTGGCCGTCCCGACAGCATTGACAACCATAAGCGCTGCGACCGTGTGCCCGCTGGAGGTTATGGCGCTGGCTGATCCAAGCCCCCCTCTCACGGTCGCGGTGGTTGCGCCCGTTCCGGCGCCTTCGGTCCCTAGTTTGAAGGGACCGTGACATGCTGCTTGTGCGGCCTGATAGCCAAGTTCCGCATAAGGCGAGTATCGTCCCCAGTCCTTATCGCCGCCGTTCACGAGGTCAAAAAGACTGGCCTGCACCACAATAGGCACGCGGACCTGGCCGTCTGGCGTGGGAAGAGCGTCAAACTCTTCTCTCAGCCATGCCTGCACGCCGGCGGTTGCATCCAGACCATACGTCGATCCACCGGACAGCACGATGGCGTGAATGCCATCCACCAGCATTTCTGGCTCCAGAAGCGCATTTTCCCGAAGTGCAGGGGCTCCGCCAAGAAAGCTGCCTGAAGCGACAACTGGCCGGTCGAACATAAGCGCCGTGACGCCAGTTCTTTGTTGAACATTGCGCACATTTCCAACGCGAATGCCCGGAATGTCCGTGATGAGATTATGGCGGATTCTGGAAGTCATGGCACGTGTGATTTCAGAGGCTAGCGTTAATGAGGGCACGGGTTGTCGGGTGTTGGGGGTGTTTCAAAACGTCCGCTGTGGGCCCCGTTTCGACAATTCTCCCACCATCTAAAACAGCAATACGATGTGAAATGTGCCGAATTACAGCCAAGTCATGGCTGACAAAAATATATGACAACCCATGACGCTCCTGCAGATCCAGCAAAAGGTTCAGAACGATGGCCTGAGTGGAGACGTCCAGCGCCGAAACAGCCTCGTCGGCCACGATAACATCGGGGCGGGTTACGAGCGCGCGGGCAATTGCGATACGCTGTCTCTGGCCACCTGAAAATTCCCTCGGATAGCGGCTGATGGCGTCTTCCGGCAGAGCTACGTCCGCTAGAACGTCAAGAACACGACGGTTCCTCTCTTCAGCATTCAAACCGGCCTGATAAAGAGGTTCTGCGACGATTTTTTCAACGGTCTGCCGAGGGTCCAGAGCTCCTTGTGGGTCTTGGAAAATCATCTGGATGTGGGGTCTGAAGCGGTGTCGGGCAACGCCGGTGATGGACGTAATATCCTGTTCTTCAAAAAAAATTTGACCATTTTTCGCACCGACTAAACCCGTGAGGATACGAGCCAATGTAGATTTTCCGCTCCCTGAGGACCCAACGAGCCCCAGTGTTTCGCCCTTATCTACGTGAAGCGAGACATCTTGTAGAATGGTCTTCGGTTTCCGCGAGCGAAGCAGCGATGTTCCCCGGCCTGCAACATCGTACTGGATATGTCTGGCTTCCAGAAGATGGCTCATGGCTCCACCCCAGACGCCAGATTTTCTGGTACTGGAAGGCGTGTCAGCGCCGGATGGTTCACTCCGTGCAAGGACATACTCAGTAAAGCACGTGTGTATGGGTGTTGCGGTGCTGAAAAAAGTGTTTCTGTCTTTGCACTTTCCACGAGTGTCCCGTGTTGAAGAACCAGAACATGACTGGCTTTATGGCGGATCAGGCCCAGATCATGGGAAATCATCAGAATGGCCATCTGATTTTCAGCAGCAAGATCCTGGACCAGATCCATGACCTCGGCTTGGGTTTGGCTATCCAGTGCGGTTGTGAACTCGTCAGCAATCAGCAATGCTGGTTTGCACGCGATTGCGATAGCCAAGAGCACACGCTGTCGCTGACCGCCTGACAGCGTGTGAGGGTAGTCGCTGGCTGAGACGCCTGCGCGACTGAGGCCAACACGATCCAGAAGCTGATGAACGGCCTCTTTGATTTCGCGACCTGTCATGGCGGTGTGCAGTCGGAACGTATCCCCGATTTGCTGACCAATCCGACGGATTGGGTTAAGCGCGGTCATGGGCTCCTGAAAAACCATGGCAATCTTCTGACCGCGCAGGCTTCGAAACTGGCTCTCCGGAAGAAAAATGAGGTTCTGGTCTTTAAATAGAGCCTGACCTGACGTTTCAAAGCCATCGGGGAGCAATCCCATAAGCGTACGGGCAAGCGTGGATTTTCCCGAACCAGATTCTCCCGTGACAGCGACGGTTTCACCAGCGTTTATGGTGAAGGACAAAGGGTGCAAAATGGTCCTAGAGCCTGCACGGACTGATAAGTTTTGAACGGACAGAATGCGGCTCATGACGGCTGTCCTTTCAGTCGATTGAAAGGGCGCTCAAGAAGGTCCCGCAGGCCGTCGCCAAGCAGATTAAACCCGAGCACCAGAACCATCACGGTTACACCCGGAATTGCAACAAGCAGGGGGTGGTCAAAAATATGGATTTGATAAGATGCGAGCGTTCGTCCCAGATCCGGCTGAGGGGGCGGTGCCCCAAGCCCCAGATAGGATAGGCCGGCTTCTGAGAGAATGGCCAACGCCAGAGAGGTCGAGGCATGAACGATCAGGATAGGCGCGATGTTCGGAAGAACATGGCGAAGGATCGTATCGATTGAGTTCAGTCCTGCCATGCGGGCGGCGGCAATGTAATCGAGTACAAGAATGGAGTGCGCAGTCTGTCGTGTAATCCGGATCTGGGCTGGGATGCCGAAAAGGGCAATAGCGAGAATTTCGCCACTGGCAGAGGCGCCTTGCGCTGTGACGAGCATGGCGGCGATCAGAATAGGTGGAAAAGCCAGCCCCAGATCTGCTGTGCTCATCACGGCTTTGCCGCGCAAACCGCCATAAGCTGCGACTAGCCCCAAGGCTGTCCCGATGACTGTCGCGAGTGTCACCGCAATTACGGCGATTACCGTGCTGTTAAAAGCCCCTGTCAGTACATAACTCGCAATGTCACGTCCGAACGGGTCCGTCCCCAGTGGGTGAGAGAAAGAAATCGGAGCGTAACGATGCGCGATATCAATCAGAGGAGAGCGGCCACCCCGCCAGATCCACGTAAGGGTTGCTGGGACAAGGCAAGCCAGAAGAAGGGCACTTCCAGCAATCAGGCTCCTGTTCGTGCGAAGCCGGGTCATGCACTTTCTCCTGCAAGGCGCGGGTCTAACCAGCGCACTACGATGGAAAGTGCCAGATTGAGCAGCAGGACACCCGCGACAATCAGCATGACAAGGTTTTGTACGACCGGAATGTCACGCTGGTTCACGGCTTCCAGAAGCAGTTTTCCGCAGCCGGGAATATTGAACACGCTTTCGACAATGATTGCCCCAGTCACCAGAACGGGAAGCTGAATGCCGATCAGTGTCAGAACTGGGATCAGTGCGTTTGGAATGGCGACTTTCCAGAGAACGCCCTTGCCGCTGTAGCCTTGAGCACGCGCTGTCCGGATAAAGTCCTGATTCAGAACATCGATGAGAGAGGAGCGCATGAAGCGTGCTGTGATGGCTGCCTGCGGGATGGCCAGGGCGACCGTGGGCAGGAAAAGAGCGCGCAGTCCCGTGAAAAATCCTGCGGTCCAGCCCGTAAATCCTCCTGCCGGAAACCAGTGCAGCGTCAGGGAAAACAGCAGCGTCATCATCATGGCCAGCCAGAAATCCGGAATGGATTTGAGGAACTGCAACGTTGCCATGACGGCAAGATCAAGACCTCTTCCACGATGAGTGGCTGCGATGGCTCCCGTGGGTAACCCAATGAGAAGAGCGAGGCCCGTAGCCAGCAGGATCAGAGGGAGGGTGCTCTGGAAGCGCTCAAGGATCAGCCCACGAACGGGGACATCATAGGCGTAACTCGTTCCAGCCTCTCCGTGCAGCAGGCCAGAAATCCAGCGCACATACCGTGTTGCGGGTGAGGCATCGAGGCCTAGCTGGTGATGGAGAGCCGCAATGCTGTCCGGGCTTGCATCCAGCCCAAGCATCACTGTGGCCGGATCCCCCGGAAGGAGGTTCAACAGAGCGAACACGATCACACTGGCGACTGCGAGAACCACCAGTCTTCCTGAAATGGCAGAGGCAAGATTGGTCATCATGGTTGCCACGTCACATCTGCCATAGGGCAGGCTGCGATCTGCTGGTTAATCCATAAGCCAGAGATACGCCGGTTCAGAACTGTGTCCCGAGGGCGGGAATAAAGAAAGACATTGGGCTCGTCCTGCGCGAGACGATCTTGCAGGGCGATGGAGAGCCGATGCCGATCCTCCGCGTTGTCGCTGGCTTCATACTGTTCGAATAGCTCATGAAACTGCGGGTTCTTGTAATGAAAGTAGATGTTATCCCGATCGTAGATTCCGATGTCATGCGGCTCTGTATGGGCAATGACTGTCATGTCAAAAGAGCCCTGCCCAAAAACACGTCCCAGCCATGATGGCCATTCCAACGGCTGCAACGTGACGATCAGGCCAACCTGCTCCAGATAGGCGGCAACGATTTCGCTCGTATCCCGAGCATAGGTGATGGGCGGGTAAGAGAGCGTCAGCTGCGTTCCCGGTTTGATGCCAGCCTCTTTGAGAAGCTCCCGTGCACGTTCCGGATTGTATGGATACCGATCAGGGAGTGCAGCATAGTCTGGGTCATTGGGAGCCATATGAGATTGCAGGACCGTTCCGTCTCCATCCGCCCCAGCCTGAATGAGGGCCTTTCGATCGATGGCGTAGGCAAGAGCCTGACGTACGCGCAGGTCATTGAATGGCCTGCGAGCGTTGTTCAGTGCCAGAATGGCTTTGAACGGAAAGGTTCCACGCACGACCTTGAGGTTCGGGTTTCCTGAAAAACGGCCGAGAATTTCAGGGGCAGGGAACGAGGGATAAGCATCCAGCTCTCCAGCCAGAAGCGCATTACTGGCAGCAAGCGGATCAGGCATGAACCGGAATGTGACAGCCTTCAGTTCTGGCGCTTTTCCCCAATAATCGGGATTACGGGACAGGGTGACGTGATCGCCTCTTTGCCAGGCTTGGAAGAGGAACGGTCCTGTCCCTATGGGATGGCTGGCGTTTTTGTCTGCTGATGAAGGTGACAGGATGGAGGCATCATTCCATGCAAGCTCATAGGTGAAGCTGCCATGGGTTTTTTTGAGTGTGATATCTGTGTGGGTAGTGTCGGGGCAGCTCACATCCGCGATGTTTGTAAAGAATGTACGGTCGGGGTTTGTGCTGGACGTAGCCCCCGCACGTAAAAGGGAAAACCGCACATTTTCACAGGTTAGGAGTGTCCCATCATGGAAATGAACGTTTTCTTGCAAAGCAAAATGATAAACGCGGCCTTCGTCTGAGACAGTCCAAGCCCGTGCAAGCAGGGGCTGGACGTGCCCGTCACGGTCCAGTCGGGTCAGGCCCTCATAGACGTTGTTGTATGTGATTGTGCCGATGGCCTCGCTTGGGCTGCGGGTTGGGTCCAAGCCAGGCGGCTCAATGGAGACGCCAATACTCATTGTATCGCGCGTCTGGGCCAGTGCGGACGTGCCCAGACTCAGACCAGCCATGGTTAAAAGCGCAAAAGATGACTTCATGGGGTCTCGCCGGGAGCCGGACGCTTGAGGCCAAGATGCTCGCGCAGGGTGGAGCCTTCATAGGCTGTGCGAAACAGACCGCGTCTCTGAAGTTCTGGCACCACATGATCCACAAACGTTTCAAGGCTCTGCGGCAGAATGGGAGGCATGACGTTAAACCCGTCTGCCGCACCTTCCACAAACCACTCTTCAAGCTGATCTGCAATCTCCTTGGGACCGCCATAGATGGACCAGTGCCCGCGCGCGCCGCTGACTTCGAGGTAGAGGTCTCGCAGGGTCATGTTGCGCTTCTTGGCCATTTCTACGAGCAGTGTCTGGCGGCTGCGGTTTCCGTTGAAGTCCGCGGGTGCTTCTGGAAGGGGCGCATCAAGGGGCAAACCACGCAGATCTGTGCCCGTCATGCCTCCTAGCAGAAACAACCCGACGTCAGGGTGGGTAAGTTCATCAAGTTCACCCTTCAGATCTTCTGCTTCCATCTGCGTGCGACCAACGAGCGGATATACGCCTGGCATAACTTTCAGAGATGCAGGGTCCCGCCCGATTTCTTTCATGCGGCGGTGGAGATCAAGGCGGAAAGCTTTTGCTTCCTCAAGGTTTTGCTGGGCGGTAAAGACCATTTCGGCAGTTTCCGCAGCCAGTTGGCGCCCCGGCTCGGAAGAGCCCGCCTGCACGAGAACGGGTCTGCCCTGCGGCGAGCGGGGAATATCGATCTGACCCGCTGCAGAGAGAAACTCGCCTTTGAAATCAAATGGACGCCGGCCTTCAGGCGCGAAGAATGCTCCGCTTTCTGTATCTCTCAGGAATGCATCGTCGGTCCAGCTATCCCAGAAATTCTCTACAATCTGTGCAAATTCGCGGGCCTGACGGTAACGGTCTGCATGAGGGACATGGCTTGGACGCCCGTAATGAATGGACTCCTTGACGTTGGCTGTCGTGACAAGGTTCCATCCAGCGCGTCCGCCGCTGATCTGGTCAAGCGAGAGGAACTGCCGGGCGAGGTGATAAGGCACCGAATAGGTCGTGCTGACAGTACCAATAAGGCCAATCTTATCTGTTGTGGCAGCCAGTGCGGACAGGAGCGTCAGAGGTTCGAAAGAAGCCGCATATGTCATCCTGCGGAAGCCATCGATTGTCGCTTCGTCAATGGAGCTTGTAAAATCAGCGATAAACACGGCATCAAACAGCCCCCGTTCAGCGAGGCGTGCCTGTTCAAGCTGGCGTTTGAAATTGCTTCCTGCGTCAGGGGCAGATCCTGAGTGGCGCCAGGCTGCCGCATGATGGCCGGTCGGGAGAAGAAATGCGGCGAGTTTCATCTGGGGAGCCATGGGTCTTGATCTCTTGCTTATGTCGCGGTCAGAAACACAAAAAATTGTTGCATTCACAACATAACCTGTTGTGAATCGTTTTTCTATCCCTTAAACGCAATCAAATAGTTGTTTCAATTAACAACCAAAAAACTTAGTTATTAGGCGGAACCGATGCACGACGTACTTACTGCTCCGTACCGCAGGAATGCCCTCCTTGTTCGTGGGCGTATTGCACTGATTTCCAGCGTTGCATTCCTGCCGCTCTGGAATGTTGCTGCGGCTGCGGAGGAGAATGCCCAGACAAAGAAGCCTGCTCAGGCTACGTCCCGAAAGGGCAGCGCGCTTTCTGCAAAAGCTGCTCATGCATCGGCTGCGCCTAAAGTTCACGCATCTGAGGCCTCCCGCGTGGAAAACGTTGTCGTGACGTCGGAGCGCAAGGCGGACAGCCCACAGAACATCGGTACGTCAATCAGCGTCGTTTCCGCAAAGATGCTGGAAAATCGGAACATCAACAATGTGTTCGATCTCCAGTACGCTACGCCATCGCTTCAGATCCAGCCGTCCTACGGCAGTGGGCAGTTCACTTATACGATCCGCGGCGTCGGATTTAGCAATTACTCCAGCAACAATTCCCCGACTGTGGGTATCTATATCGATGAGGTAGCGAACCCGGTCCCGTTCGGCATCAACGGAATGATGTTTGATATGCAGCGCGTGGAAGTTCTGCGCGGTCCGCAGGGTACGCTGTATGGTCGGAATACGACAGGCGGTGCGATCAACTATATCACGAACAAACCGACCGATAAGCTGGCGGGAGGAGTGAGTGCCCAGTATGGCCGTTTCGACAGCGCCAAGATCGACGGTTATATTTCCGGTCCAATCAACGACAAACTGAAGTTTCGCCTGTCTGGCGAAACACAGCAGGGCGGGGCGTGGCAGTACAATCCTGAGGCTCAGGCCCATCTCGGGAACGTCAATCGTGGCGCGGCTCGCCTGTTGGTGGATTATACCCCGTCAGAGAGCTGGAAGGTGGAGTGGAACCTTCACGGTAGCCGGGATCGTTCTGATGGGACGGGCGTCTATGCGTGGGAGCCTATCACCAGCCTCAGTTCCACCAATCCAATGCCTGCGTCCACCAGTCGTTATAATACTCGCTGGGGGACTTCGGAGCAATTTGCCAAAGAAACTGGTCTGACGCCGGATCAAAAGCCATACAGCCATATCGATACGGGTGGCAGCAGTCTGCGGGTTGAGAAGCATCTCCGTGATTTCACGATCACAAACCTTGCCAGCTACGATTACATGCAGCGTGATGAATACGACAATTTTGATGATTCCTCATTGTCTCTGGCAGACGTGAAGTTCAATACGCGGGCTAATGTCGTGGCCGACGAACTGCGTTTCTCATCCAATACATCTGGTCGGCTTCACTGGATTGGAGGCATTTACTACGGTCATCAGTGGCTGAATGATCGTTACCAGTCCGGGTTTGAGGCTCTTTACAATACGGATGGAGACGTCCGTTATTCGCAGACGGTCAATACAATCAGCGGCTTCGGTCAGGTGACGTATGACCTTACGCCAAAGCTGCAACTGGTTGGGGGCATTCGCGTCGAGCACGAGAAGCGCACCCTCGATAACGTCTATGCTCACTACCTCGTCGGCGGGGTGGTGACGAACCCGCAGAACGCTGTCGCCCAGCAGTCGCAGTCCTATACGTTGCCGTCTGCAAAATTCAGCATCCAATATCATCCGTTTAGCCATGACATGACGTATTTCACCTTCAGCAAGGGTGTGAAATCCGGTGGTTTCACGGTTTACAACTCGTCTGACGTCACGCAGATGACCAATCCGTTCAAGCCTGAGCAGCTTTATTCTTTCGAGGTTGGAAACAAGCTAATTCTGCCGAGGTATAACCTGCGGGTAAATGCTGACTTCTTTTACTATGATTATTTCGATCGTCAGGTTCAGTCCATCGCCTATAGCCCGACGACGGGCTCCGCGATTGGTCTGTTCGTAAATGCGCCGCGCTCCCATATGTTTGGTGGCGAATACGAAGTCGAATGGTCCCCGATCCCGGGGCTGCACGTTGCGCAGTCTGGGGCTTATGTCGAAGGTGCTTACGACAAGTTCAGTGCTGTCACGAGCTCAAAGCAGGTCAATGGTGTTTGGGTTGGTGTCACGCAGGATGTGTCTGGACGTGGGATTGAGGTGCCTCATTTTACGGCCAATGGTTCCGTCGATTATACGTGGCGCGTTGGAAAATATGATCTCGTTTCAGGTGTAGATTACAGCCTGCGCACCACGAGTACGGCTCTGAATTCTGCCAATACCATTCCGGGCTATACGTTATGGGGCGGGTATATTTCGTTCGCGCCCCATAAGGGCCATTGGAAAATCGAAGGTATTGGTCGCAATGTCACCGACAAGCACTATGACGTGACACGCGGCTATTTTGTGGGTGGAGACAACATTGCAGTTGCTGGCCGGCCAGCAACCTGGGAAGTCCGCGTTCGCGCAGACTTCTGAAAAAGCGAGGGATAGCGTTTTTTGCCATCCCTCTGACGTTTTTCAGAACGAGGCCGCCACCGTGCCAAAGAACATGCGTGGAGGGGTAGGATAACCCACATACGTTGAGCCATCTCCCGCGGTGATGGTGGACCAGGAGCGCGTGTTCGTCAGGTTGCTGACGTTGAACTGGAGCTTGAGGCTCTGCATGTGTGGGATGTGCTTGAACGTATAACCGGAGCTGAAGCCAAGCTGGAACCTTGGTGGCACCATGACGGTATTCGTGATTGTACCGGGACGGACGCCCATATAGGTTCCGAAGAGCTGAGCGTTGAAGCCTGCCTGATTGTAGTTGATGGCGAACTTGTCAGACCAGACAGGAATAGCCGGGACTTTCTCGCCTTTTGTTGCGTAAAGCGTGGTGCCGTCCATGAAATCGCTGCCGTAAATGCTGCTGACATAGGAAACGGCATCATAAATCGAGAAGTGCTGCCCGAACCGGAGTGTGAAGGACAGATCCATACCATTTGTCGAAACGCTGCCCAGGTTGGCGACAGTGCCACCAACGCCGGAAATTCCCTGATTAGGCGGCTTGATCGAGCCAAGACGATTGAAGAAATCGACATGGTAATATTCAAGCTGACCACTGATGCCCGTGAGTGGGCCGAGAAACAGCGGCCGATTGGTTCGGATGCCTGTTTCATAGGTCCAGGACGTTTCCGGTTTTCCTGTTTTCTTGAAGTCTTCGAACGCTTCCTGGCTGGTCACGGCCCAAGGTGACGTGCTGCCATATCCGGTCTGGGCAAACGAATTCATGTTTTCCTGAATGTTGGCGAATAACTGCTCATGGGGCGTGAAGCTCCACAAGGCACCAAAAGCAGGAAGAAAGGGTTTGTAAGACGGGATCGTTCCACCAGCCACTGTGTGAGTGCTGGTATCAACAATCGTTTTTGCACCTTTAACCGATGATGCAAGTGACTGCGGCAAAGCAGCGACGGGCAACGTGCCGTTGGTATAAACCATCTCGGACTTGAAGCCTGCTGTCAAGGTCAGATGGGGCGTTACGCGCCAGCTATCCTGCAGGTGTGTGACAAACGTGTTCGTGTAAAACGCATTCATCCACTGAGTAAAAAGAGGATTGGTCGCGCGCTTATAAGGCGTCAGTGTGTCTGTTGCAGTGAGCGGATACCAAAGGCGTCCCTGTGTATTGTTGTTGCGTTCGTACCATCCGCCCACCTCAATATTATGGTGGCCCAGATGATAGTGTAGGGTGCTGGTCAGGCCTCCACGATAGTCTTCATACTCGGTCGTACGAACAGCAAAACCCGTTCCGCCAGTTGCATTCCAGACCTTTGGGTCAATTCCGGCATTGCTATACGTGAACTGACCATTCTTGATGTATTTGGATCCAGTCGGGTCCAGGTAGCTCCCAAGGATCGTCAAGATAGCGTTGGTGCGAATGGACGTTGCGACCACACCTGCGCCATCGTCATAGTGAAAGTAAAGCTGGTTATCCCACGTCAGGTTTGGAGAGAATTTGTGCGAAATTTTCAGATAAGCAAGGTAATCGGTTCGCTGCGCTGCTGAGTAATAGTATTTATTATTGGGCGTTCCTGGGGCTGCGGATTTGGAGGTCATGGCAGGGTAGTTGGCCATGGCGGCGTTCAAATCAGGGAAAAACGCACCGCGAGCATAGAGGTCTGTCGGCGCCGTCAGTCCTTGTGTGTTGGGCTCTGCCTTGTCCTGCCAGTCAAAATACGCCGTGATGGTAGTTTTTTCACCTTTATGAACAAACTTGCCATTCACCTGATAGCCACCCTGATTGTTTCCTGCACCAAGATTCCAGGGTCTGGCATCCTGCCGTGAGAAAGAGACGTAGGCCGCGTTTCCGTTCCCAAAATTACCGGTGTCTAGACGGGCATAGGTGCGAAACGTGGAATAGCTGCCGAAAGTCTGCCGGATTGTTGCGCCGGCTTTTGCTTTCGGGTCCCGCGTATTAAACTCAATCGTTCCGCCCAGGTTACTGGTGGACGCTGTTCCGAGTGCGCCCGCCCCAGAGGACAGGGACGTTTGGCCGATATTTTCGCTGATGGCTGCTCGTTGCGGGGAAAGGCCATTATAATTGCCATAAGCGCCTGCACCGAGCGGCACGCCATCAAGGGTGTAGCCAAGCTGGCTGTTGGAAAAACCGTGAACGTAAATGCTTGAGTTCTGCTCGTTGTTGCCCCAAGGATCAACATTGGTGAACGTCACGCCCGGCAAAAGATCCAGCGCCTGCATCGGGTTCTGACCCGGCATCATTTCCTGCATCTGGTCGCCGCTGATGCTCAAGACAGACCGCGTTCGATGGCCTGTTGCAACAATCTGCTCAATGTCGCGCTCATCCCGGGTCCGCGATGCGCGTATGTGCTTTGGGAGGCGTTTTGTAGCGGCACCACGTCGAATGACCATTCCGCCGCCTGGAGCAACCTCGGCAACCAGACCACTCCCACTGAGCAACCGCGTCACGGCTGCGTCAGCTGACAGGGCACCATTAACGGACTGAGCCTCAAGGTGGTCCACCAGTTCAGGGGAGAAAATGACACTCTGGCCGGTCTGTTGGCTCAGGGATTCCAGTGCCTGTGCCATTGGCTGCCGGTTAATGTGAATATTCGCTGCGGCTGACGGTGTAGCCAGAGCAGAGTGGGTCAGAATGGTCGTCCCTACAGTCAGAAGCAGAACTGCGCGAAGGGGGCACCGGACGTTGACGGCCATGTATTCTCTATCCTGTTGGTGATCGCAGAAGGCGGTCTCAACAGGAAGACAAATGAAAACTGAAAAACCTCAGCATTGTTCAACGGTTTTCATGAAACCGTCATAAAGCACGAAAGATGAAAACGTTTCCCTGTTCCTGGAGCGTCAAGGGAAGAAGGCGCGGAAGCATCCGCAAAAACATCTCGCCCTGTGACACAAAATAAACCCCGCTTAATCGCATATTTGAAACAGTTGGCGACGCCAGGATGATCTGACGTTGGCTATACCGTCGGATTTCTGAAACAGCCTCCTGCAGAGGCGTATTGCGAAAAATCAGACGTCCGGTCTGCCAGGAAAGAAGCGCTTCGATGTTGGGATAATCGATGCTCACCGCACCATTCTGGGCAATGCGAAAGCGCTGTCCCGTGCGGATCCAGATATCACGCGCGGCAGTTGTTCCGCTTCGGAGCAAAATCTTGCCCCGAAGCGCCGTGATGTCTGTGCAGTTCTGTTCCATGCGGACATTAGCTGAGGTCTGTCGTGAGAGCCGAACTGTGACGTTTCGAACTGAGAGGTAGAAATCTGACGGGCTTTCAGGGGAAAGCAGCACTTGTCCGTGCTCCAGTCTCGCGCGGTGCCCATCTTCAGACAGCGTCATTCGGCTTCCTGAATCCAGGAGGCATGTGCCGTAATCCGGCAATGCAATGCGAAGAGTATGCCCGGTCGATGCCTGCAGAACACGGGATGCCCGCGCAGTCTTGTTCATCGGCACAAGTGCGATGAGCGCAGCTGAGGCAAGGGCCAGTGCACTTCTACGCCCTAACGAAAAACCATGCGTATCTAAGCGTTTTGCGGGTGTTGCAGGAATGCTTTGTGTTGGAACGCCGCCGCCAAGCTCCCAGTAATCCGTCAGGAGTTCAAAAGTATTGGCGTGACAGGTGTCCTCACGCATCCACTGTACAAAGCGGGCACGGTCCGTTTCGTTACAATCATCAGCGTGCAGGCGCGCAATCCAGAGGGCGGCCTGTTCTCGAACTGCGAAATGCTTTTCGGAAGGCATTAATGGTCCATCCAGGAAGCAAGGAAGACAAGGGCTTTTGCAATATGCTTTTCCACGCTGCTTTCGCTCATTCCCAGCGTTAAAGCAATCTCCCGATACTTCATTTTTTCAACACGATTGAGAAGAAAGGCCTGCCTTGTCTTTTCGGGAAGCTGTCTGCAACCCTCGTGGAAGCGATCCATTCTTTGGCCTGATGCATAAACGTCTTCCTGGGATGGCCCAGGATCTTCTATTTCTAATGTAATATCCCGATCATCACTGAAAGATTGCATGCGCGATGAGGCTTTTTTCAAATCATTGAGATGCAGGTTGAGCGCACTTCTGGTGATGTATGCCTCCGGATGCGTCACATCGTCTTTGGCGCGTTCATAATAATTCGCCAGTGCCGTCTGCAGATGATCTTCCGCATCGTCGCGATGTGTCAGGCTTCTGATGCGGCGGCAAAGGCGCAGCCATTCCTGCTGACAGGGAAACCAGTTTTCCGCCAAAGGTTATATCATCCTGTTTTAAAGATGGACTGCCTGAAGCGCTCCATTACGGATTTTGGCGGGGTGGGTCTGTGACAGTTTCATGAAAAGAGGCCGAAGGGCATGGGCAAACGCTCTTATTCGCTGTCTTGGAAAGAGTGCGACCGCTCGATTTCAGCGAAAGATTTTCCATCATGCTTTTAAACCGCCGACGGGTACTGACAGGTCTGGGAGCAGGGCTCCTGTTTTCCTACCGCCTGAAGCAGTTATCTGCTGCCGCCCCGCATAATCTGGACAAGACGCCTGAGTTTGATTCATCGCCCTTTCAGTTGGGTGTAGCATCCGGAGATCCGGCACCAGACGGTTGCGTAATATGGACACGCCTTGCGCCGCACCCGCTGGAAGAGGCGGGAGGAATGAAGCGCCTGAAGCCAGTTCTGGTGGACTGGGAAATCAGCGAGGATGAGCGTTTCTCAACGCGCCTGCGGTCAGGGCAGACCATTGCTCACCCAGAGCTCGCTCATTCCGTTCATGTTGAAGTTGATGGACTTCAACCAGATCGGCCTTATTGGTATCGTTTCCATATTGCGGGACATGCGAGCCCGATAGGTCGTGCCCGTACTTTGCCGTTGCCCGGTGCAAGCGTGCAGCGTGTAAGGTTCGCCGCGGCAGGGTGTCAGCACTACGAATTTGGATATTACAGTGCTTGGCGGGCTATCGCGAACGAGAACGTCGATTTTGTTTTCCATTACGGGGACTATATTTACGAAGGAGCCGATATCGGCGCAGGCGTACACACCGTTTATGGAAAGCCATTTACGGCGGTCCGTCGGCACATCGGGCCAGAAATCTATTCCCTCGACGAATATCGCCGCCGTTACGCGCAGTACAAAATTGACCCGGATCTACAGGCTGCTCATGCCGCTGCGCCCTGGCTGGTCAGCTTTGATGATCATGAAGTTGATAATAACTGGGCAGGAGATACCGATCAGGACGGTACTCCGGCGGATATTTTCCGTCTGCGTCGGGCATCCGCCATGCAGGCCTATTACGAACATATGCCCCTTCGTATCAGTTCTCTTCCGGATGGCAGTCACATGCAGATGTACCGAAGCTTCCGCTTTGGTGATCTGATGAATACGTTCGTCCTGGATACCCGTCAGTACCGGAGCGATCAGGCTTACGGTGATAAAGACGTTCCGCAGGGACCGGATGTCTGGTCACCCGAACGCACAATGATGGGACAACAGCAGGAATCCTGGCTTTTTAACGGGCTGGGACAGTCTGACACACGGTGGAACCTGCTGGCGCATCAGGTCATGGTTATGGATCTTGCTCATCGCAAGTCAGCCCATTCGGAGCTGCTTTACAGTATGGATCAGTGGTCCGGCTATATGCATAGCCGTAACCGACTGCTTCAGTTCATCGGAGAGCACTGCCCCGGAAACGTGGTCAACGTGACGGGGGATGCACATCGGCATTATGCGGGCAATCTCGTGATTGATCCCGCCAAGCAGAAGCCAGTGTCGGTGGAATTTCTGGCGACGTCCATTTCGTCAGGCGGTGATGGCGTTGGAGATAATGACGCCCATAGCCAGTCGGTTCGGCGTGAAAACCCGCATCTTAAGGCAACGACAGACAAGCGTGGCTATGTGTTGTGTGATGTTGGCCGGGATGTCTGGCGAGCAGATCTTAAAACTCTGGATCAGGTGAGCAATCACGAGGGACAGCTCTCAACCTACGCCAGTTTTGCAGTTGAGCGTGGCAACCCAGGCCTTCAAAAGGCCTGAGTGGATATGTCGACCATCAGGGCGTTTCGTCCTGATGGCTTGAGGTCATGCGAAAGCAGGTCAGCAAGCCTGCGAGAGAGGTAAAGAACAGAACCAGTCCCATCGGTAAGGCACTGGTTTTGCTCAGTCCGACGAGAGGAGCAGCAACGCCGCCAACCAGGAGGTTGAGAGAGCCGAGGATGGCACTCGCACTTCCTGCACGGTGGCCCTGCTTGGCAATGGCGAGAACAAATGTGGCCGTCAAAATCATGCCGATGCACGTCATGTAAAGGAAGATGGCTGCCACCAACAGGAAGAGCGGTCCTTTCAGTGTCGCGATAAGCGTGATCAGTGCGGCTGCGGTTGTAATGCAGATCACGGATGCCCGAAGCATTGTATTGGTGCGCGCCATGCTTCCAGCACGGCCAATCAGCCAGCTCCCACCGACGAGTGCCAGACCATTAATTCCAAACAGAAGACTGAATGTCTGAGGCGAGACGCCGTAGATGTCTTGATAGACGAAGGGCGTGCCGGCCACATAGGCAAAGCTGCCGCCATGGATCAGCCCCACAGTCAACGCATGCCCAATGAATTCCCGGTCCGTCAGCAGACTATGGAATGTCTCTAGCGTCGAGCGTGCTGAATTGGGAAGGCGGCGGTGTAATTCAAGAGTTTCATTCAGGCGCCCGCCAACCAGACCTAGCGCCACGACGCCGAAGCCTGTCAGGAACCAGAACATGGTGCGCCATGTTGCTGATGGCAGGGCCAGAATGGCTCCGCCCATCATCGGCGCTACCATGGGGGCGACAGCATTGATGATCATCAAGCGAGAAAAGAAGCGGGCAAGTTCCGGTCCATTAAACACGTCTCGCACCACTGCCCGCGACAGAACCAGTCCGGCTGATGCTGTGAGGCCTTGAAGAAAGCGGGCAACGATGAACGCTGTGATGCTGGATGAAATGGCGCAGAACAGGGATGACAGCGCAAAAAGCGCCATCGCTGCCAGCAACGGCCCTTTCCGGCCGCGTGAATCGCTGAACGGTCCCACCATGAGCTGTCCCAGAGCCAGCCCGATCAGGGTGCTGGTCAGGCTGAACTGAACCGCGGTCTCTCCAGCGTGAAAATCATGCCCGATACTGGGGAAACCCGGCAGGTACATGTCGATGTTAAGCGGACCGAGACAGGTCAGCAGCCCGAGGATAAGGATAAGATCCCGTTGGGCGGGACGTGATGTCTCGGTAGTGGGATCAGTCATGGACTGGAACCTTGATAATGGTGACGCCAGAGGCAGTCATGCGGGTGAGTTCGTCTGTTGGGGCATCATCGGTAACGATCAGGGTCTGGACAGTTTCAAGAGGGGCAACAGGGAAGCGCCCCCCGGACCCGATCTTGCTTGCTTCGGCCATGATCACCACGCTTTCGCTCCGGCTCAGAACCTCACGTTTGAAGGCGGCTTCCTCATGATCCCAGACACTTGGTCCTTCGGCGGAGATGGCCCAGACGCCCAAAGAGCAGAGATCAAAACGGTAATGCTGAAGAGACTGGACGGCGACTGAACCTGTCACGCCACCCGTTGTTCCTTCCAGACGCCCGCCAATCATAATGGTTTCAATCTGGTCTGCGTCGCTCAAGGCAACAGCAACGGCGGGACTGGATGTGACCACAGTCAAAGGCGTATCGCGGGGAATCGATCCAGCCAGCGCAATATTGGTTGAGCCTGTGTCGATGAAGACAACCTGCCGTGGCTTGAAAAGCGTTGCGGCCTGCCGTGCGAGAGCGTTCTTCAGCGGAACTTTTTCGCCCATTCTCGCCCGGATATGAGACGCATTGGGCTGTAGCCGCAGTGCACCGCCATAAACGCGGCGACATTCTCCTGCTTCAGAGAGCTCACGCAAATCGCGCCGGATCATATCGACCGGGACGGTCCATTCCGTGGCCAGATCAGCCGCGACAACACGGCCGTGGCTTCGCAGCCGGGCGCGAATGTGGCTGAGACGTTCGTCCTTGAGAATGGGATTTTCTCCGAAACGGGTTAAAACACGCGCAAACCGTCATAAACGCGCATAACCTGTCAAGAAGTTTTGCATGTCCCTCTGTTTTGAAAGGGAAGGTGTGGCAGATCAGAAACTCAGGACAGCATCCAGATTGAACCACAGCATGTTGTTTGTCCCGTTATTCACCGTTCTGGAGGAGACTGTGCCGGATTGATTGAAGGGGTGTGTTCCATTCAGGGATTTGTCCAGACGGATTTCAGGTCGCACGGTCAGGCTGGCTGGACCCAGATGTCGATTGATGAAGCTGGGCCGGTACGCCACCCCAACTGTCAGGTCTCCGTATGTGGTCGGCAGGGCGTTATAATACTCGAATGGGCGGTTTCTCAGCGAGTTTGTGTAGGACATGTCGCTGGAATACTGGTTGATGATGCCGCCTGTGTTGTCTCGGAAGATCTCCCCTCGGACGTTGAGTGTGAGGGATGGCTGGATGTCCCACGACAGATATGAAGAAACGCCATACGCATCGTCGCGCGACGCATCGTCATGCAGATAGAGAGCTTCTGCCATCACGGACAATGTATCTGTCACGTGATAAGTGGCGAGAAGATCCGCATTATACTGCATGAGATCGTTGGCGGACCGCCCGATGCCTGCACTGCTCCATCCGGCGGGTGAGACGATCGTGCGGCCATTATTTGCCTGCGGGCCGAAATGGCCAATGGCATGGACATTCAGCTTGCCGCCCATCAGATTATTCCAGGCAAAGCCAAAGTAGCCTTTGGGTCTGCTGTTGTTTCCAGCGCCTCCGAAGGTTGTGGAATTGCCTGCATCGATGCCAAGGATCCAGTCCATGTGATGGCTTAAATGCATCGTGGCCACGACGCCTACCGTCTCGAAGGGAACGATATAGTCGGCAGCGTAGTTGAAAGAATAGAACGGACGGGCGAGGGCTGGTGTGCCTTCAGCGCCCATCAGGCCATACATTTGACCGGCCTGAAAATCGATGCCGTGATGGAAAATCCATGGCGTGTGGATGTCTATATGGGCCTGTGTCGGTGCCCACTGGTACAAGCCGCTAATCGTGCCGTCGCCCATTCCGATCGTCGGGTCGAAACGTGAGTCAGATCCGTACATCATCTCTACGACAAACCCGATCCCGTAACCGCTTCCGATGGAGGTGACGGGATGGGAGAGAGAACCCATGATCTGGTTAAGGGTCACGGTATTCGCGCGATCAAGATAAAACTGCCCGAAATTCCGTCCGGATCTCGTCCACGGGTTCCCGCTGATACCAGCTTCAACCGTGAGATGTCCGACCAGCCCATCCCAATAGGTAAGGGGACGTCCTGCTTTGGGAGAGAAAAGATTTCCGGCTTTCAACGCCGGAAGATCAGGGTCTCCGGCATCGTTCGTATCAGATGCTGTTGGCGGTGGTGTAGGGTGATTTGGGTTGGGCGTGCCGTTTGGCGTGATAGTCGTGTTTGAAGAGGCCGCCGCCTGCGCATAGGCGAAAGACGGCAGGGCGGTTCCGGCCAGCAGACAAAAGACTGCCATGACGTGTTTTTTTGACACGCGAAATTCCGTTCCTGAAGGTTTCGGAAGGGTCGTGAAGAAAAACGGATCAGATTTCTGACGCTGCCTGCTTCTGCCCGTTCTGGTATTTCCGCATGAAGAAGAGGCTCAGTATCGTCATGAAGGCCACGTAAATCAGGCAGACTTCTGGGTTGTAATACGTGACGGCGACCAGAAGGATCACAGCGCCTGCCAAGGCAACGCCCGGAAGAACGGGGTAGAGCGGTGCACGATAACTGCGCGCAAGATCTGGTTCCGTCTGGCGTAGGCGAAACAGGCTTACCATGCTGAGAATGTACATCGTCAGGGACCCGAAGACGGCCATGGTGACAAGCGTTGCCGTCAAAGACTGGCCGTGGATCGAAATGACGTCATCTGAGAAAATGGCAGCAATGCCAATAACGCCACCGGCAACGGTCGCGGTGTAGGGTGTGTGGAAGCGTGGATGCACCTTGCCGAGAACAGCGGGCAGAAAGCCAGCCCGCGCCATTGCGAAAATCTGGCGAGCATACCCCATGATGATCCCGTGCAGAGACGCGACAAGTCCAAACAGACCCAGCCAGACCAGCATATGCAGCCAGCCGCTATGTGCGCCGACAACATGCTTCATTGCCTGAGGTAGGGGATCATTCAGGTTGGCCAAAGCATGCCAATCTCCCGCACCACCAGCAAACACCATGACGCCAAAAGCCAGTGCGACCAGCGTTAGAACACCCGCAACGTAAGCGATGGGGATGGATCGGCGGGGATTGCTGGCTTCTTCAGCCGCCATGGCGACGCCTTCGATCGCCAGAAAGAACCAGATGGCAAAAGGAATGGCCGCGAAGATGCCACCCATGGCCTCCAGTCCGAAATGTGGGGCAACGCCCCATCCGTCATGCAGGAAATTGTCCCATGAAAAAGCGGGAGCAACGACGCCCATGAATACGAGCAGTTCTATGATTGCGGCGATTGTTATGAACAGTTCGAACGTGGCGGCAATATGGACCCCCACGATATTGAGTGCCATGAAGACGATATAGGCGCCCAGTGCTGCCACCTTTGGGTTCAGATGAGGGAACTGAACGTTCAGATAGGCTCCGATGGCAAGCGCGATGGCTGGTGGTGCGAAAATGAATTCAACCAGTGTAGCCAGACCCGCAATCAAACCACCCCAGCGACCAAGCGCACGCTGGCTGTAAGCGAACGGCCCGCCCGCCTGCGGGATGGCACATGTCAGCTCCGTGAAGCTGAAAATAAAACTGGTATAAACGAGCGCGACAAAAACTGTGGCAATCAGAAAGCCTAACGTCCCCGCTGTTGCCCAGCCGTAGCTCCATCCAAAATATTCACCCGAAATGACGAGACCAACCGCAATTCCCCAGAGATGAAACGCACTAAGGGACTTGTTGAGATGCGTTGGAGCAGTGCTCATTGGTCATTGTCCTTTTCCAGGGTGGGAGTGGTGTTTTCGATCAGAGGGGCATCTGGCGCGGCGTCTTTGAGGCCGACGCCAGTGAGTTTCAGATGGCGGGCTTCACGCATGAGCCAGGCCAGTTTTGTGGCGGCTGCCGAGATGGTCATGCCATGAGCATGAATGTTGGAGAGGCAGTTTCGTGCTGAGTCCGGGCAGCCCACAAAAGGCGCATATGTCAGGTACACGCCCAGACTATCCGCGACGCTGAGACCGGGTCGCTCGCCAATCATCATCACAACCATTTTCGCTCCGAGACTGGCGGCAATGTCGTCCCCCAGAGCGACGCGTGCTTGTGTCGCAATAACCAGCGGGGCGATTTTCCAGTCCGGAAGGCGACTCTTCATGGCCTGAAAGAGCGGGATGGCGTTTTGCTGGGTGGCAAAAGAAGACAGGCCATCGCCCGCAACGAATACCACGTCCCAGTCACCTTGTGTGAAAGTGCCGAGCGTTTCTGGGGCCAGCCGGCGGCCAAGATCGGGGCGACGCAAATAAGTGGACCGGTCTGATGCGCGGCTATGGACGATCAGATAGGGCTCAGGCCCTAAAGTCGCAGTCAGGGCTGAAACGTCCAAAGGTGTGTGGACCGCGTCGCGGGCCTGAGCATGAGAGGCCTGAAAATCGAGCACATCCTCGGTTTTCAACGCGTTTCCGGTGCGACCCAGGCCGATCCGGGCACGGGTCAGACGCCGCAAATCCTCCCAGAGGTCTGCTGTGTGCGGTGGAAAGGAGGGCGCGTTGCGATCATCCGTCATGGTCAGCGCGCCATTTCACCAAGAAGGGTCTGGCCAGGTGGAATATCCAGCATGCGCTCCGTATGCGGATCATAGAGGCCCATTTTTTCCAGCCAGCCTGCAAATTCTGGAGCAGGCTTGAGACCGAGAAGCTTCCGAAGGCTCAGAAGGTCGTGGAACGACAGGCTCTGGTAATTGAGCATGATGTCATCAGCTCCTGGCACCCCAATCAGGAACGTGATGCCAGCGGCTCCCAGCAGCACCATCAGGTTGTCCATGTCATCCTGATCAGCCTCTGCATGGTTGGTGTAGCAGGCGTCACACCCCATCGGGACGCCCAGCAATTTCGCACAGAAATGATCCTCAAGCGCCGCACGGATGATCTGCTTTCCATCATACAGATATTCCGGCCCGATGAATCCGACGACGGTATTGACGAGAAGGGGGTCGTAGGCCCGAGCCACAGCATAGGCGCGGGCTTCTACAGTCTGCTGATCAACGCCGTGATGGGCATCGGCGGACAGTGCAGCGCCCTGACCTGTCTCGAAATACATGACATTGTTGCCAATGGTGCCCCGGTTCAGCGCTTGGGCGGCCTCATGGGCTTCCTTCAGAATTGAGAGGCTGACTCCGAAACCTTCATTGGCTTTCTGGGTGCCTGCGATGGACTGAAATACCAGATCAACCGCGCCGCCGCGGTTCATGATTTCGAGTGTGTTGGTGACGTGCGTCAGAACGCATGTCTGTGTGGGAATGTCATAGCACTGGCGGGCATGGTCCAGCATTTCCAGCAAGGCAAGACCATTGGAGACGCTGTCTGTTGCCGGGTTGATACCAATGACGGCATCGCCCATGCCGCGCAAAAGACCATCAAGCGTAGAAGCGGCAATACCTCTCAGATCATCTGTAGGATGGTTGGGTTGCAGACGTGTGGACAGACAACCTTCGAGGCCGATGGTATTGCGAAATTTTGTGAGGACGCGGATCTTGCGCGACACTGTCATAAGATCCTGATTTCTCATGATTTTACTGACAGCCGCCGCCATTTCCGGTGTGATGCCTGGAGCTGCGGCTGCCAGTGCTTCTGTCGTGGCGTCTTCGGACAGCAGCCAGTCCCGGAAGCCAGCAACAGTCAACGATGAGAGGGGGGAGAAGGCGTTCCGGTCATGTGTATCCAGAATCAGGCGCGTCACGTCATCCGTTTCGTAAGGGATGAGTTCTGATTTCAGAAATGTTTCGAGGGGAAGATCTGCGAGAGCGTAACGGGCGGCAACGCGTTGAGCATCGGAAGAGGCAGACAGGCCTGCGAGTTCATCACCAGAGCGGGCAGGAGACGCTTTGGCCAGCAACGTTTTCAGATCATCAAAGGTGTACTGTTCCCCTCGCAGGGTGCATCTGTAAGCCATGGCCAGAGTCCTCTGCCTTTGCTCATCCCGAAAGTCGCATTTGGGAGAATCAAGGTTTTGTCCGTTATCGCAATTATATCTCTTTCGGACCGAGTTTGACTTGACCCGAAACAACAACGTTTTGACATTTGACGACAATACGCCCAACACTTGTGTCAAGTGAGCAGCAACAGGAAGACACCATGTCATCCTTTCCCAAGTCTTCCGGATCAGATGTGTATGTCCTGGCGGCCGCCGCTGCCGGTGTGGAAAAATTCCTTACGGAGCAAGGCGGAGACATGGACCGGATCGCTGGGCGGTCGGGTCTTTCAACGCATCAATTCGCCATGCCAACAGATGCATTGAACCTGGGCGCGTACTGCCGTCTGTTTTCCGAAGCCGAAACAGATACGCACGACGGAAACATCGGTCTACATTTCGGGCAACAGTTCAGACCGCGACAACTCGGGCTCATTGGTTACATCGCGCTTTGTTCAGAAACAGTGGGGCAGGCGGCGCAGAATCTGGCGACTTATTTCGGGTACCATCAGGCCCAGACCATCACACGGTTTGTTGAAACGGATGATCATGTCCGGCTCGAATATATGATCGCGGACACGGCCATTCAGGACAAACGTCATGATGCCGAGCTGACGATGGGCATGTTTGCCAATATTTTAAGGGCTGGTCTTGGTGCGGACTGGTGCCCGCAGAATGTTCTTTTTGCTCACGAGCAACCGGAACAGGCTTCTGAACATCGAGAAGCGTTTCAGGCCGATATACGCTTTTCTGCCGGGATGAATGCTTTGGTGTTCCGGAAAGAGGGGCTGAAAAAGCCGATGCCAGACGCCGATGCTGCCCTGCTGCAGGTGATGAAATCTTCACTTGTGACTTTGGCGCGAGGGGCAGGGCACACGGTGCCTGATTCAGGGCAGAGCCTCAAAGAACAGGTTATGGTTCAGGTTCGCAAGTCGATGCGGCAGGGCGGCTCTGAATTCTCTGACGTGGCGGAAAAACTGTCCCTTTCGCCCTGGACCCTTCAACGCAGACTTGCCCAACTTGGCCTTTCTTATTCCGGGCTTCTGGATGAGACACGTCAGATCGATGCGTTGCGATATCTGGCAGAGCCGAACAAAGATGTTAGTGAGATTGCGTCTCTCCTTGGATATACTGAAACCAGTGCTTTCAGCCGTGCGTTCAGACGATGGTTCGGGGTCTCTCCACGGGTTTGGAGACAGCAGAACAGCGTCTCAGCGAGCTAACTGATGGTCGCACGTTCATTCGTCGGTGTGGTATGGAAGAGGAATGAGTGTTGAAGTCATGCCCGGCCTGTCCCTGCGGGAAGAGGACCTAAGAGTTACCTATATTCTGGCGTCTGGCCCAGGTGGTCAGAACGTCAACAAGGTTGCAACTGCCGCCCAGTTACGTTTCGATGTCTCCGGTTCTGCTGTTCTTTCAGAGCGGATACGAACCCGTCTTTTGGAAATTGCGGGAAGTCGTGCGACCCGGGATGGGGAGATCGTTTTGACCGGACGGCGTTTTCGGACGCAGTTACGCAATCGGGAAGATGTTATCGAGCGTTTGGCAGAAATGATCCGTGAAGCTGCGCATCGACAGGCCTACCGGGTGCCGACACGCCCCGGAAAAGGAGCGCGGCAGCGCCGACTGGATGGAAAAGCCCATAGGGCCGGGATCAAACGCAATCGTCGCATCCGGCTTGATGATTGAGAGGGAGAACAGACACATGACGTTCCATCTTTCTGCCCTGGAATGGGGCGCAGGCCCCAAGGTTCTTGAAGTCTTTCTGGAACCGACCTGCCCATTTTCCGTCAAGACCCTACGCAAAATACCAGATCTCCTTCAACTTGTGGGGCAAGACCGTCTGACGGTTCGCGTGCGGCTTCAGTCCCAACCGTGGCATATGTTCTCCGGCATCATTGTACGGGCCATTCTGGCTGCGTCTTCGCTGGACGAAGGCCGGGATGCTGCCTTAGCCGTCATGATGGCTGTTGCAGATCATCGGGAAGAGTTCGAATTTACCGATCACTGCCGTGGACCGAATATGGACGCTACACCGGCAGACATTCTACAGCGTATCGAGGTTTATAGCGGCGTCCCGCTTGCTGAGGCCTTTGTTCGTCCTGAGGTGACGGCAGCAGTCAAATGGCATGCTCGTTACGGTCGCCAGAATGGCATTCATGTCTCGCCAACCTTCATTGTGGATGGTCTGATTGATCCAGCTTTCAGTAGTGGCGACAGTGTGGACGAGTGGGGAGCCAAGCTGTTTCCCGTAAAGGACTGACGAGACAGAGAGATTGGACGTTATGCGGCTTCTTCAATACAGTCGCCATAACGTTTAGCAGTCAGGACTTTTCAATGACTTCCAACCTCTGGACCAGAGCGGCTTTCGCACTCTCGTTTGCCGCGCTCGTTGGCACTGAAGCACATGCTGCCGCAGAAAATCCGTTCTTCAGCGCCAGCACACTTCCGTATCAAGCTCCCCGCTTTGACCTGATCAAGGACAGTGACTACGCGCCCGCTTTTGAGCGCGGTATGGCAGATCATCTGCGCGAGATCACAGCGATTGCCAACAACAAGGCCGCTCCGACATTCGAGAACACGATTGTCGCCATGGAGAAGTCTGGTCGCCTGCTGGATCGTGTGCAGGAGACGTTCTTTGGTGTTTATCAAGCCAACAGTGATGCCGAACTGGACAAGGTTGAAAGCCGTGAAGCGCCGCGTCTGTCTCAGCATGAAGATGAAGTCTATCTGAATGAGCGCCTGTTTGCGCGCGTAAAGGCAATCTACGATGCTCGCGCAAGCCTCAATCTGAACGCAGAGCAGGCGCAGCTTCTGGATGTTTATTACCAGCAGTTCGTTCATGCGGGCGCCCAGCTTTCCAAAGCTGACAAGGTCAAGCTGCGGACCATCAACACCAAGCTTGCCAATCTTGAATCTGCCTATCAGCAGAAGCTGATTGCCGCTGCAAAAAATGGGGCTCTGGTCGTTGATAGCAAGGAGGCGCTTGCAGGACTGGATGACGGGACGATCGCCTCCGCGCAGAAAGATGCTGAAAGCCGCAAGCTTTCCGGTAAGTGGGTTCTGCCGCTCCAGAACACAACGCAGCAGCCAGCGCTGGAAAACCTGAGTAAGCGTGAAACGCGTCAGGCCTTGTTCGATCAGAGCTGGAACCGTGCGGAGAAGGGTGACAAGAACGATACGCGGTCCACAATCGCAGAACTCGCCCAGCTTCGTGCGCAGAAGGCGGCTCTGTTTGGCTACCCAAGCTTTGCGGCCTACACGCTGTATGATCAGATGGCCAAGACGCCGGAAGCGGCCGAAAATTTCATGAAGCAGCTTGTTCCTGCGGTTGCAGCTGAACAGAAGCGGGAAGCTGGTGTGTTGCAGGACGCCATCCATCGGGATGGTGAGAACTTCACACTGAAGCCCTGGGATTGGAGCCGTTATGCGGAGCAGGTGCGTCATCAGAAGTATGCGCTCAACCAGGATGAAGTGAAGCCATATTTCGAACTGAAGACCGTTCTGACAGACGGTGTTTTCTTTGCTGCCAACCAGCTTTACGGAGTGACCTTCAAACAGCGCACTGACATCCCGGTTTATAACCCTGATGTCATGGTGTTTGAGGTTTTTGACAAGGATGGTTCACAGCTTGGCCTGATGTATTTCGATTACTTCAAGCGTGATACCAAATCCGGCGGCGCATGGATGTCCAACTTCGTTGGTCAGTCCACCCTGCTGGGCACGAAGCCGGTCATCTACAACGTAGCCAATTTTACAAAGGCCGCACCAGGTCAGCCGCAGCTCATCACGTCTGATGACGTGACAACCATGTTCCATGAGTTTGGGCATGCCTTGCATGGACTGTTTGCCAGCCAGACATATCCTTCGATTTCAGGGACCAGTGTCGCACGGGATTTCGTTGAGTTCCCGTCTCAGTTTAATGAGAACTGGGCGCTCGATCCGAAAGTGCTCTCCCATTACGCTCGGCACTACAAGACTGGCGCTCCGATGCCGCAGGAACTGGTCGCCAAGATCAAGAAGGCTGCCCGTTTCAATCAGGGCTACGCCTTGGGTGAAATCGTCGCTGCAGCAGAACTGGACATGAAATGGCATGCCCTCCCGGCGTCAGCACCGCGTCAGGATGTGGACAAGTTTGAAGCTGACGCCCTGAACAGCATGGGACTGGACGTGGCCAACGTGCCACCGCGTTACCGTTCGAGCTACTTCCTGCATATCTGGTCCAATGGCTATTCGGCCGGATACTATGCGTATCTGTGGACCGAAATGCTGGATCAGGATGCCTTTGCCTGGTTCACGCAGCATGGTGGCTTGACGCGTGAGAATGGTCAGCGTTTCCGCGACATGATCCTGTCCAAAGGGCACACGATGGATTACGGCCCGATGTTCAGTGCATTTTACGGGAAAGGCCCGGATATTGAGCCGATGCTGGCGCATCGCGGCCTGACGGCTGATAGCCAGAAGTAAGGCGTTACGGACGGGTGGGAGACCATCCGTCCGTAAGTGTCTTTAGAAACTGGATGATTTGACTGCGCTCCTGAGGCGTCAGGGCAGGCAGGTCATTTGATTTTCGATCCATCGGTGCGTCAGTGCGATCAAGGTTGGAGCGATACCGGGGCGGGATATCGTCCGGAACCTGAAGATGGCCGTGTGTGTCACGGCTGTAGAAGCGCTCAGGGTGGATGTCTCGTAGGACGTAGAAGTCCAGAACCTGATGAAGGTCATGGTACACGCCATTGTGGAAGAAGACCTTGCGTTCTGCCACATTGCGGAGAGTTGGCGTCGCGAACATACCGCAATAGGCCGATGACGTCTCGACGCCCCCCGGCATGACTTCACACAATCCCAGATCGAAATGCCCTGTGTCGTACGGCCCCATCAAAGCCTGATTGCGCGGGGCGCCCAGTGCTTCGTACTGGCGATCCGTGAAAAGTGGTGGGAGATTACCGGGAAGCGGACGATCCAGGTGACAGGCTGCGCAGTTGCCTTTTGTCGGATCGTTGAAGAGCCGATATCCGGCACTCTCTTCCGGTGTAAAACGGGCTTTCCCTTCAAGCCAGGCATCGAACTTGCTGTCATAAGCATGAAAAGACGGATCTTCGATCTGGTAGCGCGCAAGAGCAAACAAGGCTTCAGACAGCAGCAGGTCAGGGGATGCATCAGTTGCGGGGCCGCCTAGAGCCTTCAGCCGTTGGATATACTTGGCATTTTCAAGCCGATGAAGCGCAATCTCCGGGGTAGAGGCCATTTCAGCCGGATCATAAAGGGGGCCTGAAGCCTGCTGCTGGAGCGTATCGGCCCGACCGTCCCAGAACATTCCTCCTTGAGGCACCATACTGATCGTTGGGGACGCGGCTGCATTCTTCGGTGAGCGGGTAGCATCGGGTGCTGCCGAAGCCAGAACGGGAGCAGTCTCACTTTCTGGATTGTCCGGGCCGATGCTGAAATTTGGCACGTGCTCCAGATATGTCAGGGAAGGAATGGCTCTGCGGCCATGGCTTGCCAGTGTTGGGCCTCCCAGAAACACGGAAGCAGCACCGGAAGGCCCATAATGATGTCTTGGGCTATGACAGGATGCACAGGACAGACGTCCTGACCCTGAGAGCAAGGGGTCGTAAAAGATTTCACGCCCGATCTTCGCCATCTCGGAAAGAGGTGCATGAGCCGGCCGATGTAATTCGACCGGACATGGATTGCTGCCGTCCCGGGTTGGCAAACATTGATCCGAAGCGACGGCTTGACTGGCCAGTATGGCGGACATCAGGCCGCCAGCCAATACGACTGTGAAAGAACGGAGTGAAACGGTCAAAGCGGTGTAGCAGGAGCCTGTTTGACAGGTTCGCCTGTCTCAGGGTTCAGGAAAACGGGTGTGAGGTGCGGGGTTTGCTTGAAGTCGAACAGATCAGACAGATCAGTAGCATCTGCGTCAAATGATCCCTGTCCAAGGCGCTGACTCTGAAGCCAGTTATCTTCGATAAAGCGCGTGATGGAACTCTGGGTAATCTGGATATGGCTGACGTAGTTGGGCTTGGCCCATGGAGACAGAACGATTAGCGGTGTTCTCGTTCCAGGGCCACAACGGCCATTGACCGGCTGACCCGAAACTCCGCTTGGAGCAGGGGCTGTCCCGCAGCGGCCAGGACCGTTGAGCTGATCTGCCGGATTATCGTAGGAGCCATGCGACGGCGTGACATAGGCATGATCGTACCAGCCATCGGAATCATCATAGGCGATGATGATGGCTGTATCGTGCCATTGCGGGCTGTGCTGAATAAGATTGATGGTCTCTACTACGCCATGCTGCTCGTCCAGTGGGTCCGAGTAACCGGCATGGCCATCCTGAAAAGCTGGCATTTTCAGGAATGATACAGCAGGCAGGTTTCCTGCAGCGACAGTTTTGTAGAAGTCTTTTAGGTCATACTGATGGTTGGCAGGGTCCCGGTGGATACCGTCCTGCTGAAAAGTACGGCCAATGACGGCGAGAGATGATGGTCTCGCATGCGTTGGATTTGATGTGCTGGCGTAATACTGAAACCAGTTGTGGTGAGGGATATAGTCTACCACATTTTGGGCCACGACCGAGGAGTAGGTCTGGCGGTTGCAGCCTGTCGTGCCGTCAGGGTTGCGAGCAGTCAGATCGAAGCCACCCATGAAGCCGCCCCATGTCAGGTGCTTGTCGTTCAACAGGTCACCGATGTTTTTGCTCGTCATCATGACCTGTTCGGTCGGGACGGAACAGACATCTCCAGCAGGGTCGATATCGTTGACCATCGTCCAGCCCCCTTGTCCGTCCGGAATGAAGGGAGACTGGACTGTCAGGGTGGACCGGCCTTGAGCGCTTTTGACGATCTTCATGCCGTTGGTTTGTCCGGAAACCACTTCCAGAGCACCCGGAGTGGAAGGACCGTATGTATCCGTATAGGCGGCGTCGCTCATGGAGAAATTCTGAGCGTAATTCCATAGGGCTGTGACAGTGTTACCGTCAAAATAACCCATCACCTGGCCGCGTGTTGAAAATGCTCCGACGCCACCCGGTGCGCCGCGACCGGTGTGAAGAGGGAACAGGTCTGCCAGGCCATGATGATAAGCCTGTTGCTCCGCAGTATAGGCGTGGTTCTGATCGGCGGTGCTGGCTTGTGTTCTGTCCAGACGGAAGGGCAGAGCTGCATCCCGGCCATTTTCAGCGCGCGTATTGGGGTTTTTCAACAAAAGGTCAGCCGCGATGAGCGTATTGGCTTTTGGGGTTTCTGCCGCCGCATGAAAAGCTGGCTCTCCGGCAGGGTTCGCTGCGGACGGATATGTTCCGAAGTAATGATCAAAGGAGACGTTCTCCTGATAGATCACAACAAGATGGCGAATTGGCGTTGCAGGCTCCGGAGCCTGCGTTTCCGCGGCTTGAGCCGGAGCAAGCAGGAACGGAATGAACGTCGTGAGGAGGAGAGCTGAACGTAAAGTCATGCAGGCAGAAATCTAGCTTCTCTGGTGAGACTGGGAAGTACGGCGTTTGTCAGCCTGTTCTGTACTGGCAAACAGGAGGTGGAGGCCAGAACTTTTGTCCTGCCCGATCCGGTCGTTCCAGGCGGTCATGAGTGTTTCCCGCCAGAGTTCGTGAGGCTGCTTTTTCGTGGGCTGGTTCATTGGAAAGCCTTCTGGGTGAAGCAGGCGACAGAGCCAATGGCACCATAACGGATGAATGAACGGGGAAATATTATGGTTCGGTTAAATAAAAACCAGTTTCAGGGTGTGATGAAACTTTCATGAAAGAAGTTCCCGGGATCTTTAGTAAAATTACCGAAACAGCTACCAGATTAGACATACCTTTATTTGGAGATGGCATCCGGAATGCTGCACTTCGCCCCAGAGTCAACATGGTCAATCATTGCGCTTGGGATCTGCTTCCTGCTGGTCTGCGTATTTGAATTTGCCAATGGCTTCCATGATACCGCAAATGCTGTTGCGACAGTCATTTACACGAATTCCCTCAAACCGAAGGTTGCGGTTGTCTGGTCCGGCCTGATGAACCTTCTGGGTGTGTTGCTCGGCGGTATTGCGGTTGCTTACACGCTCGTAGAGCTGCTGCCGCCGGATGTTTTGTCTCCGCCGAATGGAAATCCGGCAGTTCCAATGCTGGTTGCCTTGTTTGGTACGGCTCTCGCCTGGAACCTTCTCACATGGTGGTTCGGTATTCCGAACTCTTCCTCTCACTGTGTGATCGGTTCTCTGGTCGGCATCGCCATTGGTGACTCCTTCCTGCATGCCCGTGACCTCGGGCATAGCGTGGACTGGAACCAGATCTGGAAGGTCCTGACGACGCTGGCCGTGTCTCCGCCGCTCGGCTTTATTGGGGCAGGCATTCTGTTCCTGATTATCCGGAAATTCGTGCATCTCCCGGCCCTTTATCAGCGCCCTGAGCCGCATCACAAGCCGAACCCGGTTGTTCGTGCTTTGCTGGTCACCACCTGTACGCTTGTCAGCTTTTCGCATGGTAACAATGATGGGCAGAAGAGCATTGGCCTGATCATGTTGACGATCATCGGTCTGATGCCAGCGACGTTTGCCCTAAACCCTCAGGTGCCGGTGCAGTACGATATCATTCGTCAGGACGTGCAGGCTGCTCGCCCGCTTGTTGCTGAGTTTGATCGTTATTCGTTCAAATCTGATGCCCTTGCATCTATTGATCGACTGGAAAAGGGCGCGGAAATTCATGCCAGCCCGGCTGAAACACGCGGGGACATCTATCAGGTTCTGTCTGGCCTGCGTTCCGTAGCGTCCAATCCTGCTGCATCCAACGAGCAGAAGAAAGAGGCCGGATCTCTGGCCAAGAAGCTTCGCCCCACAGTGGAATATGCGCCGTTCTGGGTTCGACTGCTGAGTGCACTTTGCCTGGGCGTGGGAACAATGATCGGTTATCGCCGGATTGTTCAGACACTGGGTGAGGGCATTGGCAAGGCACACCTTACGCCTGCACAGGGCGCTGCTTCCGAAGTTGTTGGCGCAGGCCTGATCATGACGGCTGGCTACACGGGCCTTCCGGTCTCCACCACGCACATCATTACATCAGGTGTGGCTGGAACCATGGTTGCCTCAGGCTCCGGGATCAACATGCACATGTTGACCAAGATTGCTCTGGCTTGGCTGTTTACACTGCCTGTAACGATCACTGTCTCGGCGATCCTTTTCTATATTCTCGCTTGATCGTCAATTTCACAATAAGACAGTATTCAAGAAGGATCTGCCGTGAGGCAGGTCTTTTTTTATAGGTGAACTGCAAATTGTTAAAGTGGTGTGGCAATGTCTTGAAACGATCACAAGACACAAATGAACCGTCTGCATAACGTTCCCACGAATTCACGGGCAGTGCCGTGCCCTTTGCAGGAATACATTGATGAAGCTGATGCTTGCACTGACGACTTGCCTGAGCGGCGTTTTCGTCTTCTCCAGTGTACAGTCTGCCTTTGCAGATGATCTGAGCCCGTCACAATCTGCCCGTAAGGCCGCTCCGTCGAGTGTGCCGGTTAAGAAAGCATCAGCAAAAAGGACGGTTGCGCAGCCTGTTGAAGCAACAACGTCGGAATCCGTTGTCGTCCTCGGAGCGGGCGCCGCTCGCGAAACACAGACCGTGTCGCGCCGTGCCATTCAGGAGATGACGCCGGGAACCAGCCCGTTCAAGACACTCTCCAAACTGCCGGGCGTGATGTTCACGTCGTCTGATCCCTTGGGATCTTACGAATGGTCTCAGCAGATTGTTATCCGAGGTTTTGACCAGAGCCGTCTTGGCTTCACAATGGACGGTATTCCGCTCGGCAATCTTGCTTATGGTAATGATAACGGCCTTTCGATCGGGCGGGCCCTTCAAACTGAAAATAACGGGCCATCAACCCTGACACAGGGCGCTGGTGCTCTTGGTGTGGCAGCATCCAACGATCTGGGCGGTGCTCTTCAGTTCACGTCTGTTGATCCCACAAAGAAATTTGGCGTCGATGTTGCGGGAACGATTGGCTCTGCTTCGACCTGGCGCACATTTGCCCGCATTAACAGCGGAGAACTGAAGGGCGGCGGTCGCTTCTACGTGTCCTATAACCATCAGGATGCCAACAAGTGGAAGGGTGATGGCGTTCAGGTGCAGGATCAGGCGAATGCAAAGTACATTCAGCCCTTTGGAGAGCATGTAAAACTTACGGTTTATGGAGACTGGTCCAAGCGTAAGGAAAACGATTACCAGGATCTCTCGCTCGCTCAGATCAGCAAGTATGGATATAATCTCGACAATATTACGGGGAATTATGCTCTCGCCAAGCAAATTGCTACGGCTTACCAGACGGGCACAGCTTTCCCCTCAAGCGTTCAGGATCAGGACACGGTTTACTACAACGCAGCAGGCCTGCGTGAAGATGCGATGGGATATGGCCGTCTGGATTTTGACATTACGAGCCGCCTTAAAGGCTTCGTGACCGGATATGGCCACACCAATACGGGTGAGGGCGCATGGGTCACGCCTTATCTCGCCACCCCCGCGGCTCTTGGTGGCTCACCGCTTACGACCCGTACTACGGAATATGATATTCATCGTGCAGGCTTTATCGGTGGTCTGAGCTACAAGATTGCTAACCACACGATCGACTGGGGCTTCTGGTTCGAAAATAACAATTTTGAGCAGGCGCGGCGTTTCTACCCGCTTCAGGACAGCGGATCTCCGTCATCCATTCACTGGTATCAGGGCAATTCCTTCTACACCCAGTGGCAGAGCACATTTAATACCAAGACTTATCAGGTCCACCTGGGCGATACTTGGCAGATCATGCCAGCGCTGAAGCTGACTTACGGGTTCAAGTCCCTGATCGTGGATAACTCTGCTCGCGCACTCAGCGGCAACCTGATGGGTACGCCAACCGGCACGACCTATCCATCAGGCTCGCTGAGTGCCTCGAATGGCTTCCTGCCGCAGATTGGTGCGAACTACCGCATTAACCAGCATAACGAAATCTTTGCTGATTTCGCACGCAACATGGCAGCTTTCGATAGCGCACAGACATCAGGCCCGTTCTCTACAACGACGGCTGGCTTCGAAGTGCTTCAAAAGAAGCTGAAGCCGGAGATGTCCAATACTGAAGAGTTGGGATATCGCTTCCATAACCATACATTCCAGGCATCTGTCACAGGCTACTATGTCGAGTTCCAGAACCGCCTTCTGGCTGTGACGCAGGGTGTTGGCATTCAAGGCAATGCGTCGGTTCTGAGCAATGTTGGCGGTGTAACAGCGCGCGGCGTGGACGTTGCTGCAAATTGGAAATTCGCCCGCAACTGGTCGCTCTTTGCATCCTACGCGTTCAACAACTCCCTGTATGATAACAACGTTTACGCGGACGGCGTGGTCTCTGCGCGCATCAAGGGTAAGCACACAGTCGGGATGCCGTCCAATCTCGCCAATGTGGAACTCGGATATGATGATGGCGCGATCTGGGGCAATGTTCTGATGCAGTTTCAGGACAAGCGCTACTACACCTACACCAACGATGCCTCTGTGCCGGCCAATGCGATCTTCAACCTGAACGTTGGCTATCGTTTCCAGAGCCAGAACTGGTTCCTGCGTGGCATGGATGCTCAGATCAACGTCACCAATCTGTTCAACAAGCGTTATGTGGCAACAGTCGGAAGCAATGGCTTCGTCAATTCAGACCCCTCGGGGACTTTCCAGACACTACAGGCTGGTGCTCCGCGTATGGTCTTCTTTACAATTCGCAAGCATTTCGACTGATCGGACGACATCATGACCGGACCGCTTTCCAGCCGACGCAGATTTCTTGAACTGGGAGCAGCTTTTGCTGCTGCAGGGTCACTGCCGGGTAATTTGCGACAGGCTCTGGCGGTTCCGGCCAACCGGAAAACCGGCACTATTCAGGACGTCGAGCATGTGGTGATCCTGATGCAGGAAAACCGCTCTTTCGATCATTATTTCGGCTGCTTGCAGGGTGTTCGAGGGTATGGAGACCCGCGTGCCCCGCATCAACCGGATGGAACGTCAGTTTTCGCACAGAGAACTGCGGATGGGGCTATGGTTATGCCCTTCCGCATGAACACAGTTCATACCTCAAGTGCCTGCATTGCCAGTCTGGATCATAGCTGGAAAGGCAGTCAGAAAACCTGGAATGAGTGGGACTGCTGGGTCCCTCACAAAACCGCTATGACGATGGGGCATTTCACCCGCCGTGACATCCCTTACTACTATGCTCTGGCGGACGCATTTACGATCTGCGATGCCTATCACTGTTCGATTTTCGGTCCTACCAACCCAAACCGCCTGTTTTTGTTCTCAGGTACGAATGGTCTGAGTGTCGGGCATGACGGCAGGCAGGCCGTTGAAAATGTCGATGACGGTAACACGTCGGCTGATATGCGGCATGACAATCCGAATTTTCAGGCCTTCCAATGGACCACTTATGCAGAAGAGCTGCAGAAAGCGTGCGTCTCGTGGAAAATATACCAAGAGTACGATAATTTCGGTGATAATGCCCTCGCTGGATTTAGTGCATTTCGTGGGCTGTCAGAGGCCTCATGGCAGTATCAGCAAGGTCGGGCGATTGTTGAAGGCTCAACAGCCGGGAATGCTGCGACATCTGAAGGACAGTTTCTTGTAGAGGCGTTTGAGAAAGATATTGCTTCGGGGACGCTTCCTCAGGTGTCCTGGATTGTGCCGTCCGCCGCTCTTTCCGAACATCCCAATGCTCCGCCCGGATATGGTGAACACCTGATTTCAAGGCTGATGGACGTATTCGTTCGACACCCGGACGTCTGGTCCAAAACCGTTTTCATCTTGAATTATGATGAAAATGACGGGTTTTTTGACCATGTTCCAGCACCTGTTCCGGCCTTGCATCCGGATGAGGGCAGCAGCACCGTTTCAGTCAGTGGAGAGACCTATCACGGCGTTGCTGTGGGGCTAGGTCCTCGGGTTCCGGCAATTCTGATCTCGCCGTGGAGTAAAGGAGGACGTGTCAATTCGGAGCTGTTTGATCACACATCCGTCCTGATGTTCCTTGAAGCCAGGTTTGGGGTTCGTGCTCCGAACATTACGCCTTGGCGCCGGTCTGTGTGTGGCGATCTGACATCGGCTTTCGATTTTTCCGAGACTGACACATCATGGCAAGCCAGCCTGCCCAATACAGACGACTATATGCCTCAGACGCGAAAGTCCTGCATGCTTCCGCTTCCGTTGGTTCCACAATATCAAACGTTACCGCGACAGGAGGAAGGGCAGCGAACAACTTGTGCATTGCCATATAAATTATTAGCTGATGTTCAGGTCACGGGGCAATTGCAAAATCTGATAATCGCCAACAGTGGGACGCGTGGGGCAGTGTTCCGGCTTTCCGGCCAGGGACCATCACGCCAATACACTGTTGGGGCAGGGCACACGCAAAATATCCCGCTACAGATTGAGCATGACTTCACCCTACATGGTCCAGCCGGGTTTTATCGGGCGGGCAAAGGGTTTTCCGGATTGCAGGTCCAGATTCTGGAAGACCATGATGGTGTAAGGCTTGCGCTCAAAAACATCCAGTCAGCGACCGCAGAATTGACCGTTGAAGATGCTTACGGCCCTGCAAGAGAATGGACGACCATACTGCCTCCCGGGCAGGAGACGTCACGCTTTTATCCGTTGGTCGGAAGTGACTTCTGGTATGATCTGACCGTGACCAGCCGAAGCGGGAAAACTGGAGGACACGTCCATTTTGCCGGTCGGATCGAAACGGGGCGGCTGGGGAAGACAGACCCTCTTATGGCCCGGCGTTCCTGAGGAACAATCGGGCCTTTCACCGAGAGGCCCGATTGCGGAATTGATACTTACCAGACAGTGAAACCGGCATCGACGTTAACGATGGCACCGGTCATGAGGCTGGCGGCGTCTGAAGCCAGGAACTGAACGACGGATGCCACTTCATCCGGCTGGCCAACTCGGCCCATTGGGGTTCCGGCGATCCAGGCGTCATAGAGTTCCGGCTTTTCCATGCCGAAACGCGTCAGGGTTGTCTCGATGTAGGTCGGGGCGACAGCGTTCGCGCGGATGCCATGAGGGGCCCATTCTGCGGCCAGCGAGCGAATATACTGGTGTACGCCTGCTTTTGACGCGTTGTAGGCTGCCTGCTGCTGGGGGCGATTGACGATTTGTCCGGACATGGAGCCAATCGCAACGATGGCGCCCTTTTTCTGCTCGATCATGATCCGACCAACAGCCTGGCAGCACCGGAACATGCCGTTCAGGTTGATGTCCACCTGTTTAAGCCACTGCCCATCCGTCATATCTTCGGCTTTGACCTCTGAAATACAGATACCGGCACAGGCAACCAGAATATCCAGATGCCCTTCTTTCTCGTGAAGGGTTTTGATTGCGGATTGAACGCTCTCCGTGCTGGTGACATCCATCCGGATGCTATCCACATTCAGGTCCTGCTTGCGCAGGTCTTCCGCGGATTGTGCAGCAAGAGTTTCATCGAGATCTGCGATGATGACGCGTGCGCCTGCTTCTGCCAGAGCCGTGACGCAGGCGAGGCCAATATTCTGTGCACCGCCCGTAACCACTGCGACGCGACCGTCAAGGCGAAGTTTTTCCATGTACATGATGTATATTCCTGGGAAGAAAAATCAGGCGGCAAGGGGATGACGGCGGCAGGCCTCGAACGCCAGCCCATCAGGGGCGAAAAGGTGACAATGCTGGGGAGGAAGCTTCAGGCTGACCGGCGTGTCGACTTCGAGGGTTGTGAAACCGTCTGTCTGAACAACGATGATCTGCCCGTCGGCACAGCGGACATGAACCAGCGTGATGGCACCGAGGCGCTCGATAACTTCCACAACCCCGCTATCATCACTCGCGGGAGCCAGCTCAACGTGTTCTGGGCGAATACCGACCGTAATCTTGGTTCCGGGCAAAATATCCGGTGGCGAGACCGGGACATGAAGAAGAGTACCGTCCCGGAGCTGAACACTCGATCCGTCCTGCTTGCCGTTCTGGAAGATTGCGGAGAAGAAGTTCATGGGAGGTGAGCCGATGAACTTGGCGACAAACAGGTTGCGCGGGTGGTGATAAAGCTCCAGCGGTGAGCCAATCTGTTCCACAACACCCTTCTGGAGAACCACGATCTTGTCCGCCATTGTCATGGCTTCCACCTGGTCATGGGTCACATAGATGGTGGTCGCGTTCAGCTTGCGATGAAGGGCCGAAAGCTCCACTCGCATCTGGCCTCGCAGGGCTGCATCCAGGTTTGAGAGAGGTTCATCAAACAGGAAGACCTTCGGGTTGCGTACGATGGCGCGGCCGATAGCAACACGCTGCCGCTGACCGCCTGAGAGCTGACCCGGCTTATGATGCAGGTAGGGTTCAAGCTGAAGCGTGGCGGCCACATGCTTGATCTTCTCGCTCCTTTCTTTCTCCGGCACCCCTGCGAGTTTGAGGCCAAATTCCATGTTCTTGTAGACGTCCATGTGCGGGTAGAGCGCGTAGGACTGGAACACCATGGCGAGGCCGCGTTTTCCTGGTTCCACGTCGTTGACGCGCTGACCATCAATCAGAAGGTCTCCGGAGGTGATGTCTTCAAGGCCTGCAATCATACGAAGCAGCGTGGATTTTCCGCAGCCGGACGGGCCGACAAAAACCACGAATTCACGGTCCTCGATCGACAGCGAAATGCCTTTGATGATTTCTTCCGTAAGATAGGTTTTACGGAGGTTCTTGAGTTCAAGCGTTGCCATGAATCAGGTCCCGTTCCTGAGCGTTTGGGGGACGGAGAATGCGAGGGTAGCCATCATTTGACGGCTCCAAAGGTGAGGCCACGTACGAGCTGTTTCTGGCTGATCCAGCCCAGAACAAGGATCGGAGCGACTGCGAGTGTGGATGCGGCGGATAGCTTGCCGAAAAACAGTCCTTCCGGTGAGGAGAAGGAAGCAATGAATGCCGTGAGCGGAGCGGCATTGGAGGAAGTAAGATTGAGAGACCAGAAAGCCTCATTCCAACACAGGATCAGCGACAGCAGGGCTGTGGAGGCGATCCCAGGCAGGGCAAGCGGAAGCAGGACCATTGTCATTTCCTGCCAGCGTGTTGCCCCGTCCATGCGACCGGCCTCAAGAATTGGGGCAGGAACTTCCCGGAAGAATGTGAACAGCATCCAGACGATAATGGGCAGGTTCGTCAGCATATTGACGATAGCCAGGCCTGTGCAGGTATCCAGAAGGTGGGTGCTGCGGGCCAGAAGATAGATTGGCACAAGCACCCCAACAGGAGGCAGCATGCGTGTCGACAGCATCCACAGCAACGTCCCGCGTGTGCGCTTTGAGGGCATGAAGGCCATCGAGTATGCCGCCGGAATGGCAAGCAGGAGCGCGCCCACAGTAGCGCCAACCGAGATGATGACGGTATTGAAGGTGAAGTGCCAGTAACTCGCGCGCTCGAACACTTCCGCGTAGCTGCTGAGGGTCGGCGCGAAGATCAGTTTGGGCGGTGTTGAGACCGCCTGAACTTCGCTCTTGAAGCCCGTCAAAATCATCCAGAAAATGGGAAAGAATAGCCATAGCGCGATCCCCCAGCCCAGACAGGTGACGGCGATTTTTGTACTGCGTTTTGTCTTGATCGCCATCTCACACCTCCAGGTTGCGTGCGACGGAGCGCACGAGGAACATCGCAGCGACATTCGCAATAATGATGGCCAGGACACCACCTGCTGAGGCGCCGCCGACATCAAACTGAAGCAATGCGCGGGAGTAGATGAGATACGCCAGGTTGGTGGATGCCACTCCAGGGCCGCCTGCCGTCGTGACGGAGATCTCCGCAAAGATTGTCAGCAGATAAATCGTCTCGATCATCACGACGACGCTGATAGCGCGGCTCAGGTGAGGGAGAATGATATGACGGAACTGCGCGATCGGACCGGCACCATCCATCCGTGCGGCCTCTTTCTGCTCGCTATCCAGTGACTGGACGGCTGTGAGGAGAATGAGGACGGCAAATGGCAACCATTCCCAGCTGACGATCATCATGACTGTCAGGAGCGGGAACCGGGCAAGCCAGTCAATTGGCGTCAAACCGACAGCCCGCATCATGGCGGAATAAACGCCATAGATCGGGTGTAGCATCAGGTTCTTCCACAGCAGGGCAGACACTGTCGGCATGACGAAGAACGGAGAAATGACCAGAACACGTGCAATGCCGCGCCCGAAGAACTCCTGATCGTAAAGGATGGCTAAAAGTGTGCCACCTCCTACGCTGATAATCAGGACGCCAACGACCAGAATGACTGTATGCAACAGGGAATACAGAAAATCCGGATCAGTCAGAAGGTACCAGTAGTTGCTGAAGCCAGCGAAGCCGTGAAGCGTCGGGTCAATCAAATTGTAGTTGATCAGCGAGTACCACAGCGTCATCGCCAGTGGGACAAGAGACCAGACGAGAAGGATCAGAACGGCAGGCGAAAGGAGCAGAAGCCCCGTTCGCTTGCCCTTGCGTTCTGGTGCCCCTTTTGGGGGGCTGTGTTCTAGAACTGCCTGCATGGCACTCTGCCTTACTTGGCGCGGCCGGACTGGCGCAGCGAACGGGTGACAGAAGATTGTGCTGCAGTCAGTGCCTGATCCACGGTCATCTGGCCGGAAAGGGTCGCGGCGACCGTCTGTCCAACTTGTGTGCCAACCGCCTGGAATTCAGGAATTCCGACAAACTGTGCTCCGGTATACGGGCGTGGTTCTGCTGTTTGTCCACTCGGGTCGGCAGTCTTGATCGCGTTCAGAACGAACGACGCAAACGGGGCAGCTTTCTGGTACTCGGGGGCAGCATATGTTGAGGCGCGGGTGCCAGCCGGAACGGCAACCCATCCCTTTCGGTCCGCAACCAGCTTCACGTATTCCTTGGATGTTGCCCATGTGATGAAGGTCTGGGCGTCCGTGCCCTGATGAGAACTGACGGGAACGGCGAGGCTCCAGCTCCACAGCCATGTTGGTCCCTTGCCGTAGGGGCCTTTGGGAGCCGACGCGAAGCCGATTTTGTCGGCTACCTGAGACTGCTTCGGATCGAACAGGAGGCCGCCGGCAACGGTGGAATCAATCCAGATGCCGCAATGTCCGCTCGCGAAGAGTGCCAGATTTTCATTGAAGCCGTTGGATGTAACGCCCGGTGGGCCGTCTTCCTTCAGCGCCGAGACATACCATGTCAGAGCTTTTTTCCATGCGTCTGACGTCAGCATTGGCTTCCAGGACATGTCGAACCACTGGGCACCGTATGTGTTCGCCAGTGATGAGACATAGGCCATGTTCTCACCCCAGCCAGGCTTGCCACGAAGACAGATGCCATAGACCTGTCCTGACTTGTCTGTGATCTTGTCGGCGAACTGCCGGATCTGATCGTAGGTAGGTGCGTCTGGCATCGTCAGACCGGCTTTCTGGAACAGATCCTTGCGGTAGTAGGTCATGACGCTCTCGGCATAGAAGGGCAGAGCGTAGAGCTTGCCGTCTGAGGTCAGGGCTTCCCGAACCGATGGAAGAACATCGTTGATGTCATACGCGGCGTCCGGCTTGATTTCTGTGAGCCAACCCTGTTTCGCCCAGATGGGCACTTCGTAATTCCCGATCGTCACAACGTCGAACTGACCGGTTTTCATGGCAATGTCGGTTGTGACGCGCTGGCGCAGAACATTCTCTTCGAGAGTCACCCAGTTAAGATGAATATCGGGATGAGCTTTTTCAAACTCCTGCGACAGCTGACGCATGACGATCATGTCCCCGTTATTCACGGTTGCGATTGTCAGGGTGCCTGCGGCTTGCGCAGTAGAAAGAACTGAACCGCTCAAGAGAACTGCAAGGGTGCAGGCTGTTTTCAGACGGGACATGGAACTCAGACCTTTAAAAAAAGAGCTGTGAACGGGATTACGGACGACAGCTTGGGTTTTCGGGAGGCAGATCAGTGAGCGGACGTTTTTTCCAAAGCGTCCTGCATTTGCTGACGCCATGCGAGCTGGCTGGCGAGCATATCGTGGCAGATCGACCGCTTGGCTGTGTGATAGGTATGGGTCTTTGCATCTGGTAGAATTTCGCTACCGGCGTGGCTCATCTGAGCCATAGCTGCGCGCAAAGTGGCATATTGCCCGCTGGCGACAGCCCCCAGAATTGCTGCCCCGAGAAGAACGGAATCAGGCTCCTTGGGCAGGAGGATACGACAGCCAGTGGCGTTTGCATGTTCACGCAGGAAAATGGGGTTCTTGGTGCTTCCTCCCGTGGCGAGAATTGTGTCGATCCGGTAGCCTTGGGCATTGAGGGCATCGATGATGTCCTTTGTGCCGTACGCCAGGCCTTGAAGGGTTGCCAGATAAAGCCTGGCGAGATCATCAGGCGTCGCTGACAGGGCGAGTCCGCTGATAACGCCCTTCAGATCCGGGTCAGCGTGGGGAGAACGATTTCCATGAAAATCTGGCAACAGGTGAAGATTGGCTGTACTGGTTCCTGGCAGTTTATCGGCTTCCAGCTCTTCAATTCGGGCATTGAGGAGGGCGTAGATATTACTGCCTGATTGCTCAGCCTGCTGCTTGAGCTCGGGCTCCGCGGCATGATGAGAAATGACGAAGTCAATCAGCGCACCGGTTGCTGACTGACCTGCTTCATTCAGCCACATATCAGGGACCATGGCGCTCCAATAGGGGCCCCACACGCCTGGCACGAAACGGGCCTCCTGAGATACCGCCATATGGCAGCTGGATGTGCCACAGATTAAAGATATTGAGCGCTCAAGAACATCGTCAGAGAGTTCGCCGTGAGCTTCAATTCCCAGAATGCCAAGGCCGCCAGCATGCGCGTCAATGGCTGAAACACCCACGGGAATGCCAGCCTCCAGACCTAGCTCAGTGGCGGCTTCCGGACTCAAGCCCTTTCCAATGATTCCACCGAGCGGGCGAATGTCATTGCCAATACGGGCATAGTTGTCAGCCGTTAGTTCTTCCAGGCCGATAGCCTTGAAATAAGTGTCGTCCCATCTGTCTTCATGGGCCAGATAGGTCCATTTGCAGGCTGTAGAACAGGCTGAACGTGACAGGGAACCGGTTGCCCTCCAGGTCAGGAAATCGGGGAGGTCAAAGAAATGGCCAGCCCGGGCAAAAATCTCGGGCAGATTACGCTTCAACCAAAGAAGCTTGGGTGTTTCCATTTCTGGCGAGATTTTTCCGCCAACATAACGCAGGACTTCATATCCTCCGTTGTTAATTTCAGCAGTTTCTCTCAATGCCCGGTGATCGGCCCAGAGAATAATGTTCTGCTCTGCCGCGCCTTGCGGATCCACCGATAGAGGTTTGCCCTCTGTATCGAGCACGACGAGAGAACAGGTTGCATCAAAGCCAATCCCAATGATGCGGAAAGGCTCAGTCAGGGTGGCGAGTGCAGTGCGTGTGGCTGTGCAGATGGCTGTCCAGATGTTTTCTGAGGACTGCTGAGCAAAATCTGGTGCTGGTGACCACGTCTTGGTTGGCTGAACGGCAGAGGCCATTTTCTGCCCCGTCAGGGTGAAAATGCCAGCGCGTGCACTGCCAGTCCCAACATCAATTCCGAGAACCAGATCCATACAGCACACCTAAAGCTGACAAACGCGCAGAGAACAGGCCGTTGGGCTGGGTCATCCTGAAAGACGCACCATCAGATCAGAGACCGAACATTCTGGGATGTTACGTTCAACGGACCTGACATGTGCTTCTTGTTGCAGGAATAACGTTCACACAACAACATATAACGTTATTAATGTTACATGTATCATTTATGGTGTCCAGAGTGTGGGGCATCATTTTCGACGAATAAGGTGGCGCCTCGCAAAAAGATGATGTTTTGAGGCTCGGGATCGTGTCTCAAAGCAGGAACAGCCCTCAGAAAAATCCCGAGCTTACAAGTAGTAAAGTCAAGCCATGGCTGGCACGGGAGCGCGTTCTGCAAGCAGGCCGGTTGACTTGAGTTTAGCCCAGAAGTCTTCAGGGATGGGATGCGTAAACCATTTCAGATTCTGCTGGAGTTGGCTCACATTTCGCGTCCCCGCGCAAAATGAAGAAATCGTAGGATGCGCCACTACAAACTGTAATGCGGCTGCCGGGAGGGGCACATTATAGTCTGCGCAGACCGCTTCAATTTTTTTGACGCGTTCAAGGACACTCGCGGGAGCAGGGGAGTAATTATACTTCGCGCCAGGAACTGACCCTGTCGCCAAAATGCCTGAATTGAAGCCGCCCCCCACAATAAGCGTAGCGCCTCGCTGTTCGCAGAGGGGTAATAATTCGTTCAGGGCGTCCTGTTCCAGCAACGTGTATCGGCCTGCCAGAAGAAAACAGTCAAAATCTCGCTGCTGAAGCGCGGTATGGCAGACTTCCCATTCGTTGACGCCGACGCCAATGGCTTTGACGACGCCTTCTGATCGAAGCTTTTCCAGCGCGCGCCAGCTTCCGTCCATCGCCTGCCGAAAAACTTCAGGTTGGTTGGGGCCATGCGTAAAGCGGTCGATATCATGAATGAAAGCAACGTCGATGTGCTCAAGAGCGAGCCTTTGAAGAGAGTCCTCAAAAGCTCGCATCGTTCCATCGTAGCTGTAGTCAAAGGTCATTTTGTTAGGGGCCGCATTGACCCACGGTGCAAAGTCAATCTCAGCCCTGCGGGCAGAATGTAATCTTCGGCCGACTTTTGTTGTGATGACGAAGTCATCTCTTTTTTTCCAGCGGAGGGAATGCCCCAGCCTAAGTTCTGCCAATCCATGACCATACATGGGGGATGTGTCATACAGGCGAACGCCAGCGTTCCAGGCCTGCTGGATCATGTCATCTGCCTCCTGCTCGCCGACTTCCTGTAGAAAATTTCCAAGTGGGGCCGTTCCGAAAGCGAAGGCTGTAACGCTAAAGTCTTTCCGCCCGAACTTACGACGTTCTGAAGGATTCATGATCGGTCCTCCTGATGGGATGATCGCGTTGCACAGAGTTTGTGAGAGGAAAGGCCGCTGGTTAAAGGATCGTCAGGGGGCTTCCGCGTATCTTCAGCTTACGTTGCAGGGAGGCGCTTGTTTGCGTGAGCACAAAAATTTTATGGTCGGCGGTTGTGATCCACCGGCCCAGTTTTAGCTCAGCGGAAACTCAGAACGGACGATTGCTGTTTCCTTCTCTTCCTGCCATTCAGAGCGCATGACGAATAACAGGCACTTTGAGATCTTTCTTGCTGCTCCTCCGGGACTGGAAGAGACCCTTTGCTCCGAAGTCCGGATGAAGGGTTTTCGCCAGCCAAAAGTCGTACCTGGTGGTGTGACACTGAGGGGTGGGTGGCCTGAAGTCTGGCGTGCCAACCTCTGGATCCGGGGTGCAAGTCGGGTTCTGGCGCGAGTGGCGCAGTTCAAGGCAGAATACCTGTCCCAGCTTGAAAAACGTGCCCGAGAAGTGAAGTGGGCAGAGTTTCTTCGCCCGGACGTGCCGTTCAAAGTGGAGGTCTCGTGTTCGTCCTCGCGGATCTATCATAGCGGCGCAGCGGCTGAGCGGATCTCCAAGATTGTCACGGAACTGTTAGGCGCATCCGCGGACGATAATGCAGATGTCGTCCTGCGCGTTCGGATTGATCAGAACTTTTGCACCATCAGTGTCGATACATCGGGCGATCTCCTGCACAGGCGAGGGCATAAGGAAGCCGTTAATCGCGCTCCGATGAGAGAAACTATGGCTTCGCTGTTCCTACGGAAGTGCGGGTATAATGGTCAGGAAACTGTGCTGGACCCTATGTGTGGTTCCGGGACTTTCGTGATTGAAGCGGCAGAGATCGCTTCCCGCCTCAATCCGGGACGATCACGGCATTTCGCCTTTGAGCAGTTGGCCACCTACGATAAAGACGCTTGGCAGACAATGCGCTCTGTTAAAAGTGAGCGTACGCCTGAGTTCCGCTTTTACGGAAGTGATCGAGACGCGGGCGCCATTACTATGAGCGAAGCCAACGCGTTGCGAGCGGGTGTCACGGCATGCACAGAGTTTCGTCAGGCTACAATCAGCGAAATCATGCCGCCAGAAGGGAGTTCTCCCGGACTGGTTATTCTGAATCCGCCTTACGGCACACGCATCGGCGACAAGACAAAGTTATCTGCACTCTATCGTGCTCTGGGAAATAGGCTTCTGGAGCAGTTCAAGGGATGGCGTGTCGGTATTCTGACGACGGAAGTCTCTTTGGCCCACGCAACAGGTCTTCCATTCCTGCCGACAGGCGCGCCCATTCCCCATGGCGGGTTGAAAGTGTTTCTTTTCCAGACTGACACGCTCTCCTGATAGCGTTTATCAGCTGGATCAAACCGGGTAGGTACTCGTGTAATCCTGGAGAAAATACTCCACTCTCTCAATGAAGAGCGCAGTGAATGGATTGGATATCTTAGATCTCGCCACGATCGAGAGGGTCTGGGGCTGAGTACCTTGCTCGTTAAGAGACAGGAACTTGAGCTTGCCCTCTGCTCTTTCCTGAATGATGTCCAATGGTGTCAGGAAGGTGATATTTCCTGGGGATAGAGCCATCTGACGCATGAGTTCAATGGAGTTGGTCTCGATTGCTGGCGTCAGGCTCAGGTCGCGTGCTGCATAGAGATCTTCAAGGTGGGGGCGGATGGCCATGCTGTCGTCTGCTACCGTCAGGGGCCATGCGTTGCATTCTTCAAGAGTAATGGATTCCTGATGGGCGAGGGGATGATGCACGCTCATTACGACGCCCAGAGGAACGGTACGCGCAGTCTGAACAACGAGGCTGTTGTCCATGGGGATATCGAACCCAATACCAATATCGGCCTGTCCATTTTTGACTGTTTCGACCAGATCATGTGTGCCGTAGGTGCTGACATGAATCCGAACATTTTGGTGCGTATTATGAAAGTCAGCCAGAGCGAGCGGCAGAAAGGTCGAAATCGGACCTACCATTGTGGCGATGGAGAATTCGCCGCGTTTGAGTCCTTTCAAGTCCTCAAGGACCTGCCGCGTGAGGTTCATGTTTTTGAGCGTGTCACGGACGTGAGCGAGCAGGATCTCTCCTGCGGCCGTAAGGACCAGCTTGCGTGGGAGACGCTGAAAGATTGGGGTGCCCAGATTATCTTCCAGTGTCAGGATCTGTCGGTTGATAGCCGTTGAGGCCACATTCAGATGCTCGCCTGCCTTTCGGATGGATCCGCAGCGGGCGACCGTATCCAGATAGATGAGAAGGCGACTGTGAAGCATCGTAGTTTTCGCACCGAAAAGATGCAGACTAAGAACGTTCCGGAGATCTTTCAAGAAAAGAGAGTAAACTGCCTGCAAGATCCGTTGGTAAGCACAGTTTTCGTAATTAGGGTGGGGTATGTTGCCTCAAAAGCACACTGGAGTATCCACTGTCCTTGTGCGGAAAATAATAGCCTGAGCGGTGGAGATGTAGCCCCTGGAAAGGTACATATTTTCCAGCCCAAAACTCTTATAGATTATTGAAATAAAACATATATTTCTGATATCAAAGAACTGGGCATGATCTATCGATGGAATGTTGCAAAACATGTGAAGGCGTGTGAAAAAGACACATCAGGTGTTCGGGATCTGCCTTGTGTCCTATTTTTGATGTCGGTGTGAGGCAATTATTCGCCTTCTGAGGTAGCGCTCGATTATGTTACGTTTTCGTTATGGGAAAGGGTCTCTTCTGACAGAGATCAGGTCCTGTCAGGAACGAAAATCGTTTTGCAGCAGGAGAAGCCAAAAGGTTATGTGTCCGTACCGATTTGAAAAGTACTCGTCCAGGAAGGCGCTTCTTCTTGTAACGTGTCTGGCTGGCTTTGGTTCGTCGTCTCTTGCTGCATCTGCGCAGGCAGCTTCGAGTGATGCTCCAGTCCACCATAAGGCTCACGCGCGTCATGCAGCCCGTGCCCAAGCTGCTGCGGGTCAGAAAAGCGATGTTGTAGCTGTTCCTGCACATCCGAAAATGCGTCGGCCTGCCTCGATCAATTCGACAGGTGATGAACACGTTACCGTATCGACGTCACGCTTGGCCAGAAGCCGCGGCGGCGGCATGATGCGTGTCGAGACTGCTCCTTACGCAATCCAGACGATCACGAAGGCATTCATTGAGGCCAAAAGTCCGACAAGTACGGCACTTGATCTCATCAAGAACCTGCCGAGCGTAAACGTCTCCACGCCGGATACGTCCGGTATGCAGGGTGGACGTATTCAGAGCCGAAGCCTGACCGATGCTGATATGGCTCTTATGGTCGACGGTGCGCCTGCAGCTAGCGCGGCTTATATGGCCGAAGACATTGATTCAGAAAATCTGGATAGCGTCAGCCTCACACCGGGTTCATCTGCAGTTGATCTGCCGGCCACGTCTGCTGCTGCGGGCGTCATGAACGAAGTATCCCATGATCCGTCGCATGAGTTCGGCGGCTTAATGGATTTCTCATACGGCACGAATAACCTTTCTCGCGAATTCCTGCGCGTTGAGAGTGGTGATATCGCAAAGACTGGCGTTCGCACCTTCCTCTCATTTTCGAATACTCATGCCCGTTCATGGATGGGTGCCGGTATCAACGAGCGTCGTCATCTTGATTTCGGTATTCGCAAGGACTGGGAGAATGGCTCTTTTGCGAAGCTCTTCATGTCCTGGAATAATGAAGACTTTACCATCGACCGGTACCCCACCGCCGCTCAGTTCTACAAATACAAGGCAACCGGCGAGGGCTACGGGCGCAAGGCTGGGTTTGACTCCAGCGGAAATGACTATTGGAAGAACAATATTGATCATTGGAACCAGATTTTCCTGAGTGCTCCAATCCATATCGTTCTTACAGACAAGCTGCAGTTTGATCTTCGCCCGTATTACAACATGGGCAAAGGCTGGGATGGCTCAGCTGGAACAGCTGCTAGCGGTGCTACGAACTACAAATCTGGCGAGACTATTGCTAAAGGTACGCCGATCACAAGTTACTTCCTGGAAAACGCAGCACTTGATGTCGGGGCGACAGCCAAGCTGGGCTATGACATCGACAAGCATAACCATTTTGAGCTTGGTTACTGGTATGAAAATCAGGATTATACCCAGCATTTCCCAACAAGTGTGACGAAAGCAGATGGCTCCAATCCGAGCCCGAACGACTCAACGTATCAGGTGTATTCCGGGACTACCCGTTCCTACCCGGGCAACACAACTGGTTACGAAATTCACTCGCTATTTCTGCAGGACACAGCGAAGTATTTCCATGACCACCTGCTGGTCAATGCTGGCTTCAAATATGTGATGTCCAATGTCTGGTACACAACATATCCTGGGCACAAGCAGATGGGTCAGAACCTGACGGCACCTCTGCCGCACCTGTCCGTCAGCTACCATTTCAATGAGCACCATCAGGTTTACATCAATGCTGAGGGTGACTTCCGTCAACCGTCTGCATCAGCATTGGCCAACACGACCTACACTGGAACGCTGCCTAAGAACCAGTATTCCATTAAAGAAGAGCTTGGATATCGGTATAACGACAAGTACGTTATCGTAGACCTCGATCTCTTTAACTACAATATTACCAATCGCTTGCTGACAACGTATCTTGGCAATAACCAATCTGGTGTCGTTAATGCTGGTAATCAGACTGCTCGCGGTTTTGATGCCATGTTCTCTACACAGCCGATCTATGGTTTCAGTCCGTATGTTTCGTTTGAATATCTGAATGCACGGATGGACACGAATATTGCGGCATCCGATGCGAGCGGTAATCTGACGGCCTTCAGGACTAAGGGTACGCAGGCACCTCTATCCCCGCACGTGATGGCGAATTTTGGTCTGACGTATGTGCATCAAGGGTTCTTCGCGAATGCAACCGTTCACTACACCGGGCCGCAGTCCGTCACCATCGCAGGTGATCAGCGTATTCCTGGGTATGTAACGAACACACTGTCACTCGGCTATCACTTCAAGCCAGTGTGGTATGCGAAGTCTCCGACAATCCGCCTGAACTTTACGAACCTGACAGGTTCAATTGTCCGGACGGGCGTCGTGGGTGTGGGTACAAATGCATCGGCTGTTCGTCTGATGAATGGTAATCTTTCAGGCAATGGATCCAGTGCCCAGTTCTATGTTGAGCCGCGCTTCAGCATGACAGGGACGATTTCCACAGGCTTCTGATTTTCGAACTTCTAATGGGCCCTCGGAACATTACGTTCCGGGGGCTTTTTTTATTGTTGAGTTTCGCGGGCTCGTGGCTGCCGTTTCTTCCCGTCAAAAACAGCAGTGTGATAGTTGTGTCGAGCAACGTGAGGTCTGACGTGTGTCTGGGCTCAGGACGCATAGCCAGAACAAGACGGTTGCAGCGAGGCAGATTGACGAGAAGAAACGGTGGGACATCTGTCATAGTGTGTCACGACCCGTCTCCAGTCCTTGAGCCTTCCGAACATGATCTCGATGCGATTGCGGCGTTTATATTTTCGCTTGTCGTATTTTACCGGTTTCCTACGAGATTTTCGCCCCGGAATGTATGGTTTGATCCTTCTCTCCTCTAAGGCACCCCTAAATCAGTCAGCGTCATAGCCCGGGTCTGCAAGCATCCTAGGAGATCGTCCAGAAGGGCAGCCGCACCGGTGTAATCACTGATCTGGCCTGCTGTCATGAAGAAACCGAGCGGACGTCCGCTCGCATATTCATTCCGCCTTTGGTGAGCCCAATCAGACGGCCTGGAGCTCCTTTTTTAACCGCAGGCTCGAAGCTGTGCGATGTGCCTTGAGATAGGTCGCATCATTCATGATCGTCTGAGGCTCTGGCTTGCCGGCCTCCAGTCCCTCCATCATCCGGATGAATATCCCCATAGCACTCCAGCGCTTGCAGCGATCGTAGAGCGTCTTGTGTAGACCGTATTCCCGGAGCGCATCACGCCAGCGCAAACCATTTTTGTTTGCGAAAATGATCCCATTCAACACACGAAGGTCATCAACACGAGGTTTGCCATGGCTCTTCGGGAAAAAGGGCTGCAGACGCTCCATTTGCTCGTCTGTCAGCCAATACAGGTCACTCATCTCCAGTCTCCTCAAGGAGCCTGAATCATATCCGGCCATTCAATATCAATGGGGCCTGAGCCTAGTCATTAAATTAGAGGGCTCATATTGCCTCTCCTTGCGGAGCAAAAGCATCGGAAGACCCTTGTCTGTTCGGCTTCCAGCAGCACTGAGGTTGCTCCTGAAAGCCGCTGTGTCCACCGTTCAGCGAATAAGATTTTTCGCCAGATCTGAGCCGGATGCTACAAATCCGTAGCACTGGCGAACATTGTAAACAGTTGCGTCTTGGCAAAAATCTGGAGAAGTCGTCGCGGAGCAGTCATCGAGTAGGATGCAGTCGTAACCGAGGCATCCTGCGTCTGTCAGTGTACTGAGAACGCACTGATCGCTATTGACGCCTGAGAAAAGCAATGTGTCTACACGCAGGTTTTTGAGTATCCCCTCGAGTGGCGTGTCCCAGAAGCCACTCATTCGATACTTGGAGATGTGAATATCTTCCGGATCGACTTCGAGCTCGTCAACGATTGCAGCATTCCAACTGCCGTCTTCCAGAACTTTGCGGTCTGTGGCGCCTATAGCCGCGCCGATGCCTTTATCTTCACCTGCGGGGTCATAAACATGCAGGACAGAAGGGGGAAGGTTAAGCCTGTCTGGACGGTTTCCCCAATTTAGCCAGATAACAGGGACATCATGCTTTCGAAGCGCGGGAAGGAGTGTCTTCAGCGGATCAATGGGGCGGCGGGCAGCCGTGATGTCAACACCAATGGACGCTAGCCAGCCGTCCGGGTGGCAGAAGTCATTCTGCATATCGATCACAATAATCGCGGTACGAGCAAGATCGAACGTCAGTGCCTGAGGCTGAGACGGAACACTAACTGGCCGAGAAGGACGCTCTGGCCGTAAAAGACTTATGGAGGACGCTGTTGCCCCCCAACTGTTAACGTGTGTGCTGCCCAGACGCCTCATTGACTGCCTCCGCACAGCACCGCCAGATCTTCGGCATCGAGCTTGACTGGAACTCCGCTACGGATCAGTTTTCCAAAGTCTTCGTCCGGGGTCATTACTGTCAAAGTGTAGAGCTTCTTGGTGCCTGTATTTTCCAGAACATGCTCTGATCCAGGCTTGACCAGAAGTGCGTCGCCAGCCTTGAGTTCGCAGCTCTGACCATCACACCAGGCGCGGCCTGTGCCGGACAGCACGAAAAACATTTCGTCCGCATCAGTGTGTGTGTTGGGTGGTGTTGCGCCACCAGGTTCAAAAATCTCGACAACGGCAATGGACGCATAATCGCCAGCCGTCTTGTCAAACAAAATGGCAAAGTAATTGGTTGAATCCGGAGCAATCCGAAAGGCTTCAACGCTATCAGGGCTGCATTTTGCGAAAGGCATGAGAATTATCTTTCCTGTTTGATCCAAGGAAGAAGAAGGTAGGTTCCGGAGCCGCATTTGAAGTGAACTGTCGTCACCTGTTGTTGGTCCAGAGTGGCGGTAATAGGGCTAGCCCCTGTGCCGGGGTTGATTGGAAACACGGGAAAGCAGGAGAGAGACAGGGAGAGTCTCAATCTTTCGCCGGCTTTCAATGTGACGCATGTTCCCCGTAGCGGCAGAGACGTCTGACCAGGGGCGGTCAGCGCATATCCTTCTGCGAGGGGGTGTACTTTGCCGTTCTGATCGATACGCGAGACGCAGGCATGAAGGTCAAAACCGGCGTATTCACTCTCGATTTCAAAGCACCCTGTGATCGTTCCTGCGAGTAACTGATCGAATTCGAGCGGGAGCGTCGTGAATGTCAGGACGTCCGAACGCGCATCGGTGCGGGCACGATCTACGGGGCCTCCCGGAAACCCGAAGCTTCCACCACACGGACCCGAAGGGCGCCACGGATCGAGAGTAAGGCTCTCTGACGGTGCTGTAGGAGCTGTCGACGCGCTCAGAATACCATCGCGTGTGTCAATCGCGGAGCGGCCCGTCCCGGCTGGATAGCTTGGAACTTTTCCTGCCGAGAGTGTCGGGAAGTCCTGCCAGCGACAGGCGCCCATATCGAAAAGGCGTACTGGCTCCGTCTCGGGTATGGGGGCAGCTTTTAGATATTGATCGAAGAATGCGATTTGCTGCTGATCGATGTCTGTAATGGCAGCCTCACCGACGTCCACATCCCCGATATGTCGATCCCAAGGAAAGTGTGACCAAGGGCCAACAATCAAGCGTGTTGGCATGTGCGGGGACAGGGCACGATATGCTTCCAGCGTGCCCGGAAGGTGGCTGTCGTACCATCCCCCAATCAGTAGAACTGCGGGTGCCAGCTCCGCAATTTCGGTCAACCGCGATGCGGGGGAGATTTTGTCCCAGTAGGCATCTCCCGGAGGCGTCTCCCTCCAGCGGGTATAATGGCTATATTTTGCCAGAAGTGCTTCATGTGCAGGCACAGTTGGCTGTCGCCCATTGAAAGACATGCCCCGACTAGCAGCGAAGAGAGCCTGCTGGGCTTCGTAGTCTCCCTGGAGCCTTGCTGTTTCTGCTGCCAGTTGCGTCGCCCAACCTAGATTGGCGCGCATCGGGAATGCCCCATTTTCATACGCCCAGTCCTGATCCAGCTGCCAGCCGATCATGGCAGGCGCAACCGCTTTGAGCGCTGCTGGTTTTTCTCCGGCTGCCAGAAGTTGGTTGCTCCCCTGAAAGGAGAATCCAAACATCCCCACGTGACCATTGCTGCGCGGTAAGGATGCGGCCCAGGCGATCGTATCGGCGCCATCTGTCGCTTCATATTCGAACAGGACAAACTCACCGCCAGAATCTCCGCGTCCCCGCACGTCCTGCATAATGACGATATAGCCGTGACTGGCATACCATTCCGGTGGTGCGTAGCAGAGCGACGTACCAATCTTGCGACCGTAAGCCTGTCGCATCAGAAGAACGGGGAAGGGGCCGTCTCCTTCTGGTTCCCAGATATCAGCAACCAGTGAAACGCCATCCCGTGTTTGCATTGTCTCCGTCCGGCGAGGTTCCAGCGCGAACATCAGATTTCACCTCCCAGAGTTTCGTATGAGGGGGGAGCTGCTTCAAGAATGCGACCGTTTCGGAGAACTGTCCGTCCGGCCTGAGAGCGGCTCATCCATTCATTCATGGAACGAGCTGGAAAGATAATCAGATCGGCTGGTGCACCTTTTTCCAAGCGATGGTTCCTTCCCATCCAGGATCCCGGACGGCTTGTGACCGATTGCGCCCAAGGACGGTGAGTATGATCCAGCTGGCCGATCCTCGTACCGCCCTGAAGAATTTCGTGCATGTCAAAGTCCCCGTAAGCGTAGAAGGGGTCTCGGACATTGTCGCTGGCAAGCATGACTGGAATACCCGCCGCATCGAGTTCCTGCAGTAAGGTTACACCTCTCCATCTTGGTGTGCGCCCTACGGTGCGGTCCTGAAGGTACATGTTGCAAAGTGGGAGACTCACAATGCCAATCCCGGCTTCGCCGAGCAGGGAAATAATGTGCGTCTGTTGCGTCTCGCTTTGGACGCTAAGGCTACAGCAATGGCCGCATAAGATCTTTTGACGAAACCGAAGCTTCAGAGCTGTCTGGGCGATCAGTTCCAGAGCCGTTCCGTCTGTTTCTCCATTCTCATCGACATGAAGATCCAGTTCGAGCCCGTATTCTGTGGCTAGTCCAAAGAGAACTTCGAGGGCTTCCGGCGTCGTGTTGTGCTTCATCAGGACGGCGCCCAGAACGCCCCCCTCTGTCTCGGCGACATTTCTAACGATGCCGTCCCGGTCTTCACCCATGTAGCGCTCAGGCATGGTCAGGGAGACGCCTTGCAGAGCGACTTTTCCGGACCATTTCTTTTGAAGGCGACGCAAAAGCGGCCAAACGCGGTTCCCGTGCGTGCCGAAGGTGTCCAGGTGCGTTCTTATGGCGCTTGTCCCGTGCGCGTAGGCACAGTTCAGACTGAACTCCATGCGGCGCTCAACGTCTGCGTCCGTCCAATACCCTTCTCGATCCTGGGTTGTGGCTTGCAAGGCCCCCATGAAAGTTCCATCAGGATTGGGTGTGCGCTCCCAGATGAAGGCCTTGTCCAGATGGGTATGAATATCTGCAAAGCATGGCCAGACCATCTGACCTTTCAGATCAATCGCTTCACCGACGGAAGAAAGATTTCCTGCCGGTAGAATATCCGAAATTTTCCCATCTGAGAGCGCGATATCGTAGCGCATGGACTCATTAGTGAATGACGAAGGCCGCAGGCCTGCCGGAATAGTCGCGTTCAGGAGGGCCCTTGGGCCGGTGCTGGAAGAAGCAGGAAAAGTCATGAGCGATGTCTCAGAGCAAAGCGCTGGAGGCTGGCTGCTGCGGCATACAGGACGAGGCCTGCGACTGTAATAAGGAACAGTGCCGCGAACATCCGGGGAATATCCATTTGAAAGCCGGATTGAAGGATTTGATACGCCAGGCCAGCCGAATTGCCGCCCGTTCCGGCAACAAACTCAGCTACAATGGCACCGACAAGTGAGAGGCCTGTTGCGATGCGCAAGCCCGCCATGAACATGGGAAGAGCGCTTGGAATTCGCAGTCGCAGCAGCATTTGAAGGCGGGTGGCTTTGTGCATCTGAAAGTAAGCCGCAAGATCTGGATCTACGCTGCGCAGGCCTTGCAGAGTGTTCGAGATCACAGGGAAGATCGCTACCAATGCTGCGCAGGCAGTGAGGGCGAGGGGAGTATTGTGGATCAGGATGATGATCAGCGGCGCAATTGCTACAATCGGGGTCACCTGCATGATGACCACATAAGGCATCAGGCACCGTTCGATCAGCGGGCTCTGCACCAATAGGAAGGCTATCAGAACACCCCCGAGAACGGCCACAACGAGCGCCGCAAATGTGATTTCCAGAGTGATAAGCAACGCATGGAGTAATGATATGCCGTCCAGCATCAAAGCACGCCAGATGGCAGACGGGGAGGGCATCAGGTAAGGCGGGATATGCCAGAAGCGACAAATCGCTTCCCATGTTGCCAGAATGATGATTCCGAGCGTGATGGGAGCAAGGAGCGAGAGAGAACGGGATGTCATCATTGCCGCGCCTCCTGACCAATCATGCTGTCCCGACTGGCATCTTCCAGGAGGATCGCCAATTCTTTGCTGATGCCGGCAAACTGATCGGAAAGGCGAAAAGTTTCGTCGCGAACAATGCCACGGTCTATTTCGTATTGAGCATGAATACGTCCAGGATGAGCCGCCATGACCATCACGCGGCTGGACAGAAATGCAGCCTCATGAAGGGCATGTGTGACGAACAGGGTGGTGAGGCCGTCTTCATAGCAAAGACGGGCCATTTCTTCATCCAAGCGGTTTCTGGTAAATTCGTCCAATGCACCGAATGGCTCATCCATCAGAAGAAGATCTGGTTCAGTAACGAGTGCACGGGCAATGGACACGCGCATTTTCATACCGCCGGAGAGTTGTGCCGGATATTGATCGGCCACGTGATCTAGGCCAACGCGTTCAAGAGCTGCATGGGCACGCTTGTCCGCCGTTGTCCGATCCACTTTTTCCAAATCAAGCGGAAGGCGCACATTTTTCACGATCGTGGCCCATGGCATGAGCGTTGCGTCCTGAAAGACGAACGCCATACGGCGCCCTTTCTGGCCTACGTCCTTGAAGCCACCGCCCCACCAGTTCAGTGTGCCAGCCGACGGGGTATGAAGATTGGCGATGAGCTTGAGGAGCGTGCTTTTGCCGCATCCAGATGGCCCAATCAGCGTAACAAAATCTCCTGTCTCCACACTCAGATCGACAGGAGAAAGACCGCGCACGCCGTTGGAGAAAATTTTCTCAACGCTGCTCAGGGAAAGAACGGGACTGCTCATGCGGGGACAGTCGCCAGGCTGTTGTGGACGACATCAAGGGTATACCCATCTTTCCATTTCGGACTGTCTGCAATGAGTTGAGCTGAAAGCTGGATGTCGTAAATGCGCTGCCAGCGCTCATCATTCATTGTCATGATTGGTGCTCCCGGTGCGCCCAGAGCTTTGATGTCGCGGAGTTTCTGACGGGACCACGCGAGTTGGTCCGCGCTCATATCCGGATTGGCTTTACGGATCGCAGCATCCCCCTTGGTGGACTCTCCAAAAATATAGCGTTTCCAGCCTTCGCTGCTGGCCACGATGAACTTCTGGAGCTCGGGGCCACGTTCTTCGAGGGTCTTGCGGGACACCATCAGCACGTTTCCATAGGCAGCGTAGCCCAGGTCATCGAGGAGGAAGAAATTGAATGGAATACCAGCTTTTTTGGCGCCATAGGGCTCCGAGGAAACAAAGGCCTGCATGGCCATCTGCGGATTGAAAGCAAAGGGTTGGAGATTATAGGTGTAGGGATGGGCCTGGTCTTCCGTGAAACCATAACGCTTCTTAAGCCACACCCAGAAGCTGGCTCGCCCTTCTGAACTGATCAGAATGGGATGGCCCTTGAGTTGGGCGATGTCGTGAATATCCGGGTGGGTCATCACGCCGCCAACGCCTTTCTGGAAAGTCGTAGCGATTGCGACGGCGGGAATGCCCTGCACTGCACAGCGGATGGCTTCTTCACCCTGCATGATGGCGATGTCACATTGTCCGGCCATCAGAAGCTGGGTCATGTTCATCTGGGGGCCACCCATCTGAATTGAAACGTCCAGATTTTGAGCGCTGTACAGTCCTTCTTCGGAGGCCTGGTAGTAGCCTCCGTGCTCTGCCTGAGCATACCAGTTGGTCAGCAGACTCAGGGGCCTGGATGCCGCTTTTGCTCGCCCAGAGGGTAGGGAAGACACCGCGCCCGCAGCCATGATGCCGCGGAGCATACTGCGTCGATCAAGCCTGTAAGGTGTCATGAGCTGCCTCCCAACGTCCATTTATAATTAGACCGTAACGGTTTTTTTGTCTCCGTGGGAAGAGCTATTCTGCTGCTGGACCGATACCTTTTTAACCCATTTGTGCGCGCAAAAAGGACGCACTCACTCTTTCTGCTGGGTGAAAATACAAACTCCCAGCATGGTCATAAAAAACCTGAAAGCGGCTTCCTGGCCGTTCCAGCTATGGGATTGCCACATCGCGAACCACTCACCTCCGACGACAGAGAAGCCGAAAAACCAGATGAGAAATCCTACGGCCGTCGCGACGGGAACAAGGGTATGAGCGGCCTTAAAGGCCGGACTATCCATGTTGATCGCCTTCGCCATCTTCCAGGCTGCAAACGAAAAAAGAGCACCGGTTGCGAATTCAGCGCCAATAATCAGGACGTAAAAAATATGCCACAGCAGCGGGACTGAGATCGCGCGCCATCTGAGACTGTTGCCGGGAAACGTGGTATCCATCGACAGAACGTGACGAACAAATGCGTAGTTTGAACCATAATCTGTAATATTATTAAGTGCGACGAGAAGGCCGAAGACTCCCAGAGACGCGACCATTACCGTTTTGGAGAGACGATTCAGGCGCACGGAGCGCGTAGGCATTGACTGTGGTGAAAGTTCGGACATGGCTGGCTCCTGTTTTTTGAAACGCTAGCGGAATGCCCGTGAAATTTGCGCCCTCTTTTTTGCATCGCTACGGTCGAAAATAGATGCTTTAAAAGCTGCGATCTTCCTGTTTCATCTATCTTTTCGTTCCGGGATGATATCATATCGGAGCAGGGAATGTGTTGGCTCGTCCTCACCGGGGCGTGTCATTCCACACAAGAGACAACGGAAGACAAGCCCATGACAAGCAATTCCGAGACGGTTTTCTGGCCCAAAAAGCGCTGGTGTGACATGATTTCCCGCCAGTTTCGTCAGCTTCCCCCTGAGACCGTTGCCATTCTTCCTGTGGCGGCGGTGGAACAGCATGGCCCACATCTTCCGGTCTATGTGGATGCCTGTATCAATGAAATGCTGCTTGATAAGGCAATGGAGGCGCTCCCCGCGACCGTCCCCGCGACCGCACTTCCTATTCAGGCTGTTGGCAAAAGCGAAGAGCATGTTGCTTATCCTGGAACACTGACCCTCAGCGCGCAGACCCTCACGCAGGTCCTCATCGAAATTGGTGAAAGCGTCGCACGATCTGGTGTGAAGAGGTTGGTGCTCCTGAATTCCCACGGTGGGCAGCCACAGATCCTGGATATCGTTGCCAGAACACTCCGCCGGACACATGGAATGTTTGTTGTGTGTGTTGGCTGGTCCCGTTTTGGCGTGCCGGATGGCATGTTCACTGAAGAAGAGCGCCGCTATGGGATTCATGGTGGCGATATTGAAACATCCCTGATGCTTCACCTGCGACCGGATCTTGTTGAGATGGAACGCGCTGACAATTTCGAGCCATGGCCCCAGAAGCTTGCCGAGACGGCCAAATGGCTGGAAGCAGAAGGCCGTGTAGGCTTTGGTTGGTTGACGCACGATATTCACCCATCAGGTGCGGCAGGAAACGCCGGGATTGCTACGGCCGAGAAGGGCGAAGCTGTTGCCAATCAGTGGATTGAAGGTTTTCTTGAGCTTCTTGCCGAGATTGCTGAATATCCGCTGGATCGTCTTCGTCCTATCACGGAGGATCTGGGTCGATGAGCTCGGTTGAGACCTTCCTGTCGCTCCTTGGCGATATTCCTGTTCAAACGGTGCCGGCTCTTGTGAAGCGGAAAAGCCGTGATTTTTACTGGTATAGTCCGGTTCTGAAGCGGCAGCTTGATAGCTGTTTTGGCGATTGTATCGTTATGCCGCGCAATGAAGAGGATCTTCTTCATATTGCGCGCGTGGCACGTGAGACAAAAACGCCACTTACTCCGCGTGGGGGTGGCACTGGGAATTATGGACAGGCTGTTCCGATGGAGGGGGGCGCTGTCGTTGAAATGACGGAGCTCAATAAGCTCCTTTGGGTCAAGGATGGTGTCGCACGCGTACAGGCGGGCATGAACATGCTGGACTTGGATCGTGCTCTGCATGAACGGGGCTGGGAAGTCCGCATGTATCCGTCCACGAAACGGACGGCAACGATCGGCGGGTTTATCGCGGGTGGATCCGGCGGTATTGGGTCTGTTCGATGGGGCGGTCTTTCGTCACCGGGAAATATTCTGGGGCTCCGCTTTGTCACTCTGGACGAAAATCCGGAAGCTCTCGAACTTCGCGGCTCTGACGCGAGGGGTATTCTTCACACCTACGGAACGACAGGCCTGATTACCGAACTGGAGATTGGCGTTGAGCCAGCCGTGGATTGGCTGGATATGGCCATCTCATTCGGCACCTTTGAAGAAGCAGCGGTTTTTGCACGTGATATTGCGCTTCAGGCCGGCATTCAGAAGAAGCTGGTGTCTGTTGTTGACGGTGACCTGCCACCATTCTTCGCATCCGTACGCGAGCACGTGCCAGATGGTGCATCGTTAGTCATTCTCATGATCGCTCCGGCAGGTATTGAGACGGTTAAGGCGCTTGCAGAAGCTGCTAACGGTCACCTCTGTTATGAAGCCAATACCAGAGAAGCTGAGGACACGTCGGGTGCAACTCCGCTTTATGAGCTGACATGGAACCACACGACGCTTCAGGTTCTGAAGAAAGATCGTGGTTACACGTATCTGCAGTGCGGTTATCCGCACGTCGGGACACTAGAGAAAGTAGCGGAAATCCGTGCGCTTTTCCCTGATGACCTGATGATGCATCTGGAATTCTTTCCGATGGGCGGTCATGTGAGTTGTGCTGCATTGCCGGTTATTCGCTTCACGGACGAAGAGCGCCTGAACTATATCATCGCGGAACATGAGAAGCGGGGGGTCAATATTGCCAACCCGCATGTCGTGACCATTGAGGAGGGCGGCATGCACCGTGTGGCATCACCAGATCTGGCCGCAATCAAGAAGCGATACGATCCGATGTTACTTCTGAACCCCGGAAAAATGCTCAGCGCCAAAACGCTGAAGGCAGAGGGTTAAAGACTATGGGCCGGAAAGATCTTCTTTCCGGCCTTTTCTATTGTTATTGCGAAAGAGCCGGATAGCTGAAGTTTAATTCTGCCCGATTAAAAGCACTTTTCACGGTATTGGCCAGTAATGTACAGGTTGTCAGTGGCCCAACACCATCCGGAACCGCAGTAACCGCATATGCGATATCTTCGACAGATTTGAGATCAACATCCCCTACGACACGCCCCTCATCCGGGCAATAGCTGATCCCTATGTCGATGAGGCAACTCTCTGGTTTGATCCAGTCCGCAGTCACTAATCTGGCTTTTCCTACTGCTGAAAAGAGGACGTCTGCTTTCTCGCAATGTGACTGGATGTCCTGAGTATCAATGTGCACAACGGAAACCGTTGCGCCGCGATCCAGAAGAAGCATGCTCAAAGGGCGCCCGACAAGGGGCGAACTGCCAATGATGACACAGTCTTTCCCGCGCAGATCTCCGACGAGATGTTCTGCTGCCATCAATGCGCCTGTTGCCGTGCAGGGCTCGAAGTATGGAGCGCCGTTCATGATGCTTCCAAGATTGAGTGGATGGAGACAATCCACATCTTTCTCCGGGGAAAGGGCGTCTATGATGGCTTGGCGGGAAATTTCTTCCGGGAGTGGGAAGAGGATCAGAATTCCATCGATCTGCTTGTTAGCACCAAGTTCTCGGACCGTTTGGCAAAAATTTCTTTCATTTTGTCCCGCAATGTCAACAACTTGCAGGTTGATTCCGGCTTGTTCCGCCAGTCCGCTAATGCGACGCAGATAGGCTGATGGCCCCGCGTCAGAAGAGCCGGTGACGACAGCGAGAATGGGCGTACGGTCCAGAATTTTCTGCTGTGAGCGGATCTGTGTTTTGAGTCTGGCCAAATAGTTTTGGGCAAGCTCAGAGGTATGCAGGAAGATTGTCATTTTGGGGTCTCATAGGGCGCTTACAAGATAAGTTGCGCATCGCTGAAGGTGGGGAACCAGATCCTTCTGGATCTGTGTCATGGAGTATCGGCTGGGTGGAAAGACGATGCTGAGTGCACCAGCAATTTGGCCATTTACATTAAAGGCAGGCACCCCAAGGGCACGCAGATCGCTTTGCGGAGACACATCCCTCAAGGCGAAACCCTGAGAGTGAACGTCTTTAAGACTCTTAGCCACGCATGTTGCTTCTGTTTCAGAAAGGCCTGAGGTGGCCAGTACGGTCTGTTGTCTGAACTCGGGTAAAAAGGCGCAAATGGCTTGGCCAGTTGCGGTTCTGGCAAGAGACATGCTGCTACCAATAGTATGCCCAGACATTTCGGCAGATTTGTCTGCAGGATTATGAAAAACATAAATTGCCTCGTCTGCGTCCAGCAGAGCGAGAGAAATGGATTCTCCGATAACAATGGATTCAGCTCGAAGAACCGGCCCGACAAGATGACCGATGGAGCGGCTTTGTAGGAAGCCGAGCCCCAGCTTCAAGGCGCGTGCTGTAAGCCTGTACCGCTGATCCATACTCCGGACATAACCGAGAACTTCCAACGTTCTGACAAGTCGCCTCGTGGCGGCCCTCGTGTGCCCTACCAGACGCGCAATGTCTGCGACGGTCATGTCTGTTTGGCCATTTTCAAAAGCACGCAGGACTTCGAGGCCCTTAACAAATGTCAGGGAAATCTCGGTATCGGGGACAGGCGAGGGCTGGTCCATGGACAAATCCGTTTCTGGGCAAAAAACTATGCATAGCCGTTACGAATATCATTGCAGGCTGAAAATGATTATGCCTAAAATAAATATAACGAACAAGTGTTCGAATAACGAACAAAACTCTTCTGATAGAGCCAGAAAAACAGGGAACCCCGCGTGAAAGTCCACGTCATTTTCGCTCACCCGCTTGAAGATAGCTTCAACGCAGCACTGTTCAGGCTGGTAACGCAGACACTGGAAGCTGGAGGGCATGAAGTCGATGCTCTGGACCTATATCGGGACAATTTCGATCCTGTTCTAAGCCCGCAAGATCGTATCGAGTATCACGATGTTAGTATTAATCAGCATCGCGTAGCGGATTACGTGAAGCGTCTGCAAAGTACGGATGTACTAATTTTGTGTCATCCTGTTTGGAATTTTGGTTGGCCTGCAATTCTTAAAGGCTATTTTGATCGCGTTTTTCTTCCAGATGTCTCTTTTAAATTGATAGATGGAAAGCTTTCTCCTGGCTTTACAAACATCAAGAAGGTCATGACCGTCACAACTTACGGTTGCCCGCGGCATCGTGCGTTTGTTCTTGGTGATCCACCACGGAAGAATGGGACACGTTTTCTGCGTGCCGTCATGAACCGTCGTGTCAGCGTCGATTACCTGGGGCTTTACAATATGAATAACACCACGTTGAACGCCCGTCGGACGTTTATGAAAAAAATCATTCGTCGTCTTAAAGCTATCTGAGACCGTTTCTGGCAGGGGAGTAATTGCGGTGGCTGCTCGTTTCTTTGATCTGGATGCACTGGGTCTCACACTTCTGGAGGAGAGCAAGAGCAGAGCCGCAACGCTGAGGCAACAGGGCACCATTTCCTGCCTGGCGCTAATGGAGGTAGGCGATGATCCACAAAGCGCTACATATGTCAGTCGTAAAATCGAGGACTGCGAAAAGGTTGGAATTGCAGTTCGGAAGATTGTTCTGCCTGAATCTATCACGCAGGCAGATCTTTTAGAGCAAATCCGAAGGCTTGATGAAGATTCAGCCATCACTGGAATTCTGGTTCAACTTCCTCTGCCGGCACATTTAGAAGAGGGACAGGTTCTTCAGGCGATCAGCGCTGAAAAGGATGTGGATGGTCTTCATCCGGTTAACCTGATGTCTCTGACGACATCAGATCCGTCTGTTATTCCCTGCACTGTGAGGGGCATTGATGCAGTGTTGCAGCAGGCAGGCCTTGTTCTGGAAGGGGCCAATGTTGCTGTTCTGGGGCGGGGACGTCTCGTCGGCGGCCCCGCTGCGCTCTTGCTGTCTGGAAAAAGCAGAAACGCGACCGTTACGATATTGCATCGTAAAAGCCGGAACCTTAAGAATGTTCTGAAGAACTCCGACGTCATTATAGCCGCCGCGGGTTCAGCGCATCTGGTAACGTCGGATATGGTGCGATCGGGAGCTGTTGTCATTGATGTTGGCATGAGCTGGCCCGAGGGCTCTTTGCAAGGGGATGTCCATCCTGCAGTTGCTGATGTTGCGAGCTGGATGACGCCACCTGATCGAAGTTTTGGCGTGATGACACGTATGATGCTTCTCAAAACCGTTTTGGATCTCGCGGAAAAAAGGATTGGTGCATGACTATATTGGTCGGCCAGGTGCGTGCAGATCTGATGACGGAAAGCTCTATCGAGCTTCTGCCATCCCGTATTCTGGAGCTCTCGGGTGTTCTGCCTGATCTTGCCTGCGGATCAAGGGTCTTCGTGACCTGGCTTCCGGGAGTTCCATTTGCAGACGTTTTAGCGGCCTGTGACCTGCTGAAGTTGTGCGGTTACCTACCAGTTCCTCACGTCGCAGCTCGATCCATCCGTGACGAAGGCCATCTGCAGGAAATCTGCTCTGCATTGACCGAGCGGGATATTCCGCGAATGCTCCTGATCGCGGGAGGAGCGGATAAGCCTGCTGGTATTTTTGCCGATACGGTGCAAATTCTGGAAACAGAGATCCCGGTTCGTACTGGCATTCGCACTGTCTACGTTGCTGGGCATCCTGAGGGGCACCCGCAGGCCAGCGAGGCAACATTGCTGGAGTATATGCGTCGCAAACAGGATCTTGCACGGACGCAGGGTTTGAATATGCAGATCGTAACGCAGTTCTGCTTTGATGCGGCTCCAGTTCTTGCCTGGGAGAAAAGGCTCAGGGAAGAGGGCATTACACTGCCAATCAACCTGGGAATTTACGGGCTAACGACGCCAAAAACGCTGGTGCGGTATGGTATGGCCTGTGGTGTCGGGCAGTCTTTGCGTTTCATGCAGCGTCAACGCTGGAAACTGCATCGCTGGTTTATGCCCTGCAATCCGCAACATCTTGTTGATGCTGTAGCCCAAGAAATCGCTCAAACACCCGACACGAATTTTCGTGGGCTACATTTTTATCCGTTTGGAGCGATTGCACGCACGCTGGAATGGCGCCGTGCACTCTCCCTCAGCACCGGAGACCCCTCATGACGCCACGACTATCTGGCCTGACATGCGCTACAGGAGCTTTCCTGCTGGCACTGGGTGGATGCACAGTTTCACCTGAATCACCGTCAACCACCGCGAGTGTTGACGACCGATATGGCGACGGTGGCGTAAGTGCTTTCTACACGGCCAATACGGCTATATCCTCAATACCCGGAACGCTGATCCAGCATGAAGACATGGATCTCACCAAACTTCCTCAAGGAGCCAGTCGCGGCGTTAGGGTCCTGTATTCTTCCCAGAATGGCGTGACCAAAAGCGGTCCGATTGCAGTTTCAGGGCAGATTCTGTTTCCAAAGGGGAAGCCTCCTGTTGATGGATGGCCTGTTGTGGCCTGGGAGCACGGAACGACAGGCGTTGCGGATGTCTGTGCTCCATCCTGGCGCGGGTATTCCAGTCGGGATAAAGCCTATCTGTCGCGGTGGTTGTCTGAAGGGTTTGTCGTTGTCGCGACGGATTATCAGGGTCTGGGAACTCCGGGACCGCACCCGTATCTGTTCTATCGACCGGAAGGTTATAGCGTTCTGGACGGATTAAGAGCGTCTCTGAGCAGTTTCCCAAAAGAGATCAGAAACTGGATCGTTCTGGTCGGGCAATCGCAGGGATCCGGGGCAGCGCTTGGAGCCGCCTGGCTAGCACCCTCATACGCTGCTGAGTTAAACATTCGGGGAGTCGTTGCTACAGGCCTTGTAACAGGGTTCGCAGTCTCACCAGGCGCGAGACATGTGCCTATTCCTGAAGTTTATACGGACGCCAGCAAAATGGATTCCGCGTTCGCCATGTTGCGGGTTGAAGGATCTGACCAGTCTCTGCAGCCTGAGACAGACAGCCGGACAGTTCTGACGAGTGCGGGGCGCCAGATGTCCCAGATTGCTCGCCACGCCTGCCTGCACAATCTTTTCGACAAAGCTGACCAGCTCAAAGTGCAAAGTAACGCACTTTTCAACGAGAAGCTTCCTGCTTTCGAGGCTGGACACGACGCAGCCTTCACGATCCCGGATGCCAAAATCAGCTTTCCTGTGTTCGCCGGGACAGGTCTGGCAGATGGTGAGGCCGGAGTGAATGGGCAGTATAATGCTGTTGCAGCCATGTGTGATGCTGGGACTCATGTTCTGTGGAAGCGCTATCCGGGTATGACCCATAATGGTGCAGTCAACGTGTCTTTGAAGGATTCCATTCCTTTCGTGAAAATGCTTCTGGCTGGCCATATGCCTCCGCAAAGCTGCGCTTCAATCAAGCCGCCAGGCCCGGTAGAGGAAGCTTTGCCGAATGTTCCATGGAATAACTAAGCCGACTGAATAGCCCTTAGCCGGACCCGTGGCCGGCCTTTTCAAGGATACAAGACCATGCAGACCACGAGCGACAGATCAGGCTATCATCTCTTTCTTGTTCTGGTGATTTACGTTTATTCGGCAGTGTCCATGGCCGTTGTCGGACTGGTGGTTCCGTTTATCAGTGCGATCGCGGAAGTCCGACATGTTTCTCCGGGACCTGTTGGCACCAGTTTGTCTTTCTTTTCCGTGCCCGCAGCCTTCACATCTTTCTTGTTCGGCATGGTGGTCGACCGTATTGGCGTAAAGCGCGCTTTTCCAATTTCAGTTGTCCTTACGTTGATTGGTGACAGTCTCCTCCTGTCAACATCCACGTTATGGAGCTTGCGGATTGGGCTTATGCTGTGTGGGTGCGGGTTTGCGTTCGCGACAGCGGGTTCCCCGGTGTTGTTCATGCGCTATCTGCCGGAAAAAAGTCGCTCCAAAGCTTTGGCATTCTGGTCCACTTTTGCTCCGGCCGGATATTCAGCCGGTCTTCTGCTCGCCATTCCTTTTTTGAATGGGGGACGCTGGCAGGCAGCCTGCACGGCCCATATGGCGCTGATGGTTGTTATTCTTACTGTTGGCGTTCTGACGCTCGCTGGTTTGAAAGAGCCGCCAGTTGTCTTGACTGAAAGCGGTCCGGCCAAGCGACTGTCACCTTGGCTGGTCACGGCTCTCGGGCTGTCAGTAACGCTCCCGAATGGGATTGCTTATGGAACCAGTTTGATCGCGCCCTCTTACCTTGCGCGCGTTCACCACGTGAGCTTGGCTGCGTCTGCCGCAGAAGTCGCGATCATCAAAATTGTCGTCATGCTGGCTGGTGGGTTGATTGTCAGTCTATGTGTCGGAACGGAGCGTCGTTCCCGGGTGATGTTTTGCATCATGGCGGCTATTGGCATGCTGGCTCAATGGCTGCTGCTTTTCCCAGGAAGCACGATGCTGGTCGCGTCTGCCGGGCTATTTCTTTGGACATTCGCCTATAGCGGCCTGAGTGGTGCAGGGATGTCTTTGCTGCCGGTGGTTGCGACAGACAGGAAGACCCGTGGCGTTGTTGCCGGCACGGTCGGTCAGTTTATTTCCGTCTCGGCGGTCCTGATGCCTTATCTCTACTTCTCGACAACGCTCTGGACCAGTTACGCCCTGTTTGCGTTCTGCGCCCTGGGAATGGGTTGCCTGACAATTTTCCAGGTCAGGCAACTTAAGGCGCTGGCTTGATCTTTAAAGGGCAGCACCAGTTCCTGTAGTGCTGCCTTTCGATTCAGTCGCCGCAAAATTAGCCTTCAGGCGTTCCAGAAGATAGTTCTGGGCCGAGATCGGAGCATATTTCTTCTCTGGCCCCTGAATGATTGCATCCCGATTGGCCTGGCAGAAAAAGGGAATGGAGAGGCGCTCACCAAGATATTCGTCCGGTTGTGGCATGCGAACACGATGAAGCGTGGACAGCAGCTTGTCGTCGCTCCACCGCATCAGCATGTCGCCAATATTGCAGGTCACATATCCTGAGACGGGTTCAACGTCGGTCCATGCCCCGCTCTTTGCATCCTTCCCAGGGCAAACCTGAAGACCGCCTTCGCCTGTTCGCTGATGAAGAAGTGTCAAACAATCAAAATCCGAATGGGCGCCTGCACGCCAGCGTTTGAAGTCCTCCGGCAGAGCATTCTCCATGCTCATATAGTGAATGAGACGAAGAGTGCACTGGTAGTCAGGGGAGGACGGGTCGTGCAGTTCGGTGAAGAACTTTTGGTCAAATCCGAGTTTGATGGCAAAGCAGGACAGGATCTTCATACCCAGAAGCCAGTTCTGGTGCTCGAAGTGAGATAGAAATTCCTTGAAGTCCGGCGCGTCTTGCTCTGTTGGCCACAGAGCCGTCATTCTGGGAAGAGTGATCTGAAATGATTCTTTATGGTCAGGTGTACCTGTTGAGGGCCGCACCTGTTCCTGAAATTCCCATCCGGCGTTCGTACCAGGTTTGAGGGGAAGGCGGGCCTTTGCATCTTTAGGGAGGGCAAAGAAGGCTGTTGCCAGTGAGAACGCTCGATCTATGTCGTTCTGCGGAATACCGTGATTATAAACCTGAAAAAATCCGATTTCCGTAGCCGCAGACCAAAGTTCGTCCGCAATCTGGTATTTCCGTTCTTCAAAAGAGGAGAGATCGATCCTGGGAATTTGACGGGCGATATTCGTCCCCATTCCGCCAATATGGCGTTCGGTTTCAAGTTCGCTCAGACCTGTCGGGACCATACTCGTTTTCTCCATAAACGTATTGAAGACAACAGAGACGGAACTACGGCATGGGTGAGGGGCTGTGGCGATCAATAATGGCATATGCCCCCAACCAGAGCCGTAGTCCGGATCTGTTGGAGCAATGCCCAAAGCCTGTAACAAGACTTCGACCGCTTCTACTCGTTTCCGACACAAAACATGGTGGGCATTTGCCTGTCAATTACAAAAGCCGTTCTCATAAAAGCATTCCGATATTCTCAAATAGGCACTTTCATGAAAACCGTTTCGATTCATAAACTGTGGCTAAATGAAGAATGGAGAACGCTCCCGCATGTCCAGGATATCTCTCAGTCGTCGGAGAACCCTTTTGGGGGTGGCTGGAAGTCTCGGCGGATTATCCATGCCGCTCATCAGTAGGGCGCAAAATGCGGGGACGCCCGTCAAGCTTATAACATCCTGGTATGCACAAGCTGAGTTTGGTGGGTTTTATCAAGCTCTGGCCAAGGGGTATTACGCACAGGAAGGACTGGACGTCACGATAGAGGCTGCCAGCCCGCAAATGAATGTTCCTCAGCTTCTGGCTGCTGGCCGTGCAGATTTCATTACTGGCTACGACTTCCAGCTTCTTTCCGCCGTTGCCTCTGGAATTCCTCTTGTCGCTGTGGCCAGTACATTTCAGCACGATCAGCAGGGCCTGATGACGCATGCTGGTGTCACGGATCTCGCCCAGCTCCGTGACCACCCAATTCTGATAGCAGCATCTTCCCATGCGACGTTCTGGCCATGGCTCAAAAATCGCTTTGGTTACTGGGAAGAGCAGGCGAGGCCTTATTCGTTCAATATCCAGCCGTTTTTTCTGGATCCGGAAATGGCCGTTCAGGCTTATGCATCCTCCGAACTGTGGGATGCCAGACAGAAAGGAATGCCGGTCGAGTTTTTCCTGTTCAAGGATCTGGGTTATCCGCCCTATGGCGCTCCTATGGTCACGACGCAGCAGATGGTTGCGACCGATAAGAAAAAGGTAAGCAGCTTTGTGAAAGCGTCTTTGATGGGATGGCGTGATTATTTTCAAAACCCCGATCCGGGGAATGCTCTGATCCTCAAAGCTAACCCTAATATGACGCTGGAGCATCTGGCTTTCGGCTACGCCGGACTGAAAAAAGCAGATGCTCTGTCATCCCCAGATGTCAAAGAGCGAGGTCTTGGCGCTATGACGCTTGCCCGGTGGCAGGCCACACGGGACTTTATGGTCAGCCAGAACCTCTTGCCAGCCGATGCTGACTGGAAAAGTGCCTTCACCACAGAATTTGTGGATACTCTCCGGGTGATGCCAGCATGAGCTTACTGATACAGAATATCGGTGGAATTTTAACTGGACTACGCGGCGATGCCGCTCGACGTACCGGTGACATTCGCATTCGCGACGGCAGGATCACGGAAATCGGTCATTTGACACCTGGCTCTGGGGAGAAGGTTCTGAACGCCAAGGGAGGAATTGCAACTCCCGGACTTATCAGCACGCATCATCACCTTTTTCAAAGTGTACTCAAAGCAGTTCCAACAGCCATTAATAAGCCATTGGAGCCATGGCTTCGCCTTGTGCCCAACACCTACTGGAACCGCATAGATGAGCGGGCGCTCAATGTCGCGGCCCGAATTGGAATGGTGGAACTCCTCTTGTCGGGCTGCACGACGGTCGCTGATCATCATTACCTGTTTGCAGATATGTATGCATACGATCCGGCTGCCGTTCTGTTCGAAGCCGCTGAAGATCTTGGCCTGCGCTATGTTCTGGCACGTGGAGGCACCACGCGCGCTAGAAAATTCGATACGGACGACATTATTCCAGCCCCGACGGAGACGCTGGATGTGATGATGAAACGTGTCGAAGGGCTTGTCGGCCGGTATCATCAATCTGGCCCGAACGCGAAACGCCGAATTGCTTTGGCCCCTAATACGCCAACCTGGGGCGTCACGCCGGATGAGCTTCGGGAAATGGCTATTGCCGCCCGAAGCATGGGTATTTCGCTACACTCACATCTGTCTGAAACAGAGAACTATGTTCGGTTCTGTCTGGAAACTTACGGAATGCGGCCCCTTCAGTTTGTTGCCGAGCATGGCTGGGTTGGAGAAGACGTCTGGTTTGCGCATCTGGTTCATCTTGATGAGAGCGAACTGGCGCTTATGGCCCAAACCGGGACCGGTATGGCGCATTGCCCTCAGAGTAACTGCCGCCTTGGGTCAGGTATCGCGCCTGCACCGGCCTTGGACGCTCTGGGCGGGCGCGTATCGCTGGCAGTTGATGGGGCAGCATCCAATGAAGCCTGTGACATGGGGGCGGAGATGCATTGTGCGTGGATGATCCATCGTGCTGTTCACGGTGCTGACGCTGTCACGGCTGAGGATGTTATGCGTTGGTCAACATCCGCGGGAGCGCAAATCCTGGGGCTTCCCGATGTTGGCCGGGTTGAGGTCGGCGCAGCGGCGGATCTGGTTATCCATGGTCTGGATGCACCCAGATGTGCTGGATTGCATGATCCACTGATCGCTCCGGTCGTGTCAGGCGCCACAACTGTACGTCATGTCCTGATGGACGGTGTGCCCGTGGTAGTGGATGGCGCTATTCCCGGGCTGGATCTTGAGGCGTTACTGGCAGAGGCTCGGGACGCTGTTAGTTGTCTTACGCGTGCCTGAGGAAATCTGTGCGAACTCAGCATGGGTACAGTTCAGCGGGACTTCCTGTTAGAATGGACCAATCGTTTTGACGCTTTGATTCTTCTGTCTCGACAAGGACCTGCAATGCTTACCTGTGTTGGTTACGCGGCCTCCAGCCCGACATCTCCCTTGGCTCCCTTCGCTTTTGAGCGCCGTGACTGTGGTCCTTTGGACGTTCAGATTGACATTACCCACTGCGGTGTCTGTCACTCTGACATCCATACCGCACGGAGCGAATGGGGACCTGCTTCTTATCCATGCGTGCCGGGTCATGAGATTATCGGGCATGTCAAAGCGGTTGGCCCAGACGTAACACGCTTTAAAGTCGGTGACAGGGTGGGCGTGGGCTGCATGGTGAATTCATGCCGAACCTGCGCGTCCTGCGAGGCTGGTCTGGAGCAGTATTGTGATGCCAGCCCAACATGGACATACAACAGCCCCGATCCGGCATTCCCGGCAGAAGGCGCCTACACGTTCGGCGGATATTCACGCGCTATCGTTGTCGATGAAGGTTTCGTCCTGCGTATTCCCGAAAATCTTGATCCGGCGGCGGCGGCACCATTGCTTTGCGCCGGGATCACGACATGGTCTCCGTTGTCTCGCTGGAAAATCGGGGCAGGGCATCGTGTTGGTGTTGTCGGGCTCGGTGGACTTGGCCATATGGGGGTCAAATTTGCCGTTGCGCTTGGTGCCGAAGTGACGCTGTTCACAACGTCTCCAAGTAAAGTCGAAGATGGGAAGCGACTTGGTGCACACCGGGTTGTCATTTCCCGCGATGAACAAGCGATGGCTGCCGAGGCAAACCGCTTTGATTTCATTCTTGATGCTGTGTCGGCAGATCATGACATCAATGCCTACCTGTCCCTGCTGAAGCAGGACGGACATATGGTTCTTGTAGGACTGCCGGAAAAGCCGATGTCCGTTGGGGCCTTCAGCCTGGTTGCCAAGCGCCGTAGTCTGGCTGGCTCCGCTATCGGCGGTATTCAGGAAACGCAGGAAATGCTTGATTTCTGCGGGCAGCATAACATCGTCAGTGACGTGGAAATCATTCGGATGGATGAGATCAATCAGGCGTATGAGCGCGTCCTGCGTTCAGACGTCAAATACCGCTTCGTGATCGATATGGCGTCCATGCCAGACAGCATCGCAGATTGAAACCTTAGGGAGGGGAGGTGGTAGCAAGAAACTCCCAGCCTCCTTCCTGAGAAAAGTTTTACTTCTGGAGTTTCTAACCAACGGGAAGACATGATTTTAGAATGAATCATCACGTTGCGACGTGTCGGGCGGAACTGGTTGCCGTCCTGACCACCCTGCAGAACGGAACACCAGAAGTTCTGACCGTTCAGAACGGAGCGTGCTTACCTGCAGGCGCCCTGGAAACGGAACACTCGTCATTGCAGCGTGGTGTGCGCCATTGGGTAGAGGAACTCACGGGGTTCCGCCTCGGCCATGTTGAGCAACTCTATACGTTCGGGGACTCTGTTCCTGCTGAAACTGAACGGCTTGTGCGTATTTCCTACATGGCTCTGACGCGCGACAGTGGCGATCAGGCAGGATGGAGGGGATGGTATCAGTACTTTCCCTGGGAAGACCGCCGAACTGAAGGAAGCGTTGCCCTTCTCAAGACCATTGAGCGCTCACTTCTCAAGTGGGCTGCCCATGAGGAGGAAAAGCTCGACCGCTGTAAGGCCACGTTTGGCCTGAGCGGGGAAAGCTGGAACGACGAAGCCGTGCTGGAGCGTTATGAACTGCTGTGGGAGGCTGGGCTGGTTCAGGAGTCACCCCATTGTAGCGCCGGACTGGGAGAAAGTCCGATGCTCTGGGATCATCGGCGTATTCTCGCAACGGCGATGTCTCGTTTAAGAGCGAAAATCCGTTACACGCCTGTCGTGTTCGAGCTCGTGCCCGAAGAATTTACGCTTCTTCAACTCCAGCAAGCGATGGAAGCTCTTTCCGGGCGTTTGATGCACAAGCAGAATTTTCGTCGTTTGGTACAAAATCAGGATCTGGTCAGTGAAACCGATCGCTACGAGAGCGGGGTTCAGGGAAGACCTGCGCGGCTTTACAGGTTTCGGGCGGATAATTCTGAAAACTGCTATCTGACAGGGGCCAAGCTTCCACTGGGAACGTTCTCCTGAAAACGTGTTGACCGACAGGCTTGTGAATACGGTAAGATACATTATCCTCAATAGGAGCATAATGTTATTACGGAGTCCGTCATGGGCCGTCAGCATGTCTTGGAAAGCCGTGACAGGCTTTACGAACCTGTCTCCCGCCTGATGGCGCGGGAGGATTGGGAACGTTTATACGCGGATGACATCGAGGCTATTCTTCGCCTGAAACGCGAACGAAATGCCGTTATCCTGGCTCATAACTATCAAACGCCGGAAATTTTCCACTGTGTCGCGGACATCCGAGGAGACAGTCTGGCTCTGGCTCGTGATGCTCAGAACCTCGACGCAGACATCATTGTCATGGCGGGCGTTCATTTCATGGCGGAAACCGCCAAGCTGATGAATCCCGACAAGACGGTTCTAATTCCGGACGATCGGGCTGGCTGTTCTTTGGCAGAGAGCATAACGGCGGAAAACGTCCGGGCGATGAAGCGGCGCTATCCGGGGGTTCCGGTAGTCACCTACGTGAACAGTACAGCGGAAGTGAAAGCGGAAACAGACGTCTGCTGCACGTCGGGCAATGCCAGACGGGTTGTGGAAAGCCTGGGTGTTCCTCGTGTTATCATGATTCCAGACGAGTTTCTGGCTCAAAACATCGAGAACGAAACAGGCATCGAAATGCTGACCTGGGCGGGTCATTGTGAAGTGCATGAACGCTTTACACCGCAGGAAATTCGGCAGTATCGGCGAATTCATCCAGGTGTGACGGTCATAGCGCATCCTGAATGCCCGCCAGACGTGGTTGCCGAGGCGGACTATTCCGGCTCTACCGCCAATATGATTGACTACGTCGCGACGCACCGCCCGGAAAAAGTGTTGCTGATGACAGAATGCTCAATGAGCGACAATCTGGCCGCGCTGAATCCGGAAACCGAGTTTGTTCGCCCGTGTAATCTTTGCCCACACATGAAGCGCATTACGTTGGCAGGAATCCGCAGAGCGCTCGAAAAACTCGAAACTCCGGTAACCATCCCGTCCGAGCTTGAAGGGCGAGCCCGCATGGCGGTCGAGAGAATGCTGGCAATCTAATTGTGAAGGACATTCTTTTAAGTCACCTCGCTGGGCAACCCGTTATCGTAGGGGCAGGACTGGCAGGTCTTTCCGCTGCCCTGCACCTTCGCCAGCCCTGTGTTGTTCTCAGCCCGGCTCCGTTAGGGCACGAGGCGGCGAGTTCTTTGGCTCAGGGGGGAATTGCAGCCGCAGTTGGAGCAGAAGATTCACCGGATCTGCACGCTCAGGACACGTTAGCCGCAGGTGCCGGCCTCAGTGTTCCCCACATAGTGAAACTGATTACGAGCTCAGCACCTGACGCCATCAGGACCTTGCTCGAGTGGGGCGTCCCTTTTGCAAAAAAGGGCGAAGCGCTGGACCTGCATCTGGAAGCCGCGCATTCCAGGCACCGTATTCTCCATGTCGGCGGAGATGGAAGCGGTGCTGCGATCATGCAGACGTTGATAAAGCGTGTTCGAAGTCGCGATACCATCACTGTTCTGGAAGGAGCGCGACTAGAGGGCTTGGTTACGGAGGAAGAGCGCCTTGTTGGAGTCAGAACCTCACAAGGTTTTCTGCCCACTTCATGCTGTGTCATCGCATCCGGGGGCATCGGTGCTCTTTATGACTGTACCACCAGTCCTGAAACACTGACCGGGAACGGTCTGGCTCATGCTGCACGGGCTGGTGCCAGATTGGTCGATATGGAATTCACCCAGTTTCATCCAACTGCTCTCAAGGGCGTGGGCCAGACTGGCCGCAGACCTCTGGTGAGCGAGGCGGTACGCGGGGCGGGTGCTCTTCTGGTCGATGAAACTGGAAACAGATTTACGGAAGAACTCCAGCCACGCGATATCGTCGCGCGAGCGATTTCGGCTCATATTCAAAGCGGACACGACGTTTTTCTGGATACGCGGGCAATAGGAAAAACGCCCTTTAGTCTGAGGTTTCCGGGCATAACAGCGTTATGCATGGCCATGGGGATTGATCCAGACGCACAGCTCATCCCAGTCAGTCCAGCAATGCACTATCACATGGGTGGTCTGGATGTTGATGAGCAGGGGCGTACCTCTGTGCCGGGTCTGTGGGCCTGCGGAGAAGCGGCCTGTACCGGCCTTCATGGCGCTAATCGACTGGCGAGTAATTCATTGCTCGAAGCCTTCGTAACCGGGAAATGGGTCGCAGAAAGCGTCGATAGCAGCATGCTTCCAAAGGTGCCGTTCCGGGCGACTGCGCTGCGCGAAGTCAGCAATGCTCCTGCTGTGCATGATTTGGCCTCACTCATGAGCCAGTATGCCGGACTGCTCAGGGACGAGCGTGGATTGCAGGCCCTTTTTGAAACAATTCTTCCTGATATCCACGTTAGTAATGAAGCGCTCATTGCCGCGTTCGTTGCATCGTCTGCCCTGAGACGTAGGGAGAGCCGTGGAAGCCACTGGCGCACGGACTTTCCAAATCAAACGATGCCTAACCGAACTGTGCTGACCATAACTGATCTTCCTTCGCCATAAGGACACATTGCATGACCTTTCAGACCTTTCTGCCTGATCTTCTCTGGGAACCTGTAGTTCGTGCCGCGCTTGTTGAAGATCTCGGAACGGGCGGAGATGTGACGACACAGGCTCTTCTTGATCCTGAACAGCCCCTTCAGGCGGTTTTTCGTGCAAGACAAAATGGCGTTCTGGCTGGGTTACAGGGGGCCCAGCTTGCATTCAGTCTTCTTGACCGCAAGGCTGAGTTTATTTCTCACAGGCAGGATGGAGACAGGATTGGGGCCGGGGATGTTTTGGCCGTCATTGACGGGTCTGCGAGTACGGTTCTGGCAGGCGAACGCACGGCTTTAAATCTGCTCTCGCACCTAAGCGGCATCGCTACAGCGACGCGGGCGATCGTGGATGCTGTTCATGGCACGAAGGCTCGGATCTGCTGTACACGCAAAACACTTCCTGGCCTTAAAGCGGTTCAGAAATATGCGGTACGTGCAGGTGGGGGTGCCAGTCATAGATATCGGCTTGATGACGCTATCCTAATTAAGGACAATCATCTGGCTTTATGCGGAGGCGTCTCGGCAGCTTTGAAGGCGGCGCGTCAGCGGGCAGGGCATCTGATGAAGGTTGAGCTGGAGGTCGATACGCTGGACCAGCTCGAAGAAGCGCTCGCGGCTGGCGGAGCAGATGCGTATCTTCTCGATAATATGGCTGTGGAAACGCTCCGTAGAGCTGTCAAACTTATTGGTGGCCGCTCTATTGCTGAGGCATCTGGTGGAATTACACCGGAGACGGCGCGCTCGATTGCAGAGACCGGGGTGGACGTTTTATCGTTGGGCTGGCTTACACATACGGTCAAAGCGCTGGATATCGGCCTTGATATAAGCGGCTAAGCTGGTTTTTCCGGCAAGAGCATTCCAGAGTATGCTCTTGCCGAGAGTATGACTGTGTCCGTCAGGCCAGGACGTTGCCCATGGCAGGATCTGTGATGCTCGTTTGTCCGGTTTCTACATGCCCTGCAAATCGCGATTGATTGCCCGGTTCATCGGAGCAGGAGAGAACAAGATCATACCAGTGATGACTGGCGTCGAGATCGACAGACACGGATGCCGACTGATTTCCTTTAAGGGAAAGAAAACGGTCTTCCGCACCATAAGCGTTATCCTGGATCCTGACCTTCTTTTCTGTGGACGCAGTATTCTTTAGGTTTAGGACCAGATTGCCGGTCTGAGTATCTCCCCGCGCCTGAACCTGGATATCCATAGGTTTCGCGTTCTGGAAGTAACGCGCAAACCCATTTGGCCCGAGAATGGTGAAGTCGTGCTGTCCGGCGCTCTCTATTTGCCAAACGTCAGTGATGGCTTTTCCCGGCTCCAGAGTATGGCGGCGAGGGGTTTCCTCGGTTCCATCACGGTAAACGTAAAAACATGCCCCGGATGTGCCGTCATTGCGGATTTCGAAAGTCACGCTGTTTGCACTGGCCTCCAGGAGGTCTGCAGAGAGTTTGTAAGGCAGAGGTCGTGCCAAGCGCGCACCTCGTTCCTGGTCGCCGATATCGTCGAGCGTGCTCTGATGAGGAATAACGGGCGAGGGAAGTTTACAGGACGCGTCAGCAATTTTTCTGTAGGCGGCCGTGTCCGGAAGCGGCGGCTTAACCGTAGTTTTGCGCGAAAAATCGAACGCACTGGTCAAGTCGCCGCAGACTGCACGGCGCCATGGAGTGATATTGGTTTCCCTGACGCCAAAGCGGGCTTCGATGAAGCGTAGCACAGAGGTGTGGTCAAACACTTCGGAGCAGACAAAGCCCCCTGTGCTCCAGGGAGAGATAACGAAAGCTGGTACACGCGGCCCCAGGCCATAAGGAAGGTCGTCTGCCCTGTAGCGATCTGGCCTGAAGCTTTGGAGGTGATTGTGAATTTCGTCTCTCGTCGTCACCGTGCTCTGACCGGGGAGAACCGGTGTGGGAGGCTGTGGGGGCGGCATATGGTCAAAATACCCGTCGTTCTCATCATACATCACGAGAAAGACGGTTTTGGCCCAGGCATCCGGGTTTGCCGTCAGGGCATCGAGCGCGTGAGCAATAAAGGTTGCACCGTAGCCGGGCGTCCACCGGGGGTGTTCAGAATATGCCGCCGGAGGCAGGATCCATGACACCTGTGGTAGCCGATCCGCCAGAACATCCTGTTTCAAGTGGTCAAGTGTTCGCGCAGTCATGGCACGCTCATGCAAGGCTGATCCCGGCTTGGCGTCAGCGAAATTCTTGAAACACATCAGAACGTTTGTGCCGAAATTACCATTCTCAACATCGGCGCCAGACAGGCCCTGCTGGTAAACCTGCCATGACACACCGGCCTCCTGAAGGCGCTCAGGGTAGGTCGTCCAGGTGAAAGGTTCAGGCACCTTGGGATAAAAATCTCTGTCTACCCAATCCACATTATCGAGGATCGGGCCACCGCCTGTCGCATTGGGATCAACGGTGCCAGACATGAGGTAAAAACGGTTGGGGTGTGTCTGTGTCGGCGTGGAGCAGAAATAGTGATCGCAGACCGTGAACGCGTCAGCCAGAGCGTAATGGAAGGGAATATCTTCCCGTGTGTAATAGCCCATCGTCATATCTTTCTTGTGACGAGGCCATTGGTTGTTCCAGCCTTTGTTGATCGCTGCGTGCGTAGGAGCCCAGCTGTGGTCCAGATCAATCACGCATTCTGCACTGGTAGTTTGTGTCGGGAGATGGAACGGCGTGATCCAGCCATTTTCGGCTTTCTGCCGTTGCTGCCACCAGATCGGTTCGCGGTTTGGACCACGCACGACATGCCGGTCTCCATACCCTCGAACGCCTGACAGATGACCAAGATAGTGATCGAAAGATCGGTTTTCCTGCATCAGCACAACGATATGCTGGACGTCTTCGATCGTTCCTGTGTCCCGACGGGCAGGGATGGCACGGGCACGCTGAATGGATGGAAGAAGCGCACTGAGGGAAAAACCTGCTCCCAGACCTAGCACGCCGCGACGGTTCAGTTTTGTTGCCACCGTTGATCTCTTCCATACGCTCAATTGTGATAAGACGCTTATCAGTCTCGGCGGATGAAATCATCAAGGAATTTCAAGAGTTTCATGTCATTTTTATGAATGGGTATGGTGTTAAAAAGAGCGGGTTGGCCCCTGAAGGTGCATGATGAGAAACAGAGGCTCCGTTTCGTGCAGCGTATCTTTAAGATTGACTTCACCCATATGGGCTTGAATGATTTGAGCTGGTTATTTGAGTAGGACACCATGACACAGGATGATGCACCTCCTTCCTCGTCCCAACAGGGATTGGAAGAGGAAAACCACCCTCGGCGACGCGATGTGCTCGCGACAGTCACGCTGGGGATGGGCTGTGCAGGGGCCTGCGCGCTGGCATATCCATTTCTCAACAGTTTGAATGGTACGCAGAGCAGTCGCATTGGCGAAGATGATACTGTTGAGGTTGATTACTCGAAGCTGGCGCCGGGGCAGCAGCTTGTGGTGACGTGGCGTGGATGGCCGGTGTTCGTTCAGCGGCGTACACCCGAAATGCTGGCTTCGCTCCGTGTTCCTGAACTGGCGCATCGGCTGCGTGACCCAGAGTCCAAAATGCACCAGCAACCTCAGGATGCGATCAACTGGCATCGCTCTGTTGTACCTGAAATTGGCGTCCTGATCGGAATCTGTACGCATCTGGGGTGTGTGCCATCTTTTGACGCGCCATCGTCAGGCGATCGATGCGGGAAATATGCCTGTCCCTGCCATGGGTCCCAATTCGATATCGCAGGGCGGGCGTATAAGGATGCGCCAGCGCCCTATAATCTCCCAGTTCCGCCCGTGACGATAATTTCTGATCAGCACCTTCTCATTGGGAAGAGTAAAGGCGATCCAGATTTTGACATTGCGACGATCCAGCAGATCTGATTGCCCTCATGACCGATAAATCTCAAGATCTCTCCAGGTGGGTAGAGAAACGTCTCCCGATTGTTTCTTCTTTTCGGCGTGAATATGTTGACTTCGCGATGCCGAAAAACCTCAATTATCTATGGAATTTCGGTGCCTTTGCCACGGTTTCGCTCGGGATGCTTTTGCTGAGCGGGATCTTTCTTGCTCTTAATTACACTCCGACAATGTCAGATGCGTTTTCCAGCATAGAGACCATGGATCGGCAGGTCGCATCGGGCTGGCTGGTTCGGTCCATTCATATGGGCGGCGTTTCCATGCTGTTTGCCGCTCTCTACGTCCATGTCGCGAGAGGGCTTTATTACGGATCCTACAAAGCGCCTCGCGAACTGATCTGGCTCACTGGGCTGGGACTGCTTTTAATGGTCATGATAACGGCTTTCGCGGGGTACATTCTCCCGTGGGGGCAGATGTCCTATTGGGGCGCTACAGTTGTCGTGAATGCGCTCAATACTGTGCCATTGATCGGCAAAGCCCTGACGTCCTGGCTAATGGGAGGGGAGGGCCTTGGTAATGTTGCTTTACACAGGATTTACGTTCTTCATTTCCTGACAGCATTTTCTATTATCGGCGTCGTTGCGCTTCATATTGCAACATTGCATGTTGCTGGATCAAATAACCCGACAGGAATAGATCCTGAATTTTCTGATGAAACAGTCCCATTTCATCCCTATTATACGTCCAAGGATGGGTTGGGGCTTTGTTTTTTTCTTATCGTTTATGCAGCAGTTGTTTTTTTCGCTCCGGATTTTCTGACTCTTGCAGAGAATTACGTACAGGCAAACCCGCTTGTGACGCCTCAGGACATTACGCCGGAATGGTATTTTGCACCGTTTTATGCGATTTTAAGGGCGGTTCCTTCCAAACTTGGAGGCCTCATCCTTGCGACAGGAAGTATAGGCGTATTATTTGCGGTTCCATGGCTGGATAAGTCCCCGGTCAGATCCGCACAGTCTCGACCTCTCCTCCGACCAGCGCTTTTAATACTTTTCTTCTCGTTTATGGCTTTGGGTTTTGCTGGAATGCATCCACCCGCAGGAGGGTGGCTCTGGCTTAGCCGCGTTGCTGTTTTCTATTGGTATTTATATTTTCTGATACTTTTGCCACTTCAATCGCGTGGCGAAACATCATCTTCCTTGGGCTTCGCAAGAGAGGGCAGGGAATGAAATATCCTTTTTTAGTTTTACTCGCTCTTTTTTCTTTCAAAGCAGGCGCATCTACGCCTGAGCAGCGCGGGCTCCAGGTATTCAGGCAGGTTTGCAGTAGTTGCCACAGCTTGAACTATGTTGCTTATTCAGATCTTTCAGACCTCGGCCTGTCTGTGGCGGCCATCAAAGATTACGCTTCACAGCATCAGGTTGCCGATGGTCTTGACGATGATGGCGATCCTAAAACACGGCCAGCCCACCCGTCAGATCGAATTGGATCGCCTTATCCAAGTGAAAACCTGGCAAGACTAGCCAACCACGGTGGTCTTCCTCCAGATTTTTCACGAGTTGCTCTGACCCAACAAGGAGGCACGGCGCGCATTATTCAGATTTTGCAGTCTTATGCATCCGCCCCGGAAGGGACGGTGTTGCCTAAAGGCTCGTACTATAATCTGGCCATGAAGCATCGCCACATCGCGATGCCTCAGCCTCTACATGATGGTCAGGTCCAATACTCAGACGGAACGTCATCAACCATTCCCCAGATGTCGCAGGATATAGGTGCGTTTCTGGAATGGTCAGCCCATCCACATCTTCACACCAGACATAAGGTAGGCGTTTTTACCCTGCTTTACCTTATCGCGATGAGTATTTTGGTCTTTTTTCTCAAGAAGAGAATATGGAAAAAGGTTAAGAATTAGACTGTGACATCCCATATTTTCTTTAATGGGAAGTCACAGAAAATAGCTTTCGCTCTCTAAAAATGAGTTTTTATGGGAGCGGGTGGATGGAATTGAGTGCGGCCCGTTCTGAAACGATTTCTTTCGCTTTTTTTGGAGTGCCACGGGCAGCCTTGATTTCATCTTCAGAAAAAGCTGGAGCCTTTCCAGGCGTATTCAGGGACGAAACATACGTAAGAACCGCGGCAATCTGGCTGTCTGTCAGCGAATTGAAAGACGGCATAAAGCCCATATATGTCTCGTCTGAGACGTCAATCGCGCCATGGAGGCCATTCAGAAGAACGTCTTTCAGATAAGCCTTTCCTTCAGGAGATGAGGCGATTTTTCCAATTCTTCCGCTGAGGGGAGGAAACTGTCCCGGCGATCCAATTCCGGCGGCCTGATGGCATACGCTGCACTTGCTACTGTAGAGAGCCTGACCATCTTCTGCGTAAGCTATCGCTGTAGATCCGAACAGAAGTCCTATAACAAGAGCTGTAAGTTTGGTCATGAATGGTTCCCGACAGATCATCTGAGTGGAGCGGAGACCAACGGATGTATCAGTATCGAGGCCTCGTACCAAGCCATCGCTCCGGTTCAATTGAAAAGCGCAGTCGGATTTGTATAACGTGTGTGCAGACTAGCTACGTTATCCAGGGCTGATCATTGCGTGCTTATTGGGCATTCTTCAGATGGCAACCCCAAGCTGGCATCAGAAAGAAAATTATGATCCGTCAGCAGCTTAAGAAACGCCATCAGTTCTATCAGCTCTTTTTGCGAAAGCAGATTGCTTTTGGGGTGTGCCAGAATAGCTTTTCTGAGAGTGGGGGCAGAACCATCATGCAAATAAGGAGCGGTTACTTCGACATTCCGAAGAGAAGGCGTCCTGATGGGTTCGGAATAAGATGTCGACAGTGCATGGAATTCCTGATCAGTGAATAGGGGTGGTTGGTGACATGAGCTGCACTTTCCCTTGCCAAAGAATATCTTTTTTCCGTTTGTTTGTGACCGCGTCGCGCCGGATAACCTAAGATCCCACGGTGACTTATCGGAAATTAATTCTTGCTCGAAGGCCGACATGGCTTGGGCTACAGAACGGGCATCAATCGGAATATTTTTTTCAGGAAAGGCTTTTGAAAACAGAACGCGATAGCAAGGGTTTGCGAAGAGCCGACGCGCGAGCTCGGGCATGTCTGTCATGCCCATTTCCACTGGGTGATGGCCACTTAGCGGAATAAAGAACTGATCTTCCAGTGTTGTAACGTGTTGGTTGATCCAAGTGAGCGTATGAAATTGCCCAACATTCGCTAGGGGTGGAACATTCCGGATTCCGTCTTCATCTGTCACTCCCGGATGAGTTGGGTTCGCATCTGAGAAGGCATGACGCTGTTCGTGGCAGGTTGCACATGACATGCTCCCGTCACGAGAGAGGTCCGCGTCATAGAAAAGTCTGTGCCCCAGTTCGATTTTTGCAGCGGTTGGGGAAATATTCGCTGCTATCGCAGGAAATGCTGCTCCAGTCGTAAGAAAGCCCAGAAACAGCAGTGTGGGATAGCGCATCAGGGTAGGGCAGACACCATGACTGGCATATCCTGCAGACCGCTGCCCGCAAGTTGAAGCGTGTATTGCCCAGCTGGCAGCTGGAAATCTACCATTTTGCGGATACCCGAACAGTCGGGACCATGTTGATGATGCGTCGAAACGGCTAGTCCCGCCTGTCCAAGAACGTCAATCCATGTCTTGTTTGGCAGCATGATGCGATAAGTTCCCGACTGGGGAGCTTCGAAAGCAATCATCCCTCCATAGCTGACACTTCCGCCTGGTTCAGCGGGCCTCTGCAGGAAGTGAACGTCTGGAGTGTGTGCCAGATGAATGGCAGACGCGTGATTGAGCGTTAGGTGACTTGCAAAAAGACCAGCCTTGTCTGTGGCTGCGGTCAAAGGAGTGGGATTGCTCCAGCCCTCATACCCCGCAGGTAAAGAGGTCGCTCCAGGCGTACAAGATGCAGGTTCGGCCAGTGCTGTACCGGCGCTACAAAGCAGGGCTAGGGAGAGAACACTGGGCAGGATGTGCTTCATGGTCATGGTTTCCAGCAGAAGCTCTAAGATGCGCCTATTGAAGCACCAGAATAGGGAAATTTTCCAGAGGTATGACGGCATCGAAACGTGTCAGATGTCTTGCCTCTGGGCATTGCAGGCACGTTTTAGTTCTCCATGCCCAGAGGCAAGAAAGATTAGAGCGCGGGGGCGTTAAACGTATCGCAGCGTTTGATATCTCCGCTTTCCAGTCCGCGCTTAAACCACGCGACTCTTTGGGCAGATGTCCCGTGGGTGAAGCTGTCCGGGACAACATAACCTTGAGCTTTGCGCTCCAGGCGATCGTCACCAACGGCTGAGGCTGCGTTCATGCCCTCTTCAATATCTCCCGTCTCAAGGAAGTGGCGGGTATCGTTCGCGCGCTTGGCCCAGACCCCTGCGAAACAGTCCGCCTGCAACTCAACACGGACAGAAAGGCCATTCGCCCCTTTTTGGGCAGCGCTGCCCTGTTGATTGACCTGCTGCATAATGCCCAGCTCATTCTGGACATGGTGCCCGACTTCATGAGCCACGACGTAGGCCTTGGCGAAGTCGCCACTGGCTCCCAGACGATCCTGCAATTCCTGAAAGAACTGGAGATCCAGATAGACCTTATGGTCGGCAGGGCAATAGAATGGACCTACGGATGTCTGTGCATACCCGCAACCAGACTGTGTCCCGCCAGAAAAGAGAACCAGACCGGGATCATGATAGGTTCGGCCCATTTGCTGAAAAGTGCTGCTCCAGACATCTTCGGTTGAGCCGAGAATACGGGCGATGAATTTTCTGCCGGGGTCATCTTTTGCTGCCTGAGGCCGGCTGGTCGCCGCTGTGTTTGCTGTCGGTCCATTTTCCAGAAGGTTCAGGACTACACGGGGGTCTACGCCGAAGTACAGCGCCCCTATGACAAGGATGACACCGCCAATCCCTCCGATCCTCAAAGGGCCGCGTCCTCCGCCTCCGGAACCACGTCGATCATCAATGTTGGTGCTTTCCCGTTGGTCGTCGAGACGCATGTGTGCTTTGCCCTGTTGCCGTTTCCCGGATGGGATGATTGCTAAATTATCCTTTATCAGATTTCGCGATTGTAAAGCACCGTTTGAACACCAGGCTTTGAAGAAGTGTGAAGACAGCCTCTACAACCTCGTGTCACAGTCACGACATCTGCAACAGGAGTCATTATCATGCTGTCGAGATCCGGTTTTCTGTTGGCCTTGTCATGTTTGACAGCCACGCCAGCATTGGCTGGCCCAAGTTTGGATCAAGCTCTCAAACTTTCAGAGCGAACGCCGGCCTTCGTCGCCCGTGACAGTGTTCGACACCCGCTGGAAGAGCTGCAGTTTTTCGGGATAACTCCGACGTCCAATGTCGTAGAGATCTGGCCTGCTGGAGGGTACTGGACCCAAATTCTTGCGCCGTATCTTCGTGACCAAGGCACTTATACAGTCGCTCTCGGGCCGGCAGATATCAAAAAGCAGAGTATTGCCAAGCTTCAGGCGACGCATCCGGATATCTACGGAGCCGTCAAAACCACTCGTTTTGATGCAGAGAATTTGAATTTCGCACCGGCAGACAGTGCGGATCTCGTCATGACATTCCGGAATATGCACAACTGGATGGAAGCTGGAAATGCCCCGCAAATGCTGGAGGCAATTCACAAAGTGCTGAAGCCTGGCGGTATTCTGGGTATTGAAGACCATCGCGGAAACACCAGCGCTCCGCAGGACCCGCAGGCAAAAGATGGCTATGTGAGACAGGCCTACGCTATTCAGATGATTGAGAAAGCGGGTTTCAAGCTTGTTGGAAGCTCCGAAATCAACGCTAACCCCCGGGATACGGCACAGTGGCCCAAAGGGATCTGGACCCTTCCTCCAACATACGCTCTGGGCCAGGTTGATCGCGCCAAATATGCCGCCATCGGGGAAGGGGACAATTTTGTTCTGAAATTCCAGAAGGTTGGAAATTAACTCCTAAATCCATTTTCTTTCTGTGAGGTGTGATTTTTCAGTCATTTAGGTCGTTGATAGCCATTGCAAGAGCCGTGGAGATCGTCTAGACCCACTTCACAGTCTGCGGGCATGGTGGAATTGGTAGACACGCCAGATTTAGGTTCTGGTGGCGCAAGCTGTGGGGGTTCAAGTCCCTCTGCCCGTACCAGTCATTTTCAATATCCTCGTTGTTCCGGCAGACAAGATTGTCTGGCATTAGGTCTGTGAGGGGCGTTGAAATATCTTCCGCTTGGTTTCGTCGGGTTTCTGGTTGTCGCATGTCCGGCACATGCGGCTTCGTGCCCGGCCTTATTTGCCAAAGGCGTTCCCCCCGCACTTCTGTCAGAGACCGCGCGATCAGGCACCGTTCAGCTCTGTAATGACCATTACGCCGTTCTGGTTTCAGAAGCGACAAAAGGCCCGCTCTGGGCTGCTGAAGACCTGACCGAAGAAAATCTTGAAATTGCCGATGACACGAACCGGCAAGGAAAATTCTTTCCCGATATGAGGCTGCCAGCCTCCATGCGTGCGTCACTGACCGACTACAGAGCCTCAGGCTACGACCGGGGGCATATGACACCGAGCGGCAATGAGCCGGGTCTTGCGTCTCAGCAGCAGTCTTTCCTGCTGTCCAATATTGTTCCCCAAACGGGTGAGTTGAACCGTGGACCGTGGGAAGGTGTTGAAAGCGCTGTCAGAGGGTGGGCACGCCAAGAGGGCGAAATATTCGTCGTTACCGGCCCCGGATACGATCCCGAGCACACAGCAAAGATTGGAAGAGGGCGTATTCCGGTTCCCGCTGTGACATGGAAAGCCATATACGATCCAGCCTCTAACGGGACGGGCGCCTATGTGTGCCTGAACACTCGCAAACCAACCTGCAAGATCATAGCCGTTGCGCTTCTGATGCAACTCGTGAATGTGGACCCGTTTCCTGCGCTTCCGCAGTCCATGAAGGAACAGGCTGTAGGCATGCCGCCGATCAGGGAAAGCCCTTATGCACTTTCCAAGCGTCCTCGTAGCAACAGGCTACTCAAGGAGTGGGGTTCCAAAGCGGCACAGAAGGCGATCAAGGCTCTCGTCAAGGCGCTTGTTCAATAAGCGCCTTGGTCGGCCGCTTTCTCGCTCAGGGTGTGAAAACAATCGTCTTGTTTCCATTCAGAATGGCTCGCCGCTCTATGTGATACCGTACAGCGCGAGCGAGCACGCGACGCTCGATATCACGTCCCTTACGGATCAGGTCTTCCGGGTCGTCAGCGTGAGAGATCCGCTCAACGTCCTGCTCGATGATCGGCCCTTCATCCAGATCGCTGGTGACATAATGGGCCGTTGCACCAATAAGCTTTACACCACGGCTAAACGCCTGATGATAGGGGCGAGCGCCTTTAAAACCTGGTAGAAAGGAATGGTGAATGTTGATGCAACGTCCAGAAAGGCGAGTGGCCATTTCGTTGGAAAGGACCTGCATATATCGCGCCAGAACAGCCAGTTCAGCCCCACTCTCCTGAAAAACAGTCCAGATGCGCTGTTCCTGTTCCGCCTTGGTATCTTTGGTAATGGGAAGATGGTGAAATGGAACACCATGGAAATCCAGATCAGCATAGGTTTCCCGAGCATGATTGGAGATGATGCCGACCGGATCTATCTGTAATTCGCCGATACGCCAGCGATAGAGAAGGTCCACAAGGCAATGATCAAAGCGGGACACAAAAAGGAGAACTTTCTGGCGCTTTGAGATGTCACTGATTTGCCAGTCCATCGAGAAATTTTCCGCCAGACGGGAAAATTCTGTTTTCAACTGGGTTTCGGATAACGCTTCTTTTGCCACATCGAAAACAATTCGCATGAAGAACTGCGTACTGCCTGTGTCATCAAACTGCTGTGCTTCCGTGATGTTGGCACCAAGTTCGTAAAGGCGCTGGCTGATTGCCGCTACAATGCCAGGTCGGTTAGGGCAGCTTAGGGTGACTACGAACGTTGTAAGCGTAGATGACTGACGGATCATGAAAAGAGGGGTCCAGGGTTGAATGACTGCTTGGCAGGGTGACGGCTTAGTCCCACCCTATACGCTTGGGATCAGAGACAAGCAAAGCACGGTGCAGGGGACTTTATGAAAATCTACGATTATCTGCTAGCGGGATCGTTCCTGTTCTTCGTTGCTCTGTCCGGGACTGCAAACGCGGCCGCCCAGAAAGAGGCTGCTCCGTCACCCGCAGAGCAAAAGCTCATTTCGCGTCAGATCGCCTCTATTCGTGATCCTCAAGAGAGGAATGCCGTGGCGACGCAAGGAACGGCATGGCTTATGACAACCTATCTCTGTCAGTCTGCCGCCAGACGCGAACTCGTGAGGCAGGGCAGTTCAAGTAATCGCTTTTTTCTTCAAGACGACAAGCCTAAGAGCCAGAGAGTGATCAACGCGTCTCTGATACAAGGGCGAGGGCAATATCAGATGAAGACCAACCCTATTGAGTGGGTGACATTCACATGGGAATGTCACCTAGACCCCAGCACCGGGAAAGTCCGAAAGTTCGACGTGAAGACGAAAAATCCGGTCCGGACCTTCCCATAATGCATATCCTTACGCAGACTTTTGACTAAGTTCACCGCTTTCCAGAGCTGAACAAAACGTCTTCCAGTCCTTGTGAGTCTGGTCCGCATATGTCTCAGAGAACTCCGCTACGGCCGCAGCAAACGAAGCTCCTTTGCCCAGATATCCAGAGATCATACTGACATTTCCAGAGCGTGCATGGGCTCGAGCTAACGTACGGCCGCATAATTTTGCGTAGTCCGCCAGACCATCCTGAGCAACGTCTGAACCAATTGCAGCTAATCGGCTGTCTTTCACGCGACGAACGTAAAACTGCCGTCCGCTTCCGGATAGATCTGGTGTGTCACTGGAGGTCGAGGCATTACTGTGCGTCCATCCGAGGAAGGTGTCAGATACAGCCTGCATGATCCTTTGGCCTGTTACGACACGTTCGCCCTGATTGGCGAATGGTGAGGTCCGCGTATCAGCCTGTAGAACGGAAACCTGAGCTTCCTTGATCTGCAGGAGCATAGTTTCACCATCGGCGGTCGAGAACAGTCCGATCGCGCAGAATGTCCCGACGCTTCCGATCCCAACAACCTTGAAAATAACGTCTTTAAGGGTGTAGCGACGTAGCAGAATGGCGCGTTCTAACGGCTGCGTTTCAACGTATCGGTTGAAGGCAAGACGAATGGTTTCTTCCTGCTCTGGCAACCGCATGACAAGCGGTGGCTTTTCTTTGAAAGACGGATTTTTTCCGTCGCTGGCGATCAGGCCGAAATGCCCTTTCGCCGCCTCCAACCGGTCGGACAAAAGTTTTTCGGCACGAGCCCGAACTTTCTGATCGTCGAAGCCGGCAATAGCTGCGGTCAGGTCAATTCGCTCTGACCAGATCTGAAGTGGGGTCATCGCGGCTAGTCGCGTCATCTGCTCGCAATATGACAGGGACATATTAGCGGCAAGATCTCTAGCCCCCTTGCTGGATAACCCATTTTCCTGACCTGCAAGAACCAGAGACGTTCCCAGGCGCTTGATATCCCATTCGAATGGCGCCTTCAGGGTTTCATCAAAGTCATTGATATCAAAGACCGGTACGCCTTCCGGAGACGAATAACTGCCGAAATTAGCAAGATGGCAGTCTCCACAAGACTGAACGTCAATGCCGGATGCTGGGGTTGATGCGAGGTCTTGCGCCATAACAATCGCTGCGCCGCGGAGGAACGTGAAGGGAGACACCTTCATTCGGTCATAGCGGACAGGCAAAAGAGACGGGATCCGGTCCTTACCCTGTTGAGATAGAAGGCTTACAGGGCTTTGCCGGGTCGAAGGAGAACTCCACTCGGCATGAGCTCCACGCGGAATTTTCTTTCTAAGCTTGGCCCCCTGACAATGGCTTTCTTTGCGCGTCAAAAGATCAGAGGCATGAGCAGTTATCTTTGGCGACGTATTCTGCATGGATTATTCTGCCTTCCTATAGATCTGTTTTGAGCGACGGATTGTAGGGTCAGGAGATCGAGCTTTCCGCTCCCGTGAGAAAGCTGCCCGAGTTACTGTCGGCTTGTCTGTTTCTGGAGAAACTTCTGAAAGCCCCGTTTTCCAAAGAACGTGAGCGCTGGCATGCTAAGACGCAGAAGCGTAGGCATCAGCAGGCAAAGGCCACCGAAAATTCCGTCGAGTGTCGGAAGAAAACGCTCCAGTTTTGGTTTGCGAATGAGCTTCAGAATTTCGCACGCAACGTCTTCTGGCTTCGCGGGATCACTAACGAAATTGAGAACCGAGCCACCGTTTTCCATTTCCTGGCGTAGCATCCCAGTTTCCACAGCGCCCGGGAAGATAGAGGAAACAGAAATACCCTTGGAACGCACTTCCTGAGCTAATGATAATGCAAAGTTACGCAATCCTGCCTTTGTGGCGCCGTAGACACTACTTCCGGCCAAAGGAATTGTTGCAGCCATCGAATTTACCAGAATGATCCGACCACCAGCCGGAATTTTTGGCAGTAGAAGAGACGTCAGAGTAATGGGTGCGGTCAGGTTAATCGATATTTGCCGTATAATATCTTCTGGTGGGGAATTTTCTATCGTGCTTGGATTTATGATTGCGGCGCAATGAAGTAAAACGTCAATATGAGAAATTTTTTCCGAAATTTTCTTATTGATCTGACCGATATCGTGCAAGTTCGCAGCATCGTATTTGATATGTGTCAGTGCCTTATGCGATATATCCGGGGCAGTGCGGGACAGCGCGACGACAACGTGCCCTTGGTCCAACAGTTTTTGGGTAACGATCGTCCCGATGCCTCCAGACGCGCCCGTAAGAACGATGGTTTTAGAGGCGGAGACCGGCCTGCAGTGTGACTTGAAAGGCATCTAGGAAACAATCGTTGTGAGCATGGAGAGAACGTCAGGCGAGAAGAATTTGAAAGCGACGATACTCATACTCCTATTTCCCGTAAATTAAATCTAGAGGGATCAGGCATATTTTGAAATAAATTAATTTTACTTTCGAGATGGTCTCCTGCAGAAAAATTTTATCTGCCTTATTGTAACGTTATTCAGGTAATTTGGTGGATATTTCATGAAACAATAATTTCAATTACTTATTTTTTTAACGATGCTCGTCGTCGAGTGTCCATTGACAATATCAACCAAAGCTACCCGACCACCATGTTCTTTTACGAAATCCCCTCCAACAACAGCATCTTCCGTGTAGTCGGCGCCCTTTACGACAACATTCGGTTTCAATGCTTTTATGATGTCCAGAGGCGTATCCTCATCGAAAATCACAACCATGTCGACGTCCCGTAACGCACCGATCACTGTTGAACGTGCGATTTCATTTTGAACGGGGCGTGCCTCGCCTTTGAGTCTCTTGACGGATGCATCGCTGTTGATCGCGACGATGAGCTTATCGCCCTCGGCGGCCGCGCCTTTGATCAAAGCGATATGTCCGGGGTGGAGCAGGTCAAAACATCCATTTGTAAAAACGACAGAAGCTCCATGTTTGCGCCAGTTTTCGACAGTTCGCGCCGCGCTCTCCCAAGACGCAAGCAACCCGGCTTCTGGAACGTCTTTAAGGAGTTGCTGGCTCAGCTCTTCTCGCGAAATCGCCGCAGTACCCAATTTTCTGACGACTATGGAGGCAGCAACGGTTGCGACCATCACCGCTGTATCAAGGTCCTGACCAGCCGAGAGCATGCTCGCCACTGTTGCGAGAACGGTGTCTCCTGCACCTGAAACGTCATATACCTCTGACTGGTGGGCGGCCTCATGATGAATGTGGCCGTTTCTCTGCCAGAGTGTCATGCCCTTTTCAGAACGCGTAAGAAGAACATCTCCGCCGAATTGCTCGGAGAGTGTCGCTGCCACCTTAAGAACCTCTTCATCCGTATTTACGGGGAGGTTGGTAGCAAGGGCCGCTTCCGTGCGGTTCGGGGTGACCAAGGTCGCCCCCGAATAGGCCGTGAAATCTTTGCGTTTCGGATCTACGATAACAGGAATATTTTTCCCGCGCGCATATCTTATGATTGCTTCAAGAACGTCATCAGCCAGTACACCTTTGGCATAGTCTGAACAGACAAGAACGTCCGAGTTATCGATCGCGACCTGTGCATTGGAGATCAGCCTCTGCCGAGTTTGTTCGGTAAAGCCCGTTACCTCTTCTTCATCAATGCGGACGATCTGCTGTTGGCCGCTCAGAACGCGCGTTTTAGAGATGGTAGACCATTCAGGCTCTTCGACTAACCCGCTGACGTTAATGCCTTTATGTTTTCCCAGAATTGTCCGGAGGATATCGGCATTGGCGTCCGGGCCGACGACACCAACAAGATTGACAGTACACCCCAGAGAGGCAGCGTTGACAGCCACATTGGCGGCTCCACCAGGGACGACAGAATGCTTTGAGCGCAACAGGACAGGAACAGGTGCTTCAGGCGAAATGCGATTTACTGTTCCAACAATGTATTGGTCGAGGAGAATATCGCCGATAACCGTGAGACGACCAAAATCAAAGTTTTCTATCATGTCATTTACATCGCATTTGAATATTCCTTAGAAAATTTTCTAAAAAATCTTCGAAATGCTGTTCCTGTCGCTCAATTACTAGAGTTTGTTGCCTCAAAAACCTTAAGAGCTATCTTACCCGTTTTCAACGAATGGTCTAGATGCACCTACTGCGGCCTCCTCCCGATCCTATGGGCATAAGAATACTCGGTATAACTCAGCCACCCTTGCTAAAATGCCGCTCGGTTCATGGTAAAGTGGAAGGTTATAGAGACTGAAAGTGCAAATTTTCGGTTTTCTTGTGGTATATTATTCCAAAAAATATGGACGGTTTGAAACAAGCGCGATTATAAGATCCAATCCTTTTGTTCCAGCCTCTCTGCTGAAACCTTTCCGTGCGCAGGAAACACTTCTTCATGTCGTCTAACCCGGCAGTTTCGCCTCTCAGTTCATCTCAGCTTCGGATTTTAGCTCTTGCTTCGCTGGGAGGGGCACTGGAATTCTATGATTTTGTTATTTTTGCGTTCCTTGCAAAGCTGATTGCCGCGCACTTCTTCCCGGACAGTCAGGCTGAATGGTTGCGACAGGCGGAGGCATTCGGCCTTTTCGGAGCCGGCTATCTGGCACGTCCTGTAGGTGGGCTTATCATGGCCCATTTTGGAGACGTCGCAGGAAGAAAAAAGGTCTTTACGCTCAGCGTGCTCCTGATGGCGTTCCCGACCTTGTTGATGGGGTTGCTGCCTGGCTACCAGACACTCGGCATCATGGCTCCGCTCACATTGCTTATCCTGCGTATCATGCAGGGTGCGGCAATTGGCGGAGAAGCCCCTGGAGGCTGGGTATTCGTCTCCGAGCATGCTTCAAGCCGCCGTGTTGGTCTCGCCACGGGCCTTCTCACCGGAGGGCTGACGGGTGGCATTCTTCTTGGGTCCATCGTCATTCTATTGCTGCATGCAGTCCTGGCGCCTGATGTGGTGTCAAACTGGGGTTGGCGTATTCCTTTCATTCTGGGCGGTGTTTTCGGCTTTGGAGCGATGTTCCTTCGGCGTTGGCTAGAAGAAACCCCTGTATTCCGGGAGATGCATGCGACGGCTAAAACTGCCGAGGCCATGCCCGCAAAGCTTTTGTTACGTGACCATCGTCGCGCCATTCTTTGCTCAATGATGACGACATGGACATTGACAGCGGCCATTGTGGTGCTCGTTCTCATGATGCCTCCGCTCATGCAGACGCTCCATCATGTGTCACCTTCCCAAACAATGCGGGCGAGTCTTGCCGCGACGTTTTGCCTCACAGTTTCAGTAGTTCTGGTGAGTGCGCTGACAGACGTTTTCTCTCTCAGAGCGCTAAGCGTGGCCTGCGGGCTCATGCTTGCTTTGGGAGGTTTTGGGCTTTACGCGCTCTTTCCGTTGTTCTCGGGCACGCTCGTGCCTTGGGCCGCATTGAGTGGGCTTTGCTGTGGGTTCGTCGGGCTCGTTCCTATCGGGATGCTGCGCGCATTTCCGGCTCAGGTTCGCTTTTCTGGCCTGTCTCTGTCCTATAATATTTCCTACGCAATCTTTGGTGGCCTCACACCCGCGATCATTTCAGCTTTGACACCTCATACGCCAGTTGCTCCCGCTATTTACGTTGCATTCACGGCGCTTATCGGTGGTGTTGGTCTTTGGTTCTCACCCGAAAAGGCCTAGGAAAAAAATCTGTTATCGTCGGGATTCAAGCACGCGAGCTAATGAGGCCCAGACAATCGCGACGATGACAGCAGCCACTGAGAATGTACCTGCCCAGACAAAAATTGCCACAACCGGGTTGGTCCAAAAAACGATAACGAGGCCTAGTAAGGGGAAAATGAATCGTCCCCGCCGAACTGACGGGGGCAATGTCAGATCAGGCAGACGTGCGAAGCGAAGCATCTTTGGTTCGCACGCGGCCTGAAGGCCAAGGCCAAGTAGCCAAAAGACCAAACATAAAATTAGCATCACAGACGGCGCACCATCTGAAGAGAGGCAAGTCCCAAGAGTAAGGCGCAGATGTCCGTTGCCGCAAAAACCGTAGGGGGGTGCAGCATGGAGGCGCCGGGACGTGTCAGAAAGTCAAGCGGCGTTAGAAGAACACCCAAAAATGCGAGAGCACTTAACTGTATCTTCCATCCCGGTAGAGCCCGATGCAGCAGAGACCAGAGCATCCCGGCAACGCAACTCAGGCCCCACACGGCAAAAAAGCAGTGGACTTCGGCCAGATGGCGCGCTGGGAGAGATGTTGGCAAAAGCCGGTTTGCCCAGAAGAATGCCAATGTTGCCAAAAGAAATCCTGGAATACAGCCAATCGTGAGCCCTTCAGCCACGCGGAAAATGACGCGCTTTCCGGAGACTTTGCGGCGCTTCATCAGAAAAATGATAGCTCCGCTGGCAAACATGATGGCTCCCATGACACCAGACAGAAAATACAGCCATCTTAAGCCTGTGCCTGTCCAGCGGGCATAATGAATGCCTTCCATAAGCTGCTGTGTCTGGGTGACAGGAGTTGAAAGCAGGACATGCCGTAGAAAATGCCCATCAACCGGGCTGAAATCGACGTGTTCCCGTGTCAGCAGAGGCCCAGACATATCGGTGCGACTAAAAAGAACGCTGTTGGGTAGAAAGAGGATGAACCCGATCTGCCCCTTGCCGAGTGTGTTCTCTGCGACATCAAGCAGGGGCGGCAGAGAGGGACCGACAGGAATGTCCCGTTTTGTTTCTGGCGGCTCGGCGTCTGTGGCTCGATGAGGCGAAACAAAATTCTGGATGGAACTGATATAAGACACGGGCGGGAACAGCGTGCGTGTGCGAATGAACGTGCCCGTATAGGCCATCATAATAACGAACGGGATAAAGGGAACGCTGGCGAGAACATGCACGTCCAGCCATGCGCGCAGTCGTGCGGCGAAAGGTCGCACCAGAAGCAGATCCGAAATCAGTCCCCGCAGGTGAATGATGATTCCGGATCCGACTGTTACAAGAAGAGCCAGGCCGGCCGCGGCAATAAGTGTTTCTCCGTAAAGCCCAGTTCGGAGGGTATAGTGCAGGTCATAGAAAAACTTTCCGCCCGCAGTATCGCGTGCCTGTAGCTGCTCTCCAGTCTGCGGATTATACGGCACCGTCAGGAATTCATATCCATCATGGTGCTGGACGCGCACGAAAGGGTCCCGCGACGACGGGAGAGTTATGAACGGCTTTTCTCCTTGCTGGAGCAGGTCACGGACGGTCGGAAGGGTGCGATCCAGGACCTGCGGAGAAAAAGCGGGCGCTTGAGGCGGGACTTCAGGCTGGAGCCACCGCGTCAGTTCGGTATCGAACACCGAGAGGCTTCCCGTCACGAAAACGCAGAAGAGAAGCAGTCCGGCGATGAAGCCAACCCATGCATGGAGCCAGCCCATGCGTGTACGAAGATTATCTTGCATCAGGCGTGAAACAGTAAACCGAGCGCAGCAAGGATACAGGCGGTCCCCGCGATAAGTGCTCCATGCAAGGGCTTCTGTGTTCCAAAGGCAATGAGCAGAAGCACAGGAAACGCGGCAATCGCAATCATCTGGCCGAAAACGACAGAGTCATGTCGGGCTCCGGGCCCCCATTGCGGAGATCCAACAGTAATGAGGTGAGCGCAGGTCCATGCGAGACCAAGGGCCAGAAGCCCCCTCAACATCCATCGCGATGTGGGTGAAGCTTTCTGCCAAGGAGACGAAATCTGTTTCACTGTCATCAGGCGTCGTGTGTCAACGGCAACATGGTGTCTCTTGGTTCGTAAAACGAATGGGTCAGGCGTTCTGCGTTCTTGTCATAGCGGGTCGTAACGAGATTGTTGAGGCTAGAAAGTATACGTCTTGTTGCTACCGCTTAATGAAGACCTTTGTGCTTTTCCGAAAACGCAAGATCAGTAAGCTGATCGTTCTCACTTGCCTTCAGATGTCGCCAGTTTCAGCAATATTTTATGGAAGTTGGCGCTTGGCCCGGATAGCTCTGGTGTGCGTGATGCGAGAGAGATGCTGGCACGAGGCGAGGGGCCTTCGATGCGATGAAAAGTGGCTCCGTCAACATGGATCTGGCTGAGATAAGCTGGAACGATTGAAACCCCTAGGCCTGCGGCAACCATGGGAACCGTGGCTGCAATCTGTGGTGCGGATTGCCCGAAATGCGGGGTGAACCCGGCCTGCTGGCAGGCTGAAATAATGGCATCGTAAAAGCCGGGCCCCAGAGTGCGATCGAAGATCAGAAAGGGCTCATTGGCGACATCTGTCAGTCTGAGTGTTCCGCGTTGAGAGAGCGGGTGCCCCTTCGGGACCGCGATCAATGTCGGTGCATCAAAGAGAGGGTGGAGCGAAATCCCAGGGTCCGGAGCCGGAGGCCGCACAATCGCAATATCAACGCGGCTCTCGTTTAACGCCTCACACAATGCTGGCGTGTTGCTCTCCTCCAGCGTGATCTGAATTTCGGGCCACTTCTCCCGAAAGGCACGAATGGCCTGTGGAATAAGGGGGAGCAGCGACACGGCACCAGCCATTCCAATGCGCAATCGCCCCTGTTCACCGCGTGCAAGACCCGTTGCCAGAAGGCGAAACTGATGTTCGAGCGTAAGAATTGTGCGTGCCTGCTCAACGAGTTGCTCGCCAGCATCTGTCAGAACCGCACCACGTCGTGATCGCTCGAACAGTTTGAGCCCGAGTTCAGTCTCAAGACTTTTGATCTGCTGGCTCAGAGGGGGCTGCTCGATGTGCAGAACCTCGGCAGCGCGCGTAAAGCTTCCGTGATCTGCAATGGCGATAAAGTAGCGAAGGTGGCGGAGATCCATAAATCCATACTAATTAGATATGGTATAGAGCTCAACTATATATTGGACGTCCGAAGCTTGAACGCGCACCCTCTGGTTAACGAACTCCGGAGGATCTCATGGTTTTCACTGTTGGACATTACCTTGCAGAACGGCTGACGCAGATCGGCCTCAAGCACCATTTCGCAGTTGCGGGCGATTATAATCTGATCTTGCTGGACCAGCTGATTGAGCATGGCGGCATGAAGCAGATCTATGACTGCAACGAGCTAAACTGTAGCTTTGCTGCAGAAGGCTACGCCCGGGCCAATGGAGCGGCCGCCGCGATTGTTACGTTCAGCGTGGGGGCGATCTCGGCCATGAACGGCCTTGGTGGCGCTTATGCCGAAAACCTGCCGGTTATTCTGATCTCTGGCGCGCCAAACTCCAATGACCATGGTTCAGGACGTGTGCTGCATCACACGATTGGAACCACGGACTACAACTATCAGATGGAGATGGTGAAGCACGTCACCTGTGCTGCTGAGAGCATCACGTCCGCTGAGAACGCCCCCGAGAAAATTGACCATGTCATTCGGACGGCACTGCGCGAAAAGAAGCCCGCTTATCTCGAAATTGCCTGTAATGTGGCGAATGCCCCTTGTGTGCGCCCAGGTCCGGTCTCGTCGTTGCTGGCTCACCTGACCTCAGACACGGACAGTCTGAACGCAGCTCTCGATGAGAGTGCAGCTTTTGTGGAGAAGGCCAACAAGGTCGTCATTTTGGTCGGCAGCAAGCTTCGGGCCAGCGATGCGTTGGACGAAACCATTGAGCTGGCTGACAAGCTGGGTTGTGCTGTCACCGTCATGGCTGCAGCCAAAAGCTTCTTCCCAGAAACGCATCCGGGGTTCCGGGGTGTCTACTGGGGCGAAGTCAGCAGCCCCGGTGTCGAAGACGTAGTCAAGAGCGCGGATGTCGTTATTACGCTTGCGCCCGTCTGGAATGACTACTCCTCCGTTGGTTGGCGCGATCTGGTCCGCGGAGAGCGTGTCCTTGAAGTCGACCCTCATCGTGTCACGGTTGCAGGGAAAACCTTCGAAGGCTTCCGCCTGAAGGAATTCGTCACGGCCCTTACGGAGCGTGTTTCCAGCAAGCCTGCGTCTCTTGCAGCAGGGTATGCGCCTGTGAAGCTGCCAGTGGCCGATCAGGCCAAGCCACTGACGAACGATGAAATGACTCGCCAGATCAACGAACTTGTTGATGGCAAGACAACCCTTTTCGCTGAAACAGGCGATTCATGGTTCAACGCCATTCGCATGAACCTCCCTGAAGGGGCCAAGGTTGAGTCCGAAATGCAGTGGGGCCATATCGGATGGTCTGTCCCGTCCATGTTCGGCAATGCCATGGGCTCGCCGGAGAGGCAGCATGTCCTGATGGTGGGTGACGGGTCATTCCAGCTTACCGCGCAGGAAGTCGCGCAGATGGTGCGCTATGAGCTTCCGGTCATCATTTTCCTTATCAACAACTACGGTTACGTCATTGAGATCAAGATCCATGATGGTCCGTACAATTACATCCAGAACTGGGATTACGCCGCTCTGATCAACTGCTTCAATCAGGGTGTACCCGGTGAAGAAAGTGGGAAGTACGGCCTCGGCCTGCATGCCACGACTGGTGCTGAACTCGCTGAGGCAATTGAGAAGGCAAAGAAAAACACACGTGGCCCGACCCTGATCGAGTGCAAACTTGATCGGACGGACTGCACAGAGACGCTGGTAGAATGGGGAAAATTTGTCGCTGCTGCGAATTCCCGCAAGCCTACGCTGAGCTGAAGAGTAGCGTTTGCTCAGTTACTATTAAATGCGGTTGGATCTGGAGTGAATTCTTCAGATCCAACCGTTTCTTGTGAGAAGCTGTTCTAGGAAACAGATTTCTGTTCAACCCACCCATCTTGAACCCGCTCAAAGAGCGGAGACGAAAAGCAGCTTAGGATAGGAAAAGAAAAACGATCTTTCCAGCGATCGCTTTGGGTCATGACACAAAGGGCTGCACAGGGGGAAACTTCCGCCGCCGCAAGAACATTCACGCCAGCCGCAAGTGATTGTCCGGTGCTGACCACGTCATCAACAATGATAATCTTTTGTGCTGACTTCAGAAGTGGCAGCAGATTGGGGTCCAGATAAAGATTTTTGACGTTATCCGGGCTGGTAATGGACGAAAGTGGCGCAGACAGCGCCTCGTCATACCAGAATTTTCGAGACGTGCTTAACGGAACGTATCGCGCCAACCCGCATCCTCGCGCAACGGCGGCGGCCAGACCCAGGCCCAGGGTCGGCATGCCCACAATCAGATCCGGCTGCAGCGAACGAGCGATAGCCACCAGTTCACCACAGAGAACGTCCATGACTTCAAAGGATGTTTGGTTCACCAGCAGCGATGAGACTGCCTGCTTTTTGCTCGGAAGAACCCGCAGGGGAAGATCGAGGTGCCGATTTCCTACCTGAACTCTGTAGCGATCTGTGTATGGGGGCGTCAGCGCGACATCAGGAGCAAAAGTCTGCCAGAAAGGGAGCGTGCTCATGATGATAGCTCCACAAACCGAGAAAGCACCATCACCGCTGCCTGCAGAACGGTTTCATCGAAATCAAACAGGCTGGCATGATGAGGCGCGGTAATATCCGAACCAAAAAGGCAATATCCAGCTTTGCCGCCCCGGTCCTGAACACGTTGCATCATAAATGTCGCGTCATCTCCGCCACCAATAGGCCAGCTTTGCACAATACTACCGCCATTGGTGGAACAGACAGCGTCTCGCAAGCGCTCCATTACTTCCGGGTCAGAGGCGGCACTGATGGCAGTCCCGTAAACGTCGATTGTGGCGTCAACGCCCTGTGTCAATGCTGCGCCCTGCAAGGTTCGTCTCGCGCTTGCAGTAAGGCGCGCAAGACCTTCATGAGTTGACGCCCGCAACTCAAGCTCGAGATAGGCATGGTCCGCAATGACGTTCCGCGTTCGGCCGGCCTGCAACAGCCCCACATTAATTCGCGTGTCCGACTGGCCATCGCGGGGCAGGGCATAGAGACCGGGAATGGCAATTGCCGCAGCGAGAAGGGCGTTACGACCTTCTTCCGGACACATGGCCGCATGCGCAGCTTGCCCCGTGAAGGTTACGTTCCACTTTTCAGCCCAGAGAAAGCCGTCTGCAGTTAATGCAATCTGCCCACTCGGTAACTGACAGCCGACATGGGTTGCGAGAAAAATGTTTACATCATCCAGAAGGCCGCTTGAAACGATAGGTTGCGCTCCTCGGCCACCTTCCTCTGCAGGCTGGAAAATAAGCCTGAGTGTTCCTTTCCATTCGGCATTGGGATGCGACAGTTTTTCCGCAACGGCCAAGCCGATTGCCGTATGGCCATCGTGCCCGCATGCGTGCATCCGACCTTCGCATTCGGATGCGAAGCCATCCACAACAGGACGATGGTTCCCGGATGCACTTTCGTGAACGGGGAGGGCATCCATGTCGAAGCGAAGAGCCAGAACGGGGCCTGCACCACGCTTGATTTCTCCACAGACAGCGGTCTGCCCATCTGGCATTTTTTCGAGCCAGTAAGGGGCGGCCCCATTTGCTAATGCTGCATTTTGGGCGGAATGAATATCGTCTTGCGAGGGCAGTCCACGTACATCATCCATGCACATGATTTCGGGACCTACTCTGACAGAATATCCCAGTTCTGTCAGACGCGCTGCGACGACCGAGGCAGTGCGGTATTCCAGGAAAGCAGTTTCAGGAAAGCTGTGAAGATCGCGCCGCATGGCTGTGACTTCAGAGGGAAATGTCATCAAATGGTCTCCATGACCATGTTCGTGATGATTTCGCCTGTCATGCCGTCTGTAATGCCCAGATCTGTGACATGCGGTCCGGGATTACAGGCGAGAGATGCGCCTGTCACAAGTTTGATCATGGCCGTTGGGCCGTCCCATGTTGTCGCTGCCGCAGCTGCATCACGTACAGCGGCAAACTGCTGACTGACAAAATCTAGTTTTTCTGGAGATAGCAGCCCGCAGACAGGAAGTGGAACATGAGCAACAATTTGGCCATTTCGTGCAACGGCCATACCGCCGCCACTGGCTATAAGAGTATTGGCCACGAGCGCCATGTCCTCCCGGTTTCGACCGAAAACTGCGAGGTTGTGGCTGTCATGCAGGATGGTCGTTCCGATTGTAGCTGACCAGTCTCCCCAACCTTCCAGAACTCCAAGCCCGGGGGGGCTATTTTCTCCGTACCGATTGAAAACAGCCATCAGCGCAGTATCAGGCGGCAGCGTGATGTGACCGTCTTTCACATCGACGTCACGTTCTCCCCACTGGGTCGTCCGTGGAGTACGAACGGTTCGAATGCGGGCTTTGGAGACGTCAGGTACGGGCACCTGAAAATCTTCAGCCGTGACTAAAGAATGCTTCACGGTCTTGAGCGGGAGACCTGGAAGTTCGGCAGGAAGATCTGCCAGAAGTGTTCCGTGGGAGGCCGCATGGACGCCTGATGTGAACACTTCTAGCGGCGTGAAATCAGACAGGTTGTCGAAAATAACCAGATCAGCGCGGCGCCCAGCTGCCACCAAGCCGAGATCCCTACGTTCAAGACGCATCGCTGCGTTAAGAGTGGCGCATCGCAGCACATCCAGCGGACGCATTCCCAGAGACACAAGGCATCTCAGGTGATGGACCATTCCGCCACGGCGTGACAGGTCATCCGGGAAGACATCGTCTGTGCAGAGGGTAACGGTTTGAGGAACGCAGCCCAGTTCCTGAAAAGCGGCAACGGCTTCAGGTAAAATATTTTCATGCGAAACACGCAGTTCCAGCGTCATGCCAGACCGGAGCTTTTCCAGGATATCAGCTTTGCTTGTCAGTTCGTGATCTGACTCAATGCCTGCCGCAATAAAAGCCTGGAGATCCTGGCCCTTGAGGTTTCGGGCGTGACCACACACAAATTTTTCACTGCTAAGGCCAGCACTGACGATGCTGCTCATACGGGGCGAGCCATTGATGACGCCGCGCATGTCCATCACTTCAGCAACGCCAATAACTTCGGGCCAAGACAGCATTTCTGTCATGGCTGTAGCGTCAAAGGCTGCCCCTGACCGTTCCAGCCCAGGCGCAGATGGAACACAGGATGGAGCTTCAACCAGAATGCGTAGAGGTAGGCCTTTAGTGGCTTCAATAGCCCACCGGACTCCGGCCAAGCCGCTCACATTCCCGATTTCGTGCGGGTCCCAGCAAATGGTTGTTGTTCCCTGCGGAACTACGGTTTGTGCGTAAACCCGAGGCGTGACCATCGAACTCTCGATGTGCATGTGAGAGTCAATGAGGCCAGGCGCAATAACCGCACCAGCGAGATCAAAAATTTTGAGAGCGTCGTTCCGCTGGCCAGTTGGATGGGTGCTGGCAATCAGCGGACCCACCAATCCAACATCGGCGTCACGAAGCTCTCCGGTAGCCACATCAGCAATTTTGCCATTCCGGAGCAGGACGTCAAATGGAGCTCGACCTGCTGCGGCATCCACCGCGCGTCTACGCAACTCAGGTGAGGTGAGAGGTACCGTTACATCAACCATGCGTATTCATCCGGTTGGCTGCGTCGACAAACGTCTGAATGAAACGCGGCGTATCGACTGCTGTGACAATCTTGACGGGGCGCTCACCAATATGGGGGCGCGTGCTGTCAGGCCACACATGGGCATACCCGTAATTGGGGCCATGCGTCAGATCAACCGTCATGTAAGCCGTCACGCTTTGTGTAATCAGAGCGGGATCTACAGCGATCGCGGCAGCCAGTTCGTCCCACATGGGCTGTGGGTGGAAATAATGCTTCAGATAGTCTGACAGCGGTCCCGGACGTTGGGTCGCGCGATCGCGGATTTCTGGTGTCATACGAATGGGGTTGGCGACCGAACCCACGGAGATGACTTCCGGAAAGGGAGCTTCCAAGGCGATGCTGGCGGCTTCCGGGTCGAACATGAAGTTAAAGTCGGTGTAGTAATCGGCGCTCTCTGTCACTTGGGAAAGATTGCCGTCCACGATGGCTCCCATGAAGACCAGCCTGCGGCAGAGCGAGGCGAATTCAGGATCAAGCTTGATGGCCAGAGCAATGTTTGTCATGGGGCCAGCCGCAAGGACTGTGACCTCATGAGGATGTTCATGCACCTGTTTAATCAGGAAAAGTGCGGCAGTTTCCCGGGAGACAGCACGGGTCGGCTGTCCTTCCTTCAGGACTTTCACCGGAGGCTGTAGATCAGGAGCATCCCCGCGCCATGCACCTTTCCATGGCATTTTCCCGTTGGATTTCTCCCATGCCAGAAGGCGTAGGCGTGAATTAACCAACGGTTGGGTCGCACCCGGTACGACCGGGAGCTCTGCTGAAGCAGACGCAACCTCCAGAAAGCGGGACAGATGGGCAACGGCCTCGTTTTCCCAGCCATCTCCTACGACAACCGTAAATCCTAGAAGCGTTATTTTATCCGGCTGACCCAGTAGTGGAATGACCGACTGGATGTTTGTTCCGCCCGGTCCGGCAAAATCATTATCGATAATGACGTAATTCGGCGCAGATGTAGCGTGCGCGTGAATAGGCACCAAAGCGGAGAGGCCAGCCAGAAGAGCTGAAAGGCAAAGTCTGGGAAACATGGGAAATATCCTCTCAGCCATGGTGGCCGTGCATCTGGGCGGAAACGACGAAGAACATGATGAAAATTACGCAAAGCCCCCATACAACTGGCGCAACCGCTCGGCCCCGGCCCGTGGCAAGAGCCATGGTCGCGTAAGAAAAGGTCCCTATGGCCATGCCGTTGATGAGGTTGCCGGTCAGGAGGGCAATGATGAACGTCAAAGCAGCCGGAGCGCTTTCTTTGAGATCTGACAGTTCCAGATGACGAACGCCCTGGAACATCATCATTCCCACCATAAGAAGCGATGGCGCTGTTGCCTGCGGCGGAATGATCATGAACAGAGGCCACAGGAAAAGTGCGGTGAAGAACCCGCCTGCTATTACCAAAGCCGTCAGGCCTGTTCGGCCCCCCGCATGAACGCCGGTGATGGACTCAGAGTATACCGTTACGATGGACGTCCCCAGCATGGGGGCCAGAATACTGCCTGCTGCGTCCGTTATAAACGCCTCTCTGGCCCGCGGAATGCGACCGTCTTCGGACACCATTCCTGTAGCCGTAACAACACCCAGCAGGTTGGCAAGCGTTCCAAAGAGTTCAGTGCACAGGAAAAAGAACAGCATCGGCAGCACGTAGAAAATGTGATGCAGAAGGTAGAGCGGCTCAAGCCGGAACGCTGTCTCATGAGGCCAGCGGGGCAGGGCAAAAATATGCTCTGGCCAGGTGGTGATCGTTCCACCTTTTCCGTTGGGTAGGAAGAGACCCACAATCGTTAGCGCAATGATCGAAATGATCAGAGATCCCGGCACCCGTCTGGCAACAAGGACTGGCGTGAGAATAAACCCAGCCAGTGTCATGAGTACTTTGGGGCTGGTAATCGGGCCCATGGTGACGAACGTGGACGGGCTCGGCACGACAAACCCAGAGTTGCGCATTCCGATGAACATAATCACCAGACCGACCGCAACCTGAATACCAATCCGAAGGGTGTCAGGAATGTCGTGGGCAATACGCTCGCGGATGCGCGTCAGGCTCATGACCATGAAAATCAGGCCGGTCAGGCAGACGAGAGCGAGGGCAGCCTGCCAGGGAACGCCCATCTGTTTGACCAGAATGATTGCAAAGACGACGTTTGATCCCATGGCGGGCGCCACACCAAGGGGCAGATTTGCCAGAAGGCCCATCAACGTCGTGCTGAAGACTGCAATCAGACATGTGGCGCTCAGGACGCTTGCACGGTCCATGCCAGCTTCTGCCATGATCATGGGATTGACTGCGACACAGTAGACCATGGCAGCGAAGGTTGTCAGGCCAGCGATGACCTCACGGCCAGCAGTTGTGCCGCTGGCCGTGAGCCCGAAAAAACGATCCAGACGGGCTTGAAGCATCAGATCAAAGGTCAATCTTGGCTGTGACCAGAGCTGCGAAGCTTCCGGCGACGTAGTATGTCGGTGAACCCTGCGATGCGATGGTGCTGCCATAGATCCCGCGTGCTGCGCGTGAGGATGCGGCGACCCCGGCGACGCCTGACAGGTATTTGTTATCGCCAACATTCATGAGGTTCAGCCTGATTTCCGGGTGTGTATGGAAGATCTTCGGAGCCCGATAGCCGAAGTTCATGTCTGCGTTGACATACCCTGGCATGGCCTGGTCATTCATGAAAGTTGAGAACTGTCGGCCTACGTACTTGACGGCAAATCCTGCGAAATATGTGCCGTCATCATAATCCAGTCCGACGGAAGCCTGCACATTTGGGCTACGCACGGCAGTTTTTCCCGCAGTCGGCAGGTAATCCGATCCGACTTGATAGTTGTTATCGATCGTCGCGTGTAGATATTCCGCCGAAACATATGGCCGCAGATGATGCCACGGGCGCAGTCCAAGTTCGATGTCTACACCGCGGGACGTTTGGCCGCCCGCATTGATGTTCTGGGTGATCTGCGCGTTGTTAATCGTAACCTGCGTAGAAACCTGGCGGTTGGTGAAGTTGTAATTGAAGAAGGTGATAGACCCACTCAGGATATCACCCTGATAACGGTATCCTAGCTCTTCCGAGATCGAATATTCGGTCTTCTGGGCAGGGTTCGCCTGCGTCGCCACTTTGCCGGTCGATGCACTGTATGTGTTGTAAAGCGCATTTAACGTCGGGGTACGGAAATTGGTCGCGACATCCGCGAAGATCTGGTTGTGACTGTCGATGCGATAACGCGCGCCAAGGTTTGGCGTTGCGACTGCCGCGTTCATGCTGGTGCGATACTGCGCTCCGGGGAGGTAGTTGTAACCAATTCGGGTTACCATGGACTCCTTGATTCCCGCTTCAACGCGCAAACGGTTGTGCAGTGCATTGAACGTGTCGCCGAAGAACAAAGTATTGACGCGGGTGATGGTCAGGTTGTCGTAGCTGGCAAGCCGCGTGCCATCGGACAGCTTCACATTCCCCAAATATCCCCAGACATTCGCCGGGCCACCATTTTCTCCAACCGCGCTGTAGGGATTGACCATGCGCTGTCTGGACCAGTCAAACCAGTATCCAAAGACAAGAGTGTGCTTGCCCAATGTGTAATGCACTTTGGAAACAAGTCCCGGACGATAGACGTAAGGCGTGCCGAATGGCGTATACATCATCACCTTGTCATTGGTGGTGCCGTTACCATTGAGGTCGATGCTGTATTTCTGTGTCCCGGAATAAATGGCGTTCTCAGACAGAAGAGATGCTGAGGCGATCGTGCCTGAGTTCCAGTAAAAATATGGGGTGAAGTCGAAGCCAAGCTTGTCATTAACCACAATATTCTGCGGCGCACTCAGGATCAGGACCCGATATGGGCTCTGATGGAGTTTCCAGTATTTGGTGTCGGTCGGTGAAAAATCTTCGGTGTAGTTGGCACCACGCCCATATTGCTGCCAGGCAGCCAAAGACGGGCTCAGATAGGCGACCTTCATAGAATCATCGAAGGTCAGCGCGACGGTGCTGCGGCTTCCATTGACCCAGTCTTTGACCAGTTTTGCATCAATGTGCTGCTTGTGATCGTCACCGGCGCCGCGGAAGTGCGGCTCTTCAAGATGAGACCAGGCCACGAAAGCCCGCATGCCAGTGTTGCCAATGTCACCGCTTTGAAGCCGTACATATTCGCGATGTGTATTGTAGGAGCCGAACGAGCCCGCAATTGTCGCACCCATTTTGTGTGACGGATCGATCAGGTTCATCGTCACGATTCCACCAGATGCACCAATGACCGGGGAGTCCAGATTGGCGGAGCCCTGCTGCATCGTCACTTCATTGAGGTTCTCGGAATCTACCCATTCTGTTGGGAACGCCATGTAAGACCCGATGTCGTTCAGAGGCGCCCCTTCAACAGTGAAGCCGATCTGGTCACTATTCATGCCACGGATCGTCATGTTGCCGCTGACCATGCCAAAAGGGTCAGCGCTTGCGACATTGGCGCCTGGCAAGTTACCGAGCAGTTTGAAGACGTTGGGAGTAGGAGCCTGCTTGGCGATATAAGCCTGTGTGATCTCGCTGCGTGATTTCGTGCCGTTCTGAAGAACCATGCGGCCACCAGCAACGGACTCTGCCGCCACCCGGATGACTTCAGGCCGGGAAGGAGCGGCTTTTACAGTCTTGCGCGTGGCTGGAGAATGGCGCTTCTCCCCGTCGTGTTTTGTATCTGCAACAGGAGCAGCGTAGGCTGCAACATAGAACATGTTGCCGATAAGGGCTGTACTCAGGAAGGTTGAAGCACGCATGGAAGAAGCTCTCAAACACTGCGGAGACGCCAGAAAGGCACGAAAATCCTGCAGACTGGCCACAAAACAGTGACTGAATCGGCAAAGACGTATTAGGTTGTTATAAGACGTCTTGGTATCGGGTTTTGATGCGCTCTTCAATCCAAAAGTGAAACGTTTTCTGGAATTTTTTCTCTATGCGTAACGCCGTCTTCTCGTCAGCCCTCGATACGAATGGCCCGACGCCGCTTTATCTTCAGGTCGGGCATCATATTTCCGGGCTGATTGGCAAGGACAGCCGTTTCATGGAGCGGCTTCCCTCAGAGGCTGAGCTTTGTTTGATGTACGGCGTAAGTCGCATCACCATTCGGCAGGCGTTATCCTATCTTGCGGAGAGGGATGTCGTTGTCCGCCAGCACGGGCGCGGGACTTTTGTGGGAGCCTTGCATCGTCCGGGACGGCAGAAAACCATCCATTCCTTTTTCGAAATTCTGGCTGGTAAAGGCCTAAGCCCCGAGATGACGCTTCTGGACTATCAGATGCGTCGCCCCCCAGAAGAGGTTGCCTCCGCTTTGTCGGTCAATGACGAGACATTGTTCATCCGGCGCGGCTATCGTTCTGACGAAGGGCCTCTGGGCGTGACAGAAGTTTTTTATCCGGGACGGCTTGCACCACTCGTAACGCCAGAACTCGCAGCGTCCCTGACATCGACAGCAATCCTTCGGGATATTTTCAAGTTCCAGATCGCTCATGCAGACATTTCCATCGGTCTGTCTTACGCGTCTCCGGATGTCGCTCAATGGCTCGATGTTTCCGAGAAATCCGCGCTGATGCGTATCAAGCGTGTGACAACATGCCTTGGAGAAGGTGTCTGTGAGTATAGCCGACTGCTCGTGACGGAAGGGACTGCGGATTTTCGTATCGGTGCGGATGGTGAGATGCTGAGCGAAGGCGTGCTGTGAGGGCAGGCCGAGGTCTGCCACGTAACAAACATGTTGTGCATAGCGCATTGGCATTTGCTATGAATGCCCCATGAAACGGCGTCCGACCCGCAAGAAAATTCCTGCCAAGAGAGCTGCCGCCCCTTTGCGGCAGGACAGAAAAGCTCTTGTCTTGATTGTCAGCATTACGTTTGCGTTGCTCGTGGGCGCTGCGGCATTCAGGACCTTCCTGACCTCACATCATACGACAGCAGTTGGCGGCCCTTACGCACTGATTGACGGGCAAGGACATTCCGTTAGTCAGTCAGATTTTGCGGGGCGTTACACCCTGATTTATTTTGGCTACACGCACTGTGTAGATGTCTGCCCTTTGACGCTTGAAACAGTTTCATCAGCTCTCGATGAGCTCAGCGTGCAGGGTAAATCTGTCACTCCCATTTTCATCTCCGTTGATCCGACACGCGATACCCCGAAAGTCGTGAAGGATTACGTGGAGAATTTTTCCCCCAGGATTATCGGGCTGACAGGCACGGCAGAGCAGCTTCAGTCCGTTATGGAAGCCTTTCACGTAAAGATGCAGCATCATTCTGGCATGGGGCCTGAATACCTGATTGACCACAGCTCTTTGCTCTACCTGATGGACGGTCGGAACCATCTGGTCGGAATGATACCCGTTGATTCCAGCGCACATCAGATAGCGACAGATTTAAAGCGTCTCTTGCCTGCTCACTCGTGATGCTTTCAAACGCGGGAGCTTTCCAGCCACTGCTATGCAGATCAGGGATATGCCCAACTCGGGTAACAGAATGCCAAGGATGCAAAGCACCCCGATCGCAATCAGACCCATTCTGGACGATGGAAGAACGGGCGGCGCTCCAAATTTCCCCTCGGGCCGACGTTTGAGCCACAGGACCGTTGCGGCACAACTCATCAGCAGGAGGCCGAGGGCGACCAGAAGGTTGAGCAACTGGTTTGCCCAACCGAACAGATGCCCCTCATGCGCTGCAACGCCATATCCTATGACACGGTCAATGGCTGCCTTGTGAGAGAACGGTTCTCTCGCAATAATATGCCCGTTTCCCATCACTTTCACACTTTCCCTGAGAGGCCGGTTCTGGGCGTCGGATCTAACAGTCCAGACATCGTCAGATCCTGCGAGGGGCGTGATAAGAACAGGAGCAGCAAGGGACAGCTTTTCTGCTGTGCGGGTCACATTATTCAGGCCGTCCAAGTTCACCTGTGACGGCATATCCTCTGACATGTCCATTCCGGGCATGTCTTCATGATGTGAGACCATTGGGTGACCGGCTATCGTCTCTTGGGCCGGCACCGCTCCAATTTCCCAGTCTTTCACTGATGTGATGTGGCCGACAGTATTCTCGACAGAAAGAAGGGCATGTCCCCAGACATAAGACCAGGGAAGACCCGATACCAGAAACAGTGTCAGCACAATGGAAACCCAGACGCCCGTCACAGCATGAAGATCCCTCCAGCGTGCCCGCCCAGTCTGAGTAAGGCGGGGATACAGCACACCAGCCAAGCCGCGTTGATTTCTCGGCCACCATAACCAGAGGCCCGATACCACAAGCACGATCGTCCATGACGCAACCATCTCCATGATAACTGAGCCCAGATTGCCCAGTAAAAGCTGCCCATGGAGTTTAAAAACCAATCGTTCAAACCGATCCTCTTCGAGCACGGTTTTCAGGACGGCATGGTGGTTCTGTTCCACATAAACTCGCACGACCTCACCATCGGCACCATTGACCAGAATGCGGGCAGCACTGTGTGGGGATGTAGGAAGTTCATATGCGAGAAAACTGCCACCGGGCACAGCTTTCAGAGCAGAATTGACGTCCTCCTGAGGCGATGAGGATATTGCTGCTGGAAGGTGATCGTATTTCCAGTCAATCCATCCCTCAATTTGTGGTTTGAACAGGTAAATACTTCCTGTGAGACACAAAAGAGCGACAAAGGGGAGACAAAACAGTCCCGCAAAGAAATGCCATCGCCACACCGTAAGGCGGTCTGGGCCAAGGGAAGTCAGATAATGTTTTATATTCATGCGCATCACAGTTTTATCCGTACGCCGCCAAAATATGCCCGGGGGGAACCCGCATAAATCGATCCAGTGCTATTCATCAGTGTGGCTGCCGTCGCTTCTTGCCCGTTTGCCTGCAATTGATCGCTGATATTCGTGGCGCCTGACACATAGGTTTGGTTCGTGACGTTCTGTACTTCGAAATACCAGTGCAGGCGATGCGCCCATCCCATTCGCGCGGGGGGATCGTAATGCATCTCCAGATTTAGAAGGGCATATCCGGGCGCTTTCAGGCGATTGGCATTGTCTAGCCAATAGGCATCACGCCAGGTGACTTCTGCATATCCCCCCACGCCCTCTAAAGGGCCAGAAGGCTGATCGTAAAGGAAACGGGCATTCAGGAAGTTAGGAATGACGCCCGGGATGTATTTTCCACTCCGGCTGAAACCCTTTGAGGCAGTGCTATTGGAAAGAACTTCCGTATAGTTTGTGTAGACCTGATTATCATAGGTATAGCTGAGCGAGATCCGTCCACCGGACAGGGTATGGGGAAGAGGCTTCCAGTCAGCCCCCAAAACAATGCCTCGATGCTGCGAGGCAGGAGCATTGAATGTGTAGGCCCCAACGGCGTTGACGCCTGCAGACTGATTGACGAGTTCATTGTTGTAAAACTCGTAAAATCCCGTGACCTGAAGATGTGTTGTGGCTGTGGGGTGCCAGTCCGCGCCGAGGTCAACTCCGACACTCGTCTGGCTCTTCAGTTGCGTATTATTTCCATATTGCCCTTGGGGCGTGATGAAGAAATTGGAAGATGACGGTGTGCCATAAGCCGTGCCAACGCGTGTATGGAAAGTCCAGTGTTCGCTCGGATCATAAATCAGAGCACCTTCAGGCGCGAGATTGAAGTAGAACCGGTTGGCGGTGACGTATTGGCTGTTCATGCCAGATGCTGAATATCCGTATAACGTCTCAGTGGCACCGATATCTGAGTATGTACCTCCTAGTCCAACAACAGCATGCCAACCGGGCGCAAAGTGCCAGTCTTCCTGGAAACGTGCGCCGATATTTGACTGATGTCCGTAGGAAGCAGAACTCATGGCACCTCGCGTGGCACCGCCTAACGGCATGATGTTGTACGTCTGATATCCATAGTCGAGATAATCAAAACTCAGTCCGCCGAATGTATCGAGGGATGTTGCCCCGATCCGGGCGTGATTGGTGACGTCGCTGCTGACGTTATAGGAGTTGTAGGGGCCTACGAAAGACGTTGGTGAAGTGGGTTGGTCTACGTGGCGCTGATCGTATGTGAACTGGTTGCGCCAGGTCGTCTGCTTGTTAAAATCATGCTCCCAACGGAGGCCTGTAACGGTACGGCGATCAAAGCGACCCAGACCAGCAGCCTCGGGACTCATGGCAACTTTACTGCCATACCGGCCATTCACCAGCAGGTTGACGGAAGCGCACCCAGCGCGGGAATTGGATGTATTGTAACACCCATTCTGATAAGGATTTGCGCTATACTGGTTCAAAGACAGGCGAACAGGTAGGGACGCGTCTGTCACGTTGTTGACGAACTTCAGGATGAGACGGTCTGAAGACGTCAGATTGACCCGAAGTCGGACGTTTTCTGTTGACGTATTGTAGCGACTGTTAGCGATGAACCCATTTCCACGGACATCGCTCGCGAATACCATAAGGTCATAACGCTGGTTACCAAGTCCGAGCGTTGCGTAGTTGTTAAACATACCGAAGCTGCCGAAATCCGATCCTAATTCCAGCCCGTGCATGTCCGTGCCCTTGCGGGTTCGGAAATTGATTGCACCATTGATCGCATAATTTCCGTAAAGGGTAGACGCTGGCCCTTCAAACACGTCCACCCCCTGATAAGCATGAGGGTCAATCAGATCGGCTCTTGCTGTGCCGTCTGGTTGCGTCATGGGAAAGCCGTCTTCCAGCACCTGCAGGTTTTTTAGCCCATAGGATTGTCGATCTCCCGACCCGCGGACAGAAACGACTGTATCACGCGGGCCATTGCCTTGGGTGAAACTGACGCCTGGAATGGTAACCACCATGTCTGCGACGCTTTGTCCCACCTGATTACCAAAGTTGCTGCGGTCTGAACTGTAAGTCGTCTGCCCGGCCGGATGGCTCGTCGCCGGCGCATGATTGGCTGCCGTGACGGTAATAACTTCTGGTTTGGTAAGAGGTGAGGATTGTTTGGGGGGAGAGTGAGGTTTGCGGCGATTGTCTTTGAGAGACGTACCTCTCTCATGCGGGAGGGGGGCAGATATGGCAGGAGAGAAGCAGAGGACGGCGCAGGTCATCACGCCTGCAAGCAGATGAGACATAGAGTGAGGCATTGGTCTGAACCTGGATAGACAGCACGAAAACCCGCGTGCGTTTTGCAGGCGAGTGGCTTTTGCAGTTCAGATCAGACGGGAGGGCCCTGGGGGCATTGAGAGGTGCGTTCGGGACTAGGTGGCCCGCGAATTGGTGCAAACATCCAGACACGGTGAACGAACGCCATGCTCAATGCTATGAGCGCGCAGAAAGCGATTGTTAGCTGGAAAAGATCCAGAGCATCAGACAGTAGAAACGCGTCGTCCTGTTGATTGTTCTGATGATGATGTGTGCCTGGATCGGACGAGGCATCCTGCGGCGCACAGAAAATGCTTAATTTTTTGAGTTCGTTTAAGGAATCGTCAACGACTGACGACGTTGTTACAAGGCTACCGAACGTTAGGCGTGCCAATAAGGCAAGCAGCACCAAGGGCCAAAAGCCCAATAGATATGCTGAGTTCCTGATCCGGCGATCCATACCGGATGTGCTACTCTCTCTTTCCGGCTCTGACCAGATGGCTGAGTAAGATTTCCGTTCAAGGCCTGTTGGTGAGCGTATCAGAGAGTTTCTGGGCCTTTGCCAGGGCCTGTCTGGTTGTAATGGCAGAAAGCCCAAGCCCAAGAATTGCTGAAGCCACCATACCCAAGGCGGCGCCCATAGTGCCAAGGTATGGCATCAGAACAGCAAGCGTTGCGAACAAAACCCCTGTTCGGGCAATGCGAACCTGAAGTGCCCGGCCTGCGTGACCAGTCGCAATAAGGGCTGGCTCAAAGCTTACGCCTATAAGGTCCAGGGAGGCGGCAATGCCAAGCGTCACGAGTAGAGGGAACGCCGTTAAATAAGCATGTCCGGCCACTAACTGCAGAACCGGACGCCCGCCGGCCGCAAGAGCTACCGCTATAACCACCGTTACGACGATTGCGAGACCAGTCGAACGGCGAAGTAATAGTCTTATATTATCAGCTTCCTGACTGGCATGAGCACGGGCAAGCTCTGGCAATACCGCTCGGGAGAACATTTCTGACACGCGGACAAGTGCCTGACTCAGCTGATAAGCCAAGCGGTAATGGCCTGCGTCAGTGGCACCTGTAAAAATACCGACAAGCAATAATACGATATTATTGCAGCCTGTCCCGATGATTGAATTCAGATTTGTAAGCCATGTGAAACGCCAAATCCCCGGGTTCTCTCGCGGGGCTTGCCACCCTTGCCGGAGATCACTCATGCGAAGAGACCGTGGCATGGTCCGCATGACGCACATCCAGTAAGCGATCGCTGTAATAATATCGGCGATAGCCCAAGCAATAAGAAAGCCTGTGACTGTTGGATGCCAAAAGGTTGCGGCAATCGCACCAATAAACCGTGCAATCGGGGTAACAGCATCAGCCATGGCTCCTACACCGAAACGGTCGTGCAGCCGCAGCAGACCAACAGCGGTGGACCGGACTGACAGTAGGATAACAAAGCAGAACGCAAGTGCGGCATTGGACAGGGCGTGGGACCAACCAAGCAGCGGGCCCAAAAGAGTAACCCCGCCCCATGAAATGAGGCATCCGGCGATGCCCCCGGATACATCAAGGCCGATACAGAATCCTGTAAGGCGTGAAAGGGCGCTTTCATCCTGTGCCGTTACGTGACGCACGCCATACCGGATGATAATTTGCCACGTCTGAAAACTGACGAACGCAGCGATGGCCTGGGCTGTGCTGAACACGAGGGTGAACTGGCCAAAACCTTCGCTCTTCAGCGTTCGAACGGCCAGTCCCAGATAAATCAGACTCAGAACTGCGCCAACGCCTTTGCCTGCCAGGAGCCATGCAAGATTTGACAGCGTACGTTTCAGTAATCCGTTTTCTCGTGACATGGTATTCAATGGTGCTTGCTTACCAAATGAGAGAAAACTATATATTTAGACATGAAGAACGTTGCATTTCTGTACATTGCTGAATCTTATCAGTGTTATCACGCTGCGGCAATTGCGCTGGAATTAGCTCAATCTGACAAAGTCAATATTACAAACTTTTACAACGATCCGGAAACACCTTATCACCTAGAAAGAGTTCGTTACGCGGCTGGAGCTCCTGAAATGGAGTATCGGCCACTTCGTCGATCATTGCCGACCGCTGCGATGCAGTCCATCCGTATCCTGGGAATGTTCAAGGATATGGTGCTGCGCGATAATGCTGCTGAGCTGGATCGATACGATGCCATTGTAACGGTTGAGGATACTGTCGCTTCCGCGAGGCGACTTGGTATTTCGTCTCCTCAATTGATCTACATTCCACATGGCTGCGGTGATCGTGCGCGTGGCTTCACCAGCGAAGTCAAAGCATTTGATCATGTTCTTCTGTCAGGCCAAAAATCGGCCCAAAGAATGCTGGAAAACGCACTGATCAAGCCTGAAAATCATTCAGTGATCGGATCAGTCAAGCTTGAGACCTGCAAGCTCTTTCCCGATGTAACACGGTTCTTTTCCATTCAACGCCCAACGGTGCTTTACAATGCTCATAAGGCGAGGGGGCTGTCATCCTGGAAACGGTTTATTGAGCCTCTGCTTGAGCAGTTTTCCGAGCAGTCTGATTTTAATTTGATTGTTGCGCCCCACACAAAGATGTTCAGGCGGCGCAGACAATTAGTTCGAGATAGCTGGAACGGGCGAAGCAATTCTCAAATACTGATCGACACTGGATCTGAGCGCTGTGTCGATATGACGTACACGTCTGCTGCTGATATTTACGTAGGAGATGTGAGTAGTCAGGTTTACGAATTTCTGGAAACGCCTCGGCCGTGCGTTTTCCTGAATGCTCATCAGGTTAATTGGCGAAATAATCCCGATTTTGCGCATTGGCACTTCGGAGATGTGGTGGATGATCCCAGGGATCTTCTGAATGTTATCCGCGCCGCGCCCGAACGCCATAGACTGTACCGTGACCGACAGAAAGAAATGGCTGACAAGTCGCTCGGCGATCGTTCTCCGGGGGCAGCGCGTCGTGGCGCAAATGTTATCCGAGGTCTCTTGAACCGCTAATGGCGGCGTTTAGTCCAGTCGCACAGAAGGTCGTACGAAACCTTCGACCCAATCCGAATAACAAGAAATCAGACCGCGATAGAGGCCAAAAATTTCGACTTGATGCTTTCTGTAGAGCATCAGGTGTCCAAGCCTCGCTGACAAACCATGAGACACGCCACCACCCCACACGGTGCCTCCGGGGAGCGCTGCCCAGCCGTTGTATTTCCCCAAGGCGACAATGGCGCCCTTGTTATGGAAAATACAGGCAGGAACCTTCTGGCCCTTTTCGATCCAGGCAGGCAGGTAACGTGCGAGATGCCGAGCCTGCTGTCTGGCAACCTGCGCGGTTGCGGGAAGGGGATCATTCTCGATGAATGAGCAGTCTCCCATGGCAAAAATTCTGTCATCTGCGATTGAAGACAGGTTTGGATTGACCAGGATCTGCCCAGTTTTATTCAGAGCAAGCCCACCATAAGTTGTCGTAACTTCGGGAGCTTTTACACCTGCAGCCCAGACCCGAAGTTTTGCCGAGACTTGGGACCCGTCTTTCAGGACGAAACCTGTTGAGTTTGCCCCCGCGACACGTGCTGATGTTCGAACCGTTACCCCAATCCGTTCCAGTTCCTGTTGGGCTGCTGCGGACACTGATTCCGGAAAGGCCGGAAGAATACGTGGCCCTGACTGGAGGAGCGTGACACGCAGTTTCGGTGGCGGTTTGCCAAAAGCATGGAGGTTATAAGGCCCGACTATTTCGAGTGCTTTGTGTAATTCTGCGGCGAGTTGGGTGCCCGTTGCGCCGCCGCCAACAATTGCAATATCCAGTTCCGAATTATTCGCGAATGATCGTAGAAGCTCCATTCGAAATTTTTCATTGAAAGCATTTGCTTCGACCAGGTTATCAATGGAAAGACAGTGTTCCTTGACGCCTGGTGTGCCGAAATCATTGGCGCAACTACCAATAGCGATGACTATGGTGTCATACTTAATGGTTCGGCTTTCCAATACCACCGTCCCATCGGAAGCATGAAGAGGGCTGAGGACAACTTCATGCTTTTCTCGATCAAGTGATACAACTTCTCCCGGCCAGAACTCGAAGTGATGGCCGCTGGCCTGAGTGATGAAATTGATACGATCGTTTTCGTTTCCCACTGTGCCTGACGCAAAGCAGTGGAGCATTGGTTTCCAAACATGGGAAAAGCTTTTGTCGATCAGCGTAATGCGGGCTTTTCCCGGTTTTCCCATGGCTTTTCCAAGCCGCGTCGCGAGGGCTAGGCCTGCAACGCCACCACCAACAATCAGAATTTCAGATTTAGACGCCATTGATTTTCTCGCCCCCTTTATAGGAGTCAGGCACAAGGAAGTGATACAGAACATTTCCGGGGAGAGTAGAAGCCGGATGAACTGGCCACGAACGTTGTGGTGGACATTAGAATTTTTTGAAATTCTAGAAAGTAATATTCTGGTGATTTCATATTTATGGCGCGAGCCTTATTGCGGATGCACAATTATTTACTTTGATTAAATCTAAATACAAACCTATTTTTTTGATAAAATATATGTGAAATTAGAATATATATTTCTATTATTTGCGATTGTTTTTGTGCAAATTCATCGTGGGTGATTGTTGTATCCATAAAAGACAGCATTCTTTTCCGTCTTTGACTGTGCAAAGGGTTGCCTGTCTTTCCTTCCAAAGGAAACATGTCGCGAGAATGATTTTCCTGATTCAAAAATCATGCATCTTCGTTTTTCTACAGGCAGCGCTCTCATGCTGAAGCGAGGAGGATTATCTTTTGAGTGGAGCAAACGACTAATGAAAAACGATGGATGCATCGTTTTCTAAGTCATCCACGAGCTTCAAAATTGTGGTGTGTATGAACCCAAATAGGGCTCTGAGAGGGGCTTTATCCGCTCTTGATTAAGTTTTTCGCCTAAACAATCTTGGCGTCGTTAATGCAACATGAAAATCTATTGACAGAGATTTAATTCCTATCCCGTAATAAGAATACAAAAAATCTTTCGGGGGAGTAGTGAAGAAATGACGTCGAATGAGAGACTTTGTTCTGAATTATGGCCGAAGTTTTTCCCTTTTTAAGCCCCCCCCCTGACTGCATCGATGAGCCTGACGCATTGACGCAGTTATGACGTCTTCGGATCACCGCCCCGAGACTCTGTCTCATGAAGTTTTATGTGAACCGCGAAAATCTCTCCTAACTGATCAGGAAAAACAGTTTGTGAAAAAACACCTTCAGCACGCTCTCGCACTTTCTGGGGTCTTGCTCAGTAGTGTCTGCGCATTTTCCGTGTCTCAAGCGCATGCGCAATCCCAGGAGGCATTGTCTTCCAGCCCGGTTTTGCTCCCTGTTCCCGCCCACATGAGTTTGAGCGGTCGATCCGTTCCATTTCAAGGTGTGAAGATTGTTTGGGACGGAAAAGCCACAGCTCTTGAGCAGCGAGCCGTGGCCCGGTTTCTCGGCCGACTGGAAAAATTATATGGCGGTTCAGACAGTACCGAACCCAAAACCGTCCTGCATATTCGAGCCGGGCAGGACCCTGCTTATCTGACGGTAAATGAACGGGAAGGATACAGTCTGTCCGTAAAGGGGCAGAACATTCAACTTGAGGCAGTTGGACCAGCAGGGGTGATCCACGGCCTCGCTACTCTTCTGCAACTTGTGCAGGCAGGTCCATCAGGTCGCCAGCTTGCTGAGGGTGATATTCAGGATGCCCCGCGGTTCTCTTGGCGTGGTCTCATGATTGATGTCTCCCGACATTTCATGTCTGTCGAGACTATGGAGCGCCAGCTTGATGCGATGGAGCTCACAAAGCTCAACGTTCTACACTGGCATCTGAGTGATGGGACGGGCTTCCGGATCCAGAGCCTTCGTTACCCGAAGCTTCAGGATGTTGGCGCGCATCACCAGTATTATACGCAATCTCAGGTCCGGAGCATTGTCCAATATGCTGCCGATCGTGGGATCAGGGTGGTTCCGGAGATCGACATTCCCGGGCATACGCTCTCCCTGTTGCAAGCCTATCCAGAGTTGGCAGCGCAACAACCCGTGCTAGTGACTGATGCCGCGGGCAGAGCATGTACGACGAGTTCAGCGGATGGGCAGACAACGACGAACTGTAGCCGAAGGCCCAATCTGAATAACGCAGCACTGAACCCGGTTAGCCCGCAGGTCATTGATTTTGCGGCAAATCTCTATGCCGAAATCGGAAGGCTTTTTCCGGATCGCTACATCCATTCGGGTGGGGACGAGGTTCAGGATCAGCAGTGGCTGGATAACCCGGCGATTGTCTCTTACATGAAGGCCAATGGATATAAGGATGTCCCGGCGCTTCAGGCAGCCTTCACGGCCAAGATTGAAAAGGCTTTGGCCGCGCAAGGCAAGATCATGATGGGTTGGGACGAAGTTAGCGAAGCGCCTATCCCGAAAGATGTTGTGGTTGAAGTCTGGCGAAACGCGAAATGGACTGGATCTGCCACGAAGGCTGGCCATCCGGTAGTAGTGTCTGCCGGATACTATCTGGATCTTCTGTACTCCTCAGCCAACCACTATGCCGTTGATCCGGATGCGACGCGCCCGGCTAATATAAGCGCTGAAGATGCCGAGCGGCTGCGTCATCAAACGCTGGATCGCCTAGAACGTGCTTTTGCTCCAGATCCGGATATGGCGCCTCTGGACGAAGCCCAACGCAAGCTGGTCCTGGGCGGGGAAGCGCCGTTGTGGGCGGAAATTGTATCTGATGAGATGCTGGATGCACGGCTATGGCCGCGTTCGGCAGCGATTGCTGAACGCTTCTGGTCGCCGGAAACAGTTCAGGATGTTGACGATCTGTATCGTAGGCTTCCCGTTGTCATGAATGAACTCGAGAGCACGGGCCTTCTCGCACGCGAGCATACGGACCGGATGATTGCAGAACTCACACCGAGCAACATTACTCCACTTACGGTGCTAACGTCCGTAACCGTGCCGGTACAGAACTACGCGTTGAACCATTTGGCAGGCCCCACAGGGGATGCGATGCTCAAAAGTCCAGCCGCTATTGCGTCACCGGATAGCTTCAGCGCCATAGAATTCAACGCTCTGGCGAAGCACTATGCCGCGGGGGACAAGAGTGCCGCCGCTCAGCTTCGAGCTTCCTTGAGTGTCTGGGCAGCTAATGATGCAGCTTATGAACAAGTTGCGACGACGCCTCAGCTCCAGTTGGCTGAGCCTGTCTCCAAGCAGCTCTCTCAATTGGCACAGATCGGGCTGGAGGCAATGGAACCTGGAGCTCATAATCGTGCCTGGCACAAAAAGGCTCAGCAGTTGCTGGCGGAACAGGATTTGACGTTGATCGACCCGACAAGCTTTGCAGGAAAGGAACGCGTTATTCCGCCGAGCGGTTTGCTGATTGCTATCGTTCCAGGAATTCACGCACTGGTTCAAAGCGCAAGGTAAGGTTTGCTATTTCCGGCGCAACGGGGTTCATACCCAGCGCCGGATTAAGTCGTCTGTTTCTATTATGGTCGTGAACATGATGAGAATTGACGGGGCAGAGAACAAAAATCTTGCCCCGCTATGACTTATAAACAATCCATCAGAGCCATCAGTTCAGGATCGTGCTTCATTTGCCAATCGATGGCTTCGCGCGCAACGAGCGCAGATGCTGCATCTTTATCTAAAATGACCAGGCAGGATGGATGGTATTGCAATGCTGATCCTGGCACAGCTGCAGTAACAGGCCCTTCAATCATCTGTGCTGCAATTTGCGCCTTAGATGGGCCAGTGACGACCATGAGAGCCATATGTGACTCAAGAATTGTTGCTGTTCCCATCGTGATGGCCCGAGAGGGAACGCTGTCTGGGTTGCCCCCAAACATCTCCGCGTTCTGCTCAAGCGTGGTCTGAGCAAGAGTGATGGCGCGTGTTCGGCAGTTCAGTGAAGAAAGTGGTTCATTAAACCCGATATGCCCGTTTTGGCCTAACCCAAGAAGTTGAAGGTCGATACCTCCAGCCCGAGCAATAGCGGCTTCGTAATTTTTGGCTTCTGCATCTACGTCACTTGCCGCACCATTAGGAACGTGCGTGCTGTTCGGCGAAACATTAACTTTCGAAAACAAATGCTCTTGCATATAGTAATGGTAAGACTGCTTGTTCGCAGCATCTAGCCCGATATATTCATCCAGATTGAATGTTGTTACGGACGAAAAATCCAAATTGCTTTCACGGTGTTCCGTGACAAGAAGCTTATAGATTGCTTCCATTGTGCGCCCAGTTGCGAGCCCAAGGACGGATGTGGGTTTCTTTACTATCTGACGCTTCAAAACATGGGCGGCGGCAGTTCGAGCGGATGCCGCATCCGGGCAAATCAAGATTTTCATGCCTCGGGAGCTCCTGCAGGCGTTTTGACAAGGTTAGCGAGCGTTGGTTGAGTTTTTATCAGGATAACAGTCATCCAAAGCCCGATGAAGAGGTAGGATGGGATTACTAGTCCCATAAAGGCCGATGTTGTTCCGAGTTCTGGGATCAGATGAACAAATATCTGAGGGAGCACAGCCCCTCCGGAAAAGGCCATGACCAGGAAGGCTGTTGCCTTTGCGCCGTCTGCCCCGGCTTCCGCGAGTACAATGGGGAAGAGGGCGGGTAGGATCATGGCGTTGGTGAAGCCCAGTAATGCTACACACAACACGGGTGCGATCCCATGTGTTGTTAGCGCTATCAGGCAGATGAGGACCCCAACAATGCAAGACACAATCATGTAGCGTTCCTGGCTAATAAACCGCGGAACGACGACCATACCAACAAGATATCCAGCCATCATTGATGCGAGGGTCATGGCCGTCAGGTACTTGGTTACATCGAGAGAGAGGCCATAAGAACGCCCAAAAAGCCCAATCGCGTCCCCTGCCAAAACCTCGATACCCACGTAGAGGAACATGGCGAGCACCCCAGTGGCTAGTCTCAGCGAATTCCTGCGGCGCCCTGGCCTTTGTGCCGGAACGTCTTGCTCCATTGTAATTTCAGGGAGAGAGGATCGCGCGACAAGAAATGCGAGCAGCCCGAGCAGGCCAGCCATCACGCGGTACGGCGTGTGTACGGCATTGGTAAAGCCTGTAAGTATAGCGTCGCGTTCCGGTCCGGCAGGTGTGTTATGGATGCTAGCCGCAACGTCTCCGACGTGCGGCATGACAATAATCGCGAACAGAGCAGGGGCTACAATGCCTGCGAACTTGTTCGCCACCCCCATAATGGCAATTCGCTGAGCCGCACGGTCGTGATCGCCAAGGAAGCTGACATAGGGATTGATCGTGATCTGAAGGAGGGAGAGGCCTGCGCCAATCACTGTCAATCCGCTGAGCGCCCCCGCATACCAACGTGCGTTAACACACTCCCCGAACAGGCCGGTGCCAAGAGCCATAATGGCCAGCGATACAACCAGGCCATGTCTCAAGCCAATCCGCTTGGATAGCAAGGTCGCCGGAAGGGGAAAGACAAAATATGCAAGATAAAAACACACGGGAACAAGAAAGGACGCCACGTCACTAAGGTTGAAAGCAACCTGTACAAAAGTGATAAGGGGCCCATTCAGCCAGGTAACAAACCCTATGCTGAAAAAAAGGGCGGCCATGATAAGAACAGGCCGCCATCCATAAGCCCCGGCAGGGCTCGATATGGGAAACTTGAACAAAAGATCGCCCTCTCAATAGGCTGCTGACCAGTATTGATGTGATCAGCAGCCTGTCGTGGGAATTAGAAGCCTGTGGAAAGCGAGACCATCGCCGCGAACACGCCACCAACATAATAAACTGGTGCGCTGGCATTTGCGGTCGCACCTGTGGATGTCAGGTGGGCCTTGGCGTTGGAGGTGTAGCTCGAACCGGATAGATAATGGTTGTCGCCAAGATTGGTGAGGTTCAACTGAATCTGTGGGTGCTTGATACGCCCATACGAGTTCATACGGTAACCAAGTGCGATGTTTGACGTAATGTACGATGGCATCTTCTGGTCGTTCATGAACGTCGTGTACTGGGAGTCCACATATCGCAGATCAAAATTGCCGAAGAAGTGCCCGTCATCATAGTTCAGGCCGACTGCAGCGGTGAACTTCGGGGCGCCAACTGCAATCTTGCCGGCCGTCGGCAGGAGACCGCTGCCTGTGTTGAAGTCATTATCAAACGTTGAGTGCAGGAACTGACCAGACACATAGGGGCTGAAGTGGTGCCAGCGCGCTAGTCCAAATTCGGCCTGAACACCACGAGACGTCTGGCCACCAATATTGATCGGGGACGCAACCATCATGTTCGTACCCGGGATGTAGCCCGTTGATGTAACCTGATGGTTCGTGATGTTGATGTTAAACAGTGATATCGCAAAGTTGTAGAGTTTGTCCTGATGACGATAGCCAATTTCTTCGCTGATCGAGTATTCAGGTTTTAGGCTCTGCGGCTGCATCACGGCATGGGCGGAATTCGGGTCGAAAATCTGGGAATAAGCTTCAACAGACTCTGGCGCACGGAAAGACGTGGTGCCGTTGATATAGATCTGATCCTGCTTGGTGATCTGATAGCTGGCAGAGAACTGCGGCAGCGGCTCGAAATAGTTGCCCTGCATCTTGTAGGGATCAGCGCCTGGGATCAGGTTGGTACCCTGACGTGACACCATAGCAACCCGGAAGCCTGCGCTAAGCGTCAGTTTGTCGTTCAGGAGCTTCTGGGTGTCAGCAATAAACAGCGTGTTGACCTGCTGCATGAAATTCAGGTCGTAACCGGACAAGATCTTGCCGTTCAGTCGGATTACGCCACCTGAGAGGCCCACACCGTTTGCGTTGACAGGCGTGAAATCTGAAAGCTCTTCATGTGTTGTATACGCGTACCACCAGCCGAACGAAAACGTATTGCTTTTGCTGATGTTCCAGTCTGCGGAAGTATTGAGGCCACCAGTCTTCTGATTCCAGGGATCACGGCTGGACGTCAGGATGTTGCCATTCACAACCGTTCCACGGTCAAGATTGCCGTATTGTTGTGTTCCGTAATATCCGCCACTCGCAGGAATGTTCTCGCCACCAAGAGAGGGGCCGAACTGGTGCACATAGTAGGGTGTTACCTGGAGATGCAGGTGATCTGAGAGTGTGAAGTGCATCGGCACGACGACGAGCTGCTGATTCAGGTTCTGCTGGTTCAGCTTGTAATAAGAGGCATTGCCCGGAGAGAACGTCGGGGAATAGGCAAATCCGACGCCGTATTGCTTCCACTGCGCCATCGTTGGCGAACGCCATGATGTTGCCTGCTGACGGTTATAGGAAAACATTGCAGAAATACTGTTTCCGTCGCCCCATTCTTTTACGAATTTTGAATCGACGTGATACCGGAATAGGCCCCCGGGTCCACGGGCACCATTATTATAGCTGGTGTGGGAGAACGACACGAACCCACGGATGCCCGAGTTTCCAATATTGCCTGTTTCGAGGCGAAGAAATTCTTTGTTAAAGCTGTGCGTACCACCAGCAACGTCGATGAAGCCACCAGCCTTCCTGGAAGGATTAAGGGCCGACGCCGTGATCTGGCCACCAACGGCATTGTAAAACGGAGCATTCAGGTCAGGCGAGCCCTGAGAAACAGTAACAGCCCCAAGGTTCTCTGTATCAACCAGCGTACTGGTATAAGGCGCGTAGTTAATCGGATCGGCCAGGGGGGCGCCTTCGAACAGATAACCGATCTGCGTCTCATTCAGTCCGCGCATCTGGATATGATCGCCAGTCATGCCATAAGGATCCTGACTCGAGACTGTAACGCCAGGAAGATCCGCAACCAGTGACGTAATGTTGGAAGACGGCGACTGCTTGGCGATGAAGTCACGCGTGACACCACTCTGCGACCGCGGAGCCGTCTGGTGCGGCATGAGACCGCCGCCAGGAGTGCGGTTCGTAACACCTGTTGCCGACAGGGCATGAGTCGTAACGGAGATCTCTTCTACCGACGGGGTGAATTGCCCCAGAACAGAAGGGCCTGGGCTTGAAGAGTTGGAATGTCGCGACGTGACAGAAGCCTTGGTTGTCGAGGAGCCCTTGGATGAGGCGGGGGCAGCTTTGTTATCCTGTGCGTTAGCACTCACGCTCACGAGGCTGGCCATCGTGACACAGGAAACCAAAAGCTGACGGAATGTTATGCGCATTGTGACAACTCCACTCTACGGCCCGTCTCAGCGCCGATCTTTCGTTTCTTTATGGCAATCATCATGCAGAGCCGTGTTTTAGTACGCAATAGGTCTCAAAGAAGCGAAACTTAATTCATAATGCGAACAAAACAATTTTCGATCTGCATTCAAAACTGTTGCTAAAAAAGCACGAATTTTGGTGGTTTCTTTTGTCTGGGGCGGCTTCAAACGTCGTCTTGGCCAAAAATGAAATATCGTGCGGCCAAACTTGCCGCCCCTCTCGCAAAGCTATCTGGTTCAAAATCGCGGAAATGGATCATGGTCCGAGCGCCAACGCGGTTCAGAATGTGGGATTCTGCTTCGTGGAGAAGTGCATGCCCGTAGACCCCGTTTCTCAGTGCTGTGTCGAGCATGACCACAACGTGGCTTGGATCCAGCATCTGGATGAGTTGCGCCGTCGCGATACCCATGGCCGATCCTGCGCGATGCAGAATTGTCAGTGCTTCAGGGTTGCCGCTTGTAGCCAAGGTTGTGAGCTCCTGAGCGCTGGTTGGAAGCCCGATCTTTCGCGCTGAATTGGAGATGGCGAGCAGGGAAGCAACTGTCTCCAGGCACCCTTTGTTACCGCATCGGCAAGGAAGGGCATCGGAATTTTCCAGTGTTACCGGAGCGTGTGAGATTTCTCCGGCTCCGCCCGAGTTTCCCCAGAGTAGTTTCCCGTTGACGATATGCGCACAGCCGATGCCGTGGCTGACGAAAACCATGCTAAAATCGGGGCTGCCTCTGAGCGGCCCAAAGAGTTCCTCACCAAGGATCAGGGCCTTGGCATCGTTTTCAACCCATGTCGGTAGCCCGGTCTTCTCTGCCATTGCCGTGCCGATGTTGACGTCCCTCCACCCCAGGGCAGTGCAAGCGACGCAGGTATGTCTGTCTCGAGAGACGAACCCGGGAAGCGCAATTCCAATCCCGGAAAGCTTGTCTCCGGCTTCTCCCATCGTCTGACGTAGTTGCTCAGTTGCTCTGGCAAGGGCGCTGATGCACTCATCTGGATCCGTAGGGCGAGGCAACTCTACACGTGCATGTACTGTTCCGTGCAGATCGGTCAGCACGAGCACCATCGGGTCGTCCTGCATAGAAATGCCTATGAACCAGGCAGCATCCGCTCTGACGGCCAGGGAGACAGACGGCCGACCTACTCCGAAAACGAGTTCCCGTTCAGAAAGGATGTCTTTGTCGAGGAGGTCTCGGACTAACCCGGAAATAGTCGCTTTGCTTAGCCCCAGGAATTGAGCCAGCTCGGTTCGACTTTTTGAGCCTTCACGACTGAGAGTGCTGAGGATCTGGTAGTGGCCGGCTGAAAGCATTGGTTTTCCTGCTCGTCTCGCAGGAGACGCTAGGTGTGAGATAATTTTTTATCTAAATTATAAACCGTAGAATTACATCAACATATTTACAAAGAACGTCTCGCTCTTTAACCGGATAACGAACGTGGTGAATCTGCCTCACTAAAATCGCTTCGCCTACGAGACTGCTATTGCACGTTTCAGACGGGGCTGCCTCATTCTTAAGCGGACGCATATATGATTCTCTGTGCAGACATAGGTGGTTCATTCATCGACTTTGCCGCTGTGAGGCCAGGAGGTAAACTAGAGTATAGAACCGCAGTGCCGACGCCAGTTAATGACCTGACCGCGTTTGTAGACGCTCTCGTCGAACTGTGTCGGCCATGGCCGGAAGTTCCCCTGCATATCGCAATTGCAGGTGTTGAAAATCCTGAAACTGGCATTGTTCATGCCGCCAATATTCCCTGCCTTAAGCAAGCGTCCTTAGGGGAGTTTTTACAAACCAAGGCCAATAGGCGAGTTCTGATTGCCAATGATGCAGATTGTTTTGCTCTTGCGGAAGCAAGATTTGGCGTCGCGAAGGGGCATCAAAACGTATTCGGCATTATTCTGGGAACGGGTATTGGTGGCGGCCATATACTCAGCGGGAAAATCGTAACTGGCCTGGGCGGTATCACAGGTGAATGGGGGCATTCTCCTACTGTGCTGCCACCGCCATTCATGAATTGTGAGCCTGATCATTCAAATATTGTTCCACTCTTTAAGTGTGGATGTGGGCAGGCAGGGTGCTTGGACACAATAGCAGGAGCCCGCGCGCTTGAGCGCCTGCACCTCTGGGCTGGAGGAGACGTTTCCGATAGCCGCAGCATTCTGACCGCGTGGGAAGGAGGAGACCTTCAAGCTGAAAGGACGATGGCGGTTTACCTGTCTTACGTTTCTGCTGCTCTCGCACATGTCGTTAACATTACGGGATGCACGATCATTCCGGTGGGAGGCGGCTTGGGCAACTCCAAGAGCCTTATAGCGGCGATTGATCGTGCCGTGAGGGAGAAAATTCTTTACCCGACTGAAGCGCCACTTCTTATTCAGGCAACACTCGGGACGGAAGCCGGATTGCTGGGGGCAGCCTGCCTCGCGGACGTGTAGGCGAACCCCCATTACCTATAAGGGCTTGTCTCTTGTATTCGAGGAATCTCATCATGGTTCATTCTCGCCTGATTATGTGCGGCGGAAGACCAGTTGAGTTTTTGGTATAGACAAAAGACACGATTGCGCGCCCAAGCCACTAAACCCAGTTAGACCCGCCCTGACTTTCAGCTCATTGTGTCCGCAAAATTGCAGTGACGTGCCTTATGGCAAACGATTGCACACAGTCCGTTCCTTCTTCATAATGAACTTCATCTCAAGTGCGTCTATTCCGATCCTCAGCTTTAGAGAGCGGCAACAGAAAGAGCCTGTATGAAAACCGGGACTGATCTGATCACGTTTTATAATCCCGAGTTCTGGGGGGTAAATTCCGAAGACGAAATCGCACGTCTCGCAGAAAAAGACCCTTTCGTCTTCTGGACAAAAATTCTGGATACTCAGGCAGGAACGGGTGTAAGCGGGATAGAGCTGACATTTCCTCCATTTGACTGGAAAAGTGCGACTAAAGCCTTCGGCTCCAAAAAAAATCTGGCGCAGGAACTGAAAAATAGAGGTCTTTCTATATGGTCCAGCTTTTTCGCAGACCTCGACCGTATTCCACTGTCCGAACACCGCGCGGCAGAAGAGCAGATTCTCACATCGGTTGCCGAAGCAGCAGCATTCCTGTCTTCCGTTGGCGGAAAAGTGCTGGTTGTCGGCCTTCCTTGCCGTACGACATGGCTTTCTGAGCCGGTTCAGTTTGTCGATATGGCACTTGCCCCGCCTATGGCGGATCTGTTGAATCGTATGGGGGCTGTGACTGCTCGTTCTGGCGTAGCGCTCGCATTGCACACCGAAGCAAATTCCGTCTTTTGCGCTCCACGGGATGTGGATCTGTTCATGCTTCTAACTGACCCACGCTATGTTTCTCTCTGTCTGGATCCTGCGCACATTACCATTGAGGGTGGAGATCCGGTTAAACTCCTTGAGCGACATCTTGAGCGTGTGGTGGCGATGCATTGGAAAGATGCGTCAGGTGTGATGCCGATCTCAGTTGAAATCAATGAGACCATTTATGCCCAGCATCGACCGTATTTCCGTCCGATAGGACAGGGAAGCGTCAATTTTGTGGAGTTGGCCACTCGATTAAAAAAATCTCCCCTAAAATATGGCCCAATTCTGGAAATGGATTCCTGCGCTAATCCAGAAGAGGCGCTGAAAGACGGCGTTCAATTCATCAACACGATTTATGACAGCCTTGAAGGGGAGTCTGCATGAACCGCACCGTGTATGATGTGATCGTTGTGGGATCCGGTGCTGCTGGAAGTTTCGCTGCAAAAGAGCTCGCCGAACAGGGTCTATCGGTGTTGGTTCTGGAGGCTGGCCAGCGGCTTAGGCAATCTGATGTCGAGCCACGTTCTGGTCGAAACTGGTCTCATACAGCCCTTTTTCCTCGTGTGAAGGCAACGCTCTTGGGGCAGCCTATTCAGGCCCGCGTCGCATTTTTCAAAGAGCAGCTCCGGCATCTTTTCGTCAATGATTGGGCACATGGCTACACGACACCGAAAGACAGGCCGTTTCTCTGGATCCGCGGCAGGCAGACAGGGGGGCGATTACACGTCTTTGGGCGCGTTCTATTTCGTTGGTCCGATACAGACTTTAAAGGGCGAAGTCTTGGAACGGGACCTGAAGACTGGCCATTGTCCTACGCTGACATTGCGCCGTTCTATGAGAAGGTTGAGCGTTTCCTTGGAATTTGCGGGAATGATGACGGTGTAGAGACCGCGCCCGACGGAATCATGGCAGAGCCTGCGATCCTGACGCCGGCAGAAAAAGGATTTCGAGCTGCTCTGAAGGCACGGTGGGCAGATCGACACACAGTGGCGTGGCGGTTCAACCGTTACAAAAGCTCCCCTTTGCCTGCTGGCTTAGAAGCGGCTCTAGCGAGTGGCCGCACGACACTTCAGTCTGAAGCGATTGTAGATAGGATTGAAAGTGATTCAGACAGCGGGAGAGCGACAGGCGTAACATTTGTCCATCGCCGCACTCGCAAACGGCACACGATCTCTGCAAAAGCCGTTGTTATCTGCGCTTCCCCCATTGAAAGTGTCCGGCTGCTTCTGAATTCCCGTAGTGCAAGACATCCTTCCGGGCTCGGAAACAGTTCGGGCGTCCTAGGCCGATATTTTATGGATCAATGCGCCAGCCTGATGTTTGGGCGCTGGCCTGCGATCGCGCGTGAAGGCCAGCCGGAAACTCTTCCAGAACATCCTTTATTTGGCGCGACCGGGGGAATGTATGTGCCTCGATATGAAAATATCGCTGATCATCGCGATGCCTCTTTCACCGGTGGCTATACTTATCAGGGATCGATTGGGCGTTATGCTGGACCGGATGCGCAGGGATATCTGCCTGTCACCATGATGTGCTTCGGTGAAATGCTTCCTTATGAAGATAACCGGATTACGCTGAATTATTCTAGAAAGGATCGATGGGGTATTCCTCTCCCTCACATCAGTTGCGGCATCCATTCCAACGAGCGGGCGATGTTAAAGCGCCAAATCCAGGATAGTGCTGACATGATAGAAAGTGGCGGCGGGTTGGTTGATTTCTGGGCTTCCCCCTTAGGTTTAGGGCAGAAAGGCGCTGGGATGTATCCCGCACAAGTCTGGCCAATCCGGTGGTTCATGCGCAAAATGTTTCCGAAAAGTCTGGTAGTGGGGGCCGCCATACATGAAAGTGGTGGCGCAAGAATGGGAAGCGACCCAGCGACTTCATATCTGAATCCGTATGGGCAATGCTGGGAAGTCCCCAACCTGTATGTCACGGATGCATCCAGCTTCCCGACAGGCGGATCACTCGGCACCACGTTAACAGTTATGGCGCTCAGTATTCGGGCGTGTGAGCATCTTGCTACAGAATTAAAAGCGGGGCGCCTCTAAAACAGAGTTTTGCAACACATTCAGGGTTTCCTTCTGCCATTGGAGAGTCGTAATGACAGGCCAGCCAAACGAGATCTCTCGTCGTGAAAAAGTGGCCTATGGTTGTGGAGACCTGTCTTCCAATCTGATGTGGGGTCTGACGTCAGCATATCTGATGTTTTATTACACCGATATCTACGGTATTCCGGCAGCCTCTGTCGCTTGGATCCTACTCATTGCACGCGTGTTCGATGCATTCTGCGATCCAGCAATCGGTTGGGTAGTGGATCGAAAAGGTGGACTCTTTATTCGGCCGCTGATCAGGAATTTGGCAATTCCGCTCGGTATTGCTGATTTTTTTTGTTTCCTGCCGTTACCGCTTTCGCCCACGGGAAAAATACTATGGGCAGGGGGGACGTATATTATATTCGGCGCCGTATATTCCTGTATCAACACGCCTTATGGTGCACTCGCTCCCATGATGACCAAGTCAGCGCGCGAACGGGTTGATCTGAATTCGTTCAGAATGATGGGCTGTCAGGTTGGGCAATTCTGTATTGCCGCGTTAACCATTCCCGCCATAACTTGGCTGGGAGGGGGGAGCAGCATAGCTCACCGGCAGCGGGGAATTACGATATTCGTCCTGCTACTTTCCTGCGTAGGTATTGTTCTATGGCGGATGGTATCCACAAATTGTGTTGCGCGTTATCCAACAACTCCTGCGCGCCATGACGTCCGTAAAACCTTAAGATTACTGTTTAAAAACAGGCTTTGGCTCATTTGCAACACTATCGTATTTCAACAGTTTATTGTCATTGCCGCACTTTACGGGTTTGCAATTTACTACGTGAAATGTGTGCTCGGTGGGACTGATGCCTTGGGCGGAGCGATCCTGACGCTTGCAAGTGTCTGCAGCTTTACAGGAGCATTCTTCTGTCCAATGAGCTCGCGCCGTTTCGGGATCATGAAGACAGCTTTTGCGGCAACAGTGCTCCAGGGCCTAGCTTATGTAACCATGCTCCTTTGCGGAGCATGGTTGCCGGGATTTTTGATAGCTTTTGTGGCGTTGGCTTTAGGGCAGGGGCTGATGTCCCCCATATCGTATGTTTTCCTTGCAGCCGCAATTGATAATGGCCGTGCGGTCGACGGGACCGGGGCCGCAGGTCTGGCGTATTCTATCAATACATTAATTTCAAAAGTGTCTATGGGCGTCACTGGCTTCGTTTTGGCACTCTGCCTGTCCTATGGTCACTATGACGCTACGTCTCAAATGACAAACCGAAGCACCGCCGCGTGGGTCACCGCAGGATTTGTTATTCTACCGCTGGTGTCCGTCATCATACAGTATGGCCTTTTACTGCTATGGAAATCAGTTCGAGGAACGGAGAACGAGCTTCTTGTTACTTCTCTTTGATCATGTCTTTACGGCAAAAAAAACAAAGTTTGTGTCAGAAGCTACGAATTTTCCGTCAGCCGTGATTGATGGTATATGTATGAAATAATCAGATAGTAAAGCAGTGAAGATGCGAAAAGTTAATTCTGCATCTTCACTGCTACTGGGACAGGTCTTCTGATACTGAGCCCCGCCGCAACTCAACCTGCGGAAGACGTAGGTTTCGCGCCTTTCAAATCTGATCGACGGCTGAAAAAGAACGCATAGAGGGACGGAAGGACCAGAAGCGTGAGCAGCGTTGACGACACCAGTCCACCAATCACGACGGTTGCCAGCGGCCGTTCTACTTCAGCTCCGGCACTCCCGGAAAATGCCATGGGAAAAAAGCCCAGGCTCGCCACGGACGCGGTTGCGATAACGGGGCGCAACCGAACCCGAGCAGCCTCGAATGCTGCTTGAGCGGCCTCCATGCCTTCATCCCGATAGGTCCGGATCTGGGACACCAAGACCACACCATTGAGGATGGCAACGCCAAACAGGGCAATGAAACCAATACCGGCTGCAATACTGAAAGGCATACCTCGTATGGCGAGTGCCAGAATGCCGCCCGTTGCGGCCACGGGCAGGTTGACGAACACCAGAGCTGCCGTACCCAAAGAAGAAAGTGCCGCCACCAAAAGGATAAAAATAAGGGCAAGCGCGATTGGCACGACGATAGCAAGCCGTCGGCTGGCAGATTCAAGGTTCCGGAACTGACCCGCCCAGGACATCCGGTATCCAGGGGGCAGGACAACCTGCTTTTCAACTGCTGCCTGTGCGGCCTTCACAAAGCTCGCGACATCTCGCCCACGGACGTTAGCCTGTACAATGATACGTCTGCGCAGGCTGTCACGATCTATGCGGGACGTCCCATCAACGAGCGAAATATGGGCAACTTCGTTGAGCAGAACCCAGCCGGCTCCATCTGCGCGTCGTACCTGGAGCCTGCCCACGCGATCCATGGATTTTACAGCGTCGCTCGCAAACTGCACCTGAGCCGGAATAATGGCGTTTTCCAGAGTAATGAACGTGCCTGTATGGCCGCCAATGGCCTCTATGGTTTGAAGAATGTCCGAGACATTCACACCGAGGCGAGCCGCTGAATCCCGATCTACGTCAACATGCATGTAGGACATCGTGCCCTCACTGGCGGAGTTCACATCCGCTGCACCCGGGACGCTGTTGATTGCCTTGATCGTTGTATTGGCCAGCCGTGACAGTGTCTCCAGGTCATCTCCGTAGATTGAAATTGCGAGCTGTGTTCTAACGCCGGAGAGGAGGTCGTCCATTCGCATCTGGATAGGCTGCGTCCAGGAGTAATCTGCGTCTGGCAGGCGCTCATTCAGGGCGGCGCTCATCTTTTTGACAAGCCCAGCTTCAGTCCCGGCCGTTGTCCATTCCGATCTGGGCTTGAGAAACACGAACGTATCTGTTTCAGCGGTACCCATAGGATCTGTGGGGATGGCCGAGGTTCCCGTGTTGCTGACCACAGTCGCAACGTCAGGGAAGCTCTTCAAAATACGCTCTTCCTCAGTCACGCCCCGTAAAACTGTATCCAGCGAGGCGCTCGGAAGCCGTAGCGATGTGACGAGGAGAGACCCTTCATCAAGCTGGGGAACAAACTCACCGCCAAGGCGTGACGCAACAAGTACAGCTATGGCGAATGTTGTGAGTGTAATGCCAGTCAGGAGTTTCGCGTGGTGTTCGCTCCAGGCAAGTGCGGGTTCGTAGTAGCGGCGTACAAATCGCACAAAGCGCGTTTCCCGATCGACCAGACCAAACCGCATGACCAATGCCGCAAGTGTCGGAATGCAGATAACGCAGTAAAGAAGGGACGCAACCAGCGCCATAATAACCGTCTGGGCCATTGGCCTAAACATCTTTCCCTCAATTCCCTGAAGGGTAAGGATGGGAAGATAGACGATAATGATGATGAAAATTGCGAAGCTGACAGGGCGGATAACACTCAGAAGTGCATGATGAGCGAGTGTTTTGAAGTCGTTCTTGTTGGTGGCTTTGTCCCGGGTGGCCAGAAGATGCTCCACGACGACGAGCGAACTGTCGACGATCATCCCGAAATCTATGGCCCCGAGGCTCAGCAGATTGGCGGATACTCCAAACCACCGCATACCCGCCATGGCGAAGATCAGGGCTGCCGGGATAACAGACGCGATGACAAAGGCAGCTCGCCAGTCACCCAAGACAACAATCAGAACGCCGATCACCAGAATGGCGCCGATCACCAGGTTTTCCTTGACCGTTCCGATTGTTTCAGAGGTCAGGCTGGCGCGCGTATAAAATGGGTCAAGCTTGATGCCGGGTGGAAGAGACTGCCGAATTTCTGGAAGGGCTGCATTGATCGCGTCCAGAGTGGCATTTGAGCTGGCCCCATTTTGCATCAGGACCACGCCATTGACGATCTCGCCCTTACCGTCACGCGTCACGGCACCCAGCCGCGTACGGGAGCCGAGAGCAACTTTCCCCATATCGCGGATCCGAATGACGTGCCCACGGGGGCCCATCTTGACGGGTATCAGGCCGAATGCGTCGAGGCCCGTCACCCGCGCACGGGCGACGATTACCTGCTGTTCGTCGTGATGAGCAATCCAGCCTCCACCGGACGATGCATTATTGGTTTCGATAGCCTGATCGATGTCCCGGATGGATACGCAGTATGCAACCATTCTGGACGGGTCGAGCGTCAGTTCGAAGGTCTCTTCCGCGCCACCATTGACATTGACGTCAACGACGCCCGGAACGAGCTTCAGCTGGGGCACAACGGTCCACGTCATGATCCGATTCAGATCAGTGAGGGAATAGCCTGCTCCCATGATCTGAATCTGCATGATCTCGCCCATACCGGTGGCAAGAGGGCCCATCGTGATGGATATTCCAGGAACCGAGATCGTATCCCGCGCCTGCTGCAGACGCTGACTGACCCGTGTTCGATCCAGATCAATGTCTGTTGCATCCGAGAACTGCAGATAGACAGCGGACACACCCGTACGAGACACAGACCGAAGGTCAGTGACCCCAGGTATCCCCGTGAGGTTTGTCTCAAGCGGGAAGGTGATAAGTTTTTCAACTTCCTCCGTTGCGAGACCCGGTGCCGTTACAGAAACCATGACCTGACGAGGAGAGATGTCTGGCACTGGTTCCACGGGCAAACCGGGAATAGTGAGAAGACCACCGACCAGCAGGGCGGCGACAAGGCCGAATAGGAGAAAGGTATTTTTCTGAATGAACGCCAGCATATTTCAGTCGCCGCTCGAAGCTGAAAAAATGGCCGCGCTCTTGAGGGCAAAGCTGCCGCTACTTACGACTTTACTGTCGGGAGGCAGATCGCTCTGTACGACTGCTTCGTCGTCGGTTGAGAGCAGTATGTGCACGTCATGGGGCTGGAAGAGGGTGCCCCCAGAAGGGGTGTAGACCACATCGTGGCCATTGAACTGCTGTATGGCGGTGGCTGGTACAATAATTCCTTTGGCGGCTTGGGCAGTCTCGAGTGTCGCATCCAGCATTGTGCCAGGTCTGAGATTAACGGCAGGTTTATCAAACGTACCAATAACCCGAAGTAACCCTGTGTCAGCATCCGCCACATCGTTAATAGTGCTGATCTTCGCAAAGACGGGCGGCTGTTTCATATGACCTGACGGACGAACAGAAAAGCGTCCACCAATAACGAGATCCTGCGCATCCTCCGGTCGAATGCTCGCAACGATCCAGACTGATGAGAGGTCTGTTACATTTGCGACAACATCGCCGCTTGTAACATCATCAGCAACGGCAACACCGACGTTCTGAACGACGCCATCTACGGGGGAAATAAGCCGGGAGTCTTCACCATGCCCGATCGTCTCTGTTGCAGAGGTGAATTCTTCTTCAAGACGATGCTTGATGGTCTCACTATCAGCGCGCTTTGCAGCCAATGTGGCCTGTGCCTGCTGGAGCATAGCCAGACGGCGGAGGACCTCCCCGGATGAGACGGTTGTGCCGCTCAGGGAGCGCCCTCGTTGATAAGCTTTTTCAGCCTCTGAGACCGCCGCCCGGGCTGAACTTAATGCCGCATTGGTCTGCCCCTGTTCGAGATAGAGTTCATGCAGGGAATGATCAGTGTATGTAATCAGCACTTGCCCTTTCTGGACGCGTGCGCCAGGTGTGACCAGAACTTCAGTAACCTTGCCGCTTCCTGCAGGTCTGATCATCACCGAATGCGTTGAATTGGCCATGACACTGGCCATTGCGGGTAGAAGCGCGTGAAGTTCGCCGTATCTGACGGGCGAGACGGAGATGCTTTCACTTTGCTGCGCTAAGGCGCTCATATGGACAGGCTTTAGCCACGAAGGAGTTTCCGCCTGACAGGGTACGGACATAATCCCGAACATACAAAGCGGCAAAAAGCGTATGGTTTTCAAGGCAGTGTCCCTGTGGAAATACAGATACGCACGATGGCGCTATGCCAGGCAACCTCGGCCTGATTCAAGGTTAGGAGAGCGCGCCACGCATCCGTTCTGGCGCGTAGTGCTTCAATGAGTGGTGTCTCACCAAGGCGCCATGAATGTTCCATGGCATCTGCACGCTTCATGGTCTGGGATGCACTTGTCTGCGATTGCAACAGCATTTCATGAGCCGCTTTCACCCGCGCCATGACCTGAACAAGTTCCGTATGAACGGCACGGCGTGCCTGAACTTCAGCACGCGTCGCTGCGGCGAGACGGTCCCGAGCAGCAGAGAGAAGGGGCGTATGTGTAACATCGCTGGGAAGAGGGACGCGCACATTCACGCCAACCTGTGTCGCCCACGGGCTGCCGTATTGCCCCTCATCAATTGCATCGATCCCTATTTCAGGATTGGGCATGAAGCTGGACCGGGCCAGATGCATGTCTTCCTCAGCGGCCACGACAGCGCGGTGAGCTGACTGTAGGCGAGGATCAAGGTTTTCCAGAGCCTGAAGATTGCCAGTCGGGATCCGGGCAAGCCACGGCGCCTGTGCCGACAGAATATCAGGAAGACCTGGAATGCCCAGCAGGGACAGTAACTCGGCGCGGGTTCGGGTTTGATTTTCTTCCGCTTCAGCCAACTCAGAGCGAATATCCGCGAGCTGAGCATTGACTGCTTGCATCTCAACGCCGGTCGTTTCGCCTTGCGCCTTTGACTGGGATGTCAAAGACGCAATATGTTCCATCGACCGCACGAGCATATGCGCTGCTATGACGCGACGATCAGCCAAAATGGTCGCACCACTCTGTTCCAGCACGCGCACAGCGATTGCCATGCGCTCCACTTCAACGCGAGCAAGAGCGGCTTTGGCATCAGCCTGAGCCAGGTGCTCGGTTGCACTTCCTTGGCCAGGAAGCCAAAGCGGCACTGACACGCCCCCTTGCCACGTGATGTATCCCAGATTTGTACCGGACGCCCGATCATCGCTGTAGCTTGCCGTCAGGATGGGGCCTCCTGCAAACCAGGACTTGGCTGCTGCTGCGCGGGCATCGGCAGATTGAGCGTTAGTGGCCAGCTCCTGGCGGACTGGATCGTTGTCCCAAGCAGCTCCCAGAGCCGTATGGAGTGGAATAACCGTGTCATCTGCACTGAGGGCTAGCGTTGGAAACCAGCCGACTGACAACAGGCAGGCGAGTGCCATCCTGCGCGGCGCCACGAAGCAGATATGTGCTGGAAACCGCACCTGTCTCGTTCCTTAAAAGTATTTCACAAGGAAAGAAAATTCCTGAATGGCGTCCTCGCGGCTCATTTTGCCATCGGCGACGGCATCAACGATGCATCGTTCAAGATGATCCTGCACGAGCAGGCGCTTGGCACCACGGATGGTGCTTTCGATAGCCGCAAGCTGTTGAGCAAGCTCAGAGCAGGAGCGACCTTCCTCCATCATCTCTATGACTTTGGCGATATGGCCGTGAGCCTGCTTGAGGCGAGGTTTGATGAAAGTGTGTGTTTCGTGTGCCATGTCCATTCCCTACCCTGAGGGGGAGGGGGTAGTAAAGTCCAACTTTCGCTTGTGGGCACAAAATTTATTAAGAGTGGCTCTCCATGTTCTTGCCGCCTCTATGCCTGAGGATAGCTCTCCAAAAACATGGGTAAGCCGTCGTTTTAGCGACTTTCCGTTGGAAGTTAGGGGCCACGCAGCAGGGGGGCATACACAAGGATGGAGCCAAGTATGATCCGGACCGATCATCTCAAGGTAGCCAAGCTCTCGCTCTTGTGAAGGCCGCTATCGCTTTGCGTCAGATTCTCCAATTGGCTCGGAGTGGGGCAGACGGTCTCCGTCTTGCCCCAACACGGTTTAGAAGCCGACTGAGACACCGCCAAAGAGGCCGAAACCATCTCCCGGCTGCATGACCGACAACTGCTTTCCCCCTGCAATGTATCCAGGCACTACGATGGAGGCATAATGCTTGTTGGTCAGGTTGTTGAATGACAGAAATACCTGACGATGCTTGCCGGGCCATTCATAGCCAACATTGGCATTATAGATATGATAGGACGGCGCGAAATAGGTATCGTCATAAGAGCCGGAAACCTTTGACGAAACCTGTGCATTGAACCCCGCATAGAAACCATTTTTCAGATCGAGGCGGACTTCTCCCTGGTAAAAATGCGCTGGAATCCCCGGAAGTTTATTGCGCCCGAACACAGCATCATTTTTGAAATGAAAATCCTGGTAGGTATAGGACTGTCGCAGACCTAATGTTCCACCGGACCATTTATAAAGGTCGGTCTCCAGTGAAGCTTCCACCCCCTGATGCACAGTTGGAGAGGCGTTCGAGTAGGTCGCATTTCCGTAAAGCTGTGACAGCGGAGTCATAACTGACAGAAGTTCGTTCCTGACGGAGGAATAGTAGTAGGTCAGGCTCCATTTATTGTGTAGCCAGTCACCTGTCGTGCCGATTTCGTATGTTGTTGCCGTCTGATTTTCGAGACTGGCCCCCGTTGCCGTCAAGCCTGCCGCAGGTCCAGTCGTGTAGTTGGCACCAGACAGAAGTTGCCAGTCATTAGGTGGCTGAAAACTGCGGCTGACGTTTCCATACACAGAAACATGCGGACTGATGACATATCGAAATCCTCCGCGCGGGGTAAAGCCCACGGCCGAGGTGCCGAGAGAGCTTTGCGTTGGATACGTCACGGCCGTAGAGCGCTGTACGAAGTCCAGTGCTCCAGCGCCCGTCAGCCAGAAATTATGAAAGAGTTCGAAGTTATCTCTGATATGGAAATAATTGTCCGTTCCGCCGTAAGTAGCGTGCCGGAGCTTTGTTCCAAGAGGAATCCCGGCATACGTGCCCGTATATGTTCGTGTACGGGTGGTTTGCCAGGCATCCAGGTCACTATAGGTGTCAATTCCGAACAATGCGTCGTTGCTATGTCCCCACAGCTTGTCTTTGCGGCTGTAGCGGATCACGCCAGCGATCGTCTTGTATCCCCAAACGCCAGCGGTCGTACCGTTTTCAATATCAATCGGAGCATCCTGATAATCAATTCCCAACTCAAGCTTGGAATGATCGTCAATCCGGATGGTAGTCATGTTTCCATACCATTTTGAGCCCGGCTGAATGCGTTTGGAATGCAGCGCAACGTAAGTTGATTGTGCCTGTTTTGGATTATCAATGATCTGATCGCGTGTCAGGAAGCCCGGATAGCCGTTTTGCGTCTGCCGATACCGGAAGAAGAACCGTGTGGAGACCTTGTCATTGAAGCGGTATCCATAGTTTGCGTTTACACCAAAACTGCTTGCCGCAGTCTGCTGCTGGTATCCGCCCCGATAGGATTTAGTGACACTGACATAGTAGTCAGACTTCCCGATGACTTTTCCTGAACTGATCTGTTGCTTGTTATAATTGAAGCTTCCGGCTTCTGCCCGAACCTGGAATACGTCTGCATCGTAACCCGTAGGGGTTACGTAGTTGATGGCGCCCCCTAATTGCATGCCTCCATAATCGAATGCATTGGCTCCACGGAGTACTTCGGTATAACGCACCCCAAGTGCCTCAAAGAGTTCGTATGGCGTACCGGCAGGGGTCGTGACAGGTAGTCCGTCGAACATCATCAGGATGCCTGAGCGAAAATAGTTCGTACCCGTTTGAATCCCTGATCCACGGATAGAGAGGCGCAATCCATCACCGCCGCCCGAACTCTGCGCAAAAACACCAGGCTGAAATGCAAGAACGTCAGCATTCGTGAAGTTCCGACCTTTCAGAACTTCATGCGCGTCAATCACACTAACCCCGCCAGGAATAGTGCTTAACGCCGCCTTCGATTGGTCCACAACAGAACGCCGCCGAGTAGAAACCTTGATTGTCTCACTGCTCGGAGCAACAAAGGGTTTAGGAGGAGCAGGACGATAGAGCGTATCAGGAGACTGCGCACCATTTACGGTAGAGGACTTCGCCGGTTTTTTACTTAAAGCGCCTGTACGATGATGGTTCGTGTGAATTTTGTGTTCCGCAGCCTCGCTCACAAGCGGTGTCATTGCAACCGCACTTAACAGGACGGAAGACAGTCGTGCGCGAGACACACCGAGGCGAAAACCTGTGTGAAAATACACCCGATTTTTCATGCTCTTCATTTTCAAGCTCATTCGGAGGCAAAATTTTGCCTCATGTTTGTTGATGCTTTAGCTCGCTTGGGGAGCTCTGTATTTTATGTGTGAAGACTGCGATCGCACCTGTATTGACGATTTATGTGCTTCTCCATTCTCGCGTTGTTTGACGCAAGATACAGATACACAACGTCTTTACCTGTGATGCGCCCGACGCAACTTCACAACAAGGCTTAATGCCTCTCAGGCATCACAACACTTACATCGCATCCAAGTATTCCTTGCCTGAAAATATATCACCAAATACGATGGTTGATAATATTATATTACTTTTCGGTTTTGATTTATATGGCGGTAAATATGAGTTTGATTCACGTCTTATATGACAAATCCCTGAGTATTGGGGCGGCAATGAAATGTGAACCTGCCTCCAAAGGCTCCTACATCAAGAGCTTTGATCACTTCCAGACCGTTGAACCAATATCAACGTGTGACGGTAAAAGTCCTTCCTTTAGAAATCCGTCAGCAACCTGTTGTTGTTCCTGAATAATCTCTGCACTCATAGGCGCATAACTGAAATCACGTGTTTTGATTGCAGAATAAACCGTGTCGTATGGCAATCCCGTTTGTGTTGCGAGAAGACGGGACACTTCAGGCTTATGGGCCTGGGCCCAATCATCGGTTTGCGCGATCTGGCGAAGTGCCTCCCGAAGAAGGTCAGGCTGACTTTCTGCAAATCCACGGCGAGCAAGGAAAAATTCTCGATTGGCGACGATATCCTGAGCCGTCGTCAGAATGCGCGGGCTGTTGGAAAGCGCACTGGAGAGGTAGGGGTCCCATATTGCCCACGCATCAATCTGGCCGCTTTCAAAAGCGGAACGAGCAGAGGGAGGGGTCAGATAGGCTGGTTTGATGTCATGAAAAGACAAACCGGCTTTATGGAGAACCTGAAGAAGAAACCAGTGGACATTGGACGCGCGATTGAGAGCAATCCGTTTGCCCTTTAGATCCGCGAGGGTTCGGATCGAACTGTCTTTAGGGACGAGAATGGCTTCAGCCAGTGGAGCAGGAGGCTCGTGCCCTACATACACAAGCGCATCAGGACTTGCAGCCGATGCAAACACTGGCGGAGCATCACCGGTCTGCCCCAGATCGAGTGCTCCCGCTACCAGGGCTTGCAAGAGTTGTGGACCAGCGACAAATTCTGACCACACGACATTCGCGCGGCCCGCCAATGCTTTTTCCAAGGCACCAGAGGCCTTGAGAATAACGAGAGTGCTGTAGCGCTGGTAGCCAATACGGATGACAGGCGTGGCTGCGTGCGCTGAGGAGGCAAAAGTGAGTGCAAGCCCCCCTGCCAACAGACTGCGACGGGTGATAACGGTAAGTGGATCAGTCATGGAGCCGCCGTGTTGTATTGTGGTTCAGATGTTCCGAAGAGCTTTTCCCGCAGAGTTCCGGGCTGATATTCCGTCTTGTAACGGCCACGCTTTTGAAGCTCTGGCACGATATATGTCACGAAATCCTCGAAGCTTCCGGGGGTGATGGCATATGCGAGATTGAGGCCGTCAATACCTGTGTCTTCAATCCAGGTTTCGATCTGATCCGCGACTTTCTGAGGCCCACCAACGAACGTCACGCCCATTCCCCCGATCGCAGCATGTTCTGCCAGTTCCCTGACAGTCCAGACCCGTTTGGGGTCAACAACGGTCAAGGCATCGATGGCGGAGTGAATGGCATCGTTGCGGATATGACGGACTGGATCATCGAGATCGAAGGTCGAAAAATCGATCCCTGTCCATCCTGACATGAGCGTCAGAGCCCCTTCATGGCTGACATATTTTCTATACTCCGCCCATTTTTCCAAAGCAGCCGCATCGTTTTCGGCAGTGACGATGGTTATGAGTGAGAAAATCTTGAGTGATTTTCGGGAACGTCCCGTGCGTTGAAGCTCTGCCTCCAGCCCAGAAACAGCATGTCGTGCCACCTCTTTGGACGGGCCGGCAATAAAGACGCATTCAGCGTAGTCGCCGGCAAAAGCCCGCCCTTTACTGGACGTGCCAGCTTGATAGAGAACGGGCGTTCGTTGTGGTGAGGGTTCACAGAGATGAATTGCATCGACCTCAAAATACTTGCCTTTGTGCTGAAGACGATGAACCTTTGAGGGGTCTGTAAAAATTCCGAGTTCTCTGTCTCGAAGAACGGCACCATCCTCCCAGCTTCTTTCCCACAGGCCCCTCAAAACCTGCATGTAGTCGCGCGCGACGTCATAGCGCTCATCATGAGACGTCTGCTGCTGCTGACCCACGCCTTTTGCGGCGCTGTTCAGATAGCCCGTTACAATGTTCCACCCCATCCGTCCGTTGGTCAGGTGATCCAATGTGCTGATACGGCGAGCAAAGGGGTAGGGATGTTCGAAGGAAAGTGTTGCTGTTAGCCCAAAACCCAGGTTCTCGGTCACAGCGGCCATGGCAGAAATCAGCATGGCCGGGTCATTAACGGGCACCTGAGATGCATTGCGCAATGCGGCTTCCGGTCCGCCCCCATAGACGTCGTAAATGCCAAGAACATCTGCGATAAAAAGACCGTCGAACAGGCCGCGTTCAAGCGTTTTTGCGAGGTTGGTCCAGTATCCGAGGGTGTTGTAATGCCATGATTGATCGTCTGGATGGCGCCATAGACCGCTTGCCTGATGGGAGACGCAATTCATATCAAACGCGTTTACGGGGATAAGAGACACAGGCGCTCCTTGAAAACGATCAGGATGAAACGGCGAGAGATGGGCTCGGCTGTACTCAGCCCTGATTTACGAGGGCTGAGTGTTGAGGGGATGCGTCTTGCCGAGGTGCGGGCCTCAGCACGGACTTTAATGTGTCGTCGCCATCTGGGTCGTAATTGAAGACATCCCAACGGATCACCTGATGCAATGTCAGACCGATCAGAGGCGCGCTCAAAATGAACCAGAAAAGGTTCGTCCCGAAATTCGCATAGAGACTAGGCAGAGCCCACATAGCCATGGTGGCGCCCAAGCCAGAAATGAGCCGGTTCATGCCAATACCCACGCCGCGGATTTCGGTTGGGTAGGTCAGTGTGGCGTAGATCATCTGCTGGCAGCCGGGTCCGAAACCTTGACCGAAAAGATACCCTGCAAAACCTGCGAGTACCGCTATGACGCCTGCCGTGGAATGTGGCGTGCCCACAATCGCCAGAGTTCCGATGGAGATCGCCTGCAGGATATATCCAGCGATATTGACCTTACGGGACGACACGTATCGCGCCAGACGAACCCCAATCAAACCACCCGTAAATGCGAAGACGAGGTTCAGAATGATTGATGTAATCAGAACCTGCTTACGGTCGAGGTGCAGCATTCCTGCGAGCAAACTCGGCGCCCCGAACGCGATTGCGGCGTAAGAGTAGGCACTGACGATCGAAATGATACTGACAAGAATTCCACGCTTCAGCAGGGGCTGCCGGAAGAGGGGGGCAATCCCGTGAGGTTGTGGTCGGATAGGAGGCGCTTCGATCTGAAGAACCGGGTCAATGCCATGAGACGCCCTTAAAATTTCCGCTGCTTTTTCCAGATCTCCGTTCCGAGCGATCCAGATAGGGGACTCACTCATGTACCTGTTACGGACAAGGATGATCAGAAGCGCGGGCAGTGCTCCGAAGGCCAATGACGCGCGCCACAGCCAGTCCGGATGAGTGGCTGGAACGACCGCATCAAGGGCAAAGACAAGGAAAAAGCAGAGCGAGGAAGCCGCATACCAGGTCGGGCACCATGCCGCAGCCCGGCTCGCTTTGCTTCCTTTTCCACTCAGCTTTGAAAACTCCGACAGGAATGCCATGGCCACAGGCAGGTCCATTCCGACGCCAAAACCCATTGCGAAACGGGCAAGGATCAGGATGGTGGCCGTTGGCGCCATGCCTGCTACGAGGGCTGCAATGACGAAGCAGATCATGTCCGCCATGAAAACGGCGTATCGACCGATCCGGTCGGTCAGCCATCCCCCAGCGATACTCCCGACGATCGTGCCTGCACTCATCGCTGCTGCGACCATCCCTGTGGCGGATGTGGAAAGACCAAAGTGCTTCTGTACGTCACCAATGCCGTAGGAGAGCGTTGTCAGGTCGTAGGCGTCAAGAAAGACGCCACCGAGAGCCAGGGCAACGATAATGTTTGCGTGCCCGCCCCCTTGAGGCCCTGCATTGACGATGGCGGAAACATCGTCAGCATGACGGATGACAGGGCGAGGCGTGCCGGATGTGGCAGTTTGAGCAGACGTCATGAATGCACCTGTTCAGAATGTGTCGAGATCTGAAGGGTATCGGCCAGTCGGGTGGCGACAGATTGAGCGTTCGCTGTTACTTCCGGAAAACCCATAAGCTCGCCAAAGGTCCCACGGGAGAGTGGTCCGGCAATAAACAGGCCTGATACCGGGCGTCCGCCAACAAGGGCCACGTGGTCTTCCCCTGTCCAGAGCCCGAGACCAACGGGATCTTTCTGCACAAAACCATCCTGAGCCAGACGAGAGAGAAAGCCCGGCTTCGTCAGAATACCGGCATGGTCCGGGCCAGTGGTATTGATCAGAATGTTTGTCCGGATCGCGCGGGTTCGTCCCCCACGTTCCCGGAGATGCAGAGTCAGGCCGTCAGGTGTGGCTTCCGCACGTTCGATCCGCGCTGCAAGAACCGTAAGTGAGCCAGTTTCTGATCTCAGGTTCAGAGCGCGTTCGACCTGTGGCGCGATCCGAAAACGATGGACATCCCAGAACGGTCGAAGATGGCGGACAAGCCGACGCTGTTCCGTTGGGGGAAGTGCCGTCCAGATAGCCTTGCCCTGTCGCCGCACAGCATCCAGAACGTCTTGCCACGGGCGGTCCGGGGCTAAACTAAGTGTCTTACGAATGCGTGTGAGCAGACCTAACGCCGTCTGTTCAGGGTTGGTGGAAAAATCCCCGAAGAGACTGGTAGGCTGAGGAGAATGCCCCCGGGAGCGTAGGCCACGTCGGGAAACCGCGGTGATAGGGCCCAGATGCCCCTGTGCGGTGAGCGTTGCTACAACATCTGCCATTGTGAGGCCGGTACCTACGATGGCAATCCCTGCGCGAGGATCTATGGTTTTGAAGGCATTCTTCGCCCATGGGTCGGAGATCACACGTGGATCGTCCGCGATTTTTTTGAGGGGATACGGCAGGGCGGGAGCGGGATGAGATGTCGCAATGACGACATCCGATACGGTAAATACCGTGCCTTGAGCGGTATGGATCAGCCAGTGCTGACCATCGTGCTGCACGGCTACTACGGCATCCTGAACATGCCTGAGTGTCTCGTTGACGAGAGATGGCGTTATTCTCTCAAAGAGATAGCGGCCAAACTCTGACCTCGTCGGGTAAACGTCTCCAGATGGCAAAAAGGCTTCCGGATCACGGGTTTCGTGACTGTGCCATTTGAACCACTGCGCAAAGTCATCAGGCTTATCCGTATCAATGCTCATCCTTGACGCTGGAACATTGATGCGATGCTGTGGATCTGTGCTGCCATACGCGACGCCCGCACCCAACCGGGCGCGAGGCTCGAAGATCACAACGCTACCGACACCCAGATCTCGGCGTTTACGAAGAAGATGATACGCAATCATCGTCCCTGTCGCTCCGCCACCAATAATTGCCAGGGTGGCAGAAACGGGAGGGCGGCTGATCTGGACTTCCACGTTCATGAAGAGGCTTGGGCCGGGCGATAAGAGTTGGCAATCGTCTCACCAAACGGCCCCATATTGTTCTGACCGCCGGCTGCACGTGTCGGATGAGCTGTGGGAAGCAACGGAAGGACTAGTTCGCCAAAGCTGTAAGCTTCTTCCAGATGAGGGTATCCGGAAAGGATGAAGCTGTCGCAACCAGCGCGTCTGTACTCATCAATTCGCTCGGCAATGGTGGCTGGATCACCGACCAGAGCCGTGCCAGCTCCGCCTCTGACCAGCCCGACGCCAGCCCAGAGGTTAGGGCTGACTTCCAGCTTGTCCCGTCGTCCGCCATGCAGGGCGCTCATACGGGACTGTCCCACTGAGTCCAGCCTTGAGAATACAGACTGGGCCTGTGCGATGGTCGAGTCATCAAGGCGTGAAATCAGGCGGTTTGCCGCGGCCCAGGCTTCTTCTGTTGTCTCACGGGCGATGACATGAAACCTGATCCCGAAACTGACTTCGCGTCCTTCACGCGCAGCGGCCTCGCGAACACGGGAAATTTTTTCCTTAACAAGTGCCGGTGGCTCTCCCCACGTCAGATACTTGTCGATCCGCTTGGCCGCGACCTGTATTCCCGCCTCAGAAGATCCGCCGAAATACAGAGGCGGCCCCCCAGCCTGATGAGGAGGATAAAGGATCTGGCCGTCCGCAATATGGAAGTGCTTGCCCTCGTGATTGACGGTGTCGCCCTTCAGAAGACGAGAGTAGATCGACAGGAATTCGTCAGTAATTTCGTAGCGGGTAGCATGGTCGAAAAAGAGACCGTCCCCTTCGTTTTCTTTGGGATCTCCACCCGTTACAACATTGATAAGGAGGCGGCCGCCGGATAGCCGATCCAGTGTCGCCGTCATACGTGCCGCGAAGGTTGGAGATTGCAACCCAGGGCGGACGGCTATCAGAAATTTCAGGCGTTCAGTGGACGTAATAAGGGAGGACGCAACGATCCAGGAGTCTTCGCAACTCCGACCTGTGGGGAGGAGGACGCCGTAATATCCCAAACTGTCCGCAGCCCGTGCGACCTGCTGGAGGTATGGCAGATCAACGCTGCGGCCACCTTCCTGCGTTCCCAGATATCGGCTGTCTCCATGAGTTGGGAGGAACCAAAGAACGTTGATTTTCTCGGGGACACTCCCGATGGCGGTATTTGTGCTCATGAAAAACTCGCTGTCTGGGCGTGAACGGTTAGGGAGGCTTGATGGGCGGGATGGCTTGTTGGAAGGCGGTCAAAACCAAACAGGCGATGACGGAATGTCTCTGGAGGGGTATTGCGCTCTGGCAGACGACCACGCTTGCGAAGCTCAGGGGCGATCAGCTCTCCAAAATCTCTGGCCGTCTCAAACGTGTGGTATTGGCGGAGGTTAATCCCGTCGATGCCGTCTTCGTCGAGCCAGTCCTCAACAGCATCCGCGATCTGGGACGGTGTGCCAGCGACGAAAAAGCGGCCCTGTTCAAAACTGGCAATCTGGTCCAGCGCGCTACCGACTGTTTGATCCGGGCCAAATCGACGTCCCATGTTTCCAAACGGACGCCCTGACTGTTCAAGCGCCTCACCAATGGTCAGCGAGCGGTCAAAATTCCGCAGATCAATCTCGGCTTGCGCGTGGACATGAGCAGCTTCGACGCTATAGCGCGCCCGGTAACGGCTTAGCTTCTCGTGAGCTTCGACTTCCGTATTCCCAGCGATAAGGCCGGCCATGACATAAAACTTCAGGTCGTTGGGGTCTCGTCCGTTCAGGGCCGCTTGCTCGCGTGTCTGTGCAATGTTGTGGCGAATTTCCTCGCGCGTACGGCCACCAATGAAAACGGCCTCCGCATGGCGGGCTGCAAATTCCAGGCCACGTTTGGAGCCGGTTGCCTGGAATAAAACGGGCGTGCGCTGGCGTGTGGGCTGCACAAGATGCGGCCCCTCAACTTGATGATGCCGACCCTTGTGATTGATGTAATGGACGCGATCCGGGTGCGTGAAAACGTCCTTCTCACGATCGATGACCAGGGCGTCTTCGTCCCAGCTCTGCTCCCAGAGCTTGTAGAGAACCTCAAGATATTCCTCAGCCCGCTCGTAACGCTCGTCGTGCTCGATTTCGTCCGCGAGGCCGAAGTTTCTGGCGGCGTTTGGCAGGTAGGAGGTCACAATGTTCCAGCCAACGCGCCCTTCGGTCAGAAGATCTAACGTGCTCATACGTCTGGCAAAGGCAAACGGTGGCTCATAAGTCGTTGAAAATGTTGCGGCGAACCCTAGACGCGTGGTGACAGCGGCCATAGCCGGGATCAGGGAGAGCGGATCGAGGTTGGGGATTTGCACGCCCAGCCGAAGGGCGGGGTCAAGTCCGTTAAAACGGTCATAAACCCCGATGACATCGGCAAGAAAAATTGCGTCGAAACCTGCGTCTTCCGCGAGGCGCGCCTGTTCCAGCCAGAATGCCATTTCCCCGAAACGGTGGCGATTGTTGTCAGGCGCCTTCCACATTCCGTGAACAATGTGACTCACGCAGGCCATCTCGAAGAGATTGACTTTTAACTGCTTAGGGGCCGATGCCTTACTCATGCCGGCTCCTTGGAGAGACTTTTCTTCAGACCTTCACGGTATGGCGTCCAAAGAGGGGTATCGTTCAAAGCCAGATCCCCGAGTTCCCGGCGGCGCTGGGCCGCAGGGTTGTGTGAGGACAGAACACGAGCGTTGCGCCAATGGCGATCAAGATTTTTGGTCTGACTGGTAGCGGATGCCCCGCCAACTTCAAAAAGCAGATTTGCAGCTTCAAGCGTTTGATCAATAACGATTTGCTGCGCTTTAAAGGCCGCTTCTTCTGCCTCGCTAAACGTGACGCTCTCGGTATCGCCCCGCAGCCAGGCAGGTTCAGCCTCAGTCAATGCATCCGAAACGCGATCGACCAAAGCAGACGTCGAGAACGCAAGGGCGGACAGGCGCCCAACAACACCCTGAACAACGGAATCTTCTCGTTGAACAACTTTGCCGGGGACCCCGAAAGTTCGTGTTCTAGGCCGCACAAAGTCCACAGCATCGCGCAGTACGGCAGCTGAAATTCCTGCCAGGGCTGCAAGATGAAATTGCTGATAGTAAGCGGCGAGATAAGAATGAGCCGGAATATTCCCGGGCTGAGAGCGATCCAGAACTTGTGTGGGGCCAATTAAGACGTTGTCAAAAACAGTTGTTCCGCTGCCCGTAAGACGCTGACCAAACCCATCCCAGTCATCGATACGTGTGACACCAGGGGCATCTGAAGGGACCAGGACGTGTGCCCGTTGCTCTCCCTCTGCCGCCCAGACAATGATCCAGTCAGCATAGAGGGTACCGGTCGAATAGTACTTCGTCCCATTCAGGCGAAACTCATTTCCATCAGAACTCAACTGTGTAAACACGCCTGTTTCGTCTGCGCGTTCTGCCATAGCTGCGCCAAAGAGTGCGCCCTCACGGACACGATCAAACCATTCGGCAGATTTGTGAGCGTGGCGGAGCCTGCCTTCAATAAATGCAAAATGAGCACGAAATATTTGCGGGAGGTTTGAATCTGCTGTCGCCAGATCTCGCAGCAGACTGAAACTCTGCTTGAGAGATGCTCCATACCCGCCAAATCTATTTGGCAGACGTACGCGACCCAGTCCGGCAGTCTTCAAATCCTGAACGACATTTCGGACAAGCGCGGGGTCGCGTTCGAATTCCTGCGATGCACGCGTTATCGTTTCAATGATCGGCTGCAAGCGTTCTCTGGCAGAGACGAAATTGTCGGAAGAGGACATACAACGACACCTAACGGATATAAGGCAAAATCAACTAGAATTCGTAGTTTATGATGCACACCAAACCGTCAGGAGCGTAATTTTTAATTCGTCATCTCTCATATTAATGATTTCAATGTGAACCCCTGGAATGGCTCTTTTCCTAGGGTTAATAAGGGAAAACTGCACTTGTAAAATACAACATTAAAAATACGTTGTTATTAACGTTTATCCATTTGGATATGTGAATAAAGGAATCGCTTGGGGAAAATGCCTCCCACAGCGGCTGATTTTAAGTTCCGAGATATCACCCAAATGTTGAGAAACGAGTCATGAAAGCCTTTTACGAGCAGCGCACACGCATCCTCCTCCTTGGCATGACCGTTCTTTCAACGTGCACCCTAATGCCGGCTGCTTTTGCTCAGGATATTGAACGCAACAAAAATCCGAGCTCGCGTGCCCCTCACACCCATTCTGGAGTCAATTCTCCGAACACTCATGTTGCATCTTCACACTCTAAAAACAGCGTTGTGCCTCCTTCAAAGAGTGAGGATATCAGTGTCACGGGGTCAAATGGTGTCCGTACCGCTGAAAAGCGCCTGAGAAAGGTGCCGGGAAACTTTACAGTTATCAGCAGCAAGGAGGTCGAGAAGGGGCGATCAGCCACACTCGAGGACACTCTGGCATTCCAGCCCGGCATTTTTGCGCAGGCAACCAGTGGAAGTACCGGAAACAAGATTTCCATAAGAGGGTCGGGCGCAGGCGTCTTCTACGGAGGTTACAGCCTGGGAATGAAATACCTCGTTGACGGATTGACTGTCAGCGGTGTGGGAGGATTTCAGGAAGATCGACTCAATAATACCGGCTACCAGCGCACTGAAGTTCTTTATGGCGCCAACGCATTTGACTACGCGGCTACTGCTCTCGGTGGTGGCATCAATTTCGTAACACATACAGGCGTGTCTGCTCCAGGGTTTATGGCCCGCTTTGAAGCTGGCAGCTACGGCACTCTGAAAGAACAAGTCAGTCAGGGCGGAACATTCAGCAATAAGAAAGGCGATTACTACGTCACCGTAGCGCGAACCAATCGCCAGGGATTTCAGAGCTATACGGCAATGCATCGCACTGATGTCGTCGCAAATCTTGGCTACCGTTTCACCGACAAATTATCTGCTCGCCTTATTTTCAAGTGGGATGAAGGGTTCGGCCACTACGGTGGTTTGCTCACACTTGCTCAGCTTCGCAAAAGCCCGAGCATCAACCCAAACGACTGGGGAGGGCGCCCGACCAGAAGCACAATGCTGGGATTTAAAACCAATTATATTTTCGATGATGATTCCAGGCTGGAATACGGCATTACCTGGAACGATTATCCGCTCTTTAATGGGACGAATACGCAGCAGTTTAATCTGTGGCGTTCCACGGATATCAACAATTCCATCAAATATAACCGGAACGATCGCCTCCTCGGACGGAGGATCGAAAGCAACTTCATTCTGAGTGACGTGCATATGGTCTCTGGAGATTCCAGATATTACACATCGTCCGTCCGCTCTACGCAGTCTAATAGTGAAGACTGGACCCTTCATCAGCGTGTCAAATATGGCGGATCGCACGATCTGGTTTTTGCAGCTGGGAATAATTTCAACATTTTCAACCGGCTTTGGCTGACCAGCGGCTTTTCAGTTATCTGGATTGACCGCAATATACGCGTTGTTGACCGTCTAATACCCAACTCAGCTCTTCAGAGCCGTGAACACTATAATAATGTCTTCATTACGCCTCGCGTAGGCTTGCGTTACGAAATTAATCCTGACGTTGATGTGTTCGCCAATTTCAGTCGTTTGATCGACCCGCCTGTGACGTGGAACTACCATGATGTCAAAGGGGGCAGTCCCTACAATGATACAGGAACTGTAGGGCCACTAAAAGCCCAACGGGCTAATTCGGCTGAGATCGGCATCAGAGGTCATGTCGGCATCTTCGACGGAAACCTGACTCTTTATCGGAGTTGGGTCAAAGATGAACTGCTGTCAGTTGTGGTTACGCGCGCAACCAGTACAACAGCAGAAATCACTACAACGTCTAACGCCAGTCCGACTATTCATCAGGGGATTGAAGCGGGCCTGTCAACAAAGCTCTTTAATCTGCATCAGTATGGTGCCTTATCATTCCGGCAGGCTCTCACGGTTAATGACTTCTATTACAGACATGACCCACTTCTCGGACAGAACAAACTCCCGTCGATCCCAACATGGCAATATCAGGCTGAACTTCAGTATAATAATCCGTTGGGGTTCTATGCGAACTTCGATTTCAGATCGTCTTCAAGCTATTATGTTGATTACGCCAACACATTAAAGGCGCCCAGATACGGGATCTTTGGTCTGAAGCTCGGTTACGAGGCGAAAAGCAAAATGTGGAGCACTTTTCTTGATTTCCGTAATCTCGGAAACAAGCATTACGCCACAGCCGCTTATACCGCCTACAACCTAAACCATACGGATTCCGCAATGTTTTACCCGGGTGACGGGTTCAGTGTGTTTGGCGGCGTGACCGTCCACCTCAGTGACCTGGGGAAGCACCTCTGATGATGCGCCGGTCCTTTCCTGACGCGACGCATTGGTCAGACACATGAGCAAACGTCATAACCGCACACGGACTTTGATACTCGCTCCGATCGTGGTGTCTTTAGCTGTCTTGTTGTATCGGCATGATACAGACAGTAGACCGCGACATATGAGCCGGCAGCAGAGTTCAGTGCCTCAAAAAGGTGGGACGCTTGTCTTTGCGACGGAACGCGAGCCTTTGTGCCTTGATCCCCATGTCTATGGGGACATGCCGCAGGTTTATATTGCCGAACAATATCTGGACCGGCTCGTTTCCATGGACGAACAGGGCGCTATTCACCCGTGGCTGGCAACGTCATGGGAGATTACGGACGGCGGACTCACATACATCTTTCACCTCCGTCATGACGTGACCTTCACTGATGGGAGCAGGTTCGATGCGGCGGCCGTAAAGCGTAATCTGGACCATATGGTGGACCCCACGACCCAATCGGGGACTGCGGGGGGATACATCCACCAATACACCCGAACCGATATTCTCGATCCTTATACGGCAGCGGTACACCTGTCTTCGCCATACTCAGCGTTCCTCAACGTTCTGGCGCAGGGTTTTCTTGGAATTGAGTCCCCCACAGCGTTGGCACGGCCTCGCGATGTGAACTGCCAAAGCCCTGTGGGGTCTGGTCCCTTCATTATCAGCCACTGGGATCATCAGAGCGAGGTCGTTCTCAAGAGAAACCCAGCCTATGCATGGGCTCCTCCTGCCGCACGCCATCAGGGACCAGCATGGCTTGAAGGTATCGTCTGGCGCTTCGTTTCCGAACCGTCAGTCCGTTTTGCCATGCTTCAGGCAGGCGAGGTTGGTGCGATTGATAGCGTACCCCCTGAGGGCGAAACGCCGGCAAAAGCCAATCCGGACATATCATTACTGATGGCAGATCGACCGGGAAATCCTACTAACGGAACCTTGAATACGCTTCGGCCGCCATTTGACGACATCCGTGTCCGTGAAGCGTTCATTCGGTCCGCAGATATTGATGGGGCATTAGGCAGTATATTTTTCCATCATTATGAGCGCGCTGGTGGCCCGCTAAGTCCTTCCACGCCAGATTATAGTCCGGATTTCGAGCATACCAAGAACTACGATCCACAACGTGCCAATACACTTCTGGATGACGCGGGCTGGAGAACGCACGATTCCGATGGATATCGGATCCGGGACGGCAAGAGACTGACCGTACATATCCCGATCTCCACGGTTCTTGCACCTGCAGATCGCACTCTTTGGGAACAGGTACAGGCCACAGCCCGCCAGACAGGCTTCGATGTCCGCCTGGAGCCTTTAAGTGAGACTGCGAATATCGCGCGGAGTGACGCCTGGGATTATGATGTGCGGATCGGGTATTGGAACACAAATACTCCGGATGTTCTTCGCATCGTTTTCGGATCTGCTTTTACCAACCATTTCCGGCACGGCATTCATCAGAATGCTTCAGGCTATAGCAGCCCGCTTTTCGACGGTGTCGTGGAACAGGCATTGGCCACGCAAGACCAACAGCAACGGAAAGCGTTTTACCAACAGGCGCAAGAGATCATTGCCAAGGCACAGCTTCAGATCACAACGTATTCGCAGACCACGCGTCTAGGGGTGTTCAGCAATGTCCACGGTGTACGCATCGAGCCATCATTACGCGTCATCAATTTTCATGATGCCTGGATGACGCCATGATGAGACACTTGGCTTCTCAGCGGCTGATCGGTCGGATTGGTTTGAGTCTTGGCATGCTGTTCGCATCTGCCACGCTGACATTTCTCGCGGTACGTATGATGCCAGGTGACCCGGCAACGATCATTCTCGGCGGAGCGCTGGCCAACCCCACACCGGGTGCGGTCGCAGCGATCACAAAGGAGTACGGCCTCGATCGCCCCCTCATCGTGCAATATGGTTTCTATATATGGCGTCTTCTGCACGGGGATTTGGGCGTCTCCTTCAGCCAGCATCTGCGTGTTGCGGAAGTTTTACGCCAGCAGATGCTACCCACGCTGGCACTGGCATCCATTTCTCTGCTCCTCGCATGGACGCTCGCACTGCTGTCAGTGTTCTGCACAGTGCGGCGCGGAAGAGTGCTCTCGACCATTGGAGCCTCTTTCGACATCTCCGCTGCGGCGCTTCCGCCATTCTGGCTTGGAATTGTGCTGCTCTGGATATTCGCATTCAGATTACACCTGCTACCACCTGCCGGAAGCTCATCGTTCGCCTCTCTCATTATGCCGGCATTTTCTCTTGCCATTCCCTTGGGGGGATTTCTGGCACAGGTAACGCGTGAGTCTTTGGAAATTGCCCTCGAGCAGCCGTTCATTCTTAACGCAAGAATGCGAGGGCTTAGTCTGGGGCAGGTTTTGCGTCGTCATGCCCTGCGTCACGCGCTTCTTCCGGGTATCGCACTCTCAGCGTGGGCTCTCGGCGCTCTTCTTGGTGAGACGGCTGTCATCGAAGCCATATTTTCACGTAAGGGGCTTGGACGCACATTGGTCTATGCCGTTTCCGCGCAGGATATGCCCCTAACAACGGGCATCGTTCTGTTTGTCACGGTCGCATACATATTTGCCAGCCTGGGTATCGAGTTCATCCATGAACTGGTTGATCCGCGCCTCGCAACATCTCGTGGGCGGAGAGTTTCGCCATGACCATAACTGCAAAGAGGCTCATCGCGTGGAAGCAGATTCCCCTTGCAACCCTTCCTGCATCAGGCTTTCTGGTGTTCCTTTTGGTGTCAGCCATCATTCCCAATGCGATCAGCGCAACTGATCCCTATGCCATCGCACCACGGCACGCTTTCTTATCCCCAGACTGGAACCACCCTTTCGGAACAGACCAGTCTGGCCGGGATATTCTGACACGTGTCATCCACGGTACACGCCAATCTCTGCTTGTGGGGGCAGGGGCTGTCGCAATCAGTTTTTCCGGTGGGATTATCCTAGGGTTAGCAGGTGGGCTTGGCCCTAGATGGCTCCAGAAAAGTATTGGTGCCATCATAGATGTGCTGTTTTCGTTTCCCGCCCTGATACTGGCGCTTCTCTTCTCTGCAAGTCTTGGGACAGGGGCAGGGCCGCTAGCCTTGGCCATCGGGATCGCTGCGACGCCCGGCTATGGCAAGATGGTTTTCAGTCAGGTTCTATCAGTCAGATACTCCGGATACGTTGAGGCCGCTCGCGCCCTGGGTCACACGCCGTTCTCCATCGTTCAGCGGCATATTCTTCCCAACGCACTTCGCCCGCTCATTGTGACCGCCACCATGGGCGTAGGCCAAACAATTGTCTGGGCGTCAGGATTATCTTTTCTGGGGCTCGGAGCACCGCCGCCCACCCCGGAATGGGGAACCATGATGTCCATGGGCCGCGACTTCATCGCTGATGCCTGGTGGCTCACTCTCTTTCCCGGCCTTTTCATCGTGCTGACTGTGCTGTCCACAACAATAGTCGGACGCTTCTTACAACGTCGCCTCGAAGGCAGACCCTCATGAGGTACTCACTATGACCGGACAGGACCTGACGGTTGAAAAGCTTTCCATATCATTTGGTGGAAAGCAGGTCGTACACGACCTCTCTTTTCAAATAACACCTGGCAAAATTTTGGCTGTGGTGGGTGAGTCCGGATCGGGCAAAAGCGTAACCGCGCGCAGTCTCGTCGGATTAGCGGGCGACTGGGCTCAGGTTACAGCAGGGAGCCTTCGCCTCGGTGATGATGAGCTCCTGCGGCTGGATGACGCTAGCTGGGGCGTAATTCGTGGGCGGAAGATAGGGTTCGTCCTTCAGGATGCGCTGACATCACTCGATCCGTTACGAACAGTCGGGCAGGAAATAGAAGAATCCCTGACGGCAGATGGTAAGTGGCGCGGCTTGCGTAATCGTACAACGCGTCGAAAGCAGGTGCTGGAGCTTTTGAAAAGCACATCTGTGCCAGAACCTGAAATACGTGCACGGCAACGGGCCGATGAACTCTCTGGAGGACTTCGGCAAAGAGCGCTCATCGCCTCTGCAATAGCTCTGAACCCAGGGATAGTAATTGCTGACGAGCCAACGACTGCGCTGGATGCCAGTGCGGTCTCCCGTGTCCTCGGCCTGTTTCGTGACCTGAAAAATGCAGGTCATGGAATATTGTTGATCAGCCATGACATCGAAGCGGTGTCTCAGGTCGCTGACTCGATCATCGTCATCAAGAACGGGCGAATGATAGAGCAGGGCGAGACTGAGCAAATTTTGCGCCATCCTTCGCAGGATTATACGCGCTTGCTACTAAGTTCGGTTCCGAAGCAAAACCGTAAGTCCCCAGACCCTTCAACTCTGCAAGCGAAAGACGACACCCCGTTACTCGTCGTGAATGATATCGTCAAAAGCTATCCTAATACGACTGGAGCATCGAGACTCGCAGTAGATCATGTCAGTTTTGCCCTTCGAAGAGGAAAAACACTCGGCATTTTGGGTGAATCTGGCTCAGGGAAGACGACAACAGCGCGGATTGTCGCCGGGTTTCTGGAACCTGATGGGGGGAATGTATGGTTTGACGGGAGATTATGGAGCGGAGTTCAAGCGAAGACCAACCGAAGCGTTGAAGAACATGAGCGCCGACCGTTTCGACATGAAATGGGTATCGTTTATCAGGATCCACTCAGTTCCTTCGATCCACGCTGGACTGTTCAGCGTATTCTTGCTGATGCTCTAAAAGCCAGTGCCATCCCACATGCCGAGTATAATGATCGCATTGCGGCTCTTTTGACATTAGTGCGGCTAACACCAGATATATCCCGCCGGTTTCCTCTTCAGCTGTCAGGCGGGCAGCGCCAGCGCATCGCAATTGCACGTGCCATCGCGGGAAATCCCAAGTTGATCGTCTGTGATGAACCTGTTTCAGCGCTTGACGTCTCAGTGCAGACACAGGTGCTGGAACTGCTCACAGAGCTACAAGAACGCCTCAATATCTCTTATTTGTTCATTTCTCATGATTTGGGCGTCATTCGTCAGATCAGTGACGATGTCCTTGTAATGCAGAATGGTCGCGTGGTGGAAGCCGGGCCTACACAACAGGTCTTTGAAGCGCCACAGCATAACTTCACGCGGCTTTTACTCAATTCAAAATTGCCAAATTATGTATAGTAAAAAGGCGAGATCCGATTTTTTTGGAGGGCCCTTAAGGTGATTCTAGCAATAATAATTTCAATCTAAACGGGATTATTATAAGAGCTCATGCAAGGTATGAACCCGCGCGGTAGACGCAGGCATGAGGCAAGGCATTGAACGGGCGCGTTAAGCTTTCTGATATTTCAAAGAAAACCGGCCTGAACGTTTCCACAGTCAGTCGTGCGCTCTCAAATCCAGAGCGCGTAAGTGAGGAGACACGCCTGCTTGTTCAAGAAGTGGCCGCGCAACTGGGCTACGTTGGCAATGCCGCAGCTCGCAACCTAATCCTTGGAAAAACGGACACCATCATGGTGCTGATCCCGACCTTTCCAGGACAACCGATCTCGCCAGTTTTTACCGAAGTTCTTCGAGGGATTTGCGAAGAGGCGGAAGCTCATGGATTGAGCGTAATGCTGCAACAAAATCTAAGCCAGGCGATCTCGGCTGACGATGCCACCAAATTTTTAAGAACTGGAACGGTGGACGGGGTACTACTTCTCGCAGCAGAGAAATGGACAACGCCTCATGCGTTCAGACCGAGAGAACATGTCCTCCCTGTCATCAGTGTATTGAACGATTTGACATCCTATGGCCTTGTTAGCGTCGTAGCCGAGGAAAAGCAGGCATTCTCGGAAATCGTGGATCATTTGGCTGCGCGCGGTCATCGTCATTTTGCTTTCGTCTCCGGGCCACGCGAGACCACCCATGAGCAAATACGATTTCAAGCGACTACCAGTCACTTGAAAAGATTAGGCCTTTTAGCGGACCTAGTCAGATTGGAAGGGGGTCCATTCGATCTACAATCTGGGAAACGCGCTGCACAAGCATTTCTGAAACTCAGGACACGGCCAACGGCTGTCATCTGCTGCAGTGATTCATTAGCTTTCGGCTTCCTGCATGAAGTTCAGAATGCCGGGCTGAAGGTGCCTGCAGACGTAGCAATTGCAGGCTACGACGGCCTTGATTACACGGCCTTCACAACGCCTTCGCTCACAACATCATCACAGCCATCTTCTGAGATGGGATGTGTTGCTGTTCAAATGTTGAATGATATTTGGAACAAAAAAATACTGACTCCCACCCTTGCATCTTTAGCGCCATCCCTTCTGGTGAGGCAGTCTACCTGAGTAGGTATCCGTATTAAGCCGTAGCATCTATGTAAAGTTGTCATCATCAAGATTGGTCCTGATGATGCCACAAGTTCTCTATTTTTTTTCTGTAGTAATAACCGTTGCCCCACTTTTTTTGAATTCTTCCACTAACAGAGTCGAGGCAAGGTGGAATGCACGTTTTGCGTGGGCATATGGTAACCATTGTCCCATCATGTTCCATGGCATGCCGTTATTATACGTAGCGATAGCAACAAGTGTTTCGTTGTTAGATCCGTCTACTGCAATGAGTTCTTCGCTAGCTCCGCCTGGGAACGGCGGAGGAATCGGAGGCATACCACCTCCGGCGGCACCTGCGGCAAACCCTGCAACGACAGGAATAGCATTGTAGTACCATTTGCTACGACGAATATTGGTAATCGCAGCGCGAATATGTATTGCGTCTGTGCAAGGTGCGCATGTTGATGCATCGACGACGTTATAGATCGTTCCGACCTGCTTTCTAATTTCTGTAGTGAACGCATCAGTCATACGTGCAGCTACTTCGGGTTTGAGGTGAGGCGCGTTGGCAACAGGGTGCCATGCAACAGGATCAATCACCGCAATTTTGTATTTAGAAGCCTCCAAGCCAGGCTTTACGTAGATATGGTCATCCACATGCCCTTTTTGGGGTGTCATTTCAGTGTAGGTCTCTTCCGGTAGAAAACCTGAATGCGTTACTTTCTGTCCAGCGCAGCCCGTTATGTCCAGAAACAGGAGTATGGAGGTTCCTAATTGCACGGTATTTTTCACTACTCTTAACACGGATATTTTCCTTCTATTAAGTTTGTTTTTGCGTTTCTATTTATAAAAAGAGAAAATATTGTTGTTTTTTCTCTTTAAGGTTTCCAGTTGGATTCGCTTACAAATCCTTTTTGCTGCGGATCCATGGCAAAGAAGAAATAGAGTAGAATAGATTCCTGTTGTGGCTCTGGAAGTGCTTTGAATTCGCGTGCGTGTATACCGTTTTTGCAACGGATGATCGTCTCAAGCGCAATTCTAAATTCTGGCCAAGAAAGACGACCATCATGATCTGCATCTAAGGACGCAAAGCCTGATTTCTAAACTACTGTCTCAGGGCATTTATCTGGTGATTTAGCATGTACGGTGAACGCAAAACTCATAGCGTTGATGCAAAACAAATAGCCGAGAAATCGTAAGTAGGCCGCCATGGCGAATTTACAGCGCATCTGCTCAGCCATTTTTACCAAGAAAGGATGAAACAGATAATTCCATTGAATAAACCTCACCAGAATATAGACTACAAGAGAGGATTACCTCAAAGGTAATATCGAGGATCCTCTATGTCGTTAATCTACAAGATAAGGATTTCTAAAATATCTCTCTATTATTTCAAAATTGAAACATAAGATAATATTTTTCTAAAATTAGAATTAATTATATCCGTAGAATTTTTACTTGAAACTATTTTGATGTGGGCAAGAAAATAGAACTCTGATTAAGCAGACTGACACGTACTTCAAGGCCGCCTTCGACATGATTGCAAACATCAATTGAGCCGCCATGAGCCTGAACAATTGATAAAGCCGATGTAAGACCCAGGCCCACCCCGCCAGTTTCTCGGTTGCGGGATTTATCAACCCTAAAATAGGGCTCAAATATTCGCTCGATCGCACTCTCAGGAATGCCAGGGCCTTTATCTCGAATGGAGACGATGTACCGCTCTTTGGTGCATATCAACTCTATCGTCGGCGGAGTAGCGTATTTGATCGCATTTTCTACCAGATTGGTAAAAACACGCTTGAGAGCAAATGGTCGACCTTGGCATGTCGCGCGGACTGGGCCGATGTAGTTTATTGAAATATTCTGGTCCGCAAAATCATTGACAATCGTATGCAAAATTCCGGGGAGATCAAATACTGTAATATTTTCACTTATGGCATCGTCACGAAAGAAAGAGAGCGCGCCATCAATCATCGCCTGCATTTCATCAACATCACGAAACAGCTTTGCCTGCTGCTCAGGGTCTTCGATGAACTCCCCTCTTAGACGAATACGGGTCAAGGGTGTTCTCAGATCATGAGAAATCGCTGCGAGCATGGTTGTACGGTCAGCAATGAATTTCTGAATCTGTGCCTGCATGGCGTTGATCGTTCTTACAACCAACCGTAATTGCCGGGGCCCGGTTTCCGGAATGGGGGCAGTATATGGTTTAGCGCCGTAACGGCCCACGTCTTTTGCAAGTTTCTCAATCGGTTGGGATAGTTGACGTGAGGCAATAAGCGATACTGCGATAATCCATGATACGAGAATTGTGAGTTCTAAAAGAAGGCGTTCGCGGGCGTAAAAGCCCCAACTACGCACAAGCGCGGAGCAAAGAAGCCAGCTACCGTCCTGGAGTTGTAGAGCCAGAAAAGTCGCATTCGGGTATTTGCGCTTATCAACACGAATACCCTCCGTTGCGGAAACAGGGTTTTCTATCGAGAATGCATCAAGGCGCCGCGCTGTATTTCCGATGAATGAAGAAATCAATTGTTCCCCGGACTGAACTTCGGAAGGCTTATAATGGGCCGTTTCAAGGGCCTTTGCGGTATTGCTTCCCGTTTCAAACCACTCAAACGTCAGCCTCTCAGTTGAAGCAGCACTAGAAAGCTTGACGCGATCAAACTGTGGGGCAGCACTGATTACGCGACTTACTGTAGCGACTTCTTGTAGGAGGCCGGTTTGTTCAATATTAGGTGCTGCCCAATACCCCCCAAACATGAAGAATAACTGGAGAAAACCAATTGTCGTAGCGGCTGCAAGCGCAACAGTGGTTACGAGGCGAAGGGTAATGGTGTCTTCAAACCATAGGCGGCGTTTCATAAACGCTTGACCGCAGGGGAGAACAAATACCCTCCATTCCGAACAGTACGAATTACGGTCGGGTTTTTAGGGTCATCTTCAAGTTTATGCCGTAGACGACTGATCTGCACATCGATGCTGCGGTCGTAGGCCGTGTGGTTTCGTCCCCGGGCGAAATCCAGAAGCTGATCTCTGGTAAGAACTCTCTGAGGGTGTTCTACTAAAGCTAACAAAAGCTCGAATTCTCCACCTGATAAGAGAACCAAGGCATTATCTTCGGATCGCAGTTCACGGCGCGCGACATCCAAGCGCCAGCCCCCGAATGCCAAAAGGGGACGGGCTTCATTCTCGGATGAAATTTCATGCTTGCCAGATGTTCGCCGCAAAACTGCTTTAACTCTGGCAAGAAGCTCACGCTGATCGAACGGCTTTGTCAGATAATCGTCCGCTCCGATTTCCAAACCGACGACCCGGTCCGTATGTTCTGCCATAGCAGAGAGCATGATGACTGGTACATTCGAAGACGTTCTCAGCCGACGACAGAGGCTAAAGCCATCTTCATTGCGTAGCATGATATCTAGAATGACCAGATCAACATTTCCTGCCGATATTGCGGAGAACATGGCTACGCCATCCTCAGCTATGGACACGGTATAGGAATGTTTACCGAGAAAGTTTGTCAACAAGGCGAGAATGTCCTTGTCGTCATCAACGATAAGGAGATGAGGCATCACAGTCATCCAGTCTTGATAGCATGTGAGATCATCCTGATGATGTCTCTTATGTGAGCAAATTATTTCAGCACGGACATATTCCTCTCATCCACAATTTCCTTTTGCCTTTCAATCCATCAAGTGCCGTTTTGATATCTAAAAGGTATAGCATTTCTAAGCTGACATATTACGGACATCTCATCGAAAAAAATCGCTACTACAACGGCTAAAGGTAGTCCTTCCTTCAGGTTGGCCCTAAGAATTTGTAGAAAAAGGTGCTATTATGCTGGGGCGAGTTGCGGTTTTTAAGTTTAATTTTGGATACATGGCATACATAGCCTTGTGCATAATGGATGTTATAAACAATCCATTTAATATTTATATTTATTTTGGAAAAATATCAGTTATTAGGCATATTATCGAAAAATTTTTTCTTGAATTTTACCACGCCATTGAACAATCGAAGAGACACGTTTTAGAAAACTAATCTGTTAATAATTAATATTATATTTAGAAATTTATCCAACGCATCCCCGTGAGATGCGCGTGTAGCAAGTACGGGAGCGCGTTAGAAATGACCTTCCTAGCTCTTACTGCTTTTTAATGGGCAGGTGATGAAAACCACGGGAAAACCACGTGAGGCCATGTTCGGCTTCAGGGTTGTTATATATGGACTGAACTTCGCAAAAGAGCACATCATGTGTTCCGGCGCTGTGTATCGTTCGTATCACACAATCAAGCGTTACAAGAGCGCCTGACAAAAGCGCAGCACCAGTTTCACCAATTTCCCATGTTCCGTGAGAAAATTTCTCTTGAGCATCAAGAGACCGGCTCGCAAATACGCGTGCCAGGTCGCTATGATTTGGCGACAACACACTAATTCCTACGATACCGTTCTGCAAAAAAGACTGATGCGATCGATTGCTGCGATTCAGGCAGACAAGCACTGTTGGTGGGGTATCGCTGACGCTACTAATAGCTGAAACTGTAAGTCCTTGGCGTCCACCCGGGCCGTCTGTCGTGACCAGAACGACTGGTGCTCCAAGTAGGCTCATTGCCTCGCGAAACTCTTCCTGACTAACCTGGGAAGAACTGTGCTCGGGAAACAACGCGGCGGCAGGGTTAAGTGACATAAAAACTACCTTTACTAGCTTTAGGGTTCAGGACGGCATATCTGCCGAAGAAATTGGTAAGGGCTTCACGACGCACCAAAAAGCCCGCTGTCTGTGGCCCTTCGGCTTTGCTCATTGGTCAGAAGCTGCCTGCACAAGTAGCTCCGCCAGATCTTGAGCCGCATCGGGCAGGCCGTTTCTCTGAATCAATATGGTCTCGATTTCTGGAACTTCAGGGAGTAACCCGGCAGGAAGAGTAGAAAGCCCCTCCGCAGCAGCAAAGCGACGCGTTCGGCAACTGGCACCCAAGCCGCTCCGGACACCGGCACGCATGGCAGGAAGGTGTGGCGTTTCGAGAACGATGCGATAATCACGGCGGGCCTTCGCTAGGGTCCCAAGCGCGGCATCCCTGAAGCGGCATGGCGGCTCTAACAAAACCAGAGGAATTTCAGGCTGATCCAAAGTGCTAGGATCTCCTATCCAAACCATTTTATCATGCCCGACAATACGCCAGCTTGAGTTGGGTCGATCGCCATGTTGGCCAAGGCACAGGACAATATCCAGCCGGGAACGGTCAAACATCTCCAGCAGTTCCACTGAGCCGCCTACGCGGATTGTCAGACGGCACCGGGGATGTTCCAGTCGAAAACGCGCCAATACATCCGGCAGGAGCGTGTCGGCAAAGTCCTGCACCATCCCAACGGTTATCGGCTCAGGATCAGAAACATGCCCAAGTTTATGCATGATGCGGTCATTGAGAGTGAGAAGCTGCCTGGCATATGCCACCAATTCTTCACCCGCAGGCGTCAGAACCAGCTTTCGTCCATCACGTCTGAACAGCTTTTGTTGAAGCACGTCTTCCAAACGCTTCATCTGAAGGCTTAAAGCTGACTGAGTCAGAAAAATGGTTTCGGTCGCCTGAGCCATGGAACCAGCTTCAACAATTGCGACAAAAGAACGCAAAAGCTCAGTCGGAACATTGCGTGCCATGCGCTGGGGCAGAGAAGGGGTGGACATAGCAACACTCCAAGGCGAACAAGACATAAAACTATATTATGTAGTTGTATTTATATTTTTCACTTGAGTCATGACGTACAAAAAAGTGTATATTGTCAATACAACAATATAATATCGTTTTTTAAGGAGGCTGTGCCGTGCCTGTGGACTTCATCGGCTTTGTTGGCAGTCGCAATCATTCAGAGATCATTCCGGCTCATGGCCCCATCATTGATCTTGCTCATGTTGAAGCTGCGGCAAAAACCCATGAAGCTGCTGGCTTTGACAGGGTTCTGGTAGCCTTCCATTCAAATTCTCCTGACAGCATTCTGCTTTCACAGCACATTGCAGCCACGACAGAACGTCTTGGACTCATGGTCGCGCATCGTCCTGGCTTCACAGCTCCCACGCTTGCAGCCCGACAGTTTGCAACTCTTGATCACATCAGCGGTGGACGTGCTGCCGTGCATATCATCACGGGTGGAAGCGATATTGAACTCCAGGCTGACGGAGACCACACGACCAAAGCTGAGCGCTACGCCCGGACGAACGAATATATAGAAATCCTACGGCAGGAATGGAGCAGTCATTCCCCCTTTGATTATCAGGGCCAATTTTATCGCGTGAATGCCGGTCAATCACGCGTATTGCCTTATCAGGGTCACACCATCCCAATCTATTTTGGCGGTTCTTCAGACGAAGCCATCGCTGTCGCCGGAAAGCAGGCAGATGTCTATGCACTTTGGGGAGAAACGTACGAGCAAGTACGGGAAACCATCGCTCGGGTACGCGCTATTGCGGATAAGGCTGGACGGACCATTCGTTTCTCGCTGTCGTTGCGTCCCATCCTGGCAGATACAGAAGAGAAGGCTTGGGCCAAAGCGGACTATATTCTTGCCAAAGCCCGGTCTCTTCAGAACGAGACGGGTTACACCCGGGCCACATGCATTCCAAATGAGGGGTCCCGTCGACTATTAGCCGCCGCTGAGCAAGGGGTGCGGCTGGATAAACGCCTCTGGACCGGCCTCGCCGCTCTGACAGGGGCAAAAGGAAATTCAACCTCTCTTGTCGGAACGCCAGATCAGGTTGCTGATGCGCTTCTTGATTACTATCGCTTGGGAATCTCGACATTCTTGATCCGGGGTTTTGATCCAATCATAGATGCTTATGAATATGGCCGGGATCTTTTACCCCGAGTGCATGCCTTGATTGAAAAAGAAGATCACCTCAAAGGTGAAGAAGGGATGAAAATTTCAAGAAAATAAACGAAATTATTTCAGTGTTGGAAAATGATTATGACTACCAAATCACAAAATATTAGAAGCGCTGAAAATGGCTTCAGGAAAAAAACTTTCCATTTGCAGCCTCGGATGCCCGCACAAACTTTTGAAGAAGAACGTCTTCATCGAAAACAGCGGTTGGCCGCAACATTTCGATTATTCAGTCGATATGGATTTGATCAAGGCCTGGCTGGCCATGTTACCGCGCGAGATCCGGAATTTCCTGATCGATACTGGATCAACCCCCTCGCTGTCCATTTTTCGCAAATCCGGGTTTCGGATCTTCAATTGGTAGACCACGACGGCAATATCCTGATTGGACAGCGACCTATCAACACGGCTGGATTCACTATTCATTCTGCGCTTCATCGTGCCAGACCGGACATCATTGCGGCCGCCCACACCCATTCGACATACGGGAAGGCCTTTTCAGCCTTAGGAACCGAGCTTCTTCCGATCACTCAGGATGCCTGCTCGTTTTATGAAGATCATGCAATCTTCAATCCCTTCAGCGGGGTTGTGCTGGATGACAAGGAAGGCGATCGCCTTGCGCGAACTCTGGGCAGTAAAAAAGCCCTCATACTGCAAAACCACGGCCTTCTGACCGCAGGACCTACCGTGGAAGCCGTAGCCTGGTGGTTTTTAGCCATGGATAACGCTGCACACACACAGCTTCTGGCACAGGCTGCTGGCCCTCTAAAACTCATCGCACCAGACATTGCACGACTGACTGCCGGGCAGGTGGGGAGCGCAGAAGGTGCCTATTACTCGTTTCAGCCCCTGTGGGACTGGATTGTGGCCCTTGAGCCTGACCTTTTTGACTGACCCAAACGGTCCCAACGAGCCTAGTTTTGTTTTTTCAGTGCTTCGCGGCCAGCCGCCAGAAGAGCGCTATCTCCCTGAGGCGTATGAATTCGCCCACACAGGACATTCCGATAGTGGCGCTCCAAAGGATTATCTTGGCTCAGACCAGGATTTCCAATGGCTGCCACCCCCTTGCCCACGGCAAGGATGGCGTTTTCAGTGACCGAGTGCTTGGTTAGACCCGCCAGTATGGTGATTTCCATACCTTGCTCTTGGAGATGAAGGGCTTGGTCGATGAGGCCGGCATTAGAAAGGAGCAGTGCGTCGATTTCGCCAAGAAGAGCCTCGAACCGTGGCAAAGTCGCTAGAGACGCCCCTAGATTGGACGGGACGCGCTGGTGCAGGAAGTTAATCAGCCAATTACGGGCCGCCACAGCAATACCATTATACAGCGAAGCAATAAGAATGGCATGCCAACTGGCAATGGCTACATTCGGGCGCCCCTCATTTGACGCAGACGCTGAGAGCAGACCAAGGTATCGCTCTGGAATTTCTACATTATCAAAGATAATCGTATGGCTTCCGGTCGCGCGCATACCCATCTGGTGCCAGCTTTTCTCAATGCGGACACCTCGAAGGTCCAGCGGAACCAAGACAGGACCAACCTTGGGGGCAGTCTCGTCCGTTTTGGCCCAGACAATTCCCCATTGCAGGGCAGTCGATCCTGTTGAGAAGATTTTGCGGCCGCTGATGCACCAGGCTTGTCCGCGCTGACTGACAGTCGTAGCTGGCAAACCGCCTCTGGCAGGCGTTCCTAACTCCGGCTCAACACGTAGAGCATTGATGAGCGCCCCCTCCTGAAGGACGCTCTCGAACAACTCCTGTTTGACTTCTTCCGACCACTCGGACGAATGAGCAAAAGCTGCGGTTTGAAGATACTGCATTGCCAGAATAAGCGCGGTTGAAGGGTCTCCCTGAGCGATCTGTCCGACAATCCTGACTATCGCGCTCAGTGAAATATCTTGGCCGCCTGCGCTTCTGGGGAGAGCGAGCGATAAAAAACCTGCATCTTGAAGATCCTGAAGGTTCTCGAGGGAAATGTTGCCACTCCGGTCATACCGCGCAGCCCGCTCTTCGAACAATGGAATGAGCTTTTTGAGAACCTCGTCCATGCCCTCTGGGAGGCAGTGCTCTAAAAATAGCTTGTCACCCATGGGGGGTCTCCGATCTCAGTCTGGCTGAGATTACAACATCTTTGACGGGACACGGAAACCGAGGGCTGAAAATATCCCGGACAACACACGCTCTTCTTTCTGGATTATCTCGTTACAAAAGCTGCACACGCCAGTGTGTCGGACAGGAAAGGTCGAGTGACGACCGTCAAGTCCTGTAAAACTTTCACATTTAGAATATTCATCTGACATCTCCGCGCAGAGTTGAAACAATCATTGCTTCTTTCGGTTGTGGAGCAAGCCAATGTCAGACACCGTCGTCTTGACCGAGACGCAAAGCGCCACCGAAGTTCCAAAAGGGCCATTGTCGTTTGCAAGCCTTGCGTCTTTGCGGAGATACGCGTCCCCCGTTTTTTTGGTCTGTTGCTGGCAGGCAGCGTGCTCCTCAGGTTTCTTGTCAACGCGACTTGTCTCATCTCCTGTTCAGATAGCTGTCACAGGATGGGCGCTCACCCGTGACGGAACGTTGCCATATAATCTTGGTGTCTCCCTTCTGCGGGCTGCAAGTGGGTTAGGACTAGCTCTCACCTTAGGCGTCTTGCTGGCTCTTATCTCAGGCCTGTCCAAAGCAGGTGAGGACATTGTCGATGCGCCCCTGCAGATATTACGTACCCTTCCTGCGCTGGCGCTGGTTCCATTATTCATCCTGTGGTTCGGAATTGGTGAAACACCTAAAATTCTGCTCGTCGCGCTAGGCGCCATATTTCCGATCTATCTGAATCTTCACAGTGGAATTCGCTCCATTGACCCTAAACTTCTGGAGATGGGGTCCACACTAGGCCTGTCACGCTGGCAGACAATCAGGGACATTTTTTTACCGGGAGCGCTACCAGATTTCCTGACAGGCTTGCGGTACGCCGTAGGGGTTTCCTGGATGATGCTTGTAGTTGCAGAGCAGGTAAATGCCGAAAGCGGGATTGGCCATATGATGATGGATGCGCAGGATTTCATGCGCACGGATATCATTCTGGTCGGACTTCTCGTCTACGGGGTCCTCGGTCTGCTGTCAGATCAAATTATCCGCTTTCTGGAAGCCATATTCCTGGCCTGGCGCCCCAGCAATGAAAAGAAGCGCAAGACATGACTGCTTTAAAAACTGCTCCACAAGAGGCAGCAGTTAGCATCGAACAACTGACAAAACGCTTCGACGGCGGCCCTCCCGTGTTGGACCGGCTCAATCTGGCCATAGCTCCAGGCGAATTCGTAGCGTTGCTCGGACATAGTGGCTCAGGAAAATCCACTCTCCTGAGAACACTTGCAGGACTTGATCCCGTGACAGAGGGCATTGTGACCAGACCACAACGCGTCTCGGTCGTTTTTCAGGAATCCCGGCTGCTACCTTGGAAAAAGGTCTGGAAAAATATTGTTCTAGGCCAAGAAGATGCGAGTACCAGACGGCGTGCAGAAGTCGTTTTGGAAGAAGTGGGGCTGTCACATCGAACCAATGCATGGCCTGCGACCCTTTCCGGCGGTGAAGCGCAGCGGGCTGCCTTGGCCAGGGCACTTGTGCGGAAACCTGCCTTTCTCATGCTGGATGAACCCTTTGCGGCCCTTGACGCACTCACACGCCTAAAAATGCAGCGATTGGTCGCCGACCTCTGGAAAAAACATGGCTGCGCTGTTCTTCTTGTCACACATGATGTGGATGAGGCGCTGCTACTTGCAGATCGAGCCGTTGTGCTCGAACAGGGGCAAATCCGGGTCGATCTTCCAATCCCTCTTTCACGGCCGAGAAAACACTCTGATGGTGGTTTTGAGGCTCTCCGGACAACCTTGTTCAATGCGCTGGGTGTTCATGGCGCATGAGCATTTCTTTTTAAAAAGGCTATATTTATGACGACCGCTCCTGAGCGCACCGCTCATTCTTCTGTCGAACCGCTCATCCTTAATCGCTGGTCTCCGAGGTCTTTTAGTCCGGTAGATATTGATCCTCGGGATCTTCTGGCCTTTCTCGATGCGGGACGGTGGGCACCTTCAGCGTATAATAGCCAGCCGTGGCGTTTCATTTATACTCGGCGCAACACGCCAGAATGGGACCGTTTTCTATCGTGGTTAATCCCGTTTAACCGCTCATGGGCAGAAAACGCATCGGCGATCGTGTTTGTCGCATCCAGAACGATTACCATCTCAAGTCGAACTGGCGAGCCATCTCCTCTAACGACGCACGCATTTGATGCCGGCGCGGCTTCCGTCCTTGTTCAGTTACAAGCATCTCAAGCAGGGTGGGCTGTTCATCCTATCAGTGGCTTTGATCATGATCTCGCCCATGCAGGCCTGGAATTACCGGAAGACTATCAGCTTCATGCAGCATTGGTCATTGGAAAGCAGGCGAATGGGGAGAACCTCTCAGAGGAACTGCGGAAACGTGAGCAGCCCTCCAGCCGGGTCAGTCTTAAAGAATTGGCGTTTGAAGGGCGTTTCAACGCGTCGGAAAAATCTGAAGACTGATCACGTTGGGTTACCTCTCGCGAGGGGTATTTTGCGAGTAAGCCGCATCAGTCTCTTATAGTTCGAAAAACGCTTATGCTTTTCTTATTAATTCGAAGAGCATAAGCATAGAAACGCTATCAGTAAAAATTTATTCCACAAAAATAAGCCTCACTGTCAGCAGAAAATTATGTCTGGAATAGGGGATATATCTGGTAAATTTCAGTCAAATTACTTGGTGAACCATCTTATTATCCTCATAAGTTTATTCTCTTGAGTTTTTCCTAAGAATATACTCCCTCATATGTTAAAAAAATTCAACACCAAGGAGCCAAAGGCAGAATCGGTTTACAATCGTAATTAATAGGTATTAGAAAGGTATTATTCATGGTTTACCTATGACGGGCTGAGGCTTGGGAGAGAGAACGATGCGTTATCGTAAGGTTCTTATGCTGGGGGTAGGGTGTGCCGTTTGGGCCACGGCTTCCGTAGAGGCAAAATCTACGTCGCAGGCTGCATCCGAAAATAAAAAGGAAAAATCCATTTCCGCTTCGGGTGACGCTGAAGAAGTAAAGGTCACGGCGAAGAATGCTCCCGACGGAGCGAGCGGGCATTCGGCAGGAGCGGGTATGATGCCTGTTCAGACTGTACCCAAGGCCCGGAGCGCCTTTACTCGAGACTTTATCGCGCATCAGCCGCCGACGCAGAATACCGCATCCATGATTGCCAGCATGCCGGGTGTGGCCGTCGGGCGAAATGATCCACTCGGACTTGATGATCAACGCATCAACCTTACGGTTCGAGGGATGGCACAAACTGAAATTGGCTATCTGATGGACGGAATTCCTGCTGCGGACCCGTCGAATTACAAGCTTTACACAACGCAGAACGTAGATAACGAAAACCTGGCTCGCGTAGACCTGACGCAAGGCTCAGCTTCACCTACATCTCCCCTGTATAATGCTGTCGGTGGTGAACTGACACAGACTCTGCGAACGCCTTCAGATCATGCTGGGGGCTATGCAGACTTCAGCGGCGGGTCCTACAGCTTGGACCGTGAATTTTTTCGGATAGATACCGGAGAAATCGGGCATACCGGCATCCGATCCTATGCGTCTTTTTCCCACACGCATGCAGAAGACTGGCGTGGTCCAGGCTACACAACCCGCTACCATATGGACAATAAGACCGTAAAAGAGTGGGGACATAGTGGGGCGGAACTACTGGTTTCATACAACACCACGACCAGTTTCTATCCGCGCTTCCCAACACTGACTCAGTGGAAGCAGTATGGTACCAATTTTAACTGGGAAAAGGACTATATCCCAGGCAGCGCCAATTATTACCGTTTCCAGCAGAACGTCCGAAACGCCATTACGATCGGCGCTCCGATGCATTTTGACTTGGGACATCAACTAACTGCTCACCTGACCCCTTATTACATGCATTCCGACGGGTATGGAGACGTCGGTAGCAGTCTGAGCAACACTGGCAGCTATTACGGAAACATTCCAGCCGGGAACCTGAACGTTTCCCCATCCTATAACGGCTCTTTCCCCGTTTCCATTACGGACACGTTCAAAGAAAACAATGCCGGGCTCAATGCCTCGTTGTCATGGAAACATGGTCACAATACTCTAACGGTCGGGTACTGGTACGCATACTTTGCGCAGCCCGAAGCCGCAACATATGCTGCGGCAGATGCGAACGGTAGTATCGCCAGCATGTCTGGAAAGTACCCGGTTGTTTCTGCGGCGGGTGACGTGCTGCACAGTTACAATATAAACTTTATGCAGCAGACCAATACAGCCTATATTGTCGATGAATATAGTGCGCTGAATGACCGCTTAAAGCTTTCTGCCTCATTCAAAGAAAGCATGATTACGAGGCAGCTTACTCAAATCATGCCTGGCCTACCGTCATATAGAAACGGCAATAGCGATGCCGTGCCGCTTCCTCAAGTGATGGCAAGTTATCAGATCACACCGAATGACCAAATTTTCGTTAACGGAACAACGGGCTTTGCCGAACCTGCTGGGTGGCCGAGCTACGCTGATTTTATCAGCGTCGCCACCGGCAAACAGACGCGTGGCCATGCACAAAATCTAAAGCCAGAATACGCAATTTCTGAAGAGCTGGGATATCGCCATCATGGCTTTGTAAACGTCAATATTGCCCTATTTAATTACAATTTTACAAACCGTCAGGTTTCTACGACAGAAGTTGTGGGCGGAACGCGAGTGAGTTCATCCATCAATGGCGGTGGACAAACATCGCGCGGAGCAACTATTGAACTGGGATTGAAGCCTTGGCATCATTTCAGCCCCTACATCTCAGGCCAGTATATCCACGCGACGATCGATAATAACTTGAGAGCGTCCAGCGGTGACTATCTGAGAACTAAGGGAAAACTGGCTGTTAATACGCCAGAATTCACAGCATCCGTCGGAATTTTGTATGATAATGGCAGCGCCTTTGGTGGCCTTTTGTTCAACTATGTTGGAAGTCAATACTCCACATTTATGAACGATGAGAAGATGCCAGCATATGAAACTCTGAATATGAATTTCGGCTATAGATTTCAGTCTGTTGGTTTCCTGCATCGCCCGCAAATTCAGCTGAATTTGGTTAATCTTGGGCTTGGTAACAAGGGTTACCTCTCTTCAACGTATTCTGTTGCAACAAACGCTCATGCGACGACAGGCGTGTATGGCACAGCGATTGCCGCCAGCGCACCAACCTACAACGTCGCAGGTGGATTTGCAGGAATTGTCTCGGTCTCCTCTGGATTTTGAGATACGCGAGAAAATGAGCGCTCTGGAAATGTTCAGGACTATCCCAAGCGCTCATCGATCGCATGAGTAATTTCAAACAGAGATCTAATTTCCATATCTGAGGCGAAGGGCAGGAGCGAGTTATCAGGTATTTTTTTGGTATTATTAAGGTTCTATGGCAGTTGAGGTTTACGAGGAAACATTCATGCAGTTTGCCGACATTGCTGTAATCTGTGCGTATTTCATTGCACTGCCTGTGCTGGCGATCACGCTTTCACGTCGAAAGAAGTCATCCGGAGATTTTCTCTCAGCCGCTCATGACCTGCCGTGGTGGGCGATCTGCCTGTCTTTGGTTGCTACCGAGACCTCAACCCTGACATTCATCAGCATTCCGGGAGTAAGTTATGGAAGCGGTATGGTATTTCTGGGGCTCGCAGCAGGATATTTTATTGGCCGTTTAATCGTGACCATATGGTTTTTACCGCTGTATGCACAAGGGCGCATGACGAGTGCTTACCAGTATCTGGGCCATCGCTTCGGTCCTGGATTGCAGCGAGCCGCGTCAGCCGCATTCCTGATAACGCGACTGCTTGCGGAAGGCGTCCGTTTATCGGCAGGGCTTATCCCAATCATGTGGATACTTGATCATGAAGGGATCAGCATAAACCGCGCCTTAGTCATGGGCATCATTATGGCATTTACACTGACTTATACGATGATGGGTGGTCTTCGCGCGGTCGTGTGGTCTGATACTATTCAGCTGTGCATTTATCTTTTTGGCGCAGTCATCTGTGTTGTACTGCTGAATAACGAGATCTCTCCTGAAGGTTGGTCCAGTGCCTGGAGATCAGAGCATCTGGCACCTTTCCATCATATGACTATGGGCAACCTGGTGTCTGATCCTTTTACGCTGTTAGCCGCGTTAGTCGGAGGGGCTATTCTCTCAGTTGCCTCTCACGGAACTGACCAACTCATGGTTCAGCGCCTTCTGGCTGCACGTAGCTTGAGAGATGCGCGCTTTGCACTAATGGGAAGTGCTATTGTTATCGCGTTTTTATTCGGTATCCTGTCCCTGATCGGCGTGCAGCTCTGGATACGCAATGGAGGCACCTCTCTCGTGTCTCTGGGGCTGCATTCTCCCGACGACCTTTTCCCGACTTTTATTGTTTCGGGGCTACCGGCAGGATTAGGCGGATTGCTCCTGGCAGGTGTACTCAGCGCGACGATGGGTTCGCTATCATCTACACTTAACGCAATGGCGAGTGCTGTTTTAACGGATTTTGGCCCTTTACCTGCACGTGCCCTTCAGACGTGCCAAACACGCTTGAATTTAGGGCCGGGCAAGCTGTTCGCACCTCGGGTCCTAACGTTGGTGTGCAGCCTTGCCCTTGTCTTGACTGCGCTGTGGTTCACAGGAAGCTGCCAATCAGCGGTCATTCTGGGCTTAACAGTCGCCGGATGGTCTTATGGGCCAACACTAGGCACCTTCCTGTTTGGGATGCTGTATCCATCAGCACGTTTGAAAGATGCGTTAACGGGATTTTCTGTTTCTCTGGCAGGCATGGCCGTCATGATGGGGGCATTACAGTATTATAGCTGGCACGTGGCTTTTCCCTGGTTAGTGCCGTTAGGGATTACCCTGATGGTCATATCGGGATCTATTTCAATGATGTTCACAAGGGGCGGGCTCCAACACTTTCCGTCTGCTCCCGACACTTCAAAGGACTGACAATCATGGCCATCAAGGACCCCGATAACCTTTCAAAGGCTTCTTCTGGCACGGAATCTCAGGACCCCCGTTATGTCGACGTTGACCTTTGGCCGGCTACCTCCATTCTGGACGCACTTGCGGAAGCCCAGATGTCCGCAACCGCAGTTGTTAAAACGTCTGTCCCGCAAATTGCAAAAATCGTAGCTGCAGCACTCCCTCGGTTACAGGCAGGAGGGCGCCTTTTTTACGTGGGCGCCGGTACGTCTGGGCGTGTCGGGCTTCAGGACGGCGTAGAACTCACACCTACGTTCGGGTGGAAGCCTGAGCGTCTGGTTCTCATGCTGGCCGGAGGGACCAAAGCGCTTTTCGAAGCTGTGGAAGGCGCGGAAGACCGCGAGGACACGGCTCGTGCCGAGATATTGTCTCACACTCCAGGGCCGAATGATGTTGTCCTCGGGATAGCAGCAAGTGGTGCAACACCCTACACGTGTGCCGCGATTGCAGCCGCCAGAGAAATGGGCTCGCTGACTGTAGGCATAAGCTCCAATCCAGCTGGTCGACTTCTCAGGGAGGCAGAGATGGGTCTCAGCATCGTCACGGGTCCCGAAGTTATTGCAGGGTCAACGCGTTTGAAGGCAGGGACGGCACAAAAAGCGGCTCTAAATCTTCTGTCCACTACGCTCATGATTCAGATGGGTCATTGCTACCGGGGGCAGATGGTGGACATGCGCGTCGTCAATGCAAAACTGGAAAGACGAGCAGCACAGATGGTGCACTTGTTAGCGGGCGGAACCTCAGCGGAAATCGCTGATGCGCTTGCAGTGAGTGGTCAAAACGTCAAGAGAGCCGTGCTCGTTCGGTCCGGTCTGACAATTGACGAAGCCAAAAGTGCTCTTGTTGCCCATAAAGGCAATTTGCGCGCTGTTCTTATGTCCCGCCAGGAACACGAGTAATTTTCATGCACGTGATGAGTTCGCAAAAGCTGTTCGCTGCACTGACGCCTGATCCCGCAGACCGCAAGCCTCTCTACTTGCAACTTGCTGAGCAATTAAGGGAATTGATTGAGAGTGGAGCCCTTAAGGGTGGCGATGCTGTTCCGCCGGAGCGGGAAATTGCAGAGTTCACCGGTGTTTCACGAGTGACGGTCCGCAAATCGTTAGAGCAGTTGGTAAATGCGGGACTTCTAACTCAACGACCGGGTGCCGGAACCTTTGTCACCCGACGCATCCAGCAGCCGCTGTCTGCTTTGATGGGCTTTTCCGAAGATATGCGGGCGAGGGGCTATGAACCCGGCTCAATCTGGCTAGGCAAGCGCATGGCTGGAGCTAGCCCGGACGAAGCAATGGCAATGGGTATGGCCCCAGGCGCACCCGTGCTTCGCCTCAAGCGAATCAGAACCGCAGATGGGGAACCTCTGGCCATCGAGACCGCCGTTATTTCTCGCAGAGATCTGGCATCTCCCGAGTTGGTCAAAGATTCATTTTATGAGGCGTTGAAAGAGCGAGGCCTGTTGCCAGTCAGAGCGCTTCAGCGCATTCGTGCCAGAATGGCGACCACTCAAGAGGCGGAGCTCCTCCATCTTGTGCTGCCAAGTGCCATTCTTGAAATTGAACGCAGATCTTTTTTGGCAGATGGACGAATACTTGAGGTGACATTCTCATGCTATCGCGCCGATCTCTATGACTTTGTCGTGGAACTCCGAACATCAGCAGAGCGGGGCTAACCCTGTGGTCCATCAGGAGATAAAAGCAGGATGACAAGTCCCAATCCTTCATCGTCCAAACGTAACCTGACGGTTACAAGTCGGCGCATTTTTCTGACGGGCACCGCAACATTGGTCTGTGGCGGTCTGTCTGCTTGTGCTCAATCTTCAGACGACAGGTTCTTGCGAGTAGATACGTTAGCGCAGCGAGCAGTCCGGAAGGGTGAGGTACCGGGGATTGTTCTTGCAGTCGGGCATCAGGGGCAGATTGTACATCGTTACGTTTGCGGCAACCGAGCATTGGTTCCGGATCGGGAAGCGATGACCTGGGACACGCGCTTTGATATGGCGTCTTTGACAAAGCCTACCATGACAGCGTTGTCTGTCATGCAACTTGTCGAACGGGGCCAAGTGGGCTTGGACGAACCTGTCAGCCGTTATCTACCTACCTTTGCTGCGAATGGGAAAGGGCCTGTCACGATACGCCTGCTCCTGACCCACTATTCTGGCTTGCCCCCGGACCTGTCTTTGGACGATGCGTGGTATGGCAAAGCCGAAGCCGTTCGTCGTGCGATGACTTCTTCGCTGGCCAATCCCCCAGCCGAGAAATTTGTTTACAGTGATATCAACTTCATCACGCTGGGACTTGTGGTCGAGAAAGTCAGCGGGCTTTCTCTGGACGCCTACGTTCAAAAGGAAATTCTAGGCCCTTTGGGGATGACAGGATCGGGCTATCTGCCTGATCCATCACTCAAAATGATCATCGCTCCAACACAATATGATGAACACGGCATGATGCTTCGTTGCGTGGTACACGACCCGACTGCGCGCCGTATGGGCGGAGTGGCCGGGCACGCAGGTCTCTTCTCAGATGCTCATGACATGTGCCTGTACGCACAAGCATTGCTGGATCGGCTTGCGGGCAGGCCGAGTGCATTTCCACTCCGGCGGGAAACTCTGCAACAGATGATCTCCCCACAACAACCACAAGGAAAAACAGAACTTCGTGGCTTTGGATGGGATATTGCGACGCATTACTCCTCGCCCAGAGGCAGCTCTTTCTCTGATACGTCCTTCGGTCACACAGGTTTCACTGGAACGTCGCTCTGGATCGACCCGGCCAGTGATTCATACGTCTTAATCTTAACCAACAGGGTCCACCCGAATGGGAGCGGGAATGTCTCTCAACTTCGATACGATATTGCCACGGAAGCCGCGCATGCGCTCGGTCTCTACAACAGGGCCTAAGCACACGATGAGCGCTCAAACGACGGCTGCACGACATGTCTGATTGGATTGATCCGTGACCTGTTCCAGCATCGCGGCAATAGATGGCGGGGGCACCAAAACATTGCTTGTCGTTCTCCACCGAGACGGCGCTCTAGGCCCTGTTATAAGAGCTCCTGGCTCCAACCCATTCGATCAAGTCGACTGGCAGTCCATCCTGATATCCTTGATGTCCCGTCTTCCCTCAACTACAAACGCGCTCTCTCTTGGGCTCGCGGGTTACGGAGAGATGCGGCCATCCGGCCGAAAACAAAAAGACGTCGTGGCAGCAAATTTCCCGCATATTTTCAATATTACCAATGACGTGGATATTGCCTGTACCGGAGCCTTTGCCGGGCATGGCGGCGTTCTTCTGCTGGCAGGAACAGGCTCTGTCGCGTGGGTCGTCAATGGCAAAGGCGAACAGGACCGTGTTGGCGGATGGGGAAGTCTGTTTGGCGATGAAGGCAGTGCGTTCTGGATTGGCCGACAGGCGCTGTCATTACTGGCGATGCTGTTAGATGGCCGCAATCAGAAAGATTGGGCATTCCTCGAACCGTTTGCTGACGTTCTTGGGTTATCTTCTAACGCGCATTCTTATGATGCGGGGCTAATGGAATGGTACAGCCACCTCGAAAATCCTCGTGCATCAGTGGCATCGCTGGCAAAAACGGTTTCAGATATGGCTGAGCAGGGCATTATTCCAGCTCAGCGTATAATGGTTGAAGCCGCAGCTCTTCTAGGGGCTCACATCACTGCTGCGAGGCGTAAATTTCCAGATACATCTCTTCCCTGGAGCTACGCTGGTGGAGCTCTTCAAAGTCGTATCCTTCGAGAGACACTAGCCGCTCATCACGGTGATCCCCTGGTGCCCCGTCTGCCACCAGTAGGTGGGGCTTTGCTCAATGCCGCTCAAATGGCCGGATGGAATCCCGATGAACGCTGGATCTGTAAAACAGCTGAAACCTTACGGTTAGCGGGCATCAGTTCATGAAACGAAAACAGAGGCCGTGACGAGTGAGCTATGAGTATGCGGTATCTCAGCACAATATGGCAAAATCCCATGATTTAAGGAGCCTGTCGCCATTTTGCTCAGGGGCATGGTAAGGAACGAGTATCATGAGCAATCAAACTCCTACGACCGCCTCCAGCCACGCTGATCGCCCTGACAGTGCTAACACGCTCTCCGCATTTCTGACGCTTAGCATGGCTGTAGCTGCCGGCGTCGCAGTTGCGAACATCTACTATAATCAGCCCATGCTTGGCATCATGAAGCGTGACCTGCCAGGTTCGACCACAAACATGATTCCAACCGGCACTCAACTTGGTTATGCCGCGGGACTGTTTCTTCTTGTTCCTGTCGGGGATCTTCTGGAGCGCAAACGGCTGATTGTTCTTCAGTTTGTTCTGCTCGCGCTTGCTCTTGCCGCTGCGGCAATTGCACCCAACGCAGCCCTCCTGCTTGTGGCATCTGTCGCGGTTGGTGCACTCGCAACTGTTGCACAGCTTATTGTTCCTTTTGCCGCGCATCTTTCGTCTCCGGAAAGACGCGGCCACACTGTCGGCATTGTTATGGCAGGGCTCCTGTGCGGCATTCTTCTAAGTCGGACCTTGGCCGGTGTCGTTGCTACATATGCCGGGTGGCGCGAGATGTTCTGGCTCGGCGCTCCGATCGCGCTGGGCACAGGCGCCTTATTGGCGTGGGTTCTTCCCACCAGTAAGCCGAACTCGAAGATGCATTATGGGCAATTACTTGCGTCCCTTGCAGGCCTTTGGAAAGAGTTTCCACAGTTACGCCTCGCAGCAGTCACTCAAAGTCTCCTGTTTGGAGCCTTCAGCGTCTTCTGGACGATCCTCGCCCTTCACCTGCAAGAGCCCAAGTTTGGATTAGGGGCGGGCGCTGCCGGTCTGTTTGGCATTGTCGGAGCCGTTGGCATTCTTGCGGCCCCGATTGCCGGGAAAATTGCCGATCAACACGGCCCCCATAAAATGATTATTCTTGGGGCCATGTTGACACTTCTGTCATGGGGCATTTTCGGTCTCTGGAATTCGCTTCCAGGTCTGATCGCTGGGGTGATCGTTCTGGATTTTGCAATTCAGGGCGCGCTCGTGTCGCATCAGCATGTCGTTTATGCCCTGCGGCCTGAAGCGCGAGCACGCCTGAATACCATTTTCATGGGAACAATGTTTCTTGGCGGAGCTCTTGGCTCCGCCGCGACGATGATGGTTTGGCCCACATTCGGCTGGGCCGGAATTGTCCTTCTTGGTGCGGGCCTGGCACTTTCGGCTACTTTGCTCCAACTGCGCAATTGGAACAATTCATAAGACCGGGCACATCATCAAAGCAAAACTGTTTTCTCTCATGAATCCAGAGTGGCTTCTGGAAGCACAAATCCCAAGACTTTTGCAAGGTGTTCACGGTAGCGCCGTATGACGTTATCGACGGCAGGGACTTTGATGACGTCCGTTGCCAGATACGTAGAGAGAGAACTCATTCCCAAAAACTGGTTTGCCTTGTGAAAAGGAAAGTAAACAGCATCGACCCCTTTACCTTCAAAGAACTGGGCCGGATCTTCAAAAGCTTCTTCCGGTGCATTCCACGTTAAGGAGAGCATATAATGCTTACCTTGAATCAGGCCGCCTGAACCATATTTCTGATTGGGATTGGAGCGACTTCGTCCGTCGCTGGCATACAGGGAGCCATGACCAGCCGTGAAAACTTCATCGACATACTTCTTGACGATCCACGGCGCGCCCATCCACCAGCCTGGCATTTGATAAATGATCAGATCGGCCCAGAGAAACTTCTCGACCTCGCTCTGCACATCATAGCCTGCGTCGATTTTGGTCTGACGAATATCGAACCCGGCGCTTTTTAAAGTTTCGTAAGCAACCTCATGGAGCGTGTCATTGAGACGGCCCTGAGAGTGGCCGAATGCTTTCGAACCATTCAGAAGAAGAATATTTTTCATCAAAGTTATCCTGAAAACCTGAATACTATGGAAATTTACTGGAAACGGACCTTAAGTCGCCTGTTCCAGAAGTGTCTTTGCGTGATTTAGGGCGGATGCATAAGCAGAGCGATAACGCGTTTCTGCTTCTGAGCTGCTTATTCCAACCGGGCTAAACTGGCTCCCCCAACTTATACAACAGCGTTCAGGGGAAAGGGATGTAACTGTGACCTTCCCGAGGTAGTCTTCAACCGGGTCTGGCCCCTCGATGTAGGCATAAGTGTAAGTGCGTTTGCGCTGATCGAAACTGACCAAGCGCTCTACAATCACAGACCCGTCTTTGGCCGTCAGTCGCCGAACGCGACCTCCGTCTTCCAGATAGCTCTTGGTAATCATTGGGATCCAGAGGGGAAGATTATCGAAGCCACCTAACAAGCTCCACGCCTTATCGGCACTCACCGCCACATTTATATCGCTGCTTGCTTCAATCATCTTTTGATCTCTACAGTTCGCCGGTCGGGAGAAACCATACCGTTCATAAGGTAGAGCATGAGGCCTCGCTTCGGCTCGGTTACATCAGATGTGCAGTATGCAGTCCTCAATCTTGTGCGATAATAGCCTGTATCTGCATATGAATTATGAACAGAATTCACAGACAAAATCTAACCGTGAAAGTTTAGCTTTCTTGTGCTGCTAGGTCTTGGTCATCCGCCATGCCCATGTCTCTTCATCGCAAAGACTAGAACACAGTTAATGGCTGATCCTTAGGCTAACAAATGATAGGCTAAAATTCGTTGAACAGCCCAGAACAGGCCAATTGCTGCGATGAGAAGCGACGCAGGGATCGCAATTCGTCTTCTGAACCAAGGGCGGTTTCTGAAAGCGCCTACGGCCAGTGTTGCGAGGAGAATGATAAATAGCTGTCCCGCATCAACGCCAAAGTTGAAGCCTATGAGAGCCGCAATGAAGTCACGATGAGGGAAGGGCACTTCACTCAGGCTGCTGGCAAACCCAAAGCCGTGAATCAGCCCGAAAGCAAAAACAACCAACAGACGTATTCGTCCCAGTTTTGGACTGAAGACATTTTCCAGACCTATGAACGAAATCGACAGCGCGATTGCTGGCTCTACAAAACGGCTTGGAAGATCAAAAATTCCATAGGTTGAGAGAAACAATGTGGTGGCATGGGCAATTGTGAAGACCGTTGTTTGGGACAGCAGCTTGCGCCAGCTAATTCCAAGAAAGAAAAGCCCTAAGACAAAGAGAATATGATCTGTCCCCTCCGGGACGATATGCTTAAATCCAAACTTCAGATAAACCGGAAGCTGTTGCCACCATGACAGCGTATCCGGATCAAAACTTACAGGCTGATCGACATGGCCCGTGGGGAGCTTCCCCCTATAATCAAAGGTGACGCTCTCATGCTGCCCGGCATCGAGCCAGCGCGTTTGTGAAAAATTCCGTCCAGGAATCTGCACCGTATAGGCGACGGGGTAATCAATCTGCGCCCCCAGCGGAATACGCAGCTGTAACGGGCCATTATTGGCAGGAAGCGGTATCACGAACTGGAAATGAGCAGGTTTGTCTGCTGCCAGATCCATATACTCATCCCGGCTCTTGCTAGAAAAACTGTAGGTCACAAGAGTGGCGTGAAGGGGAGAATGACCCGAAAAAAGCGGTAAGGCCTTGGTAATTTCCTGAGCAACGGATCTGACTTCAGCCTCATGTTGTGAGCCGCGCCCAGTCGCCAGCAAATAATATCTGGCAGGGTCACCCATAAGAACTGTTAGATCCATATCGATCATGACCGTCGCTGTGTCGGGCCGATCCAGCGAGACCAGGACTCTCGTCATGGATTCCGGATCGGCTAACGCAGGAAAGTCAACCAGAAATAAAAATGCAAAAACAATAACTTGAATGGATGTTCTTACATTTTTATCAACGCAGAAGATACTCCGGGAAACAGCCTTCATACCTCACCAGACCGTCGGCATCGTTTGTCCCGTCTGAAGAAGAACCAACCCGCTCGGATTGCCCGGGTATGGAACGACCAGGCGCCATGTGAACGGGCTGCAAGTGATCATGGAAATCAGAAGTCTCCGCGGATAACCGGGCGCTCCTATCCATTCAAGGCTGTCGGCTTTGGCGTAGACATTTTCCATGCTCGCAGCCGCATCCTGCACGGGACGACTGGTCATCAGACCCGCGATCTCCAACTTCATTTCGGCGAGAACCTTACCGTGGCTGACCATCACGATCCCACCTTTGAGCTCGGCGATACGATTGACCGCGAGCGCCATTGCCTCGTCGCTGGTTCCCATGACCGTAATATTGTGGAGATCGTGGGAGACGGACGTAGCGATGGCACTATCGGGCGTTTTAGGGCCATTACCCGTCCAGAACATCTTGCCCAGCCGAGCCTGGCCCATGTACCGATCTACTGTTGCAACTTTGATGATATCATGTGCGACATCGCGTTGGACGATCCCGTTCACCACAGAGAGCGTTGCAGTTTTCTGAACGGGGTCAGTGTAAAACGGGGCCTGAATAGCAGCCGTAACCTGGGTCGTTTTTCCCTTGGGTGCCAGGATTTCAAAGTCTTTTGCCGTCAGTTTTCTACCGATGTGGATCGTATCGGATGCCCATGTCGGCCATGTAATTTTGGGCACTGGAAGCAAGTATTTACCATCCTGGGCCGCCAGCTTTCCATTCGCAAAAACATACTTGATCTTCACGTCCGGTACAGAAGATAGCAAGACAACGTCAGCATACCGACCCGGTGTAATAGACCCGACAATCTGATCCATATGACCATGCTGGGCCGGATAAAGGCTACCCATTGCATATGACGCCTCAATGGGCGCACCCATCTTGATTGCAAGCCGGATGTGATAATCCATAGTTCCTTGCTTCAGCGTATCCGCGACATTCCTGTCGTCTGTTACAAGCGCAATATTATTCCAGTTTTTCAGCCGTTTACGCACAAAGTAAGGGACGGCCCGCTCAATATTGTCATCACGGAGCTGCAAGAAGAGGCCATGCTGCAACTTGTTCCATGCTTCTTCAGGTAGCCGGGTTTCATGGTCGCTGGAGAGGCCCGCTCCGGCAAATGCATTAATCGTGTCCATGTCCCACAATCCTGCCCCGTGCCCGTCGACGACGCCCCGATTATCGAATGTGGCCTGAATGTTTTCCCAGATCCGTTGGTGACCAGGATGAGAAGGGTTTGAAACGGCAGGCCAGTCCATCACTTCGTCCAGCCCCTGGACGCGTGGATTATCGCGAATGTTTTCAGAGATTTCCTTGTAGGCATAGTTTCCGCCACCTTGCTCGAAGGCAGAAGGCGGGGTGGCTGACCCGAGGGCAGGGAAAATTTTCAGCGGACTGCCAAGGTGTTCTGCCGTCAGCCAGAATTCAACGTTGTGTGTACCACTGACATTCGCAAACTCATGAGAGCCTTCCGTGGTCCAGGTATTGCCTAGTGGGACGACAAGGGCCGCTTCCCACTCGGGCGAGAGCATCGAACTCTCAATGTGCTTATGGGATTCCCCGAAACCGGGGACAGCCGGGAGCCCCTTGGCATCAAAGGTTGAAAGCGCCTGACCTTTCCACGCCCCAACAGGTCCTACCCAAGCAATCCGTTGCCCTGCAATGACGATGTCCTGTCCATCCTCCCAACTCAAAGTGTAGACGTTCAGAACCTTTGCATTGTGGATCAGAAGGTCAGCTGGGGCATGACCCAAGGCGACCGCGACCAACAACTGACGTGTTTTAACTTCATCACTGAAGGCAACGGGGTGCGCCACCCGACTTGCTGTGGGAACTGGAGAGGCTGCCGTTTCACCAGCAACGGCATATGATGATGTCACAGAGATACACGACAGCGAACAGGCCAGCGTCTTTGCTGAAAAATTCGAGAACTTTCGGAAAGACAACGGAAAAAACATCTCTTAGGCATCCGGCAGCAGAAAACAGTGCCGAATTCTAGCGTGGACCGTACCGGCATCATAATGTTTTTTTCCGGAGATTGGGGCAACTGATAGCCACCCCGTTCGCCTAGCAATTTTTGCTCCACACTACGATTGAGATCGGAAAGTAGAAATGAATGCCGTCCTCAGCATTCCATGCCCCCATGCCTAATCGATCCTGCCCGCTGGCAATATCTTCCACGAACATTGCTTTCAGAGCAGACCAGTCTTCGGGGGCAACCTGATCCTGCAAGCGGGATTCGAGACGATACTGCTGCGTTACCAGAGGGAACAAGCCTGCATCCGTACCCAGCCGCAGTAACTGCTGCAAAGTGAGGGCGCTTGTGTGAGAACGATCACGCAGGGTCTCAGCAAGGTCATAGTGTGCCTGACAGTCAGGGGTTGGCGTTGCGTCAATGACAATGATCCGCCCATCCGGCCGACATACACGCACCATCTCAGCCAGGATTTCAGACGGCTCCTGCATGTGATGAAAGCTGTAACGTGTCACAACACGATCGAAGCTATCCGCTTCAAAAGGGAGATGCTGCGCGTTACCAATCTGATACTTCACGCTCACACCGGCCTTGCGTGCTCGCAGACGGGCCTGTTCGATCATGGCAGGGGTAAGATCAACTCCTGTGACGTCGGCGCCTGTCAGGGCGAGTTCGCAAGCAACAATGCCTGGCCCACATGCCACGTCTAGTACCTTCATGCCTTTGGTGACAGAACAGGCGGAAACGGTCTGTGCCATGCTTTCGGCGTCTGCATGGATGGGCAATTCCGCAAACGGTTTTGCCCATCGTGTGAATTGATCAACAATCCGGGTTTCGTGGGATGCGGGAGAACGGGACATCTTTATTCCTTTCCGAATGGGTTCAGGATAAAGACTGGATGACTGGCCGGCTAACGCTGCCCGGCCATAAAATAGCGGGAACCGGCCAATTCAGAACCTGACTGCCAACCAAACACAGAGCATCCTGATTGAGAACCGGATCGATACCTCAGGTGGTTTTGGTTTCGGGTTTCGCAATCCGTCAACAGCTGTGTTCTATGACTGGCACGAGCATCCACGGCATCAAATCACATACTCCAGACGCGGTACAACGCAGATTGAAGGGCCGGAAGGGCGGCATCTTCTGCCAGCGTCCCATGCCATATGGATACCCGCAGGAACGCGACATCGCACCATGATGCGTAATCTGGATGGTGTCTCGGTCTACTTTGATCCCGCGCATTTTTCTGCAGAAACGTTGGAACGCATTCAAACCTTCCCAGTGACGGCCGTCATAAAGGAGATGCTGTTTCACACGCTTCGCTGGTCAGATAAATCAGCGGAGAAGATGCCTGTCGAACAAACGTTTTTTCAGGCTCTGTTTCTGCTGTGTCAGGAACAGATGAAGCAGAAAGCAGCTGAGACGTTCACTCTACCGCGCGTCACCCATCCATCGCTGGTGCGCGTTATGGATAGTGCTCTTGTCGATCCCGGCCATGCCAGCCTGACGCAGGCATTGCATCAAGCCGGCATGTCTGAGCGCAGTTTCCGCCGTCATTTTCTCAATGAAACCGGAATGACGTGGCAGGCGTGGATTACGCAGGCTCGCCTTTTCCACGCTGCGACCCTTCTGGCCGAAGGTCAGCGCGTGACCGATGTGAGTGCAGAGGTGGGCTACGCATCACTCAGCGCCTTCGCAAAAGCATTCACACACCTTCTGGGTCAATCACCTGTACGTTTTCGAAAGTCGCAGGAGAGCAATTAGGACTCAAAATCCCTTAAACGTTCAAAACCCGACCTCAATGCCCACATGCACCGTACGGCCTTGCCCCCAGGAAACACGGAGCGGGGTCCCGGCGGTTGAGACAAAGTAGGCTTTATTGGCCAGATTGACCGCATTGACCTGCAAAGACGTGTCATGGCCCAACAGTCGCCCCGTGTGCCATGACGCGAAGGCATCAACCGTTGTGTAGCCTGGAAGCCAGAAGGTATTGTTCAGATCTCCTGCCCGTCGCCCAACGTACCGAGCACCTGCGCCGATCCGCATGGTCGTCTGAAGCCATGGCAAAGCTGCTTCATAAGTGAGATAGCCACCACCGGTATGCTTGGCCACGTTGGCGACAAGCTTGCCTTCATCAGCAGGCGTGTCACGCAGGATACGCGCATAGGTGAAGGCATAATTGGCCAGAATGTTCCAGTGCTTGTCCAGCTTGCCTGCCACACTGGCTTCCACTCCCTTTGAACCCACCAGGCCGGCCAAACGCTGGAGCGTATTCCCTGTCTCGTCCAGCCCTGCGGACTGCTGTACGTTCTTCTTGTGGATATTGTACAAAGCCACATCCGCCGTCAGGAAACGATCCTGATAGCGCGTACCCACTTCAAACTGCCGTCCCATAGTGGGCTTGTATCCCCCTTCAAGAACGCTGCCAGCATCAAGCTGATTGGGTGTGAAAGACTGGGAATAGTCTCCATAGAAAGAGACGCGTTTCCCCAGCTGATACACCAACGCTACGAACGGCAGAGGCTTGGTATATGATGCATCGGTTGTCTGCACGTAAGGACGGCGACCTCCATATGTGATGTGGAAAAACTGATACCGCACACCGGGTGCTAAAATCAGCCCATGGCCCAGATGGATATTGTCTTTGAGGTATCCTGAAGCACTGTTGATGTGCTGCCGCCAGTCACTGTTGCTGTTGTTTATCGGGCCAACAGGCTTGAGCAGCCCATACACAGGATCAGCGGGATAGAACCCACCCTGTCGCGTCCCATCAATGAAAGCGCCCTGGTTTTGCTGGCGGTTCTCATAGTCGGCGCCCACAACAAGGTCATGCTTCATACCCCACAGGACGTGATTTGAGAGGTAATCTAAAGACGCATAGCCATTGGCACGGATGGTTCCGGTATTGCTTCTATAACGGCGGGTCAGGATGCCCGTAACGGCGTTGTAAGCTGACGGATCAGCCTGCCGATCATGATAATTGTCCCGGTTCCAGCCTCCGGAGAAGCGGATGCGGTCATGATCCGTCAGACGATACTCCATCGTCGTGGCCAGAAGATGCCGTTCGCCAAAGGATTTGGCCCAGCTTTCATCCAACCGCTTTTCTGGACCACTAACTGCTCTTCCATTCGAAAAGACAGCACCTCGGTCTAGCGTATTATTATATTTCGCCCATTCGTAAGACACATCTGCTGTGAAGCGACCGTGCTCAAAACGGACGGACGGTGCCAGAAGCTTCTGCCTGTTGGACCCAAAATTACGCCAGTAATTCTCATTCTTGTAGGATCCGACAAGCCTGAAGCTCAAACCATGGGTGAGGGGGCCACCCACATCAAAGTGGCCATAACCGCCGCCGAGCGAAGACCATGTCGTCCCGAGATTGGCTCCCCACGTTTTCCGGGGCTGCTTTGTAATGACGTTGATGACGCCCCCAGGCTCCTGCATTCCGTAGAAAAGGGACGCTGGACCTTTCAGCACTTCCACGCGCTCTGTTGTGGCGAGATCGAAGTTCCGGCCAGTCGGCATCCGCACACCGTTGCGCAGGATCGAACCATCGTCCACGGCTCCGAAACCGCGTTTCATCAGATCGTCCTGGGTGCCGCCAAAGTTATTGCCGATGGAAATGCCGGGAACATATTTCGCGACATCCTCCATCGTCTGAGGCGTCATGTCTTCAATGACCTGATGGGTCACAACATTTGTCGTCTGGGTCTGCTGAAGAAATGTTGTCGGAAGCTTGTCCGCTATGCTGCTGGATGTGGCTCCATAGGAATGTGCATCTGCATGAACACGAATATGTTCAGCCTTACCGTGCGATGTGACGGTTTTGGGCTTTTTGTAACGGTCTTCCTTGCTGCTTGATGTGGAAGAGGGCGCGTCATTGGATGAGGCTTCTGCACCAAACCCGCTGAAAACAGATAATCCCGCGCATGCAAAAGCGAGTGTCCTAAGGGCAGCCATCTGATTTTTCCGCAAATGATAATTACTCTCATTTACGTTTGTTACGGAAGGTTTGTCATTGGGAGAGTTATGACAAACGATATCGAACATTTTCGTAAATGGCGGCAAAATCGGGAATTTCGCCGCCAAGGAAGGTCGAAAAAGAAGGAAGCGCTACAAAACGTGGTTGATCATGGCGTCCTTACGAGCCGGAAGGGTCTCGTTCCATCCGCCTCCAAGCGCTTTGTAGAGTGTTACCGTATTAGACATCTGCTGAAGATGGGTCGTGATCGCTCCAAGCTGAGCACTATAGAGTGTTCGTTGTGCGACGAGCGTATCGAGATAGGGGTCATAACCCCCTTTAAAACGCGCGAGTGCGAGTTGATACTGGCGGCCACCAGCCTGAACCAAGGCGTTCTGCGCATGCAACTGCTCCAGGTAGGTGCCTCGCCCTGCTAAGGCGTCAGCAACTTCCCGGAATGCAGTTTGCACCGTCTTCTCATACCGTGCGATTTCTTCCTTCTTACGAGCCTTTGCCTGGTGGAGCTCTGCTGTCAGACGCCCGGCGTCAAACAGTGGAAGAGTGATCTGAGGGGCTACGTTCCAGGCACCCATCCCACTTTGGAACAGGCGAGTGATATTGTTGCTCGCCGTACCATTCGCCGCAGTAATCTGGATTTTGGGGAAAAACTCAGCTCGCGCCGCTCCGATATCGTCATTCGCCGCCCGCAAAACCTGCTCTGCCGAAAGGATGTCAGGCCGACGTGCAATCATGTCTGAAGGAAGTCCTTCTGGAACATCCGGAAAAGGCACCACATCCTCGAGGGCAGCCTTATGTTCCAGATCGGCACGCACAGAAGGCGTCAGAGGTGTGCCGACCAGGAGTTCAAGCTGGTTCATCGCCTGCTCGCGCTGACGCGTGTAGATCTGAAGATTGGTTTCCGCGTCCCGCAGAGCAGCTTCTGCCTCGGCAACATCAAGTTGAGTTCCGGTGCCGACATCGGCTGTCTGCTTGACCAAATTATAAGTGTGACGGCGGTTCGCAAGGACGTTCTGTGTAACCAGAAGGGCCTGATTGTTAGCGACCCAGTTGAGCATTGCTGTCGAAACACTTGCAATGAGGCTGAGGCGCATACTCTCACGCCCTAGTTCATCTGCAACATACCGATCAAACGACGCACGAGAGGCGGACCGGATACGTCCCCACAGATCGACCTCATAAGCCGAGACACCAAACCCCACGGCATATTGCCGCATGTAGAACGGACCATTCCCCTGTGACAGGCTCCATATCCTGGAATTCATTTTCTGAACATTCGCACCCGCCGTCCCATTCAGCGTTGGGAACAGGGCAGCATTTTCAATGTCGAACTGCGCGCTGGACGCTTCTACCTGATGCTGGGCAATCTGAAGGTCCCGGTTATTGGCCAGAGCCGTCTCGATCAGCGATTGCAGAACGGGGTCGCGATAAAATGTACGCCAGTTCTCAAGACTGCCCCCATCCTTAGCCGCCACATCGGCGGCTTTATTGGGCCACGCGGTTGCCACTGGGGCTGCAGGGCGATGATAGTCCGGAATCATCGTGCAGCCGCTCAGCAGGAGCGCCAATCCAGCCGTAAGAGTTGTGGTGGAAGAACGCATCTTCACGCTCCCTTCGATCCATTCACATCATGCGGTGCAACCTGACGGCCATCTGTCAAAGCCGAGGGAGGATGCATGATCAGGCGGCTTCCTTCAGCCAAACCGGTTTGGATCTCAATCCGATCTCCATAGTCCCGGCCAACAGTCACCTTGTGAAGACGCAGTCGGTTCCCGTCTTCGACGGTGGCCACGGACAGGCCGTCCGCGTTGTAAATCAGTGATTCCGTTGGAATCAGCAGGGTCGGGGCAGGGCGTGGCAAGTCAAAATGAATGGAGCCATACACACCGGAGGCAAGCTTTCCGTCACGATTATCCAGCTCGATTTCAACTGGCAGCATCCGGCTCTCACGTTCCAGCGCATGACCGGTCCGTGTGACGGACCCTGCAAAGCTTTCGCCCGGATGGTCCGGCACAGTCAGACTGACAGGTGTACCCAACTGCACTGTACTGGCCTCCTCCTGTGGCACATGCACGCGAACACGCAGTCTATCCGTGCGAGCGATCACAAACAGGGGAACTGACTGAGCACTATCTGCACTCACAAGATCACCAACTTCCACGTTCCGTACCGTCACAACACCATCGAAAGGGGCTGTCACGGTCGTGTAGGCACGTCGTTGTGCGCTCTCTGCCAGGGCCGCATCAGCGGCCGCGCGTGCAGCATTCTGAGCCTGTTGGGTAATGCGATCCGTATCGAAGTTCTGCTTGCTCACCGCGCCGCCACCGACGAGCCCGCCAGAGCGCCTTGCCGTAACACGGGCGAGATCCAGATTGGCGCGCGCCTGTTCGGCCGCGGCCTTGGCGCGTGCTTCCTGTCGATCCAGCTCTGGCGCATGAATGATGGCCAGAACGTCTCCTGCTTTCACACGAGTGCCGATATCAACACGTCGTTCGGCAATATACCCTGATGCTCGCGCACCAATTGCCGCTGTCTCGAGAGGGGCGGTTTCTCCGGGAAGATCAAGAGAGACAGGCTTCGTCTCTCTGTGAGCAATCATGAAGCTGACATCTGGCGTCTGGTTCTGGCGCGTGTCAGCGAGGGCGCGAACCGCAATGCCGCGTTCACTATGCGTATAGATCCCATAGCCCAGCAGAAGAATAGCCCCGAGGCCGATCAAGGGCACGATGGGTGGGCCGCGCCGTTCGTCACGGACGCCGGTCGAGGATAAAACGGGTTCAGACATGACTGTATTCCTCAAGAATGCGGCTTTCTCGTTTTCTCAGGCGTGTGTAGAGCCAGGGCACTATGAAGAGCGTGGCGCAGGTGCCCATCATCAGGCCGCCAATCACGGCGCGTCCAAGCGGGGCGTTCTGTTCGCCGCCATCTCCGAGCCCCAGAGACATGGGCAACATGCCGATGATCATTGCGAGTGACGTCATCAGAATGGGGCGCAGGCGTGCCTGTCCGGCAGCGACGGCGGCTTCGACGGCACTTAAGCCCTCAGCACGTCTTTCCTTGGCAAAGGTTACAAGCAGGATCGAATTGGCGCTGGCCACACCAACACTCATGATCGCCCCCATGAGAGAGGGAACCGAGAACGTTGTTCCTGTGACGAACAGCATGAACACGATCCCGCACATGGCACCTGGAAGACCAAGAACCACCACAAACGGGTCCATGAAGGACTGGAAGTTCACGACCATCAAAAGATAGACGGCAATCGCTGCGACCATCAGGCCGATACCCAGTCGGGTAAAGGCAGAATGCATGCTTTCAATCTGCCCTTGAACGGTGATCACATTGCCCGGTGAAAGCTCTCCCCGATGGCGCGCAATGACCCGGTCAATGTCTCGGGCAATGCTCCCCAGATCACGCCCTTCCGCACTCGCATCGACATCGAGTGTCGGCTGGATATTGCTGTGTGAAATGACGTTCTGTGCCGTGCCGCGCTTGATGGTTGCGACGTTGCTCAGCAGAGCCGAGGAGTGCTGTGACCCGAGTGCGGAGGCAATGACGGTGTCGCGAAGATCACCCAGATTGTTGACCCGATACTGCGGCGTCTGGACCGCGAGTGGGTACTGGATGCCTGTTGCCGGATCGACCCAGAAATTCGGGGTTACGGTATTGGAGGATGCCAGTGACACCATCACGTTGCGCGCAACGTCATTGAGCGTCAGGCCGAGGTCCAGAGCGCGCTCACGATCAATCGCAATCGCCAGTTCTGGGGCTGCAATCTGCTGATGCAGATGGACGTCCACCAGGCCGGGAATGCGGGAGACTTCCTGACGGACTTCCTGCATGACCTTGCGGTTATTGGCTGCGTCATAACCCGAAATGCGGATATCCACCTGCGCGGGAAGCCCGAAATTCAGGATCTGGGTCACGATATCGGCGGGCTGGAAATAGAACACGCTGTCCGGGAAGCGGCGTGCCAGTTCGGTCCGGAGTGTGCGGATATAGTCGGCGGTTGGGCGATGCCCTTCCTTCAACTCCACCATGATCTGACCGTCATTTGGCCCAACGGTCGTGCCGTCGTCGAAAGGCATGGAATACCGGAATGGTACACCCATGTTATCGAGGACCAATGACCGTTCATGCTCAGGCACGACTTCACGGATGACGTCTTCAACCTGATCGAACAGGCGTTCCGTGCTTTCGATGCGCGTTCCTTCCGGCGCGCGGACATGGAGCTTGAATTCGCCGGCATCAATCGTGGGGAAGAAATCCTGCCCGACCTGAGTTGCGAGGAAACCGGCAGCCAGAACAGTCACACCTGCCAGCGCAGGAACTTTCCAGCCGCTTTCGATGAGTCCATGTAACTGACGGACGTAGCCATCCCGCAGCCGGTTAAAGCACCGATCAAAAGCAATGCCGAACCGGGTAATGACATCAGGAGGCAGCCCGGCATCGCGGCGTCGTATGGTTTGCCGTTCTTCAGACCGTAGAAGAATAGCTGCGAAGATTGGCACCAGTGTCCGGCTGATCGCATAGGAGGCGAGCATGGCGTACACAACAGCAAGGGCCATCGGTGTGAACAGGAAGCGGGACGGCCCGACAAGGAACTCTACCGACACAAATACGCTTGAGATGGCCAGTGTCGACACCAGTGTCGGCAGTGCGATTTCCGACGCACCGTTGAGCACGGCCTGTCGCAGTTCTGTTCCTTCATGGCGGATGCGATGGATATTTTCGATCGTTACAGTCGCATCATCCACCAGAATACCGACGGCAAGAGCCAAACCACCCAAGGTCATCAGATTCAGTGTCTGGCCAGTCCAGGACAGCACGGCAATCGAAGACAGGATGGCCAGCGGTATGGAGACGGCAACAATAATGGTCGAACGCCAGCTTGCAAGAAACGCGAGGATCATTGCCGCTGTTAGCAGGCCGGCGATGACAGCTTCAGATGCAACTCCGGTAATGGCCGCTTTGACGAACAGGGACTGGTCAAACAGTTCCTCGATCTTCATGCCCGCCGGGGCTGCTGCACGCGTAACAGGAAGAACCTGATTACGAATGGCGTTTACAACACTCAGCGTCGAGGCATTTCCAGCCTTCATGATAGAGAGCAGTACGGAGCGGCGACCTTCGCGGCGCACCACATTCTGCTGCACGGCCGTTCCATCGCGGACCTGCGCAACATCCGCAATACGAACGATAGCGCCAGTCTTGGGGTCACGCTTGAGGGGAACATCGTTCAAACGCGCTGCGACGTCTGGCATGCCGTTCATACGCACGTCGTATTGGGTGGCTCCGAATTTCACCGTTCCGCCGGGCAGCGTCAGGTTCTGCACGTTGATGGCATTGGAAACATCCAGCGGCGTCAGGCCGACACCCGCCAGCTTGGTCTCATCAATATCCACCATGACCTGACGGATCTTTCCGCCATAGGGCGGGGGCAGCATTGTGCCGGGAATAGGGGCGAGCTGCTGACGGATACGGTAAATGCCATAGTCATACAGTTCACTCTCCGTCAGCTTCTCCGAAGAGAGGGAAAGCTGCAGAACCGGCACACTGGAAGCGCTGTACTGCATGATGATTGGCGGCTGAATGCCGGGGGGTAGCAGGGCGCGGATTGAGTTTGTAGCCGAAACAGTTTGGGCTACGGCAAGATCCACGTTTACGCCCGGCTGAAAATACAGCTTTTGCAGGACCAGCCCCGGTGTCGTCTGGCTTTCGATGGTCCGTAGATTGTTGACGAAGAAGCTTTCGGAAAACTCTGTATAAGTACTGATCCGCTTCTCGGTCTCGGCTGCATCCAGGCCGTCATAATACCAGACGACGGTGACGACCGGGATATCGATGTTCGGAAACACATCGGTAGGCGTTCTGAAGACGGCCGTGATGCCCAGAAGCAGGATGAGTACCCCTGCGACAAGGAACGTGTAAGGCCGTCGTAGCGCAAAGGCGACGATCCCCATTGAATATCTCTGTTCAGATGGCTTTGGAGCACGGAACCCGCACCCCGCTTGTCCGGCACAATCCATGTGCGGACAAATCGGCAAGCTTTTCGCCATGACATGATGCCGCGCCGCGTTTGCCGTCTTCTCACCGGAAACAACGTTCTCAGGGAAGGAGCATAACCGCCGCGGAAGGCTTGGGCGGATCATGCAACTCCGCGCGCAACATCCGGTAGAGCAATCCAATCAGATGATTGCACAATCCTGCCATATCGAGCTGCAGGCAAGGACGTGAAATAAAGCCAATAGCCCCTAAAGCGACATCAAAAGTGGGTGCAGTGCCATAATGGATTAGAACGAAACTTCAAAAAGATGCCTGATTCGATCATATCCTTGCACAATCCGACCAAAGCCTCACACTGCCCTTATGGGCGGATCAGGCATGCCCCTAAATGTGCAATACCCAAACGACTGACTGAAAAAATCGGAAATTTCGCTTCATGCAGGATATTCTGTCACGGCTTCGAGACACGATCGACCGCCATTGCGTCGAACCAACGACCCGCTCGGTTGTGCCGGGCCTGCTGCTCTTTCGTGCCGATGCCCCCACGACACCAATGGATGTGGTGTACGAACCCCGCTTTTGTGTGATCGTCCAGGGGTCAAAACAGGTCATGCTGTGTGACAAGGTCTTCGATTATGATGCCAGCAAGTATCTCGTAACGGCCGTTGACCTTCCCGTTACCGGGCAGGTGACACAAGCCACGCATGAAAAGCCCTATCTGGCGCTCTGCCTGGCTCTGGACCCTGCGCAAATTGCTGATTTGCTACTCGAAATGAAGGATGCCTTTCCCATCAACGGGACGACATGCCCATCCTGCATGACGGTCAGTGCACTCACCCATGAAATACTGGATCCAGTGACCCGCCTCGTAGGACTGTTGGAAAATCCGGAAGACATTCCCATTCTTCAGCCCGCCATCCTCCGCGAACTGCTGTATCGATTGTTGCAGGGGCCTCAAGGCTACGTTCTGCGGCAGATTGCCACCGCGGGGACAAATCTCTCCCAGCTCAATCGGGCGATTGGCTGGATACGAACGCATTACGCAGAATCTTTCGACATTGCATCTGTTGCGAAAATTGCCGGGATGAGCCCTTCGTCATTTCATCGGCATTTCCGGGCAGCCACGATGATGAGCCCCTTGCAGTATCGCACGCGTCTTCGCCTTCAGGAGGCGCGCCGCAGGCTGCTCAGTGCCACGGTCGATGCTGCTGAGGCCGGATTTGCAGTTGGGTACGACAGCCCGTCCCAATTCAGTAGGGAGTACCGGCGCATGTTTGGGGTTCCTCCCGCACGGGACGCGCAACGCCTTAAATATGCGGGAGACGGAATGCTTCCAGCTTAAGGAGAAAGCTTAACACATGACGGTATGAGCCTTTTGAAAGGGGTTGCCAGAGACTATTCTGGCAACCTTCTTCGTAAGGAATTACCAGCTATACCCTATGCTGGCCTGCGCATTCCGGCGCTCGCCATAGTAGCAATATTGTCCGTCTGCACCGTACGCGAAGCAGTTCGCGATATATTTCTTGTCAAAGAGATTGCGAACGCTTGCAGAGGCTTTCCAGCCGTGAAGCGAATGAGACATGTTCGCCAGATCATAGCTCACGGACGCATCGAAGAGAGCATATTGGGGAAGCCAGACGCTGCCATATGTTGCTTCACCGCCGTAGGTTTTCGCGGAATAGCGCATACCACCACCAAATCCGAACCCCTTCAAAGGCCCGGAGGGCATTGTGTAGAACGCGAAGAGGGAGGCATTGCCTTTGCCAGACTGGATCAATGGCTTCCCTGTTGAATCATCCTTGATCTTCTGGAAACTCACTGCGGCTGTCAGCATGAGGTTACGGAACGGCTCGGCATGGGCTTCAAATTCGAAACCGTCCGAGTGAACAAGTCCGCTCTGCACACTGTACCCTGTGTTCGCAACCGAGACGAGCACGTTGCTCTGCTCGATATGGAATCCCGCTGCGGTCAGCAGGATGGATGTTCCAGGAAGCTGATATTTCACGCCACCCTCAAGCTGCTTGCCCATAGATGGATTGGCCTGGCGAACGGTCGCACCGCCATCGTTGGAAACAGAGCCTGACTGCGGCTGAAAGGACGTTGAATAGCTGATGTAAGGTGAGAGGCCGAAGTCAAAGTGATAAAGACCGGAAGCACGCCATGTAACCTGGCTTGAACTCTGGCGGCTGTCAGAAGGTGTCAGAGACTCAACCTGATGCGAGCGATACCAGTCATTGCGAATACTTCCCGTAAGGATCAGCCGATGCCAGCGGATTTCATCCTGACCATACGCGCCGATCTGATGAGAATGCGTGACATAGTTCAGATACGGGGACAGGTCCGGAATGACCATGTGATAATCGGGATGAAGCACATCCAGATCCGGAGCATCGCCATAGGCTTCTGTGTCATTGGCCTTTTGCTGCATATAGTCGAAACCGAACATCAGGGCATGCCGCAGCGGGCCGGTGCGGACGCGACCTTTGACCTGGCTGTCAAACGCCAGATTATAGGTGTGTTCGTGCGTTCCATATGCAGAGCGGGACAGCATTTGCCCACTCGTACCGTCATCGCTGTCGTAATAGCCATTGTTATACACGCTGCGATAGATGGTCTTGATATCATCGTAGCGGCCACGCGTGCTGAAGCTCCAGTCATCGTTGAAGCGATGATTGAAAATATAGGTAATTGCGCCCTGTTTGCGGTTGAATTTTTCTGATGGGACATCCCCGTCATAGAAATTCCGGGGCAGATAGCCGTAGGAAGCGCGTTTGAGCGACCCAATCAGCGGCACGCCGCCATAAGAACCACTCTCAGGATCGTACTGGTAGTTACCCAGCAAGGTGAGGGTGGTCGGGCCGTCGCCTCCAAAGGTAAAGGCCGGGCTAATGCTGAAGCGTCGGCTACCGGTTCTGCTGAGCTGGGTATGCTGGCCGTTTACTGTGCCATAAAGCCGGTAGCGAACGAGACCGTCCTTGGTCGCAAATCCGCCGACGTCAGCATCCACACGATACAGATCGAACATGCCGCCAGTTGTGTTGACGCTACCATAAAACCGCTGATCCGTTGGCAATTTGCTGGATAACGCTGTCAGACCACCTGGGCTGGACTGCCCATAAAGAGCAGAAGCTGGCCCTTTAAGCAGCTCAACGCGATCCAGCCGGAATGTGTCGGTCTGGGCGACGGCAAAGCCGGTTGGGCTGTCCTGAAACTTCAGTCCATCCAGAAAAGTCGGCACTGTGAAGCCACGAAGATCGAAGAGATCATACCGAGTACCTTCACCGCCCCGCGTATCCGCTGTAACGCCTGCTGCGTAGCGCACGGCCTGATTCAGTGTCAGAACACCGCGTGCATCCATTTCGTCACGGGTGATGACTGTGACGGACTGCGCGGTTTCAACAAGAGGTGTGTTTGTTTTTGTAGCGGAAGAGGCAATGGTTGAAGACTTGCGAGCATGAACCTCAACCCGTTCAACCCTTGCGCTCCGTGCTTTGGCATTGTCAGCGCTTTCTTGAGCCGGGGCAGGCGCCCCAGACTGCTGCGGATCCTTGGCTTTATTCTCCTGCTCAGCCGCGAAAGCCGTATCGCTCAAAATGAGGGAGAAAAGAACCGTGTAGACTATCCTGCTGCGCTGCATACCCAACTCATTTCGTTACCGGCTCGTGCTGGTTGCGAGGCAGAGACCGGCTTTATTGTTAAGAATGATACTTAATTGCGCTCCTAGACATCTTCGGAAACAGCTTCAAGCAGCCAGCGCGCAGTTGGCCCAAACGCAACTAAATAAGGCCCGATCACTGGTAACGGGTCACTTTCAGAGCGGAAAAGAAACGGTTTGTTACCGATTTTTGGCTGTGGAGGAGAGGAAGGCTCGAACAATCAGGTGTGGTAACCCGATGCTTTATAGCCGCGCAGCCATAGGCGAGCTGGCTCTCAGCTCGCGCGGGGAGACACCAAAAGTTCTGTGAAACATGCTGCTGAAGCTACTGGCATTATCGTAGCCTAGATCGAAGGCGACTTCGGCAATCGATTGGCCCGTCGCAATTCGGGAAGCGGCTTCCACAACCCGTACTCTCCGTCGCCATGCCGCGAAGCCCATACCCATTTGAGACTGAAAGAGGCGGGTAAAAGTACGCCGCGCCATACCGGCTTCGCGAGCCCAGTGATCGATGTCGCGACAATCTCCCGGCTTGGCGATAATCGCTTCACAGACCCGCCGCATACGAGGGTCGGCAGGCAGAAGCACGCGTTCGGCGAGCCGTGGTGCGCGCTCCACTTCATCGATGAGAAGCCCGGCAATCGTTGACATGCGGCTGTCCATGGCAAACTCAAAACTCATAGCAATGATCTCGTCCATCAGACCCCGTATCAAGGAAGATGCATCAAACATCTTGCATGGAAGCGTGCCCGCGCCGGGAAAATCAGGATCAACATAGATGACCTGAAACGACAGGTCAGTGCGGCAGGTGGCTTGATGCAGCGTCTGGGAAGGAAGCCAGAGCGCTTGTCCGGGCCGAAGGACGAAGCTTTCCTCATGCGTAGTGACTGTCACACTCCCTGCCATGAACACGGATAGCTGTGCCCGCTCATGTGTGTGGAAGCCATCTACGAAACCGCCGGCATAATAATCTGCAAAACCGACAACGGGAGGTGGGTTTGCAGGTAAATCGGCGGAACGCTTCATAGTGTTATGATCTGGGCCCGTCTTTGCGAGAGCATCTTTCGCAAAGATTGGCCACGGCTCCTCTGACGCTGGACGTACGAATTGGCAGTAGCGGCATAGAATGTCCGATCAAGAACCTGCCGCCAGAACGTGAAAGCCTAGTTGTCCGTCGTCGTTAGACTTTTATCAAGAGGCGGCATGATGGCGGTTGCCCTCATGATTGGTAATGAACATCAGAGTGACCGAAACGGGCGCATCCTGCCGATGCCAGGTCTTTCCCGGAACAACCAGAACGTCACCCTTTCTGGCTGTAGAACTGACCTCGCCCTGTTCGGTTCGAAGTGTCAGCGTAGTTTCTCCTTCGACCACAAGAAGAAATTCATCATTTGGATGCTCTTCCCAAGGGGTTGAACCTTTGAAACGCAGTAGTCCCACGTCATGGGCTCCAAAAGGGAAAAGCATCTTCAGCCCGTTTGTGGAAACCGTTTCTGTCTTTTTGCCAATATCAATAAGTGACAGATCGGCAGCTTCTTTGGGGAGATTGAATATCGTCATGAATGTCTCATGTGTTTGAAAAATTGTTTGGAAGGCTCAGTGCCCTCACATAAGCCTGCGAGTTTTCTGGCCGACGTCACGACAAGCAGCAGCGCGAACGCGCCAGCGATCCAGGCCACCAGAAACGTTCTGCTGTATCCGATGACTGAGGCCAAAGGCGCGATCGACATGCCTGCGAGGACGTTCGCCAGACTTTCTCCACACTGAAGAAAGCTGTAGTCCGTTCCTGGCCGCTCTTCTGAAGACCAGTTCATCAGTGCGGCCCAGACGGAGACGTAAAAGCCTCCATCAAGGAAGTTTTCTATGCCAAGACCGGCATAAAGAAGTACTGGCGTTGCCATCCCCCCGGCTTGCAGACACACCAAGGTTCCAAGTAGCAAAGTGGATGGCCAGATGAGCAGGGCGACAGCGCGACGGCAGCCCAAAAACCTGACTGCCGGGAAGCCGATAACCGCGCCACCGAGGGCGCCACAGATGATGTTGGACATCTGAAGTGTTCCGGCAAAATCCAGACTGAAAGATCGGTCCATCAGCCAGGGCTGAAGCAGCATCGCGAGCGCTGAACTTGCAAATTTGAAGGTAAGCGCCATCAAAAGCGCCCACCGAAAACCCGGTTGCCGGAAAAGATCCACAAGGCGAGAGGGCTTCTGGAATACCCTGATAGGCTCGATGCCGGCTCTTAATGGCAGAAGTGCGAGCCACAGGATGAAGAGTTCACATGCCATACTCCACATCGCACCGGACCAGCCAAGCCGCTCATAGATGAACAGTGATCCTGCACCACCAACCACCATGCCCAGAAGAAATGAAATGACCTGTAAGGCATTCGCCAGCCCTGCGTTGCGCCCCTTCATGTGCGAAACGGCGCACGCATTCGTAAAAATATCCTGAGTGGCAAAAATCGTGTTCAGAAGCAGAATGCCTGACAGAGCCAACAGAAAGTGATGCTCAGGTGAGGCGAAGCCCAGAAGTAGGCAGACCACGATCGCTGACATATGCGTCCATAAGGCGAGGGCCCCATAGCCCCAACGTTTGCCAGCATTGTCAGCAATACCGGACCAGAAGCATTTCAGCGCCCACGGCAGAAACACCAGCCCTGTCAGGCCGATATCCTTCAATGGCGTCCCGCTATGGCGCAAAATGGTTGAAAATGCGTTGAAAGCCAGTCCCGCAGGGATACCCTGCGAGCCATACATGAGCCCGATTGCCAAAAGCCGCGTTAAGATCGTTGTCCTGGTTTCAGAGTGGTCACTCCGACAGAGATAGGATGCGCTCTTCATGTCAGAAATTTACCCCAACACGGAAGCCAAGCTGACGCGGGTTGGCGGCCACGACGTACCCACCCGACAGGCCACGCGTAAAATAGCTCGAATTGGTTAGATTGTGGCCGTAAAGCGCGACATTCCAATGCTTCCAGCGTTTCTCGATTTGCGCATCCATCAGGATGTAGGGTGCATTCTGAATACTGCTACTGGGATAGAGGGTTGTTCGTCCACGCCTGACCACGCTGGCATTGACGGTCCATCCCGGAACGGGATGCCATTCGCCTAAAAAACCGAAATTGCTTCTTGGAGTCCCAGCCATCTGTTTGCCGCTGTAATCTGAGTCACCGAAGACGAAGCGATCATATGCGGCGTAGGTCAGCCCAAGGAACGCGTTAAGCTGAAGTGTATTGAGTGGCTTCCAGTGTGCGGTTGCTTCCACCCCACGTGAGTGGGCGGTACCAGCCGTCCCGATAAGGGATTCTCCCGCACCATTGGTGGCCGAGACCTGCAAATTTGAGAGGAAATTCGCAAATCCGGTTGCCTCTACAGACCATCGACCGGTGAGATCTCCAAGGCGGTAGCCCAGTTCCAGATTATTGCCGTAACTGGAAGCATACGGCGCCGAGACGGTACTGCTGTAGGAACCGTAAGGGCTATAATTTGGCGGCAGGAAGGAGCGGGAGTAACTCAGCCAGCCGAACTGGCTCAATTGACCAGAAGGTTGAGGATTATACTCGACTTTAAGGCCCGGAAGCGGAGCGGTCTTGGAGAGTGTCTGACGAGGAAGGCTGTCCTGCATGCTATACGCATAAGGCGTGTCCCCGCTCATGGAGCTTGTCCAGTTGCTGAGCGAACTATCGACATGCTCGATACGCAGCGATGGCACAAGGCGCCAGCTCTTCGAGAAATGCCACCCTAGTTCCCCCATAAAGGCAACATTGGCTGTTCCCAACGTCGCAGTTGTACGGCTGGCATAATAGGGCGACATGTCAAAGGTATAGGGTGCCCAACGCTTAGCCTGCTGCCCGTAAATCCCGCCTTTCCAGTCCAGTGTTCCTGAACTCCCGGAGAGCATGACAGACCCGCCAATCTGACGTGTTGGTAGCGTGAAGCCAGAGTTGGCAGAGAAAACAGAGTAGGGGTTGCTATAACGCCAATCGGTAGAGGCTCCTCCGAACGTAACGTCCAAAATCAGGCGCTGACTGAAGCGTCGATGATATTGTGCTGAACCAATGAGATATTCGGTATCATTCACGCCTTCCGACGTGTTGTAAGAGACATGATTTCGGGCATGTTGTGGCGTTTCGAAAAAGTCGTTACCGCCATGGTTCAACATATGGTGCAGGCTGAAGCGCCATTCTCCGCCAGCACTATCCTTATGCAGCAGTTTGATGCGGCCAAACCAGCCATGCCAGCCGCCAGTATCTCGACGGTTCAGAGCCTGATTGTGAATGTAACCATCGGCGGTTTCTCCTCCCACGGAAAGGCGGAGGCTGGTGGATGCATCAATCGGAAGGTCGCCAGAAAATGTTGCTCTTTTGCGATTTCCCGTTCCGTACTCGAAGTCCAATGCCCCGCCGAGACGATTTCCAGGGTCTCGCGATTGCGCAGAAACCATGCCCCCAAATGCGTTGATCCCTTCTGTCAATTGAGGGCCGCGCATGACATCCACATTGCTGAAATCAAACATCTGCCCCATGGCAAAGCTGGGAACAGGTATGCCGTCGATCAGGACGGGCGTGTAGAGAACCGGCCCTTCATCCTCCGTGCCGCCAAGTCCTCGTACCATCAGAACCGGATTGTTGGGCGTTGTATTGGTAAATGACAGGCTCGGGACACGTTCGGCAATATCCCCCAAAGTCTGCATTCTGTATGCCTGAATGTCCTGTGCAGACAGATGCGTTGTGCTCGTGGGGTTCACGAAAGCGGCGCGCTTACCCCAGACGGTCAGGGCCTCTTTTGCAGCGATACAGGATGTCTCCGGGCTATCGTCGCCGGGCTTATGAGTGCACTTCACCGCAGGGGACGCGGCCGCCCATCCAGGGACAGGTAATGCCGTCAGCGCCGTAAAGACGAAAGCCAGTGAACTCACGCTCCGCAAACGGACGCTGCTCCTGAGCCATGGAAGGGAAAGGTTTTCTTTCATGAAGCGGGATGATAATAATTCTCATTATCTCCGCTACCCGGATCAGTCTGTTTACCCCGATCGGACAGGAAAGACCGCGCCGTGATGGCAGAAGTCAGTTCAACTCAGGTTCATCAACCACACCCCGACCGGGTAGCAGGCACATCTCTATTGCATCCGCATTCCTGCGGATTTGCTGGTGGCCTTCTCACAAGTGGGTTTCTGGCTTCCGAAGCGGGGGCGTTGAATGGCTATTTTGATGAACCAGGATCAACCACCCGCTGTACTGTCATCCTCTCAGGGGCATGCAGTATGAAGGCAGCTGGTCAGGTGCATCATTTTCAGGCCTGCGATCTTATTATGGCGCGCACCTCCGCTGAGTCTTTCACCTTCGAGAACAGTGCTGAATTCTCAGCTCTTGAAATTCACGTACCATCGCCACTGCTGGAGCAGATGCAAATCGAGCACCTCCCCAGAATTCAGAGGCGATCTCTCGAACTTCAGGATCCGGCTCTGAAAATAGCCAAACAACTCTTTGGCTATTTGCGAACTATTCCTGCTGCGCAGTCCCCTGAAGCTCTCGTGGGGTACGGATTAGCGATAACCATGCTTGGTTATGCGTTTACGACGCAGAAAACAGCTCGTTCGCAGTTAACGGCCAAAACAATCCATGGATTGGAAAGTGCTCGTAAAGCGCTTCTGGCGCGTCTTGACCAAGCTCCGACAATCCCACAGCTTGCGACACTCTGCGACCTTAGTCCCACGCGTTTTAAAGAACTGTTCAGCCGACAGTACGGCTGCGGGCCCTATACGCTGTATCAATCCCATCGGATGGAATACGCACGAAGCCTTTTAGAGCGTTTGAACGTAACAGAAACGGCGATGGAACTTGGATACAGCAACGTCAGTCATTTCAGCGCTGCTTTTCAGAGAAAATTTGGATATCTGCCAAGCAGAATGAAGCGACCGCATTCTTGCAAATAAAGAATGTCATCTTCGACTTGCACGAAACTGATTTAGTAAATCTTACTCTTTAGTCTTTGAATATTAAGAACCTCCCAGCCAAAGCAAAAACTTTGAATAAGCTGGGAGGGAAAACCTGCCCGTAGTTCTTACGGGCAGGGGAATAACCTTCAGGCTGTCTTAAGAGAGACTTCCACGTCATCTGCCGGAGCAACAACGTAAGGGCCAGCAGCCTCGACCTTGATGGCAAGAAGACCGATGCCACCCGGCAGGCGTGCACCAAGCGGAAGATAGGCGTTGCCGTTCGTCCAGCGCATCGGGATGTGCTCCACGCTGTGCCAGCCGCTCAGATTTTCCTTCGTGAGGTGCGTCTTGATGTTTACCGTGACGCCACTGTCGAAGAACGAAACATCGCCAATCAACACACCCAGCATACGACGGTCGTCAACAAACGGGCCAATCGCATCAGCCGGACGGCTGCTGTTCGAAACGATGCGAACCGAAGACACGTCGCTCGGGATCATAAACATGACGCGGTTATCGACCGTGCGGAGCGGCTGGATGCGGTGACCGCGATCAGACACCAGATGCAAGTCGCTTTCCGTGACTGTCGTAGCAGCCGGTGCCTGAACTGCGAACTGCAGCTCCTGCGCACGCTGTTCGATCTGACGGTAAACAGGCTCAACCAGATCACGGCATACGGTCAGAGCAGCAGCAGCATCGTTCTCCCAGGACTTCGCCTTTTGGCCGAACATGAAGACATTGCTCTTCTGTTCGAACGCACGACGGTTGCCCGTATCAAGATAGCTCTCGGTCAGTGCACCGTTTGCCATGATGACCGAGTGATCTTCCGTCTCAATGTGGAAATAGTCATAGGACGTGAAGGACTTGTCATAATAGATCGAACGACCGTTGACGAGCATGCGGGCCGGAATGAACTTGCCATCCAGGAAGAGGCAATGTTCAGACGTCACGAGCATGTCCTGGAAGGGAACACCCAGAGCAATCGCGTTTTCAAGGATCCGCACTGGATACCCGGCCTCATCATCAGCCTTTTCCGGACGGACGACGCAATGTGCCTTACCTGCCCAGGAAACCGTGCTGCTGTAGGCCTGACCGTCGCGATAGGACGTGACGGTGTCGCCTGGTGCAAGATCCTGGACGGCAATATTGCCATTCGGGCCTGCGATCAGGGTGTCTGCCAGGAAGCACACTTCATAAACAAGATCGCCGCTGCTGTCTGAAGCCAGCGTATAGCCCACGTTCTGGACGCCAATGATGTTCAGCGTGACGGCTGAACCGTCCTTGAGCGTGAACGTGACATGGTCAGCGTCAGGATAGGTGACGGAAGCGACGTTGGCGGTTTTGACGTTCGTCAGCGTGATGCCGTCTGCGGTTCCTGCCGTCTTATCTTCCGAGAAACCGGAGATAACCGTCGTCGGGTTACCCGAACCTGTGATGGTCAGGCCAACATTCCCATTACCCTGCAGGTCGATGGTGCCACCAGCAGTTGTTGGGATTGTTAGTGTAGCACCCTTGGCGGCCGTGACAGTACCCGAGATCGTTGATCCAGCCTTAGCGCTCAGGATTGCACCGCTCTGAAGGGTGGTGGTGCCAATCGTGCCACCAGACTCAGCGTAGAGGTACCCGCCATTGCTGACTGTGTTTCCTGTAGCGTTGCCCCCAGATCCAACATCCACCACGCCACCGCTGATAACGGTCGTGTTTGATGTCGCACCCTGAACGCCGAGACCACCGCCGCTAATAACCAGTCCACTCGCGGTAGCGCCCGAATAAACTGCAACAGTATTGCCCGAACCGATGGTGCTGTTGGAAAGAGCAGCTCCAGATTTCAGGTTGATTGTGACCCCAGTTCCAAGCTTCTGGTAGCCGCCGTCTTTGACCCCGCTTTCAAAGATTAGTGTCCCGCTAACAACTCCACCGGCGACAAACGAGGGGACAACATACGTATCGAGCGTGCCGCCATTCAGTTTCAGGGCGCCGGTCGAGGCGCCTGCGGAGACAACAGCGGAAGCGCCAGTGTTGATGATCACACTTGAAAGGGTCGCACCAGAGCCTACAAAGACCTGGCCGCCGTTATTGATGGTGCCCCCGAAGGCCAGACCGCCGGAGCTGATATCCATTACACCGCCATTATTAATGGTTGTGTTGGAAGCTGTTCCAGTTACTGCCAGCCCGCCGCCTTTGGAAACGATAGCGTTTCGTAGAATTCCGCCAGCATTAACAACGATGGTTCCAGAGGAACCTGCGTCTGCGTTGGAGAGAATGCCACCGGACAAGACGTTAATTTTTGTTCCTGACACAGCTGTCAGGGAAGTCATGTGCTGGTTATCGTAGTTAGTGCCGACATTGAATGTCGCGCCCGCAGCCAGGCTGATATAACTCCCGCTACCACCGGCAGAGATCGTCAATACGCCGCCTGACGAGACCGTATCATTGAACGCTGAGCCACCGCTCTGGACGACGACTGTGCCACCAGACACAATCGAAGCGCTTCCGTAAGTACCACCAGAAGACACAGATACCGAAGAGAAGCTTGAAGTATAGAAACTTCCAGGGTTTGTTCCTCCGTTGACGGTATCATCAACATACAGAACGCCGTTCGTTACGTGGCTCATAATTCCCTCCAAGAGAATTCGTTAACGGTACAACCACCCAGAGCGTGAGAAATTCAAACTTCTCGATGGTGTTTCTTTGTGACCCTGCGGACGGACAGTCAGAATTTCTTTGATATCTGTAAAATTCGATCGCTGGCGGCTAGTGCAACCAGCCCTGTGTAAAAGGGCGAATTTAACAGAATATGGCTCCATCCAGATTGTTTGCAGAATCTTGTCATGGAGATAGAGACACAATTTTGAGGGGCCGGAATATGGATGAATTTTCCAAAGGTAAAAAAAAAGTTGACACCCCAGTGGACAGCATAGAAAAAACTTTAATAAGTTCTTTTGGAATCATATATTTACACAGTTTTTATAATAATTTCACGAAGAGAAAGTCCTCAAATTTCGTCAATTCAAACGAAAGTTAATGATATTTTGTCACGAAGTTTGCTGCGTTCCGGCCCCGGAAAAGAGCCAATTTTCGAAAAATGACGAATGGGAAGTCCCAAAAATAGGATTAGGCGGACCAAGTTTGTGCTCCGCTGTCATCATCGCCGAGTGCGCACCTATTCACGTTCGAGGCATAACCGTGACCCGGCAGAGAGCGTAATTTTCTGTATCTGCTGACGCAGCATATGCAGCACACATACCTTGCAAAGGTCACAGACAGCTCTCAATTATTCAAAGTATATCATAATTGTTTATTATTATTTCAAATATTATGTTGAAATAATAATATAGAAATATTAAAAAATACACCAGAAACATAATAATAATGACACAAAACCTTAACTTTTCTGCTTTATTTCTTCCAACTAACAATCCGTACCAAGGCGTTACAAATAGCGTTTTTGGGAAACATTCCGATGAAAAAAACGGTTTTAATTCTGGTTGCAACAACTGCTACCGGCGCATTCCTGGTGCCCGCGCAGGCTCAACCGCTCTCCAGTCAAACCACGACAGACGACAAACCTGCTAAGGCCAAAGGAAAATCAAAACAAACGACGACTGCCCATGAAAACGAGAGCGAACAGGTCATCGTAACGGGAACGCGTGAATCCCACGTCAAGGCTCGCCAAAGCATCAGCCCCGTCGTCATCATCTCATCGGCGGCCCTTGCGCGTTCAGCCGAAATGAACGTCGCCAATGCGCTGACGCGCATCTATCCATCAATCACGATGAGCGCTCGCGGATCGAATACCAACTCACTGGTGTCATCCATCCAGATGAGGGGACTAGGACCGAATGAGACGCTTGTTCTGGTAGATGGAAAGCGTCGGCATAGCACTGCGAACATTGTGCAAAAGCCAGGCCCGCAATTTGCGTCTTCGGGTGTCGATCTCAACATGCTTCCCGAGAACATGATCGATCATATCGAAATTCTTGAAGACGGCGCCGCCGCGATGTATGGCTCGGATGCGATTGCCGGTGTGGTCAATATCATAACCAAAAAGAAGGATCACGGCCTGTCGTTATCAGGACAGGGTGGAGCCAATGCATATCTTGGGAGCGGAGAACAGTTCCAGCTCAATGCAGACGGCGGCTTCAAACTTGGTCGCGATGGCTATGTACACCTTGGCGCGCAGATCTATCACAGCGAACATGCAGTCGCGTGGGGGCCGGATCACGCGCTCCTTGGCTACTGGCCAGCGGGTGCCGATACAAAAAACTACTTTGTTGGTGTTAAGCCAGGCTCAGAAAAGTGGAAAGGTCGCAAGACCGATTATCTGAGCACCCCTGAAGAAACGCGCGAGAATTTCGGCCTGAACTTCGGAAAGCCACTCGGGGCTGACATCGAGCTTTATGGACAGGCCACTCTGGCCTATCGCCATGCAGGCATGCGGGCCTACAAATACCCTTACGTCGTGCCCGCCATGGGAATTGACGAGTTGCGTCCGATCACGGGCGATGACGAACTCGACTATGGCGTCACCCTTGGTTTGAAGGGCCATGATTTTGCTGGGTTCGACTGGAATCTTTCTACAGTTTACGGGGGCGATAACTCCCGGATCAGCATTCGTGACAACGTCAACATCGGGATGCTGACCCGGACAGGATATTCACCGTCCAAATTCTGGGACTACACCCAGAAGAACGCACAATGGACCAACAATCTCGATCTGCGACGCAGCTTTACGGTTATGGGGATGCCTGTAAGCCTTGCCTTTGGTGGGGAGCATCGGCTGGATTCCTATCAGATCATCTCGGGCAATCCGGAATCCTATCTTGATGGGGGACCAGTAGAGCACGCCGGCATTCCACCCCAATCCGCAGGGACATGGTATCGCAATGTGTACTCAGCGTATGTCGACACGACGCTACGGCCCACAACCAAGCTTTCGATCGATATCGCTGGCCGATATGAGTATTACACAGACACAAATAACACCGAAAACGGAAAGATTTCGGCACGATATGATGTGTCTCGCAGGTTCGCACTCCGAGGCACGATCAGCAACGGCTTTCGCGCTCCGACATTACAGGAATCCCACTTCAGCCGTCTGAGCATTTTCGCTGGAACAGGCAGCGTCGGAGGCCAGCTCCCGGTTGAATCGGCCGCTGCAAGGTCTCTCGGTGCATCGGGGCTGAAACCTGAGCGCTCAGTGAATGCCAGCGGCGGCTTTACCATGGAACCGGTACGCGGCCTCCATGTCGAAGCTGACGTATACCAGATCAACCTACGCGATCGCATTGTGCAGGGTGGAACGGTGCGCGGAGCACAGGCGCTGGATGCCATCCGTTCGTTCGGGTTCGACGTCTCACCAACAGCAACCAATGCGGCGGCTTCGTCCGCTTACTTCCTGTCCAACGGTGCAAGCACACGCACACAGGGGCTGGACCTGAAAGCCGATTACCTCGTTCATATGCATCAATGGGGCAATATCGCCCTGACAGCTGCGGTAAATTTCAACCTGACCCGTCTGCATCATAATGGTATTTCATCGATCGGGACCCCGCTGCTAAACGATCAGACGATTGCCTACATCACGACCGCGACCCCACGCAGCAAAATGATCCTGAATGCCCTGTGGACTGTCGGCGATTGGGACGTAAACATCCGCCAGAGCCGTTATGGTGAAACGACGGGAATGATGACGTATCAGGACTGGACACCAGCTTCAGCCACATGCTCGAAAGGTGGAGCGCTACGTTACTCCAACAGTTGTTTCGCACAGTTCAAGAATACGCCGCGCTGGCTAACAGATCTGGAGATCGGCTATCGCGTCACGTCACACGTTCATGTCGCAGTGGGCGCAAACAATATTTTCAATGTTCGCCCTCGCAAGCTGCCTGACCAGCTGATTTCTGCAGGTGGCAGCATGTATGATCAGTTCTCGAACCAGGTGCCATTCACCGGCGGATATTATTTTGGGCGGGTGAACGCATCTTTCTGAGCACAGGGAAGTCACGCTCAAAAGGTCGACCAGATCCATGAGAGGGCACTCTAAACCCTCTCGTGGACTATTTCACGCAGACACTCCGAAACACTTGTCTCAAAACTGTCTTTTTTGATGTGTTGGAAGAGCATAGTCACACGGTCTTCCTCAGTGATATGCGCAGAAAATTCCTGAGCAGACGGAGTGTCGGTGCGCATGTTTCTCTCGAAAAGAGTTTTGGCACGCAAAGTGATGCTCGTGCTTCTCTTCATGATTTGCGGCGCTGCATATTCAGCTCCCATTGCTGGCGCAGGATCAAGCTTCGCTGCGCCTTTGTATCGAGCATGGAGTGACAGTCTTCCATCTCAAGCTGGCCTGTCCCTGAAATATCGCACTGTGGGATCAGGAGACGGGCAGAAACTTGTCATGGCGCACAAGGTGGATTTCGGGGCCTCAGATATTCCTCTTCCAGAAAATATTCTTGGTATGCAGGGGCTTTATCAGTTTCCAACCGCGATCGGAGCTATCGTCGTAGTCATCAATGTTCCCGGCGTAGGGGCTGACCAGATGCGGCTGGATGGCTCAACGCTCGTCGCCCTTTTTAGAGGCGACATTACTTCCTGGAACGATCCGCACATTCGCGCCCTGAATCCCGATCTTCGCCTCCCGGACCTGGATGTCCTGCCAGTTCATCGTGAAGAGGCATCCGGAACCAGCCAAGTCTTTTCAGACTACCTTCGCACACAGTCGCCATCCTGGAAGCCCGGATCATGGGGCGAGGGGGCCGAGGCACGCGGCAATGATGGTGTGGCGGCAAGTGTGCGTCAGAGCATTGGCGGGATTGGATTTGTAGAATATGCCTTTGCGCGCCGAAATCATCTAAACACAGTAAAATTGAAAAATCATTCAGGCCAGTTCGTCATCCCGGAGACAGCCGCTTTCAAAAGCTCTGCTTACAGCGCAGGCTGGCAGCACACGGATCATTACGCGGTGAGCTTACTGGACGCCGGCGGCTCAAAAAACTGGCCGATCATGAGCGCAACGTTCGTGCTCGTCCCGGTTCATCCATCAGACCAGACGACGGCAAGTGCAGTGAAGGCATTTTTCACCTATGGGCTGCGTCGCGGCGATAAGGCCCTTCAGGATCTGGATTACATCCCGCTGCCGAACGATGTAAAAAACAAAATCCTTGCAAAGTGGCCCTGAGCGAGGCTGGCAAAGTCATAATAACTTCACTCCCATTTTCCTCTCATTTCTGTGAATGAATTGTGCCTTCCGGCATCTCGGAATGAGGGGACCGTCGTGCTTACGAGTGCTCAGTATCGTCGTCTTTTTATCGCACACGGCACCGCAAGGCTGAGAAGGCCACTAATTATAGAGGGAGGCATAACTTCTCCAGGTTTTTGACGGGATCTCCGCATGCTTGGGAAAATGCGCTCACTGGCACACCTTGTAGTTTTCAGTAGCATTTTCCATTCGTTTTTCGGGAAAGCCGAGGCGGCAGCGGCACCTCTCGTAACTGACGTTTTACCGTCAGGCGTACCGTTACCATCTCCGGCACCGGGCTTCGTTCTTCCACCGGAAGACACAGGAACGGAGTTGTTGGGCAATGCAGGTGGAGCACGAGCCTGGCTGGGCCGAAAAGGGATCAGATTCAACCTCCAGGATGTTGAGGAAATATGGGGCTTAGCCTCAGGCGGAATGCATCCGGGCCCCACATATGACGGCATGACAGCCGCCACTCTCGTGCTGGCAACCCGCCGCGCATTTGGCTGGCATGATGGCCTTCTCAATATCAGCGCCATTCAGGTCAGGGGGCGGTCTCTGGCGGGAGAGCGCCTTGGGTCCTTAAACCCGGTGAGCGGCTATGACGCTGGCCGGACGACACGTTTGTTCGAGCTTTGGTATGGTCAGGGCTTCTTTGGAAACCGGCTTGATATTCGCGTTGGCACAATTGATCTGGACACTGAATTTCTGGTCAGCCAGAACGCCTCTCTGTTTCTGAATGCAAGCTTTGGCTGGCCGCTCTCGACGTCAAGCAATCTGTATTCGGGCGGCCCGTCCTGGCCTTTCTCGGCTGTCGGGACGCGGATCAAGTGGTCTCCAGCTTATCCGCTTGTGCTTATGCTGGCCATCACAGACGACAATCCAACCAAAGGCCCATTTTATAGTCAACTCAGCCCTACTCGTATGGACCCTTCGGGCACCAGTTTCTCGACAAGCGGTGGCACCTTATTTTTAGGGGAGGCGCAGCTCTGGGTCGATGCTGCCCAAAGCCTTTCAGGAAAAGATGCACCCGCACTCCCCGGGACATGGAAAATCGGCGGCCTTTACGATACCGGCCATTTCCCTGATCCCCGATATGACAGTCGTGGCGGCTTCCTGGGCAGCCCTGACAGTTCCGGAATACCGGCATATCACCATGGAAACTGGCTGGGTTACATCGTGCTGGACCAAACCCTCTGGAGAACGGTTCAGGGGCCATCAAAGGCAATCAATACGTTTGTTCGTGCGACCATCGCGAGCGGGACGCGCAACCGATTTACAAATGAAGTGGAAGCTGGGCTGACGTTTCAGGGTTTTGTGCCGTCTCGGCCCAATGATGTTGTTGGAATTGGGTGGGGAACCAGCTTTTACGGGCACCGTGCACGAGACAACGTCAAAGATACGATACGCCTCGCAGACAGCTCCGCCAGACTGCTCGTACCGGAAGATCATATTGAACTTACCTGGCAAATTCCGGTTCGCGATTACCTGACTGTTCAGCCTGATTTCCAGTATTTCTGGCATATTGGAGGTCAGGAACCACAAAAGGGTCAAGCAGTGGCCTCAGAAGGCGCTGTTCTTGGCTTGAATATGACGACGACGTTCTGAAAAGTGGCTAACGTAATGTCAATTAACCTTCAAACTCTCAGTCTGGTTTCCACAGTATGGTTTCTTTCACGGCCTTGAAGGTCGGTGATAAAGGAACTTATCCATGACGCAGGACCACGATTTCAGCGCCAACTCTTCGGCCGAACAGGCGCGGGAACGTATGCGCTACGAAATCATCGACGATTTGGATGAAGAATTCGAACTTTCGCTGGAAGAAAATGAGGGCGAGGGGCTTGATCCTGCAGATCGTGCGTTCCGCCGTACCTATTTTCGCGAGCTCATTCGCCTGCAAGCCGAGCTCATCAAACTTCAGGATTGGGTCAAGGCAACGGGAGAACGCGTTGTTGTCGTTTTCGAAGGCCGTGATGCTGCCGGGAAAGGTGGTGCGATCAAGCGGATTACCCAGAGGCTGAACCCGCGGATCTGTCGGGTGGCAGCGCTTCCGGCGCCTAATGACCGTGAACGGACACAATGGTATTTCCAGCGCTATGTTGCGCATCTTCCCGCAGCAGGCGAGATCGTGCTGTTTGACCGCAGTTGGTATAACCGCGCTGGCGTTGAACGTGTCATGGGGTTCTGCACCGACGAGGAATACGAAGAATTCTTCCGATCAGTGCCAGAATTTGAGCGCATGCTCGTCCGCAGCGGCATTCGGGTGATCAAATTCTGGTTCTCGATCACGGACGAAGAGCAGGAAGCACGCTTCCGCGCCCGCATTGAAGACCCATTGAAGCAATGGAAACTCAGCCCGATGGACCTTGAAAGCCGTCGTCGCTGGGAAAGCTACACGGTAGCCAAGGAAATCATGCTCGAACGATCCAGCATTCCGGAAGCTCCCTGGTGGGTTGTACCGGCAGTAGACAAAAAGCGCGCGCGCCTGAACTGTATTGCTCACTTCCTGTCTCTTCTGCCTTACGAACCTATCAGCCGCCCGGAAGTTGTTCTTCCCGAGCGTGTATTCCATCCCGACTATGAGCGTGAGCCCACGCCAGAGACCATGCTGGTTCCGCAGCGCTACTGACGCCCGCGTTATGATTTACGGGTAATGGAACGAGCTCTTCTATTGCCCGCATAGCCTTATGGATCGAGGAAAATCACTCGCACTAACCATAATTACAGACCGAGATACTTTCTGAAACCTGCTTTGCAGGAAACTTGAAGGATACCCTCGCGCTAAACATCATTACAGTTTTGCAGAAGGTCCTGATGGTAGAAACAGCGTCACCGTCCCCCGACACCAGCCAGATCGTGGCGCAGGGTCATCCGACAGACAACGAGTTACTAGCGTTTTACCGCTCGGAGATCCGGTTTGAGACTGAAGTTGTAAACGGTCGCTTGCAGGCTCTTCTTGGTTCACAGGCATTTCTTGTCATTGCCTACGCAACAGCCATGACGGGCTCTACAAAAAGGTGGGGAGACAGCATGGTTCTTCTTCTGCCGCCCCTGTTTTCGCTATTGGGATTTGTTCTGGCAGCGATGGCACTTCCGGGTATCCGCGCGGCATACGCTGCGATTGGTAAATGGGAGGGAAAGCAGCGTATGTTACATCAGCGCAGCCCGGCACTGACTGATTTCACTCTTGCCCCAAATGAGGACGAGACACGCGACATGATGCGAAGAGCACAACGAGGTGCACTCTTTGCGCATCAGGCGCCATTCATATTCATTATCGCCTGGACAATTTTCGGATTTATTCCGTTCTATCTATACTTAAAATAATTAATATTCTTGATAGAATATCTATCTTACAAACGAATTTCTCATCGCTTGGTAAACCTTCCATGAGGGAAAATTTTTCGAAGAAACACTTTGAAGTTCTGGATGTTGATTATGTCAGGAGCGCCCTTGTTTTAGGCGCATCATCCTTTGTGGAGTGATAGTTGCATGCCTGACCATATTCTTCCCCAGTCGCAGGATCATCAGCCCGGCCTTGAAGGACTAATGCAGCCTAAAGCGGAGCATATCCGTGCCGGTTACAAAGGAAGCGGAAAGCTCACCGGAAAAAAAGCACTGATCAGCGGCGGAGACAGCGGGATTGGACGTGCTGCAGCCTTACACTTCGCCCGTGAAGGGGCTGATGTTGCAATCCTTTACCTTGAAGAACATGAAGATGCGAAAGAGACTATTCGCCTGATTGAAAAGGAGGGCCGCAAAGGCCTTGCTATCGCGGGTGATGTCTCTTCAAGTCAAACCTGTAACTCAGCGGTGGAGAAGACGGTCAAGGAGCTTGGAGGACTTGATATTCTTGTCAACAATGCTGGCGTCCAGATCGTTCAGGAAGATATCAGCGCCATATCGGACCAAGAGTGGCAAAAACACATGGACACCAATATCAACGGATATTTCTATCTGGTCCGTGCCGCGCTCCCGCATCTAGCGAATGGAAGTGCTATCATCAACACGTCCTCCATCAACGCGTTCGCCGGGAACAAAGCCCTCTTGGCTTATTCAACCACCAAAGCTGCGGAAATGGGTTTCACGCGTGCGCTGGCGCTTCAGCTTGTCTCAAAAGGCATTCGTGTGAATGCCGTCGCTCCTGGCCCGGTCTGGACTCCTCTACAGCCAGCAAGCTGGGGGCCAGTTGACCCGCAGTCTGTCGCAGATCTTGGGAAAGATACACCCATGGGACGTTGTGGAGACCCCTCCGAGCTTGGCCCAGCATATGTTTACCTCGCGAGTAACGATGCATCATTCGTGACTGGGCAGACACTTCATGTGAACGGCGGCATGATCATCAATGGCTGATCGTCCAAGGGGTCCATTGCCTACACTTTAGCTGGCCTCTTCCTCCCTTGCCAAAGCTGGCCAGGGAGGTTTTTTGTCTCAAACGATGCTCCCTCCAGATACAACTTATTGGCAGTTCTACTCCGGACGTATGAAAGCCCTCATATTTGAGGGTGCGTTCTTCCAAAACAGGATTGGAGGTAGGCACCAGTCGCGGTATGCTAGATACCATGCAGGATTTGGACATACCTTGAGAATGGGCTCTGCCGACGGACTTGACCGGGTGAATGCCTACGGAGATCTGTCGGCCTTTTCCGACGCGGACCTGAATGACATCGCGGTGGCAGCCGCTGCACTGTGTCAAACTCCCATAGCCCTTGTCAGTATTCTCGATCAGGACAGACTGTGGTTTTCAGCCCGTGTCGGCACAGATCAGCCTTTCGGTCCGCTTGCAAATTCAGGATGTGGGCAAGTGATTGCCCGTAAGGTTCCGGTTGTTATTCCTGACATGCTGGCAGATCCTTACACCCAGAAGAACACACTTGTCTGCGGTGTGCCTAGACTACGGTTTTACGCGGGCTATCCACTGTTCGATACCCAGGGAAGGGTAGTCGGCACCCTGTGCGTTGTCGATCTTGAAACACGATCTGATGGCTTGTCCTCACATCAGAAAGATGGTCTCGCTGCACTGGCGCGACAGTCCATGCGTCTGATGGATTTGAGGCAGGCGTCAGTTACTCAGGAACGGCGTTTTACGGCTCAGCAGCTTCGCAGCCAGCGCGCTGCGAAGCGGGTGCGGGAGGCCGAAGCAGAACGTCGCCATGCTCTGGAAAAATATGCGCTTCAACAAGCAGCAGGAGCGGCTGGCGGCATAGGTATCTATGAGTATGATCTGGTGTCGGGAGACATCACCGTGTCGCCCGAGGTCTGCCGGATTGCAGGCATCGATCTCATTCCTACTCTTTCGGCAGAGCAATGGATTGCCCTGATCCATCCCGATGACAAGGTGACGATACCCACTCTTAATCGAATTCTTGAAGGAACTGCTCCTTTGAGGTTGCAGTACCGCATTCTTCGGGCCAGCGACGGAAAAGAGCGATGGGTTCTCCGTCAGGGTATTCTGGACCATGACGAAGCCGGGCGCCCGATCCGGCTGATCGGAACTCTTCAGGACGTTACACCCGAAAGAAATGCGACTGCCAGACTGACAACGCTTCTCGCCATTGGTGATGCCCTTCGTACTGCCGAAACGCGCCAGAAGGCCCTTCAGGAAACATGTCAGTTGCTTGGAAATCGCCTTGATGCGCAGCGCGTTGGTTTCGCCCGCATTTCCATGCGGGAAGAGCGCTTCACTGTGGAGCAGAGTTGGTGTGCGGATGACATGCCGCCCATCAGCGGAGAATTCTCATTCGAAGCCTTTCGACATACGTCAGATTTCCTTCGCGGAGGTTCCGTCTTCATTCTGGATGATATCACCCATACGTCGTGGATGAGTGTGGAGCAGGCCGCCTATCAGTCCGTGAATGTCGTTGCGCAGGTACTGGTCCCGAAAATAAGGGGAGGAGACCTGACGGGCTGCCTTTTTGTTCATAGCTCTCAGCCTCGAGAATGGACAGTAGACGAGACGTCTTTTATCCGTACTGCTGCCGATAGAATTTTTGCAGGCCTGGATGAGTGGGATACTCTGTCCCGGCAGGATCTGATTAACCATGAAATCCTTCATCGCTTGAAGAACACGCTTAGCATTGTTCAGAGCCTGGCCCATCAGGGTTTTCGAGGTGTTGAGGATCAGAGCGCGCTCACAACATTCACCGCGCGACTGATTGCGCTAGGTTCAGCGCATGATCAATTGATGAGAAGAAACTGGCAATCTACAGACCTTGCCAGTCTGACGGTAGCAGTCATGACGCCGCTCGGCTTGGAAGGAAGGGTGAAAGTGAACGGACCTTTCCTTTGCCTTGGGCCCGATACGGCAACATCCTTCTCAATGGTCCTTCATGAACTGGCCACGAATGCCCTGAAGCATGGCGCGCTGAGTGTCCCTGATGGGATCGTGAGTTTGAACTGGACGATCGAAGGGTATGGACCAGAGTCAGCTATGATGCTGACCTGGCAGGAAACTGACGGCCCATCGGTGACTGTCCCAAACCGGACAGGTTTCGGAATTCGCCTGTTACAGGCTGGCCTGGGACATCAAGGGAAGACCGAACTTTACTACGATCCCGACGGTTTACGCGTTGAAATGACAGCGTCAATCATCTCAATCGCCAGTCACTGAAATTTGGAAGAAGTCGTCTGTTCCATAGTCTGAGGGCTATGGAAACCTTTCATTGTTCTTTACCGGCGCTCACTTGCAGAGACTGCGCGGAGAGAGGCTGGTGATACAAACATAAACTATGACAAATAGAGCGGGCATCAGGTTACGCGGTTTTATCCAGCGCTCATAATAACGAGCACCAGATAAAAGCGCAGACGTGGGTCTAGCAGGCTGTTAGCCGTGCGCGACAACGACCAACTTGCGATTAACAAACTCCATAATCCCAAGGTCGCCCAGTTCACGTCCATAGCCAGATCGCTTGACCCCACCAAAAGGAAGTTCCGGCGCCGTGCTGGTCCATTGGTTAATAAAAACCATGCCGGTTTCTATCTGAGAGGCAAGCTTCTTGGCGTGTTCATGATCTTTCGAGAATACCGATCCACCGAGGCCGTATGGAGAGTCGTTGGCTAACGCAACCAGTTCGTCTTCGCTTTTCACAACATAAACCTGCGCCACCGGTCCGAAGAACTCCGATTTAAACGAAGGACTGTTCTTGTCGATACCGGTCAGAATGGTGGGTTCGTAGAAGAAACCGGTCCGATCAGCGACCTTTCCGCCCGTCAGAACTTGAGCACCATGCTTCACAGCTTCGTCCACTTGCTTGGCGATTGTTTCCAATGCGGCCTTAGACGACATCGGTTGCAGCGTGGTTGCCGGATCCAGAGGGTCGCCCAAACGGGCTTTTTCAAACTCTGTTTTCAGGCCAGCAATAAACGCGTCTGCAACTTTCTCATGCACAATAAAGCGCTTGGCCGCCGTACAAACCTGTCCAGCGTTTGAGAGCCGTGCTGCGGAGCCAATTTTGATTGCGCGGGCGAGGTCAGCGTCATCTAGAACTGCAAAGATATCCATGCCGCCCAGTTCAAGAGTGGACTTCTTCAGATGCTTGGCCGCGGTAGCCGCCACCGCTGCGCCAGCGCGTTCTGAGCCTGTAAGCGCAACGCCTTGCACTCTGTCATCGCCGATGAGAGCCGCGACCTGGTCAGGCGTTATGAACAGGTTGACGCAGGCACCGTCCGGCGCGCCTGCGTCACGAACGAGGGTTTCGAAAAGCTCTGCGCAATGCGGGACAATTTCCGCGTGCTTGATGAGAACGGAATTCCCTACCGCGAACGCTGGCGCAACAACACGGACCAACTGGTAAAAAGGAAAATTCCATGGTTCTACAGCAACGAGCGTTCCGATCGGCGCATTTTCGATCCACGCCTCTCCAAGAGACGTCTCGCAGGGTGTAGGCTTCAGCTGCTCTTTTGCGTGATCAGCATAAAAGCGTGCAATACCGCCGCAGAGTTTAACTTCCTCTTTCGCATCAGAAAACCGCTTGCCCATTTCGATGCTCGCGGCATGCGCCAAATCATCAGCGCGCTCATCAAAGAGATCTGCAATTTTCGATAATACAGATAGTCGCTTCTCGATCGGCCCCTGACCCCAGTCAGCTGACTTGAAAGCTGCATCAGCTCTACCGAGAGCTTCGAATGCCTGCGCATCCGTGTGTTCGGGGTACGTTTTTACAGTTTGTTCGGTGAAAGGATTGACCGTCTGGTAAGCCATGGTGTCATTTTCTCCGCTGACTGGAAATTGTCTGTTCCGGCTAATCAACCGCCCACAAACCGAAAACAGTCAGTTTCGTGATTTGCAATGAGATCCCGCAAAAAAAACGGACCTTTGAAGGCTGGATGATCAGTGAACGCTTCCAACTGTGCGAGAGTTCTGGAAAAAAGAGAGATTGCTTGCAGGTATCCGATCACAATTTTCTAGGCATCACGGCGGGGAAGCAGAAACCGTGTGCTGTAGCAACGGCAATGAGCGGGAGGACTATAGCATTCGCATCGTCATCTCACCTTACGTGAGCCGAACATTTCAATTAATTCAGCTGCGCTTTCCAGAAATTTCTGCCCCGAGATTACGTGACATTTTCCAGAAACCAGATGTGCCAATCAGCACGATCACAGCAGTCATCAGAAAGACCATATGCAGTTCGCGCAGACTGATTGAGGCGTGACCATACAAGTGAGAGAGCATGGCAAGCCCGAAAGCAGTAATGGCAACGCCCACAGTCGAGCCCGCCTGTCCTAGAATGGACATGATGGCAGCGGCCTTGCTCCTTTCGTTGTGACTGACATCCGCAAAGGCCATCGTCGAAAGACTGGTGAGCTGGAGCGAGCGACATAAACCCGCGACTACAAGGGAAAGACCTAGCAAGACCGGAGATGTCTGGGTGTTCAGCAAAGTGAAGGGGAGCAGCGACACCGCGACGAGTAAGCCATTGAAGAAGAGGACGTTCCGGAAGCCGCCCCACCGAATGATGGCAGACGTCCAGGGTTTTATGCCGAGATTGGCGCAGAAATAGGCCAGCAGCCATGTTCCGGCCTGCATGGGAGAAAATCCAAGCCCAAGCTGTAAAAATAGCGGAAGCAAAAATGGGGCAGAGGAAAATACAGCGCGGAAAATCAGCCCAGGGTTGAAGGCCGCATATCGCAGGCTGGCACGTTTAAGAGGTTCCAGAGAAAGAATGGGAGTAGGGTGAGCTTTAAGATGACGAACGGCTGACAGGCTGATGATGGCTCCTGCTATTGTAAGGCCACATGCAACAATCTGCTCCGTTCCCGTTTCAGAAATGCGCTGAAGGCCAGACAGCAGGCAGGTCAGACCCGTCCCGCAAAGCACAAACCCTTTGATATCCAGCTTTCCAGCTCCTTCCGCGGGTTCGGCAGGGACCACGCGCAGCATGATAAGAACAGCTAGAATTCCGATGGGCAGATTAAGCCAGAAATTCCAGCGCCATCCGACGGTCTCGGTCAGATAGCCGCCTAGAACCGGGCCAATGATTGGAGCGGACAAGGCAGGCCATACAGTGACGGACTGCGCTTTCATTAGGTCGCCCTTAGGCGTGTGACGCAAGATGATCGACATGCCTACAGGCATCATGACGGCACCGGCCAAACCTTGTCCGATCCGCGCGCAGACAAACATGGGAAGTGTCTCCGCCAGACCACAAAACAAGGACGAAAGCGTGAAAAACGATACGGCCAGACACATGACGCGCTTCTCACTAAACTTCATGGCCATCCAGGCAGAGATGGGTGAAATAGCAACCGACGCCAGAAGATAGGCAGTCACGCCCATCGAGAGATCAAGCGTCTTTACCCCAAAGGAACGCGCCATTGCTGGAAGGGAGGTGTTGATGATGGCCCCGTCAAGGTTCTGCATGAACGTCGCTATAGCCATGGTAAAAGCAATAAGCGGGGAGTAACGCAGAGCCTCTCCCGCGTCAGATTGAGCAGAAAAAGCCACGGTTTTTTGAGAGGTCTCCGGCAAAAAAGGTCTCCAGAAGAGAAGTTCAGCTGATAATCCGACTGGTTCGGAGAACGTTTTTGCCGGAGAATATGGGATCTGAGGAAAGCAGGCAGTTCACAAACCACGCTGTTTCAGACTGTGACCCACAATTAATATAAACAAGATAAGTGGAACCGGTCTGCGGAAGCAGGGAAGGTTAACAGACTTTTGTGCAACATAAGGAAACTGTACCTTATGGCGGCGCTCGTCTGCATAAAGGCCATGGTTGATCCTGACGGCACTTTCGTCTGAAATTGTAGAGTACTGGCTGCAATGGAGGGAGATTTGGCCATAACCAAGTTACCAATTATCCAAAATATGCTCTTCATCCCGCCCAGCCTCATTGGTGCTCCTACCGTTTGATGCCCCTTTCTGAAAAGCGAGACTGAAACACTGCATTGCAGCACGGAACGGATCAAGGCATTACCTCTTCAGCTTTGAGGTGTTCAGACTGCATCGTGCTGTCTTGGGTTGCAGAGGCTTGATCTCTGGTACGCCGGACAACGCCACGGAAGCAAAAAGCCGAGGACGCTATGCCAATCATGCAATCACGCCGCTCTCGCCACACGCAATTGCCGCGTCGAATTTTGGCAACTTGTGCAGTGGGGGCGTTCTTCTTGGCCTCAGGGTCTCTGCTTTTGTCTTCAGAGGCGCGTGCTGCCAACTGCGCGGATCTGGCGCGACTAGCACTTCCCAATGCGACCTTTACCAAGGTTGAAACCATAGATGCCGGAGAGTGGCACAGCCCGCAAACAAATCTGAGCCGGATCATGACAGCGCCCGGCATGAACCTTGCAGGACATCCTGTTCAGGCTGCCAATCCGGCATTCTGCCGTGTGGCTATGACGCTCCGTCCGTCTTCAGATTCAGCGATCCAAACAGAAATCTGGCTTCCGCTACAGGGCTGGAACGGAAAGCTGCTTGGGGTCGGAAATTTCGGATGGGCAGGCTCTCTCATGTATGACGGCATGGTGACGGGTCTGGGTGAAGGCTATGCTGTTGCCAGCACAGATACAGGCCATGACAGTTCTACGCCCGAAGGACAGGGTGGACGTTTCACGCTAGGCCATCCGGAAAAGCTGGTGGATTATGCTTATCGCGCTGACCACCTGATGACGTTGGTGGCAAAGCAGCTTGTCCGGCGCTTTTATGGGAAAGACGCTTCCCATGCATATTGGATTGGATGCTCCCTGGGCGGGTTGGAGGGCTTGATCGAAGCCAAGCGTTACCCCGATGATTACGACGGCATCGTTGCTGGAGCGCCTCCTAACCCGATTGTCAATTTCAATGGTGAGCAGCTCTGGGCAGGGTGGATGAGCTATCATGATCCCGCACTGCGTGTGGGGCGCGAGAAGTTCCAGCTTTTGAACCGCGCAGTCATGGCGGCATGTGCCTCTCCGGTCGGGAAAAGCCAGGGTTTTCTTGACGAGCCGGGCAAGTGCGGGTTCGAGCCGCAGCAGCTTTTGTGTGAGGGAAAAGATACGAAGGGCTGCCTGACGGCCAATGAGGTCAAAGCGGTGGAGCAGATTTATCGCGGCCCGGTTGATCCCCAAACAGGCAAGGTTATCTTCCCCGGGCCTGCGAAAGGCAGTGAAGACGGATTTTCAGCTGATGGAAAAGCGTTTCCCGTGGCTCTCGATCTGTTCAGATATGCCGCTTTTCAGAACCCCGCATGGGACTGGACCACACTGAAGTGGGACACTGACATCGCCTCCGCAACCAGCAAGCTTGGTCCGCTCCTTCATATCGATGACAATCTGACGCCTTTCTTCAAGCGTGGGGGGAAGCTGTTAATGTATATCGGCTGGAATGACGGGCATAACCCGCGGGAACTCGCCGGATATTATCAGGCCCTCATGCAGCATGCCGGACCAACAGGACAGAAGTCTGCTCGCCTCCTTGAAATCCCGGGTATGGGGCATTGCTATGGCGGAGCAGGGTGCGACACGTTCAACAAGCTTGGCGCGATCGATGCGTGGGTCGTACGTCACGACGCTCCACAAACGATTATTGCCTCTCGGGTCAAGGACGGGAAGATTATACGCACAAGACCGCTCTGTGCATGGCCGCAAGTTGCCCGATATGACGGCCACGGCCCTATGACCACGGCGGCGAGCTTCACCTGCGTTGTACCAGAGTAAAGACTGAAATTCCTTGATTTAAAGAACGGGAATTTCAGCCGTGATACCAAATGATGGGACGCCGCTATGTCAGCTTTGGTCCCGTCATCTGGAGTGCCGAAAACCAACTTGGTTAAACCGAACTTCTGACAATCAGAAATTGGACGTCAACTGCCCTCCGATAACAGCAGCATCCTTGAAAGTGGTCGTAGCCCCTGGGCGTTGGAGATACTGAAAGTCTGCCTGCAACGTTGTGCCGCGCATGAGATGGGTGCTGTAGAACGCTTCATAAACATTCTCCCAATGCTGCACCCCGTAAACAGGCCCCCACTGATTATCCAGATAGGGCAGGCCAAGCGCCAGGGATGATTCCTGCTGAAGGGTGACGGTATGGCTCATGTCCATATGCTGAAACATGATACCAGCCTGATCGCCACTTCGATGCCACGGCGTTCCGCTATCGACTATTCCGATCCACTCATGATCTCGCATGGCGACAAGATTGCCCTGCGCATACCCAACACCGCCAATAAGAATAAGCCCGTCGGTAACGCCCGGCCCATTACGGACCAACATCTGGTCAAACATGAACCATGCGGAAGTCATCCCGGCCTCATAGCGCCTCCCGAGGCCTGTCGCCTGAAAGGAGTTGCCGTTCACGTCCTCGTAGAGGTTCGGATAGCGCGAGTTATCGTACCAGGCGCCGAGCTTGTAGTTGCCTCGCAGTTTGTTCTTACCGAAAGACGGCATCCAGCCGATTTCAATCTGCGACGAGACCTTACCCAATCCACTCTGAGCAAGAGCCCAGCCTGAAATGCCACCGTTGTAACTATGGGGCGAAACCGCGAAGACGCCTCCCATGATGTAAGTTTGCTCCGTCGGACGGAGACGCAGCACGCCACCAAGGTTTCCGGAGGGCCAGTCGCGTCCACCCGGGACGTATTTTCCGGGAGCGAAATTACTGCAAACGGATACGTTCATGAAGGAACAGGCGACGTAATCGAACGCAAAGAAGCTTCCCGTTGGAATATCACCAAGGGACAAAATGATGCGGTCATTTAAAAAGGACTTATCCGCATACATGGAGACAAGATGGGCAACCACGTTACCGCGGGCACCGTAGATCTGTTCAGGGTTGGTGACTGAATCGCCCAGTGTATGGCTGAAGCTGCGTCCATGGCCGTTAATTACGAGAAGATGCGTCCAGAGACCCTTCACACCTGCAAGCTGCTGCCAATCCACATCCAGTTCGGCAGCCACCTGACCGGCCAGGACATTATCCCGCGTGCGGCCGCCTGTGACATTGGCCATGTATTCTTCATTGAGCGCGACGTTCAGATACATGCCGTGCTTTGTCAGCCATGTCTGCGCACCGCCCCAGTCTCCAAACAAATGAGGATTTCCATAAAGAGACGGGACCAGGGGACCGACCGCGAAGGTGCCCATGCCTTCCATCGCAAAAGCACGAGACTTGTAGGATTCAGGTGTTGCAAGGTTCTGAGAAGTTTCGCTCTGTGCGAGCGCCTGACGGCCGGGACCAACGATACCCAGGGCCGCGCACAGGAAAAAGCCAGCGAGTTTTTTCCTGTGCATTGGACGTCGGGTTTTCATTCAGTGCTCTTTGCCTTTGAAGTCTGCAGGAAGGTGGTGACTGTGGACTGAGCGAGATGAGCATCGGTTTCACCTTCGCCACCACTCAGACCAAGAGCGCCTACAAGTTCGTTGTTCACCATGATCGGGTATCCACCGCCGGCGGGAAGGGCATTCGGCAGCGTGCTGATCATGTAATTCCCGCTATTGAGGGCATGTTCCATGTCAGCCGTCGGACGAGCGAAGGAGAGCGCAGTCTTGGCTTTGCGGATCGCCAGTTCGATACTCCCGAGTTGTGTCCCATCCATCTTCTGAAAAGACACCAGATTTCCTCCCGCATCAACAATAGCGATGGCGACACGGGCATGACTGGCCACCGCAAGCTTCTTGGCCTGATCGATGAGGGTATTTGACGTCTCTAAATTCACGGCCAGGTCCTTCGCTGATGCAAACCCCGTAAGACTTGCTGTTGCGATAAAAATACTTAGGACGGCGCCGATGGTCCGGCGCTGAAATAGTTTGTACAAAACACTTACCCCTGTTTCAGGTCGTTGAGAATGGCATCGGCGGCGCGAAGTGAGAGCGCAGCCATCGTCAAAGTGGAATTCACCGTTCCAGACGCCGCCATTGTTGCGCCTGTAGCAAGAAACAAATTGGCGTGATCATGGGTTCTGAGCCACTCATCCACGACAGAATCACGCGGATCATGGCCCATGATGGTACCACCGGTGATGTGATTGTTCGGAGTAAAGAACGGACTCATTTCAATTTCGGTTCCCCCAAGGGCCTTGGCAATGTCCATCAGGCGCTGCCGGGAAATGACCGCTGATTTGCGCACATATTCTCCCACGTCATACGTGACTTCGGGATGAGGAATACCAAGAGCGTCCTTATGATCCTTGGAAAGGACGAGACGGTTATTCGGGTCAGGGAGGACTTCATGGTTGGCGTAGATATCCACACCATGAGCCGTACGGCGGCGGATCTCCTGGTCCAGTTTCTTGCCAACCAAGCCCATGGATAGAGCTTTCATGCCAGCACGGGAGTTCTGAGCCGTATTGTTATAGCCAATCTGTGTCGCGGCATATTCAGAACGGAAATCACCATCACGGAAGTTCGTAATGGAGCTCATCTGAACCGAACCGCCGCCAGCCCAGATAGGCTCAGCAGACTGGAAGCTCATACCGATGCCCGGATGGTCCATCATGTTCCGGCCAACGAGGTCCGATGAATTTGCAATACCGTTCGGATTGCGATCATTGGCCGCGAGCAAAAGCAGTTTGGGTGTTTCAATGCCGTTGGCAGCCACGACGAACGTTTTGGCGACGACACGATGAGACTGTTTTTCCGGGTCATAGAAGCGGATGGCCGTGATCCGGTTCTTGGCATCCGTCTCCATCGCATACACGACAGCGTTCGGAATGATCTTGGCGCCCAGCTTCTCAGCCTTCAATGCGGCATAGACGCCGTTGTACATCGCTCCAATCGGGCAGATCGGCATGCAGTTGTTATTTCCACAGCACTGTGGACGGCCATCATAGGGACGACTGTTTCGGGCCTGCGGAACAGGAGTGTTGGAAAACCCAAGCTTGCTCACCACATCGGTGAAGGTGCGGTCTCCATATCCATAAGGCATGGATGTCATGGGCCAGGGATTTCTGCGGGGGGCGGACGGCGTAATGTCCTCTCCATTTGGGCCCATCACGCCCATTTCGCACTCTGCCTCGTAGTAGTACGGCTCGAGCGTGTCATAGCTCATGGCATAATCGCGCCCCACGCCATAGGTGGAGTGCAGCTTGAAATCGTTTGGCAGATACCGCCAGCTTGAGGCTGCCCAGTGCCAGGTTGTACCACCAACGCCCTTGATGATGCCCTGCTTGTAGGCCGTCCGGTCCGGGCCTTTGACGATCAGGTAATTATTGTCCGGAAAGTAGTTGGTGTGGGGCGCCCACGGAACGCTGGGATAAGGCGTTGCGTAATCATACTGGGACTTGTTGTCAGGCGGCATATTCCGCCAGTTCTCCACAATCTGGGAGCGATCACGCCGAGGACCGGCATCCAGGAGCAGGACAGAAAGACCGTTGCGAACGAGTTTATGTGCGAGCAGGGACCCACAGATTCCTGCTCCGATAATGACGACATCAGCCGAAAGCGTTTCACCAGACATGATTTTACCTTTGAATTCTATTAAGCGACACGCTGTTTCCGACGGCTGATCAGCCACCAGACGCCACCCACCACGATGATGGCCCCTAAAACGCCACCCGCTCCGAGCAGAAGCATCACGCCTGGGCTTGCGAGTTTGGCGAGAGGGACCTGCTTGCCGCCAACACGAACCTGTTTCACCGCATCGGCAGAGACAGTGGCCTGCGCGTTGCCAAAGTGGCTCAGAACGTAATCTGCGATTGTTGCGATCTGCTCATCATTGAGCGGTTGCACCAAAGTTCCCGGGCCAAAGGCTGGCATCAGGATTTCATGATCTTCCGTTGTGCGGTCCACGCCATAAAGGATGCTGGCAATCAGATCGTTCGGGTTGCGCTGCCCTGTCGTGGTATTCCCCACGAGGGACGGATAATATCCATCCGCTGATCCTTTGCCGTCCGACTGGTGGCAACTCGCGCAGACGGCTTCATAGAGGGCTGCCCCGTCCGTTGTTTTGGACAGGGTGCTGTTGTTACGGCGCGCATTCGCGTCAGCAACGCTGTAGCTTGATGGGCGACCAAGATGAGCGAAATTGGCAGCCGTTTGACCAGCTTCTGCTTTAGGCGGAACCGACCGGAGATAGGTCACGATCGCTGAAATATCCCCGTCTGGCAGATACTGCAGACTGTGCTCAACGGCTTCAGCCATCGGTCCTGCTGCACGAGCATGAGCCGTTCGGCCGGTTTTTAGGTATTGGTAGAGATCATGGTCAGACCAGCCGCCAATGCCGCTTTGAGGGTCATTGGTGATATTCGGTGCACGCCATGAGCCTATATCTGCTCCCGCCAGATAAGCGGACTGATTAGGCGCAAGCAGGAAATTGCGTGGCGTATGGCACTCGCCACAATGAGCCAGTTCGTCGACCAGATAGCGCCCGCGGTTCCAGTCATCGTTGTGGGTATGGTCGAAGACATATGGCTTGCCCTCAATACGCGCGGCAATCTTCCAGATACCCAGTGAGGCACGGATAGAGAACGGGAAGGGGAGCTGTGTCCTGGGCGATGGCGCGTCTACAGGTTTTACTTCGTTCATGATGTAAGCGTAGAGCGATTTAACGTCTTCATCCGTCAGGCGGTTATAGGCGTCATAAGGCATGGCCGGATAGAGCTGCGCACCGTCTGCGCGAATGCCGTGCCTTAACGCCTGAGAAAACTGTTCAAGCGTGTAGTTTCCGATGCCATGAGTTTTGGAGGGCGTAATATTGGTGGAGTAAATGTTTCCCATCGGGGATGAGATCGCATATCCACCAGCCAGAAATTGACCATCCCGTCCGTTTGTATGGCACGCAGCACAATCGGCTGCGATCGCAAGATAATGGCCGCGACTAATAGATGGTTGATGAGCTGAAGCGGGTGTGGGCTCCGTCGGTTGTGCCAGTGCAGACGCTCCTGCGAAAAGCAGAACCGTTGTCAGGGCAGTGCCGGACAGAGAACGAAAATATCGCATTTTCACTGTGATAATTTCCTTAGAATTCCGGCATGACGTCGACGGAACCGGGCTCTGCAACCCAGTAATTTGGCCCGTTATGAGCATAGGTCGGGATGACGACGACATCGCGAGACGATTGATACATCAGCGCTTTTTCGAAAGCGTAAACCTTGGCGCTCGTTCCACCTTCAATAACGCCAGCATACCAACCTCGGATAATCTGCAGGAGCGTGGCATGCAAAGGATCGCCGTTAAGACCTTCGTCCAGCGCCTCAACATCCTGATAGCCGTTTTTCGCGATCCTTTCGCGAAGAGCTGCTACGCGAGCAGAAAAATCGTTTGTCTGGGCCTCAAACGCGAGGAGCAGCGCGGATCCAATAGCAAGATCCAGATTTTTATGCCCGGTGGCAAAAGTTGATAGTTGCATAAAATCTGAAACGCCATTCCGGTTCGATGCTACTATTTCTTGAGCAGAACCTTTCTTAACCGTTCCGATTGCAGCAGCGGTGATGCAGGCGCCGGATAGAGCCAGAAGACGCCTGCGGGAGAGAAAGACCGGGACAGGATTGGGATCAGGTAATTTTTCCAACGGCGCTCTCCAGAGACATAGTTTGATACGTTATGTCCCTTCATCCGGATTTTTTCCAAATAATAGAAATGACTATTTTTTGTTCGGTATAACAGGATGGTGATTACAGTTACTGTTATTGGTAACGTTTTCGGCATAATTAGAAATATTTCTTATTTCCTTATAAATTTACAAAGAAATAAACGTTATAAAATAACAATTTTGTATTTATAATTATTTTTGAAAGTAAGTAATTTACATCTTATTTATACTTTTATTATTTTATATTTATTTCTATATTTTCTATAACGATAAAGATATACCGGAAGAAGGTTATTTTTCTTTATCATTTTATAATTTTTTGGTGTTGCACGTTTGGCCTTATATGAAAAAATCGCTGTCACGTGCTCGTTTATGATTCGCCTTAGCGTCTGATCACTGAGTAATGGAGCACTCTCCATACGCCTCAAAATACATCTTAATCGATATGAATATGACAAACTAAAGCCCATTCAAGAAAATTCGCGAAAGGCTAGTTTTTGAATTTACTTTACGAAATTTTTATCTTGTTGTTCCAATCGAATTTCATAGAAGCATCATGAGAAAATTTCGAAATCAATTTTATATTTATAGAAATCTATATTAATGAGGGGAAAATGAGAAAATATAATTATCTACCATTAATATTATCTTTATTGATACCAATAAATGCCACCTTTGCATCGGATATAAATAAAAATTGCTATATTGAAAAAATATTCATGCGCTCGTCTCTTTCAACCTCAAGATTCAGTGTCAATGAAGATGCGCTTTCAACATATGCGAATGCATATACACATAAAATAAACAGTGAAAATGATAGCCTCTTGAAAATAATTTTATCATATAAAATTTCAGACGCTCAAGAATACCCGTTACATGATATCTGGAATGCCATCTATATTAGAGATTCCGATGGAAAAGACGTCCATAAATTATTTTTTGATAAGCCCTTTACAAACGTGGCGTCTATTTCAGGAGAAATAGACGGTAAACAGTTTGCCCTTTCACAGGCCGCTTATCCAGCTTTTCGGCACTGGCTCCATAAGAACAAGTCCGACTTGAAAAATAACGCATTATCGTGCCCCTGAACGCCGAGAATTTCGAACCACTTAAAACCATCGTAGCAAAGGCAAGTGTTACTTCTAATTTTGATTAAGAGAGCCCGTGCCGAACGCAAGCCCGGCCGCGGCGATTAACGCAGCATAATAGGCATCTGAATGGCTCAGTGTCGCATCAAGATACGCATTCTGCGCGATACTCGTCTGCGTCATGGAGCCTACGCCACTACGATATGCGGCTGAGGATGCCTCAAAACTTGTCATTGCTGCCGTCTCCAGCTTTGCTGATGCGGCATAGGCACTCAGGCTAGTACGGAGCGCATTTTCTGCGACTACAATCTGCTTCACAGAACTGTCGACTGTTTGCTGCAATGTCGCATCCGCACTGTCAGACTGATCCTGGGCCTGCTTCAGCAACGCAGCTCGGGTTCCCCCGTCGAAGATGGGGACAGTAATCCCACCAAGGATCAAACTGCTGAAGGCATTACTCGATAAGTTAAGGGTTGGGGGAGCCTCACTTCCCACTCCCGGCACGGATGAAAGCGCCAGACGCCCCGTGGTGTAGGCTACATTTCCTGTCATGAAGATCTTGGGCAGAAATTCACTTTTTGCTGCTCGAACCCTGCTCTTTGCGGCTTTTGCATTTGCGTATGCTGCAAGAACGTCCGGTCTGCGTGAAACGGCCTGTTGGACAAATGCATCAGTGAGGCGAATATCGTCCAGCCCGAGCGGGCGGCCAGAAATATCGAGTGTCTCAAGTTTCGTGTTCGGGGAAATACCAATGGCATTCAGAATTTCAAGGGCCGTATTCTGTTCGTCGCCCTCTGCCTGTACAAGTCGTAGTTCAGTCTGTGCCGTAGCCTGCCGAGCCTGCGTTACATCCACTATGGTGCCTTGCCCCTGATGTAGCTTTGCGACTGCGGCCGCTTCCACGAAGCGTGCATTGTCCCGTGCCTTACGCAGCAATACGACACGGCTTTGGGCTGCGGCATGGGTGTAATAGGCCGTTGTTACCCCGTAGATGATTTTCTGATGAGCCGCAGTGAAGAGCACATTGGTTGCAATCTGTGCCTGCTTTGTGGCGGCAATAACGGCCTCACGTTTGCCGAAGTCGAACAGCAGCCATTCCATACCCAGGGTTTGGATTTCGCCAGCGCCCGACCTGCTATTGCGAACACCGCCCAAAGCACTGTTTAATCCGCTCAGGCCTGAGTTGATTGCGTCTTCAGCAATGCCCGCATTGCTGACCGACGGGTTCGCACCGTCATTACGGCTATGATTATATCCGCCTACAACTGTCGCGGTCAGGCGGGGCAAGTATGCACTCTTCGTAATTCCCACAGCCAGAGCGGCATCGCGCGCAAGATTCCAGGCACGTCTGGTTTCAGGATTGGCGGACTGCGCAATATCGATCAATTCAGGCAGGGAATAGGCATGGCCAGCCTGTGGCGCCAATTCAGGAGCAGGAGGCCGGACATGGATCCGACTATTGGAAGGCAATGTGTATCCAGCAGGGACGGCCAGTGCATGCGGTCCGGGCTTACCGGGCACCAGTTCTCCATTTGCAGCGACATTCGGTTGCCATGGCCGATCAGGGCTGGCTGGCGCCGTTTCAAGTGCCTGGGTCGCACAGCCCGATAGCAGGAGCGGCAGCAAAAAGGTTCTTTTGAAGTGAATCATGAAGCAATCTGTTCCAGTCGTGCCGTACGATCGGCAAGGTCTGGCCGCTTGGGAGTTGCAAGCAATTCTTCAGTCAGCCTCGAGGCATCGATCAAGGCATTTCGGGCCGCCTGAAGACGGGGCTGGTCAGCGCGCATATGTGCTGGCTCAGACATCGCATATTCCAGTGTTCGTTCGCTTTCCAGTAACGCGGATTGACTAAGAGCGGCCGCCTGAAGCTGATCTTCAGAGCTCTGAGCCTTTCCCTGCCGCTTCAGGCAATCTGTCAGTTTGCGAAGACTGGCCCCCAAATGATCGTAGGCACTTGCCGGCCAGAAGCTGGTGAACATGGCATATGTAATGAGGTTACCAAGCATGATGCCGACAATACGGTCCCGCGCGGTAGCCATGTCTGCTGTGGGGCCATAACCCTTCAGATCTGTCAGATAAAATGCCAGACCGATCTGAAAACCAGCATAAGCAATCCGTTCGTCGCCTGTCTTGACCCACGCCCCGATCAGGGAAACCACAAAGACAAGCGCCAGAAATCCGGTGATGCCATTCAGGTGTGGCATCACGGTAATAATAGAGGCGATCCCTAGCGTCCCACCTATGAGAGCACCCGTGATGCGCAGTGTCAGCTTTGAAATCATCTCACCCATCGTAGGCAACGCGACGATAAAGCAGGTGATGATGCAAGTGTGGATGCCTGGCCAATCCAGAACCTTGAAGGCCAGATAACTCAGCATCACCGCAGCAGTCCCTTTCACTGCGAAGCGGACATGGTCTGGATTGGTAAAGGCATCCTCAGAGAAGAAACCCGATTTTTCCTTTTCTGGCGATTTTCCAGCGACAGGGGCAGGAGGGGTTGTGAAACTCTGCAGGAGAGCGGTTATCGCCTGTAAAGACGGATGCTCCGAAGCGATCACAGGGCTTTCGATGGCTGTGGGATAGTCACCGTCTGAAAAAATCCTTGCCATGCCTTCAAGCGTTTCAGTCAGGCGAGACAACTGCTCCTGTGGCAGTCTTGCCCGGCTCGCCTCATCAGCAAGCGCAAGAACGGCAACACTGCTGTTGGCTGCCTGTCGCAAGCAGGCCAAATCGTGGATGGACCAGATCTTTTCAAGTGAGGCCATCTTGGCGGACTTCATCATGCCCGCCGTGCCTTCCCGAAGCATATCTGTCGCTCGTTCCTGTGTTAGCGCATCAGGAGTTTGGAGAAGGCGAACAGCCATGTAGAGCCGGGCAGCGATGCTATCCGTCAGGATCTTTTTAGGGGATGGGCAAATCAGCAGCCCCAGCACAATCATGACCGCCCCCGGCACGGCCAGAAACAGATCCGTATAGAGGAGGGCGCGTGTCACGACTTCTCCAACCGGGACCTGATCAATCGCAATCAGTCCGTAAACAGTAATCAGACCTAGCATATAAGCCACAGGCTTTAACTTGCTGGCGGAGCCCAGAAAGAAAAAACTGAACGACAGCAGGGCAATGACGATCACCAGTCCCATAGGATGATCGAGCGTCAGGCGGATGAGCGCGTAAATGATCAGAAGCAGAATGAGGATGAGGACATTGACAGCAACCCCAGCCAGAGCATTTGTCACGCGGTCCTTCTGCCACAGCGCCATGGTCACAAGGGCAGGCACGGCCAGCTCCGGAACCTGCCAGATTTCCCCAATCAGCACGGTCGTCGTGCATGCGGCAGCCATGCGAAGCGCATATCCCAATCGCCCCGGGGCAGGGTCACAGACCAGCCGCCAAATCCGTGCCGATCCCAGTCCTGGCCCCCTCATGCTGGAAGACGACGGGGCATTCGCCAGAGCGTCAGGGACAGGCAGCGCCATGCCGGATCTCAACGGTTGCTGTGGCGCCAAGTCTTAGCAAAAGTGGGTTTGCCCTCTCCAGCTTGATACGCACCGGAAAGCGTTGGGCGACGTGAACCCAGTCCATTTGGCGCGGCACGATGGGCAGTGACCGGGCAATGCCAGCAGAATCTACAGACAAAACGCCCCAACCAATACTTTCGACGTGTCCGCGTAGAGGACTATTGCGATCAATCATTGAGTGAACGGTCACGCAGTCGCCAATCTGAACAGAAGAGAGATTGATCTCACGGATATTGGCGGTAGCGTACCACTCGTCATCAGCAATGAGCGTGAACAGGACCTGAGACGGCGCGAGAACTTCGCCAGCTTTAACCCGTAAACTTGTGACATAACCATCCGCAGGAGCTGTGACCATAGTCTGGCGTAGCTCGTATTTTGCGTGGTCCAGGGCTGCCTGACTGGCATCCCGTGCGGCAAGAGAGCTTTTCAGATCTCCGATCGCTGTTGTCGCTGCCTCAGACTGGTTTTTCGACTGCGAAAGCGACACTTCAGCGTCATGGAGTGCCACACGAGCCTGATCATACTGTTGCCACGGAATATAGGACTGACCGGCAAGCGGCTTCAGGCGTTCTACCGTGCGCGCAGCCAAATCACGGTTGGTTCTGGCACGAACAACCTGGTCATCCGCCGTGGCGGCGTTGGATGTCTTGATGCTGAGCAGCCGTGTCTGGTTCTCGACCTCCGCATTCGCGAGATCCAGATTGGCCTGAGCCTGTCGGACAATCAGTTCGTAAGGTTCAGGATCAAGCTGGTAAAGAACATCACCCTTATGAACATGCTGATTGACGACAACTCTGAGTTCCTTCAACCGTCCACCAATGGTGGAGGCGACGTGCACCATTTCTGCGTCAATACTTCCGCTGTCAGAAGACGGATGAGTGCTGTCTTCATGCGAGACATGGACGCCGAAGAGAATGGCTGCCCCAACGCAGATGACAGCCACAATAATACCGATAGGCTTTTTGCCTGAGACATGAACGCGCTGCATCATCAAGGCCCGAACACCAGCGTCCACACAGTCAGTGCGGCGATAACGCCCAGTGCTACATAGGTGAAGAGACGAAAACTGAGGATGGCATCAAGGCCGGTTAGAAGGAATATCACTCGTAATCCAACGGCAACCGCAACACCGACGAGGCCACAGACCATCCAGTCCGGAAAGTAAGCGCCTACAACTGGGAAAGACGGGGCGCCCTGGAGCGTACATCCTTCACTCGCCAATAAACACGAGACAGGAATGAGAAAACGCAGGCGGGTAAATCGCATGAGAGGTGTCAAAGCTTTCTGCGTCCAACAAATAGAGTGCCAGCCTACCACATTCCTCTCCAAAGGCTACTCCGGATCGCATGACTAAGTGTTTGAACTTGGATGCATTGATTTACGGAGTAAACGATGATGGCGGCCTTGATTAGACCTCCCATGAATGATGGATTTGTATTCAGCGGAAAAGCCCTGGGGGAAGAAAACGCACCTCCTGATATAAGATCTTGTCGGCGCGATTTCTCATGACTAGGCGTTTCGTCGATCGCCGCAGGTTCTCACCTAGACCCCATACTCTCGCATAAACTGAACGTTTGGTCAGAAAACCCTTGCCAGAGAGTATTTCGAACTCATACCATTCCGATTACGAACCAAGTCAGGCAGGAGACGAGTATGCGACTCGATATTGCATGTGGCCGATTGCCGGAAACTGCTCTGGAACTGAACTTCGCCGATGCTCATCCCGGCCTGTCGCCCGAACAGGCCGCGCTGGAAGCTGATCGATGTTTCTACTGCTACGACGCTCCATGCGTTGAGGCCTGTCCAACGGACATCGATATCCCACGGTTCATCAAAGCCATCGCGTCTGACAATCTGGCTGGCGCTTCGCGCACCATTCTTCAGTCCAACATCTTGGGTGGGTCGTGTGCACGGGTTTGTCCGACCGAAATTCTGTGTGAGCAGAAATGTGTTCACACCGCGATTGAAGCTCATCATGCCGTTCGAATAGGCGCACTTCAGCGGTTTGCTACAGACTGGCAAATGCAGCAGAAGACCCACCCGTTCCAGCGGGCTGCAAGCACCGGAAAGCGCGTGGCCGTCGTAGGAGCAGGACCTGCTGGGCTAGCCTGCGCCCATCGTCTGGCGATGCATGGGCATGATGTCACGATTTTTGATCGACACGATGCACCTGGTGGCCTCAACCAGTATGGTGTTGCGGCTTATAAACTTGCTGACAATTTCGCCCAAAGGGAAATCGAGTTCCTGATGGAAATTGGGGGAATCGCTTTCCAGGGTAACGCGACGCTCGGGGAGAACATCACGCTTGCAGACCTCCGCGAGACCTATGACGGCGTTTTCCTGGGCCTGGGTCTGGCAGGTGTGCGCGCTCTAGGCTTGGAAAGCGAGTTCGCAGAGGGCGTTCTGGATGCAGTCGATTTTATCGAGACCCTCCGCTCTCGGAATCTCTCGGAAGTTGTAGTTGGCAGACGCGTTGTCGTGGTTGGGGGCGGTAACACGGCAGTTGACGCAGCAGTGCAGGCAAAACGTCTGGGTGCGGAAGAGGTAACGCTGGTTTATCGCCGCGGGGCTGAGCACATGTCGGCCACGGAAGTTGAACGGGAATGGGCCCAGACAAACGGCGTAACGGTCAGATTCTGGGCGTCTCCCAGTCAACTCAATGTCGAAGACGGGGCCATCAGGAGCATCACATTCCTTCGAGGCACGCCTGATGACGGTTACGATCCGCAGAATGCCTTCACACTCGCGGCCGACATGGTCCTTAAAGCAATCGGGCAGGTTTTTGTGCCAGACCCAGTGCGAAACGACCAGATTCTCGTGGAAAACGGGCGCATCGTTGTGAATGAAACAGGACGCACCTCCATGCCGGGAGTTTATGCGGGTGGCGACTGTACGGCAGGAGAAGATCTTACCGTTGCAGCTGTCCGGGACGGACGGAACGCAGCTGAAGCGCTTCATAATGAACTGATGGCATCCAACACGGAAAGGGCTGACCACAATGGCTGACCTGCGCACGGTTTTTGCTGGAATCAAATCTCCCAATCCATTCTGGCTTGCTTCCGCTCCCCCGACTGACAAGGAATACAACGTTCGCCGGGCCTTTCAGGCCGGATGGGGTGGTGTTGTCTGGAAAACGCTTGGCGAAGATCCACCGGTCGTCAATCTGAGCTCCCGCTATGGAGCCCTAGGCTTTGAGGGACGTCGACTGATTGGCCTCAACAACATCGAGTTGATTTCGGACCGTCCGCTTGCGACTAACATCGCGGAAATCAAGCGCGTCAAACGCGAATTCCCGGATCGCGCCCTTATCGTCAGCCTTATGGTGCCCTGCGAGGAAGATAAGTGGAAAGCCATTCTACCGATCGTTGAGGAGACAGGCGCAGACGGGATCGAACTGAACTTCGGATGCCCGCATGGCATGTCCGAGCGCAATATGGGTGCGGCGGTCGGGCAGGTCCCGGAATACGTTGAAATGGTGACACGCTGGTGCAAGCAGAACACGCGGATGCCGGTTATCGTCAAGCTGACGCCAAACGTGACTAACATCCTGATGCCGGCACGCGCCGCGCGGGCAGGTGGGGCGGATGCTGTATCCCTGATCAACACCATTCAATCCGTCATTGGCGTGGATCTGGATGCCATGGCGCCCATGCCGGTTGTGGGCGGAAAAGGAACGCATGGTGGCTATTGCGGGCCTGCCGTGAAGCCAATTGCGCTACGCATGATCGGAGAGATTGCCAGAGATCCTATCATGGCTGGAATTCCCATCTCCGGAATTGGTGGAATCAGCAACTGGCGGGATTCTGCCGAATTTCTTGCAATGGGCTCAGGATCGCTTCAGGTCTGTACCGCCGCGATGCATTATGGTTTCCGCATCGTGGAAGACATGATTGATGGCCTGTCCAACTGGATGGACCAGAAAGGCTATGAGCGGCTGGAGGATCTGACAGGGCGGGCTGTCTCGCAGTTCGTGCCGTGGAACCAGCTCAACATGAAGTTCAAGACCCTCGCCAATATCGATCAGGATGCCTGTGTCGGGTGTGGTCTCTGTCATATCGCCTGCGAGGATACGTCCCACCAGGCGATTTCCAAGAAAAACATGGCTGATCGCCGACATTACGAAGTGATCGAAGAGGAGTGCGTGGGCTGCAATCTTTGTGCGCATGTCTGCCCGGTGGATGACTGCATCACAATGGTTCCACAACCCGTAGATGGGGAACTGACGTGGCCCCATCATCCTTCCAACCCCAATCGTATTCCCGCCTGAGAGGCATGACGCGGCGGCCAGAGGGTCACCAGACGGACGGATGAAAGAGGACTGGCATGTTTCATAGCAATATGCGGATTGACGGGAACGCTCTTTGGGCAGATTTGATGGATACGGCCCGGTTTGGTGGAACGCCAAAAGGCGGCATCCGTCGGTTAACACTGACCCCAGAAGATAAACAGGTTCGCGAGTGGTTCGCCTCGACCTGTGAAAGCCTAGGCTGCACCATCACGGTCGATACGATGGGCAACATGTTTGCCCGCCGCCCGGGACTTGATAACAGCCTGCCTCCCATCACGATGGGCAGCCATCTGGATACCCAGCCAACCGGCGGGAAATTTGATGGTATTCTGGGGGTTCTGGGCGGCCTCGCTGTTCTACGGGCGCTTCATGAAGCCGGGCATACAACGCGCCACCCTATCGAACTGATCAACTGGACGAATGAAGAAGGGTCACGCTTCACGCCCCCGATGATGTGCTCAGGCGTTTTCGCAGGCGTTTTTACGGAACAGGAGGTTCTGGACAAGCGAGATCGCGCAGGCGCGCGCTTTGGGGATGAGCTTGTTTCTATTGGGTACCGCGGTGAAGAGATCTGTGGCGATCACCCCATCGCGGCCTATTTCGAACTTCATATCGAGCAGGGGCCCATTCTCGAAGTCAAAGACCGCGTCATCGGAGCAGTTTCGGGCGTTCAGGGAATGCGGTGGTATGAGGTGACCGTAAAGGGCAAGGACGCCCACGCTGGCTCTACCCCCATGCCGATGCGTCACGATGCACTGCTTGCAACGTCCCGAATGGTTGTTGCTCTTTCAGAGACAGCACTGGGCCGTGCTCCGGGGGCCGTGGGTACAGTGGGCCTGATTGAAAATCGCCCGAACAGCAATAATGTCGTACCCGGCGAGACGTTTTTCACGGTGGATATCCGTCACCCGGATGATACCGTCGTCGCGACCATGGAGCGGGAGTTCATGGATCGCTTCCACAGCATTGCTGAAGCTGGCGGCGTGACGCTGGAGATCGCCTCCATCTGGGATGCTCCCGCAGTTCATTTTGATACGCGGTGCGTGGAGATGGTCGCGGATTCTGCACGCCAGATGGGCTACGATCCCCTTTCGATTGTCTCAGGCCCGGGGCATGATGCTGCGTATCTTGCACGCGTTGCACCAACGGCCATGATTTTTGTGCCCTGCAGGGATGGCCTGAGCCATAACGAGGAAGAAAGCATTACGGAAAGCGAGGCCGAAGCCGGAGCCAATGTTCTGCTTGGTGCTGTTTTGCGGGCAGACAGCACGCTCTAAGCGTTCTGCCAATCAGGGGCTTGTCGTCCAGCCTGTCTGCTGTCAAAAATCGCCTCCCGCAAAGCAGGCTGGGAGAAAGACAATGCCACAAGACAGTCTGGAGGCGTCTCCCAGCCCCAGAAAGAGAACTCGTGCCGGTGCGCCGCGCCGCGCCACCGTTCCGCAAATTCTGAATGCTGCGGAATGGACCTTTGGCACCCGCGGCCTTAAAGGAACGCGCCTTGAAGATATTGCCAAGGTCTGCGACATCCCCAAGGGCAATATTCTCTACTATTTTGGCTCTAAGGAAGACCTGTACAACGCCACACTGTCACGCCTGCTGGACGTATGGCTGACAGATGCCGATCACTGGCTTTCTTCTGACAAGGACCCGCTGGACGGGCTTAGAGGATACATAGAAGCCAAGATTGCATTCTCCCGCGCACGTCCTGAAGGATCGCGTCTCTTCGCACAGGAAGTGCTCTCAGGCGGCCACATGGTTCAGGACTTCTTACGGGGAGAACTTCGAGCCCATGTGGCCCGACATGTCGCAATCTTCCTGGAATGGCAGGCAAAGGGCATCATGGCGCCTATTGACCCGACACATCTGTTGTTTCTCTTGTGGTCGGGTACGCAGGCATATGCGGATATGCAGGTCCAGTATGAGGCTGTTCTGGACCGTACACCTCTTACTGACGGCGATTATGAAACTGCCGTCACCACTCTCATGACGCTTGTCCGTCCGCTGTTCTCCCAACCGGCCTCAGGCGCGTTAGAAGCAGATGAAAACAAAACCCTGAAAAGAAGCCTGTAAACCACGCGAAATTCTGGAATACGGCTAATGCTGGCAGGAAGACGTTTGCGAGCCCCACCAATACAGCCAGGCCCAAGGCCCAGATCGCGGTAGGGTTTACGCCACCTCGGTACCAGTAAGCTGCCGATGGGTCTGCACTGTAGAGCGCAGGCACGTCCAGGGTTTCCCTCTGAACAAAATAGTAGTCCGCCAGAAGAATTCCCGTCACAGGAGCGATAAACAGACCCAGGATGTCGAGCGTCAGGTGGATCAGATCCGGACGGGCATAGAGGTTCCAGGGCGTGAGAACGATGGCACCAATCGCCGCAATGACACCGCCGCCACGCCATGAAATGGATGCCGGGGCTATATTGGAAAAATCAAACGCAGCGGAGACGAAATTGGCAGAAATGTTGATCCCGATGGTCGCGAGAACGAAGGTTAAAATTCCTACGATCATGATTGTCTGACTATCCAGACGCGTCACAGTGTCCACCGGATCAACGAGGATTTGTCCCAGAACAGGCTGGGTGAGGGTTACTGTTGTAAGTGCAAGCGCGCAGAACGCCATGAAATTGATTGGTAGGCCCCAAAAATTACCGCGTCGTACCGCACTCAGGCTAATGCCGTAGCGGGCAAAATCGCCAAAATTCAGGATAATCGGAGAGAAGAATGCGATCGTCAGAGAGATCACATTCAGCACGCCGGTCAGATGTTGTCCGACGGAAAGAGCAGAGTGGGGAAGGACTGCAAAGCTGATCTGTCCACGCGTTTTCCAGAGAAGCACGCCGTCAAGCAGGACCATCATGACGTAAATGGCTGGCCCTGCCCAGTCTATGAAATGCCGGATGGACTCCATTCCGCGCCAGAATACCGCCAACTGCAAAGCCCAGATGAGCAGAAAGGCCAACCAGCCGAGCAGCGACAGTCCCATCAGTCCGTGGTGATGAACATCGCTATAGTCTGCCAGCGACGGCATCATCCGAAGAACAAACAGAACCACGGCATTGGATGCCAGCCATGTCTGGATTCCATACCATCCTACGGCTATGATCCCTCGCACCAGTGCCGGGACGACCGCGCCGTAGACGCCAAAGACACTTCGGATAATGACCGGAAAAGGGGCGCCGGACTTCAGGCTCGGAACCGCGATCAGGTTGCAGAGAAGCTGCACGGCGACGATTGCAACAAGCAGTCCGATGAGCACACTGCTGACCGGCAATTCCATCATGAACAGCGTGCCCACCGTCATGTAGCCGGCGACACTGTGGACATCAGACATCCAGAGGAAGAGAAAGTCCTTCCATGCCCAGTTCCGGTCCTGAACAGGCGCAAGATCCGCATTGGTCAGGCGCCCTGTAGCGTACGCGTCCGGTGACTGTGTCATTCTGGTGATCCTCGTTCTCGAAAAAATTCCGGAAGCGCAATCGTTATGTTGACCGGCTGGTCAGATTAACCATACAGTTTCGGTAAGACAACGACATAATGCCAACCACTTTTCCTGAAGGGAAGGGATGTCATGCTCCTGATCAAGGGTGGAACAGTTGTTACGTCTGAGCGGCGTTTCAGAGCAGACGTCCTATGTGACGATGGCGGGAGAATCGCGGCTGTTCAGGCGGATATGGAAGCGCCGACAGGCTGTACCATCGTTGATGCAGATGGCCTGCTTGTCATGCCAGGGGGGATAGATCCTCACACGCATATGGAAATGCCCTTCATGGGCACGACGGCCAGTGACGATTTCTATACAGGCACAGCCGCCGGGCTCGCCGGAGGCACAACGAGCATTATTGATTTCGTCATCCCCGAACACGGGCAGTCGCTGCATGACGCGTGGAAGACATGGCGGAGCAAAGCCGAAAAAGCGTCTGCTGACTATGGTTTCCATGTCGCGGTGACGCACTGGGACGACCAGGTTCACCAGGATATGGAAACACTGGTGCGGGACTGCGGCGTTAACTCCTTCAAACACTTCATGGCCTACAAGAACGCCCTGATGGTGGATGATGAGACGTTTCTCAACTCCATGCGTCGAGCGGGAGAGCTGGGCGCTTTATGCACCGTGCATGCCGAGAATGGAGATGCCGTCTCGTTTCTTCAGGAGACTCTCCTGAAAGCAGGAAACACAGGCCCCGCGGCGCATCCGCTCTCCCGCCCATCCAGCGTGGAAGGCGAGGCTGCCCAGCGCGCCATTACACTGGCGGCCGTCAGCAATACCCCTCTCTATATCGTGCACGTGTCAACACGCGAGGCGACCGAAGCCATCGCAACTGCCCGCCTTCGCGGACTACAGGTTTATGGCGAAGTTCTTCCACAGCATCTGGTTTTCGATGAAAGCGTTTACCAGTCTTCAGACTGGCTGAAGGCATCGCGCTATGTCATGAGTCCACCTTTCCGCGAAAAATCGCATCAGCAAGCGCTTTGGGGCGGCCTTTCTTCCGGCCAGCTCCACACCACCGCAACGGATCACTGTTGCTTCTGCCGCTCCCAGAAAGAAATGGGCCTCACCAATTTTACGCACATCCCCAACGGTGTTCCCGGCATTGAGGATCGCATGAGCATTCTGTGGCATCACGGCGTTGTCGGCGGCAAGATAACTCCGGAGCAGTTTGTTGCCCTCACGTCCACCAATACGGCCCGTATCTTCAATATCCATAGCCGGAAAGGCATGATTGTTGAGGGTGCAGACGCGGATATTGTGCTGTGGGATCCATCGGCGTCGCGAACCATTTCTGCCGCCACACATCATCAGAATGTCGATTACAATATTTATGAAGGCATGACCGTTACAGGCGTGGCAAAAAAGACAATCAGTCAGAGCCGTGTCCTTTGGGATGACGGTACACTGCGGGCCGAGCGCGGCCAGGGCCGGTATGTCGATAGAGCGCCTTTTAAGAAAAAAACATCTGACAGCCTGACGGAGGCAGTATCGTGACTACATTGACGAACGAAAGCCTGTGCGCCCTTGCCATGAGTGAGGGGCGCAACTGGATGCCCTTTACAGCCAACAGACTGGTTAACGGTCGGGGCGATCATCGCGTTGTGGCCTCTGCCAAAGGGCCTTACTATACGATGGCCGATGGCAAAACGGTCTTCGATACCCTGTCTGGGCTGTGGTGTACGCCTTTAGGCCATGGAAATCCACGCATTGCGGACGCGCTTCGTCAGCAGGCAGAAACGCTGGACTTCGCACCCGGATTCCAGATGACGCATGCACCGGCTGTAACGCTGGCAGCACGCATCGCAAAAATGGCCCCCGAAGGCTTGGAGCATGTTTTCTTTGCGAATTCAGGCTCAGAAGCTGTTGATACTGCACTAAAAATTGCGATCGGCTTTCACAAGCTTAAAGGTGAGGGCGGCCGTTTTCGTCTCATTGGACGCGAACGAGGTTATCATGGTGTAGGGTTTGGTGGCATGTCCGTCGGCGGCATTGTCCCGAACCGCAAGATGTTCGCCACGGTGATGGTCCCTGGCGTGGACCACATCCGACACCCTTACGATCACGCCCATGTCGCCTTTTCAAAAGGGCAGCCTGAGTGGGGCGCCCATCTGGCGGACGATCTCGAAAGACTGGTAGCACTCCATGATGCCTCCACAATCGCGGCTGTCATTGTCGAGCCAGTTCAGGGATCAACCGGCGTTCTTGTCCCTCCCGTCGGATATCTTCAGAAGCTGCGGGAAATCTGTACGAAACACGGCATTCTCCTCATTTTCGACGAAGTCATCACGGGCTTTGGGCGTATGGGAGAAAACTTTGCCTCCCGAAGATTTGGCGTCACACCGGATATGATTACCTTCGCCAAGGCGGTCACGAATGGGATCATTCCCATGGGCGGCGTTATCGTCACTTCAGAAATCTACAAAACGTTCATGAACGGCCCGGACGCAGCCATAGAGTTCGCTCACGGCTATACCTATTCAGGGCATCCAATGGCCGCGGCCGTGGCTCATACGGTGCTCGACATCATGGAAGAAGAGGGAACCAATGCGGCCGTCAGAGCACTGGAACCCATCCTGGAAGAAGAGATCCATGCACTGCAGGACCTGAAGTCCGTAAAAGATTTACGGAACATAGGCCTTACCGCCGCGATCGAACTCAATCCTCTTTCTGACAAATCTGCCCTTCGAAGCGTTCAGCTTTTTGAGCGAGGCCTGGAAGAGGGCGTTCTGCTTCGCGTCACAGGAGACACGATTTCTTTTGGCCCTCCATTTATTTCGACTCCAGACCAAATAAGAGGAATGATAGCCCAAGTTAGAAAGGTCATTATGAGCTGCGAAAAAGACTTCTAAATATTCATTTTAATTTCCGAATTCAGAAGTAATCCTCAGAAAGCCGAATGATGGAAGCATCATTCGGCTAAACGCGCTGGAATTAACCTAAAATACTAAATTTATATATTTATTTTATCCAAATATTATTTAGTATTTCATTATTAAAACGAAATATGTTTGAGTGCATATTATTCAGTTACACCAACTGAGCTTTCGGAGAAAAAAAGTGAAGACACTGGCTTCTCGTCTGTTCCTCGGTACTATTCTGAGTTCCGTACTCCTTTCCGCAGAGACTGGACGCTCCAGTGCTGCTCCGACCCATCATCCTCGTCATGTGGCAAGCTCTCATCATGCGACATCTGGCACACCTGCAAAGCCGCGTTCCCGTAGAACGTCCATGATGGCAGCCAGCGAAGAGAGCGTTGGTGTTCGTGGGTCGAGAAGCGCGCGCAACTCTGGGGGAGGCATGATGCGCGTCGAAACTGCACCTTATGCCGTGCAGTCTGTGGGGCGCCAATATATTGAGATGAGAAGCCCGACATCAACCGGCCTCGATGTTGTCCAAAATCTTCCAAGTGTCAGCATTGCCATGCCAGATACGTCTGGGATCAAAGGCGGCGCTCTGTATATGCGCGGTTTTACTGATGCCGATACGGCTTTGCTCTTGGATGGGGCTCCTGCATCTCTTGCGGCATATCTTCAGCAGAATGTTGATGCAGAGAACATCGAAAGCGTCACCATGACGCCTGGGAGCTCTCCCATCGATGCGCCTGCATCCAATGCAACGGCAGGTACGCTTGATGAGCGCACACTAACCCCCGGGAAGAAAGCTGGGGGCAGCATGGATTTTTCTTACGGCACCAACAACATGTCCCGGGAATTCGTCCGACTGGAATCCGGAGAAATCGGAAATTCCGGTATTCGGTCTTACATCTCAGTCTCAAATACCCATTCGAGACAATGGATGGGTGCAGGTACAAACCGACGTACACATGTAGACGTTGGACTTTTTAAAGAATTTACCAACGGCTCAACTGTCAAATTTTTTGGTTCATGGAACAATTCCATGTTCACAATTGATGCATATCCAGATGCTCAAACATTTTATAATTATAAGCATACGGGGCAGGGATATAACCGTACAAATGTCTGGGACAGAAATTCCACGTCCGCCGGAAATTACTGGCAAGGCAATATTGACTCCTGGAACCAGTTTTTCGTCACAACACAAGCGCATATCATTATCAACAAACGCCTGACCTTCGACCTGGCTCCCTATTTTGCGACAGGCTTCGGATGGGACGGCTCAACCGCTGGCACGCCAGCCTCGACGGGGGCCACATATTTCTATGGGAACGGGCAGAAAGCAGATCCTTCTACACCATTGAGCACATATTGGGCGCAGCACTGGTCCCCGCAAGTCGGGCTTGTCGCCAAACTGGGTTACGACATTGATCGTCATAACCATCTGTCTTTCGGATACTGGTATGAGAACAACGCCGTCGACTATTTCTTTCCAACCATGGCAACACAACCTGGCGGACGAAATGCCAAAACAAATGACAATGCCTATAAGCTCTATACAGCAGATGGTCAGGAAGCGATTTACAGGTACAATGCGGGCTACGAGCTGAATTCTTTCTTTATCGAAGATACCGCCAAATATTTCAATGATCGCCTGACCATAAATGGTGGCTTCAAATATATCATGTCCAATTATTGGGATCGCGCTTCCGGGCTCAGCCAATTTACGATCGGAGCGAACTCAACCGCGCCCCTTCCGCATCTTTCTGTATCGTATAAAATTGACTCTCACAGTCAGGTTTACATGAATGCCGAAGGTGACTTCCGCCAGCCGTCTCCGTCACAGCTGTCGGGTTCGACGTCACTCCCCAAAAACCAGTATTCCATCACGGAACAGATTGGATATCGCTATAACAACCGGTACCTGACGTTCGATATTTCGGCATTCAATTCCAATATCACCAACCGTCTTCTGACCACCTATCTGCCCAATACCGCTTATGCAGTTTCCAATGCAGGAAACCAGACGATCCGCGGATTTGATGCCATGATTGCAGGAAGGGATTTCCACCATTTCAGCCCCTATGCCTCAGTGGAGTACCTGCATGGCACTTTTGACTCAAATATTCCTTATGGTGACACATACCTTCCCACCAAAGGAAAACAGTCCATTCTCACGCCACGAGTGCTTGCAAATTTTGGCCTGACCTACAGCAATGCAGGGTTCTTTGGAAACTTCAGCCTTCACTATACCGGCCCTCAGTCAGTAACGCTTGTGGGCGATCAAAGAATGCCTGGGTTTGTTACCAATACCCTGGCGCTTGGGTATCATTTCAAACCGCTCTATTTCCTGAAAACCCCTACGTTCCGTTTGAATTTCTCCAATCTGACGGGATCTATTATTCGTGTCGGAACAACGGGCATTACCAACAACTACCATAATGTGACACTGCTCGACGGCAGTACCCTAGCAGGCAGCAGCGGAGCATCCTTCTATGTGCTTCCAAGGTTTTCAATGACGGGGACGGTCTCATCGGATTTCTGAGTTTAACTGCATCTTTCGAAAGAATAGTTACTGAGATATACATCAGAGCGAATAGTTATTTTTCTGGTCCGTGAGTGTTCGGGAGGGGCTGAGAAGAACGCCCCTCCAATTGCTATCCTAATCGCCAGGGCCCGATGGCATAAAATATGGGCGCGTAAGTCAAAATCACTCAGATATTTACGACCACTGCGGAAATGGATCCGGAAGATTGTCGTAGTGCCAGGGCATGAAAATTTCGTCCTGTGGTGGTGGAACAAGGCAACTGTCGAGCGCGGTACGAATTGCAGCCTCGTCCATTGCGGTTCCAATAAAGACCAGTTCCTGACGTCGGTCTCCGTAAACATCGTCCCAGTATTTGGCCAATGTCGCTCGCCAACCTTCGTCATCAGGCCAATTGTCATGCGGGACACTTGCCCACCACCGCCCAGCCGCCTGATGACGCGCTAAAGCCCCCGCAATACTCAGATCTCCAACCCAATCCGGGCGGGTTGCAAGCCAGAAATAGCCTTTCACGCGCACCACACCGTGCCATGACTGCTCGATGAAGTCTGCAAAAGCATTCGGTCTGAAAGGCCGATGGGCACGGTAAACAAAGCTGGAAATTCCGTATTCTTCCGTTTCCGGCCGATGTTCAGAATGCCCGTACAACTCTTTGAACCACAAGGGATTTTGGTGTGCACGCTCAAAATCAAATCGGCCAGTGTTCAGAAGCTGGTTTATGGGAACCTGGCTTTGGCTTGTTTCAACCACAGTTGCGTCAGCATTGAGAGAACGAATAATCAAACTTGCTGCCTCTGCCTGCTCGGGAGTGGCGGTATCGATTTTATTCAGAACGATGACGTCCGCAAATTCGATCTGATCAACGAAGAGGTCTACGAGCGCGCGTTCGTCCTCTTCTCCCGCAACCTCACCTCGATCCCGAAGGAAATCGGTTGATCCGTAGTCTTTGAGCAGGTTCACGGCATCCACAACAGTTACCATCGTATCGAGCCGAGCGACGTCACTCAAACTACGGCCTTCTTCATCTCGAAACTCAAAAGTAGCTGCAACGGGCAGGGGCTCTGCAATCCCGGTTGATTCAATCAGGAGGTAATCAAATCTTTTTTCTGCCGCCAGCCGTGTCACCTCGGTCAGAAGGTCATCCCGCAACGTACAGCAGATGCAGCCATTCGTCATTTCCACGAGCTTTTCATTGGTCCGGGACAAATTACTGCCGCCATTTCGGATCAGCTCGGCATCAATGTTCACGTCACTCATATCATTGACAATGACCGCAACCTTCAGACCGTCGCGATTATTCAAAACATGATTGAGAAGGGTAGTTTTTCCAGCTCCCAAGAAACCGGAAAGAACGGTCACAGGCAATCGATTGTCCGACATGAGGCAAGCACCTGAAGAGAAGAGGGGATTGATACAGGCGTCAATAATAGTTATGTTATAACATACCAATAGCAAGGAAGCGTTTTCCATGCCGCAATGTTCCACCCGTACCCGTCTGGATCGTCAGTCGTTGCTCAAAGACATTCTGTTGCCTCACTGTAGCATCAGTTTTCATCAAGCCAGCCTGTCGGCATCACTGACACAAGCGGCGAAAGACTATCTGAAAGATGCGCCTCAATCATGGATAGCGCGTGGTCAACTGACGGACATTGCTGCACAGCTAGAGGCCTCATTTCCAGAAGGTACATTGCCTCTACAGAAAGATATCCTGGAGATCGCTACTCTTTACGGCGATATCTCCCGACATCAGGCACTCCGCGTTCGTTTGGAAAAAATAACGACAGATAGCTGCAGGAAATTTCATGTCGATTGCGTCGATCTCCGTTTGCTTCGCGCCTATGTCGGGCCAGGAGTTCAATGGACGACCGACAACGGGTCAACCATTCAGGAAGCCTCTACTGGGGCAATTGTTTTTCTGAAAGGGAAACACTTTCCTCAGTGGGACCACGCAGAGAAGGTCCTCCATCGCTCGCCGCCACTCTCTCATCGCCCTGTCAAGGAGCGCATAAGACTTCTACTCACGATTGATGAAGTCAACGCCTGTGGAGAAGCCCCCTTCGAGATGGCAGCATAATAAATGTCTGGTGATTTGACGTAAATTTCCGATTTTCGCGTCTATGAAAAGACACCTTATCAAATATTAGATCGGTCGCTGTTGTTTTGCCTTGATATCACCCAAAGTCAGCAGCCAGATCATGAAACCACCAAAAGCCAGGCCGCTTCCAACCCAGCCTACGGAGGTCCATCCAAAACCGGCTGCAATGGCAAGTCCACCCAGTGCGGGACCAACGGCATTAGACAGATTGAAAGCGCTCTGATTCAAGGCCGCAGCCATAGCTTCTGCACCTACCGCGACTTCAAGGAGGCGCGACTGAATCACCGTTCCCAGCCCTCCGCCACACCCGATCATAAACACAACAGGCATCAGCTCCCAGACGTTATGCGCAGATCCTGCGAAACCGGCGAGGGCTGATGCATTGACGAGCAAGATACCGCCCATGGTCAACATCATCTTCCGGTCAGCAGCCCAGGCGCAAACAACCGTTCCTGTGGTCATTCCCGTTCCGAAGACAGCCAGCATAATAGCAATCATCGTGGACGATGCATGTAGAACTTCCTGCATAATGGCCGTCAGGTAAGTATAAACACAAAAAATTCCACCAAACCCTACGGCACTAATTCCAAGGGTGAGCCACACTTGTCGGTTTTTAAGGCCTCTGAGCTGCGCCATTGCATTTGCATGGGGACGTGAAGGATCTGTGGGAATAACCACACTGACAAGGACAGTTGTGATGAGTGCCAGAGCCGCGATCAAACCGAAGGACCAGCGCCATCCCAGGGCACTTCCGATGATACTGGCTAGGGGCACACCTGCAACTGTTGCAACAGTAAGACCAAGCACGACACGCGAAACCGCTTGTGTCCTGCGACTTGGAGGAACGAGTGACGAAGCGATGATGCCAGCTATTCCAAAATAGGCGCCATGGGGAAGGCCGCTGACAAATCGGCATATCAGAAGGTAGCCATAAGATGGGACAAATGCTGTGAGCCCATTTCCAACCATATAGAGGGCAGTGAGCCCAATGAGTGTTTTTTTATGGCTCAAACGTGCGCTGAGAACAGCAATGAGCGGCGCTCCAATGCCAACACCCATCGCGTAAGCAACAATCGCGTGCCCGGCCTGAGGAACCGTAACCTGAAGTTCGCGTGCGATCAGAGGCACCAGACTCATGGCTGTAAATTCAGCAGTTCCTATAGCAAAAGCGCCCAGAGCGAGCACAAAGAAAATGAGAGATGTGCGGGGGGAAGGAACGTTCGTCAAAGACGAGTTCTCGGGCGGCACTGCGATGGTCATGCGGTCTCTTTGAGGAAGAATTTCAAGAAAGTTAGCGAGGCGCGATAGACCACAAGAAACCGTGAGAGCAATGCTGCGATGAAGCGGTTCAAAACTGATAATAACTACAATGTTGTTATAACGTAACGGTTACAAGAAAATTTCTACTTCAGAAACGCAAAAAGACTGCAGGACGAGCCGCTCTTATCGCTGAACAAAACCGCAAAAAAGTATCGAAAAAATAAAAATCAAACGCTAGATGCTAACAGGAAAATTCCTGATGATGCTGCGACGAATCAGACCTTACTGGAAACGATGATCCCAAATGCAGATCCTGATATCATCCGCAGCTTTTAAAGCGCTGCCCTAGGGCAGCGTTGTATTAGGCATTGCATGTCCCGTCGCCGAAAACCCTTTGCCACGCAGCCCCTTCAACCCGTTTACGAGCTCATTACGGCCAAGCCAGCGCACAGTTTTACTCTGTCCAGGCATGATTACCCCGCTGAGTGCGCTAAGTGGAATTACCATCCCGAGTATGAACTGCACCTGATTACAGCGGGGAGTGGGCGATATGTCGTGGGTGACCATGTCGGTACCTTCTACGCCAGAAGCATGTTCCTGATAGGGCCCAACTTACCTCACAACTGGTTAAGCAATCTGGGGCAAGAGCAGGTCTGTCATGGGCGCGATCTGATCGTACAGATCCAGCCAGCATGGCTTCAGGGATTGATTCAACTATGTCCGGAATTTGGGGAAATCCTGCGCCTGATTGAGGACGCGGCCAACGGAGTTGAATTTCATGGACCATCGCTGGAAATGCTCTGCCACCAGATGGAAGATCTGGAGGTTTCTACCCCAGCAGAGCGGGTCTCGAAACTGATTGCGCTTCTTGTAGATTTGGCTCAGATTCCTCGACACATTCTATGTCAGTCTTGGAACTCCCGCTCTTCAAAAGCAGAAGAGTCCATGGTGATCGATCAGGTCATGCAGAGCCTGTTGTCTTCAGATTTAAAGACGATCAAACAGGCAGAGATCGCCCATCGCGTTAAAATGAGTCCGTCTGCTTTCTCGCGTCTGTTCCAGCAAGCAACAGGGGGAACTTTCACCAGTTTTGTGCGCCGATTGCGGATCAGTCGTGCATGCAACCTTCTGATGACAACGAAAGACCCCATTTCCGTCATAGGCGCAGAGTCAGGCTTCAGTAATCTATCCAATTTCAATCGAGCATTTCTGGAAGAAAAAGGGGTTACTCCCAGAAGGTATCGCCGAGAAGCAGAGCAATCCATTCAAGCGTCAATCTAGTTTTCGATCATTCATCCAGCTCTAAAATTTATCCGCCTCGGTAACGCAGAGCGTCCAGAACAAGGGTGAACGCTGGAGAGGGCTGCCGCCTGCTTGGGTAATACAGATAATAACCGTCGAATGGTTCACACCAATCTTCAAGAATTCGCACCAGAGTTCCCGAAGACAAGTGATCTTTGACGTGATCCTCAAGCATGAAAGCAATACCGTGCCCGGTGAGCGCGGCTTCCACAATCAGATTGATATCGTTGAACACAAGTTGTCCTTGCGTTTTAACCCGGATCTCTTTGCCATCGCGCTCAAACTCCCAAGCATATAATCCACCGGAAGTCGGTAAACGCAGATTGATACAGTTATGGTGAGCCAGATCGTAAGGCGTTTCCGGGATAGTCTTTCCGCTCAGGTACGATGGCGAGACCACAGCCGCCATCCGAAGGCGTGGGCTGATTGGCACCGCAATCATGTCCTGCTCCAGTCTTTCTCCAAGCCTTATTCCTGCGTCATATCGCTCAGCCACGATATCAACGAGGCCTCCTTCAATATTGATTTCCACATTGATGTCAGGATTTTCGGCTGTGAGACGATCAATAGCTGGCCACAGCACCGTGTATGCCGCGTGAGAACTTGTCGTGATCCGAACAGTGCCAGCAGGACGGTCCCGCAACTCGGTCAGTGCGGCAAGCTTCTGATCAATATCCTCAAGCGCAGGACGCAGTGTTTCTATAAGGCGTTCACCTGCCAGTGTAGGTGCGACACTCCTGGTTGTACGTGTAAGGAGCCGGAGGCCCAGTCTGGCTTCGAGCCGCCGAAGAGAATGGCTGAGCGCAGATTGTGAAATGCCAAGCTTGCCTGCGGCCTTGGTAAAACTGCCTTCATCAGCAACTGCCATGAACATAGCCAGACTTCCAAGCTCTTCACGCTGCATTATGCTCAAGCCTTCTCACGGGTTTCATGACTAAAAGTCATAGACCCAAGAAATTTGCCTTGTCTAATCGATTGATGAATCTGGGCTTATGATTTGCGTGTTCAGAGCCTTGGCAGATGCCCAAGGATAAACACGCGGGATCAAGAAACATGCAGAAACGTCTGTTAGGCCAGAGTGGTCTGGAAGTATCAGCGCTTGGGTTCGGCTGCATGGGCCTGAGCTATGGCTATGGCCCTGCCACCGATCGCAAGGATGCTATTGCCCTGATCCGCGCAGCATATGAGCGTGGGGTCACTTTCTTCGATACTGCCGAAGCTTATGGACCAGGCATTAATGAAGAAGTCGTTGGGGAGGCGCTAGAGCCGGTTCGTGATCAGGTCGTGATTGCCACCAAGTTTGGTTTCGTAAACGGCGTGCCAGCACAGGGATTGGATAGTCGGCCGGAGCGTATTCGACAGGTTGCGGATGAAGCTCTGACGCGCCTACGGACTGATAGGATCGATCTCTTTTACCAGCATCGCGTCGATCCAAACGTGCCGGTCGAAGATGTTGCCGGAACGGTGAAAGACCTTATCGCAGCGGGCAAGGTCAAGCATTTTGGCATGTCTGAAGCCGGGACGGATTCAATCCGTCGTGCACATGCCGTACAGCCGGTTGCCGCTCTCCAGAGTGAATATTCGATGTTCTGGCGCGAACCTGAACTGGAAATTTTGCCGCTTCTTGAGGAACTGGGTATCGGCTTCGTGCCATTTGCGCCTCTTGGCAAAGGGTTTCTGACTGGAAAACTCGATCCAAAGGTCGTGTTCGCCAAAGATGATTTCCGAAGCTCTGTGCCCCGTTTCCAGGCTGATGCACTGGCTGCGAACCAGGCTCTTGTTGATCTTGTTAAAGCCATTGCATCTGAAAAATCCTGCACGCCTGCGCAGATCGCGTTGGCGTGGCTTCTTGCCCAAAAACCGTGGATTACTCCCATTCCCGGTACGACGAAACTTGATCGTCTCGAAGAAAATCTGGGAGGGGTTGATGTCAGTCTGACGGTTGATGATCTGACCCGCATTGAACAGGCACTCAACGGGATCACCCTGCAAGGGGACCGTTATCCTGCCTCATATCAGAACCTGATCAATCGCTAAGCCACAGTCTCGAAGAGAATAAACATGAAACTCACCCCGCCTGCAGTCATGCTAAACAATGGCGTTCAGATGCCGTCTCTTGGTTTTGGTGTGTTCCAGGTCCCTGATCCTGTCGAGTGTGAACGAAGTGTTCGGGACGCTATTGATGTCGGCTACCGGCTTCTGGACACAGCAACGTCCTATGGTAACGAGGAAGCAGTGGGACATGCGATCCGCAACCACGGGATCGACCGCAGCGATTTATTCGTCACTACCAAACTCTGGATTGAAGATGCGAGTTATGAGGGCGCCAAGGCTGCTTTTGAGCGTTCGTTGAACAAACTCCAGACAGACTATCTCGATCTCTGGTTGATGCATCAACCATACGGGGACGTCTATGGGGCATGGCGCGCAATGGAAGAACTGTATCGTGCGGGCCGTATCCGGGCGATCGGCGTCAGCAACTTCTATCCTGACCGACTGGTGGATTTCGTGCTGCACAACGAAATCACACCAGCGATCAATCAGATTGAGCTCCATCCTTTTCATCAGCAGGACGATGCGCTGAAAATCCTGAAGCAATACGATGTTCAGGCGGAAGCTTGGGGACCGTTTGCAGAGGGACGAAACGGGCTGTTCTCGAATGATCTGCTTCAGTCAATTGCGCAGAAGCATGGCAAGACCATCGCTCAGGTTGTGCTGCGTTGGTTGAACCAGCGCGGGATTGTCGCGATCCCCAAGTCAGTCCGTAAAGATCGTATGGCCGAAAACTTTGCTATCTTCGACTTTACGTTGGACGATGCTGATGTGGAGGCGATTACCACGCTTGATCAGAAAGCCAGCAGTTTCTTCGATCACCGCGATCCGGAGAAAGTCAGATGGCTTAGCACCAGAAAGCTCTAATGCTGAGATACCAGCTCTTGCTTCCTACAATCTTAGCTGCTCGGTGATTTTGGTCACTATGGTGCTGTAGGGAGCCCGAGTTGTAGGGGATTGTAACCTCATACACTGACCTTGCTACGTCTAGGGCTGAACACACAGGGCGTTGCAACTTGTCGAACGGCTTTGTCTTCAATAGACGAAAAGCATCTAGCAGTAGCAGGATTAGTTCTGGTGCGTCAGAGCCCTAGGTCGGCCGAGGACGCTTGGTGTTTGTGACGTTAGAGACCGACACCGCGAACATGAACATGAACATGAACATCATCATGCGGCCTAATATCTTCGAGGTCTATCGACGGATAGTTTTGGGCGGACACATGCTCAGTGCGAAAGGTATTCTTCAGAAAGAAGGGGAGGTCGTCCATCTAGTAGACAGGAAAATCTACGACTTGTCGAAAATGCTGGCTGGCGCTCCAAACTGATTTTTACAGGACTTTGGCAAACATTCGCGCGAGGCACTCTCTGTGCCCCTCGCGACTAAATCACGTAATTTCCGCTAACTACGATATTCGGAGGCTTCAAAGTTGCTTATTTCTCAACATGTGCGATGCCGCTAAGAGTTATCATGGTTGACGGCACATAGGTCTGAACAGACCGCGGCGATAAACCAGTTTTCTACCGCAGCCTGATCCTAGACAACCAACCTTAAGGCGCCGGCGCTTTATAGTGGCAAGCATATGGGGGGAGCCAACATGGATTGGGCCTCAATGCAAGCTTCATGCCCCAAGATGTCACGGGTAAGGAGTTCTGATCCTGCATGGTGAGATTGCGCACCACACCATCAAACGGACGGGCGAGGGCGATCCATCGTTCTCCCTGCGTGTCCGGCAAAGATCTAAAGCCTGTAATATTTGCAAGTTTCCCATCCTGATCGGCGACAGTCATATCTCGAAAGTAGCTGTCTGGCCACGACGGAGGCGCCTCATGGAGTGTAAGCATCCAGACGCCAGAACTACCATTTGGCACCTGTACGGGCAACAATCTGATGCATGACAGCACGAACACCGCAGCTATTGTGCCAAGAGCCACCCTCCACCGTGGAGAAAACAAAGCCGTAAAACAACGCCATGCCAGCAGACCCATCGCAGGAAGAACCCACTTGAAATAATGGACGTTGTTATAGCGCCACAGACCACTTGGAATCAGATCAATGTAGGAAAAGAACAGAAGACTGTATCCGATGCAGAGGCATGCCAGCAGAATATAGGGAATATCTTTTCGGCTGCGAGCAGTCCACGGTAACATTACGATGCCCGCGATACCGAAAAACAGCCAATTGATTTGCTCCATCAAGCCTTCGCCATCAGGAAACCAGGGGCGCGGGGTTAAAAGAAGCAGATAGGTTTTCCACCACAAAAGATCGGTACGGAAGCCTAGCTCTTTTGAATGAACCATGTATTCCGATGCATGGAACCCATAAATCTGGACGTACAGAGCACCAGCGATGCCCAACACGACCGTAGCACCAGCAACTGCGGCCAGAAGCTCCCTCCAACGTAACTCACGTTCCCACAATGCTGTCAGAAAGCAGGTCGCGGCTACACCTCCTGAAATGAGAAGATCAGTCGGACGGGTAACGGGGATGAACGCCAGTAAGGCACCCAGCAGGACAAATAACGGTAGACGATAAATCGAAAGCCTGCCGGCATCCTTCAACAGCACTAAACGCGTCGCGAGTGCGAATGCCCACCAGATCAGGGGAACAGAGAGCGTTGTGTTCCAGGGTACGACCCAAACACTCAAAATTGGCGCGGGAAACACTGTCGTGCCGATGGCAATCAACATGCCAGAAAACACAGACAATCCTAAACCTTCTGCAAGAAAAATTATTGCCCCCACCGTCGCGAGAAGGCACAGAAGATCAGGCAGCAGGTAGCAGTTATTCCCCATCCAGACAAAAGGCGCCCCAAGCAATGCATATCCAAACGGATACCAATGTTGAGCAGGAGACAAATCCCAATGGGAGATCGCCTGCGCTGATTGCAAGTATTTCGATTGATCGAACCACCCCCACCATCCCTCTGGAAAACGTGCCGCAGGCGAGGGGCGAGCGGGATAATGGAGGTATCCTAAAAGGTAAATGACAGTTATTGCCATAAAACCAAAGGCAGAAAAAATGTATTTAAAATACATTATCACCTGATTGGATTTTATTTTATTAAAAAAATTAATATCAATACCCATTATGAAAAAATCTTCTTACTTAATTATTAATTGAAAATATGAAATACAGATCATTTATTGTATGAATGCCATTGTTCTCACTGAACATAAATGGGCTTATGTTGTTTTTTATTCATCGAAAAATCTCGCTTTTAATCGCGAAGATATTTCTGCGGATGATAGAACTCTGCATTTTCTTAACGTAAGCCATCGTGGGACTAAGATTATACCTTCCGATTAAATTAAGTTCCTCACCAATCCAGTACATAAATTTTTGAAGATAATTTTGCAATAATGCAAACCATTAAATACACATATTATCAATCGAATATAGAAACGATGTTATTTTTATAAATCTCAATTAATTCAATGCGATCGCATTTTTTTAGCATACTCTAGCGACCAGAATTCGTATGGCCCAAATCCTTCAATCTGAGCATTTCGCGATTTCCATGCACCAAGCTCACTACCGTAGCGCTGTTGGATCAATTTATGTGCGTTTCTCACAACCTGACGCTGGGAAACATCCATATCCGGCAGGCGAGTAGAGGATTCATCGTGAAGCAAACGGGAAGCCGTCGCGATGACCACGCGCTGCTTTGCTCGCCTGACGCGCAGACACAAATCGATATCGTTCCATGTGACGGGCAGAGCTTCGTCCAGCCCTCCGATCTCATCAAATAGCGTGCGACGAATTGCCAGGCAGGCACCAGTCACTGCGGGTACATCGTAATCGGCGGCAGTACCTTCGGGATCAGCTGGAAATGTTTCGCCCAGTCCGACGTGCCTTGCCTTTGGCCCAACCTCCAGATCAATCCCAGCATGCTGTACGGTCCCATCGCTGAACAATAGAACTGCACCCGTTACGCCAATATCCTGTCGCTTCAGCGGTGCTACCAAATACTCGAGCCATGACGCGCTGATAACGTCCACATCGTTGTTCAAAAGAACAACAACTTCTCCTCGGGAATGAGAAACACCTAAATTGTTCAAATACGACCAGTTGAAAGGACCAGGGGCATTAACCACAGTTACATTCTCGCGCCGTTCAGCCTTGCGCAATACGGATTGTGCATCTTTATCAGTCGTCCCGTTATCAACAACGACGATCTCCATCTGCGCATAATTCGTGCGATAAAAGAGAGCCTCCAATACGCGACGGATGAGTTCAGGCTTATCCTTGGTGGGGATAATAATCGACACGCTAGGCAGATTGGTAGGGACACGCAGCAGTGCAGGGCGCATTCCACCAGATATCGGACGTGCCCGATGCACCAAAACTGTAGGAACGTGAAGAACCTGATCTGTTCTTAGATATCCTGAGACCATCGTCGCCGGCACACTTCCTGCACTCAGAAATTCCTGGAACAGCCGCTCAGATAAATCTCGCCGGAAAAGGACCAGTCCGGTCAGGCGAGGTGTATACGCCTTGTATCGTATCCATTCTTCCTTGATCCATGGATCACGATATCCTGCCTGATCCCGAATATCTTCGTCCGCATATGCAAGTCCAGCACGTGGAGCAAGTGCCAGTGCTTCACTCATCCGTGCGCAAGCGTCTGGTTCAAGGCGATCATCAGCGTTAAGAACAGCGATCCAACCTGTAATCTTAATATCTCGTGCTGCTCTAATCAGGGAGACACGACGATCACGGCCCAAGCTGGATCGACAGGCCGACAAACTAAAACGATCGGCCAACACAAGAAGGCGCCATTCTAGGGTTGTCTGCGCCTGAAGGGATGCGAAGAGCCCTTGCAGTTCTTCCTCCCAGGAAGGGAGGTCGCGATCCACCCTGACCACAAAAGATATAGGCGGTAGCAAAGCTTCGTGCGGACGATCATTCTTATAGCTGCCTTGCGCTACAAGACTACGCCAATAACGGTAAGCCCTTAGGTCATTGCACCGCAGTACTCTCTGGTCCAACGGTAGCTGCCGAACCTCAGGGCACGTTAGAAAATGAAGCAGCGCTTCCACAAGACTGTCTGTCGGCTCAAGAGCAGGCATAGGCTGCGCAGGACAGATGTTATGCCTCTCTACAATTGTATCCCAGTAATTGACGCACAATTCTCGCGGATCGGGTGAGACGCGCAGATTGTGGAACTCTTCAGATGCCAGAAGTTCACGGATAAACGCTTCAGGTTCACCACCATTTGCAAGAAAGGCGACGCCACTGTCGATCCCACCCCGGTCAGCCGCACGCCTTAAGATAAGACCATAAGCTCGCACAACAAATTCATACTGTGCGCCCTCATCGTCCAGTTGCAAAATGGCAGAAGTCATTCGAACGGCAACTCCACCGAGGGAAGAGTTTCTATTTGCTTATCCTCGAAAAATAAGGCTGCCTCGAGTGATTCACACATCGCCTCAAACGAAAACCTTTTTTCTGCAAATTCAGTTTGCGCCCAGGATTGGGAAAGCCACCGGTCGTCCTCAGCAAGAAGCTCGATGACACCATCGGCAAGCTCCTGAGCGCTGTCTGAAACACAGAGGACCTGCTCCAGTCCTTCGATCCCTTCAGCACCTGTAGAAGTCGTGATTAACGGCAACCCATAATGCAGAGCTTCGACGACCTTGCCTTTTACGCCCGCCCCGAACCTCAGCGGAACAATCGCAACACGGCTGGTCTCATAATACCGCCGCAGGTGATCATCACTGACCCAGCCTGTGACTTCGACCGATGGGCCAGCTAGCCCCATGACAGCTGCGGTGGGATGAGACCCTACGAGCAGAACTCGCGCATCAGGATATTTCTGCTGCACAAGGGGTAGGATGCCTTCTACCAGGAAGTGAGCGGCATCTTCGTTAGGTGGATGTGCAAAGCCAGCCACAAACAAAATTGTCCGCCCTTCGACGATGGTCTCCCGACGACGGGAGTATCGATAGCAATAAGGCACAACGGCGCGGATATCAGCGCTTGGCTCCAGCGAGAGTGCGTGATCCCGTTCAACTGTCGAGAGGTAAAGACTCCGGTCAAATAGTCTCCACAACCGCCGTTCAAACTGCTCCATTTCGTTGGATGCGCGATAAAGCGCCTTGTCACCTTTGAGCAGCGCTTCTCGGCGCATTCTATCAAAATGCAGGTCAAGGCCATAGAAACACAATTTCAGGTTAGGCCGAGAACAGAGTGCGGGCAGAAACTCAAAGGCAATACTGGGTCGGCTAATGAGCGCGAGATCAATGGAGTCACCACGCTCATCCAGCCATTCTACAAAACCACCGTGCCACCGATGATCTACTACCTCTACGCCCATATCCTGAAGTGCCGCCGTATAAATCGGCGAATAGGCGCGGTTCTGTGGCCAGAACTTCACGACAAATCCAGACTGGATAAGGCACTCGATCACGTTTGTGATTGTACGCGATCCAGCATCCCTGTCTGGCTCTGGCACGTAATGATCAATGACCAGAATGACGCGTTTATTCCGAGCGCGATCAACCGCACGGTAAAGATCAACCGAGTTCGGATAATGATTATCAGCCAGAACATCCCGCCAACGCTCACACATGAGCTTCTGATTGATCGCCTGACGGGCCTTGATTCCGCTGGTCAAATCAGTGCCGTGTGAGACACCTTCATGATGGATCACTACCGATCGTGGTGCAAAAACAACCTTGAAACCTGCTTCCCGCACACGAAATGCCAGATCAGTGTCTTCGTAGTAGGCAGGAGCAAAGTGCGGATCAAACCCTTCCAGAGCCTCAAACAAAGATCGTCTGATCATGATTGCGGCACCCGAAATATAATCTACTTCGCGGATATAATTAAATTCCGGCTGCAGAGGATCGCCATTACGCCCCCAGTTCCATCCCGACGCATCGTCCCAGATAATGCCACCGGCCTCTTGCAGAGACCCATCCGGATAGATGAGCTTGGACCCCGTCATTCCCACGTTCGGATCACGGTCCAACAATCCTGCTAAAGCATCAAGCGAATTCTTGAGAACTTCAGTGTCGTTGTTAAGGAAGAATAGATATTCGCCTACCGCCAAGCGCGCTGCTGCATTGCATGATTCCAAGAAGCCGAGGTTACTTTGATGTCTGATATGACGAACACCGGACACGATCTCAGACAGACGTGGATCTGAAGCACCATAAGGATAGGCATCGTCAGCTAGGATAATTTCAAACGGAACATCAGGCAGATGATCAACGAAGGATTTGAGGCAGCGGTATGTTACAGCATCCTGCCCATACGCGGGGATAATGACCGAAACGACGGGCTTATAGCTTGTTGGTATAAAAAATGGCGTAAGACCGGGATCAGCCGTTTCAACTTCAACAAATGAAACAGAGTTCTCAGGAGGCGTAAGTGCTGAAGTGCTGTCGTGACCGGTCGGTTCGATGTCCTGTACGAGCGTGGCGTGATAGGCCCGACGGAGCCTTAGACGATGAGCGATTTGCCCTGTCACAGTCCACCATACCGCTTTTGCTGCCATTCGCCCCAAGCGCGCTGACCGCGGCGAGATACGGGCTGCCAGTCGGATTGGGGCACTGATACGCCAACTCAGACTTCTCTGAAACGCATTGATATGCTCGTGGGACTGCTCAAGGTCATCGGAGAGGCGACGAATAAGAATGCGGCTAGCCTCTACGTCTGCCTGCCACGCTCTGGCATCGGCTTCTCGCGTAGAAGCCTGATGCATTTCGCTATTCTCAAACAGGTCTTCAGCTTCTCGCAGTCGCTTTTGAGCAATCAGCAACTGTGCCTCGGCATGCATTTGCCGCCCATGCAGCGCTGCAATATGGCTCTGCTGCTGACTAATCTTAGCCATGAAGGAGGCTTCACGACTACTTAGATCCTGATTAATCTTTTCGATCTCATTCCGCAGGTTCGCGGCTTCTTCGTTAGCACGTTTAACATCCTCAATGCAGGACGCTTCCGTACTCTTCTGATACTCTATCTGGGCTGCGTCGAGTTCTCGAACACGATCCAGTGCTTCGCTTAAGCGTTGTTCTGCCTCTATAGCACGACGCGCCTGAGCGAGACGCTCAGTCATGTCGGTATCGAGATCCGTACGATAAATGTAAAAAGAATCTGGAATTTCTGGGAGCGGATCATCAGACGCAAAAGCAATCAAGTAGGGCGACTGAGAGGGTCGGGACAAGAGTTCAAAATAGTCAGCATTACGCTTTTCAAAAACCAGAGGATCGCCGCTTGACCGCTCTTCCGCCAAAATAACCGAGCCGATCATCGGCTTCTGAATCAGAAGTGCAACGTGGCAGAAATTTTTTTGCAACAGCTCCAGGAAATTAATTCTGGTCAATTCGTTGACATGAAACGGATTGTTGGGCTCACCAGCCGCCGAATACACATCCTTATCGGGTGAACTTATGATCAAAAGTCCATTTGAGCGGAGGGATCGCTTAATCTCGCTCAAGAAAGCGTCATGATTCTCGACATGCTCGATTGTTTCAAATGAGAGAAACGTGTCAAAGGAATGATTTTCAACAGGAAGCTGAGTGGCATCCCCGCGAGTAAATCTCAAATTAGGCCGAGTAAATTCGCGTGCGGCGTGATTGACGCTGTCAGCATCAATATCGACGCCTTGCACAAACTGCGCGACCTGCGCAATCAGCGCCGCGCCATACCCTTCGCCCGAAGCAACGTCCAGCACCACGCGGCCAGTACAAAACTGCTGCGCCATCAAGTAACGATGATAATGCTCAACTTCGATCTGACCAGAAATATCAGATGTGAATCGTTCCCCGTTAAATGGGAGGCTGTTTTTCGCCTGTTCTCGGCGGATAATCTTCGTCGTCACGTGAACGGCTCTCAGCTTCTTGAGTTTGAATGAACCTCTAACATCTTCCAGTTGCTCTAGCTAGTTTTCAATTAAGGTCGATAATGGATCTCAGTAAAATAATTATGATTTCTTTTTGAACCAATCTTACTTCTGAAACCTGAGACTGAGCTTGAAGCTGTTAACCTCCCCACAAGCGTAATTAAAGAGACAGCATGAGCTAATTGCTTCTGCGAGACATGGGCAGGCTGAAGAGTAGAGGTCACCACCGACAGAAGGGCAGGCGCTGGCGCGTTCCGCAATAGAAACACGCACTACGCACTCTAGAAACTGCCCTAAACAAATCGGAAATCTCCCATCAATCAATGTCGATGCCGTTTATAATCAGCACTAGTCCCAGCCTCCCCGTTTTCAGTGTCCTGTTATTCCCTCGTCGTCCTGATTTAAGAATCCATGGACTAATAAAAATTTTAGTTAACTAAAGAAATACACTCGCACAGTAAGAAGAGAACTCACCATAAGAACAAGAAGAACACTCCATTTCAGCGTGAATTTTAGCATTTCTCCTTCTTTTCCGACCAGGCCAACTGCGGCGCAGGCGACAGCGATTGACTGGGGGGAAATCATCTTCCCAACCGAACCTCCAACGGCATTCGCGGCAACGAGAAGTGGGCCGCTGACGTGGATCTGCTGGCCAGTCGCGGCTTGCAACCCTCCAAACAGCGCGTTTGAGGACGTGTCCGATCCTGTCAGGAAAACACCGAGCCAACCGAGGACTGGAGAAAGAAACGTAAATGCAGACCCTGTCGCCGCGAACAGGAGAGCCAGCGTCGCAGACAAGCCGGAATAGTTGGCTAAATAAGCAAAAGCGAGAACCATGCCGATCGAATAGATCGGAATCTTCAGTTCATTCAGTGTCTGCAGAAAGATCAGTGCCGCATCACGGGGACGCGCACGCAACACAAATGTCGAAAGGATGGCAGTTAGCATGATACTCGTGCCAACTGAGGAGAGAAGATCAAGCTTGAATACCGAGTGATAAGGCGCCGGCTCTAGCGAGACTGGCGGCATTTTAATGATTAGGTCATTAAGATATGGGAAGGGGAAGGTGATGACCGTGGAAGCGAGCGGGCCGCCAGACTTAAAGAGATTTTTGAATGGCGCGATGCTCCAAAGTGCAACAAGAACGGTTAGAATGACGAATGGCATCCATGCCCGGATAATGTCACTTCGGCTGTAATGCTGCTCTGCCCCGGTGATGGACGCCTCTTTGTTTCCCTGAGAAAACCGGAAACTGACTGCGGGCCTCCAAAACTTCAAAAAAAGCGGAATAGCCAGCAGCGTTGCCAGAGCCGCCGCAATATCAGGAAGTTCCGGCCCCACGAAAACAGCCACCAAAGTCTGCGTGACGGTGAAGGTCAGCGCCGCAACGAGGGTAATCGGCCAGACCTCTCGTAGGCCACGCAGGCCGTCCACGATCATCACCAGAAGGAACGGAATGACAAACGCCAGGACAGCAAGCATGGGCATCGCAAGCCGAGAGATCAAAAACGGGTCCGCTCCAATCACCTGACCGCCGACAATGACTGGAATGCCCATCGCCCCAAAAGCACCAGGCGCAGCATTGGCGAGGAGGCATAGTCCGCCCGCATACAATGGAGGCACGCCGAGGCCGACGAGGAGCGCTGTGGTAATCGCGACCGGAGCACCGAAGCCAGCAGCCCCTTCGAGGAAAGCACCGAAGCCGTACGAAACGAGTAGGATCTGGATACGCTGATCGTCCGAGACTGTGACAATCGAATAGCGAATGATGTCGAAGTATCCGGTTCTGACCGACAGTTTATACAGAAAGACTGCAGCCAAGATGATCCACGCAATAGGCCACAAACCGTAGAGAAAACCATATAATCCCGTCGCAATCAGGTACGGTATCGGCATCCCATAGAAAGCCACAGCGATGATGGCAGTAAGAATGACCGTAATGGTACAGGCGACATGTCCCTTCATGCGAAGCACCAGCAGCGCAACGAAGAAAAATGCAATCGGGATGAGGGCGACCAGACTTGAAACAAGAATGTTTCCAGCGGGATCGTATATCTGCTTCCAGGGGGACATGGATCAATTCTCCTGACGTCGTGTCGTTAATGCTTATCCATGCCGGTTTCCGGCCCTGGATGCGGAGGTCTACAGATTTCCGATAACTTTGAGGCCGATGACTGTTGCGTTCGGGATGACTGATGTCTCTCCGGGTCGCATCTGATATTCAAAAGACGGCTGAAGAAGCACACCAGGTACAACCGGGATGCCATAATAGGCTTCCAGCGTCGCCGTATGCGTCTGGGGGTTATTCACTCCCGCTGGGAACGGCAGACCTGCATCCTGCAGGAGATGCTGCCCGAGCGTTAGTCGCTTACTGATCTGATAATAGGAGTACATCACGCCAAAGCGATCGAGAGGACGGAACGGGATGATGCCGAGAAGCGACGTTCCAATATAAAATTGATCAGAAAAGACCGAGACTTGCGGGGTATTGTGAATATAGCCTGCCATCAGGTAGCCTCCTGCCATCTGATGCAAACCATGGCTGCGGTAAATCATCTGGTCGGCCTCAATGTAAAATGTGTCGCGTGGCTGAGGTCTCTGCACCGCGTATCGCAAGGCCATGGAAGAGGGGACGGAGCCAATCATGTCTGCAAAGCCGCTGGTATCGTGGCCGAAGCCAAGCTTGTAATGGCCGGGTAGCTTTCGGGGTCCGATGAACGGTTCCCAGGTCAGTTCAATCGGCAACATCACACCCGTCTGTTTTTCGCTACCCCAGGCCCAGCCTGATGGATTGGATGTCAGGACAGAGGAGGCATAGACACCTGTTCTCAACGTAAGATCACGTGTCGGGCGCAGGCGGATCGTGCCGCCCCACGTTGCTTTCGGATAGACGCTCCATCCTTGAACCCCTTTGATGCCCACTGGAGCCGAGCACTGAATCATGAAGGTGCACAACAACAGCGACGTGCCATAGGTGTGTGTAAGCGTAATGCGACCAAGATTGATGTTGATGCTGTTGCGACGAAACGCTTTTTCCACATAAAAATCAGCCAGATGCGCTGCCATGTGACCGGAAAGACTGTACACTTCCGATAGCAGAATGCGGCGCTCTCCAACGTGATCAAAGCTGATCTGACGGCCGGCTCGTTCCATCAAAACCCCATGCAAGATCCAGCCATCCAACCCAAGCAGCTTCCCCAGATCGAAGTTGTTCACCCAGGTCAGTTCATGAGCGTAAGACATGCCTCTGCTCAGGCCGCCGCTCACGTTCGCCAAGGCCTCTCCTTTGTAAGCAAACTGGAACGTGTAGCCGCGCTTGCCGAGCCATGCGCGTGCAGGGGACAACTGCGTGACCAGATTACCGAAAGCCTGAGCGGGCACGAAATAGCCAGCTGAAAGATCACGTTCCCTTAAAGCGTCATCTCTATGATTGAGGAGCGCAGACAGACTTTCAGTATTGAAAAGGCTTTCAAGTTGGTTAGGGTCCGCAAGGTGCTCACTGCGCTTAAGATCCACATGCGTTCTTACAGCTTTGTTCCCATTCGATTGGGAAGACGCGCTCTTGTCAGCCTGACTGCTCTTTCCTGCGCGCGGCTGTTTGACAGCGTCTGATCCATCAGGAGCGCTTCTCGCAGAATTAGCTGTAGCCAAGACCGTCAGCAGCATTACCGCTGAATACCAGATGGTTCGGAAACATTTTCTGCTTCCAGCATCGCATAACGACGGCCTCCAGCATTCGGAAAAAACATGCAACATCGCTATTACGTTCCATAAAGGAAACATATAGTGTTTCGTGAAGACGCAATGAACAGATAATCGCGCAGTCAATCTGCCACGCGACATACCTGAAGACAGTATTACTGAGTCATTATAAAGTCAGCGTTCTCGCGCGAGCTTCTCTACACTGTCCGATGTAATCTCCGAAATTGAGCGCGCTCCGGTCAGGATCATCGCGACGCGCAGTTCTTTTTCGATGATATCCAGGACATTCGCGACACCACGCTCTCCTGCGGCCGCAAGTGCGTAAACGAACGCTCTACCCAGCAGAACAGAATCAGCGCCGCATGCAATCATACGTGCGATGTCTAGACCGCTACGAATTCCTGAATCAGCAAGGATCTTCAGATCGCCTTTGACGGCATCTGCGATCGGGGGCAGGGCGCGGATTGTCGAAAGAACGCCGTCAAGTTGGCGGCCACCATGGTTGGATACCACAATCCCATCTGCGCCGAATTTTACTGCGTCCTTTGCATCCTCGGGGTCTAGAATCCCCTTGATGATCATCGGGCCGTCCCAGAAATCGCGGATCCACTGCAAGTCTTTCCAACTTATCGAAGCATCGAAGTTACCAGCGAGCCATCCGATATAATCTTCGAGGGCCGTTGGCGTGCCACGATAGGTCGAGATATTGCCCAGATCATGCGGACGTCCGCGCAAACCGACATCCCACGCCCATTGTGGATGCGTCACGGCTTGAGCGTAGCGACGCCACTTGGCGAACGGCCCGGACATACCCGAATGAGCGTCGCGGTAACGTGCTCCTGGGGTAGGCATGTCCACAGTGAAGACAAGAGTGGTCACCCCCGCTGCCTTTGCACGTTCCAGAGCGTCACGCATGAAGCCGCGATCCTTGAGAACGTAAAGCTGAAACCAGATGGGCTCTCGAACTGCTGCCTGTACTTCCGCAATCGGACACACCGATACGGTGGACAGCGTAAACGGAATACCCTTGCGACTTGCTGCCCGTGCTGCCTGAACTTCGCCTCGGCGGGCATACATGCCGGTCAGGCCCACCGGGGCGAGAGCAGCTGGAAAAGCTAGCTTACGTCCAAACAATTCGATAGACGTATCCAGATCGGAGACATTGCGTAGAATACGCTGCCTCAAAGCAAGATCTGCGAGGTCGGTAGTATTTCGTCTGAGTGTATGCTCGGCATACGATCCGCCATCAATGTAATGGAACAGGAAAGGTGGAAGTTTCCGAGCGGCGGCCTTTCGATAATCTGTCGCTGCTGAAATAATCATTGCAACTCTCCCGTTGCGGCTTTTGCCGTTCCGCAGCCGCTTCTTCCAAAATTCCATAAGTCCGGTTTTTTTACGGACTGCCTAACGCATTGTCTGGAAGAAAAGACTCTTAACATCCATTCGCATAAAAACGCGCTATCCATATATTTTCGATATGCAAAATTACATCCGCATAAATAAAATGATATATTTTAATGACTTACTCGGATTATCCGGCACGGTGTTAAATCAGCGTCAAGGAGATGTGATTAACATCATTAGAATTGAGATTTTTTGGAGCCCCCAAAACGGCGCATATCAATGGTTCTGGAGCAAGAGCCGCGTGCATAATGTCAGGAAAACGAGAGCACACTGTTATCCATGTAGCTGACAATAGCCGCGGAACCGGCACACCCAATCAGGCTAGATCAGCATTTTTGAGCCGACGGAAAGTGCGTCTCATAAGATACACGAGTGTTTAAGTTGTCCCACTACATCGCGTAACTGTAGAAACGACCCAGAGTTTTTTTACCGAAGACGTTACAAGCTAAAGCTATCTAATCGATAGGGCAAGCAACAGGCCTGTGCGAAAATCCCAGACAGGTGGCCAATAGTCATTCTCTTGGCCGCCTGTGTCGCGATACCTATAAAATCAGACGATTTTCAAGCATCAGTCCGAAAGATTACGCCAGAGATCGATATTTCCTTCGCGTGCATATTGGTCGATAAGCTTGAGTTCTTCCTCTTGGAATGCTGAATTTTTCAGAGCGTCCAATGAATCGTCAAGTTGCTGAACATTCCGGGCACCGATGAGCGCAGACGTGACACGCGGGTCGCGCAGGATCCAGGCTATGGCCATCTGCGCCAGGGATTGACCACGCTTCTGGGCAATATCATTCAGAGCGCGAACATGGGCGATGTTTTCATCTGAGAGCATCGCGCGCGCAAAAGAGTCACCTGCCGCCGCACGTGAGTTTTCCGGCGTACCATTCAGATACTTGTTAGTCAGGAGACCTTGGGCGAGGGGAGAAAAGGCTATGCAGCCCACTCCAAGGCTCTCAAGCGTATCGAGCAGTTCAACTTCAACCCAGCGGTTTAACATCGAATATGATGGCTGATGGATGAGTAAAGGCACGCCTTCAGATTTTAGAATAGCTGCTGCCTGCTTTGTTCGCTCCGGCCCATAGGACGAAATACCGACGTAAAGCGCTTTACCCTGGCGATGCATCTGAACCAGAGCGCCCATCGTTTCTTCAAGCGGCACATCAGGCGTTGGACGATGTGAGTAAAAAATATCGACGTACTCAAGCCCCATTCTTTGAAGACTTTGGTCAAGCGATGCCAACAGATATTTACGTGATCCGCCATTTCCATACGGGCCGGGCCACATATCCCAACCAGCTTTTGACGAGATGATCATTTCGTCACGGTGGGCCGCAAAATCCTTTTTCAGGATCGTGCCAAAATTTTCTTCGGCAGAACCATAAGGAGGGCCATAGTTGTTAGCCAGATCGAAGTGAGTAACCCCTCGATCAAAGGCACGCCTGATAACGGCTCTTCCCGTCTCAAAAACGTCGACACCTCCAAAATTATGCCACAGGCCAAGAGAAATTGGCGGCAGGTCAAGGCCCGAACGGCCACAACGACGAAATTCGGCCGCTTCATAACGGGATGGGTTTGGTGTCCAACTCATGAGAAGTTCCTAACTTTGCTGATTGCGTACGGAATTATGGCGGCGATGGTCAGTCAAATCGGGACAACGGCGCATGGTTCAGATGCGGCAAGACATGCCTGGCAAATAGATCACATTCGCTCTGATGAGGATATCCAGATAGAATAAACGCTTCCATCCCGAGGTCTTGGTAGGTACGTAACTTGGCCAGTATCTGATCAGGCGTCCCCACCAGCGCAGCACCGCAGCCAGAGCGTGCACGGCCAATACCCGTCCATAGATTGTCTTCAACATACCCATCACTATCTGCATGATCGCGGAGTTCACCTTGACGAAGCACCCCGGCAGTCGCGGCATCCAATGAACGATTGCGTATGCTTTTCCCCGTCGAAGCATCCAAACGTGAAACAAGCCGTGAGGCTGCTTCACGAGCTTCTGTTTCTGTGTCACGAACGATGACATGAACACGGTAGCCGAATTTCAGGGTACGACCGTATCGTGCTGCACGCGCGCGCATATCGCTAACAACATTTTGAACCTGATCGAGCGTGTCGGGCCACATGAGATAAACATCTGCAGCCGCAGCGGCTGTGTCTCGCGCGGCTTCTGAGAGCCCGCCGAAGTAGAACAGGGGAGACCTCCCGCCGTAGCCCTGAAGGCGCGGGGCGGCGACGGAAAATTTATAAAATTCGCCATCTACGTCCACGGAATTACCATTCAAAAGTAACCGCAGAATATTCATATATTCAAGCGTCCGTCTGTAGCGTGGTGCGCTCTCCAGCGTTTCTCCGGGCAAATCAGACGAGATAATGTTGATGTCGAGCCGTCCTTCGGACATCTGATCAAGCGTGGCAATCTGCCTTGCTTGCTGAGGGGCCCAGACTTCTCCACACCGGATCGCGGCTAACAACTTCAGTCGCCGCAGCATCGGGGCCATTCCCCCAGCAAAGGCAATCGTGTCTAAGCCGAGACTGTATCCAGAAGGAAGGAGGATACGGTCAAACCCTCCTTTTTCAGCGCCAAGCACGATATTGCGGCAATGGTCCCAGGATGAACGAAGAGCAACATCCGGCACTCCAAGAAATTCGTAGTCGTCATCACAGAGGGCCGAGAACCAGCTCACTTCACAGGAAGGTGCAAGATCTGAAGCTGCCAGCATCGAACGAGATCCTTAATAACTATTCATAACTGTTATATATATTTACCACTCTGCTTTATTGATGTATATCGAACACTACGATCATAACAACAACAAGTGTCGGATAATGCGCTTCATTCTCGTTGGTACCGGCCTCATGGCTCAGGAACATATCCGTAATCTGGCTCTTGTTCCCGAGACCCGTATTGTCGCGCTTGTCGACCCTGAGCCATCTTCCATCACGTGGGCCCGAGAAAGCCTTCGGGCAAGTTTTGGCGAAGAGGCTTCAAAAATCCCAGCGTATGCCAATGTGCAATCCATGCTGGCCGCTACTGAGGCAGATGCGGTGATCGTCGCGTCACCCAATTATACGCATCACGACGTTCTGTTGCCTTTGCTTGAAACTGACCTTCACATTCTCTGTGAAAAGCCGCTCTGCACGACAATCGCCGATGCGACTGACATCGTGACACGCACAGAAGCACGAAAGGGCATTTTCTGGGTTGGGATGGAATATCGGTTCATGCCACCCGTTTCCCGTTTCATAGCTGATGTTCATAACGGGGCAACAGGAACATTACGGCAGTTAGCGCTTCATGAGCACCGCTTCCCGTTCCTGAATAAGGTCGGGGACTGGAACCGTTTTAACCGCAATACAGGCGGCACAATGGTTGAAAAATGCTGTCACTTTTTCGATCTGATGACATGCATTGTACAAGCCAACCCAGTTAGCGTTTTCTGTTCCGGCTCAGCAGACGTCAATCATCTTGACGAACGTTATGACGGGCAAGTGCCCGATATCATCGACAATAGCTACACAATCGTGGACTTTGATAACGGCGTCCGCGCTCTGCTGGATCTCTGCATGTTTGCAGAAGGCTCTGAGGAGCAGGAGAAACTTGTAGCCATTGGCGATCGCGCAAAGCTTGAAGTTGGAATTCCTTCTGGCGTCAAGATTTTGTCGCCGCGTGTCCCTGCTGGCGAGCACAAAGCGATTACTCGCGAAATTATTGAGGTACGCAACGACGTACTGGCTGCCGGCAACCACCATGGTGCGACCTATTTTCAGTTGTTGGCGTTCCTGGAAGCTGCAGCAGGACGTGCGCCCGTTCAAGTCACGGCTTCTGACGGTCTACTGGCGGTAAAAGTAGGAACTGCGGCCGAAATTAGCGCTCGGGAAAGGAGGATGGTTAGACTGGCGGAATTGGAAGGTTAACGATTGGCTTTTCTGGCACTGATAGCAACTTCCGTGCTGGTGCGAAGAGGGTCAGGCACAACCAGCCTAAGACATATGCCACAGCGCAATAGCTGAAAATCGCGAGCATCGACTGCCCCGGAGCTGCGAAGCGCCCCACGATATGGAGCATAAGCGCACCCCCTATATTCCCGGCAAACGCGCCTATTCCAGTCGCACGCCCCGTGATGCGTGTGGGCGCCCACTCCGTGATAAAGCCGAACAGATTGGTGGCAAACGCCTGATGGGCGGCAAGGGTCAGTCCGCAAAGGGCAATGCCTAGAGCAAGGCTCGAGGTCGTGAGGAGAAGCGGAAGAGGCAGCACACAAAGTGCGGCAAGGGCCATAATGGCTCGTCGGGATGCTTCGTGCGTTAAACCGAAACGGACCAGAACAAAAGGGGCGTACCCGCCCAAAACAGACCCTATTCCTGCCATTCCATATGCGATGGCGAGAGGGAAGCCCATAGAAGACGGCTCAAGGGAAAAGCGTCGGTGGAGCAGATCTGGCAGCCAGAAGAGCAGGAACCACCAGACTGGGTCCGTCAGAAATTTCCCCAAAGCAAAACCTGTGACAGAGCGCCAGACAGGCAGGGCAGTCTGTTCGTGATGGTTTTCCATCTGGGAGGCTTCACGCATGGTTCCCGGATAGGCAAAGCGAAACCATACAAGAGCACAAACAAGCCCAGATGCCCCAACCGCGACGATCGTGCCGCGCCACCCAAATAAGGGAAACAAGAAAGCTACAATCAGCGGGGTTCCCATCGCTGCGAGATTAGGCGCAGCGTTCAATACCCCGATAATTCGGCCTTGGGCATTCCGAGAGAACGTGGTTCTGATGGCTTTCATACTCGCAGGCGTTCCAGCACCTTCGAACAACCCGAGAGCCACACGAACAGCAACAAAACCGTTTATAGTTCGCACGGCAGCATGCAGGATTGTGGCAATGCTCCATCCCGTAAGGCCAATTCCGAGGGTCTTTTTCAGACCTAAACGATCGACAAACCAACCACTCGCTAAAAGACTGACAGCGATTGAGGCCTGAGACCATGACGAAATCGAAGCGTAGTCCGCAGATGTCCAGCCGAAAGTACGATCAAGTTCCGGCTTAAGCAAAGCAATGATCTGACGGTCAGCATAGGCTATGATACTGATCATAAATAGAAGAATCGGCATCAGGACGGTCTGGCCACCCGATATGCTCCCATCCGCTTTTTCACTGACTTTACTTAAACTTGCGAGCCGGATCCTCATTGGCTCAGAAGTCCTTATGCAGGGCAAAGCCGCCATAACGACCGTAATCTCGCGGAAGCCAGTTCACCACACCACCCAAGCTTCCGTAGCCTATATAGGACGCGTAATGCGTATTGATGGCGTTGCGCATGATCAAAGTAAGGCGCAGGCGATGTTTCCTGTCCTCAACTGTCGTGCTGAGATTCCAGATTCCATAAGCTTTTTGAATGGTATCGGGCGTTTCAGTTAATGAATACTGAGTACGGCTCTGCCACGTGTAATCACTATCAAGCGAGAGAGTGAACCGATCATTGATCGGGCGCGTATAGTCCGCGTTTAGAACGAACTTCCATCTTGGTGCGAAGGGTAGGGGTTGGCCGTTCACGTTGCAGGAAAGTGGAGCACCCGAAGGGCAGTTAAAGTGGTCAACAGTCGCATAGGTATACGCGAAATTACCCCCAACCGTCATGTAACGAAAGGGACGGATAGAGATGTCACCTTCTACACCTTTGCTAGAGACGGTTCCGGCATTGATAAGTCGGGTGACAGTCGCCCCTGCAACAGTATCAAGAAAATTAGCCTGATAATTTGAAAAATCTTCAATAAACGCGGCGAAATTAGCCGTGATCCTGTGATTAAGAAATTGCGACTTAAGGCCTATTTCATAGCTATTATTCTGTTCTGGGCGCAAAGCTTTTGCGTCCGTGTTCTGCATGTTGAAAAATACGTTGTAGGCTGGCCCTTTATAGCCGTGCGAATAGGTAAAATACGCATGAATATCACGGTTGAGGTCATACTGGAGACCAATCCGATCCACATATCCATTATGCGCTGTCGAACCATTTGATGCATAATTTGGACGGATACCTGTAACTGCTTCAGCAGATGTCGAAGTACGAGAGAACCTATAGTCCAGATCGTCTCGCAGGAGACGCAACCCCAGAATGGCGCGAAAATTGCCTGTAAAATTCAAATTTCCTTCAGCAAATGCTGCGTAATTATTTCCTGTCGTTCCAAAACTTGCATGGCCGGATGAGGCCGTTCCGGTATAGGGCTGCAACGAGCGGTCATAAGTCTCCGTATCAGACGTATGAAGATAATACAGGCCAGCCACATAATCGAAGAGATGACCTTTTGGAGAGGCAACACGAACCTCTTGCGAGGCCTGCCAGAAATCCAGCCAACCATGATCCGCCAACTGCGGGAGCGAAGCATAAGCTTGGGAAAGCTGATCGTAATCCTGATCCTGAGTGTTCTGCCAGCGTCTGTAAGCCGAGATAGAGGTGAGGGTGTAATCTCCAAATTTTCGATCGAGTGTGAGGGATGCACCACCGTTGTGATCGATTGATTTGCTCAAAGTATTATTGCTGACACGCGTGTTGTTCGAAGACGCCTGAATACCCTCGGACGCCAAAGCCTGGGTAAGCGCAGCATTTCCAGTAACAACGCCCGTTGGATACGCGACATGCGATGTTGAAGAGAATACGCCATTGGGCACGGCATCATTGGAGTACATATAGTCCAAGCTCAAGGTAATGCGTGTCTGATCATCTGGAGTCCATGCAAACTTGGTGCGAGCTCCACGATGTTGATATCCGTTTACGGTATCGCGGGTACTGAGGTTACTGACATTGCCGGTGTAACCACCCACGAGAAAAGAAGCATTTGCTGTTAGCTTGGAAGGAACAAGTGTACCGGACGCTCCTGCGCTAAGACGATATTCGTCTCCGGAGAAATAGGACGCATCAGCATGGGCATGAAAAGCTTCTGTAGGGGCTGAAGTCACGATATTGACCGCACCGGCTGAGGCATTCTTACCAAAAAGGGTACCTTGCGGGCCCCTCAAAACTTCAATGTGATCAAGATCAAGAAGGTCTGCGGTTGCCTGCCCTGAACGTGCGAGAACGACACCGTCCACCACAGTTGAGACCGAAGGCTCAACACCTGGAGACGTGGAAATCGTTCCTATTCCACGAACGAAAACAGTCCTATCTTTTGACGATGCACTTGTCCGGAAATTCGCGGATGGAATAAACTGAAAAATGCCCTGAAGGTCATGCACATTGTTTCGTGCAGCCTCTTTGGATGTGAAAATAGAGGTTGCAACGGGCACTTTTTGTAGAGGTTCGCTTCGTCGGCGAACAGTCACTGTCACTTGTTCCTCCCCACCAGAAACGGTCAATGGTGCTACATTCTTTGGCCTGTGGTCCGGCGAGAATTTTGGTGTGGAAAGGTGTGTTTCTGCAGCAAAACCCTGAGTATTTGAGAGACCAGCGCACACCAAAGCTATCGCAGGTAACAGCCGTTTTGTGGGTTGACTGCACCTAACGGCGCGCGACACCAAACTATCAGATCGGTTTTGCACTTTTTTGTCTCGTGTTTTATTGACTAAATATTCATATACCTATTTGTTTTTGGTTTAACAATCGTATTGTTTTTTATAACTATTTTCTTTAGTTATAAAAAACAATACAGCTTTATGGTCCTCTGTGATGTTTCCCACAGGATAAAAAAAGGAGCGGAAAGGGCGGATCTCATTGTCACATCCGGCATGGAGTTGCTCGTATAGCCCCCACTTGATTGACCAGAGCCTGCCGGGCGGAGCCCCATTTTGCACCTACGGCTTGTGAATGGGCGCGGACTAAGGTGCTATCGAGCATATACTGCCGGTTACCAGTCAGACCCAGATCCACTAGGGGTTTGCTAGAGAGCAGAACAGACACCCTGTTCAGTCCAACCAGTGAAGAACCAGACATAAACCGAGTTCCACTTGCCGTAGCGCTCACTGATGTGCGCGCTCAGGAGGGAAGAAGTGTGACGATAATGTCCATACTTCCGATGAGCTGATCAACCTCGTGCCATGTCTGCTCCACTACGCTGACTTACGAAGATAGCCAATGAAGCACTGGTCTTACCCCAGATTCCAAAACTAACAGGTCTTTTGTCAATGTGGCCTAAGCACGCAGTCTATGCGATGCATGAGACCGTCATCCATCATATAAATTGGACTTTTTAGCGGAACCATCTTTTCCTCGTTGATGACAAAAAGGTCTCCTTCACAGACACCATCAGGGTTTTTTATCTGAATATGATATTCTGATGTTTTCCAGCGCACACGAACTTCGTATGACGACCAGCCTGAGGGGATGCGTGGATTAAGGGACAGTCGATTTCCTTCAATCTGCACGCCCAGTAACATCTCAACCCCGACGCGTTGCATCCAACCCGCCGACCCCGTGTACCAGGACCATCCTCCGCGGCCGACATGAGGACTGGAGGAATAAACATCCGCGACGACGACATATGGCTCAACCTTGTAGCGGTCTGCCGCATCCTGATCGCGGGAGTGGTGAATGGGATTGAGCGTTGAAAACATCTCATGCGCCGCATCGCCGTCTCCAAGAAGGGCCGTTGCCATAACTGTCCATAGAGCTGCGTGTGTATATTGACCGCCATTTTCTCGGATACCCGGCGGATAGCCTCGAATATAACCCGGGTCAGGCTCTGAGGTATCGAAGGGTGGGGTCAAAACCATGATGATTTCCCGGTTCAGATCGACAAGCTGGTCCTGAACAGCGTTCATGGCCTGTTTTGCTCGCTCGGGAGATCCTGCCCCTGAAATTACAGCCCAGGACTGAGCTATGGCATCAATGCGTCCCTCAGGGTTTGCATGGCTGCCTAAAGGGCTGCCGTCATCAAAGTAGGCACGCCGGTACCAAGATCCGTCCCATGCTGCTTCCAACGCGTGTTCAAGCTCCTTCATGATCCGCGTCCACTTCGCCACATGTTCTGTGTCCTGTCGGGCCTGAGCGAGCGGCAGGAAGGCTGCCAACGTGGCGTGCAAGAACCATCCCAGCCAGACACTTTCTCCGCGTCCTGCTTCGCCCACTCGGTTCATCCCGTCATTCCAGTCCCCGGTTCCCATCAGCGGGAGACCGTGAATTCCTCTCTGCAGACTGTGATCGAGAGCAAGAACGCAGTGAGCATAGAGCGACGCTGTTCTGTCCGTTACGTCAGGCTGGAGGAAACGCTCATGCTCCCCGTCAGCCAAAACTGCTGCCTCCAGGAACGGAACTTCTTCATCCAGAAGGGTCGCGTCACCGCTGACTCGAACATAGTGTGCGACTGTGTAGGCAAGCCACGCACAATCATCAGAAATCCTTGTGCGAACTCCATTTCCTTTCTGAGGGAGCCACCAGTGTTGAACGTCTCCCTCTGGAAACTGTCGGGATGCCGCCCGCAGAAGGTGCTCCCGCACCAGTTGAGGAGCGGCCAGAACGAGCGACATTCCGTCTTGCAACTGATCTCGAAATCCATAAGCACCGCTGGCCTGATAAAAGCCTGCCCGTGCCCAGATGCGACTGGAAAGGGACTGATACAGCAGCCAGCCGTTCAGCATGATATCCATGGCGCGATCAGGCGTATGAACCTGTACGGCTCCTGTAATCGCCTCCCACCTGCGATGCACTTCATCCAGAACAGCATCCAGATTGGCATTTCTGTATCGCCGAACAATCTGACGAGCATGGTCTGAATTTTGCCCCTGACCTAGCAGAAAAACAATTTCGGTGCTTTCTCCGGGTTCAAGCGTAATGACAGTCTGCAAGGCGGCACACGGATCAATTCCGGCCCCGACAATACCTTCAAGCGGGCCGCCCCGGACAATGGCTTGAGGGAGAGAAATAGTGCCATTTCGACCCAGGAATGTGCATCTGTCATCCGTGCTTGATGTCTGCTGAGCCGACATATCCGCAAAGGCGACCCGGTCACCAAACGTCTCGCCCCACTTGTTCCTGACAAACAGCGCGCCAGTGTCATTATCCTGCTCTGTAAATACAAAAGGGGCAGTCGTACTGCGGGACTGTCCGAGCACCCACTCGGTATAGGTCGTGACTCTCAAAGTCCGGGGTCGGGAGGATGTGTTGGTCAGTTTCAATCTGGAAATTTTTACCGGATCTTCGAGCGGCACGTATTGTAGCAAGGTCGAAGCAATATCGTTGGTGTGTCGATCAAACTGACTGTATCCACGCCCATGTCGGCAAACATAAACAGCACTGTCATCTGGGCAAACGGCTGCCAGAGGAGACCAGAACTGCCGTTTTTCCTCGTCACACAGGTAGAAAGCTTCCCCAGTTGGATTCACGACCGGGTCGTTAGACCAAGGCGTCAACTGGTTCTCCTTGCTGTTCTCCGACCAGGTATAACCGCTGCCTTCTGCGGAGACCTGAAACCCGAAATGAGGACTGGAGATGACGTTGACCCAAGGGGCAGGGGGACGCGCCTTCCCACGGATGATGACAGCATACTCCTTCCCATCAGACGTGAAGCCTCCATATCCATTTGGCAGTTCAAGCTGAGGCAGCACGGGGGTTTCCGCTGCTCCACGGTATGCACGGCAGGGACGTATGGCTGCCTGCAAGACTTTCGCGCCTTGCATGACTTCAATACGGGTCAATTGATGTTGCAGGTTTCCTCCCTTACCCGTCAGCACCACATAAGCCACGGAGAACAGAAGATCTCTGACTGTTTCTGACATAAGCGCGCCGCGAAGAAGACGGACTGTACCCGTCTGCCCTGAGGATCGAACAAGGGCTTCCAGTGCGTGCTGTAGATCCTGCGCATAAGACGTCGGATGGTCGTTCAGAATAACAAAATCAAAAGCGAGGCCTTTGAAATTCAGATACTCATGGGCTGTGAGAAGGGTCCGGGCGAGGTCGAAATCTTCACTTTCTGTGATGACCAACAACAGGATTGGTAAATCGCCGGAAACGCCCTGTCCCCAGAGATCTGCCTGTTTGCCAGCGCCTCGTTTTATACGGGCCGCAGACGAGCGAAGAACGGAACCTGGGAACAGAAGATAGCCGGCAAGTTTCTGAAAGAGGTCTGCCTGTACGGGCTGGATATCGAGATGGCGTAAATGAACCTGTGCATGGGTCCATGCGAGGGTCAGGGCACGATCGAGATCCGCTCCACCGTGATGACGTTCGATGCTTTGAATGAGCGCTTCGCGTGTTGACGCAACAATTGTCCAAAATGATACATGCCGAGTAGAGCGCGCTGGAATTGTGAGCTTGCACCGCGCAGCGAAAACGGGATCCAATACCGTCCCCACTGATCCGGAGAGGGTGCCCGTTCCAATAACCGCAATCGGCTCCCGCAAATCCCTGCCACGACCGATAAATAGGGCACGATCCGTCTCGATGGAAAGGTCATCGCCGCCAATGATCAGGTGTGCTGCCCAGATCTCTGTATCAGACGGATTTCTTTTTCGCCGTGTGGCAACAATTGCTCTGTAAGAAGAGAGATACTCCGTCTGGACAAACATTTTTGCGAAAGCAGGGTGACTGAGATCCATACCAGGCGGGCATAACGCCAGCTCGACATAAGACGTTACGTTGATCTCAACCGTTGAAGAATTGGAGTTTCGAACTGAAATACGACGAAGTTCTGCATCATCTTCGGCTGAAACAAGGACTTCCATCGTCGTCGTCAGCTTGTTGTCCTGACGCGTATATGTTGCGCGGTCTTCCCTGAATTCTACACCGTAGCTCTCAGCCTTAGCTCCAGATGGCTGGAATCCTGCGCTCCAGAAGTGACTGTCTCCGGACGCCTGAAGGTAAATATAAGTCCCCCAGTTATCGAGCGTGGGATCCTGCCTCCATCTCGTAACAGCCTGATCACCCCACTTGCTATATCCTGACGCAGCGGCCGTCAGCATCACGCTGTATCGTCCATTTGAAAGCAGATGGGTAACAGGGGCAGTCGTGTCCGCTGTCTGTAAATGGCGGCCACCGGCCTGCATCTGTATGGTCAGCGCAGGAGGGGCGAACTCTTCTTCCTTCAGCGGGGTGGTAATAGCTCCACCTGTTGGTGCACGCTCCTGCAAGAGCAGTTCTGCCGCTCCGATAATGGGTTCTGCATGGAAGCGGGTTCGCATGAGGCCTTTAAGGACCGTATCCGCTATTGCAAGAATGGACATGCCTTGGTGATGGGCCATGTAAGAGTGAATGATTGCAACGGTCTGGTTCGATTGCAGTCGCGCCTTTGTATAATCCAGCGCCTCGTAAAATCCGTAGGTTCCCTGAGCGCCTGCAGCTTGCAAGGCCCGGAAGTTTTCTGTTGCCAGACGCGCATCAACCATCGAAGCCAAAGCTGTGGCGTAAGGTGCAATAACCAGATTTTGGGCCAATCCTCTCTTCATCCCCAGTCCTGGGACACCAAAGTCGGAGTACTGATAATTATATTCCAGATCGCGTGCATTATAGGCAGATTCCGAAATACCCCATGGCACACCGCAGAACTGGCCATATTCAATCTGACGGTGGACAATCTGCCGACTGGTCTCTTCTAAAAGACTATCAAACGGTGCGGCCATGATCAGGGACGGCATGAGGTACTCGAACATCGACCCAGACCAGGAAACCAGAGCTTCGCCATGGGCCACCGCAGCAAGAGGCCTCCCCAGACGAAACCATTCCCAGGCAGGAATGTCGCCTTTTGCAATGGCAAAGAAGACAGCAAGCCGCGCTTCGGATGCCAAAAGGTCATAGCAGTTATCGTCGAGAGTGCCTTCATTCACGGCAAACCCGATCGAGAGCAGTTTCCGATCTGAATTTCTCAAAAAGCCAAACTCCATGTCCAACGCCATGGTTCTTGAGATTTGTGCAATTTTACGGAGTTCATCATGGAGGGAAGGGTTATCTTCGAGATCTTTCCGTTCACTCCGCAGGCAGTTCTGGGCAGCATGCAACCAGAATAGGAGGTCCTCGGCACCTGTCGTTGTGGTGCCTTTTCCTGCACTTCCGGCCATGGCACGTCTTTGTAGAAGATGCGCCAGTTCCTCTGCCTGACTGACGAGCATCTGTACTCTGTATGTAAGTGTGACCTGACTGGCGTGGCCGTCCTTCATGTCCTGAAGAAGGGCGTCCATAAGTTGTGCGAGTTCGGATGACCGAAAGATACCGTTTCCCGATGTCGCTTCTTCAAGCGCCAGATTCAGGGCGTCTCTTATACCTTCACGCCAAATGTCAGATTTTCTTCCTTTCTGAACCCACTCTTCGCAGGCACCCGCCAACGTCATCAAATGGCCAGCGAGATTGCCACTATCCACTGTCGAAACATAAATAGGGGACAGCGGAGAGAGATCAGAGGTGCTGTACCAGTTATAAAAATGCCCTCTGAAACGCGGAAGCTGCAGCATTGTCTCAAGGGTGGCACTCAAACGGGATGTTGCGTCTGCTACCCCAATCCACCCGAAATCACATGCCGCGACAACAGACAGGAGGTAAAGCCCCATGTTGGTTGGAGATGTTCGATGGGCAACAAGAGGGGCAGGGGATTCCTGAAAATTGTCCGGGGGAAGCATATGATCCGCAGCGGTGACGAATGTCTCAAAATACCGCCATGTCCGCCGGGCCTGCATACGCATGAAAACCGTCTCAGCCTCAGTAGCTTCAAGCCTGCGAGCAGACGCACGGTACTGACTGGCCATCCACGCAATTGCCGGTGACAGGCACCAGGCCACAGCGAATGGCAAGATGATAATCCATACCCAGGGACCAGCCACGACCATAACGCCCGCCGCGAGAAGGCCAGTTAAAACGGCTCCACTCATCTGACGGAAATATCCTTGCATCCGCTCACGTGGAGCTTCCGCAGTCTGAGCGGCCGTAACCCACTGAAGAAGGTGCTTTCGAGTAACAAAAACACGCCCCAGTGTTCGGCTAATCGCGTCCCCCATCAGGCAGGCCTGATCAGCCAGAAACACAAAACACAGAGCTGTGGTGAGAACCGTCCGTTTAAGGTCAATTGTCAGAAGGGCAAAATAGCTGCGAAATGTTTCTCCTCTTCTACGCCTGATAATATCAACCAGAAGGGGCAACGCTGCTGGAACAGCAATTGTTGAAACAATGCAAAAGCTCCAGACCGCGGCATTATGGAGATCCAGAAACCAGCCGGCAAACAGGGCGCTGACTGCCATTGGCGCAGAAAGGCTGCGACGCAGATTATCCAGCATCTTCCAGCGCGCAATGCCCGTAAGGGGGCGGGTTTTTATACGTATGGTTGGAAAATGGCCCATCCATGAAAAGATCCATGGAAGAAGCTGCCAATCTCCACGAACCCAACGATTAAGACGGGCAACGGACACCAAATAGTCCGTTGGATATTCCTCGATAACTTCTATATCAGTTACGAGACCTGCACGAGCAAAAACACCTTCAAAAAGATCGTGGCTCAGAAGCGTTCCATCGGGAACCCGGCCGGCTAAGGCTGCTTCAAACGTATCGATTTCATAAATGCCTTTGCCTGCAAAAGACCCCTCTGCAAACATATCCTGATACAGGTCAGATACTGCGGCCGTATAAGGTTCTATCCCGTTGGGACTTGAGAACACTCTTTGAAATAGCGTGCTTTGCCGAGCTTCGGGCAATGAAGGCGTCACACGTGGCTGGAGAACCGCATATCCCTCCGTGACGCGGCCTTTTTCCGGATCAAAACGGGCATTATTGAGCGGATGGGCAATCTTCCCGACAAGACGCCTGACAACCTCATGCGGAAGACGTGTATCGGAATCTACGGTAACAATATACCGTACACCTTGAGGAATGCTCTGATCGGGCAGATCAAGAAAGCCGGTATCTGTTGCACCGCGTAGAAGACGATTTAATTCATGCAACTTACCGCGTTTTCGCTCCCATCCGATCCATTTTCCTTCACTAATGCTCCAAAGACGCCTGCGATGGAGAAGAAGAAATCTTGTGCCAGCAGAGCCCGATCCATAAGTCCGATTTAGCTTCCCGATTTCTTGGATAGCCACATCCAGAAGATCATGATCACCTTTCCGGTTCTCGGTTGGAGAGTCTGTCCAATCCGTCAGTAGGGCAAAGTAGATCTCACCATCCCGACTGGACAGGTAATGTTTCTCTAAACGATTTACCATTTCTACAATGGAAGATCGTTTTGTCAGAAGGGTGGGGACAACAACCATAGTCCGCAGCGGTGCTGTGACTCCCTGTCTGAGTTCAAGTGCGGGGAGTTCAGATACTTTGATGGCCCACATCAGAAAGCGATTTACACCGGCGACTACCGCATCAGTGGCAGGAATAAATCCCAGAACAATCAGCGCAAACGCGGCGCGACCTGACAACTGGCCATTCATGGCAGAAAGAAAAGCGGTCAGGACGAGTAATGTCAGCACTGTTACAGCCAAACTGTAACCCGTTATGCCTAGTCGGCGGCAACCCTGTCCGATTTGTACGCGTAAGGGAGCACGGAACTTTAACTCTGCTTCGAGCCACTCCCGACCTTCTGCTAAAAGATAGTAACCAGGATCTGATTTGCGAAGATCAGAATTTGGGGTGTCTTTTTGCATTGCAGCAAGAGAAGTGACCTTCTGAGCGATCTCACACTCTGTATAGCTGGACCCTTTCGCAAGGGCCTCAACGGCTTTGCTATATAAATTCCGGGTAGGAGGATCCATATCCGAAAAGCCCGTATGACGATAAAATATTTGACTTACGGGGCTTGTTTTCTCAACAATACCGTTCCAATCCAGAGTCGTTATCAAACGCATACTTGTAATAATATTTCTCACAGTGGCATTTAATGCACCTTGTTCCTGCAATTCTTCATGAACAATTTTTTCAAGATTTGTGCCTTTTTCCTGTAATATTGCCTCCATCCATAAAGATGCAGGATCTTTCTGTGGATCATGCCCTCTCAAGCGGTGCGAAAATTGCACAATAAAAGCAGAAGATAATGTTTCAGTATCTACCTTGGTAAGCGCTTCGAGAATTTTTGTGTTATTGTAATAAGTATCTGAAAACAAAGTGTTGGCAAGATTATCAGCCTGTTTTTGCGCTTGCAGGTTCTGGCAAACTTTACCTGCTACTCGCCGAAGATTCTCAATCAAAACCATTCTGATCTGGGTGGGAATGGCCCAAAGTTCTCTAATTAAAAGAGCTCTCTCTTCCTGATACGCACTTAAAAAATCGCATATTATTTTTGGATTAATCCGGCTATCTGTGTGAGCGACAAGAGCCCAGGCTATTTCAAAGACCCTTGGCAAACCAGAGAAAGGCCCGCTGGATAGCTCAGGAAGCTCTTTATAGTAATGCGGAGGAAGGTCGAATTTAATAGTTTGAATCTGAGTATTCATCAGATAATAATTATCAATCAACCATCCTCCAGCGGGTGTAATTTGCTCACCCCTTTCAGCGGATTTTGATAATGAAATATTTGATTCCAGAAGAAATTCAGCGTTCTCACTCAGTCGGTCTGGCAATGTATTATTGTGTTTTGGAAAATGAATGTTTCCATGACTTTCAGACAAACTGCGAGCATGCTGTAAAAGTCGATCTTCGCTAAAGAGATCAGAGCAGATAACCCTTTCATCATGAAGGCGGAACGATTTTGCGACTGCTTTTCCGAAAAAATTAGCCATCTGCGTGGTTCCTTTCGGCAGAGAGTATCCGCCATCGCTACGCTATAGAGAAATATTCTAAATCAAAAATTTAGATACATTCCGCTTTTATTTGTCATTTTCACTAATAATGAAAATTTATTTCTCATGAATAGCGAAAATCATAAATGCATCGTTATTGCCATAACGCGCTACAAGGTCGTTAGTTACCATAATAAAAAAAATTAACGATCATATTTTCTTGATCTAAACAACAACCAACTTCCAATTTCTTCGAGGAGGTTGAAATAGAAAGGATTAATGTTCGTATATGACGTTCAAAAAATCTTTAAAAAACGAGACATCAAAAATATTAACATCTTGTTCGCTAGCCTTATAGCGCTCCTGCCTTGAAAGGATATTTACGTTTTCCGATAATATTTCCATCTACTCAAAAGCGTGACCAGAGACCGTATTTGGAAGGGGATCTAGCAGCCGACATTCGACGTTCCTGTACGAAAGCGTGAAGGAATGCTTAGGCATGTCGGTTGCAGATCAGAGCGCATACGTTGAGGGGCTTGCTCTTTTTAGGGCCAGGATGCAGTGCTTATTTGAGGAATGGAAAGCCAAACCATTTTCTGCTCCAGAAAATCAGTTCCCTGTTGAGCTTCTAAATGCACTACGCACAATGGGTGCGTTTGACGCTCTTTTTTCCGTGGAAGACAATGGGCTCGGGCTTTGCCAAACATCTGAAGGAGGCCAAGTTCTTCTGACTTTACTGAGGAGAATAGGCTATCTGAGTCTTTCTCTAGGGCGATGTCTGGAAGGGCACGTGAACGTAGTCCGTCTCGTAGAATTGTACGGCACGAGATTTCAACGTCATGCCCTAAAGCTCCAACTGGAAAACGGGAATTTGGCTGGCATCTGGGTTACGGACGGGAGCTCTGCTGTCAGCATACAGAGGGAAGGGCCGAGCTACAGGCTCTCGGGGATCAAAGGTTTTGCCAGTGGCGTCAGGCAGGTTAGCGTTGCGTTGATAACCGCCATACCTGAGCACGGCGAAGCACTCATGGTTCTAGCTCCTACAACAGACCTTGAACGCCAGCGACCCGGTCCGGGGGCGCTGACTGGCATGCAGGCCAGCGGAACGGGAGCCTATGATTTTACGGGCCTTCAGATCTCACCGGATGACATTATTGGCTCATCAGGTGACTATCTGCGGCAACCTGAATTTTCTGCAGGAGCCTGGCGAGGGTCGGCGGTTGCCTTAGGCGGGATGGATCATTTGATTGATCTACTCAGGGAGGAGTTACTGGAACGCGAGCGTGCTGGTAGTCCACATCAACTCGCCCGGATAGGAGAAGCACTTATTCTTCAACAGACAGCAGCGATGTGGGTGACAGAGGCTGCTCAAGCTGCATATTCTGCGCACATGAAATCTGAAGACGTGACGTCAATCGTTAATCTGGCTCGGCTGGCTGTCGAACGGGCTGCTCTTGACCTGATCACGCTTGTTCAAAGAAGTCTTGGCCTGTCGGCCTTCATCAAGGGAAAAGCGGTAGAGCAGGTCATGAGGGACCTTGCGACTTATCTCAGGCAACCTGCGCCTGACGAAGCTCTGACGGAGGCCGCCGTATGGTTTGTCCGTCATGACTGGCCGGAGGCAGGTCTATGAATATTCGTGAAACTCTGGAAAAATTTGCAAGTTTCCCATTTGCCTCATTCGATGCCGTTGCTCCCGGCACATCACTGGTGCTGGCGCCCCATCCTGATGACGAAAGTCTTGGATGTGGGGGATTTATAGCCTCGGCAGTGGCACATGGGCGGCCGCCCATTGTTGTGATCGTTTCGGACGGCTCTGCATCTCACCCGGGCTCTCGTTTATGGCCACCCGATCGGCTGGCGCGACAGAGACAGGAAGAATGCATCCGTGCTGCAGAAATTCTGGGTCTTTCTGCTGATAGACTGATATTTATGGGCCTTAAGGATACGAGAGTTCCGGTGAAAGGAAGCCATTTTGACTCTACTGTCCGCGATTTGCTTGATCTTCTCTCTCTTCATGACTGCGAAAATCTACTGGCTCCTTGGCGGTACGACCCTCACTGCGACCATGAAGCTGTCTGGCTGATGGGCGAAACGCTAAAAGCTCTGAAGCCAGAGCTTAGAGTTCTGGCGTACCCGGTCTGGGGTTTAACACTTCCTCCTGAAACGAAGATTCCAGAAAATGCCCTTACAGGTTGGCGCCTGAATATTCGGTCTTTTTTGGAACAGAAACGACAGGCGATCCACGCGCATCGAAGTCAGAGAGGCTTGATCGTAAAAGACGATCCAAACGGTTTTATTTTACCGGAGCACTTACTGGAGAAAATGCTGCAACCCTATGAAATCTTTATCGCGTCATGAGGAAAGAGACATGGACAGCAGACGTTTTTGAAAACCTGTTTCAGCAGGTTCCTGACCCATGGAATTTTGAAAGCAGCCCGTATGAACAAAAGAAGCTTCAAAGGGTTCTACAATGTCTGCCATGTTCGCCGATTGCATTCGCTGTAGAGCTCGGATGTGCCATAGGGGTAGGCACATTGGCTCTCACGCAGCGGTGTCAACGTATCCTAGCAGTAGATGCATCGGAAACTGCGCTTACCAAGGCAAGACAGCGCTGCCAGGAATATGCACAAGTCAGCTTTATCAAAGCCTTTCTACCTAGTGCTTATCCAGTTGTTGCGGCAGCAGGCTGTGATCTCATTCTTATTTCGGAAATTCTTTATTTTTTGAGTCAGACAGACATTCAGGAACTGGCTTTTCAAACAACCACAAGCCTGAAAAAAACTGGCCATATCCTAATCGTTAACTGGACTGGAGAGACAGATACGCCCTGTACAGGAGACGAGGCAGCAAATTGTTTTATCCAGGCATGTCTTGCCCACGGTTGGGTGCCTGATCTGAGTGAGCGAGGTGAGGGATATCGAATTGATCGATTGAGTCACTTAAGCAATCACGATGAGAACGATGTATCATTTTTCTAAGATGATCTAGCACCCGTTGGGCTCGTTTATGATGCTTTTCCAAGTCATCACGGCGCACGCGCATTTGAGAGAATTCCATGCAGGTGTCTTCAAAAGGAACGAGTTGATTTGCGTGCTTACGCAGACGTCGCATACGAAGTAACCTTCGGGAAACAGGCTCGAAAATATCATCTATATATTCGTCCTGTACGTGTAATCTGCGTGCCAGCGTTTCGGCCATCCCTCCTTGTGCCCGACCGACCAAACGAGCGGACACATACACCTTAACGTCCGGTGCGTGACGAACACGAATTCCGTTTTCTCGAAGTACTTGATAGAACGCACGGTCTTCCGACGTTGGTATGGCAGGCATTCCACCAACCTTACTCCAGGCCTGATAAGTCACCGCGATACTGGCGCCGGAATGTTCGGTATGCCGGGGCAAGGGATCATGGGGTTCCGGATAGAGCAGCAATGCGATTTGATCGAGAAGAGCCCCGTAAGCCTGTTCTGCTCTTTCATCTTTATGCAAATTGAATGGGATTTTCCTGGCTTCTTCGGGGAGGAGAAGAGCCCTGCCAAACACGGCTTCAACAGGATAATGCGTAAAAGCGTTTAGGGTACGACTTAACCAGTCCTCAGCAGCTTCACTGTCAGCATCAGTGGTCACTAATAGGGCATCAGAAGATGCATACTGAGCCGCATGGGCCATTGCATCCCTTCTTGCCAAGCCTGCGCTTGCCAATGCCGGGTCGTAGATAACTCTGACGATCTCCAGTTCGAACGGTAATGTGTTCGTTAGCGATTCTACTCGCTCATGTGTTTTATCAGTAGTGTTATTGATCCAGACTACAACTTTGTCAGGCTGTGTCTCTTGTCTCGCGAGAGCTAAAAGACACGGGACAATATGCTCTTCTTCATTGCGCACTGGAATAGCAACCAGTATCTGCTTTTTTATAAATTCATGTTTTCTTTTATCTAGACCGGTATTTTCCACGATATTGTTGTGTCCAATCGAAGAAAATGACTTGATCTGTCCCATAGGTTTACTCGTCGTCCCGGCCTAAACATCCAGATCTTAATTTGTTGGATTTTCAGGTGCATCAGGAAGGACTGGAGGCTGATCAGGCTTAGGATCTGGAGAGCCTTTTTCAGGCGCATACCTTTTACCGGGATTTTCCTCTTCCGGGGGCTCATCCGTGATCGGGCTTTTGTCAGGATACGGGTCAAAAGGCTCACGTGGAGGGTTCGAAAAACCCTTGGCTCTGAGCTGTTCTGTGTGATTCCATTTCTTCGGCGTTGATTGGGGATGGTGGAAGATGAAGCAGCCTGGTTTCTTTGATGTTGAAGAGCGCCTTGCTCGGCTGAGCGGGCTTGGCGATCAGCTGGAGGCCTTTTCCCGGACTGTGGATTTTGAGGTGTTCCGCCCTGATCTGGAGCTGGCTCTGGCCTATTCAGACGGAAGTAAAGGCGGACGTCCGCCGTTTGATCCGGTGCTGATGTTCAAAATTCTGGTCATCCAGACGTTGAACACTTTGTCTGATGAACGGACAGAGTATCTGATCAACGACCGCCTGTCGTTCATGCGCTTTCTGGGATTGGGGCTGTCGGACCGCGTGCCGGATGCCAAAACGGTCTGGCTGTTTCGTGAGCGTTTGACACAGGCGGGTGCCATTGAAAGGCTGTTTGACCGATTTGACGCGACCCTGCGGAACGCCGGTTATCTCCCGATGTCCGGCCAGATCCTGGATGCAACACTGGTGGCTGCTCCAAAGCAGCGCAATACGAAGGCTGAGAAAGCGGATCTCCGGGCAGGACGTATTCCAGAAGACTGGCAGGACAAGCCCGCAAAGATGTCGCATAAGGATCGTCATGCACGATGGACACTTAAGTTCACGAAGGCGAAGCGGCAGGACGATGGAACCATACCGTCGAGCGATCTCGCCATCCCGTTCTTTGGCTACAAATCCCACGTCTCCATCGACCGGAAGTTTCGGTTCATCCGAAAATGGAAGACGACGGATGCCGCCGCCAGTGATGGTGCGCGATTGAGAGAGGGGCTGTTAGATAAAACCAATACGGCCTCAAGCGTTTGGGCTGATACAGCTTATCGCTCGAAAGCGAATGAGGACTTCATGGACAAAGAGGGTTTTGTCTCAAAGGTTCACAGAAAAAAGCCGCATCTCAAGCCTATGCCCCGACATATCCAGAAATCGAATGCTGGAAAGTCCGTGATCCGATCGCGCGTCGAGCACGTCTTTGCCGACCAGAAATCACAGACGGGATTGTTCATCCGAACTGTCGGTATCACCCGGGCCACCATGAGGATCGGGCTGGCCAATATCGTCTACAACATGCGCCGCTTCCTCTTCCTCGAAAGATTGAACGCGAGCGCATAGTCATCCAGCGGGAGAGCAGTCCCCGATCTGCTCAAAACGCAGATCAAAAGCTCCCCCAAAAACCGTCAATCAAATCGCCAAAAGCCTGAAATCACGAGCCAGGCGCATCAACCAACGGTTCTTCGATCCCTCCACGTTCATCAGGCGAGCCAGGAGCTTTTGTCGGATTTTTTGGGAGCGTACTGCTAAGGAAAGACATGATAGCCTCCATTGATAAGACCATTAAATGGATAGCTAGGCAGGAAGTTCAGATCACTTAAAAAAGACTGAGAGAATTTAACTGGGGATATTATTCTGTAGTATTTTTACGTTCAATAAATTGTTCTGTTTATTATTAAAACACCTGATAATTTAAAAGTATCGCACAATAAATGGTTTATTATAATTTATTTAAAAAATTTAATCTAATTATAAGAGATTTTTAATTAGAGTAAAAAATCTAAGATAATCTAATTGTTAATATAATATATCTCTTGATATTACATCTATTTATATGTGTACATTCATGGTTCAGCATAAAAATTAGGATTGTTGGTAAATATATATGTATTATAAAATGACTTCCTGAAGGATATAATAAATTATAATATTTATACTAAAGAACAGCATGTATCTTTAACCCTACAGCATCGACAGTCGGTTTGTTCTTCTGAAGATTTGTCCGCCAGATACGCTGATAATCAGGTTGGATGGAGAGACCTCGGAATGCATGGATGTTGTAAGTGACCTCCAGGGTCGTGATATGGCTTTGAGGGTAGGTCGTGTTTCCGGGAAGAGACAGTCCCTGACGATAGCGTATCCACTGCGAAGCAACCAGTTCCGGGCTTGCCATCGTTTCAGACCACTCAACGCCGAATGTATCCTGCGGACGGGTGGAAATTGGCCCGCGATCTACGAGCCCTGCATAGATCTGATAGGTGTAAGGGCTGTTTTTTCCATCGCTTTTAGCGAACCCGGCGAGTGCGTAGAGACCGTGTAACGGGCCGCTTCCATTACGGATCAGCATCTGGTCAGCCTGAAGCCATATCTGCGTTTTTCCATTCGTCCAGCGGTAAGGGAGACCGGTGGCAGCAGCAGCATTGCCATTATTGTCGTAATAGACATCCCTGTATTGAGAAGAATCATAAGCGAAGCCAAATTTATAATGGCCAACAAGATTGTTTTTTCCAAAATGAGGGATGAGGCCAATTTCAACAGGAGTATAGACGCCCGTATAGAGGCCTGTACCCATTTCAAAACCAGTCCGATCATACTGGTTCGTATTCAGGTATGGATTGACGCCATAAAGACCCGCTTGGATATAGAGACCGTGGAGCGGCCAGTAACGAACTCTGGCGGCCCAGGTTGATCCTGGATATGTCGCATATCCCGCTGCCCCCCGGGTCAGAGATTTCGGAATTCCGCAATTTGATTTGTTCATAAACGTGCAGAACAAGGGTGAATTGGCAAAATCAATATTCACGGGCATTTTGCCAACCGCAATCTGAATGCGTTTTTTATACAGATCCTGAGTTCCATACACATAGACCAGATGAACGCCGACATTGCCGCCACCGCCGAAAATTTCCTGAAACCCATTCAAAGAGTGATCGCCCAGATCTGCTGCGAGGTTATGGCCCGCGCGGTTAACGAAAACCGCATGGGTAATAAATCCTTTCCAGCCAATAATTTTTTCCCAATCCAGATCAAGCTCCACACCGATCTGATGGGCATACCCAGCGTCTCCGCCATGCCCTGCATTTAAGGCGATGGCGCTTTCGCTGGTATAGTCTACGACAATACCGATCCCTTTCGTGTTCAGCTTTTTGATCAGCCTATCCCAGGGAAGGAGCATGTTCTCTACCGGAGGCGTGAAAGGGGTGTTGTCGTAGCCGGTCGGCGTATCGAGGGCGAAGAGAGGAGCCGTTGCGGAGACCGGCCCTCGGTATTGTGCCTCTGCTTTGAAGGAAAAAAACACGGCGCATGAGAAAACGCATGCCAGAAAGATTTTTGTAGTGGGACATAGAGAGCGCGGCATCGAAGTGCTCCAGACTGAAGCAGTTTCAAATCACGGGGGTCAGTAGCGGGGCACCGCAGAAATGTGCCGCAAGGTTGGCCGTGACCAACTGGCCCATCTGTCGGCGTGTTTCTACGGTTGCGCTGGCACGATGTGGCTGAAGAACGACATTGCTCATGCCATAGAGGGCAGCCGGAACACTGGGCTCGTTCTCGAAAACATCAAGCGCGGCCTTACCGAGTTTGCCATCTTGCAACAGGCTTACCATGATCTGTTCATCCACCACGCTTCCGCGGGAAATATTGACCAGCAGCCCGTCCGGCCCCAGGGCTTCCATGATGTCCCGGTTTACAAGGTGCCGGGATTGAGGCCCTCCCGATGCCGCGACGACAAGGATATCGCTCTGTTTCGCCAGTGCGGTCAGGCTGGGAATGAACGGGATATCAGGAAGTTCAAGATTGGTACGGCTGAAATAGGAAACGGGCATGTCAAAGCCATGCGCGCGTCGGCTGATGGCCTGTCCGACTTTTCCCATCCCAAAAATTCCGAGTTTCTTGCCGGTGACCTTGTGGGCCAAGGGGAGGAAGCCCGTGCCCCACTGACCGTTGCGGACAAAACTGTCTCCCGGAAGCAGGTCGCGCGTTGCCGCGAGAATGAGAGCCATGGCGAGATCTGCCACGTCATCTGTCAGGACGTTCTGCGTTGTCGTAACGCTAATACCACGGTGGCTGGCCTGAACGAGATCGACGGCATCAGTCCCAATTCCATTGATGGAAATGATCTCCAGGTTAGGAAGGGCTGTCATGATGTGGGAAGGGACACCGCTTCCGCCGCCGGTGACGATACCCCGAATGCGCGGTGCGATGTCCGTCAATACCAGTGTTTCATTATAACGGTGAACAACATACGCGGCGTCCAGTACCTGCTCGACTTCAGGCATCATGGGCTCGATAAGAAGAATTTCCGGTTTCATGATCAGATAACCTTACACAGCCTGTTTTATGGAAGAACGACGGAGACGGGGGCCAGAGATCCGATTTCGACTTTTGCGGTCGTACCAGCGGGTACGAATTTCGTGCCGGTCATGGATCCGGTGGTGACAACGGTTCCGGCTTCCAGTGGAAAGCCTCGCTTCGCAGCATGATTGGCCAGCCAGACAAGAAGACGGATTGGATCTCCAGCGGAGTTCCCTCCGGCATGTTCAATGGCAATCTGGTCATCAAGGACAAGCTTGACCTGTTCGGTTACAGGTGTGAGCTGCTGCCACATTGAAATTCCGGGTCCGTAAATCAGGGCGCCGTGATTGCCCTGATCGGCCAGATGCACCAGTCCGTCCTGGGAGCCTGCCTTGCAGAAGCGGGTGTCAAATATTTCGATAGCGGCATGAGCACTGCCGATTGCGTCGCAAACTTCGGCCTGCGTCCAGAGGGTTTCCCGAAAGGGGAGGTCTTTCCGGAAAATATAAACAATCTCCGCCTCAACACCGTAAAGGCGGCAGAGACCTTCCGGGAGCTTGGTATCTCCGGAAAACAGGGTGGCCTGATGCAGGGGCGCGCAGAATGGCTCGCTTTCTGGCGTCGGAGCTCCGACTTTCCAACCCTTGATGGGGCCGAGAGAAGCCGTCAGAGCTTGTGCGACCTGAACCTGAACAGAATATGCTTCTTTGGCGTCACGGATCTTGATTGTATCGGGAAGGCTATTCAGGCAGGTTTTACTTTTTCTGGCAGCAAGAAAGATCTCTGCAGACTGTGTTAGTGTGGCGTTGGGAGAAAGAGATACTGTATCGTTCATGATAAACCTCGAGCATAGAGAGGCCGTCATGCGTCCGGAGCACGGGCGCATTTGGAATGAGCTGAAGAAAGTGACGTGTGTTTTAGGGGAGGCCCTTAGAAGACATCATCCTGTGACATGAGATCACGGCCTCTGGGTTCAGGAATGAAGAACGTGGCTGTAATGGCCAGACAGGCGAGGAAGACCACGTAAGTTGCCAGCGGAATCCAGGCAAACTTACCGCTGCTGACACCGCCAATATTGAACCGTGCAAACATGGTGATGAGAAACTGACCAACCATGGGAGAGACACCTCCGGCAATGACGGAAGAGAATTCACGAGTAAAGGATACCGCTGTGTAGCGATGGCGAACACCGAACATCTCAGGAAGAAAGGCGCCCTGCGTTCCGAACATTCCCCACGTCGCAATACCAAGAGCGAAGGAAAGCGCGATCATGGAGAGAACTGGATTTCCCTGGCTAAAGACGTACCAGACGGGAATGGCGCTTACGGCCTGAAGGATGGCAAATCCACGGTAAACCTTTACCCGGCCATATTTGTCACTGAGCCATCCTGCGCCCGGAATGGTGATTGCACCCACCAGCGCTGCTCCGATCAGAGCCAGCGTGCCCCATTTGCTGCTCATGCCAACCGTATGAACCAGATAGCTGATAGACAGCACCTGATAGATGGAAGAGCCACCGTTTTCCGCCATCCGAAGCCCCAGCCCCGCAGTGATCGGACGCCATGAGCCGGTCAGTGTCTGGCGCAGGGGCATGACTTCTTCATGCTTTTCTTCCTCACGCAGCTTGGCGAAAGCGGGTGATTCCTTGAGGCGCAGCCGCATGTACAGTGCAATGACAAGGAGGACGGCACTGCCGAGAAAGGGTACGCGCCAGAGCCAGGTGTCAGCAATGTTCGCAACGCCTGTCATCATCCCGAAATAGATCAGGCCCGCAGCTACTGTTCCCATCTGGATACCCAGAAACGGGAGTGCTGCAAAGTATCCCCGGCGTTCACGCGGGGCGGACTCCGTCATCATGACCGCCGCACCGGCCTGTTCTGCTCCCGCACCGAAGCCTTGCAGCATGCGCATGAAGACAAGCAGGAGAGGGGCGGCGATACCGATGGTAGAGTAGGACGGAATAAACCCTATGGCGGAGCTGGCCAGACCCATAAGGGTGACCGTCATCAACAGGACCTTTTTGCGGCCATGCCGGTCACCGAGGCGGCCGAAGAAAATTCCGCCGATAGGTCGCACTGCAAAGCCTATAAAATAGGTCGCAAAGCTCGCAATCAGGCCCATGCCCGGGATGGTGCTGGGGAAGAAAAGCGGACCAAACACGAGAGCTGACGCGAGGCTGTAGAGTGCGAAGTCGTAGTACTCCATCGCGCTTCCAACCGAGCATGTCCAGGCCGCGCGGCGAAGTTCTTCTGTGGTCATTTCGGGGCGCTCAGAGAGCACGTCGTTCGAAACCGTGGCGTGTTCCTGATCGAGGGAGGAATAGCTTGTCATTGTTGTTGCAATCATGACTGCGACACCTTGACCTGATGACCAGACTGGACTGATTCTTTCAGGGCCAGAGCGATCTTGAGTGAAGCTACACCGTCTTCGCCGGTTGCTGCCGGAGAACCATGCCCGGCAACGCTGTCACAGAAGTGTCGGACACTGTAGCGGTAAAGATTGTGGTGTTCGATGGAGATGGGACGTTCTCCGTCACCATCTCGCAAGGACAGACTGCCGATCGGCTTCTGGCTCATGCAGTCCCGAGCGATCAACGCCGCGTTTTCACCATAGAGTTCGACGCCTCCGGGCGCATAAGGCACGGCATATGACCCGTGGATCTGTACGAGAACATCTCCGGGAAAGCGCATGACAGCCATCAGGCCGTCTTCAATCCCTGCGACACTCCGTCGACCACTTTGCGTCATGGCAAACACATCAATGGGGTCAGCTCCCAGCAGGAAGCGCAGGGTATCAATGTCATGGATTGTACTATCCAGAATGAGGCCACCCGCTGCGTCATTTAGGCGCCAGCCTTCAACCGCTTTTGCCAGAAAATTGGCATGGAAGACGCGGACGGTATTCAGTTCGCCGATAGCGTTGGTCTTCAGGTGATGTCGGAGCGCGATATGGACGGCCGAGCATCTTAGATGATGGTTCGTACCCAGAATAATACCAGATTCATGGCAGACCCGGACCATTTCCTCTGCGTCTGTCAGGGAGAGAGCCAGTGGCTTCTCGCAGAGAACATGTTTGCCTGCTCGGGCTGCGGCCAGAACCTGATCTCTATGAAGCTCATTACGGCTGCTGACATACACAACGTGTACGGACGGGTCCTGAAGAACGTCCTCAAGCTCCGACGTACTGTTGGGAATATCGTGAGCCGTGGCAAATTCTTGCCCACGTTTTGCGTCCCGACTGAAAACAGTCCGGAGTGACGCATCCGGCTGTGAACGGATTGCATCGATCATCCACTCTCGGGCGACGTTACTGGCCCCGATCAGAGCCCAACCGATAGGCGTTTTCATTCTTCCTCCTTTGACCCTGCGACCACAGAGGCGAGTTAAAGGCAAAAATTAGATCGATCTAAAAGATCGCAGTTGCATATCTCAACGTTATTTCCGAGAGAAAGTCACGCAAGTTTAGTGATAGAAATATAAAAGATGTGTGATTTATTGGCAGTATATCACGAAACACGTGATAATCATGTCAGGGAAGGGAAAGCGCTAGCCTATCCGAGGGGTATTATGAGGTGCGCGTTTCAGAGCTGGCCCGTATAACCAAACTTGCGGGAAGAATGATCCGTTCTGTAGGTCGGTCTGGTGCTTCCAAGCGCTTTTGCAGCAGGGTAGCCGCAGCCTGCCCAATCATGCGCGGGTTCGTCGCAATCGTCGTTAAAGGAGGATAGGCTGCCGCAGCCTGCGGTAAATCATCCATCCCTATAACGGCAAAATCATCACCAAGTGTATAGCCGCGGCGTTGAAGGTGGCTCATGAGTGCCAGAGCCATAATATCATTATAACAGATCGCGGAATCTGGCGGATTGGATCCTAGAAGAAACCGGTCGAGTTCAGCCTCATCGTAGGTATTACCCCATTTGCCAGCGACCACCATATCGTCAGGTAATTGATGAAGCGCCATAGCTCTATGGAAGCCATCCAGTCGGGCCACGGCAGCGGAATGGACGGACATTCCTCCCACGAACATGATTTTCTGCCGACCGGTTTCGACGAGATGTTTTACGGCTTTTTCGATACCTGAAGCGTAGTCAGCCGCAACATAGTCGCCTGAACCGTAAGGAACATGGCGCAGAACCTGAACATAGGGCAGGCTTAGACGTTGGAGATCTTCCAACAACGTGTCGTTACTCCCTATTGCAGGGCAGATAATCACGCCATCAACGTTATGTTCTCTCAGTCGCTGGATCTGACGCGCCTGGCGTTCAGGTGACTCAACACTGTTCGCGATGAAGCAGACAACATCATTGGCATCGTTAACGTCATCGACACCGGCTGTCAGTTCACTAAAGAAGGGGTTAGCGATGTTGGAAAGAACAAGACCGATCGTATGCGTTCGGCTTTGACGCAGATTGGCTGCACCACGATTGTAGATATAACCGAGTTGTTTCATTGCTTCCAAAACGCGTTCACGCGTTGGGGGGGCAATAAGCGGGCTACCTCGCACCACGAGTGATGCCGTCGCCCTAGAAACGCCAGCAGCTCGTGCGACATCTAGAAGATTGACAGGCTGAGGTGCTGGACTTTTTTTCATATCGCGAAATTACAATACACAAACAGGCCTCAATAAGATCCATATTTTTATGAACTGGGCCTGTTTGATCAGAATTTGTCTCTTTCAGACACCCGCCATAAATTGACGGCTGAAAATCAAGATTTTCTCGCTTCCCTACAGCCCTCAGAACAGTATCGCACCTGGCCCCAAGTCTTCGCCCACTTTTTGCGCCAACTGAATGGCCGATCACAGACTGGACAGACTTTCACGGGAAGGCTTTGCTTGGCAGGCCCGCGTTCGATTTTTCCTTTACCGCGCGACATCACAACCGACGCCTTGTCTTCTTCATCCTGAGGATAATTGTTATAAAAATCGGCATCCCGAAAATTAGGGCTTTCCCCGCAAATCCGTGAGGACCACTCGCAGCCAAGATACCGAACATCGCAAGGAAAACTGCAAAACCAATCGCGACAGTGTATTTATTCATGATTAGTTTCCGCTGCACATTAAGAAAATACCCCGCCCTGGACCCGCTATTTTCTCAAATCCTCAGTCCCATTTCTACAGTTCTCGATGTGCTCGCGCTCACACTTTTCTTCGTCAGGGGTGTCTACGCTGTGTGTCGCATACCAACTTTCTGGAAGCAGCTCCGAGGCATCACTTTGCTCTGGTTTAGAGTGCCCAAGGCTGCCCGAATGGCCTCCGTGATAGAAATGTCCGCCAGAACCATGAGATGGCTCGTGAGCCTCCGAATGACCACTTGAGTGGTGGCCACCGCCATGACCGCTGTGTCCACCATGACCTCCGCGAGCCAAAGCCCCGCCTGCGCAGCATAAAAGGGTGAGTGCAGAAAAAACCATTTGCAGCATCGCCTTACCCAGCCACACCTCGTTCTCCTTCGGACACATCATAGAGCCATGTTACAGGCCCATCGAACCACATATTTATGCCAGCGCCCATACCGTCCCGATTTTTATGGATCAGGACTGCATCCTTATCCTACGAACAGCCTAGAACTCTACCGCACTCCTCTACATAGACTGGTCCATTTTGGCTAAAGAAGAGCCGATAGCCCGCAATGACTGGGACATTCGGTTCGCGGACCGCGTGTTGGCCCAGACAGCTATTTAATAAATCCTCAGATCTTCCCAGTCATCCATGACAAGAGAGATCTTTCGTGCGGCCGGACTATCAGAAATGATGCGTTCCAACGCTGTCCTGCTGACGAGCAACTGCACGAGCTTGGTTAAGTGTGGTGTTTGGACCTCAATCATATGCAGCTCGAGACTTTCATATCTTCTCGGACTGCTAAAAAAATCTCCATGCGCGGTTTAATCAGCCTCACTTAGTAGGAGTGGCATGGCGTCGCCCATCACTACGTTAGATTTTCAGTTGAACGCCTCCACACCATTTCCAGTAACCTTGGCCTCCACCAATCGCAGCGACGCAAGAGCCATAAGCAGGATAGGAGAGTGGTGTGAGGGAAGAGAAAGGTTGGAGCTAGCTTATCTGGCTTTGAAATTCGCCTAGCCTAATTGCTGGGTTTGGAGAAAAATCAATACTCGTCAGGCCATCCGGATCGATAGATTGCTCATCTACGATGGCCTTGAATGACAAAATTGGGGCGCCGGAAATTTTTTTAATTCCGGCTAATGTTCCCCAACGACGAGACTGTGTCCACTCGTCCCTCTGCCCATCATAAGTTCTAAAACGATATACTTCGATCATAGTGAACCTCCGATATGAGGTTACGCTTTCCGCTGGAGATAGTCATAAAAAATCGTCCGGGAAGGTAGCACTCTGTACCATTTTTAGTGATCTGCATCGGCGCTAGAAAGTAGGCCTCCCGAACCATCGACTAATGGTTGTGTAATTTTCCCGCGTACCAACCAATAGACGATACCCAAAGCCAGCACCGCACCCGAAAGGGCTGCCATCTCCTGTACGTTGACGCCATTCAGATCCAGCACGATAAATTTTCGAACTGTCGCCATCATTCCAATGAGCAGCACTGATCGCATACGGGCCATGCTGTGCGCCTGACCACCGGGCATCACCAAGATTGAGTGTTTGAACTCCAACGCAATCAGCACTGTGAAAAACATGCCAAAGAGCGCTTGGAGCAAAACTGGGTCTGTTGGGTCCAGCCCTGTACTCAACACCATACGGACCACAGCCACGACAACGTGTAATAGGCCCACGCAGGCCACAATAGTAATGCACAAAGTCAGTATGAGCATGGCCGCTTCTTCGAACAGGTCGAAAGCACGTGCCAGTTTGAGAAAACCAGGAATATTCTTGATCATAACCGGCAACACATCTCCGTGATTGGTAGGGGATCGTACTGTCAGATAATGATTTCGAGAAGGGTGCTGTTCACACTAAAAGATGTTGCCATTGGCCTGCTGTTACATTGAGACTGATAGTCAAATCTCAACGGAACCGAGGAAGATGGTATGATTTGGGATACAATAATTTTAGCAGTGCTGCTATCAGGGATCATCTACTATGGATGCATCCTATACTCAGCGGTTGAATGTGCTCGGCGAAAGAACAGGAATATACCGTTCTGGTTTGTGGCATCCTTGATATTCCCTATCTCGCTTCTGGCTGTCGAATTCTTGAAACCACTCCCAAGTGAGAACGGAGTCATTGCCAAGTTAGAGCCAAAGATCATCGAATATTTTGGTATGTTTTTCGCTACCATAACGATCTTTGGAGGGGTTCAAGGCATTTCCGGACACTGATGATCCCAATGCTCATATTGCGCGCGCCAATCGTCTATGGACACGCAGATTTCCCATCTTCCAAAAACAGATCAGAAAGAAGGCTCCATTTTTGGGCGGTACTACCAGTGATAAAAAATTAAGACGAAGTACCCACACCTCTATATACCAAGTAATATAATGCCATTGAAATTGAACACTGGAGCGGATCTAAGTGCGAATTTGGTGTTCTTCCTTTCGACATTGTCAGCAACATTGGGAAGCCAAAATTTCAACCCATTTTTCCTGATGAAGGGAAGGTTCCGCAATGATGATAGCGGGGTTTTTCTGAATGCCTCACTGATTGCGCCAGAGATAACTGGGGTGCGATAGAACAGTAGGGATTTCAAGCACAAACGCTGTTGCTATCAGGAGCTTGCGCAGTAGCCGCCACGTCAATGGCTATGATTGCATTCGAAATAACGGACAGAAAATTCAGGGTCTTCATTCAAATCTGGAAAATTTCAACGCTCTGAGGGGCTTTCAAACCGCAGAGTACCCGCCAGTCGCGGCAACGTTCCAGTATCATTCGGATGATTAATGCCGTCCGTAACCGGTACTTCTGGAAAATCAAAAGGACTGACCCCATCAAGACAGGCCACATTTACGGCATGTCGGCTCGGATCAGAGCGACGCTGATGATGCGTGTGTATGCCGCAGCGGGAGCAAAAAAAGTGCTGTGCTGTCCCGGTATTGAATCGATAGCTCGTCAGCACATCCTTACCCTGAAGAATTTTTATTCCATCGAGTGCTGTCATTGCGACGACCGAACCTCGCATTCGGCAGTAAGAGCAGTTGCAGCGACGAACTGATTTGAAGCCGTCGCTAAGGCTAACTTCAAAGCGTACCGCACCACAGTGGCAGCTACCTGTCCGACTATTTGTGATTCCTGTCATGATTTCTTCCTATGGAACATAAATAATACAAGTCCCCGGTATTGGTTGTCGTCTGCTCTGGGCGACCTCACGCTGCTTTCATGGAGGAACCCAGTCGAAGGACCATTGGTACGATGAGCAGGGCGGTCGCGGCCGTTGCAAGCTGGCCTGTGGTTCGGCCAACATGATCAGCGAGAATGCCGTAGGCAATCGGTGCCAGTCCGCCCGCGCCAATCACTCCCGTATAGAACACAGCGAAGGCGCGACTAGTGTTACCGCCGGGTGCGAGTTCAGGCACCGTTCCGTAAAGGACGGAGGACGTACCGTTCAGGACAATCCCAAGCAGGGGAAGAAGCACCAGTGTTCCTGACAGCGGCGTAAACAGCGTGGCGATGATCAGCAGTGATGTTGCCGTTTCCGTTGCGACGACACTTCTGACAATACCAAGATGGTCGCCCAGCCACCCGCATGTTGCTTTTCCCAATGCCCCTCCGGCAAAGAGGAGTGCCAGGGCAATTCCGACCGTCGCCGATGAACCACCCCGACTATGAATGAGAAAGGGCAGAAACAGCAGATATCCCATCCGTGTCGCTGTATCGAAAGCCCCTATTGCCAGCAACCACGTAAAACCAGCGTGCCCGCCGGGAGGCGCTTGATCCAGGGATAATGCCGCACTAGGCGTAATTTTCCGGGGTGTAAGCTCAATCAGCACAAGGGACAGGGCCAGCCCTAGCAAGGCAAGGGTACCTGTTATCGGGCGCCAGGCGAACACGGGCAGCAGAAGCGCAATGAGAGCTGGCAGGATCGCTTTTCCCAAATCGCCAGAGAAATTATAGAGACTGAGTGGGCGTCGTGCCGCATCGCCATAGCACTCGGTGATTAGTTGTGATGCACGTGGGTGCTGGATACTCGACCCAATTCCAGCGAGGACAAGGCCACAGCACAATCCGACAAAACCCATCGGAACAGCCATAATCGCCAGACCAGTTGCTGCGATCACTGTGGACAGGACCAACGTGTTACGCGGCGAAATGCCACTCAGCAGGCGATCAGCAGGGACCTGGAGGCCGCCCATCGTGCCGAAATAGAGGGCACGTACGATCGCAAGCCCGGCATAGGACAGACCGAATTGCGATTGCCAGATCGGAAGGAAGGCATAAAGCCCGTCTGTATAGCCATCGTGCAATGCGTGAGCGAGGCACGCTGCCATCAGTCCTCGCCGCTGTTCCCGAGCACAGGGGATTTGGCATGCTGCGAGCTCCGTTGGGGCGGTTATTGGCATGTCACACACAAGTCCTTTCACGGGCTATCTTAAACGTGTGACTTTTTATAAAATAGATGGAATATTCTCACCGTATCTGTCAGTTTTTATCACGGTTTATGCGCCATCTGCCTCCTCTCAATGCCCTGCGTGTTTTCGAAGTTGCAGCTCGGACAGGCAGCTATACCGAGGCCGCGTCGGAACTGGGCCTTACTCATGGTGCGGTCAGCCGTCAGATTGCCTTGCTGGAGAGTTGGCTGGGGCAGCGGCTTTTCAGTCGATCCGGGCGACGTATGGTTGCAACACCAATTGCCCGCAGTTTCGCAAGTGAGGTCAGCGGCGCCTTCGAACGGATGACAGCCGCTGCCGAAGCATGCGGGCTCCCAGATGCGCGCCGAATTCTGCGCGTCAATGCGCCGGTCAGCTTTGCCATGCGTTGGCTGATCCCAAGACTGGATCTTTTCCATGCTGCCTATCCGTCGGTGGAAGTTGTGGTGACGACTGTCTCAACGGTGCACGAAGACCTCCGCGGCGGCTTTGATGTCGCTATCCGGCGGGGTATGGCAGGCGCTGGTGCATGGCCACATCATCGTGCCACTCATGTGCTGGACGATGTCGATACGCTGATTATGAGCCCATCACTGTTTACTCAGCGGCCAATCCTTGATCCTGCCGATCTCGAGGGGCACAGGCTTTTGGCTACCGAGACGCGGCCGGGAGACTGGATTGACTGGCTTGAGGCTGCAAAATTGCCTCATCTTATCGGTCGTCCCCGGACGCTATTCGATCATTTTTTCATTACCCGGCAAGCTGTGATGGATGGGCTGGGCATCGGGATCGGCCCCTTGCCAATGCTCGATATCGACATCGCGATGGGGCATCTTGTGACACCGTTCCCACATATTCGGGTACAGCGGACCGGGTATGTCGCGTTGCTTCCAAAAAGCACCGAAGATACCGAGCCCTCAACACGTTTCGTTGAATGGCTCGCAAGAGAAGGGGCGGCCGGACAATACCAGTTGTCTGAAGGACAAGCATCGTAAGCACCTGTTTTTTCTCTATCATATTTACAGTTCAGGGTATTTTCTTCCCAGGCTCAATCTATCCTTGAGCAAGCTGACAGGGCACGTCTACCTACGAGCATACCCCATAGTTTCAGCATGCCTCATGTGCTGATCTGAGAATTTTCAATAAATCTTCATGGCGAAATATTCCTGTTCGCACGGCCTTCCAGATAACAAACCCGTCGGCGCGGACCAGCACGGCTCCTGTGTCGGAGATCCCATAAGCGGCAGGGAAAGCGCTCTCGGGATCCTGGAGGTCACGCCCGACAGCAAGACATTGCACCGGCAATCCGTGAAGGCGACATGAAGTCTCTGCCGCCCGGCACCAGGATTCCGCATTGTTTCCCGCCAAGAGCACCAGACTTTCGCCGAAAAGGTCGAGGCTGGACAGACGCACGCCAGCCTGATGCAACCAGATATGCGGTGCGCGCGTCCCTGGCTCGGCATGGAGATCGCGCGGATGTACAACGATCGGATTAGGAATGGTCTCGACGTGAGCGAGGATCGGATAGCGATATCCCATGCTGATCATGTCCTCATCCAGAACCGGCTGAAGCGCCTCAAGCGGAAGCTGAACATTTGATCTCTGTGCCAGCCTTGCCGTGGCTTGCGCGACAACCATTTGCACGACAGGCGCGCGCTCGGCCTCGTAAAGATCGAGCAACGATTGCGGAGCGTTATGCTGAATCACAGAGACAAGCTTGAGGGCGAGGTTATGGGCGTCGTGAATGCCCGTATTGGCGCCAAAGCCGCCGAGAGGCGGGGTAGAGTGAATAGCATCTCCGGCCAGAAAGATCCGGCCCTTCCGAAAACTCTCGGCATACCATGACGAAAGGCACCACGAATGGATGTCGACCACCTCGATCTGTTGTGATGGCAATCCCAGACATCTGGCCGCGAGTGCGTGGCAGTTCTCGGGCGTAAAGCGTGCAATATCAGCAGGGTTTGTTAGGTCATACTCAATGCTTAAAACGACTGAGGTGAGATCAGTGCTCCAGGACATGAAGCCGGAGATATCGGGCTGTTGCACCCATGCGAAGCTCAGAGGCCGTCCTCGCAGCGCTTCGCGGATATCACAGCGGATCGTGATGCTCATGGAGTGGACAAGGTCACCCAAGCCTACAGTCCCGATCCCCAAAAGATCGCGCACTATGCTCTTGCTGCCGTCACATGCGATCACGAAATCGGCGTGAAGCAGCGTCTCTGTGCCATTAGCAGCTTTGATCGTCGCGGTTGCACCATCCTCATGCTGCTCAAGTGCCGTCAGGGCATGAGCAAAATGAATACGCGCCCCAAGGCGCTCTGCCGTATCGCGGACAACACATTCCAAATCCTGCTGCTTGATGGAAGATGCGACGCAGGGCGAGGCTGCGCTCTCACCGACCGCTGGCAGTGTCCAGCGCCGGATCTCGTCTCCTGTTAGAGAGTGAACGATTGCCGCCTCGCTCAGTGTCCCTGGTGGGGTTGTGATCTTTTGTTCGATACCGAGAGAGCGATAGAGTTCGATGGTGCGAGGATAGAAAAACTTGGCGCGCAAACGCTTGGACGGAGAGGTACGCCTTTCGACAAGAACGGTATCAACGCCGTGTTTTGCCAGAAAAGCGGATGCCGTTAGTCCGACAATTCCGCCACCGATGACAAGAACCTTACACGAAGAGGGGATCGACATAAGGGGAAAGACTCCTTAGATTATCTAACAATATGCTTAGGAGATCGAACTATTATTTCTTCAGAGTCAAGTGATCGCTTTGCGCGCTACGTCCCTACGATCCAGCTTTTTGCTGCCCGGCTTGTGCTGTTTCATCAGAAAGTCGCCGAACGCCTTGGCCTGACAGCGACGGAATTCAAGTGTTTACGGCTGATTGATCTGCTTGGGCCGCTGCCGATGACCAGCCTGGCTCAGGAAGCCGGCCTGCAGCTTGGCACTGTCTCAGGCCTGATCGAGAAGCTGGAAGCTCAAAAGCTGGTCGATCGCGCACGGGACCCGGCCGATAAGCGCAGGGTGCTTTTGAAGGCGCGCATCTCGATTTCGCAGCAGGCGTCAGTGCTCTACCGGGAACTGGGAGAGACGATGCGACAGGAGCTGGACGGCTACAGCGACGCCGAGTTTGAGGTCATCATGCGCTTTCTCACGCGGACAGGTGAGGCGCTTGCGACGTCAATCAAGGCGCTTTGACAGGATTATAAATTGTATTCCCAGTCAGGAGGAGCTGCCTGTAAATCCAGTTAGGTTGTCGTAGCATTCCGGCGCATCGCTTGAGGTGGTTGGCCAAATGCCCGAAGAAAGGCACGGCGCATGCGTTCTGGATCATTGAAGCCGGTGTCGTTGGCAATTGCCTCGATGGGGGTCGTGGAATGTTCCACGCGCTCACGCGCTGCTTCCAGTCGTAAGCGCTCGACTGCTCTGGCCGGGCTCATGCCGATCGACAGCCGAAACGTCCGGGTGAAATTGCGTGGGCTCATCGCCACTTGAGCGGCCAGTATTTCGATGGTCAACCGGTTCGACAGATGGGAGCGTATCCAACCGAGTAATGCTGCGAAACGTCCATCACATCCGCCCATTTCCAGTAGCGCCGAAAACTGTGATTGTCCGCCTGGCCGCCGATGAAACACCACCATCTGCTGCGCGACATGCCGGGAGACTTTATCCCCCAGATCTTCGGTAATCAGGGCCAATGCAAGATCAATGCTCGCGCTGATGCCCGCCGAGGTCCAGACTCCCCCATCCTGAATATAGATGGCATCGGGATCGACGCTCACATCAGGAAACAGGCGAGATAATTCTTCAGCGCGCTGCCAGTGGGTGGTGGCGCGTTTGCCATCCAGAAGACCAGCCGCCGCCAAAAGGAAAGCTCCGGAACAGACACTGCACAGCCGTCGCGTAGACTCTGCCCGCGCGCGAAGAAAAGCGCGCAGATCCGGACACTGCATGGCGTTACGGCTTCCGTTACCGCCTATCACGATCAGTGTGTCCAAGGGGCCAGCCTTCCACATAGCCGTCGTATCCAGCGCTACCCCTGCGGAAGAGCGGACGGAGCCGCTATCGCGAGACAGGAGCGTAAGCCCGTAGGCATTATTTGCCATTCCTCCTGCAATTTCAAACGCAGTGATCGGGCCTGCGGCATCAAGAAGCTGGAAGTCGGGATAAAGCAGGATGCCAATGTGTTTTATCATGGCTCGAAATGAGGGATCATTGTCCTTTCGTCAAGTCTTGCTTTGGAGCGAAGGTATGTTTGTTCGTTAAGGAATTTCACCATGAGCCGCTCGCCCTTCAGTATCCTTTTCGCCGTGTATCCGGGCATGACACAGCTGGACTTTACAGGGCCACATCAGTTTCTCTCTCGCGTTCCCGATAGCGAGACGTTGGTTGCCAGCCCCAGCGGCGAAGCAGTTCCCAGCGAGGGGCTCGTTTTTGCAGACACATATCGACTGGCCGACGTGGCTCAATGCGATCTGTTATGTGTTCCGGGCGGCGTCAATGCGCTTGATATGGCGCTCGATGCAGAATTTATTACTGAAATCCAGCGCCTCGGTGACGGTGCACGCTATGTGACGTCGGTTTGCACGGGTTCGCTCATTCTTGGTGCGGCGGGGTTACTAAAAGGGAAGCGAGCGGCCTGTCATTGGGCATGGCGTCATCTGTTACCCTTGTTCGGCGCTATCCCGGACGAAGGACGCGTGGTGCGAGACGGGTCCGTATTCACTGGCGGCGGAGTAACAGCCGGTATCGATTTTGCCCTGACTGTACTGGCTGAAATTGCCGGTGAGGAGGTGGCCAGAACGCTCCAGCTTGGGCTCGAATATGACCCTGCGCCCCCATTTACTGGGGGTAGGCCAGAAACTGCGCCACCAGAGATTTTGGTGCGCTACCAAGACCGGATTAAGCCGCTCCTTGCTCAGTATGACGCTCAGGCACGAAAATCTGCCGCCCGGCTTTCCTAAATCACTTGACGAAAAATGGGGACATGAACACGAGCGGTGCTTGGTGTGGAAGTCCCGGAAATTCTGCCAAACACGTTATATTTCTGGCTAGCCACTAATCGGGGTGAACAGCGGCTGATCGCGCTAATACTTTCTGGTCACGCGCGGAGCAGGGCCTTTGTACTTTTAACAAGAAAACTACGAAAAATTACCCGTGTAAGCGGAAGCTAGTTTCCCGGTGTGCGACGACTGTAGCCGGGTGACATCCCTGTGATCCGCTTGTATGCGCGACTGAAGGCGGCCTGTGACGTATAGCCGAGGCGATCGGCGACTCTCTCAATGGACATCCTATCGTAAGAGAGCCAGGTTCGGGCAATACGCATTCGCAGTTCTCCTGCGTACCGCAAGGGCGAGACGCCAATCGTTTCCTGAAATCGCTTTGCAAACACGGAGCGTGAAAGACCACTTTCAATTGCCAGTTCCGCTACGGTCCAGTCACGTCCAGGCTGGCGATGCAGGGCTAGAATGGCCCGTGACAATCTCGGTTCTCGAAGAGCCGTTACGAAGGCGGAGCTGTTGCCGCAGCCGCATTCGACCCAGCCTCGGACAATAACTGCCATTACGACATCCGCCAGACGGGCAAGAATGCCCGCATCTCCCACACGGCCTGTGCTGGCTTCCTGTTCCATGGCCGTTAAGATTGGCATGAGTTCAAGATAACGTTGGCTCGTAGCATCAATCATCATGAGCTCTGGCATCAGGGGGACAAGTCCCTGCAGCCCGCCCAGATCGAACTCCATACAGCCGCTAAAGAAAATTGTGCGGGCGGCGCCGTTAGCGCAAGCCTCCAGCGCACAAACGGTCTCGCTGAGTGGAATGACATCGCAATGTTCGATATCCTGAACTAAAGCCGTCGGGTCTGAGACGATTTGATGGGCACTGCCTTGCGGCAGAAATACTGCATTTCCTGCCGAGATTATCTGAAGGCCACCATCTTCAGTGAGTAGTTTTGCCGTGCCGGTCGCAAGGAAATGGAAATAGGCGCAGCCGGGTTTGTTTTTGAAAGCGAATCCAAAAGAAGAAGCCGCATGGATGCGACGATATTGAATTCCGCGCAAACGCATTCCTAGGAGCAGTTCGCTCATGAGGTCAGAGGACGGAGCGGTCTGGTACAATGATGAAATGTCCCGGCGTTATAATCAAAAAATACGGATTTATAGTCATAGATCGTCCTGAATGATCTGCCTAGCCTGCGCTATAACAGCAATTCTTAGGACGGTTTTTTTATGAGTGATGCATATCTTGACCCAGGCATTACTGACATCGGCAGGATAGACGACAAAGAGCCCAAATCTCCCGAATGGACGGCGGTCTTCTCGCTGGCCATGGGAGTTTTCGGACTTCTGACTGCGGAGTATCTACCTGCAAGCCTTTTGACACCCATGGCGACGGGATTAGGCGTCTCAGAAGCGTTAGCCGGACAGGCGGTCACCGTAACGGCAGTGATCGCCATGTTTTCTGGGCTGCTGACGGCCACTCTTACCCGGCACATTGATCGCCGTATTGTGCTTCTCGCCTTCAGTCTGCTGATGATCGCATCCAACCTGTTGGCAGCTCTCTCATCCAGCCTTGTTATACTTCTCTTCATGCGGGTTCTACTAGGCATTGCGCTGGGGGGCTTCTGGAGCATGGCAGCAGCTGTTGCCATGCGTCTTGTTCCCGCAGCGCTCTTGCCGCGGGCTCTCTCGATCATTTTCAGCGGCATTTCTGTGGCGACTGTCGTGGCCGTACCGCTGGGAAGTTATCTGGGCGGTCTGTATGGGTGGCGAGCAGCCTTTTTTGCCGCTGCCGCACTTGGATTTCTTACTCTGGCTTTTCAGTTTTTCACACTTCCACCTCTAAGACCTCATAGTCCGGCCCGTTTGGGAACTATTTTGGATGTCCTGCGCCGGCCCGGGATTGGCATGGGAATGCTATGCTGCACCCTTGTCCATACGGGTCAGTATGCCCTGTTCACCTATATCCGTCCCGTGCTCGAAAGCGTTATGGTGATCAATGTCAGAGGTCTGGCGCTGGTATTATTGGCTTTTGGCATCGCAAATTTCGTTGGAACACTGGCTGCCGGATGGATACTTGAACGTAGCCTACGCGCTACGCTCGTCGTCATGCCAGTTCTGATTGGGGCCGCAAGCTTGGGTCTGATCCTGTTACCTACGGGGATAACCGGGCAAGTGCTGCTAGTAATCTTGTGGGGAATGGCCTTTGGTGGCGTTCCCGTGGCATGGTCGAACTGGGTCGCACATGCGGTGCCAGATCAGGCTGAAAGCGCCGGTGGCATGGTCGTCGTCTCCGTACAGTCCGCCATCGCGGCTGGGGCTGCTGTGGGTGGTCTAATGTTCAGTATCGGCGGTGTAGTCGGTGTGTTTGGGGCCGCTAGTGCAATTCTTCTATTCTCAGCTTTGCTGATTGCACTCCGGGTTCGGACCAGTGTCCCTTCCTCCGCGTGATGCGGAAGAAGGGACAGATTTCCAGGGCTACATAAAGAGCGATCTAAGCGTTTCGACGGCCTGCTACATTTGAAAAATAATAATACAGGTATCGAATACTTCGCCCTATAATCTAAATTTAAGCTACGATTTTACTAGCTCGTTTCTACGTTATTTTCAATCAGACCTTTATTCTCCGATCCGTATTACCAGTTTACCAAAGTGACCTGCGGCTTGCAAAGCGTCATAAGCCGCTTCTGCGTCTTCAAACGGAAAGATGCGATCAATCTGCGGGGCAATGTTCGTTTTGACCAAGGCTCGTAAGGTCGCGACAGGACCCACATAAATGCCCTGAAGCGTGATCCGCTTTTCAAGGAGAACCCCCGTATCAACCGGCCCCTCGAAACCAGTCAGCACGCCCATAAGCGAGATCCGGCCGCCGAGGCGGGTCGCTTTCAACGTTTTGTTCAGGGTTGCCGGACCTGCGACGTCAACAGCCAGATCAGCACCTATTCCATTCGTCAGGCGCAGAACTTCATTCTCCCAGTCCGGCACGCTGCGATAGTTGATCAGGTGATCGGCACCCAGGGCCCGGGCGCGTTCTAACTTCTCATTCGAACTGGACGTCATGATCACGCGTGCGCCTGCCATCTTGGCGAGTTGCAGAGCAAAGATCGACACACCGCCAGTACCGAGAAGGAGCACGGTCTCCCCCGGCTGGACGGGGCGTCGCTCGAACAGGGCGGACCATGCCGTAACCCCTGCGCACGGAAGGGTGGCAGCAGCCTCGAAAGTCATGGGGTCAGGAATACGAACGACGCCAGTTGCGGACACCACGATCCGTTCGGTCAGAACCCCATCAGAGCCCGGGCCTCCAAGGCTAGCCCTTTTAGCTTCGGTGAAGTCTCCATCCAGCCATTTCGGCATGAAAGCAATCACGACACGGTCGCCAGTCGCATATCCCTCGACACCGTCGCCAAGGGCTGAAACCACCCCGGCGCCATCCGACATCGGAACCAGATCGCTAAAGCGCTGTGCTATGAGAAGATCACGATAGTTCAGGGATGCCGCCCGAAGATCAACCACGATTTCGCCATAGCCCGGGCTAGGATCTTCACTCTGGACAAGCTGAAGTTTCGGGAGATCGTGTCCTGTCAGGATGTAGTGTCGCATGGAGATTCTCCTTTTCCCTGACAACATATAATCTTATCTGGTCATGGGCAGGAGTACGTACAAAATGAACATGTACTATCATGAAGGATAGTGTCCCCCGTAGAGGCCGTCGCCGACAGGCTGGCCGCACGGGCTGTGCTGTGGAAGCAACGCTCTCCGTTATCGGCGGCATCTGGAAGCCGGTCCTGCTGTTTCATTTGCTGGAAGGTAAACTGCGCTTTAATGCGCTTTGCCGTTTGGTGCCTTCGGCAACGGCCCGGATGATCACACTGCAATTACGAGAGCTTGAGGCAGACGGTGTCGTCAATCGCATCGTTTATCCAGAGGTGCCACCGAAAGTTGAATACGAATTGACTGAGCTTGGACGATCTTTAGAGCCTGTGCTTGTCAGTATGCGGGACTGGGGCGCCCGGCTTCAGAAGGCGTAGAGCGTCGGAAGGCTGACGCGTCAGGTATTTAGAATGTATGAGGCAGATTTCCTGTCAGCTGCTCCCAGTTTTCATGCGCAAATGCCTGCCTATCGGCCTAATCCAGACCGCAGTTTTCGAGAAAGCGTCGTGCATCGCCGCCGGAGCGGTATTGGTACGGATAGTCGGTGGAAAACAGCAGTCTGTCCCGACCGACCACCGGAGCCGCCTGCTCCAGATAGTGCAGCATGAACATCCCGCTTGCCGTGACATACAGGTTGCGCCGGCAATACGTCGCCATGGAATGGTTTAGCTCAGAAACGCGATCCATGTTGGCAATACGTCGGCATAAAACAGGAAAACGCTGCATCCACTAGGGGGCTGAACCCGGAGTAGTAGGCGTTTCGGACTGTCTTCTCTGGCGCTCGGGGGTGAAGCAGGATGGCGGCCTTCAGCGCCGCAGCACTTTGGAAGATCGGAAGCAGGTCAGTATGGTCCAGGTTCCGGTGGCCTACATGCCCGCATAGCATCCTGGCCTTGAGCCGAGCGTTCTGACACAGCGCTCGAGTTCCAGCGCTGCTTTGTCGGGGATCCCCACGGGCAGCGTCGCGAGCGCCTGAAAGCGGTCGGGATGATGGGCAACCGCTTCTGCTGCCACGGCATCGTTCGCACAACGTGCTAGTTCGACACTGTCGGGTCCAAGATCGTGCAGTGATGGAGTAGTGAGCGACAGCACCTGCACGTCCAGCCCTGTTTCATCCATGAGGGCCAGTCGTTCTTCTGCGAGATTGGTTGACTTCTTCTCAAGCGACCCACCGAGGAACACTACGCTCGGATCAGTCGCTTCTAAACCGATGGCGAACTAGGCGTCCCTTATCTCAGGCGTTAGGAAATGCATCTTCGATGCCGATCAGCTTCACGGAATAATTCCTTTCCGCCGACTCCCGTCACGACGGACAGACCTGTTTTCACGTCAGAGAAAACAGGGATGGAACCAGAGCAGGCGCCAGACGCATAAAAATCAATGTATCATTGAATCCGACGCTATCTGCGACCGATCATCGTCTATAAGCTCAGGGCATGGGGAAAATCTTTTTAGGGCGTTGGATGTGCTGCTTTAAGAGGCCAGCGTAACCGAGGCGACGCGCCGGCTTGGGCTCAGTCCATCCGCCATAAGTCGCACGCTGACGCGGCTACGCTCGGTCACCGATGATCCATTATTGGTGTGGGCAGGGCGATATCTCGTACCGACACCGTATGCGACGGATATTCGTGAGCACGTTCATACCCGGACCCGTGACGTGCGGGCCGTCCTGCGGCCGCAGCATCGGGAGCTGGATTTGCAAACGCCGGATCGGACATTCGTTCTGCGCGCTAATGAAGGCTTTCTGAATATTGTTTCAGCCCCTCTGGTGACGGCTATTCTGAAAGAAGCACCATGGGTTCGCCTACAGTTTGCACCCAAACCTGACAATGATGCGCTGCAACTGAGAGAGGGCGGTAGCATCTGTACCGACCCTATCACTTCGCGTTGACATTTCTGATGAGCATCCTCGAAGTGACTAGCATCAAGTTAATTTAGGCCTGTTTTTATTACGTATAATTCTCAGGGCATATTTGCGATATTGGTATTGCCAGAGATAGATTTTATTACCTCAGTCATAGTTGAAGTCACCAGATTAAAATCGCGCTCTACAAAGCTGCCAGGCAATTCTATCCATAGGCGAGACGGCTCGCCGGAGTAGAATATCGGTATCGACGTTGCTTTTCTATGAGCGGGCAGAATTGGATTACAGCTATCGCAATAAAGGAAATCAGCGACGCTTGACGCGCGATACTGATACGGATCACTAATGCCTAGAAAGCCAGACTGACATAGGCAGAAATTAAAGATACTTTCGCGACCCCACTTCAATATTCAGAATGCTTCCCGCAAAAGTCTGACGACGTTTATCATTCCCTTGCCGTGCAGCCATTAAAATATAACTGTATAATCTCATAATGTTACGAGACCAATTTAAACGTTATCTTGAGCACGATTGCCTTTGCCCTGCCAAGTTTCTGCTAAGAATTCCTAATGATATCAGAGAAATTTCTTTGTTGAAAAATTATCTCAACAGAGCATAGCTTGAATTCATTGACACGAGGCGGCCCATTTGCAACCGCCGCAAAAGCGTTTTACTCGCAGCGCTTACTTTGAGGCAACCCATATATATATATATATTTTGACGCAGATCTTCAGCTAAGAAAAGCTTGGACAACACAACCGCCACATCGCCATTTTCCCTTTGCAGAAGGGGGGCCCCTGACCAATTTTCTAAGGTTTTGAAGAGCTGAATAACACAATTTTTCCTGTTGCCCATTTTTACGAAATTAAGACTTTGGATCTTGCTATAGGATGCGTGAAGTTTTTCCTTAGCAACACGTTTGCTAAGGAAAACCATCTGAAAACTCTTGAATGCTATGAAATTTCGATGAAATGGATTATTCTCATTATCGTAAGTCTCTTTGAAATAATCTGAGCACCAGCCATGAAACAGTCAGGAGGACTCTCACAGCTTTAGCCTTCTATCATCACGCCCGTGGGTATGCTGCTTAGCTTCGGACTTCTTTCAGTGGTTATGAAATCTCTACCCGTGGGGACGGCTTACACTGTTCGGACAGCAATAGGCGCGATGGGAACATTTCTGGTGGGGGTTGTTATTCTAAGTGGAGCGCTTAGTGCGATCCTTATAATTTTCGGACTTGTCTTGATGAAAATTTTTATTTCCGATTTGGTTAGAAAGCGGCATAAGTAGAAAATTTCGTGACTGGGTCATAATCCTCTATGGATATTATTAACACCCAATAATCGCGCTCTCGATATATATTTTCAAAATATTAAGAATTATTATTCATTACGGATCCAATGGATCCTGAGGATCTATTTTATTACACCCTCTGTTAGAAATAAAAATCGTCGCAAACGGTGAAAGCCTTTGACCGATCTCTCCTGGCTCACACTTCAGCTCAGTCATATTGCGGCTAAAGAAAACTGTGCTTGAAATATAATCACTTTGACTCGGATCCGTCACGATCAGTGCGGGTTTATTCTCTGGGGCTCCAAGAATTTGCAGGTACCGCGAAACGTTGCGTAGGTTCGTTGTTGTGTGACGCGCATAAGGCTCAGTAACAATGCTTCTTTCGGGAATATGAAAACGCTCAATCAGAAAACGTCTCATTTCATCCGCTTCCACGAAATTCGTATGGGCGGGATGCACTGCCCCACCAGAGACAATTATGAAAGGAGCCAGCTGTCGATTAAAGCTCTCAACCGCCAGCGTGAGGCGAAATTTTCCTAACGCCGAGAGTTGCGTATGTGGATCTTCGGGGCCTTCGCCGGGGACAATAATGGCTGTGTATGGGTAGCTTTTCCAGTTCAAATGGCGTGCAAAAACCAAAGATGGCGCATTCCAGGTGTTCCACAAACCAGAGAAGCGAACGGCGTCCATTCTATCATTTGCGTCTAAAAGAAAGACGGCATTCACTAGAGCTTCTTTAAAAAATGGGTAAGCGAGACCTTGGTACTGAGATTGGTCACTTAAAATTTTGGTTTGTATTCCCATAATAAGATTAGAAAAATCTTTTGCTGTTACGTCCACAGAGGCGGCGTCTATTTTTGGATACCGAGGGGCACGCCCTTCACCATACACCGACAGAATGTAATTGATGGCGTCTGCGTCCCGGTTCCACTGCATTTCATCATATTGCAACTGGGAATGCTTGGGGATTCTTTGCAAAATCGCCCCAAAAACTTCTCGCTCGTGTTGGGTAATTTCCCATGATTGGACCACGCAAACGGGATGTGGCGTACAGTTTAAGTTATCTCTCAATCTTTGATGGCGCTCATGAAATAACGCGACAATATCTGGAGAATAAAATACTTCTTTTTCCCATGCCGAATTCGTCATGATACCCGTAAGGCGAGGGAATATTGCGTCCTGCAGCGCCTGAATTTTACTGTCGTGATCAAGAGCTGGCTGCACAGGTGGAGTGACTGTCAGGTAGATACCCAAAAGGGCACAAAAAAGCAGAGCAATCAAAATGCCGAATAAAGCCAAAGCAGGTTTGCCTGCTTGAAGAAGATATCGTTTCAAAGCGGGCATCTCCGACAGCAGAACACGTTAATTTACCATGATTCAGAAACCCTACGAGGCAACTGAACTTATTGAAACCCACTCTGTGAGACAGAAGGTGGATTTCAACAAAGCATCATAAAAGCATCATAAAAGCATCACACACAGAGATTTACGCCTCCCGTAAAAGATGGCCCGTTCATTACGAACGATGTCGTGGGCGCCCACGACGCTCGCTCTCTGAGACAGTGATCTCTCCAGGATAACGATGACCACTAAACGTTCAAAGGCCTCCCATAGCCTCTTCCGACGGCGGCTTCTTTCCTCCTGCATCATGGTGACCTGTGGTCTCACCGTTATTGATGGGGACGCGTTTGCCGGGGCCCCAACAAAAATTCTTTCGCATCATAAAGTGGCACCCCACCCAAAAGCGGAGACACCATCCAGCCGACGTGTCCCCACACATCAGATTGAATCGCGGTCCAAGGCCGAAGAATTCAATGTACATGCTCAGCAGCATAATGTGGGAGGGGGCCTTCTGGTCAGGCAAAGCGCGCCTGTTTCGGTCAGTGAGGTGTCACGTGCCTATATTTCCAAACAGGTCCCCACTCTCTCTCCCACGCAGCTAATTGCCAGTCTGCCAGGCGTTCAGGCTGGGAACGAAGGCCCTATTAATACTGAGACTGAAACCATGCATATCCGGGGCCTTGACCAGTCTCAGATCGGGTTTCTGTTCGAAGGTGTACCTGTTTCAGATGCCTTCAGCTATGCGCCGTGGGCGACATCCATGGTCGACAACGAGAACCTTGCTTCAGTCAAGGTCACGCAAGGATCGGTTGACCTCACTGCTCCGCTCTACAATGCGGACGGAGCAATAGTTTCGATGCAGGAAATTCGTCCAACCGATAAATTCGGAGGATATATTGACCTGTCAGGCGGAACACACAGCTTGCAAAAGCAGTTTCTCCGCTTGAATACAGGTGAAATCGGGCACAGTGACGTCCGCGCATTTGCGTCCTTCTCTCACTCAGCTGCTAACGTATGGAGGGGGCCGGGCAAGATCGAGCGCTATCATGTGGATGCCAACGTTGAGAAGCGGTGGGCCCCGGGAAGCAGCACAGACATCGTTTTTGGCTACACACGCTCACATCAGAATATTTACAGAAACCCGAGCCTGTCGCAGTGGAAGCAGTATGGAACAAGCTTCAATTATACTGGAACCTATACTGCGGGAGATACTAATTATTATAAAATAAACGAACGCTTTACCAACGTCGTATTCGGCGCAATGCATAATGATTTCAAACTTTCTGACGAACTTGCGCTCCACATCGAGCCTTATACGACGTTCCAGAGAGGCCCCAATAACTACGGATCAACCATCCCCATTGCAGGAGGTTATCTTGGTACCCAGCAGTATGGGACGTTGGACGGATATGAGGGTCAATCCGGTAAAGTCACCGTCGAGAGCGTGCATCCCTGGAAGCAAAATACCAGCGGCTTCACAACCAATCTTGACTGGAAGACAAAGCATAACACACTTTCACTGTTTTATTGGTATTCATACGGGAACCATACCGAATACCAGCATCAATATGCGTTGTCTCCGTCTGGAGACTGGAGCTATAGCCAAAAATATCTGACGGTTAACGGTGTGGCCATTACGGGTTATCAGGAAAATACCGTTCAACAGGTCAATGCAATCGGGCTGGACGACAAACTTAGCCTGCTTGGAGACAAGCTCCTTATAGACGCCGGGTTCAAGGCCTCCATGGCGTCCGTCAGTGCCACACAGAACCTTCCTGGTGCTGATCCCTACAAGGCTGGGAAGAACTATTTTGAACCTACCCCTCAGTTGCTTGCCAGTTACCACATCACCAAGAACGATCAGGTCTACATGAATGCGACGACATCCTACAGATTGCCGGCCGGTTGGAGCCCTTACGTTCCACAGTTTTCAATGACGTCAGCAACCCCTTCGAGCACACCGTCAAAAAATCTTGGTGCAGAGTACTTCATTGGACAGGAGGTAGGTTACAGACATAATGGGCCCATCAACGTTTCTGCGTCATGGTTCCACTACAACTTGACCAATCACCAGATCGGCAGCTCATCTTACCTGCCAGGAACCAGCGTCCTTATCAGCACGCAGATTGCCGCTGGCGGTGAAGAGGCATGGGGACTCCAAGGGGAAATCGGAACACGCCCATGGCACCATATCAGTGCTTATGCCTCTGGCCAGTTTCTCCATACCCGCATTGGCAACAATGTTGATGCCGGGACAGATTATCTGCCCACAAAGGGAAAGCAGGATCCTGGTGCCCCAAAATGGAGCGGTGCTATTGGCCTGACATATGACGACGGCATCTATTTTGGTAACTTCAACCTGCGTTATCAGGGCGCACAGTATTCAACTCTGATGAACGACCAGAAAATTCCTGGGTATATGACTGCGGACCTGAATCTCGGCCGCACTCTCCCGTCCTTTAATACGCGCGTTCATCCGAAAGTCATGCTCAACCTCGTCAATATGGGAGGCGTGAATTATCTGTCATCGATCAGTGGATTTGGACTGACCGCTGTGAAACAGAAAGGTATTTTTGGAAATACTGTCAGTGCTTCAACACCAACTTACGTGGTTGGCTCAGCATTCACCGCAGTTGTGACGCTCGCGGCAGACTTCTAACTACCCGATGATTTAGTTGCAAAATTGTGAGCCCGAAAGCAGCTGTATGCTTTCGGGTTTTGACTATTTCAGACGGTCTGTTAACCAATCGCAGGATCAGTTATGCTGTGATGGCCATTTTCAATGTGACCGCAAAGACGACAGAGCGCCCCATTACTTCTTACGGTTAGATCGTACCATCCATGCGCTTCTGTTGTGTCAATTTCGATCTGGGCGGGAGTGGCATTCACGGTATGCGATGTCTTGCGCTGACTATACCCATCTTCCACCGAGAAATCCGCCAACGCGGCAGCGAAAATCAGAAGCAGACGTTGTGATGCGGGTTTGGACACGCTTGTCAGCCTGAAGGCTTGTTTTTGATCAGTCACTTGCCCTGAAAACTGACGAAAAAAACCATTAGGGCCATGAATATCGATGTCATAATGGCCAGGTTTCGATATCGGCCAGTGATCCTCAAGGCTTTTCCCCGGCTCAACGGTATAGAACCTCGGGCGCGTCATCCCTGATTGATCCCGGACGTGAAAAACGGCTGTTGCGCTGCCTGAATTTTGGAATTTCAATTTTAACTGATGCTCCGACGGGAGGAGCCATGTCGTGACGTGGAGATCATAGGGAAGCGCCCGTGCCCGTCGTGTGCCAGCTTCCTGACGAGGCATGATTTGTTCAAGCGGCAGTTTCACGACCGAGTTGGTGTGAACGACACGATCTGGCGGCTCATATGAAGCTGTGAGAGGAAGTGATGACAAAGAGCTGTTCGGGTTTGAAAAATCAAAAGCAGATGTGAGGTCTCCGCATACCGCGCGGCGCCAAGGTGTAATCTGCGTCTCAGTCAGTTCGGGATGTTCGTCACCAAAACGACGCTCGATAAATCGGATGAGAGACGTATGATCGAAAACTTCTGAATTGACCCATCCTCCTTTGCTCCATGGCGAGATCACCAGCATCGGTACTCGCGGGCCCAGTCCATAAGGTCCTGCGTCGTGAGTTGCGCTGCCAGCAAAAATCTCATGGTCAACAGAAATTGTAGACTGACCATGAGCCGGGCTTACGGGTGGGGCAGGAGGGACAATATGATCGAAGAAGCCATCATTTTCATCGTAAGTCAGGAACAGAGCCGTCCGGCTCCAAACTTCCGGATTGGAGGTCAAAGTGTCGATGACGCGTGAGATGAACCAGGCGCCATAGTTGGCTGGCCAGTTTGGATGCTCATCGTAGGCATTGGGACACATCAGCCAGGAAACCTGAGGCAGGGTACCGGCCGTGACATCCTTCTGCAGGTCGTCGAATAAGGTCCCTGAAACGGCAATATTAGTTCCGGTGCGAGCCTTCAGAGCGAGCGGCTCGTGAGGAAGGGCGGTCTGATATTTGACAAAGCGAAGAAGAGTGTTGTTGGCAGAATTGCCGATGTAATGATCCCGGTCATCTCCCCAGCCATTTTCCGCCGTCAGCCCCGATCCAGTATCCTGATAGATTTTCCAGGATAGTCCTGCTGCTTCCAGCCGCTCCGGATAAGTTGGCCAATCACAGACCAAGGCATCGGTTTCAAGTTGGGGCCCATGACCTTTACCGTCATTTCCGGTCCATCCGGTGAACATGTAATTACGATTAGGGTAGGTCGGTCCCATGACGGAACAGTAATAGGCATCGCAGATTGTAAAAGCGTCTGCGAGTGCGTAGTGAAAGGGAATATCCGTCCGATTGAAATGGATCATCGTCGTCGTGGTTTTATGCGCGATCCAGTCATCCCATCGTCCTTCATTCCAGGCACGATGTGTTGTGTTCCAGTCGTGAGGGGTATCTCCAATAAAGCTTAGCCCAAGATTTTCCTGTTTGGGCCTGAAGGGAAGGAGCTCTCCATCGCCGTGCGGCTGCCGCCAAACCGGTTTTCCGTTAGGTAGCCGCGCAGTGCGTGGATCTCCAAAGCCTCGAACACCCGAAAGCGTACCGTAATAATGATCGAAAGAGCGGTTTTCCTGCATCAGGATAACAATGTGGTCCACATCCTTGATAGATCCTGTTCTGTTGTTAGCAGGCAAAGCCATTGCGTTCCGAATACTGCTTTGAAGAGCGGTTGCGGCAAACCCAGTTCCCAAAAGCTTTAAAAACGCACGACGATCTTGAGGCATGCTCTCTTTCCAAGAAATTTCTTAATATTTAAAGAATTTCCCCACATATTAGTGTGAAGTTTTTATTTTTTAAATTTTAATATATAGGTGATTGTATTGTTAGGTCTAGTTTTCAGGTTTAAATATATAAACGAACATAAATAAATTGATTATATTAGGGAACTCGAAATATCGGTGGAGAAAACATACTCATTCAGACCACTGCAGAGATACTACAGCCACACCAGCACAATTTCGCGCGTGGTTCCCGTCATCTCAAACTACACAGGTCACCGGGTTTTCTACTAAAAGCCTATGGCACGGTGACAAATCTGACCTTGGTAACGATGTCCCCAATACGAAGGCTGACAAGATCACAACCTCTGAGCTTGCTCTCGAGTACGGGGTCAAACAAAGCTTTATCTATGATACTGCGTTCTTTTTTTGAAAAAAATAAAGTAACCAAGAGAAATCTTCCTTCGATAAGTCGCCTCCCTCCAAATATATTTCCTACATTGCGGTGTACATATGCCTTAAATAGAGGAAATAGAAAACGGTTTTTCCTATATAAAATTTTATATTAATCAATTTAATATGCATCTATTAGAAATATTAATGAAAATATCCACTAATAAGGAAACCATTACCTAATATCATCTTTTCAGAAACTTGAACCTCTCCTTCATAACCGACATAAAGGCGCAAAAGGGCGCTACAGATTCAAAGCGACCACTCAAGCAGCCTACACAAATTCTTGAAGGTGCTACTAAACTAGACGTTTTAGCGATGACAGAACATCAGGATATTCAATCTGTCTCGCTACGGGGCGAAGGCGTAGTTGACCATGCCATCACCGCTGTCGGTCACTGTACCTCCGGGTTGGTCAGATTGGAATACAACCACAAAAAATAGGGATAACCTTGCAGGTTTAGGCGGCACGCTTACATAGTTCCATATGACGGAATCATTTGAAGACCTGAATTATTATAATGTTATTTGGAAATTAACAAATCATGGTTTTCGCCATTTGAAATGAAGCCACTAGAGCTCGTCAACCATGGCTCATAAGTTTTGACGATAATACAATTGCGAGAAAAGATTTCGATGAAAGATAGCAACTGTGTTTTTAGTAAGAAGACTAAATCAAATGATTGATCCGAGAATTTCCAAATGTAGCGTGTGAAAACTCTGGATCGATAGGCTGGAGAACATCTCATGCTGCGAAACATGGCGGGAGAGCTAAGTGAAGGGTCTATGGAGCAAAAAATAGGCCCGTGCATCAGCATGATGGGAACTCGGGCCATGCTGTTTGAGGCGCCTGGAGACTTCACACTCGCACAGCAGCGCCGCATCTGGGCGCTTACAGAAGCATCCCGCGAATGTCGGGACGTCGCTGAAGTGATTGTTGGTGTGACTAATCTGATGTTGGTTTTCTCGCAGGCGCCTGAAAACCCGAAAGTCGTAGCGGACTGGCTTCTGAAAGCCTGGGACACGCTGCCGGAACGCCATATCAAAGGAAAGCTGTTTGAAATCGGCGTCCGTTATGGTGGTGAACTCGGGGAAGACCTGGTTCATGTCGCAGATCATGCATGCCTGTCTAGGGAAGACGTTATTTCCATTCATCACGGGGCCGAATATACGGTCTGTGCTTTGGGAAGTGTTCCTGGTTTTGGGTACCTTCATGGGCTGGATCCAAGGATCGCAACGCCTCGAAAATCGGTGCCCTCTTTAAAGATGCTGGCAGGAACCGTTACCATCGGGGGCAGGCAGGCAGGTATATCGGCTTTAACCGGGCCTAATGGATGGAATTCGATCGGCTTTACGGAAATATCGTTATTTAATCCCAATCAAGAATCTCCCTCCTTGTTTGCGATGGGCGATCGGATCAGGTTCTATCCGGAAAGTATTAATCTGTGATTACAGTTCTTCAAACACAGTCACAGAATACTGTTCAGGATCTGGGGCGTTTTGGATACCGGGAACTGGGTGTTGGTACCGCCGGGGCAATGGATGGTGTTGCGCTTCAGGCCGGGAATATCCTTCTGGGAAATCAACACGACGCAGCAGCTCTGGAAATCCAGACGTTTCCTTTTGTCGTCAGGTTCGATGAGGCGCGTTTTGTTGCTGTTACGGGGGCGGATGCGAAGCTCGATCTGTCCGGCCAGCCTTTTCTTCCATGGACGCTGAAGCACGTTGAGGCAGGGCAAACCTTATCGATCGGTCGTCCTGCCGTAGGGGCGCGCGTTTATCTCTGTGTACAGGGAGGGATTGAAGTTCCTGCAATTCTTGGTTCACGCAGCACACAGCTACGCGGTGGTTTTGGTGGTCTTGAAGGACGTTTCCTTGTGCCTGGGGATGTTTTGAAAACCGGCGATGGGCCTGAGAGGCACTCGCTCTGCGGCGCTTTGCCACCAGGACAGAGGCTTGAGCAACTGAATCTGGCAAAAAATGTTATCGGGTTAAGGGCCATTCCGGCGACAGATTATTTCCAGTTTCCGGAAGATGTACGTCATCGCTTCTGGAATACGGACTGGAAAATTTCGCCGCAGAGCAATCGCACCGGTTATCGTCTGAAAGGAGATCAGGTTCTGCCTGAAAGCGCTGTCGAACTGAGGTCCTATGGTGTGGTTCCGGGGATTGTTCAGGTTCCCCCGTCAGGTGAGCCGATTGTGCAGATGGCTGATGCCAATACGGCTGGTGGCTACCCCAGAATAGCGTCCGTCATAGAGGCTGATCTCTGGAGGCTCGGTCAGGCGCCGGTCGGATCCAGAATCAGATTTGTGCAGTGTGATCATGCCGAAGGAATTGCTGCGATGTCGGCAGTCACGTTGTATCTATCTGATCTCATGCGGGTTGCAAGCCTCTACCAGGGAGAGCGTACCACGCTTTCGCAGGCAGTTTCCTGACGTCTTGAACCCCTGACGTGCCCAACCATAACGAAACATTATGGTTGGGAAACAAATTCCTATGAGAGAACCATTCATAATCATCTTACACTCTTAAAAAGTGCAAAAGGGATGTCTTTTGATGAAGATATTCCGGATAAATAACGAACCATGTTTTGACGTGGAGGTTATTCGGGAGTCAGGCAAACCGTGCGGCATGATCTGAAACGAGGCGCAATGCTGCTGGCGACTGCTACGCTGTTCAGCGCCATGGTCAATGCTCTTCAGAAGCTGACCGGGGTTCACCTGCCTGCTGTGGAAATCACGTTTTTCCGGAATTTTTTCTCTCTGCCCTTCGTGCTGCTGATTGCCAGCAGAAAAGGGATGGTCCTCAAAACCAATCATTTTGGTGGCCATGTCATTCGTTCGGCTGTTGGTCTGACCGGAATGATCATGGTGGTGGTTGCTGTTACCCGGCTGCCGCTGGCGGAACAGCAGATCCTGTCTTACACGCAGCCACTGTTTCTGGTCTTGCTGTCCATCCCTTTGCTGAATGAAAAACCATCCCTGACGCACTGTATTGCCGTTCTCATTGGTTTCTGTGGTGTACTGTTTGTTGCGTTGGGTAAGAACCCAGCATCCATGGTTTCGGGCATTGTCATTCCTCACTGGGTGTATCTGTTGGCGATTGCGCAAGGGGCGGTCGGAGCACTGACGGCCATGCAGATCCGGCAGCTTTCCGCCACGGAATCCAGCACGACCATTGCGATCTGGCAGGCCATCCTCATGACAGTGGCAACCCTTGTTGCTCTGCCGTTTGTCTGGGTTTCTCCCGGAATAACGGATCTGTTGTGCCTTGTTGCTGTGGGGGCATTCGCGGGGATTGCCCAGATTCTTCAGACGGAGGCCTTTGCCTCGGCTCAGGTCTCGGCTGTGGGGCCTTTCTCTTATACCGGCCTGCTCTGGGCAGCCCTGATTGGCTGGCTTGGCTTTGGGGAGCTGCCGGGTGTGACGCTTCTGCTCGGTGGGTGCCTGATTATTGGCTCGGGTGTGTGGATGTTGCGCGTCGATCGAAACAAGCAGTCCAGACAGGTTGTTACGCCTTCCAGTGCGGAGGCTTTCAGCAGTCAGGACGCGGCCCTCGAGGCCAGTGAACTTACGAACGAAAATCTGGAAAGGACGCCTTCGGCCTGATGAAAATGCGCAAGAATCTGCGATTTTTGAATGTCGAATGTCCTGATGGGACGTCTAATCCCTGACCGAAAAGGAGAGCGGGCATGTCTGAATTTGGAGTTGCAGGATCCGATGTTGAGGACGGCGCACCAGCCATGAAACTCTCCCGTATCAACACGGCGTCACAGAAGACGTCGGCTACCACATACCGTTATGTCATGTTCGGATTCATTTTCTTCATGTACATGATCAGCTATGCGGATCGTGCCGCCTTATCCATTGCGTTGCCGGCTTTGGGGCAGGAATTCGGATTGGGTTCGGTACAACTCGGATGGATATCTTCGAGTTTCCTGTGGTCCTATTTTATTCTGAATCTGCCATCGTCCATTCTTCTTGATACCATTGGGCCTCGCCTGACGGGTGTGATTGCGGTGGCGTTATGGTCGTCTGCCATGGTGTATGGGGGGACGGTGTCCACCATCCGGCAGTTCATTATGTCGCGGGTATTTCTCGGGATCGGTGAAGCCCCAACTTTTGGTGTTGGGAGCAGTGTCGTGCGTGCCTGGGCGCTTCCCAAGGAGCGTGGATCAGTTTTGACAACGCTTTTGACCGGACAGCAGATCGGTCTGGCGCTTGGTACACTGGCTGGGGCGTTTCTGATTGTACGGTTTGGCTGGCGGTTCGAGTTTGCAGCGCTCGGGGTCATCGGGCTGCTCTGGGCTGTATTCTGGTGGCTTTTCTATAAGGACTCGCCCTATAAGCCTGTTGCCGAGAAGAAAGGCCCAATTACCCGGGCACAGTTCTTTTCCCTTTTTAAATCCCGTTCATTCTACGCGATTGTCATTACGCAGTGCCTCGGAAATTATTTCAATTTCCTCGTGATGTCATGGCTGCCGGTCTATTTCATTCACAAATTTCATCAGGATGTTTTTCAGTCCGGTGCGAAAAGTGCGGTCTGTTATGTTTCCGCATCGTTTGGCGCAATTCTTCTTGGACGCTTTCTGGAGACTTCGGTTCTGCGTCACAGAACGGAAATTCATGCCCGTCGTATCATCGTCTGTACCTGCATGATATTGAGCGCAACTGTAGGCCTTCTTCCTTTCATGAACTCGATGTCTCTGACGCTTGTTGTCATGGGGGTCTGTCTCGCAGGAATGATTGCGGGAAGTGGCGCCAATACCGCTCTCCTGGCAGATCTTCTGGATGATGGCAGCAAGATTGGCACCGTAACGGGGCTGACCCTGACTTTCAGTAATCTGTCCGGGCTATTTGCACCGATTGTTACGGGGTACATCGTGGCAGGGACGGGCAGTTTTGATATCGCGTGGTTTGGCTGTTCTGTGGCTCTTCTTGTGGCCGGTCTGACGTCCCTGTTCATGGTCAGCGGACCTATCAGGACACTCTTCAACAAGGCATAAAAAAAGGGAGGAAGCTCAGGCTTCCTCCCTTTCGCTAAAGCGGCCTTGATTAGCTCAGGCTTGCAACGAATTCTGCAATCCGGCGGCATCCCTCACGGAGCGTATCCGTGTCTGTTGCATAGGAAATGCGGAAGAACGGGCTGAGGCCATAAGCCGTACCTTGCACGGTTGCGACCTGCTGTTCTTCAAGCAGTGCCATGACAAAATCCGTATCGGTATCAATCGTTCTGCCGCTGGTCGTCTGCTTGCCAATGCAGTCCGTAATATCCGGATAGACATAAAACGCGCCCTGAGGCGTATGGCATTGAATGTCCGGAATGTCATTCAGAAGTCCGACCACAAGGTCACGGCGTTTCTGATATTCCGCAGCACGGTCTTTCAGGAAATCCTGAGGGCCTGTCAGCGCGGCAACGGCCGCAGCTTGTGCGATAGTATTGATTCCGCTGGTGGCCTGACCCTGCATGTTGTTCATGGCCGCTACGAGGTTTCGTGGCCCGCCACAATAACCGACACGCCAGCCCGTCATGGCATAACTCTTCGAGACACCATTAACCGTCAGGACACGGTCTTTCAGGCGTGGTTCGACTTCTGCCAGAGTGTGGAATTTGAAGTCGTCATAAACGAGATGTTCGTAGATGTCGTCTGTCATGATCCACACCTGCGGGTGCTTCAGCATGATGCGGGCAATGCTTTCCAGGTCTTTCTTTGATGCGCATGTTCCGGTGGGGTTGTTGGGGAAATTAAGGGCCAGCCACTTGGTTTTCGGCGTAATGGCGGCTTCCAGATCTTCCGGCGCCAGACGAAAACCGTTTTCCGGGCGACAGGGAACCTGAACGACCTTCGCGCCTCCTAGTCGGGCAAGGTCAGCGTAGCTGATCCAGTAAGGCGTTGGGAGAATGACTTCGTCGCCCGGATTGCAGGTCGCCATCATGGCGTTGAAGATGATCTGCTTGGCGCCGTTGGCAACGAGAATTTCGTCGAGATCGTAATGGAGGTTGTTCTCGCGCAGGAATTTCTGCTGGATCGCTTTTCTCAGCGCGGGTTTGCCGTTCTGGGGAGGATATTTGGTATCCCCGCTTCGGGCAGCCTCAATAGCCGCTTCAATGACATGATCCGGGGTTGGAAAATCAGGCTCGCCGGAGGAAAGTCCTACAATTTTCAGTCCCTGGGACCGTAGTTCCGAAGCCTTGTCAGTCATTGCCGCTGAAGCGGAAACGGAAATTCCGTTCAGTCTGTCTGCGAAGCCGGGCATCCATTTTTACTCCAATGGGTGGATGGTCAAACAAACCAGAATTCTTCTTCTAAAGGCTTTGCAGAACGGTTTGATACCAAAGAAAATCCTTTGCCCCTATCCAATAAAGATATGAGCGCGATATTTGCTCAGGATATTACGGTTCCGGCACGGTATGGGCTGGGTGATGTTTTCAGAACCCCTGTCGCGAGCCGTGCCTGCCAGTTCCGAAATGCGGAGTCTGCATGGCGTTTCAATATCTGATGTAACCGGAAAAGCAGGCATGGATAATGCGGTGAATAACGGGCTGAAACGTCCGGCGCATGATGGTGGTAACGGGGTATTCCGTACGGAAAGAGACCTTCTGGGCCCCCGGGAAATTCCACAGAATGCCCGATGGGGGGTGCATACCTTGCGGGCACAGGAGAATTTTCCGATCAGTGGCATTCCTGTTGGAGACAATCCATTTCTTGTTAAAGGAATGGTTCTCGTCAAACAGGCCGCTGCCAGGACGAACAGCAGGCTCGGGGTTTTGGCGCCATGGAGGGCAGAGGCGATCGAGAGGGCCTCTCAGGAAATTCTCGATAATCCCGTTCTTTATGAAGAGTTTGTTGTTGATGTCATGCAGGGTGGAGCGGGGACCTCCACCAACATGAATGTCAACGAGGTCATTGCAAATGTAGGACTGGAGCTGTCTGGAAAAGAGCGTGGTGATTACACCGTGCTGCATCCGAACGATCATGTGAACATGATGCAGTCCACAAATGATTCCTATCCAACCGGATTGCGTGTCGCGGCTCTTCTGTGCCTGGAACCGCTATTGGTGGCACTGACGGATCTGGCAAAAAGTCTGCAAGCCAAAAGTGCCGAATTCAGGGATGTCCTGAAGCTTGGACGCACCCAGTTACGAGACGCTGTGCCCATGACGCTTGGCCAGGAATTTGGGGCGTTCAGCACCACGGTTCTGTCCGAAATTGCCAATCTGAAAAATGTGTCCGGGCAGTTGCTGTCGATCAATTTGGGTGGCACGGCAATCGGGACAGGTATCACTGCTCACCCTGAGTTTGGGCAGTTCGCAACGCAGGAATTAAGCCAGCTAACAGGCTATGAGTTCGAACGAGCCCCAGACCTAGTGGAAGCAACATCTGATGTTGGTGCTTTTGTCAGTCTATCAGGTGCTCTGAAACGGCTGTCCCTGAAGCTTTCAAAAATAGCGGGAGATCTTCGGCTGCTATCCAGTGGGCCTTGGGCGGGACTGGGAGAAATCTCTCTTCCTGCTGTGCAGGCTGGGTCTTCGATTATGCCCGGAAAGGTGAATCCGGTTATTCCGGAGGCTGTCAGTCAGGTGGCTTATCTGGTGTGTGGACACGATCTGACTGTCACCATGTGCGCGGAAGGTGGTCAGCTTCAGTTAAATCCATTTGAGCCCATGATTGCACATTGCCTTCTCTCATCAACGCACTGTCTCACTAATGCTGTGACGGTTTTGGCGACGCGCTGTGTGGATGGCATTGAAGCTGACCGGGAGCATTGCCGATCCAATGTTGAAGGCAGTGCGAGCATTATTACTGCACTTGTTCCGCGGCTTGGATATGAGGTGTGTTCCAGACTTGCAAAGCGCGCTGCTGTTGAAAAAAGAAAAATACTCGACCTTCTTCTGGAAGAGGACCTGCTACCCACAGAGGAGTTGGCGGAACTGCTACGTCCTGAGCGCCTGACAGGTGCAGCTTCAAGAGTCTCGGTGGATAGCCTGTAGTCATAGTTCGTGACAATGGGTCGAGATGAAAACAATATTGGCGGCCACCTTTACGAATACGCAACAATAATAGAGAGGCACCGGTCTGGTTGAGGAAACGCCACTTCATGATCCTCAGCCATCGCTGGTTGGCACACGCCACGGAGCTGCATTTGGGAAGGTTTTCCAGATGCAGTGCGCCGGCAGATCCCCCGCTGTGTTTACCGCCCGGTTCCAGGTGTTGTCGCCTGTAGAGATGGAGTAGCCGCCGATGAAAAAGCGTTTTCATATGACTGAGAAAAAACTGCTGCTGTGTACGACACTGTGCCTGTTCGGTTTTTCTGCCAATGAAGCAGTCTCAGCAACGACGACGACTACGACCAAGCATGCCGGAAAGGCAGTCAAGGCTGCCAAGCCTGTTGCGGCTCCGAAGAAAACGGCGATTCACGATATTGAAAACCATAAAAGCGAAGAGATCAGCGTTAAGGTAGAGCGCCGTGTTGGTCGATCGGTTCTCTCGCCGTCCACTCCGGCTCACAGCACGACGCAGGTGACCGTAGTCAGCGGGACCCAGCTTGCAGCGACGGGGCAGAGCAACCTGATGCAGGCGCTCTCACAGCTTTCTCCATCGGTGACATCTCCACCAATGCCGGGCGGCGGCAATAACGGCTTCACGCAGACCATGCAGCTTCGCGGCCTTTCTGCCGATCAGACGCTGATCCTCGTCAACGGGCACAGACGGCATATTGGTGCGAACTTCAACGCTCTTGTTGGGCCGCAATGGGGATCTGAACCGGCTGATATCGCTCTTATTCCCATCAGCGCGGTCGATCATGTGGAAATCATTACGGAAGGCGCAACGGCGCTTTACGGTCAGGATGCGATGGCGGGTGCCGTTAATATCGTTCTGAAATCTGCAACACACGGCGGCTCCATCAATTTCAAGAACAGCGGCTTCTATGCGGGCGACGGGCAGAACATTGACGGTTCCGCCAATCTTGCTTTTGCCCTTGGAAAGCAGGGTGGTTATCTGGATCTGGCGGCCCAGGTCATGCATCAGCTCCCGGCCTCGCGGAATGGCGATTACATCAATCCAAGCCGTGCTCCGAACGATTTTTATTATGCGCTGCCTAATGGCAGCGTAGATCCGCGTTCCAATCGAAGCCGTGATGTTCAGCGATCGAACTCGCTTTCAAAGCGCACTGCGGAAACGTTATCAGCCAATATGAGTGTTCCGTTGACGGAACATATTGACCTGTATTCGACGTCTACTTACGCGCACCGAAAAGTCTCCGTGGGGCAGACCTATCGCTCTGCAGCCGATGATCTGACGGTGACGTCGCTGTGGCCAGACGGAATGCAACCCTATTACGACATGACTGAAAATGACTTTGAGGTCGATAATGGCTTCAAAGGTCATACATTCGGCTTTTCCTGGGACACATACGTCAATTACGGTAAAGACCTTCAGTCGTATGACATGCGTGATACGGACAATGCGTCTTACGGAGACGCCAGTAAGACCAAATTCTATACAGGTTCAGCCACAGCCAGCGAGTTGACTGCCGGCTTCCGGGCATCACGTAATTTCGATGTCGATTTTCTACCAAAACCTGTCAATCTGGAATTCGGAGCAGAATATCGTCGTGATACATTCACACTTGGCGCGGGTGAGTATGAATCCTACGGGGATGGTGGAGTACCGATCCTGACGGGGCCAGATGCAGGAATGACAGCGACGCCGGGTGCAGCGACCCATGCAGGTAATCCGGCGTCTGTTGCCGGGAAATACACCCGCGATGTCTATGATGGACACGTCAATCTGGACTTCTTTGTGACCCGTAAATGGGAATGGACTCTTGGCGGCCGAACTGTCGCCTATCACAACTATCCTGTTGTCACGACTGGCTCCATCGGAACGCGCTATAATTTCAATAAGAAATGGGCAATCCGCGCTAATATCAATACGGGTTACCGTCCGCCCACGCTTGGCCAGACCTATTATTACTACAGTTCACCAAGCGCGACATACTCCACACTGTCGTTGCCAAATAACAGCCCGGCAGCGCGTTCTCTTGGTGCCGGCCCTCTCAAGGGAGAGTACTCCCGCAGCTACAGCATCGGTGTTGATGCGACGCCGATCACCAACATGCACCTGACCGGCAACCTGTATTACATTGCCATTAACGACAGGCTTGCCAGTACGCCGACCCTTGGTGGCTCTTACGTTGCGAGCACTCTGGCCGCAAATAATCTCGGAAATGCGACTTACGCATCCTACTATGCCAACCCGGTCAACACGAACACCTGGGGCGGCGACCTGGCGCTGGATTACACCTGGCGCACGCAGTGGTATGGAACATTCCGTTTTGGAATCGGTATCAACTTCTCCGATAACGAAATCCGCAGCTACAACAAGACGCCTGCTGTGTTGCAGGCTAATAATATTGCCTATTTTAACTCTTACGCTGTGGCCGAACTGCTCCATGCATCGCCCAAGAACCGCGAAAATCTCACCGTCAACTGGACGAAAGGCAAGTGGTCTGCGAAGGTTGAGGAACTGCGTTATGGCTCCTCCGTCTTTATTGCTGCCCCAAGCCTGACCACCAACCTGTGGACGGTTCAGAACCCGGCGATCATCACGAATCTTGAGGTCGGCTACAAGATCGTTCCTTGGTGGAATGTCACGATCGGCGCCAACAATGTGGGCAACAAATACCCGACCCGTGTAAAGGCAGCGTCTACCGCGTCCAGCTTCAACATGTACAAATACGCTGCATTCTCTCCTTACGGATATTTCGGCGGTATGTACTACGTCTCTACGTCCATGAATTTCTGAGCAGATCATAAGCGAAAGGGCGCTAACATGCTTGCAACATTCGGACGTGTCATCATGGTTTCGGGGGCCTCCCGAGGAATTGGCGCAGCAGTCTGTACGCGCCTTCTGGAAGCGGGGTTCAAGGTTTCTGGGGGGATGCGCTCCCCTGATACCGCGGTGGAGCACCCTAACTTCCTTCCATGCACCTACGACGCTGAATCCCTTGAAGCTGCGTCAAGCTGGGTACAGACGACGGTTGAGCATTTTGGTCGGATCGATGCGGTGGTCAACATCGCTGGGATCAATCCACGTGTCACTGTAGAGCACGGGGATGAAGACAAGCTCGATCAGATGTGGCGGGTGAACGTGAAAGGCCCTTTACGCCTTGTTCGTGCGGCACTTCCTCATCTGAAGGCTGCCGGAACTGGGCGTGTGATCAATCTGGCGTCGCTTGCCGGAAAGCGGGTGGGGACGAATGTCGGATATGCGATGACGAAGTTTGCGCTCGTCGCTCTGACGCACGGAATCAGGCAGGAGTTCTGGAATGACGGAATTCGGGCCTGTGCCGTGTGCCCTGGTTATGTCGCAACCGACATGACAGCCCACGAAACGGAAGTGGCTGCGCCAGACATGACGCAGCCCGAAGATCTGGCGGAAATTGTCGAGACCGTCCTGCGGCTGCCGAATTCAGCATCTCTGTCTGAAATTCTGATCAACTGCCGCAAGGAAGGGATGCTGTAGCCTCTGGGTCAGGTGGCAGATGCACCATGCAGGTTCATTGTCTCTTCCCGCAGGATTTCGATGACGGCTGTTGCTGCGACAGAGTGCGTGGCATCATCCTTCAGGCATAGGGAAATCGGCGCAATGATCTCCGGCTCTGTCAGCGTGCGCACTGTAACGGGGAAGACGCGTTGCAGTTCAAGCGCCACCGGAAGCGGTAGAATTGTGATGCCCAGCCCTTCGGCGAGGGCCTCGCCCAATGTGGAAAGCGATTCGAGTTCGGCAATGATATGGGGGCTGAAACCGCAGTCCCGACAGGCTTTCTCAATACGGGCTCGAGGATAGGTTGAACGTACGGGGAGAAACATTTCCCTGTCCGCGAGGGCAGCCAGAGGAATGGCATCATTTCCTATAGGGAAAAACTCTTCCAGCCCGACGACGCACCATTGCTCGGTGGCAATAGTCTCAAAAGAAAGACCTCGGATTGGTCCGACATCGTAAAGAACGGCGACATGCATCGCATCTTTCATGATGAGCTCTGTCAAGGCAGGGCCAAAATGTTCCCTGATATGCAGAATGACATTTGGATATTTTTCCCGAACCTTCCGCAGAAGAGGGAGGGCGAGGGAGGTGGCGCTGCTGGAAGGCGCCAGCCCGACACAGACTTCACCTGAAACAACAAGTTCCGGTTCAGAAACACTTCTGCGTGCTTCTGCTTCCTGCCGGAGCATGATGTGCGCATGATGGTACAAGGCGCGCCCGGCAGGTGTGAGGCTGACGCCACGCGGACTACGAATGAGGAGTTTCTGCCGGAATTCCCCCTCCAGGGCTACCATCTGCTGGCTCAGGGCAGGTTGAGCGATGTGGAGCAGACTGGCCGCACGCGTCACGCTTCCAACGTCCACAACCTTGATGAATGCCGCGAGACGCCTTGTGTCCATGGAGATCAGCCTAGCAGAACATGGGCAGGAACAATTTCACCGCCGCCACTTTCGATCTCTGACCTTATGACACGGGCCAGCTCTACGGAACCAGGTGTATCGCTGTGAACGAGAATGGACGAGGCTTTGATCTGGCGCGTTTCACCCTCGATCGTCGTGATGGTGCCACTGTCCAGAAATTGACGAACCCTGTCCCGCAGTTGCGCATGATCGTGGATGACCGCGCTTTCGCGTCCGCGTGGAACCAGATTGCCTTTTACGTCATAAGCCCGGTCGGCCAGAAAGATTGGCAGAACCCGCAGACCTGCTTTTTCTGCTGCGCGGCCAACGGGCTGATCCGGCATGGAGAAGAAGATCAGGTTACGGTCCATCGTGGCAATGACCTTGGCAAGCCGCTCTGCGAGGGCTTCGTCTGCATTGATCGCATTCCCAAAGGCCGCATGGTACGAAACATGCGTAACGCGGGAACCGTATCGGGATGCGACGCCCTGCAGGGCTCCGATCTGATAGGCCAGAATGGCTTCCATTTCCTTGGGAGAAAGCTGCATGAAGCGGCGGCCAAAACCGGTCAGGTCCGGAAAGCCCGGATGTGCTCCGATGCCGACACCCCGTTCGACGGCCATGCGAACCGTGTGATCCATGATCGAAGGGTCTCCGGCATGGAAGCCGCAGGCAATATTTGCGGAGGAAATGACGTCCAGAAGGCCGTTATCATCGGCCACTTTCCACCGGCCGTATCCTTCACCGAGGTCCGAGTTCAGGTCGATCTTCATTCATTCCTCCTGGATGGGTTTCAGCCGTAATTTTTCAGTCGTGACTTGGGATGAGCGTGAGAATGGTCGTTCCGTAGCCCGTCAGATCGCCAGTCTGTGCCAGAATCTCTGCAACCGTTCCGGCACAGGGGGCTGTCACGCTGATCTGCATGGGGCCAATCGAGAGAAGGGCAACAGTCTCCCCAGCCGTGACGGCGCTGCCCACAGGGGCCAGTGGCGCATTTTGCATGGGGCGCAGGAGCGACAGGACACCGAAATAGGGGCTCTGCACGCCAACAGGTTCATTCCCTTTGGGACGCGGTGCGGGCGCCTGCAATGCCGTTGTTGCAGGAACGGAGACGAGGCTCAGAACGACTTTGAAAGAACGCTCCCCCGCAGTTACTTCCAGGCTGTCCAGCCCCGCGTTTCGGAGCCAGCCGATGATCTGCGCTGTTTCACCCGCAGTCGGGATCTGGAATGACGCGAAGTCATTTTGCAGGGTCGTCATGATTCTTCGCGTGTCCTGAGCCAGCTCTCCAGGAAATGGATGTCGACGCTGCCCTCACGGAAGGCAGGTTCGGCAACAATGTCCTGATGAAGGGAAAGGTTGGTCGTCACGCCCTCGACGCGCATTTCGGCAAGGGCAATTTCCAGCCGTGCGAGAGCCTCTGCCCGCGTTTCCCCATGAACGATGATCTTTCCGATCATCGAGTCATAATGAGGGGGAATGGTATAGCCCGCCGTGACATGCGTATCGACGCGCACACCCGGGCCACCCGGAAGATCCCATCTTGAGATGAGACCAGGAGAGGGGCGGAACGTCCGAGGGTCTTCCGCATTGATGCGACACTCAAAAGCATGCCCGCGTGTTACGATATTCTTCTGACGCAAATTCAGCTTTGCGCCGTGTGCGATACGAAGCTGCTCGCGGACAATGTCGATGCCGGTTGTCTCTTCGGTAATCGGATGCTCAACCTGAACGCGTGTGTTCATTTCGATAAAGGCAAAGAGACCGTCTTCGTACAGGAACTCGAACGTGCCAGCGCCGCGATAACCGATCCGGTGGCAGGCTTCGGCACAGAGCGTTCCGATCCGGGCGATGTCTTCTGCCGGTATGTCGCAGGGGGGCGCTTCTTCCAGCACTTTTTGGTGACGTCGCTGAAGAGAGCAGTCCCGTGCGCCAAGCCACAGGGCCGTTCCATGCGTATCGCAGAGCATCTGGATCTCAATGTGCCGCGGCTTCTGCATGAATTTTTCGAGGTAAAGGGTTCCGTTTCCGAAAGCCTGCCGTGCTTCATGGGCTGTCAGACTGACGGCTTCAGCCAGTTCGTCAGCAGACCAGACAACGCGCATGCCTTTGCCGCCGCCGCCGCCCGTTGCTTTCACAATCACCGGATAGCCCACGGAGTCCGCAATGGCCGCAACGTCTTCAATTGCTTCGGGGAGGGAACCATCAGACCCTGGAACGCAGGGCACACCCGCTTCAAGCATGGTCCGCTTGGCGGAAATCTTGTCACCCATGATACGGATGGATTGCGCGGTCGGGCCCACGAAAATCAGGCCCGCAGCCTCCACCGCTTCTGCAAAGTCAGCATTTTCGGACAGAAAGCCATAGCCGGGATGAATGGCAGTGGCACCCGTTACGCGTGCGGCCAGCAGAAGCCGTTCCTGATCAAGATAGCTCTTTGTAGCGGATGCAGGCCCAATGCAGAGTGCGATATCCGCTTCCTGAACGTGGCGACTCTCACGGTCAGCTTCTGAAAAGACCGCAACTGTTTCAAGTTTCAGAGCTCGGCACGCACGTTGAATACGCAGGGCAATTTCACCGCGATTGGCAATCAGCACACGGCCTGTGATCTGGGGCGCACTCATTGAAGGCGCAGGAGAGGTGCGCCAGCATCCACCTCCTCTCCATCTGAGGCCAATAGTTCCATGATAGTCCCGGAGGCGTCTGCCTCAATGGCACTGAAGACTTTCATTGATTCCATGAGGCCGACCTGCTGCCCTTTTTCAACCTTGTCTCCCACAGTGACAAAAGGGGGAGATCCAGGGGCCGGGCGTTGATGGAAAATGCCGTATGCCGGTGCGGAAATGAGATGCTCGGACGGACGGACATCTTCCACAATCGTGGAAGAGGAGGCTGATATGGCCTGAATGGCCGCCGGGCTCTGGTCCTGTGGAAGGGGAGCGGACGGCACGGCAACGGCTGGACTGCGGGAAAGGCGGATGTAAATTTCGCCATCCCTCAACTCCATCTCGGCAACACCGGAGCGCCCTGCAAGCTCAATCGCCTCCCGGATGCGGTCCATCCATGACATCATTCTTTGGGTGTCGTTCTTTTGGCGAAGTTCAGACCACCCACGACCTGTGTCGTTGGCAGGACTTCCATGAAGCTGACATTCATGCGCTGCGGAGCCGTCACGGCAAACGCAACGGAATTGGCGATGTCGATTGGAAGAAGAGAGTCGTATTCATCAAAGAACCGGCGCTTGGCTTCTTTCATATTACCGATCAGGCGACCGAAGACTTCCGTTTCCACCCGCGCCGGTGAAATCTCGGTGACGCGGATATGAGATCCATACAGGTCACAGCGGAGCTGCGTGGACAGGGAATGAACACCCGCTTTGGTAGCATGATAAACGGTATTGCCCCCCGCGAATGCATAATGACCGGCAATGGAGCTGATGTTGACGATATGACCGCGATCGCGCTCCACCATGCCCGGCACAATCAAATGCGTCAGTTGCAGCACGGCACGCAGATTGACGTCTACCAGACTGTCAATGTCTTCACGTGTCGTCTTGGCGATGTTGCCGGTGCGGGACTGGCCGGCGTTGTTCACGAGAACATCGAAGGGGATTTCCTGCGTGAGCCGTGCCAGGGCGTCATAATCCTCGACGCTGATGGCGTGGGGAATGCATCCCGTTTTCTCTGCCAGTTCAGCAAGGCGGCCGGCATCGCGCGCTATCGCATGAACTTCCAGACCACTGTCCCGAAGACGTGCGACAATGGCGGCTCCAATACCGGAGGATGCTCCTGTGACAAGTGCTGTACGGTAGGGAAAATCACTCATGATTGGCTGCCATCTGTTACAAAGGAAGAGCTATTTGCTCTTTCATTCGGACATATCAATGTGCTTTGAAAAACATGATAGTTCCGTAACAAAAACCGATCCAACAGAACTTCGCTCTTGGGTCATAAGAATGTGTTATGACCCATCTTTTAGTGATTAGAAAAAAAGAGAATTAGGCTTAGGCTTAGGCTTAGGCTTAAAACCCACTGGTTTGAGTGCGGCAATCTGAGTGTGAAGGGTAAAATAGTTTGGAACTAAAGGATATCCGAGATGATGTGGGATTTCCAAGGATTCAGTGGGATGGAAAACCTAGGCAGGCCACTGGATGAAGGGCCGTCTAGAAGATATCCACAGACCGTAGAGAGGCTTAGTGAGCAGTTTGCAAATTTTGGTAAAACGATCAAAAGGAAAGCGAAATCTGGCACTCTTCCGCATTTGTCTAAAAGGCGTCTTAAGCTCCTCTTAAACAAGAGCTAGTCAATGAAGCGTCAGCCCGTACAACGATTATTAGAAGAACGCTGATACCTCCTAGCAGGGCGGTGATCACGCTAATCCTTACGTAGGGCTGCCGCCAGTTCGGAAGTTTCTTCTCCAGCAGATCCAATCGGCCTTGCAGATTTGCCGTTGCGGCGTTCGACGCTGCAATTTGGGCGTGTATGCTCGCCTGAAGGCCGATAATATTAGCAGTCATATTCTGACGAAGAATATTGATACTGGCAATCATAGTCGTGTTCGCCGTAGTCACCGTATTTGACAAGCTTATCCAGCTTCGCGTCCGTTTTGTTGGCGCGTTTATCGAGTTGATCTAGGCGATATTTGATCAGGTCCGTACCGCCATTATCGCCGCCACTGCCTGTTGGTTCAACTTGAATTTAAGGGGTTGGATTAGAGCTAGAGATACGAAGGCAGAGGAAGTTTCTGCGGTTATCTTCAAGGGCGGGTGCAGTATTACTCACCTTCAATACGAATTTCTGCATTTAACTGAAAATAAATCCCCTTTATTTATTTCATTAATACGGAGAAAATCGGCCCTTTCTGCTTTGAAAATTCTTGGAAGATGTGATTTCTGTCTATAAATTCGATTACAGAGCGCGTCATGTCCGTTAATATTACCGCCTGTGAGGATGCAACGAGCGTCAATCGGATTAGACGCTCATCGGTCGACATCTTTACGAACCGTTTCTGCTCTTCATTAGTTATGACAGGTCATTCCTGTCAGAGGGAGCCGGTTTTGTATAGAATTCGGCCCATTATCTGGATTGATGCGACGTATTTCTTTCGGGCCATATCGGTTAGCCCGTTCACCAGATAACTCTTCCGATGACCTTCAACGGCGCTTTCTCCGTCTACCCAGAGGTGGCGTGCTGCTTCGGCCTTTATGATGCGGAGCTTGAAGCGTGGGTTATCGCTGGCCGCCTCAATGTTTCCGTCTATATGGCGGTTAAGGCGTTTGACCAGAACTTCATTGTAGGCGCGAATGGCATAGACGCTTCCAGACACAATGGGCTGCATCTGAGTGTTTACCAGGATCCTGTCGCCGTCAGACAGGGGTCATGCAATCGCCAGAGACGTCTATGGCGATCAGGTGCGGTGCTACCGCTAGAATTTCTGTGGGAAGCAGAAAGCGAGACAGAGCCAGGAATGATGGCAGAATTTTAACTTTGTAGTTAGCTGCTGCCCCATGACCTGCGGATAGCCCGACGTCATATCGTGGAAATTCAACGACATCAGTGAGCGCGCCTCGCCTGTATCCCTTTCCAATGATCGCATCTAGTCCGCGCATGACAAGAGGATGCGTTAGGGTGGCGAGGTTTGCGCCGCACTGGTGCACATCTGCGAGTGTGGTTTCCGAGTGTCCACAAGAGGCTTGGGATATTCTGCTGGCGGATTATCTGCGGTTGGAAGCCCCACGTTTTGCGGCCTGTTACCGGCGGCCGGAGAAGGTTGCCGAGCAGCAAGACACTGTTGAACCGGATGAAGCAGTTTCCGGCGGAGCTTCTGGTTCTGGCCCGTGCGTGTGAGGAGAAACTGAAGCTAATGTATCCGGCGCATAAGCGTGATCATGAGGTGTTTGATGCGCTGGAAACCGTGAACTCGGACGGTCATAAGTTCGATGTGTTTGTGAAGTGGCCAGTAGGCGATGAAGAGCAGATTGTACGTCCTAGTATGATGGTATTCAGGATATTTTCTCCGGGAAAATCCTGTCCTCGCGGATCGACATTTCCAAGAACAAGAAAGCGGTTCGGCTGGCGTTCGAGGAAATGGTGGAGCGGTATGGGATACCGAAGCACTGTTTCCGCGATTACGGAAGCAACTTTGCGTCGAAGTGGCTGGCTGGCGACGTGCCGAACCGATACCGGTTCAAGAAGAAGAGCCAATTGCTATCCTTTCGTAGCTTGGGTTTCAGGTGCACTGGGCAAAGCCGTGTAGGGAGCGTTCGAAACTGATCGAGCGCGCGAGGCGTGATCTGGCGAGACATCCGCGTTTTGCTGGGGCCTATCCGGGCAACACGGTTCTGGCTAAGCCTAAGAACTATGAATCGCTGGAGGTGAAGGTGGTTCACCCGTTGCGGTCTCGCCCTCTTATCTCCGGGGCGAACGCTCTGGCGCTCGATTTTGACGAAGATGCGGAACTGGAACGCGAGGCCGAAGAAATGGCCGAGGTCATGCAGTTGCGAGACTATTTCTAATTCACTGACGAATGATGCCTGAAGGCAAGTTCTTCTTGTTGTGAAGTAAAGCGATAATAAAAAATGTCTGAGACGCCTATTAGCGCCACTTCTTGGGCGACGAACAGGACGACTTCGTCCCGGTGCCAGATCTGGTTGACCGGTTTCGGGCGGAAATGCAGGCAGGCGCAGGGCCTGACCGTAAAGCAGGCCGCATAGGCATTGGGCATTGCCAAGGGCACGCTGCATGCGTGGCTGGCCCGGACATATACCGGTGTGGTTGCGAACATTGATAATCTGGCTGTAGACATGCAGCACAAAGACGCGCGTGCGCAAGCAGATGGCGCGCACCCCTGATGTAATCATGACGCTGTCTGCGTCTAAATTTTGACGGCAATTACGTCAATGTGGTTTCCTACGGCTGTTTTGCGGCAGCTGGCGGAACTGGTGGGCGCTACAGAGAAGCGCGGGACCCGGATGATGGCATCCACCCTGAACCGAGTACGGGATACGCCGGGACTGCTGATCATTGATGAAGCGCAGAACTTTACGACGGAAGCGATTGATCTGCTGCGAACGATCAATTATCCAGCGATAACTTGGGATTATCTTCATGGAAAATACCCCCCCTGAAGGGGCACATTGAGGGCCTAAGGCGCATCACATTTCATGCGCAGATCTTATCCCGTATCGGCACGCGCAAGAACTGTGCCCGTCCGCAAATTAGCAACATGAACTTGATGCTGGATGCCTGAGGCATTGAGGACAAAGACCTGCGGAAGGTGGGCTGATGGATTGCCGGACAGCCCGGCGGGTTGCTCGTCATGAACGTAGGACGTGCCATCATAGACGCCCAGCTTGCTGTCTTCATTGATGCCACTGATGGTCGAGACGGACCCAACTGTCAGAAGCTGAATGCGTTCACCCGATGCCGCGTTCATTCCAGCCCATCGGCCAACACCAGAGCCGTAAAAGTGCCGGAAGCAAGAGAAACAGCAGTGTTCTTCAGTGACCTGGTAGCCGACGATGAGAGCGCGAGAAAGAACACCAGCGTCATGCTTGCGGCCCTCGGTAATCGGAACCGTGGTCACAACCGACGCGCCTGCGACAGTCGTCGTGACGTCAAAGGCGGGCCCCGTGAAGGCAGCGACAACCGCATCCACGCGCCAGGCACCGACAAGATCAGTCCCGAACACATCCTCCGGGCAAGCCGGTGCGACGTCAGATCCCACACTGCACCGCCTGCAACATTGCGCAAGCGGGTGTAGAACTGCTCTTCCGCCTGCCAGATATCATTCGGGGAATAGCCAACAACGCTGTCATCGAGATAGGCGGGAGCACATTTGACGACATCAAGTGCCAGAACATTCCCGGTCGCAGGAATAGCCTCCATGAATGTCAGACTGGATTGATTGTTGATTGTCCAACGCCTGACGCTTGGTTAGCCATAGGCCGTCCTCAAAAATCTCTGGATTGATGCCTGTCATTTCTGCACGGCCTTTCCATCAACGATGGGAAAACCATGCGTCTGACAGGCAGCGAGCGACGACGCCCGTTCCCGCGCCGGATGGCTCAATCGGCGTCCGGCCATCAGTGGCAAGCGCGAGGGCGCCGTCCGTACAGGTCGAAGGCAGAGAGGCGACCAGGAAAGTCTGGCCGACAGCAAGCGTGACAAGGGGGGTGGCCGAAACGCCAGCACGTTTTCCATATATAAACAGCTCGGCCGGATTAGCGGCCTGCGTTTGCGCAAAAGCGGACGGGGCGAGAAAAAGAGAGCAACAGGGGGCGACATTTCGGAGTACGAATTGTGCCGCCAGCGCGACGCACGTCATGTTAAGAGGATAGCGGATGTGAGGTTGTCAGTACAAAGGGAAAGGCAGAAAATTCGCAACATTCCCTTTCGGATCCCAAAATGAAGTAGCTGCAAAAAAGTCTTAAAAGCAGCTGCATATTTCATATTTTCGGACCTAGTCTTCTCGATATGACGTGATAAGAATTAATTGTAAGAAAAAGATACGAATCGTTATAAAATACTGGAGAAAATATGATTACCCAAAATGGCGACTCCGAAGAAGAAATGACTACAAATCATTCAGAAAAATCAGATATAGAGATAGAAGAAGAATCTGAGGCAGGAATACTAAAAAAATTAATCGACGAAACTGTATGGCTCTACGGTACTTCATCCGGACACACTTTCGGTTCTTTTTTCAAGTTCAATGAAAATGGCACCATCACGGGATATCAACACCCAATTGAAACTTCTTGGGGAATAAAAAACGGAAAAATTGCTATTTTTAGCAACCGTGGCGAGACAAGCATTATTTTAGACGTTCTTATAGAAAGCGGCTCTATAGTAGAGCTTTCTGGAAAGTTTTTGTTACATGACGAAGGTAAAGAACTAAGAATATTCAGAAGATCTGAACACATCATGAATCATTACCCTGTAATGATATCATGGACAAAAGAAATGGAAGATTTTTGTTTAGAAAAAAGAATATTCCTAGCACCAGGATTTAATATTCGCGGTGTAATACCTTTTGGAACCAGCATTAAGTTTGATCACAAAATCCTTGTAGAGCCCTATGCTTCTCTCCCACGAGATGGTTTTTGCAGTATGGGAGCATTCTCTTACACCGAAAGTAAACTTGCCCAGAACTTCATTATAGGGCGATATTGCAGCGTAGCTGAGCGTGTCAGGCGAATGGGGGATGATCATCCGTCGAAGCGTTTAACTACAAGTACTTTTACATATGGTACTATCTGGGAAAAACTTGCTCGAGAGGACTTCGGGGCAGATTTTAAAATAGAAGACTACCCTGTTGAGCATCCCATTTGTGCTAGAATTGAAAATGATGTTTGGATAGGTTCAGGCGTATCAATTAGAGACGGTGTGACGATTGGGACAGGAGCAATCGTTGCCTCAGGAGCAGTGATTACAAGGGACGTTCCTCCTTACGCAGTGGTTGGTGGTGTTCCCGCTAGAATTATCAAAATGCGTTTCTCAGATCCGCTGATCGAACGCCTCCTCGCTTCCAAATGGTGGGAATATAAATTTACAGATATTCCTACATGTTGGTCTGATGTCCCGCAGACTTTAGACGAATTAGAAGAAAAAATAGTTAAAGGCGAAATCGAAAGATTTCTTCCTGAGGAAATCGATTTGGTAAGCGAATTTGTGCGAATATCATTAGCCTGACGGTTAATTGACCTGACTTCGACCTGTTTGATAACGCAGTGCAATGAAAAAATGTTTTCCAACAAGCATAGAATTGCGATAATCCTCGTATGATGTTCCTCTATCTCGGCGTGGCTGCGGCCTGGTGCTTCTTCTAGGTGAAGGGGAGGCTTTGGGCGGCGCTTCCGGTGCCTGTGTTTCTTGCAGTAGCCACGGTAGCCACATACGATGATGTCATTTTGCATCACGTAGAATACGGTGCTGACCATTGGACAAGCATTGTTCTACTGGCCATCGCATTTTTCGTGCCCTACGCCATCCACCGATACCGCGCTGAAAAGGCGGACCGGCTTTTGAACGGTATTCGGTTCAATTACCGCGACTGACCTAACAGGTGGAGGGTTCGAAAAACCAACTAGTTTTGGGTCTCTCTGTATGATTCCATTCCTCATGTCGTGATTTGGGGGATTGGTTCATGAACCAGCCGGGTTTCTTTGATGTTGAAGAGCGTCTGGCTCGCCTGAGCGGGCTTGGCAATCAACTTGAGGCGTTTTCCGGGACTGTGGATTTTGAAGTGTTCCGCCCTGATCTGGACAAGGCCCTGTCCTATTCAGACGGGCGCAAGGGTGGACGTCCGCCGTTTGATCTGTTGCTGATGTTCAAGATTCTGGTGATCCAGACACTCAACAATCTGTCCGACGAACGGACAGAATACCTGATCAACGATCGTCTCTCCTTCATGCGTTTTCTTGGCCTGGGACTGTCTGACCGCGTGCCGGATGCCAAAACCGTCTGGCTGTTCCGGGAGCGTCTGACACAGGTGGGAGCAATTGATGTTTTGTTCAACCGCTTTGATGCGGCCCTGCGGAATGCCGGTTACCTGCCGATGTCAGGCCAGATCCTGGACGCAACATTGGTAGCGGCTCCAAAGCAGCGTAACACCAATGCTGAGAAATCGGATATGCGAGAAGGTCGGATCCCTCAGGACTGGCAGGACAAGCCGTCAAAGCTGTCTCACAAGGACCGTCATGCACGATGGACACTGAAGTTCACGAAAGCCAAGCGCCAGGATGACGGGAATATGCCCGCAACAGATCTGGCCATCCCGTTCTTTGGCTACAAGTCGCATATTTCCATCGACCGAAAATTCCGGCTGATCCGTAAATGGAAGGCGACCGATGCCGCGGCCAGCGATGGTGCCAGACTACGCGAGGGCCTGCTGGATAAAACCAATATGGCATCAACAGTCTGGGCTGATACAGCCTACCGCTCAAAAGCCAATGAGGACTTCATGGAAAAGCAGGGCTTTGTTTCGAAGGTTCACAGGAAGAAGCCTCATCTCAAACCCATGCCCGGCATATGCAGCGGTTCAACGCCGGGAAGTCGGTGATCCGATCCCGTGTCGAGCATGTCTTTGCTGATCAGAAATCGCAGACAGGACTGTTCGTCCGAACCGTAGGCATAACGCGAGCCACCATGAGGATCGGGCTGGCCAATATCGTCTATAATATGCGTCGCTTTCTCCTCCTGGAGCGGATTAACGCCGCCTCGTAGCAACCCAGAGCATGAAACCCTCGCTCTGCTCAAATCGCAGAGCGAAAATCAGGCTAAGGAACCAGAAATCAACACGTCAAAAATCTGAAATCAGGCGCAAGAGCAGTCAATCAAAGGTTTTTCGAACCCTCCATGTGGGCAATTTTCCGCAGCCCGGGTGTCAGATAGTAAGCAAACCGGACAGGCTCGCCATACAGGTTCAGGCAGCGTTGTGCCGGCACCGAGACGGCCCGCGCATCATACGAGCCGCCAGATAGATTGAGGCGCTGCAGAGCCATTACTGGATCGCCTGCAGTGCGACGACTTTGTATTTTCCCGTACTGATGCAGACATACAGGTTCAGATCATCCGCATGCATTTCACCAGGAGTGCAGGTCGATGATGCGCTCGCTCCCGTACGGTTTGTATTGATCAGGTTCGATACTACGGCACGACCACTCTTATCGATGGATGCCAGCGTGTTCGCGTTTTCATCAAAGTACCGAATGAAAAATCCTGTATCGGCGCTCGTCTGACGCGTGGCAGAAAATTCGTCGTATCCAGTGGGCGCAGAGCCAACAAAACCCTTCTTCGCGTTGACGATCTGGGCCGTCTGGTTGCCCATCTTATCCAGCCAATAGATTGCGTTGCTGCTTTCATCAAATGCCTGCTGGAAAAATCCGGCTTCACCAGCACTGGCTTTGTACTGCTGGATCTGATTGGTCGCCTCACGAATTGAAAGCCCCGTCGTCCACGGCAACCAGGAACCGTCATAAGCGGCATGCATGATGGACAGCGCAACGGAGTTCACGTTCGTGCCCGCAGCGCCGCCACCTGTCAGAAACAGCCCGGTCGTCCACTGTCCATCAGTCACTGCCGCATTGAAGTTGGTGTCAATCTCGAAGGCCAGACCATGGTTCCCGGAGACGTTCAAAACCCAGTTCTCAACTTCGGTACTGATATCAATCGATGTCGTGCCACCAGATCCCGTATCCGCCCCGACATACCGGCAGACAATCCAGTTGCGGTTTACGTTCGCGTTCTGACCGTTCGCACGGTTGGGAAGGCATTCGATGCTTTCCGCCACCGTTGCCCCCGTATTTGGCTGTGGAATGGCAGCAGGGTCATAGACGGATTTTCGATCTGTCGCGATCAGGTAAGGGTTCGTGTAGGGACTGATGAGTGTCCCGGTTCCGGCGCTCGGAACGCCGATCGCATTGCCTGTGATCCGGTTACCATTCAGCAGCCACGTTCCAATTTCCTTGCCCGTGTAAGCGCCTGAATTGATTGTGTAGCCATACGCTGAATATGGAAAGTAAACCGGAAAGCGGTTTGCCGCGGTCGAAAGTGCGTTCTTGACGGCTGTTCCGCTGTCCGTCCCGCCTGCGACTGCGCCATAGTTCACAACGTTGATCTGCTGGCCCAGAAGAGATGCGAGGGACTGCGTGATGCTCTGGGCGTCATCAAACGCGCCACCCGTAATAGTCGGAGATTTCAGGGTACCATTGCTCACGTCAGCCTTAGTGGTAAGCGCCCAGTTCAGGCCAGCAGGACCGGCAAGTGTGACGCGTCGATCCATCTGCGGGATCTTTTGTGCCCACGATACTGCAGGGGACAGGAGCGCGAGGGCAAGAATGAGGCGCTTCATAGCTTCTGGATCTCCAGACCCGGCCGATAGAACGGGTTGCTGATGGGGGTGAGGATAGCGAGCATGCCGAAGGTCGGAATTTGCGTGTTGGATTCCCAGATGTGTTCAGAGACGATTTCGTGAGGGTCACAATCGTGGGAGATGCCTCCTGCCTGTATGAAAGCAAGACGTGCAGCGAGGCACCACATGATCGCGTCACAGTATTCGTGCGGCAGATTGATCGGGTCAGATGCCTTCAGATTCGACGGTAGCGGCGGCTTGAACAGCACGTGGAATTCCCAGGCGCTTCCTTGCTGGATCGGCCATGGATAGAATTTGGCCTGCAAAAAAACGGGATTGTAAAACGCATAGTTCGGCCATGACCAAAGCGCCTTAAGCCCAAGCCTCGCGTAGTCTTTATAGGACTGGATGATTTCAAGCGGATAATCAATCGGCTGCGCGCCAGCATCAAGTCCATTTACTGGGCCCGAGGAAACAGATGCAGAAAATCAGAAGGTGCGAAATCGCCCTGCTGAGACAGAGGCGCACCGTTCAGGAGGCGTACATAGGCCGCTTCTCTTATCAGGCCGCACAGGCGTGTCGAGATCGCCATTCGGACCGACATAATAAATCGATAATGGCCCTATCCTCAGGCCGCCTCTCGTTCATGATAGATGAGAACGAGGACCGAAACCCGTGCGGTACATGCTGGCCGGCATATCCTGCCCGATTAATGAGATATCCCAGAGCATTTTCGGACATAGGCTTATGAGCCCATCGCGTATTTGGGAATACTAGGGGGCCCGCGACCGGTCAGAGGTCGAATGATCTCAAGCACAGCACGGGCTTGCGTTGAGAGGGGTACAACATGTTCGCGGCGCATCTTCATGCGTTCCGATGGGATAACCCAAACATCATCTTCCAACTCAGTCCAAAGCATACCGCGCACCTCTCCGGAACGTACTGCCGTAAGTGCTAGAAAGCGGAGAGCAAGCTGGGTAATCGGATGAGACGGAGTATGTTCTACCCGCCGCATCATGCGCTTAAGCGGCTCAAGTTGAATAATCGCTGGCTACTGGCCCCTCTGAAGCGGGGCAAGGGCGCCCTTTATTTGGTCAGCAGGGTTGCGTCCCCAAGCCACAGGCTATCCCGTAAGCAAAAATAGCCCCCATGCGCTGGCGTACGCGACGAGCTGTTTCACCGGCCTGCTTCTTTTCTATGGAGTGAACGACATCTAGAGCAATAGGTGCTGTAATAGCGTCCAGGGCCAAGCTTCCGATCTTCGGAAAAGCAAAGCGCTCAAGAGTGCTCTGAACCTCCGTGCGGTGCTGCGGCGTCCACTGCTTCCCATGGGCTGCAATCCACGCCATTGCCACAGTCTTGAACTGATTGTCTGTTCGTACTGCCTCGGCCCGTTTCTGCTGACGGGTGAGGGCCGGATCTTGCCCGTTTTCGCAACTCTTCGCGTGTGACCTCTTTTGCCTTCCGGGCATTGAGCAAACTCACCTCGGGATAGGCCCCAAACGAGAGCCTTTTCTCCTTGCCTACAAACCGATATTTCAACCGCCAGAGCTTTGCGCCGTTCGGTCGAACAAGAAGATACAGACCCTGCGCGTCGCTAAGCTTGTACTGTGATTCGCGTGGCTGAGATTTGCGGATTGCTATGTCTGTAAGCACCGATACCCCCACGCCTCAAACGATACCCCCATTATGATTGCGGTTCATGTTTTGTTCTCGTCATTAATGGACACAAACCAGATGAACGAGAAGGGCAGAAATGGCTGCCCTTGGTCAATAACGGTCACTAATGGTGGGGGTATCGTTGGCGGAGAGAGTGGGATTCGAACCCACGGTACGCTATTAACGTACACACGCTTTCCAAGCGTGCGCCTTAAGCCGCTCGGCCATCTCTCCTGTCGAGCGAGGTGGTGTTTACGAAAGGTCTGTTTGAAGATCAACCCCTTATGCGGGCTTTTTCGACGAATTGTTCAATTAATTTGTGAGATTTTTCACCCGCCCGGCTTTCAACACCGGAAGACACGTCCACAGCGGGGGCTGAACTGGCGTTAATAGCATTTTGAACATTGGAAGGCGTCAGGCCACCTGCCAGCATCCAGAAGGCTGGAGCCTTCCATTTCTGGGTCAAGGCCCAGTCAAATGTTCGCCCAAGGCCGCCCGGACGATCGTCTCCATCCTGCCGGGGAGCTTCAATGACGTATCCGTCGATATCAGCACGAGCAGGAAGATCCAAAGCGGACTTCACCCCACGTGCTAACCAGACGGGAAGTCCAAATCGACTTCTGATTTCTTTTGCACGCTCAACTGAATCGTAAATCTGCAAAACATTGAGCGGCACTGTTTGCAGAGTGTGCTCAATTGTTTTGTCATCGGCTTTGACGAACAACCCGACACGAGAGGGTGTAAGACCGACTGATACACTCTCATGCAACCGGCGAGCCTGTTCCGGCAAAACGTATCGCGGTGATGCCGGATGAAAGACGAAGCCAACCCAGTCTACGCCTAAACTGGCGCAAAGCTGCATGGTCGCGACATCTCGCACACCGCAGATTTTAACTTTCGTCATACGCTCGCAAGCTCAGCCATAATAGCTGCCGCAGCTTTTGCAGGATTGGGCGAACGCGTGATCGGGCGACCTACAACAATCCAGTCCGCTCCTGCTTTTGCTGCCTGAGTGGGCGTCATGATGCGCTTCTGGTCATTGGAAACGCTACCTTCAGGCCGAATGCCAGGAACAACCAAAACCGGATCATCGCCCAAAGCGTCTCGCAAAAGAGCAATCTCATGTGCCGAGCATACAAGGCCATCCGCACCGGCACGAATGGCCAGTTTACCAAGACGCAAAACCTGTTCCCGTGGCGTAGCCTCAACACCGGTTTCTCTAAGCCCAGCTTCATCCATGCTCGTCAGAACAGTTACGGCTAGCAGTTTGGGGCGCTTTTCGTCATTCGGAAAAGCCTGCTCCAAGGCTTCGCGGGACCGTGAGATCATCTCGGTGCCCCCACAGGCATGAATTGTCGTCAGGGCAGGGCGCAATGGCGCCAATGCAGACAGTCCTGAAGCTACAGTATTGGGAATATCATGCAGTTTGAGGTCCAGAAACAACTCATGCCCGGCAGACACAGACTTCACGGCATCCAGACCACAGGCATACGTAAACTCGAGGCCAAGCTTGATGGCATCAACAGCATGCCCAAGACTTGAAGACCACTCTTCTGCCTGCGTTCGACTGTTTGTATCAAAAGCGGCAATCAGCCGGGTGCGCTTGGTCATGGGTGAAGTCAGATCCGGTTTTCAGGTGAGGACACTGTTGTCGTGGCAGCAACAGGCGGTGTCTGGAGGCGATCAAGGCGCTGGTGCAGCTCAACAAGCTGGCTTTCCAGAGTGCGGACGTGCGCTTCGGAGCGACGAGCTCGGGAGCGTTGACGAAATTCACCCACCCAGCCCGTGAGAAACCCGAAGATCAGTCCCACGACACCGATGCCCAGCGCGAGCGTACCCACGGACAGATGCCAGCCAAAAGAAATCAGCCAGATCGGCTCAAGGTCCGTGTTGCTCAGGGCGAATACGATCAATACGGCCAGAAAGATGACAATAAAAAGAAGTCTCAGCATAGGAATGTCCTATTCGTGCTGCCCGTGAGGCAAGAACCGCACCACGGGAGGATTGATTTCCTGTCAGCACTCATGATGTGCTTGCGTCTGGAACATAACCAAGCACCGATGCTGACGTTCCTTTAAGGCGATAACATTCTCAGCGCCTCACTGAAAGGGAGAGCTGTGTCCGAAGTCATCCCCCTCCGACCGACGCTTCCAAAAGCTGATCTTCTCTGGGCTGTCATTGCTTCACAGGGAAAGCGCAAAGTCGTCGCAGATATTCATCTATCCCAGAAGGCCGCTGAGGCCGACTGCCAGTGGCGCATGGCTCAGGTCAGGACTTACTCGCGATTTCTTATCAGTGAGCAGCAACCACCGCCTGTGTATCACATAGAGCGCATACGCCGGGCCGAATTACCCAAACGATGGGCGCCGTTGCCAGCTTTGGGAATGCTACGTGGCAGGTTCATTTGAGATCAGCAGAAAGTGTTGCCGGGTAGCCAAAATGCCGCCCTCATGACACAAGACTATTTCAGACATGTTGCTGCGCTTTCAGACGACTACGCAGGACACCGTGCATAGCTTACAAGGTAAGGTCAGGATGAACGATCACGATCACGCAGACACACTTCAGGGCGCTTCGGGCGTTTCTGCAAGCCCGGCTGCTGCCCCTACACTCGTCCTTGGCTCTCAATACCTTCGCACACTGTCCATCGACGTACAGAATACGCCTGACATCTATCGCGATATTTCAGGCGAGCCCCATATCGGCATGACGGTAGACGTGACAGCCCGGCAGCTTCCGGGAGGGCACCCGAATTTCGAAGTCACGCTGGTAATCCGTGCTCAGGGTCTGGACGCCCCGCAGTCCGCCACACACAATGCCCGTACGCTTTATGAACTTCAGATCGCTTATGCGGGTCTCTTTGCGCTTTCCGGTCTGGTCACACAGGCAGATGTCGAACCTCTGCTGCTGGTCAATGCTCCTGGGTATCTGTTCCCGTCTGCAAGAATGATCCTGCTTAATACGATCCGGGAAGCAGGCTTCCCTGTGGGCAATATCCAACCGATCAACTTCCATGATCTCTGGCAAAGCCGCCGCACTCAACAGAACTGAAATACTGCTGGCACTGAAGTAAGAGTTTCGCGCAGAGGAAACGGTCCGCATGAGCCTGAAAGACTACATCCTAGCTTCCCCGGCTTTTTCCGGTAGCCGTCCCCCCGTGTGGGGACGCTTTGATGCGGAGTGGTATCGGACACGCTATGCTCACGTTCTGCGCGAAGAAAAGCTTCTGAGCGATGACGGTCTGCCGCTGAACCTCAGCAATGAGGCAATGGAAACTCACTGGCTTGAAAAAGGTGCCAGCAGAGGCCTCTCACCGAACCGGTTCTTTGATGAAGAATGGTATCTCCGTCAAAATCCGGACGTTCGAGACGGGATCAGTTACGGCGTCTTCAGCTGTGGCTTTCTGCACTATTGTGAAAGTGGCTTTCGCAGCCGCTCGCCACACTGGCTATTTTCAGAAACGGACTACTTCAGCCGCAATCCAGACGTCAGTTTGCCTGTCCTGATCTCTCAGGGGTTCAGCAACGGATATGATCATTACCTGACCGACGGCGAACACGAGCACAGACAGGCACATCCCTTTTTTGAAACCTCCGTCTTCCGGATGGCGAGCCTTAGTCGAGGCTTGTCATACGATTACGGAAAGGGAGACTTTCGGCAGTTCCTGATGTCATCTGAGGCAGGTCTGTGCCGTAGTTCCTGGTATTTCGATCCGGAATGGTATCTCGCTACATATCCAGATGTCGCAAAAGCAGTAGAGCAGGGGCTCTTTCTCAATGCTCTTCATCACTATCTGACAAACTCGAACCCCGTCGCGTATAGTCCGAACCAATGGTTCAGCGAAGCACACTATGCTCAGTTGTATCCAGATGTCGCCGCGATCGTAGCGGACGGTGGCTTCCGGAACGGGTACGAGCATTTCATCCGGTTTGGTGCACGGGAAATGCGCGTCCCGCAAACGGGGGTGGATCTCCAGGCGTTTGCTCACCACCCTGGAGTTCAAAGAAAGCTCAGGGAACGGCATTTCAGAGACATTTTTGCGCTCTGGGTGCAATCACAGAGCGCTCTGGGTGTAGAAGAAGACATCCCGGATGCAACGGTACAGCAGTACCAGAATCTGGACCTGCGACGCGCAGAAACACTTATTCCGTCCATCGTCAGAGCGCCCCTTGATTTCCGCCTTATTCGCCCGGCGGAAGTCAGTGTCATCATCCCGGTGGCCAACCAGTTTCTGGACACACTTTCCAGTCTCGCGGCCCTGCATGCCAACGGCGCAGGCACTCTAGATGTCATTATCGTTGACGCCGGATCAACGGATGAGACCGCGCAGATCGAGCGTTTTGTCAAAGGGATCCGCGTTCTGCGTCCCTCGTTCCGCGCGAGCAGCAGTGAACAGGTCAATCTGGGCGTAGAAGCAGCGCGCGCTCCCATTGTACTCCTGATAGAACCTGGAACGCAGCCCTTTCCGGGCACCATTAGAGCCGCGCTTCAGGCCTTCAAGACACCTGATGTCTGGGCCGTTGGTGGACAGTCCCTCGGTCTCGATGGACGCGTGCTGGAAGCTGGAACAGTCGTATGGCGTGATGCCTCTACACTGCGCTTTGGCACCGGAGCCAAGGCAAACGAACCCACAATCGGGTTCTGCCGTCAGGTAGACGCCATTTCGATTGGCATGCTGTTTTGTCGTCGGCAGAAACTCGCAGAATGCGGCAGCATTGATCAGAATTGCATCGGCTCGGAAGCACGACTGCTTTCCCTCTGCTTGGCCTTGCGTCAACACGGCGGGAAAATCGTTTATGACCCGTCAATCCTTGATCGAACCAGACCACCAACCGCACTTCCAGCCGATTTCCTGACACGCAATCAGAACTGGTTGCGGCGGCGTTTCTCGTCCCTTCTTTCCAGACACCCCATGCAGGGCAGTTCACTGTTCAAGGCACGTTTTGCATCTGGCGTGCCAACCGTTCTTTTTCTGTGCGACAGACTGCCACATCGCTCTCTGGGGTCTCCCCATCTACGACGGCAGGATCTTGTTCTCGCGCTAAGCCAGAAGGGACACCACGTTACGGTCTTTCCGATCGACGGAGACGTCACGGATACTGTAACGACCGCTCTGGATTTTCCGGCCAACATCGAAATCATGGACGACAGCGATATTACCGAGCTGTCTGATTTCCTGCGCGACCGCAGCGGATCTTTTGACATGATCTGGGTAAGTGGCAGCAACGCGCTTCGACGTACGGCTACAGTTCTTCGCGCACATGCCGCTACCCTGCCTGAACTGAACATCGTTCTGGACCTGGATGGAACAGGCGCGGAAGAGACCTATCTTCGCAAACGGGTAGGGGCAGTTGATGATCGTGAGCAGATGCTCGATGACCTCGATCAGGAACTTGCAGATGCCTGGATGTGTCAGGTCCTGGTAACCAGCCATGAGGCGGAAGCAGACAGTCTCAGCCAACTTGGCTATGGCAATGTCAAGCAGCTGGACCAACTGCCAGTTACCCCTCCCGCGAGTACGCCGGGTTTTAGTGAACGCTCTGGCATTCTATTTGCCTTACCCGTACTTGATGCTGGAAATGCGGTACATGACGGCCTGAACTGGTTCATGCTCGACGTTATTCAGAAACTTGAGGGACGGCTTCCGCCAGACGCAACAGTTCTTATCGCGGGCCAGATAGGGGACGATGTCGATTTGACACCCTACACACGTGCCTCGCTTGTAGAGCCGTTGCCATCCCTTGTGAATATGAGCGCTCTGTATCGTTCTCGCCGCATCCTGGTTGATCCATCACGCGTCATGAGCGCTTCTGCCAAGGAAATTCTTGAAGCTGCGGCGGCAGGCTTACCAGCAGTACTGACAGAAACAACACGAGCCCAGTTGAATTGGGAAGATGGGAAAGATTGCGTATCCGGCGGTTTCTGTGATCCCGACAGGTTTGCTGATGCAATCGTGCGCCTGTATCAGGATCAGGCACTTTGGAACGAAATCAGCAATCAGTCTCGTCACACAGTTTCCGAGACGTCGAAAGCAATCCGCTTCGACCAGCAGCTCAATGCCATTCTGGCATTGGCAAGCGGCCAGGACGCTCTGCCGGCTCAAACCTATCCGCCACGCATGATCCGGCAGAACAAACCTGCAGGGCCCATTGCGCCTGCTCCGATCCGGCTGCAACCCCGTAAAATATCTGACACCCCGACACCCGCGCCAATCTCTGATGACGAAGATCACGGTGACGTAGCTTCGTCAAAGACGCTCGCCCCGCGCGTCGGAATTTCATTACCGCTTTCGGAACTTTGACCTAATGACGACCACTTCTCACATTTCCGCTCTGGATGCTGTCCTCTCACATATCGACACGTCTCTTGATGCCTCTGTCGAGCGGCTTTTCAGCCTCCTGAGAATTCCGAGCATCTCCACACAGCCATCACACGCTGCAGATTGCCGAAAAGCAGCGGAGTGGCTTCAGGCTGATATGGCAAGCATGGGTCTCACCGCGGATATACGTGAAGTTCGCTGGGCCGCGCCCGGACACCCGATGGTCGTGGCTCATGATTCTACCCAGGCAGGCAAGCCGCATGTCCTGTTCTACGGCCATTATGACGTGCAGCCGACTGATCCGGAAAATCTCTGGAAGGCGCCTCCCTTCGAACCACGAATGGTAGAAGAACCGTCTGGACGCAAGGTCATCGTGGCACGTGGGGCAAGCGATGATAAAGGCCAAGTCATGACCTTCCTTGAGGCTTGCCGGGCGTGGAAAACTGTCCACGGTTCCATCCCGGTGCAGGTTAGTGTTCTCCTGGAAGGTGAGGAAGAGTGCGGCGGAAGCAATCTCCTGCCATTCCTTCAGGAGAACGCTGCCGAGTTGAAGGCAGATGTCGCCCTGGTATGCGACACGTCGATGGCCGACCGGCAGACCCCCGGCATTACGACCTCACTTCGAGGCATGATGGCTGAAGAAATCATCATCGAGTGCGCCTCTCATGACCTGCATTCAGGCATCTATGGCAACGCCGCAGCCAATCCTATTGCCCTGTTGTGTCAGATTCTGGCTTCACTTCGCGATGCTGACGGACGTGTAACACTTCCTGGGTTCTACGACGGCATTCAGGACCCATCCCCAGAGACACGCGCACAATGGAAAACACTGTTTCCAGATGATGCAGCCTTGCTGGAAGAAGCTGGACTATCCGTCGCGGCCGGGGAAAAGGGCTATACCGCCATTGAGCAGACCTGGTGCCGCCCAAGTTGCGAAATTAACGGTATTTCTGGCGGATACGAAGGCGAGGGCTTCAAGACAGTCCTTCCCGCAAAAGCAATGGCGAAAGTGTCCTTCCGGCTTGTGCCGGGGCAGGACCCGGACAAAATCCGCGAAGCCTTCCGCGCGCATGTGAATGCTGCCCTGCCAGCAGACGCCAAGGTTACATTTACAGCGCATGGCGGCTCACCCGGCTTTGAAGTCTCCCGTGACAGTCGCTTTCTTGCTCCCACACTGAAAGCATTGACTGATGAATGGGGCATCCCTGCCGCTACGATCGGCTGCGGTGGGTCCATCCCAGTGGCTGGCGAAGTACGGGATGCGCTAGGACTGGATGCACTCATGGTTGGCTTCGCACAATCTGATGACCGTATTCACTCTCCCAATGAGCAATATGGCCTGGACTCCTTCCACAAAGGTGTGAGGTCTTGGGCGCGTATCATTGCTTCCCTCGCAGACGCAGGCTGACATGAACGCTCCGATTGCCCTGACCCTCGGTGATCCTGCTGGGATAGGGCCGGAGCTGGCCGCTCTGGCCTGGTCGGCCCTGCGAGAGACGGGCCCAACTTTCTTCTGGCTTGGTGATCCAGCGCTCCTCAACGACGCGATACCCTTCAAGCTGATTGAAGCGCCGGAAGATGCTCACAGCGTGTTTTCGGATGCCTTGCCTGTTGTACCAGTTGAATGTTTGGCTCCCGTCGTCCCTGGAACGCCGGATTCACGCAATGCTTCTGCAGTCATTGCGAGCATTGAACAGGCCGTACGATATGTTCAGAGCGGGCAGGCGGTAGGCATCACGACCAACCCGATTGCCAAGCATATTCTGGCCTCAGCAGGTTTTTCCTTTCCGGGGCACACGGAGTTTCTGGCGGCGCTCTGCCATTGCGATGGACAGGAAGTCATGATGCTGGCATCCCCTCATCTTAGGGTTGTGCCAGTGACGATCCATGTGTCTCTACGCCAGGCGATCGAGAGCCTGACTACTGAGCGGATTGTTGCGGTCACGCTCGCCACGCACAAGGCTTTACAGAGTGACTTTGGTATCACTCAGCCGCGCCTGGCGATCGCTGGCCTAAACCCCCATGCTGGCGAAGAGGGCATGATGGGCACGGAAGAAAAAACCATCATCGGCCCAGCTATAGCCATATTGAAGTCCCAAGGACTGACCGTGATGGGTCCGTTCCCACCAGACACAATGTTCAGCGCAACAGCGAGGCCAGGCTATGACGCAGCTATTTGTATGTATCATGATCAGGCGCTTATTCCCCTGAAAACGCTTGATATGGCTGAGGGCGTGAACGTCACCATTGGCTTGCCGATTATCAGAACGTCTCCAGATCACGGCACTGCCTTCGATATTGCAGGGCCAGTCGGACGTTCAGACAGTCAGGTTGATCCATCCAGCCTTCTCGCAGCACTTAGACTGGCAGCTTCCATGTCCCGTCATAAAAAGGGAGACAACCGATGATTCGTCTTGGTGTTAATATCGATCATGTTGCCACCCTGCGAAACGCCCGCGGCGATGCGTACCCGGACCCTGTAGAAGCCGCAAAGCTTGCCCTTAAATGGGGAGGAGACGGCATTACAGCACATCTTCGGGAAGATCGTCGACACATCCGTGATGCAGACATGCCGCGCCTCAAAGCACTCGCAGCACCGTTGAATTTCGAGATGGCAGCAACGCAGGAAATGGTTCGAATCGCTTGCCTGTTGAAGCCGCACGCATGCTGTCTGGTTCCGGAAAAACGTACGGAAGTGACAACAGAAGGCGGTCTGGACGTCGCAGGCCATCGCGAAGTACTGGCCCCGCGGATTGCGCGCCTGAAAGACGCGGGTATCCGGGTCTCTCTGTTCATTGATCCGGATCAGCGCCAGATCGAAGCTTCGGCGGAGCTTGGCGCAGCGGTTGTGGAGCTTCACACAGGCGCCTATGCCCACAACAAGCCGGGAGAACTTGAGCGCCTGCAGCATGCCGCTGAAATCGTCACAGACTGTGGACTGGAACTCCATGCCGGTCACGGTCTGACTTATGACAACGTGACGCCTGTGGCCAAGCTTCCAGGACTGGCTGAGCTGAATATCGGGCATTTCCTGATCAGCCAGGCGGTTTTCGATGGCCTCGGTCCAGCCGTTCGTAAAATGAAATATCTGATCAACTGCCCATAAAAAAAAGCCGGGATAAATCCCGGCTTTTTCGTTCTTACTTGGCTGGCTGAATAACCGACTGTGTCTTGTCGTCGGTGAATTTCGGCACATATTTTCCGGACTGGTCGGAGTATGTGGCCGAGGTGCTCTGTGCCGGTGTTGCCGGTGGGTGGAAGGCCGAGACCGGACCGAATGGACCTGCATTTACGCGATGCATCGTCGACTCTCTCTGGCGAGCACAGCCACGGGTAATGATGGAACAGATACCGTCAGTGCCGATATATTCGTCGTCATTTCCCGTATAATGCACTTCGGAAACACGATCATGGTCCAGTCGAAGGACCATACGGCAAGTTGTGCCGCCGCCGCCAAAAGCAGACTGATAAATGCTGATAATGGACTGTGCAGGAATCAGACCTGAATCAGAAGAAATGGTAGGTGTGCTCTGCGTACCATCATACTGCCAGATCTCTGTCGTATCATTCAGCTTCTTGGTGCTTCCCGGAAGACCGGCGCAGGCCTGGAGATCGTAGCCGGTCATGCCAACCATCTCGAACTGGGCCTTGTGAGCGTTACGGGAATCAAAATAACCGCATCCGGAAAGAGCTGCCGTTGTGGCGAGAGCTCCGAGTGTACGGAAGAGGAAGGGGCGCATTCTGTCTCCTTTGCGCGGGGTCAGGATGGACTGCCCTAAACCAATCCGGACAGCACCGAATGGACAGGGCAAAATAGAAAGAGCCCGATTTCTACAACACGAAACCCATTCAGGGTAGGGGAGACGGGTTCCTTTAAGGGTAACGATGAGCTACAGGGCAAGACCTTGCCAAACACAGGAGTGCCACTCATGGCCGATATGACCCTTTCCGAAGTGACACGCCTTCAAACGACGCTGCAGCGTCTTCTGGGATCGCCGAAGCTCGCAGTCGTTAAGCCTGCACGTAAGGGAATGAGTGTTGAACTCGCCGTTTCAGGCGAAGTTATCGGCACGGTTCATCGTGACGAAGATGAAGGCGAAGTCTCATACGCCATTCACATCACAGTTCTTGAGGAAGATCTTCCTCCGGCCTGAACAGCCCTTATTTAGGGCCGAGGGGCAGACTGCGGTAATTCAAATCGCGTGATTTTCCAGCCCCAGTGCTCGAACTTCATGTGCAGAACGAACGGCGTCTGCCCGGGCTGGTCAACTTGTGCCTCGAATTTGTTCAGGCTTACGAAATGAGCATGCAGGCCACCAAGCACTGGCCAGCCCCCTCCAGAAGAATAACCGGAAGACCCTGCTGGCATCAGCTGATGCGCCGTTGACATGAGGGTCGTGGGAGAAAGCTCTGTATCGATGGCATTCGATATGGCATTGCCCGCAAATGAACTCCCAAAATCCGGAAGATCATCGTCTGAAGCAGGGACGGGCGGTCTGAACTGCTCCTTGAGAGAGTGCGTCAGGGAACTCCAGTCCACATGCGGAATCAATCTGGCGGGATTGTTGCCTTTCATGGCACGGTCAATATCCCACAGCGCCAGAAACGGAGAAACAGCGTAAGCTGCCAGCACCGCACCGGCTGTAACACCCAGTCCCTGCCGGGCTCGGTATGATATTTTCCAGAAAGAATTTTTCACGCTCAAGCCTCCGCACAGGCCCTGAAAATCAGGGGAAGGTGGACATCCGTGAATCTAACGTCTTTCCGTCTGAAAAGTCAGCAATTATCTTGTACTGATGAACCTTGATTTTTCTGATGCCGAACTTGAGCGATATTCCCGTCATATTCTGCTTCCGCAGGTTGGCGCCACGGGGCAGGCTTGGGTCAGGCAGGCCTCGGTCCTGATTGTTGGGGCAGGAGGGCTAGGTGCTCCTCTGGCGCAGCAACTGGCTGCCTCTGGTGTCGGGCGTATTGGCCTGATGGATCACGATCATCTGGAGCTCAGCAACCTTCAGCGTCAGGTTCTCTACACGACACAAGACATTGGCCGCCCTAAAGCTGAAGCGGGCGCAGAACGCCTTGCAGCGCTCAATCCGCTGTCTCGCGTCACGGCGTACTGCACCCATGCAACAGCAGAGACGCTGGACGAGCTTGTTCCGCGCTACGACCTCATTTGCGACGGTACTGACAATTTTGAGACGCGCCTCGCTGTCTCAGATGCCTGCGTAAAATATGGCCGAACACTTGTCTCTGGCGCTGTTCAGGGATTTTCCGGGCAATTGGCCGTTTTCAGACCTCAGACTGGCGGCCCCTGCTATCGCTGCCTGTTCCCCGAAGCCGCCCAGACCGAGGCCCCGACATGCGGCCAATCTGGAGTGCTCGGTGCGGCAACAGGCGTCATGGGGAGTTTGATGGCTGTTGAGGTGATGCGCGAGCTTATGCAGCTTGAAGGGCGCAATGAAACACGCCTCATGATCTGGGATGCTCTGGGCGCAACCATGCGGAGTTTTGCTCTGGCCCGGGATCCCTCCTGTCCAGTCCACACCCATAACGAAAGCACACCAGCTTGAAACCTCCTGTTTTTCTGACGCTGGCAGACGATTCCTGGCAACGCGCGCACTATGCTTTTATCGTCGCGGCTGGAATGCTCTCTTTGGGGCGTGCAGTTACAATTTTTGCTGGCGGCAAAAGTGTTCACGCACTGGCGAAAGACTGGTCAGGTCTCGCAGGCGTTATTCCTGATGATGAACTCGCCGCTCGTGGTGTGCCGGGTTTCCGTGAGTTGCGGGATGCCCTAATCGAATTCGATGTGACACTGATGGCATGTGAAACAGGTTTGGCTCTCGCCGGCCTCAAACCAGATGCCCTTGTCGAAACCGTTTCTGTCCGGGGTATCGTAACCTTTCTGGAGCAGGCGGGAGACCGCCCGATCACGGCACTATGAGTTTCCACATACGGACAATTCGGAAGTTTTGTGATTTGGTGACTTGCCGAAACCCTTCACCCTTGGCAGGGATGCGGTCATGAGAACGCTTGTCACCCCTCTGTCCCGAACACTGCGCTGCCGTCAGTTTCTGCTGGCTGTCACGACTGGCACAGCTCTGCTGGCCATTCACCCCGCAGAAGCGCGCCATCACAAGCATGAGCACACGGCTAAAGCCGACGCCTCTGCCACTGCCAAGACAGCCCACGCGAAAAAGAAATCGGCAAAAGCCAAAAATGACAGTGCAGGGGCCGTCAAAACGACTCATCACGCATCGCATCACGGTTCGGGCAAGCATATCGCGCCTGTAGCGGCGGCCGGAGCCGGGGCGGCAGCAGCCGCTGCGGCCGCGAGCCAGCCTGCAACCGCAGCAGCAACGCCAGATGTGCCGCCCACCGACCCGACCGATAAAGGGAGCAACACGGGGCTACCTCTCCCCAGATACGCTGCTCTACGTGCGGACAAGGTCTATATGCGGCGTGGCCCGGGTGATCGCTATCCCATCGACTGGGTCTATCATCGCCGTGGCCTCCCTGTTCAGATCGAGCGTGAATTCGATGTCTGGCGACTTGTCGAAGACTCCGACGGCCAGAAGGGATGGGTCCATCAGGCAACGCTGTACGGCAGCCGAACTTTCGTTATTCCGGGCTTGCCGCCTGAAGGCGTGAAAGCTCAGACGGGAGAGGCTTCCGCCAAGGACGGAGACCACATCGGCCGCGCAGATGCACGCGTTCTGGGTCACGTCGAGACGCAGGACGAAGCCCGCGCGCATAAAAGTGATGTTCTCCTCATGAGCCATCCGGAGGAAGACAGTAGCGTGGTTGCTGTCCTCCAGCCGGGAACAGTGGGCAACATCAAAGCCTGCCCACAAAGTTCTCAATGGTGCCACGTCGTCGTCAAAGGCTACGAGGGATGGCTGCCACGTCGTCTGTTCTGGGGACTTCTCCCAGGAGAGACGATTCAATCCAACTGATTTTTCTTGCGAGGACGCCAACACATGACATCCAGCTCCCATCATCGCCGTACGCGGATCGTCGCAACTCTTGGCCCGGCATCATCCTCGCCTGAGATGATCTTTGCTCTGGCTGAAGCAGGGGTAAATGTCTTCCGTCTCAACTTCTCCCACGGCGCCCATGAAGACCACGGCGAGCGTCATGCGGCGATCCGGGCAGCAGAAGCGAAAGTTGGCCGACCACTCGCCATTCTTGCCGATCTTCAAGGGCCGAAACTGCGCGTAGGTGTTTTTGAAAATGGTCCGGTTGTCCTCGAAGAAGGAAAGCCGTTCCGTTTGGATCTGGACAGAACACCCGGCACGGTAGACCGCGTCTGCCTACCACACCCAGAAATCATTTCTGCCGCCAAGCCGGGCAGCCACCTCCTGCTCGATGACGGCAAGCTCAAGCTGCGCGTTGTCAACGTCATTGAAGGCGCTCTGGAAACGGAAGTTGTCATTGGCGGCAAACTGTCTGAACGCAAGGGCGTGAATGTCCCTGACGTGACGCTTCCTATTCCGGCTTTGACCGAGAAAGATCGCAAGGACTTTGACTTCGCGCTTTCTCTCGGTGTGGATTTCATTGCGCTCTCTTTCGTACAGCGCCCTGAAGACGTCGAAGAAGCACGCAATATTGCCAAGGGCCGCGCAGCAATTGTGACGAAGCTCGAGAAGCCACAGGCGATGGATGACCTGGAGCGGATCGTTCGTCTCTCAGACGCGATCATGGTTGCGCGTGGCGATCTTGGTGTTGAACTGCCTCCGGAAGAAGTACCAGTTGCGCAGAAGCGCGCCATTGCTGAAGCGCGTCGTCAGTGCCGTCCGGTTATCGTGGCGACACAGATGCTGGAAAGCATGATCGAAAGCCCAACGCCAACACGCGCCGAAGTTTCTGACGTGTCCAACGCTGTCTATGATGGCGCTGATGCTGTGATGCTTTCGGCTGAAAGTGCTGCGGGTAAGTATCCGATTGAAGCAGTTTCCATCATGGCGCGCATTGCGTCTCGTGTTGAGCAGGACGTCGAATGGCGTCTGCGCATGGACCGCTCCCGCCCAAAGCCGGAAGGAACGGTTCAGGACGCAATTGTTCAGGCCGCCTGGCAGGTTAGCACCGCGCTGAATGCCCGGACCATTGGCGTTCGGACACAAGGCGGTGGTGGCGCCCTGCGCATGGCTCGTGAGCGTCCTCACTGCCCGATCCTGGCCGTCACACCTCATCAGGAGGTGGCTCGCCGTCTCTGTGTTGTGTGGGGTGTCTTCCCTCAGGTCGTAGAGAAAGAGCACATTGCTCAGAGCATTGAGGAACTGGCTGCTCCGACGGCTGCCATGGCACTGTCCATGAAGCTTTGTCGCAGCGGCGACCACGTTATCGTTCTGGCGGGGCTTCCTTACGGCGTGGCTGGAAGCACAAATACGCTTCGGATCACAACAGCCTGATTTTAAAACATTTTCCCTTCCTGCTATTTTTCAGGAAGGGAAAATATCAAGCCTGTCGATTTTCGATCAGTGTCCGCCGGATTGCCCGACCTCGTTCAATCCGGCTCGTAATCGCTTCCTCATCCCCAGCACGTATCGCCTGCGCCATACCCTGGGCATCTGCAACGAAGCGATCCAGCGTCTCTAACAAGACGTCCTTGTTAGCGATGAAGATGTCTCGCCACATGACGGGATCAGAAGCCGCAATACGCGTGAAATCACGGAAACCTGATGCGGCATAGTCCAGAACGGCTGCGCGGATTTCTTCGGAAAGATTATCCGCCGTATCGCAGATCGTAAAAGCCAGCAGATGGGGAAGGTGACTCACCATGGCACAGATACGGTCATGCTTGTCATCAGGAAGAATTTTTGTGCGAGCGCCACAAAGCTCCCACAGCTTCTGTATCTTCTCTATGGCAAGCTTATTTGCCCCCTCTGGCGGCACGAGTAGCGACCAGCGGTTCTCAAAAAGCGTCGCAAAACCAGCGTCCGGCCCTGAGTGCTCGGTTCCAGCCATGGGGTGGCCCGGAACATAGTCTACACCGGCGGGCAGGAGTGCCTGTATCGTAGGGCCGAGTTTTCCACGTACAGATGCAACATCCGTGAGGATTGCTCCCGGTCGCATGTGAGGCAGAATAGCGCGCGCTGTCGCTTCTACTGCACCGACGGGAACACAGATCATCACGCAGTCAGCCTGTGCTGCCAACGCCATATCGTCTGTAACAACGTCTGCAAATCCAAGCTCGCGGACGCGATCAAGAACGGCAGGATTAATATCAGCCGCGATCAGCGTATCCGCGAGCGTGCCCATTTCTTTCCCCCGCCGCAGGACAGAGGAACCGATCAAACCGGGACCAATAACAGCCAGAGAACGGAAAAGGGGCATCACAGAACGCGCGGCGCGGTTGCGAAAGCGGCGTCGTCCTCTTTTTCAACTTTTTGATGAGATGATCCGTCTTTTCCCGCAGCCCCAGCCATCGCAGACGTTCTGGCCTTTTTCAGGACTGACGTAACGGTGTCCTCAGGAGTGCCGGCAAGAGTAGCCCGTTCTTTGCGAAGACGATTCATCTCTACAGCCTGCCATCCAAGAAGAACAGGAATACCGATCAGGATATCACGCCCACGGCGGAGCAGAGACAGGCTGAGAGAGATCTGTGAGTCTATTCCGAAGATGAGGCCGAGCGCCACATAGGCGGCTTCCTGCACACCAAGAGCCGCCGGAACAAGGAAGCCTGCTGACATGATCCCGCACACCACGCCTTCAATGGCGAGAGCAGACAAAAACCCGACGTGAGCGCCTAACAGCTCCAGAGCCGTCCATGTGGCGGCTGCACCACCGACCCAGCAACTGAAATGGACGATCGCGCCCAGCATAATGCGATCCGGGCGGCCCCACAGCGATTCCAGCCGCGCCTGAAAGATGTCTGTATTTCCGATAAGGCTCTCTCGCCAGTCAGAGGCGATATGACGCCCGAAGAACATGGCGGCCTTGCGTACCATCGATCCGCCGCGGTGCTGCGTCCAAATGAAACCGGCAATGCCGAGAGAGAGAAGCACCATGCCGCCCATCAGAGGCCAAATAAACCGCGCGGCTCCCTGATGACCAACGAGGCAGAGAATCGCAACAAGAATGAAGGCGATCTGCCCCAGAACCTCTGTTGTGATGTCGACCAGATTGGCCGCCACACCTTCCGGCCAGTGAAGATCTTCGCCATCAACGTCCCGAGCCTGATGCCCTGCCAGGGTTGCGCGAACGCCGAGGACCATCCCGCCAAGCTGGGAAAAGGGCAAGCAGGCACCCGCTGCATCACGGACAAATCGTGCGCCGGTCAATCGTGCCAGACCGATCTGCGGTACGGCTGCCTTCCAGGCGAGGCCGAGACCGACATCCAGAACAAGCTGGATCAGCACCAGAAGGAAGAAACCTCCGACGCCAACTTTTCCAAGAGCTTCCATGACTGGCTGAATGCCTGCCTTGGCGGCAATGAATGTGAAAAGAGCCACACCCAGAAGGGAGAGAATAATAGGGAGAGTTTTTTTCAACGTCTTCGTCACATACCGTTCGCAACACGCTCTAACCTACAGCTCTGCAATATTCCAGCCTTGCAGACGCTTTCCCCCGAAAGCCACCGGCAGTATGGTGGCCGAAAAATTTCAACCTGTTGCTGATGAGCCGAGGAGAAGATTGCCACCATGAACGATGTCACACTCGTTACAGGGGCTACCGGGTTCGTTGGTTCTGCTGTTGCCCGCGTACTCCGGGAACGTGGGCACCGCCTGCGTTTGTTCGTTCGGGAAAACTCGGACCGTTCCAACATTGCAGAGCTCGACGCGGAACTTGCCATCGGGGATCTGTCTGATCCGACGACCCTTCCTGCCGCTCTCAAAGGTGTGAAGATCCTTTTTCACGTCGCTGCCGACTACCGACTCTGGGTCCCGGACCCTTCAGTCATGATGAAAGCGAACGTGGACGGCACACGGAACCTGATGCTCGCAGCCCTTGAGGCCGGGGTAGAAAAGATCGTTTACTGCTCTTCCGTAGCAGCACTTGGCCTAAGCAAAGACGGCACACCTGCTGACGAGGAAACATACGTCACGGAAAGCAGTGTCATCGGCACGTACAAACTGTCCAAGTATCGTGCGGAACAGGAAGTGCTGAAGCTGGTCCGGGAAAAAGGTCTTCCAGCGATTATCGTCAATCCGTCAACACCGATTGGTCCGCGCGATATCAAACCAACCCCCACGGGGCAGATGATTCTTGACTGCGCCTCCGGCCGGATGCCCGCATACGTCGAAACCGGATTGAACATCGTTCACGTAGACGATGTCGCAGAAGGCCATGTTCTGGCTCTGGAACGCGGCAAAATTGGCGAAAAATATATTCTCGGTGGCGAGAACATGATGTTGGGAGACCTCTTCAGGCTCACCAGCGAAATTGCCTGCGTCAAGCCGCCTCGGGTCAAGCTCAAGCAATCCTGGCTCTACCCAGTCGCGGTCGTCTCTGAATGGCTCGCACGAGGATTCGGGATTGAGCCCCGCGTGACACGTGAAACACTCGCCATGTCCCGGAAGCTCATGTTCTTCTCATCGCTCAAGGCTCAACGAGAACTGGGCTATGCGCCGCGCCCTGCACGGGATGCGATCGCAGATGCGATTTCATGGTTCCGACTACATGGACGTATGAAATAATGCTGTTTGGAAGCGCACTTACCAGTCTTGGGGCTTGGATTTATCTTTCACTCTTCCATGGAAAATTCTGGCAGAGCGGCCCAACTCTCAAAGCAGGTTCGTCGCCCCCGTGCGCCCCGGATGTTGCAATCGTGGTGCCCGCGCGTGACGAAGCTGAGTCTATCCAGTCGTGTCTGACATCTCTTTTGCAACAGGACTATGACGGCAAACTTTCGGTCATTCTCGTAGATGACAACAGCACGGACGGAACGGGAGATCTGGCACGCGCCGTTCCCGATCCTCATAACCGGCTTATTGTTCTCACTGGTGCCCCACGACCACCCGGATGGAGTGGCAAGCTGTGGGCAGTTAACCAGGGCGCCCAAAAGGCCCTGAACCATATTGGGCCTTACGGCTATATTCTGTTTACCGATGCCGATATCATGCATGCGCCCCAGCACTTGGCCACCCTTCTGGCCAAGGCGCGTGAAGACGATCTCGACATGGTTTCGGAGATGGTTGCACTTAACTGCGAAAGCTCGGCCGAGCGGTTTCTTGTCCCGGCTTTCGTCTATTTCTTCGCCATGCTCTATCCGTTTGCCTGGACAGCCAGTGAACGGTCACGCATTGCGGGAGCCGCAGGGGGAACAATCCTGCTCCGTCGACGTGCTCTGGAGCGGATCGGTGGCATCGAAGCCATCCGGGGCGCACTGATTGATGACTGCACGCTTGCAGCACATGTTAAACGATCGGGTGGCAGGCTCTACCTAGGGCATAGCGAGCTTGCATGGTCAGTTCGTCCCTATCGGGGAGCCAAAGACATCTGGGAAATGATTGCCCGGACAGCTTACGTCCAGCTTCGCCAGTCTCCATTACTGTTGCTGGCGACCATTCTAGGAATGACGCTGATCTGGCTTCTCCCTGTCGGTCTGGCGCTTTTTGGCAAGGGGCGTACGAGGAAAGTCGGACTTCTGACCTATCTCGTGTCTTGCGCAACCTTTCTGCCAACTTTGAAGCGGTTTGGTCTTCCACTATGGCGGGCATTACCGCTGCCATTCGTTGCGGCTTTTTATATGGCTGCCACCGTTGGTTCTGCCATAGACCACCATAGAGGCGTCGGCGTACGCTGGAAAAATCGTTCCTATACGGATGAGGCATCGTGACAGAAGACATCTGGGGGACGAAAGACGTCACCTCCGCCAAAGGCAAAACTGACGAAAATTTCCCCGTCGGCTCTTTACTGATTTCCCGGCGCCTGCGCCCATATGTTCACACATATTACAATTTCGCCCGCGTCGCCGATGACATGGTGGACACTCCCGACCTGACGCCACTGCAGAAAATTGCGCGGCTGAAAGGGATGGCTGCCGTCATTCGCGGGGAAATCCAGGCGCCTCAAAGAGCAGATGCACAGACAGCCGTAAAATTAAGAGAGGTGCTTCTTAAAACAGGCGTTCCTCTGGAAACCGCAACGGATCTTCTTGAAGCATTCTGTATGGATGCAGAAAAGACACGTTATGAGAGCTGGCAGGAACTCCTGCATTACTGCCGGTATTCGGCCAACCCGGTTGGGCGCTTTCTTCTGCTGCTGCACGCAGAAGGGCAGGAGACCCTAGCACCATCAGACGCTCTATGCTCCGCACTGCAGGTCATCAACCATCTTCAGGATGCGTCTGAAGATCTGAAAACGCTGGATCGATGCTACATTCCGCTTCCCTGGCTCGCAGAAGAAGGCGTTACAATCGACGATCTTCGGCTTGTTCGAAGCAAACCAGGTCTGCGCCGCGTTTTTGATAGAATGCTGGATGGCGTAGATACGCTGAATCGCGAAGCCCGCGGACTACCGATGCTGATCAAGGATCGCCGGATGCGGCTTGAAGCTGCTGTTATCGTAGAGCTATCGCATATTCTGACGCGCAAACTAAGACGTCAGGACCCTGTCGCAGAACGTGTGTCTCTTACGAAATCAGACGGCGTAAAGGCATTGCTTCTGGCTATGCGCTACTTTCCGTCGAACTAGATAGGATGAGGGAAGGCTTCAGACCTTCCCTCAGGCACATCAGCCGATAATACGGTCAAGCACTGCACAGAACTTTTTCATGTCGCTCATGGAGCCAACCGTAATACGGGAGGCATTCGGCCAGATCGGCCAAGAGCGACCAATGATAATGTTTTCCTTCAGGAAAGCATCCTTGATCGGTGCAGCAGGGCGCTTCCAGTCAATAACGAACATATTCGCATCAGAAGGAATGAAGCTGATGCCCTTCTTCTGAAGGTGTTCATAGGTCATGGCGCGTGCCGCATCCATCTCACGACGGCGTGCCGCAATATCCGACGCCATGGTCAGGCTCTTCGTACCGCAGATGACCGCAGGGATCGGCAGCATGTGAGTCTGGTTCACACCATCATAGCGCATCATCTTCTCATGCAGAGCCGGAGGAGCCATGCTGAAGCCAAGTCGCAGGCCAGCCATTGCGAACATCTTCGAGAAGGTCCGCAGAACCACTACATCGCGTCCTTCAGCAACGAGCGAAACGGCGCTCGGGGCGTCAGAGAAATGGATGTAGGCTTCATCAACCAGAACAATGGAGTCTTTCGGCTTGTTCGCAACGAGCCAGCGAATATCTTCCAGCGGCGTGATGGTGCCGGTCGGGTTGTTCGGTGAGCAGATGTAGTAGACGCCGGCATTCGGATTAGCCTTCAGCATCGCCTTCACATCGGTCTTATAACCGTTCGATGCGTCCAGCGGCACCTTGGCCAGCGGAATCTTGAGCCACTCAGAAGCTACCCATCCGGCTTCGTAGCTTGGGTCAGCCGTGACCAGACCACGCGTCGGGGAACAGAACGTCACGATCGTACGACAGAGCGGGTCAGACGACCCCCCCCACGGCAGAATGCAATTTTCTGGGACGTTGTCGATCTTGGCGGCTGTGCGGATCAGATCTTCACGGGTATGGCCGCTCGGATCATACCGGTTTCCCTCGAAAACGGCAGCGGCACCCGCCTTGGCAGCGGCTGGAAAAGGACCTGTCCAGCATTCATTGCTGCCGATCCGGACCATTTTTGTGACATCACCGGGCGGCAGCGCGGTGAGGGGGGAAGCCTCCGCACGCCCAACAAGGGACCGAACTGCCATGCCTGCACTCATCAGTGCAGCCACGCGGCCCAGACTACGACGGGAATAACCGCGTGAGAGAAGATCGTCTTTTGCTTCAGGGGACAGGCAGTCGGTCATGCTCGGCTCACGCTCCTAGTGTGTCTGAAAACATACTAGAAACGAAACGATCTGTCTGTCAAAGCCCGAAATGAAATCGGATTTCAGTATTCCGGTTTCTGCTTGTCTACCGGGATAGAAGTCGGCTTCCCCTCAACGCCCGCATAGGTCAGCAGAAGAACGGTCGGGACATCTCCTGACACACCACGATGCACATCATTCACTGACTCCGCAAAGGCTTCGCCCTGATGAAAGGTTCTGGTTTTGCCACTCTCACGGTCTTCAATTTTCAGCGTTCCCTGCAGGACATAGCCGGCGTTTGGAAATGGATGGACATGCCAGGGCAGGGCGGTGTGAGGCGGAATGGTGAGCCGGATCATACTCAGTTCTGGCTGGGACGTGGAATACGGCGTGTAGGTTACTCCGTTCCAGGAATGGGATGCGTTCAGCAGGTGATCAGCATGGGCGGTGGCTGTCGACGATTCTGCATGGGCAACGGAACCCGCAGCCAGGCAGGACAGAAGGATCAGAGACAAACGGAAATTCATCGGATACTCCTTTGGGCAGAGTGTTGCCATTTGGCATCATACAAACGTATGGCATCCCATTCCGTTCGTGTCGGCTTTGTGACATCCCGGTTTGGGGCTAGAACGCAGAATTTCTGAAACAGAACAGGTGACAGACATGGTTTTCAGCAGGGCGCGTGCTTTTTCTGGTCTTCCCTGCGCGCAGGCCGATCTTGACCATGTTGCGCACATTGTCACAGCCTCCGGGACGTCTTTTGCCAGAGGTATGAAGGTCTTACCGGCGGCAAGACGGCAGGCCATGTTTGCAATCTATGCGTTCTGCCGGCAGGTCGACGACATTGCGGATGGTGACACAAATGTCGCTGACCCCGCACAGGCCCTGCAGGAATGGCATGAACGTATAGACCGCCTGTATCAGGGGGAAACTCAGGACGCACTCGATCGTGTTCTTGTGGCAGCAATTTTCCGGTTCCAGCTCCAGGCCAAGGATTTCCATGCCGTTATTGACGGTATGGCCATGGATTGTGGTGCCCCCATTGTTGCACCTGACGAGAAAACCCTGGATCTGTATTGCGATCGCGTTGCGTCGGCCGTAGGTCGCCTTTCGGTTCGTGCCTTCGGGGACTCTTCCGCTGCGGCTGACCGTGTGTCCAAACATCTGGGGCGGGCCCTCCAGCTTACCAACATCCTGCGCGACATTGCTGAAGATGCGGCACGGGACCGGCTGTACCTTCCGTCAGAACTGCTGGAACGCTTCAACGTACCCACCAATCCGAAAGAAGCTCTGTACGCACATGGCCTGGATGATGTGGCCCGTATCCTGAGCCGCCGTGCTCATGATCATTTCCGGGAAGCGCGCCGTGCAATGAAAGAATGCAACAGCACCGCCATGCGTCCAGCACGCATGATGGCAGCGTCTTATGAGCCTGTCCTGAACGCACTCGAAAAGCGTGGATGGAAAAATCCAGAGCTTTCTCCGAAAGTCAGTAGGGGCTGGCGGGCAGTCCGCGCTCTGGCGGCATACGTGAAGTAAGCCCCATGAGCCACGTTCATATTATTGGCGGAGGTCTGTCCGGCCTGTCTGCTGCCGTAGAACTTGCCGCCCAGGCCCAGGTCACGATTTACGAAGCGGGCCCTGCCTGTGGCGGACGCGCACGCTCTTTTCATGACCGCACGCTCGATACCCTGATCGACAACGGCAACCATCTGCTGCTGTCGGCCAACGGCCTGACATTCCGGTATCTGGATATTCTCGGCGCCCGTCACACACTGGCAGGCCCCGGTATTCCGATCTTTCCTTACTATGATCTGGCAGAAGATCTGGCTTGGACACTTCGGCTTTCCAAAGGAAAAGTCCCATTCTGGGCATTACCCGGCGGTCGCCGCGTTCCAGGGATGAAGCTTTCCGAACTGGCATCCCTCGGGCGCTTCCTGAAAGCTGATGACACGACCGTTGTGGAAGAGTGCCTGAAGCCCGGTCAGCTAAGCCGGCGCCTCTTGGAGCCTTTCGCCATCTCGGTTCTGAACACAGACCTGCACACTGGTAGTGCACTGCTGTTGGGAAACGTCATCCGGAAGTCTCTGGCACAAGGCGGTATGGCCTGCTGCCCCTGGTTCCCAAAAATTGGCCTATCTGAAACACTGGTCGACCCAGCGATTTCATACCTGAACCGGTATCATGCGACGGTCCGCACGGGCGTCCGTGTTAGTACCATCATCAGAGAGAATGGCCGCGCGACTGCCATTGAGACGACGGAAGGCCGCATTGAGCTTGGCCCAGAAGACCACGTCATTGTCACTACACCCGCTCCGGTTACCCAGAACCTATTGCCGGAACTGGTTGTGCCAGACGCGTTCGAGAGCATTGCAAACGCGCATTTCAAACTTGCCGCGCCCGTAGAGGCGAGGGGTGTCGTCGCTCAGGCAGGCTTTGTAGGTCTCGTGGGTGGTATTTCGGAGTGGATCTTTCTGAAAGGCGACGTCCTTTCCGTCACGGTTAGCGCCGCTAATCGCTACGCAGATCGCGACAGCAACGAGATGCTTGCCACGATCTGGTCTGAAATCCGGCGCGCACTGGATCCCATTTTGCCTCAGCCACTCCCTGTCGCGATGCCACCTGCTCGGCTGCTACGGGAAAAACGAGCGACATTCGCCGCGACACCAGAGCAAAACCGGCGTCGCCCCAAAGCGAAGACAGATACCGCCAATATGGCGCTGGCGGGAGACTGGACGGATACGGGGCTTCCCTCAACAATCGAAGGGGCCATTCAATCCGGGCTGGCAGCTGTCAGCGCTCTGGGTTTCCGTTCTGCCGTGAAAAACACGGAAACGTGATGAGTGCTCTCCAAACCATGGCTGTAACACAACTCCCGATAATGAGGGCTGCATGTCCCGGGAGACCTGAACAATGCTGATCTATCCTGATGAAAAGGAGGACCGTGTGAGCGAGACCCTTTCCCACAAGCCTGTCGACGCCGAAAACGTCAACCGCGCCATTGAGGGGGCCCATGCCGCTCTGGGCAATCGCCAGAAAGACGACGGACACTGGGTTTTTGAACTTGAGGCAGACGCTACAATTCCTGCCGAATACGTTCTGCTAGAGCATTATCTTGATCGTATTGATCAGGAAAAGCAGGACAAGATCGGCGTTTATCTGCGCCGTATTCAGGGCGAACATGGGGGCTGGCCGCTTTATTTTGGCGGCGGCTTTGACTTGTCCGCAAGTGTAAAAGCTTACTTCGCGCTCAAGGCCATCGGGGACAGTATAGACGCACCACATATGCGTCGCGCCCGCGAAGCCATCCTGGACCACGGTGGGGCTGCCCGGTCCAATGTGTTCACACGCATCCAGCTTGCCCTGTATGGTGAAGTGCCCTGGGATGCGACGCCTGTCATGCCGGTCGAGCTCATGCTGCTCCCGCGGAAGGCATTCTTCTCAGTCTGGAACATGTCGTACTGGTCACGATGCGTGCTGGCGCCGATGCTGGCAGTGGGGGCTATGAAGCCTACTGCCAGCAATCCGCGTGGCATTCATATTCAGGAACTGTTCGTCAAACCACCTGAGCTGGTCAAAGATTGGATCCGGGGTCCATACCGCTCAATCTGGGGACGGGCTTTCAAACATCTGGACTCTGCGCTTCGGCCTGTCCTGCCGCTCATTCCTAACCGCATCCATGAGAAGGCCATCAAGGCTGCCATCAGCTTTATCGAACCACGCCTGAGTCGTGGCGGCCTTGGAGCGATCTACCCTGCCATGGCCAACGTGGTCATGATGTATCGCGCGCTTGGCGTTCCCGATAGCGATCCACGCGTGGTCACGGCATGGGAGTCCATTCAGGACCTTCTTGTTCAAAAAGAAGACGAAATTTACTGCCAGCCCTGCGTCTCACCTGTGTGGGATACAGGACTGTCAGGGCTTGCCATGATGGAAGCGGCATCCGGTGCTCATCCCACCAAACGGGACGAAACCATCGCGAAGCTCAAGAAAAGTGCTGAATGGCTGCGGGACCGCCAGATCCTGGATGTCAAAGGAGACTGGGCAGTCAACACACCCAATCTACGTCCAGGCGGTTGGGCTTTCCAGTACGAAAACGATTACTACCCGGATGTGGATGATACGGCTGTTGTCGGCATGCTGCTGCATCGTGTTGATCCTGAAGAGAACCGTGAAGCCATTGAACGCGCACGGGAATGGATCATTGGAATGCAAAGCACCAATGGTGGGTGGGGCGCGTTCGACATCGATAATGATCTCGAAATGCTGAACCATATTCCGTTCTCGGATCATGGCGCGCTTCTGGACCCACCAACTGCCGATGTGTCCGCACGGTGCATTTCTTTCCTGTGTCAGCTTGGCCATCCGGAAGACCGGCCAGTCATCGACAAGGCACTGGATTACCTGCGCAAAGAGCAGGAAAAAGAAGGCTGCTGGTTCGGTCGCTGGGGCACGAACTATATCTACGGTACCTGGTCTGTTCTCTGCGCCCTGAACATTGCGGGCATCTCCTATGATGACCCGATGGTGAAGCGCGCCATCACATGGCTGGAAGACGTTCAGCGTGCCGACGGCGGATGGGGCGAAGATTGCGCAACCTATGAAGGCGCGCCTCCAGGCACGTACAAAGAGAGCCTGCCGTCACAAACCGCCTGGGCTGTTCTCGCGCTGATGGCTGTGGGCCGCCGTGACAGTGAAGCCGTTAAGCGTGGCATCAACTTCCTGACATCAAAGCAGGATGATAACGGCGAATGGCAGGAAGACGCCTATAACGCTGTTGGCTTCCCGAAGGTATTTTACCTCCGCTATCACGGCTACAAGCAGTTCTTCCCGCTTCAGGCTCTTTCGCGTTACCGCAATCTGGGAACCAGCAACACCGGTCGCGTGGAATACGGTTTCTGATGCTAGGTGTTCTAGTGGGAATGAAGCAGGAAGCGCGCATCATTCGCCGCTTCCTGCCGGACGCGCCGATTGCTTTGAGCAACGCTACAGCATCAGGCGCTGTGGCTGGAGCCGAGAGGCTTCTGCGCGCTGGGGCAACACGTCTGCTATCTTTCGGATGCGCTGGCGGACTGTCAACCAGCGTAAAACCAGGCACGATCATCGTGGCAGATTGTGTTGTCATGACCGGTACAAGTTACGAGGCCGATGCGGGTCTGAGCATACAGTTCGGAGCAGACCATGCCCGTCAGGGGCACATTCTTCATAGCGACAACCTCATCGAAACGGCGGAAGAAAAATCCCGTCTCTACGAGGCCACGGGCTGCATCGCCGTCGATATGGAAAGCGGCGCAATAGCCAGAACCGGCAAGCCTTTCGCAGTCCTTCGTGTCGTCTGCGATGATTCAGCCCGCAGCCTGCCGCCAGCTGCACGGGATGGCCTCAAGGATGGCGCCATCCATCTTGGCGGACTGTTGTCCTCTCTCGTCAGGCAGCCATCGCAGATTCCTGCGCTCATCGAGCTGGGCAAAGATGCTGCCATGGCTCAGAAAGCAATGGCCTTATTTCTGGAAGCCCATCCGCCGCAGCTGTGAGAAAACCCTAGCTCCCGCAAAAGTCGCTAGAACGCCTGCGGGCACCAGCCAAGGGAAGGCGATGGGATGGCCTCCAATCCTGACCATCGCCAGACCGGCCAAAACAACAACGGCTGTTATAAAACCGGCAATCCCATTTGCCTCATCTCGTGAATGTCCGACCATAGCCAGCAAAAACACTCCAAGCGTCGCACCATAGCTGTAAGACGCGATTGAGAGCCCGAAGACGACGGCAGAGCCATTCGGGTGAGAGAAAGACAGCGCCGTCACAACAAGCAGAACGGCCCAGAAACACGTCGCCGTCCGCAGGGACAGCGTCTTCTTTGGAAAAAAATCGCTTTTTGTCGCGGCTGCCATTGAGTTCATGGCACTGGAAAGAGATCCCATTGTCGCAGCCAGAATGCCCGCTACGAGCAGTCCGCGCAGAATAGGGGGCAATGTCAGAACAAACTGTGGGAAGAGTGCATCTGGAGCACCATGATAATCAGGCCAAAGTGCTCTCAACCCCACCCCGACAAATGAAAGTAGGGCGAACAGCAACGCCACGACAAACACACTTCCAATCATCGCTGCCCGCGCGCCTTTGAGCGTCTTTGCTGCGAGGCAACGCTGAAGCATGAGCTGGTCTGTACCGTGTGAAGCAAGGGAGAGAATTGCGCCGCCGACGACAGCTCCCGCTACGGAGAAAGGATTGGTGAAGGCTGGCAATCCCGCAGTAAACATGGGAGCTGCATGAAAAATATCAGTCCCTGAGCGGCTGAAAAGCACCGCCCCACACGCGACACTGCCGCCGAGATAGAGAAGCAATTGAAGCGTGTCGGACCAGACGACAGCTTTCAGACCACCGGCCAGTGTATAAGCCAGCGTGAGAATGACAATCCCCATAAGCAGGGCAATATCCGGAATAGGATAGCCGATACTCGCACACAACAGGGAAACCGGAATCATGCCGGCGTACAAACGCACGCCTTCGGCAAGAAGGCGCGTCAGCAGGAACGTGCCAGACACCAGCTTCTGAAGACGCGTTCCGAACCGCTGACCGACATACCGATAGATGGATGTCGCGCCCCGCTCATGCAGAGGCAGAAACCACCAGGCAACAGCCACGCGTCCGAGCAGATACCCGACTGCCAACCCCAGAAAGACATATCCGTGCAGGTATGCCACGCCAGGAACACTGACGATCGTCAATGTGGACGTTTCGGTTGCAACTAACGAGAGGCAGATAGCCCAGGGCGGAAGATCTTTATGAGGTTGCCGCGCCAGAGTGAGCGCAAAAAGCGGCAGCGACACGAGATAAAGCAGGATGACAGTAAGGCTCTGGATCATCCTGTCCGTTCTGTAGGTGGAACGTGATCCGGTCAAGCACCGGAACTGACGAGTGCCTTTAAAAAAAGCGCTCGTCAGTTCAACGATCAGCCTTCGTCGCTTAGTCGCTCGGGGCGGAAACCCGTGGCAATGACGTAGAGTTCGCTTGATTCCTTACGGGAAGCAGGCGGCTTAACATGCTTGACCGAAGAGAAGGCTTTCTTCATGGACTCAAGCATCTGTTTTTCAGAACCACCCTGAAAGACCTTGGCCACGAAGCTTCCGCCTTCAGCCAGTACCTGAACTGCAAAATCCAGCGCACCCTCTGCCAGTCCCATAATTCGCATATGGTCTGTTGCGGCATGGCCCGTTGTGTTGGGAGCCATATCAGACATGACAAGATCTGCTGGACCGCCGAGAATTTCTTTCAAGCGATCAGGCATTTCCGGATCTGTGAAATCCCCTTCAATGATCTCGGCACCGCTGACAGGATCAACAGGCAGGAGGTCCACGCCTGCAATGTTGCCAGCACCACGTTTGACAGCAACCTGAGACCAGCCGCCTGGGGCCGCTCCCAGATCGATGACGCGCGCCCCCGGCTTGATGATGTGAAATCGATCATCGATTTCGATAAGCTTAAAGGCTGCACGTGAACGCCAGCCCTGTTTGCGGGCTGCCGCGACATAGGGATCGTTGAGCTGCCGGTTCAACCAGCGCTGCTGTGCCGTGGTGCGCCCACGAGCTGTTCTGAGGGTAACGACCTTATTACGGGCCGTCTGTGAAGTAGAGGCGTCCTGAGTAGCGTCAGCTGCACCTGGTGCGGCAGCACTCTTGAGAGCTTTTCCAGGGATGCGCTTGGGTCCCGTATCCTTTTTGGAAGAACCGGAGCGGGATCTAGGCGGCTTCATATCGTGGCGTAATTCCCGAGAGGGCCCCTCGAACGGGGCGTTACATGTCGATGGGTCCTGCGGCGTTCTCTAGTGAAACGCTGACCATGATCGCGGGCCATACGCAGCAGCATGCCATCACGCAACCCCCGATCGGCAATCGTGACCTCTTCTATAGGCCATGTCCGATGAATTGCCTCGAAAATTGCGCATCCGGGAAGAACATACTTTACGCGATCCTGTCCGACACAGGGATGCATCGCCAAATGATCGCGCGAAAGGCTACGTAGCGTGTCAATGGCACTTCGCATGATTTGTCCCGGCAAAGTCAGGCCATCAATCGCCGCGCGATTATAGCGGGGCAGGGCCAGAGCAACACCGGCAAGGGTCGTGACAGTACCAGACGTACCCAGCAGGCACGCATTCCCCTGTGCGACTTCACGGCGGATGCGGTGAACATTCTCAAAACCTACAAGGTGGCTCTGCACATGAGAAACCATCTCTTCATAGGAAGAGCCATGGCCTTCACCGAACATCTCCTGAAGCGTGATGACACCCACAGGCATACTGGTTGTGCCAATCAGTGTCTGAGACTTACGCTCCTGATCAACACGCACCCATGCAACTTCAGTGGAGCCGCCACCAATATCAAACAGAACGCCACGTTCGGATTGAGAAGGTGGCCGTGACGGCATCCGGAAGAGGGGAGAACAGCTCTCCAGCGCGAGCTCTGCTTCCTCACGCGCCGTAATAATATCGATAGTCAGGCCGATTTCACTCTGCACACGCTCAAGGAACTCGCGACCATTCACGGCGCGACGGCAGGCTTCGGTGGCCACAGCGCGAACGTGGGAGAGGGGCCACTGCCGCATGCGCTCGACGCAAATGCGCAGGGCTTCAAGCGCGCGTGTCATAGACTCTTCAGCCAGTCGCCCGCTGACACGCAGGCCTTCCCCTAACCGGACAGACCTGTTGAAACTGTCCACGACCCGAAACCCATTCGGTGTGCCTGCGGCAATCATCAGCCGACAGTTATTCGTCCCAAGATCAATGGCCCCAAAGAACGGACCGGCCTGACGGGCACCAGACGCGCGAATTTGCGCCTGACCTGAAAGCCTTTGCTCCGTTCCTTGCCTCATCATCTTGTTTAGGCTCCCGATTTTGCCCGTGCTGGGACCTTGAATATGCAGCATGAGACGGGAAAACGTCTTACCGCAAGAAAAATATCAATTTTTTCAAAAAAAGTGGAAAGACCCCCTTGCGTCACTCAGCCGTGATGGGTAAACACCCACTCACCGCTTGGGAGATAGTTTAGCGGTAGAACTACCGGCTCTGACCCGGTCAGCCCTGGTTCGAATCCAGGTCTCCCAGCCAACAAATTCCTTAAAATCTACCGCAAAAAAGAGACTTCCCCTCCAGGGGGGAATTAGTCTATGAGGACCCGCCAACGGCCGGCTGGGCCTCTTGGCCCCCGGTTCAGACTTCAAGCGTCCCACGACGCATGACCAACGGGGGCCAGCGGGCATGACATCCTCTTCCTGCACAACTGATTTTAACGCACGCATACGTGAAGCACTGGCGTTCGACGATGTTCTCGTCGAACCGGCTGAATCGTCCGTGCTTCCGGCCCAGACATCCACCCGCACACGCCTGACGCGCACCATTGAGCTGAACATCCCTTTGATGTCCTCGGCCATGGACACAGTCACAGAAGACGGAATGGCCATTGCCATGGCCCAACAGGGCGGCATGGGCGTCATTCACAAAAACCTCTCTATTGAAGAGCAGGCCGAACAGGTTCGCCGCGTAAAGCGCTTCGAATCTGGCATGGTCGTTAATCCGGTCACGGTTGGGCCGGACCAGACACTGGCTGAAGTCAACGCCATCATGGCGCGCCACGGTGTCTCTGGCCTTCCGGTTGTGGAAGAGGGAACCGGTATCCTGGTTGGCATCCTGACCAACCGTGACGTCCGTTTCACCACGGACCTGAACACCCGCGTCCGTGATCTGATGACGAAGGACAATCTTGTCACGGTTCTCAATGGCGCTGCCCCTGAAGAAGCTCGCGCTCTGCTGCATCGTCACCGCATCGAAAAGCTGCTGGTCGTTGATGAGGGCGGCCGCTGCATCGGCCTCATCACCGTCAAGGACATGGACAAGGCGACGACGCATCCGCTCGCCATCAAGGACGCGCAAGGACGGCTTCGCTGCGCCGCCGCTGTCGGCGTTGGGGAGGACGGTCTGAACCGTGCTGCTGCCCTCGTGGAAGCCGGTGTGGACGTTATTGTCGTTGATACCGCTCATGGCCACTCCCACGGCGTCCTGAGCACAGTCCGGACATTGAAGGAGCGTCACCCAGGCCTTCAGGTCATCGCAGGTAACGTCGCGACCCCACAGGCGGCTCGCGCCCTTATTGAAGCCGGAGCAGACTGCATCAAAGTTGGTATTGGCCCGGGGTCCATCTGCACAACCCGCGTTGTTGCAGGCGTCGGTGTTCCGCAGTTCTCCGCCGTTATGGAAACGGCAGCAGCCTGTCATGACCTTGATGTTCCGGCCATCGCCGATGGTGGCATCCGGACATCCGGTGACATTGTAAAGGCCATAGGTGCCGGTGCTGACGTTGTGATGGTTGGCTCGCTGCTGGCCGGCACAGATGAGAGCCCGGGTGAGACGTTCTTGTATCAGGGCCGCTCCTATAAGTCGTATCGTGGGATGGGGTCTCTTGGTGCCATGGCCCGAGGTTCAGCCGATCGTTATTTCCAGGCAGAAGTCCGTGACACGCTGAAGCTCGTGCCGGAAGGGATCGAAGGGCAGGTTCCTTACAAGGGCAGCATGGCTCCGGTCGTGCATCAGCTCGTTGGCGGCCTGAAAGCAGGCATGGGCTACACCGGATCGTCCACAGTTGCTGATCTTCAGGTCCGCACCATGTTCCGTCGCATTACGAATGCGGGCCTTCGTGAAAGCCATGTCCATGACGTGACAATCACGCGTGAAGCCCCGAACTATCGCCGGGACTGACATTTCCTGTGCATTGGCCTCTCGCTTTGAGAGGCCAAACCGGCTACGGGGGCGATATGACCCCCGCAGCTCGCCTTTCCGGCGCCATTGATCTGCTTTGTGCGATCCAGAATGCGCCCCGCCGTCCCGCAGACGCTACCGCCAACGCTTTTTTCCGTGAACGCCGTTATATAGGCGGCGGAGACCGGCGCGCCATTTCCACGCTTGCCTGGGATGTGCTGCGTGGCTGGCGGCGGCTGCACTGGCACCTGGAAGGCAGCCAGGGCGAAATTTCTCCACGCCTGCTATGTGCTGCCTCCATGCTGCTGACCGGCACGACGATGGATCAGGTTCGCATGTTGTTCAGTGGCGAGCGCTATGCTCAAAAGCCTCTGACGCCGCGTGAAGATGTGAACCTTAAGCATCTGGAAGGAAAAGAACTTTCCACCCAGAAGCAACCTGTAGCAGTCCGCCTCGAATATCCGGACTGGATTGAGCCAGCCCTGCGCGAAACTTTCGGATCCCGAATGGCTGACGAAATGGAAGCCATGCTCGGAACCCCGACTTTGGATCTTCGCGTGAACCTCCTGAAGGGCACTCGCGAGGACGGTCTGCGTGCGCTGAAGAGCGAGGGATTGAACGCCGTCCCAACAAAGCTCTCGCCATGGGGATTGCGTCTCGATGGCCGTCAGCCAGTTACGGCAGCACAGGCTTTCAAAGACGGGTTGGTAGAAATTCAGGACGAAGGTTCCCAGCTCGTTGTTGCAGCAGCCGGCGCCAAACCGGAACACCGCGTTCTGGATTACTGCGCCGGCGCTGGCGGCAAGACTCTTGCCCTTGCCATGACCATGGAAAACAAGGGCCATATCGTTGCCTGTGACGTTCATGAAAAGCGCCTTGAAGGGGCTGTAAAACGTCTGCGTCGGGCAGGGGTGCATAATGTTGAGCGACACCTGCTCACCACAGGCGACAAATGGGCCAAGCGTCGGGCAGCAAGCTTCGATCGCGTTCTGGTGGATGCACCCTGTTCGGGCACCGGCACATGGCGCCGCAACCCGGATGCACGCCTGCGACTGACACCTGAAGACATTCAGGAACTTGTTATCAAACAGTCAGAAATCCTTGATCGTGCAGCATCTTTGGTTAAACCAGGCGGCCGGATGATTTATGCGACGTGCTCTCTTTTGGCCGCTGAAAACGGGCAGCAGATTGATGCATTCCTAAAGCGTCGGACAGATTTTGTTCGTGTAGCTACGGAAGACCTACCCGATCTTCTGCCAGCCGAACTTCGCGAAAAGGCTCAGTTTTCCCTGACGCCCCTTCGTGACGGAACGGATGGCTTCTTTGCCTGCGTCATGCAGCGGGTTGAACAGAAGGTTGAGACGTCACAGGAAGAAGCTCCTTCCACATAACAAGCGCATCCACATACCCTTGCTCAGGGTGGTTGAACGCACCGGGTAGCGTTCCAACCACCCTGAAACCAAGATGCTTCCAAAGCGCAATGGCTCGCAGATTGGTGCTAACGACAAAGTTGAACTGCATCGCCCTGTATCCGAGCGCCTGAGCCTCTTTCAGGGCGTAGGCTCCCATTTGCACTCCGGCACCATATCCCGGCGCAGCAACAAAACCAGCATTGGCGACATGCTGACCGCCGCCCTTCTGATTGTCCTGCACATAGAATGTGCCCACAATCTGGCCTGTCTTTGTCTCGGCAACATACACACGATGCTCGACGGCCATCCAGTACGCCAGGGCCTGACGACGGCACCACGTTCGCGGCAGAGCGTACGTTTCCCCAGCTTTGAGAACAGGTGCCAGCAAGCGCCAGAGACCCTCCCGATCTAGGGACTGTGCCGGACGAATGGTCAGGATCGTTTCAACCATCGGATAACACTCTCAAAATCACGCAGTTAGGCCCAACACATTATCCGGGTTATGATACGGTTTCCAAAATCAGCACGGGACCGACGCGCTCTTACACATGCAGTATGATATTTTCATCGGCATCGCCTCGACCTTCGGGGCCGGAATGCTGGCCCAGTGGGTTGCCTGGCGGTTTCGCCTTCCCGCAATCGTGCTCCTGTTCACCATTGGGCTTCTGTTCGGCCCTGGGCTGGGCATTGTGCACCCCTCAGAGACGATGGGCTGGGTCTTCAGACCACTGGTCTCCCTCCTGGTTGCCATTGTCGTGTTTGAAGGCGGCATGGCTCTGGATATCCGGCAGCTCCGTGAGGCCGGGGAAGGTGTCGCACGCCTGACGATGCTGGCCTTGCCCATCAACTGGGTTCTGGGATCGCTGGCGGCCCATTACGTTGCCCACCTTGAATGGGGCACCTCGATGCTGTTTGGCGCCATCATTGTTGTGACAGGCCCGACCGTGGTGCTCCCGCTTCTACGAAGCGCCAAGCTTCAACCCCGGGTCGCAGCGTTCCTACGATGGGAAGCGATCGTCAATGATCCGCTGGGAGCGATTCTGGCGGCCGTTGTGCTGCAGCTCATGCTTCTGCACGTTGACCTGCATACCGGCGTCTTTTTCACGCACACACTTCCTGATCTGCTCGCTGCTGCAACTGAGTCGATTTCGGCAGGCATTCTTCCAGCCTATCTGATCCGTTATCTCTTCACTCGCGACATGATGCCGGAAATTCTCAAAACGCCGGTGCTTATCTCAATGGCACTGCTGATTTTCACGGCCTGCAATCTGGAAATGGAGGGCGCTGGCCTGGTCGCGGTCACTATTTTTGGCATGGCACTGACCAACCTTCACATTCCAGGCGTCGCAGAACTGAGGCGCATCAAGGAATCGATGGTGGTCCTCGTCGTGTCGGTACTGTTCATCCTGCTGACGGCAGATCTTCATCGCGACGTTCTCAAGCATCTTTCCATTCCCATTCTGATGCTGACGCTTGTCGTACTGTTCGTCGTCCGTCCGGTTGGAATTTTCTTTTCCACCTTGGGCACCAGTATGCCTTGGAAAGAGCGCCTCTTCGTCGGATGGATTGCCCCACGAGGCATCGTCGCCGCCGCCGTTGCCGGCGCCGCTGGTATTCGCCTGAAAGAAACGGGCTACCAGTCAGCTGACCTCATTATGCCGGCGGTCTTTGCCGTCATCGCTGTCACCATGATCCTTCATGGCTTTTCGCTTCGCCCAATCGCGCGTGCCCTCAAGCTCACGCTCTCTAACGATCCGGCCATTGCCATTCTGGGGGCGAGCAAATGGTCCATCGACCTTGCAGCCTGCCTCCACAGGGAAAACATACCCGTTCTTCTCGTGGACAACAGATCCAGTGCGCTGATGGCAGCCGCACAACTCGACATTCCGGTTCTAAGAACTGAGTTACTGTCCCAGCACGGACAGGAAGCACTGGAAGAACGACCGGCAGACTACCTGATCGCAACGACCGGAGACGGCATCTATAACGGGATGATCTGTGGACATCTCGCGCCAGCCATGGGGCGGGAGCGGGTGTTCCAGATCAGCCCAGGTGTCGCCCGACTGGATTTTTATCATGGGCTTTCCCGTGACTCCCGAGGGAAGGTTCTGGGAGAACCCGCCTGGAATTACACCCTGTTCGATACCCTGTTCGAGCAAGGCTGGCGCTTCGTATCCCGTGCAGCCAATGAGGCCAATGCGGCAGGGTTTGGAACGGACGACAATCGCCTCGATATCCTTGTCAGCAGACGCTCTGCCATTCTCATTCGTTCGGCAGAAGATCCGACTGTCATCACCCCGATGCCTGGGGACCTGATGATCTCGATGGTCCCGCCGACTGACACTCCGCACACAGAGGAAGATGCCGCTTAAGGCGCTTCCACGACAACTGCTGTCAGCCCCTGTTCCAGCACATAACGCAGGTCCTTTTCCTGCAATGCAATACAGCCTTCCGTCACACCGCTGGCGGAAGGCAGATGCAGGAAAATTGCAGACCCACGTCCCGACTCGATGGTGACATCATTCCACCCCATCACAATGCAGAGATCATAGACATGATCATCACGGCACATTTTCTCACATGATGCAGGGTGAGGAAGTGTCACCGGACGGTTATAATCCGGGTGCGATCCGTCATCACACCAACCATCCGAAGCAGCAATCGGCTCGATAGGTAAACCCGCGCCGGAAACAGGCTTTTCCACACGATCTGCGCGATACAGGATACGGCGGAGGGGTAGTTCACCTACAGGGGTCGCGTGATCGCCTTCACGCTTGTCAAGGCGAATACCACCAGCCCCGATCAAAGCCGGAATGATTACATTACGAAAGTGAAGAAAAGCGCGGCCCTCAGTGATTCTCAAAATAGCTTTAGTCATGTTGCTGTTCCCTTTCGGATAAGTATTTGTCATATCTCAGATGGCAAGTGTGCTGCTGGTCCTGCGGTGCAGGATAGGCAGAATTGGATGCGTGGCCTATTAACGCGAACACATGCGGATGTGACGTTTTCCGCCTAGATAAAACGAGACAGGTATTATGGCAGGTCCCCGGCCCATCCTCGTGGTAGATGATGACGATACGCTACGAAGCCTGCTGACAGAGCAACTCCAGCACGGTGGCGAACTTGAGGCTGTGGAAGCAGTCTCCGTGGCAACAGCAAGGGAGCTCCTCAAGAAGCCTGGTGCCCGTTACGACGCCATGCTGCTGGACATCACCCTTCCAGACGGAGACGGCCGCGACTTCTGTGCGGAGCTTCGTCGCGAAGGCGTTCGGATGCCGATCATTATTCTGACCGGCTCAGACGATGAAAGCGATGTTGTCCGCGGGCTTGATGCAGGCGCAAACGACTATGTCGCAAAGCCATTCCGTATCGGGGAACTGCTGGCGCGACTTCGGGCACAGCTCCGGATCTTTGAAAACAGCGAAGATGCCGTTTTTGAAATCGGCCCTTACGCGTTTCGTCCATCGGCCAAACTTCTGGTTGAGACGGCCCGTAATCGCCGCATTCGCCTGACGGAAAAAGAAGCCGCGATTCTCAAGTATCTTTACCGGGCCGGTCAGCGCCCCGTCGCCCGTCAGGTGCTTCTGAACGAAGTCTGGGGCTACAACGCTGCAGTCACGACCCATACGCTTGAGACGCATATCTATCGTCTTCGCCAGAAAATCGAGCCAGACCCCACCAAGACGTCCCTGCTGATCACTGAGGGTGGTGGGTATCGTCTTGACCCGGAAGGCCGCACTGTTGCTACGGCCGAATCACTGACAGCCTGATACTCAGGCCCTGCTGGTCAGGCTGGATCGAAATCCAGCACGACCGGCACGTGATCTGAAGGGCTGTCCCAATCGCGAACATCCCGCAGAACACGAATATTCCGAAGGCCTGGCATCAGATCTGGCGTGAGCCAGACATGATCTAGGCGCCTTCCACGGTCTGACTTCTTCCAATCTTTGTTCCTGTAGGACCACCATGTGTACAATTTGGTGGGTTCAGGCGTAATCCGCCTCATGGCGTCCTCAAACCCTGCCGCCATCCACGTATTAAGTCGCTCTGTCTCCGGCGGCGTATGGCTGACGATTTTCAGAAGCTGACGATGACTCCAGACATCATGCTCCAACGGAGCGATATTGAGATCTCCAACCACAATGCTGCGCACTGGCGGACTATCCGTGAACCATTTCGCGGCTTCTTCTACAAATGCGAGTTTGTGAGCAAATTTTTCGTTTTCTTCCGGATCCGGGATATCGCCCCCCGCGGGGACATAGAAATCATGCAGCATCACTGGGCCGCCAGGTGTCTGAATCGATGCCGCGATATGCCGACAATCGCTCCGACTGCACCAGTCAGGCGTATTCGCAACTGAGTCGAGGGGCAGGCGGGACAGGATCGCAACCCCGTTATATCCCTTCATTCCTCGATAGAGCTGATGCGGAAAGCCAAGCTCCACAAGAGCTTCGGCCGGGAAGAGCGGATCGGGAACTTTCGTCTCCTGAAGGCAGACGATGTCCGGATTTTCCTCCTCAACGAGCTTCTTCAGCAGCGGCAGACGAAGCCGGAGGGAGTTGATGTTCCATGTAATCAGACGCATCACCATTGGATCGTCTGAATTGAGCGCTTTGACAAGCACCTCTTGCGTCAGACCCGCTCACACCCGATCTAGGACGGATCATGACTGAACTGCACGACACGCTTCTGACTTTCGATACCCATATCGACATTCCATGGCCCGATCAGGCAGATGCCTGGTCTCTGAACACGGACCGAAAAGTCGATGTGAGAAAATGCGATCAGGGCAAACTCCGCTCTGTCTGCCTTGCCGCTTATATTCCGCAGGGACCACGCGATGAAGCGGGCCACGAAGAGGCCTGGCACCGTGTTCAGGCGATGCTCAAGGTCATCAACGCCCTCGGCGGACATCAGGACGGACTGAGCGCAAATGTCTGCCGAACCGCGAAGGATGTCCGTTCAGCATTCCAGTCAGGAGCGCTCGCTATTGTTCCCGCCATTGAAAATGGCCATGCGCTTGGTGGTGTACCGCCCCGGATCGGTCAACTGGCTGCAGAGTATGGCGTCCGATACCTGACCCTGACCCACAACGGGCATAACGCTCTCGCAGACGCGGCCATTCCGAGAAAAGACCTGAATGATAGTCCTGAACTTCATGGGGGACTGTCTGAACTGGGCCACGAGACCATTCGCGAGATGAATCGCCACGGTGTGCTGGTGGATGTGTCACACACGGCAAAATCCACCATGATGCAGGCGTCAGAACTTTCCACCACGCCGGTATTCGCCAGCCACTCCTGCGTCAGAAGTCTCTGCGATCATCCTCGCAACCTCGACGACGAGCAACTCGATCGCCTGAAAGAAACCGACGGACTGATCCAGATTACCGCCATGGGATCTTTTTTGCGTAAGGGTGGTGGGGGGACCGTAGAAGACCTCGCGCGCCATGTTGCCTATGTCGCCGAGCGGGTGGGCGTTCGCCATGTTGGTGTGTCATCAGATTTCGACGGCGGCGGTGGTATACCCGGTTGGCAGGATGCAACTGAAACGCCGGCTGTGACACAGGCGCTCCTCAAGGCTGGGTTTAGCCCTGAAGAGCTGACTGCTATCTGGGGTGGCAATATGCTGCGTCTGATGGAAAAGGCTGAGCAAGCATCAATTTCAGCCTGAAAAGACAGCTCTGTTCAGCAAAAAAGTGCGCCCTAACGGGAACAGAACGGGACCATTCAGACTTAATGTGGAGTGCACTCATCCACGATGTTTCGAAAAGCTGTCATGTCCCGTTCAACACGAACCTCAAACTAGAAATTTTTCCGCACCCTGACGGAACGGAAAATATTTTCCATTATTTTCAATATCTTACGTTTACTGATTAAAAATTAGGCAATCTGATGGCAAGGCCGGGAAACCTTGGCCTTCATGATTCTGTCATGGAGCAACCCACAGACTTGTCCACAGGATCAGTGGATGACTGAAGAACTGGCATGACTGACCCTACGCCCACAGAGACAGAAACCTCAATGACACCTGAAGAAGCTCCTGTTCCCGTTGTAAAAAAGCAGGGCGTCGAGGCTATTCGGGACGCTTTGAAAACCATTCCTTACAGCCCTGGCGTGTATCGCATGCTCGGCGAGAAAGGGGAGGTCCTGTATGTGGGCAAGGCGTTAAGCCTCAAGAAACGTGTTGCTTCCTATACGCGCACGACCCAGCTGCCAGAGCGTCTGCGCCGTATGGTGTCTCTGACGGTCTCGATGGAGATTGTCATCACCCGGACGGAAGCCGACGCGCTTCTTCTGGAAGCGAACTACATCAAGCGTATGAAGCCACGCTTCAACATCCTGTTGCGGGATGACAAAAGCTATCCGTGGCTGATGCTCACTGAAAATCACGAATTTCCCCAGATCACCAAACAGCGTGGAAAACCCGTGAAAGGCGCTACCTACTGGGGACCTTTTGCTTCCGCTTGGGCGGTGAACCAGACTCTGAACCTTGTGCAGCGAACTTTTCTACTGCGATCCTGCTCGGACGCTGTTCTTAAGAGCCGGACAAGGCCCTGCCTGCTGTTTCAGATCAAACGCTGCGCTGCGCCATGTGTGGATCGTATTTCCAAAGAAAATTATAACGAGCTGGTCGTCCAGGCTCGGCAATTCCTCTCGGGTAAAAATACCGAGCTGCAGCAGGAACTTGCTGTTGAAATGGAACGCGCCTCCGAAGCCATGGAATATGAGCGGGCTGCAGCCATTCGGGACCGTATCCGTGGATTTTCCAGCATCCAGAATTCAGGCATTATCAATCCGGCCTCCATTCACGACGCCGACATCGTGGCAATCTGGCAGACCGCAGGGCAAACCTGCATTCAGGTCTTTTTCATTCGTGGAAGCCGCAATAACGGCAACCGTGCCTTCTATCCCGTGCATGCGGAGGAAGAGACCCCGGCTGACGTGCTCTCCGCCTTCCTCATTCAGTTCTATGACAACAAGCCTCCACCACCTGTCATCCTGGTAAATCAGGAGATCTCGGAACAGAAGCTCGTCGAAGAAGCCCTGAGCATCAAGAGGGAGCAGAAAGTCGAGGTTGTCTGTCCTCAACGCGGCGAAAAGAAAAGTGTCGTAGACCATGCGACCCTGAACGCACGTGAAGCACTGGAGCGAAAGCTCGCGGAGAATACCGGACAGCGCAAACTTCTGGAGGGCGTCGCGAAGGTTTTCAGCCTCGCTGAAACACCCCAGCGGATCGAAACCTACGATAATTCACACATCATGGGTCAGGCACCTTATGGCGTCATGGTTGTGGGTGGGCCGGAGGGTTTTGAAAAGCGCTCCTACAGAAAATACGCCATCAAGGGCCCGGTCACTCCCGGTGATGATTTCGGCATGATGCGGGAAGTCATGGAACGTCGTTTTGGAAAAAACAGGGAAGATGGAGAGCGACCGGAAGACTGGCCAGATCTGCTGCTAATTGATGGCGGCCTGGGTCAGTTCAACGCTGTGCGCAACGTATTGGCAGACCTTGGCGTTACGGGAATTCCCATTGTGGCAATCGCCAAGGGCCCGGATCGTGATGCTGGACGCGAATGGTTTTTTACTGAAACACAGCCACCGTTCCAGCTCCCACCTCGTGATCCGGTTCTCTATTATCTTCAGCGCCTGAGAGACGAAGCCCACCGTTTCGCCATTACGACACACAGGGCAGGGCGCTCCAAAGGGCTCCGGAAATCTGAACTGGATGATGTTCCGGGAATCGGAGGGGCCCGCAAGAAGGCGCTTCTGAATCACTTTGGGTCAGCCAAGACCGTGCGACAGGCCAGTCTCGAAGAGCTTGAAACTGCACCCGGAATCAGCTCTGGAACCGCCAGAGCCATCTACGGGCACTTTCATCCCGAATGGCTTCGGACACAGAGCTGACAATTCCGTGAGGTCACGCCCTGAACGCTGGCTTGGCATAAAAAATACACACATTCAGAGCGGATTGGCGCATACCGGAGATGGATAAACTGTTCTAGACTGCTTCGTGATGCTGACTGATCTGCCAAACGTCTTGACTCTGCTCCGTATTGCAGCCATTCCTGTTCTGGTTGCCCTGCTGGCGCTGCATTCCGCACTCGGTAACGTCGCAGCCTGCGTTGTGTACACGGCTGCCTGCATTACGGATTATTTGGATGGTGCTCTGGCACGGAAATGGCAAATGCTATCCGAACTGGGTCGGATGATGGATCCGATTGCCGACAAGCTTCTTGTCGGTGCGCTGTTGCTCGCACTCGCCGGCCTGACCACACTTCCAGTGTATTCGCTCTACGCAGCCATCATCATCATGCTGCGCGAAATTCTGGTCAGTGGCTTGCGTGAATACATGGCCTCCCAACGCGCAACCCTTCCATCCACCCGCCTTGCAAAATGGAAGACCGGAATTCAGATGGTCGCGATTGGCTTCCTGATTGGCGGAGACAAAGCTGCGGCTACGCTTCATCTTTCATTCCTGCCGGCCACACTAATCGGCGGTATTCTTCTCTGGGTTTCAGTTATTCCAACAGTTCTAAGTGGGTGGGGCTATCTCACCGCCGGACTTTCCAGAATGATGGCCTCTGAGCCTCGCAAATCCTCAAAGATCGTCTCCTGATCTGGACTATCTGTGATTATTATTGCAGTTATCAGCTCGTCATCTGGCGCTTTTAATCGATGACAGGTAAAGTTCAGGGATCGACCTTATGGGAGTACACAATGCGTAAGGCCGCTCTACTGGCATTACCTCTGGCCCTGAGCGGCTGTGCGGGCATGGGCAAGTTTTTCAATGACACCGCGCTGTGGTCGGGAAGCAACCCTAATGCTCCCCATGGCGATAGTGAAAACCTTCGCAGGGCACGCGGTGAATTCGTAGCAGCTGCACCAATCCTGCCAGAAGGCGGGAACATGTGGCCCGGCTCACCTCAGCCTCTGCCAACCCTCAAAGATGTTGTGAACCCTGACAGCGTCTTTAATAAGTCTCTTGGCGATCCGGCTACGTATTTTGGCGGTGCAACGCTCGACAAGAATTTCATGGGTGGTGGTATTGCCGGCACCGGTGCTCTCGGCGTCTCTGGCCCTCAAATGAAGCCAGGCGACACCATGTCCGTCGGTGAAAAAATCGATGCGATGCGTGGTGTATCAGAAGATCGCAGTCACTTTGTCCCGACACTTCCCAGTAGCGTTCCAGATAATGCTGGTCGTTTCCTGAACAAAAACCCTGACAAAACAATCATCATCCCGAACGGGGATGGAACGAGCACGCTTATTGCTCCGGATGGTAAAGTCCGCGTTGTGCGCGGCGTGCCGTCAGTTCCTAATAAATAATCATCAGAAGTTATCTGCCTTGCAGGAGAATTAAACCAGCAAGGCAGTTTTCTTAGTACTGCCTGAAAAGGGCGACCAGTCGTCCCTGGATGCGCACACGCGCAGCCGGCAGAATACGTGTCTCGTATTCCCGATTAGCGGCTTCCAGAGCAATCGTAGAACCACGACGGCGCAGCTTCTTGAGCGTCACTTCCTGATCATCAATCAGCGCAACAACGATCTGACCATTATCCGCCACTTCGCCGCGACGGATGATGGCAACATCACCGTCCAAAATGCCAGCTTCAATCATGGAATCACCCGCAACCGTGAGAGCATAATGCTCTCCAGTGCCGAGCAGGGACGATGGTACCTGAATCTGTGCGCTATCATCCTGCAAGGCCTCAATAGGGAGGCCGGCAGCAATGCGTCCATAAAGTGGAAGCTGAACGCTTGTGTTTTCAACGGGAGAGCGAGGCGCCTCGGAAAATGTCCCAGGAAGATCCTGACGACCACCCTCAACAACTGTTGGAACGAAAGGCGCCGGATTAGACACGGCATCTACAACCGGGGCCTCAAGCCCCATATGCGGCAAACGCAGAACTTCAAGCGCTCTTGCACGATGGTGATGCCGTCGCAGAAAGCCACGCTCTTCAAGGGCAGAGATGAGGCGATGAATTCCTGATTTGGAACGAAGTTCGAGGGCGTCCTTCATTTCATCGAAGGAAGGGGAATAGCCCGTCCGCCGAAGATGTTCGTCAATGTATAGCAAAAGCTGGTGCTGCTTACGCGTCAGCATACAGGCGCTCCCATGCGCCTCGGTGGAGGCAAAATCTGAAGATTGAGACACTGCATAAACTTATGCGACGCTCTTTTGTTCCTTATAGGTTCTCGTTCGTCCACCTGCAAGAACATCTACCAGGCATCAACAAAGCTTTTATCTGGCTAAAAACCCCGGTTTTTGCGGAAAAATGCACCTTATCCCTGGATTTTCTTCAGAAAGCCTTGACCTAGGACATACAAATCAGCATGTTGCGCCGAACTAGATCAACCTGCTGCTTTGGCACTTGCGAGCGGCATCAGGACGGCGCAAGCCCGAGGGTATCATGGGAAAAAGCAACGTTATTCAGATCCGTCTCGTCTCGTCGGCTGACACCGGCTACTTCTACGTCACGAAGAAGAACGCACGTTCTGCTACGGGCAAGATGGAAGTCCGTAAGTATGACCCGGTTGCCCGCAAGCACGTGACCTTCCGCGAAGCCAAGATCAAGTAAGATCTCGCGGATCATACGACGTTAAAAAAGGCGGCCTTCGGGTCGCCTTTTTTATTGACGCAATTTCTGACGAATAAACTTTCCCGAACATAAAAAAAGAGCCGAGAACGGCTCTTAAAAAAGTTTGTCGTGCGGACCGTAGGGGATAACAATATCACCGTTACGCGTCAGATTAAGCATGGCACGGGAACGTTCATCCAGAATGTCAGCATCAAGAGCTTTCTCTTTCAGAGCTAGCACGCGACGGTGCCATACCGCCTGTTCATCTTTGGCATCCTGTTGCGCCTGGATTGCCTGCTGCTGAAGCACAAGCTGATCCTGATAGGCACGGATACCATGAGCACCGTGAAGGGCGTTCCACCCGAAATAAGCGGTCAGGGACAGAAAGAGCACAGGGGGAGCAACCGCGCGGATGGCACGTTTGATAAGTCTGACGGGTCTCACGCGGGGTAACAGGCTCCCTTGGCTTGAAAACTTCCCAACAATCTAGCTCAGAGAGAGGCTGCGAAACAATCACTGTTGTTCAAGACAGTAAATTATTTTAACGCGCCTATGAAACCGGCCTCCTGAATGGAGGCCGGCTTTTGTTGATCAGGCGGACTTGAGAATGCTGCGACCCGCATAGCGGGCTGCACTTCCAAGCTGCTGCTCAATGCGGATCAGCTGGTTGTACTTAGCCGTGCGGTCAGAGCGGGAAAGGGAACCAGTCTTGATCTGACCACAGTTCGTAGCAACAGCAAGATCTGCGATCACAGCGTCTTCAGTTTCACCAGAACGGTGGCTCATAACGCAGGTATAGCCAGCCTTGTGGGCTGTCTCGACTGCTTCCAGCGTCTCGGTCAGCGTGCCGATCTGATTGACCTTCACGAGCAGGGAGTTCGCTGTCTTGGCCTTGATGCCGCGACGAAGGCGCTCAGGATTGGTCACGAACAGATCATCACCAACAAGCTGGAGACGATCACCCAGACGGGACGTCAGTTCAGCCCAGCCTTCCCAGTCATCCTCAGCCAGACCATCTTCGATGGAGACAATCGGATACTTCTTGGCGAGATCTTCGAGGTAGGAGATCATGCCTGAAGAGTCGAACTCTTTGCCTTCACCCTTAAGATTGTAGCGGCCGTTGCTGTAGAACTCGGTCGCGGCACAATCGAGGGCAAACGTCACGTCATCGCCCGGACGATATCCGGCAGCCTCAACAGACTTCGTAATGAAGCTCAGAGCTTCATCGGCAGACTTCAGACCCGGAGCAAACCCACCTTCATCACCAACATTGGTGTTGTGACCAGCAGCAGACAGACCCTTCTTGAGAGCGGCGAAAATTTCAGACCCCATGCGCACGGCATCAGCCAAGGTCGGCGCACCAACTGGCTGGATCATGAACTCCTGAATGTCGATCGGGTTATCCGCGTGTTCGCCACCATTCACGATGTTCATCATGGGAACCGGAAGCGTGTGCGCGAAAACGCCACCGACATAGCGATAGAGCGGCAGTTCCAGCTCTTCTGCCGTCGCCTTGGCAACCGCGAGAGAAACGCCGAGAATTGCATTCGCACCAATGCGGGACTTGTTCGGTGTGCCATCCAGCTCGATCATCGCATTGTCGATTGCGATCTGATCTTCGGATTCGGCACCCTGCAGCACTTCAAGGATTTCGTCCTCGACAAAACCACAGGCCTTCAGAACACCTTTGCCGTTGTAACGGGACTTGTCCCCGTCACGCAGCTCAACGGCTTCGTGGGCACCAGTGGAAGCACCGGAAGGAACTGCGGCGCGACCGCGGGCACCAGACGACAGCTCAACCTCAACCTCAACGGTTGGGTTACCACGGCTGTCCAGGATCTCGCGGGCGGTGATATCAACAATGGCGCTCAATGGAAGCTCTCCTGGATATGCGTGAACCGGGGGTGGCTCATAACCGTTCGGGACGGACCACACGTCTCGTCTCAAAATCAGAACACAAGGTCAATCGACGACATGCGTCTTCCTTTCCTCGCCCTGATCCTCGGTTTGGCAGGACTTATACCTTTCCTGACCCTTGGAGGGTGGATTTTCCTCGCCGGACTTTTCTCCCCACTCCCGCATCTAACCGTTATTCTTCTGGCTTATGGGGCATGCATCCTGTCTTTTCTCGGTGCAGTCCACTGGGGCCTCGCCATGGAACGGCCAGATATCATCACAGTTCAGGGAACAGCAGATCGCGACCGCCAGAGACTCCTTCTGGGAGTCTGCCCTGCACTCTGGGCATGGCTTTCCCTCTGCGTCGGACTGCTTGGAGGGCTACGCGCCGGATACCTGCTTGAGGTTATCGGTTTTCTGGCAACGTTTGCTGTAGAACGAATGGCCTGGAAGAATGGCGCACTGCCACCGGGGTACATGCCCCTAAGAGGCGTTCTAACGGTGGGGGCTGTCATAAGTCTCCTCATGGCAGCCCTGGCACCTTTACAGAATTATACGTTGTAAGATTTTGCCAAAACGTCAAACGCTTTAAGGCGGGTCAACAAGGCCCGCATTTCTGAAAGCGGCACCATTGTTGGACCATCACTCGGAGCATGATCCGGGTCTTGATGTGTCTCGATGAAAACTGCCGCAACACCGATAGACAATGCAGCACGGGCGAGGGGTTCAACAAACTCCCTCTGTCCGCCCGTGGAAGCCCCTAGGCCACCCGGTTGCTGCACAGAGTGAGTGGCATCGAAAACAACCGGATAGCCCGTCTGAGCCATAATTGGCAGGCCGCGCATATCACTAACGAGCGTGTTGTAACCAAAGCTCGTGCCACGATCACAGAGCATGATTCGCTCGTTACCGGTTGAAGCCAGCTTGGCCGCGACATTTGCCATATCCCAAGGCGCCAGAAACTGACCCTTCTTGACATTGATGGCACGACCCGTTTCACCGGCAGCAAGCAACAGGTCAGTTTGCCGACACAGGAAAGCAGGGATCTGAAGCACGTCCACCGCTTCCGCAGCGACAGCACATTGCTCGGCAGCGTGCACATCCGTCAGAACAGGAACGTCAAAGCGTTCACGGATAGAAGCCAGAATATCCAGCCCCATCTCCATGCCTACACCGCGAGCCGCATTCACGGAGCTACGGTTCGCCTTGTCATAACTGCTCTTGTAGATCAGTCCGATATCCAACTCTCGACATACCGTGGAGAGAGCATCTGCCATCTCCACAGCATGATCTCGGGATTCAATCTGGCACGGCCCTGCAATCAGCGTGAAGGGCCGGTCCTGACCAATCTCGAGCTTTCCAATCCGGAAGCTCACTTGCTTTCAGCCCGCTTGCGAGCCGCCCCGATAAATCCGGCGAAAAGCGGATGCGGATCAAACGGCTTGGACAGCAGTTCCGGATGATATTGCACGCCGATGAACCAGGGATGATCCGGGTATTCCACCACTTCCGGAAGAACGCCGTCCGGAGACATTCCAGAGAAACGCAGACCCGTCTTTTCCAGGCGATCCTTGTAGTGAAGGTTCACTTCCCAGCGATGACGGTGACGCTCCCGAATATCGGTCGTGCCATAGATCTCAGCGGCGCGTGATCCTGCAGCCAGCTTGGCCGGGAATGCACCGAGACGCATCGTTCCGCCAAGGTCACCGCCTTCACGGCGGCGCATCAGCTCATTGCCGTTTGCCCATTCCGTCATGAGACCAACCAGCGGCTCACTTGTGGGGCCGAATTCGGTGGAAGACGCTTTCGTGAGGCCAGCAAGCGAACGGGCGCATTCAATCACGGCCATCTGCATGCCGAAGCAAATACCAAGGAACGGAATGCCGTTTTCACGCGCATAACGAACGGCCTGAATCTTGCCCTCTGCGCCACGCTCACCGAAGCCACCCGGAACCAGAATGGCATCCGCATCCTTCAGGCGCTCGGCGATATCACCTGACTTCTCGAACTCTTCCGATTCGATCCAGTCGAGTTTGACGCGCACATTGTTCGCGATACCGCCATGCAGCAGGGCTTCCGCCAATGACTTGTAGCTATCCAGAAGCGCCGTGTACTTGCCGACGACAGCAACCTTGACCTCGCCCTCAGGCTCGCGAATCGCGTGGACGATCTTTTCCCAGCGCGTCAGGTCCGGCGAGCCTTCGAACGGCAGACCGAAGTAACGCAGAACTTCGCGATCCATGCCTTCGTTATGGTACGAAATCGGGCACGCGTAGATCGTATCTACGTCCAGCGCTGCGATCACTGCTTCCGAACGGACGTTACAGAAGTTCGCAATCTTGCGGCGTTCGTTTTCCGGAATCGGACGATCCGAACGGCACAGCAGAACCTGCGGCTGAATGCCGACATTCTGCAATTCCTTGACGGAATGCTGCGTCGGTTTCGTCTTCAACTCACCGGCTGAGGGGATGTAGGGCAGCAGCGTCAGATGCACACACATGGTCTGGTTGTGTCCCAGATCATTGCGAAGCTGACGAATGGCTTCAAGGAAAGGAAGGCTCTCAATGTCGCCAACCGTTCCGCCAATTTCCACCAGAACGAAATCATATTCTTCCGTTCCAGCCACCACGACATCCTTGATGGCGTCCGTGATGTGCGGGATGACCTGAACGGTTCCGCCCAGATAGTCGCCGCGACGTTCGCGGGCGATGACGTCGGAATAGATGCGACCTGTTGTGGTGTTGTCTGCACGGCGGGCATGGACGCCCGTAAAGCGCTCATAATGACCAAGGTCGAGGTCGGTTTCGGCCCCGTCGTCAGTAATGAACACCTCACCATGCTGATACGGGCTCATCGTGCCCGGATCCACGTTCAGGTAAGGGTCCAGCTTACGCATGCGGACCTTGTAACCGCGTGCCTGGAGAAGAGCAGCAAGAGCCGCAGAAGCGATGCCCTTGCCGAGAGAAGATACCACACCGCCGGTGATGAATACGAAGCGCGTCATGGGCGCTCCTCATACACCGAAGGTGGGGGCGAGGGGAAGCGTCGAGATGCTTCCCGATTCAGTTAGTGAGCAGGCGTCTCGGCAGGAGCCGGAGCAGCAGGGGCTGCAGGCGCAGCAGGAGCCGGAGCAGCAGGGGCTGCAGGCGCAGCAGGAGCCGTCGTCACAGCAGCCGGGGCAGGCGGATCTGCAAGGATATCATGGCCCCCGACACCCGAGGAAGCACCGCGGTTCAGAAGAGCCAGAACGAGGCAGAGCAGCATGAAAACGCCAGCAAGCACAGATGTCGCACGCGTCAACAGCGTTGCCGTGCCGCGGCCAGTCATGAAGGAGCCCATGCCCTGGCTGCTACCGATGCCGAGGCCGCCGCCTTCACTGCGCTGGATCAGGATCGTACCGATCAGGGCCAGTGTGACCAGCAGATTGATGACAAGCAGAAATGTGGTCATGAACGATAGGGTCCGGACAATGGTTGGGAAGAGAGACGGAGCGATGCCGCTTCGGCAATGCGCAGGAAGCTTCTGGCTTCCAGGCTGGCACTACCAACCAGCACTCCGCCAAGCACCCCGATGGAAAGAATAGTCGGCGCCTGGGCCGGTGTTACGGAGCCGCCATACAGGATTGGCACGCGAATGTCATCCATCTTGAGACGGGACTGCAACAGACCACGCAACAAAAGCAGCGTCCGTTCAAGCTCTTCCCGGGATGGAGTGACGCCACTTCCAATCGCCCAGACAGGCTCATACGCCAAGACGCCATTGAAATTATCGGTCAAAGAACCGTCAATCTGACTGGCCAGAACTGTTGCCGCACGACCATCCTGCCGCTCGGCCATCGTTTCCCCGATACAGACAACAGGAATCAGTCCGGCAGCTTCTGCCGCCTGCACCTTTTGCCTGATCACGGCGTCGTTTTCACCATGGGCCTGCCGACGTTCTGAATGCCCCAGGAGAACATAACGCGCGCCAGTATCGGCGAGCATTTCAGCCGAAATATCACCTGTATGAGCCCCGGAAACCGCAGTATGACAGTCCTGCGCTCCCAGCATTATGGATGCTCCTGCGCCCTCAAGTGCCTCAGCCACACGGTCCAGTTGCGTGAAGGGTGGGCAAATGACCATCCGTACATCGTCAGGCAGCGAACGCGCACCTTCGGCCACAGCTGTTGCAAGTTGCAGTGACGCCTCCCGCAAGCCATTCATCTTCCAGTTCCCGATGACGAGTTTCGGCGTTACATTCATGCTTCCTCCTGGGGGCGGCCTGTCAGCTTCTGGTCAAGCGCGGCTCACGACATTATGGTGCGGCAAGTTCTAGCGGGCCTTCCCCGTCCGCACCATCCCGCCATCCGGATCCGTCCTGACCCTATGATTACCACCCTACGCCACCTCCTTGTTGACTCCTGGGCCGGCCGTGCCGCCGCAATCCTGATTTTCCTGGCCTTCATCGGGTGGGGTGTAGGAGACGTCTATTCCAATATGGGGACGAGCAGCTCCAATACGATCGTCACGATCGGGAACAGAACGATCACTCCGGATGACCTTGCGCGGGCACTCTCCGCACAGCTACCGGCAGCAGCCCAGCAGATGGGACTATCTGATCCGTCACATCTGCCTGACGGCACGAAGCAGCAGATTGCACGTCAGGTTCTTCACAATCTCGTGATCCAGAACGAGGTACAGCTTGCAGGCGAGCGTGCTGGCATGGTTGTGCCAGATGAGTTGATCCGGAAGGAAATCTTCGCGATCCCGGCTTTTCACAATGCAGCAGGTCAGTTTGATCGCAGCATGCTGAATGACCGACTGGCCCGCATTGGCATTACCGAAAAACGCCTGATCCAGATGATTCGCGAGGACATTATTTCCCGTGCCCTGCTTCAGGGTATGGGCGCTTCCGTTCAGGCACCAACATCCCTTCTGAACCGTCTGTTCGCCTTCGATGCAGATCAGCGCGTCATGGATGTTCTGCGCGTTCCGTTCACTTCGACGGCAGTGTCAGCGGCCCCAACCGACGAGCAGCTTCATCGCTATTACGACAATCATCCGCAGGATTTCCGCACCACGGAATATCGTCATGCCAAGATGGTCGTAATGACGGCGGACAGCGTCGCCAAGACGATTGAAGTGCCGGATGACGTTCTACACAAGCTGTATGATTTTCAGTCCCGCACGTACAACATGCCGGAAACACGCACGCTTCAGGTTCTGACGTTCCAGGACGAAAGCAAAGCCAATGCTGCGGCTACGGCATGGCGCAACACCAATGCCTGGGACGCGATCCAGAAGGCCTATCCGGATGCAGCGGCTGTCGCTCTTCCGCACGTCCGCGAGAGCGACATTCCGAACCCCGAACTCGCCAAAGCAGCTTTTGGAGCGCCCGCTAATCAGATCAGCGGTCCGACGAAAACGGCAGCAGGCTGGGTCGTATTCAACATCACGGATGTCGTCGCCCCCCATCAGACCACTTTCGAGCAGGCCAAGCCTGAACTTCGCGATCAGGTCCAGAAGCAGGAAGCTCCCGAAGCACTTCAGGCGCGCCTGAAGCAGTTTCAGGACGCGATTGCAGGCTCCACAACGCTTGAGAAAATTCCATCCAACCTTGGTGCGGTGCCAGCAGCTGGCTCGCTTGATTCCCATGGCCTGATGCAGGACGGAACTCCAGCACCAATCCCGGGCGACGCAGGCCTGCGTCAGTCCATCGTTCAGCATATCTTCTCTCAGAAGAAAGATGCCCAGCCAGTTGTTGTAAACGGCCCGGATGGCTCTGCCTTCGCCGTAGTTGTAGACGAAGTCCATCCTGGAACGCGCCGTCCGTTCGCTGATGTGCGGGATCAGATCGTTCTGGCATGGACAGCAGAACAGCAGCGTCATGCCGCTGACACACGCACCACGACCCTGTTCACGGAAGCCAAGAAAAGCACACTGGCAAAGGCACTCGACGGTCAGACTGAAGCGTCCAGCCTTCGCAAGGATGTGACAATTTCACGTATCCACCCGGACCAGTCTCTTCCTCAGAATGTTCTTCGTGCCGCATTCGGCCTGAAGGTCGGCACAACAGGCATGTATGAAGGGCCAGATGCTTTCTGGATCGTCAACGTGACAGGGCAGAAGCCGGGCGCAGAAGCAGATGCTGCTTCTCTGCAAAAGGAGCTGTCAGCCCAGTACGTTCAGGCTCTTCAGGCCGATATCCCTGCTGCCCTGAACGCCAGCCTTGAAAAAACAGTGCCGGTGTCGCACCTGAACACCAACCTCTTCAATCAGGTCGTGGCGTCCACGTCACCGGGGAACGCAGGCGGAGCGCAGTGATGAGCATCGTTCACAGCATTGAAGCCGCAGACCTTCTAACGCCCGTCTCAGCCTACCTCCGATTGTCACGCCTCTCTGATGATCCGTATCGGATGCTCCTGGAGAGTGTGGAGGGGGGAGCCGCGCGTGGTCGATATTCCGTGATTGCACTTCTGCCTGATCTGGTCTGGAAGTGCCGTAACGGTGAAGCGGTTCTGGATGGGACGCCCTTGAAGGGGAACCCGCTGGAGACCCTGAAGGACATTATCGACCAGAGCCAGATGACGCTGCCGGTCGATATGCCTCCCATGATCGGCGGTGTCTTCGGCGTTCTGGGATACGATATGGTGCGGCAGATGGAATTTCTGCCGAATGCTCCCATCAACGATCTGGACCTGCCGGAAGGGATCATGATCCGTCCGCAGCTCTTCGCAGTCTTTGACTCCGTGCGTGATGAGCTGACCCTTGCAGTGCCTATCCGGGGCTCCATGACAGAAGCAGAAGGCCATGCGCTTCTGGATCGCGCGCGTGAAGCCCTTGCTGCTCCACTGGAAAATGCCAGCGAGACACTTCCAGCAGAAAGTGAGTTGGCACCGCCGTCCTGCAATATGACGCAGGAACAGTTTGAAGCGAACGTCCGCAAGGCACAGGATTACATCGCGGCTGGAGATGCCTTTCAGATTGTCCCAAGCCAGCGGTTTACGACACCGTTCCCACTCTCACCGCTTGCCCTCTATCGCAGCCTGCGCCGCGTCAATCCGGCACCGTTCCTGTTTCTGATGGAGCTGGAAGATTACGCGCTGGTCGGATCTTCCCCCGAAATTCTTGTTCGTTTGAGGGCAGGGGAAGTCACGGTTCGTCCGCTAGCCGGGACACGTCCTCGTGGAACGGATCGGGAGCATGATCTGGCACTCGAGAGAGAACTGCTCGCCGACAAGAAAGAGCTGGCTGAACATCTGATGCTCATTGATCTGGGCCGCAACGATGTCGGACGTGTTTCCGAACTTGGCACAGTAGAAGTGCCGGATCAGTTCGTGATCGAACGCTACAGCCATGTGATGCACATCTCTTCAACCGTCACCGGGCAGATCAAAGCAGGCAAAACGGCTATGGATGCCCTCGTCGCGGCATTCCCGGCAGGTACCCTGACCGGAGCGCCAAAAATCCGCGCCATGCAGATCATTGATGAGCTGGAACCGACCCGTCGGGGGCCATACTCAGGATGCGTCGGATATTTCGGAGCAGACGGGGAAATGGATACCTGCATCGGGCTGCGTATGGCCGTTCTCAAAAACGGCCAGATGTATGTTCAGGCCGGCTGCGGTGTGGTCGCGGACAGCGATCCCAACTCCGAATTTCGTGAAACACAGGTCAAGGCGAGGGCTCTTTTCAGGGCGGCCGAAGTTGCTGTCTCCAACGCAGCAAAATCCTGAAACAATGTTGCATTTGACGTAACGAAACGTGAAGGCCATCCTGTTGCCATGATCCTGCTCATCGACAACTACGACAGCTTCACCTTCAACATCGTCCACCATCTGGGCGCACTGGGTGTTGAATGTGATGTGAGACGAAATGACGCGCTGAGCGTGGACGAAGCACTTGCGCTCAACCCGTCTGCCATTGTGATTTCGCCAGGCCCTTGTGCACCAGACGGTGCGGGGATCTGCTGTGAGCTGATCCGAGCCGCGGCCGGAAAGTTTCCCGTGTTTGGCGTATGCCTTGGACATCAGGCCATCGGTCAGGTTTTTGGCGCTACTGTCGTTCGTGCGCCCGTGCCGATGCACGGAAAGATCAGCCCTGTAAATCATGACGGGACGGGTGTTTTTGCAGGCTTACCAAACCCCGTAAACGTCGTGCGCTATCATAGCCTGACGCTTGATCCCACGACCATTCCTCCCGAACTGATCGTCAACGCTTCTACGGAAGATGGCGTGATCATGGGCATTCGCCACCGGGACTACGACATTCACGGTGTACAGTTTCACCCTGAAAGCATCGCATCGGTTGCAGGCCGTGAACTTCTTTCTAATTTTCTGACCGTTGCCGGTATTCAGCACAAAGCTACTAAAGCGGCATGACAGGAAAGACAGATTTTGCAGCCGTGCTTCGCAAGGTTGCTGATGGCAAATCTCTGGCATCGCACGAAGCTGATGCCGCATTTTCCGCCATTATGGCTGGCTCCGTAGACGCTCCTTTACTTGCCGCATTTCTGACAGCTCTCAAAGTTCGCGGTGAAACAGAAGCGGAGCTGACAGGCGCAGTTCAGGCCGTCCGACGATATATGACGACCTTGCCTGATGTGCCTGATAACACCCTGGATGTCTGCGGAACGGGCGGAGATGGGCTAGGGACGCTCAATGTCTCCACTGCGGTTGCATTCGTTCTGGCAGGCCTCGGCGTTCCTGTGGCCAAACATGGCAACCGGGCACTTTCATCCCGCTCCGGCGCCACGGATGTACTGGAAGTTTTGGGAATTCCACCCACCGATGACCTGACGCTTCAGTCTCATCGGCTACGTGAAAACAATCTGGCCTTTCTGGCTGCACCTTTTCATCATCCCGCCATGCGTCATGCCGCACCGATCCGGAAGGCTCTTGGCTTCAGAACTCTCTTCAATCTGCTTGGCCCCCTGTGCAATCCTGCGCAGGTTCATCGCCAGCTTATCGGTGTTTTTGATGCCCGATGGTGCGAACCTGTCGTTCGGACTTTGGCCAATCTTGGCAGCACGCATGTCTGGGCTCTTCACGGAACCACAGATGAGGGCGGCAGCGATGAACTGACGCTGGCAGGCCCAACTCAGATTGTCTGCCTTGAAGATGCGAAAGTTCTCTCCCTTTCATTCGAGCCCGAGATGGCGGGAATGGTTAGAACGCCAATCTCTGCCGTTCGCGGCGGAAACGCTGAAGAGAACGCCGTCGCCCTGCGCGCACTCCTCAATGGCGCTCCCGGCCCGTATCGTGATACTGTACTTCTGAATGCTGCAGCTGCCCTGCATGTGGCAGGCCGAGGTAGCGTCGTGCAGAACGGCACAATTGACGCACAGGCTTTTCGTAACAATGTAGCTCTGGCAGCAAGTGCCATCGACGATGGCTCCGCGCGCGCAGCTCTGGACAGAGCGGCCATGACAAATTCCACCCTTATAAAAACAAACGCAGGACTATCATGACCTTCATGCATCAGCGACCCGCGATGACCTATGCACCTGAAGGGGTAGAGCAGTTTCCTGACCCGGAAGTTCCGGAGACGACCACGCCGCCCATCAAGGATCCCGCCGTCGAGACAACCGATCGCAGCGACGTTCTTGCTCGCATCTGCGCCCGCACACGGGTGGATGTAGAACAGCGTTCACAGATCATGTCTCTTAAGGAGATCACGCTGCGCGCGCGTGAAGTCACGGCGCCGACACGAGGCTTCGGTCAAGCCCTCCAGCATCTGACAGCAGACCGACAGGTTGGACTGATCGCGGAAATCAAGAAGGCGTCTCCGTCCGCTGGTGTGCTCCGCCCAAATTTCAATCCTGTTGAAATTGCGCTGTCTTACCAGGCTGCTGGTGCAACGTGCCTGTCCGTTCTGACGGAAGGATCATGTTTCCACGGCAGCACAGATGATATCCGTGCCGTTCGCGAGGCCTGCAGCCTTCCAATCCTGCGCAAGGACTTCATTCTTGATCCCTGGCAGGTCCACGAAAGTCGTCTGATTGGGGCGGATTGCATCCTTCTGATTATGGCCGCCCTGACAGAAACGCAGGCATCGGAACTCATTGGAATTGCACGTGGCCTGGACATGGATGTACTGGTTGAAGTGCATGATGCTGACGAACTGAACCGGGCTCTTGCGCTCGACACGTCTTTGATCGGCATCAACAACCGAAATCTCCGCACCCTGAAGACAGACATTCAGACAACGCTTGATTTGGCCCCTATGGTCCCACCTGATCGTCTGGTTGTGTCCGAGAGCGGTATTAAAACCCAGGATGATCTTCTAAAAGTCGGGGAAGTCGGGGCGAGTGCCGTGCTTGTCGGAGAAAGCCTCCTTCGTGAAGAAGATCCAGGCCAGGCTGCACGCCGTCTTTTAGGTTTCGTCTAATTTTTCTGCTGAGAGGGCGATCTTCCCCTCTCAGCCTTGTCATTCCGCATTGAGCTCACGCCCTCCTGCTTTTCCTTTCGGAGATGTAACTGGGGCCACTCTGGCCTTCCGGGTCGAGTGACGGTAAGAGCTTCCCCAGATTTGTGCATTTGCAGGAGACCTGCCATGGGCGAGACAACGTCCGCTTCCTACCGGAGCAATGGTCCGGCCCTTTCGCCGGAAACAATGAAGCAAGCCTACAAGGACATGCTTCTTATCCGACGTTTTGAGGAAAAAGCTGGCCAGCTTTACGGAATGGGCCTGATTGGCGGCTTCTGCCATCTTTACATCGGGCAGGAAGCGGTTGTGGCCGGCATCGGTCTGAATATGAAGCAGGGTGATAAATCCATCACCTCATACCGTGACCATGGCCAGATGCTCGTGGCCGGCATGACACCCCGCGGCGTGATGGCAGAGCTCACCGGGCGTGCAGGCGGCTATTCACGCGGCAAGGGTGGTTCCATGCACATGTTCTCCCGCGAAAAAGAATTCTATGGCGGCCATGGCATCGTCGGTGCGCAGGTGGCTCTAGGCACGGGCTTGGCCTTTGCCAACATGTATCGGGGCACGGACGAAGTCTCCATCGTCTATTTTGGCGAAGGCGCATCAGCTCAGGGACAGGTCTACGAGAGCTTCAATCTCGCAGCGTTGCACAAACTTCCCTGCATCTACGTCATCGAGAACAACAGGTACGGCATGGGCACGTCCATTGAGCGTGCCTCTGCCTCCAAAGACCTTTCTCGCAATGCTGAGCCTTGGGGCATCGCGAGCCGCAAGGTCGACGGTATGGACATTTTTGCCGTCCACCAGGCTGCGCAGGAAGCCATGGAACACTGCCGCTCCGGGAAGGGACCTTTCCTGCTGGAAATGGAAACCTACCGTTACCGCGGGCACTCCATGTCTGATCCGGCCAAATACCGTGATCGTGCTGAAGTTGAAGAAATGCGTCGGACACGTGATCCGATTGAAACCCTGAAGGCTGAAATGCTGCGCAACGGCATAGAAGAAAGCATCTTCAAGGACATTGAAACCGAAGTGAAAGCCGTCGTGGCGGACGCTGTTGAATTTGCACAGACCTGTCCTGAGCCGGATCCTTCCGAACTCTGGACTGACATTTTGGTGGAGGCCTGATTTCCATGGCATCTCTGATTCTGATGCCGGCCCTGTCGCCGACCATGACCGAAGGTACAATTGCACGCTGGCTTCGTCAGCCTGGCGACGCCGTGAAGTCTGGCGATGTGATCGCCGAGATTGAAACCGACAAGGCCACGATGGAAGTCGAAGCCGTTGATGACGGTGTGTTCGGGAAGGTTCTCGTGCCCGAGGGCAGCGAGAGCGTTGCTGTCAACACGCCTATTGCTGTCCTTCTTGAAGATGGCGAAGACGTAGCCGCCGCTGAAAACGTGACGCGTTCAGCCGATCCAGCTGTTGGCGCATCAGTTGCTGTCGAAACTCCGTCTGCACCTGCCATTGTCGAAGCTCCTGCCATCAAGCAGGCTAACAACGAGAAAGACTGGGGCGAAACGAAAAACATTACGGTTCGCGAGGCTCTTCGGGACGCGATGGCTGCAGAGTTGCGCCGTGATGAAGACGTCTTCCTGATGGGTGAGGAAGTTGCCCAGTATCAGGGCGCTTACAAGATCAGCCAGGGCCTGCTGGATGAATTTGGTGAGAAGCGTGTGATCGACATGCCAATTACCGAGCACGGCTTTACTGGCATGGCGGTGGGCGCGGCTCTGACGGGCCTGAAGCCTATCGTTGAGTTCATGACAATGAACTTCTCGCTGCAAGCTATTGATCATATTATTAATTCTGCCGCCAAGACGCTTTATATGTCCGGCGGACAGATGGGCTGCCCGATCGTCTTCCGTGGCCCGAATGGTGCCGCAGCACGCGTCGGCGCTCAGCACTCCCAGTGCTTTGCAAGCTGGTATGCTCATATTCCTGGCCTGAAGGTCGTTGCTCCGTGGTCTGCCGCGGATGCGAAGGGTCTTCTGCGTGCAGCTATCCGGGATCCGAACCCGGTTGTCGTGCTTGAAAACGAGATCCTGTACGGCCAGAAATTCCCATGCCCTACGGATGAAGACTTCATCCTGCCGATCGGGAAAGCCAAGATCGAGCGTGAAGGTAAAGACGTGACCCTGGTTGCGTTCTCCATCATGGTCGGCGTTGCGCTCGATGCCGCTGCCAAGCTGGCAGAAGAGGGCATTGAAGCCGAAGTCATCAACCTTCGTACACTGCGGCCCCTTGATACTGAAACGATCATCAAGAGCGTCAAGAAGACGAGCCGGATTGTTTCCGTTGAAGAAGGCTGGCCGGTTGCGGGTATCGGCGCAGAAATCTGCACGGTCGCCGTTGAGCAGGCTTTTGACTGGCTTGATGCGCCTCCGGCGCGCGTCTGCGGGCTTGACCTGCCGCTGCCCTACGCGTCCAATCTTGAAAAACTGGCACTTCCGAAACCCGAGTGGGTTGTGGAAGCGGTCCGCAAGCAGTTCGGGGACTGACCGACAATGGCAATCGATATTCTGATGCCGGCCCTGTCGCCGACAATGACTGAGGGCAAGCTGGCCCGCTGGCTTAAAAACGAAGGAGACACGGTCTCTGCCGGAGACGTGATCGCTGAAATCGAGACCGACAAGGCCACGATGGAAGTTGAAGCGGTAGATGAAGGAATTCTTGGCCGTATCCTCGTTCAGGAAGGCGCGGAAGGTGTCGCTGTTAACACACCTATCGCCATTCTTGTCGAAGAAGGCGAAGATGTTCCAGCAGCATCTTCAGCACAGGCACCCGCTTCAGTAGCTCCGGTTGATGCGCCTGCTGCTTCCGTAAATGCACCTGCGCCAGTCACCAAGGCAGCAGTTACGGCAGAGAGTTCTGAGCGTATTTTTGTTTCTCCGCTTGCAAAGCGTATGGCAAAAGAGCGCGGAATTGCTCTCGCGTCGCTCAACGGAACGGGACCAAACGGTCGTATTCTAAAGCGCGATGTAGAGAAGGGCGGCCAGCCGGCTAAAACCGCGCCGAAAGCTACGCCCGCGGCACCCGTTGCTAACGAGGGTTCCGTAACGCGCGTTCCGAATTCCACGATGCGTAAAGTCATTGCACGACGCCTGACGGAATCAAAAACGCAGGTGCCGCATTTCTATGTATCTGTGGACATTGAGCTTGATGCTCTGCTTGCGCTTCGTTCCAAACTGAACGCGACGGCTGAAGACAATAGCTTCAAGCTTTCTGTTAATGACATGATGATCAAGGCCGTCGGGCTGGCACTCAAGAAGGTGCAGGGTCTGAACGTCCAGTTTACAGATTCAGAGACGCTGCATTTCGATAATGTAGACATCTCGATGGCTGTATCCATTCCAGATGGCCTTATCACGCCAATTATTCGGAATGCGGACCAGAAGTCCCTGCGCGAAATCAGTCGTGAAGCCAAGGATCTGGCCAAGCGTGCCCGTGCAGGCAAGCTGAAGCCGGAAGAATTCCAAGGCGGGACGTTCTCGATCTCCAACATGGGGATGTTCGGCGTCCGCGATTTTGCCGCGATCATCAATCCGCCGCAGGCTGGTATCCTGGCTATTGCGTCGGGCGAGAAACGTGCCGTGGTTCGTGGAGACCAGCTTGCAATTGCAACCGTCATGACGGCGACACTTTCTGTTGATCATCGTGCCGTTGATGGCGCGCTTGGCGCACAGTGGCTGAACGCCCTGCGCGACATCGTACAGAACCCTTACACTCTGGTGGTCTGATCCATGTCCGATACTTTCGATCTGATCGTTGTTGGTGGCGGTCCTGGCGGTTACGTTGCAGCACTCCGAGCCAGCCAGCTTGGCATGAGCGTTGCCATCGTGGAGAGCACGCATTTTGGCGGTGTCTGCCTCAACTGGGGCTGCATTCCCACCAAGGCGCTCCTGCGCTCTTCGGAAATTCATCATCTTCTGCATGATCTGAACACGTTCGGCTTCTCCGCCGAAAATGTCTCTTTTGATCTACCGAAGATTGTGGCCCGGTCACGCGGCATTGCACGCCGTATGGGCGGCGGAATTGCTCACCTGCTGAAGAAGGCTAAGGTCACGACCTTTGACGGTCGTGCAAAACTGGCTGGACGGGCAGGGGAAGCACATAAGGTTTCCATCACCAAAGACGGCGCTGAAGTCGCAGTCATCAAGTCGCCCAACGTGATCCTGGCAACAGGGGCGCGCGGTCGTCAGCTTCCAGGTCTTGAGACGGACGGAAAGTTGATCTGGGGTGCGCGTGAGGCCATGACTCCGGCAGAACTGCCGAAGCGTCTTCTGGTCATTGGCTCTGGAGCTATCGGCATTGAATTTGCGTCTTTCTACCGCAACATGGGTAGCGAAGTCACAATTGCTGAAGTTGCGGATCGCATTCTAATTGCCGAGGATCCGGAAATCAGCGCCGCTGCCCGCAAGGCCTTTGAGAAGCAGGGGATGAAAATCATCACCGGCGCAAAGGTTGGAGTGCTGCAGAAGGGCGAAAACGAGGTCTCTACCACGATTGAAAGCGCATCCGGCACGGTTGATCTGACCGTGGATCGCGTGATCTGCGCTGTTGGTATTGTTGGAAATGTTGAAGATCTGGGCCTCGAGGGAACCAAGGTTCAGGTCGATCGTACTCATATCATCACGGACGGCTTCTGCCGCACGGCAGAGCCGGGCATCTATGCCATCGGTGACGTTGCGGGCGCTCCATGGCTCGCTCACAAGGCAAGCCATGAAGGCATTCTCTGCGTTGAAAAGATTGCCGGTCGTTCGCCTCAGCCTCTTCATGCGTTGAACATTCCGGGCTGCACCTACTCTCGTCCCCAGATTGCTTCGGTAGGTCTGAGCGAAGAGAAGGCTATTGCCTCTGGTCACAAGGTCCGCGTCGGTCGCTTCCCGTTCATGGCGAATGGCAAGGCCGTAGCAATGGGTGAGACGGAAGGCATGGTTAAAACCGTGTTTGACGCGACCACCGGAGAGCTTCTTGGTGCTCATATGATCGGTGCCGAAGTCACGGAAATGATCCAGGGTTATGTTATCGCCCGAACCAGTGAGCTGACGGAAGCAGAACTGATCGAGACGGTTTTCCCGCATCCGACAATCTCCGAGACGATGCATGAAGCGACTCTGGCGGCCTTCGATGGCCCGCTCCATATCTGAGCATTATGTCCCAGCGCATCACCATTGATCATCGGTTAGCGCCTTCTCCCCGTCATCCGGAGAAGGCGCATCGCCCCGATAACCCGATCCAGCGCAAGCCATCCTGGATCAGGGTCAAAGCGCCCAATCATCCCGTCTATCACGAGACGCGAGCTCTGATGCGGGAAGCGAATCTGGTTACGGTGTGCGAAGAGGCTGCTTGCCCGAATATCGGGGAATGCTGGTCTCAGCGTCATGCCACCATGATGATCATGGGAGAGATCTGCACGCGCGCCTGCGCGTTCTGCAATGTCACAACCGGCCTGCCCAAGGCGTTGGACGAAGACGAACCTCGCAGGGTTGCAGAAGCGGTAGCAAAGCTCGGCCTCAAGCACGTTGTGATTACATCGGTGGATCGTGATGATCTCGCCGATGGCGGGGCGCGCCATTTTGCCAATGTGATCAAAGCCATCCGGACGGCTTCAGCGAGCACAACAATCGAAATCCTGACTCCTGACTTCCTGAGGAAGCCAGGCGCTCTTGAGGTTGTCGTGGAAGCCAGACCGGACGTTTTCAATCACAATATCGAGACTGTGCCACGTCTCTATCCCACTATTCGTCCGGGTGCGCGATACTATCAGTCCCTGCGTCTGCTGGACGGTGTGAAGAGGCTTGATCCATCCATTTTCACCAAGTCCGGCCTGATGCTTGGCCTTGGTGAGGAGAAGATGGAAGTATGGCAGGTCATGGATGATTTCAGGGTCGCTGACGTCGATTTTCTGACGTTGGGACAGTACCTTCAGCCGAGCGTAAAGCATGCATCGGTCGAAAAGTTTGTTACCCCGGAAGAATTTGACGGCTATGCTGCGGCTGCCCGTTCCAAAGGATTTCTCCAGGTCAGTGCAAGCCCTCTGACACGATCCTCCTATCATGCGGACAGTGACTTCGCGAAGCTGCAGGCTGCGCGAAACAGCCGTCTGAAAGAAAGTCCCTGATGCCGACACATGCCGAGCAACGGTTGATTGCCTACACGCCGGAGCAACTTTTTGATCTGGTCGCAGATGTGGAGAGATATCCGCAGTTTCTGCCATGGTGCGTCAAAGCGACTATCAAATCCAAGACGGAGCATGAACTGGTAGCTGACCTGACAATCGGGTTCGGACCGTTCCGTGAGACCTTTACCAGCCGTGTGACTTTGGAATGCCCTTCGCGTATCCGCGTCCGCTATGAAAAAGGGCCTTTCCGGTATCTGAACAATGTCTGGACATTCACACCTGACCCTCGTGGCTGCCTAGTGGATTTCTTTGTGGACTTCGAGTTCCGGTCCCGTCTGCTCCAGAATGCGATGGGTGTTGTTTTCAATGAAGGCGTTCGTCTGATGGTCTCAGCCTTCATCAAGCGGGCTCGTGATATCTATGGCGTACAGACGCCACAAACCCGTACTCCGCAGCCGGGACTTTCCTGAGCACAGGAAAGAATTCGTAATACGTCATGAACCATTTGGCGCGTGTGGCGTTTTGAGCCCCAAGCACCGAATGGTGTCATGAAAGGATTACGCAATGAAGAAATTTACCTTCGGCGCATTTGCCTTCTCGGCTTTGATTGCTGCTGCTTCCCCGGCTATGGCCGAACACCATGGACATCACCATGGCAAAAAATCGGCTTCGCACATGCAGAAGTCTGATGAAGCGTCTGCAACAGACGCTCTGAACGCCCGCTCGCTCCAGCAGGCTCAGACTCCAGTTCAGGCACAGGCTCCAGCGGCTCCGCTTCCGGTTGCAACGGCACCGACGTCTGCGGTTGTTCCTACGGCGCCGGTTCCGACCGTACCGCCAGCGGCATCAACAATGCCAGCAACGGCCCCGACTGACGGTCAGTAAATCGTCAGTTGGCACAGTTTGCCATAAAGGCCCTCACCAGATCGGTGGGGGCTTTTTTTGTTCAGGCCTTCAAAATCATTTCAAGAGCATGTCTTACCGTAGCCTTTCTGACTGCAGCTCGATCTCCCGAAAAAACATGTCGCTCTGAAATTGCCTTTCCTGGAAAAACAGCCAGCCCGAAGCAAACACTTCCCACGGGTTTCTCAGCACTTCCGCCGTCTGGTCCTGCTATTCCCGTGACAGAAACCGCTATTGTCGCATCCGCAGCATGCCACAGTGCGCCCTCCGCCATGGCTCGTGCCGTCTCTTCACTGACTGCGCCGTATCGAACAAGAGTGTCTGCCGGAACGCCAGCAGCGCTGCTTTTCAGGGCATTGGAATAGGTCACAAGGCCGCCTTCAATCACGCTGGACGATCCTGCAATATCGGTGAGGGCTGCGCAAATCATCCCGCCCGTGCAACTTTCCACAGTCACAAGGCGCAGGTTACTTGCCGCCAGATGCGAGAGCACTTGTTCACAAAGTGATCGAAAATCAGTTTCCGACATTGGAAGCGCTCACTCGATAAACCATCATGTTAGCTTCGATATTTTCGATGTACATTCGCGTTTCCCGATAAGGGAGACGCTCGATCCAATCTAGAATGCCATCTTCAGATAAAGGATCGGCAGGTGGATTTGCTTTGAGCCACAGATCCACCCGATGCGGCCCGGCATTATAAGCAGCCAAGGCATAGGGAATGACGTTATCAAAGCGCGCGAGCAACTGGGATACGTAAGCATTCCCGACGATCAGATTGGTCTGAGGATCCAGCAGGGCCGCTGCGGAGACATTCATGCCCCCCAGATGGGCGCGCCTCACAACATCCGTCGCAGCCCCGGGTAAGATCTGAAGCAGCCCTATGGCATGAGCCCCACTGATCGCAGCAGAATCGAATCCGCTTTCCTGCCTGATGACGGCTGGAAGCAAACCATCTGGAACAGTCGATGCTTCCGGCCATGGATTAGGGAAACCCTGCGGATAAAGGGCAACGCCTTTTCGTGACAAGGCATGAGCGGCAAAGACTTCGGCGGCAGGAACATTAAGGCGTGAGCCAAGGTCTGCCACAGCTTTCTGGCCTTGCGGCGTCGGATTAGCGATCAGAAGAAGCAGGAGGAAGTCTTTAGCGTGCTCCTGATCTCCTGACTGCATCAGGTCGGTGGCAGCCTCGACGAGATCCTGTCGCTGCAAGTCTCCTGATGCCACCGACGGAAGAGAGTGCAAGCTTTGCTGGAGCGCACTACTGAATTCCTGAGACGTCGCCCCGGCCAAAATAAAAGACTGCTCCCCGGAAAGAGCCGCCTGAGCAAGCTGGCCATGGAACGTCGTGGGAAAACGTGTCGCATGCTCAAATGCGTTCTGCGCGTCTCCTGAATGCCCTGCGGCCTGGCGGGCGCGCGCAGTCCAGTACCAGCCTCGAGCCTGCATCGCGAGCGAGGAAGCATGCTGGAGCGGCCTGAAAAATTCCTCCGCTTGGTCGGGAGTGTTCAAGAGTCGAAGAGCAATAAAGCCCGAGAGATTTTGCGCTTCCTGACGGTCGATTTCGGTGAGCGGCAGTGTTGTGTCCTGCGCCAGGGCATAAGCGTCCTGCACACGACCTGCGAGGAGCAGGGCGCGAGCCAGACTTGCTCTTTCACTGGACCATTCATGAGAAGGGGCCGCAGCTTGCAGGCGTGAACCCGCATCATTCCAGAGCGCCAAAGCTTCATCCAGGCGGTCTCCGCGCCGGAGAGCCCGCAAGCGATAGCGGATTAAAATGGGATCTGCACGCTCCACAGGAGATAAAGCATCAAATGCGCTGTTGGCATCAGGGGAGACGGATCGTTCAGCGAGTCTCGCGCGTGCAAGGGCCTGACGCTCGGGCGGCAGGCGGGAGATTTGACGTCCCGCCGCCGAAAGCTGACCCTTGGCCTCAAGAGTCGCATAACGCTGCCACTGATCATCCGCACTGAAGACAGTGGCATATCGCGCCAGAAGAGCACCTTCTTCCTGAGCAGTTCCCGCACCAGAGACCCAAAGCCTGCGCACTTCATTCACTGCACTGGGGAGATGATCCTGACAGTTCAGGAACGCCGAGACGAGTGTCAGGGGAAGAGCCGGGCAAAGCCGGTTTAACGCGTCAGGATCAGATGTATGCGTAAGGGCATTCTGATATCGCCATAGAATTTTGGCGCGTTGCGGCCAGACCGGGGTCTGCAGAAGAAAGGCGGCATAGTCGTCCGCAGGTCGGTCTGTGGCTGAAGGCGCGACAAGTGACAGCCACTGAGCCAATCGGTCCTGAACCGAGGGTGTAGAGGGCAAAGGAGCTGCCGCCCCGAGAAACAAGGCAGCAGCCAGCAGAAGTGGTCGATCAGTTCGGCAGCACAACATGATGCCAGATTTCTCCTCCGCCGCGGATGATAAGCTCAATCGCCACACCCAGAACGACAAACAGACCACACCATGCGATCCAACTGTAACGGGCCAGAAGCCCGGCAATGAACGACGCGGCAACGCCCATCAGCAACACAGAGAATGCAAGACCGCCCATGAGAATCCATGGATGACCAACAGCAGCACCTGCGACAGCAAGGACATTGTCCAGACTCATGGAAAGATCGGCAATGACAATCTTGAGAATGGCCGGCCCAAGACGGGAAGGAGCGTCAACCTCAACGTCCGTATCACTGTGCCGGAGTTCCCGATACATTTTCCAGCAGACCCAGAGCAGCAGACAGCCGCCTGCAAGCGTCAGGCCCACAATAGCCAGAAGACGGGCTGCAACCAGTGCCAGCCCAATTCGCAGGACGGCCGCAAACGCCGTGCCGATCAGAATGGCCAGACGCCTCTGTCGCCCCTGAAGGCTACGAACCGCCATCCCGATGACAACAGCGTTGTCTCCCGCGAGCGTGATATCAATGAGGGTGACCTGCGCCAGCGCAAACAGGCCGTGAACGAAAGTATCAGGGAGCAAGGTTGTCATTCTTCCAAAAGGGGTCCGTGCAATATCCTCGTATTTGGTCTAAGCAGCCTCCGTAAAGCCCCACTCGCCTCCGGAGTTCTCATGGTTCCGCGTTATAGCCGCCCCCAGATGACCGCAATCTGGTCGCCCGCCAACCGTTACCGTATCTGGTTCGAAATTGAAGCCCTGGCCTGTGAAGCCATGGCGGAACAGGGCGCAATCCCTGCCGAATCAGCCAAAACGATCCGCGAAAAGGGGGATGCCGCAATGGCCGCATTCTCCGACGCTGACCTGGCCCGGATTGACGAGATCGAGGCGGAAACGCGCCATGACGTGATTGCGTTCCTGACATGGCTGGCAGAAAAAGTTGGCCCCGATAGCCGTTTCGTTCATCTCGGCATGACGTCTTCGGATGTGCTGGACACATGCCTGTCCGTTCAGCTGACACAGGCTTCCGACCTTCTTCTTGAAGATCTGGAGCGCGTTCTCGCTGCTCTCAAGACGCGCGCATACGAGCACAAGCTGACCGTGACGATCGGCCGCAGCCACGCCATTCATGCGGAACCGACCAGCTTCGGCCTAAAACTGGCTGGCCATTATGCAGAATTCGCGCGCAACAAAGAGCGTCTGCTTCAGGCCCGCAAAGAAATCGCTGTTTGTGCCATTTCCGGTGCGGTCGGTACGTATGCTCATATTGACCCGGCCGTTGAAGAATACGTTGCCGACAAGCTGGGACTTGTTGCCGAAAGCGTCTCAACGCAGGTCATCCCACGTGACCGCCACGCAGCATTTTTCTGCACCCTGGGTGTGATTGCCAGCGGTATTGAACGTCTGGCTGTTGAAGTTCGCCACTTGCAGCGTTCGGAAGTGCGCGAAGCGGAAGAGTTCTTCCATAAGGGACAGAAAGGCAGCTCCGCGATGCCGCACAAGCGGAATCCGGTGCTATCCGAAAATCTGACAGGCCTTGCCCGCCTGATTCGCTCCCATGTTACGCCTGCACTGGAAAACGTTGCCCTCTGGCACGAACGTGACATCAGCCACTCGGCCGTGGAGCGGAACATCTGCCCTGACGCCACGATCGGGCTTGATTTCGCTCTGATGCGTCTGGCTGGCATGATGGAAAAGCTGATGGTCTATCCGGACCAGATGATCGCCAACATGGAAAGCCTTGGTGGCGTTGTTCATTCCGGTGAAGTGCTGCTGGTTCTGGCCCGCGCTGGTATTTCCCGCGAGGACGCCTACCGGATCGTCCAGCGCAACGCCATGGAGACATGGACGAAGCTGGGCCATCCTGACTTCCGCACGTTCCGCGAGAATCTTGAAGCAGATCCGGAAGTTGCCGGCCGTGTCAGTGCGGAAGTTCTAGACCGGGCCTTCGATCCGGCGCAGCATCTCAGCCAGGTTGATCGCATCTTTAACCGCATTTTCGGTTAATCTGGACAAACGGGGGCGGGAATAGTTTTCCCGCACTCTCGCGGTTCCGGTTCCGCAATGCTATGGAACCGAAAAACCGTCGCTGGACCAGCCGTTTCCGCATCCCTGACAAACGGGACGGCGCAACGCAGTAAGGATTGCTCATGGCCCGCCGCCGCCAGCTCTATGAAGGCAAAGCCAAGGTTCTTTTCGAAGGGCCCGAGCCCGGAACGCTCGTGCAGTATTTCAAGGATGACGCCACCGCCGGAAACGGCGCCAAAAGTGGCGTGATCACAGGGAAGGGTGTTCTGAACAACCGCATCAGCGAATACCTGATGATGAAGTTGCACGACATCAACATCCCAACGCACTTCATTCGCCGTCTCAACATGCGTGAGCAGCTGATCCGCGAAGTCGAGATCATTCCGCTCGAAGTGGTGGTCCGCAATGTTGCGGCGGGCTCGATCGCCAAGCGCCTTGGCATCCCTGAAGGAACCCGTCTGCCGCGCACGATCATCGAATATTACTACAAGAACGACACTCTTGGGGACCCGATGGTCTCTGAAGAACATATTGCCGCGTTCGACTGGGCCTCACCACAGGATCTGGACGACATGAATACGCTGGCTCTCAGGACCAATGATTTCCTGATGGGCATCTTCATGGGCGTTGGCATCACCCTCATTGATTTCAAGCTGGAATTCGGCCGTCTCTGGGAAGGCGAGGAGATGCGGATTATCGTCGCTGACGAAATCTCTCCCGATAACTGCCGCCTGTGGGACAGCAAGACCAGCGAGAAAATGGACAAGGACCGGTTCCGCAGGGACATGGGCCGCGTCGAAGAAGCTTATCAGGAAGTTGCACGGCGTCTCGGGATCCTGCCCGAAGCCAGTAATGGAGACCTCAAGGGTCCGGAGGCAGTATAATGAAAATCCGCGTTTTCGTTTCTCTGAAAGATGGTGTTCTTGACCCGCAGGGCAAAGCCGTCGGCCATGCTCTTGAGTCTCTGGGTTTCAAAGGTGTTGGTGAAGTCCGCGTTAACCGCGTGATCGAACTGGACGTTGCAGCGCAGGACAATGCTGCAGCTCTTGCCAAAGGTGAGGCCATGGCCCGCGCTCTTCTGGCTAACGAAGTCATTGAAGACTTCAGCGTCGAGGTGGCGGCATGAAGCTCTTCTCCGCTGTTCTTCTGGCTGCTGGTCTCTTGACCGTAACTGCGGCTCCTGCTCATGCACAGCGCGTTTCCAAGGTCTCCGGAAAAGCTCTGGGCAACATGTGCTCGGCCAGCAAGTCCACTGCTCTCTGTGACGCGTATCTCGCAGGCGTCATGGACAGCGAAGTCTGGTCCAAGAAATACGACAGCTACGCCGATGACGCTGGCGCGCCTGTCGCGTTTTGTGTTCCGGTCAGCGAAACGACAACGCAGGTCCGCGGCAAGCTGATTTCCTGGCTGCACGCTCATAATGATGCGTTGACGCAGTCGGGCGGCAAGGCCGTTTACCGTGCCCTGCATGACGCTTACCCCTGCCATACGGCTCCGGAGGCTCAGAAATGAAGGCAGGTATCGTCGTATTTCCTGGCACGAACCGGGAGCGCGACATGGTGCACGCCCTGAAGCTGGTTTCCGGCCAGACCCCGAAGATGATCTGGCACCGGGACACATCCCTTGGTGATCTGGATCTTGTGGTTCTGCCAGGGGGTTTCAGCTTCGGGGATTATCTGCGCAGTGGTGCCATGGCTGCTCATTCTCCGATCATGCGCGAAGTCAAAGCTTTCGCTGAGAAGGGTGGCCATGTTCTCGGTGTCTGTAACGGTTTTCAGATCCTGACGGAAACGCATCTTCTGCCAGGCGCACTGCTTCGCAACGCTGGCCTGCGCTTTCTGTCGCAGGACTGCCACCTGAAAGTTGAAAATGCCACGTCGGCATTCACGCAAGGATGGAAGAGCGGCGACATTTTCCGTGCACCGCTTGCGCATGGCGATGGCAACTACACGGCCTCACCTGAAACGCTTGAGCGTCTCGAAGGAGAGGGCCGGGTCGCATTCCGCTATTGTGCTGCTGATGGACAGGTCTCAGAGGGCAATCGCCACTCCAATCCCAACGGCAGCGCGCGCTCTATTGCTGGTATCCTGAGTGAAAATGGCCGTGTGTGTGGCCTGATGCCGCACCCTGAAAACCTGACTGACCCGGAAATCGGCGCGACTGACGGCGTGCCGCTCTTCAAAGGCCTGGTGGAGGCTCTCGTCGGATGAGTGTTACAATCGACGCCAAACTGGCCCAGTCGTTCGGCCTGACACCTGCGGAATATGACAAGCTTCTGAACATCATGGGCCGCACGCCCAGCTTTACGGAGCTTGGCATTTTCTCGGTCATGTGGTCCGAGCACTGTTCTTACAAATCCTCCCGCATCCATCTCAAGACGCTGCCAACCAAGGCTCCATGGGTCATTCATGGACCGGGCGAAAATGCGGGTGTTGTTGATATCGGCGAGGGGCTGGCTGCCGTCTTCAAGATGGAAAGCCACAACCATCCGTCCTTCATCGAGCCTTATCAGGGCGCAGCGACAGGCGTGGGCGGTATCCTGCGTGACGTGTTCACCATGGGCGCGCGTCCGGTCGCCAACCTGAATGCCCTGCGCTTCGGTGACCCCAAAAATCCGGGAACGCGCCGTATCGTCGATGGTGTTGTTCGCGGCGTAGGTGGATACGGCAACTGCGTCGGCGTTCCGACGGTCGGCGGGGAAGTCAACTTCCACAAGGCCTATGACGGCAATCCGCTCGTCAACGCGATGACAGTCGGTGTTGCCAAGCAGGACAAGATCTTCCTTTCTGCTGCTGCAGGCATTGGAAATCCGGTTGTTTATGTTGGCTCCAAAACCGGTCGAGACGGTATTCATGGTGCCACCATGTCTTCCGCCGAGTTCGACGATGAGGCCGCCTCCAAGCGTCCGACCGTGCAGGTTGGCGACCCGTTCATCGAGAAGCTGCTGATCGAGGCGTGCCTCGAACTGATGGCCACCGATGCGATCGTCGCCATTCAGGACATGGGTGCTGCTGGCCTGACATCTTCCGCCGTTGAAATGGCAGGGAAGGGTGGCGTCGGAATTGAGCTTGACCTTGATTCTGTCCCGCAGCGCGAACCCGGCATGTCAGCCTACGAAATGATGCTGTCTGAAAGCCAGGAGCGTATGCTCATGGTTCTCAAGCCTGAGAGCACCGAGCAGGCCCGGGCCATCTTCGAAAAGTGGGAACTGGATTTCGCTATCGTCGGGCAGCTGACAGATAGTGGCCGCATCACAATCAAGCACAACGGACAGGTCGAAGCGGATATTCCGCTGGCACCGCTGGCCGATGAAGCTCCGATCTACAATCGCCCGACTGTTCCGCTGGAGGCCCCACGGCACATCCAGCCACCTGCAGACCCGGTAGGGATTGAGCATGCTCTACTGACATTGATCGGCTGCCCTGATCTGGCGTCCCGCGCATGGATCTGGAACCAGTACGATGCATCCGTCGGCGGCAATACGGCGCGTCGCCCAGGTGCGGCAGATGCTGCCATTGTGCGCGTGGAAGGAACGCGTCTGGGCCTCGCCCTGACGACAGACTGCACCCCGCGTTACTGTCAGGCTGATCCGAAAACCGGAGCAGCACAGGCTGTTGCCGAAGCATGGCGCAACATTACGGCAACAGGTGCGAAGCCTTTGGCCGTGACGGACAACCTGAATTTCGGCAATCCGGAACGCCCAGAAATCATGGCTCAGTTTGCTCAAGCCATCAAAGGCATGGGTGAAGCGTGCCGCGCACTGGATTTCCCAGTCGTGAGCGGCAATGTCTCATTGTACAACGAGACACGTTCACCATCAGGTCTGGCCCAGGCTATTCTCCCGACACCGGCGATCGGCGCTCTGGGTGTTCTTGCAGATGCATCGCGGTCCATCGGACTGTCCATGCCTGCAGATCATGATCTGGTTCTGATTGGTGAAATCCGTGGTGAACTCGGTCAGTCCTTGTGGCTCCGTGAGATTTGCCATCGCGAGGACGGTGCTCCACCTCATGTTGATCTTGTTGCAGAGCGCCGGAACGGTGACTTTGTGCGCGGACAGATTGAAGCCGGGTTGGTCGCAGCCTGCCACGATATTGCAGATGGCGGTCTTCTTGTGACACTGGCTGAGATGGTCATGGCTGGAGATGTTGGATGCGTGTTGAATGCACCACCATCCAACATGCCACTGCATGCTTTCTGGTTCGGTGAAGATCAGGCGTGCTATGTTGTGGCGACCAAAAGCGCTCAGGTCCTTCTTGCCGCAGCCGAAAAAGCTCATGTCCCCGCCCGTAAGCTGGGTCATTCCGGCGGCAAGGAACTGAAGCTTGCGGATGGTATTGCACTAAAAGCCAGCAGACTGCGCGACATCAACGCAGCATTCTTCCCGAAATTCATGGGTGAGGACGCCTGACACATGCCGATGACAGCATCCGAAATCGAACGGACCATCCTCGCCGCCATTCCCGATGCCCAGATCACAATTCAGGATCTGGCCGGGGACGGCGATCACTACGCCTGCACCGTGGTCAGCACGGCATTCGAAGGGCTTTCTCGTGTACGCCAGCACAAACTGGTTTATGATGCCTTCGGAACCCGCATGGGTACTGAGCTGCATGCAATGGCTCTCAAAACCCTGACCCCTTGAACTCAGGGGGAATCATTCCCTTCTGAAGTGACTGCTGACAGCCAGGGAGGGCATTGCCTCTCCCTGATGCCGACAAAAGGAAAAACCAATGTCTGAGACCGTGTTCCAGCATATCCAGAACCTGATCGACGCAAACCCGGTCATGCTGTTCATGAAGGGTGACAAACTCTTCCCGCAGTGCGGCTTCTCTGCACGCGTTGTGCAGATCCTGAACCACCTTGGCGTGCCGTTCGAGACCTGCAACATTCTTGAAAGCGCTGAGCTTCGTCAGGGCATCAAGGATTTCTCACAGTGGCCGACCGTGCCGCAGCTCTACGTCAAAGGTGAGTTCGTTGGTGGGTGCGACATCGTGACGGACATGTACCAGAGCGGTGAACTTGAGACTCTGCTGACCGAAAAAGGAATCGCTACGGCGAATGCCTGATTTCGTTAATTCCGGCCGCTGAAACGGCCGGAATTCAACCTTTTTCAAGGCTTGCAGACGCCACAATTCAGCCATGATGTGTCCAAAAGTGGCAAGACCTTGATTTTTTCTAAAACTTTCCCCATCGGGGTTGTCGAACCCTCTGATTACGTCATACGGTAGTTCCATCAAAACAGGGATGGAAACACATCAATGGCGCGACAGTGGGCTGGCCGAATTGCTCTCGGCATTATGGGCGTTGGACTATGCATGGGGGCCGGAAAGGCTCATGCCCGTGCAGCCATCACTGATTACGAAGCCAGCAAGCTGACATTTGATGCGCTGACAGCTACCCCGGTTTACCACCGCCCGGTTGTTCACTTTGCTCGCCACTCCGCAAGCCACTCAATGGCATGGAGCGGACATCACGCTGTGATCCGTAACGTGGCTTACCGCCCGCACGCAGCTGCCGCAACAACAGCTCATCGCCACGTCCGCAGCCGTCGCACCTGATATTATGTAAGGCGTAGCGCATCCACGATGCGTCGCGCCTGCCCCTCACGATTGACAGCAATAACGTCAAAACGCGTGTTCGGGCGTGACCAGTCTGGTCTGGTCGCAAGAACATACTCGAAGGCTGTCATCAGCCGCTCAGCCTGACGAGGCTGAAGGGCTTCCACGCTATCCCTGAGTGTGGAACGGCTTTTTACCTCGACAGCGATAACCCAGTTTTCATCCGCAACCAGAAGATCGATTTCGCCATATGGCGTTCTGAGCCTTTGAGCCAGAATTTCCAGCCCTGCCTCCACCATATGGCGCCTTGCGATTTCTTCTGCGTTCAGGCCTCCGTAGTAAGCCTGAACGCCTCGTGCGCGGCGATTAATCAGCGGTCTTCTTTCATAAGGCGGGCTGCATCAATCGCAAAATACGTCAGAATGCCATTACAACCGGCCCGCTTGAAAGCAATCAGGCTCTCCATAATGGTCCGATCCCGCTCAAGCCAGCCATTCTGGATAGCTCCGGCAAGCATCGCATACTCACCGGATACCTGATAAGCGAAGGTCGGCACAGCGAAACGGTCACGGATGCGGCGGATAATGTCCAGATAGGGCATTCCCGGCTTGACCATGATCATGTCCGCACCTTCACGAATATCCTGCTCGACTTCCCGAAGAGCTTCGTCCGAATTGGCCGGGTCCATCTGATAGGTTTTCTTGTCGCCCGTCAGAAGGCCACCTGATCCCAGCGCATCACGAAACGGGCCGTAGAAAGCAGAAGCGTATTTCGCGGTATAAGCCATGATGCGGACAGTTTCGAAGCCGTTGGCATCAAGTGTCTCACGGATTGCCTGCACACGACCATCCATCATGTCAGACGGCGCAATAATGTCGTTCCCAGCGCGAGCCTGATTGAGCGCCTGCTGACGCAGGATTTCGACAGATTCGTCATTGAGGATACGGCCGTCCTTGATAACACCGTCATGGCCATGATCCGTGTAGGGATCGAGCGCCACATCACCAATGACGCCAAGCTCCGGAAAAGCTTCCTTGATGACGCGTGATGCGCGGCACATCAGATTGTCCGGGTTCAGGGCTTCAGTGCCGGTTGCATCACGCAGTTCGACTGGCGTGATGGGGAAGATGGCAATCGCCGGGATGCCAAGTTCAACAGCCGGGCGGACATGCTCCACCAGATTGTCGAGGCTGACGCGCTCAACACCGGGCATGGAGGACACTTTCTGGCGCTGGTTTTCGCCCTCACAAACGAAAATCGGCCAGATCAGGTCATCGACGTGCAGTCGATTTTCCTGAACCAGCCGACGTGTAAAGGCATCGTGGCGATTACGCCGCGGGCGGAAGAGGGGGAATGATGCGTTCGTCATGCCCCCAATCATGCGCCTATATTTTCTATCTGGAAAGCAGGCTGTGACGTACTCCGTAACAGAAATAAATCGCCAGCCCGATCACGAGCCATACCACCAGCCGAACCCAGGTCAGCAGATCCAAAGACACCATGACCGCACCGCAGGACAACACGCCCAGAACCGGAATAATCGGCCCACCGGGCACACGGAAAAGGCGTGGGGCCTGAGGCTCCTTCATCCTTAAGAGTGGAACACCGACGCAGACAATGATGAACGCAAGCAGGGTTCCGATAGAGGTCATGTTGCCCAACTCACCAATCGGCAGCACTGCAGTCAGAACACTTGTCAGGGCGGCAAAGCAAAGGTGGGACGTCCAGGGTGTATGCGTGCGCGTGTTCAGCTTCGCGAAGACTTTCGGAAGCAGCCCATCATGCGACATGGCAAGAAATACACGCGCCTGACCTAGAAGAAGCCCAAACAGGACAGAAACGTATCCTACTGTAATCCCCAGTTTGACGAGACTGGCGAGCCAGGGGGCACCAGCAGCATCAATCGCTGTTGCAACCGGGCTTGGATCATTCGCCATGACTTTATAGTTCACAACGCCCGTCAGAACCGCCGAGAACACTGCATAAACAACGCCACAGATCAGCAGGCTTCCGATAATGCCGACCGGAATATCCCGGGCCGGGTTTTTGCTGTCCTGCGCGGTTGTGGAGACGATATCGAATCCCAGATAGGCAAAGAATGCCATTCCTGCGGCCCGCATCACGCCCGAGAAGCCGAAATGCCCAAAGGTGCCGTCATTCGGCGGAATATACGGATGATAATTGGCCAGCTTGATATGCGGGATGCAGAACACCAGCACCAGAGCGATCACTGCCAGCTTGATCACCACGATGACATTATTCAGCGCAGCGGACTGGCTGACACCACGCATCAACAAAGCAGTCACGACCCAGATAGCCAGAACAGCCGGAAAATTGAACCAGGCACTGACCACTGACCCATCCGCCAGTGTCACAGGTGTCATGGGTGTCGCCAGAAGCCGTGGATCAATCGTAATGCCCCAGCCTGAGAGCAAGGAGGACACGTAGCCCGACCAGCTTGAGGCCACAGCGGCCGCACCCACCGTATATTCCAGCACAAGATCCCAGCCGATAATCCAGGCGATCAGCTCGCCCATAGACGCATAGGCATAGGAATACGCCGACCCGCCGGACGGAATCATACCGGCCAGTTCGCCGTAACAGAGGCCGGCAAATCCACAGGCGAGGGCGGCAATAAGATAGGACAGCGTGACGGCAGGGCCTGCATTCTGGCCTGCTGCAACGCCTGTCAGGGAGAACAGGCCGGCACCGATGGTCACACCCACACCGAGTGCGATGAGGTGCCAGGGGCCAAGAACACGTTTCAGGCCTGTATTGTCAGACGCAGCGGAAGACACAGGCTTGGTCCGCCAGAGCGGATTGGTCATGAAAGATCCTCGTTGGAAACACGGATTGTTTTTGCCGACGCGCGCATTCTGCGGTAGTGACGGGGCGAACTCACCCTGGAGAATGGACCACGATGTCGGAACACGCCAGCCAGTCCACGCTGAATCCTTTTTTCCACGCGCCTCTAAAAGAGGCTGATGCCGAAGTTGCCGCAATTCTGAATGACGAACTGACCCGTCAACAGGATGGTATCGAGCTAATCGCGTCCGAGAACATGGCATCTTTTGCCGTGATGGAAGCGCAGGGCTCTGTTCTGACCAACAAGTACGCTGAAGGCCTTCCGGGCAAGCGCTACTATGGTGGCTGCGTTGACGTGGACCGCGTTGAAACCCTCGCCATCGAGCGCCTTAAGAAGCTGTTCGGTGCAGAATTTGCAAACGTGCAGCCGCATTCCGGCGCCAATGCCAATCAGGCAGCGTTCATGGCAATGGCAAAGCCTGGCGACACCATTTTGGGTCTGAGCCTCGCGGCTGGCGGACATCTGACCCACGGTGCAGCTCCGAACTATTCCGGCAAGTGGTTCAACGCCGTTCAGTATGGCGTGCGTGCGCAGGATGGTCTGATCGACTACGATCAGATGGAAGAACTGGCACGTGAGCATAAGCCGAAGATCATTGTCGCAGGCAGTTCCGCCTATCCGCGCGTGATCGACTTCCCGCGCTTCCGGAAGATTGCTGACGAAGTTGGCGCTTATCTGATGGTGGACATGGCTCATTTTGCCGGTCTGGTTGCTGCTGGCCTGTATCCAAGCCCGCTACCGTATGCTGACATCGTGACGTCCACGACTCACAAGACGCTACGTGGCCCCCGTGGTGGCATCATCCTGACGAACAGCGCTGAGCTCGCCAAGAAGATCAACTCTGCGGTCTTCCCAGGCCTTCAGGGTGGTCCGCTGATGCATGTCATCGCTGGCAAGGCCGTTGCCTTCGGCGAGGCACTGAAGGATGACTTCCGCGACTACCAGAAGCGGGTTGTAGCCAATGCGAAGGCGCTGGCGGATGAACTTCAGCTACGTGGCTTCGACATCGTGACGGGTGGCACGGACAGCCATCTGGTGCTGGTCGATCTTCGCCCCAAGAAAGTGACGGGCAAGCTTGCGGAAGAAATTCTGGAGCGCGCTGGCATCACGGCCAACAAGAACGCCATTCCGTTCGATCCGGAAAAGCCGTTCGTCACGTCTGGCATTCGTCTGGGCAGCCCGGCTGCAACGGCGCGTGGTTTCGGCGAAGAAGAGTTCCGCACCATTGCCCGCATGATGGACGAAGTTCTGACGGCAGCTCTGGAAGAGGGCGACGTCAATGACACGACCAACCGTGTCCATGAAGAAGTGAAGGCGCTCTGCCGTCGCTTCCCGATCTATGATCGCGCCTCTGCCTAAGAGTTAAGGTGGACTGCGGTGCGTCTGGCCAGACGCACCGCAAGCTGCCCCTGCTTGGGGCGAAGGTTTGGCACGATAAGCAGACAGTCATCGTAGGGCGTGCAGATAGCATCGTGGCCATCCCGGGCAATCACAGTTCCTGCTCTTGGGATGCAGGTGTTTCCAACCCAAGGCTCAACAAAGCTAAACTCTGCACTTTTTGCCGTGACATTATCTGTCACGACAGCAAGCCTCACTGGCTGCGTTTTATCCTGAGCCACCCCCTGTAGATGCACATTCAGGGCTTCAGCCAGAAAACGACGGCTGACTTTCTCCATGACATCAACAGTCTGCGGCTCCCAATGTAGCCCGGCTTCCAGCAGACAGGATCGCCCGGTACCGCCGACGGCCATAAAGCGTGCATGTTCAATCAGGCGAGAACCGCCATGATGCCCAAGATCTGTCAGGACCAGCGTCGGCAATCCAGCTTCTGAGGCCAAGGCGCAGGCGAGATCACTGGACCGCCGCCTGGGCGGGACAATGAAAAGCGGATTGGACGGCCAGAGTGTCGAGTGAAGGTCCAGCAACAGATCCGCACGCTCGATGAATGGGCGAAGCTCACGTGCGCGCTCCAGTTCATTGGACTGCTCCTCACTGTTCAGACGTGATGGATGCCAAAGTCGGTTGAGATCCTCATCCTTGTAGCGAGAAGCCATCGGAGCGGAGCGATCAAAGCGATCGAAAGCCTTCAGATTGGCAAGAATCAGCGTCACCCGTCCTATTGCAGGAACAGGCGTAGTACGTCGCAGTCTCTCCAGGGCATGGCCACCAGCATATTCATTCCCATGCACCATGCCGGTAATCACGACATCCGGGCCATTTCGACCGGAGTCAAAAACCATGACACCGGGAACTCCAGATGCGGGACTACTCCAAGCCGAAAGATCTGGTGGATCAAGACAAACGGTCAGTGGAAAAGGCGGACGGCCGCTTCCGGGCAGGTCTTCAGTCAGGCGCGGCTGACGAAGCCGGATCGGATGGTGCCTCTGTCCTGCCTTACAACTCATGCCGCCCCGCTTACTCTCCGTGCAAAATCCCGTATGACCGTTTCACAGCGCTCAAGCTGTTCCTTCGCAATAAACTCGTCCGGACGATGAGCCTGAGCAATATCTCCCGGCCCACAGACAATACTCTCCATGGCACCACGCTGGTAGATCCCAGCCTCGGTTCCATAAGACACTTTTCCCGTCGTGTTGCTGCCGGTGATCTGGCACGTCAGTTCTGTCAGGAGATGGTCGGCGGACAAGGCCAAGGGGGGCAGGTCCACCAACAACAGGTAGCTGATGCCTCCACCGGGGTTATCCTCTCTCAGACTTTCATCCAGCGGAGAGAGGGCCTCACGTAACTTCTCAAACTCTACGGAGCCTTCATCGCCGGGAACATTCCGCCACTCAACATCGAATTCGGCCTGCTCAGGAATGATATTGAGGATACTGCCACCAGATGCGAGGCCAACCTGCATGGTTGTATAAGGCGGCACAAACCCGTCAACACGACGCCCCTCGATTGAAAGCCGGTCAGCTTCATCAGCACAAATGGCGATGGCTCGCCCCATGGCATGCAAGGCATTTTTTCCGCCTTGAGGCAGAGAGGAATGCCCAGGCTTTCCAACCAGCCGGACGCGAACAGCGAAACGCCCTTTATGAGCGATCACCGGCGTCATCATGGTTGGCTCTCCCACCATGCAAAGGGCAGGAAGCAAATGCGCCTGCTTTATGTCCTCGATCAGGTGTCGTGCACCATCACAGGTAATTTCTTCGTCGCAGGTAAAAAGCAGATGGATGGGCTTAGGGAGATCCATGGCCTTGAAATCGGGCACTGCGGCCAGCATGCAGGCGACGTAGCCCTTCATATCTGCTGCGCCACGCCCATAGAGGCGGCCGTTCTCTTCCCTGAGAACAAAAGGATCAGACGACCAGTCCTGACCGTCAACCGGAACACAATCCACATGCCCGGCGAATGCCATTCCCCCAGCTTTTTCTGGACCGATAACGGCATGCAGGTTCCACTTCCCGTCATCTCCACCCGGATACCGGGTAAAAGAGACATCATGGGCAGCCAGATAGCCTTCGATCCATTCGATAATCGAAAGATTTGAATGGCGGCTGGTCGTATCAAACGAGACCAATGCCGCAAGAATCGTCTCTACCCGGGGAGGAATGGTGCGTGGATCGGTCATGGATTGTAGTGTAAGCACGTTCCTGGCCAGTCGCCATAGAGCTTGTAACGGCTTTATGATGCTGATGCTCAAGGCAGGAAACATGTTGTAAAGAAGCAGGCGTGACGGCAGCTGATTTTAAACTGAAACAGATTTTTCTCCGTACGAAACACGCCTTGAAGGACATGCCGTGAGCCACTCTGATCTTTCTGTTGCTCACAGGATCTGGCAAAAACTGCCTCAGGAACCGAGACGACGGTTTTTTGCATGGGCAACAGCCCTCGTCGCGCCCAGCATCAGCAAGACTTATCCATCCCGTGCTTCCGGCATTATTGTGGCTGGAGAACTGAGCCGCAGTTCAGGACTGGGCGAAGGGGCTCGTCTGATGGTGAAGGCTCTGCGCAAACTGAACATTCCCTGTGCGACCTGGGATATAGACACCCGGCGACTTGAGGGGGATGCAGTCGGGGCAGGCGCACCTCTTGTCATTCACGTCAATGCGCCAATGCTCCCCTCTGTCCTTCTCAGAATGCCACACTCTCTTCGGAACGGCCGGAAAGTGATCGGCTATTGGGCATGGGAATTGCCCATCATTCCAAAAACATGGACATACGCCCGGCGATATGTTCATGAAATCTGGGTGCCGTCCCGCTTTACCGCTGATGCGATTGCGCCCCTCAACGTCCCGGTTCGCGTGGTGGAACACCCTGTTGGCCTCGCGGGTCAAAAACCCTCTCAGAAAGACCGGGCGGCATTCAACCTGCCAGATGATGCCCTCATTGTTCTTGTTTCGTTTAATCTTGCGTCCAGCATGGTTCGGAAGAATCCCATCGATACCATTCGGGCCTTTCGTGAGGCGTTCGGCATCCGTCCTGACCGGATTTTACTGCTGAAGATTGGCCATACAAAAAACTACCCAGACGATATGGCCGCCATTCAGGCAGCGATCGGTGGGGCTCATAATATTCGTCTCGATACAGCGCATTACAGCAGCGAAGACACGCTGGCACTCATGGCTTGCGCTGATATCGTTCTTTCCCTTCACAAGAGCGAAGGGTTCGGACTGGTCGTGGCTGAAGCCATGGCGCTGGGGCGCTCCGTCGTCGCCACGGACTGGTCTGCAACCGCGGAGTTTATGGATACTTCATGCGGGCTTCCAGTCGCCTACAGTCTGTCTCCCGCCCGTGACCCACGGGGCGTTCTCGACATGCCGCAAACCAGCTGGGCCAACCCTGACGTTCAATCCGCAGCACAGGCATTACAAGAAGCCGCCGATAATCCCGCTCTTCGGGAACGCCTGGGAAATGCCGCCATGAAGCGTGTGGAGGATCGGCTGAACGGCCAGAGCCTTCTGCAAGCGGTACAGGCGTCAGGAGTTCAGGGGTGAAAGCCAGGAAAGTTTTTGTCTGGCAGTGGGGGAAACGGGGCGCGGGGCCGCGAATCGCAGTGGACCTTGCCAATGGGCTTGCTGCACTTCCCCGAACCAGTGTTCAGCTCTCGCTTTCCGACCAAGCGGAAATCCTTCATAGCCATCACGCTCCTGCGAATGTCCTGACATTCAGGACGTATCGCTCTGCGTTCGGGTTGTTCTGCAAATTCCTGCAGGCACCGGTGATTATCACACGTCTTTTCATGGCCATTCTGAGCAACAGGCCCGATATCGCCATCTGTGCAATGCCAGGGCCACTTGATGTTCTCATGGCGCACGCTCTGCGGCGGGCCGGGGTGCCGGTCATCACGATCATTCACGATGCCCGTGCCCATCCGGGAGACGGCTACCCGTTACAGATGTTTCTTCAACGCATTCTGATCAGGCAGTCATCCAGTCTGGTCACCTTTAGCCAGCACGTCGCCAAAACACTTTCAGGCGATGCATCGTGTCAGGGAAAAAGGATACTCTCGCTTTCCCATCCACCATTTATCGGGACGAACGCCGCTCCGCCTTTCAGCCATCAGGGTAAACCCAAGCTGCTGATGTTTGGACGTCTTTTGCCCTATAAGGGACTGGACCTGTTGGCTGCGGCACTCCCGCAGGTTGATGTTCCTATCGAATGTCGCGTTATCGGGCAGGGGCCCGATAGCCGTGAACTCGCTGAACTTCAGAAGATCAGCGGAGTTCAGGTCGAAAATCGATGGGTTCCAGAAAATGAGCTGTCACAGCTGATTGGCTGGGCAGACGTATTGCTGCTTCCCTATCGGGAGGCCTCTCAAAGTGGCGTAGGCGCAATGGCCGCAGCAGGAGGGCGTTATATCGTCGCGACGAATGTTGGTGGCCTCACGGAGCAGTTCGCTGACAATTCACAGGCGGTACTGTGTGAGCCGGAGCCGGCGGCTATCGCACAGGCAATCACCAGCCTTCTGGAGAATCCACCACCAATCCTCCCAGTTCCTGACAGCACACTGGCCTGGCAGGAACTGGGGAGAAATATTCTGGACCGCTATCTCCCTTAAGTGTCGAGTGCGTCTTCTGTTGCGATACGAATGCGATAGCCAATGTGCTTTTCAATATCGCGCAGGAACAGACGCTCATCACTGTTGATGAGAGAAAACGCAGCGCCCTTCTTGCCCGCACGAGCCGTCCGGCCAATGCGGTGAACATAGGATTCAGGCGTTTCCGGCATGTCCATGTTGATGACAAGATCAACATCGGAGATGTCCAGCCCGCGTGAGGCGATATCCGTGGTCACCAACACCGGCACGCGGCCCTGTCGAAACAGATCCAAAGCCTTGTTTCGTGCGCCCTGTGTCCGATCACCGTGCAGGGTTTCCGCCCTGATGTCATGACGGCGAAGCACTTTCGCCATCAGATCGACATTCACCTTAGTGCGGGCAAAGACCATGCTGCGGCCCGGAAACCTCTCCAGAATACGTGCGACAGTTTCAGGCTTGTCGTCTTTTTCCACAAACATCGCGCGCTGGCGTATTTTCTTAGGCGTGAAGGTTTCAGCAGCAACATCCACGCGTACTGGATCACGCGTTACACGCTTGGCCAGAGCCATGACCGGCTCTGGCAGCGTAGCAGAGCAGAAGACGGTTTGCGGCGGCACATCGGGGAAATAGGGTGTCAGCGCCGTCATGCTTTCGGAGAAGTCTTCATCAAGAAGGCGGTCAGCCTCATCCAGCACAAGGTAGGACAAATACTCCAGAACCAGTTCACCCTGCATCACCAGGTCCAGCAGTCGTCCATGCGTGGCCACAATAATGTCGACGCCATCGCGGATCGTGCGCAACTGCTGATCACGTGGTGTGCCGCCACAGATCACACGCGTTTTCAAAGACAGGCGACGCCCTAACTGACGGCAGACCGCCGCAGTCTGCGCGGCCAGTTCCCGTGTGGGTTCAAGAATTAAAGCGCGTGGGCCCGGCGCAGCTTCCCCTTCATTCAGCTTCTGCAGCATGGGGAGCACGAAAGCAGCAGTTTTGCCACTTCCTGTCTGGGATGCGACAAGCACATCGCGCCCGGCCAGAAGAGGCGGGATGGCCTGGGACTGGATCGCGCTCGGGCGTTTGTGCCCAACCTGCTCCAGCGTGGCCAGAAGAGGGGGGATCAGTCCAAACTCGGCAAAACCGTCAGAATTGGAAATGGAAGGTGTTTCAGGCATCGTCATATCCGCTTCTTGCCAAATTTCTTCCGTTTCGGGAAATAGCGTCTTTTTTCGGAGTCCAACCATGAAGGCCACGATCATCGCCGAAGACTTCGCCGGGATGCGTGCGCAAGGTGCCGGTCTCGCGGAGAAAGCAGGAATGGACTGGGACTTTCAACCCGTCCTGATCCGCAGACCCTGGAATCGTCTTCCGGCCCGATACTGGCCGTTTCCTTTAAAGCGCATTGCCCCCATCACCATAGCGCCTGACACAAAACTGATCATTAGTATTGGTGGGACGGGAGGCATTGCAGGGGCAGCAGTTGCCAAAAGGGAAGGGTTGCCCGTGGTGCAGATTCAAAATCCCCGAACTGACCTCACAAAATTTAATCTTATTGTTGCCAACAGCCATGACGGCATCAAGGGCCCGAATGTTTTGATCTCTCGCAATGCATTGCACCCCGTCACGCCCCAGAAGCTGGATTATGCCCGTGCCTTATGGGCTGATCGTCTGAAACATGACGAGCGGCCTTTGCTTGCCATTCTGGTCGGCGGCACAAACGGGCGCTTTTCTCTTGGGGCGGCGGAAGCAGTCAAAATGGCAGAAGGACTGATCGCTTTCGTGAACCGGAATGGAATGCAGGCTGTCCTGACCCCTTCACGCCGAACGGACCCAGCCGCTCTTGCCGTGCTGAAGGAAAAGCTTGTTCCAGCCGGTATCCGCATTCTCGAAGGGCAGGGAGATAACAATCCTTATTTCGGGATGCTCGCCTGCGCAGATATGATTGCCGTGACTACAGACAGTGTTTCCATGATTTCTGAAGCTGCCGCTACGACTGCACCAGTGATGGTTCTTCCGCTTCCGGGCAAGTCAGCGCGCATTGGCAGGTTTGTGCAAACCCTTGAGGAAGCAGGGCGCGTCCGCATATTCAACCCGACCTTGACATCATGGTCTGTCCAGCCGCTTGACGACACCCCCACTGTGGCGAGAGAAATGCGCCGACGACTGAAGCTCTGAAAGGGCCCTCTATGCTCGATATCCGCACTTTCGGTCCACAGGGTGGAAACGTGCTCTACAAGGCGCTGGCCCACCCGATAGCAGCCGAGGCGCTGACGCGCATGGAGAAGGCTTTCGCCGGGCAGACAATCGTCATTTACGACCCCGAAGACACCGTTCGAACGCTGGTTGCCCTTTATCCGGGACTAAAACCTTCTGTCGTGCTGGTTCATGATACCGAGCAGGTTGGCCAACCCGACGGCTTTGGTGGGGCGAAGCAAGCCCTTTTGGAACTGCCCGACACTGAGGCAGATATCATTCTGGCGCTCTCGTTCGATGACGTGAAAATGCGCGGTCGTCTGGGCAAGCTCCTGAACGGGCGCACATTGCACACTCTCGCCCCGGCACGCCTGCCCGATGATATGATCGTCCGTGGTCGCCCCTATCTCGACAAACTCAATTTCGCGACAAATTTTGCTTTTTTCCGGGATGACGATCAGTTTTCCACACGGATCGTGACGGCCAACTACTGGTCCAATTATGGCTCGCAGGATCTGCGTTACTGGCTACGTCTTTATGATCAGTCGGGGCAGGTCATCGCCCAGTGGGAGCAACCTGTTACCCAGTCTGGCGCAGGCATCACGATTGATAGCGCCCAAATACGTGAACGTTTCAGCCTGCCGCCGTTTATGGGCCAGCTTTTCATTCATGTGATCGGCGCGCGTGGGCATGACGTCGTCAAGTACGCGCTTGATGTCTGGGGCAGAAATGGTGACCCAAGCCTGTCCGTCACACATGACGCCAATGCCTGGCCATCTGTCCGTTATGCCACGCTACCCGCTCCGGAAGCAGATGAGACCCTTACCGTCTGGGTCCAGAACAGCCATGCCACCACGATCCCGGCGGGAGGCATTACCTTTAACCCCATGGGCGTGGAAGAACATCGTGGCGTTGATCGGACGATCGGCCCGTTTGAGACCATCGCGGTCGATGTTGGAAAAATCTTTCCCGAACTCGCATGGCCTGCCCAGCTCGAAATGCGCGCAGGACGTCATCTGGTTCGGCCGCGCTATGAAATAACGCAGCGTGGACGCACACGCATTGCACACCTGAATGTCGAGCGGGACAATATTCACCCGGACCCAGCCATCAGAAATTTCGCACCATCGCTAGGCCGAGGCTTTCTGCTGCCATTTCCCATTTTGGACCCTGCAAAATTTGAAAGCTTTATCCAACCAAACCCCATGTCCGAAGCACTGGAAACGCTTCCTGTGCGGCTGGATATTTTCGATGATGCCGGACAGCCGGTAGGCTCCCACTTCCTTGGAAATCTTCCCCGCAACCACTCAACAGCCATTGCCTTGCATGACCTGACAGACCGGCCAGGGCATGCAGATCTGGTATATGACTTCCGAGACGGAGGGGAAGCTGACGGCTGGCTTCATGCGCTCATGCGCTATCGCAACCGCGAAACCGATCATGCGGCGGAAACCAGTTTTGGAGCGCACATCTTTAACACGCTCATGACATGGCGTTCCGAGCCGCAATCCTACTCCGGTCCACCGCCGGGCCTGACAACGCGTCTCTTCTTGAAGCTTGGGCATGATCATCTGCGTAGTTTTTGTTGCCTGATCCACCCCGCCTCAATCGAGGGGACGGATCAATCCGAAACGGTTCTGCTGCTTCATGCCGCTGACGGCACCCTGGTGGCCGAGACGGGTATCCGCATCCAGCCATCAGGCTCCTACATGGTTCGTCCCCATGAGCTTTTTGAGAGCGCCCACCTGGAGCGAGCCGGTGTCGGTGGATATATCCTGATCCGCGATCTCACATGCCGCCTGTTCGGGTACCATGGCCTTGAAAATGAGGAAGGTGGCTTCTCCCTCGATCATATGTTCGGCTTCTAAACCTTTTCAGGCTTCTTGTTGAGGAATGGGTTACTGCCCTTTCTTCAACAGGAAGTGCGGCAGTTTTCGCTAGCTGACGAAACCATGTCCGTCCGCAGTGAATCCACGAGCTTCCATCGGCCTTTGAATTTTACGCAGAATAAATTTATACTTCTGTAAGACGACATTTCACACATTCTGAATATTGGTCCTATCTCAATGCTTTCCAACACGCATCTCTCTTCTTCTCGCACGGTTGTTCTTGTGCCCTGCTATAATGAAGAGGTGACCATTCAGAAGGTTGTGCAGGATTTTCGTGCAGCACTGCCGAGCGCAGATATTTACGTTTACGATAACAACTCGACAGATCGCACAAAAGAAGTCGCCAAAGCTGCGGGAGCAATTGTCCGTACGGAACGGATGAAAGGGAAGGGACACGTTATCCGCCGGATGTTCGCGGATATTGAGGCAGACTATTATATCCTGGTTGATGGTGATGCCACCTATGAGGCGGCGGCGGCACCCGGCATGCTTCATGCTGCCATGTCAGAAGGTCTGGACATGGTAAACGGTGCGCGCGTAACCGACCGCGAAGCCGCCTATCGCCGCGGACATGTGTTGGGCAACAAGGTACTGACAGGACTGGTAACGCTCGTCTTCGGCCGTCGACTCAGTGACATGCTCTCAGGTTATCGCGTATTTTCCCGGCGCTTCGTAAAGTCTTTCCCGGCTCTTTCTGCCGGCTTTGAGACCGAGACCGAATTCACGGTCCATGCCCTCGAACTCGGCATGCCGATTGGGGAAATTCCAACGGCTTATATCGAGCGCCCGCCCGGTTCAGCATCCAAGCTGCGCACCTACTCAGATGGACTGCTAATCCTGAGAACCATCATCAATCTGGTAAAGCAGGAACGCCCGTTGATGTTCTTTGCAGCGCTCTCACTATTTTTTACCCTTGCCGGTCTGATCCTCGGGATCCCTGTCGTGGTGACGTACCTCAACACAGGGCTCGTCCCACGCCTTCCTACAGCGCTCCTTGCCACAGGCAGTATGATCCTTGCGGCGCTCTCACTGGTTTGCGGCCTGATCCTGGACAGCATCACACTGGGGCGACGCGAGTTGAAGCGCATGCATTACCTGTCACTCGCCGCACCTCCCTTGCTGGAAGAACAGTAAAAATAGCGTTCTGAGACAACTCACTGCGCGTGCTTAGAAAAGAAATCTGAACCGGAGGCGGACTGTTAACATCCCACCTCCGGCTGAACCGAACTTGTCACTCGGCTTTTTTGATAGATTCGGGACGTCAACGCTCGATCAAGAAACTTGGTAATGGGCTTGGTAAAGAGCCGCGAGACAGCTTCGCCCAGCCCCCAGATCACGATCAGGCAGACTGGATAGACAATCCATCCATTGCTTTGCGGCCAATGATTATGCCTCCAGATCCGAACAGCAGCCATGACAACAAACATGTGGGTGAGATAGACCTCATATGACAGTTGCCCCATTCTACGGATCCACCAACTCCATCGACCCCCTTCAAATGAACGCCAGCCACAGGCCAAAACCAGCATGGCAATGCCTCCATAAAGGACGGCAAACCAGCCATCAGACAGCAGATGCCACCAGGATGGCGGACCAAACATCTCTGCCAGCATCATCAGCAAACCAACGCCCCACATCGCAACAGGCCAGCTTCCGTTAGGACGATACCGCGCTGCCACGATTGCCATGAGAATACCCAGCGCAATGGTTCCCAAACCGGTCAGGGTGGCCTGCTCTCGCCAGATTTCATTGCCCTGAAGCGTTGCCTGATACACGGGTGCCGTTACAGCCAGCAGGAGGAGCACGCCCACACGCAACCACACATTCAATCGGCAGAGGAACGGGAACAGCAGATAGAAAAGCTCTTCAATCGACAGGGACCAAAGGATCGTCCAGCCTGCAACACTCCAACCATGCCGGGCCTGCCACACGTTAAAATACAGCCCGAAAGCTGCCATTGTCGCGCCTAGGAAGCTCTGACCCGGCTTTGAAAAGCGATAATCTTCGAAGCCGACATAGTCGAGCACTCCCAGAACGCTCACAAGTAACACGAGGCAGGGAAGGATACGAATAGCGCGATGAATGAGGAACCTGACCGGCTGTATCCGATCCAAAGCACCGAAGGTCTGCGTAATTCGGGACGCAATCAGAAAGCCGGACAAGACGAAGAAGATGCTGACAGCCTCACCGCCATTATAGTTCAGGCCCATGAGGAACCAACGCGGCAGAAAGCTGGCCAACCCCGTATGAGAGAGGGGAATGCGTATTCCAATGTGATTACTGATCACAAAAAGAATTGCTGCTCCTCGCAGACAATCCAAAGCGGGATTCCGTTTCATTGTCGCTCCCAGTCAGACAAAATGTTTCTGACGGCGCAATGAGTTCAAACAAAGGCGATGGTATGGCCAAAAAATCGTCTTGTCAGACTGTATCGCCACTGTTAAAAGCCCGCTCAACGAATGGGCGCGTAGCTCAGCGGTAGAGCACTGCCTTCACACGGCAGGGGTCACAGGTTCAATCCCTGTCGCGCCCACCATTCGAACTCCTTGAAAATATTTGATGTTGTTTGCGCCACTTGAGCGAATGGCCTGCATCGTTCTATTGGCTGGCCCATTTTCTTCCCAAACGGGCGCAGATAAATACCGTACCCTCATATTCAAATATGCGGCGGCAGCTCTAGCCTACAGTACTGAGCCACGGGGCTTTTCGTGGACTAAACCCGAGCGCAGCCATAGCCTTACGATTGCAGGCGCCTGTCAGGCTATTCTGGTAATAGACGCTTTCTTCGCCCATCAGAAAAACAGCGTCCTTTTCAGTCATGCACGGCGGCACCGGTGCCCCGACCCATCGCGCATACGCCTTCAGCCATTTCTCGAACTGTAGAGGCTGATTATCAACGATATTGTAAACGCCAGGCTTGGCTGTAAGTGCTGATACAGTTGCCTGTGCCGCATCATCTACATGAACAAAAGAGAATGTGCTGGCGCCCGCACCAATCAGTGAGACCTCACCACGAGCAAGATGCGCACTAAATGCACCATCTGGCCAGTACCACGTCCCTGGGCCGTAAAAAAAGCCGTATCGCAGCGTGACACCCTCCATTGTGGGAGCGCTCCTGACGCGCGCTTCCAGAGCTGTATACATACGCGCGCTTTCCCCGATATTCCCCGGCGCGCTCATTCTCAGCGAAGATGCTTCTGTCGCCAAGTCATAACCAGCGTCCAGATAAAAGCCGCAAGACTGCTGTATGTAGCGCTTTACGCCATATGTTTGCGCCGCATCGAAAAGATTGCCGCCACCTTCAAGACGAAGTTTTCGATCGATCGGGAGATGCTTTGGAAGGTCAAAAGGACTTGCCGGGAGAGACGTAAGTTCATCAATCACCACGTCAGGGCGGAGCTTCTCGATTATTGCAAACAATGCCTCCCTATTGAGAGCATCAGCCTTGACCGCATGGGCTCCCAACATCTCGATAGCCGTCAGGCTTTCCGCCCGATGAGCCATCCCCCAGACGCCATGTCCAGCCTCTTTGAGGCGCGCAATCAAGCAGCGCCCCAGCGCTCCGCTAGCACCGGCGACAAAAATTTTCATAGCGAATATCCCGTACCTCAGTGCGCAGGAAAGACAAACGGGGCAGCTTTGTCCTTGACGAAAAACGCAATGAATTTAGCCGGTTCGGTCTGACTGGCATTCCGCCCGACAACATGCATATCGTTGGGGCCTTCAAAAAAGGTTTGCCCCTCTTTCAAAGTGACTGGCTGCCCACCCTTAACCTGCATGATGACGCTGCCCTTGAGAACATAAACGAAGACTGATGCGTTATGCCTGTGGATCGGATCTGAATCTCCTGGCCCGTAGTCCACTGTCACCATGGCCCCTTCCTTTCCTGAAAGACCTGGCAGTTCGTGACTCATCAAAGGTGTGACTGTTGTCGCTGCCTGAAGGGAGGAGGCCCAGAAGCCAGCAGTTAAAACTGCCAGGACAGTAAATTTACGCACGGGATATTTCCTTTTTTGTTAGCTGAAACCGCTCAAGCACTGTCCGAACGACGCCTCTGCCGGACCTTGTTCGTCCTTCGGGTCTGAACACGCTCATCCAGCCAGGTCTGTGCCTCTCCAAGAAAAGGCGAGGGCGCCTTGTCCCGAACTGATTTGGCCAAATCGGCGAGGGATGTTTGGGCTAACTCCCGACGCATCGCCTTTTCAGCTCGCAGCATGACTGCATGAATTCCGCATACCCCCTGCGTCGCCCATCCAGGTGGGTTCTCGTCAAAGAGGGCGCAGCGTCCGCGGATTTCCTGACAATTAAAGAGGCGCTTTTCACCATCCACTGCGTCAACAATGGCCAAAACAGTGATCTCGTCGGCAGGTTTTGCCAACGTGTAGCCACCCTTCAACCCTTCAGCAGCATTGAGGAGACCAGCCTTTTCCAGCTTGGGCAAAAGCTTCGCAACAAATGCTGCCGGAATATTTTGAAGCTCCGCCAGATCGAGACTGCTGACAGGCTCAGGATTGTCGACAAGCCACAGGAGGCTGTGCAGGACGTATTCAGTGCTAGCGCCGTAAAATGACATACGCAGACCATATCTATCCGCGTTTTGATTCGCAAGATTTTCTTAAGTCCAAAATCCTAGGATTTTTTGGATTGTAATATGCTTGGAGAGAGGGGGAGAAATATCACGAGGCCGTGAGGAAATGAGGGTTATTAGCCTTACCAGAAAAAATATTTTGTCTATTGGTTCACGTGGAAGCATCTCATAAATACTGTAAAACAGCGCATTCCTCTTTCTCCCGTCGAAACAGCCAAAAGAAATTTTACTTTATGATTTTCGTTTTATCTGTAATTTGGGCCGCGAATTTTGGTCTCTGGATAACCTATAAATATATTATGAGTCTTCTGGGCGGCCCTTACCCAGATCCGAACAGACCCAAAAAACCTGTCATTTTCGGTTTTCTATTTTTAACCCTCTGCATACCAGCAATTCTTCTACTTATATTTATTGCAATCGCTGGAGACTATATGATGATTAGAGGTCTATTTTAAATTTGTAGGTAAGAATAATCGAAAACATAAAAACAAATCTTTACTCACAGAAGATAAGGTTTCTGCGAGGACTTATCGGACCAGGGAAGCAAGTCCATCAATTTTATCAGCAAGTGCAGCAATCATATGCTTGATATCATCAGGAGTTGAAGATTTATCGGCTGCGATGTTCAGGCGCTCCGCATCGCTTTGCAGTTCACCCATCAGTTGGTAGATTTCTGATCCGATGCCGTCTTCGTCGTTATCATTCCGCTGCATGACGTAACCCTCAGGTTTGTAAGGCACTAACGCGCGTTAGCAAGAGATGCCGAGTGACGGCTCTAAGAGCAGCCGTACAAAACAAAGAAAAGGGCCGCGCTACAAAAGCAGCGCGGCCGCAGCCCCCTTCAGGAGAGGCGCTTATTCTCCGTCAGTGGCTTCGTCTTCCTCTTCGCCGTCGTCGAAATACACTTCTTCAACGGTGATCACCAATGAGTCATTCTCGCTCAGCAGATCGGCGACAGCGTTTGCTTCGTCCTCATCTTCATAGAGCTCTGAGTCGCCCGGATCAGAAACCCACTTTTCTGTGGGGTTCCAGAATTCGTCGTCTCCGTTTTCGAGTTCACGGCGAATTAGGTAGCCAGCAATTTCTTCATCAGCCATTTTAGGGCCCTCCTGTGAGGAGAAAAGCTTATTTGAAAACAGTATTAATTGCCACAGCCCGAAAAACAGGATAATTTTGGTCCAAATTAAGGAAGGACCAAATTCATGTCTGACCCTTCATTGAGAAAAGATGCTCTGAATGAGCGGATAAGCATTTCCCTTCATGCGGCAATGCTCGAAGTCTGTACGCGACATTCAGATCTGATGATTTTCCAAGAAAAACGCCAAGTACAAGTCAATTTTTCATGGAAAGAATCATCACAAAATATAATTCCAACGATAAATATTTCCGCAGAAATAATTAAGATAAAAAATATTTACCGATAAGGAAAATTATTATGCTATTCCTATTATTTTCTTATATATGAAGATTTATTTTTAATAATTATGAAAATAAATCTCTACCCAAACAATAAAATAATTTTCTCGCCTCGGACGAGGCAATATCGTACTGTTTGAGTATGACCGACCAAAGAAACATCGATGATACCGAAGACGAAATTGCTCTTGAAGCGACGGAGGAGGGAGAATCTCTGCTCTCCACCATTATGCTTCCGGTTTGCATTTTTGTTGGGATTGCCATTCTGGTGCTTCTGGTTGGTCTAAATTTTGTGTAACTCAGACCAACCAAAGACATTTTTCACAAAAATGTCTTTTCAGAGCTGCCCTTCATCGCATCAAGCCAGCCTTGCAGCATATAGGCGGCCGCCATTTTATCGACCACTTCAGCGCGTCGCCCACGCGTCATATCAGCGTCCTGAATAAGGAAGCGGTTGACCGCACTGGATGAGAGCCGCTCATCCCACAAACACGCCGGAATACCCAGCCGCTCGGAAAGAGCTGTTGTCCAGTCCGACGCTGCGCGTGCTGCGGGACCAAAAGATCCATCCAATGACAGGGGCAAGCCGACCACCAGCGCCCCAACGTTCTGGCGCTTCGTGATCTCTGCCAACTCCTTGGCATTTTCCCCCAATTTCCGCCGTTTTAATCCCATAAATGGCGAGGCGAGCATGAGAGAAACGTCTGTCAGGGCGACGCCGATCGTCTTCGATCCAGGGTCCAGCCCAAGGATACGCTGATCAGTTTGAAGAACATTACGGAGGTCTTGTGGATTGAACAGGGACATAACCCGGCGTTATGATCTGTGTGACGGCTGAAAAGCTACCATAATTTCCTCTTTTTCAGGAATGTTCATGTCGCTCGACGCGAAAACGGTCACGCGCATCGCCAGATTGGCGAGAATTGGTCTCGAACCGGGGGAGGTAGACTCTCTCGGGAAGGACATGGGTTCCATCATCGATTGGGTGGAACAGCTTAACGAAGTGGACGTCACAGATGTCCCTCCCATGATTGGCACAGGCCTCGCCACGCCACGCCTGCGGGAAGACCGCGTCACGGACGGCAATCGCCGCGATGACGTGCTGTCAAACGCTCCGGACCGTGAAGGTCCGTTCTACACGGTTCCGAAGGTGGTCGAATAATGTCCGGCATGCACGATTTTACGCTGGCTTCCGCCCGGGATGCCCTTAAGGCTCGCAAGATTTCCGCGGTTGAACTGACGAACGCCCACCTGGATGCCATCGAGCGTCTGGATGGCCGCCTCAACAGTTTCATCACCCGTACGCCCGATCAGGCTCGCGTAGCAGCCCAGGCTGCGGACGACGTTCTGGCGAAAGGTGAGGGCGGCGCACTGACCGGCATTCCGCTCGGCATCAAGGATCTGTTCTGCACGAACGGCGTCCGCACGACGGCGGCCAGCAAGATTCTTGGCAATTTTGTCCCGCCTTACGAAAGCACGGTGACGTCCAACCTTCTGCGTGACGGCGCCGTGTTCCTTGGCAAGCTGAACCTCGATGAATTCGCTATGGGTTCCGCCAATCTGAACTCAGCCTTTGGCCCGGTAGAAAACCCCTGGAAGCGCACTGGCTCTGACGCCAAGCTGGTTCCGGGCGGTTCCTCCGGTGGCTCTGCCGCTGCCGTAGCCGCAGGTCTGGTCTTGGGCGCGACCGGTACGGATACGGGTGGCTCCATTCGCCAGCCGGCTGCCTTTACAGGGATTGCTGGCATCAAGCCGACCTACGGCCGCTGCTCCCGTTTCGGCACGATAGCTTTCGCAAGCTCGCTGGATCAGGCTGGCCCGATGGCCCGCAACCTTCAGGATTGCGCAATCCTGCTGGAATCCATGGCCGGGTTCGACGAGCGGGATTCCACAAGCGTCAACACGCCTGTTCCGAATTACGAAGCAGCGCTGACGCGAGGCGTTAAAGGCCTGCGCGTTGGTATTCCCAAGGAATATCATGCCCCGGGCATGCCAGCCGAAATCGAGGCCCTCTGGCAGCAGGGTATCAACTGGCTGAAGGCCGCAGGCGCAGAAGTGGTGGAAGTGTCTCTTCCGCACACGAAGTACGGCCTTCCAACTTACTATATCGCAGCTCTCGCAGAAGCATCTTCAAACCTTGCCCGCTATGACGGTGTGCGTTTCGGCGAACGTGTGAAGGGGGATTCCCTTGATGCACTGTACGAAGCCACCCGTGCCGCTGGCTTTGGCGAAGAAGTGAAGCGCCGTATCCTGATCGGAACGCATGTTCTGTCGTCGGGTTATTACGATGCCTATTACCTGCGCGCGCAGAAGGTCCGCACACTGATCCAGCGGGACTTCCTGAATGCCTTCGAGAAGGTGGATTTCCTTCTGACGCCAACGGCGCCCTCCAGTGCCTTTGCTCAGGACGAAAAGCCGACAGATCCAGTGCAGATGTACCTGAATGATATCTTCACTGTTCCAGCCAGCATGGCAGGCGTTCCTGCGCTCTCTGTTCCGGCTGGTCTGGACGCACAGGGTGTTCCGCTCGGGCTTCAGCTCATTGGCAAGTTCTTTGACGAAGAAACACTGATCGCAGCAGGACACGTCATCGAACAGGCTGCGTCCTTCACCCACAGACCCGCCATCCATGCAGGAGTGTCGGCATGAGCTATCGTATCACCGGCAACACCGGCGAATGGGAAATTGTCGTCGGGCTGGAAGTTCATGCCCAGGTCATCAGCCAAGCGAAGTTGTTCTCTGGCGCCTCCGCCTCTTACGGCGGCGAGCCAAATACGCATGTCAGCCTGATTGACGCGGGTTTCCCGGGTATGCTCCCGGTTCTGAACCAGGAATGCGTTGCGCAGGCAGTGCGGACCGGCCTTGGCCTGAACGCTCAGATCAATCTTTTCAGCCGCTTTGATCGCAAGAACTACTTCTATGCCGATCTCCCCACTGGCTATCAGATCAGCCAGTTTGCTCATCCCATCGTGGGTGAGGGCAAGGTGCTGGTTGATCTTGCGGATGGAAGCACACGTGAAATCGGCGTGACGCGACTTCATCTGGAACAGGATGCAGGCAAGTCCATCCATGATCAGGACCCAACGCGTTCCTTCATTGACCTGAACCGTGCGGGCGTCGCCCTCATGGAAATCGTCAGTGAGCCAGACATCCGCTCACCGGAAGAAGCCGGAGCCTACTTGCGGAAGCTCCGTCAGATCCTGCGTTATATCGATACCTGCGATGGCAACATGGAAGAAGGTTCCATGCGCGCTGACGTCAACGTGTCTGTGCGCAAGCCGGGCGAGGAGGGATATCGGACCCGCTGCGAGATCAAGAACGTCAACTCGATCCGCTACGTCATGCAGTCAATCGAAGTGGAAGCACAGCGCCAGATCGAGATCTGGGAAGCTGGCGGCGAAGTCGATCAGGAAACGCGCCTGTTCGATCATGTCCGCAGCGAAACACGTTCGCTTCGGTCCAAGGAAGACGCGCACGATTATCGCTACTTCCCGGACCCAGATCTTCTACCGCTCGTCATCGAGCAGTCCTGGGTTGACGAACTAGAAGCTGCTCTTCCCGAACTGCCAGAAGCCAAGCGGGACCGCCTGGAGCGCGAATACGGTGTCAGTCGCTATGAAGCGAGTGTCCTGACCGCAGAGCAAGCTGTTGCAGACTTCTACGAGACCGTTGCAAAGGGTGCCGATGCGCGCCTTGCCACCAACTGGATGCTCGGAGACTTCTTTGCTGCGCTGAACCGCACTGGTCGCTCAATTGAAGACAGTCCGGTCAGTGCAGAAGGGCTTCGTGAGCTGTTAAGCCTGATCTCGGATTCGACGATCAACGGCAAGATTGCGAAGGAAGTCCTTGAAGACATGGTAGAAACCGGCGAATCGGCTTCTGCTATTGTTGAGCGGAAAGGTCTTCGTCAGGTGACGGACACAGGAGCCATCGAAAGCTCCATCCGCGACATCCTGGCAGCAAATGCGGATAAGGTTGCTGAATTCAAATCCGGCAAGGACAAGCTTTTCGGCTTCTTTGTTGGTCAGACGATGAAGGCCATGAAGGGTAAAGGGAACCCGGCTCTGGTGAATGAAACCTTGAAAAAGCTTCTTTCCGAATGAGATAAAAAAATTGTTCTTAAGGGGTTTGACGGCGAGGCCGTTCCCCCTTAAGAACGCCTTCACGAACGCAGTATAAAAACTGCTTTCCACGCGGAGGGGTGGCCGAGAGGCTGAAGGCGGCGGATTGCTAATCCGTTATACGATGTAAGTCGTATCGTGGGTTCGAATCCCATCCCCTCCGCCATTCTATATATCCCATAATAATTCGTAGCGCTTTTAGTGTCGTAGAGCTGGTATTTTCCCGTCATTTTATTCGCTCTGTGATAGTCCTTAAGCTCATGCAGCGTCGGGGTATATATTGGGGTATCGGATGCTGACGGATATTCAGCTTGCGTGGCCTTAAGCCAGCAGAAAAACCTTACAAACATGCTGATACGGGGGCTTGTTCATTTTCGTACAGCTCAACGGCTCGCAACGACGACGCATGAAGTATCGCCTCGGCGCCTGCGTCGATTGTGCCTTCGGAGACGACGGCTGACGCCGCGTCGGTTACGCCTGCGGCAAAAAGAAAGCCGCCTGCGCTGACAACGGTCCCAAGGGCCCGACCGCCTGCCATGACATATTCGTTGCCACCAGGCGCGAGTTGAAGATCCGAGGTGCTGGCCCCGGAACCGACATAGACGCTGTCACCATCACCGATCGTGACAGTGTTCAAAGACTGACCTGAGGACAGAAAGGTATCGGACATGGAGAGCAACCTTACATTTTGGGCGTGAAGGCGTCGTGTTTCAGGGGAGGCATGTCATCAGACGTCGTCCGACGCGGTTCAGCGCCGGATCATTGATGGACGAGGACGGGCGTGCAGTGGGGTGCTGACACTTTGGGGGGTTCTGTAAGCAGGCCTGGCGTCATGAGCGCAGAGCAGGAAAAGACACGTCCACGCACGGTTGTGGCTGTATAGGACAGTTGCTGACCGCCCAGTCTGTCCGGGCTGGTGGCCTGAACATTGCTGACTGTCAGTTCATCGGACGAGGCCAGTCCGATCATCTGTGCTGTTGCCGCCTGAAGCCGCACGATCGCGTCATTGGGCTGCATCTGTGTGCAGCCTGCCATCATCAGCAAACCAGCCAGTGCGAGGGGATATTTTGAGGGTGTGTTCATGGGCGTGTGTTCCTTTACTTATGTCCGACAGAAATGAGGAAAACCATTTCGAAACCGGACCATTTGGCTGTGTGGGCGCGTTCAGGCAGCAGGCCTTGGGAAGGATCCGGCTCTGCCAATCCTTGTGTCTCGAAACTCAGGGTCTTTGAGATCTGATGGGTCGAAAAGCGTCAGGTCAGGTGTCAGGACCTTCGGGCGGGGACATCTGCGTCTGATCCTGCGAGATCGCCTGCACCTGTCCGTTCTCGAGATGCGTGGCCCCCCAGAGCAGGGCCGGGGCGATCAGGAGAAACACAGCACCGATGGCGGGCGTGAAATAAAGCCGGAAGGTCGAAAAGAAGAAGAAAAATCCGCTTGTGGTCGTCTGGGCGGATTGCAGGAAGCTGTAGATCCTGACCAGGCAAAACAGGGACAGCGCATAGCAGGCGCGATCGCAGTAATGACGTGGGACATTGAAGCTTGCCCGTACCCGGCTGAGGATGGAGGCTGCGAAGGCGGCAATCGTGATCCAGAGCAGGAAGCCAAGAACATGAAAGCCGCTGAAGCCCATCTGCTGATAGGACGCCATATCGCGTTCGACATGGCGGTGGGCACAAGGCAGAAGTCCGGCCAGAATGACACAGATCACGGAGGCGATCAGGAGGTCTTCAGGCCGCCGTGCAAAGAGCACAAGCCGCTCTTTGATCTTCTCGAAGTCGATATCTTTCTGGTCCATGACGCTCTCCGAAACAGACGTTCCGCATGCTCTCGTGAAATGGCGAAAGGGCAGGAGGAGCGTTACAGTTCGGTCAACGGGCAGGGGAGAGAGAGGATAACGGACATGGCGGCCTCCTGAGATACCCGATAGGGCGGTGAATCTCAGGCCATAATAGGCGACGAATCGCCTTAGTCAATGATTATTCGTATATAGAATGGCGCGATTAATCGCATAAGACGTTTCTATCTGCCTGGGCAAGCCTAACTGACCAGCGGTCCGCCTGACCAGATCACTTCCCCCAGAAGTGTCAGGGCCTGCGCTTCGTCTGGTGAGAGATCCTGCGGGGGATAGCGATCATGATCGGCGAGTGCACGGATCCCGCCGCCCAGACGTCGCTCAAGACGACGGATGAGAATGTTGCCCTCGACCCGTAAGGCAAAGACAGCACCGCCCTGAACGGTGACGCTGGCCGTATCAATCATGGCGAGGTCGCCCTCCCGCAGGGTGGGTGTCATGGCGTCGCCTGTCACGCTGATCAGTCTTAATCCGGTCGTCTCACGTGCGACGGTGGCTTCAAGCCAGGCTTTGCTGACGCGCAGACCCTCATCGCGATCATCGATCCAGGGGATGACAGTCTGGTGGCCGCCACGCGTCGGGGGTTCAGAGGAGCCTGCTGCATGAGACGCTGTGATGGAGGCATCCCCAACGCCGAAAGCAAGCCAGTCCAGGGAGACGCCACAAACCCGGGCGAGGGACGCGACAGCCGACAGCTTCATCTCGCTACCGCCCATATAATCCCGCAGGGTCGTATAGGGGACGCCTGCGGCCTTGGCGGCGTGGGTGATGCCGATGCTTTGGGCGGCTTGACGCAGGCGCTCGCCGCGCTCGCGGAGGAGGGTAAGTTGGTCATCCATGAGGGGGCGCTTTCGGGGGCGTGATCGAGCCATGCAGACATCCTGAACCAGAGATGTCTGTATTTAGGCGAAAATACGCTTGAATATATAGTCGAATAAACGTATGTTTCTGCATCAAACGGTGACGCGGAGCCTCGTAGGTCATCGCGGGATGCTCGCATATCCCGACTGTTCTGTCCAAGGGGGTTTCATGACCGACGATGCGCATGGCCTGTCCCTGTCCTCTCACCGGGACCCTCGACTGGAAGAGTTGCACGCAGGGTTGCATGAGGTGGTGCGACTGGTGGAGCTCGAGCATTATCTGCTCCGCGGCAGGCTCGATGGTCTGAAAGCCGAGAGTGAGGCGGCCCATATTCTGGAAGGCGTCATTGTTCTGGGCGCCGTGCTCAATCAGAAGCTCGCTCATCTTCTGGGGATCTGCCGGGAGGTCGGGCGGCTGTGAGGCTTGCGCGATGAGAGCAAAGATTGGTCGGTAATGTACGATTTTTTAACGCGACAGCCTGATACTTGTTCGGCGTTGGGGTGGAAATGTGTGCAGATTCCGGACGTGAGCCGTAGGGCGAATGGTACTCAAAAAATGTCGCTTGGGGGGGGGAAGCGGACCGACCGCTTCGCAACACAAACCTTTGAAAGCGGACACTTCCGTCAATCCCTGAGCGGTTTAACAAGGATGGCGTCACTCCTTACGGAGCGGACATTCACCGACAGGTCGGGAATAATGCCTGCCTCGGCCGAAGAAAAAATATTTGTTACGTTCAACGCTTACATCAAAATGGACGGCTTTTTTTGCTAGTCTGCATCTGGCAGAGTTATTTCGTAAGCTGATAGGCAGGGAGCAGCATGAGACGCTAGAGAAGATGCGTGCGGTTCTAAACGAAAAGTAGCATTGCTGATTTTCAGGAAATACGCTGGATAAATTTTATCTTTGGGGAAACTTATATTTGGTTAATAGAACTGTCCCAGCCAATAAATAATATTTTGGAGATTATCATGACAATAACTATTTCATGGATTAACCATAATATAGATACAAAGGAGCTTATATTAATATCGGATAGTAGACTTCGAAGTTACGGAGCCATGGATCAATGTCAAAAAATTTTTCCTTTGGAAAGAGGTGACTGTTGTTTGGGTTTTTGTGGTGACGCACAAATAGCTTATCCATTGTCTGTTCAGGCAAGCTCAGCGTTAAATAATTTCATCAAGACGAGAACGAGAATCTTTGATGTTTTGGAAATAAAAGATTTTCTTTGTAAAATACTAAATAATCTTATATCTAGTTGGGATCTGAAAAAATCAGAAAAATTAACAGAACTAAAGGAAACAAATATTTTCTTTGGGGGATGGTCATGGAAAAAATCTGATTTCATTATTGGTTATTTTAAGTATGATGATAGTGGATTCATCTACCATAAAAGAAAAACAAACCTTCCACACCCCTTTCGTGATCAAAATAAATCATTCCTGTTTCTGGGAGATTACCAAAGAGATTACGAAAATGAAATAAAGAAAATCCTATCTGCGTCATTTACTAATTCACATGAAAAAAATATATTTCTTTGAAGTATGAGCCTCTGATAGCTCTCAACAATATTCTTTCGAGGGCAAAAAATTGTACCGATTTTCCGCTCATAGGGGGAGAATTGCAAATGGTGAAAATATATCAATATGGAAATACATTACCTTACGTTTTTAGAAAGTCTCAAGGCGAGCATTATTTATTCGGACGCAAAATGTTTGATTGGGAAAAAACTGAAAGGCCGATATGTCACATACAAAACGATGAGGTAAAATTTAGCTACCCATTGTCTATTATTCCTGATGTTAAAAACTATACGGATGATTTTTTTCAAAAAATTCCACAAAGTGAGGCTGGAGCAAGTTAGAAATCTGCATACTTGACGTGATTGCTTGTCGGTTTGGTTTTCTGGAGTGGATTCATTAACCTCAAAAAATGTCCGCTGAACGATATCCGGACGACATTGATTCAAGTCCGCCATGATGCCGGAAGCGGCCTTTTGCCTTCGGTGCATGTCCTTCGCACGGCCAATTTTCATCAGGCAGTTGCCTGGTTCCTCTTGGCTTTAATACCGACACCCCTTGATCTAGTCATCGCAAGATGCAGGATAGCTTTCGGAGACGGCTGGCCCAAACCGTCTCTCTCGGGGGAATAAATGCTGCTTGCGGACAACGAGACCACTTTCGATCTGCTGAACAACGATGCGATCGCCAAGACTATTGTCGGCCTCATTACCGAAGATCCCGAGCGCGCCGTCACCGTTGGTGTCCACGGTGACTGGGGAGCGGGCAAATCGAGCGTGCTGGAGATGATCGAAGCGTCGTTCGCCGATCATGACGAGACGCTGTGCATTAAGTTCAACGCATGGCGGTTCCAGGGATTAGAGGATGCGAAGATCGCGCTGATTGAAGGCGTGGTCACGCAGCTGATCGAGAAGAGGTCGCTGACGACGAAGGCAGCCGATGCCGTCAAGGATGTCGTCAAGCGCATTGACTGGCTCAAGGTAGCGCGGATGGGCGGTGGGCTCGCGTTCACCGCGATGTCGGGTTTGCCCAGTCCCGATCATGTCGGCGCGATCGTCGGCATGGTGAAAGGCTTCTTCGCGGACCCGGCCAAGTATGCCGACAAGGAGCAGATAAACAAGGTCATAGAAGGTGCCGAAGGGTTATTGAAGGAGAAGGAAAGTCGGCGCGTCCCGCAGGAAGTCGAGGAATTCCGTAAGGCATTCGATGAACTGCTAAATCGCGCTAGACTGAAGCAGTTGGTCGTCCTGATCGACGATCTCGACCGCTGCCTGCCCGAGCCGGCGATCGAGACGCTTGAAGCGATGCGCTTGTTCGTGATGATGGACCGCACCGCCTTCGTCATCGCGGCGGATGAGGCGATGATCGAATATTCGGTGCGTAAGCACTTCCCCGACTTACCGGATACCACCGGTCCGCGTGATTATGCGCGCAATTATCTCGAGAAGCTCATCCAGATCCCGTTTCGCATCCCGGCGCTCGGCGGGGTTGAGACGCATATCTATGTGACCTTGCTCCTCGTGGGCGCACGGCTCGGTGACGAAGACGCGCAATTCAAGGCGTTGGTGGCGGTGGCGCGCGAGGCGCTGAAGCGCCCATGGGATCCTACGGGGTTCGATGGTGCCGCGGTCCAAGCTGCGCTCGGTGCGCGCGCGAAGGATGTTGCGGACGATCTCGTGCTGACCGAACAGATCGTGCAGCTGCTGGCTAGTGGGACGTCCGGCAATCCGCGGCAGATCAAGCGATTCCTCAACAGCTTGCTGCTCCGCGAGCGGACGGCGGACGCGCGAGGCTTCGGGGCTGCGGTCAAATTGCCGGTGCTGGCCAAGCTCATGCTAGCGGAACGGTTCATCCCCACGTTGTTCGACGAGATCGGCCTCGCGTCGGCGAACGATCCCGATGGTCGTTGCAAAGACCTCGCTGTCCTCGAGGAAGGTCCCAAACCCGAAACGGCTCGGGCCCCTGCACCACTTGTGGCAGGCGGGGAAGGGAAGAAAGTCGTGCCCCCCAAGGCTGTCGCTGCCCCCGAGCCTGCGACGGTCGAAAATCCGGTCCTGACACAATGGCAGGCGTCGGACGTCATCAAGGCGTGGGCGAAGCTTCAGCCGCCCTTGAGCAATGTTGATTTGCGTCCGTATCTGTTCGTCACCAAGGACCGGAAGGACTATCTCGCAGCAGCCTCCGCCCTCGGCCCGCTGGCGGCGGTCGTCGAACGGCTGATGGGCCGTCGCATGGCCGTCTCGGGAATGGATGCGGAACTGCGGGCGCTCGCAAAGCCCGAAGCCTCGCTCGTCTTCGATTATGTGCGTCGGCGAATCCTAGGTGCGGGTGATTTCTCGCGGCCACCCGCCGGCATCGACGGCGCGACGATCCTCGTGCGTACGCAACCGCACCTTCAGTCGGCCCTCTTGGACATGCTCGGAACGCTGCCCGCCTCAAGCGGTCCCTGGATCGTCGCGGGTTGGTCGGAAGTGATCACCGAAGACGCCGAAAGACGGCGCTTCCAGACTCTGCTGGAGCGATGGAGCAAGGCTACCGACAATCCGGCGCTGGCCGCGAGCGCGACCGCCGCTCTGCGGACGAGGGCGAAGGGCTGATGGGCACGTCCTCGACCTTCGACGGCCCCAATAACGATCGCCCGCTGGTGCCCACCTTCGTCGACGACAGCGACCGGGACGGTGGGGCCGGTGATGACGCAGGCGATGGGCAGGATGGTGCCGATGGCAATAGCGGTGATGGCGAACCTGCGCCCGCCGCGCCGCCACTCCCGCCACCGGGTGCAGCAGGTCGCTTCACGGCCCCGCGCGCCAATTTCACGACGTTTGCGCGTTCTGGCGGCACCGATCGGCGCAGTCTGGGCCGGGCGGTATCAGGTTATGTGCGCTCGTCCATGGGGAGCCCGCGCCGCGCAGCGCAGCGGATGGGCACCGCTCGCGCGTCCGGCGGCAACGTGGTCCGGATGCTGCAATCGGTGCAGGCCAACGGGATCGCAGAGACCTTGCGGGAGCTTAATCTCACCGCGCTCGCCGGACGTCCTATCGAGGAAGTGTTCGCGGGTCTGGCGGACTATGTCTGTCCGGAAGATGGGTCGATAGATCAAGGCATCGCGCGCAACGCTTTCATAGAGACGATCGCCGACCTGGCCGAAGCCGGCATCACTGACATCGATGGTTTGACCTCCGAGCAGATGACAACGGTCTTTGAGCTTTATGTGGCGCACACGATCGAAGCCCGCATCTGCAATGACATCGGGACCAAGGCGGTGGCCTTGCCCGCGAACCCGGCGGCAGCCCAGAAGGTCGAGGATATGCTGCACGATTTCATCCAGCGCGGCGTAACCGACGCAGTGGCGCGTTCCGGTAGTAACATCCAGACGCTTTCACCCGACCAGATCAACGGTTTCGTGACATCGGTCTACGAGGATGCCTTCCAGATCCTCCAAGCGATGGGCGATGCGGAGGCGGCACGATGAAGCGTCATCTCCTCGTCGGCAAATTGGGACCCACGGACGACCCTACTGTCTTGACGCGGATCGACGAAGTCCGATCCGACGTCCAGCTCCTGAACGCAGGCGGGATGGCCTATGGGGTACAGACCGCGCTCAACGAGCTACGCAAGTTCGATCTGGTCCCCAATGAGATCGGCATCGACCTGCTGGCGCTTGGCGCCCTTGTCTACGCGGCGGATACGCGGATCGCTCGCGCGACCGAAGCCCAGGACGGCTGGACCCGCGAGATACGCATCTCGTTGCCAGTCAGTGACGTCGCCGCGTGGGAAAGGGCACGACCGGTGATCGACCGCGCATTAGGCTTCCTGAGCGGCGACCGATGGGAGATTGAGTTCCGCACCCGGCCAGTGGGCAAGGGAAGGCTCGGTGGCGACGCGCCGCTGCTCAATACGGATCTCGGGGGTGTGAACCTCTTCTCGGGCGGCCTCGATAGCTTGATCGGCGCCATCGATAGCCTCGCGGCCGATGAGCGGCCCCTGCTGGTGAGCCATGCTGGCGAAGGTGCGGGGAGCAAAGCGCAGTATCTTTGCCACGCGGCGCTCAAGGCGAAATTCCCGCAGCGTCGTTTCGAATGGGTGAGGCTGCCGATGGTCTTCGCGCATGACTTGGCAGAAGGCGTCGGATCGGAGACGTCGACTAGGGCGCGATCGTTTCTGTTCTTCGCCTTCGGTGTTGCGGCCGGAACGGCGCTGCGTCGGCCATTCGACCTCAAAGTGCCCGAAAATGGCCTTATCGCGCTTAACGTACCGCTCGATCCGCTACGTCTCGGGGCACTTAGTACCCGAACGACACACCCATTCTATATGGCGCGCTGGCGCGAGATCATCGCCGCGCTCGGCATCGATGGGTCACTGTCAAACCCTTATTGGGCGATGACCAAGGGCGAGATGGTCGACGCTTGCGCGGACAAGCCGTTCCTCATGACGATCGCCGACAAATCGATCTCCTGTTCGTCCCCCGCGAAACTGCGGTGGGCGGGCTATGCTCAAGGACATTGCGGATACTGCGTTCCGTGCCTCATCCGGCGGGCATCGATGCCGGACGGCGATCCGACGAGGTACTTCCTCGAGGACCTGCGCCAGCGCCCGCTGAACAGCGCGGAAGCAGAAGGCGTACAGGTCCGCTCGTTTCAGCTGGCGATCGCGCGGCTCCGCGACCGACCCGACCTGGCGAAGATCCTCATCCATAAACCCGGCCCCCTCTACGACCATGATCTGGATGACCAAGGCCGCATGGCAGGGGTCTACGCGCGTGGTCTGGAGGAAGTCGGGCGATTGCTGGATGGCGTTCGCACGCGTCCGAGGTAGAGGGCGGGGATGAGCAATCTCGTAGATTTCCATTGTCACCTCGACCTGTATCCAGATTTCGAGCGCGCGGTCGAGCGTTGCGAACGCGCAGGCGTCTTCACCCTCACGGTGACGACGACGCCTAAGGCGTGGCGGCGGAACGCGGAAGTGACGGGAGCGACGAAATATGTGCGCGCGGGCCTCGGCCTCCATCCTCAGCTTGTGGGCGAAAGGGCAGCCGAGATAGGCTTATGGGAGAGGTTGCTGCCCGAGACGCGCTATGTCGGCGAAGTCGGCCTCGATGCGGGACCTCGGTACTATAGCTCGTTCGACGTGCAAAAGAAGGTCTTCGCCCACGTACTGGAAGCTTGTGCCGAAGCCGGTAACAAGATCCTGTCGGTCCATAGCGTACGGTCGGCGAAGGTCGTCCTCGATATGGTCGAGGCTCACATGCCGCCCGATCGCGGGAAGGTGGTGCTACACTGGTTCACGGGCTCGGCAGCGGAAGCACGCCGTGCGGCCGATCTCGGGTGCTATTTCTCGATCAACGAACAGATGCTCGCCAAGGAAGGTAAAACGGCATTTCTGCGATCCCTGCCGCGTGAACGTCTCCTGACCGAAACGGACGGTCCGTTTACCAAGGTAGGGGATCGTGCGGCTGAGCCTACAGATGCGGGGCGGGCACTCGCTCCACTGGCCGCTTTGCTAGGATTGGACGAAACCGAGACTAAGGCCCTGATCTACGCCAATCTCAGGAAGCTCCTCTTCTGACGATCTGCTCGCTTCGCCCTCTGGCGGTGGTGAAGACACGGTTAACAGCACCATATCCCGGCTTGCGCTGGAACCTGTCTGTTGCAAATCCATCGGTCTCGGCTAGCCTAGGGTGCAGATCGCTAATCTGAAACTGAACGTTCGTCCCGCCGATCCAACGTCACCAGACCATCGGCAGATTATGGCATAAACAGCCGTTAGGTAACGGCACCATGGATGGCGACTCAGTCCCAAAAGGGGGCTTTAGAGGGTTATGGCGTAGACGTAGTTCTCATCTGGTTCCGGCCCGCCTAGTGAGATTCGAGCCTCGACTGGGTAGAATGCATGCGCAAATCCGCTATCCGCCTTTGCCGGCAGAGCGTCGGATGGATTCATGTCGACTTTCGGGAAACTCTCCCAACCGCCTGTATGACCGGGATGTAGGCGAGAGCAGTAGGTCCGCTTACGCCTCATCTCGGTCATAAGCAGAGCCGCTCAAGTTTCCGGAAAGCGGACGGTCTGCAATAGTCCTCGTTATCCGCCGATATCCTCGTCCAAACTTCTGATTGCTGCATCTGCAGCTGATCAGGAGAAAGTATCATGGAAAAGAAAACGCGTTTTCCATCACCTACGCTGAAGGCGTCCGTGCCTTGGAATGCAGGAAAAATGGTTGGCGCCAAGCGGGCACTCAAAGAAAAGCACGTCTGGGCTATTCGGTTCTGGCTGGGGAGCGAACAGCGCGTCAGAGACAGAGCTTTGTTTGATCTTGCTCTCGATAGCAAGCTCAGGGGCTGCGATCTTGTCAGCCTTCGTATCGGCGACATCGTTACCAGCGGTCAGGTGCGTCATCGAGCCATGGTCGTCCAGCAGAAAACCCGAAGACCGGTGCAGTTCGAAATTACAGAAACAACGCGGGAAAGTGTGCGAGCGTGGCTGGAACATCGCGGTGGTGGTCTGAATGAGTATGTTTTTCCCAGTCGCTTAAGTGCCAAAGCTCATCTGAGTACAAGGCAATACGCCCGGCTTCTGGATCAATGGGTTCAGGCGATAGGACTTATCCCCGGGGAATATGGAACTCATTCGCTCCGTCGGACTAAGGTTGCCATGATTTACAAACGAACCGGTAATATCCGAGCCGTGCAGATTCTGCTGGGCCATACAAAGCTGGATAGTACAGTTCGATACCTTGGGGTGGACGTCGAGGACGCTCTGGCATTGTCGGAAGCCACGGATCTCTGAAATCGAATATGCCTCGGGAATTCTCTACCTTCTCCTTCTGTGTACATGCTATGATGACACACAAGGAGAAGACCATGAGTCAGCATCTTTCAGATAACGCACCAGCCCCACAGAAAATCGGTGTTCGGGAGTTCCGGGGAAACCTGACAGCTTATCTGCGTCAGGTCAGACAGGGCAGTACGATCCTCGTGACGTCTCATGATGAGGTTGTCGCTGAATTGCGGCCGCCGACTCCTTCCTATCGCCCCCGCCGTCAGCCAGGAGCTCTTCGAGGACGGATCAGAATGAGCGAAGATTTTGATGAGACACCACCAGACATTCTTGAGAGCATGGAACGCGACCTGTGAAGGTTCTGCTCGATACGCATGCGTTGCTCTGGTGGCTTTCGGACTCCGACCGGCTGGGTGAGAATGCACGAGAGATCATCGCAGATCCGGCCCACGATATTCTGGTGAGTATCGTGTCATTATGGGAGATTGCGATCAAAATCCGTATCGGGAAGCTGGATGCGGATATGAACGATATTCTGGCAGCCATTCCTGGGGAAGGTTTCTCGCTACTACAAATACAGCCCGCACACCTGCAGAACCTGATGTCTTTGCCTCTGCACCATCGTGATCCGTTTGACCATCTCCTGGTGGTGCAAGCACAGTCCGAGCACGCCGCATTCCTTTCGGAAGACGGACAAATGGATCACTACCCCGTCAAGCGAATATGCTGTTCGTGAAGCAAACTGCCGTCAGATTACGCCGTCTTCTCGGTCGTGAAGGCCGTCACGGGAACGTACATAAAGCGGAAACCGTTTTTTAGACTCTACCCATTTTTAGTTATTGGCCCTGCCTATCGGGGAAGGCGAAGACATTTAGGGTGCTCGGGGCGGGGCGCGTGCCCTGATTAGGAAGCGCCTCAAAAAATTAATACTCTCAAAAATAATTTTGGAACAGACGGTCACTATTCATTCCTGAGGGCGTTATGTGTCTCTAACTATCAGGTCTTGGTGTCATGTCTGATCTCACAAATATTAAAAAAGGTTCCGAAATCATCGGGGCTGATGGCGTTCACATTGGTTATGTGGCGAAAATAGAGAAGCATCGCATACAGATATCCCAGGATGATCTAAAGGCCAGCCCACGAAGATATATTTCGGTGGGTCTCATCGCTGATATTGAAAACGGAACGGTCAGGCTTTCTGCCAATGCCGATGTCGCTATTACATTGGAAGACTGAGAGTGTGGTGGCAGATCAATTAGCCGTTAATGGAGGTCTTGCTCCGAATTTTATTGGAGTAATTACTGAATAGTATCGAAATTAAACATAATATTTTAAAGGAGATGTCTGATTTATAAAATAACAAACATCTCAAGGGTGGCCTTTTTGCTTGCAAGTATTTTCCTGATCATACTTGCATCATTACTCATTGTATCCGGCGCTATCGGATTAATATCTGCATTCATATTATCTCTGAATGATGGAAGAGAAGAAATTGTTCAGGCAATCAGCTATGTTGTGATCGCCATAGCAGTTTTTGACGTTGCCAAGTATTTTATAGAAGAAGAAGTTTTACGCTCTCGGGAAAAGCAGTCCCTCTCCGAAGCACGGGTCAGCCTCACAAAATTTATGACAACAATTATTATTGCCGTCTTTATCGAGGGGCTTGTGGGAGTGTTCGAGCGAAGCGGAAAGGCACCCGAAGACATTCTCTATCCGGCAGCCCTGTTGGTGGTAGCAACTTTTATGGTCATGGCATTAGGGACGTACCAAAAACTCAGCGTAAACGCTGAACGGGAGAAAAAGGAAAAAGATCTTATCGGATGAGCTGAGCGGCCCCTTCTACTCTGCAACACAGAGATGTCTCGCTTCAGTTTTGGGGCGCCATTGAATTGTGTCGGACTGGTATTCCGACGATCTATGTCTTCTGAAGCCGGGCGCCCCAGTCCCGCATACTGACAAGAACGGGTTCAAGAGATCGTCCAAGTTCAGTCAATTCGTATTCGACTTTCGGCGGAACCTCTGGATAGACAATACGATTGACGACGCCGTCTGCCTCAAGCTCCCGTAATTGCAGTGTGATCATCCGGGCCGTTGCTGAGGGGACCAGCCGACATAGCGCGTTAAAGCGCAGTTTTCCTTCCAGCAAATGAAACAGCAGGACCGGCTTCCAGATGCCGCCGATAACGGAGAGCGTTGCTTCCACAGCACAGCCCGTGCGGCCAGCCTGTCGGCGACGACCTCTCCGTGGGACACTATCATCCATGATAGTACATGTTCATTTTGTACGTACTCCTACCCATGACCAGATAAGGTTATATGTCGTTAGGGAAAAGGAGAATCTCCATGCGACGCTATATCCTGACAGGACATGATCTCCCGAAACTGACACTCGTCCATAGTGAAGACCCTCGTCCGGGCCATGGCGAAATTGTCGTCGATCTTCGGGCGGCATCCCTGAACTACCGCGACCTCATTATGGCGCAACGCTTCAGCGATGTGGTTCCGCTGTCGGATGACGCTGGAGTGGTTTCCGCCATGGGTGACGGTGTCGAGGGGCATGCGATCGGCGATCGTGTCGTGATTGCCTTCATGCCCAAATGGCTGGACGGTGAATTCACCGACGCCAGAAGGGCAAGCCTTGGCGGCCCAGGCTTTGATGGGGTTCTGACCGAGCGGATCGTGGTGCCCGCAACTGGCGTCGTACGTATTCCTGACGCCATGACTTTCGAGGCTGCCGCCACGCTTCCATGTGCAGGCGTTACGGCATGGTCTGCCCTGTTTGAACGACGTCCTGTCCAGCCAGGAGAGACTGTGCTTCTTCTCGGGACCGGTGGTGTCTCGATCTTTGCGCTGCAACTCGCCAAAATGGCGGGTGCACGCGTGATCATGACGTCCAGTTCGAATGAGAAGTTAGAACGCGCCCGGACCCTGGGTGCCGATCACCTGATCAACTATCACAGCATACCAGACTGGGAGAACGAAGTTCTGCGTCTAACAGATGGAGTGGGTACGGATCTGGCTGTCGATGTCGCTGGCCCAGCAACGTTGAACAAAACGTTAAAAGCGACCCGCCTCGGCGGCCGGATCTCGCTTATGGGCGTCCTGACGGGTTTTGAAGGTCCGGTCGATACGGGCGTTCTTCTTGAAAAGCGGATCACGCTCCAAGGGATTTATGTTGGTCCGGTCGCGTCCTTACAGGCCTTGGTCAAGACGAACATTACACCGCAGATTGATCGCGTCTTTCCGTTTGAAGACGCAGAGGCTGCATACGATGCTCTGCGGGTCGCAGAGCACTTTGGTAAACTGGTAATACGGATCGGAGAATGACAACCTGATGCACAAACGTAAACCAGAGAGGCGGTAATCGCCTTCTATATCGAGCATATGGGAAGCGGAGATCAAGGCACAGGCTGTTCAATCCGTACGACACATTCCCTCCAGCAACACGTCCAACGCTGCCTGAACTGGCTCCGACCCAACCTTCTCTTCCAGAAGCTGTCCACTAATTGCCAGCATCGCGAGACCATGCACCTGCGCCCAGCCTGCTGCCGCCAGCGCGTTGATGGTAATCGGACGGAAGCTGCCGTCCTGTTGTCCGTTTTTCAGAAGCTGCAGAAGAATTCCGAATGTCCCCATGGCTGTTGCATGTAGATCAGGGTCCGCTGATTTGTCGGCGTCTGTGCTGAACATCAAACGGTACAGGCCGGAATTTTGAATTGCGAAAGCAATACAGGCCCGCGCTCCAGCAACGAATTTCTCGCGCGTAGAGGACTGTGAGGAGGACATAGCCTGCGTCATGGCCTGACCGAGCCGAACAAAACCAATCCGGGCCAGCTCCCGCAGGAGATCCTCACGATCGCGGAAATGCTTGTATGGAGCTGCGTGACTGACACCTGTGCGTCGCGCGACTTCGCGCAGCGTGAAAGTCCAGCTCTGGTCCGTGGCCAGCATGGTGAGGGCTGTCTCGACCAGGGCATGGCGCAGATCGCCATGATGATAGGGACGCTCTTTCGTTTCACTCATCCGTGAGATCCATGTTTACAGAAGAAACTTTGTTGACGTCAGATCGTCATACTCCATATCCTGCCTGCATAAGTTTTCTCTGTAAACATGGAGGACGCAATGTCCGACGCTACCCCATCTGACCTGCACCGTATTCTCGACCGCCAGCGTGCCGCCTTCATGCATGACGGACCACCCGACCTGAAACAGCGCCGCACCGATCTGCGGCGCCTGAAAGCCGAAATCCTGAAACGGCGGAGTGACATCGTGCGCGCCCTGAAAACGGATTTCGGCCAGCGATCGGAACGGGAAAGCGCCATCGTGGAACTGATCCCGCTGGTGCAGTCGATCAATTACATGATCGCGCATCTGGGACGCTGGATGAAACCGGAACGCCGTCATGTATCGGCCTATTTCCAGTGCGGTCGCGCCTGGGTGGTCCGGCAGCCTGTGGGCGTCGTGGGGATTATCGCACCGTGGAACTATCCGGTCTCGCTGGCCCTGGTGCCGCTGGCGACAGCAATCGCCGCCGGTAACCGGGCCATGCTCAAACCCTCGGAATTCACACCGGCCACATCGGCGGCGATCGGCGAGATCGTTCAGGTCGTCTTTCCGCCCGAGCAGGTTTCCGTCGTCACGGGAGACGGCGAAGTCGGCGCCGCGTTCTCGGCTCTGCCCTTCGATCATCTCCTGTTCACCGGCAGCACAGCAGTCGGAAAGAAGGTCGCAGAGGCGGCGGCACGCAATCTAACCCCCGTTACCCTGGAACTGGGCGGCAAGTCTCCCGTGGTGGTCGAACCCGGTTTTTCCATACAGCGGGTGGCAAACCGGGTTGCGTTCGGCAAGCTGACCAATGCCGGGCAGACCTGCGTCGCGCCGGATTATGTGCTGGTTCATGAAAACGACAGGGACGCTTTTGCCACGGCCTGGCAGGAGGCCGTGCAAAAGCTGCATCCGGGTAGTTATGCCGGGTCACCCGATTATACAGCAATCCTCAACCAGCATCATTATGAACGGCTGAGCGGTCTGATCCGTGATGCTGAGGAGCATGGTGCACAGGTCATCCGGATGGGCAGCGATTCAGCCGCCAGCCATGTCCTTGCGCCGGTTCTCATACTAAACGCCAAACCTGAAATGGCGGTCATGCAGGAGGAGATTTTCGGACCGGTCCTCCCGGTGCTGACATACCAGACTCTCGACGAAGCAATCGGCTTCATCAACGCGCGTCCCCGGCCTCTGGCCCTGTATTATTTTGGTGACAGCCGCGTTGAGTGCGACAGGCTTCTGAAGCGCACGGTTTCAGGGAACGTCACTATCAACGGCACATTGATGCATTATGTGCAGGACGATCTGCCGTTTGGCGGCGTGGGAGACAGCGGTATCGGAGCCTATCATGGGAAAGAAGGTTTCATGGCGCTCACCCATCCTCGTGGCCTTTACAGGCAGGGCCGCCTCAATGCGGCAACGCTGCTTCAGCCGCCGTTCGGTAAATTCACCGACGCTATCACAAATTTTATCCTGCGATGACAACGCGCGTTCTGCTTATTGGCGCCACCGGTCTCATCGGACGTCTCGTTGATGCGGACCTTTCCGCGCGCTCCGGCATTATCGTCACCAGCCTGACACGTCGGAAAGCATCCGCATCCGATCATGTCATTGATTTCGAGCATCTGTGTACTGCGCCGGAAATGACATTGCGTAATGCGGTCCCTTCCGGAGCTGACGTGGCGATTTCCTGTCTGGGCACGACCATCCGGGCTGCCGGATCGCAGGCGGCGATGTTTCGCGTCGATCACGATTACGTCCTCGCTTTCGCCAGAGGGGCGCATGCGTCTGGCGCGCGTCAGTTCATTCTCGTTTCCTCCGTGGGAGCGGGTGGTCCCGGTTTTTACCTCAGGACCAAAGGCGCAATCGAGCGCGACATCAGGGCGCTCGGTTTTAGCCGTGTGGACATCATACGCCCCGGCATGCTGCTGGGTCAGCGTGCGGAGGCACAACCGATGGAGGCGATCGGTCAGCGACTGGCTACGGTACTGACGCCGCTCATGGTTGGCAGACTTGCCGGATATGGCGCCATTCACGCAGAAACTGTTGCGAAGGCGATTGATGGGCTTGTGAGCCGGGCAGCCGATGGATGCGGGACATATGACAATGCGGACCTGCGTCGCATCGCCAGTCAAACTGCCAACTCATGGAATGACCCGGTCAGAACCACTGAGATCAGAAATTAAGCGGACAGCCAGCACTCGCCTATATCCCCGACACTGGGATCGTTCCAGGACGGAGCAGAGAGCAGACATTATATAGCGGTCTAAGCACAAAACAGACGCGGCATCGCGTGAGAGTGTTTCTCGACAACGGTGTCTGCCGCACTTATGCGTATCTACTTACCCGACCTGCATCACGACAAAGAGAATAAGACCAGTGAAGTCTTCAGTTTCCGCCGTTCTAGACCCCAGAATATGGCTTCTTGCTCTCGGCACCTTCGCGATCGGGACAGATGTGTTCGTCATCTCGGGTATTCTGCCCGAAGTCGCGACCAGCCTACATGTGGATCTCAACGGTGCTGGCCAGATCGTTACAGCCTACGCCCTGACATATGCCCTTATCGCGCCAGTTGTCGTGCCCTTTACCGCGGCCTTCAGGCAAACCCGGATCGTCATTGGCACCCTGACCGTGTTTGCCATCGCGAATATGCTCTGTGCCACAACGCCATCTTATGCTGTCCTGATTGCGGCCCGGATTATCGCTGGTATTGTCGCTGCCCTCTATACTTCAACAGCCTATTCCCTCGCCGCATCTCTCGCGCCAGACACCCGGAAAGGTGCGGCGCTCTCTGCGGTGGCGCTTGGTTTCACTGGATCAGCCGTCTTCGGCGTTCCGATCGGGACGGCAATCGGCGATATACTCGGCTGGCGTATGACCTTCTGGCTGGTAACGGCAGTCTCGACACTGTCTGCCATCATCCTGTGCCTCCGGCCACCAAAGGAACCAGTAAGACACGCCGCCGTCGTCAGCATTGCAGCGAGGTTTGCCCCTCTTAAAGATCCAACAATCCTTCTTGCCATGCTGCCAAGCGTGTTCTGGAACACCGCCAATCTGATGAGTTATACTTATCTTGGTGCTCTTCTGGCCCGGCACCATGAGCCACGTACCGTCGTCTTTCTCTTTCTGGCTTACGGATGTGGTGGACTGGCGGGCAGTCAACTTGGCGGCCGGCTGGTTGATCGGTTCGGAGCTATTAAGCCACTCTTGGCATGTCTATTTGTAGCCACCCTCAATCAGGCCGCAATGGGACTGAGCCTGCAGACAACCATCACAACCGCCGTGACGCTTGCTATCTGGTCTGTTACTGGCTGGGGCACTTTCGCACCACAGCAGGCACGTCTGATCGCTCTGGCCCCCTCCAACAGCCCACTCCTTATCGCCATTAATCACTCCATTATCTATTTCGGAACGGCCGCTGGCGCGGCCATGGGAGGGGCATTACTTGCGCACGGACTGCCTCTGGAGAGACTGCATTGGGTGACTGCTGCAATGCTCGCCATTGCTGTGGGCATCCTTGGCGTCAGTGCCGCAGGTTCGGGGAAAGGCAATCTCCTTCGCCAGAAGATGGCCGGTCGACCAAGCTGACATCTCCTCAGGAGCAGCACATTGCTTTTATGCTATGGCCGGTAAGGAAAATTAATCCGGTTTGACTGGCATGTTCTATCTGCCCCTTGTCAGATTACGCCATTAGTCGGGACAAAATCGCATCGGAGTTGCTCCCTCCAAACGGCCTGTCTACTCAAGGAATATGAAGCAGACAGGCAGGAGTGCCCTCATCTCTGCCATTCAACGAACTATCACGCTTTCCCGATAGCGGACGTAACCAGTTTTCCTTGACGTAAGATGCGGAAGTGTCCAGCGGTGAGGGCATGGATACCATCAGCCTCCTCGCTCTGCTCCTGACCCTCTCGGCAGGCTTCAGCATTCTCAATCACCACACATTTCGCCTTCCTGTAACGATTGGCGTTTTGATTTTCTCATTGCTGGCTTCCCTGCTGATCATGACCCTGAATCCATTGATACCAGCCTATGACCTCCAGGCTCTTCCGAGATCTGTACTTGGAGCCATCAATCTCCCTACGGCCCTTCTGAATGGCGCGTTATCCTTCCTTCTGTTCGCCGGGGCCATGCAAGTGGATGTCGGACATCTGCGCGCAAAGCTTGCCTCCGTGGCCGCTCTCTCTGTTTTGGGAACAGTTCTGGCTGTTGCCTTGCTGGCGATCGCGGCATGGTACGTCTTCCCCCTGTTAGGTGAGGACATTCCTTTTACATGGTGCATCGTCCTTGGTGCCATTTTAGCACCAACCGACCCGGTTTCGGTCGTCGGTATGCTGAAACGTCTGGGTCTGCCGGGACCGCTTCAGGCGGTTTTCGCAGGTGAAAGTCTGTTCAATGATGGCGTGGGCGTTGTCATTTTCGGTGTGACGATCGGACTGGCAACCGGGGGAAGTCCGGGAGTGACCGTCTCCGAGATTGCTCTGAGTTTCTGTCGCGAGGCAATCGGTGGGGGTCTGCTGGGCGCACTGACGGGATGGATTGCTCTCCGGGTACTCAAGGGGCAGCGGGATCCGCATATTGACCTGCTGACATCGCTGGCTCTGGCCACGGGAACGTTCAGCATCGCCAATCAGCTTAGAATGTCCGGGGCGATTGCCGTCGTCATGGCCGGTCTATGCTTCGGAACAAACTATAGCCACTCCGTTTTCGATGAAGCTTCCCGCAAGGACCTTGACGTCGCGTGGACACTCATTGACGAAGTGCTGAACGTCCTGTTGTTCATGCTCATCGGCTTTGAAATCCTGGAGATTACGCCGCATCTGTTTACGATGTTGGCCACACTTGCCGTGATCCCTTTGTCCATTGCTGTGCGGGCATTGAGTGTGTTCTTTTCAACGCTTCCGGCCCAGCTCAGGCAATGGGAACGGGGCCGCATTCTGGGTATCCTGACATGGGGTGGCCTGCGTGGCGGCATTTCGGTCTCTCTGGCACTTGGGCTGCCACCAGGAGACTTACGCGAGTTGCTGTTGCCGGTCTGTTACGGTGTGGTCGTGTTCACAATCATCGTACAGGGGCTAACCATGGAGCGCGTTGCCCGCAGACTTTATCCTTCTTCTAAGCTTGAGCCGCATTAATAAGGTTCTCTTTTGAAAAGCATCTCCGAAGCAGATTAGCAACGGCTGCTTCGGTGCATTTTCCAACAGATAGCCGCTAGTCCTCTAATCCCCGTAAATAGCCTGTCGGCTCAGCAGAAACAGAGCAGACAGGCTGTAGCCGCCTCATGTCGGACAATCCGAAGCACAAACAAATGCTCCCAAAGCGGACGACGTTGGCCAAGCTTGCCTGGGTGACTTTTATTTTCTCAGGTGAGCATCCATGCCCGACGGGTTCAGGACAGTCCGAACTGGTGTTTCTTTTCCGAAGGCTTGATGAAGCGCGTGGTGAGCAACAAAGCGCCATGACATAACGCGAGCAACCCAAATGTTTCGGCATAAGCGTCTGATGCGACATGAGACGGACCGACTATCGCAAGCCGCCACCCGAGGAATGCGGCGCACGCTGTAATCAACATCGGCCCTCCGATCCTTTGCATGATGTTCAGCGCAGTCGTTGCCATCGGGATATCCGCGCGTGCGATCGAAGCGTATCCCGCGCTCATCGCCGGAATGCCGACGGCGCCCGCACCGCCGCCACGCAACAACAATGCTATGGTCAGCAGGACGACGTTCAGACCGCTATAAGCAAGCACCACCAAAATCACTGTTCCGACCAACGACAAAAGAGCCCCGCAACCGGTCAGATTGCGCGCGTCAAACCGGTCACTCAGACGGCCAATGAGCGGATAGACGCACATCATCCCCAGACCCAGTGGCGCCATGAACAGGCCTGTCCGCTCGGGCGAGACACCGCAGGCGTGGATCAGCCACACCGGAAGAAGCATCTGACCGGCGAACGACACCCCGTTCGTCAGAAACATGATGACCGCCGACACAGAAAAGGCGGGTGCACGCAGCAGGCGCAGATCGATCAGCGCGTCATCACCCTTGTGTCGAGCGGATCGGACATACAGGACGAACAGCACGAGAGACGCACCCAGGGTCGCTGATCCGTAGGGTCGGGTGACATGATCCATGCCGTAGAGAAACGAGACGAGGGCGGGTGCGAGCAATCCGAGCCCTGTCAGATCAAGCGGTCGGGGGCGCTCCTCATGTCTGTCGTCCGGGAGAAACAGAACGGCGAGGATGAAGGCCGCGAGCCCGACCGGGACATTGAGAAGAAAGATCCATCGCCAGGACGCGAGGGAGAGAATGGCGCCCGCGACGACGGGTCCAAGAAGCGGCGCGAGCAGAACGGGCGCCGTCATTGCGCTCGCGACCCTCGGCATCTGTCGGCCCGCTACACGGGCAACCGTCATCTGCGCCATAGGGGCGAGCAGGCCGCCCGCCATGCCTTGCAGTAGACGGAATATGATCAGAGACGGTGCAGACCACGCCAGTGCGCACAGGCCTGATGTCAGTGTGAAGGCACCGAAGCACCATAAATAGACCGCTCGCCCCCCGAGGCGGCTTACGAGCCATCCGTTCAGCGGCAACGTCAGGGCGAGAGCCAGCAGATAGCCGCTAACCACCCATTGAATGTGCGAAAACGGCGCGTGCAGGGTCGCGACAAGATCGGGAAGCGACACATTGACGATCGTGGCGTCCAATTGCGCCATGAAAGACCCGATCGCCGCGACGCTCACGATTTTCCATGTGCCCGGTGGCAGTCGATCCGAGCCCTGGGCTGGCAACGACGTTCCGGCGTTCATGAACGATCTCGCCGGGAATCGCGAGACGCGCAGACGTCCGCCATGCGCTCACGCATCCAGCGCGATCGCCTCGCTGGTCGTCACGCGGCCGAGGCGGGGGAAAATCTCCTCGCAGGCAAAGCGCTGCATCTCTTCCGTGAATGTGGACATGACATCCGTGGCGAGCACGACATTATATCCATGCTCATGCGCCGCTCTGGCCGTAGACTCCACACCCAGATTGGTGGCGATTCCGCCTAGCACGATGGTCGTGATACCGCGTCGCCGCAGCTGGAGGTCAAGATCCGTGCCGTAGAAGGCACCCCACTGCCGTTTCGTGACACGCAGATCGGTTGGCTCGGCAAGTCCGTCAACCAGTTCTGCCCAGTCCGGCGCGAAACCTCCGGGCGGCGAAAAGTTGCGATCGACGACCGCATGCACGGCATCGGCGAAATCTGGTGCGAACGCTACATTAACCAGAATGACCGGAGCCCCGGCAGCCCGGAAACGCATTGCGAGTTCTTTCGATCGCTCAACAATTAAAGCACCCGGTGTCGGAGCTAAAGGAAGCCCCGTGATGCCCTTCTGGAGATCGATCAGGACGAGAGCCGTCCTGGTGGCTGAAAGCGAAATCATGGCAAGACCTTCCCTATCGGCATTAGAACCGCCATCCCGAACCGTTGTCCGGAACACACGGAAACGTTAATAAGTTGAGCATATACTCAAGCAGGAGCATTATTTGAGGATGGACTCAAATACGTCAAGAGCAAAACGAGCGACTCTTCAACCGCTGCGAGCAGCCGGACGTCAACGTGTCGAAGAACTGCTGGTAGCCGCATCGGACCTGATGGCAGAGCGCGGTTACGAGGCGACGACTATGGCGGAGATCGCAGCAAGAGCCGGAGCGAAGATCGGCTCGCTGTATCGCTTCTTTCCGAACAAGGAAGCAGTGGCGGATGCGCTGGTGCAGCGGTACGTCACCATTCTGGAGGACGAATACGCAGTTCTCGCCCAACGGGCGGCCACGCTTTCTCCAGAAGCATTGGGGGATGTATTGATCGAGTTGTTCGTCGCGCTGCATCCTCGCGTAAAATCTCTGTCCGCGTTGATGGAGGCACGGACAGACGGGATGGAAATCCGCGAGCGTGCACGCGGGCATGCCATAGCCGGAATTGCAGCAGCGTTGAGTGTTTGCGCGCCGGGATTGAATGAAATGCTGGCGAAAGACATCGCAGTGGTTGTTCTGAACACCATGAAAGTCTTACGCGGTATGCTCACGAAGGACGCCCCCACCACACCCGGTGCTCCTGACGAGCTACGGCGAATGAACCGTCTTTATCTTTCGGACCGGCTGGCACCCTTCCGAAATATTTGAGCCCGTGCAACAGACACGAAGACATAATTTTCCGGATTGATGAGGTATTGGACAGACGACGTGAGAGCCTTGGCGCCGTCGCGGAGAGTGAGATGTTGTCGCAGCTTTGGCCTACATGTAAGACGGAAGCGGAAGAGCGGAAGCTTCCTGAAAGCAGACACTGACCAAAATACGTTTCAGGATTTTGCCAAATGCCGGGATCAGCTTGACGGTAACTTCAGAAGCAGAGCGAGACCCGACTGTAGAGCTTCCCCACATAAGGGGTTCAGCAGGAATAACCATTGCGGAATGAGGGAAACGCTTTCCGTTGGAATCCGATGCTCTTCCCCGAACAAAGCAATGAAAAGAAGTGACACGATGACGTGATTTTTGCAGATCAGAATCAGACAGTTTGAAACCCTGATCGGCTAAGAGCATTAGAGGTCACATCCATACCATAGGAGAGCGCGATGACAGCCACCCGACGCCATCTTCTCGCCCTTTCTGCTCTGGGAAGCGCTGCGGTTCTGATGCCACGAAGCGGACAGGCGCAGGACGCACAGCATGTTGGCGACGTGACCCCTACCATGGGAAACGTGGTTCGTAATACGCTACCTTTAAACGTGGCGCAGGCGGGCCAGCGGTTTCGTCCTCCGACGCGCATAGGACTTGGTGGGGTTCCAATTGGAAACGGTTTCGCGGCTGGTACGGATGAAGATGCCGAAGCTGCGCTGGAAGCCGCATGGGCTTCAGGGGTGCGTTATTTTGACACATCGCCTTGGTATGGTCTGGGTCTGAGTGAGCGGCGGTTTGGTCATTTTCTGCATACGCGGCCACGAGATGAATTCGTCCTGTCCACCAAGGTTGGCCGATTGCTGACCGCCGCTCCCCAGCCGCCAGGTGGTACGATGTGGCACGATCCATCTCCTTTTGCATACCGCTATGACTACACGGCGGACGGCGTTCGGCGCTCGATCGAGGACAGCCTGCAAAGACTGGGAATTTCCCGGCTCGATATCGTTTACATCCATGACCTGTCGCCAGAAAACAAGGATATGGGTCCGCGCTGGACAACCTACTTCGACCAGGCCGCCAAAGGCGCCATTCCAGCGTTGACCAGGATGCGGGAGGAAGGTCTGATCAAAGGGTGGGGGCTCGGGGTCAATACGCCTCAGGCTGTCCTGCGAACCCTTGAGATCGGGGATCCGGATATTGTCCTTCTGGCGACACAGTATTCCATTCTGCGACACGATGAGGCTCTGACCCACACCCTCCCTGCGCTTGCGCCGCGGGGCATCTCAGCCGTTATCGGCGCACCTTTGAACGCAGGTTATGCTGCCGGACGCAATCGCTATGATTATGGAGGGACTATTCCGTCCGGAATGGCGCGCAAGCGGGCGGCGATGGAGGCCATCGCCAGACAGCACGGAATTGATCTGCGTACGGCAGCACTTCAGTTTGCGACCGCTCATCCGACGGTTGCGGCTGTTATTCCGGGCGCGCGTAATGCTGCCCAGATGCAGGCGAATGCAAAATCCATGGAAGTCTCGATTCCGGCAGCCTTCTGGGAAGAACTCAAGCAGAAAAAGCTGATTGCCCAAGGTGCACCCGTTCCTGCTCCCCTGTAAAAAAGCAGTGCTGGGCTTGGACACGTTTCTGCTTAAGCAGAAAGACGACCCGGTCTGAAAAGTAGACGGGCCGTAGTCGCCCTCATCTCGGCCGTTCCGCCGTCTCCGAAACCGGCCGTCTGGACACAAAGCACTTTTCTCATTTCCCCCATCTGCCTGGAAAGCTTAGCCCGGCCTGTACCTGGCAGGCCTTGCCCGCGCGTTTCGGGCTTTGCATTCGTTCTTGGATGCGCCCGAGGGTCACTGCTGGCGCCGAGTAATAACCTCCCTTGGCCCGTGCCTTTGTTTTCTCGTGTCAGCCGTAATCGGCGGACCGGGCGATCTCGTGTCGCAATTGGTCGACCTTCGCGGCCGCCCACTTCCGGGCGTCGGCGCCGAACACGAACCGCGATGGCACCTCGTTCTGGGAAGCAAGCTCCACGATCCGCGCGGCGAGCAGCTTCGGATCGCCTGGCTGGTTGCCGCTGGCCCCGTCCACGAACGCGCGATACTGCGCGATAGCCTCGGCATAATCTGGAATGTCGATGCTGCCGAAGCTCGCCGACTTGCCATCCATGAAATCTGTGCGCAGCATCCCCGGCTCGATCAGGAGCGAGCGGACGCCCAACGGTGCCAGCTCCTGCGCAAAGCCCTCCATCCATCCTTCGACCGCGAACTTCGACGCGGAATAGGCCGATCCCCCGCCGTTGGAGACCAGCCCGCTAACCGAGGAGATGGTGACGATGAGGCCTGAGCGACGCTCACGCATGTGGGGAGCGACCGCGCGCGCCACGTTCATCGTGCCGAACAGGTTGACCTCGAACTGACGCCGCACCGCGGCATCGGTGAAGGTCTCGAAGAAACCCAGTTCGGCATAGCCGGCGTTGTTGACCAGCACGTCGATCGCACCCAAGCGTTCGATGGTCTCGGCAGCGACGGAATTCGCGGCTTCAGCGTCGGTGATATCGAGCGCAAGGACGTGCAGGCGATCGTGTTCGCCCTCGAAGGCATCGCGCACGGCGTCGGCGGACCGCGCAGTTGCCACTACCGTTTCGCCCGCATCGAGCGCCGCGCGCGTGATCGCGAGTCCAAGTCCCCGGCTTGCGCCCGTCACCAGCCAGATCTTGCCCATCGCCTGCTCCTCGTTTCTTCCACTGTTACTGTCTAAGTAGTCATGTTAATGGATCGAGATAAGCGCCTAATCAATAATGGGCCCTAGTAGCAGAGATTATCAATGCGTCCGGATCAGCTTGGCGACCTCGCCGTCTTCGCTGCGATCGCCTCCGACCGCAGCTTCACGCGTGCCGCGAGGCGGCTCGGCGTTACACAGTCGTCGTTGAGCCAAACCATGAAGCGGCTGGAGGGCCAACTCGGTTTTCGCCTGCTCTCGCGCACGACACGCAGCGTCGCCCCGACCGCGGCCGGCGAGCGCCTGCTCGCCACCCTCTCGCCAGCACTGGCCGAGTTGGACGACGAGATCGAAACGCTGTCGCAGACACGCGGGGCAGCGATCGGCACCGTCCGGATCACGACGGGCAAACACGCCGCGGACACCGTGCTATGGCCGATGCTCCCGACCTTCATGCGCCTCCACCCCGGCATTGAGGTGGTGGTATGCGTGGAGGGCGGGATGACCGATGTCGTGGCGGGCCGTTACGACGCAGGCATCCGGCTCGGCGAGCGACTGGAAAAGGACATGATCGCGCTGGCGGTCGGGCCTCCGCTTCGCGTCGCGGTCGTCGCCGCTCCGAGCTATCTGCGCGACCATCCGATGCCGATGGAGCCCGCCGACCTCACGGCGCATCGTTGTGTCGCCTACCGCAACGCGCATGGCGACCTGTCTCCCTGGTCGTTCGAGCGCGGCGGCCATGCGGTGACGGTGGCGCCGGGACGCGGGCCGGTGTTCAACGACGCCGACCTGCTGGTGGCTGCCACCCTTGAGGGTTTCGGCATCCTCTACATTCTGGAGGATCTGGTGGCGGCGCCGATTGCCGATGGCCGTCTCACCCGCCTGCTGGAGCCGTGGTGCGAGCCTTTCGCAGGCTACCACCTCTATTACCCCGATCGGCAGGGGACGACGGCCTTCGAACTGTTCAAGGAGACGCTTCGAGCAAACCGGGCCGCATAAAGGGTGGGCCAGGCATCGGCGTCGATTCTCGAAACTCGATCGTTTTTCCGGAAAGCGGAGCATTTGGCTGTGGCACCTTTCGGCATCGGTTCGCCCGAAAGCCACCCGTCCACCAACCCTCTATAACGCGCATGTAAAACCTGACCTTGGCAGAAAGCCTGTGTCTATCGACCTGCCTCATACCGAACAGCCCGACGCGAAACACTCAGCACCGCTCCGAGAAGCGCAAATCCGGTGGCCAGCTCAAGGCAATGCACGGCCCCACCGCTACCTTGAGAAACGCCAAAGACCAGGGCCACCAATGCCGAGCCAAGTGCCCAGCCCATTGTGCGTGCAACAGCCAGCATGCCACTTGCGGCGCCACTCCGGGTTGCCGGGCCTGAGGTCATGACCGTCAGATTATTCGGCGTCTGATAAAACCCGAAACCAATACCGCAAAGCGCCATTCGCCACGCAACATTCCAGAAATCCGGGTGCGCCGGCATGACGCTCAGCGTGGCTAACCCGATGGCCAAAATCGACAGACCGATGCTGCTCAAAAGAGACGCAGGGTGCCGGGTAGCCAGACGGCCAGCAAAAGGGGCAGCCGCTGCCACGAGTAGTGGCCAGGGCGTCACAAACAGACCTGTCGCAACAGCTGACTGATGCATGACCGTCTGGAAAAGAAACGGCAGCGCGACATAGGCCAGAATTTGTGCCGCATAAGCACAGATGGAAGTCAGAATTGACAGCGAAAACAGCGGAATAGCCAGCAGATCAAGAGGCAGCATAGGCGCCTTCTGCCGTTTCTGCTGTCTATAAAGAAGAACGGTGCAGAGCAAACCCGTTCCGATCTCGATCACCGCCAGCTCGCGTTCCTTCTGCCCAAGCGCATCAACGCCCAAAATGCCCAGCCCCAGCGCCCCTACGTTCAGCAACGCTCCGACCCAGTCGAACGAGAGCGGGGTGCGGGGGCTCGCAGGGGCTGCGCGCAGAAAAAGCGCAACAGCCATTACACCAATCGGAACGTTGATCAGAAACAGCCAGGGCCACGTCGCAACAGCCAGAACCGCCGCCGCCAGAGTAGGTCCAACTGCGGCTGAAATCGCAACCGCGAGGGCGATGATGGCAAAAGCCTGATGCAGCATGGTTCTGGGGTACACACTGCGCACAAGAGCACCACTCAACGCAGCCATACACGCTGCCCCGAGCCCCTGAACAACACGGGCCCCGAGGAGAACACCAAGAGAGCCAGAAAGGGCACAGGCGAGCGACGCTGCGGTAAATAGCATCATCCCGAACCCGTAAACCCGTTTAAGGCCTAGTGACTCCGCCAAGGCCGCGGCGGGCAAGAGACTGACGGCAACCGTCAGATGATAGACATTGACGATCCAGACCGTCAGGGTCTCGCTACAGTTAAGGTCGCGTGAGATTGTCGGGAGGGCGATATTGGCAATCGCTCCGTCCAGTCCCCCCAGAACAATGCCGAGCACGGCGCAGAGCATGACCAGACGACGCTGCGTGTCGGAAACAGGGGGGACGGGCATAAAATATTCCAGTAACTTAATTCTGATAGAGCGGTCTTGTGCCCTGCCTTCAAAATATCAATACTTCGCCTTCTCCGACAATTCGCGTTTCCGGACCCCTTATGCCAGAACCGTTTCCTGTTTCATATTTACAGAGAAAACAGCCAAAACAGGCACGATCCACAAGGCTGGTTGAAACGATTTTGACAGCAGCCAGTCGCGTTTTGGAAGAGGAGGGCGTAGAGCGTTTCACGACCGCGCGGGTGGCAGAATGTGCCGGGATCAGCATAGGGTCGCTCTACCAGTATTTTCCCAGCAAGGCTGCAATTCTGTATCGCCTGCAAACCGATGAATGGCGCGACACGGCGGAACTGACGCGCTCAATCCTTCAGGATCGCGCCCATCCTCCCTTTACTCGGCTGCGAAAGCTGGTGCATGCCTTTTTGCATTCAGAATGTAATGAAGCCGAGATGCGAACGGCTTTGTATGCTGCTGCCCCCTTCTTTTGTCAGACTGCAATTGCACAGAAAAAAGACAGCGACATCGGCCGGTTTCTAAACGATGCGTTTCCTGAGATCCCTGCGGCTGGTCGGGCTCTTGCCGCGGAACTGATTGAGGTTACTCTCAAGAGAGTCGGAGAGTCATTTTCCGAGACGTCGCGCAACGCTCAGGACATTATTGAGTATTCGGATGCCATGGCTGATATGTTCGAAGCCTACCTGAAGCAGCTTTGTCCGTAACGGTCTTTTCGAAGGTCTTTTCCTGCGGCCCCGTTTGTGCCGCGAAAGCGGGGATGAGCAGGGAAACTGTTGCATTGGGAAAGTGGGCGCTTCTTTTATCTAGATATCTCAAGAAGATAAAAAGAAGACAGCCCATCCTCCGAACAACTACGGGTTCGAAGAGCCGCTGTTTGATGTCAGGCGCAGCAGAGAGTGACGGATGTTCAGATAGCCTGTCCGCCCGAAACTTCAATTCGCTGCGCGTTGACCCATCGATTCTCCTCAGACAGTAGCGAGGCGATCATTGGTCCGATGTCGTCTGGAAGTCCGACACGACCAAGAGCGGTAATGCCCGCGATGTGATGGGCAACCTCCGGATTGTCTCGAACCATTCCGTCCGAAAAGTCTGTTTGTATGGCCCCGGGTGCTACCGTATTGACCGCAATACGGCGCGATCCCAGTTCCTTGGCCATGTAGTGGGTCATGACTTCCACTGCTCCCTTCATGGATGCATAAGGGAGCCAGCCAGGATAGGCGAACCGCGTCAGTCCGGATGAGATGTTTATGATCCGGCCACCGTCTGTGATCTGGGAAAGCAGGGTCTGAGTCAGGAAGAGTGGGCCTTTGACGTGAATTCGGTAGGCATCATCAAGTGCATCCTCCGTTATCTCGCCGAGAAGGCCGCTGTGGGATGTGCCCGCCATGTTGACCAGATAGTTAAAGCCCTCGACACCCCATTCGGTCAGGACACGCTGGATCTCCTGAGCAAAAGCGGGAAATGCGCGGGTATCGCTTGTATCCAGCTGTAAAGCCACAGCGCGGGCTCCGCTGCGCGCAACGCTGCCAACCACATCATCGGCGGCGCTTTTATTGGAATGATAGGTGAAAATCGATGCGACGCCTCGTCGGGCAAGTGCCTCGACGGTGGAACGACCAAGCCCCCGGCTTCCTCCGGTGACGATGGCGACGGTATTCACTGCACGCATAATAGCCTCCTGTTGATAGCCGGGCCAATGTGAAGAAAGACCGCAGTTCCGATAAGATCGCTCTTTCAGGCAGTATTGTTTTAGGTAATGGAACAATTTTATGGACAGGCTCGCCACTCTCGACCTTTTTGTACGCATTATTGATCGCGGCAGTTTCAGTGCGGCAGCCGCCGCGTGTGGCATTTCCCGCCCTGTCGCGAGCGCCGCAATCAAGGCTCTGGAGCAAAGGCTGGGCACCCGGCTTCTCCAGCGCTCCACCCGACATGTCGAGCCAACGATGGAGGGGGCAGCTTACTATCGCCGTTGCGTTGCCATTCTCGCAGATCTTGAGGATGCAGACCGCAGTGCGAGTGGCGTTATTGCCGGTAAGCTGCGCCTGGATGTGGTCGGTCATCTTGCGCGCAAAGTAATATTGCCCGCACTTCCAGGCTTCCTTGAGCAGCATCCGGCGTTGATCATGGATCTGGGAGAAGGAGAGCGGTTCGTCGATCTGGTGCGCGAAGGGGTAGACTGCGTTGTACGGGCCGGGAGGCTCACCGACAGCGACATGGTGGTTCGCTCTCTGGGCCTTCTGGAAGAAATCACCGTTGCCAGTCCGGAGTATCTGGCGCGACATGGAACTCCCGCCACACCTGATACTCTTGAAGGGCATCAGATGATCGGCTTCGTGTCGTCGCGGACCGGCCATCCGTTACCGCTTGAGTTTACACATGAGGGCAGGGTGATCGAGAGGGAGCTTCCTGCGCGGCTTCTGGTCAGAGGCGCTGATACCAATGCAGCGGCTGCCCGGCTTGGTTTTGGCCTGACACAGGCACCGCGCTACGGTCTGGATGAAGACCTTGCAAAGGGTACGCTTGTCGAGATTCTGGCAGATTTTCCTCCCACCCCAACACCGCTTTCAGTCCTTTATCCGAGCAACCGACAGCTTTCTCCACGTGTCCGGGTCTTTGTTGACTGGTTACTGGAAATCATTGGACCAGGACTGCGGCTGCAAAGATGAATGACATCACGTCCATGAAGAAGAAATCTTCATAAGGCGTTCTGCGAGAAGAAGACATCCAAGCGCAATCATGATTGTTCCAGAAGCATAGCCTGTAATTCTGGAAGCCATGGGTCTCTCCCGTAAGACGCTGCGTGCTCCAAAACCAACTGCAAGATAGATCATGACACAGTTGACGATATGAATGGTGCCCAGAACCGCGATTTGAAGGAAAACGGGCCATGCGCCTGCCAGAGTTGTAAATTGCGGGAGAAGCGCGAGAAAAAACAAAAGAGCCTTTGGGTTAAGGCCGCTAATGGCAAACCCCTTGGTAATCCATCGCCTTGTGCCTGTTTCCTGATCGTCCCCCTCCTTGGGCAACGGGGGATTACGCAAAAGAGATATTCCAAGCTTTATCAGGTAAGCCGCACCTGCAAACGTCAGGATCGTGATGGCAAGTTGAACGCTCACCACAAGGGCACCGATACCTCCCGCAACCAGGCAGGTGATGGCAAGGTAACCCAGAAACAATCCGAAAACCGCAGGAATGACTGCTGCCTGGCTACGTATGCCAGCTGAAATGACATAAGCCCAGTCGGCGCCAGGGGTGGCGGCAAGAGCGATGGAGACCGCCCAAAAGGCAAGAAGTATATGAAGGCTCACAGGCGCGATCTCACGCTTCTGGCGAATTCATGCAGCACCCTCATCTTCCGTTCTTTCATCTTTTAGGCACGCTCCGTGCCGCGTTCAGGCGGTCATGGGACAGGCAGAATAGCGAAATCACGACGGTGCAGGGTTGCGTATGTGCTTCTGGATCCCTGTCAAATTGGCATATAATTGTGAGATACTGTTCAGGATTGATATGATATGCCAATGACCCTTGATGCGATTGATAGGCGGATTCTTCGTGTTCTTCAGCAAGACGGCCGCTGTCCCAACAATGAGCTTGCCAGACGGGTGGGACTTTCTCCCTCACCATGCCTGCGACGCGTCCGTATTCTGGAAGAAAATGGCGTCATTGACGGATATGGTGCGGTCGTGGATCCCGGAAAACTCGGATATGGAGTGACGGCTTTCGTCAGGATATGGCTGACAGGAGAAGATGAAAGACAGTCCGAGCATTTCGTTAACGAAATTGGGAAACTGTCACATGTGATCGAAGCTCATGTCCTGGCAGGAGACTGCGATTTCCTGTTGCGGGTCGTGGCTGAAGATCTTTCAGGCCTGAGACGGTTTCAGAGCGAGTGTCTCGCCCGGATCAAAGGTGTCCGTAGCATGAAGACTGATATCCCGCTTCTAAGGGTCAAGAAGGTAGGCTTGCCATAAGGCTGCGGTTTGTTCTGACCTGCTCGTGATTGTCTGCATCAGGGATTCCTCACCGTCTCTTCACACAACAGATATCTGAATCTGGGTGATGAAATTCCGGACAGCCGGGGCTACTTCATCAATCCGGAAGATCGCCGCAACCTCCGAGACAATGGGTTCGCCAGAGATATCGCGGAAAATAATCCCCGGCAGCGTGACAACGGTCCGCATCGCGCTTGGAATGACGGAAACACCCTTTCCGATTGAGACCTGCGTCAGGACGGCCAGAAGACTTCCCGATGTCGAGACAATTCTCGGCGTGAATTGTCCCCGGCTGGCAACCTGAAGTGTTCCGAACTTCTGCTCAGGCATTACGAACGAGGCTGTCGATAAAGCGTCAGGCGCAATGGGTTTTTGGGTGTCGCCCAGATCTTCAGACGCAGAGACGGCCAGGCAGAAATGATCCCGGATCAGCACGTGATGGCCGACAGAAGGTGGCAGCGTTATGGGCAGACGGATGAAACCGATATCGACCTCCCCTCCGGCAACAAGAGACGGAAGCCCGTCCATCGCAAATTCGCGCGCATTCAGACAGACACCAGGATAGTTCCGGGCGAACTGACCCATCTGCGTTTGCAACGTCCCGGTATAGGCGGCAGATCCGACATACCCGATTTCTATGCGTCCCAGTTCACCCCGACCGGCACGACGGCCAGCCTGTTCAGCATGATCAAACTGCTTGAGAACCCGATGGGCCTCGGCCAAGAATACTTCGCCTGCAGAAGTCAGCGCAACGGAACGTTTTGTTCGAACCAGCAGTTGCGCCGACAATGTCCGCTCAATCTCCTGGATCTGTACCGTCAGGGTTGGCGGGGCAATGTTCAATCGTTCTGCCGCTCGCGCGAAGTGAAGCTCTTCAGCCAGGGTGACGAAATACCGGAGATGTCTGAGTTCCATTTCGGATTCCGGATATTATTAGGTAATACCTAATAATATCAAAAATCATGCAAAATGACGACAATAAACGCAGCCGGTAGCCTGGGGACATGCTGATCTCCAGGAAGATTTTTCATGATGAAACCAGATAGAGTATCCACCCGGATTGTAATGGCCACCCGTCGTGCTGGAGGGGACCTATGAGGGGGCGAGGGGGCCCGATACGGCCCCTCAATCCGCTTTTCGTCCTTCTGACCGCATCGACCGGCTGCGCTCTGACGGTTCTCGATACCAACATGGTCGCAATCGTCCTGCCGACAATTGCACGCGAATTCCAGGCCAGTTTTGCAGACGTCGAATGGGTGATCAGCACCTATGTACTCTGTTTTGCATCCCTGCTTCTGCCTGCAGGAGCTATTGCCGATCGGTACGGACGCCGCCGCATTTACCTGAGTGGCATCTTTGCATTTGCGGCGACCTCGCTGCTCTGCGGCCTTGCTCCGTCTGCAAAGGCCCTTTACATCGCCCGCGCCTTGCAGGGAGTCAGTGCGGCCTTTCTGCTGGCGCCGGCACTGGCAATCATTGGTCACACATTTCACGATCCGGCTGAACGGAACCGGGCCTGGGCCGTCTGGGGAAGTATCATGGGGCTTACGATGGTGCTTGCCCCGGTATCAGGCGGGGTTATCGCGTCTGCGCTTGGCTGGAGATGGGCTTTTTACATCAATGTCCCGATCTGCCTTCTTCTTGCCTGGTCGGTCACTGTCTTTGTCAGGGAAACGAAGGACACGGATGCACGTAGCCTTGATCCGGCCGGAATTGTGCTTTTTGCATCTTTCATGTTCGGAATGACATGGGGCATGATCAATGGACAGGCACATGGCTGGGGATCGTGGCATGCCATCAGCGGCTTTCTCGGAGGCGGGATCGCTCTGGGCATTTTTGTGGCTGTTGAACGGGCACAGACCCGTCCCATGCTGGATCTGAAACTGTTTTCCAATCCTCGCTTCCTTGGAGGAGTGTGGGCAATGTTCGCCTATGCCGCGTCAGCGCAGGTGATGGCTTCAATGCTTCCCCTGTTTCTTCAGAATGGACTGGGCCGCTCAGCGTTGCAGGCCGGCCTGTCCATGCTGCCTTTCGCTCTTGCGATGCTGATCTTTCCACACGTTGGAAGGATGGTCGAACGTTGCATCTCGTCACATGGCGTCCTGGTGACCGGTCTGGGGTTTGTGGCGGCCGGAAATGCTCTTACGGCGTGGGGTGCAGCCCTGTCTTCCTGGCCGGTTGTTATGAGCGGAATGGTCGTTCTCGGAAGTGGGGGTGGTCTTCTCAACGGCGAGACGCAGAAGGCGATCATGAGCACTGTTCCTCGGGAACGGTCGGGGATGGCTTCGGGGATCAGTACCACCTCGCGCTTTTCCGGTATTCTCTTGGGCTTTGCCATGCTCAGCGGGATCCTGGCGACAACGGTCAGAAGCAGGATTGTGGCTTTGGGCTGCGGAGAGGGATGTGGGCATCCTCTGGAATTTGCTGATGCTATCGTCGCAGGAGATCTGTCCGATGCACTCGCCGGACTGGGAAACGGCTCTCGCAATCTGGCTATCAAAAAGGCCCATCATGCCTTCGCTGATGGTTTTTCAATTACCCTTCTGGTCGCAGCAGCCTTCGCATTGTTCTCGTCTATCCTGGTGTATGCGCTGATGCGACCGCGCAAGGTAAGTGCTCCGCATAAGGCAGAGGTATCCGGTTAGCTGAGGGAACTGGACCTCTGGAAAATCACCTTTCGGAGCCGCAACTCTTCTCGACAGCCTTCCCATCGTACAATGGATGCTGGCCGATCATGGATAATGACGCTGACTGTTTCAGAGATGCTCTGGAGGAAAGAGGGATAAGGTCTGGCAAACATATCGGGAAAATCGTCATTACCCTATCGGACTGATCCACGCGATGGTGGTTCTGCTATGGCATGATGGCTGTCTTGGCATGATTTTGTCAGTCTGACGTGTCCAGTTCCGCGTTCAGATGAACCATAGCCGAACCGTCAGCTTCCCCCAGTCACCCGACGAGTAGTCTTGTTCGTTCGCGCACCGCTTCCAGTTCTCTTTCGGAGACCCGACCTTTATGCTTTGCTCGTCTGGCGCGCCAATCAAGACTGCGAACCTGATCAGAGAGAACCACGCTTGTCGGCTCTCCTGTCAAAGGCACTTCAAAGGGATACCCTTTGATTTTTGTCGTTGTCGGGCAACAAACAATCATACCAGATTTTTTGTTGTAACTAACTGGGGAAAGCACCACAGCCGGGCGATGCCCAGATTGTTCACGCCCTGCCTGAGGATCAAACTCTAGCCAGACGATGTCTCCGCAATCTGGCACCCATGCTGACATTTACCAGATCTCTCCGCCAATTTCAGGCCCAAAACTCACTTCACCGTGACGGTTATCATCCGTGATGGCGGCAGTCAGGGTGTCCAGCGAAAGGACAGCAGAGTGAACCGGTTGAATGATGATACGCCCATCTTCTTCCCGGACATCAACAGTCTGATTGATCTGTAGGTGAACCGCTTCAAGGATATTGGCTGGTAGACGGATGGCAGCGCTGTTCCCCCATTTGCGAACGGTCCCATGCATTGGATCTCTCCTTTGTGTATCTACATTGTAGATACACCTTCGGCCACTTCTGTTTCAAGCTAAAAGTAGCCAATGTCCGCTTCCAATGAGCCGGGTATGCAAACCGGACCTTCCGCTTTCCCCTCATAGCGGATATTACATGTTGCTTCTGGTGAGGTCGGGAAGCTCAAAGATCCATCCAGATAAAGCCCCTGAAGCCTTTGCCTCAGGCTGCCAATGTTGTCATGGCAGCGTCGGCTGTGCGCATGTGAATTCTCCCCTAGGTTTCACACTGGGGGGGGGAAATGAGGAGGAAGAATCCTCTACCTTCAAGTCTTTACGTCACCTCCCGGAATTTGCCTGAGCAACGAGTGGGGAACCATCCTACCTGTCAGGTGCAAATTGGCATTGACTTGCGCAACCACATAAGAACAAAACAGGAACATACAACCTTAAAATTCTGTTAGACAAGGAGCGACGGACCTGTGCAATGAGTGCTTCTCCCGACATGAAACCAGCGCTGGAGACGTTGCGTGCGGCCATCAGTCGTCTGGAAGGTCATACGAACCGGCGTCGGTCTGTGCTGCCCTTTGGCGTGAAGGAGATCGACAGTCGTCTGCCAGGGGGAGGGCTCGCGCTGGGGGCTCTCCATGAAGTGGCTGGTGGCGGCAATGATGCGCTGCATGGTGCGGCAGCTGGACAGTTCGTCGCCGGGATCGCGGCCCGGACACGCGGCAAAGTGTTGTGGATCGTCACCCGCCAGGATGTGTTTGGTCCCGCGCTTAAACAGGCCGGATTGTCCGGTCGAAGGGTCATCTATGTCGAGGCCGCTTCGGAGGCTGACGTTCTGGCGTGTTTCGAGGAGGGGCTGCGGCATGGTGGTCTTGGGGCCGTGGTCGCAGATGTAGCGCGTCTGTCGATGACGGCGTCCCGTCGCCTGCAACTGGCGGCTGAAACATCTGGCGCGCTTGGCCTCGCGATCCGGCGCTGGCGCCGTCAGACCGAGGCCGCCGATTTTGGTCAGCCGACGGCCAGTGCCACGCGCTGGCGGGTGTCCGTATTGCCCTCGGTTGGGTTGCCGGTGCCGGGAGTGGGTCGGCCCCGCTGGTTGCTGGAACTGATCCGTGCCCGTGCGGGCGAATGTGCTGATTTTGAAGTGGAGGCCTGCGATGCCAAAGGGAGGCTCGCCTACAGTCGTTGTCTCGCGGGTGGTCTCGCTCTACCTGCCGCTCTGGCCAACAGACCGGATCAGGAAGCGGCTGGGGCACGACGCGCCCGCGCCTGATCTCCCTCTGGCGCTGGTAGGGCGGGATGGGCGTCGTCGCGTTGTGCTGTCGGCTGACCTGGCGGCCCGCAGGCTGGGTCTGCGTCCTGGCACGCCGGTCGCCAAGGCGCAGGCGCTCTATCCTGATCTGGTCTTCATGGATGCCGATCCCGACGGCGACCGGCAGGGGCTGGAAAAGCTGGCCTTGTGGTTCCAGCACCGGATTTCTCCTCTCGTCGCAACCGATCCACCAGATGGCCTAATTCTAAACACCACGGGAGCCGACCATCTTCATGGTGGCGAGCGTGCCATGCTCACGGACATGATCCATCGTCTGTCCAGTTCCGGCTTCAGAGCAAAAGCGGCCATAGCCGAGACGTGGGGCGCCGGTCATGCGCTCGCCCGTTATGGACAGGCGTCGCTGACTGTTGTGCCCCAGGGCGACGTGGCTTCTGCCCTTTCTGACTTGCCCATTGAAGCCCTGCGTCTACCTCCCACGAGTGTCGAGGGACTAATGGCGCTAGGCGTGTCGCGTATTGGCCCGCTCGCTGCGATGCCGCGTGCCCCGCTGACACTGCGTTTTGGCCCCGACATAGCCCGCAGACTGGATCAGGCCTTCGGTCGCGTGAGTGAGGCCATCATCCCGATCCGGCCCGTTGACCCGGTGCAGGTGGTGCGAAACTTTGCCGAGCCGATCGCGGCAGCGGAGACCATCGCCCGCTATATCAGCAAGCTGGTTCCTGTGCTGTGTGAAAAGCTGGACGAGCGCGGGCAGGGTGTGCGGCATCTTGATCTGCTATTGCACCGTGTCGACCGCCGCACCGAAGCTGTCCGCGTTGCCACGGCGACGCCGGTGCGGGACGTCAAGCGCCTGACCCGGCTGCTGTGCGAGAAGATCGAGACCATCGATCCCGGTTTCGGCATTGAGCGTATGGTGCTGATTGCCTCGCTGGCCGAGCCGATGGACCGGCGCCAGACCGTCTCCTCCCTGATCGAAGAGGAAGAAAGCGATGTTTCCGACCTGATCGACACGCTGGCCAATCGGGTCGGCACCCATGCGCTTTATCGGTTTGCCGCAGTGGAGAGCGATCTCCCCGAAAGGTCTTTCTGCCGCGTGCCGGCTCTTGCCCCGGAAGAGGCAAAGGATTGGCCCGATCACTGGCCACGTCCGACACGTCTGCTGCCGCGTCCCGAACCGGTGCAGGCCATGGCAGAACTCCCCGACCAGCCGCCGTTGTTCTTCATCTGGCGTGGCGTTCGGCGCAAGATAAAATGCGCGGATGGCCCGGAACGTGTTTTCGGGGAGTGGTGGAAGGATGACACCGAACTGACCATCGCCCGGGATTATTTCCGGGTGGAGGACACGAGCGGCGAACGGTTCTGGCTCTATCGCGCGGGTGATGGTGAGCATGGCGAGACCGGATCGCAGGCATGGTTTCTGCATGGCATTTTCGGGTGACGTCCCCGGCACCTCCTTATGCCGAGTTACAGGTCACAACGTATTTCTCGTTCCTGCGCGGGGCCTCATCGCCCATCGAGTTGTTCGAGGAGGCAAAAGCGCTTGGGATTGAGGCGCTCGGGATCTGCGACCGCAATTCTCTGGCAGGCATGGTGCAGGCCCATGTCGCGGCAAAAGCGGCCGGAATCCGACTGGTCGTCGGCTGTCGCCTCGACTTTGCTGATTTTCCGTCGGTGCTGGCCTATCCGACCCACCGCGCCGCTTATGGACGGTTGTGTCGGCTGCTTACCATAGGCAAGGCCCGCGCCGGGAAGGGTAAGTGCCATCTGGTCTGGGAGGATCTGGTTCACTGGGGTGAGGGGCTGCTTGTCATCCTGATTCCAGACACGGCTGATGACGCATGCGCCCTGCATCTGCGCAAGCTGAAAGACACCTTTGCCGATCGCGCTTTCATGGCGCTGACGCTGCTCCGGCGTCCCAATGACCAGATGCGGATTTATGAACTGGCGAACCTGGCGCATCAGGCAAGAGTGCCGACAGTCGTAACCAATGACGTGCTGTTTCATGCCTATGACCGGCGCATCCTGCAGGATGTCGTCACCTGCATCCGGCACAACACCACCATCGACGACGCCGGGTTTGCCCGTGAGCGCCATGCGGACCGCTACCTGAAACCGCCTGAAGAAATGGCCCGACTGTTCAGCCGGTATCCGGAAGCTGTGGCGCGGTCCGTGACTATCCTGGAACGCTGCAGATTCAGCCTTGATGATCTGGCCTATCAGTATCCGGATGAAGTCTCTGTTCCGGGCCAGACGCCGCAGCAGGCCCTTGAAGCCCTGACCTGGGAAGGGGCGGACAATTTCTATCCCGAGGGGATACCTGAAGCGGTTCGCAGGAGCCTTCATCATGAACTCGCTCTGATCGCGCGCATGGATTACGCACCTTACTTTCTGACGGTGCACAGTATCGTCCGTTACGCCCGTTCCCGGGGCATTCTGTGTCAGGGGCGGGGTTCGGCCGCCAATAGTGCCGTTTGCTATGTGCTGGGTGTCACGGCCATCGATCCGGCCCGGAACAACCTATTGTTCGAGCGCTTCATCAGCGAGGAGAGACGCGAGCCACCGGATATCGACGTGGACTTCGAACATGCGCGCCGGGAGGAGGTCCTCCAGTGGGTTTACAGTCACTATGGCCGGGACCGCGCAGCCCTGACGGCCGTCGTGACGCGTTATCGCGCCAAGGGTGCGTTGCGGGATGTCGGCAAGGTCATGGGATTGCCTGAAGATCTGATCCGTACGCTCTCCGGGCAGATCTGGGGTTGGGGACGAAAGCTGGAAACAGACACGCTGACGGACACCGGCATCGATCTCTCCGACCGCCGCGTCCGTCTGACCCTGGATCTGGCCCGCTGCCTGATGGGCGTGCCACGCCATCTTTCCCAGCATCCCGGTGGCTTCGTGCTGACCCATGACCGGCTGGATGAACTGGTCCCGGTGGAGCCCGCGGCCATGGAGAACCGGCAGATCATCGAGTGGGACAAGGATGATATTGATGTCCTGAAATTCATGAAGGTCGACTGTCTGGCGCTGGGGATGCTGACCTGTATGAAGAAAGGGCTCGACCTTCTGGCCGAACACAAAGGTCAGCATTTCACGCTTGCGACCATTCCTGCCGAGGATCCGCGCACGTATGCAATGATCCGCAAGGCGGATACGATCGGGGTGTTTCAGATCGAGAGCCGGGCGCAGATGTCGATGCTACCGCGTCTCAAGCCTCGCGTTTTCTATGATCTGGTCATTGAAGTTGCGATCGTGCGGCCTGGTCCCATTCAGGGGGATATGGTCCATCCTTATCTGAGACGACGCGAGGGGCTTGAATCAGAAGACTATCCGACACCTGAACTGGAGAAGGTTCTGAAAAAGACCCTTGGCATCCCGCTGTTTCAGGAGCAGGCGATGCAGGTCGCGATGGTCTGTGCGGGATTTTCAGCCAGCGAGGCGGATCAGCTGCGCCGCGCCATGGCGACGTTCAAGAATACTGGAACTGTCTCCCAGTTTCAGGCCCGGTTGGTCGAGGGCATGAAGGAGAAAGGTTACCAGGAAGAGTTTGCCGAACGGATTTACCAGCAGCTTGAGGGCTTTGGGTCTTACGGCTTCCCGGAGAGCCACGCGGCAAGTTTCGCAATCCTGGCTTATTCTTCCTCATGGATGAAATGCAGACATCCCGATGTGTTTCTGGCGTCCCTGCTCAATTCCCAGCCGATGGGGTTTTATGCACCGGCCCAGCTTGTGCGGGACGCGCGCGAGCATGGCGTTGAGATCAGGCCAATCTGTATCAATGCGTCACGATGGGACAGTACGCTTGAAGGGCCGGAGACAGGAGAGGGCAGATTTGCTGTCCGACTGGGCATGAGCCTGGTGAAAGGGCTTGCCAATGATGAAGCCGCGCGGATCGTTATCGCGCGGGGTGCAAAACCGTTCATATCGGTAGACGATCTGTGGCGTCGGGCCGGGGTAAAGGCAGCCTCGTTGACGCATCTTGCGGAAGCGGATGCTTTCAGGCCGGCTTTCGGTCTCGCACGACGTGAGGCGCTTTGGGCTATCAGAGCCCTGCGTGACGAGCCCTTGCCGCTGTTTGCTGCGGCCATGGTGGAACGCGAGGCAGAGGAACCCGATGTGTTGCTCCGGCCCATGCGGGAAGGAGCCGAAGTGACACGCGATTACAACCGGACCGGTCTTAGCCTACGGGACCATCCACTCGCCTTCCTGCGCAGCGATTTGTCCGAACAGGGCATTGTATCCTGCCGACAGGCGCTGGACGCAAAGGACGGACGCCGACTGACGGCAGCAGGGCTTGTGCTGGTGCGGCAGCGTCCGGGCTCCGCTGACGGTGTGGTCTTCCTTACTCTGGAAGATGAAACCGCTGCGCTGAATGTCATTGTCTGGCCAGACATGTTCGAGAAACACCGCCGCGTGGTGCTATCCAGCCAGATGCTGGGCGTAAAGGGTCGTCTTCAGAAAGAAGGCGAGGTCGTGCATCTCGTCGCCCGCGAAATCATCGATTTTTCTTCGCTTCTGGCCGATGTCGGAAACCGTTCTCTGCGCAGCGTTGGCAGAGAGCGGCAGGAAACACAGTCCGAAAAGATCATCGTGACATCACGAAATTTCCACTGACTGATACAGACATGTGACAATTCCCGGATGCCCTGAAAATAGGGCTTGTTCTTCCATGTTGCGATCAACAGTGAGGCGATTTGTTTAAGGTTCTCATCTGGCCTGATGCAGAGAGCGTGCAGGAGACAGTGTCGCGATACGTCGGGCCTGGGCGATGATTGTCAGAACGGCGATAGAAAGCGCGACTGTCGTGACTGCGAAGAACGGCATCGGCGTGAGACTGATCCGGTCGTTGAATGACGATAGCCAGATCCGCATCAGCACCCAGGCTGTAGGCCAAGCGACAAAACTTGAAAAAACAACCGGCCGGAGAAACTGGATGAGCAGAAGCCAAAGGACATCCTGGGTTCGGGCCCCAAGAACCTTGCGTATCCCAATCTCCTGTCTGCGGCGCGAGACGTTAAAGGCGGAAAGTCCGTAGAGCCCGAGACACGCGATGCCAATGGCTACCGCAGAACCGATACCAAACAGGGCACCGTGACTTTCATCCCGCCGATAATCGTCCGCAAAGATGTCAGATGCGGTTTGCGCTGAGAAAGCCACATCAGGCGCAACTTCAGCCCATGCCCTGGCGAGGCGGTCCATTTCAATCTGAGTGGATGTTCCACTGTAGCGGACCAAGCCGCCAATATAGGAAAACGAGCCGGATGCGCCCATAAAAAGTAATGGCCTCAGGGGAGCATTCGCCGAGCGGACCCGGATATCATCAATGACTCCGACGACATGGTAAGTCTGAGGGGCACCGCTTTCCTGAACATCTTTTCCAACAGCATCCTGGGGCGAGGAAAATCCAAAGCGCTCAGCCGCAAGGCGCGTCAGAATGACGCTGGTGCCATTTCCCGCTGCACGTGGATCGACCGGGTAGTCCTGCCCATGATGGCTATCGAAAAAACGCCCTGCAAGCAGGTGCGCACCGATCGCGTCGAAGTACCCGTCGGTCGCACGGCCCCAGTTCATCGCGTGCTTTTCAGGATGCCCTGCAAGCAGCCAATCGTCGTTATTAAGGGTGTTGTGAGGGTAAATATCCGAGCGTGTCGCAATACGCACACCCGGAACCTGTGCCAGCCGCGTTATGATGTCGCTTTGTCGACTGACGAGTGAGGCATCATTCAGCGATGGAATGACGATGAGGCCGTCCTGCTTCATGCCGCGATCCAGCATTCTGATGTGACGTGCCTGGAGTCCCATGACGAGGCTGCAAATCGCAAGCGTCATGGCAAAGCTGAACTGGAGTACGACCAGAAGAACGCGCAGTCTGCTTTCAATCCGACCGCCAGCCGGTGTCTTGCTTGCTGCCAGTACGGCAGCCGGACGAAAACCGGAGATAATCAGCGCAGGATAAAAACCTGCAAGTGTGCCGGCCCCCAGAACGACGAGCGCGTTAACGGACAGTACAAATACCCAGTCCATCGAGAGGGCCCAACCACCCCACAGATTGACCCAGTGCAGCGCCAGCTCCGTAAACACTGATCCGAGAACAGCGGCCATCATGACCATCACGTAGGCTTCGGTCATGAACTGCGCAATCAGGCGCAGCCGCGTTGCTCCCAGCACTTTTCGGACAGCGACTTCACGGGCCCGCAGGGCAGAGCGTGCCGTAGCCAGATTAACATAATTAATGAGGGCTGTTGCCAGAGCAGCCAGTCCGATCAGACCAAGGATACGCACAAGAGCACGGCTGTTTCCACCTTCTCCAATGGCAGCCGCGTGGAAATGGAGGTCTTGCAGTGGCACCAGCTCCAGTCCTCCGCCACCGAATATTTCCTGAAGCAGATCCTTCGTCCAGTTGCCAGGATGCTGGTAGGGATAATGCGCCAATCCAGCTTGGATGCGCGGAATAGCACGTGGATCGTCGACCCGAACCCAGAGTGTTCCCCACATAGACCCCCAGTTTGTGAAGGCATATTTTGAGAGCCAGCTTGTCGGAATGACCTCGATGAGATCGAACCCCATCGTCTGGTTCGGAGGCTGCGGCGCCAGAATGCCGCTTACGATCGCTTCCGTCTGACCATTATCGATCCGCAGGCGCTTTCCCAAAGCCTGTTCGGTCCCGAAATATTTACGCGCCATATCCGTCGAAATCACGACCTTCCCCGGACCGTCCAGCGCGGTAGAGCTATCTCCGGCGAGGAGCGGCAATTTGAAGACGGAAAAGAAAGCGGGGTCCGTCAGCGTTACTTTTTCCTGTGACAGAGTCAGCCCCGCCCGAACAACCAGCGGTTCTTGCAGCATCCGTATGGCTGCTCCAATCTCGGGAAAATCCTGCTTAAGGAAGGGAAAAGGCACAAAACTGACGTCATCGCTTTCGGACGGCGCATGACCGGCAGATCGAAATACCTCGTTCAGAACATAAATGTGGGAAACATTAGGAACGCTGGCGTCGTAGCTGTTTTCGTAACGTACGATCAGTGCCATCGTAAGGAACACTGCAATGCCGAGTGCGAGGCCCGCCAGATTGAGAAATGTATAGCGTTTCTGACCGGTAAGAGTGCGCCAGGTGGCTCTGAGAGTATCGGCGAACATAATCAGGTTCTCCTTTCTTACCAGCCAGCCTTGTCGATAGCGGAGATTGGCGCCTGAAGAGGCTCCCAGCCGCGTGTCCGCGCATGCTGAAGTTTTGCCGCAGCGTCATAATGAGGCATTCCGGGTAGAAGATCCCCACTCTGAAGCCGTCCCATCGCGGCGAGGAGCGTTGCTTCTGCGACGATGGTATCATGACGACTGCTGGCGAGTTCCACCTGGGCTGACCGCAGGTTCTGATCGGCATAGAGGACGTCGGTCGTGCTCCGCAGACCGTAGCCATATTCGATCTGGTATCCCTTGAGAGACGTCTCACCGGATTTGACTTCGGCAATCCCGGCACTGATAGCCTGTAATCCGTTTTCAACGGCATGCCAGTTGGTTGCCACGTCCTGAAGCGCGGTCCGCCGCGCGAGTTCAATGTTCTCGCGGGCCTGTTCATCTATGTTGCGAGCCTGCCGGATCTGGGAATTGTACAGATCTCCGTTGTAGAGGGGCTGGACGAGTTGCACGACGCCAGTCACCTGTTCGCCATACTGTCCACCCCGGAACGGTGAGGCGGGACCGATCGTTCCGAAAGTGCCCTGAACCTGAATTTGTGGCCCCCACTGTGACCGGGCGGTGTCGATGTCGGCAGACGTGGCTTTCTTTGTTTCCTGCATCTGGGCGAGGTGTGGATTAAGTATAAGCGCAGTTTTCAGCGCCTGATCGAGCGTTGCAGGCAGGCCCGGCAGGCTGTCTGGCATTGTGAGTTCACTGGGATCTGCGCCAATAACTGCGCGAAACTGGGCCACGGATGCGGCAAGCGTGGCCTGAGCCTGTGTAACGGCAACCTCTGCTGACCGTCGGCGCGTCTCCGCCTGCTCGACATCGGTGCGCGTGACCTGCTCGGAGGGCTGTCCGCCGAGATTGTAACGCGAGGTTGTCAACTGGACCTGCCTTGTCAGCATCTCCAGATCTGCCCGACGGACGTCGAGGATGTTTCGGTCTCGCAATACATTCATGTAGGCCGTGACGACATTGGTAAAGACCTGCGCCTCAATGAGCCTCAACTGATGCTGTTCCGCTTGAGAACGGGCGTCCGCTGCACGGACCTGATTGGCGACATGGCCGAATGAATAGAGCGTCTGCTTGGCCGATACATAACCTTCAGCAGAGTTGGACGTATAGGAGCCAAGCGCAAAGGCGCTGGTGTATGGACCCTGTTGATAGGAAGCGTCCATGTTGAGCTGAACGGTGGGCCTCCAGCCTGATCTGGCTTGCGCTGAGTTTTCGGTAATGGCGCGCTGATTGGCCTGCTCACCCCGCAGTGTCGGATTGCTTCGGCAGGCGAGAGCCAAAGCCTCCTGCAACGTTTGAGCATCTGCAAGGACTGGGAAAGCGGCCATGGACGCGACCAGCAGGGCAAGAACGAGGGGCGTGCTGTGTCTCATGATCGGGCAGGGTCCTGAGTGGTGAGGAGAGCAGCGGTTCATGAAGAGCCCAGAGCGATGGCCGGTGCACTGCGGGCACCGCGGCGGATCTGGAACAAAGTGGTGAGAACCGCGAGCGCGAGTACGATCAGGGCAGTCAGGGTGAAATAGAGCGGAGAAAGGCTGATCCGGCGGTCAAACCCGGACAGCCAGTTACGCATCACCCACCAGGCAACCGGCCAGGCGACGATGTTCGCAATCATGACGGGCCGCAGGAACTGAAGGATCAAAAGGCGTGTCACCTGTTGGGCTGTTGCGCCAAGCACTTTACGGACCCCGATTTCGAATAATCTGCGGCGGACATTGAACACGGCGATGCCGTAGAGCCCGACGCAGGAAATGGAGAGGGTTACAAAGGAGGCGACAATCATCAGCATTCCGCGCTGGTGTTCTGGCCTGACATCCTCATCAATGATGTCACCGACACTGCGCAGATTAAGCGCGCTTTCCGGATAGACCTGCTTCCAGATCGTAGCGATTGCTGCTCGCGTTGTGTTTTCAGGAGCGTTTCTGTAGCGGACAGAGAGTACGCCGTACCCAATCGGTCCTGATATGGCATAGTAAAGCGCAGGTGTGACGCTGGCCCGACTGTCCTTGAAACGCATATCGGCAATGACGCCGATGATCGTCTGGATATCCTTTCCATGCAATGTAATCGGCGTTCCGATGGCACTTGCATCATTAGCGAACCCAAGCGCTCGCACTGCCGATTCATTGATGACGACATTATGTGCGCCAAAGCTCCATGTCTGCCTTATGAGAAAGCTGTCGAATGGGGCCGCGGGCATGGGGCGGCTGTCGTAATCATGAGAGCTGTCAAACAGGCGCCCGGCGAGAAGATGTGCCCCCCAGATTGGAAGCGTCGAAGATTCTGTTCCGATCACAGCCAGTATGGCAGGCGTTGCATTTCCTGGTCGCGTTATGTCGAAGGTTATACTTGCGCTACCTCCACCGGGTGCATCGTCCGAAACCGTAGCGCCAGTGACGCCTGGAAGGTCACGTACAAGATCGCTCAATCGCTGCTGGCGCAGACGCTCGGTCGGATCATTCGGCAAATGGCTTACGAGAAGCCCGGATTGATGGAACCCACGGTCCATGGTCTCGAGCAGGTGCGTCTGGCGCAAGATGACCAGCGTGCAGATTGTCAGTGTCACAGCGAAGGAGAACTGAACGATGGTCAGACCTTCGCGCAGGCGGCTCCCTAGGCGACCGCTTCCTGGCAGGCGGGCAGACGAGAGAACCGTAGCCGGCCGGAAGCGTGAGAGAACCCATGACGGATAGGCTCCTGCGCAGGCCCCTCCGATGACGGCCGTAATGATGAGGAGGGGCACTGCAAAGCCAAAATCGAGCCGGATGGGCCAGCCACTCAGCGTAGTGATCCAGGGCAGGGTCAGTTCAGTCAGGGCGAGGGCGACAAAGGCCGCGATCAATGCCAGCCCGATGGCTTCTGCCGTAAACGACAGTCCCAGCGTCAAGACCGTCGCTCCCAGCACCTTGCGCATCGCGACTTCACGGGCCCGGGTTGCCGCAAGAGCCGTGGACAGTGTGACGAAGTTAACCAGCCCTGCGCCGAGTGCCAGCAGACCAACGATGCCGAGGATCACTGGCAGGCGTTTGTCAGTCCCTCGCATTCCAATGGTGGCGTCGAAGAAGTGCAGACTGGTGAGAGCACGCTCGCGGACAACATATTTTTTAGCGTCTTGTTCCGACAGCCCTGCGGCATGTCGCTGTACGAGACCTTGGAGAAGGGTGGGGAATTGAGATGCGACCGATGGCGAGACCCGCAGCCAGATTTCAGATGTGGCCATTGGCCAGAGATCATTGATGTGCAGGGCTGCCTCCGAAGAGGGAACAATGATGTCAAATCGTGGTGTAGTATTCGGGGGAGGTTCCTTCAGAACGCCCGTGACATGCAGTCTGTGAGCCTGCCCTTTCTGGGTCAGGTCGAGTGTTTTTCCAAGAATGCTATGGTCGGTCCCGAAGAAACGGAGGGCTTCTGCCTGTGAGATGACCACGCCGTCTGGGACCAGAGCCGTTGCGGGGTCTCCTTCCAGAAGCGGCAGGGCAAAGACATCGAACAGATGCGGGTCGGTGCGCGCAATGAAGACGTCCCAGGCGTTTTCATTGACGCGAATGGTCGCTCCGGAAAAGCCTCGCAGGACGGCGGTCGCGTTCCAGTCCGGATGTTCGGCGCGTAGTGCGTCGATCAGGCGGATGCTGGAGACGGAAGCCTCACTGTCATCGAACGCGTCCAGCCGGTAAATGTCCGCAGCGTGTGGAATCCAGCGGTCAAAGCTGAATTCGTAACGCACGATCAGGGCCAACGTGAGAAACGTTGCCATACCGAGTGCCATGCCAAGCACGTTCAGTGTTGTGAACAGACGGCGCTGGACGATGCCGCGCCAGAAAACCAGGGCGATGTGGGACAGCATGACGCTTACTCCGCTCTGAGCGCACGGGCCGGTTCGGCGCGAGCGAGACGTAGTGTTTGTCCAAGGACGGTGAGGGCAGCGATGGCGGTGGTTCCGCTGACGACAATCGCGAAATCGAGCCATGAGACGGCGATCCGCTGATGGAAGCCTGAAAGCCAGGACTGCACCACGAGCCAAGCCGGGACAGCGGCGAGGGCGCAGGCGACAAGCACGGGGCGCAGGAAATCACGCAACATGAGCGTGAGGACCTTCTGGCTCGTCGCCCCCAAAGCCTTGCGGATGCCGACTTCATGCGTTCTGCGAAGTGCAATAAAGGACGCAAGCCCATACAGTCCAAGGCATGCAATAGTGACGGCAATTCCTGAGGCAATGGAGAACAGCCAGCCGCGTCTCTGTTCCGTGATGTAGAACGTGGACATACGTTCCTGAACTGTCTCGAAGCTGGAAGGGGCATCCGGGAAAACCTGATCCCATGCCGACTTGAGACGTGTTCTCATGATGTTCTCAGAGGCACCAGAAAAGCGGACCGATGCGTGCGGATAGCTCTGAGGCGCGGTGGAATAGAACGTGATCTGGGGGGAGACGTCTTCGCGTGCGGAAATGAAACGCATGTCTTCGGTCACGCCGATGACCCGTAACGTGACACCTCCGCCCTTGACCAAAGCACCAACAGCGCTTTCAGGCGTGACAAACCCCAGTCGGGACAGGGCGGTACGGTTGAGGACCACGTTCCAGGTTTTACCTGGCGCCTTATAGAATGCATCGTCCCCGGGGCTGTCGTCTTGACCGTGGCTGCTGTCAAACCAGCGCCCGGCAAGCAGGCGAGGACGATACGTCATGGCATAGTCGCCAACGATCGTATCTCCGAGAACGTGAATGTCTCCGCTATGCGAGCCAACGGGTGTGACATCAAATCGGTGACGATTGTCGATATTCGGGGTGAGTTCGGAGAGACATGTGGACACCACGCCAGGGGTGTGACGCAGGGCTTCGATGAGGGCGCGCTGCTTTCCGGAATCATTCGCCATGTCGCCGGAACTGATAAGCACGCCTTCACGTGCGAAGCCCAGATCCAGCGCCTGCATGAAATTGGCCTGCCGGTTCACCACGAGCGTACAGATCGCGAAGGCCACGGCGAATGTGAACTGTATGATGACGAGCCCATTCCGCAGACGCGCCGCGCTGCGCCCGCCGGACGGCATCCGGGTTGCGGCAAGGACGTGTGCCGGTTGGTAGGACGAAAGAATGATCGCCGGGTAGAGGCCACAGGCAAGGCCAGTCAGCAATACGACGCCGAAAAGGAAGGGAAGCGTAAAGCCATAGTCCATATGCAGGGTCGTACCGGTGAGGGCAGCCGTGAAAGGGAGGGCAACTTCACACAGGGCGAGCGCGAGTGCGCCCCCCACGGCGGTATTGACTATGGCTTCCCCTACGAACTGGACGAACAGTACCATTCGCGTGGCGCCCAGTGTCTTACGGATAGCCACCTCTCGCGCACGCAGACCAGCCCGCGCCGTTGCGAGATTAACGGCGTTGAAAACGGCGAGCAGGAGCGCCAGAGCACCGATCAGTTCGAGAATATTGACGACCGATCGGTCGGTTGCCTCATCTCCACCAATGACCTGTAGATCGTGAAAATGCGTTTCGCGCAGGCTGACCAGTGAAAGGCCGAAGTGACGTTCGGGATGGACACCTTCGCTCTTATCGTCATTCGCATCTCCGGATGCGTGATCGATCACAAACCGGGTCATGTTTTGTGAGATTACACTGCGATCGACGGTATGATGTACCCGTATGAAAATATCGCCTGCACTGGAGCCCCAGCGTGTGAATTGCGGTTTTTCCATCTCGTAGGCGGGAATGGGAGTTACAGCGTCAGGTCTAATCGTCACGGGCCCGCTTGGATGTGCGAGTACGCCCGTTACCGTCTGGCTGACGCGGTGGCCTTCATGGTCTGTCGTGATGATGCGTCCGAGCACATCCGTCGTGCCAAACAGGGCCTGTGCCGTATTGGCTGAAAGGACGATCGCGTCCGGCCGGGTTAACGCCGTACGTGCATTGCCGCGTTCGAGCTTCAGAGTGATGACATTGAAAAAAGATGGATCGACCATAGCAGTGTCGGCCGTGACCCTGCGATCGCCTGCACGAAGCTGATAATCCGCTGTTTCATAGCGTGTCGTGGCAAGGATCTGAGGGAAGTCCGTATGCAGGAACGGAAACGCGATGAACGGCACATCGGCGTTCTCCTGAGGGGCGTTTCCGGGATTCATGTGATGAGCGTCAAGGCGCAGAACATTCGCAGCGTCAGGAATGGATGCGTTGAAGCTGTATTCATACCGAACCTGCAACGTCAGAACGAGACAGACCGCCATACCGAGCCCCAGCCCGATCACGTTGAGAGCCAGATAAAGAGGCTGACGGCGGGCCTGACGGACGATATTGCGCAAGATGGTAATGAGCATGACGCTTACTCCACCTCAGATAGCGTTGCGGACGGAGACCACGACCTGACCATCGAGCATGTCGATGCGGCGGCGCGCGAGGTCGGCGTGGCTGGGGGAGTGTGTGACCATGATAATGGTTGCGCCTTCGTCATTGAGGCGCTGGAGGATATCCATCACCTGTGCGCCGTTATCGGTGTCCAGGTTACCGGTTGGCTCGTCGGCGAGGATCAGACTGGGCTGGCCTACGATGGCGCGCGCAATGGCCGCGCGCTGCTGCTGGCCGCCTGAGAGTTGAGAAGGATAATGCCGTGCACGGTGCGCGATGCCGACATGGTCCATCGCATGCGCAACGCGCTCCCTGCGCTCGCTTTTGGGCATCTCACGGTAGATGAGGGCCAGTTCGATGTTTTCTTCGATCGTCAACTCATCGATCAGGTTAAAACTCTGGAAGACATATCCCAGATGTTCCCGGCGGAATTTGGCAAGCTCCGCTTCGTTCATTGCGGTCAGTTCCTGTGTGCCGAAGCGATAGGAGCCACCGGTCGGCCGGTCGATCGTGCCGAGGATGTTAAGCAGGGTGGATTTGCCGCAGCCTGAAGGCCCCATGATTGCGACGAATTCGCCGGTCTCGATCTGAAGGTCGATGTCCTGCAGGGCCGTGGTTTCCACCTCATCGGAACGGTAGAGGCGCTGGATATGAGAGAGTTCGATCAGCATGGTGTTCGGCCCTGTCAGTGGATCGAAAGATGGTTGAAATTCTTGTAGGCATTGTAGGAGGAGACGATCACCCGATCTCCATCATGCAACCCGCCGGTAATTTCGACCTGCTCGGGATTGCGACGCCCGGAAGTAATTGAAACCCGGTCAGCGCTGTGATCTCCGGATGCCATGACAAAGGCCGAAGAGCCGCCACTCGCCTCCAGCCATGCGCCATTTGGCAGGACGAGAGCACGATGAGTTTCACCAAGCGTGATGCGCAGATCGACGCTTTCTCCGCGCCTTAACCCTGCTGGCGGAGGAAGGTCGAACGTGAGTTCCGCGCGAAACTGGCCGTTCGTAACCTGTGGATGCACGCGGGATACGGTCATGGGCAGTTTTGTGTCGCCAAGATCAGCCTCGGCCCGTTCGCCGATTGCGACGCGACCTAGATAGAATTCATCAATGTCCGCATCGAGACGATACTGTCCCTCGCTATCGATCTGGCCGATCTTATCTCCAGCTTTCAATGACTGCCCCGGCTGAAGGTCAAAATTGGTCAGTCGGCCGTCTAACGGCGCACGAAGGACGAGTGCATTGAGGCTGGTCTCCACGACGTCCAGATTGGACCGCAGCCGCTGGGCTTCTTCGTCGATCTCGTTTCCCTGCCGATCCGCGACCTTCAGATCCAGTGTCAGTGCATTTTCAAGGCGTTTTAGGCGCTGGGCGTAATAGTCAGCCTCGTCACGATAGGACTGAACGTTCGCGTCAGATTCAAAGCCTTGTCCGTGAAGTTGCTGGCGGATGGAAAGCTCGCGCTGGGCCTTGAGGAGATTATATCTGGCCTCGGCAAGCTGCGTTTCTTCGCTTGTGCGGGTCTGTTGCAGGGTCAGGCGCTGGGCGCTGACTGCACCGAGCTGGCTTGCGATCTGCGCTTCTCTGGATGTGACGTCCAACTGGAGCTGAGGATTGGTCAGATGTGCCAGAACGTCCCCCTTTTTCACGAGGGCACCATCCTTTGCCACGACTTCAGAAACCTCTCCGCCTTGTATGGCGTCGATAAAAGTGACGTTGAGCGGAGCAACGGTGGCGCGAACTGGAAGATAATCGAGAAATGGTGCGGACTGTATGGTCGCGACTGTCAGTTGGTCCTGAGATACCGAAAGCGTTCCAGACGCGGGTACGAGACGCCATCCAGTCCAGAGAAGACCGATGACTACAACGGGAGCGCCATAACGCAGGGCCTTCCGGAGCACGACCTTACGCCGCGAAGGAGGGACCACCCGATCCATAACTGCGCCTGATGCCGGGCGCATCGTAGTGTTCGACGACGCTTTGGAAACGGGTTGATCCATGCACTGTTTCTCCTGTTGGCAAACAGTGTATCATGGAGATTATCGAATTTATCTTATTGATAAATAAGGGAGAAATTAAGGTGTCTATCTAGGTTATGTCCGCTTTCGAACGTGGTGTCCGGAACCGGACACCTTTGAAAGGCCTGTCAAGATCGAAATGAATGATTTCTGCAACGAATCGGGAGAAGGAAAGTCCTTAGTGCCCCGTCTTCTCTTCGTCGATGATGATCGCGATGTGCAGATTGCTGCGAGGCTATTGTTTCGCCGAAATGGGATCGAGATGCTTTCCGCGTATGGAGCGGAAGAGGCTCTGACACAGCTTGCATCTTTCCCTGTGGACCTTGTGCTGCTGGATCTCAATTACAGGAAGGGCGAAAGTAGCGGCGCAGAGGGGCTGGCCTTACTCAAAGATATCTTGGTTCTCCGTCAGGATCTGCCTGTGATCGTCGTAACCGGCCATAGCGGCGTAACGATTGCGGTTGCAGCGATGCGAGCAGGCGCTGCTGATTTCGTTATGAAGCCCTGGAATAATGAGCGCCTTCTTGCGCTGGTTGGCACAACTCTGAAGAGGCGTCGGGCCGATCAGGCGGCTGAAACCGATCCTGTTATGATCGTGGCATCGGAAAAACTGCGCCGTATTGTCACTGAAGCCGACCGCTTGGCCATTACTCGTGCTCCACTGGTCATTACGGGGCCCTCCGGGGTTGGTAAGATGCTTCTTGCACGGCGCATTCATGCGCTTTCTCAGGAGAGCAATCCTGCAGTGACGATCCGCGCGGAAGATTGCGAGGGACTGCCAGAAGAAGGCGGAACGTGGATCTTTCGCAACTTTGAAGCGCTGTCTGCACCCATGCAACGACATCTGGCAGACAGGCTGGATGAGCCCACGCCCCCACGGGTCGTTGCCCTTTCATCTGTGGATCATACTGGTTTGGAGGCTGCTCTTGACCAGCGACTGATGCTGCATCTTGGGATGATAATACTGCCGCTGTCGCCTCTTCACGAGCGACCGGAGGATATCCTTGCCCTGAGCGGACATTTTTTACGCTATTTCTCAGTTCGACACGGACTGATGGAGCCAGCGATAGATGAAGAGCGGCGTCAGTTGCTCTGTGGAGAAGCATGGCCGCAAAACGTGCGGAGCCTTCGTGCAACCGTTGAGCGGGCGGTCCTCACGGGCACATGGAGCTGGACATCATCTAACGGGCAGGACGCGGCTTCAAAAAGCACTCCTACACTACGCGATACAGAGCGGTCCTTGATCGAGGCAACTCTTCGCAAACACGGATTCAATGTCACACAAGCGGCGCGGGAGCTGGGCCTGACACGACCGGCGCTCTACCGCCGGATGGCAAGGTATGGGCTTTAAATGCGGGTTGCGATTGAAACGCTTCTGCTGCTTTCCGGCATCGTAGCGGCCTGTCTGATCACGGCTCCGGCGTGGCAGCACGGATTTTACGCAACGGCTGTTCTGCTATCGTGCCTGGGATTGTTTTGTGCTGGCTCTGTCGTAGATGCACAGATCCGTATGGCACGACGCCTGAAACGACATGAACCTTCCGTCGTGCGATCTGTGGACCGGGAAAAACTGCGCAATCGGGCGCTGCTGGACCATGCTCCGGTTCCGCTGCTGATCCAGTATATTGATGGCACCCTGCATGCTGCCAATCGCGCGGCACGGCGTCTGTTCATGACGGAAGGTGTCCTCCGCGATCCACCACCACCACTTGTCATGGCATTAGAAAATGACGCGACGGGGCCAGAGAAACGTTTGATCCGACTGGCGTCCAGCGGAGGCTCATCCCGGGTCTACGCGTTATCAGTGGGGAAGGGTGGGGGCGCCGGAGGCATCGTGGCGTATCTGGCACTGACAGACGTTGAAGCCGGACTGAACGCTGCTGAAGCACAGGCACTTCGTGATCTGTTGCAGATTTTGAGTCATGAAATCATGAATTCCCTCACACCCATCGTTTCTCTGTCGGCGACGGCAGAGGATCTGTTTGCCGAACAATGCAGTTTGAAGAGAGAGCGTGATGAGACAGACGATCTGATCATCGAGGCACTTGGGACAATCCGTCGCCGTACTGAAGGGTTAGATCGTTTTGTTCGTGGTTACCGTGATCTTGCCCGCCTGCCAGAGCCAGATCTGAAATTAACGGACCTTGGTGCATTGGTTCAGGAGATTGCCCGAATTTTTACTGCGCGATGGAAGGAATGCGTGGCGCTGGATGTCGTCGTACCGTCCGGTCGTATCATGGTTTGGCTTGATGCCGTGCAGATGGAGCAGGCGCTGTTAAACCTTCTGAACAATGGCGCGGAGGCTGCTCTCACACAGCCTGATCCTCATGTGCAACTGGCTGTCGAAGCTGTGAATGACACGATTGCTATCCGTGTTCGCGATAATGGACCGGGTATAGATATGGATCTACGGGACCAAATCTTCGAGCCGTTTGTATCCTTCAAATCTGGGGGAAACGGAATCGGATTGCCTCTCGCGCGCCAAATTATCAGAGGTCACGGTGGTAGACTGGCATTAGGGATCACGGACGAGAAATCACATTGGAAAACAACGTTTGATGTACAGTTATAATATCTTCTACCCATATTCCCGGGATACATCGCGCTAGCGGTTTCGGCTTACGAAATTATAGAGTATCAGTGATCCAGATCCTGACCATTATCGGGACCTTTGAGCAGCCGGCTCTTTTTCCCAGTGATGCTGAGTGGGATATCGCCACGCACGGTGATACGACGCAGGAGCCGGGGATGAGTATCGAAATCGGCTGTAGCATAGTGCTGGGTGGCGCGGTTGTCCCAGATGGCAACGTCACCCGGTTTCCAGTTCCAGCGAACGGTGTTGTCAATCTGCGTGATGTAAGACTGGAAGATCTCCAGCAGCCGGTTGGCATGCTGCGTGGGGATGCCGCGAATTTCCTTGAAGAAATGGCCCAGGATAAGGGTGCGCTCACCGGTCTCAGGATGAACGCGTACGACTGGGTGCTCTGTCTCGTAAAGGCGTGAAATGAAACGAGCGCGGAAGTCCGCAATTTCCTCGTGGCGCGTGTCGTATTTGTAGAAATTGGTGTCGTAGTCGTTGCCATGAACGGCCCAAAGTGTGTCGGCAAGCTGCTGCAGAGGCGCAGGGAGGTCGTCATAGGCCGTTGCTGTGTTGGCCCAGAGTGTGCTGCCACCGTAGGGCGGGATCGTGATAGCGCGCAGGATCGAGGCCTTGGGATAAGCCGGCACGAAAGTGACGTCTGTGTGCCAGGAATCCGTGGAACGCCCGTTGCGGGAGTTCAGTTCGAACGTATAGGGCGTTCCTGCGGCTGCGGGGATTGTCGGGTGAAGGATTGGATCTCCGAAGACACGACTGAACGTTTCATGCTGGGCATCATCAAGGAACTGGTCGCGCAGGAAGATCACTTTATGGCGCAGCAGAGCATCATGGATGAATGCTTTGTGTTCTTCAGGCAGAAGTTCGCGGGCGTTAATCCCATGGACGATGGCGCCGATACGGGATGTGACCTTTTCGATCGTAAGCTGTGTCATGAGGGAACTCCTTCGGATTGGGGGAGTGCCTGACTACTGGTGCGGTCAGGTCGCGTGAGAGACGGAAGCGTAATGAAAAAGGTCAGGATTGCGCTTGCCAGGAACAGTGCGGCGTAGATGAGAATAATTCCCTGCGTGCCGACAGCGCCTTCAAAAAGGTAAACAATGAAAGGCCCGATCCAGACGCTACTCCCTGCACCAAGGTTCAGCAGGGACATGGCGATACCTTTGTGATCCGGCAGAAGAGACGGTGTCAGAGCCGAAAGCGGGACATATCCGGCAAGCGTCATGCCAAAAACTGCGGCAGAGCCATAAACCGCGAGCAGGCTACTGTGGGCGTACAGCAGCGGGACCCAATACAGACCAACGCAACTCACGGCGCTCCCAATACCGCCAAACCAGATGATGGTCTGCCGCCATGAAATATAGTCGCTGGCGAAACCGATCAGCAGGTTAAAGACGATGTTGCTGGCGAAGATGATTTCGAGAAAGCGGATCCATACATCCTGGGACAAGCCCAGACGACCCGTGAAAAAGAACGGCATGAAGACGATCAGGCCATGCGTAGCGCTGGAATTGACCGCCCGCACGATGCACGCCAGACCGACGCCTGGATTGTGCCGGATCTGACGAACCGTTTCACGCAGGGTAGGACCGATGTCTTTCAGGCTGCCTTTCTCTGCACGTGGCGTAGTGGGCAGCGGCAGGACGGCAAGGAGGCCACCCGCTCCCACGCCGAGAAGGGCGATCCAGAGTGTAATGTACTGGCCGTAAACGGGGAGCAGGAGTTGCGCCACGATAGAACCGACCGTGGGCAAGCCGCAGGTAAAGCAGAACCAGAACAGACCGACAGCACGACCCAACCGGTCCTGACGGATCGTGGTGACGAGCAGGGTCAGCAGCCCATAAGAAAACAGCGGATATCCTGCTCCTCGCAACCCATAGGTCAGGAGTAGCAAGGCTGAAGAATGAGCCGGAATAGCAACGCCAAGAAACAGAAGTTGCGGCACGATCCAGAATAACAGACCAGCCGTCATGACGGCACGACTACCAAAGATGTCGCACAGCAAGCCTGAGAACCAGGCCGCCAGAGCAGCAAAGAGTCCGTAGGCTGTGAAGAGAAGGGCTACGAAGTGCTCCGTCTGGCCCGTCTGTACCAGAAACGGCGACAGATAGCCGACCTCGACGCCATCTCCGATCATGAAGACCAGAAGGCCAGCATACTGGAGGGTAAAGCTCCGGGGCAGGCGGCTGGCTGGCAGAAGCGGAGCGGCAGGAAACGTCGTCTGCATGTCAGAAATCCGCATGAACAGCGCCGAAATACTGGCGTGGCGCACCGAGGACAACAGACTGGTAATCACCCGCCATAGGGTAACCGTTCTGCCCCATGGTGGAGATGTATTTTACGTTCGTCAGGTTATAGACGTTCAGGTCTACCGAGAGGTGCTGGAGAAAGCCCGTGTGAGACAAGCGGTGCAACTGTTTGCTCAGGTCGTAACGTGCACCGAAATTAGTCAGCCAGTAGGACGGGACCTTCGTGTCGCCAGTGTAGCTAAGATTCCGCTTGCCGACATACTGGGCCTCGATATGCGCCTGAAGATCATGCCAGGTGTAAGACAGGTCAGCGTGATACATGAGACGCGGATAGGCCACGACCTGCTGGCCGCGGATATTGTAAGTCACCCGCGATCCGTTGACGGTCTGAGTAATGTTGTTGTCATAGACGGCGTGGTTGTAGCTGATGCTGTTGGTCAGGCTCAGCCCCTTAACGGGTGTGAGCGTGACGGCACCATCCACACCGGTCATCGTCACACCACCGACGTTCTGGATGGTGGTGTACGGCTGGGTTGTTGGACCGGTGGAGATGCGCTGCAGCCGGTTGGAAAAGATCGTGTGATAGCCGTAGAGCGAACCGCTGACGAGGCGGCCGGTATAACGATAGCCTCCTGCAAAATTCCAGTCCGTTTCGGGGCGCAGCGTACTTTTGGAGGCCTGATAGGCGGCCTGTGAGGTCGAGAACGGCGACGAACCGCTGTTGTAGCCCGAGACGGGATAAACCTTCACGTTCTCCGCGATATCGAAATAGAGCTGATGGCCGGGAGCGAAGCGCCATTCCCCACTGAAATGCGGCAGGAAAGGCTTGCTGGACGTGAGGGAGTCTCCACCAGCGATAGCGGTCGTGCGGGTGTAAGTTTCCCAGTTGGCGAGCGCGCCGACGCGGGTCGTGTTCAGGACGGATCGGAAACCAGCATGGAGCGCGATGGTGCTGGTAACGTGATAGGTATCCTGGAAATAAGCGACAAACGTGTTGGTATTAAAGACCTGTCGGTAGCCATTCTGGAAAGGGTTCTTGAGGTTGTCGAGCCCGTTGACGGGTGTTGCGGTCCCGTCGAGGACGTCCTGCAGCAGCGGCTGCTGGTAAAGTGGCTTACTAATGTCGAAATGGGTATTTTCATACCAAAGACCTGCATTCAGCACGTTATGCGCGATGCGATAGGACAGGGACGTCGTAAAGCCGAAACGGTTCGTATCGGGCTGGGTAACCTGATCGATCAGAGGCGCTCCGTTAGGAGACGAGATCAAAGGGCTTGCGACTGAACCGCGCTGATAGGAGCGATGCCCATAGACCGTACTCTGCCAGCGCAAGCGATCAGTCAGGGCAAGGTCGGCCGATACACCCCCAACATAGGAATGCTGCATCTGGGCGCCCTCGTAATAAGACGCGGTGTAAGGGCTCTTGAGGTTGGCATAGGCTGCAGGAACCTGCCCTCCCGGAAGCCCACGTTGGGCCAGAGCGAGACGATATGCCTTTTCATAGCCGCCGGGCTGCCCGATGAAGTTATCGATCGCGTAGCCACCATTATTGAACATATCCAGGCTGTAGTCCTGATAGTTCTGCATCTGCATATCGGTGTAGTCGAAGTAGGCTGTAATGCGGCTGTCCTGGCCGATAGGGTGCAAAACCTTGGCGTTGACCTGCTGCATGAACTGGTCCTGCCCACCACGCCATTTGGTGGTGTCGTTGCGGGCATAAGAGACATAGAAGCGCGTTCCCTGACGGTTCAGATCGCCGCTTTCGAGACGCACAAACGTCCGGTAGGTCGCATTACTCCCGAAGGTCTGGTTCACACTGCCCCCACGTTTGTGAGACGGATCGCGTGAAATAAACTGCACCGTACCGCCCAGATTGGACGTACTGGCCACGCTCTCCGAACCGGTAGACGCCGAAACATCCATACGCTCAATGTTTTCAGACGAAATAGCGGAGGTCGGGCTCAGGCCGTTAACGTTGCTGAATTGCTGGTCTCCAAGCGGAATCCCATCCAGCGTCATGCCGATCTGGCTCTGATCAAAGCCGTGCATCAGGAAGGAGTTCTGCCAGGTGTTCACGCCCTGCGGATCACCGGAATTGAATAGAACGCCAGGTAGTCGGGTGAGGGCCTTGAGCGGATTGGTCCCAGCAGCATATTCGCGAATGGTAACAGCAGAAACGGGATTGGACACCCAGTTAGCCTGCCGGTGGCCTTCCACCCCAATGCTCTCGGTCGCTTTGGCGCTGATGGCGCGGGATGCAGCCGATTTGTGAGCAGGCAGTGCAGGCGTGCCGTGCCGCGGATTTGTGCCCACCTTGGTGGCCGGAGAAGCAGTATCAGCGAAAGCGTAGGTATTAACCGAGAGGGTCAGCAGGGCAATCAGAGAAACGGAGCCACTGGCGCTACGGCTGGAAAATGAAAATGCGGGCATGGAGATACACTCACAAGATACAGGAAACGGGAATTTTCAGGTCTTGGGAGGGTCAACAGCGCCAGGCCGGGTGGTCGGGAGCTGGATGTGCGGACGTATTCTGCGGGAAAAGCCTTTCACGCAGGGTTTTGCCGTCCTTGGGCTTGATACGGCCACGACGCTTCAGTTCCGGCAGGACGAGGCGGATGAAGTCGTTGTAGCTGTCCGGATTAACGAGCTGGATTAGATTGAGGCCATCGGTCTCGGATTCCTCGAGCCACTGCTCAATCTGATCCGCGACGGTTTCACCTGTACCGACAAAAGTTTTGGCACGGCCAAAGCCTTCTGCCGGGCTTGTGGCTTCTGCAATAGTCCATGAACGACCACTGATGGCAGGGTCAAACTGTTCAAGGACAGACTGGCTGGCTTCCGTCGGACGATAGGTCAGGACCTCGTCTGTCTGGTTCTTCGAGAAGTCCACACCCGTCATTGAGGAGTAGTGGATGAGCGATCCGGTGGCATCGTAGAAGGCTTTGTATTCCGCAAATTTGCGAATAGCGTCTTCTTCAGTCTCCCCGACTACGACTGCTGCGGCGCAAATGAAGCGTAGGCTGTCTGGATCGCGACCTTCGCGAGCAGCGTCCTCACGAATACGCCGGACATTCTTTCGTGTCCCTTCTGCGCCGGCACCAACGACGAAAATGACTTCCGCATGTCGCGCCGCGAATGCGCCACCCCGGGCTGAAGCGCCTGCCTGAAGCAGAACGGGAACCCGTTGCGCGCTGGGCTCGGCAGTATGGCCGTCCGGAACGCGGTAATACTGGCCTTCATGCCGTATAGGGTGAACTTTTGCCGGATCGGTGTAGATCCACTCACCTGAAGCCGTTTGGCCTCGGATGACAGCATCGTCTTCCCAAGATTTCAGCCACAACTTGTAAACGACGCTCATGAACTCGTCCGCCCGGTCGTAGCGTTCGTCATGGGGTATCTGCTGGTCTAATCCAAGATTGCGAGCCGCACTTTCCTGCTGCGACGTCACAATGTTCCAGCCCAGACGGCCCTTTGTCAGATGGTCGAGCGTCGTCAGCTTGCGGGCGAGTAGATAGGGGTGCTCATACGTCGTGGACAGCGTGATGCCAAAACCAAGCGTCGTCGTCGCGGCGGCCATGGCGGACACCAGCAGAAGCGGATCGATCAGCGGGGACTGGATACCGTGCTTCAGGGCAGCGTCTGGACTACCGCCGTAAACATCAATCTGGCCGAGGGCATCCGCGATAAACAGGACATCGAACCCAGCGTCATCGAGTGTGCGTGCAAGCTCAGTCCAGTAGCCGATGTCCTTGTAACGATGTGTCTGATCAGCGGGATGGCGCCACAGGCCGTAATTCAGGTGCGAGACCGTGGCCATCGTAAAGCCGTTGAGGATGATGTGCTGTCCCATTACGCCACCCCCACGCGCCACTGAGCGGGGGGCAGGGTTCCATTGACAGCGTAGTCCCCAACGACGCGCGTGCGATAGACACGGGGGTTGTGATTACCCAGCGTGCGAACGTTGCGCCAATGTCGATCCAATCCGACGACGCGCAAGGTTGCACCACCGCTTAGCGCGTCGAACAAAGCCGTCGTGGCTTCCAGCACCAGCGGCAAAATCCGATCCTGTACCTGCCAGACTTCGAGTTCAGCACGCGCAACCGTAAGTTCGATTTCCGAGGCAGGACTATCCGCAACGGCCTGAATGGCGCGGGCAGCGCGTTCGACAGCTGCACCGGCGATATAGGCGCCACTGAAGACATGACCGACAACTTCGAGGATCTGCGGATCTTCTGCGGGAAGGTCTGCATTCCCATGGCTGAAGGTGCGTTTACGGCGCCGTACGGCATCCGCGACGTCCGTTGCAGCGGAGCGGGCAATCCCGGCAACAGTAGCCAGATGATAGAGCTGGAAGAATGCCTGGGAATACGGGAAGGCCGTGTTGCCGTAACGCAGATCGGCGTCTTCTGTGTGGACGTTGCGGAAATGTGCCGTGCCGCTGGCGGTCAGGCGTTGCCCAACACCGTCCCAGTCATCCACAATTTCCAGGCCGGGATCATTGCGGGCAGCCAGTGTTTTGACGGTCTGGCCATCTTCCGTGGTGCCGGTAACAGTCAGCCAGTCGGCATAGAGAGAACCGGTCGTGAAGAACTTCGAGCCGTTAATGACCCAATGGCCATCTCTCTGGGATAGGGTCGTGCTGAAAAGATCACGCTTGGACGCCGGGCCTTCAGCGGCTGCGGCCCCTGCGGTCTGCCCGGCTCCAAGCCGGTCGAGCCATTTCGTACGATAGGGGCCATCGGGTTCGAACAGGAGATGCTCAACGAAGCCGAAATGGGCTCGGAGCGCCTGTGCAACGTTTGAATCCGCTTTGGCCAACGCTGTAATAAGAGAAAACAGATCCTCAAGACTGGCACCGAGGCCACCATGCGCTACGGGAACGCGAAGCGCCGTGAAACCACTCTCCTTGAGAAGGCGTATCTGCTCGAAAGGAAGTTCGCGGTTCAGTTCGGCCTGAAGAGCCTGCTTCCGAATTTTTTCGAAAACGGCAGAAAACCGCTCGTGAAGCGGGGTATTTTCACGCGCATCCCGTCCCCAGAGAAGGGAGAGATTAGGAAGAGGAGCGGATATGTAGGTCATGGTGTCTACCTGTGGCGTGCGGTCCGAACAAAGGAAGTGAGAGCAGGGGGGAGCCCGGCATCATCGGAGGACAGGAACTGGCAAACACTACAGACATAAAACCATACCATTTCGTTATTATTGAATATCAAATAAATTGTGTAGTGATTCTTTTGTTATGTCAAATTCATAGTTATTAAATATTTTAACTATTTTTTGTAGTTTATATGGTGTGTGGATGATTGAAAAATCTGTTGTGTGAAAGGAATCTTTGGCTCGCGTAAATCGCCTGGCGATCAACTCGACGCTCATTGCCGGATCGTAGATTTTGAGGCGTTCCATCGAGCCCCCACGCAGTTCCGACTTGCCTTCATACGCTTTCCAGTGTGGGGCAGGCAGGCCATCTGCTTGAGGTAACTACTATCTCGCTGTTTCGCAGACGTCATACCATCTTGCGAGAGCAGGTTATCTTCCCATCTTACGCAAAGTCCTGATCGCCAGTGGCGTCACTAAACCAACTAGACACGATAACGGAACGATAACCCTAACGGACCTTGCCAGTGTAAGAAGTCGCATATCTCAACTGGTTAGAAACTCAGGCTGATCCATAATGTAAGGCAAAAAGATGCCGCCGCTAGCGATGACGTGAGACCGAGAAGAAGTCCATAACACACCCTCAAATATCTACGCTGACACGGCATATCTTTCAAAGCCAACGCATTGTCTCAAACGTGCATCATGACCCTCTTGATGCCAAACACCGCCAGGGATTATTCGCGCGCCCACCCCGACGAAGCCGGTGTCAGGGTCTCAAGGAAGGCGGAAGCACTGGCTCTGTACCCTTGGCGCTTGTCTTCGGTAAAACGGTGCCAGGTGGCGTACATATTCTTCATCCGCATGTTCTTGGAGAACCGCGTTTCATGACGTGCCAGAAAGTCCCAGTATAGCGCATTGAACGGGCACGCTTTCACGCCTGTTTTCTGTTTCACATCAAAATGGCATTTACCGCAGTAATCGGACATGCGGTTAATATATGCTCCTGACCCGACATAGGGCTTGGACGCAATTTTCCCTCCATCGGCAAACTGGCTCATACCGATGACATTGGGTAGTTCAACCCATTCAAACGCATCAAAATAGACCACCAGAAACCAGTCTGAGATTTCTTGCGGATTGATACCAGCCAGCAACGCAAAATTACCCAGCACCATCAGACGCTGGATATGATGTGCATATGCTTCTCTATTGGTCTGGTCGATACTCTGGGCGAGGCAATTCATCTCTGTTTTGCCTGTCCAGAAAAAATCAGGCAAAGGCCTCTCCGCAGCAAGGGCATTGCGGGACGCAAACTGCGGCATGTCCCGCCAGTACATGCCACGCATGTATTCTCGCCAACCAATAATCTGGCGGATAAAACCTTCGACGGAATTAATCGGCGCGTCGCCATTCTCATAGGCCGTGGCTGCCGCCTCGCAGACTTCAAGCGGGGTTAACAGACCTGTGTTGATACAGAGCGAGAGGCTGCTGTGATAGAGATAGTCCTGCCCGGTCATCATCGCGTCCTGGAAGCGGCCGAAATCGGGGAGGGAAATATCAATGAACGCCTCAAGCGCCTTTAAGGCCTGCTGTCGCGTTACAGGAAGGGTGAAAGGCTCAAGATCTCCGAAATGATCTCCAAAGCGCGCCTTCACAAGATTCAGAACCTTTTTTGTAATGGCGTCCGGTTCAAATCGTTCCGGTGAGGGATAGTTTAGACCTGCGGGAGGTTTTTCGCGATTATCATGGTCGAAGTTCCATTGACCGCCCACCGGTGTGTCATCAGGGTTCATCAGCAGACCGGTTTTCTGCCGCATATCACGATAGAAGTATTCCATTCGCAGGGTTTTGCGGCCTTTTTCCCATCGCTTAAAGTCTTCAAGTGAGCAGATAAACCGATCGTCTTCGAGAACATCACAAGGAATGCCGATTTTGTCAGACCAAGTCTTTTGCGCCTGAAAAACACGGTATTCGGCACCTGAAACTGCACGGATCGATGTGGCTCTATATTTACGCGCAGCACGCCCGACCTCGTCAGTAAAGCTCTGTGTATTCTCCGGATCGTCGAGCGTGACGTAGTCAACGAACCAGCCGTCCGCACGTAACTCCTCTGCGAAGTGACGCATGGCGGAGAAGATGAAAGCAATCTTTTTCTTATGGTGCCGGACGTAAGTCGCTTCGTCCCAGACCTCCATGAGTAGGACAACCGCTTTGCTACGATCTACATTTTGTAGGCTGGCAAGAGACGGCGAGAGTTGGTCTCCCAGAACGGGGATCAGCATCATCATGCTTCGGTCCTGAATACGGTTTGTGCCTTGGAGCCGAGAAGTGTGATCAGGGCCGTGGCAACCAAAAGCTGAAGGGGTCTAAGGCGCAGGAAAAACTGCGGGAGCCGATCTTCCTGAGCTAGAAATGTATCTCCGGCAAGGGTCAACAGCATTCCCGCAGGAGCAATCCGCCACGCTTTACGGGCAGGAAGAAGCGCAAGGCTGAGCCCTCCAAAATGCATACCGAGGAAAATCATCGGGTCAGAAAGACGAGGGCCTTCTGGCGCATAGAAGCTTGCACCGCGATGGACGCCAGCGAAAAAGCAGAACAGACCCGCCACCCAGATCTGCGCTATTCTTAGAATGGGTGCCTGAACGGATTTTGGGGCGATACGTATCGCTATCAGAAAAATCCCAAGCATCAGGATGGCTGACCACCCCAAGAGAGCGCCTTCCAGCGGCGTGTGGGCAGCTTCAGCCTCTTTGCCCGTGTAAATCCTTGGCGTCATGCGTGGCGGCTTTTCAGATTTTTGGACGAGGGCGATTGCCAGATTGCACCCCAAGTCATGCCGACGACCATTGAGAAGTAGATTGTCGCCATATCAGCTCGTGAAAAAACAAGTTCCCATCCTGGGGTGAAGCGCTTTGGTGTGGCCTTGTAATCTATCAGACAGGATACCGGGCCGAGGAGGGCGGTGATGATCACCGCACGCATGGCGGTTGGTTTTTGGCCTAACGCTTTATCGTAAAGCCAGCTCCAGAAAAAAACTGCTGCTGCGTTGGTCGCTACTCCCACCAAAGAATGGCGAACATCCAAGTGTTCAACCTTCGCCGCCTGCTCGCCATGCAACCAGTGCGCCGTGCAGTTGACCCCCGGTCCATAAGAACCTGTTCTAATCCGGCTCAGGACCAGTACAGCGCCAGAAGACGCGACTGCGCCTCCGAGAGCTATATTCCAGATACGTTTGCTCATCGTTTAGCCGTCTCCCAGTAACGCCTGGGGCAATGCAAAACCTCCCAGTATCTCGCTAACGCCACACACTAAGGAGGGTTGTGCGGGACGAGGTGAATAAGCCCACCTAGCCCGTGCTAATCGTTTGGCAAATATTCGCGCAATTAGATGTCGCTCTATCCTCCGGCACTACTCTGCAAAAGCTGCGGAATCGCCCGATTTTTCCTGATCCTCCGCAGAAAAATGATCCTGAAGATGTGCTTCAAGCTTCTCTAGTGACAGACCTTTTGTTTCGGGAAGGAAACGCGCCACGAAGCAGAAGGACAATACGTTGATCGTGGCGAAGACGAAAAACGTGCCGGGTCCGATCGCGTGCAGGATAATAGGGAAGAGAAAGGCAACTGTAGCGTTAAAGATCCACTGACATGAGACCGAAAGGCCCGTCAGGACACCCCGAGCCCGCATAGGGAACAGTTCGGACATCAGCAGCCAATATAAGGGAGAGACCATCATCTGAATGAACAGCAGGGCCAGAAGGATAAAGCCGAGCGCCGCATAGCTTTCAATCGCCGATCCTTTAAGGAACAGTAAGGTCGCTCCAAGCCCCAGATGAGCCAGCACCACGCCACACAGACCGCCTAGCAGCGTGACCCGTCTGGGAAACCGTCCGATCATCCAGATTCCGGCAAATGTCGCTCCGACTGCGACAAGACCATCCCCGATTGTTGCAATTAGAGCCGCTTCAGTTCCCAGCCCCGTCTGACGCAGGATGATCGGTGTGAAGTACATGAACGCGTTCACCCCCGTAAACTGAGCCGCAAACCCGAGGCCGACGCCTAGCATCAGCAGACGCCGGATCCAGACTTCCCGGAATGCCTGACGCCAGCCGATCTGTTCGGCGTCATCGTCAACGGCTGTATAGATCGCCCGCATCTCGTGCTGAACCTGACGATTGGTGGAGCGGATGAGTTCCAGCACACGTCGTGCTTCGTCCGTGCGCCCCTGGCTGGCCAGCCAGCGAGGAGAACGTGGAACAAAAAATAGTCCTACGCCGAGAAGCACGGCAGGCACTGCGGCAATCATCAGCATGGTGCGCCAGATCGACGGAGAGTTAGAAAAATGCGCCAGCCCTGCATTCAGCGTGTAGGCGACAAGCTGTCCCGTCACAATCATCATCTCATTCTGACTGACAAGTCGCCCCCGACGCCCCGAAGGTGCCATTTCCGAAATGAACATCGGGACGAGCGCAGAGGCCCCGCCGACTGCGAAACCGAGGACAGCCCGCATGGCAATCATCACCGCAACAGAGGGCGCCTGCGCCGTACCGATCGCCCCAACGACGAATACCGCAGACAGAGCCATCAGGCTGTCTCGTCGTCCGAACCGATCCGCCAGCATTCCACAGATCAGCGAGCCAAAAGCCGCGCCCAAGACTAGCGCGGACGTTACTAATCCTTCCGTCAGGGGCGTAAGACCCAGACCACCCTTCGCGATTGGAAGCTGCATGAATGGCAGCGCTCCGGCAATGACACCCGTGTCATACCCAAAGGCCAATGCTCCCATCGTGACAACTACCACGATCTTCGTGATCAGCCTGTCTGCCTCACTGCGTTTCTTCATCCCTCTTGCGGCAATCTTTCGACTGCTTTCCCTAAAAACAATGCACCCAAATGCGCACCGGGTTTAATAACCTGAGCGTTAAACATCCGAGTTCCGCTATAGGTTCCGCTGCTGCGAAGGATAGTTTTCGGCATCCTGCTGAAATAGTGGAATATCACGGGTGCAGGAGAGAAAAAGAGTAGCAAAAAACCGATCTCTCATCGGTATAGAAATCGGTTTATCAAATAATTCGAAAATTTAAAAAACCTGAGGCTGTTTTCTACAGGAAAGCCCGGATGAAGTTTTCTAGGTTATCGGCTTCCTCAGCGGGCTTGTCTCGGCGAATACGCGCAACACGCGGGAAACGAAGCGCTACGCCGCTCTTATGACGTTTGGAATACTGAGCGGCATCGAAGGCAATCTCGAGAACGAGACCATGAGCCACCTCCCGAACCGGGCCAAACCGTTTGGTCGTGTGATCTCGGATCCACTTGTCCAGAAATTTCAGTTCTTCATCCGTGAAACCTGAGTAAGCTTTACCAATCGGAACAAGTTCACGCTCTCCGTCCACGGTGCGCCATAAGCCAAACGTGTAGTCGGAATAGAAGCTGCTGCGTTTGCCATGCCCGCGTTGTGCATACATGACAACGGCATCGACCGTGAGGGGCTCATGTTTCCATTTCCACCATGGACCCCGTGGGCGACCCGGAACATACGGACTGTCTGCCTTTTTCAGCATCAATCCTTCAATGCCCTCGCTGCGTGCATTCTCGCGAAGCTTGGCCAGGTCGTCGAAGTTCTGGAACGCAATGAGCTCTGACAGGGCCATTTTTTGTGGCTTCAGCCGCGCGAACCAGCTTTCCAGCCGCTGCCTTCTGATGTCGAAGGGCAGGGAGCGCAGGTCTTTTCCATCTTCAAACAGGATATCATACAGCCGGATACCTGCTGGCATGTCCCGGAGCATGGAGGCTGTTGGGGATTTACGGTTCAGCCGCTGCTGAAGATCGGCAAAGGGGGCGACAATACCCTCTTGGACGACCAGAAGTTCACCATCCAGAACGACCCTGCTGCCCAGATCCTGCATCGCGGCCAGCACGTCCGGGAAGGCCTTTCCAATATCTTCTGCCGTACGGGTGTAGACACGCTCTCCTTGAGGCGTGGAAACAAGCTGAACCCGGATACCGTCCCATTTCCATTCTGCGCGCCAGTCGGCCGGATCGAATGCTGTCAGGTCAACGTTTTCCAAGGGCTGGGCCAGCATAGGCGGCCGGAAAACCGGAGCGTCCTTTGCATCGGGTTTCGGCCCTTTTCCTTCTACCCATGCGAAGAGGGGCCCATAGGGCGCTTCAAGTCCGTGCCAGACTTCCTCAATGTCATCCGGAGCCACAGACGCTAACTCTGCAAGAGCCGTTTTCGCCAGCCGGGTTGACGCACCAACGCGCAGCGATCCAGTAATGAGCTTGAGGAGGGCGTACCGGGAGGAGGCATCGCATACGTCCAGCCATCCCCTTACAACATCCGGGACATCTGTTTTTGGAAGACGCTCGAGCGTGTGAACAACTTCTGCCAGACTGGGTGCCTCTGGCGTGTCGTGATCACCGGTTTCCGGCCGCCAGATCAGTGCGACTGTTTCCGCAAGATCTCCGACATAATCATAGGACCAGGTAAAGAGTTCTGGATCGATGCGCTCCATGGCCAGAGCCCGGAGCATGGCAGGTTTAGCCGCCGCGAAGGAGAGGCTTCCTGCCATCGCAGCCAGCGCGTATCCCCGGTCAGGATCGGGCGCCATCGAAAAATACTCTTTGAGAAGTGCAAGCTTCATATTTCGTGAAGGGGTAAAGGCCAGGCGCTCCAGCAGCGTCGCAAATTCGATCATGCCGCCACTTCCTGTTCCGCCTGTTCGTCCTCTTCCTCGTAGCCCAGAAGCCGAAGCGCGCGGCCGCGGATCTGCATCTTGCCCAACGCATAAATCAGGGCATCCTCGCGCCCATGCGTGACCCAGATTTCCTTTGCCCCGGTTGCCTGACACGTCTCCAGCAGAGCATCCCAGTCGGCATGGTCGCTGATCACGACAGGGAGTTCGACCCCACGCGCTTTCGCTCTCTGGCGAACATGCATCCAGCCTGATGCCAGACAGACAACAGGGTCTGGAAGCCGACGTGCCCAACGGTCTGCAATGGCCGATGGAGGCGCGAGGACAATGCCCCCGCGCATCTCACTTTTCTTTGCAGCCGTTGCAGAACGCAGTTCCCCCAATGGGATACCAAACCCTTCGTAGAGATTGCACATTGGCAGAAGAGCACCATGAAGCCAAAGGGGGTCATGGTAGCCACCCTCCCGAAGCAGAGCGATCAGACGCTGGCATTTTCCAAGGGCATAGCAGCCAACAACATGCGTGCGCTCTGGAAACAGGCGCACGTCATGCAGCAGTTTGGCAATCTCATGGGCGGGATCGGGTAAGCGAAAGACTGGCAGCCCAAATGTGGCTTCAGTTACGAAAAGATCACAGGGCACAACCTCAAACGCAACGCATGTAGGATCTGGGGCACGTTTGTAATCCCCACTGACGACGGCGCGCTGCCCACGATACTCCATGACAACCTGTGCACTTCCCAGAACGTGCCCGGCAGGAGCCAGCCAGACCTGCACGCCCCCAATGGAAATGACTTCTCCATAACCGAGCGCCTGCTGAGCTTGACCGGCGCGGCCTTCACCCATTCTCAGGCGCATGATCGCCAGAGTTTCGGGCGTCCCCGTGACAAGCTCGTGGCCAGGTCGGGCATGATCGGAATGACCATGGGTAATAACGGCGTGGGCCACTGGCTGGAGGGGGTCGATATAGAATGCGCCAGGTACACAGAAGAGCCCTTCCGGTTTCAACTCAAGCCACTCCACCCAGTCTTCTCCGCCAGTCGTGCAAGAACAGGGAAAGAACCCGCGAAACGCGTGTGCGTTCCTTGCACTAATGAGCAAACATCCCCCCGAACCTTTTCAGGACTGGTTTTCCCAACAGGGTTGGTCTCCCCGGTCTCATCAGCTCGCGATGATTCAGGCTGCGGAGGATGGGGTGTCTGCGCTTCTCATCGCGCCGACGGGCGGCGGGAAGACATTGTCAGGCTTTTTGCCCAGCCTCATCGAATTGGCAGAGGGTTCATATGCGGGATTGCACACCCTCTATGTCAGTCCTCTGAAGGCTCTTTCGACCAATATTGCAGAAAGTCTGTCTCGCCCCATCGTGGACATGGATCTTCCAGTTCGGGTCGAGGTGCGCAGTGGAGATACGTCCGGAGCACGCCGGAAGCGACAACAGAAGAACCCACCGCATATCCTCCTGACAACGCCGGAAAGTCTGACCCTGCTGCTGTCATACCCCGACGCTGCAGCATATTTTTCTACGCTTAGAGTTCTGATCATCGACGAGGTCCATGCGCTTGCGGGTACGAAACGGGGAGACCAGCTCGCTCTCTGCGCCAGCCGTTTGAGGGTGTTTTCGCCATCGCTCCGGATCAATGGCTTATCCGCAACCGTAGCGCACCTTTCCGCCATAGCGGCCTGGGTTTCCCCGACGGGCAAAGCTTCTGGCGTCCGTCTTGTCAAAGCGGAAGACGGGGTGCGGCCGGACGTTCATGTGCTTTTGCCTGACGAGCGGGGGTATCTTCCCTGGGCAGGCCGCATGGGGTTGGGAAGCGCCACTGCGATCCTGACGGAAATTGCCCATGCACGCCTGACCATCGTGTTCGTCAACAGCCGGGCGCAGGCAGAACTGCTGTTCCAGGCTTTGTGGAAAGACAATGCGGACAATCTGCCCATCGGGCTTCATCATGGCAGTCTGGACGCAGTGCGTCGGGCAAAAGTGGAAGACGCCATGGCTCAAGGCGCTTTGCGGGCTGTCGTGGCCACCTCTTCTCTAGATCTCGGGCTGGACTGGGGGGCAGTGGATCAGATCATTCAGGTGGGGGCGCCGAAGCAGATCTCCCGCCTGACACAGCGGATCGGCCGAGCCAATCATCGGATGGACGAGCCATCTCGCGCGCTTCTTGCTCCGGCCAACCGGTTTGAAGTTCTGGAATGTGAAGCAGCCAGAGAGGCGGTTCTGCAGCATGAACTCGACGGTGATCCGCCGCGCGCCGGGGCCCTCGATGTTCTCGCCCAGCACGTGCTGGTCACAGCCTGTGCAGGACCGTTTTTCCCAGACGTTCTGTATGAAGAAATTCGTCAGACTGCGCCCTATAGCCAGATCTCACGTACAGATTTCGATGAGGTCGTTCGATTTGTAGAAGACGGTGGCTATGCCTTACAGGCCTATGAACGCCACCAACGTCTTTTCCGAGACTCACTGGGGCAATTGTGGGTTAAAAATGAGCAGATCATCCGACAGTTTCGAATGAATATCGGCACCATCGTCGATACTTCGATGTTACGCGTCAAATCCCGACGGGGAAAAGCCTATGGAGAGATCGACGAGTATTTCGCTTCAACGCTCGTTCCGGGCGATACCTTTTTGCTAGGCGGGGAGCTGCTGGAGTTTCTAGGACTGCACGATACGACCGTTCAGGCAGCCCGTGGCCGAGGGAAAGACCCGCGAGTGCCCGTTTATGGGGGCAATCAGCTTTCCATTTCCCCCGGTCTGGCCAGACATGTTCGTGAGATGCTGCATACCCCAGCTTCCTGGAGCGTGCTTCCAAACTCGGTGCAGGATTGGCTCGCCCTTCAAGCCAAACGCTCACGTTTGCCCGGACCGGAAAATTTTCTGATCGAGACCTTTCCTCACCGAGGGGGGCATTACGTTGTGGCGTATCCTTTCGAGGGGCGAAATGCGCATCAGACACTGGGTCTTCTCTTAACGAAAAAGCTGGAGGAAACCGGGAAAGGTCCTCTAGGCTTTGTGGCCAACGACTATATGGTCGCGTGCTGGTGCGTTCACCCAACGGGCTCTATGACGGACCTATTCACCCGAGATCTGCTTGGAGGCAATCTATCGGAATGGCTGGCAGAGAGCGCCATGCTCCGTCGCACCTTCCGGGACGTTGCCATTATCGCCGGGCTGATCGAACGCAATTATCCGGGGCGCGAGAAAAATCGACGTCAAATGACAGTCAGCAGCGACCTCCTTTATGACGTGCTTCGAAAATACGACCCTGACCATATTCTCCTGCGTGCAACCCGAATTCAGGCAGACGAGGGTCTTACGGACCTAGGGCGCCTGTCACAGATGCTGGATCGTCTTCACGGGCATATCGAGCATGTCAGTCTCTCCCATGTCTCGCCGCTCGCAGTCCCCGTGCTTCTTGAGCAGGGACGCGAAAAGATCCGGGGCGGGGAAGGAGAAGACTATCTTCTGGCTGAGGCCGACAAGCTCTATGAACTGGCAGAAACACCTTGAACTTTCGGGAGATTTTTCTGGCAGGTGAACAGATATACCTTCTCCCTGGAGGGGCTGTTTTCCTGCCCGCAACGCAGACGCTCGTCGTGGCGGACCTCCATCTTGGAAAAGGAACGTCTGCCCGTTCGCGCGGATTACTGCTTCCGCCAGGAGATACGATTTCAACGCTTCAAAAGATCTTACAGCTTGTTGAGGCTTATTCCCCTCAGGTTCTAGTCGCGCTTGGGGACAGCTTTCATGATTGTAAGGTTGATGAGCGTCTTCTTGATGAGGAACGAGCACTCATTGAGATTATAACCCGAAAAGCAGGTACTTTATGGATTACAGGTAACCACGATGAGATCCCGATTTCTGGAATCGGGGGCGAATGGCTTGAAGATTATCAGTTGGGCAATCTCATTCTACGGCATATCCCTTCCGAGACAATCCCTTCCGGCAAAGCCGAACTGGCAGGTCACCTTCACCCCAAGATCAAAATACGGCTCAGGGGGCATGTCATGAGCCGTGCGTGTTTCATGGCGGGGGAAGAACGCCTTATTCTTCCAGCACTCGGATCATATACCGGCGGACTGGACGTCTCCCATCAGGCTTACGAAGGACTATTTCCTCAAGGATATGCCGCTTATGTCTGGGGCACTAATCAAATCAATCGCGTTGCCTAGCTACGGAACTGATACGACTGCAACGAGGCAGACGGTTGCGATCAAAATCCAGGCAAAGCACGACTTAAATCCTCACTTCCGTCTTATTGGGCTGTATTTCTAGCTATCTCGCATATGAGGCCGCACTGTTACCATAATTACGATATCAATCTGACCTTCATTTCAGTGTGCCGAGGGCCAATGTCGTCACCGATCCCAACAAGCATGAGACACATGACGGGACGTAATAGCGGCATAGATCTCCTTCGTGGGATCGCCATTGTTCTGGTCATCATTCATCATATTGCGCTACGCATTCCGTTAGCACAGACGGGTCTTGTCACTATTTTCCCGCTACGATTGGTCAAAGCACTTAGTCGGAACGGTCAGAGCGCTGTAACAATCTTCTTTGTCATTTCCGGCTTTCTCATAACGTCTCATGCCATCAAGCGATGGGGCACCCTGAGCCAACTGGACTGGCAAAGTTTTTACCGGCGGCGGGCAGCCCGAATCTTACCGTGCCTTGTGGTTCTGGTCGGTGTCCTCTCAGTGCTCGATCTGGCTCAGGTTCCGGACTACACGATCAATCATGACAATCAGTCTCTTCCCAGAGCGATCCTGGCTGCATTCGGGATGCACCTGAACTGGTACGAGGGACAAACGGGCTATCTCCCAGGTGGATGGGATGTCCTCTGGTCCCTGTCCATCGAAGAAGCCTTCTATATCGGCTTTCCTTTATTCTGCCTGATTACCGCTCATTTTACCCACTTTCGGGCATTCATGTTTTTCTGCCTGGCGCTCTCAATGCCGCTTAGCTTAACCGCCCTGACACACGCTTCTGAAATCTGGCAAAGTAAAGCCTATCTGCCGGGCATGTCGGCTATCGCGATGGGCGTCTGCAGCGCGTTGCTCAGTCATCATGTCTCGATAAGTCAGCAAACGCGATTACGCGCATCGATCGGAGTAATCGGTGCTATTATTTTCTGCTCATACTTGATTTATGTGCCCTTTTTCAGGAGCACATTAGGCAATGCCGCGCCTCTCGCTCTGACAATTGCAACAGCGTTTCTGCTCATTGCGTTTGGGTGGGGATGGATGGCTGATTACACAACGCGGGGCACCGGATGGCTTCGATCCTTCGGGGTTATGAGTTACGAGATTTATCTGAGCCATATGTTCGTGGTCTTCTCGCTCATGGCCCTGTTCCACAGAAGTGGTGGAGATATGCATACAGGCTGGCTATGGGTCGTACCTGCTCTCGGATTTTCATGGCTACTGGGATACGGCATAGAACATTTTTTATCCCATCCTGCCGACCGCTGGTTGCGTCACAGACCAAAGTCGCAGGCTATTGGCTCAACGACAACCTGACAGGCTTATTTGTTGGAGGCCGTCGATAGGCAGTATTTACCTTACGGACGTCTGCCAGCACTCGACATTCTGAAGATCGACAATAATGTCGATATCGGAACAGAATTCAATCAAGGTGATGAAATGGGTTCGTGGGGTGCTCTCATTATGGGTTTTTTCGGAGCGTTCTTTGCGTCCATGACTTTATATTGGCAGTTTGACGAAAGCGGATTGAAGTTAGTGCTCCCGTTCATAGTTTTCGGGATCATCGCCTTTTTTGCTGTTCGCGTCATTCGCCAACGCGGTGACGGAATTACACCATCAGAACGGACCAAGAAAGTCATAAGCTGGAGTAGCATCGGTGAGGGAGTTGGTTTCTTCCTTGCATCCAATATCGTCATGAACTTCCATCACCCGGAATTTCTGATGCCTGTGATGGCATTAGTCGTCGGGTTGCACTTCATTCCAATTGCATATGCCGCGCGATTTTTACCATTTTATACTTTAAGCGGGGTGCTGATTTTCTTTGCACTAATTGGATTTGTTCTAGGAGCGCCTCTGGGGAGCGCAATTTCCGGCTTCATGTCGGCCGGTGGACTATGGGTCGCGTCAGCACTGGCAATCTGGCGGGATGCACGCTTTAAACGGAAAAACGGATCAGTTATCGTGACCTCTGCATAGACATTCGAGGAAAACCGAATTCCGCTTTCCTCACAAACAGACAACCGTTTCAGATCATGCGTTAAATCGTCACTGACCGGCCCCATCGCCGCGATGGCTTATCTAGAAACATGCCTATCGTTACCTGCCTCAGTTTGCTGCAACAGGTGCATCCGTAATGCGTCAATAAAAACGCGGATTTTTGAGGAAAGGCTTCGGTGCGCGGCATAAACAGCATGCGCTTCCACGGTTTCTGTTGTGAATGTTGGAAGAACCCTGACCAAAACTCCACGCTCAATGGCGGGTCGAGCGAGAAAATCAGGCAAACGTCCAACTCCAGCACCGTGTTCAAGCAAGACCTCCAACACGGCAGGCTCAGGTACAACGGACCCAACAGGAACAGGAACGCGGTACTCGCGTTTCTGCGTATCCTGAAACCGCCATATCGTGGGTTGATCAGTCCACCCAAGAAGGACGTGATTGATCAGATCTGCTGGCGTATCCAAGGGATCTCGTTGCGCCAGATATGCGGGGCTGGCACATGGCCATAACGCAATGTGACCCAGTTTGCGCGCGATCAGGTCTGAGTTGGGCAGCGCGCCTATACGAATGGCTATATCCACATCCTCTCGCGCAAAATCTACAACGCGGTTTTCCGTATCGAAATGCACATGCAGTTCGGGAAAACGTTTAAGAAAATCAGGAAGCATTGGAGCAACCAGACCAAGCGCAAAGGTCATCGCAGCATTGATCCGCAAGATACCTCGTGGCTGTCCTGTCACACCATCAAGAGCGGCTTTTGCTTCATCTAAATCATCCATAACCCGACGCGCATAGGGCAGAAGCATCCGTCCTGCCTCCGTCAGCCGAAGAGCCTGCGGGCTGCGTTCAAACAACTTCGCTCCAATGATCTCTTCAAGACGAAGTAGCGCTCGACTAAGGGAGGATTTTGGGGTGCCTGTTGCTCGAGCGGCTGCACTCAGGCTCAAGGCATCTGCAATATGTATGAAGCAACCAAGATCATCAGAGTTCATTGGAGAACGTTCCATAAATGGGACGCAACGTCTACGATAAGATATCTGCTCTTCACAAGCGGAACAGCATAGTGTCGCCCTCCAACGAGGGGACAACCATGTCAAAGCCAATTATCCTGATCACAGGTGCGACCGGGCAGCAGGGTGGCGCTACCATCCACGAAATGTTGCGTCGTGCAGGACCATGGCAGATCCGAGCACTGGTCCGTGACCCTCAGGCTCCAAAAGCTACTGCTTTGGCAAAACTTGGAGTCGAACTGACACAGGGCGACCTGGAAAACGAGCAGTCCCTTCGGACAGCGCTCCGCGACGTCCATGGGGTTCTATCCGTTCAATCTCCCATGAAAATTGGGCCATCGGGAGAGGAGCGTCAGGGCAAATTACTGGCGACGCTGGCTGCGGAAAGTGGTGTCCGACATTTCGTGCAGTGTTCTGCAGGTGGGGCAGAGCGCCAGAGTAGAGTGCCTCATTTCGAAAGTAAGTGGGCCATCGAGCAGCATATCGTAGGGCTTGGTCTCAATGCGACCATTCTTCGGCCAGCAGCCTTTATGGAAAATTTTTCCCCCTTTGTGTTCCGCACGACAATGCTTTCGATGATGAAAACCTATCTCGCCCCGAAACAGTCCATGCAACTTGTTTCGGTCCGGGATGTGGGGTGGTTTGCAGCTGAAGCATTTGCAAAACCCGAGCAATTTTCCGGACGGAATATTGAACTGGCAGGTGACACCGTCACCTTGCAATCTGTCTCGTCCGTCCTCCGTCGCTCAGGTCTGCGCCCTACACTGTCCTTCAAAATGCCAGCGCCACTTTGCGCAAAGCTACCGGAGGATTTCCGTCTCATGTTCGAATGGATCGCACGCGACGGATTTCATGCCGATATTGCCAGCCTCCGTCATGAGCACACAGGTCTCCTGACATTGCGAAATTGGGCAGAACATAGATCGTAATGAGGAAAGATATGCCTCGGAACCGCTAACCAATAATTTGAACATTGATGTTAAGGCTGCCTGAGATCTGCTTCCGTGCCACTCCTTTTCAATAATGGAAAAGCTACGCCCTTCGCTGAGCAGACATTATGTTCCACGAAAATCAGGCGCCCCTTTTCGAAAATCCCACATTATTCTGACACCCCACAAGGGAGCCTGACTTTTCATCGTACAGATCATCGAACGATCCCTGGAATTTTCGCGATCCTTTCGGCTAGAAAATCCACGCAGAGTCTGACCCGGTTCAGGCTTGCCCGTTCTGGAGAGATCAACATGCTAAGCGGAGAAGACGTCAGTTCGTAGTCTGGCAGGACGCGCTCAAGTCGCCCGTCAGCGAGACAATCTTCCACCAGCCAACGATGTGCAGGACCAAATCCGCGGCCGGCCAGAAATGCCTCTCGTGCTGCAAGCCCGTGATCGACAGTCAAACGCCCTCTAAATGGCAAGGTTGAGCGTTTGCCGTCAGGGCCATGAAGAACAAGCCTGTCAGAGCCTTGCACCCGTGAAAGCCGAATTCCTTCCAGACCGACAAGATCCTCTGGCACTTGAGGCCTGCCATGATCCGCCAACCACGCAGGTGAGGCGACCAATACACGATGGCTTTCCCCGAGGGCGCGCAGTTTCATCGCGCTATCCGTCAGAGGACCGAGCCGGAGAGCAATATCGACGCCTTCTTGTACGAGATCGATCTGTTCGTCGGTCAAGTTGAATTCAACACGGATACCCGGATGCTTGTCCTGAAAAGCGAAGATCAGTTGGCTGATATGAAGGACACCCAAAGCTGCCGTGCATGATATCCGGATTGTGCCAGTTGTTGCCTGGCGCGTTTCCCGAATTTCCTGATTGGCCTGCTCCACGAGACATAAAATTTTCAGGCAATGCTCATAATAGCGCAGACCTTCATCGGTCAGCGCCACACGCCGCGTCGTCCGGGTAAAAAGGGACACACCAAGCGCCTGTTCCAGTTCATGGAGATGCCGTGTGATGGTTGACTGGCCATGACCAAACTCCCGCGCAACGGCTGTCAGGTTTCCCCGTTCCGCAATCCGTACGAAGGTCCGCATCCGGTCGAGTGTGATGTCAGATTGTTCCATAAAATGGCATAGTCCTATTCATACCAGATCTATAGAGGAACAATATCCGGCCTCCTATTCTGAGTGGGCGTTTCAATTCTCCTATCGAGCGAGAAAACACTCATGAATGTTTTGATTGTGTTCGCCCATCCTGAGAGGCAGTCGCTGAACGGTGCCCTGCTTGATGTCGCTGTCAGCGCACTGCATGCCCAAGGCCACCAGGTTCAAGTCTCGGACCTTTATGCCATGAACTGGAAAGCAACCGTCGACCGTGACGATTTTCCGGGGCTCAAAACCACGGACCGCCTGAAAGTCGCAGCAGAGTCATCAAAGGAGTTCACAGCCCATACACTCACGGACGACGTCAAAGCAGAGCAGGAAAAGCTGCTCTGGGCTGATACCGTGATTCTCCAGTTTCCTCTGTGGTGGTTCACGATGCCCGCAATTCTTAAGGGATGGGTGGATCGGGTGTATGCCTGCGGCTTCGCATATGGGGTCGGGGAACACAGCGACAGTCGGTGGGGGGACCGTTATGGCGAAGGCGTCATGGCCGGAAAGCGCGCCATGCTCATCGTCACAACTGGCGGCTGGCCGGAGCATTACTCGGCACGTGGAATCAACGGTCCGATCAACGATTTATTATTCCCGATCCACCACGGCATTCTGTTCTACCCGGGCTTTACAGTGCTACCGCCGTTCGTGGCCTATCGTGCCGATCGCACTGACGATGCGAAATTCGCTCTCCTGGAAAGAGACCTCCGAATGCGGATGAGTGCTCTGACAGAGACGCCTCCTATCGCCTATCGGCAGCAGAACGGCGGCGACTATCAGATCCCCACGATGCAACTTCTGCCTAATCTTGAAGAGCCAGGCATCACAGGGTTCGCTCTGCACCTTCAGAACAGAAAGGAATAAATGCGTGTGCTTTTGCACACGTTAGAAGCCGCCTTTGTTATCATTAAGATAGAGGCGGTGGGTCGAGTGTATATTACAGAGGCATCAACCCACCGGGCCTCAGTTACTGCTTTTTCTTGAACACATCCTGGAAAATGAGCGGCCCCCAGATGCGCCCACGTGCATGGACCAACGCGCCACCTTCGTTAAGCTTCCCCAGATTAATGGGAGCAAACCCGAGATTCCTGGCCAAAGTCGCGACAGGCGCGATCGCATCCTCCTCGTCGCTAGACAAAAAGACAACCCGATGGCTGCCCTCGACGCACGGATCAGTCGCCAGGGTGGCAGCAATCAAATGGTTGAAACCTTTTACAAACCTTGCACCTGCAAAGGCCTTCATGGCGTAAACGGATGACAGGAGGCCGTCCATCTCGCCAAGAGCTGCCAACGAGTTCATCGCGTCGATGACCGTTTTACCCTCCCAATTTGGAAGGCTCTTCGCCACTTCACCATGCTGCTCAAACGGAACTGCGAGAATAATAGTTTCGGCTTGCAGCGCATTCTGTAGCGAGGAGGCGACGACCGTAGGACCAATTTCCTGGGCGAGGGGGGCCAGTACTTCAGGCGACTGACGACTTGCGACAGCGACGGTGATGTTTTTACGGGCGAAAGCATGGGCAAGGGCTTGGCCAATCCTGCCAAACCCGATGATGGCGTAGCTCATTATCATGTGTCCAATTTTTATTCGCGATGATAATCTTGGAGACAGGAAAATGTTCAGTAGCGAACACGTTCCATCCTCCGGTTCGTAGCTCAAATGGCCGAGAAGCCACCGTCGACACAGAGCTCCATTCCGTTCACGAAACTTGAATCCTCTGAAGCTAGAAACAGTGCAGCAGCAGCAATTTCCTCAGGACGGCCCATAGTTCCGCGCGGGATCAGGGATTCGAACATCCGTTTGGCTTCCGGGGTCAGAACCTGATCCTGCATTGGTGTGGCGATTGGCCCCGGATGCAACACGTTCACACGGATATTCCGGCCCTTTAATTCATTGAGCCACCCGCGTGCAAAAGCATGCAGCGTGGCCTTGCTCGCCGCATACACGCTGTAGCCAGGGAAACCTTTGAGCGCCGCAACGGACCCGGTCATAAAGATCGATCCACTGTCATTGAAGAGCGGCAACGCCTTCTGCACCGTGAACAGCGTGCCACGCACATTCAGGTTAAAGGTCGTATCGAAGTGCTGCTCGGTAATCTCGCCCAATGAGAGGGCTTCACCAGTACCTGCACTGGCGTAAAGGATGTCGATCGTGCCTTTTTCGCGTTTGACCGTCTCAAAGAGACGATCAAGGTCATCAAGATTGGCGGCATCTCCACGTACGCCCGTTACGTTTCGGCCAATCTGCCGAACAGCCTCATCCAGGGTCTCCTGCCTTCGGCCCGTGATAAAAACATAGGCGCCTTCTTCAACAAACAATTGTGCGCTCGCCAGCGCCATGCCGCTTGATCCACCTGTGATGACGGCGATCTTACCTTCAAGCTTTCCCATGAGTTTTTTCCATTTTGTCTTTGGTTGTCCGGGACTGCCCCGTGCCACTCAAATTGGGCTGCTGTTCATGGAGCGGTGAGTGCACAATCGTGCATATTGGGGGTGCAAAATCGATCCGGACTTCCGTTTGACGTAAACCGAGTGTTTGGATTTTACTCGCGAAAGACCCAGCGACGGCTGTCTAGGGCCGCTAAGGTCACATGATGGTCAGGAGCAAAAATGTCGAATATGGTTTTGAAAGAGCCGCTTCGTGATGCGCGAGCGCACCATGATTGACTGGGATGACGTTCGTTACTTTCTTGCGGTAGCACGGGGTGGTTCCGTGCGATCTGCAGCCAACCGCCTGAAGGTTAATCACTCGACGGTACTGCGCCGCATCGCCCAGCTTGAAGAACGCCTTGGGGCGCAAATATTCGAAAAGCTGCCTGCAGGCTACCGCCTGACTTTGGCCGGTCGGGAAATCATTGAGTTTGCAACCCAGATGGAGGCGTCATCTCATCAACTCGAGACCCGCGTTCTGGGGCGTAATCAGGCCGTACGAGGCCTCTTACGCGTGACGTTGCCGCCATTCCTGGCGACACATCTCCTGATGCCGGATCTCGCCGAGTTTTCACGGCGGCATCCAGACACCGAGATAAATGTCGTGCCAACAAGTGCGGTCGCGAATCTGACCAACCGGGACGCTGATGTCGCCATCCGTATCGTACTGAACCGTGACACGTTGCCACTCAATCTTCACGGTCTGATCGGCCCTGTTGTATCCAGCGCTATCTATATGTCTCACGATCTCCTCGTCGGGTGGCGCTCTGATAGGCCGCCCTCTATACGCTGGATCGTCGCAAACACCGAAGGGCAACCTGGGTGGGCGCGCGAGGGAGAGGTGCGTACCACTGGGGCTTTGTTCAGAACGCCGGATGCTGAAACGCAAATTGTTGCAGTTGAGCAGGGGATTGGGATGACGAAGCTCCCATGCTTCGTAGGTGATGGGGACCCGTCGCTCGTCAGGGTCCCTAACACCGAGTTGTACGGGCACGGAACGCTGTGGCTTCTGACACAGGGAGAGACACGCAAGACAAAACGCGTGCGATTGTTCACCGAATTTATATTCCGAAGGCTTGCTGCCCATACCCCGCTTCTCGCGGGGATATCATCGTCGCACGATGAATGCGCGACATAGTGAACTTCTTGTCATCCGATTAAAGGCTCTTCTCAATCATCTCGATACTCAACACGCGGTGAAGCATTCAGAATTAGATGCCCCATTCGCACAATTGAGATCATTCCAATTTCTCAGTAAAAAGATATCTGTGAGGCGATAGAAAGACGATTATAGGTTTTGTAAACTCTTACCCGGAGGCACAAAAATCCATGCTACGCCGTAACAATATCTTCTCACTACTCCTCCGGCATTCTCTCGCATATGAGATTGAAGAATGGGGGTGGGAAATTGGCGAGCATTCATATGGAGCCAAAGGGTCCCCCATAATTATAGAAGAAAAATATGCCAGACTTCACGTAGGAAAATATTGCTCCATCGCCAGTGAAGTTTTAATGATTTTAGGAAATCATAGACACGACAATATTACTACATATCCATTCAAAGATATTTCATTTTCATGGCCAGAAGCTGCCGATGCAGTTGATGACCACTCCACAAAAGGAGATATCATTATTGGTAATGATGTTTGGATTGGAGCGCGCGCTAATATAATGTCCGGTGTCACCATTGGTTCTGGTGCAATCGTTGCCACTGCTGCAGTCGTGACCAAAAATGTTCCCCCCTACGCCATTGTCGGCGGGAACCCGGCACGTGTTATAAAATATCGATTTTCTGAAGAAGTAATAGAACAGCTTTTAGAAATTGCGTGGTGGGATTGGCCTGAAGACGTTATCCGAACAAGAATGAAACTCTTGATGAACGACGATATAGAGGGATTTTTGCGAGCGTTTAAAGTTTGAAAACGCCCTTTCAATCCGAATAAAGTAATTTAGAAGCATTTTATAAGACCATTTTACGTAAACTATCCAAGAAAACAGCATTAGACGTTTGTACATACAAGAAGCCTATCTATTTCAATAGATTCAGCATGATAAAGGCAGTGCCTCAGTTTCTTTTTGTTTCAAGTTCGCCATCCCTCTGCTCCAAAGTTCGTGCGTTAATGGTGTCAGGAGGAACGTATGAACAAGATTGTGAAAATTGGTACAGGCATCAGCTTGGCACTTGCTCTGTCAGCCTGCTGGGGTCCCGGACCTGATGGTATGGGCGGCCGTCATGGTGGTGGCCATCATCGCGGGGGCGGACAAGGCAGTTATGGTAATGGGCCGGGCGGCAATGGCGGTGGCGGATACAACCAAGGTGGAGGCCGTGGCGGCGGAATGGGCGGCGGCAACGGTCCCAACGGCGGCATGTAATTTGGAACCCCAGCTTCGGCTGGGTTTCTTTTTAACAAGTGTGAATTTACAAAAATTTTCTAAATTTTAAACAAATAATACTTTTAAAAACAGGTGAAAAAATCAATTTCTATTTAAAGACGAGTACTTCACAACACAATTACGACCAGCAGTCTTTGCTGCATAAAGAGCTGCATCAGCCTGCGTCAGAAGAGACTGAAAATCTATAACGTCCGCCTCTTTTCGATAAACAACGCCTACACTCACCGTCATTTGCAAGCCTACGTCAGAGATAAAGCACGAAACATTCTCTACGGTCTGGCGGATTTTTTCAGCCAGACCGAGCGCCATGTTTTCATCAATAGCAGCAATAGTAATTGCGAACTCTTCTCCGCCAACCCGACCAAATATCTGCTCGGCACACAAAGCATCAGAAATAGCCGCACTTACAGCAACAAGCGCTGCGTCTCCGGTGAAATGACCATATGTGTCGTTAATATCCTTGAAGCGATCAAGGTCCAGCATCAGTATGGCGACGCCCTCATCCTTCCGCGTTTCCCTAACGTTTTTTATCAGATCCGCACTTCTCTCCAGATAAGCTTGGCGGCTTAGAACGTGCGTCAGACTATCCCAGGTAATGGACTGATTCAGCCGAGCGACCAGAGCGCGCTGGGTATTCATAATGGCGGCCACCGTCAGTGGGCCAAGCACTAAAAAAGAGAGCCCAAGCCGAAAAGAAACAGTGACGCCAATAGTCTCGTTCGTCTGATGAAAATTCAGCAGGCCAGCTTCCACAATTCCCATCACCGTGACGTTGAAAATCAGAACGACAAGGCACATTGGCAACACGCTATAGGTGAGGGCACACCACAGCAGGGCAGGGACGGGAAAGGCAATAGCACCCGGGCCTCCGGTAAGGGTCGCAAGAACAACTGACGCTGCCAAACTTACAATCGGAGCAATATTGAAGCTTTGCGCTGACAGGACGCTCCGCCAGCCCGCATGTACGAGATCTGAGAACCATTTTTTCCCTGCAAAACAGACAGGGAGCAAAACGAGATATCGGTTCAGTTCGCTACTGAACCACAGAATAAAACGCCCCCAGGGCGTACTGCCCGGAAGAGAAAATGCTATTCCTGTTCCGACCAATGCGGCCGCTCCGGCCGCACCTGAACAAACGAGAAGCAAAGCAAGAACAGACTGAGGGCCGTCCAGCTCTTTTTCCTCTCGCTCTAGTCGTCGGAACAGAGCATACCCTACACTAACGCCAGCTAGGTTAGCCGTGGCCAGCCAAATATTGACGAAAAGTGGATCCGACATTACCCACCCGGCAAGCAAAAAACCGGCAGATGCGCTAATCCAGCAGCTTTTTTGGCTAAAGCGCGGGTAAGTGATCATCAGCCAGAGCAACAAAGCGTTTGCTGGCCAGATCTGGGCAAGCTGCCCGATGTAGCGGGAAGATATGCCAATCGTTGCTGCAACAAATACAACGACGCCGACAAAAAGAAATGGTGGACATTTTTTTGTCAGACGTAAAAGCATGAAAAATCAAATTATCCCAGATTTACAATAAGCCGACCTCTTGAAGTCTGCATCAAACATGTTTTCCAAACCATTAAGAAGCGCTTATGGGCGTACGTAAATACCCTGATAAAGACCTACAAACACAAATTGTCATGTTTCCCAAAATAGAAAAACAACAAAATCACTTTTAATAATTGTGTCTTCTACCAGCCACCCAACGGCCCAACGTTCTCCACTCCATCAGACGTGCGACCGGCTCCAAAACCCGTGCTCATCGACATGGAGCCATGAACTTTGCCATCCTTCAACTCATTCATCGCATTACTTTCTGGAGATGCAGAATGAACTGGCTTCAAAAGATCCCCGCGGGCCTCTCTGTGAGGTGAAGAAGCACACCCGCATAGGATGCTAAAACAGACAATGGTCAGTCTGTGAAATCGCAAGGCGGTAACCTCTCAAAGTGATAGGCGCCACCGCTCTTGATCTTAAAGCCTGCTGGCGAGCCTGTTCAGATCCTGTACCAAAGAGTGCAATACACTTTAACTCCCAAGGCGCTCTGAGAGACGTTTTGCTGCTTTTCGAAATGCTTCATAAAAATCTGGATCCACAGAAATTTCTCCACCCGAGAAACCAATAAATCCATCGACCATCCCATTCTGAAAAAGGCCTTCAGAATGAACCAGCATTCCATCCGGATCTTCCTGACTTCCTGATGCTGGCGCACCATCCTCTACCCGTGGGCGAAGCGTCTGTTTCCAGGATTTCCCCCAATAGGCTTCAACTTTCTCGGGATACAGCCGTCCATCAACGGTATAGCCCTCCATCGGCTTCCCCAGACCGTGCATATACCCGATCTCTACGGCCGTGCCTGGATCCATATCCGCCGCACGGCGAAAAGGATCCACACAGAACAAGCCTGCATCGCACTGATCCATCAGGGCACGGTCAGCGCGAACAAATGCCAGAATGGTCTCCCGTCCTGGCGGCATCAGGCGAGCCTCTGCCTGCCCATCGAACGGAGCAACTCCTTCAAGCCCATAATCTGCACAAATGGCTTTAAGACGCTCAAATATGGAGAGGGCCTCAGGTCGGAAGACCAAATCCCCAGCAAGATAGACGGAAGGAAGTTTTGTCTGCATGAACATGGGCCCTATCACGCGTTTGCAGCAGAAAAAACCTCTTCTTTTCGCAGCGCCAAAATTAATTCACGCATCCTGAATATTACGAAGTGCAGGATATATCCTTCGGTATCTGCGATATGCCGCCGCATACTCATTTTGAAGATGTGAATCAGGGTCTGTCGCCGAAACGCGCTCCGGAGACGTGCAAACGCTCTCCACGCTTTCACCCGTCGCCGCGATACGAGCCAGTCTAGCGGCGCCGAATGCTCCACCATGCTCACCATGCGCCAGACAATGGAGCCTGAGACCCAACACGGACGCCAGAATGGAAATCCAGAATGGGCTTCGTGAACCGCCGCCAATCACATCAGCTTCCTGAATGGAAGATCCTGACACTTTCAGGCCCTCAAGGGCGTCCCGAAAGGAGAATGCTACTCCTTCCAGCACAGCCTGGGTCAGTTCAGCACGGCTTGTATCTTGTGAAAGCCCAATAAATGCCCCGCGAATAGTACCATCGTTGTGAGGCGTTCTTTCGCCAGAGAGATAAGGCGCAAACAAGACAGGCGAAGGGTGAGCAGGCTTTTCAGGGAGTTCGGCCAGCAAATCAACCTCCTTCATTCCGCATGTTCTCGCCCACCAGGCTAGCGAAGCCGCAGCAGATAGGGTGACACCCATCTGATGCCACGTCTCGGGGACTGCATGACAGAACGCATGGATGGCAGACTGATGCTCGGGCCGAAATACGTCGGTCGTGACCCAAACCACACCGGACGTTCCCAACGAAATGAACGCATCGCCATTGCGAATTGCACCCAACCCGACAGCACCCGCAGCATTATCGCCAGCGCTTCCAGCGAAGACAGGAGAGGCGGCCATTCCCCACCGTTTTGTTAGGTCGTCGTTCAGATACCCCGCGGCCGCGGTTCCTTCACGAAGCTCAGGCATGTTCGCGCGCGTCAGACCCGTCGCTTTCAAGGCGTCGACTGACCATTCGCGCTTTCCTACGTCGAGCCAGAGAGTACCTGACGCATCGGACATGTCTTCAATCATCTGGCCCGTCATTTTGTAGCGCAACCAGGCCTTGGGAAGCAGAACACGCTGAAGACGTTCGAAGATTTCAGGTTCATGGCGTGCGACCCAAAGAATTTTTGGAGCGGTAAAGCCAGGCATTGCCACATTGCCTGTAATTTCCCTGCTCCCTGGGAAGCGCTCTTCAAAAAGGACGCATTCAGCTTCTGCGCGGGTGTCATTCCATAGAATGCAAGGCCGCAGCACATCTCCCGCAGAATCCAGTAAAACCGCACCATGCTGCTGGCCAGAAAGACCAATTCCCCGGATGGCAGAAACAGCGTCTGGAACTCTGGACTTTAAAACGTCGATGCCGCGACAGGTCGCAGTCCACCAGTCTTCCGGGTTCTGTTCACTCCAGCCATCGTGCAGCCGGCTAACTGTCAATCCCTCTGTATGGGACGCAACTTCCTGCTGGTTTTCGTCCACTAACAGAACCTTGATTCCGGAAGTTCCGACATCAATTCCCAGAAACATGCCTATGTCCCAAACCCGAGTTTAAAATCGGGAGCTTAGCGCATAGTTTTGGAGAATAATCAGGGCACAATTTAGTGACCGCGTTCCTCAGCAGAAAACCATAAAAAAGCCATTAGGATCATTCGGCTGCTTCTACTTCGGCCGTCTCAAAAGAGTGACATGCGAAGTCAGCCAATTCCCGAACCAGACCTTCCATATCCGCTTTAACCTGCTCAAAACCGCGCGACGGCTCGAGCGTGGCTGGATTCAAATACCGGGATCGGCAGATTTCCAGTTGAAGAACATGGATTCCATCAGATGGCCGACCGTAATGCCGCGTGATGTAACCACCCGCATAGGGCACATTTCTGCGAACAGCATAACCTTGCCCTGAAAGATACTGCTCCACACAGTTCGTCAGGGCAGGGGAACAGGATTTCCCATGCAAGTCTCCCAAAACCATGTCGCAGCTTTTCGCGTGATGCAGGCGAGGCATGGAGTGAGCCTCAAGAAGAATGACCGAGCCAAACTGCTCCTTCATTTCGCGCAAAAGATTATGCAGGGCGTCATGATAAGGCACCCAAGACGTAACCAGCCGCCTTTGGACCTCATCCAATGGCAGGCAATGCGTGTAAATTGGCCGACCCTGGGTGGCACAACGGGGAATAACACCAAAACCTGCACGAACTTTGGAAGTCTGCAGAAGACCAGAAGGAGGAAGGGGAGGTTTGAACATTCCCGAATCCAGTTCTCGACAGTCCCGGTTTACGTCACACCAGATCCGGGGAAATTCTGTTGAAAGCAATGCGCCCCCCGTGACCGGAACACACCCAAACAACTGGTCGACAAATCGATCCTCCGTCTGTTGCAGCTCCCATAACGAGAGACGACTGTTCTGCAAAAAGTCCTGAAAATATTTCTGCCCGGAATGCGGAGAGGAAACCACCAGAGGAATGGCCGTTTTCTGAGGCTTTTGAATGATTACAGCAGGATAGGGGGTAGGGGTGGTCATAACCTCAGTGCATTTTTTTGTTCAAAGGGGGGTTGTCACGCCCATTCGAGACAGCTAAACACCGCCTCACCGGATCGGGGGCGCATAGCTCAGCGGTAGAGCACTACCTTGACATGGTAGGGGTCACAGGTTCAATCCCTGTTGCGCCCACCACCCGATCCGGTCAGAAATCTCCCCTAAAAAAATACTTAGTGCTCATTATCCTGACTGATATAGGGCTAGCCTAATTCAACCTGAATTCACGGCATGTATTCCTTGTGCCCAGTGGAGACAAGGCACCTCAGTAACGCCATCCAAATGAGTAGATTTCGCGCCATTCTCGTTTCATTTCGCTTTAAATAAATGACACAAGGCTTCTTCAGGATCTGAAAAATTAAGAAAACCCGTATTCAACTATATTTCGTATAGCTCCAGCGGAAGATCATCTGGATCGGTAAAAAAAGTAAACTGCCGCCCTGTATAAGGGTCCGTTCGGATTGGTTCGGAGACAACGCCATGCTTCTCCAGATGTCCGACAGTCGCAGCAATATCTTGAACACGAAATGCAAGATGGCGCAGACCACAGGCTTCTGGTCGAGAAACTCTTGGCGGTGCGTGCGGAAAAGAAAAGAGCTCGATTTGCGCATCACCAACCTGCAAATCGCATTTCCAGGAATTCCGCTCTTCCCGAAAATTTTCAGCAACAACAGTGAACCCTAACACATCGACATAAAAAGCTCGGGAGCGCTGATAATCCGAAGCAATGATTGCTACGTGATGAAAACCAGAAATATTGGCTTTGCTTTCTTTCATCAGGCTCCATGCCTCTCATTTATCGACCAGAACACTCTAAGCCACATTGCCTGAACTGCGCGGGCCTCCATAATAAAAGCGACCGCCCCACCCAACGCGAAACATCGCAAGTGGTGAACATATAGCCCGGTTCACCAGCGCCTTTATAAATTTCTAGCATTCCACAAAACCATAAAAGAGAACAGATAGACCTGCTCTCCTTTATGGTAGGCCTCAAATGTCTGATCAAACCCCGCGGTAGATACGAGCCCTAATCGAATCCCCATTATCTGGAGACGTATTTTCATATGGAGCTGCAACCAGACCAGCCAGCATTTCTACCAGAGGGATCATAGACTGAACGGTTTGTATATATGAACTGGCAGATGGATAATAAGTTTGCACAATCGGGCTGGCGAGGCTCAAGAGCGTATTCAGATCCGCCCCAAGGGACTTAGCCCAGTCTTTGCCAGTATCAACCGTGACAGCACCGTCCGAACTGGCTTCAATAGAGGCCGTAACACTCTTGATCTGAGCAACAAGACTATCGAACTTGGCCTTGTCATCAGCCGAAAGGTGGTCAACCACACCCGGCATCGTTTCAATAACCTGCACGGCATAGGCAATTGCCGTGGCATCTTTATTGAGAGCCGCAGTATCGAAAGTGGTGGTATTGTCGTTGGTAGAACATGCTACCGTGGTAGCCATCAAGAAAAATGAAAGACCGAGAGCTGCAAGGCGATTAAAAATACGCATAGAATACAAGTCTCCAGACATAAAAAAACCGCCCTCTGGGGCGGTCGAAGATAACGGATAGCCAAGATAATTCGGGCCTGATGCCATTTGAATATATCAGGGAATCTACTCCTGAGTTGTATGCCGTAGCGAAGTTCTCCTGCGCGCAGCAACTGCTCGAAAAAGCATTTTGAGCCGAACTCCAAACACTCCTGAAGCGAGGCAACGGGAAAAGACTATCGGATAGCTACTGACCTCAAACTCTTCAAAAATCTCAATCCGTTGTGACGTTCATGAAATCTTTCAGAACGCTTTGAAATCATACGCGGGCTTCTTAAGGAGATATTTTTGGTTTGTCGAAAAGCAACTTTGAAACCCGAAGGAACAGCCAGCTGTCAGTTAGCGCAAATTTTGATCCATTTGAGGTCTTCCGTGCTTTCTGGGTGCTCCTGAAAGAACTCTACTGGCTTATGCTGTATCTCTATCATCTTTTGACAGGTTTCTCCCCGCAACGTTGATCCCCTCTACCGCGTTGTCGTCAGCCTCCTGCTGCTAGGCTGGCTATATCGTGGAGAGAAATCATGAGGTTCCGCTTTCTTCTGGGGCCTGTTCTATTGGCCCTTGGGCTGACATCCTGCGCCCACGACCATCACTCCGATCGTGTTGATCGCACCCATTGGCGTCAGGGCGACACGCCAGGTCCATATTCCGGATACAAACATAATAACTGGACCGCACCTGGCAGGTAATAAGCCACGTCAGTTCTGTCGCCAGGCCATCCTGACGGGACTTGCACGATAAGACATCAGGTCGCGGCCATGGCTTTCAGTTCCTCCTCCGTTATTTGTCACATGGTGAATAATGCGCGGAGGAGGAGCGTAAGCAGTATGGCTCACAGTCGATGGCGGGAAGCTACTAGAAGTAGTCGTTCTCGCCTGCAAGGAACTTCTTGGCACATTGGTTACTATTCGTTCATCAGACTGCGGCATGATAACCCGCAGACCGGAACCAGTCATAACCACCTGAGGCAGGAAGTCTGGAGGCCTGTAAATGTCATTCTTCCCATTCCAGACTGCCATGACGTGCTCTTCATATTCCGCACCCAAAGCGGGCGTTAAAGAATGATAGGCAGCCGTTGCCGCACTCCAGCCACGCAATTGCGTAAAAAGATTCTTTAGAAAAGAAGCCCCATATCTGACATTGGTGAGGGGGTCGAAAGCCTCTTCTAACGAGAGAAATGCATTCGGGTGATGATGAAGATTGACCTGCATGCAACCAACATCAATCGATGTGATACCTGCACTCTGAAAGGCCTCGACCGCAGCAACAGCCTCGACTTTTGAAGGATAAAAATATCCTTTTCCGGCAGCATTCACAGTCCATGGCCAAGCGACCGTCCGGCCCGATAAAGGGTCACGACGACCACTCTCTACACGGCTGATAGCCCCCAAAAGACCGTTCGGAATACCAGCCTGTGGCTCTGTAATAGACACGGCCTCGCTACATGCCCGCGCCATATCCCAGTCATTGGCGCCTGCCGATGAGGTAGCGAAACTTATGCAGAATAGAAAAAACAGGAGTTTCCCGGTCATACCAACCTTATGACCGGGAAAAATGAATAAACGCTTACTGAATATCGGTCGTTTCGCGCATCATCGGCGCACAGACCTTCTCAAGCCACTCCTGCACATCAGGCTCAACAGCCGGACCTACGCGCGTCAAAACCTCTGCGTGATACGCATTAAGCCATGCGAGTTCAGCATCATCCAGTAGCGTCACATCAATGAGTGCTCGATCAATCGGCGTGTAGCTCAGGATTTCAAATTCGAGAAATACGCCCTTCGCTCCTTGATAGGAGGAAGGCTTTACAAGCATCAGATTTTCAATTCGGATGCCATAAGCCCCCGGCTCGTAATACCCTGGCTCATTGGAGACAATCATACCCGCTTCCAAGGCAGTTGGACGCGGCGCAGGGGAAATGTTCTGCGGGCCTTCATGCACGGACAGATAACTGCCAATGCCATGTCCGGTCCCATGATCATAATCCAGTCCAACCTGCCAAAGAGCAGCACGCGCCAGAACATCCAGACGATGCCCTGTGGTCCCCGGGGGGAAACGCACGCGCGACAGCGCAATATTTCCCTTCAGAACACGCGTGAACGCCTCTTTGACGTCCTGAGGAGCTGACTCCGGCCCAACCCAGAGCGTCCGTGTAATGTCAGTCGTCCCGAACGGATACTGTCCACCACTATCAATCAGATAAACGCTATTGGCCGGAAGCACGCGATCCTTGCCGACTTCTGCACGATAATGCGGATAGGCCCCATTCGGTCCCGAGGCCGAAATCGCATCAAAACTCTGTTCCCGATAGTCGGCAGAGCGTTCGCGGAACATCCCAAGACGCTCAACAAGATCCGTCTCCCGTTGTCCCGCAGCAGATATCGAAACGGAATGGAGGAAACGTGCCATCGCAATACCGTCGCGCTGGTGCGCCTTACGTGCACCATCCTGCTCGGTCAGGTTTTTGACAGCTTTGGGAAGCGTACAGGGATCATTCCCATCGACCACCGAAGCGCCAGCGGCTTTCAGGGTCGTTTCGAACCAGACTGGCGTCGTCACAGGATCGAGCCGCACAATCTTGCCGCCCAGCGCAGTCAGGCGTTTTTCCAATGCACTTGGTGCCTGAACAGTGACCTTTTCACCAAGCGCTGCAGCCAATCCGCCTTCAAGGCGGGCAGGGTCCACAAACAGCTCTGCCCGACCGTCAGCATGCAGCAGGCCATAGCCATGGGCCACAGGCGTTAGCGGGACATCACTACCGCGAATATTCAGGAGCCAGGCGACGGACGTGCAGTCCGCCAGCACCACAGCATCCTGTCCAGCTTTCCGTAACCCGGCAGCAAGGCGATGGCGCTTACTTGAACTTGTTTCCCCAGCCAGTTCCACACCGTGATTAATGACGGGATTAGCCGGCGCAGCAGGGCGGTCGAGCCATGCCTGATCAATCGGGTTAAATGCCAGCGGCATCAGTTCAACCCCGGGAGCACTCCAGGATGCCAGCATGGAACGGCTGACCAGTTTCGGGTCATATCCAACGCGCGCACCCTGCGCATTTTCTTCCAGCCAGTCTGACGCAGGCTCCATGCTCACATGTCGCCGCTCCCAGAAATCATGGGGAACCTGTTCCTCCATCTGAACGGTATACCGTCCATCAGAGAAGACGGCAGCAGCGTCCTGAAGAATGACCGCCAGACCCGCGCTTCCCGTAAAACCAGTCAGCCAGGCCAGGCGGTCAGAGCAGGGGGCAACATATTCCCCAAGATATTCATCCCCCCGCGGGATGATGAAACCTGCAACACCCAGCGCCTCACACGCCTTGCGAACAAGAGTAGGGCGCTCTTTGAGCGGAATGGAGGAAAGGGTCATGGAAAGTCCTTTTCCGGTTTGGAAACAGCCTCAAGGCAGAGCGTCATGAACAAAAGATCCAGCCAACGGCCACCCTTTCGTCCAACCTGAGGCAAAATACCGTTATTTTGAAAGCCTAAGCGATGATGCAGCGCGATCGATGCCTCGTTGCCAGCCGTAATCCCGGCCACCATTACGTGAAATCCGGCCCGTTTTGCGTGCTGGATCAACTGATTTAGCAAAAGCCTGCCTAATCCGCGTCCCTGGCACCCGGATGAAACATATACGGAGTGTTCGACCGTGCCTGCGTAACCTTCGAAAGCCCGGAACGGCCCATAGGATGCGTACCCACAGACCACGCCATTGCCATCAACGGCCACGAAAACCGGAAAATTCTGGGCCTGTCGATCAGCAACCCATTTTCGACGCTGCTCCATCGTGAACGGCGTGCTGATCCAGAGTGCATCGGTACGCTCGATGGCATCGTTCGTAATCCGCAGAATTATGGGAAGGTCGGCCTCCTGAACCTCGCGGATTACGACAGACATCTTAGCCTCTTTTACGCAAAATCAGGGTCGCCCAGTCGCCTTCACGCAACAGACGCTCAAGAACCAGCCCCTGACGGCGATGCGCAGCCAGAACCATATTCGCCTGTGTGTATAACAGCCCAGCAAGAATGGCCGTGCCGTTCGGTGCCAGATTGATGGCGAGAGACTGCGCCATCCGGCAGAGGGGACGCGCCAGGATATTGGCAAACACAAGATCATACGGCGCCTTGACGCGCACCTGAGCCGTGTTCCAGCCATTTCCAAAGCGACAGTCTAGCAGGTTGCCCTGTCCGTTCAGACGGGCATTGGCTTTGGCTGTCCGCACAGACCATGGCTCAATATCGACAGCCAGAACCGGGCGATGCAGCAGCTTCGCTGCAGCCATTGCCAGAATACCCGAGCCACACCCCATATCCAGAATATGATGAGGTTTGCGATACGCCACCATTTCCAATGCGCGCAGGCATCCCCGCGTTGATCCATGTTCACCCGACCCAAAGGCAATACCGGCATCAAGGGTAATGGTCAGGCGAGAGCGGTCAGGCTCTCCATGCAGATGGGTTCCTCGGATGGCAAATCGCTTGCCAACGTCCTGCTGCGGGAAGGATTCATAGGTTCGTGCCAGCCAACCTTCAGCTTCCGTTGCCTCACGAAGCAGTTCTGCCTCACAACCCGTCAGAAGACGCGCAACGGACAACGCACTGTCAAGTTCGTCTTCCTTGTAGCCAGTGTCTTTGACACCTTCGATACGCCAGTATTTCTGCGCATCATCAGCCTCAAAAATCCCGACAGTCTCACAGACACACATCAGGGCCTGCTCGAAAAGAGGAACAAATTCCTCCTCCACCGTAATGGACAGGGTTTCAAGCGCACTGGCATGGCGTCGGCCAATGCTGCGGGGTGCCATCACGATCTGATCTCCACGAAATTTGCCATGACGCGCTTGATGCCGCCATTTTCAAAGTTGATTTCCAGTCGGCTGCCATCCACCGCAATCACGGTGCCTTCGCCAAACTTCTGATGAAAAACCGTTGCTCCAAGAGGGACATTCGCCTGCGGCTGCACGTCCGTAACGCGCGGGCGAGGGGTCTGAGCGCCCCCGGAAGAACGGCGAGTACTCGTAAACGGGCCGGACGCAAACATGGAAGGCGCTGCCGCAGCCTGCCTCCGGCTCTCAAGAGACTGCCCACTCGTCTGAACGTATTCGGACGGAATTTCCTCAATGAACCGGCTCGGCATCGAGGCTTGCCAGTTCGCATAAATGCGGCGGCTGGCCGCATGAACAACGATGGCCCGAAGTCTCGCACGTGTCAGCCCGACATAAGCCAGACGCCGTTCTTCTTCCAGTGCCCGGTTGCCGCCTTCGTCCAAGGAGCGCTGAGACGGGAAAACCCCTTCCTCCCAACCGGGCAGGAACACCGTATCGAACTCCAGTCCTTTGGAGCCGTGCAACGTCATGAGGCTCACTTTGTCGTCGCTCGTCTCGCTTTCCGTATCCATGACAAGCGCGACGTGCTCCAGAAAACCTTCGAGCGTCGCGAACTCGCCAATCGCCCGCAAAAGCTCACGAATGTTATCAAGCCGGCCCGGAGCTTCCACAGAGCGGTCATCACGCCACATTTGCAGATAGCCGCTGTCTTCCAGAAGCTGCTCAACAGCCACCACCTGACCTTCTGTCTCAAGCGTCGCTTTCGCGCGCTGAAACGCTTCCATCAGACTGGTCAGGGCCTCTTTGGACTTCCTCTTGAGCGCACCTTGTTCAATCTGCGTCAGAACACCAGCAGTTAACGGGCCGGGCAGGGTACGCGCTACACCATGCAGCTTCTGCACAGCCACAGCCCCTACGCCGCGCTTCGGAACATTGATGATCCGTTCGAACGCCAGATCGTCCGAAGGCTGCGACAGAACGCGCATATAAGCCAGACAGTCCCGGATTTCCGAGCGTTCATAAAACCGCAGACCGCCAACAATCCGATAGGGTATGCCTATCGTCATCAGGCGCTCTTCAAACGGCCGCGTCTGGAAGCCAGCACGCATCAGGATGGCCATTTCAGACAGCGGATGACCATCGGCATGAAGGCGTTCAATCGCGCCACCAACAATCCGGGCCTCCTCATCAGAATCCCGAACCCCGATAATCTGAACCTTCTCGCCCTGCGCATCCTCACGGCCGGGACGGAGCGTCTTGCCTAACCGTCCTTCATTGTGAGCAATCAATCCCGCCGCCGCCGCCAGGATTTGCGCCGTCGAACGATAATTCTGTTCCAGCCGGACAACAGCGGCACCGGGAAAATCCTTCTCAAACCGGAGAATATTTTCAACTTCGGCACCGCGCCAGGAGTAGATCGACTGATCGTCGTCCCCCACGCAGGCAATGTTGGATGGACCCTGCTCGCGCTTCGCAAGCAAACGCAACCATAGATACTGGATCGTGTTGGTATCCTGATACTCGTCCACCAGAATATAGTGAAAGATCCGATGATACTGCGCCAGCACATTCGGCTGGGACCGCAGGATTTCCACCATGTGCAGCATCAGATCGCCGAAATCGCAGGTATTCAGTTCGCGCAGCCGCTGCTGGTAGCCGCGATAGATGGCCAAGGCCTGCCCATTGGCAAAATCCGTATCTTCGGCAGGCGTCACGCGATCCGGCGTCAGGCCACGATCTTTCCAGCGCTGGATGATGCCCATGAGCTGGTTAGGCGGCCAACGCTTCGTATCAAGCCGGAAGGGTTCCATAATCTGCTTCAACAAACGAAGCTGATCATCCGTATCCAAAATATTGAACCCGCTCGTCAGGCCCACATATTCCGCATGACGCCGCAGCATCCGCGCGCAGATGGCGTGGAATGTGCCAAGCCAGAGCCCTTCAGCAGGCTCCCCCAGAAGAGCGCCAACACGCTCGCGCATTTCACGCGCAGCCTTGTTGGTGAATGTCACGGCCAAAATCTGGCTGGGGTAAGCCCGTCCGGTCAGAAGAAGATGGGCAAAGCGCGTCGTCAACACGCGCGTCTTTCCCGTTCCTGCACCGGCGAGAATCAGTAACGGGCCCTCGGTTGTCTCGATGGCACGTCTCTGCTCCGGGTTCAGGCGGGAGAGATACTCGGGGGTGGGGATGAGAGGGTCTTGCGGCACACTCCCGATATAGAGTGTGATGGCCCTATGGCCAACACATCATCTCCCCGGATCGACCTAACACGCGGCACAGGCCCGCAGGGACATCGCGCCAGAATGCGAACACGCGTTGAAACCAACGGCGCAGAAACCCTTGCAGATTACGAAATTCTGGAAATGCTGCTGTTCTTGGGCATCCCGCGCAAGGATACCAAGCCGCTCGCAAAAGGCCTCATCAGCCACTTCGGAAGCCTGATTGACGTCTTCCGCGCGCCCACACAGGATTTGAGAAGCGCAGGCCTCAACGACGACACCATTCGTGCACTGAGACTGCCAGCCGTTGCGGCAGAACGACTGGCATCTGCCGAGCACCGCGAACGACCCGTTTTGGGAGATTGGCCTCAGCTGATGAAATATCTTGAGACCGCTCTGGCGGGAGCCATCCGCGGGCAATTCCGCCTTTTTTACCTGGACAATCGCAATCGTCTTTTATCCGATGAAGCAGCCCCGGAACTCGAAGATATTACCTTCCTGAATCGCGCTATCGCAATCCGCGCACTCGCCCTGCACGCCACCGCCGTCATTGGACTTCATGTTCAACCAGCTTTGAAGCCCGTCGCGCTTTCAACCGCAGCCCGAACGCTGGAAACGGCGCTCAGGCCGCTCTCGATTGTTCTGCATGACATTCTGTTAGATACGCCCAACACAGCAGTGCGCAGCTTTCGTCAGGAAGGCCTGCTGTAACTTTGCAAGGTAGCCTTTCGAGGCGTAGGCTCATATCCGTTGGCTTGATAATAACACTTGGGAAATGCCACAAAAACGCATGGACGATACCCTGGCTACCGAAGACGGATTTTCTGAAGTTCTGAACAGTGAACTGCTTCAGACCATAAAGTCCGTAGCCGTAACCATGCAGCAATCGGTCGAGCTCCCCGAACCGCCCCGGGCCTTACTGAGCGGACGAGGTCGTCATCTGGATGACAATACTCTTCTCAGAATGGTCGTCACTCTTTTCACCGGCCACGAAGCAAAAGCGGAGACCCTGAGCCCGTTACTGCTAGAGCGGTTTGGATCACTGGCGGGCATTCTGGCAGCCACAAACCGGGAATTGGCCAGCATAAAAGAGATGGGATCACACATGATCCCAATGATCCGGGTCCTGCATGAAGCTGCACTTCGCTATAATCGTGAGCGGTTACCCAAAATTGATATTCTCGATAGCGAGCAGAAGCTCCTCGACTATTTGACGGCCAGACTTGCCCGAGAGAATATCGAGCAATTCCGTATCCTTTTCCTCAATGAGAAAAACAGCCTGATCGCTGATGAAGCTCAGGCGCGCGGTACGGTCAACCATACCCCTGTGTACCCCAGGGAGGTCGCCCGCCGCGCAATCGAAATTGAAGCTGCATCCCTCATCTTGGTGCACAACCACCCAAGCGGTGATCCAACGCCCTCACAAGCCGACATTCAGATGACCCAGCAGGTTCAGGCCGCTCTGGACGTTGTGGGCGTCCAGCTCACGGATCACCTCATCATTGGAAATGGCAAACATACCAGTTTCCAGCGGCTTGGCCTGATCTAGCGCAAGCCACTCTCAGCCCCTTGGAGGCAATAATCCTTCAAGGGCCAGTTCGCCCGGCAATGCACCCCGCGGAAAGAGCGTGTTGACGTGCCCCATCTTCCGGCCCGGACGTGCTTCGTGCTTGCCATAGAGATGCAGTGATGCACCGTCCGTGGCCAGTATGGCAGGAACCCGCGCCATATCTTCCGGCCCGACAAGATTATGCATGACAGCGTCCGAATGACGGCGCGCGGGTGGAAGGAGCAGCCCCGCTACAGCCCGAATATGCATTTCAAACTGGTCGATCAGACAGGCGTCCATCGTCCAGTGCCCTGAATTGTGGGGCCGGGGAGCAATTTCATTGACCAGTAACTGACCATCAGCCGCATGGAACATCTCCACTCCCATGATGCCAACCAGCTCAAGATCCGTCGCAATGCGGATTGCAATTGCCTGAGCGCGTTCTGCAACCTCTGGCATGACGCGCGCGGGAGCAAGGGTGATGTCCAGAATACCGTCGCGATGGCGATTTTCCACTGCATCGAAACACCGTACCGTTCCGTCACTTCCGCGAACAACCATCACACTCAGCTCACGCTGAAAGTCGATCATCTTTTCCGCAACAAGCGGATACGGCAGATCCGTCAAAGCCGAGAGAGCTTCCGCATTCTCAACCCGAAACTGTCCTTTCCCGTCATAACCAAAACGGGTTGTCTTCAGGATGAGAGGGAAACCAAGCTCTCCCACACCAGAAAGATCAGCCGGTCCGGATACTTCTTTCCACGGGGCAAGCTCCACCCCGGCTTGAGCCAGCCGGGTCTTTTCCAGAACCCGATCCTGACTGATCCTGAGAATCTCGCCACCTGGACGGACGGGGCGACGTTTTTCGAGCAGTGACAGACCCTCGACGCTGATGTTCTCGAACTCGAACGTCACAACGTCACAGCGAGAAGCAAAATCTTCCAGCGCTACGGGATCATCGTAAGACCCGACCGTCGCGGAGGCTGAAACTTCAATAGCCGGGCTCGTGGCGGCCGGATTCAGGATATGAACACGATAACCAAGCTTGGCCGCAGCCATTGCTGACATGCGTCCCAACTGGCCGCCACCAATAATCCCGATTGTACTTCCAGGTGCGAAAACCTGATTATTCTGAACCGTCATTCGACAGGAATGTCCGCAACAGCTGCCGTCTGAGTACCGCGCCACGCATCAAGACGTGCAGCCAGCTCCGCATCGGCCAAAGAGAGGATGGAAGCCGCCAACAGGCCAGCATTCTTGGCCCCAGCCTTGCCAATCGCCAGCGTTCCAACAGGAACGCCACCTGGCATCTGAACGATGGACAGCAGGCTATCCTGTCCCTTCAGGGCATGACTTTCCACCGGAACACCAAGAACGGGAAGGGACGTCCACGCCGCGCACATGCCGGGCAGATGGGCAGCACCACCCGCGCCCGCGATAACGACATGCAATCCACGGCTGCGGGCCGTACGCGCATAGTCCGCAAGACGATCTGGCGTCCGGTGCGCAGAGACAATCCGACGTTCATGGGCAATTCCCAGTTCGTCCAGAATGTCACAGGCATGCCGCATGGTTTCCCAGTCAGACTGGCTCCCCATAATGACACCAACGCGCACAGCGTCTTCTGCTTGAATGGTCTCGCTCGGAGAAAGGATCTGGCTCATCAGGCAATGTTATCCGGAATCAGACGGGTCTCGATCCAGGAAATCTCGTCTTTTAGCTGCAGCTTGCGTTTTTTGAGACGCAGGATCTGGAGCTGATTGAGGGGATGGTCCACCAGGCGCTCAATAACCGTATCAAGATCGCGATGCTCGCTCCGGAGTTCGTGGAGGCGGCGGAGCATGGCATTGTTATCGGTCATCATTGCTATCGGTCCCGGAACTCTGTCACGGCATGATGACGAACAGAATTCATTCCGTCCATCGTCATGAATCCATATCACGGCTGAGGCGGCCTAAACCAGTCAGGCCCGCACCAATAAAAAAGGATGCAGCTTCGTGAAAAGCTACATCCTTGATCTCAGCTCAGTGAGCGCTGTCTTCATGAGCGTCGTAAGCACTCACCACAGGAAGCGTCTGTCCCTCACGGGCAAGACGGTCGTTGGCGGCCGAGACCGCTGCGTTCAGATCCATCTGAGTGCAAAGACCGAGAATGACCGGATCGCGCGGCTTGATGTTCGCACTATTCCAATGCTGGCGGTCACGCACCTTGATGATGGTGTCCTTCGTCGTGCCCAGAAGCTTTACGATCTGAGCTTCCGTCAGATGCGGGAACTGACGAAGAACAAACGCAATGGCGTCAGGGCGGTCATTGCGCTTTGCAACAGGCGTATAACGCGCGCCCTTGGCGCGACGCTTCACCGGGCTGCCAGATGACAGGATCTTCAGCTTGGAATCCGGGTTCGCTTCACAGCGCTTGATCTCGGCGTCAGACAGCTGATGATTTTTGACCGGATCGTAGCCGTTGATTCCGGCTGCAACTTCACCATCAGCAATTGCCTGAACTTCAAGCGGATGCATGCCACAGAATTCAGCAATTTGAGTAAAGGTCAGGCCGGTTTTCTCGATTAGCCAGACGGCCGTGGCCTTGGGCATCAAAGGCAGGGTCATGTCAGTGCGTTCCTTTTGGGGCGCTAAGGGGCCGGCGAGAGCGCAGGCACCGATTGGCGTACCCGGAGAGGAACGAAAGGCCGCTCGGGATATGATCGCGGCACCTGCTGGATGCACGGCGATAATGAGAAACGGTATGGGGCACCATCACACATCTGGTCAAGGTCGAAACGGCAGGGCAAATCCAAAAACCGCCCTGCCGATCCTCCGTCATGCAGCGTGCTGCGTGCCAGCGTATGTGGAGGCCGCTACGTTCTGATGAGCAGGAACACTATTTCCTGTGACGATCGGAATACGGCGCGGCCGGACAGCTTCAGGAACAACCTGCCGCACTACGATGGTCAACAAACCATTCTGAAGCTCGGCCTGATCAATTTCTGTGTGATCGGCAAGCACGAAGCGCCGCTCAAAAGCTCTCGTCGCAATGCCGCGATGAAGCCACTCACGATCCCGGGTATTATCGGGAACGCTGCCTCGAATGACAAGCGTATTGTCTTCCTGGAGAACCTCAACATCATCCGGGCCAAAACCTGCAAGGGCCATGGTCAGGGCGTAGTCTGTCTCGGCAGTTTTTTCGATATTGTAGGGGGGGTAGCTCGGCATAGCCTGAGCATTGGCAGCGTTGCCAGCCATACGGGCAAGGCGATCAAAGCCAATTGCGCTGCGGAACAGCGGCGTAAAATCGTATGTCATGAAAACCTCCTCAAGGCAGGGCTCATCTGATGCAATCCCCAATTGGCAGACTGCGCTTGGTTTACCGGCCATGACCCCGAAGGCATCATGACCGATATTCCAGATGGTACCTGTCCTGCGCCCCTTCAAGAGGGGAGCGTGGAGGCAGACAAGCTTACTTGCGGGTACCGATACCAGCGAAGCGCTTGTTGAACTTGGCAACCTGGCCTCCGGTGTCGAGCATACGCTGCACGCCAGTCCAGGCCGGATGGGACTTCGGATCAACGTCGAGACGCAGCGTAGCACCAGGCTGACCATAGCAGGAGCGGGTCTTGTACTCGGTGCCATCGGTCATGATGACGTTGATTTCGTGGTAGTCGGGATGAATGCCGGATTTCATGAATTCTCTACTCCAGGAAAAAAGCTCCGATACCGACCGGAGCGAATCATGAGGCGCGTATAACGGAAACCGCTCAAGGATGAAAGCACACTTTACGGGATCGCATGAGTCCGTTTATCCCTTGGGCGATGCAGGTAGCGCTTTTCCGGCCTGCAACCGCAGTGATGCGGGTTCCCCCAAGAGAGGTTCGAAATATGAGCGAAACGAAACATGCCCTGCATACTCCGGGCTGGCTGAGCGACTTCCAGAAATTCATTATGCGCGGAAACGTGCTGGATCTCGCCGTCGGTGTCATCATCGGTGCGGCCTTCACCACGATTGTGAACAGCGCCGTCAAAGACGTCCTGACGCCTTTCATCGGCCTCCTGACAGGTGGTGTGGATTTCTCTAACCTCTTCATCACCCTGAAGGGCCCGGTCAAGGATACACTTGCAGAAGCACAGAAGGCCGGTGCGGTTACCGTCAATCTTGGTGTTTTCCTGAATGCTGTCATTCAGTTCCTGATCGTGGCATTCTTCATTTTCTGGGTTGTGCGCCTCATCGGCAAGCTTCACCGCAAGGAAGAGGCTGCACCAGCAGCGCCGCCAGCACCAACCAAGGAAGAAGTTCTCCTGACAGAGATCCGCGACATTCTGGCCACCAAGGCTTCCTGATGTCACGGCAGGCTCCTTTCGGAGCAACCTTCACCCGCAAACTGACAGGTTTTGTTTTGGTGGGGAGCCTGCTCTGTGGATGCGTGGCACGTCCTTTCGAAGGCGTGCCACCATCTCCGAATGCCAGACTTTATGCGTATCTGATTGCCCATGGCATGGCACGAGGGGCGTTAATGAGGGGAAAAGTTACCCCTCAGAATGTTCAAAAGCTCATAAGCCTCGACCATGATGCTCAAAAAGCAGTTCTGAACGCTACAAGGCTTCAGACATCATCGAAAAATCGTCAGGCAGACGCCGCAATCGCAGCATTTCTGACCAGCTTCGATAGCTAGACATTCCGCCTCACGGCACAAAAAAACCGGCTCTAACTGAGCCGGTTTTTTTGTGCCTGATAAAGTCTTCAGAGCATCATTCCGTATCGGAAGAAGGAGTTTTCCGAAGTCGCTTTTCACCCATCAAAAGCAGCAGGGGAGCAGCGATGAAGATGGAAGACGATGTTCCAACAACGATACCGAACAGCATGACCGTTGCGAACCCGGTCAGCGTGCTGCCACCAAACAAAGCCAGCGGCAGGGCCGCCAGAAAGACGGTCATGGAGGTGCCGAGCGTACGATTCAGGGTCTCATTAATGGAGAGATCCAGAAGCTCCCGCAGCGGCATCGTACGGTATTTGCGAAGATTCTCACGGATACGATCATAAACAACCACCTTGTCGTTGGTGGAATATCCAAGGATCGTCAGCAATGCGGCAACCATCACCAGATCAAACTCAAAACGCGTAATGGCGAGGAAGCCCACGGTTTTCGTCAGATCCAGAATAAGTGTCACCACAGCACTGATGGCGAACTCACGCTCAAAGCGGATCCAGATGTAAGCCAGAATCATGGCCAGACTGAAACCGAGCGCCAGCAGGCCATCCCGGAAAAGCTCGGAAGATACCGAAGCCCCCACAGCATCAGCCCGCAGAACCTGCGTACCGGGTTCGGCCGCTGAGATGGCGGTCTTTACGCCATCGACAAGCTTCTGTGTCTGCGCTTCACGATCCGCACCTTCCGGCGCATTGATCGAGATGCGGACATCCCGCGGAGAACCGAAGGCCTGAACAGCATCCGGATGAATGCCGGCCTTTTCCAAAGCAGAGCGCAGCTTGCCAAAATCTGCGGCTCCCGGCGTCTGGGCTTCGACGATGATACCACCCCGAAAATCGAGGCCGAGTTTCAGGCCCGGCTCGAAAAACAGGATGACAGAAGCAATGGAGAGAACCGCCGAAACGATAAGCCCCATATGACGGCCGCGCATGAAGTTGATGCGCCGATCGTCACGGACAAAACGGAGAAGGGGACGTGACAGCATGACGTTCAGACCGGCAGTTCTTTAGGACGGGCAAGGGCATACCACCGCACGACAAGGAAGCGTGACAGCAGCAGGGTCGTGAAGAGGGTCGTCACGATGCCGATGGTAATCGTCAGGGCGAAGTTCCGCACGGGACCCGTGCCGAACACGAACAGCATGACATGCGCGAGAAACGCCGTCGCATTACTGTCAACGATTGTGCTGGTTGCGCGCTCGAAGCCAGCTTGCAGTGCCTGCAGCGGCGCACGCCCGCGCTTCACTTCTTCTCGGATGCGCTCATTGATGAGGATATTGGCATCCACAGCCATACCAAGCGTCAACAGCATACCCGCCATACCTGGTAGCGTCAGCGTCGCCTGGAAAAGAGACAGGATCGCTACCATCAGGATCAGGTTGGCGAACAGCGCAATATCCGCATACAGGCCGAAGCGACCGTAGAAGAGCACCATGAACACCACGACCAGGACAAATCCGGCCGCAAGGCTAAGAATGCCAGCATGGATGGACGCAGCGCCAAGGCTCGGACCAATCGTGCGCTGCTCAATAACAGCCAACGGAGCGGGCAGAGCACCAGCACGCAGCAGTAGCGCAAGATCGGACGCACTGTGGGCATCAAAGCCACCTGTGATCTGACCACTCCCTGCCGTAATCGGATTAATAATGTTCGGCGCTTCGATAACCTTGTTATCAAGCACGATCGCAAACCGCTTACCCACATTAGCGCGGGTCGTATTGGCAAAAGCCGTTGCACCAGCGCTATTGAGCTGGAACGTCACGGCCCAGCCACCGCTTTGCTGATCGATCACCGCACCGGCGTTCGTCAGATCCGTACCGTCAACATCTACATGATCCTGTACGGCAACCTGAGAATGGGTGCTGATGTCTTCCAGCATCGCCGAACCGGGGCTGGCAACACTTGGGTTTGGCGCCAGCAGACGGAACGTCAGACGGGCAGTTGTTCCCAGAAGCGTTTTGATCCGCTCTGGATCACTGACACCTGGCAGCTCCACCACGATCCGGTCATCTCCCTCACGGGCGATACTCGGATCAATCGCACCCGTAGCATCAATACGGCGGCGAACGATCTCAATGGACTGGGCAACAGCGTCCCGGGCACGCGCCAACATAGCATCATGCTGAAGCGTAAGCACAATACGACCGTTGGCCTCAGTGACATGAAATTCATCATGCACAACGACAGGAAGATCCTGCATCGTCTTCAAGGCAACAGCGCGCTCCGCATCTGAGCGTGGCTCAAAGCTCAGGCTGGCCGTCTGATCATCCTTCTGGAAGTCACGGTAACCGAGAGACTTGTCCAAAAGGGTCTGACGTGCCTGATCCTGCAAGGATTGCAGGCGGTCATGCTCCAGGGACTTCAGGTCAAGCTGCAGCAGCAGATATGAACCACCACGGAGATCAAGGCCAAGGTGGATCTGCCGCCAGGGCAGGGACTGCGTGGGGGCACGCATGAAATTGGGCAGACAGAACAGGAGGCCGATCAGGCAGATGCCTGCGACGCCCAGCAGTCTGAGCCGGCTATAATACATCATAACGGGTCGAGATGTCCTCGGCGGGTTTGGACGGTTCGAGTTTCTTGCGCGGGACCATGCCGCTTCCGCAATGCCGATGCAACCTTTCACCAACATTCCGCCCCTAACGGCTTTGCGAAGCCGTGATGGACTGGTAATCCTGTCACTCATGAACACTCGGCGACAGCTTCGGGTCGGCATCGTCGGTGCCGGTCACTTCGGGCGATTTCACGCCCTCAAATCAGCCGCAAATCCGGCTGAAAATCTGGTGGCGCTTTTCGACCCTGATCCGGCACGTGCGGCAACGGTCGCTCGCGAGGCACGTTGTGCCGTTGCAGAAACTTACGAGGCCCTGCTGAATTCGGTCGAGGCTGTGATTATTGCGGCTCCAGCCGAACATCATTTCCGACTTGCCAGCGAAGCCCTTAACGCGGACCGTCATGTTCTCGTTGAGAAGCCGATCGCAGCCACTTTGGATGAAGCTCGCAATCTGGCGGATCTCGCATCCCGGACGGGCAAAGTTCTTCAGGTGGGCCATCTGCTGCGTTACTCCGCAGAGCACAGAGCAATCACAGAGCGCATCGACAGGCCGCTCTATATTGAAGCCACACGCATCGCGCCTTTCAAGCCGAGAGGGACAGATGTGTCTGTCATTCTGGACCTGATGATCCATGACCTGGATCTGGTTCTTGCAATCGTAGACAGCCCGATCACGGACATCGATGCCATTGGCGCAGCCGTTTCAAGCGAACACGAGGACATCGCGAATGCGCGGGTCCGATTTGAGAACGGATGCGTCGCCACAATCACGGCGAGCAGAATTTCCCTTAAAACAGAACGCCGTATGAGACTTTTCTCACAGAAAGGCTACCTGTCAGCAGACTTCATGGAGCGCAAACTCAGCTTCATTGGCAGAGAACGTGGCCTCCCTCTACCGGTAACTGGAGGCTTCAAACGCGAAGCCATCAGTTGGCATGACCACGACAACCTTGCCGTAGAGCACGAAGCTTTTGCTGAATCATGCCTTAACGGTGCACCAGTGCTGGTTGATGCCCAAGCTGGAATCCGAGCGCTCGATGCAGCAATCCGCGTCACCGAAAGCATCCATGCGTCTCGCAAGGCAATGGAGCTCTCAGGCCTTATCCCGGTATCAGATAAGGCCTGAAAACCTTATTTTTTACTGGCTTTCCAGCTCTTCTTTTTTGGCTTCCAGTTCAAGCCATTGCTCTTCGGCTTCACTCAACTCGCGCTCTGCCGCCTGAAGCGCATCACTGATCTTGGTGAATTTTGCTGGGTCCTTGCTGTAAAGCACGGGGTCAGACAATGCCTCGCGATACGTGACAATAGCCTTTTCCAGCTTAGTCATTTTGCCAGGAAGAAGGTCAAGGGTCCGCTTGTCATTATAACTAAGCTTCGTCTGCTTCTTTTCTGATTTTACAGTGTTTTTTGATGCAAGGTCATTCTCACCCCGATCTTCTGAATGACGCTCAACAGGGGCTTCACCGCGCCTCTGAACCAGCATGTCCGAATAGCCACCGGCGTACTCGATCCACTGTCCATCCCCCTCGGATACGAGAACAGAGCCCGCTACACGATCAAGAAAATCACGATCATGGCTGACCAGAAGAACGGTACCCGCGTAATCTGCAAGCATCTCCTGCAATAGATCCAACGTTTCCAGATCAAGGTCATTGGTGGGCTCATCCAGCACCATCAAGCTGGATGGCTTGGCCAGCGCGCACGCAAGAGCAAGACGCCCGCGCTCACCACCAGATAATTTTCCAACGGGCGTACGTGCCTGTTCCGGACGGAACATGAAGTCCTTCATATATCCGATAACGTGACGCTTCTCATTCCCGACCTGAACCATATCCCCACTGCCACCTGTAAGGGTGTCAGAAAGGCTTTTGGTCGGGTCCAGACTTTCACGCTGCTGGTCCAGCGTCACCATCGCAACAGACGGTCCGATATAAACAGATCCTTCCTGCGGGGGCATGCGACCGGTCAGAAGACGAATAAGAGTGGTCTTTCCCGCACCATTGGCGCCAACCAACCCCAAACGGTCTCCGCGCAGAATCTTGAGATCGAGATTTTTTACAATCGTGCGATCCCCATACGCCCACCCCAGGCTTTCCGTACCGATCGTAATCTTGCCGCCGCCATCTGCTTCTGTCGCAGACATGCGTAGCGTGCTGGTGCCGCGCGCGGAGATTTCTCGACGGTTATTCCTCAAGGACGCCAGTTCAGCGACACGCCGGACATTACGCTTCCGGCGTGCTGTCACGCCATAACGCATCCAGTCCTCTTCCCGAGCGATCTGACGATCCAGCTTGTGAGCATCACGTTCTTCCTGCTCCAGCACTTCGTCCCGCCAAGTCTCATAGCGCGAAAAGCCTTGGTCCAGACGCCGCGTCTTGCCCTGCTCAAGCCAAACCACACTTCGGGATAACGTCTCAAGAAGGCGTCGATCATGGCTGATGACAATCATGGCGCAACGCGATGCAGCCAGCTCTTTTTCCAGCCAGGTAATCGTCGGAAGATCCAGATGGTTTGTCGGCTCGTCCAGCAGCAGAAGATCTGGCTCCGCAGCCAAGGCGCGGGCGAGGGCGCAGCGGCGGACCTCGCCGCCAGATAGCCGTTCGCACCCTTCGTCACCCGTCATGCCAAGTTCAGCGAGCATGGATCGGGCCCGATAGTGCTCCGTCTCATCCAGCCCATCTGCGACATAATCGAAGGTGGAGGAATAGGCCGTCAGATCAGGCTCCTGCGCAAGGTAGTGCACCTTGACGCCCGGCTGAACAAACCGGGTCCCGTCGTCAGCAACAATGTCCCCAGCCGCTATTTTGAGGAGTGTAGACTTACCGGAGCCATTCCGCCCCACAAGGCAGATGCGTTCGCCCGGAAGAACGCCGAGCTCGGCGCCATCAAGGAGCGGGCGTCCGCCAAGAGTGTAAGTAATATTCTGAAGAAGAAGAATGGGTGCCGACATATCCCCTATGTGTCGCAGGGAACGTTTGCCCGCAAGGCACCCAAAGACGGATTTTCTCTCAGACGGATTTTATGCCACCCGTTACGGCCTGATAGGTCGCTACAGCCAGTGCCATCGGCTCGAATGGTTTCGTAATCACGAAGGAAGGCTCATGCGCTTCTCCGGTCAATAAACGCTCCGGATAAGCCGTGACGAAAATCACAGGCGTTTCATGTGTTTTCAGAATACGCCCGACAGCATGCATTCCATCGCCGCCGCCACCAAGATTGATATCAGCCAGAATAAGGCCTGGCTTCGTCTCGGCAGCCAGCTTCACGGCGTCAGCCTCCGTATAAGCAACGCCTGCGATTTTATGGCCACAGCGCTCCACCAGATCCTGAATATCCATGGCAATGATCGGCTCATCTTCAATGATAAGAACCGTCGTTTGCGCAATGCCCTGAAGAGCCTGCCGAGCCACAGCCAGATTTGTAGCAGCATCCTCTTCAGAAATGGAGAGAGCCCGAGCCGCCGACGCCAGCGACTGCTCCTCAAGCGAGGTCAGGAGCATGAGAGCTCTTTGAACAAGAGTCATGTCTGGCCGATCAGCATTCTCCTTCGAGAACTCCTGCACGAGCTTGCCGTATAGTGCCAGCCGGGGAGGGAGATCTGATTTCTCTGCTGCCAGAAAATCCTTCAGGGCACCGGCTACCAACCGGTCTCCCTGCGCCTGATCTCCAGCCAGGGCACGGGCAAAACGGCGAGCATAGGGTAGCGCCGCAATGAGTTCGTGACGTGACGTGTCAGCCATGGATCCTCAGCCTCTTGATATTGGACAGCCGCGCGGAAACCTTATGAAGGACTATCCGTTTGTGGCGATTGAATAATCATGACACGAGCGACCGGATACGCCTAGTGTCTGTCTGCATCCGCAGACTTCACCTTCCTGAAAGGACCTCCCTCTGACGGCACCTGTTTCCGAGCCTGAAACGGCTCCACAGGAGAAAAGAGGCGTTTCCTTTCATCAGGAACTCCTGAAGACGTTGCCAGACCTCCGTGGTTTCGCACGGTTCCTGACACGTGATGCCGTCGCAGCAGACGATCTCGTGCAGGACACAGTTGTGCGCGCACTCGCTGCGCAAACACAGTTCCAGGCAGGAACTACGCTCAAAGCCTGGCTGTTCACGATTCAGAGAAATGCCTTCTACGAGCAGCGTAGACGATCTTCCCGTGAACAGGAGATCATGCAGAACGTAGAAATGGACATGCCCCTGTCGACCGAAATTCCCTCCATGCAAAGTGCCCGAGATGCCGTAACGGATCTCGGAGAGCTTATCTGGAAACTTCCGGACCTTCTGCGCGAAGCTATCATCCTCGTGGGCGCACAGGAGCTGTCTTATGAAGAAGCCGCCTGCATCTGCAATGTTCCATCGGGAACCATGAAAGCGCGCGTCTCACGAGCAAGAAGCCAGCTTTCCATGTTGGCCGAAGGAAAAAATCATCAGGAAATGACACTCTAACCAACTGACAAATAATAATTTTTAAAAAATATCAAAAAAATTCCCTTCTGATGCAACGATCCTGGAACCCCGTTCATTGATCCCATGAAACAGGACGAAACCAGGAGTACTCCCATGACGTTCCATGATCAGGTCATCGCCATCCTACCGAAGCTGCGTGTGCAGGCCCTGTCCCTGACGCGCAACCGCGCTGCTGCGGAGGACCTTGTTCAGGACGCTGTGTGCAATGCTCTAGCCGCCCAGAACAGCTTCATTCCCGGCACGAATTTCTCAGCGTGGATGCATCGTATCCTGCGTAACCGCTTCATCTCTGATCTGCGCAAGCGTCGTGAGACGACCGACATTGACGATGTGCCAGCATCAACATTCGCAAGCCCGGCAACACATGAAGATCGCCTCGCTTTGAAGGACCTGTCGCTGGCACTCTCTCGCTTGCCGGCTGACCAGCGCGAGGCACTCGTTATGGTCGTTATTCAGGGCATGAGCTACGAAGCTCTGGCTGAAGCAACTGACTGCGCTGTTGGTACAGCTAAAAGCCGCGTTTTCCGCGCTCGCCGCCAGCTTGAAGCATGGATGACAGGCGATATGCCGAGCAACGACAAGTTGCGCGTGAAGGTGAAGGCCCTGCGTGATGCTATCGATGTGCGCCATCGTGCCGGACAGTCAGCAGACGATCTGCTTTTCTCGTAAGCCTGGATTGAACTTTTAGCCTCTCGGAAACGTTCGTATTTCGCCCATTTCGGAATTGAAGCGATTGCGGTAACTGAGCCGTTTTTGTAAACAGTTCTTTACCGCCGTGCAGGCCTGTAGCTTTCGAACAGCCTCAGAACCACACGGCGATCTGCAGGGAGCAGAGGCGATTATTCTGCGTTGTCACAGAGAGGCTCAGGACTAGACAATGACCGGAGGAGACAAGTCCCAATCCTCATCCGGAAAATCCAAAGGCGATGATCAGGATTCTCCCTTTGGTATCTGGCTGAGTCGCGGACTTCATCAGCTCTTTGACGATGTTGCGAGCGAACCTATCCCTGAAGAGCTTTTAAAGCTGATCGAAGAAGACCGGAAAAAGTGATTGCACAGGAAACCTGGCCTGAGATCCTGGGCAGCAGGTCATAAAGGGTCTCGTCATTCCTTATCGCAGAATGGTTTTTCGCAGCGTTCGCATGTTCGATACGGTTGGGGCTCGCGTCATGGCCCTGATCGTCGCGACAACGCTTCCCCTTGCGACAATCGCGGGTCTTCTGGCGTGGCATAGCTACCAGGAAAACGTTGGCAACGCTCTGGCCAGAACCGAGCGCGACGCTCAGGCAGCGCTTTCCGAATTATCAAGCGATCTGGACCAGACCCACAGCGTGCTGGACATGCTGGCTGACAGGGACATCACCGCGGAAACGGCTCTCCGTGAATTCGGCCTCGTCCAGACGATTTCCCAGCATCATTATTGCTCGCTAATGCTGACTGACGCGCAGGGGCATCCGTCAGTTGTGCTTCCTCCACCGTCATCTCAAGACCCGGCGATCTGTCCGTCCGGCCAGCTCCTTACGACGCTGAACCAGAATGGCGCGCGCCCTAATATCGGTGTCGATGTCATCAAGGGGGGTCGTGGCCCTCTCATAAGATTCGTCGTTCCCTTAATGAATCAGGGTACGATCGCAGGCTATATCATCGCAGTAAGGACACTAGGCTGGCAGCGCAGCCATCTCCCTGCTGGTGATGGAAGACTGCTCCTCGGTGTCAACGACAATGCGAGAAACCTCCTCATGATGGGGGACGGGTCGATTTTTTCGCTTTTTCCAGATCGACCCAATATTCCAGAACTTCCCACGGCTGTTCACGATCGCCTGAAAAGAGATATTGCGAATCATGCTTTGCATGACTCGTTCACGTTTCATGGCACAACTTACGTTCTACAAAACGCCTATGGCCCGGTCAGCCTTCTTGTTGCTACCGAGCGAACACGCGAAGAAAGCCGGGCGCTTAATATTTTTCTGATCCGCGTGGGTCTGATTGCGACGCTTCTAGTCTTGGAGCTGTTGATCGTCGCGTGGGCTGCACGGACTTTCCTTGTAGAACCCTTGGAAAGACTTGCCCTGGCCGTAGCGGACTGGCGGCGAGGGGCACCATTCGACCCGCGTATCAATCGTTCTATCCCTCTGGAAATCCGTCATCTTGAGCGTGCCTTTCTGAGAGCAACGCGCCGGCTTACGCGACATGAACGCGCCCTTGAGAAGTCCGCCCACCATCAGGACATGCTCATCCGGGAAATTCATCATCGGGTTAAAAACAATCTTCAGGTCATTGCATCTCTCCTGAATCTTCAAGCCAGTCGCATCCGGTCCCATGAGGCCCGCGAAGAATTCAGATTGGTGCGGGACAGGGTCCGCGCGCTCGCCACGCTGCATCGTTATCTGTATTCCGAAAACGGCCTTTCCGCGCTGGATGTTCAAAGCTTTCTGGAAGAGCTGTGCTCCATTCTCTTTTCCGCCCACAGCATGAATACGCAGACACGCATTCGGCTGGAGCTGGACATCGAACATGTCCTGATTTCACCCGATCAAGCAGTCCCTGTTGCTCTGATCGTGACTGAAGTTGTCAGCAATGCTCTCCGTTACGCTTTTCCAGAAAATCGCTCGGGCGTCGTTCGGATTTCGCTTCATCGCGTCAAAAATCCACCTGCCGAGAAATCCGGGTTGGTAGAATTTGAACTCGGAGATGACGGGATCGGGCTCGAAGCGTCCCGCGCGACCGAATCACGGAACAGACGAGAAGGGATTGGCATTCAGTTGATCCGGGGATTTGCCCGCCAGATCAATGCGGATCTTCTCATCTCAAATGAGGACGGCACATGGTACAACATGAAGTTCGTACCTGCAGATCCGTCGCCAACAGCTGTCGCGATTGCCCATAAAGCAATCCACAGCGAAGAGTCGCCATCGTCCGCAGGCTCCGACAGCCCGTCCGACTCCTGAAATAACCACTTAAAATCTAAATAAGCAGCAAGAAATGCGTCAAAGACTGTCTTGTGGCGACTTTGCGACCTATATGCAGGGATCATGAAGGCCGACAAGACAATCGCAAAAGCGTGGATAAAAGCTCAGGGGCGTGCCAGCCGTTCCCTGACCTCCGTTATAGTGATCCTCGGACTGCTCTCGACTCTCCTGGGTCTTCTGCAGGCATGGGCTCTGGCCCGGACACTTGCCGCCATTCTGACCGGACTTCCGGGCAACGCCCCCCCGGCTATTGGAATGTTCATTGCCGTGAGCGTGATCCGCGTAGGCCTGACGGCAGTGCAGGACATCAGAGCATCGTCCGCAAGTCTTTCGGCCCGCCGCCGACTTCGTTCTGAAATCATGGCCCGTATTATTGGCGAAGGTCCTGCGCTTCTGCGTCGGCAACACAGCTCGGCAATCGCCTCCACCCTTGTGGATCGCGTGGAAGCGCTGGATGGGTATTTCGCACGCTGGCTCCCGGCATCTGCGCTGTGGCTCGTCTCACAATGGATCGTTGTCGCGGCAGTCTTCTGGCAGAACCACCGTGCAGGCATCATCCTCGCAATCTGCTGCGCGTCCCTTCCGGTCTTCCAGGCATTCTTCGGGATCGCCACTGCTGTTGCGTCCCGCCGTCAGTTTTTGGCGATGACACGTCTGCAGACGCGCTTTCTGGACCGCGTTAGGGGAATTGCCACGATTGTCCTGTCTGGCAGCACGGAACGTGAAGCCCTGGCGCTGGCAGCGAGTGCTGATGATCTGCGCCTACGGACCATGAAGGTCCTGCGTATTGCCTTCATTGCATCCGCTACGACAGATATCGCCATGGTCGTAGCGCTGGTGTTGATCGTCATCACCCAGAGCCATAATCTTAGTAGCGCGACGCCTGAAATTGCCCTGACACGCGCCCTTTACGCCATTCTTCTCGTGCCAGAAGCATTCGCGTCTTTCCGTGCCTTGTCTGCGGCTTATCAGGATCGCGCCCATGCGACGGCAGCCGCCGAGGCTATGCACGAGTTGGCGGACCTTCCTGAAGAACCGTCATCGACGCCCGCACTTGCTGCTGTACAGAATGGCCGTGGCCTCACCGTGACTGCTGAAAACCTGTCGTTTTCCTGGAACGAAGAGCGTGGTCCCGTGATCGAAAACGTGAGCTTCACGCTTCCGGCTGGCGAGACATTGATTTTGGAAGGGCCATCGGGTGCGGGCAAGTCCACACTTCTCGAACTTCTTCTGGGTTTTGTAGACCCGACACAGGGCCGCATCCTTCTGGACGGCACAAACATGGCTACCCTGACGCCACGACAGATTTCATCCCGCATTAGCTGGATCGGGCAGAAACCGGTCCTTTTTGCAGGAACAATTCGCGAGAACATTCTTTTCGCTAAACCCGAGGCTTCCGAACAGGAGTTGCAGTCAGCCATTTCTCACGCGGCAATGGATAGCTATATCCCGCATCTTCCCGAAGGCTTGGAAACGCGGATCGGAGAAGGCGGGTTTGGTCTTTCAGGCGGACAGGCCCAGCGTATTGCGATTGCCAGAGCCTTCCTCAAGAACGCGCCACTTCTGCTTCTGGACGAACCCACATCACATCTGGACCCGGCGACAGAGGCAGACATCCTGACCAGCCTTCATCGTCTGGCTGAGGGGCGAACGGTCGTCCTCTGCACTCATTCTGCGCAAGCCCAGAAGTTCCATGGTCGCCACCTTGTTCTCAGCAAAGGTCGCGTTATCTCCTATACGGAGCAAGCAGCATGAGCGCTTCTCTTCAATCGCAGCGCCCTGAGAACAGCACGGCTCTCTCGCGTATTATCCGCGTCTGGAAGCCACATTACGGCCGCCTGATCACAGGCATCGTCATTGCAGAACTGGCTGTATGTTCCAGTCTGGCTCTCATGGGGCAGGCCGGTAGTCGCGTTGCGGCGGCTGCCGTAGGGGTTGCTGCTGGGTCGATGCTGTTACAGGCAGCCGGTGCCTCCCAGATCGTCCTGCGATATCTGGAACGCCTCTATACGCATGATGCGATGTTCCGCGCTCTGTCAGACCTGCGCGTATGGTTCTATCGCCGTCTTGCAAAAGGCGCAGCAGCAGGTCTTGGCTTCCAACGCTCTGGAGATCTCCTGTCTCGTCTGGTCTCGGACGTCCAGACGCTCGACAATCTCTACCTGCGCATCCTGGTCCCGATGGCGTCCGCTGTTCTGACGCTGCCAGTTGCCGCGTTTGTCTGGCTTAAAGCTGGAACAGTCCCCGGCTTGCTCACAACAGTACTATTCGCGGTCCTTGCTTTCGCCATGCCTTGGGTGGCAACCCGGGTGTCACGGCGTTTCGGCCCGGACATTCTTCACGCTGAGGCCGATTTGCGCGTAGCAGCTCTTGATCTGACGTCAGGTCTCCGTGAGGCTCGCGCTTTTGGCGCCGAAGACGTCCTTGGAAACGCGGTGACTGAACGTCAGGAAGCCCTGTTCTCTGCCCAACGCAGACAGGCCATCCGCATGGCGCTGACAAATCTTGTGGCAGGCCTAGTCGCTAAGGCAGGTATCGCTATCATTCTCTGCGCAGTCGCAGGTCTGATTTTCCAGCAGGCCGCACCAGTTGCTGGCATCGCAGCACTTTTTGTCGCCATTACCGCTCTGGAAGGCGTGACGGGCCTCTCTCGTGCGGGCCTTCTATACGGCCAGGTTTCGTACGCTGCTGAACGCATCATGGAAGTGGCCGAGAAGACCCCGACTGTCGCCGAGGGAACAACGCCGCTTCCATCTGGACGAGACATCAAAGTCGATAGGGTAACCTTTCGATGGACCCCGAATCGGGAACCAGTTTTTCGTGATCTCACCCTCTCTCTTCGGCAGGGCGAGCGCGCAGCGCTGATTGGCCCGTCAGGTGCTGGAAAATCCAGTCTTGCAGCGCTGATTCTGAAAGTTGTTGCGCCTGAAGACGGAGAAATTCGTCTGGGTGGCGAAAATATTGCCAATCTGAACAACGACGCATTGCGCTCTCAGGTCGCGTGGCTCTCGCAGTCCAGCCATCTTTTTGATGATACGATCCGCAATAACCTTCTTCTTGGTCGCACCGACATTCCAGAAGCCGCTCTCTGGAATGCTCTCGATCAGGCGAAAGCCGCGGATCTGGTACACAGCCTTCCTGAAGGTCTGGATACATGGATTGGTGAAAGCGGATCGAAACTCTCCGGCGGGCAGGGACGGCGCATAGCACTCGCCCGTGTCCTGCTGTCAGACGCCCCGATACTGATCCTCGATGAACCAGCAACAGGCCTCGATGCAGATACCGAGAAGGCGTTCCTGGAGACCCTGAACAACGTTGCGGAAGGCCGCAGCGTTCTGCTGATCGCTCATCGCCTGACAGGCGTGGAAAGGCTGGATCGCATCTGGCGCCTTGAGAACGGACAGGTAGTTTCAAGCGCAGGTTGACCAGACTCTGCCGACAAGGCACCTAGGAGCCTCAATTCTTTCTCTCAGGACGTAACGCCATGGTTCGTATCCTTTCTTCCATCCGTATTGCGGCTCCGGCTTTCGTCCTGACCGCCGCTCTGGCCGGTTGTGCCGACCAGCCGACGCGCGACAGCTACGTTGTTTTTTTCGACCGTGATTCCGTCTCACTGAGCCCGGTTGCTCAGGCAGTTGTCACAAAAGCGGCTACGGCAGCACGCAATGAGCACGCTCAGAGCATCCGCGTTTCCGGTTCTGCTGGCATGAACGGTGATCCGGCCGTTCTTAAGGAACTTGCAGACAGCCGCGCGCAGGCCGTTGCAACACAGCTTGCCAATGACGGCGTGAATGGTGCGAAAATCGAGATCAAGCCAGAGCCAGAGACAACCATCGACGCCTCTCACGTTGCGCTGCGTCGCGTCTCCATCACGATTACACCGGGTCTTTGAGCCGGAGCCCGGAGTGACGGAGGGACAAAACCACCCTGCGGCCAGACCGGGCCAATCTCCCGAACAGGTCCTTGCAGACGTGTTCGGTTTTCCAGGATTTCGCGGCCTTCAGGGAGAGGCCGTTGAAACTGTCATGCGGGGCGAAGACGTTCTCGTCCTGATGCCCACAGGTGGAGGAAAAAGCCTCTGCTATCAGGTTCCCGCATTATGCCGGGACGGCATGGGTCTCGTTATTTCTCCCCTGATTGCCCTGATGGACGATCAGGTAGCCGGCCTGAGGCAGCTCGGTATCCGTGCCGCAGCCCTTCATTCCGAGTTGGACGCTGAAGAGCGCGACATCCTGCATCAGGATCTTCGCAATAATCAGATCGACATCCTGTACATTTCGCCGGAACGGCTTTTACAGCCCGCGACCAGCAACTTTCTCTCCAAGCGCCGTATTTCCCTGATCGCAATTGACGAGGCTCACTGCGTTTCTGCATGGGGACACGAATTCCGACCGGAATATCGAGCCCTTGCGTCGCTTCCTGAACTCTTCCCGAACGTCCCCCGTATTGCCCTGACGGCAACGGCTGACCCACGCACACGCGACGATATCCTGAATGTTCTCGGGATGCCCGATGCGCGCGTCCTGATGGCGAGCTTTCACAGGCCTAATCTTTTCATGGAAGCCCGCCCAAAGGGAGGCGAAAGCAAGCAGCTGACCGAGGCACTGGAAAGCCATCGGAGCGGTGCTGCCATCGTCTACTGTGGAAGCCGTAACAAGACCGAACGTATAGCGACAATGCTGCGGGGCAAAGGCCTGACTGCGCTTCCGTTTCACGCAGGTCTCTCTCCCATTGAAAAACGCGCAACGCTCATGCGGTTCCGCTCCGGCGAGGACATGGTCATTGTTGCCACAGTAGCGTTCGGAATGGGCATTGATCGCCCAGACGTCCGCTGTGTTGTGCATCTGGACATGCCATCCTCTCCGGAAGCCTATTACCAGCAGATTGGACGGGCAGGGCGTGATGGTGAGAAGTCAGACACGCTCCTGCTTTATGGCGGTGAGGATATGGCTCGCGCGCGACACTGGCTGGAGCAGTCAAGCGCGCCTGACAACGAAAAGCGCGTCATGCAGTCCCGTCTGGAGAGCATGATTGCTCTCACGGAAACCACAGGCTGCCGCACACAAGCGCTTCTGGCGTGCTTTGGAGAAAATCTGTCCTCTCCCTGTGGCCATTGCGATAACTGCATCAATCCCGTGTCCACATTCGATGGCACCGAGGCCGCGCAGAAAGTTTTGTCAGCCATTTATCGCACAGGGCAACGCCTCGGCGCTGTTCAACTCACCAACGTCTTACGCGGCAAAACCAACGAAACCATCGAACGTCACGCCTATCAGCACCTTTCAGTATTCGGGATCGGAAAGGATCAGACCGAGAACTGGTGGCGTGCCGTGGTCAGACAGCTCATCGCGCGCGGTGCAATCCGGACGCACGGCGAACATGGGAGCCTTGCGCTTCAGAGCGAGATTGCGCGGCCAATCCTTCGTGGGGAAGAAAGGGTCTCTTTACGACTGGACGCCAAGCAGAGCCTTATTGCGCGGTCTCCGACCACCAATCCGGAAAACGACAATCTTTCCGCAGAAGAAAAATCTGTTTTCGATGCCCTGCGGCAATGGCGCCTTTCAGAAGCACGGGAGCAGGAAATTCCCCCCTACGTCATTTTCCACGATTCGGTTCTTCGGGACATCGCAAGAGAACACCCCGTCAGCCATCAGGAACTCGGCAGTATCAAAGGGGTGGGTGCATCCAAGCTCGACCGGTACGGCGAATCGGTTTTGGCCGTTATCAAAGAGATCTCAGCCACCATCATGGCCTGAGATCTCCAAATCAGTTTATTTGGCCGCTTCGACCGTAAAACCGATCGTTATGCTGTCACCATCGAGAAACTCGAAGGTAAACGGTACTTTCTGTCCGATCTGAAGGCCCTGCTGCACACCACCGCACAGCAGATGATAACCGGAAACCGGAAATATCATGTCTGAGTTATGGGGCAGGGCCAGATGCGAAAACAGATCGTTCGTGGCCTGCGTCTGCTCCTGGTTCGTGTGATGCGCCGTGATGGTGGAGCAAGCCGGTGACGTGATGCCTTTCAACAGATGATCACTGTCATCGTCATTGCGAATCGTAAAATACGCATTGGCCCGTGTGTCATCATGCTTTGAAGGGGCGAGTGTTCCATCCAGAACGACAATTTTTTGGCGATTATGCTGTGCAACTGGCAGAGCGCCAGTTTCCTGCGCGAAAGCAGGAACAGCAGAGAGCGATAACAAGACAGCAAAAGCCGCAGATACCCGTTTCAACGATAGTCTCCCGGTAACGGACAGGCCCATTTGGGCCAGAACGGATGATCCGGTAAACTGCTCCTATTTTCTTGGCCCCGACAAGGCCCGAACGATCAGGACTGTTCATGCGTTGCCCTTTCTGCGGACACGACGACACTCAGGTAAAGGACAGCCGGTCCAGTGAAGACGGGACCGCGATCCGACGTCGGCGCGTCTGCTCGGTCTGTACACAGCGCTTCACAACCGTAGAGCGCGTCCAGCTTCGTGAGTTGAACGTTATCAAGGCAGATGGCCGGCGTGTCCCCTTCGATCGGGACAAGCTCAGCCGTTCGGTCCGCGTCGCTTTGCGCAAACGCCCCGTTGAAGAAGAGCGGCAGGAACGCCTGGTCAATGGGCTTGTCCGGCAGCTTGAAGCGTCCGGAGAGCAGGATATTTCTTCACATCGTATCGGCGAACTTGCGATGGACGCATTGCGCGAGGTGGACGGTGTGGCTTATGTCCGCTTCGCCAGCGTTTATCGCGACTTCCGCGAGGTCGAGGCTTTCTCGAAGATCCTCGCCGACATGAACCCCATAACCGGGGACGCAGACGCGTCCTCCGGAAAAAACGACTCCCAGGAGACACCATGACCGCATCAGACGCGCCCAACAGCCGACCAACGCGCCGCAGCCGGACAATTGCCCGTGTTGCAGCCGTTCAGGCTCTGTTCCAGTGCGAACAGTCCGGCGACAATGCGGAGACCGTTCTCGGCCAGTTTCTCCGTCACCGCCGCGTCAGCCCGACAGCATCCTTCGAAGACGGCCACATTCCTGATGCCGACCTGACTCTGATGCAGGAAATTGTTCGTGGCGTAACGCTCGATCAGGACAAGATCGACCACACGTTAAGCGATCTGCTGCCCGAGCAGTGGCCAATGACGCGCCTCGATCCCGTTCTTCGCGGACTGCTCCGGGCTGCAACGTTCGAAATCGCTGATACCGATACGCCCGACCGCATCGTCATCAATGAATATATGGACGTTGCACACGGCTTTTTCTTCGGGGACGAGCCAAAGATGGTGAATGGCATTCTTGATGCCGTCAGCCGACGCAACGAAAGCAACACCTGAAGCATGTCGGGCGAATTCAGTTTCATCGCCCGACATTTCCGGCAGCTCGCTGGCCCGGAAAGTCTCGACCTTCGAGACGACTGCGCGCTGATCTCTTGTCCTTCGGGGCAGGAGATGGCGATCTCTACCGACACGATGGTCGAAAACGTCCATTTTCTGACGGATGATCCCTCTGAAACAGTGGGGCGCAAGCTTCTCCGCTGCAATCTCTCAGATCTCGCCGCTATGGGCGCAGAGCCCTATACCTACACCCTGAACGTCACCATCCCACACGCATCTCGCTACGATGACGTGTGGTTCCGTGCGTTTGCTGCGGGCCTGGCGGAGGATCAGAAGCTCTATGGCGTAACGCTGCTCGGGGGAGACACAACCTCGACGGCGGGTCCACTTGTTCTGTCAGCAACAGTTTTTGGACGGCTGAAAAAAGGCACTGCTCTTCGCCGGAGCGGAGCCAAAGCTGGTGACAGCCTGTGGGTTACCGGAACAATCGGTGATGCCGCGCTTGGCCTGTTAGCCCTTCAAGGGAAAATTTCCGATCCAACAGGTTTCCTGTCAGAACGATACCGTTTGCCCCGTCCACGAACGGGTTTGAACCTGAACGGGCTTGTGCATGCGGCGATGGATATTTCCGATGGCCTGATACAGGACTGCGGTCATATCGCGGCAGAGTCGGGGGTGGCCATAGATATTCTGGCAGACACTGTTCCGGCGTCCTCGGCTGCCAACGCACTCGGGTCACAATGGCTCGAACAACGTCTCACAGGCGGCGATGATTACGAGCTTCTTTTAACCTGTGCCCCTGAAAACGAGAGCATGTTGGTTCAGGCGTGCTCTCAAAGAAACGTGCCCGTCACTTGTATCGGGGCCATCCGCTCAGGAGCGGGAGTTCACGTTCTAAATGCTGAGGGACAGGTTATGGAAATACAAAAAAAAGGGTGGCAGCACTTCTAAAGCTGGCACCCCTTTCAGATCTCAATCCTGGACTGAGCGTTCGTACAGACGATAACGCTTGTAAGGGTGCGGAACTACAGCTTCCGCCAAGTTTTTCATTCTCGTATCAGATTCCTGAATCCACCCAAGCTCTACCCAGGAATAGGGTAGAGAGCGCCCGCGACGCAGCAGTTCCGAGATTGCCAAAGAGGGCAGGAGGGAGCCCAGCATCGTGCCCTGAAGCTTGCGCGTGACGCCCAACAGAATGACACGCGCAGAGTGGAAGCGATGCAGTCCCAGACGGGCAGCGAGCTTGATCCAACCGAGCGGTGTGGGATCACCACCGAGATCGCCTGCAATATCGTAAAGATTGGGAACAACCAGAGCCATGGCCACCGGCTCACCGTCCTGATCAATCTGAACATAGTGCTCGGGTCTCAGCAGCGGCTTGAGCTGATTGATCATCGCCTTCATTTCGTAGTCCTGCAAAGGCACGAAATTATACTTTCCACTCCAGGCATCGTTGTAGAGCGTCCGCAGCACTTCACCTTGCGCTGCAATCTGCTTCTTGGAAAGACGCGTCACGGAAATGGATCCGAGACGACCTTCCCCGATTTTCAGATCACCCGGAACGCGAAAATTGGCCCTGTTTTCTTCAGTCAGATCGAAACGGTAGCTCAGAAGATCTTCGCTTCGTTCGTAGCCAGCGCCTTCGACCAGCTGCCCCAGAAGTTTTGGGTGCCAGGGCATCGCAATCATAAGTGGCTGATCCTGCCCCTCGATCATGAGCCCGGATTCACCATTCCCGCTCAGCGTAACCGGACCACGCACGCGATCCATGCCCTGAAGGCGAAGCCAGTGACGGGCAGCACTCAGGAGGGCTGCAACAACAGACGCCTCCGGCACAGCGTCCAGTGCGCCAAAAGACCCTGTTTTCTCACCCCAGAATTCAATCGCACGATGATCAACAATCGCAGCAATACGCCCGACAGGGGTGTCACCACGCCAAGCCAGAAAATAGCGAATGCTGGCATGACGGAAAATGGCAGCTTTCTTGGGGTTCAGAAGGTCATTCTGTTCCATGTCCAGTGGTGGAACAAACCCGGGCATTCCAGCGTAAATACGGCGGGGCAGGGTAATAAAGAGCTTCAAATGTGCCCGCGTCGTAACCGGACGGACTACTAGATCATCTTGCGGAGCGGGCGATGTCATAGGGTCGGGCCTTGCACCTCTGGTTGAAAAATTTTTCAGAGCTAATGGAGTAATATGCCTTAACAGCACAGGGTCGCATTTTTTCGCACCGGAAGGCTATACCCTCCCATTACCAATCCGACCATGACTTTCAACGTGGATATCTTTCGCATGGCAACCTTTCCGCTTTCCAGACGCGGCCCTCAGTCACGAATTCTGATCACCGGAGCCTCCAGCGGCATCGGTGAGGCACTCGCACTTCACTATGCGCGGGCAGGAACACATCTTGTTCTATGGGGCCGCAACCAAGAGCGACTGGATAAGGTCGCAGCGCAGGCCCAACGCCACGGCGCCACGACAGAAACTCTCGCTCTTGATCTGTGTGACACAGACGCGGCCCTTGCTGCCTTACGAGAAGCCGACGACGTCAGCCCGATCGATATTCTTGTTCTCGGTGCAGGGCTGGGAGACATCCGCCCGGAAAATGAACTCACGGAACTCCCAGAGCAGGTGAAAACCATTTCACTCGTCAACTTCACGACGCCCGTGACCCTGGCCACAGAAATGGCGCGCCGCATGGCTCCACGAGGTGGCGGGAATATCGCCCTCATCGGTTCTGTTGCTGCATTCCATGATCTTCCCGTCGCGACGGCCTATAGCGGCTCAAAATCTGGCCTTGCCCGTTTCAGCACAGCGCTTCATGCCGCCATGACACCGCACAATGTTCATGTGACGCTTGTCTCTCCGGGATATGTCGACACGCCCATGAGCCAGCGATTGGAAGGGGCTCGGCCGCTCCTAGTGTCCTCAACCAAAGCAGCGCGCCTCATCGCACGCGCCATCGGCCAAGGACGGGCGCATCTTCTGTTTCCATGGCCTTTCGCTCTGGCCCGACTTCTGGAGATGCTGGTGCCGCGGCCAATCGTTCATCGCCTGCTGCGTTCCGCCGAAGTGCGACAACGTGCTGCAAATTAAGAAAAGCCGCCTCTCACTAACTTGACGGCATGCTGCCGGTAGGCGACTGCTTCCACATTCAACAGATGCCAGACAGGCCAGAGGATAGTTGTCATGAGGGAAATCGTTGCGGTCGATATCGGCGGCACCCATGCCCGTTTTGCAATCGCAAGCATCGAAAACGGAACCGTCGCTGAACTGGGTGAAGCCGTCACCCTGAAATGCGCGGAACACGCAAGCCTGGCTCTGGCCTGGGAAGCTTTTGGCAGAACATTGGACCGCCCTTTACCCAGGGAAGCCGGGATTGCCGTAGCTTGTCCGGTTACAGGTGAAATCCTGAAGATGACCAATAACCCCTGGGTCATCCATCCGACGCAGCTTGCCAGCCGTCTGCATCTCGACAACTTCGTTCTGGTCAACGATTTCGGTGCCGTGGCTCATGCGGTCGCCCAGGTTGATTCATCATATATGAGACATCTGTGCGGCCCGGACGTGGATCTTCCATCGCAGGGAACCATCACGATTGTCGGGCCTGGTACGGGTCTGGGGGCAGCCTGCCTGCTACGCCGTGGAGAAAAATACTTTGTCATGGAGACCGAGGGCGGCCACCTCGACTACCCACCACTCGACGAAGTTGAAGACAACATCCTCAAGGCGCTCCGCCAGCGTTTCCGGCGCGTTTCAGCAGAACGCATCGTGTCTGGCCCCGGCCTGACCAACCTTTACGAGGTCATTGCCGAACAGCAGGGCCTACCCATCACACTACGCGATAACAGAACGCTCTGGCAGAACGCCATGGAAGGCTCCGACACGATCGCAGCCGCAGCTCTGGAGCGTTTCTGTCTGAGCCTTGGTGCCGTTTCTGGTGATCTGGCACTGGCACACGGCGCCCATGCCGTTGTGATTGCCGGCGGCCTTGGACTGCGCCTGGCAAATATTCTCGGTGAATCCGGCTTTGCCGAACGCTTCGTCGCAAAAGGGCGCTTTGAGACCATGATGAGCGAAATGCCTGTCAAAATCATCACGCATCCCCAGCCTGGCCTCTTTGGGGCAGCCGCAGCCTATGCAGAGGCTCACTCCTAACAGACTGAGCAAGACGGCTGGCTAACGTGACGCGATACACACAGCCAGCCGATCAAAAAAAAGCAAATGCTTTATTTGAAACTGCAAAATCGAATTCCTGATTTTTAAAACATCAGGGAAAAACGGCTATTTTCTGCGGGGAGAGTAGTCTCTCTGGAGGTCCGGGCGGGAATCGAACCCACATTCGCGGATTTGCAGTCCGCTACATCACCATTCTGCCACCGGACCTCGGAGGAGACAGGGGCTATATCGTCTTTCAGGACATTTTGGTCAAGAGAGATATTTCAGCCTCGATGAGGATTTTTCTTCTGAGAGGGATCAGGCTATTAAGGGCTGATTCACGAAACGCTGCGATACAGTGTTCAGATGGCAGGATATCTCATGACTTCAGGATGCAACGGCACAAAGGCTCTATCTGGTCCCTTGGGACTGGGTCTTCTGAGCTTTCTCCTGAGCGGAACAGCCCTGGCTCAGAAGTATGACGGGAGCGGGTCCCCAACCTTCGTCCCACATACTTTGCAGGAAGCTCTTTCCACTGCCTATCTGACAAACCCCACACTCCGAGAGGAGCGTGCCCGCCTGCGTGCAACAGATGAGCAGGTTCCGACCGCAATGGCGGGCTGGCACCCGACCATCCAGACAACAATGAACCTGACCTACTACGACGGTCAGACCAACTATGCAGCTGGCAGCGGTAATCTGGGGACAAACCAGCGCTATCAGACGCCTGGATACAGCGGCGGTGTGAATATTACCCAGCCTTTGTATGAAGGCGGCAAAACTGTAGCCGGCATTCACGCAGCGACAAATCAGGTCATGGCTGAACGCGCCAAACTGATCTCGACAGAACAGACAGTCTTCACAAATGTCGTCAATGCCTATGTAGGCGTCGTTCAGGACGAGCAGCTTTTGCAGCTCGCCATCAATAACGAGCGCGTTCTCCAGCAGCAGGTTCAGGCCACGCAGGAACGCTTCCACGTCGGCGAAATTACGAGAACTGACGTCGCTCAGGCGCAGGCAGCTCTTGCAAGCGCAACAGCGCAGCGACAGCAGGCGGAAGGAACTCTTCAGGGAGCACAGGCAACCTATATGCAGGTCGTGGGGATTGCCGCGCCTCCAAACATTGAAGCGCCCCAGCCACTCAAGCTGCCCGTTCAAAGTGAGCGCGAAGTTGTGGCCCTTGCGGTTCAGAACAATCCGGACGTTGTGAATGCGCTCTTCACTGAAGCGCAGCAAAAAGACAATGTGTCTGTGCAGATCTCGGCGATTATGCCCAAGGTTTCCGCTGAGCTTGCCTTTCAGCACTCCATAAATCAGGGTTACAGCCGCTCTCTGACAGATAATAAATATGGAATGCTGGCCTTCCAGATTCCGATCTATCAGGGCGGTTCTGAATATTCTGCCATCCGCGGTGCACGCCAGCAGGCACAGGCCGCCCATCGTGAAGTGGATGTGCAGCGCCGTACGGCGCTTCAGAAAGGAGCGGCGAGCTGGCAACAGATGGTTGCTTTCAAGCAATCCATCAACAGTGACCGCGTGGCCATTTCCGCCAACGTAATTGCGTTAGATGGTGTGGAACGTCAGGCTCTGGTCGGGACCAGCACAACACTGGCCGTTCTCCAGCAGCAGCAGACGCTCCTGCAAGCCCAGCAGACACTGGTTCAGCACCTGTCTAACCTGGTCATCTCCTCGTATGCGGTCGCAGCGTCGATCGGAAGACTGACGGCATCTGACCTCAAGCTGGGGGTCCCGCTCTACGATGAAAAAGCCTACTACAATGCGGTCAAGAACAGACTGTGGGGCACTAGCGACTACGCGATCAATCAGCCTGGACGCTAATGCTTTTCCTGTAATGCTCAAGATGCCCCATACGTCATGACCTCTCCATCTCCGGAGCCGCAGCGTGGCTCCGCTGACGATACAATCGACACCGTCCTTAGCTCGATCCGCCGGATCCTGCATGACGACAAGACTTTGAACAAAACAGTGGAGAGCACACTCGTGACGTCAGCTATCGAAAATGACGAACTGACCCTTGAACCATCCATGATGGTGTCGCCTGCAAAGACAGAGCACGGCAACTCCGCGCCGCAGGATGATCTCATGGGCGCACAAACCATTGCTGCTGCAGAGCACTCGCTCAATGACCTGCAGACCGCATTCAGCAGTAACGGAAAATCAATCCCGTCCGATACCGTCGTGAGCGGAAGCAGCGGCATGACGATTGAAGACATGGTTCGCACTGAAGTGCGCTCCATGGTACGGACGTGGCTCGATGCTCACCTGCCTTCGCTTGTAGAAATTCTGGTGCGCGCCGAGATTGCGCGCCTGCGCCCGAATAACTGATTGCCTTCTTTTACCAACATTTGCCGCTGAACTTTCTGGATTATCATGCTCGAAAAAAGTTTTGTTCCCGCTGATCATGAAACGTCTCTCTACGAAAGCTGGGAGAACAACGGGGCTTTCCGTGCCGACCCGAGTGCACCGGGAACGCCATTTTCGATCATGTTTCCCCCACCAAATGTCACGGGGACACTGCATCTCGGCCATGCCCTGACATTTACGCTGCAGGACATTCTGATCCGCTGGAAGCGTCAGGAGGGCTGCAATGTCCTGTGGCAGCCAGGAACTGACCATGCTGGCATCGCCACGCAGATGGTTGTCGAACGCTCGCTCGATAAAGAAGGCGTCAGCAGAACCGCTTTAGGTCGCGAAGGCTTTCTTGAGCGGGTGTGGGAGTGGAAAGAGCAGTCCGGCGGTGAGATCGTCCAGCAGCTTCGCAAACTTGGTGCTTCGGCAGACTGGGATCGCGAACGCTTCACCATGGACGAGGGGCTTTCACGCGCCGTCCGCAAGGTCTTTGTACAGTTACACCAGGAAGGGATCATTTATCGTGATCGCCGCCTGGTAAACTGGGATCCGAACTTCCGTTCCGCGATTTCCGACCTTGAGGTTGAGAACCGTGAAACCAAGGGATCCATGTGGTACATCCGTTATCCGCTCGAGGACGGACGGACGATAACGGTTGCAACCACGCGCCCTGAAACGATGCTGGCAGACGTTGCGGTTGCCGTTCATCCTGAAGATGAACGCTACGCCGACATGGTGGGCAAGTTCGTTACGCTCCCGCTAACGGGTCGCCGTATTCCTGTTGTGGCAGACCTCTATTCCGACCCTGAGAAGGGAACCGGCGCCGTAAAAATCACGCCTGCTCACGACTTCAATGACTTTGAAGTGGGCAAAAGACACAATCTGTCTGCGCCCACGATGCTGGATGAGACAGCCCATATCTGGCTCGACGAAATCCGTGCCGAACTGGCTGATGTTGGCGGCCTGTCGTCAGTAGCGTTTGTGGAATCGCTTGCAGGCCTAAGCCGGGAAGAAGGACGCAAGCGCATTGTCGCCGAACTCGAACGTCTTGAGTGGCTTGAAAAAATCGAACCACATAAGCTTCAGGTCCCTTATGCCGAGCGCGGTGGCGCGGTTGTCGAACCGCGCCTGACCCTGCAGTGGTATTGCGATGCAAAAAAGCTTTCAGGCCCAGCAGTAGAGGCCGTGGAAAGTGGTAAAATCGTTTTCGAGCCCAGACAGTGGCAGAACACGTTCTTCGCCTGGATGCGAGACATTCAGCCATGGTGCATCAGCCGCCAGCTCTGGTGGGGGCATCGTATTCCGGCCTGGTATGGCCCGGATGGCAGTGTTTATGTCGCTAATACAGAAGCTGAGGCCCAGGCCCAGGCCGGTGATGGCGTTCCACTGACGCAGGACGAAGATGTTCTCGACACGTGGTTCAGTTCCGGCCTCTGGCCCTTCACAACTCTCGGCTGGCCGGACAAAACGCCCGAACTTGCTCACTATTACCCGACGAGCGTCCTCGTCACGGGCTTTGATATTATCTTCTTCTGGGTTGCCCGGATGATGATGATGGGCCTGCATTTCATGGACGACGTGCCCTTCCGAACGGTTCTGATCCACGGCCTTGTCAGGGACGAAAAAGGGCAAAAAATGTCCAAGTCCAAGGGGAATGGGCTGGACCCTCTGGATCTGATTGCAGAGTTTGGTGCTGATGCAACGCGTCTGGCAATCTGTGCGGGCACAGGCCCAGGCCGCGACATCAAGCTCGGTCGCAAGCGCGTTGAAGAGCATCGTGCATTCGTCACGAAACTCTGGAACGCGTCCCGTTTCCTTGAAATGAATGGCGCACGGCCCGTAGAGGGCTTCGATCCGGCGAGCGTCCAAAGCAGTCTGGGTCGCTGGATCCTCTCAGAAGCCAACACTGCCATTGCGGATGCACAGCAGGCACTCTCGAACTATCGGTTCGATGAGTACGCTAACTGCTGCTATCGTTTCGTGTGGAGCTGCTTCTGTGACTGGTTCGTAGAGTTTTCCAAACCTGTTTTCGCGGCGGAAAATGACGAGACCATCGAACTCCGCGCCGTCAGTGCCCATGTTTTAGGACTGATTCTGCGCCTCATGCAGCCTGTGACACCATTTGTAACAGCTACACTTTGGAAAGAACTGGGCTATTCCGGTGACTTCACAGCAATTAGCTGGCCGGAAAAAATGCCGGTACAGAACGCTGAAGAAGCCCGTGCAGAACTGGATTGGGTCGTACGTCTGATCAGCGAGCTTCGTACGCTTCGCTCTGAGATGAATATCCCCCCAGCACAGAAAGCACCGCTGATTTTCCGCGATGTTTCGCCTGAAAACCTCACTCGTGCAAAAACATGGGCTGAAGCCATTGGCCGCATGGCACGCGTCTCGGACGTTGATGTTTTCCAAGGCGAAATTCCCAAAAACGCCGCTCAGATCGTTCTTGATGAAGCGACGATCTTTATCCCGCTGGAGGGCCTGATTGATCTCGATGCAGAACGGGGACGTCTTGCAAAAGAGATCAGCAAGAACGACAGTGAGATCATCAAGGTCCGTCGCAAACTGGACAACGCTGATTTTGTTGCACGTGCAAAGCCGGAAGTGGTTGAAGAAAACCGTCAGCGCCTTGAAACTTTCGAGCATGATCTCGAACGCCTCAAGGCTGCACTTGCGCGGCTTGGCTAAGCCTCCCAAGCTTTTCCTGATTGCCCTGGCAATGATGCTTTCACAGACATCAGTTACCAGGGCCGCAGAACTTCCTGTTGGACCCAGCTCCCAGAAAGCCATTCTGTATGGTCGGTCGCTGGATATTGACGCGTTCCGACCTTCTGGCTGTCGTTTACGGGCTATCCTGTTCGTATTGGCGGCAAAAGACCGTGATAACGAGGCATACCGTGATCAAAGTATCCCGCTCGCACGCGCTGTTTGCGGGGTGGTCTTTTCACCGTCGTTTCCTCTGAAGCAGTTTCCAACCTGGCAGTATCAGCGCGGCGGTTTTCCCGTGCGGCAGGACGAAATCCCGGCTGCGACACTGATCAAGCCCATGGAACAATGGGCATGGGAGGAAACCCAGCAGCCAGATCTTCCCATTATTCTGATTGGCCACTCAGCTGGCGCGCAGTTTCTGGACCGCGTGGCGGCATACGCTCCGGCAAATGAGGTCGAAATCATCCTCATGAACCCAGCAACATACGTGGAGCCGGAAACTGACAGTCCAGTCCCTTATGGATTTAATGGCTGGCCAGAGAATACCCAGCAGCAATCCATCAAGCGTTATTTGGCTGAACATCTCACCATCCTGCTTGGTTCGGACGATGTAGAGACTACTCTCGAGGCAGGCCGCATTGCCCAAGCCATGGGACAAGGCCGCAATCGCCTGGAGAGAGGGCAGTGGGCCTATGCCCAAGCCAGAGAAGAAGCCTACAGGCTTGATGTCCCTTTTAACTGGGACATCGATATCGTGCCCAACACGGGGCATGACGGGCCAAAAATGCTGGCCTCTCCCGAGTTGAGAGAGGCCGTAGAGCGCGTGATCAGCCGCGTGTCTTCACAATAATCTGAGACAGATCACGAACAGCACCGTTGGCAGCGCTTGTTGTCATCGCCGCATAAGCCTGCAGGGCGCGGGATACGACACGCGTACGGTTTGGCTTCCAGGCATTTTCGCCACGGCCATTCATGGCTTCACGGCGGCTCGAGATTTCCGCATCTGAAATATCAAGACGCATCGTCCGGTTTGGAATGTCGATCACGATGCGATCACCATCTTCTACCAAGCCGATCACACCGCCTTCAGCAGCCTCCGGCGAGACATGCCCAATGGAGAGGCCTGAACTACCACCCGAGAAACGGCCATCCGTCACCAGAGCGCAGACTTCAGCCAGCCCTTTGGATTTCAGATAACTGGTCGGATACAGCATTTCCTGCATCCCTGGACCACCGCGCGGCCCCTCGTAGCGGATAACAACAACATCGCCAGCAACGATCTTGTTCCCAAGAACAGCCGCAACAGCATCGTCCTGACTTTCAAACACGCGAGCCGTACCCGTGAAGGTCAGAATGTCTTTGGCCACGCTGGCGGTTTTCACAATCGCGCCGTCTTCCGCGAGGTTGCCGTATAGAACGGCCAGCCCACCATCCTGCGAGAAGGCATGAGCACGGCTTCGCAGGACGCCATTCTCACGATCCGTATCCAGTTCATGGTACTGGCTGGACTGTGAAAAGGCATGAACGGTGCGCACTCCCCCAGGAGCGGCCTTGAACATTTTAACTGCTTCTTCGCCGCCATTCATGATGTCCCACTTCTGAAGGGCATCAGCCAATGTGGGAGCATGAACGGTTGGAAGAGATGTTTGCAGCAGACCTGCGCGATCGAGTTCGCCCAGAATGGCTGGAACACCACCTGCACGATGCACGTCTTCCATGTGAACGTCTGCTTTGGCAGGCGCGACTTTGCAAAGATGCGGCACCTTGCGGGACAGACGATCAATGTCTGCCATGTGGAAATCCACTTCACCTTCACGAGCAGCAGCCAGCAGATGCAATACGGTATTCGTTGATCCACCCATGGCAATATCCAGCGCCATGGCATTTTCAAACGCACTCCGGGTTGCGATGCTACGCGGCAGCACGGAGGCATCGTCCTGCTCATACCAGCGACGTGCCAGCTCAACTGAGAGACGACCCGCCCTCAGGAACAGATCGCGACGGTCAGCGTGGGTTGCCAGCAGAGACCCGTTACCAGGCAGCGCAAGGCCCAGCGCTTCCACAAGGCAGTTCATGGAATTGGCCGTAAACATGCCGGAGCATGAGCCACAGGTCGGGCAAGCTGAGCGCTCGATCTGTTCGGATTCACTGTCCGTCACGTTCGGGTTCGCCGCAGCAACCATCGAATCTACAAGGTCCAGCTTACGCTCAACACCTGGGCCATTGAGCTTGCCCGCTTCCATGGGGCCACCAGACACGAACACAACAGGAATGTTCAGTCGCAGGGAGGCCATCAGCATACCCGGCGTGATCTTGTCGCAGTTGCTGATGCAGACGATGGCATCCGCACAGTGTGCGTTCACCATATACTCAACGGAGTCAGCAATCAGCTCTCGTGAAGGCAGGGAATACAGCATTCCGCCGTGTCCCATGGCGATGCCATCATCCACAGCGATCGTGTTGAATTCTTTAGCAACGCCACCGGCTTCCTCAATGGCGGAAGCCACGAGAGAGCCCATATCTTTCAGATGCACATGCCCGGGAACAAACTGGGTGAACGAGTTGGCAATCGCGATAATAGGCTTTCCGAAGTCACCGTCCTTCATCCCCGTTGCGCGCCAGAGCGCACGCGCGCCAGCCATGTTGCGGCCATGGGTCGTAGTGCGGGAACGATAGGCAGGCATCAGAACAGAACTTTCATAACAGCAGGAGCCATGCTCCATAGCGAATCAAACAAAAAAAGACCAGCGCAGGAAAGATATGAAAAGCATTCTCTCCCGCTCTTGCTAGATGGGAACACACAAGGCCAAAATCCATCCAAAGATCAGGAGCCTTTTGTGAAACGTTATCTTCTCAGCCTTGGAACGGCTCTTTCCATTGCCTGTATCCCTGCCGCACTGGCTGCCCCGGCATCTGCTGGACCCGCCGTAACGCCAGACATGATCCAGACCGGAAACGACATTCCAGCTCATGCCGCCCTGCCAACTGATCAGCAGGATTACATCAAGCGTGACATCATGATTCCCATGCGGGACGGAGTGAAGCTCCATACCGTGATTGTCATTCCCAAGAGAGCAAAAAACGCACCAATCCTGCTCACGCGCACACCATATCATGCCAGTGAGCGCCTGAACCGAATTCCCAACGCGCCAACCATGCGTGAAATTTGCCCTCAGGGCGATGGGGTCTTCGTCGAGGAAGGATATATCCGCGTTTTCCAGGATATTCGTGGAAAGTACGGGTCTCAGGGCGACTACATCATGACCCGCCCGCCGATCGGCCCCCTCAATCCCACCAAGACAGACGATACCACCGATGCGTGGGACACGATCGACTGGCTTGTGAAAAACCTTCCGGAAAGCAACGGTCGCGTTGGCATGACGGGCTCTTCGTATGAAGGCTGGACCGTTGTGATGGCATTGCTGGACCCGCATCCAGCCCTCAAAGTGGCCGCTCCGGAAAGCCCGATGGTGGATGGCTGGATGGGTGACGACTGGTTCCATTACGGCGCGTTCCGTCAGCCTGGCCTCGACTATTTCACGATGCAGATGAGCGAAGCCGGCGAGGGGCCGACAATTCCTCGCGCAGATGCCGACGATTACACCAATTTCCTACAGGCTGGCTCAACGGGGGCATTTGCAACCAAAGCTGGGCTGAACCAGTATCCGTGGTGGAACCGCCTGAAAGCACACCCATCTTACGATGCGTTTTGGCAGGAACAGGCGCTTGACCAGATCCTTGTCCGTAAGCCTCTGAAGGTCCCGACAATCTGGGAACAGGGCCTGTGGGATCAGGAAGACATGTGGGGGGCGATCCATTCCTGGATGAACCTCAAGGCTCACCATACACAGGTCCCGAATGTTCTCGTCATGGGGCCATGGCGCCATAGTGGCGTTAATTATGACGGATCGACGCTGGGTCCACTTCACTTTGAAGGTGACACGGCCCTTTGGTACCGCTCCAACGTCATGCGTCCATTCTTCGATCATTATCTGAAGGATGGCGCTGACCCGCATCTTGATGAAGCGATTATCTACAACACGGGCGAAAACCACTGGGATCATTTCCGCAACTGGCTCGCAGAGTGTGACACGACCTGCATGATGCGTGGAGAGCGTCTGTATCTTCAGCCTGACCACGGCCTGTCATTCAAGCGGACGCTACCTGGAACGGATGCTTATATCTCTGATCCCGCGCATCCTGTTCCTTTCATGCCGCGCCCCTACAACGCAGGGGATTCCCGCTGGAAAGCATGGCTTGTTACGGACCAGCGCTTTGCGGAGAGCCGCCCGGACGTTCTGACTTACGAAACTCCCGTTCTGGACGCACCCGTCCGCGTGTCAGGCGTCCCGACCGCCGATATTTTTGCTTCCACGACCGGCACGGATGCCGACTGGGTTGTAAAAATCATCGACGTACAGCCTGGCGTTACGCCGGATCGTCCGGAAATGGGCGGGTATGAGCTTCCAGTTTCGATGGACATCTTCCGTGGGCGCTATCGCAATGATTTCGCGCACCCATCGGCCATACCCGCAGGACAGATTCAGGAATACAAGTTCACGCTGCCGGCAGTGAACCATGTTTTCCAGAAGGGCCATCGGATTCAAATCCAGATCCAGTCCAGCTGGTTCCCGCTTTATGACCGCAATCCGCAGAGCTTCGTTCAGAATATCTTTGACGCGAAAGCATCGGACTATCACTCTGCAACCCAGACCATTCATCGCGGCGGCAATGCTGCCAGCGCAATCTGGTTACCAGTGGTGAAATAAGGAAGAGGCCTCCCCATATGGGGAGGCTATCGTCTCAGGAGACTCAGTTTATGAGTGCACACTCTTCCATTCTTCTTGGTGCAGGCTGTTTCTGGTGCGTGGAAGCCGTCTATACCGGTCTGCGCGGCATTATCTCGGCAGACCCGGGATACGCAGGCGGTCATGTCGATAATCCGTCCTACGAAGCTGTTTGTACTGGGAACACCGGACATGCAGAGGTCGTGAAGGTCGTGTTTGATCCAGCGGAAATTTCTCTGGCAGATGTGCTGCGGGTCTTTTTCACGACCCATGACCCCACGCAGCTCAATCGGCAGGGAAATGATGTCGGGACGCAGTATCGCTCTGTTGTTTTCGGAGACGCCGACCAACAGCGTGTTGCCCAAGAAGTAAAGGCCGAGATCACCGAAGAGCAGATCTGGCCCGCACCGATTGTCACGTCCATTGAAGGCCCGGCGCATTTCTGGCGCGCCGAGGAAAAGCACCTCGACTATTTCGCCCGCAATCCGGAAACGGCCTATTGTGCGGCTGTTGTCGCGCCCAAAGTTGCCAAGGCGCGCAAGCTATACCGGGACCGTCTCAAGACACCGGCCTGAAGAGATTTCTGCTTCTGCTGAAGGGCAGAAGCAGATCCTATTCTTCCGTTTCCAGATGGAAGCGGTCTGACTCCTCATCATAATCGAACAGTTCAGCATACCGTGCCCAGCCGATAGCTGTTGTCAGTGTCTGCTGGGCATAATCGGGAGACATGTTCTCTTCGAGAGCTTTGCGGAAGCGATTGGCATCCACCACATGGTTCGGCCGCTCATCCAACGTGCTTCGAATGACGCGAAGAAGCGGCAGATAATGCAGGAGCGCCGTGCGCATAATATCCCTGCGGGCATCGGCGTCTCCCTCGACGAATGATCGCCCATCATCCGTGAGAAGAATGTCTCCATCTTCCAGTTCTGCAAGATCAAGCAGTTGCAGGGACTCTCCCAGTGGCAGAAGATCATCGAGCGTCATCTGCAAACGCTGACCAAGTTCCGGAAGATCAGCACGGCCGGAGAGCGGCTCTCCACTCAGAACTTCCATAAGGCCAACCAGCACTTCAATCTGAAGGTCCGGCAATACAATGGATAGAGGCGGCAACGCAGCAGCCGACACACCGACCGTAGTATCGACTTCCGAGACGATCGGCGCACGTCGTGTCATGAGGGTGTAGATCTGGTCCACGAAGCTTCGAAAATCAGCGCCCTCCCGATTTCGCGGATGGGGAAACGGAACGGAAATTTCGTGCGTCACCCGTCCTGGACTGGACGAGAAAATCAGGATCCGGTCACACATCAGCACGGCTTCTTCAATGCCATGCGTCGCGAGTATCATCGCATTGAGCGACGAGAGGCGTTTCTCGGCCCAGAGTTCAATCAGATCCGTTCTTAGATTTTCCGCACTCAGAACATCAAGGGCAGAAAAAGGCTCATCCAGCATGAGAAGAGAAGGTTGAAGCGCCAGTGCCCGTGCAAACGAGGCACGTTGGCTGAGGGCTTCAGACAACTCCTTGGGATAGGCGTTTTCGTATCCCTCAAGTCCCATGACCTCAATTGCGGAACTGGCACGCGTTTCCCGCTCAGACCGTGACAGACGCTGCGCTTCAAGCCCCAGCAGCACATTCTGTCGAAGGGTCAGCCATGGAAACATCGCGCCCGACTGAAAAACTGTCGCCACCTTTTCCAGTGGGCCAGCTACCGGCTTGCCTTCCCAATAGACCTTTCCCTCTACAGGAGGCGTTTGTCCGGACATAATCCGCAGGAGAGAAGACTTGCCAGACCCAGACCGGCCAAGAAGCCCAAGGATTTCACCAGGACGCACATCGAAACTGACCTGATCAAGCACCACAAGATCAGCATTGCTGTCCTTCTGGTAAATCTGGCGGCAGTCCTGAAGGCTAAGCAGGGAATAGATCATCGGATTGCATATTTCTGTGCGGCGTAAACCGCGAGGGGCTGAAGAACAAGACGATCAAGCAGCATGGAAAGAAGCGTAAGAAGCATAAGAATAACGATCTGTGCGCCGATTTGTCCCTGAAGCATATCGGCCAGCAGCGTCGCACCCAGTCCGCTATCAGAAGGCACGAACGCCTCAGCCACCATCACGGCATCCCAGATTGGAACAGCGGCCAAAAGCAGGCCACCACACAGATCAGGTGCAATGGCTGGTAAGATCAGGCGCTTCCACAGCAGAACGCCTTTAAGCCGCAGCCCACGTGCAACCTGCCTGAACGGCGCCGGAATAGCCTGAATGGCATCCAGTACCGTCCCGCCCGTGAGCCAATGCGCACCAAGGAACAGAAGAACAGCGGTGGGAACGACATCCAGCCCACGGAAGGCAGGATAAAGAAGAACGGCCGGGAAAAGCGAGCCTGCCAGAATAATCATCCTACTGACCCGAAAAATACCGGCTCCAGCATCAAAGAAAAACAGAGCCAGCGGTAACCAGAGCACGATGCAGAAGATAAGAGCCCCGCAAACATGTAGAAGCGTCAAAACACTCTCAAGCACATCATAGGGCAGACGCGCCGCCAGATGGCTCTGCGCAACGGCAACACCCAGAAAGATCAGAGAGGCCATAGGAATAAGCCAGCCAGGCACTGGCAAGGACTTCGGGGAGGAGGGTTGAACGTAACGCATCGTCCGGCCGATCCGGCAGTTACCAACCCCGCTAATGAGCGTGTGCAAGCTCACGCTAACACCGTTCAGAAGACCTGTTTCTCTCCAGAACTGAAGCATCCAGGAGTGGGTACGCTTCTTTTGTGGCTGAGGACCATCCAGCCTGTACCGCTGCGCCCATCCGGTCATAGGCCTGATCAGACACTGGTCCATGATTACGATCAGAAGAACCGCGCAGACTCCAGCTTCCAGAAACCAGCTCAGATGATGGGTTTCAAGCGCGACTAAGGCCTGCGCCCCACACCCTCCGACGTCACGCCGCATCAGAAGGGTCATGAGCCCCTCTACACATAGCAGGCGAAACCATAACCCCGGAATGGCCTGCACAGCACGGAACGTCACCAGTGGGATGGCCACCGGAACCTGCAACCGCCAAAAGTGCTGCCAGCCCGTCATACGCAGGCCTGTGGCGACTTCTTCAAGCTCGGCTGGAAGCGTGTCCTGGGCATCAAGAAGAGCCGTTAGAACACGCCAGATCATATTGAAGGCCGCTGCCGCTACAATCACGACAAGGGGAGGGAAGAACAGAAGTAAGAGCCCCGTCAGGCCAAGCCCCGGAACAGCGCGTGCAACAGAGAGTGCAGGCACCAGAATACTGCGAAACCGTGGAAACTGCCGCGCCGTACCTGCCAACACGAGCGACACCACAACGACTGTCGCCAGAGCCAGCACCGCGTGGAAAACAGTCCAGACGACTTCCTGCCAGATCGGGAATGCCGGCTTGAGTGGCAAGGGCAGGGTGCCTGGCACCCAGACTGCGCTCTTCAGAAAGAAAAGGCACAGACCCGTCATGGCAAACAGAATTGATAACTCTACGCCACTCATACGCTGTCGCCAGCGATGCATGACGCGAATGGGCATGGCCAGCGGGCTGCCCGTCATGATGACTGTCGTCCTCCCGGTTTCATGATGACCGAGAGTAAGGAAGGTTCTTCCGGAGGCTCAAGTGTTTTCTGCATGTCCCAAGCGTCTCAGTGGCCTGTGCTGCCAAAACCGCGTGCCCCGCGATCCGTTTCATCGAGAGAAGAAACTTCCTGCCACTTCAAACGGGAAACCGGTGCCAAAACCCCCTGAGCAATGCGGGTGCCACGCTCTACCGTGAAGGGCTCACTCCCGGCATTCATGACAATAATGCCAATTTCCCCACGATAATCTTCATCAATCGTGCCAGGAGAATTCGGGAGTGTAATGCCGTGCTTCAGGGCCAGGCCAGACCGAGGGCGGATCTGAAGTTCGTAGGCAGAGGGCAGGGCAATGCATAGCCCTGTGGGAACAAGTGCACGGCCACCCGGTGCGATAACAATGGGTTCTGCAATTGCAGCAACAAAGTCGAAACCAGCAGCGCCAGAGGTGGCGTAAGCTGGCAGAGGCAGCCCCTCGGAATGAGGAAGGCGTGTAATCCGTACATCAATAAGATCGGTCATCATGGGGCCTTTCTTATCTTGGATTTTCAGGGGATTGAAGAGACGAAGACGTCAGAAATCCGCTGTACCAGTTTCCCGGCAACCTGAGACTTGTCCATTTCAGGCCAGGTTTCGATGCCCGTCTCAGTGATCAGGCTGACCAAATTTCTGTCTGCTCCAAAGACACCGCGACGCACATCGTTGGCCACCAGCCAGTCACATCCCTTGCGCTGACGCTTGGCCACAGCATTGTCCAGCACGTCATCAGTCTCAGCGGCGAAGCCGACGATCAGTTTCGGCCGATTTGCCAGTCGACAGAGAGTTGCAAGGATATCCGGGTTTTCCACCAGTTCGAGAACAGGCGGCCCCTCACTGGTCTTCTTGATTTTACCCTGAGCCGCTGCCTTTGCGCGCCAGTCACTGACCGCGGCGGTGCAAACGGCAATTTCGGCAGGAAGCGCGGCTTCACATGCCCCTAACATCTCACGTGCCGTCTGAACCTTTACACAGACGACACCTGCCGGGACAGGCAGAGTAACCGGACCACTGACAAGTGTTACTTTTGCGCCTCGCGCAGCAAGAGCGGCGGCAATCGCATAGCCCTGCTTGCCAGAAGAGTGATTGGAGAGAAACCTGACAGGATCCAGAGATTCAACTGTTGGCCCCGCCGTAACAAGAGCATGTCTGCCGGCCAAAGAATGATCGGAGGCCAGCGCCTCCAGGATTACGTCCCGAATGACGTCAGGTTGGCTCAGACGCCCCGGACCAAACTCCCCGCACGCCATACTGCCTTCATCGGGGCCTACGACGCGCACGCCACGTTCTTTCAGAAGGGCGAGATTGGCCTGTGTCGCGGGATGCTCCCACATGCGCACATTCATGGCAGGCGCCAGCAGTATAGGGGTCGTGGTGGCTAAAAGGAGCGTCGTGGCCAGATCATCGGCCATCCCATGCGCCATACGGGCCATGAGATTGGCTGTAGCCGGACAGACCACAACAAGATCTGCGCTGCGTGCCAGAGAGATATGCCCAATCTCGCTCTCCTGCGTGGGAGCAAAGAGCGCATCATGCACCTGCTCCCCGGACAGAGCCTCAAGGCTAAGAGGCGTTATGAATGCTTTTGCCGCGTCCGTCATAACCGGTGTCACGGAAACATTGTCTGCTTTTAGCAGGCGCACCAGCTCCAGCGCCCGATAAGCAGCAATTCCTCCGCCAACAATCAGCAGAACGCGGCGCATCAATTACAGACGCCAACCGGAGTGAATGGCAGCAATACCGCCAGACAGGTTGCGATACTGAACACGCTCCAAACCTGCATTCCGCATCATCTGAGCAAGTGTTTCCTGGTCCGGGAACATACGGATGCTCTCAGCAAGATACTGGTAGCTCTCAGCGTCCTTGGCGATCAACTGCCCCATCTTCGGGAGAACCTTGAAAGACCACGTATCATAGACAGGCGAGAGAGCCGCAATTTCGACACGAGAGAATTCAAGACAGAAGAAGCGTCCACCCGGCTTCAGAACACGACGCGCTTCACGAAGCACTGCATCCTTGTCCGTACAGTTCCGCAGACCAAAAGCAATGGTCACGCGATCAACAGAACAGTCGGGTAGGGGAATCGCTTCGGCGTCGACAACGCACACTTCAATCTGGCCAATCAGACCAGCCTTGATTGCGCGATCACGCCCGACGGACAACATCGCCGAGTTAATGTCAGAGAGAATGGCCGGGCCACCGCCCGCACGCAGCCAGCCGAATGTGATGTCACCTGTACCGCCAGCCAGATCCAGCAGCTTCATGTTCGGACGGGCACCAAGCATGCCCACGAAAATCCGCTTCCAGACGCGATGGATCCCCAGAGACATGACATCATTCATGATGTCATATTTGCCAGCGACGCTCTCGAACACCTCCCTGACCATGGTCTTCTTCTGGTTCCGCGGGACATTGCGGTAACCAAAATCCGTGGTGTCTCCGGTCTGCTCGGAAGACGGGAAGGGCGGGACGTTATGTTCAGCGCTATCGGTCATGGGGCAATCGATATATCTTTGTGACCAGTCATGCCAGAGCTTCCAGAAGTCGAAACCGTCATGCGTGGGTTCCAGGATGCCTTTCAGGGGCAGAGGATCCGTCACGTTACTGTCAACCGCCCTGACCTGAGGTGGCCATTTCCCTTGGATCTCCGGGAGAGGCTTGAAGGGCAGACCGTGCTCTCCTTTCATCGTCGCGCCAAGTATATCCTGATGCGCGTCGAGAACGGATGGAGCATGATGCTGCATCTGGGAATGTCCGGCAGACTGCTCCTTGGGCAGTCAGGCATGAATACGAATCCGCCAAAACATGAGCACCTTGTCCTGCAGACGGAAAACGGGGCACGCGCTGGCCTCGTTGACCCACGCAGGTTCGGCATGGTGGATGTGGTTCCCACACATCAGGAAAACACACATCGCCTTCTGAGCGGCCTGGGAATCGAGCCCTTATCCGCGAATATGACTGGCACATATCTTTATACGGTCATGCAGGGTCGCCGCACGCCGATCAAAACAGCGCTTCTGGACCAGAAGCTGATTGTGGGCCTTGGCAATATCTATGTGTGTGAGGCGCTGTTCCGGAGCCATATCCATCCCGCACGCGCTGCCACAACGCTGACAGAGACAGAAGCCGACAGTCTTGCAAATGCCATTCGAACTGTTCTGGAAGAGGCCATCGCGTCAGGAGGCTCCTCTTTAAGAGACTACGTTCAGGCTGACGGGACGAAAGGGGGATTTCAGGATCTCCACCTTGTTTATGGGCGGGAAGGCGAGGTATGCCGCCAATGTGGGGCAGGCTCCACCATTTCACGCATCACCCAGGCGGGGCGCTCGACATTTTTCTGTGCAAACTGCCAGAAATAGTGGCCTCCGCCCCATTGGTGGCAGTGTGTATAAAATGTGTAAAACGCTTGACGCCGCCGCTCATGACGGGTAGAGGGCGCCAATCATTTTCCGCGACAAGACCGCTAACTGAACCGAAAGATCCATGGCAAATACAGCTTCTGCCCGTAAGCGCATCCGTCAAAACGAACGTCGCCGCGAGCGCAACGTCGCCCGCATGTCCCGTATGCGTACCTTCATCAAGAAGGTCGAACAGGCCATCCAGTCCGGTGACAAGACGGCTGCTGCCGAAGCATACAAGGTTGCACAGCCTGAAATGCAGCGCGCTGCCGGTAAGGGTGTCGTTGCAAAGAACACGATCAGCCGCAAGCTGTCCCGTCTTTCTGCCCGCATCAAGTCTCTCGCCACGGCCTGAGACCCTTTGCAGGGTTTGAACTGAAGAACGCGCTCTCTCACGGGAGCGCGTTCTTTTTTGACTATATGGCAACACCCCTCTGCAGCACTTCTGAACCTTTCGTGTTCCAGCTTGCTTCGGTCTGACCAGACGCCTATCCTGTCAGATCAAGTCAGTGCCAGAGGCTCTGTTTTCTCCGGGAAGCGTCAGCTTTTTCTGAAGCGCCATGCAGCTTGTGTGGTCACTTCCCGTTGAGGACGTATTCACCCTGCGCGCAGGGAATCAAGACAGACGCCCCGCAAGTCCCGGGGCCGAAATGAAAGGGGGTACCATAGGTGGAAAACGCTCAGTATCTGGACGCCAGCGCCTCCGCCCCCGGCTCGTCGAGCCCGCTGGAAACTTCCTGGCACAGGGTTCGCGAGAAGCTGAAGGGCGAGGTCGGTGAAGTCGAATACCGCACCTGGCTTCGTCAGATCGTTCTTGGCCCACTGGAGGATGGTGAACTCATCCTTTATCTGCCGACGCGCTTTCTGAGAGACTGGGTTCGCAGCCAATACGAAGAGCGTCTCCAGACCTTGTGGCGTACCGAACGACAGGACGTGCAGGGCATTGAACTGCAGGTCAAGCGTGGCCTACCTGAAGTCCTTCCATCAGTTGAGACGGACGGTGACAGCGTCATCGAGGAAGTGACAGCGCAGGTTGCCACCAGTCATGAGGTTCGCAGCGATCTTGCTGTTCCGCTGGACCCACGCTTTTCTTTCGATACGTTCATCGTCGGCAAGCCAAATGAGTTTGCCTATGCCTGCGCGCGTCGTGTGGCCGAAAAGCCATCCAGCCCCGGTTTTAATCCGCTCTTCCTGTATGGTGGCGTCGGCCTCGGCAAAACGCATCTTATGCATGCCATTGGGTCTGAACTGACGAAGACGGGCAATGTCTCGGTTGCCTATATGTCAGCTGAGAAGTTCATGTATCGCTTCATCGCGGCGATCCGCTCGCAGTCCACCATGGAGTTCAAGGAACAGCTTCGTTCCGTGGACGTCCTGATGATCGACGATCTTCAGTTCCTGATCGGCAAGGATAATACGCAGGAAGAGTTCTTCCATACGTTCAACGCCCTTGTTGATGCCGGACGTCAGATCATTGTCAGCGCCGATAAAAGCCCATCCGATCTGTCGGGGCTCGAAGACCGCCTGAGAACGCGGCTCGGCTGCGGCATGGTCGCAGATATTCATGCCACCACCTTTGAATTGCGTATTTCCATTCTGGAAGCCAAGGCGAAAGCCTCAGGCACGCATGTTCCGTCAAAGGTGCTTGAGTATCTTGCCCACAAGATCACATCGAACGTTCGTGAGCTTGAAGGCGCACTGAATCGCCTTGTCGCACACGCCGATCTGGTTGGGCGCCCTGTCACACTGGATACGACGCAGGATGTCCTCAAGGACATGCTGAAAGCGCATGATCGTCGCGTCACAATCGAGGAAATCCAGCGCAAGGTTGCCGAGCACTGGAATATCCGCCTGACGGACATGTCTTCTGCGCGCCGTGCACGTGCTGTTGCTCGCCCACGGCAGGTGGCAATGTTTCTCGCAAAGCAGCTGACAAGCCGCTCTCTTCCCGAGATCGGACGCAAGTTTGGCAATCGTGATCACACAACCGTCATGCATGCGGTCAATCGCGTTGGTGAACTGATGGAGCAGGATCCATCCTTTGCAGAAGACGTCGAACTTCTGCGCCGGATGCTCGAAGGTTAAGGAAGACGACAAGTCGCCTTCGGTGCCTTTCACCGAAGGCGGCTGTCTGCTAAGAAACGGCAAAACTTAAAGATTGCCGACCCAGGGAAAAAAACGATGAAATTCAAGGTTGACCGCACCCTGCTGCAACGGGCCCTGGCGCATATTCATGGCGTTGCAGAAAAGCGGAACACCATTCCCATTCTGGCGAATGTTCTCTTGTCCTATGAAGGCGATGTGCTTCGCCTCACGGCCACGGATATGGAAATTGCGGTCGTCGAAGACGTTCCGGCAGCAGGTGAGCGTCTGGGTTCCACCACAGTCCCCGCAGCCGTACTTTTCGAAATTGTGCGCAAGCTGCCAGACGGCGTGGAAATCGAGTTCGATCATCCGGAAAGCGACGCCCCCCTCGCATTGCGTGCGGGCCGTTACGCGACGAGCCTCAACGTTCTTCCAGTTGATGACTTCCCAGCCATGGTTGCTGGCGATCTCCCGCACCGCTTCCGCATTCCTGCAGGAACGCTACGTGGCCTGATCGACCGGACGAAATTCGCGATTTCCAACGAAGAAACGCGTTATTACCTGAACGGCATCTATCTGCACGTTACGGAAAGCGGCGCCATCCCGATGCTCCGTGCCGTCGCAACGGATGGACATCGCCTTGCGCGCGTCGAGACCGAGCTTCCGGAAGGCGCACGTGGCATGCCGGGCGTTATTATCCCGCGCAAGACCGTTGCTGAACTTCGCAAGCTACTGGACGAGGGCGCTGCGGATCTGGAGGTTTCCCTTTCAGATACACGTATTCAGTTTCAGGCTGGCCCTGTCCTGCTGACGTCCAAGCTGATTGACGGCACGTTCCCGGAATATGAGCGCGTGATTCCTAAGGGCAATGACCGCATCCTGCGCATCACGAAGAAGGATTTCGCTGCTGCGGTAGGTCGCGTTGCTGCCATCAGCCAAGAGCGCTCCCGCCCAGTCAAGCTCTCTGTCACGCACAACATGCTGACATTGTCGGCCATCAGTCCCGATCAGGGCGTGGCACAGGAAGAGTTGGACGACAGCACGGTCACGTATGACGCGCCTCCGATCGAAATTGGCTTTCAGGCACGGTACCTGACGGACATTACGGATCAGATCGATGTTGAAGTGGAATTTGCGTTTGCAGACAGCTCAGCTCCGACACTGGTTCGTGACACAGCATCACCTTCTGCATTGTATGTTCTGATGCCGATGCGGGTCTGATCGGTCCGCATTGAGACTAACGCGCCTTGCCCTGACGGATTTCCGGAATTACCGGCATTCCGTTTGGAAGCCTGAGACAAATATCTCCGTTCTGACCGGCCAGAATGGCTCCGGAAAGACCAATCTTCTGGAAGCCGTTTCCCTTCTGGCTCCTGGACGAGGCCTGCGAGGCGCGCCCCTTCAAGCGCTATGCCGCACAGATGCCGATCACTGGGGCGTCGCTGCAACGCTTTCTCACGGGATCGACCAGACTATTCTCGGGACTGGAGCCAACCTCTCCGAGAACGGCCGGCGTTCATTTCAGCTTGATGGTTCTTCCGTTCGGTCTCAGGCAGAAATTGCTCAAATCTTCTCCTGCGTCTGGCTAACGCCACAGATGGATCGGATTTTTCTTGAAGGTGCGGGCGGCAGGCGGCGCTTCCTTGACCGTCTGGTCATGGCGCTTTCTCCGGATCATGCCCGGCAAATGACAGCTCATGAGCGATCAGTTTCCAGTCGTAACCGCTTGCTGTCAGAAAGACCGGACGAGGGGCTCTGGCTCACGTCGCTGGAAGATTCCATTGCCCGCCATGCGGTCGCCGCATCAGCCGCTCGGCTGGCGCTTGTGGAAAGCATGAACACTCACCCCTTCGACAGTTCCAATTTTCCAAAAAGCCGCCTGCATCTTGACTGCGCCATTACGCAACAACTGATGATCAGCCCGGCTTTGCAGGTGGAAGACTGGTTGCGGGCAAAGTTAAAGGACAGTCGGCGGGAAGATCGCCTTAAAGGCAGTACATCTTTGGGTGCCCATAAGGCGGATTTTCTTCTTTTTGATCACACCACAGGACGGTCTGCCGAACTCTCAAGCAGCGGGCAGCAAAAAGCCATGCTTTTGGGGGTCGTTCTGTGTCATGCTGCATTGATCGAACAGAGCAGGGGCGATGCACCTGCCATTTTGCTGGATGAGCCACTTCTTCATCTGGATGAACCCAGACGGAACGCGCTTCTGTCCAGTCTAAGCAAGCTGAAAACGCCAGTTCTCCTGACCGGAACAGACCCTGATCCGTTTTCAAGCCTGATTGAAAAAGCGGGCTTTTTCAGCGTTCAGGATGGCCATATCCAGCCCGCATGATGTGTGCGCTCTGGCCTCACGGCCTGTGACACGCTATAGTCATACAACAGTTTTTCAGAGTTCCACGGAGACCGCCTCGCGCATGTCAGAGACCCAGAACCAGCCGGAGATTCCAGGCGCAGACGGTGACGATTACGGCGCCTCCTCGATCTCGGTACTGAAGGGACTGGACGCTGTCCGCAAACGCCCCGGCATGTATATCGGTGACACGGATGATGGCTCCGGCCTGCACCACATGGTGTTCGAAATCATCGATAATGCCGTTGACGAAGCCCAGGCCGGACACGCCACCCGCTGCATCCTGACACTCAACGGAGACGGCTCCGTTTCCGTCCGTGATGATGGCCGCGGCATCCCAACAGACATGCACGCGGAAGAGGGCATCAGCGCCGCTGAAGTCGTGCTGACCAAGCTGCATGCTGGCGGCAAATTCAACCAGAATTCCTATAAGGTTTCCGGCGGCCTGCATGGCGTGGGCGCAGCTGTGGTGAATGCTCTGTCCGAATGGATGGAAGTTCGCATCTGGCGGAATGGTCTGGAGCATAAGATCCGCTTCCAGCACGGTGAACGCGATGAAGCCCTGACGGTTGTAGGGCCGTCAGACGAGCCACGCGGCACATTAGTGACGTTCAAGCCAAGCAAGCAGACCTTTACGAGGGTCGATTTCGAGCTTTCCATTCTGGAACGCCGCGTTCGCGAACTCGCATTCCTAAATTCCGGGCTAGAAATCATCCTGCGCGATGAGCGTCACGCTGAAAGCAAGGAACTTCGGTTCTTCTACGAAGGCGGCCTGAGTGCTTTCGCGGAATGGCTTGACGCTTCCAAGACGTCCATTGTTAATCCGCCGATCACCGGCCTCATTGATCATACTGAAAGCGGTATCCGCGTCGAGTTCGCTCTGACGTGGAACGACAGCTATCACGAGACAATGCTGTGCTTTACCAACAACATTCCGCAGAGAGACGGCGGCACGCATCTGGCTGGGTTCCGTCAGGCACTGACGCGTGTTGTTGGCAAATATGCAGAAAGTGTTGCCAAGCGTGAAGCAGGCTCACTGACGGGTGAGGACATGCGTGAAGGCATGACCGCCATCCTGTCCGTCAAGGTTCCGGACCCGAAGTTTTCGTCCCAGACGAAGGACAAGCTGGTGTCGTCCGAGGTTCAGCCGGTCGTTCATGCCACGGCAGCTGACTCGATTTCGCATTGGTTTGAGACGCACCCCAAGGAAGCCAAGGCGATTGTCGCCAAGATCATTGACGCAGCCAGCGCCCGTGAGGCTGCCCGTCGTGCGCGTGAACTGACGCGCCGTAAGGGTGTGCTCGATGTTTCTTCGCTGCCTGGCAAGCTGGCTGACTGTCAGGAGCGTGATGCGTCTAAAGCAGAAATCTTCATCGTTGAGGGTGACTCTGCAGGTGGCACAGCCAAGCAGGGGCGTGACCGCCGCTTCCAGGCCATCCTACCGCTTCGCGGCAAGATCCTGAACGTTGAACGCGCCCGTTTCGACAGAATGCTTGGGTCTGCGGAAATTGGTACACTTATCACGGCGCTCGGTACGGGCATTGGTCGAGGTGAAGTCGATCAGGGTGGCTTCTCGGCTGCCAAACTGCGCTACCACAAGATCGTCATCATGACAGACGCCGACGTGGACGGTTCCCACATTCGGACGCTGCTTCTGACGTTCTTCTTCCGCCAGATGCCAGAGCTGATTGAACACGGGTATCTTTACATCGCCCAGCCGCCACTCTATCGGGCCAAGCGTGGCCAGGAAGAACGCTACCTGAAGGATGATGCTGCGCTGGAGCAGTATCTGCTCGACAAGGCCCTGGCAAATGCTTCGCTACGCTTCGGTGATGGCCTTGAGCTCACGGGAGAAGAGCTTCGTGAAGAAGTCCGCTTCCTGATTGCAGCGGCACAGAACCTGAAAAATATCGCAACAAAAATCCCTGTGTGGATTTTGGAGCAGGCGGCTGTATCCCGCGTGCTTGATATCGATCCAGCAGCGATCAGCGACCGTATTCCAGAGTTCCAGCGCCACCTGGAAGAAGCGTCACCTGCCAATGAACGTGGCTGGAAAGTTTCACTGTCCAGCACGGGAATTGAGTGTGCCCGCTCTGTACGTGGCGTCAGCGAGATCTACCGTCTGGAGCAGAGCATTCTGAAATCTGCTGAAGCACGCTGGCTTGCTTCGGAAGGCGAGCGTCTGGCACGTGACTTCATGACGCCAGCCATACTTCGTCTGGACACGCAAGAATTTCCGCTGTTTGGCCCGTCCAACGTCATGGACCGGATTTTTGCTCAGGGTCGTCGTGGCCTGACAATCAACCGGTTCAAGGGCCTTGGCGAAATGAATGATGAACAGCTCTGGCACACCACACTTGATCCTTCGACCCGTACCCTGCTGCAGGTTAAGGTTGGCGATGTGGAAGAGGCTGGCCAGGTATTCTCCACACTGATGGGCGATGTGGTTGAGCCGCGCCGAGACTTCATCGTGGGTAATGCCCTCAAGGTTGCCAACCTTGACGTTTAAGGGCCTTCGCGCGCTGGCCGCAGCAGGAGTGCTGCTGGCTGGCTTCGCGCCTACAGCTCATGCGGCCGGACAGGTCAACACAACGTTCGCCATTTATATGCGCGGACTTCATGTGCTTGATGCAGATGCCTCATATCAGATCGAACCCTGGGGCTACGGCGGAACGACGCATATCAGACCGGCCGGTCTGATCAGCTGGTTCGTGACGATGGACATTCATTCCCGCGTCGAGGGCGACTTCGTTCCGGGCGGGAACGTCAAACCCATCCGTTATGATAGCGGAGGGCTATCCCGGGGCCAGCATCGGCGTGTCCTGCTAACCTACAATGGCAACACACCGCATGTAGACATTCTGGAGCCTGCTGAGACAGACCGCGATCCCATTCCGGACAGCGATCTCCCCCATACCATTGATACGCTCAGTGGAATGGCGCGACTTCTTGAAACCCTGACCCAAACGAAAAGCTGTGAGGGATCTGGCGTTATTTTTGACGGGCTTCGTCTGACAAAAATGACGGTGCATGGTCCCGTTACATCTGACATTCCTCAAAGTCATAAGCAGGCCTATTCCGGTCCAGCGCTTCGCTGCGACTTTGTCGGGCAACAGATTGCAGGCTTTGTAAAAGGCTCTCCAAATCGCTCGAAAATGGCTGCGCCACAGCCCGGGTCAGCCTGGTTCAAAGAGATTGATGGTGTTGGACTTGTCCCAGTGCGGATCGAATTCAATCATCCCAAGCTTGGGCACGTCACTGTTGTCATGCAACAGCCACTTCCACCGTCAAAATCCACAGCTGTCCTTTCGCAATAAATGGCAATCGGAAGTGATGGAGCCTAACTCAACCATCGTTTGACGGATTGGCGTGGTTTGGATACCCGGAACGGAACATGACCAATACCGCACGCCACACCACAGCCATCATCCTTGCAGCGGGCCTCGGCACGCGGATGAAATCACGTCTTCCCAAGGCTTTGCATCGCCTCGGAAACCGCCCGATGATCACACATCTCATCGATACGGCCCGAGAAATCTTTGACGACGTCGTTGTCGTCGTCGGACCGGATATGCCTGAACTGGAAAAAGCCGTTCAGCCATACCGAACAGTCGTTCAGACCGAACGTCTGGGCACCGCACACGCGACCAATACTGCAAAAGACCTGTTCGGAGACGACGACATCGCAGTTCTCTACGCAGACAACCCGCTGATCACAGCCGATACAATGCGTCGTCTGACGGTAGCCCGGCAAGACGGGGCGAGCCTCGCACTTCTTGGGATGCGCCCGGCCAATCCAGGTCGTTATGGACGCATTGTTGAAGAGCAGGGCCGTGTCAGCCGAATTGTAGAATACAAAGACGCAAACGAGCAGGAACGTGAAATCACACTCTGCAATGCAGGCGTCATGTGCGCAGGTGCCGCAGATTTCCGGAGGTGGCTGGCCGCTGTTGGCAACGACAATGCGCAGGGTGAGTATTATCTGACCGATGTTGTCGCAATGGCCGCTTCGGAAGGGCGCGTCCAGTGCGTGGAAGCGCCCGAGACTGAATTGGCTGGCGTCAATTCACGTGTAGAGCTTGCCCAGGCAGAAGCCACGCTTCAGCAGCGTCTGCGCATTTCTGCGATGGAAGGCGGCGTCACACTTGTCTCTCCAGAAACTACATTCTTCAGCACCGACACCTGCCTGGAGCCGGATGTCGTCGTTGAACCGAACGTCTTTTTTGGCCCAGGCGTCACGGTTCGCAGCGGTGCCCTGATCCGTGCATTCTCTCATCTTGAAGGCTGCACCGTGGGCGAGGGCGCCATGATCGGCCCCTATGCGCGACTAAGACCCGGAACAATCTGCGCTGCTGACACCCATGTCGGTAATTTCGTGGAACTGAAAAATGTCGATCTTGGCCCTGGCGCGAAAGCTAATCACCTGACCTATCTGGGTGACGCCTCCGTCGGTGCACAAACCAATGTCGGAGCAGGGACCGTCACCTGCAATTACGATGGATACTTCAAGCATCGCACGACAATCGGCGCCCGCAATTTTATCGGCTCTGATGCCATTCTGGTGGCTCCCGTTACAATTGGCGATGACGCGTTGATCGCCGCGGGTAGCACCATCACGGAAGACGTCCCGGCCGGTGCACTCGCTTTCGGGCGCGCTCGCCAGACAATCAAGCCAGACCGCGGACTTGAAATCAAACAGACCCTTAAAGCCAAAAAGGAGCAGGGCTGATGTGTGGAATTTGTGGCGTTGTAGGCCATCGTCCAGCCACCCCGATCGTCTTCGAGGCTCTCCGCAGGCTTGAATACCGCGGATATGACTCCGCAGGCATCGCCACGCTTACAGCCGACGGCACGATTGATCGCCGACGCGCTGCTGGCAAACTTGATAATCTTGAGGCTGTTCTAAAGGCTGATCCGCTGACCGGCACCACTGGCATCGGTCATACGCGTTGGGCCACGCATGGCGCACCGACAGAAGCCAATGCCCATCCCCATGCGGCAGGCCGGGTTGCCATCGTGCATAACGGCATCATCGAAAACTTTGCGACACTGAAGGCCGAGCTTGAAAGTGAAGGCCGGATTTTCCTGTCCGACACGGATTCAGAAACAGTTGCCCATCTCGTCGATTTCTACCTTGATCAGGGCAAAACACCGCGTGATGCCGCTTTCGCGGCCATTAAGCGTCTTGAAGGCGCTTATGCCATTGCCATCATTTTTCAGGGTCATGATGGTCTGCTCATCGGCGCACGCCACGGTGCGCCTCTCGCTGTAGGTTACGGCGACGGCGAGATGTTCCTTGGCTCCGACAGCCTCGCCCTGGCACCTCTGGCAAGCCGCATCACCTATCTGGATGATGGAGACTGGTGCGAACTGACGCCCGGCAATGTCATCATCTTCAACGGGGACGGTCAGGAAGTCAGCCGTCCAATCCAGAACATTGCGTTCATGGCGGGGCAGGTCGGCAAGGATGGCTATCGCCATTATATGGAGAAGGAACTGCACGAGCATCCGGTCGCCATCGGCCAGACGCTTCAGCGCATTACGGACCCAGCGTCCAAGACAATTGCCCTGCCGAAAATGCCGTTCGATCCGGCACAGGTGCCCCGCGTCACGATTACAGCCTGTGGGTCTGCTTTCTATGCGGGCATGGTCGGGCGCTACTGGCTTGAATCACTCGCTCGCGTTCCGGTGGAAATCGATGTGGCGTCTGAAATGCGCTATCGCGATGCACCGCAACCAGACAAGGGCGTGGCACTGCTGATTTCCCAGTCTGGCGAGACGGCAGATACACTTGGTGTCCTGCGCAGCCTCAAGAAGGCAGGACAGAGCATTGTGTCGGTCCTGAATGTCGAGCATTCGACAATGGGCCGCGAAAGTGATCTCGTCCTGGGCATGGTTGCTGGCCCAGAAATTTCTGTAGCCTCAACCAAGGCTTTTACGGCGCAACTTTCTGTTCTTGCAGCTCTTTCTATTGATTTTGCACGAGCTCGTGGAACGATCGACAAGGCACGGGAAGAAACCCTGACAGCAAGCCTGCTTGATTTACCGTCCCGGGCCGCCGAAGTGTTCACACGCGTTGAGGCCATTCAGGAAATGGCGCGCATTGTCGCGGAAGCTCGCGATGTTCTGTATCTGGGTCGCGGTATCTGCACACCGATCGCATTCGAAGGCGCCCTAAAACTTAAAGAAATCAGCTACATCCATGCCGAAGCTTATGCAGCTGGTGAACTGAAGCATGGTCCGATCAGTCTGATCGATAGAACCGTTCCGGTCGTCGCGATCGCTCCATCAACCATCCTGTTCGACAAGACGCTTTCCAATCTTCAGGAAGCCAAGGCTCGCGGCGGCCGTATTCTGGCCTTTACAGATGCCGCCGGCGCCAAGCGTCTGGAAGGTGTTGCGGAGCATGTTGTCATCCTGCCGGACGTTGATGCGTTCGTTGCCCCCATCCTCTATGCTATCCCAGTCCAGATTCTGGCGTATGAAGTCGCTCTTCTGAAGGGTACGGACGTCGACCAGCCTCGCAATCTGGCGAAATCTGTCACGGTGGAATAAGGACATTTTCTTTCCGTGAGGAGGACTTTCCAAGACGCTTCATTTCGTCGAGGATAGTCTTCCAACACGCTATACGACCGGGGAGAAAAGAACATGGGTGGCGATGCAGATCTGACAGGTGTGGCCGGACGCTCCGGCCTCTATCTTGCCGCATCTGAATTGCACATCCGCGATGTTTTCCTCGCCAGACTGGCTGCCGAAGGCTTTGAGGGTGATGTCACACCTCAGGTGTCTGCCAGATTAGTCGGGGCGACAGACAACAGCATTTACCAGCGCCTTCCACTGGCCGTCATCTACCCCCGAACAACCGAAGACCTGAACCGTGCCGTGCGTGCGGCAGAAGACGGCTCCCTTACACTTGCCATGCGCGGAGGCGGCACAGGAACCAACGGTCAATCCCTGACTGCGGGGATTGTCGTTGATGTGGCCCGATATCTGGATCGCATTCTGGATTTTAACCCTGACACTGGGCAAGTAACCGTCGAACCCGGCGTTGTTCTGGCCAGACTGAATGCCTTTCTCAAGCCCCACGGTTATTTTTTCCCGCCTACAGTTTCAACTGCGACCCGCGCCACGATCGGCGGAATGATTGCGACCGATGCTTCAGGCAAGGGCTCTCGTATTTACGGCCGCACATCCGACTACATTGAAACCATGGATGTGGTGCTATCGGATGGCAGTAATCTCCATGTTGAGAAACTGACCAGCGACGCTCTTGAGCACAAGAAGACCGGTAGCGATCTCTCTGCGCGGGTCTATCGCGAAGTGTACCGCGTAGTGACGGAGCGGGCGGACGAAATCCGTCGGGTCTTTCCAGACATGAACCGGGGACTGACCGGGTATAACCTCGAAAACGTTCTTCTTGAGAACGGCCAGTTCAGTCTGGCTCACCTGCTGGCGGGTTCAGAGGGAACACTCGCCTTAACGAAGCGTGTCGTGCTGCGTGTTCGGAAGCTTCCGAAATATCGTCAGCTTCTCGTCGTGCGCTACGCCAGTTTCGACAGCACCCTCCGAGACGTCCAGACCATTCTTCCAGCCAATCCATCGGCAGTAGAAGTGCTGGATGACCGTGTGCTGGAGAAAGCGTCGCAGGATATTGTCTGGCAATCCCTGGAAAGTGTTCTTGGTGCCCGTTCAGAGCAACCGGTGCGGGGGATGAGTTTTGTTGAGTTCGTTGGAGATGACGAAGACCATCTCCATCAAAAAATGCAGGAAGCCGTTACTCTCCTTGAAAGCTCTCCTTACGAAGTCATTGATTACAAACCTGTTTCTGATCAGTCGATCATTAATCAGCTCTGGACCCTGCGTGAAAAATCCGTGGGGCTTCTCGGCCGTCCGGATGGCCGCAAACAGGGCGTGGCTTTTGTCGAAGACACAGCCGTTCCACCCGAAGCCCTAGCTGACTATGTGTCTGAATTCCGGGCCATTCTCGACGGATACGGACTATCTTACGGCATGTTTGGGCATGCCGATGTTGGCTGCCTGCATGTCCGTCCTTTTCTGGATATGCTGTCCGAACATGATCGAACCCTGATCCGCCCGATCTCCGATGCCGTGGCCAACCTGACCAAACGCCATGGTGGGTTGTTGTGGGGGGAACATGGGAGAGGTTACCGCGGAGAATTTTCGCCTCTTTTCTTTGGGGAGACACTCTTCGCAGAGCTCTGCCGCATTAAAGAAGTCTTTGATCCCAAAGATATTTTTAATCGTGGGAAGCTTGCGCCGGTTGGCGTCAAATATCCAGTAGACCGGATAGATGGCATCCCGTTCAAAGGTCAGTTTGACGAGCAGATTTCCTCAGATCTGCGAGATGACTTCAGCCTTTCTGTGAGCTGTAATGGAAATGGGGCCTGCTATAATCGCGAACCTGACATGGCCATGTGTCCGTCCTACAAGGCTACCAAGGACAGGCTTCAGTCACCTAAGGGCCGAGCAACTTTGCTGCGAAGCTGGGCGCGACTGAATTCGCTCCCAGATACTGCCGCTGACAAAAGTGCGCTTCCCGAGCTAACAGCCGAGCTCAAAGCCAGTCTGGACACATGCCTGTCCTGTAAAGCCTGTGCGACGCAATGTCCGATCCGGGTGGACATTCCATCCATGCGGTCGAAGTTTCTGGACCTCTATTTCCTCAAGCATCGCCGCCCGGTGAGGGACTATCTCGTGTATTGGCTCGAGCCTCTCCTGAAGGTAGGCCGACAGATGCCGACGCTCGCCAATATTCTGATGCAGAACCCGATCTCGACTATATTTCTCAAGCAGTTGGGGTTTGTCGATCTTCCGAAGATCAGCCCCGCGAGACTGCCCAAAATCACGCAGGTCAGCACAGAATGGCTTGAACAAGCAGGAAACAATGACCGGTCGGTTGTTCTGATCCAGGACTCTTTTACAGGAAGCTTTGATGGCGGTGTCATCGAAAGCGCATACACGCTTCTCAAATCTCTTGGGATGGACCCGCGCGTCACGCCCGTGTGGGATAATGGCAAGGCCAGGCATGTACGAGGATTTCGTAAAGGGTTCTCAGCCACTGCTCGCAAGACCCTGAAGCAGCTCCAGAATATCGCTCGTCACGGCGTACCCGTCATTTCTCTGGATGCCGCTACAGGTCTGATGTTTGAGCAGGAATATCGGGATGTCACAGGGTCGGAAGCCATCCCAACCGTGCTTTCACTGGAATCTTTTCTGAAACGCCAGATCACCAAGGGCATCATACCTTCAAATGCGGTAAAACCTGACACGGCAGCATTGACCATCATCTCACATTGCACAGAGCAGGCTGTACGTCCGGGAAGTGCTGAGGACTGGACGGCCATTCTGCGACATTTGGGCGTTCAGGCAGATGCGGGCAAAGCTGGTTGCTGCGGGATGGCTGGCCTGTTCGGCCATGAGAAGGAACACGCCGATCTGTCCGCCAGCATCTTTGCCCAGAACTGGGCCAGCAAGGCAGAAGGCAATATTCTGGCAACGGGATTCTCCTGTCGTTGTCAGACAAAGCGTCTTGCCGGACGGCGGCCTGCTCATCCAGTCGAAATACTCGTATCTCACCTTCAGATAAAAAATGAGAAAGCCTTCTCAACCCAATGATATCAAAAATATTTTTTGGAAATTTTTCTTTTAGAAACGGCTATTTTATTGCCTCGGTCATAGGGCTAACGCTTTATCTCGTTCTAGCGGTTTACGTCTGTTCGCTGTGGCCCAAGACATCGGATCAGGCGTCCTATTTCCTTGCCGGGCTGGATGTACTGCATGGAAACTGGCGCCTGCATGATTGGGTTCTGACCCCGCCGGATTTCTGGACGTCCGATATCCCTCTCAGCGCCTTCCTGAGTGGACTATGGCACCTGTTAGGCAGACCGGCAGGCAGCCCATTTCTCCTGATGGTACAACCCGCAATCCTATGGGTTGGCGTTGTCGCATCCGCTTTCTCGGTGGTTTTTCTGCGCTTGCGCGGCATTGAAGAACGTCTCGGGGCAGCGACCCTCCTTTTGCCAGTGCTTGCCTTTCCCCTGATGCGTTCTCCGATGGCGTATTTCATCACGCTGTCTGCGATCCATATGGGCGCGCTGATTTACGGTCTTTGGGCACTTCACTGGGCTGACCGGTTTCTCTCATCGGGCTCCTATCGGTCACTGGCGGCCGTGGCAGGGCTACTGAGCCTCGGGGTGATTGGGGACCCGTTACTCGCAGTGACAGGAGCGGGGACGATCATCGCCTACGCTTTTCTGGCTCAGCACTTTGCTCTTCGCCAACGTGGGCTTTTGGTCCTCGCATCCTTGGCAGGCACCGTGTTGGCCAAAGCCATTCTGCACATCAATGCCGTGACCGGCGGCTTTGTCACGGAGCCGTTGGAAACCCGCTTTGCACCATGGGAACAACTGGGCAGCAACTTCGGGACATCCGTTCGCTCCATTCTTCTTCTCTACGGAGCAGAACCCTTCGGGCAGGCCGTAGCATCCACAATACCGGAATGCCTCCGGCTTCTTCTCGTCGTCCTCGCTCTTACTGCGGCTTTCAAGATTGCCCGATCAGGATGGCAGAGCAGGGGCCAGATTGCCGCATTCCCCATGATGCTGCTTCTGTCCGCCGCCCTGAATTTCGTGGCGCTCGCTCTTAGCAACCGCATCGCTCTGGATGGCAGCCCCATTGCTGTCGCGCGCTATCTTTTTCCGCTTTGGATTGATCTGGCCTGCCTCACAGCGCTTGTCTGGCCGAAGAAAGGCGTAACCGTGAGTCTGGCAGCCATGATCTTGGTCGTCACCCTCATTACAGATTACCGGAACCTCCCAGCGCATTCGACTGGCCTTCTAAGTTCCGATGATAACCAGCTTCTCAGCCGACTTGAGCGCGATCTCCCTCCGGATGGTGTTGGTTCCTGGTGGAGTTCCGGCAATCTGGAAGTGGCCTCTCTCGGAAAAATACATATTTACCCCGGGATGAAGCAGGGAAACGGTACGGTTGCGCCGTTCGTGCACATTCGCAAAAAAATGGATTGGCATAGCTTTGATGGAAAAGCCTTTTTCATCCTGATCCCACACCCGGAAGAAACCTTCGGGGAAGCCGAGGCCCTGCGCACATTTGGCACTCCGGCCAAACGTCTGACGGAAGGGCGCTATACGATCTTTCTGTACCCAGCCGATCATCTCCCCGTGCGCGCCTCCTGACCAAACAGTCAAGCCATGTTAAACACGTCCCGCTTTTACGAGGAGGACGTGGATGACTGGACCTCGCATTCTGGTTCGAGGGGCTGGCGTAGCCGGAATGGTCACTGCTGTGGCTTTGGCGGAACATGGCGCGCATGTCACAGTTCATGACATCGGCGGCCGCGTTGGCGCTGGTGCCTCGTGGTTTGCGGGCGGCATGCTGGCGCCCTGGTGTGAAGCAGAATCAGCACCAGACGAGGTCACTCAGGACAGTTTAACGTCGCTCGATTGGTGGAAATCCCACGTTCCAGACGTTGTGCAGGCGGGCAGTCTTGTCGTCGCGCCACCTCGCGATACACCAGAGTTAAACCGCTTTGGACGCCGCACCAGTCACTTCGAAATCCTCAACGCTCCCCAGATTGATGCGCTGGAGCCAGATCTTGCAGGCCGCTTCGATAAGGCGTTGTTCTTTGCGGAAGAAGGTCATGTTGATCCTCGCAAGGCTCTGCTGGCTCTTGCACACCGTCTCAAGCAACAAGCCGGCCAGGTCCTGACTGTTCAGGCGATTAACGATGATGAATTCGATTGGGTTGTTGACTGTACGGGCGTAGCAGCCCGGACCATGCAAAATGACCTTCGAGGCATGCGCGGGGAGATGGTTTTGCTGCGCTGCCCGGAAATCAGCATTCACCGGCCTGTTCGCATGCTGCATCCGCGCATTCCAGTCTATATTGTACCGAGGGCAGACAGCGTCTTCATGGTCGGGGCCACTATGGTCGAAAGTGATGATACGCGCGGCATTACGGTGCGTGCCGTGACCGAACTGCTCAATGCGGCCTATACGCTGCATCCTGCTTTCGCGGAAGCCGAACTTCTGGAGGCTAATGCTGGCCTCAGACCCGCCTATCCTGACAATGTTCCTAGGGTGAGGCAGAACGGGAAGTGCATCTCCCTCAATGGCATGTATCGTCATGGTTTCCTGTTATCGCCCGCGCGTGCACAAGAAGTCTGTGACATCATTTTCGGAACGGATCGGGCCTGAGACCCTTTCTTCCTCTTATACCCCTGGATGGGAGAGACATCATGCAGATCACCGTGAATGACGAACTCCATGAAGTTCATGCGCGAACACTTGGCGCGGTCCTTGATGAACTGGGTTACGGCAAGGCGCGTGTCGCGACGGCCCTGAACGGTTTTTTCATTCCAGCCACCCAGCGGAGTGCACAAACAGTGGAAGAGGGCGCCGTGCTCGAAATTCTTGCCCCTATGCAGGGAGGCTGACATGCAGTTCTATGGCACTGAACTCTCTTCAAGGCTGATGCTGGGCACAGCCCAATATGACAGCCCCGCCATCCTCGCAGACGCAGTAAAGGCCGCTCAGGCGGGTGTTGTAACCGTGTCTTTGCGTCGCGAAGCTGCGGGCGCTCAGGCAGGACAGGCATTCTGGTCGCTGATTCAGAGCCTGAACGTCCCCATTCTCCCTAACACCGCAGGTTGTCATGGGGTGCGGGAAGCGGTCACCACAGCACAGATGGCCCGGGATGTTTTTGGAACAGACTGGATCAAGCTGGAAGTGATCGGCCAGGGAGACCTACTTCAGCCAGATGTTTTTGGGCTGGTCGAGGCCACACGGATCCTGACGGAAGATGGCTTCAAAGTCTTCCCATACACAACGGAAGATCTGGTTGTGGCTGAACGGTTGCTCCGTGCAGGTGCTGAGGTGCTGATGCCATGGGGCGCACCGATTGGTTCGGGCAGGGGACTGAACAATCTTTTCGGCCTCCGCGCATTGCGCAGCCATTTCCCGGACGTCCCAATGGTCGTGGATGCCGGCATTGGAAAGCCCTCTCATGCCACGGCAGCCTTTGAGCTCGGATACGATGCCGTTCTGATCAACACGGCGGTCGCCAAAGCAGGAAACCCGGCCCAGATGGCCACTGCGTTTCGTCTGGCGTGCGAAGCCGGGCTTGCTGGATTTGCTGCAGACCCTATGGAAGAACGCGATATGGCGGTGCCCTCGACCCCGACCCTCGGTCTGGCCCGCAGCCTCGGTGGAGAAATGCTGTAAATGTCCCGTCTGCCTTCGAAAATTTATCCTGTCGTTGATCATCCTCGTTGGGTCGAACGCCTCGGCGGAGCGGGCGCGCGTTTCATTCAGCTGCGCCTCAAGGACATGCCGTCGGAAGAAATCCGGGCGCAGGCTGAAACTGCCCAGGAACTGGCCGCCCGCCATAATGTCGCCCTCGTGCTGAACGATTATTGGGAGCTGGCAATCGAGCTGGGCTATGAGTGGCTGCATCTGGGGCAGGAAGATCTTGAGACCGCAGACCTTGAGGCCATCCGCCAGACGGGCATTCACCTCGGCATCTCGACCCATAGCCATGAAGAACTGCAGCGTGCGCTGGCCTGCAAGCCCGATTACGTTGCACTCGGTCCGATCTGGGAAACGAAACTGAAGAAGATGGCGTTTGGTCCGCAAGGTGTTGAGCGCCTGACCGAGTGGCGTGAACTCAGCGGCGATGTCCCGCTGGTTGCCATTGGTGGCATCACGCTTGATCGGCTGCCGTCCTGCCTGAAGGCAGGGGCAGACAGCGTTGCCGCCGTAAGCGATTTCATTCGTGCCGAAGACCCGGAAAGCCAGGTCAGACAGTGGCTTGCCGCCGCTGACACATAATTTGCAAGACAGAGCTATCGTGGGGCGGCAACCGTCTCTAGGATGGTTTTCGAACCAAGGGAGTACGGAATACAATGATGGTGACAGGCCTTGCAGCCGTTCTTCTCGCGATTGCGTTCCTGCTCACGCTCGTCAGCATCATTCAGCCTCTGGCCAAACGGCTTGAGATTTCCGAAACGGTTCTGCTGGCCCTTGCTGGCATCGTTCTGGGTGGCGCTGCGTCTCTTGTTGTTCGTTCCTCCGCAACGGACCTGCTGGATGGCGCCGCCGAAGCCCTGATCTATTTCCCGATCAACAGTGAGGCCTTCCTGTTGATCTTCCTGCCCATTCTGGTGTTCCAGGGTGCCATGGGCATTGACGTTCGTCGTCTGGCCCATGAGACAGCGACAGTGCTTCTGCTGGCGGTTGTGGCGGTTGTGGTCTCCACAGCCACCATTGGTCTGGCGCTTTACCCCTTCGCCAATCAGAGCCTGGTGGTCTGCCTTCTCCTCGGATCCATTGTCGCCACGACTGATCCGTCAGCCGTGGCAGGCATCTTCCGGGAGATCGGCGCTGCGTCACGTTTGACGCGCCTTGTCGAAGGTGAGGCGCTCCTGAACGATGCTGCCGCGATTGCGATTTTCGCAATCCTGCTGGCCTCCGTCACCTCCCACCGGCACATCCATCTCGGTGAGGCGGTTGTTGATTTTGCGTCGGCTTTTGGTGGTGCCATTGTTGTCGGTGTCTGTCTTGGCCGCTTGACCCTGCTGCTCATTGCAGGCCTGGGCGGCGCACCGGCAGCAGAAATTACCCTGACGCTCGCTCTGCCATACACGGTCTATATTCTCTGTGACGAAATGCTCGGCTTCTCCGGCGTTGTCGCCACGGCAGCAGCCGGCCTGACAGTCTCAGCTTACGGACCGTCCACCTTCCGTCCGCAAGTCTGGCGCTTCCTGAACGAGCTTTGGCAGCAGCTCGTTTTCTGGGCAGGCTCTCTCGTGTTTCTTCTTGCCTCCATGCTGGTTCCTCGCCTCCTGATTGGCATGACCAAGTGGGACTGTGTGCTCATCCTGATCGCGAGCGTGGCAGGTCTGGTCGCGCGTGGTGCCGTTGTGTTCGGTATGCTGCCGATCCTGGCGTTCACGAAGCTTTCGCCACCTGTCCCAACGCCTTTCAAGGCTACCATGGTCTGGGGCGGCCTGCGCGGCGCCATTACTCTGGCGCTCGCGCTGGCCGTGACCGAGAACCAGAGCGTCTCAAGCCCCGTAGCGCACTTCATCGGTATCATCGCAACAGGCTTTGTGCTGATTACCCTACTGGTTAACGGGACGACCCTGCGTTCACTCGTCCTGTTCCTGAAGCTTGATCAACTGTCACCGATCGATCAGGCGATCCGCCAACAGATCCTAGGGATCGGTCTTGGTGAAGTCGCGGAACGGACGCGCGTGATGTCTGATGAACTGGGCTTTAGCGAGCAGACGCGCATTGGTGTCATCAGCCGGATTGAAAAGCGCGCTGAAAAGGAGAGGGCGGCCAATAATTTTGAATCTGCCCTGAGCGACCGCGCTCGCGTCAATATCGCGCTCATCACCATTGCCAATCAGGAACGCTCCCTTCTGCTGGACCTGTTTCGCATTCAGGGCCTGTCGCGTCGTGTCATGGAAACGCTCCTGCGGACGGCTGAAGCCATGGCGGATGGCGCGCGTCTTGAAGGGCGTTATGGCTATGTCCGCGCCCTGAAGCGCCGACTACAGCCGCCGGTGAGATTCCGGGTTGCCCAGGAACTGCACAGCCGCTTCCATTTCGACGAACCTCTGATGTACGCGATGATGGAACGCTTCGAGATGCTGATCATCGCGCATCTCGTGTCACTGTCGTTGCAGCGCTTTGTGAGGCAGCGCATGGAGCCAACCCTCGGCCCGCGCATTACGGAAATTGTGTCCGAGGTTCTGGGACGTCAGCGCAAGCTTCTGGACGATGCTCTGGAAACACTCCGTCTGCATTATTCCGGTTACTCGGAAGCTCTCGAAAGCCGTATTCTCCGTCAGATCGCGCTGCGCCTGGAAGACGAAGAATACGATGCGCTTCAGGCTGACAATCTCATTTCCGAGGAGCTGCATCGGGAACTACACCGGGATATTGAACGCCGGAGCGCGCGTCTTGAAGCTCCGCTGCGCTTTAATCTCAAGAGCGGCATTGAACAGCGGCTGCGAGCTTTCCCAGCTTTCAATGGCGTGCCTGACAGTGTTCTGCACACATTGTCCCGGAAGGTCGCGATGCGTTTCGTTTCACCAGGCGAAGTGCTTTTCAAGCGTGGGCAAAAAGCCCGGGTTGTCTATGCACAGGTTGCGGGCTTGGCCGAAGTTCATCTTCCGGAGCGTGAAATTCTGTTTGGCAGCGGAGACCTGATCGGCGCTGCCTCTGTCATTCGCGGCGAGAGGCTACAGGGCACAGTCCGGTCGCTTCAGTTCAGCCATCTTCTGGCAATCCCCAAGCCGGTATTCGAAAAACTGATCACCGACTACCCGATTGTCCAGCGCCTCATCATCGCTCGCAGCAATAAGCGCGCAGACGGCCTTCTGGACCCATACGTCGTGAAAACGGCAGAAGGCGTGAGGCTTGCTCCCGCTCAGGGGCTCAAGGGAATTGCGTCTTCCTGAGCCTCATTCCGGCCTCATGCTACGTTCAATTACGAAGCTCTTTTCTCAGGCGCCAGCAGATCCCGCCAAAGGCAAGAGCATCCCAACAGAATACAGGCTGCCAGCAGGCACGCCCCGCTGTGAATAAGCCAGAACGGAACATCTGCGACATGGCCAATCAGGGTTGAAAGCTTCCCGATCATCAGGTTTGCCAGAAAGAGATGCAGGGTGAAGCAGGCGACAAGGATAGTATTAAGGCTCGCAGGAGCAGCACGGGAATATAACGCCATACCGATCGCGTAGCTCATGCTGAAGCCGATATCGTTGATCGTATGAAAAGCAATGCCCCATAGCAGACTGACCTGATGCGGCGCAGGATAAAGCCACGATGCAAGGGCCAAAACGAGCGGGCCACACGACGCGATAAAGGCCCCGATGGCAACCTTTGTGATTTCCGCGGGGTCCGGGCGGCGGCGATTATAGAGCTTCCAGAAACCAAGAACAGAAATCGTACAAACAGTACTGACCAGACCATCCAGTGACACAAGACTGCTGACCGGGAACGGGTGCCCCAGAAGTGTCAGTTGGTAATGCTCACGACCCCATAACAAATAGCCATCGAAAATTTCGGAATTTGGCAGGGCGCTTAGAGCCAGAACGGGTAAAAGCGCCAAAAGCAGAACTGTTGTTTTCTTTTCCGCAGGGGTCAAAGATGGGCGAGGGGCGATTACTTTGGAATTGCCGTCCTCCGGCAGCCAGCCCCTGCCCAACATATAAACGAAAAGCCCCGTCAACATCCCTAGACTGGCTGCCAGAAAGCCCCAGTGCCAGGCCTTGATGGCAAGATAAGCGCATAGGGCAGGAGCTGCGATGACTGCAGCCTGAACACCCAACGAATAGATCTGATAGGCCTCTGAGCGTCGTGGATCGTCCAGTGCATAAAGAGCGCCAACCTGCGCGCGTAGACCACCAGCCGCACCAAGCCCCAATAGGAGCGTGGTGATGGCGATGACAAAACTCCAGTCAAAAGACATGAGAACATGCCCGACTGTCATAAGGATCGCACCAAGGAAAATCGTTCGGGTTCGACCGAGAAACCGGTCAGCGACGATACCGCCGAGAAGAGGGGTTGCGTAAATCAGTGCCAGAAAAAGGCCAGTAATCGCACCTGCCGTAGCCTGTATCCCGACCGGTGCGTAAAGCGCGCCAAGGAACGACTTCAACGCGCTCATACCCAGCACATGATCCACATGCCCGGGTTGAAGCAGGTAGTCCGCCAGATAGAGCACCAGAATGGCCTGCATGCCGTAAAGCGAGAATGCTACGCAGCCTTCAGTCAGCACCAGGACCCAAAGCCCTCTGGGATGCCCAAACAAATCCCTGGAAGACGGCACTTTCACGGCATCGACCACAGGGTCGTTCGGAATCACTTCGGTCAAAACAGTCTCACAGCCTGAAGAGAGGAGAGACCATGGGTAAAGGCCAATCAGACCATGGGTAAAGAGGCTGAAAAGCTTATGGCAAAATGCCATCAACAAACCGCGATTAGCCATCATGGCATTTTGCCACTGACCGAAAATTCATACTCGACAATATGTCAGAGAGCCACAAACATCAGGCAAGGTGGCAAAATGCCATAAATCACTTAATTCAATGCAAAGAACGTCAAACCAAGCCAAAATCGTGGAGAATAAGCCGATTTCAGTCTCTGATATTGGGTCTGCAAATGCGGAAGAGGCTACATATTTTGCTCAACACACATGTCGTATAAGATATATTATGCCAACTTATATATCAAAAACAGCCGGAAAACTCACATATCCGTGATACACGATGACTTGTTGCGAAGAATGTCATTTTTGGCGCTAACGTGAAACGAAGTTCAATTCTTCTGGTGCACGAACCCATTGTCGTGAACCGGATCCTCCGCTGGAGCGGTTGTTGCATGCCACGCCTTTCATTGCGCCAGATTGTTTTTCTGAGCTGCGTTTTTTCTGTTGGGTCTCTCACGGTTCTTCCTGCAACCGCACACGCCGACGATTACACCGAACTTCTTGATATCCTTCGGGCCAAAGGCAGCCTGACACACGGAGAATATAACAGCCTTCTGGCACACCATCTGCGACACAGCCGATCCGAGGCATCTTCTAACCAGGATGGCACCTCAAGCCCCCCGGCAAAACGCAACCGATACCGCCGCTACAATCCAACTCAGTATGACGGCAGCCTTGAGCCCCCCGACGTCACAACTATCGCTGCCGCTCAGGCCGCACGCCGTGCAGCCAGTGAAGCTGCGGCTGATGCACGTGATACACGTTCCATGCTCCGTCAGGCGCGCGCGAGCTACGATCCAGATAGCGTTGTGCGCGTCAAACCTTACGTCGCAGGCAAAGGCGTAACCGTTCAGGCCGGCCAGATCGAGATCAATCTCTCAGGCTTCGTCAACGGATTTTACACGTATAACAGCCCTGGTGGCGGCAAGCCCGTCGCAGGTGGCGTCTCTACCGGCTCCAGTGGATTTGATTCCTCATCCGTCAGAAACGGCCTGCTTCCTGGTGGCCTCATTCTGAAACTGAATACGGTTCAGGACGGCATCAAACTTGGTGCAGTCTTCGGAATGTATCCGGGACTGAACAACGCAGATGTCGGCGCGTTCAACGCCAATTCCGGTGGCAGCCCCGTGGGCCTCGGAACAGCGGGCGTTGATTTTCGTCAGGTGTACATGACAGCTGGCACCGACAGACTTGGTACGATCAAAATCGGTCGTGACATTGCCCTGTTCGCATCTGATGCCATTCTGAATGATGCAACACTGCTGAGTGTCGGCAGTACGGGCAGTAATGCCAACCCGGCCAATACATCTCTGGGCCGCATTGGTGTAGGTTACGTCTACACGGACTGGCTCCCACAGATCACCTACATTTCCCCAAAGTGGCATGGTCTTCAGGGATCTGTCGGCATCATGACGCCGCTGGATCCATTTAACTATGCTGGCGGTGGACTGTCTGCGACAAGCACGCAGCACAGTTCACCAATGGTTCAGGGTAAGGTTACCTACGACGCAAAAATTGCAGGTTTCACCACACGCCTCTGGGCCAGCTTCCTGACCCAGCACGTCCAGAACCTGACAAGCTCAACCCTGGGTACAGACAGCCGCAAAGGCGCGACCGTCGCTGCGGGCGATGTTGGCGTCAAGCTCTCCCGGGGACCGTTTGAAGGCGTGGCTTATTACTATTACGGTAATGGTTTGGGCACGACCGGCCTGCTGTTTGACGGCATTTCCCAGTCCGGCCGCAAGCGAAACTCGGAAGGCTACTACGTTCAGGCCTCCTACAAGATCCTGCCACGCCTGAAGCTGGTTGGAAGCTATGGTGTCAGCAATCTTTATCAGGCTGCAGGCGAAGACAATCCATCGCTGGTCCGTCGCAATCAGTCCGAAGTCGGGGCACTTTATTACACACTGACAGACTGGATGTTCCTTGTGGGTGAATATGCCCATACGGAATCCGATGCTCATGGCCCGAACCATGAGAGCGATCACACCATGTCAGCGGGCGCGATGATCACCTTCTGAGCAGCCACAAAAACCGAGCAGACCACCCTGCCCGGTTTTTTAGAACGTCAGAACCATTCCATCATAAGCCGGGCGCACATCCGGCGGCAGTGTCTGGCATAGAATGTCGTAATCCATATCCGTGCCCATATGAGTCAGGATTGTGCGCCCTGCCCTGATTTTCGTGCGCCATTCCAGCACACGTTCCAGCCAGGCATGAGCTGGATGCGGTTCATACTGGAAGCAATCCACAACCCACGTATCCACACCATCCAGAAGCGTCAGAGCGTCTTCGGACAATGTTTCAACATCCGTGGAATAGGCAAATTTTCCAAACCGCAGCCCCAGAGACGTGATCCGCCCATGACGCTGCTCGAAAATACGCCCTTCCAGACCGGGAAAATCGACGTCTTCTCCAGCTGTAACGACTTGCTCATTGAAGACTGGACGATAAAAATCCGGGCCTTTCCAAGGTGCAAATGCATAAGCAAATCGCTGCCGGAGCTCTTCCAAAGTGCTTTGCGCGGCTAAAAGCGGAAGTGGTTTATCAATCACACGGTTGATGGCCCGCAGATCATCAAGTCCTGCGATATGGTCACTATGCGGGTGCGTATAGAGCACTGCATCAATGTGGCTCAGGCCACAATTCAGCATTTGAGAGCGGAAGTCCGGCCCGGAATCAACCAGAAGCCGAAACCCGCCCTCACCTTCAACAACAATCGAAGAACGCGTACGCCTGTTCTTAGGGTTCTGCGGATTGCAGTGCCCCCAGATCCCCGTTTGTGAGCCGTTCTGACCGCCCAGCATTGGTACGCCAGCAGAACCTCCACATCCAAGGATTGTGACTTTCACAGGCGTGTCCTTGCAAAAAGACGATGTACGTTTTCGGTGGTGATATCCGCGATTTTCTCAGCGGAAACCCCCCGCTCCTGCGCCAGTCGCGCAGCTGTGTGGGCCACATATCCTGGCGTATTTGGCTTACCGCGCTTTGGAACGGGCGCGAGAAACGGACTGTCCGTTTCAACCAGCAGCCGATCCTCAGGAACGATCCGCGCAACGTCCCGGATTTCCTCACATTTCGGAAACGTCAGAAGCCCGGAGAAGCTGATATACCCTCCGAGTTCGAGCGCAGCCTCAGCGAGCTTGGGCCCCGAGGCAAAGCAGTGAATCAGGAAAGGAAACGCACCCTTCCCGCTCTCTTCGCGCAAAATCGCGATCGTATCGTCGTCTGCCTGTCGCGTATGAATGACGACCGGCAAACCTGTCTCACGAGCCGCAGCAATATGTATGCGAAATGCAGCGTGCTGCGCCGGTTTCGCCTCATCTCCACTGTGGAAATAATCCAGCCCGGATTCACCAATAGCCACCACGCAGGATGGCTCGGCTTTCTGAACCAGCTCTTCCACAGAAGGAAGACGCTCTTCACCCACATGATCCGGATGCGTGCCGATGGCACACCAGACGCGAAGGTCTGGCGCGTCAAAGCGCGTCAGACCAATCTGGGTCTCTGCCTGTGAAAAGCGCGTCCCGATCGTAATCATGCCAGCTAGACCAGACTGCCGCGCCATCTCCAGCGCGGCAGGCACATCGTCCAGACGATCAAGATGGCAATGACTGTCGATCAGTCCCGTCATTCTGCGTCCTCGACCACGAAGCGCGGGAACAGCCCTTCCGGCTTCGGCAATGTGCGACCACCTGGAAGCGGCGTTTCAAGAGCGGCGAATGTCCGCTCGTTCTCTTCCACACCAAGCTGGGTCAGCATCTTGTCCATCGTGTTGGGCATATACGGCTGAAGCATCGTCGCAATCGCACGGATCACATCCAGCAACACACGCAGAACATGCGCCATCCGCTCCGGATCAGTCTTCTTCAGCGCCCAGGGAGCCTGACGGTCAATGTACGAATTGGCCGCACGGATGATCTTCCAGACTTCCTCAAGCGCATCTGTAATGGCTTTGCGCTCGATCTGCTCGCTCATCAGAGACGGCAGCAGCTGCGCCGTGGCCAGAATGGCCAGATCGTCTTCTGTCTGTGGCCCGCGTTCCGGGACAACGCCCCCAAGATTGCGTGCCACGAGGCTCAGCGTCCGCTGGCACAGATTGCCGAGATCGTTCGCAAGTTCGACGTTTGTGCGCGTAATCATCGAACGACGGCTGAAGTTTGAATCACCACCAAACGGCACTTCTCGCATCAGGAAGAACCGCAGCGCATCAAGACCGAACTCATCAGCCAGCGCCTTCGGGTCCAGAACGTTGCCGAGAGACTTGCTCATCTTCTCGCCTTCGACCGTCCACCAGCCATGGGCGAAGACGCTTTTCGGCAGCTCAATACCCGCAGCCATCAGGAAAGCCGGCCAGTACACACAATGGAACCGGGCGATTTCCTTACCAACAATATGCAAATCTGCCGGCCAGAACTTCGCACGTGGATCATTCAGATCCGGGTAGCCCACAGCCGTCAGATAGTTGGCGAGCGCATCGAACCAGACATACATGACGTGATCCGGATCGTTCGGAACCGGAATACCCCATTTGAAGCTGGTGCGGCTGACGGAAAGATCCCTCAGCCCCTGCTTCACGAAGCTCTCGATCTCCCGACGCGGTCCATGGGGACCAATAAACTCGGGATTGTCTTCATACAGCTTCAGCAGACGGTCCTGAAACTCGGACAGTTTAAAGAAGTAGGACGGCTCCTTGACGCGCTCTACCGGCGCACCCGATGGAGCAACCATCGTGCCATCTGGCTTCTTGACCAGCTCATCTTCACCAATGAATGCTTCATCGCGTGTGGAGTACCAGCCCTCATACGCGCCGAGATAGATGTGACCATTGGCCGCAACTTTTTCCCACAACGCACTTGCAGCAACCTTGTGGCGCTCATCCGTCGTGCGGATGAACTCATCCGTGGAGATCGCCATGTCCTGCTGCATCTGGCGAAAAGACGCAGAAATCTTGTCGGCGTAGGCTTGCGTCTCCATGCCCTGAGCGGTCGCGGTCTGCTCAACCTTCTGGCCGTGCTCATCCGTCCCGCTGACGAACAGAACGTCTTCACCGTTCAGGCGATGGAACCGGGCCAGAACGTCCGCCGCGATGGACGTATAGGCATGCCCGATATGCGGAGCGCCGTTCACGTAGAAGATTGGAGTTGTAATGGTGAAGCGCCGCGTCATGTCCACTCGTCTTGTCATGCCTGAGCCATTCACGTTCCGGCAGCGAGTTCCACTGCCTGACGGATGGCCTGGGCCTTGTCCAGATTAAAACCGTCTGTCTGCCGCCTCAGTGTATCAAGTTCCGAACACTGACGGGCAGAAGAATCAGCAACAGGCAGGTCGCCACGTCGTGCTGCCGAGCGTGCACGATCTGCCAGTCCCTCGCCTAGCAAATCACAGAGCAATGCGAAACCTTCCGTCTCACGGGCAATCCGGTCAATGAGAGGAAGCATATCAGCCGTCAGCGTCTTCCCTGCCAGTATTTCCGCCACAAACGCAGCAATCGCTCCATCCCGATCCTGAGCAAGAAACAATGCGCGCCCTGGAGAACCATGAGACCGCGCAAGAACATCTTCCGGAACATCAGGAACCAGCACGCGCATATCCGCGTCAGGCAGAGGCGAAAGGGCAAGCGCCCGACATCGACTGCGGATGGTCGGAAGCAGCCGTCCCGGAGACGCGGTTGTCAGCAGAAGGATAGCTTTCGGGGGCGGCTCTTCCAGAATTTTCAGAAGCGCATTTGCTGCAAAACGGTTCAGATATTCCGCGCCGTCCACGATCACGACACGCCAGCCACCTTCCGTGGCTGTGTGGTGCAGGAAAGATTGCACGGGCCGCACATCTGCAGCCGTGATTTCACCCCGCAAACGACCCTTTTTCTCGTCCACAGCACGTGAGATTTCCAAAAGATCTCCGTGCGTCCCAGCCGTAATACGCCGTGCGGCTGCAGAGGCTGGATCTTCTCCATTCAGCAGTATCCGCGCCAGTCGGAACGCGAGCGTCGCCTTTCCAATCCCGGCGGGGCCGGAAATCAGCCATGCATGATGTAATCGCCCAGATGCAAGGACAGCACGGAACGTCTCTTCAGCCGCTTCGTGGCCTCGCAGGTCGAATGTGTGCCGTGGATCCGTCACGCGTCAGACGCGCACGCCGTATGACCCAGCTTCTCCGACACAGCATTCAGAAGAGATCGGCTGACAGCTTCAGGAGTGCGGCCAGCGTTAATACGCTTCACGCGCTCCGGTTCTGCTTTGGCAATCGCATCGAAGCCAGAAAGCACACGCTGATGAAAAGCCTCAGCCTGTCCTTCGTATCGGTCTGTCCGGCCTCCACGACTTTCCAGCCGCTCCAGCGCCTGTTCGCGTGGGAGTTCAAGCAGCAAGGTCAGATCAGGCTCTCGGCCGACAAGACGTCGCGCGCCAGTAATGAAGTCCAGACGTTCCGTTGATCCTCGCCCAACACCATAGCCCTGATAAGCCAGTGTCGAATCATGGAACCGATCGCAGACCACGACTGCGCCGCGCTGAAGAGCCGGAAGTATGAGATTATCCAGATGGTCACAACGGGCTGCCATATGTGCCAGCACCTCTGCCCGCCAGGACAGCTCTTCTTCTCCGAACAGCAGAAGGTGCCGGATTGCTTCTGCGCCCGGCGTTCCGCCCGGTTCGCGCGTCAGAATGGCTTCGTACCCTAGTCCGCGAATGTGGTCCGCCAGAAGGCGCGCCTGCGTGGATTTCCCAGCGCCCTCGCCACCTTCCAGCGTAACGAACAAACCGTTTTTAATTTGCAGGGCCATGACCAAGGCGCGCCATTGCACGTCCAACCAGTCCGAGTTTTGCAACGGATCCACCCGCCTGAAGCGGCACACGAATATCACCCATGCCCGGCGCTGAAATTACGATTGCGCCACAGGCCTGACCTTCAACGACTGGTGCAATCACTGGTGACGCATAATCCACTGCAATATGGGAACGCTGCTGCCAGCCCACCGGCATGGTCATCACAATGTCAGCACCCGCGACAAGCGGTACAGCCTTGTGTTCACCCATCCAGACCGGCGCATGATCCACAACCTGCCCCTTGCGGAACAACGTCGCATTTTCGAAGTTTGCAAACGCCCAGGACATGAGTCGTTCACCTTCATGCGCGCGCTCATTGCTGGACGCTGTCCCGTTAATCACGACAATCACGCGATTTCCGTTCCGGCTGGAGCTGGCACAGAGACCAAACCCTCCAGCATCGGTGTGACCTGTCTTCAGGCCATCAGCCAGTCCCTTGTCGACCAGAACGTTACGGTTGCCCTGACGGATCTTGTTGAATGTGAATTCCGTCTCACCGAAGAAATGGTAATATTGCGGGAAGTCACGGATCAGGTGCATGGCCACGGTCGCTACGTCATGCGCGGACATGTAATGCCCTTCGGCAGGCAGACCCGTCACGTTCATGAAGTGCGAATTTGTCAGACCGATCTTAGGAGCTTCTTCGTTCATCATGGCGACGAAACGCTCTTCAGAGCCGGCGATCCCTTCTGCGAGAACAACGCAAGCGTCATTGCCTGACTGAATGACCATGCCCTGGATCAGTTCAGAGACAAGTACGCTCTCGCCCAGCGGCACGAACATCTTGGATCCCTGCGTCCGCCAGGCTTTCTCACTGACGGGAAGCCCCTGCTCCAGATGCAGACGCCCGGTCGCCAGCATGCCGAACACGATATAGGCCGTCATCATTTTCGTCAGGGACGATGGTGCCATCCGCTCATCTGCAGATTTATCCAGCAGAACTGCACCCGTGCTGGAATCCACAATGTAAGCCCAGCGCGCAACGGTATCGAACGGACCAATCGGCGTATTGGCAGGCGTCCCAACCGGAGCAGCCGGAACATCAGAAGCGGCAGCAGCGGCTTTTGCATGAGCTGCGGCATGATGGTGCGGGCGTGCCAACGCACTCAGCGGCCCGCCAAAAGAAGCACAGGCTGCAAAGCCCGCAACACCACCGAAAAGAGAGCGTCTAGTCCGCACGTTCGTCCCCAGTTGTTCGGCCTTAGTCACGGCCGTCATTCCACAATGATCCGCGCGCCCTCTACCCCGCACGCATGGGTCCGGTCCAGTGCCGCATCGGCCTGGGCGGTATCGGTATAGGGTCCGGACCTTACGCGCCAGTCCAGCCCTGCTCCATCTGGCACACGCTGAACCTCGCCGGAACAGCGCACTGCCACACTTGCAGCGGCCCCATGCCCGGAAAATTTTCCAAGAAGAACATATAGCCCCTGCGGACCTGTCATCCCCTGAGACCACGTTACAGGTAACGGCGTGAGCGCAGCGGACGGTTGGCCACCCACAGACGATTCGCTGCCGTAGACTTTTTTCGAAGCGCTACCATCAAGCGACTCTGCGCGAACTTCCCCAACCGGAGCAGACTGGACGTCCAGATGCGGCGCACCCGTCAGTCCCTCCATAACGGAACGGCTCGCGGTTTCGTCTTCAACAATCTCAACGGGTGTGTCAGACGTCATGCCCAGCAGATCTGCGGCCTTTGGGGACAACGCGACAACGCGCCCTGCACTTTCCGGCCCCCGCCGTGTCAGTCGGATCCGAACCACCCTCCCATTCAACAGATTTCGGACCGTCACGATCGACGGCAGTTGAAGGGTTTGGTGTGACCCGGTCATTCCACCCGAAGACCAAGCCTCTCCGTCAGAAGCCAGTTGCCCATGTAACGGCACCTCACGTGTCGCCAGACCCGTTGCCCGATAGTCGAACTGCTCATTGGGATAAAACCAACCCTGCGGGCCGTGCCACGCATTCCCCAGTTCATAGTGGGGATGCGGCGCAATAGCAGGCTCATCATCCTGATGACACGCCCCGACCAGGGGCAAGAACGCCAGAAGTGGCGCGAAATTACGGAGAAACAATGCCGGTTCCCAGAAGACCTACGCCCAGCGCGTAATAATCAGACGGGTTGTAACGACGGATCACGTTGAAATTATGGTAAACCATGAAGGCCTGCGTCCCCGGACCATCTGGCTGCACAATCGCGCCTTTTACGTCCGTGCGGGAGAAACGCGCGCCATCTGCCCGCCGCACGCCGCGAGACATCCACTCTGCCAGTGACTTGGTATTGGTCCGACCAATCTCACTTTTATCCAATGCGCTGGCCAGTGTGACTTCCTGTCCCCATGGCTCGTAAGGCTGCCAACCGCATTTCCCGAGATAATTCGCGATAGACGCAAACACATCGGGCTGGGACGTCCAGATATTACGCTTGCCGTCACCATCACCATCAGCCGCATACCGCAGATACGCGCTCGGCATAAACTGAGCCTGCCCCATGGCACCGGCATAGCTGCCCATCATGGCTTCCGGTGCGATATCACCATCATTCAGGATCTGGAGTGCTTTCATCAGCTCCCCACGGAAGAACGTCGAACGCCGTCCATCGAATGCCAGAGTCGCAAGGGCATCCACGACAGAGAAAGTGCCGGTATGCGCACCAAAACCCGACTCGAGACCCCAGATCCCCATCACGCCCCGATCGTCACACCCAAAGCGCTCACTGACGGGTGCCATCACGCTCTCTACACCTGAATAGACAGTCCGGCCCTTCTGAAAACGCGACTCCGGCAGCACGCGATCACGATACTGCGCCCATGTCAGCGTGAACTCCGGCTGATGCCGATCGAGCTTGAGAACCTTGGCATTGGGCTCCCGCGTCAAAGCCAGAGCACGGGAGACGATGCTGGAAGAAAGCCCCTGCGCCAGTGCCTGCGATCGGACGCCGGCGAGAAATGCACCGTAGTCCTGAGCTTTAGCAGAGCGGATCCCCATCGCAGCCGCTCCGGCAACAGAGGAAAAGGCAGCAAGAAGATGACGTCTTTTAAGCACGGGAATATTAGCCCCCAGAGGGTGGTTCATTTGAAGCGCACGCTAGCAACCTGTGATGCTCCCTACCAGTCTTCCACAAAACCTTTCGAGCATTCTCCGGTCAAAACGCCCGGCGTGAGATTGTCGCCAGCGCGCTGACATGCGACATCAACGTTCCATGATCATGGAACATCCCGCGGCATGATAGCCATTGGCCCCGCCCTGGCGTCACAGCCTGCCTGGCTGAAAGCAGTCAGCATCATTGTGGGGACCTTTATCCTCGAAGACGTGGCAACCGTTCTTTCCGGAGTGGCTGCGCGTGCGGGGCATGTCAGCATCGCCCTGGCCCTGGGAGCACTCTGGTTTGGCGTCGCAATCGGCGATCTCGGGCTATATGGCCTAGGCGCCGCTGGTGCACGCTGGCCCCGTCTTCGCCGCTTCCTGACGCTTCCCAAGCAGGAACGAACGCAGGACTGGTTTTCCAAGAACGTCATCCGCATCGTCGCCATCTCCCGCTTCGTGCCCGGCGCGCGCCTCCCGCTCTACACAGCCTGCGGCTTCTTCCACGCACCGTTTCTGCGCTTTGCCCTGACAGCAGTGCTCGCCACCCTTGTGTGGACAACACTGCTGTTTCTGCTGGCCATGCGTATTGGCGGCTGGCTTCTGGCGCATCAGGGAGGCTGGCGCTGGGCCGGACTGGCGGGATTTGTTCTGTGTATTGTTGTTGTCGGGCGCCTGATCGCCCGTATCCAGACCGTGAGCCAGTAACCGAATGTCCAAGACAGAGACTGAACAAAATCCCCTCTCGCTTTTCGAGTTCTGGCCCGGTTCCATCTTTTACACGCCCATCGTCCTGTACTGGATTGCAATGGGCCTGAAGTACCGGGATCTCAGCATTCCGACGGCCGCCAATCCGCGTATCGAGACCGGTGGCCTTTGCGGAGAGAGCAAGTCTTCCATTCTCGATATGGCTGGCCCAATCGCCCAGGAGGCTATTGCCCCGTACGCTGTTTTTGCGAGTGGCATGGGCGCGCTGGATCGTGCGCTGGCCGCGATGGAACGGAAGGAGCTGTCATTTCCGGTGGTGGTCAAACCCGATATTGGCTGCAACGGAACGGGCGTGAAACTTGTCCGCTCCCGGGAGCAACTCGAAAGCGTTCTCCCTCAGTTCCCGAACGACGTTGACCTGATGGTACAGGAACTCATCGACTATCCTGTCGAAGCCGGCCTGTTTTACATCCGCCATCCCGATCAAGCGCAAGGCCGCATCACGTCGGTAACATACAAGGAAGCCCCAGTTCTTACTGGCGACGGACATTCTACCATCGAAGAACTCATCATGAGTGATCCTCGCATGGGGCAGGTTCCGCAAATCTATCTTCCGCGTCTGGCGGGTCGGGAAAAGTCCGTTCTGGCAGAAGGGGAAGTTCTACCCCTCGTGTTTGCTGGCAATCACTGCAAAGGGTCTGTCTTTCGCGATGGCCGGGCTGATACCACCCCAAAGCTGACCGCGCGCCTGGACGCCATCATGAAAGACGTTCCGGACTTCTATTTCGGCCGTGTAGACGTGAAGGTTCCGTCGGTTGAAGCCCTGCAGCGCGGAGAAGGCCTTCGCATTATCGAAATTAACGGTGTCGGCTCCGAAGCAATCCATATCTGGGACCGCCGTACAACCCTGTGGGAAGCATATCGGGCGCAGTTCTCACACTACCACCAGACCTTCCTCATCGGCGCTGCCAACAAGGCGCGTGGATGGAAGACATCAGGCGCTTTCGGAATGCTACACTCCTGGCGCAAGCAGCGCCGTCTGCTGGCGTCCTATCCAATGAACGACTGAGGGAACTCAGTTCCCGAGCTTACCGCCGCCAAAGATATAGTTGCTGACCTGCTGCTCCAGCGAAAGCTGGTCGCGGGTGTCCTTGATGACCCCGCCAGCAGACAGCGTCTTAGGGTCTTTCCCCGGTTCAATCTGAAGCGCGTTATCAGCCGTCATGCTTGGCGCACCAATACCGACAGCCGTATCAACCGGAAGATTGAGCTGCTGATCAACGGAGAACGTCACGTCAGCCATCTGGGTTTGTGGGTTAAGGCTGATCGATTGGACACGCCCCACCGTCACCCCGGCGAGATCAACATCCGCCCCAGCTTTTAAGCCATTCGCTGAATTGAACTGCGCATGCATGACGATGCTATGCTGAACCGGCCCCTTGCGAAGCTCACCGCCATAAACAAGAAAAGCCCCGGCAACGAGAAGGACAAGACCGCTTGCCAGAATGGCGCCACCGCGCCCGCTGTATCCTGCCTTCATGTGGTGCCTCAACTTTCAAAAAACCCGGTAAGCTGGCGAGTTAGTCTTCCCCCACAGCACGGTCAAGGTTGCGTCCCTTCGCGCCATCAGGCAAGTGACTTCCTTTTCCGCCCATTCGTGCAGGCTCCATGACGCTTTTTCAGGCCATCATTCTCGCCATCGTTCAGGGCATTACTGAGCCCTTTCCCGTCAGTAGCCTCGGCCATGCCGTTCTGCTGCCCGGTATCCTTCACTGGAACCTGGACGAACATTCGGAAATGTTCCTGCCATTCCTGACAATGCTGCACGTCGGAACTCTTGTGGCTCTGGCTGGTGTCTTCTGGCGCGACTGGATGGCCATCCTTCGCGGGATGCTGGGTCTGCACGGCCGATACAACCAGCTTGAATCGATTCGGGTTTTTGGTCTTCTCGTCATTGCGACCATCCCGGCCGTCATCTTCGGTGGGCTTTTTGAACATAGCCTGCGCTCCATTTTCGGGGCACCTCTGGCCGTCGCAGGCTTCCTGGTTCTGAATGGCCTGCTGCTTCTGGTCACGGAATGGCTCCGCAGACAGCGCGGACAGGCGGATCACCGTCCAATTTCTTCCCTGTCTCCCAAAGATGCTCTGATTATTGGGTTCTGGCAGTGTCTTGCCCTGTTCCCTGGTCTGTCGCGTTCAGGCGCCACCATGAATGGCGGTCTTCTGCGCGGACTGGATCATGGAACCGCCGCCCGCTTCTCGCTGCTTATGGCCCAGCCGGTCGTTCTGGCAGCGACCGTCAAGGAAGGCTGGCAGATGCGGCACATGACGATTTCCCATGACGTGATGTTTCAGTGCGTGGTGGGAGCCATCGCTGCCGGCATCACAGCTCTTATCTGTTCTCTCCTGATGTTGCGCTTCTTCCGCAATCATGACGAATGGGCTCTCAAGCCTTTCGGCATCTACTGCATTGCTGCCGGCCTGCTGGCAGGCGTTCTCATCGTTCTATAAACCTTTCCAGACGCCGCTTTTCCCGGCAGATTAGGGATCATGCCACTTCCGATACAATCCAGCTCATCCGCCTCAGCCACGGCTGCCCGTCGAAAGAGTCTCGAACAGATCATGTCCGAGAATGAAGCGCACGGGTTGAAACGCAGCCTCACGGCCACGCAGCTTATTCTGCTGGGCGTCGGCTCCACCATCGGCGCAGGCATTTACGTCATGACTGGAACGGCTGCTGCCGAATATGCAGGGCCGTCTGTTCTTGTTTCGTTCGTGGTTGCCGCACTCGCCTGCCTGTTCACCGCGTTTTCATACGGCGAGTTGTCATCCACGCTCCCGGTCTCGGGATCGGCATACTCCTACGCCTACATCTCCATGGGTGAGAAAGTGGCGTGGATCGTGGGGTGGCTTCTCCTTCTGGAATACGGAATTTCCTGTGCAGCCGTCGCCGCCGGACTGTCCGGTTATGCGTCGTCTCTCCTTGCTGTTTTTGGTATCCATATTCCCGCCAGCCTTACTCAGGCGACGTTGCAGCCCGTTCCCGGTTCGGATGGCACTGCCATTAGCGCCGGCTGGCGACTGGATCTTATCGGCCTGACGGCGGTCTTTCTGGTAACCGGCCTCTTGGTGCGTGGCATTGAGGAATCTGCCCGCGTTAATACGCTGATCGTTATCCTGAAGGTCGGTGTTCTTGGTTTGTTCGTTGCCTTCGGCATCCATGCCATCCACCCCGCAAACTGGCACCCGTTTATTCCGCCCAACGAAGGTGGCTTTCACTACGGTGTCAAAGGGATCTTCCGGGCAGCGTCGATCATCTTCTTCGCTTATGTCGGATTTGAAGCCGTCTCGACTGCGTCAGCAGAAGCGAAGAACCCGACACGGGATGTCCCCATCGGGATTATCGGCAGCCTTCTGATCTGCACGATTGTATACATCATTGTTGCTGCGGTTCTTCTCGGGATCGTCCCTTACCGAGACCTGGATGTTCCGGACCCACTGGCCATCGCTGTGCGCGTAATGAACACGCCCTGGCTGTCCATTTTCATTAATGTGGGCGCAACCATCGGACTGTGTTCCGTTCTGATGGGACTAATGTATGCCCAGTCGCGTGTGCTCATGACAATGAGCCGTGACGGCCTGATCCCCTCGCTGTTTGGCAAGGTTCATGCCAAATTCCGCACCCCTTGGCTCGGCACGATCGTTCTGGGGATCATCGTTGCCATCATGACGGCAACGCTCCCCATCGACATTATCAGTGATCTCGTTTCAATCGGTACAGCAGCGGCTTTTGGTATCGTGTGCTTTACGGTCATTTGGCAGCGGAACACACGGCCGGATCTGCATCGGCCTTTCAGTGTCCCCTTGGGCGGGTTCCGGGTGCGTGGTTTCTGGATCGGTATAACACCACTGCTCGGGATTATTTTCTGCCTGTTCATGACCATTCCGCTCGTCACAGACATGATCCACTCCGTTGCCAACGGTAATCCCGTGCCCCTTATTCTACTCACCGGCTACGTCATTCTCGGCATCGTCACATATGTATTTTACGGACGCCGCAATTCCACAATGGCAGGGTGAAAGTCTCGTCTCACGGCAGAATAGCGTTTATTCGACAACGCTTTCTTCCGTGGCACCATAGCGGCCCATGGCTTCTCCAAGAGACACACCGACGCTGTTTTTCCACTCAAACCATCCATTAGCTGACCGCCCGAGCAAATAAGCGGCGGATGAACTGGGAGATTTGTAAAGCGTGTCACGCGTATAGATGACACGACTTCCCTCCACCTTCAAAACGCCTTGATCAATTAAGTCTTGCCGCTTTTGATAGTATCCGTTTTTCAGAAACGCCTCGGAGACCTCTGCTCTCCCGTACGATCCAGCGAGAACTACAAGACCTTCCTCAGTATACCGCGCCCGGCCATTCACTCCGGATGCTCTGCAATAAAATTCCTGCTCCACATCTTCCGATGCCACCGGATTATAGGTGTCATGCGGAGTGATGACTGGACTTTGAACAACACGAGACCTGATCAATGGATCAAAAAGCGGGTAGCCCAGCGTCGTCAGCAAAATATCGAATGTTTCAAAAATTTCCCGGCATTCAGCTTCCATCGCTGGTGGCGTATGCGGCTTGGTACCGATCGTACCGTTATCCAACTCAAAGCGTTGCGCTTTCGCGGCCCGAGTGATTGACAACCATTCCAAATAATAAGCGTGCGTCAGCGTCAGGCTCTGCGTCAAAGATAACGCCACAACGGCTCGGTTCCAGAAGTCCTTCTTCTCATTGTGCTGCTTCAGGCGCGTACCAAGGTTTCCTGTTTGCCCCACATAAGCCCGGAGCGCGGAAGTCTGTTCATTCTCCCCAAAAAGAACATACACACCAACAAACCCGGCTTCAGGCATCGCCAAAAAGGCCTCAAGGCGCACTCGGGGAATTTCAATCACCTGCACAATACGTGTGGTAATGGCTGCTGTACGAATGCCCTGCGGGTCACCTGACGGAAGAAAGATCTGAATGGTTTGAGGATGTTCCGACATATCTTCTTCAGTCCTGCACAAGATCTGGCATTCATGTTTCAAACAGAAATACTCAATTCCGACGTAACAGCCATAAGCTGATCAAGCCAGATTCAGAACGGCTACGTCCCTCAAAAGAAAAAACCACCGCCGAAGCGATGGTTTCTGTCTCAGGCACCCGGTGTTCCAGGGCCCATATAACTTCCCGGCGGCGGCCGATCGATTTTTGGAGACAAAAGCTCGCTTGGCCAGGCCTCAGCGCCCGGCCGGGGTGGCATCATGGCAAAACGTGCCCGCGGCAGAGCCTCCGGACATTCTTCCCTGATCCGCGCGATAATTTTTTCCCGGATATCACACCGCAGATCCCAGCTCTGAAGAGCATTGCGCGCACTGGCGATAATACGGATCGACATCACCTGAGAGTTACAGTCCGCTACCTGCGCATCAAAAACCTTACCGTCCCAAAGTGGGCATGTGCGGATGATCTCATTCAGCATCTCCCGGATGCGATCCATTGGCGCCTCATAATCGAGCCATAGGAATACAACACCGATAATCGCTGCGGAATTATGCGTCCAGTTTTCGAACTGGTTCTCCAGGAAGTAAGAAATCGGTACAATATGACGGCGCCAGTCCCACACCCGCAGCACAACATAGGTCGCGTTGATTTCCTCAACCCAGCACCAGTCACCATTGATGATGACGAGATCTTCCATACGAATGGGCTGGGTCACGGCAATCTGCACGCCTGCAATCAGATTGGTCAGCAAACCACGCGCAGAAAGACCCACGATCAGTGATGCGGCTCCAGCCGAAGCAAAGAGCGACACACCATACTGTTTCACAGACGGGAACAGCATAAGGGCCGACGCCACGGTCACAATGCCCACCATGATTTCCGTCAGGCGCCTCAGAACGCGGATCTGCGTCTGATGCGTACGGATCATGATGTCGTCGGTCTGTTCTCTTGAAGAAAGCCGATTGAGATACGCTTCCGTCATGATCCGGAAAACGATAATGGCAGAGAAGCCAAACGTCAGAACCAGCAGGAACAGGAAAAAGAGTCTGAGGTTCTGTTCAGTCTCGTAGGCAAAGCCTGTCACGGCAGGCAAAGCCGCAATCATCGCTAGCAGTGCGATCATAATCCGTGTTGGACGCCGAAGCGCAGCCACGATCCGGCGGATCAGCGCACCACTTCGGGAGCCGGGGATCCGCAACGTCAGGGACGTTACAAGATTACCACAATAAAAAGCCAGAATACCCACGACCGCGAGCATCAGAACAGAAACAACGGCTGCCGGAAGCCACGTAAAATAAGACCTTACGGCAAACAGCGTGCTGACGAAGTGCTGCGTCACTAGGCAGGAAGCTCCATATCAAGAGGGAATTGAGGGATTCAGAAAACCATAACAGATATGACCATTGTGAAAAATGCGGTGACTAAAATCCTGCATTTTCCTTTTGATAACGTGTTGACACACCAACAGATCCCCCTTAAAAACCCGCCTCAACGCCGGGTTGCCCGGTGGGATGGCGGTGTAGCTCAGTGGTAGAGCAGGGGAATCATAATCCCTTGGTCGGCGGTTCAAATCCGTCCACCGCTACCATCCATATTTTCCTAAAATTAAATAAAAATCTTTCAGGTATCTGATCTGAAAGCATTTTTGTATCATGCTGACATGATCAAGAAGCCTCTTGCCGTCGTCACCATGGCCTATAATGAGCCAGAACATCTTCATATCTGGCGTCGGCATTATGGCGCTCAGGTCGGCGAAGCGTCATGTTACGTTATTGACCATGGCTCCAATGACGGATCGACGGATCATCTTGGTCAGGTCAACAGGATCCGAATTCCCCGCTCTCCTCAGGATGACGAACGACGTACGCGTGCCATTGGCGCATTCTGTGCCAGTCTTCTCGAATGGTATGATAGCGTCATTTACAGTGATGTGGATGAGCTTCTCCTAGCAGATCCTGCCATGTACCCGTCCCTCACCCATTTTGCCATTGCCAACAGTAGCCCTGTTGTCACAGCCACGGGGCTAGACGTCATCCATCTGCCCAACAGCGAAACTGACTTCGATTATAGCCGGCCGGTTTCAATCCAGAGGCAGCATTTACGATTTTCGAGTGCAATGTGTAAGCCGGCACTCATCCGCGCCGCGGTGACGTGGGCTCCTGGCTTTCATTGTTGCAAAGAAGTCAGTCCTCAGCTGACAGCACCGCTATTTCTTTTCCACCTGCGTTACGCAGACCTTGCCTCAGGCCTCAGGCGTCTGAACCGAACCCGAACGCAACCCTGGAGCTCAGAAAATGCTGGCCAGCACCAGCGCCTCCTTGATCAGGACTGGGAGAACATGCTCCGCAACATGGCAGGCCTCCCGATTGTCCACCCAACATTCGATCAGCAGGACCCGCGGCTAAAGAACTGGCGTCATGCGGTCGAACAAAGCGCAATTCACCGCGATCATGACCAGTACCGGCTCGACCTCCACATCAATGGAACCGAGCTCTGGCACCTCCCCGAACGGTTTGTAGGGCGGATATAAAAAAGAGCCGGACCTTTTCAGGACCGGCTCTTTTTCAAATCTTATTCAGCGTCGGCTGAAGCGTCCTGAGGCCGCTGGGCCTCGAAGGAAGGCTGTTCGCCACCTTCACGGTCGCCGCCCTGATAGTTTTCTTCGCCATGTGGCTCACGACGATCTTCATAAGCGCGCTGACGCTGCGCCTGACGCTCGTTGCGCTCCTGCTGACTCTGCTGGGCCGCCTGATTCATCGCATTAAGAATGCGGAAATAGTGCTCGGCATGCTGGAAATAGGCTTCCGCAAGAATACGGTCCCCGGTTCCGGTGGCATCCCGACCAAGCTGGAGATACTTCTCGAAAAGCTGCTGAGCAGTTCCGCGAATTCTGAGGTCCGGGCCATTGCTGTCAAACACATGGTTGCGGTTCAGAGGGGTCTGGGAACTACTTGTGCGTGGTGTCCCGCCGCCTGCACGATGATGCCGGCCTCTTATACGCTTCATATTCATCGACCCGTGATGCACTTTCCTGATGGCGGGCCCCTCTTCTGCCCTTGCAGAAGGATGCATCCGCCGCTGTCGAAAAGACGTCTGTCTATCTCGCTGTGGCTGGACACTGGCCAGCCTTCTCATCTGTTACCGGCTTACTGAAAGACGGCCAACAGGAGCAACTCCGTGAGGAAAAAACCGCCATTACGGCTTTCGCTCCAAAACGTAGCTTTTGGGTCATACCAACTCTCAGCCCTTAAGCCAACGTCTTTCCTCAGTTTTCTGTCCGCTGCAGAACAAGAGCGCGTGCAATGCCCCCCAGATCATCATGCCGCGCGACCTCTTTCAGCCCTCGCCGACTCCCCAGTTCGGACACAGCATCGATCTGCCCGATGCCCATTTCCAGAATGGCATGGCCCCCGGGAACAAGCAGTCGGGGCAACGCGTCACACAACAACCGATAGGCATCCAGGCCGTCCGTTCCTCCATCCAGCGCCCGGGCGGGCTCATAGCGGGAGACCTCCGGCATCAGATCGGGCACGTCAGCACTCTCGATATAGGGTGGATTGGAAATCACGACATCAAACTGCCCGTTCAGGGCAGAATCCCAGTTCCCTGCCAAAAACGCACTGCGTTTCTCCAATCCGTTCCGAACCGCGTTCCGCTGAGCCAGAAGCGCCGCTCCAGGTGCAAGATCAACGCCGACCCCCCACGCCCGGGAATATTCTGAAAGCGCGGACAACAGCAGGCACCCTGTCCCCGTTCCAAGGTCCAGCATGGTAAGAGCCTCCGCCTTGTCCGGCCGAACGATCAGGAGCGCTTCTATCAGAGCTTCACTGTCTCCCCGGGGGATCAGCGTCTCTGGTGACGTAAAGACATCAAGAGTCCAGAACCCCGTTTCACCCGTAATGAAAGCCAAAGGTTCGCGAGACGCACGCCGCTGAACAGCCGTCTCAAAGCGATTCGCTTCATCCTCAGAAAAAACGTTCAGAGCGAACAATCCAGCCAGATCACGATGCGTGGCCCAAGACAGCAGCAATCGGGCTTCACGACGAGGATCTTCAAGTCCAGCCTGCTGCAAGACCACCGCTGCACGCTGAAGAATGTCATCTTTTGCAGTCATTTTGTCAGTGAACCTGCTATACCTGTGATCATGAAGTCCAAACGTGCATTTTTCTTCTCGGTCCTTCTTCTGGGATGCGCCCTGCATTCAGCCAGCGCCCAGTCTGAACTTCCTGGCACCTTCACCGTCACCGATGAACGTGCTCCTGAAGAAATCTCCGAAGTCTCTCGCCTTTACCTGAACGGTAACCTGGTGGCGACCTTCCGCCTCGGCTTATCCAAATCACGAGAAACCCAAACCATCACGCTTCCTGCCGGACGCAACGATGTTGACTATGCCCTGTGTGGCGAAATCACCATCATGCACAACGGACATCAGGAAACGCATCAGGTCAGCAGCGACGGACAGCTTCATAGCCCGCAAGACCATGCCCTGGATGCTGTCGGAAGCAATAATTTCACAGACTTTTTTTTAGTAGATTACAACGACCCCTCCGTCGCCACTCATCGGCATGGACGGGCTGCTGTCTGCGCGGTTCCCAGCAGCTGAGGCTTTAAAAGCCTTCAGCGGCCAGAAGCTCTGTCTGTTCTTCACGTGTCAGCGCATCGATAATCTCATCAAACTCGCCCGCCATGATGCGTTCGATCTTGTAGAGCGTCAGATTGATGCGATGGTCCGTCACACGTCCCTGCGGGAAATTATACGTCCGAATCCGCTCTGACCGGTCCCCTGTTCCAACCTGAGAGCGTCGATCCGCGGCACGGGATTCATGAGCAGCTGATCGCTGCCGCTCATACAGACGTGCACGGAGGATTTTCATCGCCTTGGCACGATTCTTGTGCTGGCTCTTTTCTTCCTGCATCGCCACTACGACGCCAGTAGGAATATGCGTAATGCGAACAGCACTTTCCGTCTTGTTGACGTGCTGCCCACCCGCACCCGACGCACGATAAACGTCAATCCGCAGATCGTCATCATTGATCGTGACGTCCACCTCCTCGGCTTCCGGCAGAACAGCAACCGTCACCGTGGACGTATGAATGCGCCCCTGGCTTTCAGTCGCCGGGACGCGCTGTACGCGATGCACGCCAGACTCATACTTCAGGCGAGCAAACACGGAACGGCCGGAAATTGTCGCCATGCCGTCTTTCAGGCCTGCAACTTCATTCTCGGCATATTCCATGACTTCAAAACGCCAGCCATTCTGCTCCGAAAACCGGCGATAGGCATCGAAAAGCTGGGCGGCAAAAAGCCCCGCCTCATCACCACCTGCCGCCGGACGAATTTCCAGAATAGCGCTGCGTTCATCCGCTGCATCTTTGGGAAGAAGAGCGAGTCGGAGATTGTGCTCCAGTTCAGGAATCTGGGCTTCAATCTCTTCCAGCTCAGCCTGAGCCAGTTCCTTCATTTCCGGGTCAGAAAGAAGAGCTTTGGCTCCATCGCGCTGTGTGTCGGCGTCCTGCCAGGCCCGGATCGAAGCAACGACAGGCTCGAGTTCTGCATACTCCCGTGAGAGACGCGTGAACTCTTCCCCCGTCGCCTCACCTGCTGACATCAGAGCCTGAATTTCCTCCGACCGCGCAACAATTCGCTCAAGCCTGTCGTCAAATGCCACGTGTCAGGCGCCCTTCAGTGCCTGAACCAGATCCGCAACAGATACTTCCTGCTGATCACGCGTTCCCAGATCACGAAGCTGCACGACATCGCGCGCAATTTCTTCATCACCCAGAACAACCGCATGAGATGCACCGGACTTCACGACGCGCTCCATGCGCTTCTTCATGTTTCCACGTGTCTCAATTTCAGCACGCAGTCCCGCTTCGCGCAGGGACCGGGCAATCGCAGCACCTTTGAGAAGGGCCTCGTCTCCCATGGGAACAATTGCAATTCCAGCAGGAACAGCAGGCGCGTCCTCAAGCAGCAGGGCCAGACGCTCGATACCACCGGCCCAGCCAATTGCCGGAACAGCAGGACCGCCCATCTGCTCAACCAGACCTTCGTAGCGTCCCCCAGCCAGAACAGTGCCTTGAGCACCCAGCTTCGTCGTCACAAACTCGAAAGCCGTGTGACTGTAGTAATCAAGGCCACGCACAATCCGCGGGTTCTCGACAAACTTCACGCCAAATGCCGTCAGGTAAGACCGTAGGTCGTCCCAGAATTTACGAGACTCATCGTTCAGATAATCCGCAAAAGCCGGTGCATCTGCCAGCAGCGCACGATCCTGCTCGGATTTGCTGTCCAGAATGCGCAGCGGGTTTACCTCAAGACGCACACGGCTTTCTTCAGAAAGCGCATCTGCGTGCTGACGGAAATACGCCACCAGAGCCTCACGCCACGCCTGCCGGGACGCAATATCCCCGAGCGTGTTGATTTCCAGAACAACATGCTCCGAAAGACCAAGCGCTTTCAGAATGTCGTAGGCCATTGTGATGACTTCAGCGTCTCGCAGAGGGCCTTCTGCACCCAGCAGCTCCGCACCAATCTGGTGGAACTGGCGATAACGCCCCTTCTGCGGGCGCTCATAACGGAACATCGGCCCGTGATAAAACGCCTTCTGAGGTAAAGACTGGGTCAGGCCGTTCGTCACAAAAGCACGACAGATTGAGGCTGTGTTCTCGGGACGCAGCGTAATGCTTTCGCCGCCCCGGTCCTCAAAGGTGTACATTTCCTTGGAGACGACATCGGAGGTTTCACCGAGCGTCCGCGAGAAAACCCGTGTGTCTTCGAAGATGGGGGTGCTCCACTCTTCAAAGCCATAGGTTTCCAGAACAGCTCTGGCCGTCTGCACCACATGGTGGTGACGGCGCATCGTGTCGCCAATAAGGTCGTGTGTGCCGCGAGGTGGCTGCAATCCTGACATCAGTGAGCCGCCGGGTCCAACAACTTGGCTGCTTCAGCTTCTGTCTGAGCCTTGTCTGCCTCAATAGCGGCAACTTTGGTCTCAACCAGATCCACAATGTGCTCGATCATGTCTTCTGCCGGCATCGTGTGGTCCTGACGACCAGCCGAATAGACCATATGACGACCTGAGCCACCGCCGGTCACTCCGATATCGGTCATCAGGGCTTCACCCGGACCATTCACAACGCATCCGATGATAGACAGCGTCAGTGGCGTCTTGATGTGCTGGAGGCGATCTTCCAGCGTCTGGACCGTCTCAACCACGTTGAAACCCTGACGTGCACAGGACGGGCAGGAAATGATCTTCACACCGCGATGACGCAGGCCAAGGGACTTCAAAATGTCCCAGCCCACCAGCACTTCTTCTTCCGGTGCCGCAGACAATGAAACGCGCATGGTGTCACCCACGCCCGCCCAGAGCAGATTGCCCAGACCGATGGAGGACTTCACCGTACCGGCGCGCTTGGAACCAGCTTCCGTGATGCCGATGTGCAGCGGATGGTCACAGCAGTCTGCAAGCTGCTGATAGGCCGCAACCGCCATGAACACGTCAGACGCCTTCACGCTGATCTTGAACTCATGAAAATCATGGTCCTGAAGGATCTTCGCGTGCTCCAGAGCACTCTCGACCAGCGCTTCCGGGTTAGGCTCACCATACTTTTCCAGAAGGTGCTTTTCCAGCGAGCCAGCATTCACACCGATACGGATGGAACAGCCGTAATCCTTGGCAGCGTTCACAACTTCACGCACGCGCTCGGCACTGCCGATATTGCCCGGATTGATACGCAGGCAAGCAGCACCAGCCTTCGCGGCTTCGATCGCGCGTTTATAGTGGAAGTGAATGTCCGCAACGATCGGCACGTTCACTTCATGCACGATTTCTTTCAGAGCGGCCGTGCTGGCTTCATCCGGACAGGACACGCGAACGATGTCCACGCCCGCCAGTTCGGCGAGACGGATCTGGTCAATCGTCGCCTGCGCGTCAGACGTCAGGGTATTGGTCATGGTCTGCACGGAGATCGGCGCATCACCACCGACCGCAACCTTGCCGACATGAATCTGGCGCGACTTGCGACGCTCGATGTGCTGATAGGGGCGGTAGCTGCTCATGATTTACCTCTTCGTGCCCGGGATAACCGGGTCCTTTGGGTCAGGGGCGTTACCCCCCTGTTTAATGCGATGGAGACGATTGATCCAGTTGCCGGGCATTCAGATCGTCAGCAGAAACTTCTGCGGAAGGCGTAGGAGCTTTTTTAGGGCGACGTATTACAGGCTTAACAGCAGGCGCCGCAGACGAATCATCTGGTGCGGCCGCAGTCGACCCGTCAACACTTTGCTCGGAAGGAGTAGCCACCACGGCAGACGGCTGTGCCGGGAGAGCAACACCATTGCCGAATGCACCTGAACGGATGGCATCCGCTGTAACTTCAACATTCCGGCGCACTTCGCCCTGACGACCTAGAGGCGCGCTCGTGCAGCCATCTGTCGAAAGGACAACACCACCCGCATTGCCGAAAGACATGCGAAATGGCGCTGCAGAAGCGTCACCCTGCCAGCTTTCGCCAGCCTTAAGCACGCGAGACACAAGAACATGACCGTCCTTGTCCTTCACCTGCATCCAGACAGGCGCCAACAGACGCACGACAACAGCCCCGACAGGGACGGCTGGAGCGGGAGTTTCGGCAGGAACATCTGTAGCGGGGCCAAACTGATCCGTATTGTTTGGCGTGCCGTCATCCTCTTCTGCGCTCGGCGAAGGAAGTGCTGGCGATGCTACAGGTGTCGCAGACTCAGTCGGTGCAATAACCGGCTGTGGTGCCGTAGCCGGCACAACTGGAGCGACAGACGCAGGAAGTGGATCATGCGGCAGAGAGGGATCGGGAGTTGGGGCCCTGCCGGGCATAACAGACGCCACCTGAGGAGACGTGGTCGCAGACGTCGCGGCACCTGGCATCAGTTCCGCAACAGCAGGAATGCGGCGGTCTGCGGGACTGTCATGCGAGGCAAACCGATACCACCCAGCATAGGCCGCCACGACAACAACAAGCCCTGCTCCAACCAGCAGACCAATGGGCAGCCCGCGCTCACCCTCAGGCTGCGGAAAGACGAGATCCGTCTTCCGATTGACGACCCCGCGATATTCTCGACGGAAACGAGCAACCAACCCATCTGCGTCCAACTGCATGGCGTGGGCATACGTCCGCAGGAAGCCGACAGCATACGCCACACCTGGCAGAGACGAGAGATCATCAGCTTCAAGAGCAACCAGCAGACGCGCCCGGATGCGTAACCACTGCGCAACGTCATCTATCTGCCATCCCAACTCTTCCCGCCGCGTACGCAGAATCGTGCCAACACTGGGCTGGTCTGAGCGAAGCGGCATCGGACGGTCGGAGGGAGGAGACATGGCTGATAAAACCTGATCAGGCAGAAGCGTGAACGCGATCTTCCCGCTTCGCAATGGCTTCGACAGCCTGCTCAACGAGTGTGGCAATGATTTCGGAAACCGGACGGACTTCTTTGACCATACCAACAGACTGACCAGCCATGACAGACCCGTTCTCGACGTCACCCTCGATTACGGCACGACGAAGCGCACCAGCCCAGAAATGCTCGATGGAGAGCTGAGCATCTTCCTTGCTGACACCACCGCTCTGGAACGTGCGGATCGTCTCTGCCTGATGCTTAAGGAAGCCACGGCTTCCAGCATTGGCAAGACCACGAACCGGAATGACTGGGAACTGCTCATCAAGCTGCACGGATGTCACAGCATCCCGGGCATTGGCCCGCAGGAACGCCTTTTTGAAGTTCTCGTGCGCGATGCTCTCTTCAGATGCGGCAAAGATCGTTCCAAGCTGCGCACCGGAAGCACCCTGCTCAAGATAGGACACGATGGCATCACCACGGCCCAGACCACCCGCCACAAAGACAGGAACATCCTTGATGTGCGGCAGGATTTCCTGCGCCAGAACCGTCAGGGACACCGGTCCGACATGGCCACCAGCTTCCGAACCCTCGATAATGAGAGCTTCAATACCCAGCTTCACCAGACGCTTGCCCAGAGCCAGCGCAGGCGCGAAACCAATCGCACGGGCTCCGCCATCACGAACGCGCTTGATGATGGCACTTGTCGGCACACCACCCGCCAGAACGACGTGGGATACGTTATGTGCAAGGCACACATCCACCAGACGCTCTAGCTCAGGATGCATGGTGATGAGGTTCACACCAAACGGGCGCTTCGTCAGAGCCTGCGTGGCAACAATTTCTTCCTCAAGGCGCTCCGGCGTCATGGCACCGCAGGCAATCACACCGAAACCGCCAGCATTGGAAATGGCGGAGACAAGATTGCGCTCGCTCACCCAGGACATTGCGCCGCCAAGAATGGCGACTTCGCTGCCCAGGAAGTCACATCCCGGCTTCCAGAGGCGGTTCAGGGTCTCGCGGGCGTCCGTCATTGCACTCACGTAGAGGGTTCCTCTTTCTTGTCCAGCCCGTACGCGGTGTGCAGTGCACGCATCGCAAGCTCTTTGTATTCCGAATCAATCAGGACGGAGATCTTGATTTCGCTGGTGGAAATCACCTGCACATTGATCCCACGTTCCGCCAGCGTAGCGAACATGGTCGCAGCAAGCCCGGCATTCGAACGCATGCCAACACCCACGACGCTGATCTTCACCACATTGTGGGACGTCTCAAGCTCGCCATACTGGATGATGCCATGAGCACTTTCCAGAACAGCACGGGCAGCAGCCTCATCGCTTTTACCGACCGTGAAGGTCATGTTCGTCATGCGGTCAACGCCCGTGCTCTGCACGATCATGTCCACGTTGATGTTTGCTTCAGCCAGAGGTCCGAAGATGGCCGCGGCAATGCCCGGACGGTCCGGAATACGCCGGACGGAGAGCTTTGCTTCATCATGCGAGCTGGCAATGCCCGCAACCAGTTCCTTCTCCACGATCTCGTCCTCATCCACCACAATCGACCCACTGTCATCGTCCGTCTCGGAGAATGACGACAGCACACGTACACGGACCCCTTCACGCATCGCCAGCCCGACACTACGGGTCTGAAGTACCTTGGCGCCCACGGAAGCGAGTTCAAGCATCTCTTCATATGTGATGCGATCCAGCTTCCGCGCACGCTTCACGATACGCGGGTCCGTCGTATAAATTCCATCAACATCCGTATAGATGTCGCATTGATCCGCATGGATCGCGGCGGCAATAGCTACAGCAGATGTGTCCGATCCGCCACGCCCAAGTGTGGCAATCCGGTTATCCGGACCAACTCCCTGGAAGCCGGCAATAACCGGCACAATCCCATTATCAAGGCATTTCAGCAGTTCCGTGCCGTCAACGCCATCAATGGATGCTTTCCCGTGCGCATCATCCGTCACAAGCGGGATCTGCCAGCCCTGAAAAGACCGTGCCGGAACGCCCAGTGCCTGTAGCGCAATAGCCACAAGACCGCTCGTAACCTGCTCACCCGATGCTACAACGGCATCATATTCTTTCGGGTCCGCCAGCGGATCGAGTTCGGAACAGTATCCAACCATCTGATTGGTCACACCGGCCATGGCAGACACAACGACAGCCACCCGACGCCCAAGCGCATGCTCAGCCTTGACCCGCTGCGCAACGATCCGGATGCGTTCAATATTTCCGACGGATGTTCCGCCGAATTTCATGACGATCGTTTTCCGTTTCCCGCTATCCACAGACATGGAAAGAGTATCGGCACGACCCGAAATCTGGTCGTGAACGGGAGTATCGGACATGGACATCGCGGATAAGGCTCCAGTACGTGTCTGGCGTTGCGCGCTCGGGTCTGGCATCGGATACGGCACAAAACAGATTTGCCGGCCGGTCTTCTGAACAGACTCTGCCGGTCCACATACTCGTCTCGCCACGCCGCGTCCAGCCGACGGCATCATGCGGGCACACAGAAGGACAGTTCTGATGGCCTCAGAAACCGTTTCCGGAAGCACCTCACATCGCTCTTCCGTTTCCGATTCCGAAATCGCCCATTTCAGTGCGCTGGCCAAGGACTGGTGGAATCCACGTGGCCCGATGGCCCCTTTGCACGCCATGAACCCCCTGCGGACGGACTGGGTCGCCTCCCGAACGACCTCTCTCAAGCCGTCCGAAGGAAAACGCCTTTCCCTGCTCGATATTGGCTGCGGCGCAGGCCTGGCCAGCGAAGCTTTTGCAAAGCTGGGGTTCGAGACACTCGGCCTTGATGCAAGCCCGGCCGGGATCGAAGCCGCCCGCGCCCATCAGGCTACCTACCCACTCCCACCGAGTGCCGCACATCTGACTTATCGTAATGGCAGCGCGGAAGATCTGGTCGAGGAAGGCGCAGAATTCGACGTGGTTTCAGCTCTGGAAGTCATCGAACACGTCAACGATCCGCAGGATTTCCTGCACATGCTTGCAACCCTGACCCGCCCGGGTGGCATGGTTGCCGTCTCTACAATGAGCCGCACACCGCGTTCGTTCGCGATGGCAAAGCTGGGCGCGGAATACCTTTTGCGCATGCTGCCCGTCGGCACACATGACTGGAAAAAATTCATCAAGCCGGAAGAACTGGCAGCCATAGCGCGGAACGCCGGTCTGCGCATGACCGATATTGCCGGCATGAGCTACCTGCCCCCACGCTGGCGCACGACCCGCGATACCGGCGTGAACTACATCGCAATGTTCACGAAAGGCTAAAACAAAAAAGGCGCTCCGAAGAGCGCCTTTTCCATTGAGGGTCAGACCTGCGTGTTCATGAATGCAAACGTCGTCGGGCTACCGACAGGCGTAAAGTTCTCAGTAAACGCAAGCTGCCCGGTGTTCTTGTCCACCTTGAAGGACGTCACCGCATCCGAGCGCTGGTTAGCGCAGAACAGGAACGTTCCAGACGGATCGAACATCATGGCGCGGCCGTAATCGGCATGCATCCAGACTTCGTCCTGCAAGGACAGCGTTCCATCCGCGGCAATCGCGAATACCGCGAGTGAATCTCCCAAGCGGTTAGACGCATATACGTACTTTCCACTGGCAGAAATCAGGATTTCCGCAGCCAGCGTTGACCCTCGGAAATGAGGTGTAACGGTGCTGACCGTCTGGATATTCGTGATTGTACCCGTCAGCGGATCAAAGCTGGACACGACAATCTTCGAGTTCTGCTCACACAGATTGTACATAATGCGCCCCGAGTGATTGAACTCGAAGTGACGCGGCGCAGACCCCGGCTCCATATCATAATACGGTGTTTTTGCCGAAATGAGCTTCCCAGTCGCCAGATTCAGCGTCCAGACATAAACTCGATCCAAACCCGCATCATCCGCGATCACGAAGCGACCGCTCGGATCGGAACGAATCATGTGCGGATGAGACCCGGAATGGTCAGAAACCGCAAAGTTGCCTTGCGGATTATCCGTTGCGCGCTCTGGCTGACGCGGCCCCGTATTATGCACCACATCGGTTGCTTCACCCAGCGATCCATCGCTTCGGATCGGCAGGACTGCAACACAGCCACCCACATAATTCGCGACCAGAACATAACGACCTGAATGATGAACACTCAGATGCGCTGGCACAGCACCACCGGAGCTGACACTGTTCAGCTTTCGCAGGGAACCCGTCTTTTGGTCGACAGCAAAAGCCGTGACAGATCCGTCTCCGGCCTTGTTGTAATCGTCGATCTCACTCAGCGCATACAGGAAATGGTTATCTGCGGAGAGCGTGATAAACGAAGGACTGGCAATGTCCGTGTAGGTCGTGATTGGCGTCAGAACGCCTGAATCCCGATCCATCTCGAACACGGCAATGCCCTGCCCATTTCCAGCACCACCTGCAGGGGCATGCTTGGTGTAACCCCCGACAAAACATACTGTTTTGGAAACCAGCTTGGGCAACGGCGGAGGAACAGGGACAATTTTTGGTTCATCAGCAGCATAAGACGTGCCTGCCACGCTGGCGCCAACCGCACCAGCAGCCAGCCCGAGCGCAAAATCGCGGCGGGAAACAGTGTGGGACATAGTGGTTCCACGGTCCTTTCAGTTCGGCAGAAGCAGAGACCTGAGATTGGCCTGCATGTTCCTGGCAAACCATATCAGAGAGATATGACCTGCCATTGTAGTTTCTCAGTGAGGCTGCGGAGGCATCTTACACTGTGGCCCGAATGAGCCTCCGGTATATCGCGTCCAGGTCTCGGTCTGACCCAACAGAGGCATTCCAAGAACAAAGCCACGCAGCTTTAGTACATTTGGCTCGGAGAGCCAGATGTACGCCTGATAGATACGTCCGCTCCGAGGATCAAGGATGTGACCCCGCCATTTCTGGTCTTCTGCTGCGACAAAATCTGTCAAAATCCAAAGATGGCATTCTGCCCGGCCCCAAACGTCCTTGGGCATCTCCCCGTCATAGTCCATTCCGACGAGCTTGCCGCACAAGGCATTGCCGCAGTGCTCGATCGAGAAAACACCGTCTTTACCCGCGGATAGCCAAAGGCCTAGCTCTGACGGCGTAGTTGCTGCCTGAGAGACTGCCGGCGCTTCAGCGTATCCCATGAAGGGCGTCAGGCAGAGTAATGCACCCGCGAAAAGCCGTCCCCAGCGCATTCAGGCACCGCCAAGCAGAGAATCAAGCCGTCCGGCCCGATCCAAAGCCATAATGTCGTCACAGCCCCCCAGAGATTGCCCATTCACAAATACCTGAGGGACAGTCCTGCGACCTGAACGGCTCATGGATTCTTCACGCTCTCGGGTTCCGTGTGGCGCGTTGATCTCCTTAAAAGCCACACCTTTTGATCTTAGAAGATCGACAGCGTGAACACAGTAAGGGCATCCCGGTTGGGTAAAGATTTCAATTTCTGACATAAAGTTCTTACTCCTCGGGATACGGAACGTCCTGTTCATCGCCTTTGCAGGTCCGCGCTGCAACAAGAATATCCACTGACAATGCCCCGGCCTTCAAAAGAGCACCAGTGCAAACAGAAGCCGTGGCACCGGTCGTGAGCACGTCGTCCACCAGAAGAACGGCCTGCCCTTCAATGCGTTTTTCCCGCCCGGCGCGGACAATAATCGTATCGGCAATTTCCATTTGACGCTCTTTGGCGGACAAACGGGCCAAAGGTCTGGTGGCCTGCCGACGCGTCAGTCCGTCAGCAAGCAGCGTAATCCCCTTTCTTCGAGACAAACCATGCGCCAATAGAGCGGCCTGATTGTATCGCCGCCGCCACAGTTTGGTTCGATGCATCGGTACGGGGATTAAAACGGTCGCCTGATCCAGCAAGACAGAACCTGCCCGAGACATTTCCTGCACAAGAATATGCGCGTTCTCAGTTCGGTCAGCATATTTCATGGGCAGGATAAGGCGCCGGGACCAATCATCATATTCAAAGGCAGCACAGGCAGATCGCCAGGCCGGTGGGCGCAGTTGACAGGATACACAGGTTTTCTGCGTCCCTCCAAAAGCTTCACCAGGCAGAGAAACGCCACATTTTTCACAGCATGGAAAAATAATTCTCTTTGCCTCGGCAAAGCAGTCAGAACAGAACGCGCCGTTCGTCATGACGTCTGCTCCGCACACTCCGCACACTGGAGGAAGGAGAACGTCCAGAGCACTGCGGCCAAGCTTCGAGAATAGAGAATGAGCCAAAGGCCGGAATCAGCCTTGAACCAGTTTCAGTTCCACACGGGACGCATCAATCAGAATTTTCCCCTCATTCTGAAAATTAACCGTAACACGCTCACCAATTGCCGATTGCACCTGCCCCCATCCCCACTCAGGAAAATCGGGATGCTGCACAATCTGACCCGGCTCTAGAAAAGACTGAAATGGCATGGACATGACACTCTTCATGCCATGAGATTTGCATCACTGCCCAGCGTTTTTACAAAAACACGAAGACGAATTCGCGTTCAGGCTTAAAATAGAAAAAGGGAGGGTATTGCCGTAATTAAAACGACAACACCCTCCCTTACTTATTTAAATCAGACTCAACAGCATCAGCAGATAATGCTGTTTCCCAAGATGTCAGACGACGTCGACATATTTCTTGAGGAAGGCTTTAACCGCATCGCCGAGGTCAGGGCGATCAATGGAGAAAGCAATCTGTGCTTCCAGGAAGCCAGCCTTGTCACCACAATCAAAACGCGTGCCTTCGTAACGCAGCCCGTGGAACGGAACATGCCCGATCATCTTGGCCATGGCGTCCGTAAGCTGCACTTCATTGCCAGCACCACGTTCCAGCTTGGCGAGATGTTCCATCACGTCAGCCGTCAGCACATAGCGTCCGATAATGGACAGGTTTGAAGGAGCGTCCTCAGGATTCGGCTTTTCAACCAGTCCTTTGACCTCAACAAGCTTGCCGTCATCGGCGCCCACGTCGAGGATACCATACCGATTTGTATGCTCACGCGGCACTTCCGTTACCGCGACAACATTGCCACCGGTCTGGTTGTAAGCATCCACAAGCTGAGCAACGCAGCTACGACCACTTTTTACAATGTCGTCTGGAAGCAGAATAGCAAACGGGTCGTCCCCAATAAAGGAACGAGCGCACCAGATTGCATGACCCAGGCCTAGGGGCTCCTGCTGTCGCACAGCAACAAGAGATCCTGCCTGCACGCTACTTGGCTGAAGTGCTTCAAGCGCACTTTTTTTGCCACGCTCCCTCAGCGTTGCCTCAAGCTCGTAAGCAATATCGAAATAATCAATCAGGCTGTCTTTGCCGCGCCCCGTGACAAGACAGAATTCTTCGATGCCAGCTTCACGAGCTTCGTCGATAGCATACTGAATCAGAGGCTTGTCGACGACAGGAAGCATTTCCTTCGGCATAGCCTTGGTGGCCGGAAGGAAGCGTGTTCCTAGTCCAGCAACGGGAAGAACTGCTTTCTTTAAGGGCTTGATCACGAAACCTCACACATCAGCCAAGATATCATTCGATTGCCGAGCACAAAGCTCACAGCGTTCAAATGAAAACATAGTCAGGCATAACGATGGATGAACAGTCTGGCAATAAAATGGCACAGAATAAAACACCACACTGGATGCCTTAACACTGGCATTCAGGGTGTTTTTTATAATTGTGATTTTTTCGAGATTTTTTCCATCAGCTCCGAAGAGTGATGGTGCGGCCGAGAAGACTCGAACTTCCACGGGGTTGCCCCCACAAGCACCTCAAGCTTGCGCGTCTACCATTCCGCCACGGCCGCCCCGTGACAAACCGTCTTGTGTAGTGCAAGACCGTCCGGTGAGGGGCGATATAGCTGATGCCTGAAACGAGAGCAATGACCAGAAACGATATTTGTGAAGAAATTTTGTGGAAAAAATCTGCCGGGCTAACACCGTATCCTGATGCACTGGACTTCATGGCCACCCGCTCGCGCCAGATTCACGAAGGAACAGCTGATCCCGTCGTCTGGCTCGTAGAGCACCCCCCCGTCTTTACGGCCGGAACGTCTGCGAAGCAGCAGGATCTTTATAACCCACATCACTACCCGACGTATGAAGCAGGCCGAGGCGGCCAGTGGACGTATCATGGCCCGGGACAGAGACTTGCTTATGTTCTTCTGAATCTCAGCCAGCCCAATGGTACAATACCTCCCAGAGATCTTCGTGCCTTTGTGAAAGGACTTGAAACCTGGATCATTGAAACTCTCAGCCGCCTCGGCGTAACGGCCTTTACGAGAGAAGGACGTATCGGCGTCTGGACTTTTGATCCTCTCACCGGCGAGGAAGCCAAGATCGCAGCGCTTGGTATCCGGGTCAGCCGCTGGGTCAGCTGGCACGGTGTCTCGATCAATCTTGATCCGGCCCTGGATGACTTTGACGGCATCGTCCCCTGCGGAATCCGGGAATTTGGCGTCACCAGCCTCAGGCGCTTCAACCCGGCTCTTTCCATGGAAGAACTGGATCGTGCGCTGGCCGCCTCCTGGCCAGCGCATTTCGGATCTACCCCCCGGGAGGAGTAAAGACGGTAGGGGTTACTGTTACCCCCTCCACTACATTCCCTAGAGATACGCTGAAATGATTCTGCCGGGCATCCACACCCTGCAGACCAATGAGTAGCAGTTTCCCGGCCGTATCGGAGAATTGGAGCGTCAACAGCCCTTGGGAAGGGTTGTCCGCCTCAGCAACTGAAACCTGAAGAGATCCCTGCCCGCGCCGCACGTCAGTCACCTGAATCCCACGGTCAAACCGAATCGGGTAATGAAGAAGGAGCCCCAAAGGGTTTCGCTTCAAGGACAGGTGGGTAACTGCCCCGCTATCCATGTCATCCAGAACCAGATGACCATCCCCCGCAACCAGTTCCATCGTATGCGGCGTCACGTAATCCAGTCGCAGATGACCGGGCATATAGACGAATCGTCCAGCGCTCACCCCATTATCGGGGCCAGTCTGATTGAACGACGCCTGCATCCCGGTCACGCCGTTCATGTAGGTTTCAATTCTGTGCACATCCGCCTGCTGGTCTGCAGGGAGATGTCCGTACCCACTTGTGGCGCAGCCAGACAGAAACAGAAGAGCCAGAAGTGCACGCTTCATGGAGTGGTTTCTCCGTGCAGAACAAGAGACAGGGCATGTAGTCCTGTTTCAAACTCCCCGGCGAGCAATCCGTTCACAAGACGGTGCCGGGCAATCCGGTTTAGTCCGTCAAATTTCGCGCTGGTGATCGCCACATTGAAATGCGTTTCTCCCGTACTCCCCAGAGCTTTTGCTCCTGCATGATGGGCATGCCGGGCACTGTCATCCTGAATTTCAAGAACGCTCGGCGCCAGTTCCCGGTGAAGAATTTCAGCAATTCGGTCCCGCCTGGTGAGGGGCTGCGTCATGGTCAATTAAATCCGACTTGGTTTGTCCGCTTGCATCAAACGGCTCACATTGCCCATATCAGACACCATGCAGCGTAAATCTACCAGACATCGGGCTTTTGACCCCGATCCAGAGGCACCAGACCAGACCTGCGATCATCCAGGCTGTGCGGAGCCTGCCGGCTACCGTGCTCCCCGCGGGCGCGATGCCCTGCGGTCCTACTTCTGGTTCTGCCTTCAACACGTTCGCGACTATAACGCGCGATGGGACTTCTATCGCGGCATGACACCCGCCCAGATCGAAGCCCAGCTCAGAGCTGACACGTCCTGGCAGCGCCCTTCGTGGAAACTTGGGACTGGTGCGGCACAGAAAGCCGAATTCAACGAAGAAGATGTTCTCGACCCTCTGGATATTCTCGGCGCCAGCCGCCGCGACCGAGCCCAGCGCGCCAAAGACAGTGCACGTCAGCGCGCCACAGCCGACGGCCCACCAGAACCGCTTCGACTGCCTCTCGCAACGTTGGACCTGACATGGCCCGTGTCGTTGGATGACGTCAAAAGCCGATATCGTGCCCTTGCCCGCCGTCACCACCCTGATGCGAATATTGGCGACAAGCAGGCTGAAGAGCGTTTCAAGGCCATCGGATCCGCGTATGCCGTGCTGAAAACGCATTTCAGTCGCGAGTCAGAGTTCGTTTCATGATTTTCTCTCTGGAAGAATAGAGCCTAAAGGCCCATCTTTTCAGAACATTCCTGAATTCAATGAAAGTCCGCCAGTCTCATGAGTGATTTCGCGACGATCGACGCCCCGGAAACCGTCACCACCGCCGAAAGTTCTGCGGTCCCAACCAGTGTTCTTGGTGCGCCCGACCTCACGGTGTCTTCGCGTGAAGTCTTTGGCATCAAGACCGATCTTCAGATCCCAGCCTATTCCGTCCGGACAGAGCACGTCCCTGACATCGATCCATCCTACAAGTTCGATGAAGACACGACGCGCGCCATTCTTGCGGGTTTTGCCTATAACCGCCGCGTGATGGTTCAGGGCTTCCATGGAACGGGAAAGTCCTCCCACATTGAGCAGATTGCTGCTCGCCTGAACTGGCCTTGCGTCCGTATCAACCTCGACAGCCATGTGTCCCGCATTGATCTCATCGGCAAGGACGCCATCGTCCTTCGCGACGGCAAGCAGGTAACGGAATTCCGTGAAGGTTTGCTGCCTTGGTGCCTGCAACATCCCTGTGCGCTGATTTTCGATGAATATGACGCAGGCCGTCCGGACGTGATGTTCGTGATCCAGCGCGTTCTCGAAGCAGAGGGTCACCTTACCCTTCTGGACCAAAACCGCGTGATCCGTCCCAACCCGGCCTTCCGACTTTTTGCGACCGCAAATACCGTTGGCCTTGGTGACACGACAGGCCTGTATCATGGCACGCAGCAGATCAATCAGGGCCAGATGGATCGCTGGAACATCGTCGCGACCCTGAACTATCTGCCGCTTGAACAGGAAGTTGCGATTGTCACCTCCAAGCTGAAAATCGGTGCGGAAGACAAGGACAAGACGAAGATGGTCGAGCGTATGGTCGCTCTGGCCAATCTGACGCGCTCGGGCTTTATGGCCGGAGACATCTCCACAGTCATGTCCCCACGAACTGTCATTGCCTGGGCTGAGAACTTCAACATTTTCAACGATGTCGCATTCGCGTTCCGCCTCACGTTCCTGAACAAGTGTGACGAAGCCGAGCGCGGTATTGTTGCGGAATACTATCAGCGCTGTTTCAACACCTCCCCGGTGGAGTAAAAAACCTTGTCCGCGCCCAAGAACTCCCCTCCTGACGAAAACCGTCAGGAAGGTTTCCGCCGCGCCACAATCGCAACCCTTCGCGCCATGGGCGGCACGCCTGAACAGAGCGTGGATTTCCAGGGTGCGGTTGTTGGCAACAGGCTGCCCGCTCCGCCGGCACCTGATGCCGTGCAACTGCCCTACCTGTCCCGCAGCATGCACGATCGCGAAATTCAGAAAATTCGCGGAGCAGCCGATGCTGCGGCGCTGAAGCTGCGCTACCACAAGAGTGGCCTGAATGCGCAGTTTCCAGAGCCACAAGCTCAGGAGGCGTTCAACGTCCTCGAACAGGCGCGCTGTGAAGTTTATGGCTCCCGCCATATGGCCGGCGTTCGTGCCAATCTTGACCAGCGTGTCATCCAGCAGTGCGCCGAGGCGGGCTGTAACCGCATGGCGACCAAGGACGAAATGCCAGCCGCCATGGCTCTGAGCCTGCTAGCTCGGGAGGCCATGTCAGGAGAGCATACCCCTTCGCAGGCCGGCCCGGCGCTGGAAGCCTGGCGCGCGTCCCTCTCTCCGTCAGCCAAAAACGCACTGGCGGAAATGGCCGTCACGCAATCTGACCAGAAAGCCTTCGCACGCGCGATCACACATCTGCTCGGCGCCTGCCAACTCACAGAACTACCAGAGGAAATCGAACAACAGGCCCCTTCAGACGATTTATCTGAAGACGAACAGCCTTCCGAAGATGAAGCCGCGGTTCCGCAGGAAGATCAGCAGACACCTGCAGGCGATGATCCTGATGAGGAAGATGGCTATCAGCCAGAAAGCGGTGAAAGCGGGATAACAGGCGAAACAGAAACGTCTTCCGACGCGCTTGATTCCCCTGAAACAGGTTCGGAAGAAGCTGCGGGGCCGTCTGATCAGTCAGGTGAAGGCACGGCCATCGGCGGCGGCTCAACCTATAAAGCTTACACCACAAGGTTCGATGAAGAAGTCGGAGCTGCTGACCTCTGTGACCCGGACGAACTAGACCGGCTACGCCAACAGCTCGACCAGCAGCTTGTTCAACTTCAGGGCCTGATTTCCCGTCTTGCGCATCGTCTGCAACGACGGCTCATGGCTCAGCAACAACGCCGCTGGGAGTTCGAGCAGGAAGAGGGCATCATCGATGCCGGGCGCCTCTCCCGCGTCGTCACAAACCCAACCATGCCGCTCTCGTACAAGTATGAGTGCGAAATGGAGTTTCGCGACACGGTCGTCACACTCCTGATCGACAATTCAGGCTCAATGCGTGGCCGCCCAATTGGAACGGCCGCCATCTGCGGCGACATTCTCGCCCGCACGTTGGAGCGCTGTGGCGTGAAAGTCGAAGTTCTGGGCTTCACGACGCGCCAATGGAAAGGTGGTCAGAGCCGGGAGCAGTGGGTGAAAAATGGGCGCCCACCCGAGCCAGGACGCCTGAACGACCTGCGTCACATCATCTACAAAGATGCAGATACACCCTGGCGCCGGGCCCGGAAGAACCTTGGCCTCATGCTGCGTGATGGTCTCCTTAAAGAGAACATTGATGGCGAATCGCTGCTCTGGGCTTGGAAGCGCCTGAAACGGCGTCCGGAACACCGTCATATTCTCATGGTGATTTCAGATGGTGCGCCTGTGGATGACAGTACGTTCTCTGCCAATCCGCATAACTATCTTGAAAACCATCTGCGTGAGGTCATCAAGCGGATCGAAAGCGATCGGAACACGGAACTTCTGGCTATTGGTATCGGCCATGACGTCACGCGGTACTATCGACACAGCGTAACCATCAGTTCCGCCGAAGACCTCGGCGGCACCATGATGGCTCAGTTGAGTGAGCTGTTTACCCCCGCCGGTCAGCGGCGAGTGCGATAACGGCATCCAGCATACGGTCGGTATCGGCGGTGGTGGTGCGGTGATTAACGATCGCCGCCCTCACCGCCAACCGACCGTTGATCCGCGTTGTGGATGGGGCCGCTACACCGCTTTCATGCAAATCCTGCACCAGCTCCGAAACATCCTGATCTGACAGGCCCTCTATTCCGAAGCAGACAATATTCAGCGTCACTGGTGCGAGCAGAACGAGCCCGGGCGTAGCCTGCACGCGGCGCGCAAGATGCTGTGCAACGTCACAACATTCTTCCACCATCTGCCCCATACGCTGTGAGCCATAATGGCCCAGCGTCATCCAGACTTTGAGCGCCCGAAACCCGCGGGAAAGATCTGGCCCGAAATCACAGAACCATGGCGCGCCACTCGCAAGCCCTCTGGCTTCACGCGTGAGATAGTCGAGCGACTGAGCAAACGCGGCCGCATGAAGTTCACGATTCCTCACCAGAACACAGCCCGCATCGTAGGGAACTTGTGCCCATTTATGAAAATCAAATGCCAGACTGTCAGCCTTTTCAATGCCGGAAAGCTGCGCTTTGAAACGTGACGACAAACAGGCCAGCGCCCCGAAGGCTGCATCCACATGAAACCAGAGGCCGTTCTCCCGTGCGATAGCCTCGATCCCCTGAAGATCATCAATAGCGCCGCAATCCACCGTTCCGGCCGTTCCGGCTACCATGAAGGGCACCAACCCGCTCTGTCGGTCCTCGGCGATCATCTGGCGCAGGGCCGCAAGATCCATCCTATGATCACCCGTCACCGGAACACGGCGCAAAGCCTCACTTCCGAAACCAGCAAGATCAAAGGCACGAGGTAGACACCCGTGGGCTGTTGTCGCGGCATATCCAACCATTTTGCTCTGCCCAACGCCATGCCGTCGCAACGACGGATCACGCGCCCGACTGGCCGTAATAATGCTGATGAAGTTGGCCATGGACGAGCCCGTCACGAGACAACCCGACCCATCTTCCGGCATACCCACCATGGAAAGAGCCCAGCGAATAACTTCACGCTCGACTTCATTTGCGGCATGGCTGCGGCCACCACAATTGGCGTTCATGCCGGCCGCCAGCATTTCTGCCAGCATCCCGACGGGTGTTCCGGCGCCATGCACCCAGCCCATGAAACCCGGATGAGTATTACCATTGCCATAGGGAACAACGAGCTCAGTGAAACGCTCGTGCAGCTCTTCCAGAGAGGTCCCTTCGGCAGGAAAGCCTGTTCTCAGCTCATCCCTGGCTGCCTGCGGCATAGGGCGCCAGACCGGACCTTCCCCGACATGTTCCATACGATCAAACAGAGCATCCAGCATCTGATGTCCCATGGCACGAATGCCGCTCCAGTCTTCAGGGTCCAGTCCCGCCATGAAGAGATCCTTTTCACTGCCACGTTTCCTTAGCCGCGATACAGGCCTCCTCTCAGGATGTCACGCAACCGGCTCAGAGAAGTGCGGAATACAGCGATGACGAGGAACTGCTACTGCTTCCTGTAAAAAGGGACAAAATACCGTCCGATGTCCCTCCACTTCCATAAAGTGTGAGCATACTGGCAGGCGTCGTAGATGCTTCAGGACTGATTTGCAGAAGCGCCAGATATTGTTCAGCAAACCGCTGCACGCCTTGGGACGTGCTGAGACGTGAAAGATCCAGCTTGTTCCCCAGCAGTCGAACCTGCTGGTCGTAATCCAGTGCGCCAAACTGGGTTGTATCGAACCCACACACTTTTTCCGCCACCTTCAACAGTTTCGGGTCTGCCATGATGCTGGAAAGCTTCGTGGCAGACGTGACGGTTCGGGTGAAATAAAGAGCATCCCCAAGGCCTGGCGTCTCGTCCTGAACGCTGCTTTCATACCCGTTCGTCAGGTAATTCTGGGCGATTTTAGACAAAGTGTCTTCTGACGAGAGGGGAGACGTCGACCAGTCTGAAAACGCGGTCGCAAACGCTTTCCAGGACGCATTCCCGCTTCTCTGTGCCAACGACTTGGAAGACGTAGGGTCCTGCGTCATGAGCTGCTTAAGAACGGCCGTCTGATCAATATTGGAAGACATGTTATAGGCGCCAAGAACGACTTTCAGCGCCTTGTAGTTCTTCAGAAGCTGATCAGGCGTCGTGATGGAAGAGGCCTCCGCTTTGAACGCCGTCAATGCCTGCTGCGAAGATGAACTGGTCTTTTCCCATCGGTTCACGGAGGCCTGTTCGTCTTTCACGATGGACAGGTATTGCGGCACCGCTGGCATGGCGGAAATGGACGAAGACATGCACACTCACCCGCAAGGAAGGATTATGGGGAACCATTGTCTCTCCATAATCCTAAGAGAGTCTTAACAGTCTTTCTGTCTGAGAGATCAGACACCACAGCATTGAGGGCATGATGTCTTTTAAAACCCTTCTCGTAACAGCATTAGCGACGGCTCTGCCTTCCTTCGCGTCACCTGCTCTCGCAGACACGCTGCCGAACATTCCTGCATCCTGCTTCACCTATTCCCTGAACGGCCCCCAGACTGCCGCCCACGGCTTTTCAGCATCAGGCCTGCACGCCACCCTGACAGGAACCGGCATCGGCCTCGATATCGGGCCTATCACCCTGAAAGACCCCAAAGGCGCAGTCACGGAAGCCAAACTGGAACAGTTCAATGCAACGGCCGCTTATGCAGCACTGAGCGCTTTCCGTGGCGGTATTAGCCCGGCCTGTCAGGGGCAGGATGCCACCATTACAGTCCACAACATCCATGAAGGAACGCCAGAAGCCTCATGGAGCAGCGTAAAACTGTCCCGCCCTGGTCACACAATGACCATCCAGCACGCGACGATCAACGCAGTCCAGACCAGCCCTGAACTCCGCATCAAGGTCAATGGAACAGGCATTCACGACTCGAAACAGCCACTCATTCCGTCGTCCCTGTCCGCCGATCTGTCCGTAAGCGGCCTCTCCGGCTCCTCACAGCAGATCACGATCAACGCCCTGCATGCCATTTCCGGAAGCAGCACTGTTGATGGCACAGGAACCATTCAGATCGGCTCTTCAGCCGCAACATCGACCGCAGACACCCATGTCAGCATCACCAATGTTGCACAGTTGATCGAGGCCATTCGCCAGACAGCCCCAACCAAAGTGGTCACCGCCCTTACCATTGCCCGCCTGATGGGACGCCAGAGCGGCGACACCACCACGTGGGATATTGCCCTTCAGGGCGGCGTAGCGACGGTCAACCGTATTCCACTCCCTATCGCCGTTCCCTGAGTGCCACTGCGGAAGCTGGAAAACGCTTAGTCGGCGTCTTCCAGTTTCCGCACGAGTTTGCACAGAACGGTCGTTACTTTCTTCGCAAAGCCAATGCGGGTGGCGTTCGTCATTTCGCGAATAATGGCCAGCTTCTGATCGGGGCGGATTTTCACGCCCGAATCCTTTTTACGAGTCGCCCAATCGATCAGCCCGGCGGGGTTCTGGAACCGGTTCTTGCGGAACTGAAGCACCATACCCTTCGGCCCGGCTTCCAGACGCTCCACACCAGCCTCACGGCAAAGACGCTTGATGAGCACGACGTCCAGAAGATTCCCCACCTCTGGCGGCAAGGATCCGAACCGGTCCACGAGTTCAGCGCGCATGGCCTCAACTTCCGCTTCTCCGGTCAAGGATGCGATACGCCGATATAGCCCCAGCCGAACCGGCAGATCAGGCACATAAGTGTCTGGAATCAGCACAGGCAATCCGAGGATAATATTCGGCGTCCAGCTGTCTTCTTCCTCCGCCTTCCGACCACGTTCGCGACGTAGATCCAGAACGGCATCTTCCAGCATCTGCTGATACAGCTCGATCCCGACTTCCTTGATATGCCCGGACTGCTCATCCCCCAGCAGATTTCCGGCACCCCGAAGATCCAGATCGTGCGATGCCAATGTGAAGCCTGCGCCGAGCGAGTCGAGCGTCTGCATGATTTCCAGACGTTTTTCAGAAGCGGCCGACAATGGGTTCGTCTGCGGCCAGGTCAGATAGGCATAGCCACGCTGCTTGCCTCGCCCCACACGCCCGCGCAGCTGATAAAGCTGCCCCAGGCCAAACATATCTGCCCGATGAATGATAATCGTATTCACGCTGGGCATATCGAGGCCACTCTCCACGATATTGGTGGAGAGCAGGATGTCATATTTGCCGTCGGCAAATTCGGTCATGACGCGTTCCAGTTCGGTCGGCGTCAAACGGCCATGGGCCTGAATGACCTTCGCATCCGGAACAATCTCGGCCAGGCGCTCTGCCATCCGGTCCAGATCAGCCAGTCGCGGCAACACGCAGAACACCTGCCCACCGCGGAAACGCTCACGCTGAATCGCTTCGCGGATCATAACGCTGTCAAACGGCGTGATAAACGTGCGAACTGCCAGACGATCCGTCGGCGGCGTCGCAATCAGGCTCATTTCCCGCACACCGGACAGGGACAACTGGAGCGTACGGGGCAGCGGCGTGGCTGACAGTGTCAGGACGTGCACGTCTTCCCGCAGGGCCTTGAGCTTTTCCTTGTGAGAGACGCCGAAATGCTGCTCTTCATCAATGATCAGCAGGCCTAGACGTTCGAAAGAGACCGTCTTGGCCAGAAGGGCATGCGTCCCGATCACAATATCCAGACGGCCATCCGCCATCTCTTCGCGAACTTTTGTCGCTTCCTTGGGGGTCACCATGCGTGACAGCTGCCCGATCCGAACTGGCAGACCTTCGAATCGCGCCACAAAGCCACGGTAATGCTGACGAGCCAGAAGCGTTGTCGGAACAACAACAGCCACCTGCATTCCTGAAAGCGCGGCAACAAAGGCTGCACGCAAGGCAACTTCGGTTTTTCCAAAGCCGACGTCGCCACACACCAGACGGTCCATCGGGCGACCGGAGCTCATATCCTCCAGAACATCAGCAATGGCACGGGACTGATCTTCCGTTTCCACGAATGGGAAACGGGCACAGAATTCGTCCCACAGTCCCTCTGCCGGCGCGAGCGTCGGAGCTTCACGCAATGCACGCGCAGCTGCCGTCCGAATCAGTTCACCCGCCATGATGCGGATGCGCGATTTCATCTTGGCCTTACGAGCCTGCCAGGCCGTACCACCGAGCTTGTCGAGCTGGACGCTGGCCTGCTCCGATCCGAACCGGCTCAGGAGTTCGATGTTTTCTACCGGCAGAAGAAGACGCTGCTCTCCATCATACAGAATGGAAAGATAGTCATGCGCAACCAGCCCTTCGCGGATGGTCTCAAGCCCGACATACCGTCCAATCCCGTATTCCTGATGAACAACGAGGTCCCCTTCGGAAATCTCGCCCACCTGAGAAATGAACTGTTCACCACGCTTCTTGCGACGGGGCGGCCGAGAAATACGCTCTCCCAGAAGGTCCTGTTCAGACACAAAACACAGACGATCCGAAACGAACCCACGCTCCAGCCCGAGAACGAGCAGACCAACTGTCCCGCGGGACATGCCTGCTGCGGACGGCCAGTCGTCATAACTTTCAACGCCAACGCCATGTTCCTGAAGCAGATGGGCAATCCGCTCCCGCGAGCCACGGCTCCAGGCCGTAACATACGTGCGGCGCCCAGACTGCGCCCACTCTTCAACCTGCTTGCCAAACGCTTCAAAAACACCCTCGCGAGACCCGTCCTTGGCCCGGGCAAAAAGCGGTCCGGGACGGCTTCCGGCTTCTACGCCTTCTCCCAGATCCGGCTTGCCAAATGCGTTCAGCAAAACAGATGGCGCCCTGGAGAGCATGGCATTCCAGCCATGCTGGTCCAGATAGAGACGATGCGGTGGAAGCGCCCGATACGGCATCTCGCCATCACGAACAGGAACACGACGCGCCTCATAGTGATCGGCGATCATGTCCAGACGGGCTTTCAGAATCTCCGGTGCATGGCTGTCGAAACTGATTGCAACGTCTGGCAGATAATCCAACAGCGTTTCCATCTGGTGGCCATCACCATCATGGAAGAGCGGCAGATAGTGCTCCAGACCCGGATAACGCCGCCCGTCAGAGACGTTCTCATAAAGCGTGTCAGATGCGGCTGATGGCCCAAACGTATCGCGCCATCCCGTGCGGAAAAGACTGATACTCTCTGGACTGAGAGAGAATTCCGAGACAGGTCGTAACTCGAAACGCGCAAGCTTTTCTGTCGAGCGCTGCGTAGCGATATCAAAGGCACGGATATTTTCGACTTCATCGCCGAAAAGGTCGAGGCGGATCGGGTCTGGTGCACCGGCTGGGAAAAGATCGAAAATGCCGCCCCTCGCCGCGAACTCACCCGCTTCCATGACTGTATCAGTCCGCGTGTAGCCATTGGCGACGAGAACTTCGATCAGGAGAGACTGATCCAGCATTTCACCCGTAGCCACACTGATTGACTGGCCTTTGAAAGCCGATCGTGGCGGAACGCGCTGCAACAGACTGTGCACGGTCGTCAGAACGATCCGGCGGGCTTTCGTCGGCTCCAGCAGGCGGCACAATGTTCCAACACGCTCAGCAACCAGTGCAGCGTTGGGAGAGACACGGTCGTAAGGCAGGCAGTCCCACGCAGGCAGGCGCAGAACCTCAACTTCCGGCATCAGATAGGACAGCATGTCCATCAGAGCCGCAACAGCAGCGTCGTCCCGCGCAACATGCAGCAACGGCCCTTCATGCTCTGCCAGCCGCTGGCGAAGCAGCAGCGCCACACTCCCGTCCGGGACACCCCAGACGGTCGGACCAAAGGATGTGAGGGGCATTTCACGGCTCATGGTTTCGTTTTGTTCCATCCTGCTCTTGCCCTATACCTGCCGTTCCAGACCCTGCCATACCAAGAAAAGCCCCGGGGAGCGCCCGTTGCAATGCAGTCCGAACAGCCCTCTCCAGATTTTCTTGCTCCACTCTTCGCACCACTGACGTCCCTGCCCGGAATCGGGCCAAGACATGCAAGTCTGCTGGAAAAGATCGCAGGAGGACGGCGCGTCCTGGACCTGCTGTTCACCCTTCCCGAGCGAATTGTTGACCGTCGTATTCTGCGCACAGTTGCCGCAGGACACAATCTCGCACCCGGAGAAATCCTGACAACGCGTGTCCGTGTCCTCTCAATCCGCATGGCTGCACGCCCCGGCCAACCCTCCATCATTCGCACAGAAGACGACACGGGAAGGCTGGATCTGGTTTTTTTCCAGCAGAAAAACATGCCTGCCCCAACGGTCGGGGCAGAACTTCTTGTCTCAGGCAAGACCAGCCGGTTCCAGGATGAGTTGACGATGCCCCAGCCGGATCACGTCACAACATGGGAAAAGCGTGACAGCTTTCCCAGACTTGAACCCGTCTGGCCCCTGACGGCGGGCCTGTTTCCCTACACAGTGCGCAAAGCCATGCGCGCGGCCCTGACGCTTCTGCCCGATTTTCCCGAATGGCAGGACCACGCCCTTGTCCAAAAGCGCCGCTGGCCAGCTTTTACACAGGCGCTGCATATCCTGCAGGCCCCGGAGAGTATTCCTGCTCATGTCGAATGGGCGCCAGTGCGAGAGCGCGCACTTTCCCGTCTTGCTGCGGATGAACTTCTTGCTGACCAGCTCTGTTTTGGACTGGCTCGCCTTAAAGCACGCAGCCGGATAGGCCGCAGCATGCCGGGCACGGGCGCACTCCAGGCAGAGCTCAATCGTCGTTTTGGTCATAAGCCAACGGCGGCCCAGTCTTCAGCTATCATTGAAATCCGTCAGGACATGGCGGCCACCGCTCCCATGATGCGTCTTCTGCAAGGAGACGTAGGCGCCGGCAAAACATTTGTCGCGATGAATGCCATGCTTCAAGCCGTGGAATCCGGTGCCCAGGCTGCCCTCATGGCGCCAACAGAAATTCTGGCACGCCAACACTTCGAGACAGTGTCTCGACTTTGTCCCACGCAATGCGTTTATCTGAGCGGGACGATCAAAGGCGCAGCACGCCGCGAGACACTGGCAGCCATTGCCGATGGAACTGCGCGCATCATCGTCGGGACTCACGCCCTGTTTCAGGAAGGCGTGACATTTGCGGACCTTGGACTGGCCGTCATTGACGAGCAGCACCGTTTTGGCGTGAAGCAACGGATGAATCTAAGCGCCAAGGGACAGGCCACAGACATTCTGGTCATGACCGCCACTCCCATTCCCCGGACACTTCAGCTCATGGAATGGGGAGAAATGAGCGTAAGTCGGCTGGATTCCAAACCTGCAGGCAGGCAGCCCATTCGCACGACCCTGCATAATATGGATGCCATGCCAGACATTCTGGCCGCCATATCCCGCGCAGTAGCGGATGGGGTGCAGGTCTTCTGGGTCTGTCCTCTCATTGAAAACAGCGAAACACAGTCTGCCGCAGCGGCCGAAGAGCGGTGGGCGATGCTTGGAGAGCGATTTCCCAACATCGTTGGATTAGCGCACGGCAAACAGGACATAGCCATCCGGCAAGCCGCACTTGAAGCATTCCGGCAGGGTGAAACACGTATCCTCGTTGCCACAACCGTTATTGAGGTCGGCGTGGATATACCGAATGCTTCGGTCATGGTGATCGAGCAGGCAGAACGCTTTGGGCTCGCTCAGCTTCATCAGTTACGAGGCCGCGTCGGGCGCGGTTCGAAAAAGTCCTTCTGCCTGCTGCTCCATGATGGCATGGCCACACCAACAGCCGTCAGGCGGTTAACGCTTTTGCGAGACACTAACGATGGATTCATGATTGCTGACGAGGATTACCGAATCCGCGGCGGCGGCGACCTTGCTGGAGACCGTCAGTCTGGACTGCCCGGCTTCCGATTAGCTCAAGGCGCAAGAATTTCGCTGCTTTTGGCGGCAATGCAACAGGACAGCGAGCGAGAACTTACGCGCAATCCGTCGCTGGAAGGCCCGCGCGGGGCCGGATTGAGAATTATGCTAACGCTCTTTGACCGCTCCGAACCCGACAGGCTTTTGATTTCTGGTTAAAGGACCTTTAAGAAAGAATTGTTAATCTGCCTTCCGAGAAGGAACTTTATCGTTCTTTGACGGTTTTACGACTTATCCATAATCGGGTTTACAGTATGTTCTCCACTGGTGACGATCAGCACGCAGCTTCTTTCCTGAAAGGGACGTCGTCCGCCAGTTACCTGCCTCTCTTGAGACTGGCACGCCAGCTCACTGGCGCTTCGTCAGCGGGAATAGTGGCCCTGTCAAAGGACTCTGCGCCGCTTGAAATTGCCTCCGTTGGTGTATTTTTAGCCGATGCGCTGGGTGAATTGCCGTGCGAAGAACTTTCAGAAAGCACTTCGCCTAAGATATTCAGAATAGCAGGGCGATCTTTTGCCGGGATCAATGTCGGAAGCCTGCCCCGACAGAAGCGCACTTCCACATCTCTCTTCCTTTTTGCTGCGTGTGAGACAACTGACCTTTCAAGCCAGCAGACTTTGGATGCACTTGCAGATCTCGCAGACCTGACCCGGAACCCGATTTACAATAGCGGTTCAGTCCTGCCGAACCGCATGCAGAGCATGGAATCTGTTCAGTGGTACATTGAGCAGACTGCGGGCCTGACGAAACGAGCAAAATTCGGCTTAATTCGCTTCAACCTGGACCATCTGTCTTTCATTAATGAGCGCTACGGCTGGGATGTCGCCGACATCATTCTGGAAGAGATTGTCCGGAGGATCGAAAAGCTCCTACCTCAGGGCGCATTCCTTGGCGGTATGGGGGGTGGCAACTTCCTTGTCTTGACGCCACCAGGCTACACGCAGGTTACGACACGATCCTTGATGACATCCATTCTTCGGATTTCTGAAGCCCCTGTTGCCCTTGCCAGCTCTTCTCTTCCATTCTCCCTGTCCATCGGCTGGAGCATGTTCCCGGAAGATGGCCACACGGTTGATGACCTTCTCACCAGCGCCAAAGCTGCGCTTATGGAAGCCCAACGCCTGGGTGGCGGTCACGAGAGACGCGCGGACGAAGAAACAACACGGATGCATATCCTGTCTTCCAGCCTGGAGCAGGATCTTGCCGTTGCCGTGGAACAGAACGGACTCTTTTTGAACTGGATGCCGGTTGTTGACACCGCATCACAGCAAATCGTGGCTCATGAGGCCCTGCTAAGATGGAATAGACCAGGCTACGGCGAAGTCCCGCCGGCCCTCTTTATTCGCTGCGCAGAAGAAGCCGGCCTGGTTGAAATGCTCGATAGCTGGAGCCTTAAAACAGCCTGCATGGCTGCGGCGAGCTGGGACGTCCCCCACAGGGTCTGCGTCAATATTTCGCCAGTCTGGCTCGTGAGTGAGCGCCTCTCGAAACTCGTCAAGGAAATCCTTCAGGAAAGCGGCCTCGCACCTGAACGCCTGCAAATTGAAATGTCGGAGCCACGCTTCTTCGGGCCGGAAGACATCACATTCCGTGAATTGTCCCGCGTCCGCGCGCTTGGCGTCAGGCTGGCACTCGATGATTTTGGCTCTGGCTTTTCGTCCCTTGAGCGTCTTCGCTTCTATCCGCTGGATCAGATCAAGCTTGATCGCAGATTCATCAATAGCCTTGGCGAAAACAACCGCGCAAATGAAGTGATGTGCGCGATTCTTGCCTTGGCACGCGCCTTGAACATCACGACATGCGCCAAAGGCGTAGAGACCGAGTCCCAGATGGCCTTCCTGGATGCTTACGGGTGCGAAGAGGTCCAGGGATATCTTCTTGGCTCTCCGGTTCGAGATCAGGCCAAGCCTGCGTCACAGTCCGCTTAAGAAAAAAGCCCGCCCCGCTTTTGCGGTCGGGCTTTTTTCTTGATCCGAAGATCCAGCTAAGAATTACGCTTTAGAATTTAACAGAGAGCTTGAGCGACCCATAGTTAAACAGGCCCGCTTTCTGCGACTTGAACTGAGCCGTCTGCCAGTTCTGGCTGTAAGAGAGGCGCACACCGTGCCACATCACGGCCACGCCGGCATGAATTTCGCCGACATCCCATACTTTTTCGACGTGAGGCGAGTCGGGACGCACGGTATTACCCTGAAGCGTGGCGTCGTACCCAACGGCCTGCCCCTCTACACCACCATAAAAGTACCAGGCAACAGGACGCGTTCCACGGAACGCATCTGTACCATCCAGTCCCGGCCCAATCGTCGAGTTACCGAAATCGCTGTCCAGACCTTGTCCAACCCGGAAGGTGGCTGCCGCGTCAGCGTATGTTCGGTAATCGCCAGCTGCCCCTGAAACAGCAGGCAAAACGTCCATGCCGATGCCGTAAACATTCACGACTGGCAAACGCCAGATGCGACCGGCCTGAATCTGCATGATCGGCTGATTCGCTAGCTGGTGCACCCACCCCTTGTTCGGCGTGTCGCTGATCAGGTTATGGAATCCGTTCTGCACCTGACGCCCAAGACCTGCAGGACCCATGACACCAAACTGAATACCCATGACGGTACGGGACAGGTCCGTATCATTAATAAGGTTAACGGTGCCGAGCATCAGACCTGCGTAAGGACGGTCTCCCAGTGGCGGCTGGGCCATCTGGGTCTGGCGCGGGGTGTAGATCAGCTGCTGCAAACCGATGCTGATACGCTGCATGCCATTTCCCATCAGGAAATGATTCAGATTCGCAATCGGTTCTGGAAGGTTATCGGTCCCCGAAGTCCAGTTAATGCGCAGACCAGACGTATAATACTGATCAGACGTTCCCTTCAGGGTCGAGACAGCATCGTTCTCGCCCTGAATGGTCCAGGTACCGTGTGGATCCTGAAGAGGAGTCGCCAATGCGGACGAGGATGCCAGTGCAAGCAGGGCAATAGCCCCGAAGGAAAGAGTCAGTCGGGTCTGCATGGGCACCTCTGCATCTCGCGTACGATCAGGGTAATGACGTTATCAATTTGTGTCTTTATGTCATTACTGAGCGTCAAAGCAAAGCCTTCGGAGCACCTTGACGGACTGAGACAATCTTAAAATCCGCGCGAGTTGGGCACTTCTCGCACTTTCGTTGTGGCAGTGCGGGAAAAAACCATGCTAGTGATTCCCTCAGAGGAAGGCCTGAGGCTTTTCTCACCTTTTTGAAATACGTCATGGCAGGGGATAGAAGCCCTCCGTGGCACCCCAGTCTCGGGATTAGACCGTTGAGAAACAACAGAACCGACCGCAGCTTTAACTCACCTCGCCGCGGCGGGTTTGACGGGGACTATTCGTCCCAGCCATCCTATGGTGACCGTGGCGGCTTCGGCGGCGGCGATCGTGGCGGCTTCGGCGGCGGCGATCGCGGCGGCTTCGGTGGCGGCGGTGGTGGTGGCTTCGGCGCACCTCGTCGTGGCGCTGGCAGCAGCTTCGTTACCGCTTCCGGCCCAGAAATCAGCTCCCGCGTTAAGTGGTTCAACACCGAAAAGGGTTTCGGTTTCGTTGAACTGGCTGACGGCTCGGGCGATGTCTTCCTGCACGCCAACGCTCTTGGCAACGCTGGCGTAAGCAGCGTCAACCCGGGTGCAACCGTGGTTGTTCGCATTGGCCAGGGTCCGAAGGGTCGCCAGGTTGCTGAAGTCATTTCCGTTGACGAAAGCACGGCTGAAGCTCCCCGCCCGCGCGCCCAGTTCGGTGCAGCTCCGCAGCCACGCTTTGGTGGCCCGTCAGCACGTCCGGGCCGTCCGGCTCCTGACCTGTCCGACGCACAGGACATCCGCGGCACCGTGAAGTGGTACAACGCCACCAAGGGCTTCGGCTTCATCACGCCTGACTCCGGCGGCAAGGACATCTTCGTCCACGCTTCCGCTCTCGAGCGTTCACAGCTCCCGACCCTCGACGAAGGCCAGGCGATCAACGTCAAGGTTGTTCAGGGTCAGAAGGGTCCGGAAGCTGCTGCAATCAACGTTGATTGATTGGTAGCTTCGGCATCTCGCTGAGCTTTAAAAAAAAGCCGCTGTGGATTTTTCCACAGCGGCTTTTTTAATGACTGCTAAAAATTACGTCCCATAGCCAAACAAGGCGACGTCGCGAGAACTCAGTATTCCTTGCCCTTGTTCCGGATCAAGCGAGCCTTATCACGTTGCCAGTCGCGCTCAGCGATTGCATGTCGCTTATCTTCTTTCTTGCGCCCCTGCCCCAAACCAATCGTCACTTTCGCGACTCCGCGGGCGTTAAAATGAATATCCAGAGGCACAAGCGATGCACCGGCACGCGTCACAGCAGACAGATAATGCGCAACCTGTTTGCGATGCAGCAGCAGTTTGCGAGGGGCCCTTGGCTCAAAGCGGGAAAGAACGCCCCCCTGGTATTCCGGAATGTAGGAATTAAAGAGCCAGATTTCTCCATCACGCTCGGCCGCGTAGGCTTCGGTGATGGTTGAACGTCCCAAGCGGAGGCTTTTGACCTCCGGCCCCTTTAGAACAATTCCAGCCTCTACAGTTTCCAGAATCGTGTAATCGAACCGGCCTTTACGGTTCTGAGCGACGATCCCGTGAGAGATCATGCCGCTCTTCTCTTTTTTTCCGGCCATTAAAAATATCAGTCCAATAGATCGAGAGATCGTAAAGCAGCATCGATAGCCTTCCGCGTTGCCTCCTGAGGCTCCACGAGTGGAAGGCGCAGGGTCGCATTGCAAAGACCCAGCCGAGACATAGCGTACTTCACCGGTCCCGGGTTGCTTTCCATGAACATGGCATCATGCAGCGGAGAGAGACGATCCTGAATTTCGATTGCGTCTTCGATTCGCCCTTCCTGCCAGGCGCTGTGCATTTCCGCGCATAACGCAGGAACGACATTTGACGTCACGCCAATGCAGCCATCACCACCTGCCGCAAGAAACGACACAACTGTGTTATCGTCACCAGAAAGCTGGTTGAATGGCTTCTTCACGTTGCGTCGCACAGCGATGGGACGAGCCAGATTGGCCGTAGCATCCTTCACGCCAGCAATATTGGGATGCTGAGCGAGCCGTCCCAGTGTCTCCGGCGTGAGATCCACCACAGACCGACCCGGAATGCAGTATACGTGAATCGGAAGTGGCGTCGCATCGGCGATCGTCATGAAATGGCGATACAGGCCTTCCTGGGTGGGCTTGTTATAATACGGAACCACAACCAACAGGCTGCTCGCCCCCACAGAATGAGCATGTCGAGCCATCTGCACAGCTTCAGATGTGCTGTTTGAGCCGGCTCCAGCCATGACCGGAACACGACCGTTCGATGTCTCGACGCAGTGGGCAATGATCTGGCCATGCTCCTCGTGCGACAGCGTCGGGCTTTCGCCGGTTGTCCCTGCCGGTACGAGCCCGCTGGTCCCCGCTTCAATCTGGCGCTCAATAAGCTTTGTCGCCACCTCGAAATCGATACGCCCATCCGTACCCATCGGAGTGATCAGAGCCGTCAGCGACCCTTGATACATGCCCGTCTCCACCATTGCCTTGCCTCTGCTCATCATGCGCACCATCCTGCTCTCTAGATCCGTCAGCGTCATGCGCTGGAACGAGCAAGACTGCGTGGGTATGCACCCAGAATCTTCAAATTATCGCTGACATGCTCCAGCTCTTTCAAAGCGGCCGCCAATGCAGGCTGCTCTGGATGTCCTTCAACATCCATCAGGAACTGCGTGGCCGCGAATGAGCCGTTGAGCATGTAACTTTCAATTCTCGTCATATTAATACCATGACGTGAGAATCCACCCAATGCCGCGTAAAGCGCCCCGGGTTTGTTGCCGACTTTCATGAGCAGCGTCGTCAACGTGTCATTACGTTGAGAATCGGGAAAACTTGGCACAGGCGCCACGCGATAAAAGCGCGTCGTGTTGTGCGCCGCGTCTTCAACGTTACTCCGTAAGATAACGAGACCGTTCAGCTCTCCTGCGAGTGACGAGGCGATGGCAGCGTCTTCCTTCCGGCCCCATTTCGCGACCATTTCGGCAGCACCAGCTGTATCGAACTCCGGTACGACTTCCAGATCCAGCTCATGAATAAGCTTACGGACCTGCCCGAGTGCAACTGGATGCGTGTGAAGACGCCGGATGTCAGAGATTTCGGTGCCCGGCACAGCCAGAAGGCAGTGCTCCACACGCTGAAAGTGCTCTCCAACGATGTGCAGCCCTGCATCCGGCAGCAAAGAATGAATGTCAGGCACACGCCCGGCGAGCGAATTTTCACAGGCCAAAAGCGCTTCATCTGCCCGACCATCATGCACAGCTTCAATCGCAGCTGCGAAGCTTGCGCAGGGAAGAGTCGTCCAACCCGGACGAGCCTGTCGGCATGCGAGGTCCGAATAGGCGCCAGGCTGCCCCTGAAAAGCAATTACCGGCATCAGACCAGTCCTCTCACTCGTTCCAGATCCTCAGGCGTATCAACACCTTGAGGAGCATGTTCTATCCGGGCACACCCGATGCTCATTCCGGCCTCCAGCGCGCGCAGCTGCTCCAGACTTTCACGCCGCTCCAGAGCCGACGGTGGCAGACTGACAAAACGCTCCAACGCTTTTCGACGCCAGGCATACACGCCAACATGATGCCAATGCTGCCCCGCGCCCCATGGAATGGGCATACGTGAAAAATAAAGTGCGCGCGTCACCGCGGCGTCGCCAAAATCACAGGCGATCTTGACCACCTGTTCGGCATCTCTTTCCCAGTCTGATTGAACGGGAGCAGCAAGCGTCCCGATATCACAGGATGGATTTTCCAGCGGCTCGAGCACGGCAGTCAGACTGGCCGGATCAATCAAAGGCAGGTCTCCCTGCAGATTGATCACCACGTCATAAGCCCCAGACGGATCAAGCTTCTGGATGGCTGCATGCACACGATCCGAACCGCTGGCCAGAGACGAGTCGGTCAAGACACCTTGCACGCCCTCTAACTCACTGACGGCATCCAGAATGTCCTGATCGCCCGCAGCAACAACCACTGGCCCGATCTTTGCTTCCAAAGCCCGTTTCGCAACGCGGACAATCATGGGAAGGCCACCAATATCCGCAAGGGGCTTGCGTGGGAGGCGGGTCGAGGCAAGTCTGGAGGGAATGACGATGATCGGACGCATGGCCCTTCTGATGCCGCCCGCCTGATCGGGCGTCAATCTCACACACGGCTTTCTGGCAGGAATTGAAAGAAAATATGAGCGAAACAGTTCTGGAAAAGGCACTTGTCGTCGCCGAAGCCTGTGCAGACGCTGCCCGCGAGACGGTCATTCCCCATTTCCGCACCTCACTACAGGCTGATGCCAAATCCGATGACAGCCCGGTCACTGTTGCAGATCGTGCGGCTGAAAAAGTCATGCGCTCCATTCTGGAAGATGCTCTACCAGAGCACGCTATCCTGGGCGAAGAAAGCGGAATGAGCGGTCACGAAGGAGACTGGCTCTGGGTGCTGGACCCGATCGACGGAACACGCGCATTCCTGACCGGCCGCCCAACCTTCGGAACCCTTATTTCGCTTTTCCATAAAGGACGACCTGTTCTGGGGTTGATTGATCAACCATTGACGGGCGAACGGTGGATAGGCCTTGCCGGGCAGCGAACACGCTTTGTGTCCACCCGACTACCCGGTCAGATTGGCACACGCATATGCCCGGTTCTTGGGCAGGCTGAACTGTCCTGCACATCCCCGGAAATCATGACGCCCGATCACGCACCACGCTTTGCCAGCCTCCAGAAGCAGGTCCGGCGGACATCATGGGGCGGCGACTGTTACGCCTACGGACTACTGGCGCTTGGCCAGATCGATGTAATCGCCGAATGCACCATGAACCCATGGGACTGGGGTGCACTAGTTCCGGTCATTGAAGGCGCAGGCGGCAGCATCACGGACTGGCAGGGCAAGCCTCTTACGCTCGAAAGTGATGGAACCGTTCTGGCGTGCGGCAACCCTGCCCTGCTCACAGACATCGTGAACCACCTTTCCCATCCGGGAACGATGGGCTAGGCATGACGCCCCGGTGATCATGGGCCGGGACAGGTTGGAATGAGAGCCGGAGCCTTCCGGTTCAGGACCGGGATGGAAATATGGAAACGCACTTCTCTCTCCCCAAGAACAAGATCCGCATCCTCCTGCTTGAAGGCATCCATGAGAGTGCTGTCGAGCATTTTAATGTGCAGGGTTATGCAGAGGTCACGCGTCTGAAAGGCGCTCTTGAAGGCGATGCCCTCAAGGAAGCACTGCAAGGCGTGCACATGGTGGGTATTCGCAGCCGGACGCAGTTGACGCGCGAAGTTATTGAATCCGCTGATCGACTGATGGCCATCGGCTGCTTCTGCATCGGGACAAATCAGGTCGATCTGACCGCCGCCCGCATGGCCGGTATTCCGGTCTTCAACGCGCCTTACAGCAACACGCGCTCCGTCGCCGAACTGGTGATGGGTGAAGTGGTCATGCTGATGCGCCGCATTCCATCCCGTTCTGAACAGTGCCACCAGGGTGGCTGGGACAAATCCGCCATTAATGCGTGGGAAGTCCGTGGTAAGACGCTCGGTATCGTCGGTTACGGTTCCATCGGTTCACAGCTTTCCGTTCTGGCCGAAGCCTTTGGCATGCGCGTCCTGTATTACGACATCATGCCCCGCCTCCCGCACGGAAACGCCGTTGCAGTCGCGACGCTCAAGGACCTTCTTGCCAAGTCCGATATCGTCACGCTGCACGTTCCCCAGACACCGGACACAGACCTCCTGATCGGAGAAGCCGAGATCCGGGCCATGAAGCCCAACTCGATTCTTCTCAATAACGCCCGCGGCAGTGTCGTTGACCTTGAAGCTCTGGCTGCAGCCCTCAAGGACGGCCATCTCATGGGTGCTGGCGTGGATGTGTTCCCAGTGGAGCCCAAAGTTGCCGGAGAGCGCTTCGTTTCACCGCTTCAGGGGCTGGAGAACGTTATTCTCACCCCGCATATCGGCGGCTCTACCATGGAAGCACAGGAGCGGATTGGCGTTGAAGTCGCCCGCAAGCTTGTGGATTACTCCGATGTTGGTTCCACTATTGGTGCCGTGAATTTTCCGAGCGTACAGCTTCCGGAGCGGCCACGTGGCACGCGCTTCATGCACGTTCATGCCAACCGTCCCGGCATCATGCGCCAGATCAACGAACTGTTTGCAGCCGAGAACTGCAATGTGACGGCACAGTATCTGCAGACGGACGGTGAAGTCGGTTACGTTGTCGTCGAGGCTGAATCGACGGGCCCCGATATGGACCAGCACCTTCTGGATGGCCTGCGTGCCCTTGATGGAACGCTTCGTGCGCGCCTGATTTACCAGCGTTAACCATCCAGTAATATGTTCTGGCTAAGATCTCGTTCCATGACGACATCTGGCCAGAACACTCCTACCCTCGCCCGTATCCAAAGCTTTGCCTTTTCTGGCATCGAAGCTGTTCCGGTTACGGTTGAAGTTCAGGTCTCGACAGGGCTTCCAGCGTTTCTGCTGGTCGGCATGGCGGACAAATCAGTCGGCGAAGCACGCGAGCGTGTCCGTGCTGCCCTGACAGCCATGGGCCTGGCCCTTCCTCCAAAACGTATTCTGGTCAATCTCGTCCCCGCAGACCTCGCCAAGGAAGGTGCACATTTTGACCTTCCCATCGCGCTCGGGCTTTTGGTCGCCATGGGCATTTTGCCGTTCGAGGCTGTCTCTGCCTATGCGGCCGTCGGTGAGCTTTCGCTGGATGGACGGATCAACCCGGTTAACGGTGTTTTATCCGCAGCCCTTGGAGCAGCAGCACATTCTCTAGGGTTAATTTGCCCGGCGCTGCAGGGAACAGAGGCTCGCTGGGGCAATCCAGACCAAGACATTCTGGCTCCAGACACCTTGCTCGGCGTTGTGTCTCATTTCCGTGGCGAACAGGTTTTAACGCCCGTTCCCGCGGCAGAAGGATACACCCCGGATTATGGCCCTGACCTCGCTGACGTAAAGGGCATGGCTCTTGGGCGTCGAGCACTTGAAATTGCCGCCGCTGGCGGACATTCCGTCCTCATGAGCGGACCACCAGGTGCTGGAAAATCCATGCTTGCGTGCAGATTGCCCGGTATCTTGCCGGATCTGACGACTGAGGAAATGCTGGAAACAAGCCGGATCCACAGTGTGTCAGGGCTCTTGAAAGGCGGTCGCCTGACAATCCGGCCGCCCTATCGTGCGCCTCATCACAGCGCCAGTTTGCCCGCGATGGTCGGTGGCGGAGCCAAAGCACGACCCGGCGAAGTCAGCCTTGCCCATAATGGTGTGCTTTTCCTGGATGAATTGCCCGAATTCTCACGGTCATGTCTGGAAGCACTCCGACAACCTATCGAGACGGGCTCAATTTCGATCGCCCGCGCTGCCCAGCACACAACCTACCCAGCCCGTTTTCAGTTTATCGCGGCCATGAATCCCTGCCGTTGCGGATATCTGGGAGACCCGGAACGGAGTTGCCGCAAAGCCCCTCGATGCGGAGAAGATTACAGCGCAAAGATCTCAGGTCCGATGATGGATCGCATGGATCTCTGCGTGCAAATTGACCCGCTCTCGCCCATCGAGATCAGTCGTGCTCCCCGGGGTGCAGACAGTGCAACCGTCCGAGCCCGCGTTGAAAAAGCACGCGATCGACAGATTACCCGTCAGAACGTGTGCAATGCCCAGGCCTCGCCAGACCTGTTTGTCATGGACGATGATGCGAGGTCCCTGGCTGAACAGGCTGCCGAAAAATTGCGCCTTTCAAATCGCGGCCTGACACGGCTGATGCGCGTCTCCCGAACAATTGCTGATCTGGAAGGAACGCAGCAGATCCAGCGTCACCATGTGGCAGAAGCGCTAGGGTTTCGGCGGCGTTGACCCGTTCTTGCGGCGCTTCAGATCCAGAAAAGATGGGATCATGGCGGCCATGATGAACAGCGTGATCCAGAAATTAATCCTAAGGAAAAAAGCTGTTCCAAATAGCCAGACGCCATAAAGCAGGGTCGCAGTCATCAAGACATACCCGCAGACCATGACCCACCAGATCACCCATTCCTTGCGTGGCATTACTGATCGACCCGCCGCAAACCGTCCAGGCCCCGCGCCAGATCCGCCTTGAGATCATCTACACTCTCAAGACCGATATGCAGACGGAACGTCGCGGCCTTCGGAGCCCCAGCTTCAGTCACACGTCGGACATGGCCTGTGGTCGGCAGAACAAGACTCTCGTAACCGCCCCATGAGGCGCCGATCCCAAACATGCTCAGACCATCAATCATGCGTTCCGCAGCTTCGACACTGATATCTGGTTGCAATTCAACACCAAACAGACCGCAAGCCCCCGTAAAATCGCGCTTCCAGAATTCATGCCCGGAGCAGTCTTGCAGAGCGGGGTGCAGAACCCGGGCAACTTCGGGGCGCGTCTTTAGCCACTGTGCAATCTCAAGAGCCGAACGCGACTGATGCGTGAGGCGCACTCCCATGGTTCGTAGGCCACGCAAGGTGAGCCAGCAGTCATCCGGGCTTGCGCACTGACCTAACTGGATGGACGCATCCCGCAGGGTTTTCCAGTGTGTCTCATCATTAACCGTAATGGACCCGATAATGACGTCCGAGTGGCCACCGGGATATTTCGTCAGAGCCTGAATGGACACGTCCACGCCATGTTCAAACGGCTGAAACACGCCGATGCCCCAGGTATTGTCCAGAAACAGCAATGCGTCCGCCTGATGAGCGACATCCGCCAGCATCGGTACATCCTGCACCTCGAATGTATGGCTTCCCGGGCTCTCCGCCAGAATAATCCGGGTCTCGGCTCGGATTAGCGCCTCAATCTCTGCGCGTGTCGCCATGGGAGCATAATAGGTTGTGCTGATGCCCATCCGCTTGAGCATCGTATCTGCGAAACGACGCGTCGGACCATAAACCGAATCGGGAAGCAGAAGATGATCGCCCTGCCCCAGAAACGCCAGAAGCGGCGTCGTGCAGGCACTCAGGCCAGAGTTGACGACCTGCGTATGCGTTCCCCCCTCAATGAGCGACAGAAGCTTTTCCAGCTCATGCTGAACAGGCGTACCCATGGCGCCATACACGGCCTTATGCGAATGGCTTCGACCATCCATCCGGTTCATGGCTTCAAGGCTTGGAAAAAGAACTGTCGAGCCCCGTGTGACAGGAAGGTTCACAAGCGTGCCGCTCTCCCTGACGTCGGCCCGGCCACCCTGCACCAGCGTTGACGCCAGACGGTTCCAGCCAGCACTCACCTTCGTTTCAAGGTCGCTCATGTCTTATTCTTCTCCCGTCACGATTGGTGCCTGTGGATCGCTGCCCCATTCAGCCCATGACCCATCATATAACGCGCCATCTGGCAGCCCAGCGATTACCAGACCAGCCAGGAGCGTTGCCGCCGTCAAACCCGACCCGCAACTGGTAATCACCTGCCGCCCAGCGACCGGAGCAAACAGATCTTGCAGAGACTCAACGGGCAGAAAATGACCGGCCTCATCCACAAGCTGCGTCCAGTCGAGGCTGAGAGCTCCCGGCATATGCCCTCCTCGGACACCAGGGCGAGGTTCTGGCACGGACGCCGTGAAACGGGCATGGCTCCGCGCATCCAGTACGACAGTATGCGCGTCAGCGTTCAGAATGTCAGCGCTTCCAGCAAGTAACCGGTATTGTGGACGCGTCCTGTAGGACACTGGCTGTGCCGGCGTGGGAGCACCATGTTCCAATGCGCCGTCCGCGTTTTCCCAGGCTGCCAGTCCGCCATCCAGAACCTTCACATTCTGATGCCCGAAAAGACGAGCCAACCACCACGCTCGGCAGGCCCCGACACTTCCTTTGCCGTCATAGAAGACAAGAGGTGTCTCTTCACTCAGCCCCAGTTCACCCATGAGACGAGCGAACCGGGCGGCACCCGGCACCGTATGTGGGAGCGGACTGTCTGGATCGGCAAAAACATCAATGTCGAATCGGCGCGCATTTGGCAGGCGACGCTCAAGAAAAGCTACGTCCAGATCGCCCTTCTGACCCGGCAGAAGAACACTGGCGTCGAGCGGAACATATGCCGTCCCAACAGAAAGGAGGTCTTTTGCGGTGATAAGGGGTGAGTTCGTCATGGTTACACCATAGGTCGAGGGATGCGCAGAACGCCAGAGCGTGGCACAGTGTCCAGTCATGAACATGCAGGTCCCAGCCTTGAAGCCCCTGACCGTCCGGAAAACCATTGCATGAAGACCGAACGGATCATTCTTGGCTTCGTCCTTGTCGGAATTGCCTATGGATGTGGAATCATCCTCTGGCCATTTCTTTCGGCCATCCTTTGGGCGGCAATCCTGACTTTTGCGAGTTGGCCCATCTATCGGTGGCTACGACGCCATATTCGTCCGGCTCTCGCTGCACTCACCATGATGATGCTTAGCGCCGTGACTATTATCGTGCCTCTATCCGTTCTAACCTCTGCCGGAATCAGCGATATTCCAGCAACCATCGCCAGCCTGGACACGCTGCTTCTCAAAGCCGCCTCAGCTGGTCCACCCCCCGCCTGGATGGGGCGCATCCCTATGGCTGGCCCACACTTGGTCGAAGGTTGGTATCATCTGACGCATGACGTGGGTGCTGCCACGGAGATGCTGCGTCCTTACTTCGGGCAGATCGCTCATTTCACGCTTGCCGTTCTTGTGAAACTGGCCAGCGGTCTCGTTGAGCTGGTCATGGCGCTGTTCGTCGCATTCTTCCTCTGGTTGAACGGCGACGCCCTTGGCATGACCATTACGGCCCTCATCGCTCGCATTGCTGGCCCACGCGCTACACCACGGCTCATCAATGTCATTGGTCGGACCATTCGTGGCACTGTGTACGGCGTGCTCGGCACGGCCATCATTCAAGGCGTCCTGACCGGGATTGGCCTTATGATCGCAGGTGTCCCATCGCCCGTTCTCCTGGCGGGTATCGCAGCTTTCGTGGCTGTCTTTCCCATCGGAGCACCGTTAATCTGGATTCCCGCCGCCATCTGGCTGGCCATGACCCATCATGTCGGACATGGCCTTTTTCTGGCGGCTTATGGCGTCATCGTCATTTCAGGCGCAGACCACCTGATCCGCCCGATTTTCATTTCACGAGGGGCACAACTCCCTTATCTCCTGACCGTTCTGGGAGTTCTTGGCGGCGTGGTAGCCTTTGGCGGACTGGGGATTTTTCTGGGCCCTGTTCTTCTGGCCATCGGCTACACCCTGACAAGTGAGTTCGCTGCTGGCCCGCACAGGCCACAATCAGGCCCCCTCTATATTTCGGAGTCTCCCAAGTGACGGCATCCCTTATGTCTGGCGCGCCGTTCCGCGTTCTAAGCTGGAACCTTCTGCGCTGGGACGGCGCATCACTGGAAGACATCCTGACAGTCATTCGCTCGGAAAACCCGGACGTCGTCCTGATGCAGGAAGCTCAGGAGCCCGTTGATGTCCTACCGGAAATTCTGGGAGGATATTATGATCGCATCCCTCTGCCCGGTCGGCCACATGGTACCGCCTGCTGGAGCCGCCTGCCCTTCACGCAGCCTCCATCTTTCTGTCATCTGCCGCGGGGCCTGATGGTCAAGCGTACTGCGCAGATTCTCGATTTTGGAAATTTTTCTCTCGCCAACGTCCATCTGTCGCACGGTCAGATCCTGAACCGCAGGCAATTACGCAGTCTGACAGCCAACATGCATCGGCGTGCCGTTATTATGGGGGACTTCAATCTTGTTGGCCCAGTGCTCCTGCCCGGCTTTCACGATGTTGGCCCTCGTGAAAAGACACACCGCATGCTGGACCGCCTTCCCTTGCGGCTGGACCGATGCCTCGTGCGTGGAGTTAACCGCCTTGAGGCGAAGGCCCTGCCGCGCTTTGGCTCTGATCACCGGCCCATCTCGGTGACGCTGCGCCTCAATCCCTGACGGTTACAGGTAAGGAAGAAAAAGCCGGAGCGCCGCATTGCGAATCTGGATCAGATAAGGCGTCCGATCAATATCGTGATGGGTCAGGCGGTTTTTCCGGTGACTATCCATGAACGCAGACAGGTCCCGCGCGACGCCTGTATCGTAAATCTCCAGATTGATTTCGAAATTCAACCGCAGAGACCGTACGTCCAGATTAGTGCTGCCAACAAAGCTCCACTCATCGTCCACAACCATGAGCTTGGAATGGTTGAAGGGCGGGTCGGCCATCCATACGCGGCACCCGGCATCCAGAAACGGCCTCAGATTGGCATCTCGTGCATAATCAATGATGGCATGGTTGCTGCTCCTGGGCACGACAACGTCAATCACCACGCCTCGTAGGGCGGCCAGATTCAATGCGGCTGAAAATCGATCATCTGGCAGAAAATATGGCGTCATGAGGCGGACATGCGTCTTTGCCAACGTGATGGCCTGAAGCATTCCGTACTCAATCTTCTCCAGATCCGCATCCGGCCCAGACGTAACAATCCGCATGGGTACATCACCAACCGGAACCGGCTCAGGCAGATACGGCTCCCCACGAAGCTCTTCCCCGGTTGTAAAAGACCAATCCCAGGCGAAAGCTACGGAAAGCTGGTGCACAATTGGCCCACGCAACTGGAAATGCGTGTCCGCAACCGGCAGTTTGGTGCGGAGACGAAGCATGTTCTCCTCGCCGATATTCAGGCCACCCATGAAACCGAGACGACCATCCACCACCAGAATTTTACGGTGATTGCGGAGGTTGATGAACGGCATGCGCCACGGCCACACAGAATGCATGAACCGCGAACACTTCACGCCGTCCCGTCGCAGACGGCGTTCAATCGCACACCGGAAATATCCACTCCCGATTCCATCGACCAGAACACGAACTTCGACGCCCCGTCTGTGTGCTTCCACCAGAGCTTCCGCAAACATTTCTCCAATCCTGTCGGCCCGGAAAATGTAAGAGCACAGCACGATCGACGTCTGCGCCTGATTGATGGCTTCGATCATGACGGGATAGGCGTTATCCCCATCATGCAACACCTTGACGGAGTTCCCCCCCATCAGCGGCCGTTCTGTCAGTCGTCCGAGCATCTTCGCCAATGGCGCCAGATGGCCGTCCATCACCTGCCGGTATTTGGCGAGCAGCTCCCGTCCTTCCCAGGAATGATGATCGATCATCTTCCGGGCCCGGCGATGCACCCGGTTGATGCCGAACATCAGATAAAGCGCGGTCCCAACAAACGGCCCGACCCAACACACGCCAATCCACCCGGCACAGGCAGACGTATTCCGTTTATGCCGCAGCGCATGGAGCGTCACGCAGATGGGAAGCGCCCAGCGAAAAAACGTCAGAACACAATCCAGAATGGTCCAGTGCCTCATAAAACTCCCAATCAGGCCGAGGCTATACTCTTCCCGCAAAGATGATGGATGCGCCAGCGTCCTGTCTGGGTTAGGCTGAAGAACCCATCTGGTTTTCCATTGGAGGAGCGGCCCTGTGCAACACCGCCCACAGCTCTTCTATACAACCGAGCCAGCACCATGCCCGTACCTGCCTGACCGCATGGAGCGCAAGGTTCTGACTGATCTTTCCGGTCCGAATGCTTCGGCATTGCATGACCGTCTGTCCCAGGCTGGCTTCCGGCGCAGCCATACAATCGCTTACGCACCTGTTTGCATCGACTGCCGGGCCTGCAAGCCCCTGCGCCTTCCTGTAGGACTCTTTACGCCTTCGCGTGCCCAGAAGCGCGTCTGGAAGCATCACGAAAATACCAATGCTGTCATCATACCGCCGGTGCCAACACAGGAGCAGTTTGCCCTGTTCCACGCCTATCAGGAAAGCCGGCACACGGACGGCGACATGGCCCACATGTCCTGGCAGGATTACGTCGAACTGATTTCCAACACGCCGGTGGAAACGGTTGTCGTGGAATTTCGAACCCCTGAAGGCCAACTCGTCTGCGTCAGCCTCGTGGATATTATGTCTGACGGCCTGTCCGCAGTTTATACGTTCTACGATACATCCAGCCCGACGGCCTCTTGGGGAACCTATTCAATCCTGACGCTGATCAATCTGACCAAGCGGCGCGGAAGCCTTCACCTCTATCTGGGCTATTACGTCCCCGGCAGCCGGAAAATGGCTTATAAGGCCACCTTCCGTCCGGCTGAGATCTTCCAGGGCGGTCACTGGGAAACGTTGGCCGCGCCGGTCTGACATCAGCTTGGTTTGCGCAGGATCCATTGCGGGGCAGCACGCCCAACTGCACCGCGCCGTCCTTCAAGCGGAGCCAGATCAGCAGCAGGTCGTACACGCTGCCCGGGCTGCCACAGAAGGCCCTCTTCAAGCGTAAACGCTCGAAGATCCCGCAATGTGCTATCTCCCAGCTTCTGCAGAGAGACGCCTGACCCACGCGTCATCTCAGGAACCTGCTCCATTGGGAAAATAAGAACGCGCTTGTTATGCCCTACCGCCAAAACATGCGTTCCAACTGCCGGAATACAGGCAAAAACGCTTTCCCCATCCTTGACGTTAAACACCTGCTTGCCTGTACGCTTCTCAGCAACGATGCCGGCCTCAGAGACAATCATGCCACGCCCGCTTTCGGACGCGATCAGGCGTCTGCCATCTTCCGTCACGGGGAACATCGCTACGATGCGTTCTTCCTGTGCGATATCCATCAGCGTCCGCACTGGCTGACCGAAACCACGCCCGCGGGGTAGATCCGCAGCCTTGAGTGTGAAGGCCTTTCCGCCGCTGGCGATCAGACAGACCCGGTCTGTGCTCTGACACTCCGCCATCAGTCCTGGTGAATCGCCTTCCTTGAAGCGATGGCCTTCCGGGTCCAATCCGTGACCTTTCATGGCCCGTATCCAGCCTTCGCTGGACAGCAGGATTGTCAGAGGCTCACGATCAACCTCCAGAGCCGCTGAAATATCGATGGCTTTGGGCGGTTCAGCAATTGTTGTCCGGCGATCCCCTAGTGGGCCACTGCCGAACTTCTTGATCGTGGCGTCCAGATCTTTGCCGATCCGTGTCCAGCGCCGCTTTTCAGATCCCAGAAGGGTTTCAAGAGATTTCCGCTCATCCGCCAGCGCATCACGTTCTTTACGGATTTCCATCTCTTCCAGGCGCCGTAAAGAGCGCAGACGCATATTCAGCACGGCTTCCGCCTGAATATCCGTCAATGTGAAGGTCTTCATAAGGCAGACCTTGGGCTCATCTTCTTCTCTAATGATGCGGATAACCTCATCAAGATTCAGATAAACCGCCAGAAAGCCGTCAAGAATTTCCAGTCGACGCAGGACCGCCGCAAGGCGATGGTTGGAACGTCGAACCAGCACTTCATGCACATGTGCCAGCCAAGCCTGAATGACCTGCTTGATCGACAGAACACCCGGTACACGATCCCCGCCCAGAACGTTCATGTTCAGACTGAACCGGCTCTCAAGTGCCGTGTTCCGAAACATCGTCTCCATCAGGACTTCAGGATCACATCCCTTGGTCTTGGGCTCCAGCACCAGACGAATTTCCATGGTGCTTTCATCCCGGACATCCCCGAGCAAGGGCAGCTTACGCTGCTCCATCAACTCGGCGATCTGTTCGATCAGACGGGATTTCTGCACCTGATAGGGAATTTCAGTGACGACGATGCACCACGTACCAAAACGTCCCTGCTCAACTTCCCAGCGCGCCCTTGTCCGGAAACTGCCTCGGCCGGTTTCGTAAGACCGGATAATCGAATCCCGATCTTCCACCAGAATGCCACCGGTCGGGAAGTCAGGGCCTGGAATGTAATCGACGAGTTCCGCAACTGTTGCTTCAGGCTTCTCAATCAGAAGCTTTGCAGCTCGGCAGATTTCACCAGCATTGTGAGGCGGAATGCTTGTCGCCATGCCCACCGCAATACCCGCGGAGCCATTGGCCAGAAGGTTCGGGAACGTCCCAGGCAGGACAATCGGTTCGTGATCTTCGTTGTCGTAAGTAGGCCGGAAGTCGACAGCATCATCGTTGATGCCATCCAGCAGCGTCTGGGCAATCTCTGTCAGTCGGCTTTCCGTGTATCGCATGGCGGCTGCGCCATCGCCATCGATGGAGCCGAAATTGCCCTGCCCTTCAACCAGCGGATACCGAACGGCAAAATCCTGCGCCAGACGCACCAGCGCTTCGTAAACGGACGCATCACCATGCGGGTGAAACTTACCGATCACGTCACCGACGACACGTGCACACTTTTTAAACCCTGATGTGGGATCAAGGCGTAGCTGCTGCATCGCATAGAGGAGGCGCCGATGCACCGGCTTGAGACCATCACGTACATCCGGAAGGGACCGCGACATGATCGTCGACATCGCATACGCAATATATCGCTCGCTCAGAGCCTCCGCGAGCTTGGTATCCTCAATATGACCCGCCAGATCAACGCCCATGCACTTCCCCTTTTCTCCGCAGGAATTAGACACTGGCGGCCGCTTCTGTCCAGCGTCGCCCTCGTTCTTCTTTCGGCCTGTTCACCCTACCGGCCCATCCTCCATGAAGAGGATACACTGGCTCGCAGCGGCTTTGTCGCCCATCCGGCCGATACAACAGCCCGCTGGCAAATGATGAACCTGCTTCCTGCCAACACCATGACGTACCGCATGCAAGGCAATATTCCGGTCCTGCTCTATGCGGATCCGACAGCCTGCGGGTGCGTCTATATGGGCAATATGTCAGCTTACCACGCTTACCAGTCCGGCCACCATGTCTCTGCGAATGAAGAACAACGTATGACCGCAGAAATTAATCAGCATCCGGGATGGGACTGGTCCGTCTGGAACTGGCGCGCGGACCCGGATGCCGTCAGTGGCCTTCGTCCAGGTCCGGTTCAGGTACAATACTGACCGCATCACTCTGCAACTCGTTTGGCTCCGTCAATTTACGGACACGTTCAAAAAGCCTTTCGCGGGCTGCAGGCAATGGTTGATGCCGGACGCCAAAGACCCACCGTGCCAGAAAATGACCTGTCAGGGTCATTCCCTGCAACCATTCGTCAGGCAGGCCTTCTTCTTCGTCATGTCGGAGGAAGGCCGGAAGCGGCAATAGACGGTCCCGCCATTCTCCTGCTCCCGCAACGCTTACAGCCCGGCCAGATCGTGGAGAGACAAAATCCAGATCTTCAGTCGTCTCCGTAACTGCACAGGTCGAAAGATCCAGACCGTACCCAAGGCCACCGAGCAGTTCACGTTCCCAGCGAATATAGGCCGCCATGGGAGGCGGCTCGGGAGCAACAGCAATCAATGTAAGTAGACGGATCAAGCGCATGAAAAGCTCAGGATGAGGCTCACCTTGTGGGAGCGCCCCGTCAGCGAGGGCACATGCACTACTGACCATCGCCAGTTGCAACGGCAAGTCCAGCAATCTGGCTCCCACACTTTGCACCGGCTCGGCAGTCACACCTCCAAGCTGATCAGACAACCGGGCGCGCCATCTGGCCATGACAAGATTACCGGTTTGCCAAAGCGGGGCCTGTTTCCGTGAACCACCCCCACGGACCATTCCATGCGAAACACCGTGCTCTTCGCTCAACAGATGAACAAGTGCACTGCCTTCGCCGTAGGGTCGAACGGAGAGAACAAGCGCAGCGGCTTCCCATTCCATCATTGCAAAACAGCCCCACAGCCCCTGAAAACAGAAAAACTCCCGCACGATAACCATGCGGGAGTTTCCAGTCTCTCGTATCCAACTGAACAGGCAAGCCCATCAGCCGGAAAAAGAAAGATGTTACTTCGTGCCAGCAGCAGCAGCCACTTCAGCAGCGAAGTCGTTTTCTTCCTTTTCGATGCCTTCGCCAAGCTGGAAGCGCTCGAAACCAATCAGCTTCGCGCCAGCCTTCTCAACGACCTTGGACACGCGGCTTTCGCCGTCCAGCACCCAGACCTGCTCAAGAAGAACAACTTCTTCGTAGAACTTGCGGACACGACCTTCGACCATCTTTTCGATGATGGCTTCCGGCTTGCCGGACTCACGAGCCTGCTCGATCAGAACAGCGCGCTCACGCTCCAGAGATTCCGGATCAACGCTTGCAACATCCAGAGCGGCAGGACGGGTTGCAGCAACGTGCATACCAATCTGGCGGCCAAGCGTCAGAATAGCTTCGCTCTCGGACGGTGCTTCAAGAGCAGCCAGAACACCAATCTTGCCAATGCCCGGACGCAGTGCACTGTGCACGTAGCTTGCGACAACGCCGGTCTCTACGGACAGAACCTTGGCACGACGGATGGACATGTTTTCACCGATCGTGGCGATCAGGTGCGTCAGTTCGTCAGCAACCGTACGGCCAGACGGAACCTTGGAAGCCTTGATGGTTTCCAGGTCATCACCAACTTCCAGAGCAACCTGAGCAACCTGCTCAACGAAAGCCTGGAATGCTTCGTTACGGCCAACAAAGTCCGTCTCGGCATTGACTTCGACCATAGCGGCGCGGTTCGGGCCGGAAACAACGCCAACCAGGCCTTCTGCCGTGGTACGGCCAGACTTCTTGGCAGCCTGGGACAGGCCCTTCGTGCGCAGCCAGTCGATGGCGGCTTCCATGTCGCCAGAGGCTTCAGTCAGAGCCTTCTTGCAATCCATCATGCCTGCGCCGGTGCTTTCGCGTAGCTCGCGAACCAGGGCTGCGGTGATCTCTGCCATGTTCTCTTATCCCTCGAAAAGATCATGCGGCCGAGCGTAAACGCCCGACCGCATGCATGTTTTTCAGTTGCCGTGCCATCAGAGAGAACACGGCACGCTGTCTCAGTTAGCGGCTGGAGCCTGCTCACCTTCGGCGACGGCAGCTTCAAGAACTGCGGTCTCAGCCGGAAGCTCTTCTTCAGCGCCGATATCGTGGCCGGAAGCAGCCAGCTCAGCAGAAATGCCATCCAGAACTGCGCCAGAAATCAGGTCACAGTACAGGGTGATGGCGCGGATAGCGTCGTCGTTGCCCGGGATCGGGTACGTGACACCGGCCGGGTTGGAGTTGCTGTCCAGAATGCCGATCACTGGAATGCCGAGCTTGTTGGCTTCTTCAACAGCCAGCTTTTCCTTGTTCGTGTCGATCACGAAAATCAGGTCAGGCAGGCCGCCCATTTCCTTGATACCGCCGAGGGAGCGCTCGAGCTTCTCACGGTCACGCGTGATGTCGAGAACTTCCTTTTTCGTCAGACCAGCCGTGTCACCGGACAGCATGTCGTCGATCTGGCGCAGACGCTTGATGGAACCCGTGATGGTCTTCCAGTTCGTCAGCATGCCGCCGAGCCAGCGGTGGTTCACGTAGTACTGGCCGCAACGCTGGGCAGCTTCAGCAACATGCTCAGCAGCAGCGCGCTTCGTTCCAACGAAAAGAACGCGACCACCGTTTGCAACCGTCTCGCGGACCAGCTTCAGGGCGCGGTCCAGCAGGGGAACGGTCTGCTGCAGATCGATGATGTGGACCTGATTGCGAATACCAAACAGGTACGGCGCCATTGCAGGGTTCCAACGGCGGGTGTGGTGACCGAAGTGAACGCCGGCTTCAAGGAGCTGGCGCATGGTGAATTCTGGCATTGCCATGATTCAAATTCCTAGCATCTGGTTAGACCTCCGCATGACGACGCCCCTTACGGAACACCAGAAAACCTCATGGTCATGCGTGCGGATTGTCCGCCAACCTCCTTGAAGGGAAGAAAACGGACGAGCGCGATATGGCTGATACGCGCCCTTATTGCAAGAATTTTCTCTGGTTTATCGCTGTTCAGCCTTCTCTACGCCACGGATGGTGCGCATCCGCTCAGCCAACCGAGGCGTCACGCGATATGTCCCGGGCAGAAGGATTTCCACGTCCTGCGTCTCTTCCAGAGAAGGAAGCAGTACGACACGCCCATGTCCGCCAAGCATTTCTTCAAGCATTTCGGAAAGACTGGGCAAAGCGGCTGACTGGCGGAGCCACACCCGCATTTCAGACTGCTCAGCCGCAGCTGCGACCTCCAGATCCATGACGCTCTGGGCCGTAATCCGCAAAGCGTCCCCGTCCAGTTTGAGTTCAGCCTGCACAAGAATAGCTTGCCCTGCGACTAGAAGATCCCGGCAGGACATCAATGTCTCAGCGAAGAGCGTGACTTCACAGCCACCGCCACTATCCGAGAGATTGACCCACGCCATCTTCTTGCCAGTTCGGGTAGGACGCTCTTTCTTATCCACGACGCATCCAGCGATCTTGACGCGGGTACTCCCTGTTTTTGCAGCATTTTCTAATGCGTTCGACGGTGTGACACCCAGGCGCCTGAGAACCGTACGGTATGCGTCCAGAGGATGAGCGCTCATATGGAAACCAATAGCAGACGCTTCCAGCGAGAGACGTTCGAAGTCCGGCCAAGGGCGCCCCTCATTCAGACGGAGAATTTCCCGCTCCTGTCCGCTCCCGCCAAACAGACCCGTCTGACCAACCTGCTGTTCCTGCGCTCTCGCCTGCGCCCGCCGGATGAGGATGTCCGCACTCGCGAATACGGTGTGACGGTCTTTAAGAAGACTATCAAAAGCTCCTGATTTTGCGAGATTTTCTATCTGGATTTTGTTGATGCTTTTAGGGTCACATCGCTCTGCAAAATCTGTCAGATCCTTGAAAGGACGGTCTCCGCGAACTGCGACCACCGCCTCCATGGCGGCAGTCCCAACGCGCTTGATGGCTGAAAGCGCATAACGAATGCCCTGACGCCCGTCCTCCAGTGTCTCAATGGAAAAATCTGCCATTGAGCGATTGATATCAACGGGAAGCACCGAGATGTTCATACGCTTTGCTTCCTGACAAAGCGCAGCGAGTTTATCCGTCTTTTCCCGTGCCAGAGACATGCAGCCGGCAAGGAATGCGACTGGATGGTTCGCCTTCATCCAGGCCGTTTGATATGAAACCAGAGCATAGGCAGCGGCATGTGACTTGTTAAAGCCGTAGTCGGCAAAACGAGCCATAAGATCAAAGACTTCCACGGCTTTATCTTTTGGAATTCCTCGGGCCGTAGCGCCGTCAGTGAATATCTCGCGTTGCTTCTCCATTTCAGAGGCAATTTTCTTGCCCATGGCGCGTCTTAGAAGGTCAGCACCACCAAGGCTGTAGCCCGCCATCTTCTGAGCGATCTGCATAACCTGTTCCTGGTAGACCATGATCCCATAGGTCTCTTCCAGAATATCCCGAATTTCTTCGTGAGGCGGCTCCCATGCCTCGCCATGTTTACGCCGACAATAGTCCGGAATGTTGGCCATCGGCCCCGGTCGATACAACGACACACCGGCAATCAGATCTTCCAGACGACTGGCGGCCATCTGTTTGAGCATGTCGCGCATGCCCGCGCCTTCAAACTGGAAGACACCAGCCGTGTCTCCCTTGGCGAGCATTTCGAAAGTCTTTTTATCGTCTAATGGGATACGTGAGAGATCGACGATAATTCCTTGTTCTTTAAGGAAATCCAGACCACGCTTCAGAATTGTTAATGTCGTCAGACCAAGGAAGTCGAACTTGACCAGTCCGGCCTGCTCAACAAACTTCATGTTGTACTGGGTGACCAGCATGTCGCTCTTCGGGTCTCGATAAAGCGGCACCAGCTCGACCAGTTCTCGGTCACCAATCACGACGCCTGCGGCGTGTGTTGAGGCGTGCCGATAGAGACCTTCAAGCTGAAGAGCAATTTCCAGAAGCCGTTTCAAAGCTTCATCGCTGTCTCGCATCTCCTGCAGGCGCGGTTCGCCATCGATCGCCTGCGCTAGCGTCACTGGTTTGGCAGGATTATTCGGGATCAGTTCTGCAACCCGGTTAACCATGCCATAAGGCAAACCAAGTACACGCCCAACGTCACGGACGGCAGCTTTGGCCTGAAGTTTACCGAAGGTAATGATCTGAGCGACACGGCTTCCACCGTATTCCTCACGAACATAACGGATAACTTCGTCTCTCCGGTCCTGACAGAAGTCGATATCGAAGTCAGGCATCGAGACACGTTCCGGGTTCAGGAAGCGCTCGAACAGCAAGCCGAAGGGTAGCGGATCAATATCAGTGATGGTCAGTGCATACGCCACCAGTGAGCCTGCACCCGATCCACGCCCAGGCCCGACGGGAATATCATGCGCTTTTGCCCACTGAATAAAGTCAGCAACGATCAGGAAGTAGCCGGGGAAGCCCATCTTCGCGATGATGTCGAGTTCAGTTTGCAGACGATCTGAATAGATTTTTCTTTTATCTTCGTCCGCACTGATCGCTTCAAGGCGCTTTTCCAGCCCTTCCCATGCCATGGCACGAAGCGTTTCTTCTTCCGTTGAGCCCTCACGAACCTTCGGGCAAATCGGCAGAAGTGGCTTTCGCGTGCATGCAGCGATGGCACATTTCTGCGCAATAATAAGCGTATTGTCACAAGCTTCTGGCAGATCCTTGAAGATCTCACGCATCTCGGCCGGCGTCTTGAACCAGGCCTGCGGGGAAACATGCCAACGATCCGCTTCGGCCATCGTCCGCCCTTGCGCGATACAGATGAGCGCATCATGCGCTTCGTGCATCTGCGGCGTCGGGAAGAAGCACTCGTTGGTAGCCACAAGGGGAATATCAAGCTTGTCCGCGAGTGGGATCAGAACGCTTTCGATTTCGCGTTCACCCGCCGCGCCGAAGCGATTGAGCTCCACCGCAATATTACCCGGAAAAGCATCTGCCAGACGACGCAGCAGTTCTTCTGCCTCACCTTTCTGCTCGTCGTAAATCAACCGATTGATCGGTCCACGATTGCCGCCAGTCAGAAGGAACAACCCATCGGCATGCTGGCACAATACATCCACAGCGATTGTTGGATCAGCCGGATCGCCGTTCAGAAAGCCCTCAGAGGACAGAATCTGGAGATTGGCCAGCCCCGTCTCGTTCCGGGCCAGCACTACCAGCGGCTCAGAAGGAGCTCCGGGCTTGGTACTGCGCGATGGAAGGGAAAGCTGACAGCCGACAATCGGCTGTACACCGCTGCTTCGGCAGTAAAGAGAAAATTCCAGAGCACCAAATAGGTTGCCACTGTCCGTCAATGCAACGGCAGGCATACCGTTCTTCACGGCCAGACTAACCAGATCTGGAATGCGAATGGCACCCTGGCTCAGGGAGTAGGCTGAGTGATTACGGAGATGAACAAAATCGGCATGAGACATGCCTCTATTCTATCAGGACCGGCGAGCAGATACAGCGCTCTTCTTGCCAGTCACCTCGACTCAAAACGGTACGAGCTTCCCATCCCGTAACGTCACCGTCCGGTCCATACGGGCCGCAAGTTCCTGATTATGCGTTGCAATCAGTGCTGCAACGCCTTCCTCACGAACGGCACGCAATAGCTCATCAAAAACGTGATCAGACGTCCCAACATCCAGATTGCCGGTTGGCTCATCCGCAAGGAGAAGTTTTGGTCTATTGGCTAATGCCCGCGCGATGGCAGTCCGCTGCTGCTCACCGCCAGACAGGCGGCCGGGCAAAGAATTCAGGCGATGAGACAATCCAAAACGTCCCAATAGATCTTCGGCACGCGCCTTCGCCACCTTTGCGGACACACCCGCAACCAACTGGGGCAACATGACATTCTCGCGTGCTGTGAACTCACCCAACAAATGATGAAACTGATACACAAACCCGATTTGATCACGCCGCACAGCAGTGCGAACGCTATCGCTCAGTCCACTTACCGCCTTGCCACCGATATAAACTGTACCGTCGGTGGGAGCTTCCAACAGCCCGGCAAGATGCAAGAGCGTAGATTTTCCGGTCCCGCTCGGCGCCACAAGGGCGACAATTTCACCGGGGTAAAGCGTAAACTCGGCATTCGATAGAATTTCGAGCGTTTCTTCACCTGACCGAAAACGACGCGTCAAATTCTCCAGCTTTAATGCTGGCACCTGTGCCTCACTCATGACGCAACGCCTCAATTGGATCAGTTCGCGCTGCTCTCCAGGATGGATACAGCGTTGCGAGAAGAGAAAGCACCAGAGACATGGCAATCACTTCTCCAACCTGCGACCAGACCAGCTTCGCCGGAAGACGCTCGAGAAAGTAAACTTCCGGGTTGAACAGATTGGTCCCGGTAAGAGACTGGAGCCACTGCCGGATACGTTCGATATTCAGGGCAAACGCAATACCAAGGGCAGAACCGGCAGCCGTCCCGACAATCCCGACAAAAGCGCCATTCATGAGGAATATCCGCATGACTGCGCCGCGGCTCGCACCAAGCGTCCGCAAAACCGCGATATCCCGCGTCTTGTCCTTCACCATCATGATCAAGGACGAGATAACGTTGAAAGCAGCCACCAGAATAATGAGCGTCAGAATGAGGAACATGACGTTCTGCTCAACCGTCACAGCTTCCAGGAAGCCATTTGCGCTGTTCTTCCAATCAATAACGCGTAGGCGTGGATCATCCAGACGCTGGACAACGGCCTGACGCGTAAGCTGGACGTTCATAGGATCGTCTACCGAAACCTGAATGAGCGACACTGCATTTTCAAGCATCAGAAATTTTTGCGCAGCCGGAAGCGGCACGAGAACGATGTTGGAATTATAATCGTTCCAATTGGCATCGAAGATGGCAGCCACATGATACGTTTTTACGCGCGGCATCGTGCCGAATGGTGTCGCCTGACCGTCCGGAGAAAGGAGTGTAATTGGAGAACCGATCGTCAGACCCGCACGATCCGCCATGGTCGTCCCAATGGCAACGGCGTCGTCTCCCGTGAAACGATCAATCGACCCGGCGATAATACCACTGCTTAAGGCGCGCCAGTCACGAAAATCCTGTTGTGCAATCCCCTGGACTTCCGCACCCGTCGAATACCGTCCGGCTTCGACTAGCACAGTTCCCTGCGCCATGGGTGTGACGGATTTGACCCCGGGAATAGAGCGGATAGCCTCAACGTCGTTCTGATAGGCCTCAATGGGGCGACCATAGCCATACACAGAGAGATCTCCGTGAAGACCCAGGATACGCCCCATCAGATCAGCCTTGAACCCGTTCATCACCGACATCACGATGATGAGTGTGGCCACTCCGAGCGCAATTCCGACCAATGAGAAAACTGCAATGATCGAGGCGAAGCGTTCGCCACGGCGGGCACGCAGATAGCGCCCCGCCACCATACGCTCGAAGCGGCCAAACATCAGGCGACTCCGATCTTGGCCAGCGCTTCAGCCACCGGCAGTTCGAACCGCTCACCGTCGGCACGGCGCTTCAGTTCAACCTTGCCTTCCTTGGCACCCCGGGGACCAACGATGATCTGCCAAGGATGACCCATCAGATCAGCATCGTTAAACTTCACGCCCGCGCGCTCGGAGCGATCATCGTACATGAAGTTCTCTGGATCAGCCCTGTAGATCTCTTCGCAGATAGCATCACAGGCTTCATCACCCGGACGAAGGTTAAGGATCGCAGCTTTGTACGGCGCGACAGAATCCGGCCAGATGATGCCTGCGTCGTCATGCGATGCCTCAATGATAGCACCGACCAGACGGGAGACACCGACGCCATAAGACCCCATGTGAGGCGAGAATTTCGTCCCGTCGGCACCGCTGACTTCGATACCCATGGATTCCGTATACTTGGTGCCGAAGTAGAAGATGTGGCCGACTTCGATGCCACGCCCTTCCCGCTTCCGGTCATCCGGCACTTCCGCCCAGGCAGCCTCGTCGTGCTTCTCATCCGTTGCGGCATAGTGATCCGTCACGGAAGAGAAGAATGCGGCGAGATCTTCCTCGTTATCACAATCAACCGGACGGCCCAGCCAATCCTGCTCTTCCAGGGCAGCGTCAAAGAATACGCCGCTTTCACCAGTTGGTGCGAGAACCAGGAACTCATGGCTGAGATCACCACCGATCGGCCCCGTATCAGCAACCATAGGAACAGCGCGAACACCGAGACGCTGGAAGATCCTCAGATAAGACAGCATCATGCGGCGATAGCTGTTAACCGCGCCCTGATAGTCTGCATCGAAGGAATAAGCGTCCTTCATGAGGAACTCGCGACCGCGCATCACACCGAAACGGGGACGCACCTCATCACGGAACTTCCACTGAATATGATACAGCGCCTTGGGAAGCTGCTTATAGGAACTCACGGACGATCCGAAGATATCCGTGATCATTTCCTCGTTCGTCGGTCCGTAAAGCAACTCACGACCATGACGGTCCTGAATGCGCAGCATCTCCGGACCATAAGCGTCATAACGCCCTGAACGACGCCACAGATCAGCAGACTGCAGTGTCGGCATCAGGACTTCCTGTGCGCCAATCGTATCCTGCTCTTCGCGGATGATCTGCTCGATGTTCCGAAGAACACGCAGGCCCGCTGGCAGCCAGGCATAAATACCCGAGGAGGTCTGGCGAACCAGACCTGCACGTAGCATCAGGCGATGAGACGCAATTTGCGCCTCCGCCGGAACTTCCTTCAGCGTCGGCTGAAAGGCTTTACTCAGACGCATACTCTATTCTCTCAGACGCGCAGCAGATGAACATCGACAAGCGGACGCTTCTGGAGCTTGCGCCCCAGGGCACGGCGCAGGGCCGTCTTGGCCGCATCACGGAATGCCGTGTCGTCCTTTCGCAGTTCATCAGGAATTTCGTCAATAGAATCAGCGAATTCTTCCTGAATGCGAATGCTTTCCGGATCTTCCGATTCCAGAAGACCTGGCGCGCTGATCTTTGGCTCACCGATTACATAGCCTTCGTCATCAACAGCGAAGCTCGCAAGAACCATGCCGTTGAAGAGCATCTTGCGGCGTGCCGCCAGAACACCACCCGTCATGGGCAGAAGACGACCGCCATCCAGCGCCAAACGACCAGTCGGTGCCGTATCGACAACCTTCACTTCACCTGGAGACAGGTTCAGGATGTCGCCATCTTCCAGCAGGATCGGATCAGAACCCATTTCATGAGCCAGAGCCGCGTGTGCCGTCAGATGACGCCATTCGCCATGCGTCGGAATGCTGTATTTCGGACGGACAATGCCATACAGAACGCGAATATCATCGCCCGTTGCATGACCGGACGTATGAACCTTCGCGTCTTTGTCCGTCAGAACAGTCACACCACGACGGGACAGGTTGTCCTGCACAGCCATGACAGCCTGCTCATTCCCCGGAATAACGCGGGAGCTGTAGATGACCGTGTCACCCTCACCCAGCGAAATGTTCGGATGAGTATCGGACGCGATACGGGACAGGGCAGAACGAGGCTCGCCCTGGCTTCCCGTGATGATCATCAGAAGGTTGTCATCATGGACGTCGCGTGCGTCCTGCTCCGTCAGGAACGGAGGCAGATCGCTGAAGTAACCGCACTCACGGGCAGCAGTTTCAAGATTACGCAGGGAACGGCCCACGATCATGACAGCACGACCAGCCGCCATGGCAGCCTTCGCAATGCTCTCAACGCGCGCCACGTTGCTGGCAAAGCACGTTACGGCCACACGCCCGTGAAGGCTTGTGATCAGATCCGTCAGTCCTTTGCGGACGTCCGCTTCGGACTCTGAACGACCTTCCTTCATGACGTTGGTGCTATCACCCACCATCGCCAGAACGCCTTCGTCACCCAGACGACGGAACTCTTCCAGATCAGTGACCGGGCCAACAAGCGGATTTTCGTCCAGCTTCCAGTCGCCTGTATGAACGATCAGCCCATGGGGCGTCCGCAGAGCAACTGCCTGCGCTTCCGCGACAGAGTGCGTCACCGACACAAACTGAAGATCAAACGGGCCGACATGGAAGCGCGAGCCCGGCATCACCACATGAATTTTTACCTGATTAACCAGATGCGCTTCGTGTAGCTTACGACGCAGTACTGCGGCAGCAAACGGCGTGGCATAAACCGGGCAGCGCAGATAAGGCCAGAGATGGGCTACTGCACCCAGATGATCTTCATGGGCATGTGTAATGACCAGCCCACACAGATCCTTTGCACGATCCGCGATAAACGTCGGGTCCGGCATCAGCACTTCAGCTTCAGGCGTGTCGTTACCTGAGAAGCCAATGCCGCAATCGATGGCGAGCCAGGTTTCCTTACTGTTTTTAGTGAGGCGATAGAGATTGAAATTCATGCCGATCTCGCCCGTCCCGCCCAAAGGCAGGAAGGACAAACCGTCAGGTGTATCCGTCATAGTTATTCCTTACGTGTGTTACCATCATGAGCGATATTCATTGCCGAAAGCCTACATGCCTTCGGGGGAATTTGAGATCGGCAGGAGCGCATTGCGGTCCGCCAGGAGACGGAGGCCATCCAGGGTCAGATCTGGGGCCATCACGTCAAACAGGTTGGTGCCCTCTGAAAACAGAGGCGCAAGACCGCCTGTTGCAACAATCTTGGGGCGTCCGCCCATTTCTTCGGAAATTCTTCCTACGATCCCTTCAACCAGGCCAACATAGCCCCAGAAGAGTCCGGAACGCATGGCAACGCTTGTGCTTCGGCCAATTGCGTTCAGAGGGCGCCCGATGCTCATCCGTGGCAATCGAGCCGCCGCTCTGTGCAAGGCATCAATGGACAGATTGACGCCCGGAGCAATCGCCCCACCACAGTATTGACCGTATTCATTCACGACATCAAACGTTGTTGCCGTGCCAAAATCAACAACAATGAGCGGGCCACCATAAAAGTGCTGGGCTGCCAGACCATTCAATCGACGATCCGCACCAAGTTCTGCCGGGTTATCGACTAGCGCTTCAATACCCCAATCTAGGCCCGCATTGGCCACAAGGGGCTCCACATCGAGCCACTGGCGACAAAAACGACGCAAATCATATAATGCTGCGGGAACAACAGTTCCGATAATCGCGCGCGTGACAGACGCAGGCTTCAGCCCGATACGATCGAAAAGGCCCAGCAACCAAACGGCATATTCATCTGCTGTACGGGAGTCGCTGGTGGACATGCGCCACTGACCGATCCACGACTGACCGTCGTGGACGGCAAACACAACGTTGGTGTTGCCAGCATCAATGACGAGAAGCACGTTCCGATCCGGTCCCTTTAACCCAGCAGGATATCACCTGTTACGACCGGTATGGTTTCACCACCCGGGAGAGCGAGAAGCAGTCGCCCCTGTTCATCCAACCCTGAAAATGAACCTGTTATATAAGTTTCACCACGCTGAACCGCAAGATGACGTCCAACCGGATGCGCTCTTTCGAGCCATGCCCGACGGATGACTTCGAAACCATGATCATTCCACGCGGCAATCCAACGGTCCATCTCCGCTGTCAGTGCCTCGCCAAACTTGATGGGATCGACTGCAGGGGCGACATCGGAAAGGGCTGCCAACTGACGACCAGGGACGTCAGGCGCCTGCGCCAGGTTTGCACCAATACCGACAACAACCCATCTGTTAGACGCAATACCACCTACCTCAATCAGAACTCCCGCCATTTTGCGTTCATTCAAGAGCAGATCATTTGGCCATTTCAGCAAAAATTCTGCTTTTGAAGGGCAGAAACTCTGCGCTGTTTCGTAAAGCGCCAAAGCGGTCAGAAACGGGCAGGCAGTCAAAAATTTTTCAGGATTTTGCGGTTTGAACAACAGAGAAATTGCCAGATTACCGCCGGGATCTACCCAACTGCGACCCCGGGTTCCACGCCCTGATGTTTGGAAAAGTGCCTGAACGGCGAGCCTCTCGGGGGCTCCAGCCTCGGCTTTCTCTTTGCAGAGATCGGAAGTCGATCCCAACGTCTCATAAACTTCGAAACGCCAGGCCATAGTCAAAAAACAGTCTTCATGTGGTGGGCGATGACAGGATTGAACTGCCGACCCTCTCGGTGTAAACGAGACGCTCTACCGCTGAGCTAATCGCCCTCTGAAAACACGTGGCCTATATACACGGTTCTGAGCACCCGTAAAGGCACTCAGAACCAAAAAAGCGAAATTATTCGCTTACGGCGTCCTTAAGACCTTTGCCCGGCTTGAAACGGACAGAGGTGGATGCCGGAATGTCGATCTCTTCGCCCGTACGCGGGTTACGGCCCTTGGCGGCCTTACGCGTAGCGGTCACGAAGCTACCGAAACCAACCAGACGAACTTCCTGCTTCTTGGCAAGCGTCTTCTCGATCGTGCTGAACACCGCATCGACAACTTCGCTGGCCTTGGCCTTCGGAAGATCGGCGGCGTCAGCAACGGCGGCGATCAGTTCCTGCTTGTTGAGGGGCTTCTCCATGATGTGCCTTTCTGGTGTTAAGAGCACCTGAGCCAACCTCCGAAGAGTCTTGCGGCTCAGGCGCTTGTTCGATCTGCGGCCGCACTATGAAGCGCTTTTTGGCCGCGTCAACTGTTAGAATCGTATAAGAACCCAACCGTTAGTGCGGAAGTGCCCTTGGAGCCACTTTCTCAGCCGGAATTCCGCCTACAGGATCGACATTTTCATCCCATTCAATCGCCTCAGGCATACGCGTGAGAGCAATTTTCAGCACGTCATCGACGTGACTGACTGGAATAATCTTGAGAGCATGGCGGACATTCTCAGGAACCTCGGCAAGATCCTTTTCATTATCCTTCGGGATAAGAACAGTTTTGATCCCTGCCCGAAGCGCTGCAAGCAGCTTTTCTTTCAAGCCACCAATTTCCAGCACACGACCACGCAGCGTAATTTCGCCCGTCATCGCCACATCTCTACGGATGGGAATCTGCGTCAGAATACTGACAAGAGACGTAGCAAGCGCAATACCTGCGGACGGACCGTCCTTCGGCGTAGCCCCTTCTGGAAGATGCACATGGATGTCGCGCTTCTCGAAGAGAGGTGGCCGGATGCCGAAGTCCTGAGCTCGTGATCGGACGTAAGACAGGGCGGCCGAGATGCTCTCCTGCATCACTTCCCCCAGCTTGCCAGTCTGCTTCACCTGCCCCTTTCCAGGCACCATGACGCTCTCAATCGTCAAGATCTCACCGCCGACCTGGGTCCAGGCAAGTCCGGTCACGACACCGACCATATCCTCCGTCTCGGTCTCACCATGACGGAAGCGGCGGACACCTGCGTATTTTTCCAGGTTATCCGGCGTGATCTCAACATGCGTCACACCCGTCGTGATGATTTCCTTCACGGCTTTACGAGCCAACCGGGCAATCTCGCGCTCGAGATTTCTGACGCCAGCCTCACGCGTGTAGGAGCGAATCAGCTCCATCAGAGTCTCATCAGAAACAGACCATTCATCCGGCTTGAGATTGTGGGCCTCAGCCTGCTTTGACAGCAGATGACGACGCGCGATCTGGACCTTCTCATCTTCCGTGTACCCGGAGAGATTGATGATCTCCATACGATCCAGCAGTGGCTGCGGCATGTTCAGGCTGTTAGCCGTCGTCACGAACATGACATCCGAAAGATCGTAATCGACTTCCAGATAGTGATCGGCAAACGTTGAGTTCTGCTCCGGATCCAGAACCTCCAGAAGTGCAGACGAAGGATCGCCTCTCCAATCCGCGCCCAGTTTGTCAATCTCATCCAGCAGGAATAGCGGATTAGACGTTTTCGCTTTCTTCATGCCCTGGATAATTTTCCCAGGCATGGACCCGATATACGTCCGGCGATGACCGCGAATTTCCGATTCGTCGCGCACACCACCCAGAGACATCCGAACGTACTGACGTCCCGTTGCCTTGGCGATTGATCGTGCCAGAGACGTTTTACCAACACCCGGCGGCCCTACGAGACACAGGATCGGTCCCTTGATCTTCTGAGAACGCGTCTGCACGGCAAGATACTCAAGGATACGCTCCTTGACCTTTTCCAGACCGTAATGTTCGGCTTCAAGCACACCTTCAGCGTGCGTGAACTCCTTGGTGATCTTGGAACGCTTTTTCCACGGAATACCCAGCAGCCAGTCCAGATAATTCCGGACGACTGTGCTTTCCGCAGACATCGGGCTCATGCCACGCAGCTTTTTCAGCTCGGCATGGGCCTTTTCCTTAGCTTCACGGCTCAGGCGCGTCTTGTTGATCTTCTCTTCAAGCTCAGCAAGTTCGTCCTTGCCATCCTCGCCTTCCCCAAGCTCCTTCTGGATCGCCTTGAGCTGCTCGTTGAGATAATATTCGCGCTGCGTCTTTTCCATCTGCCGCTTCACGCGGTTCCGGATACGCTTCTCAACCTGCAGAACACCAATCTCTGTCTCAATATGAGCAAAGACCTGCTCCAGACGCTGCTCAGCAGAGGCCATCTCGAGAATTTCCTGCTTTTCGGAAATCTTGAGATTCAGATGGCTGGCAATTGTGTCCGCGAGCTTTGACAGGTCCTCGATCTGGTTGATCGAGACCATGACTTCAGGCGGAATCTTCTTGTTGAGCTTGATATACTGCTCGAACTGGGAAACCGTTGAGCGGCCCAGAGCTTCCAGATCACTGCCTGGAGTAGCCGACAAAGGCTCCTCCGCAATTTCTTTCACTTCAGCTTCGAAGTGACCATCCACATCAAACAGACGTGTGATCTGAACACGACGGGTTCCTTCGACCAGAACCTTAACGGTTCCGTCCGGCAGTTTCAGCAACTGAAGGATGGTGGAAACCGTGCCGTAACGGTAGATGTCGTCAGCAGACGGGTCATCCTGCGAAACATCTTTCTGCGCAACAAGCAGGATTTGCTTGCTATCGCGTGTGACAGTTTCCAGCGCCTTAACTGACTTTTCCCGCCCGACAAAAAGCGGAACAATCATGTGCGGAAACACAACAATGTTTCGCAGCGGCAGAACAGCCATGACATCCTGGCGAGGAGCCGGGGCTACCTCAGTCACAGCCTCCACAGGAGAGGCAGCCGCGGCTTTGGCACGCGGCTTGCGGGCAGGCTTCTTTTCCACAACTGCGGCGTCATCCACCTTCTTTGTGCGACGGCGCGTCTTAGGCTTGGTATCGTCAGTCATTCACTTGATCTCCATAGGGACGATCCCACGGCCTCCGCCTGCCTGGCAGCGCGAACACCGTGATGTCTCTTCATGCAGAAAAGGCACGAATTCAGACAGCATCTATCCAGAATGTCGGAACGAAAAGGCCGCCTGACAAGACGGCCCCTTCAACATCCTCAGGCAGATTGCTCAGCCGGCTCGCTTTTGCCTTTCCCGTACACATAAACAGGGTTGGCTTTGCTTTCCGCCACTTCACGATTGATGACGACTTCCTCAACGCTGTCCAGCCCGGGAAGATCGAACATCGTTCCAAGGAGAATATTCTCCATGATCGATCTAAGACCACGTGCGCCTGTCTTACGTTCGATAGCACGCTTGGCGATGGCGGAAAGTGCGTCTTCCGTAAATGTCAGCTTGACGCCTTCCATCTCAAAAAGACGCGCATACTGCTTGGTCAGCGCATTTTTGGGCTTGCTCAGAATCTGGATCAGAGCAGCTTCATCCAGGTCGTTCAGAGCCGCGATAACAGGCAGACGACCGATGAACTCTGGAATCAAACCAAACTTGAGAAGATCCTCAGGTTCCACGGTCTGGAGAATTGCTCCAAGACGACGCTCGTCATCAGAGCGCACATCTGCTCCAAAGCCAATGCCCGAGCCCTTGCCGCGAGCGGCAATGATTTTGTCCAGGCCCGCGAATGCACCACCGCAGATGAACAGCATGTTCGTCGTATCTACCTGCAGGAACTCCTGCTGGGGATGCTTGCGGCCACCCTGCGGCGGAACGGACGCAACGGTCCCTTCCATCAGCTTGAGCAGCGCCTGCTGTACACCTTCGCCCGACACATCACGCGTGATTGAGGGGTTATCGGACTTACGAGAAATCTTGTCGATTTCATCGATGTAGACGATGCCACGCTGCGCACGCTCAACGTTATAGTCTGATGCCTGAAGAAGCTTCAGAATGATGTTCTCAACGTCCTCGCCCACATAACCGGCTTCGGTCAGCGTCGTGGCATCAGCCATGGTAAACGGCACATCGAGAATACGAGCCAGCGTCTGAGCCAGCAGCGTCTTGCCTGTTCCGGTCGGGCCAATCAGAAGAATGTTCGACTTCGCGATCTCGATGTCATTGCTCTTCTGAGCATGGGCCAGACGCTTGTAATGGTTATGAACGGCCACAGAAAGCGCGCGCTTGGCCTCGAACTGACCAATGACGTAATCGTCCAGAACCTTGCAGATTTCTTTTGGCGTCGGAACACCGTCTCGGGACTTCACGAGATGCGTTTTATGCTCCTCGCGAATGATGTCCATGCACAACTCAACGCATTCATCACAGATGAAAACTGTCGGGCCAGCGATCAGCTTGCGCACTTCGTGCTGGGATTTCCCACAGAACGAGCAATACAGGGTGTTTTTGGAATCGCCGGATTTGTTGCTCATCGCTGTTCCTCTTTCCCCTCACGCACGCACCGACCACTTTTCGGCAGCAGACATGCGGAAGCACTTAAAACTCTAGGCCGAGGTCTCAGCCTTCGGCAACCCCGAAGCCCTAGGCTCCAAGACATGAAAAGCGGCATATCGGTATGCCGCTTTTTCTTTCCAAGGGGAGCAACCTGCTCCCCTGTCACTTCAAACAAACTCAATCCTGACTGGCTGCCACGTTGGGGTGACGTCGCACAACAGCGTCAATCAGACCGAATTCTTTCGCTTCTTCAGCAGACAGATAGCTATCACGCTCGAGCTTGCGCTCGATCTCTTCAAGCGTCTGCCCTGTATGCTCACGATAGATTTCGTTCAGGCGCTGACGGATCAACAGGATCTCACGAGCCTGAATCTCAATATCGGACGCCTGACCCTGTGCCCCACCAGATGGCTGATGTACCATCACGCGCGCATTTGGCAGGCAGTAACGATGCCCCTTCTCGCCACCAGCCAAGAGCAGCGACCCCATGGACGCAGCCTGACCAATGCAGACAGTGCTAACCGGGCAACGAATGTACTGCATCGTGTCATAAATCGCGAGACCAGCGGAAACGACACCGCCAGGACTGTTGATGTAGAACGAAATTTCCTTGGTCGGATTGACGCTCTCAAGATACAGAAGCTGAGCGCTGATCAAGGATGAAACCTGATCGTAAACCGGGCCGGTCAGGAAGATGATACGCTCCTGAAGGAGGCGTGAAAAAATGTCGAAAGCTCGCTCTCCGCGGGCAGTCTGTTCGACCACCATCGGCACCAGAGAGTTGTTGAACACCTCGACGGGATCGCGGTCCCCAATGGTCATACTGTCTGTTCCTCAATGCCCGATGGGCTGTCTGTTCTCTCTAACATGGACCCGAGAGAGCGTTCCGTCAAAGGGAGCAGACAGCAAAACGGGCACTCCTGAGAGTGCCCGTCCTTCTTACGTCAGTACTCTCAGAGCTCGGCAGGCGGGATTTCTGCGAGTTCTTCAGGTGTGACTTCCTTTTCGGTGACATCAGCCAGCTCGATCAGATAGTCGACAACCTTGTTTTCCAGGATTGGGCCACGGAGCCCTTCAACAGCCTGCGGGTTCTTGGAGAAGAACTCGAAAACCATCTTTTCCTGACCCGGGTAACGCTGAGCTTCCTGCTGCATCGCACCCAGCAGTTCCTCGCGGGAGACCTGGATTTCCTGCTTACGACCGATTTCAGCCAGCAGCAGACCCAGCTTTACGCGACGCTCTGCAATACGACGGTAATCTGCACGCAGGGTCTCTTCGTCCTTGCCTGCATCTTCCTCGTCCATGCGACCAGCTTCGCGATCCTGCTCGACGCGGGTCCAGATCTGACCGAACTCGGCGTCAACCATGCTCTGCGGGGCTTCAAAGTCGGTCTTCTCGGACAGGGCGTCCAGAAGCTCGCGCTTGATGCGCAGACGGGAAAGCTGCTTGTACTCGCCTTCAGCCTGCTCCGTGATCAGGGAACGGATCTGCTCGATGCTCTCAAGACCAATATCCTTGGCCAGATCATCGTTGATTTCCGGATCAACAGGCTTCTTAAGGGACTTCGCCTTGATGTCGAACGTCACAGCCTTACCGGCCAGTTCTTCAGCCTGATAGTCTTCCGGGAACGTCACGTTGATAACGCGCTCTTCCCCGACCTTCATGCCTTCCATCTGCTCGGCAAAACCCGGGATGAAGCCTTCACCACCGATTTCGACGTTCACGTCTTCAGCCGTGCCACCGTCAAACGGCGTGCCATCATGCTTGCCAACGAAGTCAACGCAGACCACGTCGCCCTTTACGGCCGCGCGATCTTCTTCAATGGCGTCAAACTTGCGGCTGCGACGGGCGAGGTCAGCCAGAGCCTTGTTCACGACTTCTTCGTCAACCTTGGAGGTCAGACGTGTCAGCTTCAGACCAGACAGGTCAGGAACTGCAATTTCCGGCAGAACTTCGACTTCGATCTTGAACTCCAGATCGCCGTCAGAGTCCGGAGCAGAAACCAGCTCTACCTTCGGCTGCATAGCCGGACGGACGTCCTGCTCCTGGAGAAGCTTGCCAACCGTGTCGTTAACAACTTCTTCCATCAGTTCCGCATTCACGGCTGCGCCGTGACGCTGCTTGACGAGAGATGCCGGCACCTTGCCCGGACGGAAACCCGGAAGCTTGATCGTGCGCGCAACTTCTGCGAGTCGGGCTGCGCGACGAGCCTGCAGGTCGGCAGACGGGACAACGACAGTGAAGGCGCGCTTAAGTCCTTCGTTGAGCGTGGGCGTAACCTGCATGAGCCAGGCGATCCTCTCGGTCGGGTATGTTAAAATCTCTTCTCAGGAAACCGGGTTGGTACGGGCGGAGGGACTTGAACCCCCACGACTTGCGCCACCAGAACCTAAATCTGGCGTGTCTACCAATTCCACCACGCCCGCTCAGCCCCGTCTCCGGGGTTCGTGTTACCGAACCTTGGAAGCGCGGCCTTTAGCGCATGAAACGCTACTTCACAACAGGGCGGCCACCGGGTTTTTGCTTAAATCCGCCTTTGAAAGCTCTGTCGCGACGCTCCGCGCCTCTCCCAGGGGAAGATCCAGATCCTCTGCGACGGGCCACCCACCGTGATCACGGGCTGCCTGTATTCCCGCCTCACCGTGCAGCCAGACACCTGCGCAACACGCCTCCCAGGTCTCCATTCCCGCAGCCATCAAAGTCCCAATCACCCCCGTCAGCGTGTCGCCCGATCCTGCCGTAGCAAGCGCCGATGTGGCGTGCGCGTTGATTGCAATGCGTCCATCTGGCGCAGCTATGATCGTATCTGCCCCCTTCATGACCATCACGGCATTCAGCTCACGCGCGGCATTCAAGGCGGCTTCAGTTCGACTCCCCGTCACAGGGCCAAACAGCTTTTTGAATTCGCCGATATGCGGCGTGACAGCCGCCACACCTTTCAGACGAGAAAGTTCTTCCGCTCCCCACGCCAAAGCACCAGCATCCGCAAGAACCGTTTTTTTTGCGGCCAATAGCGCAGGAAGAACCTCAGAGACCTCTTCAGGGGTCAGGCCGGGCCCGCAGATCCAAACCTTCCGTCGCAAATCTTCCAGCAGGGAACCAAGAGGCTGGTCATCAATGATTAGTCCCGGGTCGCCGAGTCGATAGGCTTCGGCAGCTTTTCGGGCTGCGATGCGGACAAGCCCGGCACCTGTCCGCCGTGCGGCTCGTGCTGCCAGCCTTGTGGCGCCCGGCATAACAGCACCACCACAGACACTCACAACACCGCGTCGATATTTATAGTCTCCCTCTCCGGAAACCGGCAGTTCCCAAAGCCCCGGCCAATTGAAACTTATTTTTGGCGTCAGGCCACTCCATGCCTGCTCAGGCATACCGATATCGGCGCAGACCAACTCCCCGCACAATCCTCGCCCAGGCTCCAGAAAATGACCTGGCCGTGGCCTCACAAACGTGACCGTCAACGCGCAACCCTGTGCCTGACCGAGCACTTCTCCAGTCTCTCCGGATACGCCACTCGGCATATCGATCGCCACACGCCGAGGAACAGCTGCGAGCATTTCAGCTACGTCGTCACTGACTGGACGCTTCAATCCGGACCCAAAAACAGCATCAACCAGCAGGTCAATTCCTTCCAGAGATGCTTTCTCGAATGGCAGCACAGGACCAGCCCATCCTGACGCAGCGACAAATGCCGGCCCACCCTCTTTGGGAGCACCCATCGCCACCACTCGGACCGACCATCCCCATCGCGCCAGAAGACGGGCCACGACGTAACCGTCTCCTCCGTTGTTACCCGGGCCGCAAACAACGGCCACGCGACATTTCTGAAACCGCTTGCGAATGGCTCGAGCAACGGCCCATCCCGCATTTTCCATGAGTTGCGCGACAGGAACGACAGCCGAAGCAGCATGATCCATCATGTCGCTTTCCTCGGGTGTTAGCAGCGCAAGAGGGTATGGAGGCATAACTCTTTTTTTCTCCTGATGAGCGGGCATGCTTACACAAAGCACAGGCGACATCCGCGTTCCCTATGGCCTTTGGACATTCCCCTCGGGTAACCTCCAGCCGATACATCAGGGATATCCCTGCTCTTCCTTCACCCACCTGACCATGACGAGGATCAATGACGGGTTCACTTCTCTGGAGCCTAGTGCTCGCAATCCATCTTCTGTGCATGACATACTGGATCGGCGGATCAATCTACTCCGCGCTGGTTGTCCGCTCCACAGTCGGCCTCCTCGACCCCGGACCACGCTCTTCGGTTCTTTTGCAGAACTACACACGCTTTTTCAAAGGCCTCTGGCAGGTTGTGCCTTTTTCCCTGGTGAGCGGCTGGGCGCTTGTTTTCCATGAAGGCGGCTTTGCTGCCGTAAACTGGACGATCAATGCGATGCAGTTGATCGGGATTGCCATGGCGGTGGTTTTCATAACGACAGTTCGCGGACCATTCCTGCGAGCCCGTCGGGCCATGCGCCCTCAGCCTGCTATTTTTGACACTCTCAGAAACCGTATGATTCTTATGGCTGGCCTTGGTCTTGTGAACATTCTGATTGCAGCCATGGCGCACGGCATGTGATTGTGGTAGCGATATGGCGCTTCATGGGCTGTATCGCTTGCCATTCCAGCGTTTAGCCGATAACGCACCACTTTAAAGTTGCGGGACATGTGCCCGCCCTCAACTCCGGTCCATTCCGTCAGGTCTGTACCGTCAACGAGAGTCTCGAGAGTCATTTGAGCGCGAAAACGACCTCCGGTCCTTCCAAGCCCCGTACCTCTGCCCCTGCAAAACGCGGACGCCCCGTAGGCAGCCGTGCGAAGGCAATCAAAAATTCCCCGATTGAAACGGAAGATGCCGATTCGGCTACTCCTGAGCCGGTCGTAGCTGAAAAGAAGCCTCGCGGTCGTCGTCCCGCAGCTCAAAAGACTGAGACAGAAGCCGTTGCCAAGACCGCAACACCTTCTCGTCGGCGCACGAAAGCAGTTGCAATCTCCGAAGAGGAAAGCGCACCAGAAACTGCTGAAGTTGCCCCAGTACGTCGTGGCCGTCGCCCCAAGAGCGAGACGGTTGATACCGACATTGTGAGCACTCCTCGCCGCAAGGCACGCAAGCCAACTCCGGAAACAACTGAATCCGTCGAAGCTGTTGCCCCGCAAGCAACCGAAACTCCTGCGCCCAAGCGACGCGGTCGCAAGCCGAAGGTTGTAAGTGACGCTGCCGTTGAAGAAATCGCAGCGCCTGCTCCCAAAAAGCGCGGTCGTAAACCCAAAGTCGTTGCTGCTGAGGCTACACCTGAAGTCGTGGAGCCAGCAGAGACACCGAAGCCACGTCGCGGGCGCAAACCCAAAGCTGCTGTCGCAACCGAGGTGTCCGCACCTGAACCAGCAGAAGCCGAAGCACGTTCTGAAGTTGCTCCTCCGGTAGAGGCAGCAGAGGCTCCAGCGAAAGCACCAGCTCGTCGTGGACGCCCTAGGAAGATTCGGCCCGAGGCTGAAGCTCCGGTAACTGCGCCAGCTATTCCGGAAGTGGTCGCTGAGATTAAAGCTGAGCCGGCCCAAGCTGAAGTTGTAGTCGCTGTTGAGGCCTCAGAAGACCGTCCGCGCTTTGCTGATCTGGGCCTTTCTGACGCCATCATGCGAGCCATTCAGGAACTCGGTTACGAGCACCCGACTCCTATCCAGGCTCAGGCTATCCCTGAAGTTCTGAAGGGGCACGACGTTCTGGGTGTTGCTCAAACCGGAACGGGCAAGACAGCATCCTTCACGCTTCCGATGATCGAGAAGCTGTCTGGTTCTCGCGCTCGGGCCAGAATGCCGCGTTCGCTCATTCTTGAGCCGACACGTGAGCTGGCCCTCCAGGTTGCAGATAATTTCAAGCTTTACGGCAAGCACTTACGCCTGACCCATGCACTGTTGATCGGCGGTGAAAGCATGGCCGAACAACGCGAAGTTCTGAACCGTGGCGTGGACGTATTGATTGCGACTCCGGGACGTCTTCTCGATCTATTCGGACGCGGCGGCCTGCTGCTGACGCAGACAAGCACGCTCGTTATCGACGAAGCTGACCGTATGCTCGATATGGGATTCATTCCCGACATTGAAAAAATCGTCAGCCTGTTGCCTGCAAATCGCCAGACGCTTTTCTTCTCCGCCACTATGGCGCCGGAAATTCGTCGCCTTGCAGATGCATTCCTGAGAAATCCGGTACAGATCACGGTCTCCCGTCCATCTTCTGTCGCGACCACGATTGAAGAAGGTCTGATTGTCGTCGAAGAAGATGAGAAGCGCCGGGCACTGCGTAAGCTGCTTCAGGCGCAGAATGTTCAGAACGCCATTGTGTTCTGTAACCGCAAGCGCGACGTCGACATGCTCCAGCGTTATCTGACGAAGCATGGATTCGCCGCAGGTCATCTGCATGGCGATCTGGCACAGTCCTTACGCTTTTCGACGCTTGATAGCTTCAAGTCTGGCGAACTGAAGATTCTGGTCTGCTCTGACGTTGCAGGGCGTGGAATTGACATCGGCGGTCTGTCGCATGTTTTCAATTTTGATCTGCCGTTCAATGCGGAAGACTATGTGCATCGCATCGGACGCACTGGTCGTGCCGGTAAGCATGGTCATGCCTTCAGTATTGCTGGACCGCGTGACCGCCGCCTCCTGGACGCGATTGAAACCCTGACAGGGAAGGTTATTCCCCCTCTGGAATTCGCCGGAATACAGTCCGTTGATTGGGCTCAGGAAGACGAGAACGGCCGCCTGATTCATACACCCAAGCAGGCACTTCCATCGCAGACTTCCGAAGAATCCAGCATTGAGGACGAATCGGAAGGACAGCGCCGTAACAAGCGCCGACGTGGAGGGCGCAAACGCAATCGCACGGATCGTGACGAGACACAGGTGGCAAACGCGCCACAGCCTGTTGCAACACCCGTTGCACAGCCTGCTGCTCATGATCGCCAGTCCGTTGAACTTGCCCCTGCCTTTGAAAACGATGCACCGAAGACAGGCTTTGGCGGCGATACACCCGCCTTTATGCTGGTACCTCGGCGACACAGACTGTCGGTGGCAGCCGAAACAGACCTGACCCTTCCCGTTCAGCACGATGCTCGTCATTACGGTGATGAATAACCCCGGGACCGGAGCTTTTCCCCTCCGGATTGAAGGTTTAGGCGCTGCGGCTGACGGCGTGGCTCATCACGACGGGCATGTTCTTTTCATTCCTGGCACGTTGCCAGGAGAGGAAGTGCTAGCCCGTTTTTCTGGTACGCGCCCTGAACTGATTGAAATTACGGCTCCGTCGTCAGATAGAGTTGCACCTCCGTGCACTCTCTTTGGCGAATGCGGTGGCTGTGCGATTCAACAGATGTCATTACCTGCGCTGCTGGACTGGAAGACAACGCGAGTCGCTGAAGCTCTGACAGCAGCGGGCTTTGAAGAACTTCCTGTTCCGCAGCGTTATCAAACGCCATCATACACGCGCCGACGCATGGACCTCGCGATCCAGCGTATTCCAGGTGGCGTTATCCTCGGGCTTCATCGACGCAATGGCGATCCGGTGGATATGACGGAGTGTCATGTCCTGCACCCGACCCTCTTTGCTTTGCTGACGCCACTTCGTGAGGTCCTGTCTTCTCTGGGTGCGTTGACCGGCCGCGGAGGCTTAGTCCTCAATCTTCTGGATAGTGGCCCAGACCTGACGCTTTCGACGCCAGCTGAGTTGACTACCGCTGACCGCACGAAACTTGCCGCCTTCGGGAGGCAACACGGACTGCCGCGGATTTCATGGCAAAACCCGAAAGATCGTTCTATTGAAACGGTCTCACAGACGCGGGCAGTCAAGGAAGCATTTGGAAGCGTGGAAATCACTCCGCCTCCTGCTGCCTTTCTTCAGGCGACTGAAGATGCGGAAAACGCCATTGTACAGGCTGTTGTTGATGGGCTTCCGCCACTCAACAAAAAAGATATCACAGTCGAGCTTTTCGCAGGCTGCGGTACTCTGACATTTCCCATGTCGGAAAAAGGCCGCGTAATGGCATATGAAGGCGATCTTGCTGCTGCAACTTGCTTAAAGGCCGCAGCAGGTGGTCGACGGGTGGACGGATTCCATCGTGATCTTATGCGTCAGCCTCTTCTGCCTCAGGATCTGAAGTCAACACGAGCTGTCGTTCTTGATCCGCCTTATGCTGGTGCTGGTGCACAGACAATGCCACTCGCCAAATCTGGCGTTAAAGACATCGTCTATGTGAGCTGTAATCCTGCTGCGTTGGAAAAAGATGGCCGCGCATTAAAAGAGGCAGGTTATTCAGTCCTGAACTGGACAATTGTGGACCAGTTCCTCTGGTCCACAGAAGTGGAAACGGTTCTGGTATTTTCACGTGATCCTAAACGGATCAAACGTGAAAACTCTCGCCGCAACCACAACGTCCCTTCTCATTTGGATTCCTGAAGGTAAATCCGGCTTCGAGATCCTTGATCTCGTAGTCCATGACTGTTCCCGTCAGAAAAAGTGTGGCCTTGCGATCAACAAGCAAGGTCACACCTTGATCTTCTACGCGCTCGTCCGTTACGGCTGGCTCATCCACAAAAGTCATTTCGTAAGACAGGCCTGAGCAGCCTCGCGTACCAACACCAATGCGTAAAAGTTGCCCCTGATGAGCGCCGGCATAGAGAACGCGCAACCTCTCAGCTGCACGATCAGACACAGACATCAGAGCGGGAAGTGGTCGACGTGTCAGGGTTTCAGACATGACTTTTGCCCCTCAGATCAGAACATATTAAGCGCAAGACGCGCATCATCACTCATGCGGCTCATGTCCCACGGCGGATCCCATACGATTTCCACAGTGGCATTCGTCACATTTGGCACTTTCAGAATGGCGTCACGCACCATTTCCGGCAGTTCCTGAGCACTCGGACAATTGGGAGCCGTCAGGGTCATTTCCACGTTGACCCGGCCGTCATCATGCAGGTCAATCGCGTAGATCAGGCCCAGCTCATAAATATTTACCGGGATTTCCGGATCATAAACGGTCGCAATGGCCGCTATAACAGCGTCCTGGTCCGGGCCAGTGCCCTCACCTGTTACGGGAGTGCTCTCATCAATGGGGTGTTGTTCGGTCATGGCATCACTCATGTGAGCATCTTCCGTGCCCGTTCAAGGCCTGTGATCAGGACGTCAATCTCATCCTGTGTCGTGTAAATACCGAAACTGGCGCGTGCCGTAGCATGCACACCGAGACGACGGACAAGCGGCTCCGCACAATGCTGACCAGCACGGATCGCAATTCCCAACTGATCCAGCAAGGTAGCCAGATCATGGGGATGAGCGCCGTCCATCACGAAGGACAGAACACCACCACGAACCTGCGGAGACCCAAGAACTTTAAGCCCCTCAACCTCGCCCAGACGCTGCTCGGCATATGTGGTCAAGGCTGTTTCGTGACGAGAGATGGCATCGTAGCCAATCCCCTCCACGAACTTAACGGCCGCGCCCAGACCAATCGTTTCCAGAATGGCAGGGGTTCCCGCTTCGAATTTGTGAGGGACAGTCGCCCAGGTTGCACGCTCGAAAGAGACATTCTGGATCATCTCGCCACCACCCAGGAACGGTGGCATGGCATCTAGAAGCTCCCGCTTACCCCAAAGTACGCCGATACCTGTTGGCCCATAAAGCTTATGGCCAGTGAAGGTAAAAAAGTCTGCTCCGATATCCTGCACATCGATTTTCCGATGTACGACAGACTGCGACCCATCAAACAGAATGCGCGCGCCATGAGCATGGGCAATTTCTGCCAGTTTTTTGGCAGGCGTAACGGTCCCCAGCACGTTCGACATATGCGTAATGGATACGAGAGCGACATTGCCATCATCCAGAAGCGCTTCATACGCCTCAAGATCGATGTCACCACTCCCATCCATTGGGGCCACACGGAGTTCGATACCAACCCGGTCCCGCAACATGAGCCATGGGACAATATTGGCATGATGCTCCAGTTCTGAGATCAGAACCGCCTGCCCTGGCTTCATCAGAGAACCAAGACTATGCGCCACCAGATTGATGGCCTCTGTGCTGTTTCGCGTGAAGACAACCTCATGGCGGTCTGGCGCATTAATGAGCCCTGCGACAGCATCACGCGTACGTTCGTAAGCTTCTGTTGTCCGCTCACTCATCCAGTGCAAGCCGCGATGAATGTTGGCGTACTGATGATACGCCGCATCGCGCATAGCTTCGATCACGCATTCCGGCTTCTGGGCTGAAGCGGCGCTGTCGAGAAAGACGAGCGGACGACCATGCACCTGCTCAGACAGGATCGGAAACTGCGCGCGTACGGCCGGCGTCATGCTGTGATGCTCCGGATCAGTACGTCGCGCAGGGTCTCGTCTGTTACGAGATCAAGTGCATCCAGAAGGAAGGCCTGAACGAGAATAGCGCGCGCTTCCGCTTCTGGCACACCACGAGAGCGCAGATAGAAAAGCTGCTCGTCATCCAGTGCGCCCACAGTCGCGCCATGGCTGCACTTCACGTCATCCGCGTAAATTTCCAGCTCAGGCTTACTGTTAATCTGCGCCTTCTCTGACAGAAGAAGCGCCTGATTCATCTGATAGCCGTCAGTCTTCTGGGCAACACGATCGACGAGAATCTTGCCCTGGAACACGCCCTGTCCGCTCTCGGAAAGCACAGTCTTAACCGTTTGGCGCGAGCCACAATCAGGCGCTGCATGATGAATCATGGACGTCAGGTCGTTCAGGCGTGTGCCATCCACGATCTGAATTCCGTTCACATGAACCTGTGCATGGGCTTGGGTCAGCGTTGCAACAACTTCGTGCCGCGCCAGTTCACCACCCTGATTCAGGGTAAAGCTGTCGTAGTTTCCGTTCGCGTCCACGGATGCATAAACAAGAGCAAGATGCCCCGCGTTTGCGCCCTCACGCTGCAGTTTGACGTGATTCAGCTGGGCACCCTTCCCAACCACAATGTCAAACCGCGGGTTGGTCACATACCGACCGTCCCCTGCGTTAACATCGAACACCGTCAGAGATGCACCGTCTTCCAGAACAATCTGATGGCGCAGATGTGTGGAAATGGCGTTCCCTGAGGTGAGCGAAACGAGGACAAGCGTTCCAGCAGCAACGCCCGCAGGCACGCGAATGGACAAACCATCCTGACGCAGGGCTGCGTTGAGAATAGCTGAAAAGCGATCCTCTAACGGGTCAACAGCTTCACCCTGCGAGCGAACAAGATTTTCCGAAAGGCGTGTTTGAGATGCAGCTTCCTGCCCATTGGCGAAAACCGCACGGCTTTCCGCCTCTGGTAACGCAAGTGCATCCAACAGAGACTGCACGTCGTGATCCGACAAAGCAGGCGCTTCGTTCCACACCGTTTCCGTAAAGGCCCGCAGTGGCGTATATCGCCATGCCTCAACACGCCGCGTGGGAATCCCGCGCTCAGCCAGAACAGAGCCATGTCCCGCTGCACGCCCGACGAAAGCGCTCAGGGCTGGGGACGACTGAACTGCGGTCCCTGTACTCACGCTGCAGCCTCAAGGAACTGGGTGTAGCCCTGCTTCTCAAGCGTCTTCGCTACTTCCGGACCACCACTAAAGATGATCTTGCCCTTGGCCATGACATGCACGCGGTCAGGAACGATATAATCGAGCAGACGCTGATGATGCGTAATGACAAGTGCCGAGAAGTCAGGCCCGCGAAGAGAATTCACGCCATCAGCAACGATACGCAGGGCATCAATATCCAGACCACTGTCTGTCTCGTCGAGAATAGCGAAAGAGGGCTGCAGCAAGCGCATCTGGAGCACTTCATTGCGCTTCTTCTCACCGCCGGAGAAGCCGACATTAACAGCACGCTTGAGCATTTCGTCAGACATGGACAGACGCTTGGTCTCAGCCCGGACGGCCTTCAGGAACGCAACAGCGTCCAGTTCGTCTTCACCACGTGCACGGCGCACAGCATTTACGGCTGTCCGCAGGAAATTAGCGTTATTGACGCCCGGCAGCTCGACGGGAGACTGGAATGCGAGAAATACGCCCAGAGCCGCACGCTCTTCCGGGTCCAGAGCCAGAAGATCCTGGCCTTTAAAGGTCGCGCTTCCGCCCGTTACTTCATAGTCATCGCGGCCGGAAAGGACATAGGAGAGCGTAGATTTGCCGGAGCCATTTGGACCCATGATGGCATGAATTTCGCCCTTGGGAATTTCAAGGTCGATCCCTTTCAGGATTTCCTTTGGCGTCCCATCGGCATCAATGCGTGCTTCGAGGCCCTGGATCTTGAGAAAATCATTCATGTCTTAACCCACACTTCCTTCGAGGCTGACCTGGAGTAGCTTCTGAGCCTCGACCGCGAATTCCATTGGCAGCTCCTTGAGCACCTCGCGGCAAAATCCGTTAACAATCAAACCAACTGCGTCTTCTTCAGAAAGCCCACGAGAGCGACAGTAGAAGAGCTGGTCTTCGGAGATTTTAGACGTCGTTGCTTCGTGCTCGATACGCGCGGTCATGTTGCGGCTCTCGATATACGGAACCGTATGTGCACCACACTGATCACCAATCAGCAGACTGTCGCACTGCGTGAAATTGCGCGCATTGCGTGCCTTCGGCTGCATACGAACAAGACCACGATATGTGCTGTCAGAGCGGCCGGCCGAAATGGTCTTGGCAATGATCGTCGAGCGCGTATTCGGCGCCAGATGGATCATTTTCGTACCTGTATCGGCCTGCTGGTGATTATTGGTCACAGCAACGGAGTAGAATTCGCCAACCGAGCCCTCGCCTGCCAAAACGCAGGATGGATACTTCCACGTAATCGCGGAACCGGTTTCAACCTGTGTCCAGGAAATCTTGGACCGTGCGCCGCGACAGGCTCCGCGCTTCGTCACGAAGTTATAAATGCCACCGCGACCTTCGTCGTCTCCCGGATACCAGTTCTGCACCGTAGAGTACTTGATGGACGCATCATCCATCGCAATTAGCTCGACAACCGCCGCATGAAGCTGATTTTCATCTCTCTGGGGGGCCGTACACCCCTCCAGATAAGAGACGCTCGCGCCATCTTCGACGATAATCAGGGTCCGCTCAAACTGGCCGGTATTGCGGGCATTGATCCGGAAGTACGTGGAGAGTTCCATCGGGCAACGCACACCCTTTGGAACGAACACAAACGACCCGTCCGTAAAAACAGCGGAATTCAATGCTGCAAAAAAATTGTCAGCGGCTGGTACAACCGAACCAAGATACTGCTTTACGAGATCCGGATGTTCGCGAATGGCATCCGAAATCGGGCAGAAGATGACACCTGCTTCTTCAAGCGTCTTGCGGAAGGTGGTCGCAACCGACACGCTGTCAAAAACAGCGTCAACGGCAACAGGCAAACGCTTCTGATCTTCAGCACCTTCTACACCAGCCAGCAACGCCTGCTCATGCAGCGGAATTCCTAGCTTGGCATAGGTTTTGAGAAGCTCGGGATCGACTTCATCCAGACTTTTCGGGCCAGGCTTCTTCTTAGGCTGAGCGAAGTAATGCGCATCCTGATAATCAATCGGAGGGTGGCTGACTTTGGCCCATTCGGGCTCTTTCATTTCCAGCCACATGCGGAAAGCCTTGAGACGCCATTCCAGCATCCACTCAGGCTCTCTCTTACGCTCCGAGATCAGGCGAACCGTATCTTCATTCAGGCCCTTGGGAGCGATATCCATTTCGATATCAGTCTCGAAGCCCCACTCGTAACTGGACTTCGCGAGCTTTTCGACTGTCTCGCGGGTCTCCGTCACAGCTGGCATGATTTGGTGTCCTCAGTTGACCGGATCAGCCACGGGGACTGGCCCGGCGCCGGTAGTGTCGAGAGAAGGCTCCTTGGGCTCCTTCCCGCTATGTAGAACGGAATGTCGGTCCATATCCGCAAGCGTAATACTGTTGAGCGTTCGGAGAATGGCGTCATTTACCATGTCCCATTGCCCCGAAAGGCCACACAGGGAGCTATGTTCGCACTCCCGACCGTCGCAGCAGGCTGTAATCGAAATCGGACCATCAACAACGGCGATAACCGTGGCGATCGTAATTTCTTCCAGCGCACCTGCCAGCCGATAACCGCCACGGGCCCCTCGATGAGAGATGACGAGTCCGCTCGAAGCCAAACCCTTAAGCAGCTTTGCAACGGTTGGCTCGGGTACTCCGGTCTCTCCTGCCAGCGCGGCGGCTGTTGCCAGACCCTCGTGCTGCCCGAGGTGGACAAGGAGGACGGTGGCATAATCGGCTAGTTTGGAGAGCCTCAGCATAGCTTGCACACTCACATTACATTCATTCAAGACTTATGAAGTCCTGATTAGGTTCCAGATGACCCATGCTGTCACAAAGGTCAAGAAGTTTGTGATGTCTTAAACGGAGTTATAACCTCTTCAGACACCGAAAAACAGGCGGGAGATCAGATCAAGGCCAGCTCCAGCCAAAAACCCCACGACAGTCCCGTTGACGCGAATATAGGCCAGATCCCGCCCTACACGTGCTTCCAGACGGCGCGCAAGGTCATCGCCATCCCATCCTGCCATGACGTTGGCGATGAACCCGGAGAGCTTGTCTCTGACGCCAGGAAGCAGCTTCGAGACCATGCGCTCCACGGTCGTATTGATGCGCCCTCTCAGCGGATCATTTTCACGCATGGACGTTGCCAGACCGGTAATCGCCGTATCCAGAACGGAGGCACTCCAACCGTCCTCTTTTGCGCAATCCTCTTCTGCCATCCGGCGGACGCGCTCCCAGAGTTCGCCGCTCCAGGCCTTCAGGCTGGAATGCGTCAGAACCGAGCCAATCGCTCGCGTCAGATCCTGTCGGCGATCCGGATCCGTTTCCATCCGATCGATTTCAGCCCGCACCCACGTCGTGAAGCCATGCCGAATGTCCGAGTCCATCGGATCGATCCGTTCAATTTCCGCCTGAAGAGCCGTCAGAACCCGATTGGCAACCGATCCCCCAATGGCCCAGCCGAGGAAGCGTCCCCCCTGCTCACGCACCCGCTCCTCGACGAACTGCCTCAGATCACCCTCCTTGGCAGCGACGGTGGCCTTGAGCTTTGCCAGAAGGAAAGAGAGCACTTCCTGATGCATTTCACTGTCCACCATCGCCCTCATGGCGCGAGAGACGAGTGGCGCGATTTCCTCACCATTGAGCAGGACCGGCAGCGCGCGCGATAGAGCCGCACTTGCCCGACCGTCCTCAAGGCGATCAAACAGGCTGGGGATACTGGCGCGCAGCGTGGCGACAAGTGTCTGTCGCGTAGATGGCTCGCTGAGAGCATCGGCGATCAAACCTGGCAGATCAATCTTGGAGAGGGCCCGATGAACGTCGGCATCCGTAAAGAACTGGCCGGACACAAACCGGCCCAACGCCTGCCCCAGCCGTACCTTCTGTCTGGGAAGGATAGCCGTATGAGGAATAGGAAGCCCCATCGGATGTCGGAACAGGGCCGTCACTGCAAACCAGTCCGCCAAGCCTCCAACAACGCCTGCTCGTGAGCCTGCCCGGAGTACGCCTAACGCCAGGCTATCGTCGTGGAAATGTCTGGCCGCTAGATAGGTCGTGCCTGTTGCAACCGCGCCCATGCCGATCAGAAGGCCTCCGGCCAATCTTGTTGGCGAAGATCCCTTCTGCGGAATGGCCTGACTGACATCTTTCTTCATATCCGGATGCATGAAGCCTCCGATAGCATCATCCGGACGCACTGTCGCGTCCGCAACAAGGTTGCGCTTACAGGCCGGGCATGGAACATAACTTGCCCGTTTTCAATTTACCTCCCGCAGAAGCGAGACTGCTCCCGATGTCTGACTGCGCCTCCCGGCACGACACATCCCTTTCCGACCGCATCGACGCCATGACCACGCGCCTGACACAGGAACGCAACGGCCTGAGTGATCTGATTGCCTCCATTGGTGATGAACTGTCCATCGGAAAAGGTGAGAAAATCGAGGAGCTGGAAAACACAGTTCGAACATTGCGGGATGAATATTTTTCGCAGCGTGCCGCTCATCTTCGCCAATATGTCGGTCTTGAAGATGCGGACCCGACAGAGCGTCTCAAGCAGGTTGCGGCCAAGCTGGTCGAGCAGGCACCGTCACCGGAAGCCCTGACTAAACCAGCAATTGCCGCTGTGTTTACAGCTCACCCAACGTTTGCTCTGGCTGACCATGTCTATGCGCTCATGGCCGAACGTGCCTCCAATCCGGAAGCGCCTCTGCCATGCCTGACAACACATCGCCGGTCGGCACCGCCAACACTTGCCGATGAGCAGTCCCTCGCTCTGGCTGCTGTTTTGCGTGGCCGCGATGCCCTTGATGAGCTCACGACATCTCTCATTGAAAAAATGACATCCCGGTGGGCGAACGAGGCAGATCATGTGGATCCCTCACCCGTCATTCTCGCAAGCTGGGTCGGTTTTGATACAGACGGGCGCAATGACATTGGCTGGTGGGACACAATTCGCATCCGTCTGGAACTCAAACTTGCGCAGCTTGAGCGTCTTGAGTCGGGCCTGACTGAACTCCGCCTTCAGGATACGTCACTGGCGATGCATGTTCGCCGCGCCATGGAAGCGGTCCGGACACAACATGCCGCATGTCCAAGAAGCAAAAGTGCTACCCCCGAAGACATTCGCGACTTTGCACAGACCCTGATCGCGCACCGCGAAAAAGCACTGTTGGACGCGAAAGAACTCCAGCCCTTCTTCCGGGATGCCGCATCGGGACTGGAAGCGTCAGATGCCCTGCGTTTGCGCACACTCCGGGCCGGGTTCATGAGCCACGGGCTTGGCATTGCGCATATCCACACGCGACTGAATGCCGCTCAAATCTATAACGTTGCCAGAACGCGCCTCGGCCTGACGGATGACCCGGCTCTTCCGTCCCGCCGTCGCGTGCTGCTGTCTCGGATCAACGATGCCCTCGATGACCTGACGGCGCGCCATGTCGATTTTGGTTCTCTGCTCGTCGAGCCGGCATCGGCCGCGCGCCTGATGATGACGATGGCGCAGATTCTCAAGCACATCGACACTGGCTCCCCCATCCGTTTCCTTATTGCTGAGACAGAAAGCGGATACACGCTGCTGGCCACGCTGTGGCTCGCCCGCCTGTTCGGCATTCAGGATCATCAGATCGAAATTTCTCCTCTTTTCGAGACAGAAAGCGCACTCGAAAACGGAGAGACCATCCTTGAAGAAGCGTTCCGCTCCCCACACTGGCGGGATTACCTCCGCGCGAATGGCAGGCTATCCCTGCAGTTCGGTTATTCGGACTCGGGTCGATATGTCGGGCAGTTAGCTGCCACGAATCTGGTTGAGCGCCTGCGGATGCGGACGCTGGACCTGCTGAAAGAACATGATCTCGAAGACGTTGCCCTCACACTGTTCGACACCCATGGCGAAAGTATCGGCCGCGGCGCCCATCCTTTCAGTCTTCGTCAGCGTCTGGACTATTTTTCTCCGGCAAGAACGCGGATTGCATTCCAGAATGCAGGTGTCGGCTGCCGTGTAGAAACCGCATTCCAGGGTGGTGACGGCTATACGCTGTTCGGAACGGGAAGCATTGCAGCCTCCACGATTGCGACATTGGCCGAGCATGTGGCGCACGTTCCGACGAGCGTAAATGATCCAGTCTATGAACGCCCGGACTTTGCAGCAGACTTCTTTTCGACCATTGCGCTGGACATGGGCGCTCTGGTCAACGATCCGGGATATGCAGCACTATTAAGTGCTTTCGGGCCGTCCCTGATCGACAAGACAGGCTCCCGTCCCTCTGCACGTCAGTCTGACGCCGCTACAGTGACGCGCATCACGCATCCAAGTCAGCTACGCGCCATCCCGAACAATGCCATCCTTCAGCAGCTTGGCTGGTGGGCCAATGTGCTGCACGGACTTGGAAGTGCGGCTCAACGTCATCCGGAAACATTCGAGCAGTTTGTCACCAGCTCTCCACGTTTCCGCGAGGCCATGGACTTTGCGCGGCAGGCCTTGGCTCACTCCGATCTGGAAGTCCTGCGCGCAACAATACGTCAGCTTGATCCGGGGACCTGGCTGGATCGGGCCTCCAAGGCGCAGGACGAAGAAGAGCGTCAGAATTTCCTGACCATTTCTCATGGATTGGAGGTTCTACGGTTCTGGACGAGCGCACCGGCAATGTTCCGCCGTATCCAGACCGATCATATTGCCCTGCGCGCCGCATGGCCGGATGCACCGCATATGGAGCCCCGCGAGAAGCTGCTGCACGCCATCCGCTTTGCACTGATTGATCGCCTGTGGGTTCTGTCTACGCGCATTCCCTATTTTGGTCCGCGCAATAACCTGACACGTGATTCCATCACCAACCTGATCCTGTGTCTGGATATCCCGCGATCTCTGCATCTGCTGGATGACCTCTTCCCGGTCTCTGGCCCGAGCGTGGCCAATCTGGACTTTGGCGAGCCGGGCGACGCAGGTGAAGAAAGTGGCTTTGCCCGGGAACACCGGGAAATTTTCCAGCCATTGGAACGCTCGTTCAACCTGCTACGAGAAATCGGCGTGGCGATCATGCATACGAACCGTGCATTCGGTTAAGAACGAAACATTATAACATCTAGCTTGTCTGCAAGTCAGCTATGCGTTTAGAGAAGGGCAGAACACTTAACACAAGGCCCTTCTGAATGCTTCGCAAGGCTCTCTTCCTGGGTGTTGCCATGATGGTAACACCCGCTCTTGCCGCTGAACCCGCCAAGGATGCTCCTGCTCCTAATACCGACAGCGTTACACGCGGCACGGTAGTCGTGGATGGCTCGACCATTCCTTATCAGGCTGTTGCCGGGACCATTCTCGTGCACGGGTCAGAATACAATGATTCCAATGAGGTTCTGACCAAGCGCGGCATCAAGGTTGAAGCCGGCAAAGACGACAGCGACAAGAACCCACCTGTCGCATCGATGTTCTATACCGCCTACTTCAAGGATGGCGTTCCATCAGCGAAACGTCCCATTACCTTCCTATATAACGGCGGCCCGGGGTCGGCGTCTGTCTGGGTTCATATGGGCACGTTCGGGCCACGTCGCGTCAACACACCCGGTGACCAGCATCTTCCCGCCGCACCTTACGCTCTCATCAACAATCCCCAGTCACTACTAGACGTGTCTGACGTTGTGTTTGTTGATGCGCCGGGAACCGGCTTCTCGCGTATTGCGGGCAAGGATGCAGCCAAGGAGTTCCTTGGTGTCGATGGTGACGGAGAAGCATTCACCCACTTCATCTCGAAGTTTCTTGCAAAGTACCACCGCTACAATTCGCCCAAATACCTGTTTGGCGAAAGCTACGGCACCATGCGCTCCGCAGTCGTCATCAATGATCTGGAGCAGGAAGAGAACATCGATTTCAATGGTGTCATCCTGCTCTCCCAGATCCTGAATTACGACAACAGCGCCGATGCGCCGCAGTTTAATCCTGGCGTTGATGACCCGTATGTTCTCGCTCTACCCACCTATGCTGCGACGGCGTGGTATCATCATTGCCTGCCACAGCAGCACCCGGACCTGAAGGCCTTCCTGAAGGAAGTCGAGCATTTTGCTGTGACGGATTATACCGTTGCGCTCCGTCAGGGAGCAGACCTGCCGGAAAGCGAGCGTCAGGCCATCGCAGAGAAGCTCCACACCTACACTGGCCTGCCGGTGGACTATATTCTGCGCTCTGATCTCCGCGTGAACGGCGGCCAGTTCGAACAGCAGCTTCAGGCTGCAACGGGAATGGCAACAGGTCGCCTCGATACGCGGTATTCCAGCCCGACGCTTGATCCGATGACAAAGGAAGCGGATTACGATCCGCAGTCCAGCGCTATTAGCTCTGCCTATGTTTCGGTCTTCAATGACTATGTGCGGAACACTCTGAAGTACGGCACAGACGAAACCTACCGCCTCTTCAATCCTGAAGGGAACTGGGACAACAAACACACCCAGCCAGGACACGGCTACCAGCCCAAGGGCGTTCCCAACGTCATGAGCGACCTTGCCATGGCAATCAAGACGAACCCGAACCTGCATGTGATGCTGAACGGTGGCTACTACGATCTCGCAACGCCTTACTACGAAGGTATTTACGAGATGAAGCATCTTCCGATGGCTACCAGCCTTCAGAAGAACATCGAATATGCTCAGTATTCGTCCGGACACATGGTCTACGTAGACCCGGCAGCCCTGCAGCAGCTTCATGACAATGTCGCAGCATTTATCCGCCGGACAGACAATCTGCACTAATCTCTAGCGTTTTCAGAAAAGGCGACGGAGGGGCAACCTTTCGTCGCCTTTTTTATGGGTCATCGGGCTAGCCTATCTGAACAAAAGCTCTGGCGAGGCATGTAATCGAAAGCTGGCATGCACCCTGCGGCTTGATTGCTGGCGCGCCTATTTTAAGCGAGCATTTGGTCTAGACGCCCACGTTGGGACAGCCTGCACCAGATGAAGAGCGACACCATCGAAAGCCTGTAAAAGTCGGCGCTCCTGAGCGCTAACACTTTCAGAAGAAAACCTAACAAGACGAAAAACACTCTGCTTGCGGAATATTATTCGTAGAAAGAACCGCGATAACAGACGCTTGCGTTTCAGGCAGCGGTATCGGGTGTTTTTATAGAATATAGCAACAAAAAACCCCACCAGATTGCTCTGGCGGGGTCAGATGTCTCACCGAGGTGAAAAAATCAAGCGGACTTCGCCATGATTTCTTCAGCCACGTTACGAGGAACAGCCTCGTAGTGGTGGAACTGCATGGTGAAGGATGCACGACCCTTCGTTGCAGAACGCAGATGGGAAATGTAGCCGAACATTTCCTTCAGCGGCACCTGGGAACGGATCATCACGGTCGAACCAGACGTTTCCTGGCTCTGGATGATGCCGCGGCGACGGTTAAGATCGCCAACAACGTCACCTACGTGATCGTTCGGGGTTGTAACTTCAACGTCCATGATCGGCTCAAGAATCACCGGACCGGCGTTCTTCATACCTTCACGGAAAGCAGCCTTGGCGGCGATTTCGAAGGCCAGAGCCGACGAGTCAACGTCATGGTACTTACCGTCGAGCAGCGTGAACTGGAAGTCCACCGTCGGGAAGCCGGCGAGAACACCCGTGGTGCTCTGCATGCGGATGCCCTTTTCGACAGCCGGGATGTATTCCTTCGGAACCGTACCACCGACAACCTTGTTGGTGAACACGATCTCGTCCGGCTTGTCAGACGGAGCGAACTCAATCTTGACTTCAGCGTACTGACCCGAACCACCCGACTGCTTCTTGTGGGTGTACGTCTCAATGTGGGACTTCGTGATCGTCTCACGATAGGCCACCTGAGGCGCGCCAATGTTGGCATCAACACCGTATTCACGACGCAGACGGTCAACAATGATGTCCAGATGAAGCTCACCCATGCCGGACAGGATGGTCTGACCCGTTTCCTGATCGGTCTTGAGGTGCAGGGACGGATCTTCAGCCGTCAGCTTCTGCAGTGCCAGCGTCATCTTCTCGACGCCGTCCTTGGTCTTCGGCTCAACAGAGATGTCGATAACCGGAACCGGGAACTGCATACGTTCCAGAACCACCGGATCAGCGGCATCAGCCAGCGTGTCACCCGTGACCGTGTCCTTCAGACCAACGAACGCAGCAATGTCACCCGCACCAACGGACTTCACTTCCTGACGCTTGTCAGCATGCATCTGGAACATGCGGCCAACGCGTTCCTTGTGACCCTTCGTCGTGTTCAGGATCGTGTCGCCAGCGTTCAGAACGCCGCGATAGACGCGAACGAAGGTCAGCGTGCCGTACTTGTCTGAAATGATCTTGAACGCAAGGCCAGCGAACTTGCCATCCGGATCGACAGGAACGATCGGCAGGAAGTCTTCGTCAACCTCTTCGCCTTCCGGCGGAGCAATGCGGATGCCTTCAACTTCGTCCGGAGCCGGCAGATAGTCGATGACCGCATCGAGCAGAGGCTGAACGCCCTTGTTCTTGAAGGCCGTACCGCACATGACGGGACGGAACTCACCGGAGATTGCACCCTTCTTGATGCACTTCTTCAGCGTTGCAACGTCAACGTCGCCCTTTTCGAAGTACTCTTCCATTGCGTCGTTATCGACGGCAAGAGCGGTGTCGAGCAGGGTCTGGCGAGCTTCCTCAGCCTTTTCCTTCAGGTCAGCCGGGATCTCTTCGTAATGGAACTTGGCGCCGAGTTCGCCGCCTTCCCACACGATGGCACGCATCTCGACCAGATCGACAACACCAACAAAGTTTTCTTCGGCGCCGATCGGCAGCTGCAGCGGAACTGCAACGATGTCCAGCTTCTCTTTCAGCGTGCTGAAAGCGTAATAGAAGTCTGCACCCGTACGATCGAGCTTGTTGATGAAAATGACGCGCGGGACGTTGTAGCGGTCAGCAAGACGCCAGTTGGTCTCGGACTGCGGCTGCACGCCAGCAACACCTTCAATCACGAAGATCGCGCCATCGAGCACACGGAGCGAACGGTTCACTTCGATGTTGAAGTCGATGTGGCCCGGGGTGTCGATGATGTTGATGCGGTGGTCGTTCCACTCACACGTCACGGCAGCGGACGTGATGGTGATGCCGCGCTCACGTTCCTGCGCCATGTAATCGGTGGTGGTGTTACCGTCGTGCACTTCACCGATCTTATGGGAGACACCCGTGTAATACAGGATGCGCTCGGTCGTGGTGGTCTTACCAGCATCGATATGAGCGGTAATACCGATATTGCGGATCTTCGAGAGAGCCGATTTGGCTTCCTGAACGCTTTCGGACACGGAGAACCTCCAAAAAACAATAAAAGGTGTTTCAGTCTGGACTGAAACACCTCCGCTGCGGCTCGTTAAAGCCGAACCTGATTTGTCCCAGTGGCGGCTGAATGACCCAGACCGCCATGGTTTTCAAGAGTAATCTTTATGAACCAGCCGAAGCCGGAAAGATTTCTCAGGCTGTCTGTGCAGCCTTACGCTCCTGAACACGCAGGATACGACGCTTGATGACCTGAGCTTCTTCAGGAAGCTTGCGGTTTGGCGTTCCCAGCAGGAACGAATCCAGCCCACCATTGTGCTCGATCGTACGGATACCATTGGTGGACAGGCGCATGCGCACTGAAGAACCAAGAATATCGGAGATCATCGTGGTCTCCTGCAGATTCGGGAGAAAACGACGGCGGGACTTGTTATTGGCGTGGCTGACGTTATTGCCCGTCAGCACGCCCTTGCCCGTGACCTGGCAACGGCGAGACATGGTAGCACTTTCCTCGATGCTGGATGACGCAGGACAGCGGAGGCCCGGCGCGTTCCGTAAATCAGGCGCGGCTTATCGCGAACGAGAGGGCTTTCGTCAAGCCCTCATGACCGCTTCTCCCGCCTGAACCGACCACATTCTTGCATAATAGCCGTCTTTTTGCAGCAATTCCGTGTGTGTTCCACGTTCGACCACCCTTCCCGCATCCAGCACGACGATCTGATCAGCGTCCTGAATGGTAGATAGCCGGTGCGCAACGATCATCGTTGTTCGGGACAGAGAAAGCGCGCGCAATTCCTGCTGTATCGCAGCTTCCGTCCAGGTATCGAGGGCACTTGTTGCTTCATCCAAGAGAAGAATTCTCGGGTCCTTAAGGAGCACCCGCGCGATTGCGACCCGCTGTTTTTCGCCCCCCGAGAGCTTCAGTCCACGCTCTCCCACGACTGTGTCATATTTTTCTGGCAGCTCATTAATGAAGTCATGAATTTGCGCACGGGCGGCCGCAAGTTCGACAGCCACTTCCGGAGCAGAGGGATCTCCATAGGCAATATTTTCGCCAATTCCTGCATTGAACAGAACTGTGTCCTGCGGGACGGTTCCAATCACTCGTTGCAGATCTTCCAGCGCCACATCCCGCAGGTTTTTCCCGTCAATAAAGATCGAGCCCGATGTCGGATCATAAGCGCGGGTTAACAGACGCCCGATCGTTGATTTTCCTGAGCCCGTATGCCCAACGATTGCCAGAGATGTCCCCGCCGGAATATCCAGATTGATATCATGCAGGATTTCGCGGGAGGGATCATAACTGAAGGAAACATGCTCGAACCTGATCGCAGCAGGACCACCTGTCGCAAGCTTGACGGGCAAGGGTGCTGGATTTTTCGCCTCAACGATTTCTGAGTGCGTACCAAGGAGTTCAAGGTAGTTTTCAAGATCTACCCGGGCATTTCTCCAGCCCGCACTGACGTAATTCAGCGCTCCTACAGAACTATAGAGCCCTCGAAGGTAGCTACCGATCAGAACGAACTGCGCGACACCAATCCTGTGCTGCACGATGTCATGAGCAGCCAGCAACAATATGACCGCGGTGGCCCCCGCAATCAGCAGGCTTCGCGCCATCTGGGAAAGTCCGACCAATCGTTTCAAACGAATTTCAGCGTTCTTCAGAGCGACGCGCGACCGGTCGTAGCGGAGAATTTCCTGATGACTGTTGGCAAAACTGCGGACTGTCTCGAAGTTCAGCATACTGTCAACGAGTTGGTATTGTGCCTGACTGTTGGCTGTGTTCCGTGCACGCCGAGCTGTCATTCGCATACGTGTGAAAACGTACGATACAGCTGCATAAACGCCGATCCCGCCGACAGCCACCACGACGTATCGCCAGTCAAAGATCCGAAACACGACGAAAAGCGTCATCAACAGTTCGATGGTGTTAGGCAGAACGTTGAAGAGGACAAGACTGAGCAGTGTGCCAATCGCATCCGAGCCACGATCCAGTGTCCTCGTGAGAGCTCCAGTCTGCCGATCAAGGTGAAACCGGACGCTCATGGCATGAAGATGCTCCAATCCTACCAGCGCAACACGTCTTTGCAGGTCAGCTTCAATAGGAGCAATCAGCATTTCACGGAGCGGTGTCGATAGGCCGGCAACAACACGGATGATCGCGTATTGGCCAATCAGCCAAAACGGGACTGCCAGCAGCGCCTGATGCTCTGACAACGCCGACACCATCCGACTGAATAGCCAGGGGGTCGCAACAGTCGTCCCGCTTTCTACAAGAAGCAGAACCATCGCCACCCCAACCCAGAACGCCGTACGGCCAGGGTTTTCAGGACGAATTTTTTTCCAGAGTTCTTTGAGAGACAGGCTTTCCGATTTCGAATCGTGTTTCTTTGACATGCCAGACTATGAGAAAGAGAGGCTCCGCTTTGCAATCGCTCGCGCGCATGCGAAACTTTCGATTGTGCTAGAAAAGTCTCCATTCCCGAATCTTGATCCGTTCCTCCGACATATAGAGGCCTGCAATAGCGCACGCCTTCCCGGCGGACGGCTCCCGTTTTTTTGTGCTCACGAGCAGATTGGATGGATTTCCTCGGAAACGTCCCTCCAGCTTGAATCTTTAGGATTAAAAACACAGGAAAAATTTGGCGTTGCGTCAGGAGAGGACTTGTTTCCCCTCTCCCAAACTCTTGCCAGACAGGGCGTGTATGCTTCGCATGATGAGCCCTTCGACGTTCGCAACGCGCAAGGCCATGTCATTGGGCGTGTTGACCGGGGTGCCATTCCTGTTCTGGGAGTAGCGGCAGAAGGCATCCATATGAATGGCCTCGTGGAGCATTCCACAGGCACAATGCTATGGATCGCCCGTCGGAGTATGTCCAAGCGTCTTGATCCTGGAAAACTGGATCATCTGGTCGCTGGCGGCATGAGTGCCGGGCTTGACCCAGAGATGACCGTTATCAAGGAAGCTCAGGAAGAGGCTGGCATCCCGGAAGAGCTATCCCGCCGCGCAGTGCCCGTCAGCCGACTGCACTACGCCATGGACCGCCCTGAAGGGCTTAGAAGGGATGTTCTTCACTGCTACGACCTGATCCTGCCAGAAGATTTTGTCCCGGTAGCAGAAGATGGTGAAGTTGAGAGCTTTCATCTGATACCGCTAGCGGATGCATTCTCTCTCGTTCGGGACACCAATGACTTCAAGTTCAACGTCAATCTCGTTCTGATCGATCTGTTTATCCGGCGGGGTCTGTTTACTCCCAGCGAATGTACCATCCTTAAAAATGCACTGGCGCAAACACACTCATGAAAAACCTCGGTCTAACCGCCCTGTTCCTTTCGCTTCCCCTTTTGGGAGGCTGCGTCGTCCCGGTGAGTGTCACGCCCGACCTCTGCCGCGAAATGCGTGCTCAGGATACATTGCAGATCAAAATGATGTTCGGGCAGACGCGTCCCGGCGGACTGCCCATAACGGATGATGAGTGGCAGACATTTGTTACATCCGACATTACCCCCTATTTCCCGAGCGGCCTGACAGTTTTCAAGGCTGATGGGCAATGGATGAATACTGTGACCCATGTGGTTGGCAGGGAACCGTCCAGAATTCTCTGGGTTGTGACACCTCCCGACAAGAACCTTCAGCACAATCTCCGTGCAATTCAGGCCGCTTACCGGCAACAGTTCTCCCAACAGGCTGTGGGCCTCACCATCCAGTCCGGATGCTCGCTGTTCAACTGAGAACCTACGGGCATGGTGCAAACACTTCGCCAGTGCGCGAACGGATAGCGCATCAGCCATAATTTCCGGCCACTATTTTCAGGACCCCCATGACCGATCAATTTCCTCCTCGTTCCCCTGAAGTCATTCCGGTGGAAGCGTCGGATTCCACCGGAACCATACAGCGGCGGGCGCGTGGGTTTCTGGCCCTCTTTTTCGTGGCTATCGGTCTTTACACACTGAAAAATTTTCTTCCGGCTTTGTTATGGGGATGCGTGTTCGCCATTTCCCTTTGGCCGCTTTACCAGCGCGCTGAGCGTCGGTTTGGCCGCAATGACTGGCTGCCGATGAGCTTCACCCTGGTTGTTGCCCTGATTTTTCTGGTCCCGGTTTCTCTCGTTGGCGTCAAACTTGCCGACGAAATCAGAAGCGCGCTGGAATGGATTGAAGACGTGCGGAATAACGGCATTCCAATGCCTGAATGGGTCCCGCGCCTTCCATTCGTGTCCACGCAGGCAACCACGTGGTGGCAAAACCATATGACCAGCCCCCAACGGCTGTCCCATCTGCTCCACTCAGTTGATGTCGCTCATGGCATGCAGATGACAAAGCAGGTTGGGTCGCAGGTCGCACGCCGCGGCACACTTTTTGCGTTCTCCCTACTGACGCTCTTCTTCCTGCTGAAGGATGGAGATTATGTGATTCGTAAGGGGCTTGTGGGCTCACACCGGCTGTTTGGTGAACAAGGCGAAAGCCTTGCCAAACAGATGATCTCATCCGTTCACGGAACACTCGCAGGACTTGTGCTGGTTGGCCTGGGAGAAGGGGCAATCATGGGAGCCGCCTATATGCTGACAGGCGCTCCTCAACCCTTACTGTTTGCCATGCTCACGGCCGTGGCTGCCATGATACCGTTCCTCGCCTGGCCAACCGTCGGACTGGTCGCTCTCTTGCTGTTGGCTAAAAGCAGCATGATCGGCGCCATTGTCGTAATGGCTCTGGGCTCAGTTGTTATTTTTGTAGCCGACCATTTTGTCCGCCCGGTTCTAATTGGCGGCAGCACCAAGATGCCATTTCTTTGGGTCCTGCTAGGCATTCTGGGCGGAGCAGAAACGTGGGGCCTTCTTGGCCTGTTCCTTGGACCAGCAATTATGGCCGCACTCCATCTGCTGTGGACGCTCTGGACAGAAGAGCGCACAGACAAGAAAAAGGCCTGAAAAGGCCTTTTATAATACCATCATTTTTTTAAGGTAATTACCGCAGGACTGGTCGGGCAGGCGGGATTCGAACCCACGACCCCCAGTCCCCCAGACTGGTGCGCTACCAGGCTGCGCTACTGCCCGTTCGTCCTGCGGTGGCGGTGGTTTAGCAGTGCAAACTCATCACCGCAATGGGGCATCTGCCCTATACCGGAAGAAGACTTCTCAAAATTTGAAGTTCTTCCAGAATTTCCTTCATTTCAGAACGTAAAAATTCGTTTTCTGCATCCAGATGCCTGACGGAGGCAGCAAGGTGTTGATTCGCATCTTGAAGAACCAGAACTTCCTCTGTGTCATAAATTGAGAAAGGCGCTTCGGCTTCGGCTTCGGCTTCGGCTTCGGCTTCGGCTTCGGCTTCGGCTTCGGCTTCGGCTTCGGCTTCGGCTTCGGCTTCGGCTTCGGCTTCGGCTTCGGCTTCGGCTTCGGCTTCGGCTTCGGCTTCGGCGAATGTTCTTCCCGTCAGACACTCGTCAAGCACCTGATCCGCTTTTTCTTCAGGTTCAAGAGTTTCGCGATACTCTGAAAGCGATGCGTCTTCTTCGTCGTGAAGCACTGACGTCTCACTAACGGCGACACTCTCTTCTCTCAGTTCAGGAGCACCAGAGATCTCTGGTGCTGCCGGAGCTTCGGGAAAGATAATATCGTCCGCAGCGTCTCCTAAAACTGGATCCTCAACTGGTGCGGGCGCTGCATGAACACTCGCAATATTCTCCTCTGCCTTAGGAGAAGCAGTGCGATTTTCTAGAGATTTCCGAGCTTTTTCTTCTCTTAAAACTCGCAGAACGCCCTGGCCCTTATAGCCCTGTACGTAGAGAAGATCGGAAATAAGACGAAGCGTCTCGACGTGTTCAGGGCTGTAATAACGACGCCCACTCTCCCCACGAAATGGCTTCACACCCGGATAGAGAGTTTCCCATGAACGCAGTCGATGCTGCGGAATATGAAGCTCCTCCGCAACCTCGCTGATGGTTCTGTAAGCGTCTGGGCCTTTTTTGATTTTCCCAGCATCAGAATCAGCCAGATTATCGTCGGAGAGATCAGCGCTATTGTTCGAAGCGATATCAATCATCTGCGTCGTCCACATCGTCAGCATGGCTTTCCACGCCATTCATCTGGTCCCGCAGAAGCTGCGAAGACCGAAACACCAAGACAGCGCGAGGCAAGATTGGAACCTCGACCCCGGTCTTGGGATTTCGCCCGATGCGTTCTCCCTTCTGGCGAACAGAGAAGGTCCCGAAGCCGCTCAGCTTCACGGACTCACCTGCTTCAAGTGTGGAGGAAATTTTCTCCAACACACTTTCCAGAATCATGGAGGAATCGTGCCGGGACAGCCCAACACGGCTATAGATGTGCTCGACAAGATTCGCGCGCGTGACTGTACTCATGACACATGCGTATCATGACGTTCAGAACAGTCAAAGGAATCAATCGTTAACCTTGAAAGACGATGCGCCGTCTCACATGCGGACGAGCGCAGAACCCCAGGTCAAACCGCCACCCAGCGCTTCCATCAGAACAAGATCGCCCTTCTGGATACGACCGTCTCTGACGGCTTCATTCAGAGCCAACGGGATGGAAGCCGCAGACGTGTTAGCGTGACGGTCCACCGTCACCACGACACGATCAGCGGGAAGAGCCAGCTTTTTGGCCATACCGTCAATAATACGGAGATTGGCCTGATGTGGTACAAGCCACTGAATATCCTGACCCGTCAGGTTATTGGCTTCCAGTGCTTCATCAACAGCCTGGGAAAGCTTAACAACCGCATGACGAAACACTTCTCGCCCAAGCATTTTGAGATGTTGAGTTGTGCCTGCGCAGCCTACTGCCCCGTCAACGTACAGAATGTCCCCTGATCGACCGTCAGAATGAAGATGGGTCGAGAGAACGCCCTCACCTTCCTCAGCTCCGGCTTCCAGAAGCACAGCACCGGCGCCATCTCCGAACAGAACGCAGGTTGTGCGGTCATTCCAATCCAGCAGCCGGGAAAAGACCTCGCTTCCAATCACGAGAACCTTCTTGGCCAACCCGGATTGAATGAACGAATTTGCTGAGGCCAGCGCATAGACGAACCCTGAACACGCAGCGCTGATATCGAAGCCGAACCCTTTGGTGATCCCGAGCAGGGCCTGCACCTGCGTTGCCACAGCGGGAAAAACCTGATCTGGCGTTGAGGTTGCCACAATGATGGCGTCAACGTCTTCAGCGTTTACACCGGCCTGCTCAAGAGCCTGACGCGCCGCGGCAGCGGCCATGGACGCCGTCGTCTCATCCCCTGAAACGATGTGACGCTGCGTGATGCCCGTGCGTGCCCGGATCCACTCGTCGGATGTTTCGATCTTCTGAGCGAGATCGTCATTCGTGACAATCGTGCGTGGCAGATAGCCACCCACGCCTGTCAGGCGGGCACGAAGGGGACCGGACATAAAGTTTCTCAGCTCACAGGTTCTGGGGCGACCGTGCTGGCAGCAGCAGAAGCTACATCAGCTCCAAGCATACCGAGCTGATCCAGGCGGGCACGGATCTTGTCGTTCAGGTTATGGGTTACGGCATCCATTGCGATATCGACGGCTGAGGCAAAAGCTTCGCCATCTGCGCCACCATGAGACTTCACAACAACGCCATTCAACCCAACAAAAACGGCGCCATTATAACGCCGCGGATCAATCCATTCCCGCATTCGCTCCAGCCCGGGGCGAACCAGCAGATAACCGATTCGAGTCAGCAGATTGGTTTCGAAAACGCGCTTCAACAGACCGAAAGCAAGCTTCAGAGCCCCCTCGCCTGTTTTCAGAGCAACATTCCCCGTAAAACCATCTGTCACGACAACATCCGTCGTCCCGGCGGTAATGTCATGACCTTCAACAAAGCCGTGGAACTGTTCCGCCAGCGCGCTGTCCCGAAGGCGCTCGGCGGCCTGACGCAGCCTTTCGTCACCCTTGAGGTCTTCAGAACCAACGTTCAGGAGCCCGATTGTTGGCTTTGGCAGACCCAGCGCGGCCTGAGCAAAAGCCTCGCCCATGACGGCGAATTCCACCAGATTTCGGGCGTCACACGCGATGTTGGCGCCCAGATCCAGCATAACCGTGTCACCGCGCGCAGAAGGCTGGACAGCAACCATCGCAGGGCGGGAAATTCCAGGCAGCGCTTTGACGATAATCTTGGCGAGGGCCAGCATCGCTCCGCTGTTTCCAGCAGACACAACACCACAGGCCTCACCAGAAGATACAGCCTCCATAGCCAGGCGCATGGAAGAGCCACGAACACGCAGTGCTGCGGTCGGCTTCATTTCCATCGAAATGCTGGCTGGAGTGTGACGAATGTCACAGATGCGGGCAGCTTTAGGATATCGTGCCAGAGCCGGCTTAAGAACCGCCTCATCTCCGATCAGGAGCAGTCTGGCTGTCGGATGACGATCAGCCGCCAGTTCGAGACCGGCAAGGACGATATCCGGTGCCCTGTCTCCCCCCATTGCGTCGACGGCAAGGGCATAAGGCCCTAGGGCCGCGGCGTCACGAACAGGCGTGACAGGCGCTTTAGACATTAAGACAGTTTCCCGGACAGCATCGCAGATGCGGATACTCCATCAGAGCATCCGCAGAAGAGATCAGGCGCGGACGGCCGTCTTCAGGCTCTTGCCTGCTGCAACAACTTCACGACCATCGTAATGACCGCAATGGCTGCAAACGTGGTGCGGGCGCTTCAGTTCGCCGCAGTTCGCGCATTCCGCATGCGCTTCAGCCTGCAGGGCATGGTGGCTGCGACGCATGCCAGCACGGGACGGCGAGGTCTTTCTTTTAGGGACGGCCATGGCTTTTATGCCTCTTTCTGCTTCTGTGTCGGCACCCTTGCTCCGCTCCCAGCGGCATCCGGTGCCCCGTTGTTCGTCGTCTCGTATTTACGCCGAGTTCAGGCGGGCGGCTCTAGCAGAGCAAACGCAAACCCGCAAGCTAAAGCGAGGGATTTTATTCTTTTTTATCCCCGTTCTTCAGACCCACGAGCGCTGCAAATGGGTTTGGGCGACGCTCTGACTCAGGCAGGTCCTCGGACTGATCGTCACCTTCTTCCCCTTCCGCAGGGGCCACGTCAACAGCATTTTCCAGACCGGCGCCCGGAAGACGAGGATATGGGTCCAGCATCAGGGCCAGTTGTTCGGCAGCGGCTTCGCCAATGTCCAGCGCCCTGCCATCATGCGGAACGTCGTCAGGGGCATCCAGATTAATGGAATCGATGTCGAATTCATCTTCCGGCATCTGGGATTCCGGAATGAAGCGCAGAACAAAGGTTTCGGCGAGCACATCGTCAAATTTTTCTGCCGTAATGACGCATTCCTGTGTCACCTTTGCGCTCAGACGGCCCTGAGCAAGAATTTCGGTCTTGCTTTCAGGTGTCAGAACGAAGCGACACTCAAGATGATGCACGGCCGGAATGCCAAACCGCCGCGCCAGGGCTTCACGCTCCTGCGGGGTTGCCGTCACGGTTTCTTCTGTTCCTGCCCCTACCCGACTCAGGGGGATACGACGTGAAAATTCGGGAGAATGAGACATTTGAGCACTCCATCCCCGGTTACATAGGGGAAATCGTTGACAGGCAGGTATCGTTTAAGGCACCCGCAGGGTTGAGCGGTTCTCTTGCACAGGATAGTTTCCGGTTCCATGAATAACGCATCTTTTCTGACGACCAAAAGCAGAACACGTCTTGTGCAACGCCTCGGTTTCACCGGTTTGGCCTGTGCTCCGCTCCTTCTGGGAGGATGCTCGGTATTCAGCCCGATTCCCGAGCCGCGCGGTTCGCTCATCGAGAAGACCGACTATGCCCAGCTGGTACCAGGCACCAGCACACGGTCTGACGTGCTCGACAGCCTCGGCTCTCCAACCGCACACGCAACCTTTGACGACAACACATGGATCTATGTGTCCATGATCACGTCTCCAACGCCGCTGGGCTTCCCAACGGTGGACAAGCAGCAGGTTGTGGTTCTGAACTTCGACAACTCCGGCGTACTGCGGAAGATGGATACCCTGAACCGCAAGGATTCCATCCGCGTCGGCATGGTGGGTGCTACAACCCCAACGCCGGGCACCAAGACGTCGGTCATTCAGGAACTGTTGGGTAACGTTGGCCGCTACAACCCAATGAGCAACATGAGCAGCACATTTGGTGGCAGCCAGGGCCCGCTGGGCAATCAGGGCACCGGCAATGGTGGCGCAGGTAATACCCTGCCCTGATCTTCCACTTATTTTGGCAGGCTGAGCAGAACGCCCAGCCCGCCAAGTGGGCTTTCAAGCAGCCTGATGGTGCCCCCATGGGCATGAATGATATCGCGGACAATCGTCAGCCCCAGACCGCTTCCGCCGTTACTCCCTGATCGTGTTGACTGCAAAATTGTCTCCCGCTGATCAGGGGGAATACCGGGACCATTATCTTCCACTGTAATCTCGATCCTCCTCTCTCCTTCCCAGAGAGAGATTCGCATGGCACCCCCATGCCGTCTGGCATTATCCGCCAAATTGGTGAGCGCACGCTTCAGCGCATCCGGCCGGACTGGTATTTCAACACCTTCCCGTCCCTCGACCCCTAGAACTTGACCGCCAGCACGTCTGGCAGCCACAGCAACCTCATCAATAAGGGATCGCAGATCTGTCAGGACAGGGCGTTCCGATCCTTCTCCACGCGCAAAAGACAGATAGCTGCCAATCAGCCGCTCCATATCTTCGATATCCGTCACCATGTCCTGAATATCGGGCTGAAGATCTTCAGCCTGAATGCGTCCTTTTGTCGGGAGCATGGCCATACTGAGGCGCAGCCGCGTTAAGGGGGTGCGCAGATCATGGGAAACCCCCGCCAGAACCGCCGTCCTTTGCGCGACAAACCGATTAACGCGATCCTGCATGCGGTTGAATGCGATGGCTGCCTGACGCACCTCACGCGCACCCTGTGGGCGGATAGCCCCTTCGTCGCGGCCTAATCCAAAAAGCTCAGCTGCCTGAGCGAGCCTGCGAATGGCGCGCACCTGATTGCGCATGAACAGTGCGGCAATGACAAAAAGAAGCGCAGAACTGCTGAACGCCCAGGCAACGAACATCCAGATCGGGCCAATGCTAAGCCTTTTATGAGGCGTCAGGACATCCAGCACACCATCAGGCAGAGCGATAGAGACTCTGACGGTTTCCGGAACGGCAGACCAGTCCACAAAAAAGGGACGTCCCAGCCCCTGATGCAGAGCACGCTCAAAATCATCGTCGATGGGACCGAGAACATGATTCGTCCCTTCGCGCCCTAAAGTCGCATTCGGATGAAAAACGAATTCTAGCTGGGTTCGTGCAGAGGCATCTCGCAGAAGAGCCTCGCGTCGATCCTGCTCAGGCGTCCGCTCCAGCATCGACATGACGAGCGAGACCTCGCCTGTGATGCCATCAGACAGGCGCCGGGAGACGACATTCAGGTAAGTCCCGTAAAATAAAATCAGGACGATTGCCTGCGTGACGAGCAGCGGCGTCAGGACGATCAGCATGGACCGCCCCAAAAGGGAGCGCGGAAGAACCCGCCTTAGCGGACGATCCAGCCGCCCCCAGTGGTCTTCAGATCCCGGGTTTGAGAACATAACCCTTCCCACGAACCGTATGGAGGAAACGTGGCTCCTTGGGATCGACCTCAATGCGCCGCCTGAGACGCGTCACCTGCACATCCACAGCACGTTCTCCGATTTCATCCATGTCGAGCGCTTTGGCAATGTCTTCGCGCGACATAACAATCCCTGGGCGACTGGTCAGCACCCCCAGCAGGGCAGCCTCGCCTCCTGTCAGATGGACCGGTCCGTCCGGGCCGGTCAGGAGGCCACGTGGCACATCGAACTCCAGCACGCCCAGCCGTAAAAGAGAGGGCATTTCGGAGACTGCAGAAACGGCGGGCACAATTCTTCTTAGATGTGCACGAAGGCGAAGCAGCAGTTCTCTAGGCTCGAAAGGCTTGCCCAGATAATCATCCGCCCCGGATTCCAGTCCGTCGATCCGATCCGCCGGCTCGCCCCGAGCCGTAAGCAGAAGAATCGGTAACGACAGCCCCTCCGCTCTGAGTGCCCGCGTTAACGAAACCCCGTCTTCTCCTGGCATTGTGACATCCAGCACAATGGCATCCGGCTGGATCAATTGCAGCACTTCGCGAGCCTGACGGGCATCTTGCGCCGTAGTGACACGATAGCCGTTTTCAGCGAGGTACCGCTGCAAGAGCCTGAGCAGGCGGGAATCATCATCGACAACAAGAATATGCTCGTCACTCATCGAAAACCTCCTCCCGGAGTGATCTGGAGAGGTGAAAGAACGCGCTTGAACCCCTCAACCGCAGTTACTCCTGCCTCCCTGTAGGCCCGTGTCATGACATCACGGATCAGCTGAAAAAGCTGTCGCTCGATCGCCTCCCCTTCAGGTGTGAGCTTTAGCGGGCGCTTACGCCGATCATGTCGGTCTTCTTCCTGCACAAGAAAATTTCGCTCACGCAGGTCTCCCAAAGCCCGACCCAGGGACTGCTTTGTGATCCCGAGGCTGGCAAGCAGAGCGCTGGGAGTGATCCCGGGATGGGCTGCGACCAGAAAAAGAATTCTATGGTGCGCAGAACCCAGGCCGTTTTCCCGCAGAAGTGTCTCGCATTCTGAGTTAAGACTGCGCCACGCGAGCATGAGTGCTTCGTAGGACTGACGAATCTGCTCTTCACGAAGATAGAGATGTGCGGTCGCAGAAGGTGGTCCGTCCGGAAGGCGCATTGTCACCGAACTATTTCCTCAACGTACCCGAAGCGGCTAAAATCTTCGATGCGTTGCGGGTAGAGAATGCCATCCAGATGATCGTTCTCATGTTGAAGGACATTGGCGTGGAACCCGACCGCCTCGCCTTCAACCTCTTCTCCATTTTCATCGACGCCCCGATAATGGACCTTGGCATGGCGAAGGACATCGCCTCGCAAACCTGGAATCGAGAGGCATCCTTCGCCACAAACCATCATCTCTTCACCAAGAGGTGTAATTTTCGGATTGATCAGAACACGTGGCAACAGAGCCTGTTCAGGATCGGAAACCCGATTTGCCGGCACGCGATAGACGAAAAGTCGCAAGGGGTGATGAACCTGGGGCGCAGCCAGCCCGGCGCCATTTGCATCGACCATCGTGTCCAGCATATCCTTAATCAAATGGCGGATTTCCGGGGATGTTGGATCAGAAACAGGTTCTGCAATCTGGTGCAGGACAGGGTGACCCATACGGGCAATCTTGAGCAGGGCCATGAGCTTCCTCTATCAGTTGCAGAACGTTAACGCACAAATCGCCCGCAGATTGCGCATGGATAAAAATCAGCACAAGCGCCATCGAATGAATTGCACATCTCCAAAAGAGTGTGTTAAGGGCTCCATCCCAATTGGATTGCCATATCACGGGTGACGCTAAAGGCGGGCCCAGAAGGAGTTGACGGCACCGTGCAGGTACTCGTTCGTGACAACAATGTTGACCAGGCGCTAAAGGCGCTCAAGAAGAAGATGCAGCGCGAAGGCGTGTTTCGTGAGATGAAGCTGCGTCGCCACTTCGAGAAGCCCTCTGAGCGTCGCGCCCGCGAAGCAGCAGAAGCTGTTCGTCGTGCCCGCAAGATGGAGCGCAAGCGTCTGGAGCGTGAAGGCTTCTAAAGTCCTTCCCGTTTCTGAACGGACGAGAAAAGCCGCAGCCCTTAGGGGCGCGGCTTTTTTTTGGCGTCACACAAAGATTTCAGAACTTGCCCCCTTACCTGTTACGGCAAGGAGGCAAGCCTCCCCTTAGCGTGGGTCCATCAGCCTGCGGCTTAGATAGACTGCTTCCAGGGCCCGTTCATGTGCCACCTCGGCAGCATTGACGGTGCCGGCATGACCTCCCTCCATATCTTCGTAATAGAAGAAGGGTACATGGAGTTCCTGAAGGCGCGCTGCGAACAGGCGAGCATGCACAGGACCAACACGGTCATCTCGGGTCGAAGTGAAAATGAATGGTGTTGGATAGTGCACATCAGGCGTCAAAGCCTGAAGCGGCGACGTCTTATCCCAGAATGCTTTTCCTTCGGGTGTAGACACACTTCCGTATTCAGCCGCCCATGACGCGCCTGCCGCCATGTGCTCGTAATTCAGCATATCGAGCAGCGGCACACCAATGATGGTCGCGTTCCACAGTTCCGGATGCTGCGTGAATTCTACCCCCATCAGCAAGCCGCCATTGGATCGTCCACGAATACCCAGACGCTTGGCCGATGTAATGTTTCTCGAAAACAGGTCCCGGGCCACGGATGCAAAGTCATCATAGGCAGACTGGCGTCCTGCATGACGCGCAGCTTCATGCCAGGCTGGGCCGAACTCTCCGCCACCCCTGATGTTTGCCATCACGTAGACCCCACCACGCTCGAACCACGTGATCCCAAGGTCTGGATGATAGACAGGCAGGTACGAGAGGCCAAAGCCACCATAGGCGGTCATGAGCGTGGGGTTCGCACCATTCTTCGTCCAGTCTTTCGCATGCACAACAAAGTATGGAACCTGCGTTCCGTCTTTACTGGACGCAAAAAGCTGCTCAACCGTGAGCTTGGACGAATCAAACAGCTCGGGCTGGCTATAGAGAAGCTGGGTGTTCTGCGTGGCTGTGTTGACGCTCCAGATCTGCGGCGGCTGAATAAAGCCTTCGAGTTGGAGGTATGCTTCTGAGCTGTGGGGATCAGAGGAGACAATACTAGCGGCCATGTTCCTGGGCAGCTCAATGCTCCGTCCAGACCAATGTCCGTTCGAACCCCGGCGATAGAGCATTAGTACCGGCTGAACATTGTCATACATAACAACGATCAGACCATCCTTCGTCGCCGCAATAGCGCCATCCATTCCATCCCCGATGGTCTGCCGTTTGGTCGGGGTGACAATGATTTCGGGGGCCTGAGGATGATCTGGATCTACCGCGACAACGCTGTCTGCAGGGATTGTCCCCTTCGCCGTGGACCAGTCCTGGAGCAGATGGAAGACCAGTTGGCCATCCTGATAGCTCAGACCGTCATATTTTTCCGGCATGGGCAGCTGGACTGTTTTGAGCGTTACGGGATCCAGTCGCTCAACTTCGCTATGGAAAAAATCCTTATGCCGATCGATCAGAACGACCTGATGCCCCTGCCCGTCCCGCAGGACAGTGGGAACAACTTCCATGTCCTGCCCGGTTCCACGGAACACTTCCTGAGCCTGAGACAGGCTCTGCCCGCGCTTCAGAGCACGGACAACATATGGATACCCTGATGTTGTCAGACCGGCATCCGTCGTGCCCCAGTCCCGAGAGACCAGGACTGTATCCTTATCGAGCCATGCGACCGCCTGCTTCCCGTTTGGTAGCCGGAAACCGTTCTGCACAAACTGATTGGTGGTCGTGTCGTATTCTCGTAACTCATGCGCGTCTTCGCCCGCATTGGACAGGCCCAGAAGGCAGATCCGGTTTGCTGGTTCCAGGCAGTTCAGACCTTCCATCACCCAGTTGGCATGTTCCGACCGAGAAAGCTCATCCAAGTCAAAGCGCGTCTTCCATAGCGGATGTCCACTTTTGAAATCAGCCTCGGACGTGCTTCTCCAGACCCCGCGGGCATGGACTTTGTCCTGCCAGAAATTCCAGATCTCTCCCGCCATTTGTGTGGGAACAGCGAGACGATCCGGTGACTGCTGAGCCGAGAGGATCCGATCATAAAGCGGCTTGTATCTGGGGTCAGAAGCCAGAACATTCTGCGTTTTTTTATTTTCAGCCTTCACCCAGTGAAGAGGTGGTCCACCATCGACCTGCTCAAGCTGAGCCCTTGAGGGAGTGGCCGTAGCAGCCTGTACCGACGCAAAAGGAAAAAGAGGAAGTAAGAGACAGAGAGCCCGCAGTGCGGAGGGACGCATGCCTGATCCTTTCGGCCGTCATTCATAGTGATGACGGCATCGTAAAGATCACCCGTGGGAAAACAACCTCACCCCACGGCAACGGCACTGACAGCCTCTTCCACCTCCTGAAAGGTCGGCATGAGGTCACAGGGAATGCTTTTGCGGCCGATTTCTACACTGACCTGAGGCGCATTCCCTTGCAGATGCGCGACAATGACGGAACGAACCAAATCAAGGTAAGACGCCTCTTCTTCCACAACGCCCCCGAGACGACCAGCAATCGGGGCAACAATGCCATATGCCAGCAGAATACCGAGGAACGTTCCGACAAGCGCACCAGCAATCATCTCGCCCAACACGATAGGAGGCTTGCTGATGGATGCCATAGTCTTGATCACACCGAGAACGGCAGCAACAATTCCGAGAGCTGGAAGAGCATCGGAAACGGATTGCAGTGCATGAGGAAGATGCATCTCCTCCCGCAGATTCTTTTTAAGCTCCCGTCCCATCACGTCGTCCATCTGGAACGGATCTGTCGCATTCATGCCTGCCATCCGCAGGTAATCGCAGATGAAGGAACAGACCTGCCCGTTATCCCGAATCTTCGGAAACGCCCCAAAGATCGTACTGCCTTGGGGATCTTCAATATGGCTCTCAATAGCCATCATCCCCTTGCTGGCCGCCAGCTTGGTCACGTGGAACAGCAGCCCCAGAAGTTCAAGATAATCCTGTCGACCGTACTGCGAGCCTTTCATGGCTTTCTTCAAACCGGCCGGAAGATGTTTCACAGCGGAAATTGAGTTGGCCATAACAAATGTGCCGATTGCTGCCCCCAGGATTGTTAGGAGTTCAAAGGGCATGGACGCAAGCAATGGGCCTATGGCGCCCCCTGATGCCACGAAGGAGCCAAACACGCAGGCCAGAACGACACCAAGGCCGATAAGAATAAACATTCAATATTTCCTGAGTGGCGACTTGATTATGGTTGATCGGGAGACAGAATCAGAACGACGCGTCTGTTCCGTGGACTCAGCGGATTGGCATGATCAAAAAGGTTTCTATCGGCATAGCCACTGACGGTTTGCAGACGTCGGTCTGGAAAGCCCGCCTGAACAAGAACGTCCCTCGCCGCAACCGCGCGGCTGCTGGACAGGCTCCAGTTGGATGGCAAACCAGCTTTGTAAGGCGCCGCATCCGTGTATCCGGCGATGGAGAGGTGTCCCGGAAGCTTTTCAAGATAGGGAGCAACCAGCCTCAGGAGTTGAAGAGCGCGCGGCATTGGCGTGGCAGAGCCCAGCGCGAACATTGGCTGATGTTCAGAATCCGCAATCTCCACATGCAACCCGTCATCACCGACCTGGATGGAAACCTGATCTCGGACGTCTGCCAGTTGTGACGGAGCATTCAGGGCTCTACTGATCTGATCGGCAGCATTCTGGAAGGCCTGCTTGTGGGGAAATGTCCCTTGGCCGGATACGGGCTCTCCTGGCTCGATCTGCCCATCGCGCAGAACTACAATCTGTGCGCTGTGCTTTTCCGCATCTTTTTGGAGAAGATGATTCTGTCCTGATGGACCGTCATCTGGATTTGGCCCCGCGGCCTGACCGGGCTTGACCGCCATAGGGCGATCAGAGGACGCGATGGGAGAGAGATCGGGCATGACGCTCAGTTTGGGTGGTGCGTCCTGCTGAACTGCTATCGGATTAAAGAAATTAGCGATGCCCTTACGTTGCTCTTCTGTCGTGGCATTGATGAGCCACATGACCAGAAAGAACGCCATCATGGCCGTCACGAAGTCCGCATAGGCAATCTTCCAGCTTCCGCCGTGATGGCCACCTTCTACAACTTCAAAACGCTTGATGATGATCCTGCGCTCGTCCTTGCCATTTGCTTTCGACATGCTGCCTCCTGAGAGAGGTCAGTATGGCCACCAAAGGTTAAGGAGAGCTTTAAGTCCGCCCTGGCAACTGCACACCAGACGGCATTTTCACAACGTCAACGCGGTAACACCGCACATTATGGCCATGGCTCTGGCGACACAGCGTGTCCTGATCCAGCACTGCGGGAATGCGGTGAAGCTCTTCAATTTTTAAACCGAGCGGCACCTCAGCAGGCGGAAAAGAAAACAGGCTCCACCTTGGATCTGATCCCAGAACTGGAAGACTGTTCTGTGTCAAAGCGAGTTGAGATGCGAGACCATACTCTTCAGCTATGAAAGCAGATGCTCCCGTCTCCTGAGCACGAGCGACAAGTTTTTGACTGAAATCGGGCCATCCAGCCGTCTGTCGCTGGATCGGATCTTTAGCGGCGGGAAACGGCAACGGAGAGAAAACGGCTTGTCCATAAACCAGTACGGTCAAGGCTATTCCACTGATGACCGGCCACCGAACACTCCGGCCTGCTTCTATCGCAGCCAGAGCTAGGATGGGATAAACAACGGCCGGCCAGTTTGCCTGAACCCGATCGCCCAGAGCATGCGTGACAAACACAGCGAGAGGCAGAAGGCTTAGCCATGCCAAAAGCCTGTTCCGTTTGATGCACGCCCAGCCACCCAGAGCAAAGAGCCCGAAAACAAGGGGTGTCGCCAGACCAATCTGACCTCCGAGAAGCTCCAGCAGAAACTGGGATGCACGAGCCAGATGCCAGTCGCCTGCTCGTCCGCCCTGTTTCAGCAGGCTGACCCAATGATGGGATGCATTCCAGAGAAGAACTGGGGTCGTCGTGATGATCAAAAGCGGAATTGCCAGCCATGGACCAGCTTGCTTCCTGAGCCTCGAGGTCGTGAGAACTGCCCCCCCAAGGGCTAAACCGATGAGAACAGCAGTATATTTTGAATCAAAAGCGAGACCGAGCAAAACACCTGTTAACAGCCACCAGCCGGTTGTTCTGCCCCCCGACGACGAAACGGCCTTCCCGAGTGCAAAAAGAGACACCGAAACGAAAAATACCAGCGGTGTATCCGGTGTCATGGTCGCTGATCCAAGTCCGAGCATCAACGTTGCATTCAGGAGAAGAACGGCCTGAAAGCCCGATAACGGCCAAGGGCGCGACGGGAGCAACAGCTTGGCCGCATGGTACAGGGCCCAGCTTCCAGGAAGAACGGAAAGCGGCCCGAGCAGACGCACCCCCAGAGACGTGTCACCAGCCAGCCATGTCCCAATTCTGATCCAGAGGGCTACCATGAAAGGGTGGTCGAAATAGCCACCCTGAAGATGGTGGGACCACACCCAATAGTAAGCCTCGTCAGGCGTGAGCGGCAGACATGCTGCCAATCCGAGGCGCGTCACAGTCAGGGCAACAAGAAGCGCCCAGAACAGGCTGGCCTGCTTCTTGAAATTATCAGTCACGTCAGCGCCAGATGAGAGTGGAAGACACAGCGTAATTCCAGACGACACCGATCACGGCCCCTGCGGCAGACGCACGGTCCCAGTGCCCATGGCCAACATCGTGCAGCACCATACGGGCCACCCCGATATTAGCCGCCGCCCCGAGAGAACAGACTGCGAAGAAAATGATCAATCCCACCCACATCTTCGCGCCCTTCAGGCGGCGGTCATGATAAGTGAGACGGTTGTTGAGCAGAAAATTCGTCAGGATCGCAACGGCCGTTCCAACCAGTTGAGACTGAGAGAAATCCATTCCTCCCAGTCGGGCAATCTGCATCACGGCAACATTCACGACCACGCCAACAAGCCCGACCAGCGCAAACGCCAGAAAACGGGAGGGTAGCCAGCCATGCGTGACTTTATCCAGAATCATCATTGCGAACTGGAGAAGAACAACGACATCCAGCTTGCTTTCTCCCGCAAGGCGCGGACGGAAAACAAAGGGTACTTCCGTGATCTTCACGGACTTTGGCGCAGACATCGCCAAATCCAGCAGGATCTTGAAACCAGTTCCGGAAAGTTTTGGAAGAACAGTCTGAAAAAGCTCTCGCCGCATGGCAAAGAACCCGCTCATCGGATCAGTCAGGCGGTGCGGCAAAACCGATTGAGCAGCGCGAATTCCGGTGTCTGACAGGAGATGCCGCCAATAACCTGCCAGCCCGGCGTTGTCTCCGCCTTCGACATGGCGGCTGGCGACAACAATATCGGAGCCGGCATCAAGATCTGCCAGCATTTTGGGCAGAACAGTCTCGTCGTGCTGCAGGTCCCCATCCATGACCGCAACATACGGTGCGCTGGACGACAAAAAACCTTCAATAACAGCGGATGAGAGACCCCGACGTCCTACCCTTTTGATGATCCTTACACGAGGATCATTGTTCGCAACTTTTGAAACGCGCTCGGCAGTTCCGTCCGGGGAGTTGTCATCAACAAAAATGACTTCCCAACGTTCTCCTTCAAGAGCTGCGTCCAGAGCCGCGACAAGTGGAACAACATTCTCTGCCTCATTATAGCAAGGAACAATAATGCTGATCCGGGCAGGCAAAAGCATCCCAGCGCTAACCGTTGGGGATGCTTCTGCCATCAGATAGGAACTCCAGCCAGATCACGACTGGTATGAATGGTCTGGAGTGTCTGCACCCGCACGACGTGGACACTGTCTGTCAGACGGCGGGTCAGAATGTTCTGGTGGGCAGCATCACGAGCGACAAGACGAACGAGGAAATCTCCTCCGCCACGGATCATGTGACATTCGCGTGTTTCGGGCCAGGCACCGACCTGCGCCTCAAATGCCTCCAGAACACTTCCCTTCTGGCTATCGAGACCGATGAGGGCATAAAAATTGAGCGACCAGCCAAGCAGGGCTGCGTCAACTTCTGCATGATACCCTTTGATGATGCCAAGTTCTTCCAGACGCCTGACACGCCTCAGACAGGGGGGAGCGGAAATACCGGCGCGTTTGGCCAGCTCCACATTGGTCATACGACCGTCTGCCTGAAGCTCGGCGATGATCTGCCGGTCAATGGCATCCAGTTCAACGGGGATGGAAGAGAAAGAAGCGTTCATTTGAATCTGACGTATATGGCAGGTGGCAGCGTCCGCAAAGATGGCACATGCGTCTGAAAGCTCTATATGAGGGGTCAAAACACGGACGAGGATCGATCATGCCTGAAATCCATCATACGGACCTTCTGGTCGTGGGCGCAGGCCCCGCTGGCTACACTGCCGCCATCTATGCCGCACGCGCCAGTCTGAAACCGATTCTCGTGACTGGTCTTCAGCCAGGTGGCCAGTTGACCATCACGACTGACGTTGAAAACTACCCTGGCTTCGCGGCTCCCATTCAGGGCCCGTGGCTGATGGAGCAGATGCGCGAACAGGCTGAACATGTCGGCACACGCCTGATCTATGACCTGATTACCGAGGCAGACCTGAAGAACGGTCCGGCTGCAGATGGATACTTTCATCTGAAAGGCGACTCAGGGGACGAGTTTCTTGCACGTACAGTCGTGATCGCAACGGGCGCCCAGGCCAAATGGCTTGGCCTCGAGTCGGAAAAACGCCTTCAGGCTGGCGGCGTTTCGGCGTGCGCAACCTGCGATGGCTTTTTCTATCGCGGTAAAACGGTTGCAGTCGTGGGTGGCGGCAACACGGCCGTGGAAGAGGCGCTCTATCTAACTCACCACGCTGACAAGGTTCACGTGATTCATCGACGGGACGGTTTCCGGGCTGAACGCATTCTGCAGGAGCGTCTTTTTGCGAATCCGAAAATCGAAGTTCACTGGAATCGTGCTGTCGAAGAAGTTCTTGGTGCGGGAACGCCGGAAGTTGTGTGTGGCGTTCGTCTGAAGAACACTCAGACGGGAGAAAGCGAAACTCTGCCCGTTGATGGCGTGTTCGTCGCCATTGGCCATAGCCCGAATACGGGGCCGTTCCGCCATGAAGTGGCTTGTGACGAAGATGGATATATCATCACGGAAGCCGGTGGAACGCGCACTTCGGTAGAGGGTGTTTTTGCCGCAGGCGACATTCAGGATCGCATTTATCGGCAGGCTGTGACGGCTGCGGGCACAGGATGCATGGCCGCTCTGGAAGCCGAACGCTACATTTCTGGCATACCTGCTATGACAAAAACTTGACCCTCGTCGCAGGTTCAGACAGTTTCGTCCCTTCAACGACACACCGCTTTAAACAACGCCAGGTGACATGGGCAAGAAGGACGAGGACCGACGCGCCAGCGATCGGGGAGACCACCACATGGATTGGGACAAACTGCGTATTTTCCACGCAGTCGCCGAAGCCGGGTCCTTCACCCATGCAGGTGACAGACTTAACCTGAGCCAGTCTGCCGTTTCGCGGCAGATTTCAGCTCTGGAGGAGGTTCTGCGTGTTCCGCTGTTTCATCGGCATGCACGAGGCCTCATCCTGACTGAACAGGGTGAGGTTCTGAATCGCACCGTGCGTGAAGTCTTCTCCAAGCTGGCCCTGACACAGGCATTCCTGAGCGAAAGCAAGGAACGAGCGGCGGGCAAAATAAAAATCACGACAACCACCGGTTTTGGCCTTTGTTGGCTTTCTCCAAGGCTGCATCGCTTTCTGGAACTGCACCCGGATATTGAGGTCACGCTTCTTCTTGAAGATGCAGACCTCGATCTGGGAATGCGTGAAGCAGACGTGGCTATTCGCCTGCATCCGCCGACACAGCCAGACCTTGTACAGCGCCATCTGGCCAATTTCCCGATGCCAATTTATGCCAGCCCAGACTATCTGGATCGGTACGGCACGCCGACAAATCTGCAGGAATTAGCGGAACATCAGATCATCGGCTTTGCAGGACGCCACCTGCCATTGCCGAATGTAAACTGGCTTCTGGATCTCCTTCGCCATGAAGGTCTGGCCCATCGGGGAAGCAGGCTGGCCATCAACAATATTGCTGCCGTTGCGACTGCGATTGCTTCAGGCACAGGTATTGGTTCTTTGCCGCTCTACACGGCTGCGTCCTACCCCAACCTAGTCAGAGTTCTTCCCAATCAGGCCGTTCCGTTGGTTGAGGCTTACTTCGTGTATCCGGAAGAACTGCGAACTTCCAAAAGAATCGCCGTATTCCGAGATTTTCTGCTTTCGGAAATCAGCAGCCTCAAAGGCCAGGAATAAAAGCAATAGAATGCCGTCGCGCTCACCCGCGGCGGCCATGCCCCGTGATGCAAACATGTTGAGCTGCACTGGACCGGAAGACGGCTTCCCCGACAGGCGCAAAGCCATTTCCATGCCTGGAATGAGTGCTCTCTACATTGCTCTTGAGAACAATTAGCCCCAACTGGGAATGATAGCAGGGCGTGACAGTGGCCCGAACTTTCTGATTCTGTAGCATTTTTACTGAAGCTGCTTTTTTCAGAGGAGACCCTGAAGCAGCTTTTGCCGAGGACGCCCCGGCACAGCACAGAGCCCCTATAAAAATCAGGATTATCCAGACAGATAATGAAGGGGCTTTCCACATTGCCCCACAATAGCGCACGACGCTTCTCAACGCGTGCCTGAAAGCATCAGCTCCGCTTTTCTGCTTCAAAAAGCGGCATCCAGAACACAGGGAGCAGAAACTCCTGTCATTCTGCCGTGGCTGACTTGGTCGCGCTTTGATTCACACGCTCACGCAACTCTTTCCCCACTTTAAAGAAGGGAACGCTTTTTTCTTCGACAGAAACAGTGTCTCCAGTGCGTGGATTCCTACCTGTCCGCGCATCTCGGCGCCTGGGAATGAATGCGCCGAACCCGCGAAGTTCAACACGATCGCCTCGCGTCAAAGCTGCACTGATTTCGTCAAAAATGGTGTGAACGATCCGTTCGATATCCCGCGTCAGAAGGTGAGGATAAATCGTGGAAAGCTCTGCAATAAGTTCCGATTTGGTCATGACTGCAGCCTATCTGCCTCCGCCCATGAAACTGGCTTGTCAGGGTTGCAGAATCGCAACGGCCCCGTCAAGGCTGCTGAGGGTTAATCGCCCTTCCAGCATCTCCGTAAAGCCTGATCCAAACACACCTTCGAGCATGGCCCGTTTGCGAGGAAAATCATACCAGTGTCGCTTGGTTACAGAGAGCAACGGCATCACCGGGTACTGTGCGTCTCCAATTTTCAGGCGCTGCCTAAGCCATTGCCGAGCAGTGTCTTCGTCTCCCAGTTCGTCGATCAGTCCCAGGCTCAAAGCCTGACGACCCGTATAGGCCCGACCATCCGCAAGGCTTCGCACCTTGTCTTCAGGCATGTGCCGCCCTTTAACGACCATGGCGACGAACTGATCGAAGAGATCATTGACCAATCCCTGAAGCATCGTGCGCCCTTCTGGCGTCAGATGACTTGTGGGATCAGTCTGATCTTTCATGGCGCCAGACGTAATAGCAGCAACATCAATGCCGACACGCCCTAGCAGCGGAGAAAGATCGGGCCGCTGCAGGATTACACCGATCGAGCCTGTCAATGTGGAAGGCAATGCCACGATATGCTGTGCTGGAACTGAGAGCATGTAGGCGGCAGACGCGCCCATATCCCCCATCGTGACAACAACAGGCTTTACCTGGGCAAATTTTTCGATCGAATCGTGCAGCCGCTCCCCACCCGTGACACCGCCGCCAGGGCTATCAACAACCAGCAGGAGTCCGGTTACTGAAGAGGACTTCTGTGCTTTGCGAAGAGCCGTCGTGATCTGGGAAACGTCATTTCCGATCACGCCGTGAATAACCAGACGCGCAATGTGCGGACGCGCATCTAAACTGGAAACAGTTGAGTGGCTTTTACCAACAGCAATAATAAGCGCTGCAAGAAAAAACAGAACCGCAGCGCCTCTCCAGAGAAGGAGGCGCTTGCTGTCAGCCATTGATCGGAGAAGCGTCTCTGCCTCTAAACTCATGAAACAGTATTCTCCGACCACATGACAGATAGTGCTTTTTTAGAAAGACAATTCCAGAAAGCCGGGAATTAGTCCTGCTTTTTGGACTGACGCGTCCGGCCAGTTTCTTTCTTGCTTTCGCCTGTTGCGCTGATCTTGCGGCCCAGACCGATTTCGCGAGCCAGAGCCGAGCGACGCTGCGCATAGTTCGGAGCAACCAGCGGATAATCGGACGGAAGACCCCAACGCTCACGATACTGCTCTGGGGACATATTATAAGCGCTCTGAAGGTGACGCTTGAGCATCTTCAGCTTTTTACCGTCTTCAAGGCAGACGATGTAATCCGGGAATACTGAACGCTTGATCGGCACAGCAGGCTGCGGACGCTCTGGCTGCGGCTCTTCCTGTGGAGCACCAGCATTTGCAAGAGCTTCATAAACCTGGCGGATCAATGCCGGGAGAGACGCCGCATCCACATTACCCTTGGAAACCTGTGCAGCAACGATCTGCGCTGTAAGCTCCAACAGATCCGGGTGGGATGTATTCTCCGACATAATATCTTACCTTCCATTCAAAATAGCATTTTTACTATGCTCAACAGCGTGAAATCATTCTGCCGAGCCTGTTTGCAGAATATATACCCAATACCACCGAGATAGCCACTCAACTTTAATACCAAATTGACCACACGTTCCTTAAAAAAGAAGTAATCACTTCAGAGCGTGTTTCGGAATTCGCTAATTTTCTTTCCGGGAAGCCTTATGCAAACCGTTGACGCTACACTCTGTTCACCAAGTGATTTTTTAGGATGGCGAACACAATCGCGTAATTTCCTGAGCAAGCGAATCCCGGCGTCTTCCATCACTTGGAGTATTAGAGCACCTGCCGCTTTTTACGCAGCGAAAACAGATCGGGATTTACCTGACACTCCCTCCCCGTTGCGTCTGCCCCGAAAATTTGCGGCCCTGATCTCGTCCGTGTTTGCATCCGATATTCCGGAGAGATTTGATGTTCTCTATCGCGCACTGGAACATATCCAGGAGCATGGAAGCCCACTTGAGACAGACATCACCCGATTTGAGCAGATTGCTAGCATCGTTCGAGCGCAAATCCTTGAATTGAGGAGCGCGTTCCCAGAGAACCGGATAACAGACTGGCAGATCATTCGAACACGCCAAAAATTACAACTCATAGACAGTCAGAGATCCCCTCTTATTAGACTTCGGGTTTCTCCTTGGGTTCTCCTTTCAGACGAGACGACACTTTGCTGGGACGGCCACAAGTGTCGTGTTGGACCACCCATTAGTGACGCAGGACAACCAGAGGCAGATCTGATTGATCTTGCACAGAAAACGGCGACCGCCGGGCACGACAATGCCTTTTGGGCCAACCCGGCCACAGTGCATGTCACACCTGATCTGGAAGAGATTGAAAAGACGTCCTCTTTGTCAAACCTTCGGTCCCTCGCCGTCGATTGCTCACTCTGTGATCTTTGTCACCACGCGTCACGCACCGTTTCCGGAGAAGGCACGACGCAGGCCCAGATCCTTTTTGTCGGCGAGCAACCAGGAGATCGGGAAGATCTTCAGGGACGACCGTTTGTTGGCCCAGCCGGACAACTCTTCGAGCGCGCACTTCAGGAAGCCGGGGGCAATCGGGAACAGGCCTGGATCAGTAACGCGGTCAAACATTTCAAATTTGTCCGCCGCGGTGCAAGACGCATTCACCAGAAACCCGATGCGACAGACGTAAAATCCTGCGCCCCGTGGATCACAGCTGAACGGCGTATCCTTCAGGCAAAGGTTATAGTTCTGCTCGGCGTAACTGGAGCAAGTTCCGTTCTTGGACGACCCATCACTATTTCACGGGAGCGTTCCCGTTACATGACTTTGGACGATGGCAGTACTGGCATTGTGACCGTCCATCCTTCTTACCTGCTCAGAATTCCGGATGAGGACAGCAGGACACGCGAATACACAAAATTTGTTGCAGATCTGAGAATGGCCATTTCCGCTCTCGCCTAATTGACGGCTTCAGGAGTAAGAAAGCCGCACAATGAGTGGCAGTACTACGTCAACAGGACGTCCGACTCCGAACAGTTCCCCATCAGGTGCAGGTGCGTCAGCCGCTCTGCGGCCCAGGGTCAAGCTGCCCCTGTCATGGATCTATGCGCCATCCGCAGCGACCCTGACTTTTGCTCTGCGAAATACATTTGCAGCCTGTCTCGCCATCGGAATTGCCTTCTGGATGGAGCTGGACAGTCCTGCATGGGCCGCAATGACTGTCTGGGCTGTTGCACAGGCAACCCGTGGTGAAAGCCAGTCCAAAGCCAAATGGCGTATCATTGGAACAATTACCGGGGCGGTCGCATCTATTGCGTTGATGGCTGCTGCGCCTCAGGCACCCTGGCTCTTCTTCCCCATGATCGCCGTCTGGATTGGCGTGTGCAGTGGGCTCGCAACATTCGTGAGTAACTTCCGCTCCTATGCTCTTGTTCTTGCAGGATATACCTGCTCGATCATCTGCATGGATGCGGCTTCCGATCCAGACAATATCTTTACCGTTGCCGTTTCCAGAACCACTTACATTACCCTTGGCGTTCTGTGTGAAGCCTTCATGGGTCTGATCTTTGCCACCACTCAGGAACGGCAGGCCCGGATCCAACTGCGCCAGAAGCTGGAATCTGCTCTGGTTCTCGTTACGAAGACGCTTACGAGTATTCTTGGTGAGGAACGCGGCGCCCTGAATGCCGCACGCAGACAATTTGGCACCATCCTCAGCATTAACGATCAGATTGAATTTGCAGAAGTCGAAATGGGCCCACATGGACACGAAGGTGACCATGCCCGTGCCGCTCTGGCCTCCGTATCAGCCCTGCTCTCTCGCGGGTTCGGTATGGCAATGCGCCTGCAACTTCTGAACCATGACCACCCTGCCTTCACGCAGGCCGCTGATGAGATCCTCTCGTTTCTTAAGGATTTCCCGAAGCGTATTGCCAATACTGAGTCCGTTCCGGATCTTTTGGCAGAACTCCAGCATCTCCGTGATGTTTGCCGCCTGTATGCTGCCCCTCACAGGATTACCGATCTGGAGAACAGCAATGAACCCATTCCGGGAACAGACCCGTTCGATCTACGCCTGAATGAGCAGGACACCGAGACACACCTCGATGAACGCGTTCTCTTCATGTCACTTGGGGAATTACTCGGGGATCTGGAACTTGCCATCAAGGAATACGAGGCCAGCACACACTCCATTCCAGGCGATCACTTTCATTTTCAACGCCAGACCCACCGTGACACACGCGAAGCTATTCATAATGGCCTCCGCGGAGCATGCGCCGTTCTTGTTACGGCCCTGATTTATGAGATCACAGCGTGGCCAAGCGGACTGGGCTTTATCGCCATTACAACGCTGGTCTGTGGCCTGTTTGCCACCAAAGAAAACCCAGTCCTTGGGACTACGGAGTTCCTGAAAGGAGCACTGGTCGCTTACATTGTGGCCTGGATACTTGTCTTTGTCCTCATGCCCAAAGTCACAACGTTTGAAACCCTGACGCTTTTCCTGGGGCCGGCCATGTTCCTTGGCGGTCTGGCGAAAGGCAACCCCTCCACTGCTGGCGGCGCGGCAGCTTACGGCCTTCTCCTTCCTGCCATGCTCGGGTTGGAGAACCATCACGTCATGAACGAGGTGGCATTTTATAACGGCAATATGGCCGTGGTTATGGCTGTCGGCATCAGCGTTCTGGTTTTCAGGACAGTGTTGCCGTTCAACAGCTCTGATGAACGGCTGCGTCTCCGCAGAATTATGCTGGCTGAGTTGCGCGGCCTCGCAGATCCCGCACAGACACCACAAATCAGTATTTGGATCGGCCGCAACACAGATCGTTTCGCACGTCTGATCCGCCATGCTGGCCCCACCCCTGCTCCGCTCATCGAAGCCTGTATTCTGGGTACGCTCGCCACACTTACGTTGGGCCTGAACATTATTCGCCTACGAACCCTCTTGGACCGCGAATACCTTCCCGACAGCGCAAGACGCCCGATTCAACTGGTGCTCCATTACGTTGAACAGTCTACCCGACGCCATGATAAAGCCGCTCGTGTCGCCAATGCTGCCGTAAGACGACTTCGTGCTCTGGATGAGCATGAGACAGATCTGGTCACGCGACTGGAAATGACGCGGGCAATCACTTACCTCGTCGTTATTGCTTATACGATGCAAACGAACGCAGACTTCTTAGATGCCAGCCGCCCATTTAGAGGCGAGCGCAGCCATCTGAAAGTGCAAGAGTCCCGTTAGGCGACAAGAGAAGTACGCTTCTCACATAGCTTGGGAATTTCGAAGATTGCAGAGCGATTACAATCTACTCTGATTTATTCCCAATACCGCGACACAACCCACGCTCCAAGACAGAGGATAGTCTTCGTAAGGGTTAAGGTCAGATATACATATCTTAGAAATCATGGCGGAGAGGGTGGGATTCGAACCCACGGTACCCGCGAAGGCACAACGGTTTTCGAGACCGCCCCAATCGACCACTCTGGCACCTCTCCGTACGGTCCACAGAAGCAGACCTGATCGATGGCGCGGCTTATGACTGGCTTTTCAGCATAATGCAAGAGGGAGCCGCCACTCTTTCCCTAATTAAAGATAGGATGACCTACTCACGATTTGCTGTTTTTGATTGACTGGACAGCTGTCTCCTTGTATCGACCCGCCTGTTCTAGCCGTCCCATGTGGCCGGTCAGGAACCAACGATAAGAAGCGACTGGGCTGCGCCAGACCGGGAATACCCCGGCAAAAGCGGCCAAGAGATCGGAACAGCGAGAGTTTCCAGAATGTTTGCAGTCATCCGCACAGGCGGAAAACAGTACCGTGTTGCTCCTGAGAGCATCCTGAAGGTTGAAAAGCTTGAGGCTGAAGCCGGTAGCACCGTGACCTTCTCCGACGTCCTGATGGTCGGCAGCGAAGGCAGCGTGACCGTTGGCGCGCCGCTGGTTGCTGGCGCAACCGTGACGGCCACCGTGGTCGCACAGGATCGTCTGGCCAAGGTCATCATCTTCAAGAAGCGTCGCCGTCAGAACAGCCGTCGTAAGAATGGCCACCGCCAGCACGTTACCGTGCTGCGCATCGACGCGATCAACGCGGCCTGAAGCCGCACTAGGAAGGATACACAGCCATGGCACAAAAAAAGGCAGGCGGTTCCAGTCGTAACGGGCGCGATAGCGCCGGTCGCCGTCTCGGCGTCAAGAAGTTCGGCGGCGAGAGCGTTCTGGCAGGCAACATCATTGTCCGCCAGCGTGGAACCAAGATGAAGGCTGGCAGCAATGTCGGCATTGGTCGCGATCACACACTGTTCGCCCTTGTGGACGGACATGTGAAGTTCCAGCGTCGCGCCGAAGGCCGCGTCCACGTTTCCGTGGCGCTGCCGGAAGCCGCCGAGTAAGTCACCGCGCCCCAAGCGCGAGCGGAAGGGCCGGTCCTCCCAAGGGCCGGCCTTTTTCATATGTTGCGGATAATACGATGAAATTTCTCGACCAGGCCAAGATCTATGTACGTTCCGGCGATGGCGGTGACGGCGTGATCGCCTTCCGTCGGGAAAAGTACGTCGAATTCGGTGGCCCTGACGGTGGTAACGGCGGGCGTGGTGGCGATGTTCTTTTCCGCGCCGTCCCTGCCCTCAATACGCTGATCGACTTCCGATACACACAGCATTTCAAGGCCCGTAAAGGCGGCAACGGCGCAGGTTCCGATAGAACTGGCGCAGCTGCGGAAAACGTTATCATCAATGTGCCCGTCGGCACGCAGATCTTCGATGAAGACCGCGAGACACTCCTTGCGGATCTGGACGAAGACGGCAAGGAGATCCTCCTGTGCCGCGGCGGTGATGGTGGCAGAGGCAATGCCCATTACAAGACAAGCACCAATCGTGCGCCACGCCGTGCCGACAAGGGTTGGCCGGGTGAAGAGCGCTGGGTCTGGCTTCGCCTGAAACTCATTGCGGATGTTGGCCTGGTTGGCCTCCCTAATGCAGGCAAATCTACGCTTCTTTCCGTTGCATCCCGCGCACGACCGAAGATTGCAGACTACCCGTTTACCACTCTGCATCCGCAGCTTGGCGTCGTACGCCTGAATACGACTGAAGAGTTCGTAATTGCGGATATTCCGGGACTAATCGAAGGCGCAAGCGAAGGCGCAGGCCTCGGCGATCGCTTCTTGGGCCATGTCGAGCGCTGTGCGACGCTGCTTCATCTGATTGATGGAACAGAATCGCAGATCGTAAAGCACTGGCGTCTGATCCGGAATGAACTTGAAGCGTATGATCCGGTTCTGGCCGCCAAGCCTGAGATCATTGTGCTCAACAAGTGCGATTCTCTGACCGCCGAACAGAAGTCAGCCAAAAAACGGGCTCTTGCAAAAGCATCTGGCGCAGAAGTGCTGACACTCTCCGGCGTGACAGGCGAAGGCCTGCCCGAGTTGCTCCGGCTCCTTCAGGATCGTGTCAATGCAGCAAAGGAAAGCAAGCTGGCATGACCGCCAAGGCCCCTGCCCCTCAACTGGCGCAGGCGCGCCGGATTGTTATCAAGGTTGGAAGCGCTCTTCTTGTTGATGGCGCACAGGCAGCGCTGCGGGCCGATTGGCTGCGCAGTGTCTGTGAGGACATCGCCAGCCTAAAGAAAGCGGGCACAGAAGTTGTTGTTGTATCCTCAGGGGCAATTTCACTTGCAAGACATCAACTGGGTCTGATGAACCGCCGCCTGCGCCTCGACGAGAAGCAGGCGCTTGCTACTGTCGGGCAGATTGGTCTTGCTCAGGGCTGGAGTGATGCCCTCGCCCAGCATGGACTTGTCGCCGGGCAGTTACTTCTCACGCCCGACGATACAGAAAGCCGTGAGCGCCATCTGAATGCTCGCGCCACACTCCAGACACTGCTGGACCTGGGCTGCATTCCCGTCATCAATGAAAATGATGCCATTGCCACCTCGGAAATCCGCTTTGGTGACAATGATCGCCTAGGTGCCCGTGTGGCACAGATGATTGAAGCGGACTGTCTTGTCCTTCTTTCCGACATTGACGGTCTTTACACGGCAGACCCGCGCACGGATCCAGCGGCGCGTCATATTCCGGTCATTGAGCAAGTGACGGACGACATCATGGCGATGGGGGGCGAGCCTCCACCTGGCTATTCGTCTGGTGGAATGCGCACGAAACTTATGGCAGCCCGCATTGCCAACCGTGCAGGCGCCTCCATGGTCATTGCAGCAGGACAGGCACAGAATCCCATTCAGAAGCTCCTGGACGGTGGTTTGTGCACCTGGTTCCTTCCCCAGACAGATACGGGCTCCGCTCGCAAACGTTGGATCGGAAGCAGCCTGCATCCCAAGGGAACTCTTGTAGTTGACGCTGGAGCGCGAAATGCCCTGATTGTGGGCGCGTCACTCCTCCCTGCCGGCGTTACCGCGATTGACGGCTACTTTGAGCGCGGAGATCTGGTGCTGATCAAAGATGAGCAGGGAGATGTGCTGGGTCGCGGCCTGGCGTCCTACACAGCTAAAGAGTGCACGAAGCTTATCGGCCATCGCTCTGAGGAGATGGAGCACCTTCTAGGCTATCGTGGTCGCGATGTTCTGATTCATCGCGATGACCTTGTGCTGGATCAGCACTAAAGCCACTCCAGCACAAAGTTGTGTCTAGCCCCTTGGAGGCCACCGGAGCTTCGGCTCCGCACGGGCTCTAAAAGCCCCGTCATCGTCACTTCGAGCAGATACAGACCGAGGGGCAAGCTCTTCCCGCTCCCGCGCAGCGCTCTGTCGCGTCTGCTCACCCTCCCAAGGAGCTCGGGACCAGCTTTTTTTAGAGGCCTCAGGCTTCTTGGCTACTCTGCGCAGAGCATCAGGGTCAGCCACCAACGGACCGTCCTCATAGGACGGTCCCTCAGCACGCACGACAGCGGCGGGCTCAAAATAATCTGCTGGCTCCGAAGGTACGCGCTCAACTGAGGGCGTTTTCTGAACAGGCGCACGAACACCGGCAGTCCGGCTTTCCTCATCAGCAGGGCGCCCGGCGGCAACCATCCGGTCTGACGGCGGGGCCGTCAGACGCAGGGACAGGGATTGAAGCTCTGCACGCAGTTCTCCAATCTGGAACTCGAGTTCCTGCAACCGTGGCTTAACACCGAAAACGGCAAACGGCATGCAGACCAGAGCCAGCGCGAACAGGCCGGCAATGATCAGCAGAGACATCAATGCCCATGCGGGCAACCATGAAATATCGGGCATCATGCTCCGGTCCGGATATTAAGAGAGCCAGACAATGCGGGTTCGATCCGGAGACGCCGGATTACATGCCAAGAGCGCGGCGATAGATATCAAGAAGCGTTTCCTGCTCCTCCACTTCCGCAGGCTCCTGCTTGCGCAGCTTGATGATCTGCTTGATCACCTTCACGTCAAAACCGGCAGACTTCGCTTCAGAGAAAATATCCTTGATGTCACCCGCCAAAGCCTTGCGTTCTTCCTCCAGACGCTCGACCCGCTCAATGATGGAGCGCAGGCGGTCAGCAGCAATGCCACCCGTTGCGGCGCCTTCGATTTTGCTTTCTGCGTCCATGTTCATTTTCCTTTTTCAGGCATAAGTCCGGGGCATCGCAGAGATGCGACACCAGCCGCGCGGCTTATCGCGCCAAGGCTTGGGAGGTCAACGGAATTATGTGCACATTTAGGGAACGCACGCGTTTCCGTGATGCCTCCTCCCGATGTCGTGCATGCCCGTTCCCTTGACATAAAGCCCCCCAGAGCGGAACTAGACCCTGCCTGCAAAGGCCTGAACCCTAAACCCTTTTCCCCCGACAATCCGGGTTCGAGAGGTCAGAGAGCACCCATGGAACACGTCCAGCAAGTCGAACCATTCGACTATGTTATCTTTGGCGCCACCGGCGATCTCACAATGCGCAAGCTTCTGCCTGCGCTTTATAACCGTCTCCGCATGGGACAGATACCAGACGATGCCCGCATCATTGGTACCGCCCGTACGGATATCGACCGGGACGGCTATGTTGCCCGCGCCAAAGAGGCGCTGGAACGCTTCATCCCCGATGATGTCCGATCTCCGGTCCTCGTAGACCGTTTTCTCGGGCTTTTACACTACGTCACACTTGATGGCACGAAGGCCGACAGTGAATGGAGCGCCCTGTCCTCCATTCTCTCCGAAGCCCCGGCTGACCGGATCCGCGTCTATTATTTCGCGACGGCACCTCAGCTGTACGGAAGAATTTGCGAAAATCTTCACAGCCACAATCTCGTATCGCCGCATTCGCGCGTCGTGCTGGAAAAGCCGATCGGCACGGATATGGCGACTGCGACAGCCATCAATGACGGCGTGGGCCAGTATTTCCCCGAGAATCAGGTCTATCGTATTGACCATTATCTCGGGAAAGAGACGGTCCAGAACGTTTTGGCTCTTCGCTTTGCCAATCCGATCATGAACGCCGTCTGGTCTGCCGAGCAGATCGAGAGCGTTCAGATCACGGCTGCTGAAACCGTCGGGGTTGAAGGTCGCGCATCCTACTACGACACATCAGGCGCCATGCGGGACATGATCCAGAATCATCTCCTGCAGGTGTTGTGTCTGGTCGCGATGGAAGCGCCTGATTCCCTGGAAGCCGATACCGTCCGTAATGCCAAGCTGGCCGTGCTGAACGCACTCCGTCCGATTACGGATGAGACTGTCGCTTCTGAGACCGTCCGCGCGCAGTACACTGCTGGCGTTGTCGGTGGCCAGAGCGTTCCGGGCTATCTGGAAGAGCTCGGACAGCCGAGCAACACGGAAACATACGCCGCAGTGCGTGCCTGGGTTGATACGCCACGCTGGAAAGGCGTTCCTTTCTATATCCGGACGGCCAAGCGCTCTGCCCGCAAGGTTAGCGAGATCGTTATTCGCTTCCGTGCTGCGCCGACAGCTTTGTTTGGTGCGACGCCACCGGGAAACCGGCTGGTTATTCGCATTCAGCCGAATGAGGGTGTCGAGCTACAGCTGAACGTCAAGAACCCGGCTCTGGACGCCTATACCCTGCGTACGGCGGATCTCGACACGACAATCCGCATGGAAGGCGGCCTGCCTTTCCCGGACTCGTATGAGCGCCTTCTGCTTGACGCGGTGCGTGGGAATCCGGTTCTGTTCATTCGCCGTGACGAAGTTGAAGCGGCATGGCGCTGGGCCGAACCTGTGCTCAAGGCCTGGAGCGAGAACAAGGTGCCGATGCAGACTTATAGCGCCGGGTCTTACGGTCCGGAGAAATCTGCAGCGCTGCTCGCCGACAAGGGCGACAAGTGGCACGAAGACATGGAGTAATTGCTTTTGACTGACCCCGCGAACGCGAAGCCCCGTTTTACACGGGGCACACGGCGTCCGCCCCGTACACTCAAACAGCACCTGATGCGCCGGCTCCTGATTGTGGTGCCGGCGTTTCTGCTGATGTTCGTGGTCGTTCGTTCCGGACTTTTGGATTTTTCCTACGACAAGTTCACGTTCAACAAGCTGAGCTGGTTCGATAATACAGCCCTTGTGGAACATCTGCGGCTTGTCGTGACCAACGACGGACTGACGGACATGCCCAAGCGTTGTCTCGTGTTCGTTGTGAATGGCAATGCTGCCGAGAATAATCCGGACATTGATGTCTTGGGACGCCACGGTAATGGCTGCCCCGGAGATAAACCGTCGGCCGACAAACTGTTCAGCCTGAAGGTTGATCGCAGTGAGCGCACGATTCAAACCGATGCAGGAACGCCTGGTACGTTCCACGAACTGCGGCTCTAAAGCTTCCCGCTCAGGAAGGTCGTGATCCGGCCTTCCTGAAAGCCTCGCGTAAAAATACGCCCCCTTCCCGCAATGCCGTCCGCCCATCCCTGAACAGGGCATACCCGTTCAGAAAGCCATGAATCATGCGTGGAAACACCCGGTATTTAACGGTTCCTCCGGCCTCCCTGAGCAATCGCGTGTAAAGTTCACCTTCTCCACGCAAAGGGTCAAAGCCGGCCGTGACGATCATCGCTTGAGGAAGATCACTGAGATGATCCGCAAAAACAGGCGAAAATTCCGGATCGAACAGTTGATCGGGCGATGAGAGCGTCTGAGAACAGTACCAATACAGAAGGTCTGTCGTCAGCATGTAACCCTCAGCGTAATCATGCCGGGATAAAGGAATGACCGGGCCGCTCAGGGCTGGGTAATAAAGAAGCTGGGCAGCCAGTCGCAGATCAGGCTGTGAGCGACTCCATTGCGCCAAAACAGCGGACAGATTTCCACCAGCACTATCCCCTGCCACAGCAATCGGCAGATCCGGCGCCGCAAGTTTAAGCCACTTAAGGGCTGCCTGCGCGTCTCTTAAACCTGCCGGGAAGCGATGCTCCGGTGCCAGACGGTAATCGAGAGACAGGACCATCGCACCTGAAGACGCAGCCAGGCGGCAACAGATTCCGTGATGTGATGTCGTATCGCAATGTACGAATCCGCCACCGTGCAGGAACAGCACCACGCCCGATACGGTCCCTCTTGGCCGATACAGGCGTGCAGGTCGCAGGCCTTCGCCGCCCGGAACGCTGATGTCTACCCATTTGCGTATCCGCAGCGATGAAAGGCATTGTGGAAAGCTGGGGCGCCCGGTGATCTTCCGGATCTGCTTCAGCACATCCGGCGATGGGGCCGGACCGGGGATCTCTGGAACCACCTCAACAGGCACTGCCGGACGTACAATACCTCGGCGACGAGCCTGCCATGCGAGCCATGCAAGAAACAGCCTCAGGGCAAATACTGGTTTCATTCCAGCATCATGCAGCGAAACCAGAACAAAGTCTGCCCTTGACCCGCAAACGCTCCCGGCGCAAGGTCCGCACCGCCAGACGGCTGGACGGTCGCTGTGATTGGGATGAGGATCCCCGTCATGGAGGAAAGTCCGGGCTCCATGGGACAACGGTACCGGCTAACAGCCGGCGGGGGCGACCCTAGGGACAGTGCCACAGAAAACAGACCGCCCGCCGGACTGTTCCTTCTTGGAATACGTCGCGGGTAAGGGCGAAACGGTGTGGTAAAAGCACACCGCGATGCCGGCAACGGCGTCGGTCACGGTAAACCCTACCGGGAGCAAAACCGAATAGGAACGGCAGGCTGTCGCAAGGCAGCCGGGAGCGTCTCACTCCGTCGTTCGGGTTGGTTGCGTGAGGCATGCAGCGATGCATGTCCCAGAGGAATGATCGTCCCGCCTTTGGCGGACAGAACCCGGCTTACAGGCCGTCTGGCACCTCTGATGAAAAACGTTCTCCAGTAATTCTCAAAAGCTACGCCATGAGAACATAAAGGGAACAAATAACGGCAGGTATAGATCTCGCCGTGCGATTATCCCTGATAATTCCTAACAAACAGCAAAAAATCGCGTCACAATTTCCACTATGAAAATAGCCGCAGTTTTCTGCGGTTTTTCGCAGATATATGTTTGACGTCCCATGAAATCCCATGGTATCCCAAGAAAGAACAGAGAAATACCTGATCACCTTGCGCAAGTCCTGAAGTGAAGGGAGGCACATCATCAATGAGCATGTTCCTCGGCACACATCAGAACCGCTTTGACGCCAAGGGACGTGTTTCCATTCCGGCCCCCTTCCGATCCGCTCTCAGAACGCAGGCTCAGCCTGGCGAAGCGCTGGTCATTCTTCGGCCCTCACATCTTCATCCGTGCATCGAAGCCTGGACGTCCGCCGCTTTCGCCTCTCTGGCGCAGCCTCTGGACGAATACGATCCGTTCTCTGAAGACCACGAAGATCTAGCTGCCAGCCTTTACGCAGATGCGTATCCGCTCGACAGCGACAAGGAAGGCCGGATCATTCTTCCTGATGTTCTGCGCGCCCATGCATCGTTAAGCGACGAAGTGTCCTTCATGGGACTGGGTCGCGTTTTCCAGATTTGGAATCCGGCAGCAGCAGCAGAGCGTCGTCACCAGGCCCGCGCACGGGCAAAAGAACTTACCAGCAGCCGCAAACCGGCCACCGGAGATGCGGCATGAACGCAATCACGCTCGTCCATCAAGGACATGTTCCCGTCATGCTAAAGGAGGTGCTCGAAGCACTTTCCCCGCGTGAAGGCGGCCGGTATCTGGATGGAACATTTGGGGGCGGCGGTTACGCCCGTGCCATACTCAACAGCGCAGATTGCACCCTGCACGGCATTGACCGTGACCCGACTGCGATTGCCCGTGGTGAAGCCATGGCCGAGCAGGCCAATGGTCGACTGTTCATGCATCAGGGAACATTCGGAGATATGGAAGCGCTTGTCGGCCAGGACGGACCGTTTGACGGCATCGTTCTGGATCTCGGCGTTTCTTCCTTCCAGATTGATCAGGCTGAACGCGGCTTTTCTTTCCGTAATGATGGCCCGCTGGATATGCGCATGGGGGGCGAAGGCCCTTCTGCTGCCGATCTGGTGAATTCCATGAAGGAAGGTGATCTGGCGGATGTTCTTTATCGTTATGGCGAAGAGAAGCTGTCCCGTCGCATCGCACGCGCCATTGTGGCAGCCCGCGCGGAAGAACCTATTACGACTACAGGCCGTCTCGCCCATATCGTTCGGTCCTGCGTCCCCAAAGACCGTTCCAAGATCGATCCCGCTACACGCAGCTTTCAGGGCCTCCGGATTGCTGTGAACGACGAGCTGGGCGAACTGGAACGCGCGCTGGAAGCAGCCCCTCGCCTTCTGGCTCCAGGCGGCGTGTTCGTTGTTGTGACCTTCCATTCCCTTGAAGATCGTCTGGCCAAGCGCGCCATGGCGGAACTGGCAGGTCGTACTGCCAATCCGTCCCGCTATGACCCGGCGCCTGTCCGGAAAGAGCCTTCGGCTTTTTCTCTCCTGTATTCCCGCCCCCTGCCTGCCACGGAAGAGGAAGCGCGGGATAACCCCAGAGCACGCAGCGCCCGGTTGCGCGCCCTGGTTCGTAATTCCGCCCCACAACCGTCCGCCTCAGGAAACCGAGCATGATCCGGCCCTTCACCATCGCCTGCGCTGTTCTCGCCGCAGGGTCTGGCCTGTTTCTCTACACCAAGAAGCATGAGACGACGGTCCTCGACCAGAAGATCACCAAGGTCGTACAGGAAACGCAGAAAGTCCGCGCGCAGACAGCCATGATGCGCACGGAATGGGCTCTGTTGAACCAGCCGGATCGTCTGAACACTCTGGCAGCGCGCTTTCTTCCCGACCTTCACCCTATGGCGCCGGATCAGTTCATCCGCATGGCAAGTCTTGAGGCACGCCTTCCAAACCCAGGCTCGCGCCCTGTTCCAACAGATCCGCGAGAAAGCCTGCACGAAGTCGTCAACCGTGCGGCGACCGAGGCACATCTTCCGCTCCCGGCTCCTCCGGTTGTTCACCCAGTTGCGCCTGTTCAGCATGCTCCGGTTATTGCTTCAGCCACGCCTGCAGCTCCCACACCTCATGTCATGACAGCCCGTGCCGTCACGACGCATGTTGCGCACCCTCATGCTGACCGGATTGTCCATTCCCCAGACATGGATCTGGCCTCTGCTCGCCCTGTGACGCCGCATGTCAGTGCGACAACCCGTTCGGACGTGACGCCAACTGTTCGTCTTGTGAGCTATCATGGCGCACGCCCGGCACCGCTGGTCGCAGCGGCGTGGCATACGCAACCTGTCCATCAGGTTCGTGAGGCGTCCTTGACCCGCGTTGCAGAAGAGCGCCCCCGCCCGCACCATCATGCCAGCTCTGCGCTGGGAAATGACGAAGACGCATTGCCCCCGCCAGTTCCGTTGGCTAACTGAGACCCTCTCTTCTTTATTAACTGCTCGTTCAGTATTTTCCGGATAGCTTCGGGCGAGCACCTTAGACAGGACGCAACGCCGCACGATGCCCCAGGACGTGCCACCCCCATCAGGTTCGCGTCGCGCAGCGCGCCCGGGCAAACGGGCAGAGCGGCGCGACTCACAGACGGCAATGCGAACGCCTTCCCGCCGCCTTAATCTGGATCAGATGCATAGTCGCCTTCTGGGCGTTGGCATGGGTTTTCTAGCCATTTATGGCGCAGTTGCCCTCAAAGCCACGTTCGCAACGGTGCTGATGCCTATGGAGCCCGAGAAGCGCCAGATTGCACCTCAGGTTCCAGAAATTCCGAAAAGCGATCCACGTGGTGAAATGGCAGGCGATTTTGTCCTGCCTACAGTCAAACGGGCCACCATTACCGATCGTAATGGGCAGGCCCTGGCGCTGTCTCTTCCCGTCGCGCAGGTTTATGCCAACCCGATGGAACTGATTGATCCAGAGGACGCGACAAAGAAGCTTAAAACCGTTCTGCCCAAGCTGGATGAAGCCGAAACTGTTCGTCGTCTTTCACTGAAGAAGCAGTTCGTTTACATCGCTCGTGATATTTCCCCTGTGCAGGAAATCGCGATCAATAATCTTGGTATTCCCGGTATTTATTTTGAAGCCGGTGAGCGCCGTCATTATCCGCTTGGCCGGACTGCCGCTCAGATCATGGGCAGCGTGGATATCGATGATCATGGCATTGCTGGCGTGGAGCGATTTTTTGATCAGCGCCTGAACTCGGATCGCACGCCTCTACGCCTGTCTTTGGACGTTCGCGTTCAGGCTGTCGCGCATGATGAGTTGATGGCAGCCAAGGACGAGTTCTCGGCCATTGGTGCTTCGGCCATTGTCATGGATGTTCGAACGGGTGAAATTCTGGCCATGGTCAGCCTCCCTGACTATGACGCCAATGATTTCAACCACGCACCGAACGACGCGCGCTTCAACCGTGCCGTGACAGGCATGTACGAGCCTGGCTCGACATTCAAGCTCCAGACAGCCGCAATGGGTCTTCAGCTTGGTGTGGTTCATATCTGGGATCGGTTTTCGACCATTCCCATTCGTGTCGGCCGCTTCACCATCCGCGATATGAAGACTGATCACTTTGCACCATGGCTGTCTCTGCCGGGTGTGCTGGCCTATTCATCCAACCCGGCTGCGGCTCATATTGCGCTGGACGTCGGCGCCCAGCGTCAGCAGGACTGGCTGCGGAGCATGGGCTTCTTCAACCGCGTCCCGGTAGAGCTTCCGGAAGCCGGACGCCCCCTTGTGCCTGCATCAAAAAACTGGGGCCTCTCCACTGTCATGACTGTCGGCTTCGGCCATGGTGTGGCTGAGCCTCCGCTGGCCATTGTCCGTGGCACGGCGGCCACTGTGAATGGCGGTATTCTTTTAAAGCCCACACTGGTGGCCCGTGATCAGCAGGACGAAAGCCAGACACCTGATGCCAAGGTGCGTCCTGTTGTTTACAAGCCCGACGAGGCAGATAGCGGCGATGACATTGGCGCACAGACACCTGTCGGAACGCGGGTTCTGTCGGAGAAGACGTCTGCCCTGCTACGCAAACTGCTGCGTCTTGACGTTACTCTGGGAAGCGGCAAATCGGCTGAAGTTCCGGGCTATTACGTGGGTGGCAAAACAGGCACGGCTGAAAAAATCGGTGCTCATGGTGGATACCTGAAACACGTCAACGTTTCGGCCTTTACCAGTGTTTTCCCGATGAACAATCCGCATTACGCGGTGTATGTCATGCTCGATAGCCCACAGGGAACTGCGGCCACACATGGCTGGACCACTGCCGCATGGAACGCAGCGCCGACCGTCAAGAAAATCATTTCCCGTGTTGGACCTATCCTGAACCAGTTCCCGGATACGGCCAACAAGGACGCCATTGATGCATCTCTCGCCATCCCCATGAATCCGTCCGTGCCAGCGGGCTATCGTGCCCTTGGCCCTGGTAACGACCCTGGGGATCCGCGCAATCAGGCGCACACTCCCAAGACACAGCACTGAGCCTGCCCATGCGTCTCTCTGAACTCCTCCGGCAGAATGGTTCCGTTCTGTCGCCTTCCGTTGACCCTGAAATCTGCGCGGTCACAGCAGACAGCAGACAGGTCCGGCCGGGCACGCTGTTTTTCGCTCTCCGTGGCGCAAAACAGGACGGAGCAGCTTTCATCCCACAAGCGGTCGCGAATGGTGCGGCTGCCGTTATTGCTGATCATCCGGCGCAAGCGGATATCCCCGTTCTGCTCACCCCTGATGCCAAGCGCCTGCTCGCGTTGACTGCTGTAACTCTTGCTGGTCCGCAGCCGACCTGTATTGCCGCGGTCACGGGAACAAACGGCAAAAGCAGCACGGCGGAGTTTCTCCGCCAGATCTGGACGCTTCAGGGCTTCAAGGCCGCCAGCCTTGGAACGCTCGGACTGGTTGCGAACGTTGATGTCCCGCCCCCACCGTCGCTCACAACGCCCGATCCCGTGTCTTTGGCTAAAACGCTTACCTCTCTGGCACAGTATGGTGTTGATCATGTTGCGCTTGAAGCATCCTCACACGGACTGGAACAGCATCGCCTTGATGGCGTGACACTGAACGCAGCGGGCTTCTCAAATCTGACGCGCGACCATCTGGATTACCACGGCACCATCTCAGCTTACCGTGAAGCCAAGCTGCGTCTCTTTGAAGACCTTCTGCCGGCAGACGGCATCGCTGCGGTCAATGCGGATATGGATCCGGAGACATTCAACGCCCTGAAGGCATTAGCAGCCCAGCGCGGTATGACACTTCGTACAGTGGGCAAGACAGGCACGGCCCTACGCCTCCTTGAAACTACGCCCACACCGACCGGTCAGATCGTTCGGCTTTCCCTCTATGGAGAAGAGCTTCCGGAAATGACTTTGGCATTACCTGGCCTGTTCCAGGCTGATAATGCCATGCTGGCAGCTGCAATGTGCTGGCAGGATGAAAGCGAAGCACGAAGCGTTGTCGAATACCTGCCGCAATTGACCGGTGTCCGCGGACGATGTGAGCGCGCAGCTGAACTCTCCAATGGAGCAGCCGCCTACGTCGATTATGCCCACACGCCGGATGCACTGGAACGCGTTCTCGCCAGCCTCCGTCCACACACTCAGGGACGGCTGGTCGTCGTGTTTGGTGCGGGCGGAGATCGCGATCGTGGCAAGCGCCCATTGATGGGCGAAGTTGCAGCGCGCATGGCAGACCTGGCGATTGTCACAGACGATAATCCGCGCACGGAAGATCCGCAGAGTATTCGTTCCGCCATTCATGCGGCCTGCCCGGAAGCACATGAAATCGGGGACCGGAGGTCTGCGATCGCCGCAGGATTGGACGCGCTTCAGCCCGGGGACATTCTGGTTGTTGCCGGCAAGGGTCATGAGCAGGGACAGATTGTTGGTCAAACCGTTCTTCCGTTCGATGACCGCAGCGTTATCCGTGAACTCGCAGGTGCAGCATGAGCGTTCTCTGGACATCCGAAGAGCTTCGTGATGCGACAAATGGCCGCCTTGAAGCCGACGTTTCCGTCACCGGAATTTCCATTGATACGCGGACACTGAAATCCGGCGACCTTTTCATCGCAATTAAGGGCGATGCCAGTGATGGCCACGCTCACATTACGCAAGCTCTCGACGCCGGGGCCGCGTGTGTAATGGTGCATGACACCAGAGGCTTGACGGATCCACGCCTTCTGATCGTTGCCGATACGATGGCGGGTCTGGAAGCACTGGGACGCTTCGCACGGGCGCGGTTCGACGGGAAAGTCGTTGCGATTACTGGCAGCGTTGGCAAGACCACGACGAAAGACATGCTCCGCACCGCACTTTCTGCGCTCGGGCCGACACATGCTGCCATTGCCTCATACAATAATCACTGGGGCGTCCCTCTCACCTTAGCGCGCCTCCCCCGCGACGCGCGTTTTTGCGTGAGTGAGATTGGCATGAACCATGTGGGGGAAATTGCCCCCTTGGCTGCGCAGGTTCGTCCGGACGTCGGGATCATTACCACTATCGGAACAGCACATCTGGGCCACATGGGAAGCGTGGAAGAAATCGCGCGTGAAAAATCCCAGCTCTTCAGTGCATTACCACCACACGGGACGGCCATTGCTCCAGACGATGCTGTGGGGCAAGACCTGTTTCAGGCAGCTCTTCCTGACCATACATCTCTTTGGTTAAGCGGCTTCTCTGCTTCCGCCCAAGTCCGGTTAGAAAACCTGGTCTGCACCGCGGAAGGCAGCACTTTTACCCTGACATTCCCTAATGCTCCGAGCGTGTCCGTCAGATTAACAGCTCCCGGCCGACATCTGGCGCGAAATGCCGCGCTGGCTCTCGGAGCTGTCGCAGCCCTTGGCGAAAATGTGCAGGATGCGGCTAAAGCGTTGACCGGGTTTGTTCCAGGAGCAGGCCGCGGACAGATACGTACTGTGCTGAACGGGGTGCAGTTGCTTGATGAAAGCTACAATGCCTCCACGACCAGCATTCGTTCGGCGCTAGAGACTCTCTCGCTTCTTCCAGCCAAACGGCGCGTGGTCGCTCTGGGAGACATCCGTGAGCTTGGCGAATTCGCAGAGGCAGAACATCGTTCTCTCGCGGATGCCGTAATCGCAGCAGATGCACTGGCTTTCTGCTGTGGCACCCACATGCACGCGCTTTACGAAGCTCTTCCCGAAACCGTGCGGGGTGGTTATGCCCCGGACGCGTCTTCCCTCGCCCCCTTTCTGTGTGATGCTCTCCGCCCCGGTGACCTTCTGCTTGTCAAAGGCAGTTTGGGCAGCCGGATGCGCGATGTCATTGCGGCCCTCGATAACGCTTCCAACCCGGTCTCTGCCTGATGCTGTTCAATCTCGTCGCCTCTCATGCCTCATCGCATGGCGGGTTCTTCAACCTCTTCCATTATCTGACGTTCCGCTCGGGTTGTGCGTGCCTGACGGCGCTGGTGATCTCGCTGGCGCTTGGCAACCCGTTCATTGCGCAGCTCAAACGGATCCAGCGTGAGGGGCAACCTATCCGCACGCTTGGTCCGGAACGGCATATTATGGAAAAGGCTGGCACGCCAACGATGGGCGGGATGCTGATCCTGATCGCGCTGTTCTCCGCGACGCTGTTGTGGGCAGACCTAACAAACGGTTTCGTCTGGGCCGTTATGCTCACGACTGCCGCATTCGGTGCCGTTGGCTTTGCAGACGACTATCTGAAGCTCTCCCGCCGTAATACGAAAGGTGTGTCCAAGCGTGTACGACTGGGATGTGAGTTTGCAGCCTCTCTCATTGCAGGTATCTGGCTCCAGCATCTGACGCCGCCGGAACTCCGTAATGCCGTCGCGTTCCCCTTCGTGAAGGATATCCTCCTTCCGCTCGGTTATGCCTTCCCACTTTTTGCCATGATTACGATCACAGGCTTCGGCAATGCCGTGAACTTCACCGATGGCCTGGATGGTCTGGCGATTGTTCCAGTCGTAATTGCAGCGCTCGTCTTTGCTCTGATTGCCTATCTCGTCGGCAATCATGTTTTTGCTGATTACCTCCAGCTTCATCCTGTTCCGGGCACCGGAGAACTGGCTGTGTTCTGCGCCGCCCTGATTGGAGCGGGGCTTGGCTTCCTGTGGTTCAATGCGCCCCCGGCTGCCGTTTTTATGGGTGATACAGGCTCCCTGTCCCTCGGCGGCGCACTTGGGGCCGTTGCCGTCGCCGTCAAGCATGAGCTTGTTCTGTGCATTGTTGGCGGCGTGTTCGTCGCAGAAACGCTCTCCGTCGTGATCCAGATTTTCTGGTTCAAGCGTACAGGTCGGCGCGTGTTCCTCATGGCACCGTTGCACCATCACTTTGAAAAGAAGGGGTGGCAGGAACCGAAGATCGTCGTACGATTCTGGATTGTCTCCATCGTTCTGGGGCTGTGTGGTCTGGCCACGCTGAAATTGAGATGACAGGCTTTCCGACAGATCTTCTCGCAGGCGAGCGCTATGTGGTTTGCGGTCTTGGTCGTAACGGTGCGGCTGTAGTCAGCGCGTTGCTGAACATGGGTGCCGAGGTTCAGGCATGGGATGATAATGCCCCGTCTCTGCCCCCTCATGAGCGATTGACACTTGCGCCACTGACAGACCTGTCCGGCATGACAGCGCTCGTCCTGTCTCCTGGTATTCCGCATATTCTGCCTAAGCCGCATCCCGTGGCCGAACTGGCTCGCGCTCAGAATGTGCAGATCCTGTCAGATGCAGAACTGCTTTATCGCAATGTTCGCAAAGCCGGATCTAAAGCGCGTTTTGCAGCCATAACTGGTACTAACGGAAAATCCACAACGACAGCCCTGCTGGCGCATCTGCTGCAATCCGCTGGGGTTCCCTGTGTCGCGGGCGGCAATCTGGGCACTGCGTCTCTGGCACTGCCTCTTCTGGCTGATACCGGCGTTTACGTTATTGAGATGTCGTCATACATGCTGGAACGGCTGGATCAGTTCCACGCTGCGACTGCCTGCCTGCTAAACATTACACCGGACCATCTTGATCGTCATGGAGACATGGATGGCTATGCGGCAGCGAAAGCGCATATCTTCGACAACATGACGTCTGAAGATCTGGCGGCCATCGGAGAAGACGATCCATGGTGCCTGACGATCGCGGAGAAAATTTCGTCACGAGGAATTCCCGTCACGACGCTGGCGCCGGATGCGGTTCCATCCTTCGACGGCCCGGCACTCCCCGGACGGCACAACCGTCAGAACGTCGCCGCGGCTTGGGCGATGGCAAAGCATCTTGGTTTGAGCGATACGGCTATTCGTGATGGATTAGCGTCATTTCCCGGTCTGGAACATCGGCTGCAAAAGGTAGCCGAGCGGGATGGTGTGGCGTTCATCAACGATAGCAAAGCAACTAATGCCGAAGCTGCGTCCAAGGCGCTTGGGTCCTACGACCGTGTGATGTGGATTGCGGGGGGAACGGCTAAGGCGGGAGGCATCGAGATGCTTGTCCCGTGGTTTGACCGCATTGCCCACGCGTTCCTCATTGGCCGAGATGCCTCTGTTCTTGCTGCAACACTTCAAGCCAATGGCGTTCCCTACACGATGTGTGACACGCTGGGTCGCGCAGTTCCCGCAGCGTTTGACGCAGCCGTTACGGATGGGGTCAGAACCGTTCTTCTGTCTCCGGCCTGTGCAAGTTTTGATCAGTTTCGCAGTTTTGAGGATCGTGGGTCACACTTTCTCCAGATTTGCGATAATATTGTGAAATCAGGCCATTCGGGCGAAATGCTCAAAGCAGAACAGGAAGGTTGACGGTCATGGCGGGCTCCTCCCGTGTCGATTCATCGGCAATCGCCCGCTGGTGGCGCAATACCGACCGGGTCACGCTCGCCTGTGTCGGAATTCTGATCGGCCTGGGTTACGTGCTGATGCTCGCGGCCAGCCCTGCCGTGGCTTCGAGAATTGGCGCGTCCCGCAACATGTTCATCCTCAAGCAGGTGATCTTCCTGGCACTGGCTGGGGCGATCGTGCTTGGTGTGTCTTATCTTTCGCGAGCGGGCGTCAAAAAGCTGGCCTTTATCGGGGGTATTCTTGCCCTCGCCGCCACAGCCATGACACTGGTGCACGGGATGGAGATCAAAGGCGCGCGCCGCTGGATCGCCCTGCCCATGATGTCCGTGCAGCCTTCAGAATTTCTCAAACCCTGCTTTGCCGTCATGACGGGCTGGCTGCTCTCCGCACGCCGGACGGTCGTTTTGCGGGGGAACATAGCGTTCCCCGGAATGCTGATCGCATTCGCATGCTTTGGCGTCATTCTGGCACTCCTCAAGTCCCAGCCAGACATTGGAATGTTGTCCGTCATCACCATGGTTTTCATGACGCAGCTTTTCGTCGACGGACTGCGTCTGTATTGGGTTGGGCTTTGTGTTGCAGGCATGATTGGTGCGTTCGGCATGGCGTTCGTCATGTTCCCGCACGTGCGCTCCCGTGTTGAGCGGTTCCTGCATCCGGACGTTGGCGATCACTATCAGATCGACACGGCGCTTCGCGCTTTCGGAAATGGGGGTTTGCTCGGACGTGGGCCAGGTGAAGGACGCGTCAAGGATCTGCTGCCTGATGCTCATGCCGACTTTGTTTTCGCCGTTGCTGGCGAAGAGTACGGTCTGTTGCTTTGCTTCGGCATTATCACCGTGTTCGGCATTATTGTCCTGCGCACCCTGCTGAAACTTATGCGGGAAGAAGATCCTTTTGTGATCGTCTCCGCGGCAGGGCTAGTAACAGGGTTCGGACTACAGGCGTTCGTCAACATGGGGTCAACACTTCACCTCATCCCAACGAAGGGCATGACGCTGCCATTCATTTCGTATGGTGGAAGTTCGGCCATGTCCATTGCTCTGACCATGGGAATGGTCCTTGCCCTGACGCGCCATCACGTTGGTCCGGGCAAGATTGCCCAGCGTGTCGCCACCCCTTACACCCCCGGTTCCCTTCTTGAGAGAAACACCCCATGAAACGTCCGATTGTCGTTGCTGCCGGTGGAACCGGAGGGCATTTTTTCCCGGCTGAAGCTGTTGCAACCGTCCTGGCAGAACGTGGGCATGACCTTGTTCTCATGACGGACGCCAGGCATGGACGGCGTGAGACTGGTCTGTTCAAAGATCGGCCGCAGTACGTGCTGGACGGCGCGGGCGTGGCTGGCAAAGGCCTTGGGGGAAAAGTGCGGGGTATCACCGCACTTTTCCGAGGCATGCTCGAAGCACGCCGGATTCTTAAAACACTTGATGCGGCCGCTGTTGTCGGGTTTGGCGGATATCCATCCATTCCGCCGCTTCTGGCCTCTCGCATGTTGCCAAAATCGCAGCGTCCGGAAATGGTTATTCACGAAGGAAACGCGGTTCTCGGGCAGGCAAATGCCTTTCTGTCGCGCTTTTCTCCGCTCATCGCTACGTCTTATGACAGCGTTGCGCGCCTCCCGCAGGGCGCCCGCATCACTCTGACGGGTATGCCTGTTCGGGCCGGGATCGAAGCCCTGTTCGGGCAACCCTATACCGCACCGACAGAGACTGTTCGGCTCCTGGTCTGGGGTGGCTCTCTCGGTGCCCGCGTATTATCAGATATTGTGCCACAGGCTCTGGCTGCCCTGCCGGTTGGCTTCCGCACACGTCTGCATGTCACGCAACAGGTTCGTGCAGAAGACACTGATCGCGTTCGTGCCATCTATGAAGATGCTGGTATTGCGGTTGAGGTTGAGCCTTTTTTCAACGACGTTCCCGAGCGACTGAAATCAGCACACCTGGTTATTGGTCGCGCAGGTGGATCTTCTGTCGCGGAACTGGCCATGGCCGGACTGCCATCCATTCTAGTGCCCTTGCCCATCGCCGCCTCTGACGAACAGGGCGCGAATGGAAAAGCGTTACAGGATGCGGGAGCGGCCTGGATGGTTCGTCAGCCGGATTTCACATCTGCGGCTCTCACAGCTCTTGTCGCTGACCTGATTACCCATCCTGAGCGTCTGTCCGCTGCGGCCGAAGCTGCACGCCGGTTTGCTCGCCCTCATGCTGCCGCAAAGGTAGCAGACCTGATCGAAGCTGGCCTTCGGTCCTGATCATCTCTTTTTACCCTATTACCTCAAGAGTACCTGCCCCATGCGCGCCCTGCCCCTGAACATCGGAACCATTCATTTCGTCGGTATCGGCGGTATCGGGATGTCCGGCATTGCAGAAGTCCTGCACATGCTGGGCTACCGGGTTCAGGGTTCAGATATTGCGGAAAGCTCGAATGTTCAGCGTCTACGACACGCTGGCATCCAGATCCACATCGGACATGATGCCTCCAATCTGGGTGACGCCCAGGTTGTCGTGACCTCTACCGCCGTCAAGAAAGACAACCCTGAGGTTGTTGCGGCGCGGGCAAAGCTGATCCCGGTCGTTCGTCGTGCGGAAATGCTGGCAGAACTGATGCGACTGCGCTGGTCTGTCGCGATCGGCGGCACACACGGCAAGACCACGACGACAAGCCTTGTGGCGTGTGTTCTGGAGCATGCGAAGCTGGACCCGACCGTCATCAATGGTGGCATCATCGAGGCATACGGCACCAACACCCGTATGGGCTCCGGTGACTGGATGGTTGTTGAGGCCGACGAAAGCGACGGATCATTCCTTCGTTTACCTGCGGTCATTGCGGTCATCACGAACATGGATCCCGAGCATCTGGATCACTGGGGTACGGAAGAAGCCATGCAGGCGGGCTATGACCAGTTCGTCTCCAACATTCCGTTCTATGGCTTTGCGGTGCTGTGCGTAGATCACCCTCAGGTTCAGCAGATGATCCCGCGCCTGTCCGATCACCGCATCATCACCTACGGTTTCAGCCCGCAAGCCGATGTTCGTGCTGAGAAGGTCGTGATGGACAAGCGTGGCGCAACATTCGAGGTTGTGGTCACGAACCGCGCCCGCAACCGCACGCGTCGCGCCGGTCCGTTCCGCCTGCCAATGCTGGGGCATCATAACGTTCTGAACTCTCTGGCAGCCATCGCGGTGGCGCTGGAAATGGAAATCAGTGATTCCGTCATCGCCTCCGGCCTTGCGTCCTTCAAGGGCGTGAAGCGTCGTTTCACGCGGACGGGTGAATTCAATGGCGTGTCAATCATTGACGATTATGGTCACCATCCGGTCGAGATTGCGGCTGTCCTGAAAGCTGCCCGTCAGGCAGGCGCAAAGAACGTCATCGCCGTGGTGCAGCCGCATCGCTATTCCCGCCTGAAAGGCCTGTTCGGCGAATTCTGCACCTGCATGAACGATGCTGACACCGTTATCGTGGCTGACGTGTATGCAGCTGGTGAAAGCCCGATTGAAGGCGCAGATCGTGATGCTCTGGTTGAAGGCCTGCGGGATCGTGGACATCGGTCTGTTGTGCCATTGCCCTCACCTGAGCTTCTTCCTGAAATGGTGAATGCAATTGCAAAGCCTGGCGACTACGTCGTCTGCCTCGGTGCTGGCACAATTACCCAGTGGGCTCAGACCCTTCCGCAAGAACTGGAAGCTCTGAACACCAAGAGCCCGGCGCCGGAAAGCGCTGTATGAGCGACAACTTTCCAGTTCAGGGCCTTCGCGGACGTCTGACCGCCAATGCACCGCTGGGAGCCCGCGCCTGGTTCCGTACTGGCGGCCCGGCTGACTGGCTGTTCGTGCCAGAAGACGCCGATGATCTGGCTGACCTGCTGCGGAACCGCCCCGTTGGCATGTCCCTGACAGTTTTGGGCGCATGCTCAAATGTCATCATCCGCGATGGTGGTATTGAAGGCGTGGTGGTCCGGCTGGCCCGTGGTTTCTCGGACATTGAAGTCCAGACTGACGGCCTGGTAGTGGGCGCCGCAGCTCTGGATGTTACGGTGGCCGAGCACAGTGCCGCTGCAGGCCTGGCTGGACTGGAATTTCTTGTCGGCATTCCCGGGTCCATCGGCGGCGCTGTGCGCATGAATGCTGGCGCTTATGGTTCGGACATCAATGCCGTTCTCGATTGGGTGGATATTCTCACGTCAGATGGCGAGTTGCGTCGCCTCACCTGTGAAGAACTGGGCTTTGCGTACCGTCATTCGGCTTTGCCGGAAGGTGCTATTGTCATTCGGGCCAGACTGCGTGGCACACCGAACGCGCCAGATGCCATTCGGGAACGCCTTGCAGAAATTCGTGCCTCTCGCGAAGCGTCCCAGCCTGTTCGTGCCCGCACTGGTGGCTCAACGTTTCGTAACCCAGACGGTCACAAAGCCTGGGCGCTGATTGATGAAGCAGGTTGCCGTGGCCTGACGCTGGGTGGCGCTCAGGTCAGTGAGAAGCATTGCAACTTCCTGCTGAACATTGGTGATGCCAGTAGCGAACAGCTTGAAACGCTTGGGGAAACTGTTCGCAAGAAAGTTCTGGACCACAGCGGAATTGACCTGCACTGGGAGATCAGACGCATTGGTCGTCGTGACGTAGGAGAGAAGACAGTATGAAGGTCGCAGTTTTATATGGCGGTACGTCCAGCGAGCGACCTGTCAGCCTTGTCAGTGGCAATGCAGCCATCTCCGCCCTGCGCGAGAAGGGGCATGAAGTAACGCCAGTCGATGTCGGCGCCGATATTGCCGTCACGATCCAGGCTCTAAAAGAGGCCGCCCCGGACGTCGTCTTCAATGCATTACATGGCCCCAAAGGCGAAGATGGCGCCATTCAGGGTGTGCTGGAATGGATGGGACTTCCGTACACACACTCTGGTATCCGCGCCTCTGCTGTCGCAATGGACAAGGGAGCAACCCGTATGCTGCTCGCGGCAGCGGGACTTCCCATTGCGGAAGGCCGTGTCATCACGCCTGAAGAACTGGCAGAAGCAGACCCGCTGCCCGTTCCGTACGTTGTGAAGCCCGTTGCAGAAGGATCGTCGGTCGGCGTTGAAATTATCCGCCAGGGTGACAACCGTCGTGCCGAAATCGCAAAGAACTGGCGCTTCGGCAAAGAAGCTCTTGTTGAAGCCTTCGTGCCTGGCCGTGAATTGACTGCGGGCGTGATGGGTGACCGCGCTCTCGCCGTAACCGACATCCTGCCTGCCGAAACGGCTGCATTCTACGATTTCGAAGCAAAGTACAAAGCTGGTGGCTCCAGGCACGTCGTCCCGGCAGAGCTGCCAGAAAGCGTGACCGAGCGTGCACTGGATTATGCTCTGCGTGCTCATCAGATTCTGGGATGTTCTGGCGCCAGCAGAACGGATTTCCGCTACGATGACGAGACAGACACTCTGATCGTTCTCGAGGTTAACACGCAGCCCGGTATGACCCCAACCTCACTGCTCCCGGAACAGGCTGCGTATTGCGGTATCTCCTATCCGGATCTTTGTGACTGGCTGGTTCAGGAGGCACTGACCCGCTGATGCGCAGGGACTCCCGCCCTCAGGAACCCGATTTCCGACGTGACCCAGCTTTCCGCCCGGCGCCGATGCCGCCTTACGAGGACCGGCCGTCACGGACGAAACTGTTCCTGCGCCGTCAACGGAAACTGATTCGCCCAGGAATCGTATTCCTTGTCGTGGTCGGACTGGGAGGAGTAGGAGCGCGCCTCCTGTATGACGCAGCGTCGGAGGAGCGTTTTGCTCCGCTAAGAGCCAAACTTGTGGCTATGGAGCCGCTGCCTATTCGGCACGTCATCATCAATGGTCGCGGCATGACCAGCGAAGCATCAATTTACGAAGCACTGGGAACGAGCACTGGTCACCCAATTTTTGGTTTTTCTGTCGAAGCCGCACGCCAGCGCATTGATGAACTTCCCTTCGTTGATCATGCGACCGTCGAGCGGCGGATGCCGGATACGATCATCATTAACCTGACCGAACGTACACCCATCGCCGTCTGGCAAACACATGGACATTTTTCGCTCATTAATCAGGCCGGCGAAGAAGTTCCCGATCAGGGCATGACAGGCAAGAATGCTCAGGCATTCCTTCAGCTACCGCTTGTCGTTGGCGATGGTGCCAATACTGCCGCGTCCGTCGTCATTGACGCTTTAGCCAAACAGCCCGATGTCAAATCCCGTGTGACGGCTCTCATTCGTGTGGGAAACAGGCGCTGGAATGTGACCCTGAAAGACGGGACAACTGTCATGCTCCCCGAAGGCGAAGAGGCCGCAGCGTTTGCACGTCTCGCGCAATACCAGACAAGCATGAACCTGCTGGATCGTCCTGTCGTCTCGATTGACATGCGCCTTCCAGATCGCATGGTCATTCATCAGACACCCGCGCCCACACCTCCTCCTGACGCGCCCAAAACAGACTCACCCGCCCCTCCTTCTGACAGCAGCCAGACGACACAGCAGCCATGACCGATCTTACACCAACGTCCGATCTTCCGGCCTTTCGCCGCCGGGGTGGTCTGCGGGGCCGGTCCCTGATCCCTGTGGGGGGCGAACGCGAAGTTGCGCTGAACCGCGCATCACGTGAAATCCTGCCGCTGCCTCCGGAAGAGACATCCAAACCTCGCGTCTGGCGCAATGGCGTTTTCGGTGCGCTGGATATCGGCACAACGAAAATGACCTGCCTCATTGGCAAGGGTGAGCCGGATGGTTCCATTCAGGTTCTGGGTTATGGCTGGCGGCGCTCTCACGGCATTCGATCTGGATCGATCGTCGATATTCGTGAAACCGAAGCTGCCATTCGCGCCACCGTTGGTCAGGCAGAGGAAGCCGCAGAGCGACGCATGGACTCGCTGGTCGTCAATCTGTCCTGTGGTCATCCCCGAAGCCGCCTGATCGATGCCCACATGCCCATTGGTGGCCGTGAAGTGACGGATGGCGATGTTCAGCGCCTGATCACGGACGGGCAGGCTCGTGCATGGTCAGAAGGTCGGGACGTCATCCATACCCTTCCCATCGGGTATGTCGTTGACTCCATGCCTGGTATTGCTGATCCGCGTGGCCATCAGTGTGAACAACTGGCGACGAAACTGCACGTTGTTGACATGAACTCCAGTGCTCTCCGCACACTGGATACCGTTCTTCAGCATTCAGAGCTCAAACTCGACGGACTGGTTTCCAGCCCCTTTGCCTCTGGCGTTGCCGTGCTGGCTGACGAAGAACGTGATCTGGGCGTTACCGTCGTGGAAATGGGAGGCGGAACCACCTCTCTCGCAGTTTTCTGTGAAGGCCGACTGATCCATACGGCACAAATCCCTGTTGGTGGCCTTCATGTTACCCGTGATATTGCGGGCGTTCTTTCGACGTCTCTGGAAACTGCAGAGCGCCTGAAAACCATGTATGGTGCGGCACAGCTCGGGTCCGACGATCAACGCGAAATCCTCTCCGTGCCCCTCATTGGAGAAGGCCGGGACCGTTTGGCCCGTATTCCACGCTCGAAAGTGATCTCCGTTATTCAGCCTCGCGTTGAAGAGACACTTGAACTTGTGCGCCATGCTCTGGACAATGCAGGTCTGGGACGTCTCGCCAACGGGCGTGTTGTTCTGACAGGCGGAGCTTCCCTGATGGAAGGCATTGTGCCTGTCGCAACACGCATTCTTGCCCGGCCGGTTCGCATGGGCAAACCGCTGAACGTTCATGGCCTGCCGGAGACTGCTGCAGCTTCGGCCGGTTTTTCCACCGCTGCGGGGCTTCTGGCCTGGGCAGCGGGCGCAGATCGGGACTTTGGGGACATTTCAACCCCGGAACCTCGATCTGGCAGCCTTCTGAAACGTCTCGTGGGGTTCATCCGCGACCGTGGATGAGCTACACAGAAAATAACGCCCTTTTTTCCGTTGCTTCCTCGCAGTTCCGGACCTGATCATGACTTTGAACCTTACCCCGACCCCGAACTCTCACGTTGAACTGGCCCCGCGCATTACCGTCGTCGGTGTTGGTGGTGGTGGCACGAATGCCGTCAACAACATGATCGATTCGGAGCTCAAGGGCGTCGAGTTCGTTGTTGCCAACACGGATGCGCAGCAGCTCGCCCACTCCAAGGCTGAACGCCGCGTCCAGCTTGGCCCCCATCTGACACGCGGTCTCGGCGCAGGCGCCAAGCCGGAAATCGGCCGCGAAGCTGCTGAAGAAGCTGCACAGGAAATCGAGCGTCAGCTCGAAGGGGCAAATCTGGTCTTCATCACAGCCGGTATGGGCGGTGGTACGGGTACGGGTGCGGCCCCGGTTATCGCGCGCATGGCCCGTGAACGCGGCGTTCTGACAGTTGGTGTGGTGTCGAAGCCCTTCAACTTTGAAGGTCGCCGCCGCACGCTGGCTGCTGAGTCCGGTATCGCCGAGCTTCAAAAGCACGTCGATACCCTGATTGTTATTCCGAACCAGAACCTGTTCAATTCCGCGAACCAGAACACGACGTTCCGTGAAGCCTTTAAAATGGCTGACAACGTCCTGAACATGGGTGTTCGCGGCATTACGGACCTGATGGTCTCTCCGGGCCTCATCAATCTCGACTTTGCGGACGTGAAGGCCGTGATGGAAGAGATGGGCAAAGCCATGATGGGCACCGGTGAAGCCACCACGGAAGACGACGGTGAAGATCGCGCCGTTGCCGCTGCCGAGCGCGCCATTTCCAACCCACTGCTTGAAGATGCCTCCATGGCTGGCGCCCGCGGTCTGCTGATCAACATCACAGGTGGTGAAGATCTGACACTTTACGAAGTGAACGCAGCTGCTGACCGTATTCGTGAAGAAGTTGCCGAAGAAGCCAACATCATCTTTGGTGCTCTGATCGATGAAAACATGAACGGGCGCATCCGCGTTTCAGTTGTGGCGACCGGCATCGACACCCAGTCCAGAAATGATCCGGGCAACACAGAAACCGCTCCTGCGTCGCCTCCGCAGCAGGCCCCGTCGGCCTCGGCTCCACGTGATACGTCTGCTCAAAGCCGCCAGGCACCCCAGACGTTTCAGCCGGGATCAACCTACGCAGGTGGGCCGCCACGCCCGAACTTCAACCTTGACCCGAACGCGTCACAGCAGCCTGCATCGCCCCCACCGGCAGCAGAGAGCCCGGTTGCACCACCGCCACATGCGGCCCCTCAGCAGCCGCACGTCGCAGCCCCGCAGGACGATGCAGCACCTCGCTCCCCGCGCGCTGGCCTGTTTTCCGAGCCGCCACGTGCACCAGCTCCAGAAGCCCCACGCAGCATTTTCGGCCTTATGACAGGCGCTTTCCGGAGCCGTCCGGCTCCGCAGCAAGTAGCCCCGCAAGCACCGCGCACGGAACAGAACAGCCGTGACGCATATCAGCAGACGGATCATCATAACCCCTCCGACCAGCGCCATAACCAAGCGCCGTCTGACGGTAGCGATGATTCCACGCTCGATATTCCCACCTATCTCCGTCGCTGAATAAGCGAACTGCTTTCCTGCAAAATCTTGCGCATCGCAGGAAAGCAGTCAGGTAATATCCGGCAACAATCATTGAATGGCACTCCGGCGATGACTGGGTTTTATTATAAGCCAGTCTAAATCGTCGGGGGATTCATGCAGGTTACGCCAGCGCATCATGGAAAGTCGGTTCCAGCAGATCGAAAGGTCCGCCCGCTACTTTCCAGCGCGTCTGACAGCACGCAGACGCCTCTTTTCTCTGAGCGTCCCGATTTGAAGAACCTGCAGACAACCCTTCATTCTCCCATATCCTGCCGAGGCATCGCCCTTCACAGTGGCCTTGATGTCGATCTGGAAATTTCTCCAGCCGAAGCGGATACAGGTATTCGCTTTCAGCGGAGCGATTACCCCGGCTCTCCTTCGTTTCCCGCTCTCTATGACCGGATTATCGACACCAAACTCTCGACTGTTGTCGCATGCAAAGACGATCCTTCTTTACGTGTAGCGACCATTGAGCATTTGATGGCGGCGCTTAACGCCATGGAAATTGATAATGCGCTCATTTCAGTCAGCGGGCCGGAACTGCCTGTTCTGGATGGTTCGGCAGATGCCTTTGCCTTCCTCTTGCGATGCGCGGGCAAGAAAACGCTGAATACGCCACGAAAAATTATTGAAATTCTTCGAAACGTTAGAGTTGAGGGCGACAACGGCGCTTTTGCTGAGCTGCGCCCGGCTCAACGCGGTCTTTCTCTTGCAATTTCGTTAAATTTTGATGCTGAAGCCATCGGGTGTCAGCGCTATGCCATGCAGCTTGATCCGGCGCGTTTTCTGGAAGAAGTGTCTTTCTGCCGTACTTTTGTGAACCGCAAAGACATTGAGTATCTTCAAAGTATCGGCCTCGCCCGTGGCGGGTCTCTCGACAATGCTGTTGTAGTGGACGGTAAGACCATCCTTAATCCAGCGGGCCTGAAAATCGAACGGGAATTTGCCCGGCATAAGCTTTTGGATGCTATCGGTGATCTCTATTGCTGCGGCTATCGTCTGAAAGCGGGATTTATCGGCCATAAGTCTGGTCACAAGATCAATAACGAGCTTCTGCGCAGCGTTTTCTCAGATCAGAAAAACTGGCGTTTTGAAGCAGAGACCCCTACCGTTTCGGCACGCGGCCATCGTCGCACACGCGTCGCAGCCTAAGGTTAAATGGCGGGTCTTTCGTCCCCGCATTCCCGTGATATAAGACGGGCTTCACGGGAAGAGCAGGTATGGCAAGCAGCACTCAGCATCATTTCGAAGTGTCCTGGAACGGACGGGGTCTTGTTCTGAAGGCTGCGGCCGTAAGCGGTTTGCTGCTTCTGTCAGGCTGTTCATTGCTTTCTCACAAGCATGAGAAGCCGGTCATTCCAAAGGCTGCTGACGCAGAGACGCTGTATAACTACGGTATCGATGCTCTTCATTCCGGCCGATATGAACTGGCGGGCGGCGAATTCGAGCTGCTTCAGCAGAACTATCCGTATTCCGGCTTCACCGGAAATGCCGAGCTGATGGAAGGCTATGCCTACTACCTGCAAGGTGAGTATGCGCTTTCGGTTCAGCAGCTTGAGCGTTATCTCCAGCTCCACCCGACCAGCCCTGATGCGGCCTATGCCTTCTATCTGCGCGCGCTTTGCTATTATGAGCAAATCGCTGACGTGCAGCGTGACCAGCAGGGAACGGTTGAAGCCCTTGATGCTCTGGAAGAGGTTATTACCCGCTTCCCACAGACAGCGTACGCACGTGATGCCCAGCTGAAGATTGATCTGTGCCGTGATCATCTTGCAGGCAAGGAAATGCTGGTTGGCCGCTGGTATCAGCAGCAGCGCAACTATGAAGCCGCAATGACGCGTTATCAGCGTGTCGTGCAGGATTTCCAGACCACGAACCACGTGGCTGAAGCGCTGGAGCGTCTTGTCGAAGTCTATTTGGCTCTCGGTCTCAAGGATCAGGCCAGACAGACGGCATCCGTACTGGGCTACAACTATCCAGACAGTCAGTGGTACCGCTATGCCTATGCAAATCTGCGGGATAACAAGCTGCTGTCCAGTGAGTTCAAGCAGCCCACCAAGACGTCCAGCAAGCCGCGTGGATTCTTTTCCCGCGCCTGGCATAGCGTATTCTGATGTGAGGCGTTTGAAACACGCCTCACTACACACAACATTCCCGTCATGCTGACCCATCTCTCGATCCGTGACGTCGTTCTGATCGAAAAGCTCGATCTGACCTTGGCCGCTGGTCTCACCGTTCTGACGGGCGAGACCGGTGCTGGTAAATCCATCCTGCTCGATAGCCTTGGCCTTGCCCTCGGCGACCGTGCCAATGCTGGACTGATCCGCTCCGGGGCAGCGCAAGCCAGTGTGGCTGCCATCTTTGAAGTTCCGTCCGGGCATCCTGTTTTCACTCTCCTAAGTGAACAGGGAATCGCACTGGAGGAAGCTTCGGAGCCTCTGGTGCTGCGCCGTATCGTCACGCCTGATGGACGCTCACGCGCTTATGTCTCGGATCAGCCGGTTGGAATTAGCCTGCTGCGGCGTATCGCGTCTCAACTCGTAGAAATCCAGGGCCAGCACGAGCAGATGGGTCTCGCTGATCAGAGCACTCACCTGAATTTGCTGGATGCCTTTGGCGTCAAACGGGACCTGTTGGCGCGAACCGCCACAACGTTTCATCAATGGGCCAATGCCCGCACAGCCCTCGCAAAGGCACGCTCCGAAATGGATGCTGCTGCGCGCGAGGAAGAGTGGCTGCGCGCGACAGTTGATGACCTCTCGACTTTGGCTCCTCAGGAAGGCGAAGAAGAGTCGCTTGCCGCGCTCCGTGTCAGTCTTCAGCAAGACGAACGTCGCGGAGAGGCTGTTGCCGCAGCCCTTTCTGAACTGACGCCGCGTGACCGACGCTCATCAAACCCTTCCGCAGCTTTGCGGTCTGCCAGCAGGGCATTGGTCCGGCTGCTGCCGTCTTCTGCAGAAACTGAGGGCAGCACCTCCACTCATCAGGCGCAGGCTCAGGAAGCTTTGGATGCGCTGGAAAAAGCTGAGGAAGCGTTAGCAGAAGCAGAAATGCTGCTAACGCGTCTTGCTGCCGATACGGAGAGCGATCCACGGCTGCTGGAAGAGACAGAAGAGCGTCTTTTCTCCCTGCGGGCCGAAGCCAGAAAACATAATGTCTCGGTCGCCGAACTCCCGTCCTTTCTCGCGTCCCTGAAAAGCCGTCTGGCTGCGCTCGATTCGGGTAATGCCGAACTGTCACGGCTTGAAATCGCTCTGACAGAAGCGCGGCTGGCCTATGAAGAAGCCGCGAAAGCTCTGTCCAAGGCGCGCGAACACTCTGCTCAGAAACTTGAGCAGGCCGTCAGCCGTGAGTTGAAGCCGGTCAAGCTTGAACGCGCCCGTTTCATTGTCTCGCTGCTCCCGCTCGCACCCGAACAATGGAACAGCCGCGGCATGGAGCAATCCTCTTTTCTTATCGCAGCAAACCCCGGTCAGGCGCCCGGTCCATTGGCCAAAGTGGCCTCTGGCGGTGAGCTATCGCGTCTGATGCTGGCGCTGAAGGTTGTGCTGGCTCAGCGCTCTGATGTGGGAACACTGGTCTTTGACGAGGTGGACTCTGGCGTTGGCGGCGCAACCGCATCATCAATCGGCGACCGGCTGCACAAGGTCGCACAGGACGTACAGGTCCTCGTCGTAACGCACAGCCCGCAGGTTGCCGCGCGAGGTGACCATCACCTGCGCATTGCCAAGCGCATCCGCAACGAGCGCACTGAAACACTTGCAGAGCCTCTTTCCCGTGAAGCCCGCCGCGAAGAAATTGCACGAATGCTTGCGGGTGACGTCATTACTGATGCGGCACGCGGCGCCGCAGATAGCCTTCTGGAACAGACCGCATGAATTCTGCCGATCGTCACGCCGAACTTGAGACTCTGCTCACCCGATGGGACGAGGCCTATCACGGCAAGGACGACCCGGAGGTTTCTGACGCAGAATATGATGCTGCCCGGCGTGAGCTTCTGGAACTGGAAGACGCCAACCCTGAGCTTCGTCGTGAGGGAGGAGCGAGCAATCGCGTAGGCGCCCTTCCCGATTCGGCTTTTGGAAAGCACCGTCACCTTGTTCCGATGCTGTCTCTGGATAACGTCTTTGGTGCAGACGGATTTGAAGGATTTGTTTCCCGCGCCGGTCGCTTTCTGGGACTGGATGACGACGGCATTCAAGCCCTTCAATTTGTCGCCGAGCCCAAAATTGACGGCCTCTCTATCAACCTGACGTATGAAAATCGAAAATTCGTCCGGGGCGTCACGCGCGGAAACGGTATCGAGGGTGAAGACGTCACGGCCAATCTGCTGACGCTCAAGGATATTCCGCACACTCTCCCTGATGATGCACCAGATGTCATAGAAATCCGTGGTGAAGTTTTCCTCTCAAAGAAGAACTTCCTAACCCTGAATGAGCAACAGGCAGAGCGCGGAATCAAACCGTTCGCCAATCCGCGAAATGCCGCAGCAGGATCTCTGCGGCAGCTAGACCCGGAAATCACACGCAGCCGACCCTTGTCCCTGTTCGCCTACGCTCAGGGTTACGCATCGTCCGCTGTAAGCGAAACCCATTCAGGATATCTTGAAGCCCTGACACGCTGGGGCTTCACGGTTAATCCCCTGTCCGAACTGATCGAACATGCCCGGGATATCCCCGCGTATGTGGACAGGCTCGCTCTCGATCGCTCCAGCCTCGATTATGATATCGATGGCATTGTCTTCAAACTGAACGATATAGCCCTTCAGAACCGGCTGGGGTTTGCAGGTCGTGCACCGCGCTGGGCCATCGCCTGGAAGTTCCCGGCTGAACAGGCCATCACCCGGCTGCTGCGGATTGAAATTCAGGTCGGACGAACTGGCGCGTTGACCCCTGTGGCTCATCTGGAGCCCGTCAATGTTGGTGGCGTGATCGTTTCGCGCGCAACCCTGCACAACGAAGACGAAATCGCCCGTAAAGACGTTCGTGATGGCGATCTGGTTCGCCTTCAACGTGCCGGAGACGTCATTCCACAAATTCTGAGCGTTGTGGAAAGCGATGAGCCACGCAGCCCGCGATATGTCTTCCCTGATCACTGCCCGGTCTGCGGATCACTGGCTGAGCGTGTTCATGGAGAAGCAGTGCGCCGCTGTACGGGCGGACTGACCTGTGAGGCACAGGTTGTGGAACGCCTCATCCACATGGTGTCACGAGGCGCGTTCGACATTGACGGCCTCGGAGACCGCAGCATCCGAGAATTTCATGCCGCGGGCTACGTCCTGCGCCCAGGAGATATTTTTCGCCTGAGCGCACATCAGGATGAACTTCAGAAACGAGACGGCTGGGGAGAGCTCTCGGTCAGGAATCTTCTACAGGCGATTGATGAGCGACGGACTATATCTCTGGCGAGGCTCATCTTCGGTCTTGGAATTCGCCGGATCGGGGAGCGTAACGCCCAGTTGCTTGCGCGGCATTACGGCACCTTCGAAGCCTGGCGCGACGCAATGGTAGCCGCGAACGCGGGCAGTGAAGAGCGGGAAGCGTTAGATTCCATCATGGGCGTCGGTGGTGCGATTGCAGACGAACTGGTCGCATTCTTTTCAGAAGCCCACAACGTCGAAACACTTGATGATCTTCGGCAGCAACTTCATACAATTGAAGCAGAAGAAGCACCGTCCGAAGGCCACCTCTCGGGTAAAACCATCGTCTTCACCGGCACCCTGACCACAATGACGCGCCCTGAAGCAAAAGCTATCGCGGAGCGTCTTGGGGCACAGGTAACCGATAGTGTTTCCAAAAAGACGTCTCTGGTTGTGCTGGGAGAAAAAGCCGGATCAAAAGCAAAGAAGGCTGCTGATCTGGGGCTCGAAACTGTTGATGAAGCCGGTTGGAGAACATTGGCAGGGATTTGACAGTTTTAAGACATTGAGGACCTGCATGGCTGCCACCCGAAGATAATTGGCGTGTTCTGGTGTCTTCGGAGTATGATGCCGCCTGCATGCAAGTTTCTTCTTACACCCAGCACATGATTGTTCTTCTCCTGCTGGGCCTTCTCGCGACCGTCGTCCTGATCGCGGTCTCCATCCTGATCTCTCTTTCAGAGATTTCCTTCGCCGCAGCTCGTGACGTCAGGCTTCGCTCGAAAGCAGAAGCCGGCGATCCACGAGCCGTTGCCTTTCTGAAGCTCCGTCGCAACAGCGGGCAGGTCATTACTGTCCTGCAGATCTGCCTGAATGCCGTTGGCGTTCTTGGCGGTATCATCAGCGAATCGATGTTGAGCGAGCCCATCGCAGACGGCTTTCAGCTCATGGGCTTTTCGCCGTCTCTTTCGGCCAAGGGCGGCTCGGCCTGCTCCTTCATTCTTATTACGGGACTTTTCGTCCTGTTCGCGGATCTGCTTCCCAAGCGGATTGCGATGAATGCACCGGATCGGATCGCTCTTAAGGTTGGGTGGTTCCCTGCCTTGGCGCTGAAGGTTCTGTATCCTGCGGTGTGGGTCTTTTCGCGCGTATCGGATGTGCTTCTGCGCGTTATGAAAATCCCAGCCGCGGCCACTGTCGAGCCTGTAACGCCTGAAGATCTGCGCGCTATTCTCGCTGCAGGAACAGCCTCTGGTATCCTGCTGGAGCAGGAGCATCAGATGATTCAGAATGTTCTGGGCCTTCAGGATCGCTCCGTAACGTCCGCCATGACCCCGCGTGATGAGATCGTCTTTCTGGACGTTCAGGAAACACCAGAGAGCCAACGGGACAAGGTTCGCGTGCGCCCCTACTCCCGCTATCCCCTTTGCGATGGCGGTCTGGATCGCGTGATCGGGTCTATTCGCGCAGAAGACGTTCTGGTTGCGGTTGTGGATGAGCCGCAATCCAAGGAGAGCCTGACGCCCGTCGCCAGCCAGATCTTCAAGATGCGCCGGGATGTCTTGTCCCTGCCTGACACGCTGAACCTGTGGGAAACTCTCGCGCAGTTTGATGCTCATTCCGCAGGCTTTGCACTGATCGTGAATGAATATGGCCTAGTCGTAGGCCTTATCACCTACAAGGACATCATGGGCGCTCTGATGGATGGTCTGGTCAGCCCATTTGAGGAGCAGGCCATTGTCCGCCGCGATGCCAACTCCTGGCTGATCGATGGAGCAGCACCAATCGGTGACGTTATTCGCGAACTGGATATTCCGATTTTCGACGATGCCCAGAATTTCGATACCGTTGGTGGCTTCGTGATGAATCGCCTGCGTCGCATGGCCCGAAAGGCCGATAGCGTCGAATCTTCAGGCTTCCGATTCGAAGTTGTGGACGTTGAAGGCTTCCGGATTAACCAGCTTCTGGTGACACGCCTCTAACGGGAAACCTTTCTTCCAGGCATGGCGGCTGATTAAGATCGCACAATGCGTTCTGCAGGACATGGTTCCTGCCTCAGCCTCGGAAGATTGCTCCTTTGCCTGATTTTCAGCACTCAGCTCTGATTATCGTCGACGTCCAGAATGATTTTTTGCCTCATGGAGCCTTGGCTGTTCCGAGAGGCGATGAAATCATTGCTCAGGTTAATACCCTGTCCCATCTGGGCTTTGGGGCCGTGATTGCCACTCAGGACTGGCATCCCGCAAATCACTGCTCTTTCACGCAACAAGGCGGACCTTGGCCCGCACATTGTGTTGCAGCGTCGGCAGGTGCTGATTTTCCAAAATCTCTCGATCTTAGCCCGATCAGCCATATCATTCACAAAGGAATGGCGCAGAATCGGGATAGCTACTCAGCGTTCTTCGACAATGACCGTGTCACCTCTACCGGCCTGAATGCGCTCCTCAGCGGCCTTTCCATCAACCATGTTGTGATCTGTGGCCTGGCGCTTGATTTCTGTGTCGCGGCAACTGCTGAGGACGCCATGCGCTGTGGCTTTAGAACAGACATCGCGCTTGAGGCCTGCCGTGGCATCAACGCGGACCAAAGCGCCCTCCTCCAGAAACTGAGGAGTAACGGAATCACTTTGTCTGACTGAACGAGATCGGCTGGAGAGAACACTACATATGAAACTGAAATTATTCGCAGCGATGTTACCCCTTATCGCACTCTCCACCTCACTTGCGTCTGCAGAAGTCCCAACGACACAGGAACTCCTGAGCCGTTCGGGCTTCAAGGAGGCCTATAAAAGCATGATCACTTTGCCGGCCTGGGTCGTGTCAGGACAGGGCACATCAACGCCTGTGGAATATTTTTCTCAGGATGGAAAACGCTATGCACTGGGTCACATGTGCAAACCCCACGACTGTGCGGCGCAGCAACTCGAAATTGTAATGGCAGACGACCATTCAGGCGCATGGGGGCTTTTGTCGATCAAGGCTAACAGCGCCTTGAAGCAAACACTTCTCGGATCACCAGAACCAGCAGTGGAAAAGGTTCTTCGAGATGCCTACAGCAAGAATAATTCTGCCAACTAATTTTTGAAATTTGCTAGGCGCGCGGCGCTGCTGTTAAGCAGGCTGGCGCGCCCTGCTGGATTCGAACCAGCGACCCACAGCTTAGAAGGAGTCCGGTTTTCCTTATTTTTCAATGGGAAAGTTTGCGTTCACAATGCAAAACAAGACCGTTGAACTTCATGCAGTTTGCAAACAGCAAACCTACATTCCATACTTTTTCGAACCTTATGCCATCTGAAGAGCCGTTCAATGAGGTTAGGGCAGTCCTGCCGATCTCTGTTATCCCCGCGCCACACAATGCGGTTGAAAGAAATAGTAACGGTCAAGAGTTGGTAGAATCTTACTCTGTCAGGAAACCAATGTAAGCTTCGGAGCCTGCCTTTCCGGCAGGCGTGCAGGCGCTGCCACATTGAAAAGCAGCCTGGAGAGTTCAGTTTCTGGAATACACAATTCATTCGCGATGTGGCTTAAGGACATTCCTCGTTTCCAAAATGCTGATAGTATTTTTGCCCAGATCTGGGACGTTTCGTGCTGGATTGGGTTGGGTTCGTTAGAGCGCCCCCGTCTGCTAAGTTCTATGAAATTTGTGTTCTTCTGCCATTCTGTAAGCAGTCCAGCGCTATGTAGTGCATAATTCAGAGCCGCTACCGAGACTCCCCATCTTTGCTTGGCCTTAGAAAGATCAGCCACCGTATAAAGACGTCGTTGCGTCCATTCGGCAATCAGGTCGGCTTGAGGCATCAAAAACTCTGAAGCAAAAGTATTTGCTTCGAACTCCGCATCCCGTTTAGCTGTACCTGAGTGTCGGTGCATCACGAGATGACCAAGTTCATGCGCAGCGTCGAAACGGCTGTGCTCACCCGTCTTGCAAGTATTGAGAAATACGTATGGCGCGTCATCATGCCAGTAAGCGTATGCATCTAAGTGTCGCGTTTCTTCGACAAGGCTGAACACTCGAACACCATGAGACTCAAGAATATTGATCATGTTTCCGATCGGACGCACACCAATGCCCCATTGCGCACGCAAAGCGCGCGCAGCTTCTCTTGGGCCATAATCAACGAGTTGTGGCAGGTCATGCTCCGGGAGGGCAAATTGCTTGCGAACCCACTCGTCAAACTCAAAAGCCAGTCCTGCAGCAGCTAAAGCGGCATCTCGTGATTTTGCCGTGAGGGACCTGAGGGACCGAAAACTAACACCGTTGGCATTAGGTAGGACAGGGTCCGACTTGTGGAAAAACTCTTTCGAATACCCGGAAAAACTAATTAGCCTCGCAACAATTTCATCACTAGCATCACATTCTAATTTATAAATGCGCTGCAATGTTTTGCGATCAACCTCAAGGCGTTCAGCAAATTCACTCTTGTTTAACAATAAGCGCTGTCTCACAAAATCCAGACGTTCTGGGTTGATATTCACGACACTTCCCTGATTGGTATCTCAACTTCACCAAACGTTTCGTTTGTCTGGTGCGGTGCAATAGGCTCATTGCGCGGCCTACGTCCATCGAGCAATGGGACACGGTTGATGAATGTTGTGTAACGCCCATTTTCAAATTTAGTAGGGAGAGAAACTTCCGCTTTGGGGAAATCTTCCTCGAAATTCATAGCGAGGATAAGGGTCGTGTAGCCCTTGAGCATCGGAATAGCTGCATTACGTGCAACTCTAGGCAAGCCACCACCGAACAAACACAGTTGCTCGTTATCGGAGGTATTGGCTGAGGCGGCAAACCCCTTTTGACTTATATTCCGTGGCTGTCGACTTTCATCCGCCGTAGCTGAGTCGAAGTTACACGGAGCGATGCGTAACATCAGGCCCTCGTGACGGATGGCCGTTTGATTATTGAGATCGCATTTTTTCCAGCCTAGTGGGATAAAATTTTCTCGCAAACGCTTACCACACTCTGCGTAAGCGGAAATGAACTGATACCCTCTCGGATGGAGAAGCGTGCTCTGTGTATAGTAACTCTGAGCATGGATCACCGCCTCAATGATCGGATCACGAGCCAGTCCCCAGAGCGTAAGCTGAGCATCCTGCTCTTCTAGAGTTCGAGCAAATTTCAATTCCATCAGCCATGTCCCAAAATTTCTCATCATATGATGAAGAATTTTGGGACATTTGCAAGGTATATCTTGCTGTCGCGTCTACGACCAGTTTACTTTTGACAAACGCGCACCTGATCGCGCAGCCCGATATAGTCACCTATCCAGCGGATAATCTGCGGCTGTGGGCTTTTTCGGATCTCACTCGCCAATTCTTTTTGGTCAGTATTCGAATAAGAAACGAGGGTAGGACACGGCTCATAGCGGGCAGAAGTGCAACTTGTCAGCGCGAGCCCAAGAACAATCCACTTCATGCGCTACCTCTGTTTAATCTCGCTAAAACGTCGCTTCCAGTTGTTGGCTTATGTGTTTCAGCTTGGGCCATAGCGGAGGCCCGATTGAGAGCAGCTTGCGCATCTTTCACGTTCTGGTCAGCCGTATCGGCTTTCTGCGATTTCCCCCCGGCTCGATAGAGCCCGAAGGCCGATGCCACGCCCACAAGGAGCATGACACCAACAATCGCCAGGCTGGCCGTATTCACTGGGCAGGCTGATTGAGATCAGCAGCTTCCGCCGCGGGCGCCTGAGTAACCGGACCGACTGCCAGAACGCGCTCGAGTTCCGTCGCCCCTTCCAGCGTCTTGGTCAGAGCGGCATCGAGCGCATTAACGTCCACATGCCCCGCCAGACGGGAGATACTGGCCGCGAGAACGCCCTGAAGGACGAGACCGCCGACACTGACAACCTGCTGGGCAGTTGCCGTGTCAGCCTTACCCAGGGACTGGTTCACGAGACTCTGAAGGGCCGTCACAGAGTTAAAAGCCATTGGTGTTTCTTCCATAAAAAAAGCCGCCTCGATGGGCGGCGTTGCATCCGACGGTCTGACAGCAGACTTGCTGCCTCCTTCGGAGATCTGAGGTATGAGGATGATCGAGCCAGGACCGGCTGAAGGGCTCAGTCAGGTGGGCGCTTTGGGCTTGCCTTTGCTGTCGAGGATCTGCACGCCACTATCCGCGCCGGCCTTTTTCAAAAGCGGTGCTTCAGCCCGCGTCGTCATGACGGCCGTGAGCCCGATCCTGTACATGGCGGCGGCATATTTCTGCTCGAAGGCCAGAACGCTCAGAAGCTGATAGGGCCTGACCCACCGAGATCCGGGAGCCGGCGGCGCAATCCGAGATCGCAGAAAGCCGCAGACATTCAGCAGCATCGACGTCAAAACAAGAAAGAGGCCACCCCAGAGCAGGACCTGAGGCGGGAGCAAGCCGAGAAGATCAGACCATTGCATGGTTCGCTCCCATGACTGTCCGCTTGCCCAGGAACACATCCCGTTCATAAGCGCGGCGATTGGTCAGGCCGGCCAGTTCGACCAGATGGCCTTTCACGGTCGCCTTGTTCCAGCGTGGCAGCTCATTGGCCGCGCCGGCATAATCCCCAGCATTCAGCTTGCGCAGAAGCGTGGAGCTTTCCACGGCTGGCGTGCCGACATTGTATTGCCAGGATAACAGTGCCGCCCGCTGGATATCCGAGAGCGGAACCTTGACCAGGCGCGACAGGGTCGCGTCATAGGACATGACCGACTGGAGCAGAAGGCTGGCTGCGTCCGCTTCACTGATGGGCGGCGTTCTGGCTGTGACGGGCTTTCCGGATTTCAGCCAGCGACTGCCATAACCAATCGTCCAGCAGCCGGCAGGGCAGACATAAGGCTTTGACCGGAATCCTTCGAAACCGGGCAGCTTCAGGAGCGCCGTGGCCAGCACGACGGCAGTTTCATTCATGGGATTTTTCCATAAAAAAAGCCGCCCAGTTGGGCGGCTGTGATTGGATAATTACTTATTACTGTAAAAAGTATGGAAAAGGTTATTAATAATTATATTCTCTAAGTTCTTATAGATAACTCCTTGAAAAGAACTCTGTGCACGCCAATAGAAAAATCCTTACTTAAACTAGGCATAGCATCTCCTCTAAAGCAGAAATTCTTATTACCACTGGAAACGGATGAACAATATATCGCCCCAACTTGATACAGGTCTTCTATAATTGTTATCCATTTATTATCACTGAGTATTGCTACATCTTCGTACATATCACTTAGTTCGTCCATGCGTGCAATCAGAGAGCTTTTGCTATAATACTCATTTCCGCCCCTAAGTATTCTATCAATACCATTCAATTCCATAGGATTATACTTTACAGCAAGACCAGATATAGCATCTTGCCATAATCGCTTTCCAAGTGCTTTAACAACACCATCAGAAAGGGTATAAGGCGAAAAATGACTTTTCCCTTTATCTATAGTTGAAGCTTCTTCAAATAGAAGCGCTACATCTCTTGGTCTATACCACGTTAAATTCAAACATTTTCTTAATATATGATTGCCGGGAAAGTACTTAGTTAAGGCTTCATAGAGTGATGAATCATTTCCTGACTTACCACTTTTTTCGAATGATTTATCTTGAGCAACTATGCGCCCTAGTATCATTTTTTCAAGCGGATGAAGTCCCATTTGAACCGTTCCCGGCCAATCTAGTTGCACGCCATTGTCGCGAATTATTCGGTAAATTTCGCCTTGTACAGAGGAGACTTGATCCACGACGGCATCACGAATTGCTGCGATAACTCTTATATGAGAGTGGTAGAAACGCTCGTTGAAGTCCCGTACTGCTCTTACTAAAGAGGCAACAGCGGATAGACGAAACGCATCGGTTTCGTCTCCCTTCAAATATACTTCCATCTCATCAACGAAGATAAACAGAGGCGTACGATCCAGATAAATTTCTTCGAGCTTTTCCTCTGAAAGCTGTAGATAAATCGAAAGATCGCCTACAGTCGCGTTCTCAAAAGTGCCGTCTAATTGAAACTGAGGGTTCTTAGAGAGGGTTACCGAAAATTTCTGAAGGTTTGGATATTTTTTACCTATATTCTTTGCTTGAGAAATAAGTTTTGCCGATTCAACAAGTTTTGCGAATTCGTCAGCAGCCCCTTCTTGTATACCCGCTTTTTTTAGAAGTTTTGCTGCTTGAGCTAATAAAAATAATCGCCAAAAAAGAGCTGATTCATCAGCGTCGTATAAATCTCTATCATCTATAACTTGGCCATTTTCTTTTGCGTGGTTGGCAAGAAAAGCTCTCAGTTCATCTTTTGAAAAAGAGCTTTGGAAGTAGAAGAACATAGACTCAGCTTCTAAATCTATTTCAGCTCGAATTCTTATATATTGCAGGAGGGCAGTTTTTCCAGCTCCTTTACCTCCAAACACAAAATATTTGTAGCCTTCAAGGAAGTCTTCTAGCTTAAATTTCGACGGGAGAACGTAACTTGAAAGAAAAACTTTCTTTTCTTCATCAGTTCTAAGGCGCAAATTTCGCGCATCTTCTGACCCAAAGTCAATTTCATCTACCGTCATTGAGCGAATCCTTCAAATTATTTCAACATAGAAATCTCGACAAATTTTATAAGTCAAGCATAATCCAAGGTTAACTTATATTTCCCAAGGAAATTAAAAATTACTTGAATTATTATATATACCGTATATCGTTTCTATATATTCAGAAAATTATCAGTTTATTCGTCATCCTCCAATCGAAACCACCAAATGAACCACCCCAGATCCAAGGATTGACGTTGCCAAGGTGACAAGCGCCGTGACAACGGCCTTACCACCCATGACGCGGTCAACCTTGGATCCAAGCGCTTTAATCCCGTCTTCCAGGTCTTCCTTCAGATCGCTGATCTGAGTGCGCAGGGACGCGATCTCAGAGCGCATTTCAGCCCGCAGATCAGACTGATTGTCGCCAAGGGCAGAGACAAGAGTTTCCAGCTTGAGAACCCGGTCTTCCAGGATCCGGATCACCTCGTCCTTGCTTGCAGGTGCATTCAGGCTTGGAGCGGAGGTCTGTGTATCAGGCATGATTTTTCCATAAAAAAGCCGCCCGGAGGCAGCTGTCAGAACAGGCGTAAGTGTAAGGGCTGGCGATCAGGCCATGACTGGATCGGGCCGCGCGGGCAATGCCGTGCTAGTCGTGTCAGTACTGCTGGCAATCGCTGCGACAGCTTTCACGTAAGCCTTCATGGCGTCGGTGAAGGTCTCGCCCATGGCAGCGGCAAGGCTGGCCTGTTGCTGGATCCAGGTCTTTTCGGTCTCGGCCTGGAGTGTCAGCGGAATGGGCGCGGGCGGCGGCGTGTAATCCACAATTTTGCCGTCCTGAAGACCTTTGTTTCCCTTGTAGCCATAATCCCCGCCCAGAGCCTGCCATTCAGCCGCAGACAGAAAATGCATGTCGGCCAGGGCCGGGAGATTGGCATGAGAGCCAAGCGTCCACAGATCGAACCAGCTTAGGATCGCAGTCGGCTGCGCGGCCGTGTGGTCGTAACAGGCGACATAACGCCCACCATAGGTCAGCGCGCCATTGCTGACAGGGATGTTGCTGGCCCCGACCGTGTCAGAAAACTGGTCGGCCGTCAGCACGATCAGGCTGGAGGCAGCCGGCAGATCCAGCACATTGATGCGGGCCTGCGGATCTTCCGTGGTGCCGGACCAGGCGTCATAAACGCCCGTGACGGTCGTGCCATCCGTGGCCGCATAATAGCGATCCGGATAAGCGGCCTTGATGGCCTCAAGAGCAGTGGTCATTTATTTGGGTCCGATTGCAAATACCGTGATGTCTGTTGTGCCGCCGCCGTTGATCCACAACGTGAAGCCACCCGCATCGGCATTGACTGCCTTGCAGTTTGCGTCGCTCGGACTGGCGTTCTGCGCCATCACCTGCGGCGTATCCGAGAAGCCGGAAGAGAACGTCACGCGGCTTTGAGACGCGACCCCACGGACAATCATGCGGACAATCTTGTCCGTCTTGGGGAGCGGCAGATCGTCAGTGAAGACAAAGCCATGGCCGTTCCAGTTGATGGTGCCCGAAGACACGGAGAAAAAGGCATTCCCCGACCCGTCATAGGCCACGGCGTTTCCGTCTGGCTGGAAGCTGAATTTCCCTCCGCCATACTGAACCGTCAGATAGCCATTGACGGTCTGGTTTTGGCTTGTGTCGCCCGCACGCAGAATTCGGGTCTCTGCATTGGCGCTGGCAGAGCTGGCCGCGTTGGCTGCACTACTGGCGACGTCATTGACGCGGGCATTCGTGGCATAATCGCCTGCGGGCTGGAAGGTGTGCCAGTTTCCACCTGCATAAGCCCCGAGCTGACCATTGCCCAGATAGATCGTGAGCAGGTCCGGAGCCACTGCGGCGGAGTCACCATATTTCCGCAGGTACCGGGCATCGGCCTGAATCGCAGGCACGGACTGCTGACTGCCCCAGTCACTGACATTCGGCACCAGGGCACTGCCTGACACGACAAGCGCCTTGATTGCCGCTGCATCAGTGGACAGACCCGCCACTGTCAGCAGGCCATTGCCATCCAGAAGCGGCAGATAGGAACTTGGAACCCAGGAATACACCCGGACCGTCCCGGTGAAATTCAGGGCTGACGTGGAATTCTGCGTCGTGCCCCGGATGGTCTGGCGACTGAGCGTGTTCGGTGTGCCCACTGTCAGGACACCCACACCCCATTCCGCCTGCGTGCCATCATCGGCAAAATAGAACACCTGCCCACCGCCTGGCGCGGCGGCCGCAAACGAGCGTCGGTCCTGAACGGCCCCATTCAAAACGAATGATGCGGTTCCCGGTGTGGTCGAGGTCTCCAGGACAAGGTCCAGGAGCAGGGGCGCTGCCATGTCACAGCCTTTCCGTCAGAGTGAGGGTCTGGGCATGGCGATCAGCCGGCCCGAACGGATTGGAGAGATCCCCGCCAGACAGCCGCCCGAACAGTGCGGTTTCAGCCAGCGCTGGAGGGTCGCTGTCCGGATCCGGGATAAAGAGAATATTCTGGCCCGTAGCGGCGGCCCGCTGGATCTGTCGCAGGACAGCTGCATCCGCATCGCCATAGGACTGATGCGCGATCGACAGGCCGCGCTGGACATAGCGCGCATCCACGAATTCACCGCCTGACAGCGTGGTCGTGCTCTGCTGGCCGACCGTCAGGGTTTCCGTGCTGTCCGTGGAGTAGTTCCGCGCCGGCTGCCAGAGAGGACCGACAAAGGCCAACGGGATTGAGAGAAAACCGTCCGGATTGTTCGGATCATTCACCCAGAGCGTGATGGTATCCGCCGAGAGGCCGGCAGGCAGAACATGAACGCATTGACCACCCGCCACCGCCGCAGATCCATCCCAGGAATATGTCCTGTTTCCACCCGCACGCAGTTCGATGTGCCAGGTTGCCGCTGCGGACAGATTGGTCCGGTGCAGGCTGATCGCCCGAACGGGTGCAGATCCGGACAGGGTCAGCGTCAGCGTGCCCCCCGTGGAGGGCACCCGCCAGCCAAGACTGGCCGCACCGTGCTGATTGCGCAGGTTGGTTCCCGGCAGACCGGGCACCTCACCACTAACCGCGATCGCCGCGTCCAGGACGCGGTTCTCCCAGCCAAAACCACAGTTTTGCATTGTGTCAGACCAGTATCGTGAGGGTTGTTGTCGTGCTGGAACTGCTGACGTGTTCGCTGATCACCACACCCGGAACGGCCGTTTTCGCACCAGGCACAGGCGCCTGGAGCAGAACAGGATCCCCGAGATCCACGGCGAGCGCTGCGGATTGCGGAACATCCACAGCCCAGAGATGCCGGCGACGGCCCCAGACAGCGCCATGCCAGTTTGCAATGGCCTGCGCGTCTGCCTGATTGGCCAGGGCTGTTGTGATCAGTGCCGGATCTCCAGGCACCCGCCAGGACGCCTTGATGGCGGTATCAAACCACACTGCACCCCGGTCGCTTTCGGCAATCAGGGACTGCCGGTCGGATGCGGCCTGCGGATGCAGGCCAGAGCCGGATGTCTGAACCGTGAAGACGTGCTGCCAGCCAATACGCCAGCGCCAGGTTGGCGGATCAAGAGAACTGTCCAGAGCTACAGGGCTGATCGCGCTGATCAGATCCGTAGTGAGGGTCAGAAGCGGCGCGCCCGCCTCGGCCGGATCCCGCAGCCGGATCGGCCGCAGCGTTCCGGTCCGCGTCGGCACCAGGGAAATTCCGAGACCAGACAGAAGCGTGGTCACAGCCTGGCGTCCCGTCACACTGTCCGATCCATCCCAGTACCACCCACCCCAATAGGGCGCGAGGTCAGAGAAGGCTGGCCAGGCAGCATCGATGTAGGGTGCCGGCAGGACCAGGTCCTCAATCAGAAGCTGGCGCAAGACGTCCAGGACGTTTTCAGGGCTGGCCCCGGAACGGAACCGGCCCACGGCGTCCACGGTGATGCCATAGACGGGCTTCGTCCCAAGGCGGATCCATGTTCCCGCACTGCTGGACAGAACCGTATAGGTGCCCGGAGCAGGAGAAACGGCATAGAGATCCGTGACCATTCCCCCGAACGCAATGCCACCGCCAAAACCGCCTTCATACAGGGCCGTGATGGAGACCGGACCGTCCGAGAGCTGATAGACATAATTGGCGCTGTCGATCAGCACAGGCGAGATATTGCAGACCCGCCCCCGCAGACGCGGGATATTCCGGCCGGAGACATTGCTGTCCCCATCCAGCCGGCCGGTACCGCCATAGATTGAAACCGGCATGGTGCCGTCCAGCCAGTACGTGGCATCGAGCAGCGTAATCGACACGCTGTTCAGACCCGGCTGCCAGTTTTTCCCCAATCCGGAAAAAACCGGATTCAGGCCTGCTGAAGGTGGGTCTGTCCAGATCTGGCGCGCGCCATCCCACAGGCGCGTGCCCTCACGGATCCGCACAGGCAGATGATCATTCACGCGGGTCTGGAGCAGGCCATCCAGAACGCCATCCGGATTGGCCAGCGTCAGGATTCCGATCGAGAAAGATCCGCCCAGGGCATCGGCTGACAGGGTCAGGGACCGCGTCAGATCGAGTGCCTGGGTCACATACGGCGGATACGGGACGTGGTTTTCGTCCACATAGCCCGCATCGGAATAGCGCAGGGTTTCAAGAGATTCAGGATTGTCAGAAAGCTGGGTCAGTGCGCCCCAAGGCGCATCACCCCAGCCTGGAACCGCTGCCGGCTGAATGACAGTCGGCAGAACGATATCCATTTCAATTGTGCGAAACCGCATCAGGCTGCCCTCGGCCGCGTGGCGTCCGTGGCAGCTTTCAGCTTCTGGTCCTTCTGCATGGTCTCCAGAACCTTGATGATGGCGTCCAGCTGGACTGGCACCTGTTGCGTTCCTGCGGTCTGATCCTGAACTTTCTGAAGCAGCTGATTCAGAAGATCCAGAAGGCTGCTCTCTGTGCCAGACAGGCTTGTCACAAGCGTCTGGACGTCCGGGCTTGCCAGAGACGTGCCGGACGCCGTTGTTCCGGACGGGCTTTGAGCAATGCCGGAGAACGTCATCTGTCCGATAGAGGACATTAACGTCTCAGCCGCCTGAGACAGACCTATTGAGGACACAGTGCCCGCACCCAGGCCAGCCCCCTGATCTGTCTGCGCGGCTGCTCCAGACAGGGTTTGAGACCCGTTAGGGTACGCTGTCGCACCGACCGACGCCGTCAGCTTGTCCGCAGCCTGAGACAGCGCGGTTGTGGAGACACTGCCGGATGTGGTGTCCGACTGGCCCTGCACAAGCTGCTGGACCAGAGACGTGGTCAGACTGCCAGTATCAGCACTTCCCAGGGATTTCAGAATATTGGCCACACTGGAAAAATCGCCAGCATAGCCAGTCCCGGACCCCTGATAGGTTTTTGAAGCCGTCAGGAACGTGCTGGCATCCGACTGGATCCGTGACAGGGCATCATAATCCCCCGCCATGGCCGCCTTGTAGTCGGACTGGAGATTGTCGTTGGCAGCGGCATATTGCATCTGCGCGGACAATGGGGATGCGTCCGAGGTATCCAGACCACGGGCATAGTCTGCCAGGCTGGAGAACACCGACCCCAGAGACTGCTGCGCCTGCTCCTGATACTGCTTCATCTGCGCCAGGCTGGTGCCGTTGTACTGCTCCTGAATCTGAAGCCGTTCAGCGGCCAGAGCCTTTTCGAGATCCGCAGACTCATCCAGGTATTCGTCATTGCTTTTATAGGCATCCCCCAGGAACGACTGCCAGGCGCTATCCAGGGCTTTGCGCTGCTGATCGGCACTGGTGTCGAAATTCAGAAGGGCAGCCCCCTGATCGTCACCCGTCGCCGTCAGATAGCGCGCCCTCACGGACGTGTCTGAATCGCGTAACGTGTCCAGCTGTTCTGCAAATCCTTCGTCATAGAGAGACTGGTATTTTGCATTGAGCTGCGTTCCGTCCAGCCCGTATGCGCCGGCCTGAGAGCCCGCGACATCATAGGTCTGTCGCAAGGCCGCCATCTGGTCCACCCAGGACTGCTGCCCGGAGACAGTGGCCTTGAGCAGATCCGGCATGGTTGTGTTGACGAACGTGGTGACAGTCGAGATCTGCGTCTGGAGATCGGACGTGGACAGGGTTTTCCCGCCCAGAGCCGTCGTCAGCGCTGTTTTCAGATCCCCGGTCACCTGGGTGAAAGTCCCGACCGTGACGGTGCCGTCCGAATTGAACTTCGAGACAGCAACGCCGAGCTGATCGACAGTATCAGCCATGGTCTTCAGGTTCTGAATGGCTGTCGCGTAATCCGACACGGAGGTCGCATTACTCGGCAGGCCCTGCTGAAGCGCCTGATTGAATGTCGCATCTGATGTGTTGTAGGTCGCCTGTTTCAGGAGGTCCGTCAGCGACACAGACTGCAAAAACGCATCCTTGTTGTTCTTGTCGTCACGAACCGTTCCGAGCAGGCCGCCATCACCGCCGCCAATCGTCACGCCGGCAGAGGACAGAACAGAATTGAAGGACGCAATATCGCTCTTCAGCTGCTCTGTGATCTGGTCGGTCTGGGCCTGATTCCAGGTCTTGCCCAAGGATAGCTGACCGTCCGTCGTCATGACCTGGTCGATCGTGTACGGATTTTTCTTGTGGCCAAACATGCCACCGAAGAGCCCGCCCAGACCGCCGCCAATCAGGCCGCCCAGCATGGTGCCGATAACCGGAATGAAGGATCCGGCCGCTGCACCAGCCGCCGCACCAACAGCACTCCCAATCGTTCCGTTGCTCTTGGTTCCACCGCCAATCCCAGACAGGGCAGAGCCGATCCCGAACCCGCCACCAACACCACCGAGCAGGTTTCCGACCGTAGCAGTTCCAAACAGATTGGTTTTAAGCCCGGAGGAGAGCCAGGACGTTGAACTGCCCAGTCCGCCAAGAGAGCTAGTAGAGGAAGCAGAAGAGCCGGCGGAACTCACAGGGTTCCAACCCCATCCGCCAGAGTAAGCGCTGATCGCATTCGTGCTGGTAACGCCAGAAGAGGAAGCACCAGACAGAATGGAAGAGACGTCCCCCAGTGTTGTCCGGCTTTTGCCATCGATCGCACTCAGGAGCGGATTGATCAGCGCCAGCTTGGCAATCATCGAGATCAGCTGGCTTTCCACACCCTGCATGGCAGACTTGAACGTCACCCCACCATTTGAGGCGTTGACCAGGGCCTGTGTGAAGCTGCTCGACAGCGTGTCCGCTGCGGAGGAGATGTCACTGGTCAGTTCGTTCAGCGTGTCCTGCTGATGCTGATAGGCATTCGTGGCCGACTGGATCGCCGCAACGTTGTCCAGATTCTTCTTGTTAGCCTCGCTTTCCGCATTCCCTCCGTCCTTCAAGATCTGATTACGTTCTTTCAGGACGGCGAGCTGAACCGAGACCGCATCCGAATTCTGCCCGAGCAACGCTGTTTCCGTCTTGATGTAGTCAAGATCGAGGCTTTGGCCATACAGCTTCCCAGCGGATGCCAGGTCCACTTTGGCCGCTGTTGCGGAGTTGAGTACGCCCGTCCAGATCAGGATCTGGCGCGATTGTTCCTTTGTGCCTTCGGTGGACGTGTCCCGTGCCTTCTCGGCTGCCTCTTCAGCGTTAAGATACTGCGCAAGCGGCCCCTTTGTGGCGTCATAGCCTGCCACCAGATCCATCTGCGCCGCTGTCTGCCGATTAACAGCCGCCACAGAGTTATTGAACTGATCTGTCAGAATAGCCTGCTGACCGGCCTCAGCCGCCTGAAGCTGCGCCGCCGTTGCATGCGCCTGTCCCAGTTTCTGCGCCGCCTGTTCGGCTGCCTGGTCAGCCTGGACCATGGCCTGTTCTGCTGCCGAATAGGTATGAGCAGATTGCTCTGCCAGCCCCTGCTGATGCGTGAGTTCCTGCATCGGGTCTCGCAGGTTCAACAGCGCTGCGCGGTGTACGCCCAGACGTTCTGTCAGCCCCTGCATCTGAGTGGCGTATTCCCCGTCGGTATAAACACCAGCCTTGCGAAGATCTGACAGATCTTTCTGGGCCTGCGTCAGTTTCGCGATTTCCTGCGACTCTGACTGATACGCCGCAGATGTGGACCCGTTAGACGTGGCCAACGCATCATCCACTGAGGTCCGTTTGGCTGCGACTGTTGTGGCGCTGTACGCCTGACCGCCCGTGACTGACTGCGCATAGTCCAGGACACCACTTGGGACCGTGTTCGTTTTTCTGCTCAGGTAGTCATCGACATTGCCCGGCCCCCAGTTGTACGCCATCGCCACAAGGATCTGATTGCCCTTGTACTTCTGATACAGCTTGATGAGGTACTGCTCACTGGCAGTCACATTGCCGGTTGTATCATTCAGGTCATTGCCGTTTGCATTCGAAGGCTCGACCTGCATGGCGCCAACAGCACCAGCAGACGAGACGACAACCCGGCCATTCTTGTATTGTCCCTCGGGACTTTCAATGGGCTGCATCCGATGTGCCAGCGAGATGACATCAGACGGCGCATTCAGTTTCGTCCCGACACTGTCAATAATGTCTGAGAGGCTGGAGGAAGATGAGACGCTGGATTTTTGCGTGATCCCACTCAGATCGTCGCCATTCAGCGTTGACGTCCGGATCTTGTTAATTCCGTTCAGGACTTCAGCCAGGCTGCGCACGGCCTTTGTCGCGGCAACGTCAATGCCATCGCCCAGCCACTGAGCCAGAGATTTTGCGCCGTCAATTGGGCCATAAAAGGCAGTGCTCAGGTCATGAAGTGCCGTTTGAAGAGGCGTCAGGCCATGCTCTGCTGCGCCAGCCGTAGCTGTTCCGACCTGCTGCATAAGCAGTTGCCAAGCCTGAAGGCGGTTTCCAGAATTCTGAAGATCTGAAATCTGGTCGACCAGCCCCCTATGAACGCCAAGCAGTCCCTTATTGGCAAAATCTTCAGCTGCTTTGGCCGGGTCGGTAAAGGCGGCCGCCATTTCTTTAGCCGCCTCTGGCACCGTTTCACCCATGACTTCTGCCAGATCCCGCGCTTCCGCAGACAGCTTCTGAAGGCTTGAGCTATCAATGGTCGGAACGGCAGCAAATGTGGTTGTAACGGACCGACTGTCTTCAAGAGACAGGCCACTGGTGGATGAGAGCTTGCGTGCCGCGGACTCGGCGGAAGCCGCCATGGCGGTGTAGTCATCCCGTGTGGCTCGCAGATGCTGCGATAGGCCGGCCAGCTGTTCCTGCTCGGCCTCGGCATAAGCCCCCATCTTGTAAATGGCAGCACCCGCAGCGAGAGCACCGGCAGCAAGACCCAGCTTCATGTAACCGCCGACCAGCTGGACGGCATTGCCAAGGCCACCGACCACCTGGACCATGTTCGGCACCTGGTAGAAGGCAGCTTTCAAAGCAGATCCTCCACTGGCGACCTGGTCGAAAAACTTGTGTGCTTCGTCTGCCAGAATGCCCAGCTGATAGCTGGAGACCTTAGCCGTTTCCGACGTTTCTTTCAGGCCATCAGTGGATTTCTTTGTGGCAGCCACAGCCTCTTCATGGGCAGTCACGAGCTTGCTGACTTTCTCCCGCTGCGCGTCAATCGCACGGCCAGCCTCTTCCTGCGTGACCTCACCACGGCGCACACTTTCTGCCAGCTTGTCTTCAGCGTCCTTCAGCGCCGTCTGTGCTTTGGTCAGGGCTGTTGCGGATTTAGTCACCGCGTCCCAGCTTCTGACATATCCTGGACCGCTTTTCCCGGATCGGGTTATTTTCGTGTCTGTGACTTCGACGGAATCGCCTACACGGTCGATACCATCGGCCAGCTTATTCAATGCGTCAGTATCGGCGGCGGCAGAGGACGCGATTTGACTGTCAAAAGCGACTTTAAGCTGTTCTACAGTCGGCATGGTAGCGTCCCCTGGATTTACTAAGAGGTTATTGCGATGAACTGGAAATTTTTACTGGGCCTTCCGTTAGCTCTGACGGCCTGCACGACTGCCTCATCAGTCCCAAAACCGGGCGGCGGCGCTTATCACATCATCGGCTGCGGAACTGCTGCCCCGCTCCGTATTTGCTACGAACGAGCAAATAAAGAGTGCCCAACGGGATACAAAGTCATCAGCACAGACAATGATGGCGTTCGGAAAGAACTGACAATAGATTGCGACAAGTAATCAGTTTCTTCTTGTAAGAATTAAGGCCGGGTAAGTGATTGGTTTTCCGGCCGCCCTGTCCTTCGAACGCCCCTGACTGCGTCGCAGGATATAAGGGGCATTGTTGAAGAGGCCGGCCGGGATAGACACAAAGGCCCGTTGTGCGGTGACCGTTGGAAACTGGCGTTGAACGTACTGCCTGGCCGCTTCCACAATGCCAGGCGGAACGCTCATGCCCTTCATCGCACCCGTATCGATTTTCCGGGCATAGGGCTGTGGATTCACGATCATGATTTCCACATTGTCCGGGATCTCGGACAGATCCCCGCGCCAGGGCTTGCCATCGACGGCAGCGATCCAGGTATTCCGATAAATTCCAGACCGTACCGGAGAGCGGTCTTTGCAGATCTGGAGCGCGGCTTTGACGGCCAGCCCCAGGGTATTGAACTTGTAGAGAATGAAGCCATCCGGCCGGACAGACGTTTCCGGAGCGCCCAGACGGCCATCCACAGTGGTGGTCCAGTGCGGCGGCGCTTCTCCGCTCTTGACCAGTGCGTCCCGCTCCTGGATAGCGATCTGCGCCAGTTTTGCGGATAGCGCGGCCGGAGAGAGGGTCCGATCCGCGAACAGGCGAATACTTCGGGCCACGGAACGCGGTTTTGCCATCGTTACCCTCGCATGAAGCTGGTGACTTCTGCTGTAATTTTTGCATTTCTGTGCCGGACAAAAACGGCATCCATTGCGCGCACCTGGAACAGGAGCCAGACCCGCTCTTCAGATGGAAGGTCATTGGCCTCACACCAGGCTTCGATCGTGACCCACTGGATGGGCAAAGGCCGGGCAATACCCCGGATTTTGCCCATACCCACGCCGACCAGGTCTTCGACCCATTGCCGGTCATATTGCAGCTCATGCCAGCAACGCCACGGCCGACTCAGCCAGGGATGGGGGAGAACCCGCTGTTCGAGCAGGAACTCACGGATTTCGGCACTTTCTCCGTCACCGACAAACCCACCCCAGTCCAGCTCCCATTCCAGGGCGCTGATCAGTTTCCCACAGCAGCTTCGTTCTGCTGCACCCGTTCGTCACCGACCCGGCCCGCCGCAGAAATCGCCAGGAAGACCAGAACCGGATAATTGCCGCTTTCCAGCATGGCCTTGAACTCATCCACCGTGATGTCCGGGCCGTCATCGTCCTTTTGAAGTCCGTCCACCCCGAGAACGCATTCACGGGAGATGGCAATGCCCTGGACCTTGTCTTCCTCGGACGGCGGCAGCGTGTCTGGAGTGTACAGCGTTGCACCTGGCACGATCGTGCGGTTCAGACGACGTGCGGCTTCAGCCTTGAGCGCATAGAACGTATCCCGATAGGCAGGCGTAAAGCCACGGGTCGTGATGCCAAATTGTTCGCCGGCAGGGCCGACGACAATGCGCTCGCCTTCAGAAACGCGGGACTGATTGCGGGTGAAGGAAGACAGTCTTGCCATGGTATTGATTCACTCTGATCTGAGGGCTGATGTCAGCCCGTGAGACATAAAAAAACCGCCCGGAGGCGGTCATTCAGGACAACAAAAAGGAAGGATCAGCCGCCAGCCGGCTTGATCTTCGCAATCAGGAAGGTGCCCCCACCGGCCGCCGGATTTCCCTCGATGTCGAAGGTGGCCATGATGGAGGTATTCTTGCTGCCGGCATTGATCTGCGGGTTCAGCAGAACGCCGTTGAGGAAGGTCAGCACATAGCCGTTTCCTGTCCCGTCAGTGACTGTGACAGCGATCGGACCGCCCTTGCCGGACGCATACCGCTCATAGACAGCGTAGGACTTGAAGAACATCTGGAGCTGGCCAGACGCTTCAAGCTCGCCATGGCGCACACCGCAGGCGTCGGCATGACCGTTGCCATAGTCTGCACCGCTACCGTTCCGGTCGAGCTTGATGGACAGGGTCCGGATGCAGCCGTCCGGCGTCGTGCCATCGATCGTGACACCACCGAAATTCCCCACTGTGTCCAGGACCGTGCCGGTCGGCGCGTCCAGATAGCCCGAGGCCGGATCTGCGTCCGCCTGATCCTGGCGCGCGGCCGTAAAGTCAAAAGAGACCTGCGCAAAGGAGCCCTGCGAGAACGTCAGCTGCGCGCTGGTGCAGATGGCACCCGGCCGGACGAACCATTTCTCGCCAATCGCTTCGACAATGGACCAGGTCTTGTAAACCTTGCCATTGCGCACCGTGCCGTCCTCGGCCCAGTCATTACACAGCACGGCCCCCAGAAGATCATCATAGGTGCCGACGGACAGGGCACCGGACAGTGTGCCAGAGACTGAAACCTGTGTGGTGACAGCCTGCGCAGCTTCGGCCAGATCGTTGATTTCATCCGGACGCTGCCGGCTGTCCGTTGGCTTGAAACTTTCGCCCGTGAAACGGGTCTTCTGGAACGCAGCCGCTGGAATGGCGGCATAATTGTCCTCTTTCGCAAAAGCGAGAACGGCCGCATTCGCTTGGGCAGCGGCCAGGAAACCTGCCGTGGATCCTGAATAAGTCGTCATGGGATTCATCCATAAAAAAACCGCCTCAGAGGGCGGTGACGTGAACAGTCAGAAGGATTGAGGATCAGACGGTAATCGCCTCGGCTGCCAGGTCAGCACGGATCAGCGTGGCCATGGCGTCCACTTCCGCATCAGACAGCGTCATGTTCCACAGGAAGCTCCGCTTGATCTGGATGGGCTGTTTTGTTCCGAACAGGGGGAGATAATCAGCGCCAAGCATGACGGTTGGGGTTTCCCCATCCTTGGCGTACATCGTGCCAGACCAGTTCTGAACCTGTTGTGTGCCGGCCGTCAGCGCCTGAATTATCGCCGTAATTCCGCTTCCGCCAGACGAACTGATCCGTGCGGCGTACAATCCCCAAGTTTGCGCCTGCGCATCCGTCAGCGATGCGCCCCCAAACTGAGTCGACATGGCGTCGTTCACCTCGTTGGCGACGTATAGATAGGCGTAATTTCTTCCTAAGCCGAACGACAAGCCAGCCCAGGCCGCCTTGCTGGCTGAGTTATAAAAGGTTGCGCCCATGACACCGATATTGCCATCTCCATCCATCGGCGCGTTTGGCAAACGGGCAACGAAGAGCAGAGTCATGTCAGCGCTCTGGGCAACAGGCGTCTGAATGGCCACAGGCGTCGGCAGACTGCGCCCCAGGGTCACTTCCCCATCAGACGCTGCTGGAACCGACAGAAAAGGAGCGGCAGGAACGCCGCTTTCTGCCAGGTTATCGAGCGGGGACGAGAACCGGCTGGCATAAACAGGCTGCTGGCTGGTCGGGAAAATATAGCCAAGCCGGCCGCTGGCCGTCTGACCTGCAATCGTGTGCGTCTGAACGTAGCTCACTGATCAAGATCCTGTGCAATAAAAGCGTTGATATCGCGGCCTGCAAGGGATGCCAGCGTGCGCCCACCCGACGGAAACGGGTGGATGGTGTCCCCATGCCAGACCAGAGCATCGAAGTTTCCGGCAGCATTGACCGAGAGCGGGAGCCCGTTCAGGAACGGCGTCAGAAGCGTGATGTTCGGATGCTGGCCAGCCGGGAAATACTGCCAGAACCAGTCCATATCCCCGACCTTGGCCTCGGAAATGATCCAGACGTGTTTGACACCGGCAGCGAGAACAGCGGAGGCAATCGCCCGGACATTCTGAAGCGTTGCGGCCTTGTCTTTACCGTGGCTGAAATCGTTGATCCCCAGCCAGATGGTCGCCAGGTTGTATCCGCCCTTTTTCAGTTCAGTGATGAGACCCGGCTGCGTGTTGGGAATGAAGTCTGTTGTCTGCGAACCGGAAACAGCAAGGTTGAACACCTCCAGCGGCTGATCCAGATAATCCCCGATCATGCTTGGCCAGTTCTGGCAGTCTGCGTTGATGTAGCCCGCCGTGCGGCTGTCCCCAATGCAGAACAGGCGCGGCTTGACCTGCGGCGTGTAATTCCAGCGCAGCGCGGCCGATCGGTTCGCGCGCTGAATGTCGGTCGTTGTGGCTGCACGTTTCGCCAGGACCACACCCGTCAGAACGCCATTACAGGCATTTCCCAGACCGGAAGAGCCAAGCGTAAAGCCTGTCAGCGTCTTGGACAGCACCCCGGCAGGGACTGTCAGAGGCGCGGAGGCTTCGCCCACCCACGTTGAAACCGACGTTCCCCCGGCCGCGCTGATCCCCACCATGGATGGATTGCACAGCTGATACTGGCTGCCCTGAACGTAGGACGTGCCATCATAGACGCCGAGCTTCCCATCTTCATTAATGCCGCTGATGGTCGAAATGGACCCGACCGTCAGAAGCTGAATGCGCTCATCTGATGCAGCGTTCGTTCCGGCCCATCGGCCAAACGCCAGGGCCGTGAATGTGCCGGACGCAAGAGACACCGCAGTATTCTTCAAAGACCGTGCAGCCGAAGCGCCAGACGTATCAAAGGAGATGGCCGTAAAGCCGTTGACCGTGACCACACCGATTTTCGGGGCTGATCCGTAAGAGCCCGTCAGCTGATGCCCGTTTCCAGACTGGTCATACAGCGTGGTGATTTCGGCCGTTGTCCCGCTGTCACGCGCGATCAGCGCACGGGAGAGAATGCCGGCGTCATGTTTGCCGCCTGCGACAATCGGCACCGTCGTGACAACCGAAGCGCCCCCGGCTGTCGTGGTGACATCGAAGGCTGGCCCCGTAAAGCCAGCAACAACCGCATCCACGCCCCAGGCACCGGCAAGGTCGGTTCCGAACACATCCCCAGGGCAGGCAGGTGCAACGTCAGGTGTCAGATCCCAGACCGCGCCGCCCGCACCATTGCGCAGGCAGGTGTAATGCCGCCCACGGAACTGCCAGCGGTCATTCGCAACGTACCCGACGCGCGCATCATCGAGATGTCCAGGCGCACGGCATGTGACGTTCGCTGCAACAGGCCCACGCGTATCTGCAACAATGCCAGGGAATGCGAGAGTGGAGCGGTTATCCACCACGCCCCCGGTTTGATCGAGGGTCAGGACACCCGAACCCGGCAGCGAGGACGTGACAATCTCAGAGGGGCCGATCAGGGCAGACGTGCCTGGAAACTGGGGGGAGCCGTCTGCGAGAATGCCCGCGATGATTCCGCCGAGATCATCCAGCCAGGCAATGGACCACCGCGATGACCCCGGAGTGCGGATTGTGCTCTGGCCCGCAGCGACCGAGGACAGGCCCGTCAGGGTCTGCGCGACGGCAGCCCAGCCCGCACGGGCGAAATACTGCCACTGTCCGCTGGTGAACCATGCCGCATCCCCGGCCGTCCACGCCGCGTGCCCATCCAGATCCGTCGTGCCGGCACTGGAGACGATATAAAGGTCGCCTTCTGCGCCCTGGCCGCTGGTCAGGGACGGACTGTTTCGGGCGGCATCCCAATAGCCGCGCCAGTTGAGAGGCGCATTTCCCTTGAGTGCATCTGTCAGCAGGACTTTGGCGGAATTTCCGTCAACCGTCAGTCCTGCCAGCGTATTCAGGGCCGCCTCAGAAGACGCTATGGCTTCCTGAGCCACGCCGCGAAGCCCGGCAACATCTGAAAAGCTGGAAACATATTCGCCATCGAGCTTGTAAGCCTGCGCGACACCCCCAACAATCCGCACGAAGAGGATGGCGTCTCCCGCCTGAAGCCGCTCTTCTGGCAACGTGGATATTTCAACCACGGTCAATCACTCCTACGGCCTCAGAGCCGTTCCATTAAATGTCACTGGCGCGCCTGAAACACTGATGTTTCTGATCGGGTCAGTGTGTCGGGACAGGGCAAAAGTTCCGCCGCCTGGCAGCGGATTTCCCTCGATGTCGAAGGTGGCAAGAATTGAGGTATTGCGGCCGCCCGCGTTGATTCTGGGGTTCTGAAGCGTCGCGTTCAGGAACGAAAACACATAGGCATTTCCATTGCCGTCATTGACGCTGATCACCACAGGACCAGAGAGCCCGCGCTGATAGCGGCGATACAGGTCAAAGCTCCTGAAGAAGATCTGGACGCTGCCTGTTGCCGTTAAATCGTCAGGCTTCTGACCGCAGGGACCAGCTTTACCCAGGCCATATTCAGGCGTGGATCCATCGCGCCCCAGTGTGAGACTGAAGCTGCGCACGGCTCCGTCCACTGGCATTCCGTCGATCAGAAGGCCGTCAAAGTTTCCCGCCGTATCGAGAACAGCCCCCACCGGCGCTTCCAGCCGCAATGTGGCTGGATCCTGCGTCACGTAGGTCTGTTCCGCACAGGTGAAATCAAACGCGACCTGCGCGTAAGATCCCTGCGACAGGGTCAGCTGGACTTTGGTGCAGACACATCCGTAACGGACGATCCAGCCCGCGCCATACCGCGCACAGAGCGTCCAGGAGCGGACCTGTCTGTCATTCAGCATGCTGCCGTTCTGAGGGGTTGAGCCGAGAATGGCAGCGAACAGCCTGTCATATCCCCCGATTGAGAACGCGCCTGTCAGGGTTCCTGAAATTGAGATCTGCGACGTGAAAGCCGGACAGACTTCACCGCGTCCCATGATTTCTGGTGGACGGATCCGCTGACTCTGTTCCCGGAGGGTTTCGTTTGTAAAACGGAGCTGCTGGAACGCTCCGCCGGAATATTGTCCGTAATCCAGCTCCAGAGCCAGCGACAGCTCAACGTCGTTGGACTGGACGCCGGCATGAACGCCCGCCGTCTGTCCCGTGTATGCCATATCTGACCTCTGGATCTGAAAGCGTTACAGGACGCGGTCCTGGTATCGGTAATCGACCATCAGCGAGAACCGGAACCAGTTGCCTTTGTCGTCAGCGTTGGGGGGATCAAACCCCTGGCCGTCGTAATAAAGACCGATCGGCAGCGGAGAGACCGGAACACGGAAGGCCACAGAAAGCGCCTTGCGCAGGGTGATGGCATCCCGCGAGCCACTGAGACGCGGAACCATCAGATGCAGCCAGACTTGCCCTGTTTCCTCATCGACGATTTCACCTAGCCCAAGACGATCGGCAGATGCGCTGGCAATTTCGAAATAGACCCATGGCTGGATATGGTCTTCCCGATCCTGATCAAAGATATCCAGGACTTCCAGACCAAGAGGTGCAGCCGCGGCCTTTGCGCGTGCGAAAGCATCGTCGAAGACGACAGGACTGGTCATGTTCCACCCGATGCGAAGAGTTTCCAGCCGCAGATTGCAGAGCCGTCATAAACGGCCGTTGCATCTGTCAGCGTGTAGGTACGACCGCCATCCATGAGACGATCGCCGTTCTTAGGTCTCCCGAACTGGACAGAGGCCAGTTCATCGTTCGTGATTTCCGCCACAAACGGCATGACCGACACACCGGCTTCCAGTGCAGCCGTAGCCGGCGGCGCGGAATAGGCAATCAGACCCACAGTCATGCCATGACTACCGCCCTGGGACAGGGTCATGCTCCGCCCCTTATGCCGGATCTGACGACGGCGGCGATCTGTCTGATAGCCCATCACGAAAACCCCGATGGCAGATAACGCGAGAGGAATGCTGCAGCATCAGGGGGCAGACCACCTGACGATACATCCGGCGTCGCCCAGGACGTGGAACCTACCCCCTGCTCGCTTTCCGACTTTAAAAGCGGGTCACGGTCTTTCGCGCTGTAGAACGAGCGTGCCGCAGTCAGGACAGCCTGCCGAATATCAGGCGGCATGGTGACCGGAAGCGGCTGATCGTCTGCGCCTTTCATGCCCGGCACGGTCCAGCCTGCCCGGTAAGACACAGAATAACGTCCAGGCCACCACCACGGACCGACTGGAGGATACAGGATCCCGCAAAGAGGATCGAAATCCCATCCCTCAGTTGGAGCTGGCAGCGACTGTCCGTCCAGAAAGACCTCTGCGACAGACAGGACTGGATGGACGCCCAGAATAAGGGACAGTTGCCTGTCCCCATGCTGGATCCGAATACGATCAGTCCAGTCAGCCACCGTAATCTGGCGACCAATATAACTCTGTACAGCGGATGACGCTGCCAGGAGCATATTGGTCAGAGCGCTGTCCTGAGATGTGTCACTGTCTGCGATGGATAACGCCGCCTTGAAATCAGACAGCGCTATGAATGGCAGCGGATCCGCTGCTCCATCCGTCTGGAGTGTCGTCATGATCGTCTCCAGTCGCCAGATCAGCCGCCAGCAGGTGCTGCTGTCAGATCAGAAAAACTGCCGTTAATCAGGGCTTCCGGACGATAGATGGCCAGCGCAAGACGCTCTTCGGCCAGAACCGTGACCATGTTCTTGACGAAGTTGTCCCGGTCTTCCGTGGAAATCGTCACTGTTGCGTCTTCACGATCAAAGATCTGCGCCGCAAGACGGAACGCACCAGTCATGAACTTGCCCTGCCCCATGGCAAGGCTTTCCGCGACCGGAAGCCCCCAGAGAACGGCGCCGTTCAGACCGAGAGGATTGGCAAACACATACCGAAGCTGCGCGTCCTTCGTCAGCGTGATGCTGGCCCAATCCGTCGGGTTCAGGATGTGACCTGTGGCAGGGTATTCGGCCAGAGTGGTCTGAAGCATGGCCAGACGCAGACGATCAATCATCGTCTCATTCTTCACCAAGACACCCGCTGGCTGCTTGTAGGCAGTCGAAGACGCCATTAGCCCCTTGATGCTGACACCCGAACCGTCACCATTCAGGAGGGCATCGTCTTCCTTGAAGGCGAGACCGTACCGCAGCCGCCCATCAATATAGCTCTGAAGCATCGGAGCATCAGCCAGAATCTGCTTGGAGGCCATGACCCAGTGAGCAACCGTCCGGATCGGAAGATTTAGCAGAGCAAATGCGATGTCGGACTGAGGTTTCGGTGCGGAAGGATTTTCCGCTACGAAGCCCGCATTATTCGTAAAGCCGGTTTCCTGAACATAGTCGATCGAACCGGATGAGGTATTCCCAGGCATCAACAGGTCACGAATGACAAGCTGACGGTTCGGAACCTGGATGATCTGGGGCTGACGATCCGCAACGACCAGACCTGTCGTTCCAGAAGCACCAGTCGAGCTAGCAGACGTGATATTCTTCACTTCGATCTGGACAGTCCCCTTCCAGTTCGAAGACCGCGCCATTGCGGCTTTGACTTCATCGGACTGGACGAAGCGCTGTCCGATGGAAAGAACCTGCTCGCCTTCATTCCCACGGCCCCGAGAGCCTTTCTGCTCCAGGTCTGTCAGGCGCGCTGCCAGAACGTTCATCTCGGTCAGCGCCTTATCAGCGCTAGCCTTGGTCTCCTTAGTGACCTCCCCGAGGTTTTTCAGTTCAGTCTTGGCCGTCTCGGCAAAGGATTTGACCTGTTCAGTGGCCTTCGTAAGATCAGAAACAGCCTGCTTGTATTCGTTCTCGTTCATCGATTTTGCCCATAAAAAAGGCACCCGAAGGTGCCTTGCATTGGAGAGTGGTCGGTTGGTTCTGGTCAGAGACCAGCAGCCCCGGTTAGATCCGGAAGCGAAAAGCCAGCCAGAGACGGAGACGACATCCCCAGCCCCGACAGCGTGTCCAGCACTCGCCGGAAATCATCCGAGAACGGTGCTTTCTTCGTCAGTGCCAGCGGCGCTCCCGTCAGCGCTTCATGCGCTTCCTGAAGATGCTGAAGCATGGCGTCGCATTCTTCCTGCCTTGGCGGATGACCGCCTTTCAGGCTGGCCTGATGCAACCCGATGGCAGCAGCGATTGATGCCGTGGCCTTGTCCGGGATCATGGCCGTTTTCAGTCCCCACCGTTCAAAGCGGCGCTTCATGTCCGTGACCCGAGACGCGGCGTTGGATGGGTCATCCACCAGACTCACCTCATGAAGGTTGACCCGGTTGATCTGGCGAGAGGCACCGCTGCCCTGGGCAGCCTTGACGGCCCCGCCTTGGGGAACACTGAAGCCAATAGACAGGCCGCCAAGCGCACCATCTTTGACCAGACCGTGCAGACGCTTGCCGTAATCGGTGTCCATGCCGGAGAGCTTGCCTTTGAGGTGCAGCCCCTTGCTGTCTTCGGACGCATCGGTCCAGACGCCAGCAGGCAGACCATCACCACCGAAAAGCCCGTGCATGACGTGCATGGCGATGGTGCGACCCTGCACCTTGCGTTCGGCCAGTGTCTGACTGAATGCGCCCGGCATGACGATATCGCCATGGGAATCAACATTCCCAAAGACGCTGCCGTACCCCTCGAATGTCCCCGGCTCACCCGAAGAGGCAAATTTGACCTCGAATGGGGCGGCGAGGAAATCACCATCAAACATCTGGATCTCCTGTTGTGCCGGACGCGGCCGGATCTAGTGACGGCTGACCACCCGGAACGGGCTTCAGCGTAGGCTGAATGGCGCTTTTTCCGACGTCGGTCAGCGGGATCATCTGCGCCTGAACGGTCAGAACATCACCACCTGGCATCGGAGCCATTTCTTCCTTTTCGCGGACCTCATTAGCCGTAAACCAACCGTTCTGCCGTCCGGCAATGTAGAACGCCGTTCTGCCAGCCGTATCAGCCCGCAGCAGGGCATCGACATTGTGCTTGGCAAAGTAGGTCAGGCGATCACCTGGACTAAGAAGACAGCGGGAGATGGCCTGTTCGATCCGGACCAACCAAGGCATCAGGCCATATTGCAGAAACCAGAGGTTCATCTGCTCCAGGCCAGATCCCCAGGCCGTCGATTTCTCCATGCTGCCGATCATGACTGGCTGGACGCCAAACCACCGACAAATGGTCTGAACGTTGAAGGCACGCGTCTGAAGCAACTGCGCATCTTCCGGGTCTAGACCGATATTTTCAACGCTCCAGCCACCTTCAAGAAGGGGCGTTTTCCCGGCATTAATCGCTCCCGCATAGTCCTGCAGGGACGCCTTTGCCATACGGCGCTGCTCGTCGGTCAGATAGGCTGGAGCCTTGATGTATGTCTGGGTCAGAAGCCCATTTCGGTAAGTTTTACCGGCAGTTTCTTCTGCGGCCATGGCAGACCCGAGGCTCTGCCGGCCTACGGTAATAGGCGACAGACCCATCAGACCATCGAACGAAAACCCCTTGATGTGAAAGACCTGGTCTTCCGCGAGCGTCAGATATTGCTGTTGCCAGGCGTAAGTGTAGATCAGACCGCCCGTTTCTGGATCGCGACGGACTGTTATCCGATCAGGTCGTAAGGGGTTCAGGGCAATGATCTGTCCTGCCACATTTCGCTGGATCTGGGCAAAGCAGTTTCCCCAGGCCAACAGACTGGCAATCATGCAGCCCCAGAATTCCACACCCGTCATATCTGCATTGGGTTTATCGTACAGGATCGAGAACAAGGGATGCGATCTGGCCGCATTGGACGTGTTTTCTGTCTCACGTTGGTAGAGCTTGAGAGGAAGCGACGCGATGGTTTCCGACAGAAGCCGGATACAGGCCCAGACCGTGTCCAGCTGGATGGCACTGTCGACCGTGACCAGCTGACCGGAGTGACTGGGACCACCCGCCATGAAAGCGCCCAGCCGCAGATCTGTCAGGCTGACACCTGTGACAGACAGCGCCATGGCGTTGGCTGCCTTGGTCAGCAGACCAGTGAAGGCTGTTCGCAGTGTCATGCGCTGAGCATTCCGCCTTTCAGGAAGTCATCAATACGCCCCCCTTCGGGAGGGCTGGGATTTTTGGACATGAGCGTCACGGCGTTCAGAAGCGCCATGAGGGGGTCAATTTTGAGATAACCGGCAGCCTGTTTTGTAATGATCTGGGCATTGCCGCGAGGCTCGATTTTGGCATTGCTGATGGCCCAGCCCATGATCGGACGAGCGCCATGCACCAGCGTGCCGTCCGCCAGCTTTCGTTCTGCTGTCTTGATAGAGCCAGACAATGTCCAGCCCTGGGAAACACCCACGACACGCGGGGCTTCAATTCCACGAACCGCCAGGGCATCCACGATAGAGCCCACACCCATCGGATCGAGACCGACCAGGGCAAGCTTGCCGGATAGATCCACCGTTTCCAGCACATCCGCCAACTGCTCGATGTCATCGCCAGGCGTGCTGACGATAACCAGATCGCCCTGAGCTTCAAAATCCTTGAGCTGGGAGGCTTCACGCTTCCGAAGCTCAAGAATGCCCTCAAAGACCCAGTTTTTCCCCCAGTGCAGCCACTGCTGTGTCACGCGGTCACGCCCCACGACGCCGAGCGAGAGAAGATCATCCAGACCGCCGCCATCGATGCCGGCCGCGATAACGTCTGACCGGTCAATGAGAGCAGCGAGCGTCAGATCGGGATCACCTGCCCCTTGCCAGAAATCGGCACCGACCCAGCGGTCACTCCGGAGCGCTAGGCCGATTTCCACATTCAGATGCTGCGATGCCCACCGGGCCAGTTCCTGAATGCCCTTTGACCGGGCATTTTCGTATTCTTCCTGAAGCCGCTTGACCGTGATAGAGCGGCCCGCGTTGGGCAGAACCATCCCCCAAAGATCAACATGCTCCCATGGGGCCTGTTCGCCCGGAAGCTTCGCAGGCTGCTGGATCTTGTCCGGAAACTCGTAAAGTACCGGCAGGATACCATTGCCAACCGGAATCAGCGTTCCATCGTCTGCCTCACGATGGGATTTTCCATCACGGATGGCCCTCGCCTGGAGCAGGTCTTCACGAAACACACCGCGCGGCGGCTTGTCGCTTTGCGTGGTGATAATTGCCAGAAATGCTTCCGGCTGGCTGATCATGCCACCCCGGATCTGACCCATGACGCTTTCGGCGTCCGACTTCAGGGCAATGATGTGTTCTTCGTCGACCAGCACGCCGGCAGGCTTCACGCCTGTCATGACGTCTGGGCTGAACGCCTTGACCCGCAGGGTTGCCCCGGTAGGCCGGAACGTCAGGCACTTGATATGATCCTGAATGTGAAACCGACGCTGGAGACCCCTGTCCGCACGGACCATGCCGGACGCCTGTTTGAAGGCGAGATCCGCAATGTCTTTCGTTGGCGCGACAATCAGAAACTCGGCATTCGGTCGCTTATTGAGCATGACCGCCGTCATCATCAGGCCCGCGCCGTTCGTCGTCTTCGAGTTCTTCTTGGGAACCAGAAGGAACAACTCACGGATCCGGCGCTCATTCGTGGCTGGATCCAGAGACCCAAGCAGGAGCGAGACGATATCGCGGAACCAGTCGCCCGCAGCCTCACCAAAAGTCGGTTGGCCGATGACGTCCGGGATCCTCAACTTGTCGAAGATCGTGACAGCTTTCGCGGCAAGCTCGGGATTGATGGGTTGAACGTCAGGGAGCAGTGACTGGCCAGCGCGGATCCGCTGTTCCCAGTCAGGCCTGCTCAGGTTCAGCATGACGGTTCTAGTTCCTCATAGGCGCGCTAGGCACGACCCCCGACCAGTCATCGCCGGAAGAGGCCATATCGCCGAAGTCGCCCTGATCATCACGACGAGGGGCTGGCTTTGCATGAATGAAGGGGCCTGCCTTATCGGCTGCCATGGCACGCATTTCATACGGCGCATTAGGATCACGCAGGATAGCCAGCCAAAAATCGAGAGGCTTCAAAGTGCTGCTGTCAGCAATTATCGGTCCTGCCCAATCCTCAGTGGTCTGCGTCTTCTTTTTCCGGCCAGCACCGGGGCGTGCTCCACCGCGTGCCATGGTCCCTTCCCCTTTGATTTCTTTGATTGTTTTCAAACATAGGCAAAAAATCTGCGCGTGAGCCTGACGCGGTTGTCGTGCCCGAGGGGGCTGAACTTTCGACCCGCCCCCACCCCTCGGAGGCACCGGCACTCGGCCTGACCTCGATTTCATACGAAAACTGGCGGTTTTCAGCCATTTTCAGAGGGTTTTCGATCCTCTCATGATCAGTCCGGACGCATCCGGTTGCGATCTGCCCTTGCCTTGGCCGTCTTCCTGCTGTGGCAGGAGCCGCAGAGCAGGACGATATTGGCAGGATCGAGGGTAGCACCGCCGTCCTTCAGCTCATGTCGGTGATCCCCGAAGATCCGACAGTCCGATCGCCCGCAGTCCTGACAGACGCGACCACGCTCTTTCAGAAGCCGGCTCATCAGCTGGCGCCATGGACGAGACAAATAAAAAGCCTCTGCCCGTTTCGGGAGAGGCTTGGCGATGCGGGTATCAACCGTCTGAAGGCTTGATCCAACGCACTTGAGACGTGGCATTTCAACCTCCCGAGCAGGCATAAAAAAAGACGTGAACCCTTCCGGATGCACGCCTCGCAACTATGACGTTGAAAATTGCGCATTTTGGTCCAAACGGTCAACCGGAATTTGTCCGGTTCGTATTTTTTCTGCAATCAGGCAGCAGGCCGTCAGGTAGCGGCGTTGCGCTGTATTGCGTCCAATGCCGAGTTTTCTGCCGATTTTCTCCCATGACAGCAGGTGTTTCCCTGAGATCGGATGCACACGCATGTAAAGCTGCACGACAAGCCGTAACTCGCGATTCTCATTCCGCTCGCCAAGGAACGTTAGCCAGGAGAACACGAGGTCCATTCTCGACACGTCATCCGGCGTTGGCCGTGGTGGCAGGATGTCACTGTCACGCGTCCATTCCAGATCCTCTTCATCTGGAACAATGTCAGGCCAAAAGCCACGAGCCCCAGAAGGACGCAGACCGTGGGCAGGCAGCGCAGCAAGTGTCAGAGCGGCCTCATCCATCCATTCAGCAACCTGTTTCGGAACGTCATGCGACAGGTCCATGCGATGCCGACGCTTCATGCTGCCACCTGCCCCATGAAATCAGCCAATTCCGGACGACGCAGGCCTGTTTCGCCACAGGCACGACGCTGGTTGTAGTCTGCCATAGCCTCTTCCCAGGCACGCTCACCCTTGAGCTGGTCCAATGTCTTTGGTTCTTCCGGCACATCGCCACGAGCAATCGCCTGCGTGACGGCCTTGTGGAAATACCCGAAGCTGATGCCGTTGCCCTTGGCCCGTTCACGCGCCGAGACTTCGCGAACCACGAACAGGACCAGCCGCTCAATCTCCGCTTCCGTCAGTCCCTTGGCCAGACCATCCGCACACCACTGCCGGGCAATGCCATAATTTCCCATGTCGCGCGCCGGATCGAGATCAGCCGCCTCATAGGCCTTGGGTCCAATGCGATTGAATGCTGCATCAAGCTTAAGCTTATCTTCTGAAGAAGATTTAAAGCTAAGCTTAGCTTCCGCGCGCGTACGTGTAGGGTGGGTTTTTTCTAGGTTTTCCTGCGCCACGTCTTTGCCTCCTGAAATCGGCAGCATGATGCTGCTCTGACGATTGTCCTGAACCTTTCCTTTCTTGGCTTTTCCCGTCGGTCTTCCGCCTTTTCTTCCGTTCTCACGGGATGCGATCTGGCGAGCCGTCGCCCCAAGATCAGACGGCAGACTGATGGTTTTCGCCTGCTGATCCCAGGTTATCAGTTGGGTTTCCGCGTAGGTTTTCAGGTAGGTTTCGATTAGGTTTTCGTCGCAGAAAACCTTGGTGCGGGCGAGCGCAGACAATGCACCAGGGAACGACACGTTCAGGACGCCGTCCGGGCAGTTCAGGATCAAATAGGTGCAGAGCCGCACCCATGACAGAACCATCACGGCATCAAGGGCATTCAGCGCAAGGTTCTCGACCTGCATCAGGGCGATCTTTGCGAGCTGCGTGCGATGTGTTGCGCTGATCTTCACGTCAGAAACTCCTGAACCCGCAGCAAGGGCGGGATAAAAAACCTAGAAACTCAGTAGGATTTGAGACGGAAACCGGAACCGACCGGCTCCATGACGTCGCACTGGACCAACTCACCGACAGCCAGTCGGACGACATCCGTGTCCGTGGCCAGGTAGCGGGCATAATCTTCGACAGAGACGCCTGTACGACCAGGCGCACGAACAGCCGGGACAACATCCCCGACGTCCGTGCTGCCAAGCCACAAAGCGCGCGCCGCCAGCGACAGAAGCGGCCAGCGACGATCGGACATTACCGACCGCGCATGCTTTCCAGGACGCTGGCGACTGCTCATCAGGCGTCTGCCAGTTCACGGCCCCATGCGGGGCTGCGCGGATCTTCACTTTCGTCACGGAACCAGGTGGTCTCATCATCGAACAGCATCCGGCAGCGGCCTTCCGGGCCGTGACGGTTCTTGACGATATGCACGTCACCCCTGCCCCGCGCCTTATCCAGGCGATCATTGAACTCCTGACAGCGCAGACTGAACTGCTCAGGACTTTCCCGATCACGCCGCGTCAGCTCACCGGATGAGGCCTCTTTCTTGAGATAATAGTGCTCGCGATGAATAAGGCCGATGACATCAGCATCCTGCTCCAGAGCGCCGGTATCCCGGAGATCCTGCATCTGCGGACGCTTGTTTTCGCGCTTCTCTGATTCACGGTTGAGCTGCGCCAGGACAATGACCGGCACATCCAGTTCCTTGGCCAGAACCTTCAGCTCATTGCTGATTTCGGTCATTTCTTCGTACCGCAGGCGACCACGCACACGAGGCGATCCGCGCATCAGCTGGACATAATCCAGCACGATCGCATCGAGACCTTTCTTGGAGCGCTTCATACGCCGCGCACGTGACCGCAACATCGCAACCGACAAGCCCCCGCGCGTGTCTGTTTCCAGAGCCAGATGATAAGCCGCGTCACAGGCACGATTGAGCGCGGCCCACTGCCAGTCTTCCAGCGGTGGCTGCTCGCCCGTCATGGCTTCCTCAGGAACATCCCAACGACGCCCTGAAAAGACCGATCGCAGGTTCAACCCACTCTTGGCCGCACCACCGCGCGCGCCGAGCTGGTCAGCCGTCATCTCACCCGACCAGAACAGGACCCGGGCACCGTTGGACGCGATCCGGAGCCCGATGCCCAACCCGAGGGAGGTCTTGCCCATGGCAGGCCGCGCGCCGAGGACGTACATATTCCCGCCGACAAGACCGTTCGTCAGACGATCCAGCGACTTGTATCCCCACGACAGACCTGCAAGCGCAGAGCCGCGCGCAACGGCTTCTTTTGCTTTCGTGACGGCCGTGCAAAGGGCCTCATGGAAGGTGACGTTCGGTTGGGTTTCCGTATTGCCCGAAGCCAGCTGCATCAGGGCCGCTTCATGCCCTTCAAGGATCTCTTCTGCCTTCTGGTCTTCCGGTTTGCAGCAGGCATCAGATGTCTGCTGACAAAGCGCCATCAGGTCACGACGCATCGCCGTTTCACGGATTTCCCGCGCGTAGTCATAAGCAAGCCGGTCACTGACATAAGCGGTGGCCAGCTTGCTGATATAGACCTTGGGATCGACCTCGCCCCAGAGATCGAGATCAGGATGCTCGAAATGGCGGATGATCGTGAAAGGATCGACGGTTCGCCCTTCATTGTAAATCATCAGAGCCTTTTCATAGATCACGCCATTCAGGCGATCATAGAAATGCTCTGGCCGCAGGATTTCCTCCACGGCTTCCATGGTCTTCTTGGAGTGCATGAGAACAGAGCCAAGAAGTGCACATTCACAGGACGTGTTGTTCGGAACCGACCGCATGGCCCCGCCAAACAGACCCGGATTAAAGTCACCACTCATGCCGCAGCACTCCGGACAGCGCGTCTGCGGTACCGCGTCAGGCGCGCATAACCGACAGCCTTCACAAGGGCATCGGACGCACGACGGCTGTCATTCAGATAATTGGAAACACTGCCAATCGGCAGCTTATGGCGGGCACAGAAGGTTGTCAGAGACCCGGCTTCGCGGATCTGTTTTTTCACTTCTGTAAAAAAATCCATTCCGTTGATCAGCGGCGCATGAATGCCGCCACGCAGACGGCGATAGCGCACCAGACGATCAAAACCCGCGCCGGACAGAAATTCCGGGGATGGGTTACGCTCGGAATGAAGGACGGCAGAAACGGTCGTGTGCGCCACACCGATTTTCGCGGCGTAACGGCTCTGATTGCCAGCGGCGGCGATATCTTTTTTCAATTCTGTAAAAAACTGGAAGGGATCAAGCAACTCAGACACGGGCGACCTCCAGTCCAGCACCGACCGGAAGCGCAGCCCGTGAAACGCGACGACGCACGGAAGTCGATTTACGACGGCGCGGGAGATCCAGCCGGACGATCATGCTGGTAACGCTACGCGGTGAAATTCCAACGTACTCTGCGATTGCACGCACCGACGAACCACCCGCATGCAAGCGACGAACAGCAGGAGCAAGCCGGTCATAATCCAAAGAAGGACGAGTCATTAACGCGGCCCTCCTTTTGCGTGCCCCTGGACGACGTGCAAGGCATGAGCGACGACACGCTGCAGATCAATCAGATCCGCGATCAGGTCATGCGCCTCATCCACCGTCACAATACCGTCCGCCAGCACACGCACCGTTGTCGCCATTGTGGACCCGGATTTGATCGCGACACTTTCCATGATCTCGGCAACGTCGCCTTTTCCAAGATGGATCGGGGCGATGGAGTAACCTTCCGCCTGCGCCATTGCAGACAGGATCAGCGGCGCTTGCGCGAACTCATCCAGGACGATCGCCACATCCACCGGAACAACGGCCGGGTAATTGCGGCTCTGATATTCGGAGAGCTGTGATCGGCCCACGCGAGCGATTGATGCCGCGGCGTCCAGGCTTCCGACTTCGCGGATCGCAGCCTGCGTAGCGGTCTTGATTGCCAGAACGCTCATGCCACACCGCCAATCTTGACAGAGGTCTCGCGTCCCAGACCGTTATTGCCCATCATGGAACTGCGAAGGCTCAGTGAAGGTGAAACATGGGACAAAGCGAAGACTGGCATCTGCCCGCAAAACTTGACCGCGAAATGCAATTTCGTCTGCTGCGCTCCTTGGCAGATGCTTATCCGCAACGTTGTAATCAGCCTCCTCCTGAATATGCCACGCAGCCTAAGACTGTTCTGGCGAACCTCCTGTATTTGGACGAGCACGGACTCTGCATCGCCCACATTCAGGAGTGGATGGGTGAAAATGGTATGGGCTGGGGCTATCCCATCATCACTGCCAAGGGACTTGATTTTCTGGCTGATGACGGAGGGCTTCACGCAATTCTTTCGGTTATTACCGTAAGATTTGACGCCGCTACCCTGCGTCAACTCATTAACAAGAAAATTGATGACCTGGACGAGCCTGAAGAAACAAAGTCGGTTCTCAAGGAACATCTTAAAGCCCTCCCCGAAGCGGCCCTGAAGGCTGGAACAACGGATCTTGTGGCGACTGGTCTTGAACACCTTCCAAATGCACTGCACTGGCTTCAAAGACTTGTCGGCCTTTGATCTGAGCAATCTGGTTTAGATGTAAGACAATCAGTTCTTCACCAACGGCGATCTGCAATCGGATCGTTGTTCCCCTGACAGGCTTGGCAAATATTATGCGTAGGGATGATTCATCGGTGAGCGGACCGCCAAGAGGCTCGAACCACACTTCATCACACGGAGCAGGAAGCACATGACGGTTCATACTGAACCTCCGCTTCGACCAATAGTGTGAATCACCTCTAGAACATGCCGGAGATCATCCGCGGATGACGAGGAATTGCCGCTCCATTTACGTGCCATCATTAAGAAGTCATTCTTTTCTGTATTCCGGACACCATCCGGATGACGGGCGCGCGGACGCAGTTTACGGATGACGGCATGGATGATTTTCATGCTGCTTTCTCCGGAATTTTGAGAAAAATATCTGGCCTGATTTGCTCGGGGCGCATGCCAGAAACCACGCAAAATGCCGCTATATTTCGAATTGAGACACGTCGTTTGCCAATCCGCCAAAGGCGAACTGTTTCCGCAGATACGCCCACTTTTTCTGCCAACGCTCTGGCGGACATTTTTTCCTGCGTCAGGAAGGCATCAATCAGGTTCATGACGGAATGATCCAACATAACGTTGGATTTGTCCAGTGCAAATTGTTCCGTGATTCTGCGACGCCATGCCTGCAAAATGCCTCGATGGCACAGCAGATCAAAATCTCAGCATCCAGCATCAGATCTGCCTTCTCGGCACGTTTAAGCATGCTTAGAGAAGCATTCGGTCGCGAGATCGGCCGCCCTGGACTTACCCGCAAAGAGTTCGCTGAACTGCTCGGTTTAGAAGCTGAACGATACTCAACTTATGAGCGCGGCACTCGCGAGCCACCCTTAAGCGTACTGGCTCAAATCCACTTAATTACAGGCGTCAATCTCAACGGACTGATTGCCGGAGATATTGATAAGGCGGCTTAAGATGTCTGACACAAGTCTTTATGGCATTGTATTTGATCGTCAGGAGAAGACGCTTGAAGTGGGCCTCTGGGAAGACATTAAAACTTTGGAGGATTTTTCTTCAAGCGATCCATTTGGCAAAGCTTTTAGCACCGACGAAACTGCCGCCATTAAGAAAATGTTTTCTGTATTCATTCAACTAATTGTCTCTTATGGTTTTGATCCAAGAGACGTTCACAGGGCATTTATGGTGGTACCCTCATATAATTCGTCTCAGAAGATTGAGGCTAACTCATTCTCTTTCTCCTAAGCACTCGCAAACCTCGCAATTTACTCATTGAACTGAGATGCGAGCTCTCGTTTATTAGTTCAATGAGAACATAACAAGAACAATATCCAACATTATGTTGTTTACAAATCCAACGTTATGTTGGATTAATCTCTTCATCGCCCCACGCGACGGAGAGAACACATGTCGTCCAGACACCCACTCCTGCAGCACACACGAACCCAGAGCGGCTTTGACCGCTTCCTGCAGGACAGCATTGAACCAGACGTCCACGATCAGGCACGGAGCCTACAGGACCGTCTGACCGGAACGCGCAATCTTGCAGCCCGCAACGCCAGACTTGGCGACGAGCGCATGGCCCAGATCTGGGAGCGCTGCGCCGACGATTTTGCCGCTGGCTTGTCCCGTCTTTTGACGTTGAACCTTCTACCCGAAAGCGTTCCTGATTTCCCGGAGCCAGCCGCAGGGGATTGCCGCCCAGTAACGGTCGTTCCGATCGTTGAGATCGACGCAGCTCGACTTGCTGCTCATTGCTGGAAGCAGGTTCAGTGTCTGCGGGGCATCACCATGGGCGCACCTCTCCGGAGGCACCCATGAGCGAGAATATGTCGAACCTCATCAACGAGATCGAGGCAGCAAAAATCCTGAATCTCAGTCGTAGAACTCTTCAGACCATGAGGCAGGAAGGAACAGGGCCGGCCTTTATCAAATTAAGTGAACGCAGGCTTGCTTACGAGAAATCTGAAATTGAGAGATGGATCAGCTCTCGCCGCGTCACTTGCACAAAGGAAAATGCGGGATGACCCAAGCACCGAAGCCACGTTTCGGGATCTGCGACGCAAAGGGCGTGATCGTCAGCCGCTTTCACTCGCAATTTATGGCCAGCAAGCATGCGTTGTCCTGGGCGGCCCAGAAAGGTTCATCCGTAGCAATCAAGCAACGTGGAACCATCATCGCCTGGGCCCGTCCGTTCGGACCCGGTGAAGCACGCCTGGACGAAGGCCACACACCGGAGCTGGCGTTATGAAAGGCATTCATGTCGAAGGCCGCGCCTTGGCTTTCGTCTCCTACGGCGTCGATAGCAGGTGTGTGCGTGAAAATTTGCGCGGCATCCGCGTGGAATATCACGGCGGCCGTGCCGTCTGCGTCGCCACTGATGGCGCGATGATGCTTTACGCCCGGTCCAGCTTTCTGTGTGATCCGGCCTTTGAGGCCTTCACACTGGACTGGTCGAAGACTGCACGTCTGATCCACATTTGCCGGGAATGGGACGTTCGCTCTGTTTCATTTGAGGCTGATCCGGCTCTGGATCGCGCACCTGGGACACGTTGGTTTGTCTGGGAAGCGTTAGACCGTACCGGCACATCTATGGAGCGAGGTTTTGTCTCTGCCCTTCCAGCCGAACGTGAGTTTCCAAACTGGCGCGACGTATTGGCAGAAAAGGCACGCGCCGAGGTCTGCCCATGGTTGGAAATTCCAACAAAGCAGCTCGCCAGAGCCTCACATGCCGTTCGTTCATACACGAAAGAAGGTAACTTCCCGGTTCGTCTAACCGCCCAGCCAGCCGGCCTTCCTGCCGTTCTAGAAATACCGCTTTGTCCGGATGCGGGCGGCGTCATTATGCCTAATCGGGGACGCGATCCGGGCTCTGAACATTCATTCGTCATTCCGGAATGGGCAATGCCAGCCATGGAAGGAGACACGAAATGACCAAGAACACGGAACAAAACGCATTCCGATCGCGTGATGCACAGGAAGATGCCCTGACCTATCATCTTGGAGGATTACAGGCCGAACATAACTTTCGGTTGCTTGCGCGGGCAATGATCCAAGAAGCCGAAGCCCGAGGCGCGGCGGCACAGAGAGCCCGAGATTCCAAGGAGTGCGATGCTAAATGTGGCCTTATATTAGAAGGTCCAAAAGGACGATTTCGGATAGTAAACTTTGACGGAACCCCTCTGAATGATCTTGGGATAGATAAATATCAACCTCTTTACTTGCGGCCATTCAATATTGACTATTTGAAAGAGGAAATTTCTCGGCTTACCAAATTACTTGAAACTTCTGAAGAATACTCGAAGGCAGTAAAAAAGGAGAGTTTGGAGCATGAGGATAAGCGTTTAAAAGCGTTGACGGATGCCACCGATGAACTGAAGAAGACTCGCCTCTGCTTCATGCTTGGAGGAGAGGCGTAATGGTCCCGCTCAACATCGAAGGATCTGACGTTGTTCTGCGCGGCGGCCGTGATGGTGTGCGAGATCTCTTTGCGCGTCGGGTTGATAACTGCCTCGTGACGCGGTGGGAGCCAACGCCAGACGAGCTGAAAATGCTTAACAATGGCGGATCGGTGGAATTGCGGGTCTGGGGAACGCACTCACATCCACCTGTAATGCTTCAAACAGCCGAGCATGCAGGAGACCCGGCATGATTGAGCCGCGTTTCCTTACCCGTGAACAAGCCGCGGCTTATGTCGGAATTGGCATCACCACGTTCAATCAGGAAGTTTCACTTGGCGTCTGGCCACCCCCACGGATCCGTGGCGGCAAAGGCGGCCGCTTGACGTGGGACCGCAAACTGCTGGACCTCTACGCGGATCGGGATTCAGGAATTGGAGTGGTGGCGCCGGCTGCAACCAGCGCCACCGTTCCTGCGAAGCCCGGCTTTTCATCACCTCTTGCGGAGAATATGAGTGCCACGCTCACGCAGAACAGGGCTGAACGTCGTGCGCAAGACACGCGCCGACGGCAGCATCATTGAGTATTTTTACGACCGACAGACTCGGAAATTTCTGGGCCACAACAGAGAGGCAGCGCTTGCCTCTTTGGAAAACCTGTCGCCATTGCAGGCGGCCGGACTTAATCCGGGTACCATTGGCGCATTGATTATCGATTATCTTGAATCGGAAGCCTACCGGAGCCTGTCGCCACGAACGCGCAACCTGTACCGGAACTACCTGGACAAGATGCGCGAGGATTGGGGTCTGCACCCTGCCCGTGCCATCACAAGACAAGATGTCCTGGCAATCCGGGAAAGATTGAGCGCAACGCCGCGCAAGGCCGATCAGGTTCTTTCTCTTCTCCAGATGCTTCTCGGCCGTGCGAAGGATGCGGGGATCATTGACGCAAACGTGGCTGAACGATTCAAACGGCAGCACACGACGAAGCGTAGCGAGATCTGGAGCTATGAGATGGAAGATGCGTTCCTGGAACGCGCGCGCCCGTCTCTTCAGCTGGCATACCTGCTCCTGCTTTATACCGTGCAGAGACCAGGCGACGTGCTGACCATGGATGACAGCCGCATCTCGATCCGCAGCGGCCGTATGTTCATCGCACTGCGCCAAGAAAAAACCGGCGCACTGATTGACGTTCCAGTACATGCGCGCCTGGAGCCGCACATTAAGAAGCGCTTGGAAGATATTGAAGCTGAACGTTCTTCTGAAAGCGTCATTGCCGTCCGAATCGGTCCAGCTACGCAGAAGCTTCTTGTCCCTAGCCCGACCGGAAAAGTCTGGGCACCGCGAAATTTTGCCCGCGCTTGGGATGCCGTCATGAAGCGGCTTGCCTACGCTTACGCGCGTCAGCTGCTGAAAGGTGGCGCGACACGAGAACAGGTTAAGGATGAACTTGCCGCGAATCACCGGCAGCGTCGTGATCTGAGAAGGACGGGAATTGTTCGCCTGGCAGAAGCTGGAGCAACGACGCCACAAATTGCTGCCATATCTGGACATGCAATCGATTACTGCCAGCGCATCATCGACACGTATCTGCCGAGACGGACGGAAGTAGCTGTCGCAGGAATGGAAGTTTGGGAGCGCCATCAGATGCGCGAGACGTCTAAGATTGTTTCGATTGCTGCTACGCGCGGCCGGCTGATGTGAACGGTTTGAGAACCTACCCATAGCCATTGCAAACCATCTGCAAACTTTTGCAAACCTAGCAGGGCGAAAGTGGCGCTAAATGGCGCGCCCTGCTGGATTCGAACCAGCGACCCACAGCTTAGAAGGCTGTTGCTCTATCCAACTGAGCTAAGGGCGCAGTAAAGAAACCTCAAAGACTGGTCGGGGCGCCCGGACTCGAACCGGGGGCCTCCTGTACCCAAAACAGGCGCGCTACCAGGCTGCGCCACGCCCCGAACCGAGGCGGAACTTAGGTGGTATAAGTTCCGGACGCAATAGGGTTTTTTCAATCTTTTTCATTTCTTACGAGCGGAGGCACAAAAAGTGGTGCCGTATCCCACGGAAACAGCACCCAGGTGTCCTGAGCGACTTCCGTGACATAGTGATCGGTCAGCGGTTTTCCGTCCGGCTTGGCATACAGGCAGGCAAAAACAGCCTTGGGCAGCATTTCACGCACAAACTGAGCCGTAATGCCGGAATCAACCAGATCATCGACGATCAGGAAGCCTTCACCGTCACCTGCGGCGGTTGGTGCTTTCACAACCTTAGGCTGGTGCTGCGTACCTTCTTCACCAGCGTAGCTGATAACAGAAACGCTTTCGATCAGGCGGCAGCCCATTTCACGGCCAAGAATAGCTGCGGGGATCAGGCCACCACGCGTAATCGCAACGATACCGCGGAACGGACCGTGCTTTTCCATGAGCGTCGCAGCAAGAGTACGGGCGTCACGATGGAGCTGGTCCCAGGTGACGGTTGCGTACGTTACGGGTTTGGGTGTGGATGTAGCATTCATGTCTCTCATCTGCCTTCCGGCTCGGAATTTTGCAATAAACTTGCACGCCGGAAGTGACTAATGTGCCTGAATGATTGAACCAGCATTACGGGCCCTTCCCGGCCTCGGCCCACTGATTATCAGCCGAATCTGTTCCCAGCTTTCTGCTACGACGCTGACAATTGCCATCGGCTGGCAGATGTATGCTCTGACCCATAGCGTATCATCGCTGGGCTATCTGGGCCTTGCACAGTTTCTACCGATGGTTCCCCTGACATTCATCTCCGGACACGTCGCGGATCGTTTTAATCGTCGTAGCGTGGTGCTGATCTGCCAAATTCTGGAAGTGCTCAGCACGGGTGCCCTTGCCGCCATCGCAGCTATGCATTGCCTGACCCCGGCCTACGTGTACGCTTTTGCAGCGTTCTACGGCACGTTACGCAGCTTCGAGATGCCGTGCCAGCAGGCGTTTCTTCCAGCGATTGTCCCCCCTCAGCTTCTGCCCAGAGCGCAGGCCCTGATGTCTTCGCTGTTCATGACGGCATCCATTGTGGGACCCAGCCTGGGCGGCCTTCTCTACGGGCTCGGATCAGTCATCTGCTACAGCCTTGCAACGCTTGGATTCGCATTGGCGTTTCTAGGAACGCTGGCTCTGAAATTGCGCCATAAGGTCGCATCAAAAGAACCTGTAACGTTCGCCTCTGTATTTGCGGGTCTTGGTTTTCTAAACAGACGCCGCGACCTTCTTGGTGCAATTTCCCTGGATCTGTTTGCCGTTCTTCTTGGCGGCGCCACTGCCATGCTCCCAGTCTATGCGGATAGCGTTCTCCATGTGGGACCAATAGGGCTAGGCTTTCTGCGCGCAGCCCCCGCCCTCGGAGCGCTCTTTACATCGGCCTGGCTGTCTCGCCATCCACTTGGGGGCCGTGCTGGAATTACGATGTTTGTTTCCGTGATTGTTTTTGGAATCGCGACCATTGTGTTCGGCGCTTCGCACATCACATGGATATCAGTCGTCGCCCTGATGGTTCTAGGAGCAGCAGACGTCATCAGTGTTGTCGTCCGGTCTTCACTCATTCAACTGGCTACACCAGACGCCATGCGCGGAAGGGTCTCTGCTGTAAATTCGCTGTTCATCGGCTCCAGCAACCAGCTGGGCGAATTTGAGAGCGGAATGCTGGGAACAGCCATCGGGCCAGAAGCAGCTGTTATCGCAGGCGGCGTAGGAACAATTCTTGTCGCGGCAACATGGATTCGTCTTTTTCCCAGCCTGTGGGCACTGGATCGCCTGGAAGACGTCAGACCAGAAGAACTCTGAGCAGATCCCACGAACTCATCACCGGAACGGCATCGAGCTTCCGGTGATGGTCAATCAGTACAGTAGATATGAAAAAAGCCCCGTAAGGGGCTTTTCACTGTACCGAACCAATTCTTTCAAGAAGAAAGAGTGGCTCCCGAAGTAGGACTCGAACCTACGACCCAGCGATTAACAGTCGCTTGCTCTACCAACTGAGCTATTCGGGACCGGTGAGGAGGTATTTAGTCCAACCGCCGGGGTCGGTAAAGCCCCTTTTTTCATATTTCTGCATTTTTCTGAACTTTCTTCAGTAACCCGCAGAAAACATGACTTTTTCAGAGCTCTTCCCGCCCCCGGGTTGCCAATACATCCACACGTTCATTGTTCACATCACCAGAATGTCCCCTCACCCAGAGCCATTCGATTTCATGAGGTTTGGCCGCATCGAGAATGCGCTGCCACAGATCCATGTTGGCAACAGGATCACCAGCTGAATTACGCCAGTTCCGCCGTACCCAACCACTGTGCCACCGCGTGATACCGTTCCGAAGGTATTCACTGTCTGTATGCAAAGTGACCCGACACGGCCGCTTCAGAGCTTCCAGAGCTTCAGCCGCAGCCGTCAGTTCCATGCGGTTATTGGTCGTCTCCGGATGGCCGCCCCATAGCTCCTTCTCCTTGCCCTTAAAGCAAAGCAGTGCTCCCCAGCCTCCTGGGCCGGGATTGGGCTTGCAACCACCATCCGTCCAGATTTCGACCGGAAGCTGATCCGCGCTCGCATCAGACATGGGCGACACCTGAGAAATGTCGGAGACGCCCCAGATAGGCCAGTGGGTCCTTGCGGGTCACCAATGCGTCAGCCGGAGTATTGATCCAGTCGTAGAGGCGCGTCAGCAGAAACCGGATTGAAGCCCCCTGACATAGAACTGGCAAAGCTTCCTTTTCAGCCACCTCTAAATTGCGGACGCTTTCGTAACCTTCGATCATGGCGTGAGCGAAAGCCGGTTCGAAAACCTTCTCATCGCGAAAACACCAAGCGTTCAGACAGATCGCCAGATCGTAAGCAAACAGGTCCGTGCAAGCGAAATAGAAATCGATCAGCCCAGAGACCTGGTCGCCCTGAAAGAAGACATTATCGGGAAAGAGGTCTGCATGGATCTGCCCACGAGGCAAACTGCCCGCAGCAGGCCAAGACTTTTCAATCCATGACAGCGCCTCAGACAGTTCCTGCGTGAGACCCGGCAGCAGGTCATCCCCACTGCCCTGACAGCTCTCAAGGAGTGGGCGCCAGGCTTCCACAGACAGCCCATTAGGGCGTTCCGCTGTATAGTCCTGCCCCAGCTTATGGAATGTCGCAAGAACCTGTCCCAGTGCATGACAGGCAGATGCCGTAATCTGAGGGACAGCTTGCCCCGGAAGGAACGTGGTGATCGCCGCAGGCCGATCTGCCAATACCCTGAGAGCGATCCCGTCTTTTGCCTGTACGGGTTGCGGGCAATTCATGCCCTTCCCCGACAGATGCTGCATCAGCCCCAGAAACCATGGAAGGTCAGACGCTTTGACCCGCCGCTCAAAGAGCGTGAGGATGAACTTCCCTTCCGTGGTCTGGAGGAGGAAGTTGCTGTTTTCGACGCCTTCGGCAATGCCCTGGAAAGAAACCAGGGCACCGATGTCATATGTGCCAAGAAACGCTTCAAGCGCCTCGGCCGCCAGTTCAGTATAGACGGCCATGAAGACTCAGTTGTCCTCACCAGCAAGCGGACCTGGAAGACGGAAATTGATGTTTTCCTCCTTCATGATTCGCTCTTCGATCTTCAGCGTGTACTTCGCAGCAAGCGCCGTCACCATTTCCTGCACCAGGCTTTCCGGAGCAGACGCCCCCGCACTGATGCCCAGCGTTTCAACGCCTTCCAGCACAGACCAGTCCAGATTTTCCAGCTTCGGCACCAACAGTGCACGGCGGGCACCAGAACGCTCGGCTACTTCCCGCAGACGCTGCGAATTGGAAGAGTTCGGCGAACCGATCACGATCACCAGATCGCTTTCCGGCGCAATGGCCTTCACAGCTTCCTGACGATTGGTCGTCGCGTAGCAGATGTCTTCGCGCTTCGGGCCTTCAATCAGCGGGAAGCGAGTCCGCAGAATATCGACGATCTCAGCCGTATCATCCACGGACAGCGTCGTCTGCGTGATGAAGGCCAGCTTCGCCGGATCCTTTGGCTGGATCGTACGGGCTTCTTCAGCATCGTTGATGAGCGTGACAGCGCCTGGCGGAAGCTGGCCCATTGTGCCCACTACTTCCGGATGGCCGGCATGACCGATCATCAGAATATGGAGCTGCTCTGGGCCACCACCTGCAAAATGGCGCTCTGCTTCACGGTGCACCTTGGAAACCAGCGGGCACGTTGCATCTAGGTACAGCAGATTGCGGCGCTGCGCTTCGGCTGGAACTGACTTCGGCACGCCATGCGCTGAGAAAACGACATGCCCGTCGGGCGGCACTTCGTCGAGTTCCTCAACGAAAATGGCGCCCTTGGCCTCCAGTCCTTCAACCACAGTACGGTTATGGACGATTTCGTGACGCACATAGACGGGCGCGCCATAACGGCGCAGCGCTTCTTCAACGACACGGATGGCACGATCCACACCGGCGCAGAAGCCGCGAGGCCCGGCCAGCAGGACGCGGAGCGTCTTCTGGTGTGCAGCACCTTCAGGTGCAAGAGTTGTCTGATCTGACATGGTGTTCCCCAAGCGGGCGGAGTTCGATATGTAGGACCAGTATCGACCGGATTGACGCATGTCGCAACGTCCGGGCCGCTTTGTGGGAGTTTCTACAGCAGATGCCAGCCTTTCGGCGCCTTGCCACGTCCCTGTTTGTCCCGGCTTTTGCCGTCGTCGCGATTTCAACACTCGCGGGATGTGACGAATCCAATCCGGGCTTCTTTGCCCCCACATGCCCGGTCACGGATATTCCCAGCGCCGCAGCAGACCGGTTTGTCTATGACGGCAAAGATCCGGACATCGGAAATCTGGTCAGCCACGCACAGCTCACCGCCATTTCAGGGGACTGCGAACGTGGCCCCAAAGGCCCCAAAGACCAGCAGATGATTCGTACCCGCGTCAGTCTGGCAATGAACCTGACGCGAGGACCTGCCTCCAAGACCGGCACCATCGACGTCCCCTATTTCATCGTCATCATGCGTGACGGAAAAATTGTGGATAAGAAGGTCTTCACGGACACATTCAAGCTGGAACCGAATGTCAGCAACCAGTCTGTTCGTACGGATCTGCGCCTTGTTGATCTTCCTGCATCCAAAAATATTCAGGAAAATCCCTACACGCTCGAAATCGGCTATCAGCTGACCAAGGATGAGCTGACTTACAATCAGCAGCACCTCCCTGTCGTAAAGTTCCGTGGCCGGACGCAGTAAGGGCCTTTTTCCTTCTCTTTCACCTGACGTCAAAATCCGGATTACGCTGAAAACGACCCTGGCTTGCCTGGCAGGCTTTGGGTCTTCAGCCTTTTCTGCGACTCCTGACGTTTCGGCATCGAAAGAAGAAAGGATCAAGGTCCATCACTCAGAACGTCCGGAAATCCAGAACTTTCCTCATGCAGGGTTTCTGGAACAACCACGCCGCCTGACGCCGAGCCAGAATGTGGCGCCGATCGGACGCCAGCCCCGATGGGGTGGATTCAATCGCGGCAACGGCGAAGGCGCGGGCTTTGGGCCTGTCGGACGCTATGGTGTCGCGCCATGGGCGGAAGACTGGTCATATCTGCGTGACAAACGCCATCAGAGCGACATTTTCGATCCATTGAAGTTCATTGCTCTGAACAGTGAACGCACAATCTGGCTGTCCCTCTCCGAACGCACCCGCCTCCGCAACTGGTACAATGACTATCCGATGCTGGGGACGAATACCCACTCCGGTTCAGGTCGCTTCGTCACGCGCAATATGTTGGGAGCCGACCTTCATATCGGAGAACACTGGCGTATCTTCGCGCAGCTCGTAAACGGTACGGCCGCAGGCTGGAACGGATATGGCTATGGTGGCACTTACCGTAAGCGTCTGGACCTGCATCAGGCTTTTATCGAATACAAACGCACGATTGGCACAGCAAAGACGGGCCTGATGTTTGGAAGGCAGCAGTTTCTCGATGCGCCGTCCTATGTCCTGTATGACCGGGAACCCCCGAATATCCAGATTACCTGGAACGGACCGCGCGCTTACGCGATTTTTCCACATGTCCGGTTCGATCTCTATGACTTCGTTGCGACAGACATCACCCCAACGGCCATGTTCCACGACACGCAGGACTGGAACACGCGCCTCTATGGCTTCAACACAACCTTTGACGTCCCGGCGTTTCATCTGGGCCAACAGCGTGTTCAGTCCTATCTCGATCTGTTCTGGATTGGCTTTCATCTTGGTGGAAAGACAGGCTCTGTCCCACTGGTCAGTGCGAGCAAAATCAGCTCCGTAACGGGCGCGACAAATCGTAACAATTTCGGTTTTCGGTGGTACGGCACAGCCCAGCAACTGGAATACGCCATTGGCGTCCTGTGGCAGCAAGGCAATTTCACACAATACGGAACCACTGCCCGGCGCCAGGTCTCTGCTTATTCCGTGAATACGACATTGGGATACAGACGTTCCAATCTGCCTCTCAAACCCTTCTTCGGAATTCAGACGGACGTCTATTCCGGCGGCAATGAAAACCGTCGTACCGGAACAGTCGGGACTTACAGTGCGCCATTTGCCCCGCAAAATCCGTATCTGGACTATACGGGCTACATTGGCGCAGCGAACCTGATCAATCTGTCCCCCATCGTCGTGGGGTCCTACGGTAAGGTGTCTTTGCGGATCAAAGTCCCGATTCTATGGAGGGAAACCACAGCGTCTTCCGTCTATTCAATCAGTTCAGCTTATAATTTCCCCAGGTTTCGCAGCCACTTCATCGGTGTAGCCCCTAATGGTCTGCTGACATGGGCCGTATCCCGACACTGGAACTGGACACATGTCGTCGCCTGGTTTGCGGCATCGCATGATCTGAAAAATGCCGGGGCAAAAAGCGGGCTCTATTATCAGTCCAGCCTGTCATTTGCTTTTTGATGAATGGTTGCGGTGCGGGCCTCCGCAGCGTAATGCCCGAAAAAACAACGCGACATCACAGGATCGCCCCACCATGAAACTTATGGACAGCCGCGAACTGACCTTGCGGGGCATCATTCTGGGTGCCCTGATCACCGTCGTCTTCACGGCAGCAAACGTCTATCTGGGATTGAAGATCGGCCTGACCTTTGGCTCCTCTATTCCCGCGACCATCATTTCAATGGCCGTACTCCGCCTGATGGGCGGCGGGACGATGCTCGAAAACAATATGGTGCAGACGCAGGCTTCTGCGGCAGGAACACTCTCCTGCGTCTTCGCAGCGCTGCCTGGCCTCATCATGGTCGGGTATTGGCACGAATTTCCATATTTTGTCTCACTCCTCCTAACACTTGCAGGAGGCATGACCGGCGTCATCTTCACGATCCCGCTGCGTCGAGCATTGGTGAAGAATTCTGACCTCCCGTATCCGGAAGGCACAGCCTGCGCTGAAATCCTGAGAGCCTCTTCCCCTGAAGGCGATGCCGAGAGCCTACGCTACCTGACAAAAGGAAGCCTTGTCTCTGCTGCCGTTGCTTTGGCGACATCAGGGCTCAGGCTACTGTCCGACGGCGTTTCGGCCGCTACCAGCTTCGGCGCGTCCGTGTTTCGTCTGGATATCAGCTTCTCCCTCGCACTTCTGGGAACGGGTTATCTTGTCGGCATCGGCGGTGGCATTGCCATGCTACTGGGTGTTCTGATGGGCTGGGGCGTCATGGTTCCCATTCTGGGGTATCTGAACCCGGCCGCGGACCCCATGGCCGCGGCGACAGGTTTGTGGCTTCATAAAGTGCGCTTCATCGGCGCCGGAACAATTGCTGTTGCCGCAATCTGGACGCTGCTCGCACTGGCCAAACCTGTTGCGATCGGACTGAAAGAATCTCTGTCCGTTAAGCATCGCGCGTCACAGGATGAGAGCGATCTGGATCTCGCGCCGCGCACGTTGATCGGCCTGAGCATCGGGCTGGCTCTCGTTCTTTCTGGACTGTTTACCCAGTTCCTGTGGCCTGCAATGCCACACGGTGCATCCCTTGTGACGCTCGTTGTTCTGGGGTTGGGCGCCTGTTTCGGTCTCGGCTTTCTGGTTGCGAGTGCCTGCGGTTATATGGCGGGCATAATCGGATCATCGTCTTCCCCGATTTCGGGCGTCGGAATTATCGCGATCATTGCCATTTCCGTCACACTCTGGGGACTGGAAAGTGGCGGCGTTCTTTCGCCCGACCAACGCCCGACGGTTATTGCATTCGGATTATTCGTACTGTCTGCCATCACGGCGTCTGCTGCCGTATCAAATGATAACCTGCAGGACCTCAAGACCGGACAGTTGGTTGGAGCGTCTCCCTGGAAGCAGGAAGTTGCTCTCCTCATAGGGTGCGCTGTTGGTGCCGTGGTTATTCCATGGGTCTTGCAGACACTTTATCAGGCCTACGGATTTGTTGGAGCGATGCCGCGTGCGGATATGGATCCGACCCGAGCTCTCGCAGCGCCACAACCCGCGCTCATGGCAGCCATCGCGACAGGTATTCTCTCACACAACCTCGACTGGCTGATGCTGGAAATCGGGGCGGTGATCGGGATTGTACTGGTTATTGCGGATATTCTTCTGAAGCGACGTAATCTCGCTCTGCCGCCTCTAGCCGTTGGTATGGGAATTTACCTGCCGGCCAACGTGTCCGTGACGATCGCGATCGGAGCAGGCCTCGGCTGGCTGCTGCGCAAGTCCACAAAAGAACAGGGTACAATGATCGCATCGGGCTTTATTGTGGGAGAAAGTCTGGTTGGCGTGGCCGTGGCAGCCCTTGTAGGTGCCACAGGCAGCACGGAAACACTGGCCCTGCCCATTCCGGACATGGTTCGGTCAGGATTAGGCTGGGCTGTGTTTTTAGGCATCATGATATGGTTCGGGCGCTCTGTAAGACGCCCGACAGCCTGAACTTCAGGCCTTTACCCACCACTGAACAGGTTCCGGCTCATCAAGAAGAACAGCCGGGGCCTCAACAGCGGCCTTCTCGACTTTCTTCACCACAGTTTCGTCCTGCACTTCCTTACGCGGACGTCCAACAGGGCGCGGCGAACGGCGGGCAGCTTCAGCAGCCTGCTCACGGGACTGGTGAAGCTGTGCTTTCAGAGACTGAATTTGGTCCTGATGCTCACGCAGATGACGGTTGAGTTCCGTAATCTGGATTTTGGCGTGAGCCTCGCGCGTTTCATATGTTTTGAGTTGCGTGCGGGCTTCAGCCAGATAACGCTCGGCTTCTTCCCAGCGACGCTGCTCACGCTTTACAGACTGACGAAGACGTTCAATCTCGTCCTGATCGTCTTGGCTCGGAGCATTGCTACGCTGTGCAAATCCACGGCTGGCCTGATGCTCAACAACAACCTGACCATCTCGCACAAAGCGACGGCGACGTTCTGTTGTTGGCGTGATGGGACGCGCCTTCTGGGGACGGGAAGATCCTGATCCCAGACGAGCAAGCGCCTCTCGCAGTTTGTCTTCACTAACCTGCTGATCGTCCTGCATTCTTCGTTTTTTCAACCAATTATAAAATTTGTTCTATGTCACCTGATCAGAATGCCCACCTAGAATGACGGAGGCTCTGAAAGGCGTAAAGCCGATCAGAAAAAAGCATGTCCTGACAAGGAAATGAAAGTCGACACTGCCGGGTTTCTAACTCATTCCGGTGTATCAGACTGAATTCTTTTATCAGATCTTATATGTCCTGTCATCAACACAATAAGACTGTATTCATCTTTCTTTTACTGCCACTGACCCGGTTGCCAGAGAATGTCATCTGCTCCGTGAGCATTGGCATGACGTGCAAGAACGAAGAAATAATCAGAAAGGCGGTTTAGAAACCTGAGCCCTTCCTGTGGACCATGCTCCAAAATCACAATCCGCCGTTCCGCGCGCCGCGCAACAGTCCGGGCCATGTGGGCATGTGCAGAAACAAGAGAACCGCCAGGCAGAATAAAGCTTTTAAGCGCCGGCTGCTGAAGACGCATGTCTTCGATGCGTTCTTCCAGCCAACTAACAGCCTTTACTGTAAGACTCTGAGGGCGTTCTTTGTCCGGAATACATAAATCTGCCCCTAAATCAAAAAGGCAGGACTGTATCTTCCGAATATCAGAGGAAAGATCTCGTATACTTTCCTCTGATCTCAGAGAGCAATCGAGCAAACCAAGTAGAGCGTTCAGCTCATCGACCGTCCCCATGGCCTCAATTCTCGGACAGGCTTTTGAGACACGCGTTCCGTCTCCCAGTGAAGTCTGCCCTGAATCGCCGCCACGCGTTACAATACGATCAAGCCGAACACCCGTCATAATTGCCCTCTAAAGCTCAGTGACGACCGAAGTGATGATGATGACCTTTAACAGTCTTCGCGCCGCTCAGGTCCTGCGCACGAGTCGTGTGGTCCTTGAGCATCTTCGTGGTGTCTGATGCCAGCGTCTTGATATCGGCCGTTCCGCCAGACTGCGATGCCGTTGTCAGAGCACTGCTGAGAGCAGGCGTCTGAACGCTCACGATTTCACGCAGGAAAACACGATCAAAAGCAGCGCCATACAGATGACCGAAGGATGCAACGTGCGCCTCGTCGCCAGCATTCAGCTTGTCAGTGACGGTCAGGTTGGCGTCGCTCGCCACCTTGGCAACAGCCTTGCGGTTGGTCGTGTGATCACTGACCACCGTTGCAGCGAAAGCCTTCACAACATCGCTGTTGCTATGCGTCGCAGCCAGTGTCGCAATGCTCACCTGCGTCAGATCCATCGCATCGACCTGCTGAAGAAATGCGGCATCCGCCGTCGAAAGCGTATAGGTTGATGCAGCAGACGGCAGCGCTGGTGCTGGCGGTGCATCCGGGGCATTACAGGCGCTCAATCCTGCCAGCATGGCAATCGAGGCAAGAGCTGCGAAGCGTGCAGTAACTGTCATGAAGAGACATTCCTTCCATCTGCGAGACCAGGACAATGTCCCAGCCACTCTGGCTGAATGGTCCCGGCTTCAAGCGGTCCATTCATGTTCGGCACCACTCATGATACATTCAGGCCATGTCCGCAAATTCTAGCACGCATGATTTTTCCGGTGCCTTCCGCTTCTGTTTCATTGCAGGAGCGGTCGAAGGCGCATCCGGAGTGGTTCTCGGGGCGCTTGCCTCTCACCTCCCCGACCATATGTTTGCCATCCCCAATGGTCGTGCTGTTCTGCACTCCGGGGTGGACATCCTCATGTGGCACGCCATCGCACTCTGCGCGCTCTCGCTGGGCGCATCCTTTCTGGTGCCACGTCTGGCCCGGCTTGCATGTCTGACGATGCTGGGAGGCACGCTGCTCTTCTGTGTCTCCGTCACGCTTTTCGCGCTTTTTGATTTGAAAATCGGGACACTCTCAGTAGCCCGCATAGCCCCCTATGGCGGTACCTTGCTGATTTTAGCATGGCTTCTTGCAGCACTGTCCGGACTAAGACGGCGCTCAGCCTGAGACTTCAGGATCTGTTTCTGATCATCTTAAGAGCAAAAAGCCCAGCCACCTGAACAATCAGTGCCACGGCAAAACAGAACAGAATAATACCCACAAGAATGAGCTGTTCCCGCCCGAGCGCCGTTTCAATATGAAACACGCTGTAAAGCGACTGCCAAGCATGCGTCGCCGCAGTCTTCTGAGAAAGCTTTACCGCAGGTTCCCAGAAACGAAAAATGGCGGCAAGCGCCAAGGTTAGCCCAACGAGGACGACTGTCCTCAAGAGTGTCTCCAGAATACTGACTTCTGCACCCTGCTGAGCGGAGGGCGATGAGGGTGAACCGTGTTGCGTTATCAAAAGCATGACCTTCCGAATGAAGTAGGCTTTAATCGTTTTGCTGTGACACTGCGTTATGTGATGCAGACCACTCGATCAATGAAAGCCTTTTTTATGCGCGTTTCCCTTCTTGCCGCCGCCGGACTGGGTCTGGCGCTTTCCGCACCTTTTTCAGCACAGGCTGCAAGTACGCCTGCGCCCAAACTGACGGAAACATCAGCCCCGCCGGTCGCAACACCTTATCCAGATACGTCCGTCGCCCAGGAGCAGGTGCGCGATGCCTTTGCGCTCGCTGCCAAAACGGGCCGTAAGGTGCTTCTCGATTTCGGCGGCAACTGGTGCCCGGACTGCAAAATGCTCTCCGGCATTTTTGCCCTGCCCGATGCCAAGGCATGGCTGGACAGCCAGTTTGTGATCGTCCCGGTGAATGTCGGGCGCATTAACACCAATCTCGATCTGGCCCAGAAATACGACGTGACGATCAAGGCTGTTCCAACGGTTATTATCGTCACGCCGGATGGAAAGGCCCTGAATGGTGACGGCTCCAAGGCTCTCGGAAATGCGCGCAGCATGTCCCCACAGGCCGTTCTTGACCTGATTTCCGAGTGGAACAGCCGCGGATAAACCGTTCATTCTGGCTCTGAAGTTACCCTTCAGAGCCAGAAGCGTTGCCTCAGATTCCGAGTTCTTGCTCGGCTTCATGAACGACTTCCGCCAAAGCATCCTCCTCAAACGGGGATACCAGACCGGCATCAGCCACAAGCTGTGAGAACGGCTTGGAGCCGCCTTCCGAGCACAGCTTGCGATATGTCTCGAACGTGGCTTCCCGGTTCATACGGGAACGAAGCCAGAGTTGCAGTGCACAGCACTGAGCCAGAGCATAATCAATGTAATAAAATGGTAGACGATAGATATGGAGTTGGGCCTGCCAGCGACCACCCTTTGCCGGATAAGCCAGATCGCCCCAGTCCCGCCAGGGCATGTACATTTTCTCCAGGCGTGCCCAGGTCTCGTGCCGTTCTGCCGCTGTCATTTGCGGATTGGCATACACTTCATGCTGGAAGTGATCGACACAGACACCGTAGGGAAAGAATGAAAGCGCATCGATGAGATGCATCCGGCGATACCGGTCCCCTGCCCCGTCTTCAACCAGCGTATCAATCTGCGGCCAGGTCAGAAATTCCAGACCCATGGAATGAATTTCGGCGGCTTCCATGGTCGGCCAGAGCTGATCGACCCAGTCCTGATCGCGGCTTTTCCAGTTCTGGAAAGCATGACCCATCTCGTGGGTAAACACGCCGATATCGTTATGAGTACCATTGAAATTGGCAAAGATGTAAGGGCTACCAATGGTCGGGAATGAGGTGCAGAAGCCACCGCCTGCCTTGTTGTCCCGGTTTTTCAGATCAAGATATCCGAGATCCCGCATCTGAACGTAGAAATCACCCATTTCGCCTTTGGGGTCGAGCGCACGGAACATGCTCTCTGCCCGCGCCACGAGCAGATCATGATCGCCTGCCGGCTCCGGATTTCCCTGCAAATCGATCAGTGCCTCGTCCCAGGCCCAGACCTTGTCCCATCCCATTTTAAGGCGACGGCGTTCCAGCAGTGACTGAACCAATGGGGTAACTGAACTAAGAACCTTTTCCCGGAAGGATGCCACCTGCTCCGGGCCGTAATCTGTCCGGCGCATCCGGCGGTAACCCAGCCCGATATAGTTCTCGAACCCCAGCGTTTTCGCCATCCGGTCACGCAGCTCAACCAGACGCCCATAAAGCGTATCCAGTTCTTCGCCATGTTCTTCAAAAAAGGCCCAGCGTGCCTGCTCAGCAGCATGGCGGACGTCCCGATCCGACCCCTGCAAGTATGGCACAAGCCCTGACAGGTTCAGAACCTTGCCATCAAAGGCAATTTTTGCCGAGGCCAGAAGCGCCGTGTATTCGCCCGTCAGGCGCGCTTCTTCTTCCAGATCCGTGCTGATCCGGGGATCAAACGTCGTGGTGTCTGCTTCCCACAGATGAACCACATGTGGCGTCAGGAGTGCTTCCAGACCGGCACGATCAGGGTCTGCCAGCAGACGCTTCTTGATGATGACTTCATGGTCCGTCGCAACAGGCGAAAGGCGATCCGCGTAGTCACGGTCCGTCTTCGCCGTCTCGTCTTGTGTATTGTGGGAAAACTGGAGATGAACGTGGGAGGCCCAGGATTCATACTCTCGCCGAACGGCATCAAAAGCCTTGAGAGCCTCTTCGCGCTGCCCGCGATCAAGCAGCGACGAAATGTCCGCGTAGCGCGCCTTAAGAGACGCTTCGTCTGGACGGGGGAAAGACAGGTCAGAGAACGGAGGGATTGTCTGTGTCATGATCCAATTCTGACACTCCGCTCCGTTTCCGTCCATGCTTCTCAGGTTTTGCGGATACCTTTTACAAACCCATCAATGCGGCGGCATGCCTCTGCAAGCTGGTCATCGGACGCTGCACATGAGAGGCGCAGATAAGGGCTAAAGCCAAACGCAGTTCCCGGAACGGTCGCAACATGAGCCTCTTCAAGCAAGGCCTCTGCAAACGCCACATCCGTATCCAGCAATCGCCCACTGGCAGAAGTGCCGCCAATCAGTCCGCCAACACCTGGATAAACGTAGAAAGCGCCTTCCGGAACGGCACATGTCAGTCCTGGAATAGCCTGAAGCGCTTCAACCATCGTATCCCGACGACGCTGGTAGGTTTCGCGCATCTGCTCAATACGATCCAGCCCACCTTTCAACGCAGCGACAGAGCCTGCCTGAGCAAGCGTACAGACACCGGACGTTGTGTTCCCCTGCACTGCAATCATCGCTTTGATGAGCGGTGTCGGACCACATGCAAAACCGACGCGCCAGCCCGTCATGGCATAAGCCTTGGCCATACCGTTAATGACCAGAATGCGGTCTGCCAGATCAGGCGCCACCTGCAAGATGGACAGATGCCTGCGACCATCAAACGTCAGGTGCTCGTAAATTTCATCAGACATGACAAGAACATGCGGCGCCTCGCGCAAGACATCGGCAATGGCTTCAAGGTCATGACGTTCAAGGATGGCACCGGTGGGATTGTTCGGAAAATTGAGAACCAGCCAACGGGTTTTAGGCGTAATCGCAGCCTTGATTGTCGCTGCGTCAGGCCGGAAACCATTTTCTTCCGGGCAGGGAATTTCAACGGCCGTCCCACCCAGCATCCGGGCAATCAGTGGATAGCTGACCCAGTAAGGCGCGGGAACGATAACTTCGTCCCCGTCATCCAGCGTTGCCGCAAAAGCATTATAGATGACCTGCTTGCCACCATTGGCCACCATAATACGGTCAGATGTGACCGTCAGATCATTATCCCGCTTGAACTTACGAATAATGGCGTCAATCAGCGCCTTTTGGCCCGGAATGGGAGGATAGCCCGTATCACCAGCCAACCCGGCTGCATAAGCGGCTTCAATGGCTTCTGGCGGTGATGGAAAATCCGGCTGTCCAAGGGCAAGTGAAATGACGTCTTCACCCTCCGCCCGCAATTCGCGGGCCCGCGCTGCCATAGCGATAGTGGCTGGCTTGGGGAGTGTTGCCAGACGTGATGCAATACGAAACGTCATGACAGGCCCTGACAGAACTGCTGAATGCGGGTGCAGGCTTCCTTCAGAAGCTCGGTGCTGGTGGCATAGGAAATCCGGAAATATCCGGGCGTCAGGAAAGCACTTCCATGAACTGCGGCAACGCCCGTCTCATCCAGAAGAGCCGTGACAAAGGCTTCGTCACTGTCGATCAGATGGCCGCCCTTACTCGTTTTACCAAGCGTTCCCTCGATGGATGGAAAGACGTAAAACGCGCCTTCCGGCTTTGCACAGCTCAAGCCAGGTGCTTCATTGAGCATGGACACCACAAGATTGCGGCGCTGCTCATAAACACTCACCATTTCCCCAATGAAATCCTGCGGGCCTGAAACGGCCTCTTTGGCCGCAGCCTGAGCGATGGAGCATGGATTGCTCGTACTCTGTCCTTGCAGCTTGATCAGTTGGCGCGTCAGTTCCACAGGCGCTGCGGAAAAGCCAATCCGCCAGCCCGTCATGGCATAGGCCTTGGACACGCCATTCATCGTCACCGTCCGGTCCCGCAGACGCGGTTCAACCTGCACAAACGTCTTGGCGACGGCGCCTTCGTACATCAGCTTGGCGTACATATCGTCTGTCAGGATCCACACATGCGGATGCTCCAACAGAACCCCAGTCAGCGCTTTGAGATGATGCTCGTCATAAGCTGCACCTGTCGGATTGCAGGGTGAGTTAAGCATCAGCCATTTCGTCTTTGGCGTAATGGCAGCACGAAGCTGGTCAGCCGTCAGGCGGAAACCATTCTCAGCCGTTGTCTGGATTACGACAGGTGTTCCGTCTGCCAGTGAGACGATATCAGGGTAAGAAACCCAGGCCGGAGCCGGAATGATGACCTCATCGCCCGCATTCAGAGTGGCCACCATCACATTATAAATGACCTGCTTGCCACCCGTCGAAACGCAAATTTCCTCGGGGCGGTAATCCAGATCGAAATCAGCGTTCAGTCGGGCCGCAACGGCTTCACGCAGCGGCATCGTACCTGCAACATCCGTGTATTTCGTCTCGCCATTCTGAATGGCCCGAATGGCGGCCTGCTTGACGAAATCCGGCGTATCAAAATCCGGCTCACCAGCTGAAAGACTGATAATATCGCGGCCCTCTGCCTTCAGGGCACGGGCTTTCTGGGTAATCGCAATCGTCTGGCTCGGCAGAATACGGTTCAGACGGTCGGCAATGAGAGACATGATGGGTTCCCGGTGGCTTTATCGCGCAGAGACCCTAGCGCCGTCCGCCCTCATTTGACCACAGCCCATCGGCACATGACTGACACGTTTTTTGGGCACAAAAAAAGCCGGGCGGCTCCTTTATGGAACTACCCGGCCCTTAAGCAGAGACAATTTAAGATAAAATCAGGCCAGCTTTTCCATTTCGCGCAGAACAGCCTGTCCCATCATATCCGTGCCAACGCGAGCCATGCCTGGAGACATGATGTCAGCAGTGCGCAGGCCGCTTGCCAGCACGTTGGACACTGCCTTTTCAATCAGTTCCGCATCTTCAGCCCGGTTGAGCGAGTAACGCAGCAGCATCGCAAAAGACAGGATCTGCGCTAGCGGGTTTGCAATGCCCTTGCCAGCGATATCCGGCGCGCTGCCATGGATCGGCTCATACAGCGCATTGCGCTTGCCATCTTCACGGACAATGCCGAGCGTTGCAGACGGAAGCATACCCAGAGAACCCGTGAGCATCGACGCCAGATCGGACAGAATATCGCCGAACAGGTTGCCCGTAACGATTACATCAAACTGGTTCGGGTTACGAACGAGCTGCATGGCGCAGTTATCGGCGAGCATGTGGGACAATTCCACATCCTGATATTCGCGCTTGTGCAGATCCGTGACGACTTCCTTCCACAGGAGGCCGCTTTCCATCACATTGCACTTCTCGACGGAGCAGACGCGATTACCGCGCTGACGGGCCATCTCGAAAGCAACGCGGGCAACACGCTCGATTTCGGACGTCGTGTAAACTTCCGTGTTGATTCCACGACGGGAACCATCCGGAAGCGTCTCAATGCCACGCGGCTCACCGAAATAGATACCACCAACCGTCTCACGGACGATCATGATATCCAGACCGCGAACCACTTCCGGCTTCAGGGCAGATGCATCGATCAGCGCATCAAAAAGCTGGGCCGGACGAAGGTTTGCGAAAAGCTCAAGCTCCTTGCGCAGCTTCAGAATGGCTACTTCAGGGCGCTTGTCGAACCCGACATGGCCCCAGGCCGGATCACCAACCGAGCCAAACAGAACCGCATCAGACTTCCGGGCAAGGTCGATAACCTCATCACGGATAGGAACACCATGGACTGCAAGGGAAGCCGCGCCAACGAGTTCTTCCGTAATGTCCAGCTTCAGGCCACGGTTTGCGTCCAGCCAATGCACAATCCGTGCAACTGCACGCATGACTTCCGGGCCGATACCATCACCGGCAAGAACAAGAAGCTTGTGGGCTTCACTCATTTTGCAGTTCCCATGTTGATTGACGGCACCCATGCGCGGCTGGCCTGATGTTCAAAGCTGCTGATTTCCGCATCATGCGCCAGCGTCTGGCCAATATCGTCCAGACCTTCGAGCAGCATGTGACGGCGGAAGGGATCAACTTCAAACGGCACAACATTCCCGTCGGGGCGAATGATGATCTGCTTTTCCAGATCGACCGTCAGACGGGAATTCGAACCCTGGCGTGCATCACCCATCAGTTCGTCACAGATTTCCCGTGGCAAACGGATCGGCAAGATACCGTTCTTGAAACAGTTATTGAAAAAAATGTCGGCAAAGCTGGGCGCGATGACACAGCGGATACCGAAATCCAGCAGAGCCCACGGCGCATGCTCACGAGACGAGCCGCAACCGAGATTGTCATAGGTGATGAGGATTTCAGCCTGACGATACGGCTCTTTGTTCAGAACAAAGTCCGGGTTCTCGTTACCATTCTCGTCATAGCGCTGCGCGGCAAAGGCGTTCTTGCCAAGACCCGTGCGCTGGATAGTCTTCAGGAAGCGCGCCGGAATGATCTGATCGGTATCAATGTTCTCATTCGGCATCGGAGCCGCAATGGCGGTCAGTTCCGTGAACTTGTCCATCAGACGGTTTCCTTCATCAGCTCACGCACATCACATAGCGTGCCCGTGACAGCTGCCGCGGCAGCCATGGATGGGGAACACAGATGCGTTCTGCCACCCGGCCCCTGACGACCCTCAAAGTTACGATTGGACGTAGAAGCGCAACGCTGTCCCGGCGTTAGACGATCCGGGTTCATCCCCAGACACATCGAGCAGCCTGCCTCGCGCCATTCAAAACCGGCATCAAGGAAAATCTTGTCCAGCCCTTCGGCTTCGGCAGCAGCCTTCACAAGGCCTGAGCCTGGAACGATCATGGCACGAACCGTTGCTGCAACATGACGACCGCGCACAACTTCAGCAGCAGCACGCAGATCTTCCAGACGGCTGTTGGTGCAGGAGCCGATGAACACGACATCTACTGGCGTGCCGGCAATCTTCTGGCCAGCCGTCAAACCCATGTAATCCAGAGCGCGCTGAACCTGCGCAGCCTGTGCCGGATCCTTGAAATCAGACGGGGACGGCACGATGCCATCGATCGGCAGAACGTCCTGCGGGCTGTTACCCCATGTGACGGAAGGCACAATGTCTTGGGCCTTCAACGTCACTTCCGTATCGAAATGAGCGCCTTCATCCGATGCCAGCGTACGCCAGTAAGCACAGGCCTGCTCAAACGCTTCACCCTTCGGTGCAAACGGACGGCCATTCACATAGGCGAATGTCGTTTCGTCGGGTGCGACCAGACCAGCCTTTGCACCGCCCTCGATGGACATGTTGCAGAGCGTCATACGCCCTGCCATGTCCAGATCGCGGATTGCAGAGCCGGCAAATTCAATCACATGCCCAGTGCCACCTGCCGTACCGATCTTGCCGATAATGGCCAGCATGATGTCCTTGGCTGTCACGCCCGGACCCACTTTGCCCTCAACAGAAACACGCATGTTTTTTGCGGGCTTCTGGAGCAGCGTCTGGGTCGCCATGACGTGTTCGACTTCGGACGTGCCAATACCAAATGCAAGGGCGCCGAGTGCGCCGTGCGTCGAGGTATGACTGTCACCGCAAACGATCGTCATGCCTGGCAGGGAAATGCCCTGCTCTGGCCCGACAACGTGAACGATGCCCTGAGACGCGGAACGCAGCGGGAAATAGGGAACGCCGAACTCAGCGACATTCTTCTCCAGCGTTTCGATCTGGAGGCGGCTTTCCGGCTCTTCAATCGGCTGGGAACGGTCGGACGTGGGGACGTTGTGGTCCACCACGGCGACGGTTGCGTCCGGACGGCGCAGGCGACGTCCGGCCATCCGCAGACCTTCAAAAGCCTGCGGGCTTGTCACCTCGTGAACGAGGTGACGGTCGATGTATAGGATGCACGTCCCGTCTTCGAGGCGGTCAACAACGTGATCGGCCCAGATCTTGTCAAACAGTGTTCTGGGCGAAGAAGAAACGGGCATCCTTATACTCCAACCTTGACTTAGGAAGCGGCTTTTTCGCCAGCCTTCGGCAGATCGCGCGGGCGCTCTGCAATACGTGCAGACTTACCCGAACGGCCACGCAGGTAGTACAGCTTTGCGCGACGCACCTTACCGCGGCGCACCACTTCGATGCTGGCGAGGGACGGAGCGTACAGCGGGAATACACGCTCCACGCCTTCACCGTTGGAAATCTTGCGAACCGTGAAGTTGCTGTTCAGGCCCTTGTTGGAACGGGCAATGACAACGCCTTCGAAGTTCTGCACGCGCTCACGCGTACCTTCAACAACGCGGACGCCAACGCGAACCGTGTCACCTGCGATGAATTCCGGAACGGCGCGAGCCGCGGAAAGACGCTCGATTTCGCGCGCCTCGTACTGCTGGATAATGTTCATGACCAAACTCCTGGAAACAAAAATTCAATGAACCTGCTGTCGCGCCAGGTACGCATCCCAGAGATCGGGGCGACGCGCCTTCGTGACTGCGATTGACTGTTCATGACGCCAGCGGGCAATGGCGCCGTGATGGCCGGACAGAAGGATTTCAGGCACTTCGCGCCCATCCCAGACTGCCGGCTTGGTATATTGCGGGTATTCTAGCAGACCTTCGGCAAAACTCTCGTCCTGTCCGCTGATCTCAGACCCCATAACTCCGGGAAGCAGCCGTACACACGCATCCAGAAGAGTCAGAGCAGGAATTTCTCCGCCTGACAGTACGACATCGCCCATACTGAACTGTTCGATGTCGTGCTTTTCCAGTACGCGCTCGTCTACCCCTTCAAAACGCCCGCAGAGGACGACAACACCGGGCCCAGCCACAAACCGCTCCGCATCTTCATGCGAGAGACGACGTCCGCGGGGTGTTGGGTAGATGACGGGTCGACCATCCAGCGCGGGAAGCGCCGAGAGAGCCGTATCCAAGACATCCGCCCGCATCACCATGCCAGCTCCACCACCAAATGGCGTATCATCCACCGCACGATGACGACCCTGTCCGTGAGCACGCAGGTCATGCGCTTCACAGGACCAGATGCCACGTTCGAGCGCCCTGCCCGCCAGGGAAAATCCAAGCGGCCCCGGAAACATGTCCGGAAACAGGGTCAGGATGTCAGCGCGCCAACTCATGCCCGAACCTGTACCTCTCCATCGAGATCACCTTCGACCTCGACTTCAACTGGCGGCACGACGGTCACGCGACGGTGCGCGAGATCGACATGCGGCACACAGGCCAGCGTGAATGGAACAATCAGACCTCGATCAATCTCGATGCTGACACCCGCACCATAGTCATGAACTATGGAGACGGTTCCAAGCACTTCGCCATCTTCGGAAACTGCAGTCATGCCGATCAGGTCGGCATGATAGAACTCGTCTTCCTCGACAGCCGGCAGAAGCTCACGCGCAACATACAAACGACGGTTAACCAGTCGTTCGGCAGCTGTGCGGTCTGGCAGAGTGTTCCCCTGAGCATCTGTCAGAGCAGCCACCCCCGGAGAAACCCAGCTTGCTGTCCATACAACCCCGCGCTCATCATGCAGCGCACCGAACATCTCGACAGAAGCCGGATCATCAGTAGCAGCATGAAGATGAACCAGACCGCGTACGCCATGCGGACGACCGATGGTCGCGATCAGGACATCACTGTCAGGTTTAAAGGGTGGCACGGATCAAGCGTCCTGAAACGTCAGCAGTAGATCAGGCTGCAGCAGCTGCAGCAGCGGCTGCTTCTGCAGCGCGAGCCTGAGCCTTGGCCTTCGGAGCGGACTTCTTCGGCTGCTCGCTGTAAGCAGGCTTCGGAGCCAGACCAGCGTTACCGAGGAAACGTGCAACCCGGTCGGTTGCCTGCGCGCCGTTGGACAGCCAATGCTGGATGCGCTCGCCATCGAGGCGGATACGATCAGCATGGTCGGACGGCAGCATCGGGTTGTATGCGCCAACCTTTTCGATGAAACGGCCATCGCGCGGGCTGCGGCTGTCTGCAACGACGATGTGGTAGTACGGACGCTTCTTGGCACCAGCGCGTGAAAGACGAATCTTGAGGCTCATGAAAAACTCCTGAAAGACAAACTTGAAAACTTGATGCTGATCAGACGAAAGGCGGGCGCCCACCGGGCTTGCCCATCCCCTTCATCATGTCGGCCAGACCACCTGCCCCACCCATTCCGCGCATCAGGCCACCAAGGCCCATTTTGCTGATGCGCTTCATCATTGTGGACATGTCGTCAAACTGCTTGAGCAGACGGTTCACTTCCTGAACCGTCGTTCCAGAACCTGAGGCGATCCGCTTTTTACGGGATGCCTTGATGATCCCCGGCGTTTTGCGCTCCTGCTTGGTCATCGAAGAAATGATGGCCTTGTGACGTTTGAAGATCGACGTGTCGATCTCCTTGTCACCCAGCATATCCTTGATCTTACCCATACCAGGAAGCATGCCGAGAATGCCCGAGATCGACCCCATACGGTTGATCTGGTTGATCTGGGACACGTAGTCATCCAGATCAAACTTACCGGCGAGCATCTTTTTGGCTACGCGCTCGCCTTCTTCGTGGTCGAGCGTTTCCGCTGCGCGTTCCACGAGGCCAGCAACGTCACCCAGCCCCAGAATACGGCCAGCAACACGTTCCGGATGGAATTCTTCGAGCGCTTCCAGCTTTTCGCCAGAACCCGTCAGCTTGATCGGTGCGCCCGTAATGGCCTTCATGGACAGTGCGGCACCGCCACGGGCATCACCATCCATTCGGCTCATGACGACGCCGGTAATACCGACGGCTTCATTGAAGGACTTGGCTGTATTGACCGCGTCCTGCCCCGTCATCGCGTCCACGACCAACAGCGTTTCTGCCGGGTTCGTGACAGAACGGATCTCGCGAACCTCGTCCATCAGAGCTTCGTCGATAGACAGTCGGCCAGCGGTATCGAGAATGACGATATCGTAGCCTTCGCGACGGGCTGTTTCCAGCGCACGCTTCGCGATATCTACCGGCGACTGCCCCGCTACGATTGGCAGAGACTTTACCAGCCCCGTAATCGCGTTAACGCGCTCAGCAAGCTGCTGAAGCTGGAGCTGCGCTGCTGGACGCTGCACGTCTAGGCTCGCCAGAAGAATCTTCTTGCGCTCACGGGAAGAGAGACGCAGGGCAATCTTACCCGACGTCGTGGTCTTTCCCGAACCCTGCAGACCAACCATCAGTAATGGAACTGGCGGCACGGCTGAAAGATTCAGAGGAGCAACACCGGCGCCGCCGAGCGCGTCAATCAGGGCATCGTTAACGATTTTGGCGACAGCCTGGCCAGGAGAAACGCTTTCCAGCACTTCATGACCAACTGCACGCTCACGAACCTTATTGACGAAGTCCCGCACGACCGGCAGCGCGACGTCCGCCTCCAGCATCGCGAGACGAACTTCACGCATGGCCTCGGTGACATCAGCCTCCGAGAGCTTTCCATTCTTGGAAAGCCCTTCGAGGACACCGGACATCTTACCTGAGAGTTGATCGAACAACGGGCCACCTTATAGCAAGCAGAAACACGCCACTGCGCGAGCCTTCGCGATGTGGCGTGTCCGGAAACAGGTTCGCTCTATCGCTTCGTGACGCGTACGTCAAGCAATAGAGCGCCTCAACCTTAGAAGTCAGGGTGCAGGCGGCGGCCCGTCTTCAGGCGGATGGCCCATAATGGCGTCCAACTGATCATGGAGCGAACGAATTTTCTCCATGGTCGTGTTCGCCTGGCGGCGCTGCTCAGGCGTCAGAATATCATGAAGCTTCTCCTGCGTCTCCAATCGAGCCTGCGCTTCCTGCACATGCAGATCGGATTCCTGCTTAGTCAGATCAGCGAGAAGCGTGCGATCCAGATCACCCTCTACAGAAAGAGCCGTGCGGATCTTGTCCCGAAGAGCCTTCAGCTTTTCATGCCGAGCTTTCATCTCTTCATGGCCTTGGCTGAAAATCTTATGGACCTGAGCCTTCTGGGCCTCAGTCAGAGTTATTCCCGGCGGGAACGGCGGAAGCATGCCCCCAGGACCCGGCCTGCCATGCATGCCATCAGGCTGCGGTCCAGGCGCACCCGGATGGGCGTGCGCCAGAGCGGAACCAGCCAACAGCCCAACGGAAGCTAGAGCCGGCAGGAGAACAGAAAGACGAAATGCCGTCATGGATGCTATATCCTTGATGGTGATGAGAGGCGAAAAAGCGTTCCCGCCCCATTCCCTTCAAGATGACAGTTTTTTCGTTACAAAACGCCCCATGTCCTGTTTCGAAGAGTAAACCCCTCCAAGGTATGTAACAAAGAAGGAGACTTGACGTGAGCGCCATCTCATCGCATGTAGCCGCCCATGTCCTGCACGCAGGACACGACTCCCGATTTTACGGTCGGGGTCTGGAGAGGTGGCCGAGTGGTTTAAGGCAGCGGTCTTGAAAACCGCCGTGCGTGGAAGCGTACCGTGGGTTCGAATCCCACCCTCTCCGCCAGATAAATCAAAATTCTCAGATTCCTCAGAGAGTTATCTGATTTACCAAAATTTGTTCCACCTTGGGTCCCATTTAAAAAATGCGTCATCGTGCAGCGCCCGGACGCGATATGCGTCGTCCTAGAAATCTATCGATGTGACCTGCCGACTGATGTCCTGCTTTTCCCAGAGGTATCCAGATGATCTGAGAGCGCGACTGAAGCAGAAATCTGCAAAAATTCGTCCAGAAATTTCTTGAAATCGTTGTCGGTGCTCAACTAGCGTTCCCAAGTAAGTTGACACCAGAGCATTAAGCCCTTCACTCAAAGGCTGGTGCACTACCTGCTTCTGATCGAAGCAGCAATTTTACAGACCCCTTGAATGCTCCAAAAACCAACGAACCAAGTGTCGTTGTGAGCCCCGCAAGGGGCATCGTTGGATTGGCGTGCCATGGATTCTATATTGCCAAGTCGTCTTTCGAATGACTTTTTCATAAGCCGTTGCGAAGCTTCGATACGGCTTTATGTGTCTCTCTCCAAAATTGATCGATATGTCGCGGCTGGGGTTCTGCAGCGCGACAAGATCGGACCACGCCGAACGCTTTTCGGGGTAAGGGACACAGAGCATTTCGTCCATCGCGACGATGTCCGTTTTCGTTCCTGAAAAATGGTGCCTTTGAGGCCCGATTTCTAGGCTCAAGACGCATAGCAAGTGACGGTTGCTGTGAAACAGATGGCCGAAATGAATCCATTCGGGCATCTGTCATAGCGAGTTGCGACGCCCCACTCGTCCTTGAAACGCCCAAACATGATTTCGACGCGGCTGCCGCGCTTATCATATCTTATGGCACATACTCGGGATCTCGTTCCGGAACGCAAGGCTTTATCCCTTTTCCTCCAGAAAGCCCCTGAACTAATCGGCTTCATAACACCCATCCGCCAGAAGCCATGCTGCTTTTTTTTGGGAGCAGCTGTCCAGCAAAGGAGGCACCTCCGTGTAATCACTGACCATGACCCACTTTCATGAATAAACCGAGCGGAGGTCCTTCCCAGTTTATGACGGCATGCAGCATATCGCCGTCGATAAGGACAGACGCCTCATGATGGTCACCTCTGCTCTGACAGATATCTCCCTGGCAGTACCGACGCTCAGATGATCCTAGAAGAACAGCTGGCGCCGGCTCGCGCTTGATTACGAACGCCAAATCGACGTGTCAAAGGCCATGATATTTGTTGCCTTTGGGCACCAATTTTATGCGCAGAAATATCACTTGTAATTTTCCAAGTCGGCTATGAGCAAGGCTGGTAGATCTTGAGTGACGGAGCGAAGTGCATAGCTTTTTGTGATGAGCATAATGCAGCCTATATTTTCCGATGATGCGTGGTCGGTCTGGGAGCCTCTGAATCGAGGCGGTCCGCCTGCGAGGCAAACCCCACCTCGCGATCTGCGACGGACTATGTCGGCAATTTTCTGGCGCGGCCAGAACGGAACGAAGTGGCGATCAATTCCTGCGGAACTTGGCCTTGGGTTGACGGCGGCCCAACTCTTCATCCGTTGGGCGGAAACCGGCGTTTGGCCGGCTTTGTTTGAGCAGGTGAAGGGTCAGGATCTGGCTTTGGGTATGGCCTTGCTCGACAGCACGAACATTCGGACCCACGCTCGGGTATCCCAGTAAAACGCAACGCGCCGCCAGGTGCCTGCACTAAAGGGGCCTATAGGCACCGACATCCGGTCGAGAACCTGTGGGTAAGTCTCAAAGAGTGGAGAGCGGTCGCCATACGATACGCAAAAAACTGCCACATCATTCATGGCCATCATCTGCATCGCTGCAACCGCAGATCATCTCAAAATCTAGAGGGTAAAAAGGAGGAACTTACACAGTTCCACAATTCCTGAAGAACAATTTCTTAGTGCCTGAAATTCCTAAGTTCATAAAGAGTAATGCGCCGAATGATCTAGGTTTACGACAAATACCAGCACGCTGGTCTATCGCTCAATGTATTGAAGGACATGTTTGTTTTATAGAAGACTGGATCCGATCTGGCGAGCAGCGATCCTGCTCACTCTTTGACGCATCTTGGGTGAAAACGGCATCGCACGGTTTAGGTCCGGCGCTGGAAATCCCCCTCCAGAAAGCCTCAGTTTGCCGACATGCCTAGACGTCTGGCCCACCATGATGGAGTTGCCAACCTCAGCAGAGTTTCAGGCTTTCGTGACGGCCGTATTGTGAGAAAAAATACTACGCGAAGCAAACTCAACGCTATGTCGCGTGCCTGCACCGGATCGCGCCAAACGTGTGTTACCTGCCTATCGCTAACTAGCCATACACTACCAGGCCGACTAACCGTCCCAACCTTCCAGCAGTCGGCATCAACCTTTACAGCCGAAGTAGCCATAGCGTTTTCTCGAGCCAAAATATCTCTAGAGACCCGAAGAACCGTGATGGCGGTTCGTGACAAAGAAGTATGGAACACTTTTAAAAAAATCTGCCCATACTCCAAAGACTGACACATCACCTCATCATCTTTTACAAGGGCACGATGCTCTTTCTCGCTCCAGCGCTCTAGACCCTCTGCCCCATCAAAATATGCTTGCAACGCTCGAACCCCGGCACGTGCCTCTGCGTAGCGATACAAAGCAATAGCGTTAAAAACTCCACGAACAAGCCGAATGATAGCCGGAGACGGTACGGAACCACACTGAAGTGCTGCGCAGACAAGCGCGTTTCGTCGATCGTAATACTGATGCCATGGTCTTGTCTGGTTCAGAAGATGCGGGTGAGCAACATAAATCCCTGGCCACATAACGGTCTGAAAACCTGCACGCTTCAAGCGCAGACCATATTCCGCATCGTCTCCGCGAAGAAACAAAGGCAATGGCAGCCCACTAACCTCTACAGCCTGACGAGGAAAGCAGAAGAACCACCACCCGCAGAAATCGACATCGACAGGTCGCTCAAGAAAGGAACGAGCCTCCGTTTCTCTTAAACGTACTCCCTCACGAGGCAAAAGATCTGTCGTTATTGCCTTGGTATAATCAAAACCATGCCCGATGGATAGGAGACGATCCCGATCATCAAGATCGATCATTGCTCCGCCAAGGCATGTCTTTGGAGAAACAACATACGCCAAGGCGGAACGCAGACGACAAAACAAACCTGCATCGACTTCTACATCATCATCCATAAGCAAGACGTGCGTAACATTTTGGTCCTTAAAGGCCTCCATGATCCCGCGGGTAAAGCCGCCCGCACCCCCTAGGTTATCCTGCTCAAAAATCCGATATTTTCTCTGATCCACCCCCCAAACTAATCTGTCCTTGAGAGCGACCTTTCCCTGATTGACGATGATGCAGCCTTCCACATCCCCTATTTGGGGGGCGATCTGATCAACGAGCACCTGAAGCTGCGTATCCCTATCTCGGGTACATACTACGACCGCAATACCAACGTGGCGTTCGGGAGGGCGATCACAAACCCAATCCACTACAATACTCTGGGTCTGCAACAGAATTTCGCGATTGCCCTCATACAGAGTGTACGAAAGACGGTCCCCGCATTCAGTCAGAGGCGGCAGAGCAAGAACCATCTCACCCGGCCCAGAGGGCAACTCCAGAATTAATTCTGGAGTTGCCCCTTTTAGGTGTCGGAAAATTTTTACCAGCAGTTCTGCTTTTGCCTGAACCCGAAGTCCCACATGCCTAAATCGCGCATGAGCAACCCAAGCCTGCGGAAACAGATCCTTCGAAAACACCTCTAGGGAAGAAGATGCTCTCGAAGGTTGTAACAGATACCAAGCTGGCATTGACCTTACATTCAGACGCGATCGAACGTCTGGACCAGATCACGCCAGAATGGCTCTGAAATCAGACGATCGTACTCGTTCGCCCATTGAAGCTGAACGCTGGAGACGTCTTTGCGGTAGGCACGTAGCGCCTTGGACAGACGCTCGCGCGCTTCCTTATAAAGCTCGGGGTCGTTCGAAAAGATATGGTATCCGATCTGCTGAGGATCATAATACGCCCAGTCACGACCAGAGCGGATATCGCGCCAGTTAATATCATTACGGCTATTAAAGACCGTCATCTGACGGCGACGTGCCGAGATCGCATCGAGCGGCGTCTTCTTTCTCGTCATCAGCGATACGTTCCCGTTACGGCTCAGACGCTGGTAGAGATTGTAGCCCCGCAGAAGAACACCCCGTCCGCGTTTCGTACGGCTAACCCATGGAACAATGAACTTGTCAGACGTCCCAGGTGGGGTCGGAATCACTCCAACTGGAAGAGACTTCTCGAAGCGGTGATTGGCGTTGAAGCGTTTGTAGACCTTCATAATGTCCGCATGCAGATCCGCAGCATCCGTGTCTGCAAGAATGCCTGGGCCCTTAAGAAAGTCCTCAACTGCCAGAACAAGCAGCATAGCCGAACCGTAATGATAAATATCGGCAAAGCCGCGGAAGCGCCGAAGAAGCAAACGCGTGACACGACGCATGATCTTGGAAATACGCTTATCGACCTCCTCGCGAGACGTCTCGAAGCTGTCTCCGACCAGAAGCGCATACAGCACCTCGATATGGCAGGAGAGACGAATCAACTCATTGCGGATATTGTAGTACGCGAACCAACCTTCAGGTTTTGCATAATATGGCTCATGCCAGACTGCGATCCCCGGGATAGACAGTACATGGCCGCCCCGCATTGTCAGACGCACGCCATATTCGACATCATCCAAATGCACGAAACAGGGAAGCGGCATTCCAAACTTGCGGAAACCATCCACATGACCGCCGAACAGCCACCAGCCGTTAAAATTTAGCGAATGGTTGCGCATGAGGGCGTCTTTCGCGGACAACTCACCCAAATCACTCGGGGCAAGTCGCGCGAAAGGACGCTCGAAGCGATCTGGAACCCAGTGCGCACCACCATCTGCCAAGCGAGACGGGTCGTATACGTCAAGCTGTGCGCCGCCAATAAACACTTCCGGGTCTAGGCTGAGGCGAAACAAATTGGTCATACGCGCGATTGCCGTTTTCTCAACATCGGCATCGTCGTCGAGCATCACGATATGTGTGTAGCCGCCGTTTTCCAAAGCTTCAAACATACCACGTCCGAAACCACCAGCTCCACCAACGTTACGCTGCTGTATGACGCGGACGTTTTCGGGCCAATGCTCCTGACGTTCTACCGTCCGGGCATTATCGACAATGATAATACCGTACCCGGGGTATTCTGCTTCAAGCGCGCTGACCAGACGGTCCACATTGCCTGCAAGTTGTTTCTCACGACGGAAAGTGCAAATTACGAAGCAGGGACGGACTTCCTGCAGCTTCGCATTATACACACCCCATGTTGCGCGGCGCAGAATGACGTCAGTTGGCGTTCCCTCGACACCCAGCGCATTCCATGCACTCCGGTACGCTTTATGCAGAAGAGTGCCGCCGTCCGCTTCGGACTTTTCATTAGTTTCTTGGGCCGCTGAATAGAAATCCAGTGCTTCAATCGTAAAATACCATCGGCCAAGTTTAGCCTCAGCTCCTACAATATCGAAATCAATGCGAATTGTACGGACTTCGTGGGGATCTTTGCCGACATGCTTTTCCATCGCAAATTCGGTGACCACACCAGCCTGTGAGCGATGAAACAGACCAACACGACAGCTTCCTTGTACTTCAAGTTCAAGATAGAGCTTCGCATTCGGAACAATGTGGTTGATTTCACGTTCATAAAGCGCAGTCATGAAGCCGTCAAATGTAACTACACGCCCACGTTCGACAATAACATTTCCGTTGTCATCAAGGTCTGTATACGGCTTCACCATATACAGGGACTTACTTCTCTGGTCTGGCGAGAAGTTTATAGGAAAAAACGGGAAAAGGTCAGCATGCGAGTACTTGCTTACCTCTGGGGTGCGATTAAGAACATTCATGAAGAAACCGTTACCTGCAAAAATTTACTAACACACTTCATACCGCAAAGCCTCACTTCCGCGAAACGCGTATAGCAAGGCTAGCAAGACAAAAAATTTACTCAGGAAGGATCAATGAAGAACGCCGGTAGCGGGGTATCTGCTGCCAAAAGTTCATCGATTTGATCGCAAGCTTTCAAAGCTTCTGAAATCGTCACGTCCATATCCAAGTAACGGTAAGTGCCTAGACGCCCCAGGAAGGATACACCCTTAGTGTCCCGCGCGAGAGAAATATAATTGTCGAGCATTGTTTTTTCGTTAGCGAGACGAATCGGATAATACGGAACATCCTTTGGCTCAGCTAAACGACTATACTCTCGGAAAGAGACAGTTTTCTTTAAAGAATCCGCTTCCCATGGTGCAAAATGCTTGTGCTCTGAGATGCGTGTAAACGGAACATCTTGATCACAATAGTTAATTACTGCTGCACCCTGATAGTCTCCATCACTGTCGATGCGTTCGAAATCAAGAGTCCGGTACCCCAGCCGTCCAAGTCTAAAATCGAAATAACGATCGATCGGCCCAGTATAAAAAACATGCTGGAATTCTTCGGAAAGATCTTCGAATTTCGTATTCAGGCGAATTTCGATATTCTCGGATTTCAGAATGTTCTCGACAATGGCTGAGTATCCCTCTTCCGGCATTCCCTGATAGGGATGATTGAAGTAATTATCATCATAGTTGAAGCGCAGTGGAAGCCTCTTGAGAATAGAAGCAGGCAACTCGGTAGGTTCCAGTCCCCACTGCTTCCTCGTATATCCGTAAAAGAAAGCTTTGTAGAGCTCTGGACCGATCATCGAGAGTGCCTGCTCCTCGAAGTTCTTCGGCTCCTTGATCGACGTGTCAGCCTTTTCTTCGATAAAGGCACGTGCCTCCTTAGGGGACATAGTCGTATTGAAGAACTGATTGATCGTCAGGAGATTGACCGGGAGCGTGTACATACGCCCTTGGGAAATCGCCTTCACCCGATTGATGTAAGGCTGGAACGTCCCGAATTGCTGGATGTAATCCCACGCGCGCTGGTCAGCAGTATGAAAAATATGCGGGCCATAGCGATGCACCATCACGCCCGTCGCTTCATCGCGTTCGGTATGGCAGTTTCCGGCGATGTGGGACCGTTCGTCAAGAAGAAGGACCTTATGACCCTTCTCCGAGAGGTGACGAGCAATAATGGCTCCACTGAAGCCAGCACCGACAATACAAAATCTCATAACGTTATTCCAAGTTTAAAAATTTTTGCCAGATTATATTGCATATCCATTGGGATGATTTTCGCGCCAACGCAGCGCGGTCTCCACAATGCGATCAAGATCTCCAAAACGCGGCTCCCAGCCAGTCTCCTTCCGGAGAGTGGTGGAGTCAGCCACAAGTAGAGAAGGGTCGCCCGCACGTCGCGGCGCTGCCTCCCAAGGTACTTTCCGACCGCTTACCCGCTCTACGCTGCGAATGACCTCAAGATTGGAATATCCTTGTCCGTTACCGATATTATACGTGACACTACGATGGTCGATCTGGCCAAGCGCGCGCACATGGGCATCAGCAAGATCTGTCACGTGGATATAATCGCGGATACAAGAACCGTCTCTGGTAGGATAGTCCGTACCGAACAGCTTGAGTGCCGGACGACGCCCCAAGGCGGCATCAATGGTTAGGGGAATCAGGTGGGTCTCAGGACGATGATCTTCCCCTGCCCGCCCCTCCGGATCTGCACCTGCAGCATTGAAATACCGTAGGCAGGCACTCCTCAAACCATATATCGAGTCAGCCCAATGCAGCACACGTTCGATCATGAACTTGCTCTCACCGTAAGGCGACCCGGGCTGAACCGGCGCGGTTTCAGGGATGGGATCCAAGCGTTCAGGCCCCCCGAAAAGAGCTGCGGTGGAAGAAAAAACTATTTTCTTCACCCCTTGCTCGACGCAGGTCTGTACGAGATTCAACGCCGTCAGGTAATTTTGTCGCAGATAGTGCAGCGGGTCACGCATACTGTCCCCGACAAGGGACAGAGCCGCGAAATGCAGAACACCATCCCAGGGGCCCTGAGCAACAACTTCGGCAGTTGCCTGATAGTCGAGCAGATCCACTTTGTGAAAGGCCACACCCGCCGGAACAGCTGCACGGTAACCCGTACTCAAATTATCGAGAACGACAACTTCATGACCCGCGTCCAGCAAAGCAAGAACGACATGACTGCCGACAAAACCAGCGCCCCCAGTAACGAGATAACGCATTCAAGACTCCCAAAAAGATTGACGCATCCGAGGCATTCAGAAAATTCGTCAACGAGCTACCCTAAAAAGAGCCCTTAACGCCACAGCCATTGCAAGACGTCCGGCAAGATGGAGGCTCCATGAACATGAGAAAGATCCCCCTCCCCGGTCACGAGCTGATAATCGTACCCCTTGAAGGCCAGAGCCCTAGCCATAGTGCGATTTCCTGCCGGCCAGTCCAGCCCTTCAAAGCGCCCGGACAACTGAGCGTTGATCCCAACCTGCAGGAATACCCGCAATGGCTTCGGATCGGACTGCATTATGATATCCGGGTACGCCCCGCCCCCGCGGATATCCACGAAACTGCCGCAAGCGGAAAAGACCTTTCCAAACACGTCTGGACGCTGCCACGCCGCTGTGAACGCACAGATGCCGCCACTGCTGAACCCCCCGATCGCTCTCTGGGAGGGGTCGTCCGTGATCGTGACATGCTTGCGGACCTCGGGGAAAACCTCTTCGTCGAGAAAGCGGACATAATGATCCGTCAAACTGTCATACTCAAAAGAACGCTGCTCGCTCGCCAGCCCGTGCTTCTGGTTCGGCTTCCCCGCTTCTACAAACAACACAGCCATAGGTGGAAGCAGGCCATCCGCTATCAGATTGTTCAGAACTACGGGTACCTGCCACGGACCATCATCAGCTTTGAACCACCACCCGTCCTGAAACACCATCAGCGGCAGAGCACTATTTCCGTCATACCCAGCTGGCCGATAAAGCCATGCTTCATGTCGACAGTCTGGAAAAATGGAAGACGGTGGGATTGATAGTGTAATCTGGGTTCCCTCCGGCACATCGGATCGACGTTCGGTCGCGGGATGAGGAACATAAATCGAATTCGGATCGTGCCGTGGTCCGGCAACAGTCAGCTTACTCATATCCCCAGAGCCAGTGTTTCCATGCAGGGTATTAATGTGAAAGTCGATGGCCTCATCAACGTCTTCGAACGAGTGGAATAGACCATCTTTAAGCACATATGCCCGCTCACAATGCTCCCGGACAAAATCCTCGTTATGTGAAACGATAACTCGTGCCCGGTTCGCTCGTTTTTCAAAAAGCTCGATCTGGCACTTTTCATGAAATTTGTGATCTCCAACATGGACAACTTCATCAATGAGAAAGCAGTCGAACTCAATACTCATCGAGATGGCGAACGCCAGACGCGCGGCCATTCCGGACGAATAGGTCCTTACTGGTTCGTCAAAATAAAGGCCAAGTTCGGCAAAATCTTGAATGAACTGCAGAGTGTCCTCAATTTCCCGCCCATAAATGCGTGAAATACACTTCGCATTGTCCCTCCCGGTAAGAGCACCTTGGAAAGCCCCACCGAATGCCAAAGGCCATGATACAGACATCTGCCGCTCGACAGTACCGGAAGTCGGCAGTTCCGAACCACTCAGGAGACGGATTGTGGTCGATTTACCCGCACCATTCCGACCGAGAATTCCAACTTTCTCTCCTGGACGGATTAAGAGATCGGCTCCCCTAAGAACCCGATTAATCCCTCCTCGAACATGATAATTTTTACGGACATCCCGAAACTCGATCATTGCAACGTCATGCCTCGGGAAACAAACCTCACGCCGATCATCGCAAGAAAAGACTGAATGATGTTCCAGATCACAACATACATCACATCGAAATGTGCGGTGAAAAGAGACCCGAAATACCCATCTCGGATAATTTCGGAACAGTTTACCATCGGGATCATCAAGAGGTAATACTGCGATGCAGCAGGCATGGCATCCACCAAGAAGCCGAGTCCTGAAAATCCAATCATAAGATAGGTTATGGGGTGCCAGAGCCGCTCAAAGAGCTCTGAATGCTCGCTGATAGAACCGACGAGGATCGCCAAGCTCGCCCCGAACCAGACCATCAGTACCCATCCTCCTATCACTTCCAGAATATTCTCCGGAGGATCCATCCAGCCTATGCTACAGAATAAGGCGGAGAGAACAACAAATGATGTGGTAACGCCCCCAACTTCCAGAAGCAGACGCGCTGCATAAATATCTATGGGCCTGACATTCCTGTGGTGCATAAGGCCAAGATGAATCTCCACCGCCTTATTTAGGCGGTTGGGCATGTTACGCCATACAAGAACGGTGGAATATCCGGTGAGGGCGAAAGCAACGATAGGAATATTAGACGCGTGAGACATGTGTCCCAGCGTCCAGAGCGTCGTGATTCCCAGCGTAAACAGCATCGGTTCGCCAAAAAGCCACAGCACACCAATGTTGTGCCGCCCATAACGTGTCAGCGTTTCGCGCAGAAAGAGCGCCCAGATGACACGCCTTTGGATAACGAAAGAGCGGGCAAAAGAGCCATGCGAACTCATGACCTTCAATCCATATGTTCCCGAACGCTTGCATTCAGCATCCGGGCAATATTCCACAGAATGAGCCCCATGAGGAATGTCGCGAAAATATCCCTCATACGATAAGGCTCCTCAGAAGCGTCCGGCAGGCTAGGCTGAGCAATCCGCTCGACATAGCTTTGCTGACGCCGCGCTTCCATTTGTGCCTGCTCAAGGGAGGAAACAGCCGCGGCAAGCTGCTTACCCGCAATCTGGTCTGCAAGGATCAGCCCCTGATAATCCGACGCTTTGGATGCAAGAGAGCCCTCAGTACCGGAAATTTTCGTAACCTCATTTGTCATCTCTTTCGAGAGACTCATGATGCGGTTTTGAAGAACTGCAATACCGGGATTGTTAGCCGTCGTTTTCTGCATCGTCGCAAGCTGGGCGCGCGTTGCAATCAACGCATCCTCGAACTTGGAAAGCATCTGCAACTGCCCAGATGCCTGCTGCTCCGGATTTATGATCCTGTGGCTATTTCTGTAATCGGCAATAGCAATTGCAGCTTTTTGAGCACCAGCCTCAGCTTCTCGCACTTCGCGCGTTGCAAACTGAATTAGATCTGAACGTGCCCTCTCGTTCAGATGGTTGACAGTGTCTTCAGCCATCTTCAGCAGTTCTTCGTTGAACTTCTGGGCATTCTGAGGTTGGTAAGCTCGTACCGTCAGAGTTGTAATTCCAGTTGTGGAATTGTTATCAACCTTAACCTTACGCTGAAAATAGAGATACAGATCCTCGAAAGACGAGGAGATTTTTATCGGGTCATAGCGGTTGAAAACTGAAACACGTGGATCACTGTACGCACGAACAAATGCGTTGTCAGTGTTGATGGAATGCAGCGCATCACGGGAAATAATGTAGTCGTCAGCGGCGTATGCCTCATCGCTGGAATTGGCAATCCCAGCGCTCTTAAACATGACACCTAACCCACTCATCGAAGGTTTTTCAGGAGACCGCACAACAAAGCGCGATTCCGAAACATAAACATCCGACGCAAGAAACCCAAAATAGAGAATCGAAAGCAGCGTCGGAACGACAACGAACCCTAGAAACAAATAGTCTGAGACAAGTTTCTTGACATTACTCATGAACGAAGACGACCTTTACAACGGGCTGCCAGAAACGCAAACCGCAATATTCAAAAGAACGGAATAAGGCACGAACGACACCAAACAATATCATGCACGAAATGGCTCCCAAACAGGACCCGCCTTCGCCACAACCTCTTTACATACCCCTACCGCAAGGTTCGCCTTGAAAATTTAGCACTCCTCAAACCCACCTAAGACCTTCTCAAAGAGAAAAAGATTGTCGCATTCACCTTTTCGAAGGTCAAGTTGGCGGATACTCCACCAGAAAGCCTTCAATAATAACTCCCTCAGCGTTCGAACGATACGATGGCTTAGTCTTCAATTTTTTCTTAGAGAACCCCAAGATTCACCGGTATCCAAATTTTTCACATAAAAATATATTATTTTATTTTCCTAAAATTAATATAAAATTTTCAACGCGTTATTCTTTCACAAAATTGCAGCATTCTAAAAAATCATCACGGCTGCTCCGTACCACAAGTTAAAAGCATCTCCGACAAGCACCCAGAAAATTTTCCCAAGTTTCCTGCATTTGTCGAATTATGAATCCCAGGTCACTTTGACAAAAGATCTGGTCAAGAGTCTTGCAGCAGCGAGACCGAGAAAGCTCATGAAAGACATAGCCGTATTGTCATAGCGTGTTGCGATACGACGTCTCTACTTGAGTCTGTTTATAGCGTTGCATTTGTGTGATGGAACAACCACCAGAATCCCGTGGATTAACAGTTCTTGACGGACGCTGTCGCTATCATAACCTCCGGAATAGACATCCCCTTGAGAACATAACAGAAGCAAGAAGGACCAAAGCAAACTCACACTCTTTCAGCTTCAGTTTACCGCTTCACATACGAAAGAAGCATTTTGGTACAAAATATATCATATCTTTTAATATTTTTATAAATAATAGAAAATCAAGGATATTAACTGCCATAACGGAAACATTATGATATATTTGGTTTGCCACTCTGGTTATCTGAATTTTGGTGACGAATTAATCGCTAAAACATGGATCAATTTCCTGACGAACAAATTTCCGCTAGAAGAAATCTGGGTCGATACGTGCAATCCCGGCGTATCTGCAGTGGTATTTAAAGACTACAAAAATATAAGATTTACCGACACTTTATGGACTGCATCCAGAAATTCCATTGACAGGGATATTGATTACATTCTGGACCTCGCCTTCCAGAAAGACGGCGGAGTTGCGTTCGCCAATGGGCTCGAATTAATTAAATCAGCACGCTGCGTTCATATGATTGGCGGCGGCTACATGAATAGTGAGTTTTATTTTAACTACGCAATCATCGCAATTCTGGCAAATCTAAAGAAAGAAGCCGGGTTCGAGCTTTTCGGTACCGGCCTTGGTCTAGAGCCTATCGATCAAGCATACGAGCGCATCATCGGAGAATTCTTCAAGGTCTTTTCATGGATCGATGTCCGCGACGAAAAAAGCTATCAGCGATTGCTTCATTGGGGCCTAAAAAACAAGGCGTCCTTTTCGTGTGACGATGTCTTCCTTTCTCCTATACCTCAAAGTAATGTGGGCAGACCAGGCAAATTAATTATCTCTGCTCAACCAGGAAACAACCCTTTCCTCGTCGTCTCTTTTCTCCTGAAGCTTATCGAGCATTGCCCACAGGCACAGAATGGGATTGAATTTCTTACTCTGGACGCTATTTCTGACCACATTATCATTGACAAGGTAGTTAGCATATCCAGACGGACTGATATCATTGTTCGGGACTTCAATGATCTCTGGAAAAACGGCTTCCAAATCAGTTCGAATGATTTTGTTTTCTCGACACGTTTTCATGCCCACCTTGTCGCTTCAATGATGGGGGCCCGCGGCCTTTGCGCGGCTGTAAGTGTCCCTTACTATGACGTCAAACACCTATCGCTGATCGAAATGGGCTCTGGCTTCGATATCATCGGCATGCATGATTTCAGTTTCTCCTACGACTGGAATAAAAAGGCAAAAACTTTCCACGATCACGCACAAACTTCCCGCAAAACAAAACTCGACATCGTCAACAAAGTTTACGGCTTTATGATCGAGAGCAGCATCATCAACGACAATACTATGGATAATTCGACAAACCTCTCGGTTTAATGGAGCACCCTATTGAACAGGAATTGATCCCCTCATTTCCTACTCACTGGCCTGCAACGATCTGACGGATCAAACAGGAGGTATCCTTTTCAGGGAAGGCCTCCTGTCGTTTTGATGTCTAGCCTCCCAACAGTAGCAATAATCATCACTCGCCGAGGCTTTTGTGAAACTTATCGTACGATCATTCGTCAAGATCATAGAAACGTACCGGTAACCGGGACATTAGCCCCTATTTCAACGGACGGATGACATCATGAAAAGAAAACTCACATTAATTATTGCAGTTACGACATTCATTGGTGCGTCGGGGGTTGCCTTCGGACAGCCCGTAATCATCACAGAACACGGAGAATCGGCAAATTTTCGAGGAGTTACCTCCGAAAAAACAGAAATAGAAAAGGCATTCACCACCACATCCGCTCCGGATGTCTATTTTCCGCCTTCAACCGAAGGATATCACCTCTCCAAGGCTCTACCCAGCAATACGCTCGGCACCTATCATTTAAATGGAAATATTTTTTCTGGTCCAGGTATCGGTGCACCTGAAAACGGGCGCGGAACATTCAACGCCACTTATACAAATCCGTGGAATGTTACTTCTAACCTGAAATATGTATTTGACCCAGCGGCACTTCCGCAAAAAGACCACGTTACCACACAGGCTGTTTCTCTAGAGTGCCGCCCCAATCGCCCGAACCCTCATAATCCCAATCCGAACCGAAACTGGGTTGCCTGTATCTACCGGGGCATGGATTCCGGGACGGGCGGTGGCAAGAACACGTCCATCAGTTCAGAAATTGACAACGATGTTCTAAACCTCAGCACCAATTCTGCAACAGATATGGAAGTTGATGTCAATTTTAACGGCAAAGTACTGGATGGCAAATGGTCTCGTGGGCTATTCTTGACTGGCGGAGGCGCGGCCGGAAACCAGACGAATTCGGTCGCACTGGACATCATGCATGTCGCCTATGACCATTCGTGGCTTCCTTGGACAACTGGAATCTCAATCCGCAATGCCACGAACATGATTCAACTCTATAAGACACAGCCCACCGAAGCTGGCTTTTTCCTAGAAACGTTTGACCAACAACACACGGAAACATCTCACCTCGACAAGAACGGCTATCTGGATATTCAAGGTTTGCGCCTTATTGCCACCTCGTCTCCCAAACCCGCAACAGAATGCAAGAAAGGGCAAGTAACGTGGGATGACGATAATCTTTACCTTTGCACGTCAGCAGGAAAGTACAAAAAAGTCGCACTTCAAGCATTGTGATTAAGTATTTATTTCCTGTTTCTCGCTGGACAACAGCAGCCAAACATTATTTAATTCAGCTGCGCCAGCGTTAAGATCGCACTGTCACGAAGCACAGACCGCTGGAAGTCTGTATTTGATACAGACTTCCAGCGGTCCCTAACGTCGGCAAAAACTCAAGAAACATAGCAAGATCCAAGAACCGTTAATTGAAAGTTCGTGAAGTCTAGCTTGGTGCTCAACAAACCGATCTTGATGGTTTTCTCCAAGGGGACTTTTGTTTCACTGTTTGCCGCAAAGCGGAAGACACTGTGCCCTGCATTATTTCACGACGCCGCTGACCTCTCCACGTAAAAAGAAAGGGCGCGGGTGAACAGCCCCATCTGCGATTTCAGATCAGCCTAAATTCCAGTTTGCGGACAAGAGTTATTGAAAGTCGTTCTGTTCTCATGCAGCTTGAACATCGTGAAATTCAACGTTTGAAATCCATGCCTTAGATTACGTTAATAAAAGATCTGGCCCCAGAGCCTTGCAGCGGCGAGACGGAAGAAGCCTATGAAAGATAGAGCGGTTTGTCACAGCATGCTGCGATAAGACACAGTTGAACATCCTCCTGATGCGGTGACAATTCCTGTAACGCTGCCAGTCTGGCTTCTACGGCGCACTTCGGATTCTGCGTGATGGAATACCCGCCAGGATCCCATGGATAAATAGATCATGGTCAAAGCTGTCGCTGTCATAGCCCCGATCGACGGCCATGGGCCCTGTAGCTTGGAGTTGGAAGTGCCATCAGGACATTTATGGCTTTGTACAAAGTCCCTGATTGTCACATCGAGCATGGATTGCTCGTAAAGCCGCCGTGAGATCGACCAAAAGTTTCCGTAAGATCGCCAAGCATACTTAGGTGAACCTGTCGCGCTTTAGCATCCAAGAAGTCACATTGCTTCATATTGCCCCCCTCAGAACGGAAGAAATAAAATCATAGAGAACCCTCAAAACCTATAGGTTTTGAGGGTTCTGAAATTATGAGCTATATTACAAGGAAAATGGCCACTATAGGACCAAAGCGATCATTCTTTGACCGTGTTTCAGGTAGATGTTGAGTTCTTTCCTGTCCGTTAAGAACGATCAAGCACTACGAAAAAATCGAAAGGCAGATCTCTTTCTTAGTAAGGGCCTATAGCCAAGGACTGGCATCCTTCTATAACAGCATTGCCGCCGCGTGAGCACACCCTCTCTTTTCTCCCATTCGAAGGCTTCTCTACTCTATGCGTGTCGATTGTTTTCCAAGCAGCAACCGCTCACCCCTCAGAATGGCACTACTACTCGGCGCCCTGTCGCTCAGCGGCTGCAGTGCACTCCCGGGGAACGCACCCACCGAGAGTGTTGTACTGAAAGCCGCTACCGACAAAAATAAGAACCCTTTGGGTTTCCTTGTTACACAAGTTACGCCCGAAGTCACAAAGGTGCTCGCCACCGAACACCCTCCCCTTATCTCGTCCCTTTACGCTGATAGTTCACGCTTAATACCTAATGACCGTATTGGCGTGGGGGACGTGCTCAACATTACGGTTTTCGAACTCGGAAGCGGCCTGTTCTCGGGGGCAGCCCCCAGTGTCAGTTCCAACACCGATCTCTCAGCCGCATCCGGTGCAACGGGAAGTGTAACTCACCAGACTCTTCCGCCCACCGAAGTGGAAGCTGATGGAACACTGACCATCCCTTATGTAGGGCGTCTACATGTCGTCGGGATGACACCTCAAAATCTTGCAGAGAAAATTCGTACGGCACTAACGGGGAAGTCTCAGAACGCAGAAGTGATGGTCCATATCGGTACCGACATTTCCAACACCGTTATCATCTCTGGGGCGGTTCATCATCCGGGACGAGTTCTGCTGAGCACAGCACAGGAACGCCTTTCGGACGTTGTCGCCATTGCTGGAGGCGCAAACTATCCTCCCGAAGATACATTCGTTCAACTCGTTCGCGGCAATAAGTCTGGGGGGACGGATCTAGGAACATTAGAGACCTATCCCAAGGAAGATATTCCAGCCAGACCTGGAGATCGCATTCATGTTGTCTATCAGCCGCGCAGCTATACTGTGTTTGGCGCAGCTTCCAAGAATGCCATGCAAGTTGATTTTAATTCCCCTACTGTAAATCTTGCAGAAGCAATCGCACGCGTGGGCGGCCCGAATGACAGCTTGGCGGACCCTAACGCTGTTTTCCTATTTCGTTTCGAGGACACTGTAGCTGCTAAAGCTCTAAATTTGCAGACTCCTGAAACTCTCCAGGGTATTCCCGTAATCTACAAGCTGGATATGATGAACCCTTCAAGCTACTTCCTTGCCCAGCGGATACCCATCAAGAGCAAGGACGTGATCCTGATCGCGAATGCCAAGACTGACCGTTTCTACAAGTTTAATCAGTTGATCAGCACCCTCATAAGCCCAGCGATCACGGCCGCTTGGATTGCACGCTAAATTTTTAGTTTTCTAATTTTCACTCCAGATTATGTAATTATATTTGCAAATCATAAATTTATGATTTGCAAATATAAAAAATAACAAATTCCACAATATATTTATTAACTGCTGTATTCACTCGAATAAACAGTCAGTTATTAGATAAATATTATAAAAAATTAATATCTTGCACTATTTTAGAAGCATATTTTTATTTAGTAATAATATATTAAGGAAATATTTTATCATCGATAATACAAAAAATCTCCGCCTAACTTAATAGGCGGAGAAGTGAGATTCCTTTTCAGGAATGCATACTGTTATTTAATATTCACTACGAACAGATCAACGACGCCCCGTCGGACGGCCACCACCCCCGCCACGGCGAGCGGCGTCGCCACTGCGTCCGCCAGCAGGAGGGCCGGAACGACGGCGCCCGCCGCCATTTCCACCACCGCCTCGCTGACCGCCACCACCACGACCACCACCAAGCACTGGCGGACGCATTGTGGAATTCTGAGCAGCGTCGGAGTGGTACGGGTGATCAGTTACGACAGGAATAGCCTTATCGATCTTTTTCTCGATATCCCGAAGCCATGCGCGCTGCTCCGCATCGCAGAGTGATACTGCCCAACCATCACGGCCTGCACGCGCCGTACGACCGATACGATGAACGTAAGATTCAGGAACATTTGGCAGATCGTAATTGAAGACGTGAGAAACATCATCAACGTCGATGCCACGTGCGGCAATATCCGTTGCGACCAGAACCTTGATCGTCCCGTTGCGGAAGCCAGCCATGGCACGTTCACGCGCACCCTGGGACTTGTTCCCGTGCAGTGCTTCGGACGTAATGCCGTTCTTGTTCAGGAATTCCGCAACCTTGTTCGCTTCATGCTTCATCAGCGTGAACACGACTGCACGTACGACATTTGAGCTCTCAACGAGCATCAGTGTCGCATCCTTTTTCTTGTCCGTCTCCACGAACATCACAGCCTGACGAATGCGATCAACCGTGCTGGATTCAGGCGTTACCTGAACAGTAGCAGGGTCCTTCAGCAGGGAATGCGCAAGATCGCTGATGGACTGCGGCATCGTTGCCGAGAACAGAACCGTCTGACGACGCGCAGGCAAGAGAGCCATGATGCGGCGGATATCACGAACGAAGCCCATGTCGAGCATACGATCGGCTTCGTCCAGCACCAGAACCTCCAGGGCAGAAAGGTCGATGTGACCCTGCCCAACCAGATCCAGCAGACGGCCCGGCGCAGCCACGAGAACATCCACGCCACGGCGCGTTGCCTCGACCTGGCGTCCCTGCCCTACACCACCGAACACGACTGCATGCGTCAGCTTCATGTGGCGTGCGTATGCAGCAAAGCTCTCGTCGATCTGGGAAGCAAGCTCACGCGTCGGCGCCAGAACCAGCACCCGGACACTCTTGGGAGCTGCCGGACGGCGATGCCGCAGCAGGTAGTCCAGGATTGGCAGCGCGAACGCAGCTGTCTTACCCGTGCCGGTCTGGGCCAGACCAAGAAGGTCACGGCCTTCCAGCAGGTAAGGAATAGAGCCAGCCTGAATAGGCGTTGGCGTGGTGTAACCTTCTTCAGCAAGTGCTTTCTGAAGTGGCTCGGCAAGTTTGAGCTCTGCGAAACTGGTCATGGACCCCTCCTGAGGGATAACAAGGCCTGGCTCGCACAGCTAGTTCGCACTTTTGAATGCACGAATAAAATGCCTGCTTTGAGCCTAGAAAGTTGATGAAAGACGAACCTTCAAACTGAGACGCAGACACACAGCTGGACATGTGCAAGAGCCAAAAAAGCCCTGCACATTGCCCACTTCACTTTTCCCACCAAAGTCAGAGAAGCAAAGCACCGTGTGCTCAATCGACCAGCATGACGAAGAGACCGTCAGCATCTCCCTGCTTTCACACAAGGATATCTGCAAACGGATGTAAGGCAGCTTCCCTTGCCCTGCAAGGGAGTTGAGAGGTCCGATTTCTAAAAAATCATTATTATTTAACGCGTTTTGCAAAATCGCGAACTTCCTGCGCATCAATGATGCACAGAGAGAAAAGAACTGACCCTCTACCCGCGTCGCAGCAGAAAAAGCGCCTGTTCACCGAAAAGGTTTGCGAAGCGGATTGAGCGGCGCCACGGAGCCTTCAATCCATCCTCGTCGATGGCGAGCCACTGCTGCACAATGTACCCCTCCTCCTCACATAACGCGAGAAAATCCCGAATGGTGCATGGGTGGATATTGGGCGTGGAGTACCAGGGCGTACTCCATACTGATGTCATCGGCATGCGGCCGGTGGTCAGGAGCTGTAAACGCAGTCTCCAATGACCAAAATTCGGGAAGGAGATGATCGCATGACGCCCTATCCGCAACATTTGCCGTAACACCTCCCGGGGACGCTCAACCGCCTGAAGTGTTCTTTGCAGAACAACATAGTCAAACGAGTCATCGGGATAGTAGGACAGATCGTGATCTGCATCTCCATGCATAACCGGCAGACCATGGGCAACGGACTGCGTCACGCTCTGCATGTCGATTTCAATGCCGCGGGCGTCGCAGTTTCGCGTTCGGTACAGATAATCGATGAGCGTGCCGTCACCACTGCCGACGTCCAGAACGCGGGCCCGGGTTGGAATCATCTCCGCAATCAGACGCTGATCCAGCCGCATCAGACACACTCCACTTTCGTCAGACCTGCGTGCTCAGCTGCACCATTCAGGAAACCCCGAACCGTTCGATCCAGATCCGGCTCGTCCAGCAGGAACGCGTCATGCCCACGATCGCTTTCAATTTCCACAAAAGAGACGTTTGCTCCGGCTTTATTCAAAGCCCGCACCAGAAGACGGGACTGAGACGTGGGAAAAAGCCAGTCTGAACTGAAGGACACAACGCAAAAACGCGTCTCGCACTTGCGAAACGGTGCCGAAAGATCGCCATCATGCTCGGCGGCCAGATCAAAATAATCCATCGCCCGCGTTACTGTCAGATACGAATTTGCATCAAACCGGCGCACGAATGTTGAGCCCTGATGCCGCAGATAACTCTCAACTTCGAACATCTCACCAAACAGAGAAGGACTGCTGGCTGCCGGCACAGCCGTTGGAGCTTCACTTCGAACTTTACGTCCGAACTTCCGGCTCAGAGCCTCTTCGGACAGATAAGTTATGTGGGCCATCATCCGGGCGACCCCCAGACCACGCGCCGGAATGGCGCCGAAGTCTCTGTAATGGCCATCATGCCAGTCAGGATCCGCAAAGATCGCCTGACGGCTGACTTCGTTGAATGCAATATTCTGGGCTGAGTGGAACGGCGACGTTGCAATCGGCAAAGCCGCAAAAACGCGCTCTGGATAATCGGCAATCCACGTCAGTGCCTGCATGCCTCCCATGGAGCCGCCCACGACAGCGAAAAGACGCTGGATACCCAGATGGTCCAACAGGCATGCCTGAGAGGCGACGATGTCGTGCATGGTGATGGGAGGAAATTCACTATCCCACGGCCGCCCGGTCTCTGCCCGAATGGACTTCGGACCGGTAGATCCCATGCATCCGCCCAGCACATTGGGGCAGATGACAAAAAATCTGTCCGTATCGATTGGAAGGCCAGGCCCAACCATGCGGTTCCACCAGCCCGGCTTGCCAGTTAGTGGATTAGGCTCGGCTAAATACTGATCTCCGGTCAGAGCGTGACAGACCAGTATGGCGTTGCCGCGATCAGGCGCGAGGGTGCCATAGGTGCAGTAAGCTACTTCGAGCGGCGCAAGATGAACGCCACATTCCAGGTCCATCCCCTCTTCAAGGTACATGGTCTGATGCGTGTAAACGGGACTATCTTCCTCAAAGGAAGACACACTGCGGTCCATCAGTCTTCCACCTCCGATGTCGACGGGAGGGCGTCGATGCCCTTCGGGGCCGACGGTATGACATTCTCCGCACCCTACGGCAAATCACCCTTCTTATTGACGATAAATTAACGCACTTGAAATTCATTAAGAAACAGTAAAAAACCGTTTCATGCTTCACGCCCTCCCGGATTCATCCAGCCCAGCCGTTTCTGCCGCCTCGGATGCCTTCGCACCAAGTGCGCTCCAAATTCTTGGGTATTCGGGAGTATTTGACGCAACATATTATCTGAAGAGCAATCCGGACCTCCATAACCTCGGAACTGCAGCTCTCCGGCATTATCACCAGCATGGCTGGAAAGAGGGTCGTAAACCCAATCCGTTCTTCGATCCTCACTGGTATGTCGCCCAAAATCGTGATGTTCTGGGAGATCCTCTTTTACATTACGTCACAAAAGGTGAGAAAGAAGGCCGCCGACCAATCGGTTGGTTTGACCCTGGCTGGTACACTCAGACTTACGCCATTCCGCAAGGGATGCTGGCGCTCGCTCATTATCTGCTCAACCGCCATACACAGAAACTGAAGCCCATCGCTGAGTTTGATCCAGCTTTCTATTTGAAAACCTACCCCGATGTAGCCGCCGCCGGCCTCGACCCGCTGGAACATTACATGATCCAGGGCTTTCGTGAGGCCAGGCAGCCGTTCGAAGGCTTTGATCCGGTTTACTACCGGAAGAATTATCTACGGCATGCCCCGGAAAGTAATCCGCTTCTTCACTATCTGGAGAACAAGAACCGTTCGGGAATTCATTCCTCATGCCCGGCGAATGAAGTCACCGTCTTTCGGGAAGTTCGGCGGCGTAGCGCGCCAGGCCCTTCATTTGAAGATTTCAACCCACTTCCCCAGAGTGCAATCAGACGCGCCCGTGTCCTTGCGTATTACTTGCCTCAATATCATGCCACAGCAGAAAACGATGAATGGTGGGGAAAGGGTTTTACGGAGTGGACCAACACGTCGCGTGCGCTCCCTCGCTTCGCAGACCATTATCAACCCCGCATTCCACGTGACCTGGGGCATTACACTCTGAATTCTCCAGAACTTCTCGACCGTCAGGCCAGAATGGCCAAGGCCGCCGGAATTGAGGGTTTTATCTTCTATTTTTACTGGTTCAATCAAAAGCGTCTGCTTGATGGGCCACTGGAAATGCTTCTGGCCAACCCTCAGATTGACCTTCCATTCTGCCTGATGTGGGCCAACGAAAACTGGAGCCGCCGCTGGGACGGGTCAGAAGATGATATTCTGATTGCCCAGCACTACAGAGACACGGACGACAACGCTCTCGTAGATTGCTTCGCCAGACATATGCACGATCCCCGATATATCAGAATTGGGGAACGCCCTCTCCTCATGGTGTATCGCCCTGGAACCATTCCCAATGCACGGCAGGCCTTTGCGCGCTGGCGTGAACTTTTTCGGGAGAGGCACGGCATTAACCCTATCTTTATTATGGGGCAGGCTTTTGGCGATGAAGACCCTCATTCCTTTGGTGTTGAAGGAGCCATTGAGTTCCCTCCGCACAAAGTTGTTTCCGACTGCCGCCTCATCAATGAAAACGTTCAAATCCTCGACGAAGACTTCAGAGGACAGATCTACGATTACGCCGATATTGTAGAAAATGCGCTCCGACAGCCAAGTCCGTCTTTTCCCCTTATCCGCACAGCTTCACCTTCATGGGATAATGACGCACGACGTCAGGGCAACGGCCTCGTCATGCACGGGTCAACTCCCGAGCTTTATGAGAAATGGCTCAATGGCCTCGTCAATTCAGCGCAGAAACACCGTTTTTTCGGGGAATCTATTGTCTGCGTTAACGCGTGGAATGAATGGGCTGAAGGTGCCTATCTGGAGCCTGACGTTCATTTCGGCAGCGCCTATCTGAATGCAACGGCAAGAGCCTGCACGGGCTTTAAAAGCTCCTCAAATAAGGTACGCCTGCTGCTGATTGGCCACGATGCCTTCCCGGCTGGAGCCCAAAAACTCCTTCTGGAGACAGGCCGTACATTCCGGCGATCTTTCGGTGTTGATATCCGCTTCGTGCTCCTCGAAGGGGGCGCAATGATGGAAGACTACAGGGCTGTTGCTCCTGTTGAAATCCTGTCTCCCACCTCCAGTGACGTGATGGCGCGCCTCAATACGTTGCGGGCAGAAGGTTTTGAATGTGCGATATTGAACAGTGCGGCATCATCAGCCATTGCTCCTGCACTGCATAACAATGCAATCACCTACACATTCCTCATTCATGAGCTTCCCCATCTCCTGCAAAGCCGAGATCTACGGAAAACTATGCGGGACGCATGCGAGGCGGCACAATCAATTGTCGTCCCCGCTCACTCGTGTGCAGCCCGGCTGGGATTGGAAAAACACCCTCACATAACGATCCTGCCTCAAGGCCTGTATGATCAGACAACCTTCAACGGGTCTTCCCGGGAAGCGCTCAGATCGCAGTTGGGCCTTAACGCTCAGGATCTGCTGGTCATTGGCGTTGGCTACGCGGATATGCGGAAAGGCTTTGACCTGTTTCTCCAGCTCTGGCGGAAACTCGCCAGGCAAGCACACTGTGTATGGGTCGGCGCGATTGATCCGGTTCTTCAGGATGGTTTAAGAACCGAAATCGATCATGCCCGCGCAAGCGGTACCTTTCATATGCCAGGTCGTGTTCATAACGTTGCGGACTGGCTGTCTGCTTCGGACGTCTTTACTTTGACCTCCCGCGAAGACCCCTATCCTTCCGTCGTCCTCGAAGCTCTGGCATCAGGTCTGCCATGCACATCCTTTGCCGATAATGGCGGCATTCCAGAGTTACTTAAAAGCCTTCAAAACGATCCGACGACTTTCAATATGGTCGTTCCGTTCGCAGATGTGAGAGCCATGAGTTTGGCGGCGCTGGAGCTTGCCGAGTGGTCAAAAGCTCGCGGTCAAAACACCCGACATGCTGCCGCACGCAAACTTGGAAAATCGTTTCTTTTCCGCCCCTATGCCCAGCAACTCCTGCGCTTGGCCGCACCAAAAATTCCGTCAATTTCCGTCGTGGTACCGTCGTATAATTATGCGCGTTATTTAGAAGCCCGGCTCGTCTCTATTTTCACGCAGACATTCCCAGTCCTGGAAATTATCGTCCTTGATGATGCATCCGAGGATAACAGTATCGAAGTCGCCATGGGCGCTGCCGCCGAATGGGGGCGTGACGTTCGTATTATTAAAGGAAGACGGTCTTCCGGGTCCGTCTTTGCTCAATGGCAGAAAGCACTCCAAAAGGCACAAGGCGAATGGGTCTGGATCGCGGAAGCAGATGACCTTTGCGATCCTCATTTTCTGGAAAAGCTTGTTCACGCTGTGCACCAGTGTCCGAACGCGGTCATGGCGTTCTGCGATAGCCGCTCAATAGATGAGACCGGCGCGCCTCTCTCCGCCTCCTATCAGCCATACTGTGTAGAGGCGGCTGGAAATCTTCTTGAGCATGATGGTCAGTTCAGCGGGCGGGATTTTCTTCAAACATGCCTGTCTGAGTGTAATCTGGTGCTCAATGTCAGCGGTGCAATTTTCCAACGAACGGCCATGCAAGCGGCACTCAGAACGTGCAAAAAAGATTTGAAAACCTTGAAAGTGGCTGGTGACTGGAGAGTCTATCTTGAGTTGCTCGATAGTCCCGACGTTGGCGTTGTCTATGTCAGCGATGCCATGAACATCCATAGGCGACATCAATCGTCTTCGACGCATACATTAAATCAGGCTACTCATTTCGAAGAAATAAATTTTATGCACGAGCTTTTTGCGAAGCGATTACCTTTTTCGCAAGAGCGGCTTGAGAAGCAAGCTCTCTATCGCCATAAAATCTTCCAGCAGTTCGGCTTGTAATTGATTTGTATAAAATCTCATTTTTTAATTACTAAAGAACAACCGATTATTATTTGTATAAACTACGAATCACAAACGTACCGAGTACGCGACCTCAAAGGACTGGTGCATGGGCCTTGGGAAATGAGCGTGTCATACGGGCATTGCTGACCGTCAGAAATATCCACCGAAGGGATGCAACCACAAACTAACGGAGATCGATCCCGATGCGAGAGGAAGAAACGCGCCTCAGATGGCGTTGCCTGCTTGACGGTCAGGCACTTCATGGCCCCCTATGACGCATCTTACTGGGAAATTAGCCATGGCACAGTTATCAATCGGCGATCATGTTTCAGACCTCAAAGGCGCCCATGATGGCAAGCTTGTGGATATTGAAGGTTCCACTGGCTACGTGATGCAAAGCAATGGTGTGGAAGTTGAATTCCCCCTGTCTCAGTTGAAGCCTTACGAACCTCCAAAAGTTTCTGAAATTCGAACTCTATCTGGCCCTCTTCGGGACAAAGTTTTAAGTCCTGCCCAAAGGACACTACTGGCTTCCGTGCCTGCCTCCCTCATTAATGCGATCGCTAAGAGCTACGATGCGGGCAGCGATGGCGAAGGCTCGCGTCCACCTTTTGCTACTCTGCCAGAGTCCAAAAGACTGGAAGCCATCCGCATTTATCTCCCCACGCTTCCCCAGCGGCTTCTGGCCTCTCATATGAATCTGGTGGTTGCGATGCGTGATGTCGCCAAATCATAAATTATGATGATGGACGAATGCAGTCGTGAGGATGACTGGAAATTCGATGCTTCCACGGAGATAAAAGAGCCGCTGTAGCGCGTTGACCCAGGCCGGCATCACCCGTAGAACTCCGCGTTCTGAAACAGCGAAGCCCAACCAGGCGCAGCATTATTGAGCGCCGGAGGCGCTGCGTGTCCATGTCCATGACTTTCGCCGATCTTTGCTTGGCGCCCACTCTTCTGAGCGCTCTGGCTGAAGAAGGATATGTCACACCTACCCCTATCCAGGCACAGTCAATCCCCATGCTGCTGGAGGGCCGTGACCTATTGGGCATGGCGCAGACTGGTACAGGGAAGACAGCATCTTTTGCTCTTCCACTGTTACACCGCCTCGCGGCTAATCCTCGCACAGCCCCGAAGGGTGGCGCACGCGTCCTCGTGCTCGCACCCACACGCGAGCTTGTCTCCCAGATTGCGGATGGCTTTGAGAGCTTTGGTCGTCATCTGAATCTTCGCGTGACGACGATTTTCGGCGGTGTCAGCCAGTTTCATCAGGTGAATGCACTTGAGAATGGCGTGGACATTATTGTCGCCGCCCCAGGGCGGCTTCTGGATCTTATCGAGCAAGGCTTATGCGATCTATCGCAGCTTGAAGCGCTTGTACTTGATGAGGCCGACCAGATGCTGGATATGGGCTTCGCAAAACCGATTGAACGTATCGTCGCAACACTACCGAAAGATCGGCATACCGTTCTGTTTTCGGCCACGATGCCGAAATCTATCGCGGCATTGGTAGAGAGCCTTCTCAATGATCCGGTAAAAGTCGAAATTGCTCCTCCATCAACCACCGTGGACCGCATTGAGCAGTCCGTGATGTTTATGGATGCAGCTCATAAAAAAACGGCTCTTCTGGCCCAGCTTGAAACACAGGATGTCGGTCAGGCCGTCGTTTTCACGCTTCAAAAGAATATTGCCAATGAGGTCTGTGCTTTCCTGACTGAAGCCGGGATTACCGCAGAAGCCTTGCACGGCAACAGGTCCCAGGGCCAGCGGGAACGCGCACTCAGCGCCTTCCGTGACGGAACCGTACAAGTCCTCGTTGCCACGGATATCGCCGCCCGCGGCATTGACGTTGACACCGTCACACATGTTTTCAACCACGATCTTCCCAGCCTGCCTGAAAGCTATGTCCATCGCATTGGCCGCACCGGGCGTGCCGGGCGCAGTGGTTTCGCCATCACTCTGTGCGATGCCGAACAACGTGCATGGCTGCACGATGTGGAACGAGAAATCGGTCGTACATTGACGGTTCACACCGACCATCCATGGCACTCAGAAACCGCACGGCACTCCACCATGCGCGCTCCCGTCTTAGGGGGTGGCCCGGTCAAGCAGGTCAAACCGCAGGTCAAGCGGGAGCGAAAGGTCTGGACTGAAGAGGAGAAGCTTGCCGCACGTGAGGCCGCCAAGAGAGCCTGAAGCTAATTTAGCTTTCGGTTTTTCTTCGACGCTAACGGATTATAGTAATCCGTTAGCGTCATTGCGGTTTTCATGAAAACCGCTGAGTGATGTCTGATGTCACTCTTCTTCAAGCATCTGCCGATGCTGTTTCTTCAGCCAAAATAGCCAGCATCTGGTCGATAATCCGACCACTGGTTCGGGACGCCAGTCGCCCAAATCCCAGGTCCCAGACGCGACAGGCCTGCCCGACAGATGGCCCCCGGCAGGAGGCATGAAGACTGGTGACACCTGTGTCGCGCAGAAGATCACGCGCGTTTCCGACACGCACACCACTTCCCGCCATGATTTCGATACGCCCGGCGGCATGATGCACAATATTCTTCAGAACAGAATGTCCCTTGGGGGCGCTAATTGCCTGCCCGGACGTCAGTATTCTCTCAAAACCCAACTCAACCGCCTGATCCACGGCCATGAGTGGGTTAGGCGTGAGATCAAAGACGCGATGAAGCGTGCGCCCCATTGAACCGGCGGCCTCAGACAGACGCTTCAGGGTCGCGATATCGAGTGTATGATCGTCCAGAGACGCGCCGAGAACCACACCAGCCAGTCCTGCGGCACGGGCAGCATCAATGTCCGCCAGCATCTGATCAATTTCCGCTTCGGCAAACACAAAGCCGCCCTCTCGGGGGCGGATCATGGCGTAAACTGGGACCGTAGATTTTGCAGCAAGGTGCATCAGCCCTGCCGAAGGGGTAAGGCCCCCTAGCGCCAGAGCGGAACACAGTTCAATCCGCGAGACGCCGGGCCGCTGGGCTGTCTGCAACCCAACGGCATCTTCAACACAGATTTCAAGCGTCGGCATAAACGTTCCTTTCCCAGACGGGAGAACGCACAGGCCGACAGAACTCAGTTGTTCCAGCGAATTCCCGGCAATGCCTTCTCCACTTCGGAAACGGGCTTGATCGTTGCACAGTTTCCTTTCGGATGATGGCCTTTCAGCAGCGCCAGCGCAAACGGAACAGAATCAGCCGCAGAGCCGTTCACTGCTCCGTTGTGTGTCAGACCGGAATAGGTCTTCCACGTTACGTTCGTACCTGCGTCACACATGGCCGCCACAGCATTATACTGCTGGGCTACACCAGCTTCATTGTCGGCGAGGCCTGTACCCACGAAAACCGGCATCGTCATATGCGCATCCGGGATGGTGAATGCGTCCTGAAAGTCAGCTTCAAGCCTGGATGTATCACCTGCGTACGCATTGTCTTCGGTGATGTCATGTGCCTCCGTGTACCGGAACAGATCGCCAAGGCAGGTTTGACGGGCCTGATGAGACAGATCCTTGCCCTTGTCCGTCATGTTTGCACGGACATCCACCTCAGGATGCAGGCTCTTCCGGGATCCCTCAATCGTCAGGATACCAAAAGCCGCAGCCATGTGCGGTGGCTCGACATTCAGGCGTGGAAGCGGCTCATGCTTGGGATGATCCGGCAGCTTGAATTGCGTTACGACACCTGTTGCAACCGTTCCAAGGACATGCAGATCCGGTGCATATTTGGGGGAAAGCCAAGCCGTACCCAACGCAGCGCCACCGCCCTGCGACTGACCAACAAGAATGATACGGTTCTGAAGCGTGCCCTTGTACTGAGCCAGAGCGGCGCGCAGCCCGTTCAGAACACTGTAGCCTTCCGGCCGGTACATCAGATACGGATGTGGCCCCGGTGTTCCCAGTCCTTGATAATCGCTGGCCACAACGGCAAAGCCCGCCTTCAGCCAATGATCCAGATAGGCACGATCCCGGGAGAGATATCCCCGCCAAGATGGGGCGCAGATATCCGCAATCCCTGTTGTGCCGTGTTCCCATGCCACAACAGGCCAGCCACCTTTAGGGGGCGTGCCCTTGGGAAAGATGATCTGACCGGAAACCGTGACGGGATCAGGAGCATTCACCCCACTGATGGACGTGTAGAGCGTACGCACGGCCTGGCCTGCATTCTCCGGCAGCGGACGATCGGTAATCGGCTGCGTGCGGATCATCTGACCCACCATTACCGGCACCTGAGCGGGCGGTGAGTAAAAATCGCTGACCCCACCATCACCTAGAGCACGATCCACCTCTGCCACACCGGCAGGCTTTGCAGTCTGGGCGGGTTCGGCACAGGCCGCGAGAGACAGGAGTGTGGCAGCGCTGAGGGCAGCGCGGAAAGAAAGCTTCATTATGGTCTCCAGCAGATCGAGGCAGATATTACTGACCGACGGCCACGCCGTCACGGTGCGGGTCACCCCAGCCCGTAAGGCCGTCCGGATGAATGGTGATGCCCTGGACGGCAGCATTCATGACGTCAATTTTCGGGTGGTGCCCCATCGCACTCAAAGCAGAAGCAAGTCCGGCGGCAGATGTGCCCTGCTCCAGTTCCTCGGCATGGTTCTGGGCCCCAATCCGAGGCTGCTCAATAGCCGTGCGGATATTTTGTCCCCACGCCAGATAGCCCACCAGCGTCTGCACGACGGAATCAATAATCCGGGCACCACCGCCCGCACCAACGATGACTTCAGGCTGCCCGTTCTGCCCAAAGACGATGGTTGGAGACATGGTGGTGATAGGACGTTTCCCCGGTGCTGCAATATTGGCCGCAGGCTGCCCATTCACGAAAGGATGCGACGCAAAATTCGTGATGGCATTGTTCAGGACGACACCATCCACAATAATATCCGATCCGAAATTCAGATTGATCGTGGTTGTGAAAGACAGTGCATTGCCAGATGCATCACGAATGGACAGATGCGTTGTTGCAGGCACAGTCATCGGGTCGGACGATGGCAAAAGCGCTAGCTTCCCGGCAAGTTGTCCTGCTACCACGCGGCTGGCCGCTTCACCCGTTGAAACAAGCTTTGCCCGGCGGTCGAGATACGCTGGCTCAAGCATGGCTGCCGTATCCACGCGCGTGTAATCCGGATCAGCGGCATATTTCCGGCGATCGGCCTCGGCCAGACGGGAGGCTTCAAGCAGCAGGTGAGCGGCTTCCACACTGCCCGGCTTGTACTGACCAATGTTCAGGCGATCCAGAATGGCAAGCTGTTGCAAAACGGACAGTCCGCCCGCAACCGGGGGAGCCGCGGAGCAAATGCGACGGTTAAAGGCCGTAACACACAAAGGGGCCCGCTCACGCACCTTGTAGTTCTTTAAATCCGCAGGAGACAGCGCCCCCGGATAAGCGCCACTCGTAACTGCAGCGGACAGCTTTTTCGCAAAAGCGCCCGTATAGAAATACTCCGCTCCATCGTGCGCCACATGCTCAAGCGTGCCTGCCAGGTCGGCATTGTGCAGGATCGTACCTTTAGGCAGCGGCTGACCGCTGGCATCAAAATATGCCGAAAACTGCGGTTCTTTCGCGAGTTCCGGACGTTCGGTCAGGACAAGATGCAGATATCCGGCAAGCGGAAAGCCGTCTCTGGCAGCTGAAATTGCAGGCTGAAAAAGGTCGCTCCAAGGCAGCTTGCCATAGCGCTCATGCAGAAGTGCCAGCGTTCGCAAGGTTCCGGGAACGCCAACCACACGGCCCGTCCGCTGCAATGTCACTTCCGGAATCCGGACGCCATTACGATCATGCATGTAGTCCCGGTGCATGCCGGCCGGGGCACTGGCCAGACCGTCAAAGAAGCTCAGATGATCAGCCGCCTTGTCCCAGTACAGGATGGTGGAACCACCACCCAGACCTGAAGCCTGAGGCTCTACCACGGCAAGAACCATCTGAGCCGCAATGGCAGCATCGACTGCACTTCCACCCTTCTGCAGAACATCAGAAGCAGCACGGGATGCCATGGGGTTGGCTGTGGCGGCCATAAAATCATGGGCCACTGTGGGCTGGGAGACAGGCTGAACAGGTTGAAGCTGCTGTGCACAGGCGCTCAGTCCGAGGGCCGTTGCTCCAAGCAGGCCGACAAGAACCGGGGTTCTGGCAGAAAGCTTTCTTTGGGAGAGAGCCGTACTTCTGATACGCATGGAAAACATCAACCTTCAGTTCCTGATCGGGAGCATCTACGTCAAACCGTTACGGTCTTCGATCTCTTCGATAAATGCTGTTATGGTGCGATAATTACTAATCTGCGGTTTGCAATGAACGTTTTTCAGGCCATGACGACCTTTATCGCGGTCGTTGAAACAGGAAGCATGACGTCTGCCGCAGAGCGATGCGGCATCTCACCCACAATGGTGGGTAATTACGTGCGCCTGCTGGAGGAGCGACTGGGCACCAGCCTGCTGAGACGCACAACGCGTCGACAGAGCCTGACAGCGTTTGGGGCCGTCTACTTCGCCAAATGCCAGAAAATTCTCAGCATGTTGGACGAAACGGAGCGCATGGCGGAAGCCGCCCAGAGTCTGCCGTCTGGCACCCTGAGAATTACCGCTCCGGTCACGTATGGCACACAAAGCATCACGCCCTGCATCGCGGATTACCTGAACGAGCATCCCTCCGTGGATATCGATCTTGTCCTGACGGAACGCAGCGTTGATCTGACGCATGAGAAGTTCGATATCGCCATCAGACTGGGCGTGCCGGAGCCTTCCTCCCTGATCTGTCGTCGACTCTCCAACTACACCATGACGCTTTGCGCCTCTCCAGCGTATCTTTCGCGCCGTGAAGAGCTTTTAACGCCTCAGCAGCTGGCAACACACGACGCTCTGGCCTTTTCCTATACCCCCGCATCACCTTGGCACTGGGCTCGACGGGAATGGCATTTTGAAGGGCCGCAAGGTCATGTCTCGGTAGAAATGCACCGCAAGGGTCTTTTCAATAACACGCAGGCCATGCGCCGCGCCGCGCTATCGGGCATGGGAATTGCCATGCTGCCCTCAGACCTGGTGCGCGAAGATATCCGGGACGGAAAGCTCCATGCCCTGCTTCCGGATTATACGCTTCCGTCTCGGCCTATTTATCTTCTGTATCACAAGGAGCGCTACACCGCGCCGACACTCCGTTCGTTCATTCAGTTCCTGATCCAGAAACTCGGGGGCATCCAGGGTTGATGGCGAAGACGGCTACCCTGTTCCAAAAAAAGCCAGATCAGGCTGTTATTGCTTCGATCATTGGCAATATCATCGAGTACTACGACTTCGTCATCTACGCGTATTTTTCCGCTTCGATTGGCCGAACCTTTTTTCCGTCGGGTCTGCCGCTGTCGCAGCTCGGCCTCTCTCTTGCAACGTTCGGCCTGACGCTTCTTGCCCGCCCGCTCGGAGCTATCGTACTGGGTAATTATGCAGATCGGCGGGGGCGCGTCCCCACCATGATGATCTGCATTCTTCTCATGGCGGCAGGCAGTCTACTCCTCACCGTAACGCCATCTTACGCCAGCATCGGCATTGCGGCGCCTGTTCTGATTGTGGTGGCTCGGCTTATTCACGGCTTCTCGCTTGGTGGCGAATTTGGCAGCGCAACATCTTTTCTGATCGAGCATGCGCCTCACCATGAAGCGCGTGCTGCAAGCTGGCAGGCTATTGGGCAAATTACGGCCTCTCTCTGCGCTGCCACTGTCGTCCTTGTTCTGAACCTGTGCCTCCCGACAGCAGCATTCAACGACTATGCCTTTCGTATCGCCACAGGACTTGGTGCGGCAGTGGGCACGGGTGGGTTGATTCTACGCCTGATCCTGAACCGTCAGAACCCGCCAACACGTCAGCCCGCTCCTGCTGTTGTGGCACCTTTTTTCCAGTCTGACACGATCCTGCGGACTGCCCTCATCATGGGGTCTGTCGCGCTTGGAAGCGGTATCACATACCTCGGACTCTACATGCCGCATTATGCGCGCAGCCAGTACAGTCTTTCGAGTATCAGCACGTCTCTTGCGCCACTCCTGACCTATGGCGGACAACTGCTTTTCACGCCCCTGCGCTGGAAGCTGGCAGACCGCTTTGACAGAACACACAGCATCCGTCCCATGCTTCTGTCCTGCGCCTTTTTAATCCTTCTGCCATTGCCTGCATTTCAATTGATCCGCATTGCTCCCGCTACAGTGCTGCTCATGCCACTAATCTTCAATCTGAGCGGGCTTTTCTATTTTGCAGCCCTCGATGGCTTCATCGGACAGATCTTCCCCAGCGAACGGCGAGGACGTGGCCTCACCATGGGATATTCATTCGGCGTGGTGCTGTTCGGAGGCCTCGCCCCCATGACCAACGCCGCGCTGATTGCCTGGAGCGGAATGAACCATGCTCCGGCACTTTATATGATCCTGACGGCCATTATTTCTTTCATGAGCGTGCTTTTGGCCAAGCCTTTGCTGACACGCCGCTCCTGACACAGGCATCCCTTCAGACAAAAATTGAAACTATCAATTTTTTCTTTGGAATGTTCTTATAATTCTCTCCTTTATCTTCGTTTACCAAATTCATAACGCTATCGAAGCGTTAGTCTCCTGCAGAATGAGTTCCAGAAATGTCTTCCTGTACTTTCTCTCCCAGTCGCTCCAGCCGTTCCGGAATGTCCGTTCCGCTTAACGCTCTTTTCGGGCCGGGAAAGAAAGCTCTTGCGGCAGCTACGTTTCTGAGCGGTCTTTCCGTGACTGTTCCAACGGCCTATGCCGCAACATCTGCGACAACAGAGCCTACGAAGCACCGTGCGCACGCAGCACGCACAGAAGTCGAAGCAGGCAAAGAGTCCATCAGCGTCACAGGAACACATCATCAGCCTGGCGGTGGCATGATGCGCGCCGAAACAGCATCCCGCGCTGTACAGACCGTGACGCAGAACTATATCGAAATGCAGAGCCCGACGAGTAGCCCGCTCGACCTGATTGCCAATCTGCCGAGCGTGAACATCACGACACCGGACCCAAGCGGCAATGAAGGCGGCTCCATGCAGAGCCGCGGCCTGTATGACAACGATATCGGCATCATGCTGAATGGCATGCCGATTGCAAACGGCGGCACGTCATCGGCCTCAAACTTCGTCCAGAACTACATCGACAGCAACAACATCTCTGCTGAGAGCATGAGCCCAGGCTCTATCTCCGTGGAAGATCCGGTAACTTCAGCGGGCGCAGGCGCCCTGAGCATCACCACGCGCGCACCCTCCAAGAAATTTGGCGGCCTGGTGTCCGGCAGCTACGGGTCCTTTAACCGCACACGAGGCTTCATCCGTGTGGACTCCGGTGAAATCGGGCATACCGGAATCACAAGCTATGCGTCGTTTTCCAACACCCACTCCGATGCATGGCGCGGATCGGGCGACAGCGATCGCAAGCATATGGATTTCCGTGCCCAGAAGCTGATTGGCAACCGGAGCTCCATTGATCTGTTCGCCGGATATAACCACTCACACTACTACCTGAACCGTTATCCAACGCTGGCAAACTTCCAGAACGACAAGCATGGACGTCCGGTCTCCACGCCTCTGAGCTACAATGCCCAGTTCAGCGCCACGTCTCCGAGCAGCTATTATGGCGTGCACGGTACGGACAAGGACCAGTTCTACATCTCCATGCCGATGAAGTTTGCGCTGAACAATACCTTCACGCTGAACATCTCGCCGTACTACGAGCGCTCCGACATTACGTTGAACAGTGCATCCCGTTTGCAGGAAGGCTATACTTATGCCGGATCAGCGCTTCAGCGGGTTGACCTAAACGGCGACGGCAAGATCAGCACGGCGACGCGTGCCGCAGTGTCCACAAACTCCATGTCCGTGACCCAGCAGGGCGGCGTTGTTGCCGCACTAGGTTGGCACTCCGAGAATAACGACGGTCAAATCGGCTATTGGCACGAGGAATATCGTTATTCCCTGAAGACGCCTATGTCCAAGATGAACCAGACAACGGGTGCGCAGCCGTCTGACACGGACAAGTCGTCCTATTACCGTACAACCAGCGGCAGCATTTACAATTCCGTTGACTACCTAGGGTCTTACAGCCTGAACTCGGGCTTCCTGGAAGACACGGTCCACCTGCTGAACCGCAAGATGAACATCACAGCCGGCATCAAGGTGACGTCCATGACGCTGGAAGGTCAGGACTACCTGCCCAGCACGGCCAGCCACACCAATCACACCTATGTTTCGCCGACGCCGCGCTTTTCCTGGTCATACAATTTCGCACCTCATCATCAGCTTTACATCAATGCTGAAGGCGATTTCCGTGCGCCCTCCCCGATCAACATGATCTCGCGCTACAGCACCAGCACGGGCAAAATGACAACATCGGGTGCAGGGGCAAAGCCGCAGTACTCGATCAAGGAAGAACTGGGCTATCGTTACAGCGACGATCTGTTCCTGGCTGATATCAGCTTCTTCAACATGAACGTCTCCAACCGTCTGCTGTCCGTTAACATGTTCAGCAATGACGTTCAGGTCAGCCAGACCATCAATGCAGGTGGCGAAACAATCCGCGGCGTGGATGTCATGCTGTCCACCCGCCCACTGTTCCATCGTTTCAGCCCGTATTTCGCGTTCGAATACCTGCACACAACGATGGACAACAACCTGCAGACCACGGCAGACGATGGCTCCGTCGACTATCTGCGGACCAAGGGCAAGACAGCCGTCATGTCTCCGAAGTTCTCAGGCAGCGTTGGCCTGACCTATAATGAAGGCCCGTTCTTCATGAATGCCAGCGTGCACTACACGTCCAAGCAGGCATCATCCTTCATGAACGATCAGTACATGCCGTCTTACTTCTCGGACTCCCTGACGCTTGGCTATCACCTGCCAAAGTTCTTCATTGCACAGTCCCCGACCTTCAAGCTGAACTTCACCAACCTGACCAGCCAGTACAAGCTGGGTGGCGTCTATTACTTCTCGAATAATGCCCGGGCAACAACGGGCGTCTATGGTCACAAGATCGGCGCGGACACGGCACCGACCTATTATATCATGCCGCCATTCGCGATGATGGGCACACTGTCCACATCATTCTGATCGGCTTCAGTACTACCGAGACTGGATAAATAAAAAAAGGGCCCCCGGATGTCTATCCGGGGGCCCTTTCTCATTGTCAGGAAGCAGCTTCTTCTTCTGAAGAGTTCAGTATTCTTGGAAACGCCTCTGGATTAAAAATCGCCAGAAGGATAGCGGTTAGCGTAATGACAATGGCAATTGGCGTTAGAACGCCGAACCCACTCCAGGTTAGCACCTGACCACCAAGTGCCGATCCAAGCAAAATCCCAAGATTGCTCCCGCCGTTGATCGCTGCTCCCGCCACATCCGGGCGTGTCGCTCTCGCACGAATTGCGCCGGACATCACAAATGGAATGAGTGCTGAATAGCCGGTACACCAAAGTGCAACAGATGCAACAGAACCCCAGCCAGACAGAATGTGACCATACATGAGGCCCATTCCGATAAGCATGGCCATTCCGCCTGCCAACATGCCCGCAGCTGGCCAACGATCAACAATCTGACCTGCGCCCCATAGCCCCAGAATACTCACGGCACCTGTCAACAAAAGAGCGATACTCAGAGCACTTTTTGGAAGACCATGCGCCAGAAGAAGTGGTGTCACATAAGTATAGAGCATGTTGTGAGCTACGAAAAAGATCGCATCAATGGCCACAACTATGAGGAATATCTTCATAGCCTTACGTGACCCTACCGATGGCAGGTTCGTGCTGGCATCTCCAGACGTTACGACTGGAGGCAGGAAAACAGCAATGCAAACTGTCAGCAGGACGGCAATACCAGTCATCACAAGCATGGCAATACGCCAGCTTGCAAAATGGCCAATGGCGGCTGCCCCAGGCACACCTAAAATGGAGCCGAGAGACGTCCCACCGTATACAAAGGAAATAGCTCTTCCCGTCATCTTGGGCGGGACAAGCCGGGCAGCATAGGCAGAGACAATTGACATCAGCAGGGCGTGGGCGATTCCACCGATAGCGCGCCCAGCACATAAAACGAGGAATGTCGGAGCAACCGCTGCAATCAAATTGGAAAGAACATATCCTCCCAATGAAAGGAGCATGAGTTTCTTACGGTCAACCTTTGCAGTCAGGATGGTCAGAGGCACTGCACCCAAAGCAACCATAAGAGCAAAAGCACTTACAGCCAGTCCTGCCTGCCCTTCTGTAATGCTAAAACCCTGCGCCATATCGATCAGTAGACCGACAGGTGCCACTTCACTTGTCAGTGCCGTGAACGTGCACGCGAATAGTGCGCACAAACCAATAATGGTCTGCTTGGGGAGAGTTTTGAAAAGCATAATTTCCCTGAATACAGTGCAGCATTAATCGCGTTGCGCAAGCGCGCCTTCTGCCATGCTTTCTTCCAAAACAAAACGAAAGAAATGAAGTTCACTTAAGGTTCTTTTTTCTCTCGTTACCAACATTATGTTACATAATAAAAGTACTTATCGGCTGTAGCCGACCAGCCTCACATCAGAAATTTTGTAACTCATAACAATGTGAATGTCGCATTGCGGGATAATGGTTAGCGTTCTCTCGGATATATCGGGGCGCATGAAATGCTTTTATTGCTATTGCGTCGCAGTTGCGACAAAATCCACTGCCAACTAATCATTTCATAAGATGGTTCTAACGATCTACAGACCGGAGAAAGACTTCAATGACCTTCGCACGCTTAAAACGGATCGCATTTGTAGCGGGATCAATGGCTCTTACCCCTTCCCTGGCATTCTCAGCAGAGACAGCTACCGCATCCCTCACAGGAACTGACGGAAAAACGGTTGGCACTGCACAGATTATTGAGGCTCCAAAGGGCGTTGTGCTCCACATTGAAGTCAGTGGACTGACACCTGGCTGGCATGGCATGCACTTTCATGAAAAAGGAAATTGCAGCGCACCTGCATTTACCAGCGCGGGCTCGCATGTGCACACCACAAAACTAGTCACGCACGGGCTTCTCAATACCGGAGAGAATGACTCTGGGGACCTTCCCAACATTTTTGCAGGCAGCGACGGAACGGCCAAAGCTGAAGTTTATTCAACATTTGTATCTTTGAAGGGGCACGACGGCCGTCCGGCCCTATTGGATGCTGACGGCTCGTCTCTTGTCATTCATGCTTCTGCTGATGACTATCAGAGTCAACCGATTGGTGGTTCGGGTCTTCGAGTGATTTGTGGTGTGGTTCGGTAGAGCAAAAACGCAAAACCCCCGCTGTCTCGATGAGATAGCGGGGGTTTAAAACTGAATCGGTGGTTGCGGGGGCACGCAACCAAAGAAAACTGTTCCTAACGAGGAGGCTTATTCCACGTCTAACGACATCAACGAACAACTGAAAAGTTGAAAATTTCTCATTGTTTATATATCCACCCAAAACTTCCATACAAAAAATCAGTCAATTTAAATTGCGACAGAAATTCTACATATTGGAGACGAAATCGAAAAAACGAAATTATTTTTATGAAAAATCATCAAAATACATCAAAATACTCCGCTTGCTCCCAATCAGATACCTCAAGGTTATAGCGCCGAATCTCCGAACGCTTTATTTCAACAAGATACTTTACGAATGTTTCACCCATCCCGTCCCGATAGACCTGACTATTCTCCAAAGCGTTAACTGCTTGGGAAAGCGTGGCTGGAAGCATTGGCGCATCAAAGTTATACGGCGCATCCGCAGATGGACCGGGAAGCGAATTCCTGGACAACCCATCCAGTCCCGCAATAACCTGAGATGCCAGATACAGATAAGGATTAGCGGCTGGCTCCCCAACACGGTTCTCAATCCGTGACGTCCTGTCCCCAACTCCCGACAACACACGCAGCATCACACCACGATTGTCTTCCCCCCAGACGGCCCGGTCCGGCGCAAGGGAGAAGGGTCTGTAGCGCTTGTACCCATTAATGGTTGGAGTTGTAAAAACGGCAGCAGGAGCCGCATTATCAAGTAGCCCTCCGAGCCATCTCATTCCTGTCGATGAGAGCGCCTCCCCCCCTTCAACAGGCATAAACACATTCGCTCCCGTTTTCCGATCACATAGGGACTGATGAAGATGCCACCCACTTGACATGACATTAGGCAACTTGGGTCTGCACATGAAACTGGCATGATAGCCATGACGTCGGCATATTTGCTTTGCTGCCGAACGAAAGAGAATCATGTCGTCGGCAGGCTGCATCCCAAGATCGGCATTGAAAACCATTTCTGCCTGGCTCGGTCCGAATTCAACTTCCAATGAGTTCAGACCAAGTCCAAGCTGCTGCATGTTATGCCGCAGGATATCGAATATCGGATCAAGTTGATCATAATTCAGCTCTGTCAGATAATTATATCCCCGATGCGTCAGACTGACCTGCGGCGGCGTTGATGGTTGCCCGGCATCCCCCGGCCTTAGACATGGATCTTCTAGCCGTGTCAGATGAAATTCAACTTCCAAACCGGTCATGAAATCATAACCTCCGTCCCCAAGGCGCCCTAGCACATCCCGCAGAATATGCCGGGTAGCGAACGGGACCTTACGACCGTCGCGGAAGTAAAGATCACACAGCACCCACCCGGTTCCTCGCGACCAGGGTAGAACTTTAAAAGTTGTCGGGTCCGGCACCATTATCATATCCGCAGATCCACGGACTTCACTCAGCCCCGTCGTATTCTGCTCGGAGAAAATGGAAATCACAGTACGATGCGAAGTGTCCTTCATCAGTAGGGAGGAAGCTACAGACACTCCCGCCGAAAATGCACTTTGCAGAGCAGAAGCAACGAGTGTCTTGCCTCTAAGAATGCCATGCTGGTCCGGAAAGGAGAAGCGTATGACATCTATTCCCTCTACCCGCACGCGGTGCTCAACCTCCGCTGCGGTGCGCGTCTGGATATCTGTCCACAATCCAAACTTCTGAATGAAGCCCATCGGGTTTTCTCCTAAACGGACTGACTTTCCGCAAGCCATGCTGCACCACGACGACGACGGGCATCCACTTGTCGCCAGTATTCCTCGGACTGCCCCGTCGGACCAACACCGTCCATCGTGGACGGCCCACGAATTTTTTTTGCCTCTTCTGACGTCAGCACCATCAGTGGTCGCTCCCCCGCCTCGACAGTGCGGATCGCCTCAAGCAGAAGGCGCCGATAAACCACGATCCCTTTGTCCGTCTGACCCAGATGTTCTCGTGTACGATCCTGGATCGGTCCCTGTGATTCAATAGCCCACTGATCGTGCACGTTGATATCGTCTCCCATGCCCGTATAGGTCTTATGAGCCTGCTCATAAGGATCAAAACCATAGTCATTGAAACGGCCCACCCGTGGGCGGTAATCGGGGAGTGTATAAAGCTTGAGCCTTTGGGCACGCATCTGGTCCTTATCCACAGCGTTCGTAAAGCTCGTGAACATTGCGTACCAGTAACAGCTGGTATCATCGATAGGCACATGCCACTGCGTGATCGTCATTTCACTTGAAAGCGGAATAACAAACGCCTGTGGAAATAACACGTTCGTCACACGAACATGCGTGCTGACCTCGCTGATTTCGCGATAGGCCTTAAGCCGCAGCCCGGATGAAGTCTTTTCTACTTCGATAGTTGGGCAATCGAACTCACGTAACACCCTTGTCATCGGAATATCGCTATCCGCGGATGTCGCCCGGAACTGCCGTCCGTAAACACCTGACTGGTCATCATCCTCGAAAAAGCGATGCAAGAAACTAGCATGCGCCGGATCCATGCCGACCTCAAGTGCTTGGAGCCAATTGCACTCAATCAACCCCTTAAACGCGAAAACATGACTGTCAGGCGCGGTAAAGCAGTCCAGATCAGCAAAAGCTGGCGGCTCACCCTCACCAAGATAGGCGAAAATAATGCCACTCCGCTCTACGACAGGATAGGATTTTTGCTTGATCCGTTCGCATAGACGGCTGCCCTTCGGCTCTGCCGGGGTCTGCAGACAGTTTCCTTTCGTATCGAACAACCATCCGTGGAATGGGCATCGTAGCCCCCCATCCTCCAGACGCCCGAACGCAAGGTCAGCCCCTCGATGCGGGCAATCACGGTCTATCAGACCGAGTATTCCTTCCTCATTTCGGAAAAGAACGAGATTTTCTCCCAACAGCTTTACAGGGCGGATCGCTCGATCTCCATCAAGTTCCACCGTCAGAGCCGCAGGCTGCCAATACTGTCGAAGCAGTTTTCCTGCAGGCGTCCCTACGGACGTTAGCGTAATCAGTGCATTCTGTTCGCCGCTCATCATGGGAGGCATGTTCCTTGAAATTAGAGACAAGAGAACCGTCATGTTCAATTATAGAACAATATGTTCTTTTAGGAACGCGATGCTTGCAATAAAGGCGAAATAGACGCAAGCTCGTTTTGAAAACGGGACGATTCTGACCGTCTTTCTGGCCCTGTGATTAAGTTTCTCCCTATCGAACACCCCTGAAAGGCAGATTCATGCCAGAACTGATTTTTCGCCAACCTGATGGCACTAGCCGCCCAGTTACAACTGAGACAGGCGGCAGTGTGATGCAGGCCGCGATCCGCTCCAATATCCGCGGAATCGAGGCTGAATGTGGTGGCGCATGTGCATGCGCAACCTGTCACATCTATATTGCTCCGGACTACTTGGACTGCATTCCTGCTCCTCGGCAGGACGAGGAAGAAATGCTGGACGGGGTCTGCGCTGAGCGCAAAGAGGGAAGCCGATTGGCCTGCCAGATAACAGTTACTGATGCCCTTGACGGCATAACTATTGACGTTCCGGATCGGCAATACTGATGCCTACGGAAACCTTCTCCAGGAAAATTACGAAAACAGACTTCGGAACCGTCATCGTTGGAGCTTCACATGCAGGCATTCAGTGCGCCTCTACACTCCGGGCAAAAGGCTATGACGCTCCTATCACAGTCCTGAGCACAGAAACCCAGCTTCCATATCATCGCCCTCCTCTCTCCAAAAGTTATATGGCCGGCGCCACCAGTCCTGAAAATCTGGCTCTTCGCGGAGAGAATTTCTACGATACGGAAAACATCACACTTCGTCTCGGCGTCACTGCTGAAGCCATCATGCGTGAGGCACATCAGGTAAAGCTCTCCACCGGCGAGGCGCTCAATTATAGGACACTGGTCATCGCCACCGGAACTCGCCCTCGTCCGTGGCCGGGCGGTCCTTTTCCGCGGGGGGTTCATACCCTTAGGACATTTGCGGATGCAGAAACCCTTCGCCACAAGGTTGACACGACACCGGGCCCGATTGTCATCATCGGTGGCGGATATGTCGGGTTAGAGCTTGCTGCCACACTGCATAAAAACAAGCATCGCCACGTTACTATTATCGAGGCTGCCCCCCGTATCCTTGCTCGCGCAGCCTCTCCTCACCTCTCCAAACTCTTGCACCGGCATCATAGTATCGCTGGTGTGCAAATTCGTGTGGGAGTTGGAGTTGAAAGCTTTGAAAGCTTTGAAAGCACAAATAATACCATTGCCGGGGTCAGGTTAACTGATGGAACAGTTCTTGAGGCCGCATTCATCATCATTGGAATTGGTGTCATTCCCAACCAGGAATTAGCAGCGAATGCGGGGCTCTCCTGTAGCAACGGTATCGAGGTAAACACGTTTTGCCAGACCGAAGACCCCGATATCTTTGCAATAGGAGACTGCTGCCTCTTTCCGATAGCCAATACCGATACCAAAGTGCGCCTGGAATGCGTCCAGAATGCCCACGATCAAGCCAGAACAGCTGCATCCGCAATTATTGGAAATAGACAGCCTCATCAGGCCGTTCCATGGTTCTGGTCTGACCAGTTGGGCCTGAAACTTCAGACAGCAGGCCTAGTTCCGCATGAAGGCACCAGCATCGTGCGCGGCGCTCCGGAAAACGGACGAGGTGCCTTTTTCCACTTCGATACTCTAGGAAAATTAGCTGCCATTGAAACTGTGAACCAGCCCGCTCTTCACATGCAAGCCCGCAAACTTCTCGCTGCCGCCGTATCCCTCACGGAGGAACAGGTAGCCGATCCACTGTTTAATCCTATGCATTTTCTATAGCATAATTAAATTCCAAATAGAATTTTTTAGAGGATAGCTTTTATTTTTTTCTGGAGCACTCAGAAAAACTCGGAAGTCACATTCAGCTCCTTCTGCTTTTTACATATCAAGTACCAGCATAATACCAATTTTCTATTTTCGGGCTCTGCATGACACAACGATAACCTCGCTATTCCGCTCAGAGAAGATGCCCTTGGATCGAGAGAGCAATTTCTTTCAATCGAGGTAGAAACCTCTGCTTCATTTCTTCCAATGTTGCCAACTCAATGCGCAACCCAACATTCAGCGCCGCCACCACTTGGCCATCGTGTCTATACAACGGCACAGCCAGCGAACGAAAACCAAGCTCAGCTTCCTGATCTACCAATGCATACCCTTCTTTAAGAACATCCATAAGCCGCAGATGGAGGTGGTCCCGTATAGTAACCGTGAATGGCGTCAGGGATTCAACTTGCTTATAATCCAGAAGCTCTGCACGCTGCTCTTCGGTAAGGCCCGATATCAGAACCCGCCCTACAGCGCTTGAAAGTGCTGGCAAACGTAGCCCAATACCCTCACGCGCCATAGAATAACTGCCGCGTGAGGAGGCATAAGCAATCATAACAGCTTCCCAGCCGTCCAAAACCGCGACGGAACAGGTAGTCCCCATTTCCATACTTAACTCTTCACATACGGGCTGCATTATGGTTGAGACTGGATCTGATCCCAAATAAGCCGTCGCCAGCTTAAGAATAGCGGGACGCAGGGAAAACAGCCGTCCCTCCGATCGCATGTACCCCAAATGAACAAGCGTCAGGAGAGTACGACGCACTGTTGCTCTCGGCAAAGCCAACTTAGACGCAACTTCGCTCAAGGTCATTGATGGCTGCCCAGACCCAAAGGCATTGATAACGGCAAGTCCTCGAACTAGGGCCTCAGAAAAACCGTCTGCTTTTGGTTTTAAATTTTCCTTCGTCTGCTCCCTAATTTTCTGCACAGAAGACCCACCACCAAAAACGTTTAGCTTTGGTCTAGCATAGCTTACCTGACAAGCAGGATGCTAGTCACAGAGGAAATTCAGAACCTACCCCACACATCCAAGGGCTCCCGCAGCCGCAAGCGCGCAGGCTTCATCCAGCTCCGCACTTGCACCACCAACGCCTACGGCACCAAGGAGAATTCCGTCCCGGATAAGGGGGACGGCGCCTTGCGCATAGATCATGCGACTGCCCTCAAGCTCTGCGATCCGGTTCATGACGACTGAATCCGGAGGAATTCCTCCACTCCTGCAACGAGTAGCTGCCGCGGTGAGTGCTTTGCCCTGACAACCATAAATACTGGCCCAGTTTGATCCATCCATCCGGGCGAACGAGATCAATCGCCCTCCTGCATCACATACTGCTACACACACTGCGATTTCCAATTGTTGCGCCTTTTGCAAAGCTGCCTGCAATGCCATCTGGGACTGCTCATAGTTCACTGTGTTTATATTCCCTATCTTCCATTATCATTATTTAAATCAAATATTTACTGCGTCATGCAATATGTCTCACGAGAGTGTAAAAGCTGCCATCCTCCCCACAGAAACCCTGCAAGCGTATCCGCTCCCGAGCTGAAACCATGCGCGATCACCGCACAAAGAGCCCGCTGTCGAAGAGTTACAGTTCTCGAAAACCCTACCGCGATGAGTTTATGCCAGTCCTCACTGGCATGACCACACGCTGCTGCTTCCATGAAAGACAGTGAAAGGGTTGTCGTGTTTCCTCGCGCACCCAGAACGAGACTGTCACACACGAGATTCGGGACCGGTAGGATAATTCTCACTGCCATCATGACGCCACACAGGAAATCGTCTCCCGCAGGTGTCAGGCCCATTCCCAACCCTGCAAGACATCTGGCGCCTTCGATCAGCATTTCTTTTTCACGCATCACCAGTCCACATGCCAGTATATTGGCGCCTCCGCCAAGCAGATCCAACCGACACGGGTCATCAAGAACAAACGCAAGATAATCGGAATGATGGGAGAGGTTTCTGGCGTCCTCAGTAAGGAGAGCGAACATTGCCCTCTGCCGGTATTCAGCATGACGAACGGAGAGACCAGATGGCCACGACGGGGCGCCCTCCAGACAGATCGACACTGATCCCAAGATAAGTGTGCGGCCATCAAACCAGCCATCTTCATCTGACGATTGTATGATGGGCCATGGGTCCACAACTACAGAATAAGGCGTCATGCCGCCTCCCGAAGGCGATATGATCAGCATGGTCCGCTCGGCTTCCTGCCCGACCAGAAGGTAAACATGCCGGGGGAATATCGCCAGCACGCGGACAGGGCCTGCAATACCTGCCAGACAGTCAGTTGCGAAGGACGCAATCCGTAATACAGATTTCTTCATCATGCAGACACGTCTGCACCAGCATCCATAGAAACCATTTCATCAGGAACAATCCATGTTCCGGCCTCTCCAGCCACAATCTGGCTGATTTCGGACAGGGATCCGATGGCTGCACATTTTCCCGTTTTGCGAACAAAATTTATTGCAGCTTCAATTTTGGGTCCCATCGACCCCTTGGAAAAAGCCTGCGAGCTCAGTTGCTTAGGCGTCGCCTTCCTCAACAGGCACTGCGCAGGAGTGTCATAAGCTTCATATACACCGGAAACATCTGTTGCCATGATGAACAGATCTGCTGGAACATGTGTTGCGAGGAGGCTTGAGGCTCGATCCTTGTCAATGACAGCTTCAACACCTTCCATGATGTTGTCACCAGTATCAACAACCGGGATTCCCCCACCTCCGGCGCAAATCACCACAGCACCTTTTTCAAGAAGCCAGCGAATAGGACGATGCCACAGAATACGACGTGGCTGAGGGGAAGCTATGACACGCCGCCACATACGGCCGTCCTGTCGAAATATCCATCCATGCGTCTCGTGTAGTGCTGCAATTTCCGCCTGGTCGAAGGTCGGCCCTATGAACTTGCTAGGATCAGAAAACTCCGGGTCTTGGGCACTGACCTCCACTCGTGTCAAAATTGTCGCAACAGGCACATCATATCCTAGGATGTTGCCTAGCTCCTGCTCCAGCATGTAACCGATCATACCTTCGGTCGCTGCACCCATCACATCGAACGGATACCTCTCAACTCCCTCAAAAGCTTCAGCTTGCATGGCAAGCAGACCAACCTGCGGCCCATTTCCATGCGTCAGAATAATCTGATGCTCACGTGCAAGCGGTGCGAGGGACTGTGCTGCTGTTCGCACATTTTTCCACTGAGCTGAAATGCTGAGCGGTTCACCTCGTTTCATCAGGGCGTTTCCACCCAACGCTATCACCAGCTTCATAACAATCCTTACTTTCGCAATGGCCGGGCAGAGATATGTTCATATAATGCACAATAGTTTTTTATGAACAACTTAATTCACTACGGCACATTGTATCGATTACAAAATATTTTTCGGGGAATGTCTCTGACATACACGGATCACGCGCTGTTTTCGGAAGATGGAAGTGATTTTTTTCTCCACTACAGATGCGTCGTGAACTGCCTGGAAATCTTGATATCTAAACAGAAGACGAGGCATGGCAAACCTCACAGTTCGAGGATATGAAACATGACTCTGTATCGGCTTCTCAGCAGTAGGATGCGCTTGTGAGCAATCCCAGTTTAGAAACATCCGACAAACCTAAAGTTCTTGTCGGTTCTCTTGCCTATGGCCTCAACATCATCATGGCCTTCGACAGGGCTAATCCCCGCATGACACTGTCACAGGTCTCGGAAAAGACTGGAATGGATCGCGCGGGTGCCAGGCGCTATCTGCTGACACTGGCACATCTCGGATTCGTCATACAGGATGGGCGTTTATTCCAGCTATCTCCCAAAGTCATGGAGCTGGGTTACGCATACCTGTCCTCCGTGCCCCTTTCTGACAAGGCCCATTATTATCTGGATCGCATTCGCGATCAGACGGGATTTCCCGTTGCTTTGGGAATTCGAGATGGCTTCGATATCGTTCACATTGCCTCCGCCAACACGGATGAGTTCAGCTCACCCGCCTTAACCATTGGCCGCCGCTTTCCCATTGCTTATGCCTCTGCAGGACGATGCATTCTTGCACTGATGGAAAAGGCGGAACGAGACGCACTTTTCAAGAAAATCCGGCTTGAACCCATGTCTGAAATGAGTATCAGCACCATAGATGGCTTGCGTAAACAGCTTCAGATCATTCGCAAACAAGGTTACGCTCTAGTCGATCAGGAGATGCAACTCGGCATACGCTCATTGGCAGTTCCCGTGTTCAATACCAAAGGCAAGGTTGTAGCCAGCTTCAATACCTTCACCTTCAGCAGCATTGTTCCAACAGAGAAATTGATTTCAGACGCCCTCCCCGCGATGCGGGCTGCTGCAGAAGAAATCCAGACAGCCCTTATCTGAGCGAACCCAATATATCTCTTAAATGATTCGGTCCCCTGAACCATTGTAAATTCAGGGGAGCCTCTGACCAGTCTGTCACATTATTACTGACCACTATCGAGCACGGCCAAGACTACCGTTTTCGGGAATATCTGCATAATTCCGTGTCTTTGCTCCTCGTCTTATACGAAATGTCGCAAGTACATGCGCGACTTTCGCACAAAGCGTCATCAGACCGAAAATCTATAAGTTTTGAAACCGACATAATTTCTCCCTTGCAATCCTTCGCATCGTGTTTTTAATTCGCACATATGTTCGCATTAAAAACTTCATGAGTGAGAACGCAGTTATGAAACAGATCCGTATTGGCGTTCACTACGAACCTTCAAACATTGATCCGCATCTTGGAGCGGCAGAGCTAGCTTTGCAGATGACCAACGGCGTCTTTGACACTCTTGTAAATAAGACACCAGACGGCAATTATGTGCCTGGTCTGGCCAAAAGCCACACCATCTCCAACGATCAGTGCCGCTATACGTTTCATCTTCGTAGTGACGTCTTGTTTCACGACGACACCCTATTTACTGCTCACGCTGTAAAAGCGTCCCTTGATCGTGCACGTGATCCGGCTAACAGATCGCAACTCGCGGGTAACCTTCTGGGAAGCTACAGAGAATGCCGCGTTGTTCACGATCATTGCATCGAGATCATTCTTGATAAACCTTATGCACTTTTACTCGACGCCCTCAGTCAGGGATGGCTAGCGCCAATGTCTCTCAAGGCCATGCAGGAACAGGGACAAGGGTTCATGCATCATCCCATTGGCACGGGGCCGTTCCGTTTCGTGCGATGGGACAGTGGTAACTGTCTCGTTATACGCCGGAACGAGGCTTATGCATGGGGGCCTCCTGTTGTCGAAAACACAGGACCTCCCCTGATTGATGAAATCGTCTTCAAATTCATGCCGGATGATAAGGCACGCAGTGCAGCCCTACTCAGCAACGAAGTCGATGTCATTTACGCCGCCAACCCCGCCGACGCAGAGACTCTGTCCAGTCACGAGCAGACGACCGTCACGGTCTGGCCCATTCGCGGCATTCCCGTCAGCCTGATGCTGAACATCAAGCGTGCCCCCACGGACAGCCTGGCTGTCCGGCAGGCTCTGAGCCACGCTATTGACCGGGATGCTCTGGTCGCCAAAGTCTTCAAGGGCACTTTCAGCCGTGCTTACGGGCCTGTCTCACAGTTCACTTTGGGATATGAGCCTGGCGTGGAAAATTTTTATCCATACGATCCGGGTAGGGCTGCAGCCCTTCTCGATCAGGCAGGCTGGATACTCGGCCCAGACGGCAGACGCTACAATGATGGCGTGCCGCTGACGATAATTTTCTATGCTCTTCCTGTAAATTTTTACCCAGAATTCGGTAATATCGTCTCCCAACAGCTGGCAGAGCTGGGCATTGCTGTTGAGGTTGAACTCTGCACACCACCTGCATGGATCCGGGCGGGTATGCATGGCGATCACAACATGATTCCCCAAGGCAAATACGCTAGCTCGTCTCAACTTCTGGGTTTTGTCTATCACTCCTGCCACAGCAGACCGAACGGTTACGGCTGGAGTAAACGCGGACCAGAAAATTATCCAGAAATTGATCGAATGATCGACCGTGCAGAACTCTATCCAAACCCAAAGGACTATATTCCGATCTTCAAGCAGGTTCAGCTTGAAGTCATGAAAGCAGCATTAGCCATTCCCCTGCACTGCAATGCCAACATTGTTGCCGCCCATAATAGCATCAAGGGGATCCGCTTTGATGCCATCGGGTCCTATCCCCTCTTTCACGACACCGATATCCAGAAGAGCGAGCACTGAGCGATGCCTTCCAGAATTGTCATCCGCCCACGGGAATATCATGACTCCGTACGCCTTATGCGGGCTTCCGAAACCATCCGCCATGAAGCAGGTGTTACAGAGGCTATGACGATGATGGCTACGGCCAACAACAAGAAGATTCTGGCCACATCCGGCTTGCTCAGCGAGGACGTGCAAGCAGCCAAGCCAGATGATCTGATCATCGCCGTGAGGGCTAATACCGAAGATGCTGCAGACCGTGCCATTGCGGCCGCACAGGACTTTTTGTCACGCAAGACACAGAACGGCCAACAAGCTCTTCTACCCCGCTCCATCGAGGCTGCCTGCACCTTGCGCCCCGACATCTCCCTCGCTTGTATTTCTGTACCCGGAACATACGCATTCCGCGAGGTAAAACGCGCTCTTGAGTTGGGATTGAATGTCTTCCTGTTCAGCGACAATGTCAGCAGGGATGACGAACGCCAGCTAAAGGAACTCGCGGGACAAAGAAATCGCCTGCTAATGGGACCGGACTGCGGCACAGCCCTGATCAATGGCGTCGGTCTCGGTTTTGCCAATGCGGTGAAGCCAGGCCGCGTAGGTATTGTGGGTGCATCAGGCACTGGCACGCAGGAGATTTCTTCCCTGCTGGACTGGCTGGGCACGGGCGTCAGCCATGCCATTGGCACGGGTGGTCGCGACCTTCAGCAGGAGATTGGCGGACTGACAATGCTTCAGGGCCTGTCACTTCTTAATGCGGACGTAGACACGGATGTGATTGTCGTAACGTCCAAGCCCCCCCACCCCGAAATTGCTGACCGAGTCAGCGCATTCTGCGAAAGACTGAACAAGCCTGTCATCATCAATTTTGTTGGGCAGTCCCACACTGGAGAAAAAGGCAACATTGCCTTTACCCGCACGCTGGCAGAAACGGCTGTCACCGCCGCACGGATACTCAACCCTAACTGCCATCTTCCGCAATTAAGTGCCCCTGAGCAAGATAGCTTTATTGCAAGAGCGAAGGCAGCACGTCAGCCGTCCCAACGCTATCTCCGGGGTTTATATGCCGGTGGAACCCTCTGTTACGAAGCATTGTTCCTTTTGCGCGACCATGTGAGGGGTATCTATTCCAATCTCGAACATGGCCCCTTTGAGTTGACAGATTTGTTCGCAAGCCGCGAAAACACTGTCATCGATTTGGGAGATGATGCCTACACCGAAGGCCGCGCACACCCGATGATCGATCCCACGGTTCGTAACCAGCGCATCCTGACAGAAGCACGCGACCCTGAAGTGGCGCTTCTGCTCATGGATCTTGTCATCGGATATGGCGCTCATGAAAACCCGGCGGCGCAGCTCGCAGAGACCATCGTGAAAGCCCGGGAAATCACTCGAGCAGACGGACGTGAACTCCCCGTGATCGTCACCATCTGCGGCACTAGAAACGATATCCAGAATTACGCCAAACAAGCCGAACAGCTTCGTGCAGCAAACATTCTGGTAACTGGCAACAATGCGGAAGCCGTCATGATTGCTAGTCGCTATCTGGAGACACTCCATGACTGAAACGCCCAATCCTCTACTTAATGACAAGCCTCTCTGCGTAGTCAATATCGGCATCGAGCTGTTTGCCGATACTCTTAGGCAGCAATCCGTGGACGTGGTTCAGGTGCAATGGACACCCCCCGCCAGCCAGGACGAAGACCTTATGAGCCTACTCGATAGCCTGATCTGACCTATTTTTCCGAAAGCACACCATGTCTGGCCTAAAAACACGTATCGAAGACGCCAATGCCAAAACACTCGACATCATCCTGCGCGGAAAGCCGCAGCTTGTGGATGTCGCTCCAGCCATTGATGTCGTGCCGGGCATGATGCCCAATCTTATCATGCACTCTGGCCCAGCCATCGCATGGGACGACATGTGTGGTCCCCACAGACACGGCATTATAGGTGCGGCACTGTGGGAAGGCCTGGCAAACACTGCTGAAGAAGCTGAAAGCCGGATCCGTACAGGCGAAATTCTGACCGCTCCGTGCCATGACCATGTCTGCGTTGGGGCGGGGGCTGGCATTACCTCGGCATCCACCCCCATGCTGATCATCGAGAACACCACCTTCGGCAATCGCGCCTATAGCTGCATTTCGGAAGGTGGCGGCCTGCGCCTGCTGAAATGGGGCGCTTACGATGATACGATCCTGCAGAACCTAACATGGCAGGCCAAGGTGTTCGCACCGGTTCTCAGCAAGGCCCTTCAGACCTCCGGCCCGATTGATATCCGTAATATCATCTCGCGTGCGGTGGAAATGGGAGACGAGTGCCACAACCGCTCCATCGCTGCGACCTCCCAGTTCCTAAAGGAGCTTTATAGCCATCTGGTCATGCTGGACATGCCGACGGAAGATGTACGCGCCTCCATCAAATTCCTTGTTGAATCGGAACATTTCTTACTCCATGCCATCATGGGGGCTGCAAAGGCTATTCTGGTTCCGGCTGAGGGTATCGAGTACAGCACGATCGTTACGGCAATGGCACGGAATGGCGTGGATTTCGGTATCCGGGTCAGTGGCCTAGGAGGCCAGTGGTTCACCGCACCTGCCAACCCCGTGACAGGTCTGTTTTTCCGAGCAGAGTGGAACGATTCTAATGCGGCCCCGGACCTCGGCGACAGTGCCATCACCGAGACCATCGGCCTTGGAGGCTTCATCCAACCCTGCGCTCCTACCGTCACGCAATATGTGCAGGGCACCGTCCAGCAGGCAATTGCCAATACGCTCGAGATGCAGGAGATATGCGCCACATCCAATCCGGACGTCCGTATTCCATCAATGGATTTCGCACCCGGCCCGATTGGCATCGACATTCGCAAGGTCGTGCAGACTGGCATTACACCCCTTCTGGACACTGCCATCACCCACAAGGAAGGCGGCCTGATCGGTGCAGGTGAGGTGCATGCGCCCATGGGGTGCTTTGAACAAGCACTCAGAGCCTTCGGCCAGAAGATTGGGAGCCAGAAACCATGACCTCCCTGATCGACAAAATCAACGTCGCGAATGAGGAAGCATTTTCCCGACTGGTGTCGGCAAAACCCGTCTGGGTCGACGTCAGACCTGCCATCGAGGTTCTGCCGCACATGACCCGCGCCACTATTCTCCACGCAGGTCCGCCCATTGCCTGGCAGGATATGTGCGGGCCCCAGAAAATGGGCGTTGTTCAGGCTGCTTTGCATGAAGGCCTCACCGATACGGAAGCACAGGCCGAGGCTCTCATTACCGCAGGCGAAATCATTGTCGCACCCTGTCATGATTATGGGGCAGTTGGAGGCATGGCAGGTATCACCAGCGCTTCAAGCCCGCTAGCCGTAGTCCATGACCCCGTGCACGGGCACTATGGATATTCCCAGCTTTTTCAGGGACCAGCGGCCGGACTACTCAACCGTGACGATTACAACCGAGAAGCCCGAAAGCGCTGGACATGGCTCCAGACGGTTCTAGGGCCGGTTCTCGGAGCGGCCCTCCGCAGTACGAATGGCATCCCGGTCAAGCCCATGATCGCCCGCGCGCTCGAAATGGGAGATGAGTGCCACAACCGTAACAGCGCAGGCAGCGCGGTTATTCTGAACGCCATCGTCCTAGCTCTTTACGACACCTGCAAGGACCGCAGGCTGCTCCAGGAAACTCTCGATTACCTGAAGGTAAACGAGCAGTTCTCACTCTGTCTCTCCATGGCAGCGGGCAAGGCCATGGCCGATGCAACGAAATACATCCCCTATAGCACCATGGTTTCTGCGATGTGTCGCAACGGTGTGAATTTCGGCATCAAGGTCAGTGGTTTGGGCGATCAGTGGTTCACAGCTCCCGCCAACCGTATCGATGGACTATATTTTTCCGCTGAATGGAGCGACAACGATGCCGTTCCCGACATTGGCGATAGCAGCATTATGGAAACTATCGGATTAGGGGGACATGTTCAGGCCGCAGCCCCTGTCCTACAACAGTTCGTCAATGGTTCCTTCGCTCGTGCCACTACCATGGTTGAGGAGATGCAACTGATCACGATCGGACAGAGCGCTGAGTTCAAAATTCCCAATATGAACTTCACGGGGGCACCAACGGGCATCGATATTCGTAAAGTCGTCCAAACCAGCATCACACCAATCATCGATACGGCTATCGCTCACAAGAAAGGCGGAGTGATCGGTGCAGGCCAGACTCGTGCACCTTTTGACTGCTTTGCCAACGCGCTCCGGGCTTTCGGTACACAATACCGACCGGATTAATTCTTGGATGCTCTTTGGTCCAACCCGGCGAAGGCAGGACGGGAGAGCATCTTACACCATTCTCAGACCACCCCTGCCCAGTTGTTTCGCCGCCAATCGCTGACCGCAAACGGCTCGCCACCGGCTTCAACACCCGCGCAGGCAACCGCTCCGAAACAGAGCGCGCCGGCAGGTCGTAGCGCAACATCATGCCCCAGCGCCTGCAATCCTTCTGCAGAAGGATGTCCCTGCTCGATTAATAGCTTCCCTCCCTCGCTCCGCCAGCGTGGCGCTGCGATTGCAGCGGCAATATCCTCCCTCCTGCGCAGAATCCGGTCGATGACCTGCAGAAGCGTCTGCACCTGTCCGTCTGCGCCGGGGGTCGCCAGTGCCATCGTTCCCCAACCTGACTGCACGATCGCGGGGGCCAGCGTATGCACAGGCACACGCCCTGGGGCCCAAGCGTTGGTGCCGCTGGTAAAACCACCAGCTCGGTTGTTCAGCACAATCCCCAGTTCCGGCACGAAAATGCAGGAACCGAAATCGTCGAACACACTGATCAGAGACGACACTACCATCCCGCTCCGGTCCGCGACTGACACACCGGCTGTATGCAGATAGGCCCGTGGCCCTCCACGACGCGATGCCCGTGCGGGATCAACCTCCAGCATCACGTCAAGCAAATCCTGTCCTTCTGAGGCTCTGTCCCGGTATGCAAAGGAGGCTTCCGTCAATTCGACGGCAATATGATCTGCCTGCAGGTCGTCATGCGGGGTCCATCGGGTGAAATTCCGTAACGCCATGCCCAGCAGAATACCCTGTGTCGGCGGGGGCTGCACAAATACCTTTGTTGCTTGTGGTGTGTCACGGCCGAGCGTCACAGACAAAGGCCGCGTTACATGTGTGGTATGGGCAGCCATATCCTTCACATCCATTGCACCACCATAGGTCGCTATACGCCGGGCGATACTGGCCGCGATATTTCCCCCATAGAAACATTGTGGTCCCTGCGCTGCAAACTGCCTCAACAGCGCGGCAAGTGCGGGCTGGACGAAAAGCTGACCGGACGGCAACCCCACAAGCTGCCAGTCTCCCGCGCCATTGCGCCGCAGCCGAGCGTCATGTGCCACCACGGTCTGTTCCAGCGCACAAGGCAGAACAATCCCTTCTTCCGCCAAGCGGATAGCCCGGGCAAGGATCGTGGAAAATGGCAGACTGCCCCATCGCGTATGCATTTCCGCCCATGCCCCGGCTAAACCTGGCACCGTAATGCTGTTAGCGCCCTCGTCGGCATGCTTCAGAGCCTGACGCGGCGTGGCGCCAGCCCCACTTATCGCGTGAATTTCGGTAGCATCCGCCACAAGCGCAAACTGGTCCCCGCCGACCCCGCATGCGTCGGGAGCCACCACACATAAGACAGCCTGCGCGGCAATCGCGGCATCCACGGCATTGCCCCCCTGCGCCAGGGCATCCTGCCCGGCGGAGACAGCCAGAGGATGTGCGGCCGAAACAGCTCCCGATGGCCCGGATATAGCCGGTCGCACGGTTGAAGAAAACCCGTCGGCAATATGCCAATGCTGGTATCTCATACCCCTGTGTGTCATGCGTTAGACTGCCGTGTACCCGCCGTCGACAACGAACGATGTTCCAGCCATGTAGCGCCCCGCTGGCGACGACAATAACAGGACAAGCGCTGCCACTTCGTCCGGCGTGCCGTGCCGGCCCAGCGGAATCTGCCGGTCAATGAGCTGACGTTTTTCATCGGGATCTCGCTGGTAAGACCAAAACGGATCATTAAACGGCGTCTCGATCCATCCAGGCAAAACGCAGTTGATGCGTATCCCCTTAGGGGCCAGCTCCGCTGTCAGACTGCGTGCAAGACCGGGCAATGCCGCCTTGGTCGCCTGATAGGCCGACATCCCGGCATGACCCTTGATGGCTCCCGTCGAGGAGATGAACACCACACTCGGGTTATCAGATATTGCAAGAAAAGGTGCCGCTACCTGAGTGAAGAAGAACGGCATCTTGAGATTGAGCGCCACGGTGCGATCCCACATCTCGTTTGTCCAATCCGCTAGGGAGGCAGACATCATGACCGCTGCCGTCACCAACAACGTGTCGACGCCTCCAAAACGAGATACCGCCAGATCAACCGCTTCCTGTGGTACAGCAGGATCAGCCAGATCGCGCTGGAGAAACACACATTCGCCGACATATACCTCATTTGCCACGGCTTGCGCCTGCTCGCGATGATCGATCAGGAGGACGTTATCCCCCCGCGTCCGAAATTCCCTCACGCAGGCACGCCCGATCCCGGTTGCACCACCCGCCACAATTACAGTCGCCATTGTCCTGCAATCCTCAGTGTTTGCTAGTAAGCAAGATTGGCAGAGAGGTCAGTCCCCGCAGACCCGGATGCAGCCGCAGCGTCGAAAGACCAGCCATTTCAAGCCGATCCACCTTTTCCGCCAGTGCCCGGAAGAAGACTTCTCCCTCCAGTCGCGCCATCATCTGCGCTACACAGACATGAATTCCTACTCCATAGCCGGTCTGTTTGGTGATCCTGCGCTGGATATCAAAATGATCGGGCTCTTCCCACGCCAGCGGATCGCGCCCGGCGGACCCGATCAGTACCAACACCTTTTCATGCTTACCCAACACTTGACCTTCGAACTCGAACGATCCGGTCGTTGTACGGAACAGGCTTTGTGAGGAACTGTCATATCGTGTTGCCTCTTCAAAGGCGGCCCGCGCCAGAGACGGATCCTCCCGCAGGATCGCCCACTGATCCGGATGTTCCGCCAGTGCCCTGAGGCAGAGCCCGATGGAATCAATAGTGGTATCCACACCGGCCGAAAGGAACGAGCGCACCAAAAGCGTTGCCTCTGCATGCGTGATCTCTCCCCGATCAGCGGCCTCGTAAATTGTTGCCCCCAGTCCGTCCATCGTCAGTGCCGAACGCTCACAATGTGCATTGATCCACGCCCCGACTTCCTCTGCACGGGACATCAGTTCGTCATACCAAGGTGTGCGTGGTCCGAACCCGCCAAACACCATTCCCCCATAGACCAGCATGATCTCACGATCGAAGGGAGGCATTCCCACCGCATCGGGAAAGACTGTCATGGGGAACGGCTGTACCAGTTCGGACACTGCCTCTACACGCCCGCGCGCAATAGCGGCATCCACCAGTTCTTCTGCCACACGGGTAAATCCGGTGCGCATTTTCTGCAACGCACCAGGCGTAAAAAGCCGCATCATCACCTTGCGGGTTCGTTCATGATCCGGCGGATCAACTTCAAGAATAATACTGGGTTGTCGCCAATTTGGTTCCTTGAAGTAGTTCGTCAGACCACCACCACCTGCGTTGCAGAAACGCGTGAAATCCATCAATACAGACCGAACCTGCGCATAATGCTGCACAACCCATATTCCGTATTTCTCAAGCCAGACAATGGGCCCCAGAGCTCGAAGCTGAGCATAATACCGGAACGGATCGGCACGAAATTCTTCGGAAAACGGGTCGATATCAGAAACCACCCGCGTATTAGACATCACGTTCATGCACCTTCTCCTGTCATCATGGCCCTGTGCGCGCAGGTGGCGTCTTCATCAATTCCGAAATTCTCTCTCAGAAAGACGCCATATTCCGCCTGCGCGACCGAAGGCGTCACTCTGCCATCCAGCACATCTTCACGGACACATTCCGGGTCCCGTTCATACGGATTGCCGTAACCGCCACCGCCTGCCATCACATGCCTATAGACGTCATTTTCATTGAGTATGATCGGATCAAGCGGCATCGCGGGCAAAGGATATTCCTGCCCTTTCACCAGCAGTAGGTTAGACGCAGGTGCCCCAGGTTTTCCGCCAAACAGCCCATGGGGCGGGTATCTGACCTTGTCAGACCGCACACCAAAATAAATATTATCCTGTAAAATACGATATTCCCGAAGGATGCCCAGACCTCCCCGGTAACGCCCCGCCCCCGCCGAGTCAGGCATAATGCCATACCGCTCAATCCGGATCGGATAGTCTGCCTCAATGATCTCGATAGGAACATTGGCCTGATTGGACGCCATATGCGGCACCCCTTCCTGCCCGTCATGCTGGCTTGTGCCGCCCCATACACCCATGACACATTCGGAGAACACGAATGTCCGCCCCCGATACTGGCCACTGAAACTTGGCAGGGTCGATCCCCCGGCTCCATCCGCCGCCACACGATCCGGCAGGCATGTCGCTAGCGCACCAAACACACAGTCCACAATCCGGTACCCCGTGATGCCCCTACCTCCACACGCCGCGGGATAGGTGCAATTCAGCACTGTGCCTTCCGGCGCGACCACAGTGATGGGCCGTGTATATCCGTGGCAGTTGGGAACGTCGGCGCCCATGACTGAGCGCAACGCGGCGTAGACATTCGACTTGCAGAAGGAGATCGGCGCGTTGATGCCACCTGCGACCTGCTTTGAAGTTCCCGTCCAGTCCGCCGTAACCTCATCACCCTGGACCCGTAGGTTGAGGCGGAACACGACCGGTGGGCCATCTTCGCCTAGCCCGTCGATATGATCTTCGAACGCGTAGACGCCATCTGCGATGCCACGAATGGCGCTACGGGCCAGAAGTTCAGCATAATCGTGCAGAGCCACGATATACTGGCTAATCCGCTCCGAACCGTATCGTCTCAGCATCTCGCCGAACGCACGGTCACCGGCCTGAACAGCAGCACACTGCGCAGCAATATCGGCCAGAACCAGATCCGGCGTGCGCACGTTTGCTGCAATGATGGTGTGTATGGCGCTATCCGCAACACCTCCACGAAACAGCTTCAGAAATGGCAGCCGCAGTCCTTCCTGATGAATGCTGGTTGAACTGAGGGAATTGCTGCCTGGTACCAGCCCTCCCACATCCACATGATGCGCAATTGTGGCAGCCCAGCCACATAGGATCCTGTCATGAAAGAGGGGTTTGACCACATAAATGTCGGGTAGATGCTGCCCGGATGCCAGGTAGGGGTCATTCCCGACGAATACATCCCCCTCAGCGATATCACCCGCATATTGGGCCATGAGATGTTTCATGGCATCATAGAAACTGCCCAGATGCATGGGGGTCGTGAGCCCCTGCGCGATATTCTCCCCCCGCACGTCACACAGTGCCGTGGAAAAATCCATGGCGTCCCTTACGATCGGCGAATGGGCTGTCCGCATGAGGATAATGGCCATCTCGTCGGCGATGGCTTCGAAGCCGTTCTTGATGATTTCAAGAAGCGCACGATCACACTCAGCCATCACGCTTCTCCCTCTCCAATCAGGTCAATCACGACGTTGTTGTTAACGTCCCGCCAAGCCTGACAATCAGGCGGCACAATGGTTGTCCCCTCATATTCTTCGATAATCAGTGGTCCCAGACGTGGCAATGTATTCAACAGATAGCGATGCAGAACAGGCGTGGAAAGAAGCCCGAAACGTGTGCCGAAATAAGCCATGCGGGTCGTTTCTTCCCCGAGCGTGCCCCCTGCCACCACCTTTCTGATCTCGGGGGGCCGTACTGGAGGACGTGACGCCACCACGCGGATGGTAACCAGCTCAATCTGGCCATCTTCATGAACATATCCGTAGCTGCGTAGGTGCTCCGCCATAAAGTCACGGGCGGCAATGGCAATCACATCCTCCCAAACGCTGCTCTGCGGCAGAACGACGCTCAGCTCATACCCCTGCCCCTCATACCTAAGCTGCACGAACCGGGTAATGGTGAGCGTCTCATCATCCCCCATTTCCTCGCGTATCGTAGCCTCAAGTGCCATATAAGCCTGCGAAAGAGCCGCAATACCTGCTGGTTCATCCGGCAGCGGCCGAGCAAACGCGATCGTCCGGCCCATTTCATAATCGGCGAACAGAAGACCAACTGCACTGAATACTCCTGCGCCGGGCGGCACGAGCACGCGCCCAATATTCAACTCGCGCGCAAGTGGTGCGGCATGCATCCCGCCATTTCCACCAAATGCGAGCAGCGTGAAATCACGCGGGTTTCGCCCTCGATACGTCGACACCGCCTTGACCGCCCGCATCATGGTGGCGTTAGCCACGCAATGCACCCCGTAAGCTGCCTCATGCAGGCTCATGCCTGTTTCAACACAGACGGCAGCCTCAAGTGCATCTTTTGCCCGCTGCTCATTTAGCGGCACAGTTCCTGCCGCAAGTGCCTTTGGATTAAGATATCCCAGTACAAGATTGGCATCCGTGACGGTTGCATGTACACCCCCACGATCGTAGCAGGCGGGGCCTGGCATCGCGCCCATGCTCTCGGGGCCGATCTTCACCACCCCTCCAACATCAACACGCACCACACTGCCTCCGCCAGCGCCAACTTCCGAAACATCGATGATCGGGAGTTTCAGAGCATAGCCACCGCCTTTCGCCAGAGCGCTGGACATCGAAATGCCGCCTCCCACCTCATAATCATCCGTTGCCGTCACCCGCCCGCCCTGAATCAGGGATGCCTTGGCTGTCGTACCGCCCATGTCAAATGTAATGATGTCTGAATATCCGGACGCCAGACCCAGCCTTGCCGCCCCCACCACGCCCGCCGCAGGACCACTCTCAACAACAGTGGCCGGACGGGCAATGACCTGAGATACATCCAGAAGCCCTCCGCTGGACTGCATCATCAATAGGCGGCCATCAAACCCTGCCTCCTGAAGTCTTTGCACCAGAGTAGTCAGATACCGGCGCACAACAGGCCCAACATACGCATTGACCACCGTAGTGCTGGTCCGTTCGTATTCCCTGATCTGTGGCAACGTATCGAAACTGGTACAGATGAAGCAGTCTTCAGGTAATTCTTCCCGCAGGATCTGCTCCACCTGCCGTTCATGCGAGGGATCGACATAACTGTGCAGGAAGCACACAGCGACAGCCTCGACGCCCTGATCCGCCAGTTCTCTGGCCACCTGACGCGCAGCTTGCCCATCCAGTGGCAGAACAACCCTGCCTTTTGCATCCAGGCGCTCCGGCACTTCCCGCCGCAGTCGCCGCGGCACCAGAGGTTTGGGCTTACGATAGAGCGGTTCATAAAGCCGTGGCACTCGGATACGCCGCAATTCCAGAACGTCACGAAACCCTTCGGTCGTGACAAGCGCCATTTTCGCCCCTTTGGATTCCAGAATGACATTGGTGGCAATCGTGGAAGCATGCAGCAACTGTCCGAACTGCGACGGCGCTACATGTGTCAACTGAGCCGCAATCTGCCTGAGCCCGACCAAAATGCCTTCCGCATAATCCTGCGGTGTCGAAGGAACCTTGGCCGTCATCAGCACACCCTCACTCGACAGGCATGCAATATCCGTGAAGGTTCCACCAATATCCGCGGCAATCCGATATTCCGTTTTCATCAGTCGTCACACCGGAAAGCCGCGAGCTTGTCTTCGTCAATAGTGATGCCTAACCCAGGTGCATCCAGCGCCAGAATTGACCCATTACGGGTTGGCATCGGTTCCGTTAGAATGTCGTCGTCATAATAGTGCCCAGCGACGCGATAGGGATGCATTCCAGCAGGCGCACTGATGGCAATCACCGCTCCCAGAGACACGGAGGGGCGTGCCAGAGCAAAATGCACATTGGCAGCAGTCCCAATCGCTGATTCAATCGAGCCATTCACATCGCACCGAACCAGCGATGCCTCGGCTAGGTCCGCAACCTTGCAGGCCCCGCTAAAACCGCCCGCCTTGGCCAGATAGATCGAGATACAATCCGCCGCACGAACGCCCAGCACATCAATGGCGTCATTTAAGTCCCAGCAGCTTTCATCCGCCACAATCGGCACAGCCGAGGCACCCGTTACTTCCGCCATATAGCGCAGACCTTCCGTGGGCTGCTCCACAAGACTGACACCCGCATCCACGAGGCGCCGAACTATCGCCAATGCCGACTTTCCATGATCATATCCCTGATTGGCATCAAGGCGCAGCGTAATGTCCGTGCCCAGGCGTTGTCTCAAGGCTCCGATAAGCCGGATATCACGCTCCGCGTCAGTTCCACCTTTGATCTGAAGGCATTCCACACCGTCCTCGACCGCCAGCACTGCTTCTTCAAGCGCGTCCGCCTCCGGCATCAGTCCAACCATATGGGCGACAGGCACGGAATCCCGAACTGCCCCACCTAGCAGCTTGTATACCGGCAAACCAACGGTTTTTCCCCAGGCATCATGAAGCGCAATGCTGACAGCACATTTCGCGTAGACATTCCCCACAGCAACACGATCCATGATCTGTGCCGCTCTGGTCACAGCCGTCACGTCCTGCCCAACCAGCGCCGGGCCGATTACGGTGCGGATGATATTAATGACCGTCCCGATCGTTTCCCCAGCATGACGTCCAAAATCCCCGCCCCAGTCCGGCAGGGGCGTTGCTTCGCCGTAGCCCACGACGCCTCCTTCGGTCGTGATACGAACCGCAACGAAATTTCCCAACTGCCCCAGCATTCCGGCCCAACGGAAATCACGTCGCGTCGGAAGGGAAAAAGGGAAAGCCTCAATAGACACAATCTTCAACTTACCATCTCCGCATTTGCAGACTGACTTCAGACAGAAGAGAGCAACTGCTCCTTTCCGCCACAATTCGCGTGCAGATATCCCTGACCAGAAAAATCTGCGAAAAACCTGTCCCATTATTCTGGAAAAAAGCGTTGTCCTTACGCCGTATTCGCCTCCCGATACGGGACAGACAACGCCGCAATCAGCAACGCCGCGCAGGAGAGCCCCCAATATGCAGACCAGTGCGTCAGAGCCAGATAGACCGGTGGTGCTGTCAGGCATATCAGGGACGTCAACTGCCCCACGAGCCCCGACACCACACCGATATCTTCCTGTTTTGTAACGAGTGTTGGTAGCTGAGCTGTTGCCGCCCCAGCCATTCCACCGAAGGCCAGCAACCAGCAAATCAGAGCCACCAGGGAAAGGGCAAACGTACCATTCGGGAAAAATAGTACGAAGAGTGATCCTAACCCGAAACAGGCCAGCGACCGATACAAAGCCCGAAAGCGGATCTGCCGTGTCAACACGTATCCGGTCAGAACACCGCCAAGCAGCATCGCGAAAATCTTGGCTGCCGCGATACCGCTGTTCGACATCCCGAGTTCGACACCGTAGATCCTCCCCAGATAGGAAGGAATTATGACACTCACGCCATATGCCACCGCATTTGGCAGAGCCAGAGCCATTGCCAGCCGGATCACAGCCATATCATGGAACAGCAAGCTCAGGCCGCCGCTCACAGCCTTCACATCCACCCGTGCCTTGCGAAGCGGAAGTAGTGCAGCACAACACACCAGGACAGTGAAAATCAGCGCATGCAGCAGGAACGCGTGACGCCACAACGCACCGACGGAAAACGGCACCGCCAGCAAAAGCCCACACGCATATCCTACAGGTCCATACGTAGACCAGAACGAAAGCGCGCGCGTGCGGATATCACCGCCAAGCCATGATACCAGCGCGGATGGACACGTCACCGTCAAGCAACCGAAACCAGCCCCTGTCAGGCACATTCCTGCATAAATTGAAACCCAGCCCGAAGCCCAACCTAGACAGACATCCCCCACAATAACCAGCAATCCGGCCATTACCATGCCAGCCCGAATGCCAATCCGGTCCACCAGACGCCCGATCGGCACACAAGCTAAGGCAGATGGTACGGAGAAAAGAGACAGGGCGAAGCCTGCCTGCGTCGAAGCTATAGCTAGCTCATGCGCAACCCGCGGCAGAAACGAAACAAAAATGCCGATATCCGCCATAGATGCAACGACCATCGCATAACAATACAGCACCAGCGCCAGTGAAGCTGATCGGCCAAGCGCAGACGGGGCGGAAATAGTGTCCATCATATCAGCCTTGCTCCAGCAACCTATTGTTCATCGCACGCCCCAGCAGGACCAGACGGTCATAATTCTCGATCCCGGTCACCTCCTGCCGATCGCTGTCTAGCCGAAACAGCTTGCGGTCCCCGGGACGATATTGCGGCCAGTGCGGCAGCCCGCTCCCATTCGGGTCGCCTGATCTGGCGAAATTCGACCAGTATCCAGACATGACACGCATGAGATGCTCCTGTTCCTGCCTTCGGGCGGCTTCGACGAAACGATGTGTTCCGAAAACGAAACCGATTTCTGCGCCATGGAAAGCTCCCAGACCATCGCCCTTTCCGCCCTGCGCATGATCGCTACCAAGCGGCGAGCGGGCGTAACGATAGTCAAAACGATAGGCAAAACTCGGCGCAACGCGGGCCATGATCATGGACAGCGCAATGCTGTTCCAGTTGAACACCACATCTCCAAATATCTCATGCCCCATATCTGGAGGTGTGGAATGACCTTCCTGCTCGAGCACCCGCAGAACATCCAGACTCTGAGCACCATAGAAATCCTTCACCGCCAAAACGAACCCGGCCTGTGTGCCCCCTCCCAAAGGCGGGAAAACCATGCCTTCATCGTGGTTATGTCCCGCCATAACCGGAACACGCGCACAACGGCCGGAGGCCATCATCGTGTAGGGATGATCCGGCACCAACCAACCATCAATCGCCGGATAGAACTGCCAGCTGAAACCATAAGCCTCGACAATTTTCCGGGCCGGAATTTGTCGTAGTGCCGTGATGTCTGTCGCCCCGACCCTGTAGGCAAAGGCCGACCCGAGTTGCTCCATCTCGGAGGTTCGGCCAAGCAGGATATTGGAAGAAGGCTGCCCCAGAGGCGCCCCGCTTTCGGCAATTGCCCGCCCAAACAACCCTCGGGACTGCGGCATCACCAGATGGTAGCCAACACTGAAAGCTCCGGCGGACTGTCCGAAAATCGTGACCTGATCCGGATCACCACCAAATTCGGCAATATTGTCCCGCACCCATCGCAGGGCCGCTATCTGATCCATCAGGCCATAATTGCCCGATACGCCGTGCGGGGATTCACGTGCGAGATCCGGATGGGCGAAGCTTCCAAGAATTCCCACGCGATAATTGATGGACACGACAACCACATCTTCAGCAGCCAGTCGTGCACCGTCATAAAGCGGATCTTCCGTCGTCCCCATGATAAACGCTCCGCCATAAATCCAGACCATGACCGGTCTCAGACGACCATCTGAAGGGGGAGCCCATACGTTCAGCGTCAGGCAGTCCTCGTTCATATGACTGGGGATGAAGCCACCCACTGAGTCCGTCTTGCTAGAAGGCGCCCAAGGACTGGCACCAAACTGAGTAGCTTGCCGTATTCCTTCCCAAGGCCGTACCGGCTGGGGAGGCTTCCACCGCAATTCTCCGACAGGAGGTGCCGCATATGGAATGCCCAGCCATGCCGTGACACCTGGCCGGATCGTGCTCCTACCAGCTATGTGCCCGGACGTCGTTTTCCGAACTGGAATCTGCCCCCCTCCGAGCCCTACCAAAGCAGCGCTCCCCGCGACCAGAAACCCCCTGCGTCCGAACTGGCAGTCCATCATGCGCTTCCTCCCCGTCTTCTGACGTCAAAACCCAGCTGATACCGTTGCCATCGCCATGAAGGGTGTAGAGACATAGTAAGTTGGCGAACCAGAAGCCGCGATGGCGGTACCATACACTCCAGTCGCCGCCGTGGCATTCGACTTCACGCTGTAAGTTCCGGAAAGATAATGATTATTCGCCAGATTTATGATGTTCAGGCGAATTTCCGGGTTCTTCAACGGACCGATATTGTGCAAACGATAACCTGCCGTCATGTCAGCCTGCACATACGGATCAATGGATGCATCATTCATGAGCGTGGAGTACTGCCGTCCCACCCATTTAATGCCCACATTGCCGAACAGGTGCCCATTGTCGTAATCCAAGCCAAAACCAAGCTGGTATTTTGGGGCACCCGTAGCTGTCTTACCTCGGGTAGGTAGTGCATCGTTGCCAACTCGCAGGTTATTGTCGAGCTTGGCATCCAGGTATTCAGCAGAGGCATAGGGACGGAAATGATATATGGGCGCCGTTCCCAATTCGATATCGACGCCTCTTGCATGCTGCCCACCACCGTTGATCTGTGATGGAATCTGCTGATTGCCGTTATAAACGACCGTGCTAATCAGACGGTTCGTGAAGTTATAATTGAAAAAGCTCACACGAGCCATCAGCACGTCGGAGGTGTAGCGATACCCAATTTCTTCCGAAATTGAATATTCTGGCTTCAGGCTTGCATTGCCAGTTCCCGACACAGCACCATTGTAAGTGCTTTCAAACATCGCATTGGATGTAGGTGTCCGAAAAGCGGTGTTTCCATTGACGAAAATCTGATGATGTTTGTCAAATGTATACGTCATCCCCACAGTCGGTAAGGGCTCGGCCGTGTTGGTCTCGATATGATATGGTGTCCCGGGGAGAGAGTTCACGCCTTGCCGATTGACCATCGCTTCCCGGAAGCCTGCGCTGAGCTTCAGCTTGTCATGCAGGAGGGACAACGTATCCCCAATATACAAAACGTGCGTCGTCACATACGAATGCGAAGCCATCAGATAAATCGGCTGACCACTCGACGTGGTATAGTAATTACTGTCCCCCCAGGCGTTCAAAGGTGCACCAGTTGCACTCACCCGACCATACTGTGAAAACAGATTATCATTTTCATACTGGAACCAATAACCGAACGTCAGGGCATTATGCCCAGCGGTATAAACCATATTCGTGTTGAAACCTGAGCGGGAGGTCTGTTCGATATAGGGTTCATAAACCATGGATGAACCACCGATCTTACCATCCCCGTTCAGATCGACCTTATAACTCGTAAGCCCGCTATAAACCGCACTCTCGGAAACTACCCCCCCAAAACCCGTCGTGCCATAATTGTAATACGTATATGGTGTAAAATTAAACGTCAGCGCCTTACTTAGCTTAAGCTTCGTAGGCAATGAAACAAGGAGCGCCTCATATGGATTTGAATGCAGTTTATAGTATTTTGTATTCGTACCGTTTACGTAATTAGCATTATAATTATAGCTCGAACCCGCTAAAAATTGCGCTTTGGTCGGATAAGCATAATTCGAGATATCAGAGTTACTGTAGGAGATCGTTAGCTTAGAGTGGCTTTCCGCACCCCAGTCCTTCAGGAGCCCAAGATCGAAATGTGTTTTTGAATCATGACCCGCTCCACGCGTGTGATTTCCCTCCGACTGAGAAACGGACATAAACATCCTCAGCCCGGAACGGCCGATATCACCCGTATCCACACGTGCAAATCCACGCGCCATATCATACGAGCCACCTGTCGCATCTGCCATCACATGAAAATGATGAGACGGATCACGCGTGAAAATTGTTACCACGCCACCTGACGCATTAACAGTCGGGGTAGAAATATCTGGAGAACCCTGCTCCAGGCGGATCCGCTCCTGATTTTCCGTGTCTGCCCACTCTGACGGATTAACTTGACTGTTGTAGGAGCTGGTGACCGGGATTCCCTCATAGACGAACCCCATCTGGGAAGAATCAAGCCCCCGAACAGAGAAACCGCCGCCGCCAAACTGCATGTTAAACGGGTCAGATGATGCTGCATTTGCACCAGGAGTCAGTTTCAGCATCTGAAACGTCGACTGAGTAGGAGACTGCTTGGCAATGAAGTCACGCGACACTGTGCTGATGGACTTGTCCGCAGTCTCACGCGTGATCAGCCCACCGCCAAATTGACGTCCGGTCACACCGGTGGCCGAAATTTCCGGATCGCTGTGAACTTTCAAATATTCGGTCTTATCGTTTGGGACCGAGGGCTTTTTCTGATCTTCTGCCGTCTGCGCATCAACAGGAGACACATGCGTGATCACTATGACGCATCCTGCCAACAAAAGAAACTTTCTACTACAACGCATTTCCGTTCCTCCACTTCTTGTAAGAAGTAAAAATTCACCACCTAAAAGAAACCCAAAATTCACCACAAATTTTCTAATATGGAAGAATATTCCGCTCACCTAACCGCCCAAGAATTATTTTTTAAAAAAATTATAAATAAATATTTTACTTATAAATTTTAATTATTTGCGATACAAATTACAATTATATAGTTTCTTCAAGAAAACACTTGAATACACATCAATTCATCTCGAATACGACGACTTATCACCCAATATTCCGCGGCATGTACCTCATGAATCTCTACTTTTTCTGCCGTACAATTCAAATTATGGTGTCCATACGCCTCGTCAATGCAGAGCATTGCCGGTAACACGCATTCCGTCGTATTCGACTTCAATGTTCCGAAAACTCATCTGAATACCCAACCGCATAAGACTGACGCCGTTTGTGACGTTGATTCTGCACATGCTGTCTCCGTGCGGGTGAAAGATCAGTCCGGGCATATTCAGGAGTTCCATGCATTGAAAAGACACTTGAAAGCGACGGCAATGCCACAAGCGCAATTGTCGCGATCTCAGAACGAGCTTGCATAGTTCCAACAAGTCTTGCAAGCATAATGTTCGTATAAAGACTTCATGTTCGCATAGAAAACAAAAAACCACTTTCCTCACCCTTCAGGAAAAGGTCGAAGGTAATATATCGCCAACATCAAGAATGTTCTGATGTCATTGAAAGAGCAGCAGATTAGACACAAACCAGCTACACGCTGGATCATCTGGAAAACAAAGGAGCAAGCCGATGACATTCACATCACAACTTGTGTCGATTCGGTATCGTTCGGATATGGAAAAGGCATCGCATAATGTTGCTGAATATAAGCGACAGAGAATACCAGGGCCGACTGTTCGTCATTACAAACAAGAGAGACTTTGCCCTCTCTCGGAAGGAAATAAAAAGCCTACTCAAGAATAACCTGAAGCTCTCATCCCCTCCTTCCTGACCAACTCAACTGACAGGATCTGACATGAAACGTCTCTCTCTCTCCTTCTCTCTCCTGGCGCTTACAGCCACTTTCACAGCATTGCCCTGCAAAGCCGCCGAAATGGTGTCATCCTTCTATGGCTGGACTGCTTCCATCTCGGCGGCCTCAGGAACCCTGCTCCGGAAAGAGCCTCTCAAAACCAGCTGGCTTCCCGCCGACACGGGCACTGCGTTCAAGATACTCTACAGTTCCACGGATGGGATGAATGCCGCTCACAAGGTCCCAGTTTCGGGTTATATTCTCTTCCCGGCAGGCCCCGTTCCAAAGGAGGGGTGGCCTCTGGTCATCTGGGCACACGGTACCACAGGTGTGGCCGATATCTGCGCGCCGTCCTGGATGGGACCGCGCCCCAGAGACCAAGCCTATCTCAATACCTGGCTCAAACGCGGCTTTGCCGTAGTAGCGTCCGATTATCAGGGATTAGGCACCCCAGGCACGCATCCCTATCTCCTTTACCGCCCCGAAGCCTACAGCCTACTCGATGCAGCCCGGACCGTACTTGAGCACTACCCAACAATACAGAACAAAATCCTGATCGTTGGTCAGTCGCAAGGTGCCGGTGCAGCCCTTGCTGCCACATGGGCGTTTCCACAATATGCGCCTGACCTAAAGGTGAAAGGTGCAGTGCTGACGGGACTTGTCGCAACGATCCATCAAGACCAACGAAGCACATCGTCTCTGACGGAGAAGCGCTACACAACAGTCAATGCAATGGATCCAGCCTTCGCCACACTTCGGCTAGCTGGGACGGATCAGGCTATCCATCCAGAAGTTGACCTCGCTACGCTGCTTTCTGAAAACGGGAAGAAAATGTTAGTCGTTGCCCAGAACGGCTGTCTACATGACCTGTTCGATGCCGCAAAGAAATTTGGAATCAAAACCGGTAAAGAACTCCTCTCCGCAGACATCACATCCTATGATCAGGACATGGACCACTATTTTGAACTCCCGAACGGACATGTCACTGTCCCCGTTTTACTCGGGACCGGATTGGCTGACGCAATGGCTGGAACCAACGGACAATACGAGGCCGCAACGGCATTGTGTCGAGCTGGCACCATCGTTCAATGGCACAAATACCCCGGCATTACCCATAACGGCGCGGTTAATTACTCGCTACCAGATTCCGAGACCTTTATGCGCAACATCATGGCAGGTCACCCCATTGCCTCTTCATGTCAGTACCTGACCCCGCCAGGACCTATTCAGCAGCCTCTCACAGGCATTCCCTTCAACGAATAACATCAAGAAGGCCAGAGGAGACCACCCATGAGTACTCTAACTAACCACTCCCCTGCTGTTGCAGAGCCTTTGAGCTGGTCCGTGGAGACGCTTCTGGCTCGCCCCGGTCACGAGAGACCACTTTTCAACCAGCGCATCACCATACGAAATGGCAAATTCGCCCCACTTTCCACGATAGCAGATCCCAGTAGTGGAGCCGGCAAAATCGCGCTCCCTGCTTTCGCCAATGCTCATGATCATGGGCGAGGTGTTCCAACACTCTCCGTTGGCATCCCCGATGCCCCACTTGAGGTCTGGCTCTCCCGCTTAGGCGTAGAACCCCGAATGCGAGCTTATCTAAACGCTGCCTGTGCTTTCGCCCGGATGGCCGAAGCAGGCATCGGATCTGTCGTGCACTGCCACAATACCCAGAACGGTCGTGCTCTTCTAGAAGAGGCACGAGGGGTGGCGGCAGCCGCACATGCTGTCGGTATACGAGTGGCGTTCGCGGTTCCTTTCGCAGGCGAAAATCCTCTAGTTTACGGCGCAGACACCAAACTGGCAGAGTACTTTCCCCAACCTGACCTCTACCCTCAGCTCTCTACCACACGATATCGTCGGACACTGGGGGAAGGTCTTGCCATCACGGAGGCCTTGGCCGAACTAGAGAGTGACACCTTTACTATCCAGTTCGGCCCCGTAGGCCCACAATGGGTTGACCGAAAAACCCTCGAAACGCTCAGTGCACGATCCGCCGAGACCGGACGCCGCGTGCATATGCATTTCCTCGAGACAAAGCTCCAGCGCGACTGGGCAGATGCACATTTTCATGAAGGGATTATCCACTATCTTGACCGGATCGGTCTACTCTCTCCACGCCTGACGCTTGCCCATGGCTGCTGGCTCCGCGATGAAGAACTGCAAATTTTAGCTGAACGCGGGGTCATCGTCTCCTGCAATGTTTCATCCAATTTCCGACTGTCTTCTGGATTCCCACCCATCACAGGCCTATTGCGACACGGCGTCCGTTTCGGAATCGGACTGGATGGGATGTCACTCGAAGATGACGAAGACATTCTGCGCGAAACACGCCTACTCCGCGGCATTACCCAATCTCTCTGTCCGGGAGCAGAAGCTGGCATCATATCGTCAGACAATCAGGAGCGGCTGCTAACTCAGTATTTTGACGCATTGTTTCGCGGAGGGAGAGAAGCCATAACTGGTTCTGATGGAGGAGGCATCATTCGTGAAGGAGCTCCGGCAGACTTCGTCATCGCTCGCACAAACAGGATCATGCGTAACAGGATACCGGATGCGGCATTACCCGAACTCATTCTGACGCGCCTGACACGACAAGACATCGAAACTCTAGTTGTCGGTGGTAAAACCGTTGTCCATAACGGGCGCTGCACCGGCGTGTCGCTGCCCGATCTAGAAAATGAACTGGACACGCTCATTCAGAAAGCGCTCTCGCAAGTGACAGACCTCACTCCTGTGATCAACCGCGAATGGGAAGATGGCATCCGGCGTTATTACCAGTCAGACGCACACTGTCAGAACACCGTACCTTCATCATGAGCGAAGTCCAACGTCTGTATATCCTTCTGTGTGGTTACGAAATTATTCCCAAGGCCATATCGGTGCGAGGAGCAGACGAGCGCTTCATTCTAAGTGAGCCCGTCTGCGCCTACCTGCTAAAAACTTTCTATGGCTGGGTTTTGCTGGACACAGGAATTGATCCGCTACACATCACTAACCCCGTCAGACAGCAGGCTTATTTCACCATGCATGGTATGTTGCCGCCCATCGTCAGAAAGCAGCACCATCTGGAGCGTCAACTTTCTCAGATCGGCATTCAGCTTTCAGACATTCCGTGGATTATCCTGTCACATCTTCACTTTGACCATACTGGATACCTCAAATACTGCCCGCACGCCCGTGTCTCGGTACAAAAGCGGGAATACGATGAAGCCCGGAACAGTACGTGTCTCGGCTACATCAAGGAGGATTTCACATCTCCAAGCATCCAATGGGATTTTCACGAAGGGGACTGGGACGCTTTTCCCGGCCTAACATTATTGGAGACTAGTGGCCACACACCCGGTCACCAGTCCGCCCTCATTCAGCTTCCGAAAACCGGTCCCTTTATACTGACTTTCGATGCAGGAGACCTAAGGGAAAATTTCGAACACACCAGACCTCCTGGATCAGTCACTTACGAAGTAAATGCACTGAAGTCAATTCAACGCCTTAATGCGCTCGCATCAGAGCTCAATGCGAAAATAATTCTTTTCCATGACCCCAACGAAATTCAGAATGTACGCCTGTTTCCTGACTATTATGCCTAACTGTCTTGTTGCAGAACGTCATTGGAATCAGGTAGGTGAGCTATCGCGGATAACGCGTGGCGCTTTAGCCCCGTCAGTGATGAGGTGCTGTGATGATGCAGATCCACCCCCGCGGTGCGAGCAGAGATCGCACGATCCACCGAGCCTACGAGCGTCGTTGCCAAGCGCTATGGCATCAGCGACGAAACCGTCCGCAAATGGCGTAAGCGCGGTGAGCAGGCGTGTCACGGTTTAGTTCCGAACCTTCAGAACCGAAGATGGTCGTGAAGGGGAATTGGAATGGGACGAGTTTACAAGGCTAAGTTCAGACACGAGGCAGTCTAGTTTACCCCCCGAAAGCGACATTTTTTGGATATCATCCGCTCTACGACTTATGTCCGGAATCTGCACAAGCCTCACAGCCGCCCGACCTCCCGGCAGATCCCCAGAAGATGCGCGAGCTTCTGATTGAGCACGGCGCCCAGAACAATGACGCCTTCCAGAATATGGGCCGCCTCACTCTCGGCTTTCAGACCATCGAGCCTGCTGCGGAGCAGATAATGCTCAAGTTCCACCAGTCGCACCACCTCATGCAACCCTGCGTGCAACTCCTCCAGTCGAGGGTCCCGGTGAGAGGACAGGGACAGGCCATGCGCATCGTCGGTCATGAAAACCCCTTGAACAGAACAGTCGGGATATGCGAGCATCCCGCGATGACCTACGAGGCTCCGCGTCACCGTTTGATGCAGAAACATACGTTTATTCGACTATATATTCAAGCGTGTTTTCGCCTAAATACGGACATCTCTGGTTCAGGATGTCTGCATGGCTCGATCACGCCCCCGAAAGCGCCCCCTCATGGATGACCAACTTACCCTCCTCCGCGAGCGCGGCGAGCGCCTGCGTCAAGCCGCCCAAAGCATCGGCATCACCCACGCCGCCAAGGCCGCAGGCGTCCCCTATACGACCCTGCGGGATTATATGGGCGGTAGCGAGATGAAGCTGTCGGCTGTCGCGTCCCTCGCCCGGGTTTGTGGCGTCTCCCTGGACTGGCTTGCTTTCGGCGTTGGGGATGCCTCCATCACAGCGTCTCATGCAGCAGGCTCCTCTGAACCCCCGACGCGTGGCGGCCACCAGACTGTCATCCCCTGGATCGATGATCGCGATGAGGGTCTGCGCGTCAGCAAAGCCTGGCTTGAAGCCACCGTCGCACGTGAGACGACCGGATTAAGACTGATCAGCGTGACAGGCGACGCCATGACACCCACCCTGCGGGAGGGCGACCTCGCCATGATTGATACGGCCAGCGTCACCGTTCAGGGCGGTGCTGTCTTTGCCTTACGGGTCGAGGGCAACATTCTCATCCGTCGTCTTGAGCGACGTCTGGGCGGCGGGATCCGTGCACTCGCCGATCATGATCGCTATCCCCCGCAGGATCTCTCACCAGACGAAGCGCAGGCCCTGACACTTCTGGGGGAAGTGATCTGGTCAGGCGGACCGCTGGTCAGTTAGGCTTGCCCAGGCAGATAGAAACGTCTTATGCGATTAATCGCGCCATTCTATATACGAATAATCATTGACTAAGGCGATTCGTCGCCTATTATGGCCTGAGATTCACCGCCCTATCGGGTATCTCAGGAGGCCGCCATGTCCGTTATCCTCTCTCTCCCCTGCCCGTTGACCGAACTGTAACGCTCCTCCTGCCCTTTCGCCATTTCACGAGAGCATGCGGAACGTCTGTTTCGGAGAGCGTCATGGACCAGAAAGATATCGACTTCGAGAAGATCAAAGAGCGGCTTGTGCTCTTTGCACGGCGGCCTGAAGACCTCCTGATCGCCTCCGTGATCTGTGTCATTCTGGCCGGACTTCTGCCTTGTGCCCACCGCCATGTCGAACGCGATATGGCGTCCTATCAGCAGATGGGCTTCAGCGGCTTTCATGTTCTTGGCTTCCTGCTCTGGATCACGATTGCCGCCTTCGCAGCCTCCATCCTCAGCCGGGTACGGGCAAGCTTCAATGTCCCACGTGGAGGGATCGAAGAACCGTTGGTTGATGCGCCTGGCTCGTGATTTCAGGCTTTTGGCGATTTGATTGACGGTTTTTGGGGGAGCTTTTGATCTGCGTTTTGAGCAGATCGGGGACTGCTCTCCCGCTGGATGACTATGCGCTCGCGTTCAATCTTTCGAGGAAGAGGAAGCGGCGCATGTTGTAGACGATATTGGCCAGCCCGATCCTCATGGTGGCCCGGGTGATACCGACAGTTCGGATGAACAATCCCGTCTGTGATTTCTGGTCGGCAAAGACGTGCTCGACGCGCGATCGGATCACGGACTTTCCAGCATTCGATTTCTGGATATGTCGGGGCATAGGCTTGAGATGCGGCTTTTTTCTGTGAACCTTTGAGACAAAACCCTCTTTGTCCATGAAGTCCTCATTCGCTTTCGAGCGATAAGCTGTATCAGCCCAAACGCTTGAGGCCGTATTGGTTTTATCTAACAGCCCCTCTCTCAATCGCGCACCATCACTGGCGGCGGCATCCGTCGTCTTCCATTTTCGGATGAACCGAAACTTCCGGTCGATGGAGACGTGGGATTTGTAGCCAAAGAACGGGATGGCGAGATCGCTCGACGGTATGGTTCCATCGTCCTGCCGCTTCGCCTTCGTGAACTTAAGTGTCCATCGTGCATGACGATCCTTATGCGACATCTTTGCGGGCTTGTCCTGCCAGTCTTCTGGAATACGTCCTGCCCGGAGATCCGCTTTCTCAGCCTTCGTATTGCGCTGCTTTGGAGCAGCCACCAGTGTTGCATCCAGGATCTGGCCGGACATCGGGAGATAACCGGCGTTCCGCAGGGTCGCGTCAAATCGGTCAAACAGCCTTTCAATGGCACCCGCCTGTGTCAAACGCTCACGAAACAGCCAGACCGTTTTGGCATCCGGCACGCGGTCCGACAGCCCCAATCCCAGAAAGCGCATGAACGACAGGCGGTCGTTGATCAGATACTCTGTCCGTTCATCAGACAAAGTGTTCAACGTCTGGATGACCAGAATTTTGAACATCAGCACCGGATCAAACGGCGGACGTCCGCCTTTACTTCCGTCTGAATAGGCCAGAGCCAGCTCCAGATCAGGGCGGAACACCTCAAAATCCACAGTCCGGGAAAAGGCCTCCAGCTGATCGCCAAGCCCGCTCAGCCGAGCAAGGCGCTCTTCAACATCAAAGAAACCAGGCTGCTTCATCTTCCACCATCCCCAATCAACGCCGAAGAAATGGAATCACACAGAACAGCTCAGAGCCAAGGGTTTTTCGAACCCTCCACCTGCGAGAACCGCCTGACGATCCGACGGGATGTTCTGGAAAAATCCGTGCTCAACGGTCTGCGAACCCAGATGATGGACCCTGCGCTCTTCAGGGAATTCTGTGAGGAGTTCACACGTGAGGTTAACCGGCTGCGGATGGAGAAAGGGGCCGATCTGGTCGCTCTGAAATCCGAGCTCCCCAAAATCGAGCGTGAACTGGACAAGGCCATTCAGGCTATTCTTGATGGCGTCCCGGGATCACGCCTCAAAGACCGCATCGGTCAACTTGAAACCCGCAAGGCCGAGATAGAGGAACGACTGGCGGAAGCCCCTTCCCCGCCGCCTCTGCTGCATCCCAACATGGCGGAGCTGTATCGCCAAAAGATCGCGTCTCTTCACGCCAGCCTGCAAAACGAGGCCACCGGGACGCAAGCCAGAGAAGCGATTCGTTCTCTGATCACGCGGATCCGCCTCATTCCGGAGAATGGGGAGCTTGGGATTTTTCTTGAGGGTGATCTGGCGGCGATGCTGGGCTTCGCTGTCCACAACAAAAAGAACGCCAAGCGTCATCCGGACGCTGGCGTTCTCGAGAAGTTCTTAGTGCAGGATACATTGGTTGCGGGGGTAGGATTTGAACCTACGGCCTTCAGGTTATGAGCCTGACGAGCTACCGGGCTGCTCCACCCCGCGGTGGTATTGGTGATGTTGGTATTGTGGGAGTGGTGAGTGGGCTAGGGGACCTGGCGGCGACCGACTTTTCCGCACCTTGAGGTGCAGTATCATAGGCGCTGAGGGATTTCACGGCCGAGTTCGGGAAGGGATCGGGTGTAGGGCCCTCGCAATGGCCACCAGGTCTTCTAGCCCACCCAGTCTTTTTGAGAGTGGGTGGAGGTTGGTGTTTTATGAGTGTGGCTGATTTCTGTGCATGTGTTTGATGTGAGAAGTATGAGCGATTAGGACCGGTTAGCTGCATGCATTACTGCACTTTCACACCCGGCCTATCAACGTGATGGTCTGTCACGGCTCTATGAGACCTCGTTTTGAGGTGGGTTTCCCGCTTAGATGCTTTCAGCGGTTATCCCGTCCACACTTAGCTACCCGGCTGTGCCACTGGCGTGACAACCGGTGCACCAGAGGTATGTTCATCCCGGTCCTCTCGTACTAGGGACAAATCCTCTCAAGTCTCTTACACCCACGGCAGATAGGGACCGAACTGTCTCACGACGTTCTAAACCCAGCTCACGTACCACTTTAATCGGCGAACAGCCGAACCCTTGGGACCTGCTCCAGCCCCAGGATGTGATGAGCCGACATCGAGGTGCCAAACCTCCCCGTCGATGTGGACTCTTGGGGGAGATCAGCCTGTTATCCCTAGAGTACCTTTTATCCGTTGAGCGATGGCCCGTCCACGTGGGACCACCGGATCACTATGGCCGACTTTCGTCTCTGCTCGAACTGTCATTCTCGCAGTCAGGCGGGCTTATGCCATTGCACTCGACAGCCGGTTTCCGACCGGCCTGAGCCCACCATCGCGCGCCTCCGTTACACTTTGGGAGGCGACCGCCCCAGTCAAACTGCCCACCATGCAGGGTCCCGGACCAGGCTTACTGGTCTCGGTTAGACATCAGAAAAATTCAGGGTCGTATTTCAAGGGTGGCTCCACCGGTGCTGGCGCCCCGGCTTCAAAGCCTCCGACCTATCCTACACAGGATTTTCCTGATGCCACTGCAAAGCTGCAGTAAAGGTTCATAGGGTCTTTCCGTCTGACCGCGGGTACCCCGCATCTTCACGGGGAATTCAATTTCGCTGAGTCGATGCTGGAGACAGTGGGGAAGTCGTTACGCCATTCGTGCAGGTCGGAACTTACCCGACAAGGAATTTCGCTACCTTAGGACCGTTATAGTTACGGCC
>NZ_JAOQNM010000001.1:1962500-2300000 GCF_025961355.1 Gluconobacter cerinus | reverse complement strand
CATTCACGACAACCAGATCCAAAGAGAGCTTTTTACGCCACTCCGGCAAGTTGTCGGTTATTGCTTCACGTCCACTCCGACCTACAACGTCGCCCAGAAACAGCAGTCTCAACAGTCAGCCTTCCAAATTATAAGGCCTCGTCTGAATCGTCTCTTTTTCAGTGACGACAACAGAGAGGGGAATATCGTACGGCCCAACGGGAATGCTTTTCATTTCCTGAAAGGCAAAACCGAAGCCAATTGCGGGCACATTCAGCTGCGCCAGGGTGCGGTCATAATAACCGCCCCCATAGCCCAAGCGAAAACCGTTCCGGTCAAACGCCAGGAAAGGAACAAGAACAAGATCAGGAACAAGGATGGGGCCATCAGGATGAGATGTCCCAAAGCGACCTGCCAGCATGGGCGTCTTTTCGCTCCACTCCCGAAAAACGAGAGGCGTTCCCTTTGGCGTCGTCTCAGGCAACGCAACGCGTTGCCCATCACGAGCCAGCCGGGAACACAAAGGTCGAAGATCAATTTCTCCCGGCAGAGGCCAAACTGCCGCTACGCTCGGAGCATCATAAGTCTGAACGGTTTTGAAAATCCGTTCCAGAAGGTCCGCTTCTGCATGCGCTGGCGCATTTCTGCGCTTCTCAGCCATGAGGTCGCGGAGTTCTTTTTTTTGCTGATCGATGGAAGAAATCTGTGGAGCCGCCAAAGCCGTTGGTCTTTTCAGCCCTCCTAGACCTGCAAGTGCAGGTGGGCACCGGTTAACGTGACCAGGGCCACGACAGAGCCAGTTCCCGTAGGAATGCTTATCGGCCCGGGGGTTGATTTGCCTGACGCACCAGGCAGCTCCGAACTACATATTAGACACTGCGGAAAGATATTCAACGGGAACCCGTCGATTACCCTTCCTTTTCGAGTGTCTCAGCCAAACCCTCAACCTGCTGCGTCAAATGTGCGAGCCTCGCCTGGCGGGATTCCGCGATACGCAAGGCCGCTTTGGCTTCTTCAACAGTCGCCAGCATATCATCCGGAATCGGGCGGCGCTTCAGCTCGAAAATTTCGTCTGCCATCAAGAGCGCAGCCATCATAAGTGTCTTGGACTCGCTGGCGGCCCCACCAAGGGTCCTCGCCCGCTGAAGCCAGCTCTCAACCTGGCGTGCCATGGAATAAAGATGGTGTTCTTCTCCATCCTGGCAGCCAACACTGTAAACATACCCGTTCAGACGAATGGAAACCTGCCCCATGGCTCATTCTCCCTTTCGTTCAAGAATTCCGCGGATACGCACACATAAAGCATCGATGTTTGCGGCAATCTCTGGCAGGTCGGGAGCTGAACGCGCCTCGCGCTCACGCTCTTCCCGCATTCGGGCCTGCTGCTCCATCGCAGTGGCAATTCGTCCCACCGCTTCCTCAAGACGATCAATAGTCCTATCGTCCTGCAGAGATCCTGTCTGCTCGCTCAAAACGCGCTCTTTCCGTTCATGCCATCACTATGCCGAATACTATGACCGACACATCTCATCCTAGACTACCTGCTCAGGAAAGACCCGAACCCTTCATCAGGTCAAGCGCTGCACCTTCTCTGATGCTGCCAGTTTTCAGTATTTCTTCTTACCCTGAAATGACCAGACTTAGAGCACAGCACTCTCAGCCCTTTCTGGCACTCTCCCCTGACGGCGCAGGAAACAGCTTCGGAATTCCCTGGTGGCTGGATGTGGTGCAGGAGCAGAAAGCTTTTTCCATTCTGGATTGTGGCGCCTCCGCAGCTTTGGCGCGCATGGCACTCCTGGCGGGGATTGGATGGGTTGTTTGCCAAGCGTCTCAGCAGCAAATGAGAGCTTTGAAGTCAGACAAACTCCATGAAACGAGAGTCCTTGCGGGCCGCCCTTCCCCTACTCCACGGCGACGCTAGCCCGCCGCGCGTGAATCTGCGAAACTCTGCACATGATACCTTGCGATCTTTATCCCGTTCTGCCCGCTACATTCGAAACAGCCGCAATGCTTGATGCATTGCCGGGGCTACTCGCACGCCCCGAGGTCACTGCACTGCGTTTTCCAACAGCCCACAACCTCGAGAAAAAGCAGCTTTCCAAATTCGTGAGTCTGCTTCACGAGAATGACGTCGCTCTGATGCTGGATGTGGCGGATGTAACGGTTTCTATCTCGCCAGATCTTTTAAAGGTGGCTGATGGTATCCACGCGCCGTCACCAGACAATCTGCCTGCCCTGCGCAAAATAGCAGGAGAAAATATTCAGATTGGATGCTTCTGCCAAAGCCGGGACGAAGCGATGCAGGCCGGAGAAAGCGGCGCGGACTACATCGCCTTCCCTTCAGAACATGCAGACATGATTAAGTGGTGGACGTCCGTAATGGAACTTCCTGCCGTGGCCGAAAACATTGTATCGGCCGAAGCTGCACTGACCGCCAGAGATTCTGCTGCTGACTTCCTTGCCATCCCTCTAAAGCTGGATGGCAGTGATCAGGACATTGTCATCCAGCTGATAAGCGCACTCAGCACCTAAAAAAGTGGCGCGCTTTTCTTTGATTCAGTGAGAAACAGGAAGCAGCGCGTCCCGCATGAAATACAGAACACCATTGGACTGCGGCAGCGAATGGCTCCACAGATGAGCCACCTGCCCGGCGGGATTATTCAGGAAAATTTCGCCTGTCCGCGCGTCAATATGCACGCTGATGATATCCCCATACAGCGTCTTAAGACCGATACCCTGACCATGGTTTATGGCGATGGCCTTGCGAATGGCTTTTTCGTCCCATTTTCCTGATGCGATCGTATAGCCCAGAATATGGGTCAACTGACCCTTCATCGCAGGGGCCATCAGCCCGCCAGGCCAGCGGGCCGAAAGCTTTTCCATAGCCTCATTTGGAATGGCGAAAACAGTATAAGGGCCCGGTCCCGTGATCCAGGGCACCAGACCAACATGCCGGATCGCAGCCGTATAGTCGGCCAGTTCCACGGACGCAGCGATATTTTCGTCCAGTGGACGATCATCATACGACGGGGATGCAGGCCGGTGATAAGCGACCGGCGTGCTCGGCTCGTTATTCTTGGGCTTTTCGAACGCATCGGCGACAGTGTCAGGCATGTAAGACATGGACGTCTTTGCCTTTGTCTCGAAACTGTCCTGATAATTATGCGACCAGTCCGTCCCATGACATCCTGCTAGAGCTAACCCCAGCAGGGCCACTGCGCCCGAACGAAGACCCGAGAACCGGGTCAAAGCGCCGGGGGCAGAGGAAAAACCGAATCGCACATGCATGTCTGGTCACACCGTCTTAATAAAGAGGACGCAGAACCATAGACGAGGAAACCGGGTTCAGCACCCGTCCCCGCGCATGGTCCATCCCACGACGTGACCGCTTACCAGTTCAAACGTCGTCTGACAGCTTGTGTTGTAATAGGTCGCGGGGAAACCGCCACCCCAGCCGCCGCCGTAGCCACCATAGCCGGGTCCACCCCAGCCACCGCCCCAACCGCCGCCCCAGCCACCATAGCCGCCGCCCCAGCCGCCCCAACCCCAGCCGCCGCCACCGGAATACTGGGTCTGGTTGTCGATATAGGCGAGGAACGAGTGACCTTCTGCCTGGTAGTCTTTCGTCGGGACGCCAAACTGGCGAATGACGTCCACTTCAGACTTCCCGACCATCGAATCGAGAACCTTGCGCTGCTGCAGGGTAGGAACCTCACAGGCGGAAAGAGCCAGAAGAGCGACGACGGAAAGCAGCTTTGCCTTTTTCATTTTCTTTGTCCCCGGCTGTGTGACCAGCACAGATATGTTTCTTCGTGAGACGTTCTAGCCCGTTTGGAGATAGAAACGGATTAAAAGTCCTGCAAGTTTCAAAACGGCTATGCCAACCACAAAATGTCACGGATTGCAGGCGCCCCCGTCGCAAGCATGACGAGGCGATCAAACCCCAGCGCAATACCAGAACATGATGGCATATCTGGCAATGCCGTCAAAAAAGCTTCATCAAGCGGCCAGTCCTGATCTGGCGAAATTTCGAGTCTTCGTTGCCGATCTGTAGCGAAACGTTCGCGCTGCTCCACAGGATCCGTCAATTCTTCGAACGCGTTCGCCAGTTCGATCCCACCAATATACAGTTCAAACCGCAAGGCTGCCCTCGCGTCCGACGGATCTTTGCGGGCAAGAGCCGCCTGCTCTGCAGGCCAGTGCGTCAGGAAAGTAGGCCTTTCACGGCCGATAACAGGCTCGACACGCTCCAGAAGCAGGCGAAAAAAGAGATCTTCCCAGGTCTCACCGTTTCTGAGCACCGCGCCCGCCTGTGTCGCCAGAGCTTCTGCATTCCCGGCTGTCGCCAGAAGATCTGCACCGACATATCGCGCAAAAGCATCCTGCATTGTCAGACGTTCAAACGGCACAGACAGGGGGATTAGTCTTCCATCCCTATAGATCTGCTCCGGCAAAAGAGCCCTGACGTAAGACTCCGTCTCATCCATCAGGCCGGCAAGATCAGCTTCAGGCGCATACCATTCGAGCATCGTGAATTCCGGAACATGCGTGGAGCTACTTTCTCCATTGCGCCACACCCGGGCGAGCTGGAAGATCGGTAGCCCCGTGGCCGCTACAATTCGTTTCATCGCAAATTCGGGACTGGTATGCAGGAACCGTGCTTCACGGCCTCCATCAGGCTGTTCCAGCTCTGTCCGGAAGCAGCGAAGATGCACTTCTTCACCCGGAACCGGAACTGCGTAAGGCGTTTCCACATCCAGATAACCACGATCATCGAAAAATTTTCGCGTAGCCTGCACCATCGCAGCCCGGCGCCTGAGCAACGGCAGGCGTTCAGCAATCCGGTCATGATCGGACGAGGAATGGGTCATAAGGGAAGAGTTCCTGTTGCAACACACAGCCAGCCAGCGTTAGAGCCACCACATGCACGATATGGTCAAGACCACGAACAAGCGGCATGTGCTGCGCACACCATCTGATCTCATTCAGGCAGGGCTAGCTCCGGAAGTTGACAGAGCGACCCTTGATGCTGTCAGCAGCCACTTTGCGACAGCTATTCCACCTGCGTTCCAGGCACTGATTGAAACCTCAGACGACCCTATCGGAAAGCAGGTCATCCCTGACATCCGGGAACTGACCACGCAGCCCTATGAAACCGTTGATCCGATTGGGGATGATGCGCTGTCCCCCGTCAAAGGGATCGTACATCGTTACGAAGACCGTGCGCTTCTGAAGCCCCTGTTGATCTGTCCACTTTACTGCCGTTTCTGTTTCCGACGTGAACATGTTGGCCCCGACGGCGGTCTTCTGACGGATAAAGAGCTTGAAACTGCGCTTGACTGGGTTCGGGCGCATCCCGCCATCCGCGAAATCATCCTGACGGGCGGTGACCCTCTGATGCTCGCGCCACGCCGACTAAAACATATTGTTCAGTCCCTCTCGGCGATTCCGCATATCGAGACCATCCGTATTCATTCCCGTGTTCCCGTAGCAGACCCGACCCGCATTACACCGGACCTGCTGGATGCCATGGAAACAGATCGCGCCATGTGGGTCGTCGCGCACATCAATCACGCACGGGAAATGACAGAAGAGGCCCGCAAGGCAGTGCGCGCCATTCTTTCGCGCGCTATTCCGGTTCTGTCCCAGTCTGTTCTTTTAAGGGGGGTGAACGATACGGAATCCTCGCTGGAGGCGCTTTTGCGCGCGCTCGTGAGGGCACGTATCAAGCCTTATTACCTGCATCACCTCGACGCCGCACCGGGAACCAGTCACTTTCAGGTTCCCGTTGAAGAAGGTCGGGGTTTGCTGGGCCGCCTTCGTGGACGCGTCACGGGCCTAGCATGGCCGACATATGTTCTCGACATTCCCCATGGCAAAGGGAAAGTCCCACTGGGGCCGGATTACCTGTTGCCTGGAGAGAAGGGCAAAGTCCGTACACCTCAAGGAGGAATTGCGGATTTTGAAGGTTAGGGCCTATCGCTCAGGTCATCGGAATGCTGGCCTCTTTCAGCCTTCAACTCTAACCACCTAAACTGCGGACAAGCTTGCTCAACACGATAGAGCGTTGCCCAATGACGAACTTTGGAGCTGCTTACCCAACGAACTGGGACGCAGCCCCGAGCACCAGCTTTACCCTTCCGTCTTCGGAAACAGATGCGTCGCATGTGTGACGGCGCCACCCGCACGGATAGCCGCTGCCACCAGAGCAATCTCTGAAAGCTGAGCGTCTGTTGCCCCTGCCTCACGCGCAGCCTTGGCATGAAGTTCGATGCAATACGGGCACTGCGTGGTCAGCGCGACAGCAACCGCAGCGAGTTGCTTGGTCAGAGCGCTGACAGTTCCGTCTTCAAATGCAGCGCGATCAAACTGCCAGAAAGCGTCCATCCCCTTGCTGGCGTTGGCTTCGAGATGGGAAATACGGGAAAGATTTTTCATGTCGTACATGAGAGCAAGCCCCTGAGTTATCCGTCCCCGCCTGCACGACAGGGCCATTGCGAGCATGAACCCCTCTCACTTTTCCTCCAAGAGCGACATCCTTCACACTTTCCTGAGTTATTCAGCCCACTCAGGCCGCCTTGCGCCTTGCCGAAATCCCCTTCACGGCGCTAGAAGCCCACAAGACGTGATAAGAAACCCACTATTGCAGGGTCAGGACAACACATGAAGCAACAAGCCAACCTTATCCGCGCCGGTCAGGTCATCGAGCACGATGGCCGTCGCTGGACGGTTCTCAAGCAGCAGATCATCACCCCGGGTAAGGGTGGCGCGTTTATTCAGGTTGAAATGCGTGACCTGAAGACGGGCAACAAGACGAACGAGCGCTGGCGCACCGCAGACACCGTTGAGCGCCTGATTACGGAAGACAAGGACTTCACCTATTCCTACATGGACGGTGAAAACATTGTTCTGATGGACCCGGAAACATTCGAGCAGGTTATCCTGCCAACCGATATCCTGGGTGACCAGCTTCCGTTCCTGCAGGACAACATGGAACTGAGCGTCAAGCTTGTGGAAGGCGACGCCGTTGGCGTGACCCTGCCGCCGCATGTCACGCTCGAAATCACCGAAGCGGACCCGGTCGTGAAAGGTCAGACGGCCTCATCGTCCTACAAGCCAGCCATGCTCGCCAATGGCGTGAAGACCATGGTTCCTCCTTTCATTGAAGCTGGCGAGCGCATCGTTGTCCGTACGGATGATGCGTCCTACGTCGAGCGCGCCAAGGACTGATCATGCGTCTTTCCCCGCACATGGCCGTCATGCAGAACGCAGCGCAGAAGGCAGCACGCCGCCTGCTCCGCGATTTTGCAGAGGTCGAGCAGCTTCAGGTCAGCATCAAGGGTCCGGGAGACTTCGTGTCCCAGGCCGACCTGCGTGCAGAAACCATCATCCGCGAAGAACTCGCCCGCGCACGTCCAGGCTATGCCTTCCTCATGGAAGAATCAGGCCCCTCGGGCGGGGATAACTGGACGTGGCGCTGGATTGTCGATCCGCTGGACGGCACGACGAACTTCCTGCACGGCATTCCGCACTGGGCCATTTCCATTGGCCTTCAGCGTCGCCTGCCGGATGGTACGGTCGAACTGGTCTCCGGGCTGGTTTACAATCCTGCTGCCAACGAAATGTTCTGGGCTGAAAAAGGCATCGGCGCATTCCTGAACGAGCGCCGCCTGCGCGTTTCCGCACGACGGAACATGCAGGAAGCCGTGTTCGCCACAGGTATTCCGTTCGCAAAGGTCCCCAGCAGCAAGCGTCTGCCCTTCGCGCGCGTTCTGGGTGCTCTCATGCCGCAGGTTGCAGGCATCCGCCGCTTCGGCGCCGCTGCCCTTGATCTCGCATGGGTCGCAGCTGGCCGTTACGAAGGTTACTGGGAATTCGGCATCAAGCCATGGGACTGCGCAGCAGGCCTGCTGATCGTTCGGGAAGCTGGTGGCCACGCCACTGATCCGGACGGACAGGAGCTTCATGACCTCGACGACGACGTCAATGTTGTCGCTGGAAATGCCCAGCTTCATGGCACTCTGCGCGGTATCGTGCATGAGGCTTTGAACCGGGAGTAAGCAGAAGTCTCTCCTGCCCCATTGCGGGAGGATGGAACGCTCGGTTAGGATCGGTCCCCTATGTACAGGCCGATCCTAACCTCCCTCTCAGTGGCGGCCGTTCTGGCCTGCCTTCAGCCTTCTGGGGCGCATGCCCAGGTCACCAGCAATCTGGATGATCTTCCCAGTGGCAAACCGACTGCCGTTGCAAAACCTGCAGTCCCTTCCCAGACCACGCATCGTGCCGCAGCGACGCCTTCTCCGTCGCGGAGCACGGCTCCGCACAGCGCCCCTGCACCTACAGGTACAGGCAAAACGACGGTTCCTGCCGTTCCCGCAGCACCGCCGCCACCTGTTGTGCTGCCGCCGCCTTTCGTCCCCATTCAGACGCATGCGCCCGCTCCACCGGTTGATATCAAGGCCGTTGCTGATGCAAAGAGCAGCACGACAGCTCTGCCAGAAGGTGGACTGCGCGTGATTTTCGCGCCGTCGAGTTCAGATCTCACCGATGAGAGCCTCAAGGCCCTTACGGCCTATGGCGCCTCACTCAAGGATCAGCCTGAAAAACGCATCATCCTGACGGCCTATGCCACGGTGCCAGGTGATGACATTTCAATGCCAAGGCGCATTTCCCTTGCAAGGGCACTGGCTGTACGCTCCATTTTCATCAATGCTGGCGTTGCAACCACGCGCCTGTATCCCCGCGCCATGGGACGTCCGGACAAGGGCGATACCAATCCGGCTGACCGCCTCGATATCGTCACTGAGCAAAATCCGCCGCCCTCCGATTCCGCAACCCCGGCAAACGGCACGCCATAAGCCAGGAAAGACCCGCCGTGACCCGTCCCACCACCTTCCTTCTGCGTATGGGCGTCTTTCTCGCCGCCGTTGCGCTTCTCGCAGCGTCTATGGCCAAGACGCTCCTGAACGCCTTCAATGCCAACCCGAAGCTGGATGCCGTCATTCTGGGCGTTCTGATTTTGGGAATTATCTGGAACCTGCGCGTCGTCCAGCGGCTCATGCCGGAAGTTCGCTGGGTGGAAATGCTCCGTCAGCCCCGCGCTGGGCTTGCAGCTCCAAATCCGCCCAAACTGCTCGCCCCAATGGCGAGCATGCTGGCCGCACGCAGTCGCACGGACCGTCTGACCCTCTCGACCCAGACAACCCAGGCCATGCTGGACAGTCTCTCGTCCCGATTGGATGAGAGCCGCGAAATTTCGCGTTATATGACGCAGTTGCTGATTTTCCTGGGGCTTCTCGGCACCTTCTACGGTCTGCTTCTGACGGTGAGCTCCATCGCCTCCGTGATCGGTGGAATGTCAGCGGGTAACGGCGATCTGGACGCCATGTTCAACCAGCTCAAGACAGGCCTTGCCGGTCCGCTGGCTGGCATGTCGACCGCATTCTCGGGTTCCATGTTCGGCCTGGCAGGAGCGCTGGTTCTTGGCTTCCTGGATCTGACAGCTGGTCAGGCACAAAGCCGCTTCTTCAATGAGCTGGAAGAATGGCTTGCGGGCGTTACACGCGTCAGCGGCGGCACAAGCATTGAGAGCGACGGGGCTCCGATCCCAGCCTATGTGCAGGCCCTTCTCGAGCAGACAGCGGAAAATCTTGAAACGCTTCAGAACGCCGTTTCCCGTAGTGAAGAAGCCCGCGTCCGTGAGGTTCAGCTGCTGGATAGCCTGCAGGAGCGTCTGCGCGGCATGACTGAACTCCTGAAAGCCAATCAGCAGATCATGACCCGCACGGCTGAGACGAATGCAGCCCTCGTTCCACTCCTTCGCCAGATGGGTGAAGAGGGTCAACCGGGCTCGCAAGGCACGCCTCTTCTTCGGATTGAGAGCCATCTTTCCCGTCTCGTTGAAGAACTGCATCAAGGTCGCGCCCAAACTGTCGGTGAAATTCGCAATGACCTGCGCGTTCTCGCGCGGACCATCGCTGCGGCCTCCGGCACCGCAAACGGCACTTCCAGCAGGCAGGACTGACCATGGCCCGGCGCAGACGCGGACCCAACAACGCCCTGGATGCCTGGCCCGGCTATGTGGACGCTCTGTCCACACTGCTGATGGTCGTCACGTTCGTTCTTCTGGTCTTTGTGGTGGGACAACAGTTTTTGTCCGTCGCCCTGATGCGACGCGAGCACACGCTGGACGCTTTGCAGAAGCAGCTGGCTGAGCTGTCACACATGCTCTCCATGACGGAAGACAAGAACCAGTCCCTGAATGCGACGGTCGCCAGCCTGGCCAATGACAAGCAGAAGAACGAAGACCAGCTCAAGGCTTTGGCTGGACAGATGGCTCTTCTGAATGGCCAGCTTCAGTCCAAAGATCAGGCCCTTGCCTCTGCTGACAGTACAAGCCAGCAGCAGAACAGCAAAATCTCGGACCTACAGGCTCAGATCGAAGAGCTGACACGCCAGCTTCAGGCCATCAGCAATGCCCTCGATATCGAGAAAAAGAACGAGCAAGCAAAAGACACGCAGATTCAGGATCTTGGAAACAAGCTGAACGTCGCCTTAGCCGACAAAGTGAACCAGCTCAAACGGTATCGCTCGGAATTTTTTGGCCGTCTGCGTGATATCCTGAAGAACCAGAAGGGCGTAAATGTCGTAGGAGACCGGTTTGTTTTTCAGTCAGAAATTCTTTTCCCTCAGGGCAGCGCTGATCTGACCAGTGAAGGCAAAAAAGAAATCACTACTCTGGCAAAGACGTTCAAACAGGTGTCTTCAACCATTCCCGCAGACATCCCATGGATTCTGCGCATTGACGGCCATGCAGATAGACAGCCCATTCACAGCGCTTTTCCGAGCAACTGGGAACTGTCCTCTGAACGGGCCATCACTGTTGTGAAACTTCTGATTGCCGAGGGTGTAGACCCGCATCATCTGGCAGCAACAGGGTTTGCAGACTTCCAGCCGCTTGACGCAGCCAGTACGCCAGCGGCATACGCCCGCAACCGCAGGATCGAGTTCCGTCTGACGGATCGCTGATTCCCCTTGCCTGCCTTTTCACGAAGGCAGGCTTTTCCGCAGGTCTGCTGACATTCCTGCGATAATCCCGTATGTAACCTGCCATGACCGAAACCCCGCTCTCCCTCATTCGCAATTTCTCGATCATTGCGCATATCGACCACGGTAAATCGACGCTTGCAGACCGCCTGATCCAGGCCTGTGGCGCTCTCACGGCCCGTGAGATGAAAGCTCAGGTCCTCGATTCGATGGAGCTGGAGCAGGAGCGCGGCATTACCATCAAGGCACAGACGGTTCGCCTGACGTACCCGGCCAAAGATGGGAACATCTACACGCTGAACCTCATGGACACGCCGGGCCACGTCGACTTTGCATATGAAGTCAGTCGCTCGCTTGCCGCCTGTGAGGGGTCACTGCTGGTTGTCGATGCGTCCCAAGGCGTGGAAGCCCAGACGCTGGCAAACGTCTATCAGGCGATCGACGCGAACCACGAAATCGTGCCAGTTCTGAACAAGATCGACCTTCCGGCAGCCGAGCCGGAGCGTGTTCGCACGCAGATCGAAGAGGTCATTGGCATCCCGGCAGATGACGCTGTGGAAATCAGCGCCAAAACCGGCATCAATATCGAAGGCGTCCTTGAAGCACTTGTAACGCGTCTGCCTGCGCCGAAGGGTGACCGTTCAGCACCGCTTCAAGCTCTTCTGGTGGATAGTTGGTACGATGCTTACCTCGGCGTGATCATTCTGATTCGCGTCATGAATGGCACCGTCAAGCGCGGTGACCGCATTCGTATGATGCAGGCCGGCTCGACGTATCACGTTGATCAGGTCGGCGTGTTCCTTCCCAAGATGACCAATGTTGAGGAGCTTGGTCCAGGTGAGATGGGCTTCATTAATGCAGCCATCAAAACCGTTGCGGACGTCGCGGTCGGTGACACCATTACCCTGGATCGCAAGCCGGCCGAAAAGGCGCTTGCAGGCTTCAAACCTTCCATCCCTGTGGTGTGGTGCGGCCTCTTCCCGATCGACGCCGACGATTTCGAGAAGCTGCGTGACAGCCTTGGCAAGCTTCGTCTGAACGATGCATCTTTCCACTTCGAGGCGGAAAGCTCTGCCGCTCTTGGCTTCGGCTTCCGCTGCGGATTCCTCGGACTGCTTCATCTGGAGATCATCCAGGAACGCCTCTCCCGCGAATTCAATCTGGATCTGATCGCCACCGCGCCGTCTGTCGTCTATCGCATGACACTGACGAACGGCACGAAGGAAGAACTGCATAATCCTGCAGACATGCCGGATCCTGCCCAAATCGAAACCATTGAAGAGCCTTGGATCAAGGCTACGATCATGGTTCAGGATGAATATCTGGGTTCCGTGCTGACACTCTGCTCAGAACGTCGCGGTATTCAGGTCGACCTCACGTATGTCGGCAACCGTGCGATGGCCGTCTATCGTCTTCCGCTCAATGAAGTTGTGTTTGACTTCTATGATCGTCTGAAATCCCTGACCCGCGGATATGCGTCCTTCGACTATCAGGTTGATGGATACGAAGAGAGCGACCTGGTCCGCATTTCCATTCTGGTCAATCATGAGCCAGTGGATGCGCTGTCCTTCGTTGCTCACCGCACGGTAGCCGAGATGCGCGGACGGGCAATCTGTGGCAAGCTTAAGGATCTGATCCCCAAACAGCTCTTCAAGATCGCCATTCAGGCCGCTATCGGCTCCAAGGTCATTGCCCGCGAAACCATTGGTGCGCTGTCCAAGGACGTGACGGCAAAATGCTATGGTGGTGACATCTCCCGTAAGCGCAAACTTCTGGACAAGCAGAAAGAAGGCAAGAAACGGATGAGACAGTTTGGTAAGGTCGAAATTCCGCAGAGTGCCTTCCTCGCAGCTCTCAAAATGGATTAACCCAGCCTTATGCCCAAAACAGCCGCTGTCCTGTTCGTCCATAACGAGGCCGACAACATCGGCTGGTGGCTCAGTCACCATGCCACGATTGGGTTCTCAACACTGATCGTCTGCGACGATCATTCAACTGACGGCACTTGGACTCTTCTTTCCAATGCCGCTTCATTTTACGACATTCGTCTTCAACGATCGGACAAGAATATCCCCGATCGTCTGGAGCGCCAGACAGCCTTTCAAAAGGCTGTTTTTGAACAAGGGCGCACCGAATTCGATTGGATGATGATTCTAGCCGCAGACGAATATCTGCATCTTGAACAGGCCTCGTCTCTTGAAGAGTTTCTGGGTTCAGCAAATGGGCAGCCCATTCCGGTAAACTGGTGTCTGTTTGGTTCCAATGGCCATGAAACACCGTCGCCCTTTGCACCGAGCCAAGCCTTCACGCATCACGCACTTCTTGAGAGTGCTGACCACAGAGTCACGCGAACCCTTTTACCGGCTGACCGGTTCGAAAGCGCTTTGCCTGACCCTTTCGGACATATCAGTTCTCATCCTGACTGGTCTCAGGCACGCGTTCTTCATTACGCAGCAGGCGATCGCCAGAGCTTTTTCCAACGCGGTTCAAGTGAAACGCCAGAAGAGGCCTGGAAACATTTTGATCGCAATGATGCATTGGAAACAGGACCGCAGCGTTGGCTACCTGAAACGCGCCGAATTGCCGCCTCGCTTGTTCAGTCAGGTTTGACTGACCTTTACTGGCGCCTTCGCCAGACCGTAGTCCACCATGACGAAAATACATTGGAAAAGCTTGGTCTCAGTGCCTCCGCGCTTTCTGCGGAAGATAACAGCACGTTTCCTGATTTTCAATTTTACGCGTTCAGTGAGACACAGCCGTTCGTGCTGGACCTTCACACAGAGCAACTCATTGCCCTTCCAGCGACTGATCTGGACCCTACCCGGCATGTCCGGATGATCCTTGCTGTCGAGGCCAGTTCAGTCTCGCCATATCCTGCATTTCTTTTTCCTGAACGCCCCTGCCAGGCGCCGTGCCTGACCATCACAGGCTCTCCATCACTTCTCGCAGCCGTTCCCTTACGTTTCCACCCAGAAGACCAGAGTATGGCTTCTGCAATCACGGGGCAGAGTGTCGAACTTGAAATCCCTGATCCCACGCTGCTCCCTCAGGAAGCCACGTCCGAGCTCTACGCACGCCTCACGGCGTTGATGGTGCTGAGTCAGGGCGGACACACACTAGAAGCGCTGCTTCGGGGCATTGAAAGACTTCCTGCCCCTGATGCAACTGCACTGGGGTGTGCAATTGCCATGCTCTCTCCCACAGAGGCAGAACAGTTGGCCGTCACATTCCCAGGGCTCGTTCCGTTGAGCGTCCGGCCCGTCAGTCCGTAACAGCTGCCTTCCGAAACAAATCAAACGTTGCCGTCACACCATCCATGACCGCAGCCCGATAAGTCGCATCCCCGGTGGAAAGTCGCTCTCGCAGCATCTGAAGGAACGCGGGCCAGCCACCCTTTTCATGCGCTGCCGACAAATATTCCCGGGGTAGCCCTTCCCCCACCGGCGCTGACAGCATCTTGCCACCAAGGCGAGATCCTTCCAGCACATAGAGAGCACCCAGGGCACCTCCCGCTCCCGTTGGGGGATACCAATCCAGCGCTGGGGGCAGCGAGTGGCCAAGAGTTTGTAGATCGCGTTGCAAAAGATCAGTGCGACCACGCCACGCTGGCAAATCATGCTGCGTGGCAAGCCACTGCTCCACAGCAGGCAACACCTTCGCATGGGCCTGCAGAAAGGCACCATAAGACGTTGGATCTGACAGATTGAAACGTGAATACGCCTGATCGACCCGTTCATGCACAGTGCGACTGACCTGACGCAAGGCTGTCAGGGGATCATGCTCGGCTCTGATATCGTTCACGGTCTCACTCATTTTCCACGCTCTTAATGTCTTCAGGCGCAACTGGGTCGGCTGCAAATCGTATTCATACCAATGCAGTCATATTTCTTCTTCGGCCAGATTTTTCGTGATGTGGAGTTTCAATGATGAGTGATGCCTCGTCCCAAAAGGTTCGTCGCAAGCATCCTGTTCTAAAAGTAGCAGGCGGCTTTTTGGGCGCTCTCGCCATTGCCATCATCGTTCTGGTGCTTGTCTGGCAATGGGACTGGTTCGTACCTCTCATTAATCGCAAAGCCTCGGCGGCATTGCATCGCCCGGTCAGCATTGCTCATCTTCACGTTTCACCCGGCCTGCGCACCAGCGTCACGGTCGATGACCTGAAAATTTCCCAACCCGAAGGCTTTGAAAAAGAAAAATCTGACTTTGCGTCTGCCAAATCCCTGACAGTGAAAGTGGATGTCTGGCGCTACCTGACCGGACGTGGCCTTTTTATCCCGGTAATCCGCATGGATACGCCGAGAGGGGACATTATTTCCCTGATGAACGGCCGTAATAATTATACGTTCGGCGACACATCCAAAGATAACCAATCAGCCTCATCCTCAAGCACAACAACGCTACCGGATCTCGGCGAAATCGACATCCAGAATGCGGACATTCATCTGGCACTTGCTCAGTTGAAAACCGATATGCACGTGCTTGTTCACACAACACCGGCTCAGGCCAATCAAAAAGGAAACGTCGTCGTTGATCTCAAGGGGCGCTACGCTCAGGCACCAATCAACGGGCACATTGTTGGTGGAGCTCTTCTCTCGCTCACCAAGCCTGCTGAGCCGTACCCCATTGATGGGCGTATCGCTAACGGCCCAACCTACGTAACCCTCAAGGGAACGGTCGACGACCCACTGCACTTCAAGGGAACAAAGCTCGCCCTTCACTTCGCGGGCCCAGACATGTCTTTGCTTTATGGACTGACGGGTGTTCCTGTGCCGCACACTCCGGCCTACAGCATCACGGGCAACCTCGGATATTCCGAAAATGCCATTCGTTTCCAGAAATTTGAAGGGAAGATGGGATCGTCTGACATTGGTGGAGACATCAACGTCAATCCCCACCTGAAACCACCTTTCGTTGAGGCTGCCCTACACTCGCGCTCAGTCGATCTGGCGGATCTCGGAGGATTCATTGGTGCGAAAACGGGCGAGGCAAAGAAAACCGCTCCTCCAAGCAAAAGCGTGCTGCCCGATCAGAAAATCAATGTTCCCAAGCTGAATGCCGTGAATGCCCACGTGACCTATCACGGTGATCATATTCGCAACAAAGACCTGCCGCTGGACAACATCGATACGGAGTTCGAGGTCAAAGACGGCGCTATTGATCTGAAACATCTGACTTTTGCGACAGGATCCGGGAAAATCAGCGCCGCTGCGACCCTGGAACCAACGAAGAATGAGCAGTTCCGGACCAAGTTCCGCCTTGATGTTTCTCGCCTCCCCCTCTCGCAGATCATGAAAGCAACTGACACCTTCAAAGGTGAGGGAACAATCGGTGGCCATGTCACGCTGACATCAACAGGAAATTCCGTCGCATCGCTGGTCGCGAACGGAGATGGCGGAACCACACTTGTGCTGGATCGGGGCGGAGACGTTACGGCCCTTCTTCCAGATCTGCTGGGCCTAAAGCTGGGATCAGCAGTGTTGTCCGCTCTTGGAATTCCAAATCGATCGAGACTTGAATGTCTGGTCGCTGATATGCCCCTGGATAGCGGCATTCTGAAAACCAAGTCTCTACTGCTCCAGACAGAAACCACCCGCACGACCGGAACGGGAACAGTCAATTTCCACAACGATACTCTTGACTATGCTGTCACCACCCGCTCAATTCACCCTCAGATCCTCTCTCTTCCAGGCGCAGTGCATATTTTTGGCCCCCTCAGCGGCCCCAATATTCTGCCGGGCGCAGAACTGGTAGGACGTGTTGCAGCGTCCGTAGGCCTCGGTGTTCTCTTCCCGCCTGCTGCGCTCATCCCAACCATTCAACTGGGTGTTGGGGAAGGCTCAGCCTGTGAACGTGCGGTACGGGAAGCCAACACCAACCCGGCTGCCGGCATTGCGCCAGGCGGGACGACAGGAGGTGGAGCGAGCAGTGTTCCACATCCGTCAAAGGCGGCATCTTCTGGCAAGCCTGCGAAGCGCCTGACACCCGCTCAGGTCAAAAAAGCATGGGCTCAAAAAACGAACCCGAAATGAAAAATCACCAAGGCCCCATGGCGGAATGAACTTTTTTCACTATAGCTGAGCAAAATTTTCATTCCCGCCGGAGTGCCTGATCGTTGCTGTCCACACTCGACCGCTGGTTTCATATTTCCGCCCGCGGCTCCACCGTTCCACGTGAGATCATCGCTGGCCTGACGGTTTTCGGGGCCATGGCCTATATCGTCGCTGTCAATCCAGCCATTCTGTCGGCGGCGGGACTGGATCGCCATGACATGGTCATGACCACGATTGCAGGAGCAGTCGCTGGCACATTGCTCATGGCTTTATGGGCAAGACTGCCAATCGCTCTAGCTCCGGCCATGAGCAGCAACGTTCTGTTCGCGCAGGTTGTCGTTCAGCAGGCGCATGTGAGCCCACGAACCGCCTTTACAGTCGTCCTTTTCAGCGGCCTGTGCTTCACAGCACTTTCTCTCAGCCAGATACGCCAGCGCATTATCCGCGGGTTTCCGCCTTCAATTGTCCTGGGCATTCAAGTCGCGCTGGGTGCTTTCATCGCACGCATCGGCCTCACCACCAGTGGCATTGCCGTCCCTACGGCTCAGGGGCTGACGTTCGGTTCTCTGAGTGATCCGTCCGTTATTCTCAGCCTAGCTGGCGTGCTTCTCTGTGCCGTTCTCGTGGTTCTGAGAGTACCCGCCGGGCTTCTTCTGGCGATTCTGACACTAACCGTGGCAGGCCTGTTCATTCATACTGATAAGGGCGCAATCACGACCCTGCCCACGCATATGGTAGACTGGCCGCATTATCCCACCAATCTGTTTCTCCCTTTTGATTTTGCAGGTTTTTTCTCCCACCTCGGCCTTCTCGTTCCCATCACGCTCTACTTCCTCATCAGTGATTTTTTTGATGCGACGGCAACGATGATGAGTGTTGCCCATCGTGCAGGTCTGGACGGAACGCCAGAGAAACCGGCGCTGGATCATCGTGCTTTTGCATCTGACGGCGCAGCCAGCATTATTGGGGCCAGCCTCGGGACGTGTACGGTTTCAGCCTATGTCGAAAGCCTCGCAGGTGTCGAAGCTGGAGGCCGAACTGGCCTGAGCGCCCTGATCGTCGCCCTGCTTTTCGCAGCTTCTTCCGTTTTCTGGCCACTGATTACAGCTATCCCGGCTATCGCGACGGCGCCTGTTCTGGTTCTGGTCGGCCTCAATATGCTTGGCAGCCTCCACCGCGTGGCCTCCAACCCTTCCGATGCTATTCCGCCCCTCACGATGCTGCTGATCGCCGGAATTACCGGAAACTTCATGCTCAGCCTGTCCTGTGGCTTGCTGCTTTATACGGGATTGGCCCTCGCATTACGGGATTTCAAACGCCTTACGCCAATTGTGCTCGGCCTCGATGCTGCGTTTCTTTTCTATATGATTCTGCAAAGTCACATGGGCGGCTAACAAATTTTGACTGCTCAGTTTTAAGCCTTTCTTAAGGGGAGATAGAACACTATCTCCCCATGAACGCAGCCCCACACGTCTTCATTGCGACACCCTGCTTTGGGGGAACCGTTACCCAGGCATACATGCAGTCCATTATCAGTTGCATGAGTGAAGCGCCTTCTCACAATATTCGCCTGACGCTCTCGACACTAGGAAGCGATGCCTTGATTACACGGGCACGCAATACGCTTCTTCACCAGTTCATAACCCAAACCGATGCCACACACCTGTTATTTGCAGACAGTGACATTGGTTTTTCGTTTGCAGATATTCAAGCACTTCTAAACGCCGACAAGCCGGTTATCGGCGGAGCCTACCCGCTCAAATCTCACTACTGGGACCATAATACCCAGCGGTTCATGGGCAAAGGCGAACCCCCGAAGAGCGCCAGCCTACGCTATGTTGGCGACTGCTCTGCGCTGTATGACACTTCACCGCCAGCCGAAATTGCTTCCGTTTCTTACATCGGAACTGGCTTCATGCTGCTGACACGCGCCACAATCAGCCAGATGATGAACGCCTATCCTGAGACCGAATACGAGCGCATCGATGCTCAACAGAGTGGCCGTCGCACCGATCGTCCGGTCACAGAGAATCCTTTTGCCTTGTTCGACTGCATGATTGATCCGGAGACGAGAACATATCTCTCCGAAGATTTTGCCTTCTGTCGTCGATGGCTAAAAATCGGCGGAAGCGTCTGGCTTCATCGGGGACTGCGCCTGTCCCACACTGGTCCTGCGACGTTCCAGGGCAATCCCCAAAACAGGCTTTTCGCGCTTCGTTAAATACCCATAAAAATCAGATTAAATAATTGGCATATTCAGCTACGCCACTATTCGGTCATAATATACCGATCTAAGGTAAACCTGCGATGTCGGGAGCGTGATGCATACAGGTCCCCGGCATCGCTCTCGCTTTAAGCCTGAACGGCCCTCCTGAAATAATCGACATTGGCCATAGGGTCTGCCGCGCCAAGCGGGGTGTTGTAATGCACCTTGTGATATCGGCTTAAGGCAAACGGATCCTGCGGAGCAGGCAGTGCTTCCCGCACACGGTAAAACCGGATTCGCGCCATCGCACAGGCATATCGTAAATTACTGACCATCTGCGCACTGCGTGGCAGATCATGAGCCAGCATGTTTTCCAGAATACCAGCATATGGCTGCCCAACCGGGAAACGTAAAAAGTTAGCCCAGCAATCGTCGTGGGTTGCAGGTTCCATTTGCCATAGCCCCAGCGCTGGCCCTCCCCCAATCTGCTTTACGTAGGCTCCTCTACTCTCAGCCAGCGCCGTGCCCGTTAGAAGATTAACGGCTGCTGTCCCGCCTAGTCCGAGCGCCGCAAGGGCTGGCTGCACCACCAGATGCTTGAGTTGTCCGACATCAAGACCTTCCATGACTCGTCCCCTCAATGCGTGCTGAGAGACAGAGCGAAATGCACCATCCCAGTTCCGAGGATGGATGTTGCCAGCGTCACTATCGCCGTCAGAACAGCCCGGCCACCGATCAGACGGTCCAGCTTTCCATTCACAATCCTGTTACCATTATCGACTTTGGTCTCCAGGGATTTCATCTGATCCCGCAGAGAACTGATTTCCTGTCTCATCTCCGTACGCAGTTGTTCGTACCGATCTGACAACCCCCCAGCGACTGTTTCCAGTCGAAGAACACGGTCTTCCAAAATACGGATCGTGTAAGCCCGATGCTCATTTCCCTCGGAAGACGGCGGCCTTTCAGAGATCTGTTTTTCCATGTGTTCCTCAAAAACAAAAAAAGCGCCCCGAAGGACGCTTTGTGGCATTGAGCCATAGTTATAGAAAAACCGTGCTATTCCGGCAATGGGAAATCCGTTACTTGGCCCACGGCACGGCGCAGGGCATAACAGACGTCATGACGATACCTCCGACGGAGACCCTGCTGGACCTGCGCGGTCTTGCCTGCCCCATGCCCGTTCTCAAGGCGAACCGCGCCCTGCGTGACATGGCGCCCGGAACACGCCTTCGTATTCTGGCAACGGATCGCGCTTCAGTGGCGGATTTCCAGTCTTATTGCCGCGAAACAGGCCATGCGATGGTGGCCTTCACGGAGAGCGCTGGCGTTCTTTCATTTGTCATCCGCAGGCGTGCAGAAACGCAACCCTCCTGAGGAAACTCCCCCGTTCCCAAGCACAGGGCTGGCAAAACCTGTCATCTGGCTGTAATCCCTCGCTACCTTGTTTCCCAAAGCGTGTCTTGAGGCTTTCCATGCCCGAACCCATTGATGCCATGTCTTTCGAAGATGCCCTCTCCGAGCTGGAGCGGATCGTCCGTGGCCTTGAAGGCGGACAGATGAAGCTTGAAGACGCCATTTCTGCCTATGAACGCGGTGCCGCCCTACGCAAGCACTGCGATGCAAAGCTGGGAGAGGCCGAGATGCGTGTGCGCGCCATTGTCCAGAACGATGACGGCAGCACAGGCACGGAGCCTCTTGCCGATACCGGAGAGACCGGCCGATGAGTGCCACCACGTCCACCTCCCTCAAGGAGGCTCTCGCCCACGCCTGCACGGACATCGAAGCGACAATCGACGCCCTGCTCCCGATGGTGCCGGGTGACGAATCCATTCTTCTTGAAGCCATGCGCTACGCTGCCCTCGGTGGCGGAAAGCGTCTTCGTGGCTTTCTGGCCGTAGAAGTTGCGTCTCTATTTGGTGCAGACCGCAAGGCTGCGCTGCGCGTTGCGGCGTCAGTCGAACTGCTTCACGCATATTCTCTTGTGCATGATGATCTTCCGTCCATGGATGACGATGATCTCCGCCGTGGGCGTCCCTCCACGCACCGTCAGTTTGACGAAGCCATTGCCATTCTTGCCGGCGACGCTCTTCAGACGCGGGCTTTCGAGATCCTTCTTGAGGATGAAACGTCTTCCGACGCCACCATCCGCTCCAACCTCGCACTGGCCCTAGCTCGTGCCTCAGGCGCAGCGGGAATGGTTGGTGGCCAGGTCATCGATATCCGGGGGGAAGGCCGTGCCCTCCCTCTGGATGAAGTCCGTCGCCTGCATGCCCTGAAAACAGGTGCCCTAATCCGCTATGCCGCCGAATCAGGAGCGATTCTGGCTGGTGTGACGGATGATCGCCGGGACGCCATTGTCGCCTACGGCCAGAATCTTGGAACAGCCTTTCAGGTTGCAGACGATGTTCTGGACACGACCGCAAGCGCCGAGGAACTCGGCAAAACCGCTGGCAAGGACGAAGCCAGCGGCAAATCCACTTATGTCTCCCTGCTTGGCATTGACGGAGCCCGCGCCGAGGCCCGCCGCCTGAGCGATCAGGCCCGGGAGGCCCTTTCATCTTTCGGCGCACAGGCCGCGGCCCTCAGGGCTCTTGCAGACTACGTCGTCGAGCGCAGGAACTGATTTCATGAGCAACCCGTCTTCCACGATTCCTACATACGGCCGCTATCCAGTTCTGGACCGCGTGACCCTGCCGTCAGATATGCGGAATCTTTCCGTCGATCAGCTCAAGCAGCTTGCCGACGAACTGCGCTCCGAAACGGTTGACGCCGTTTCCACAACCGGCGGTCACCTTGGCGCCTCTCTTGGCGTCGTCGAACTGACCGTTGCGCTACACGCCGTATTCAACACGCCGGATGACCGTATCATCTGGGATGTTGGCCATCAGGCTTACCCGCACAAGATCCTGACAGGCCGTCGCGATCGCATTCGCACCCTGCGTCAGCCGGAAGGCCTCTCTGGCTTCACCCGCCGTGCAGAAAGCGAATACGACCCGTTCGGTGCCGCTCATTCGTCCACATCCATTTCTGCCGGTCTTGGCATGGCTGTGGCCCATCACCTGCGCGCGGAAGAAGATCCGAGCTACCATGAGCGCAACGTGATTGCGGTCATTGGTGACGGCTCCATTTCCGCTGGCATGGCCTACGAAGCCATGAACAATGCCGCTGTTGCAGGTCCGGGCGCGAACCGCCTGATCGTGGTGCTGAACGACAATGAAATGTCGATCGCACCGCCTGTCGGTTCAATGTCGAACTACCTGTCCCGCCTGATGTCCTCGCGCCAGTTCTTCGGACTGCGGGATCTGGCCGGCAAGGTGGCCAAGCGCCTGCCGGGCAAGATCGAGCGCACGGCCAAGCGCGCCGAGGAATATGCCCGCGGCATGATCACCGGCGGCACGCTGTTTGAAGAGCTTGGTTTCTACTATGTCGGCCCGGTTGACGGCCATGACATGAACCAGCTCGTCCCCATCCTGCGCAACCTGCGCGATGCGGACGATCAAGGCCCGATCCTGCTCCATATCATCACGGAAAAAGGCCGCGGCTATAAGCCTGCCGAGGCTGCTGGCGACAAATATCACGCCGTCAGCAAATTTAATGTCGTGACAGGCGAGCAGAAGAAGGCTCCGGCTGGACCGCCGAGCTACACGTCGATTTTCAGCCGCGAACTCCTGCGTCGCGCGAAAACAGACGACAAGCTCGTAACCATCACTGCAGCCATGCCTTCCGGCACAGGTCTTACAGCTTTCGCCAAGGCCTATCCGGACCGCTTCTTTGACGTGGGTATTGCCGAACAGCACGCCGTCACTTTTGCTGCAGGTATTGCGTCCGAAGGTCTGCGTCCATTCTGCGCCATTTACTCCACGTTCCTTCAGCGCGCCTATGATCAGGTCGTGCATGATGTTGCCTTGCAGAACCTACCAGTCCGCTTCGCCATCGACCGCGCTGGCCTGGTCGGCGCTGATGGCGCGACGCATGCCGGGTCTTTCGACCTGAACTATCTGTGCTGCCTGCCAAACATGGTCGTGATGGCACCGTCGGACGAAATCGAGCTGCTGCATGCTACGGCAACGGCTTGCGAATACGACGCTGGCCCGATTGCTTTCCGTTACCCCCGTGGCAGCGGCATCGGCCTCGACCTTCCGGAAAAGGGCGAAGTGCAGGAAATCGGCAAGGGCCGCATCGTTCGCGAAGCGCGTCAGGCACCTGGCGCCCGCGCAGGTGTCGCCATCCTGTCGCTCGGTACACGTCTGCACGAATCTTTGCGCGCAGCGGACCAGCTAGCCGCTCAGGGCGTACCGGTCACGGTAGCAGACGCCCGCTTCGCCAAGCCGATCGATACGAAGCTCGTTGATGATCTGGTCAGCCAGCATGAAGTGCTCATCACCCTTGAAGAAGGTGCGATTGGCGGCTTCAGCAGCTTGGTTGTGCAGCACCTTGCAGAAACCGGTCTGCTGGATACGGTGAAATTCCGTCCACTAGCTCTCCCGGACAGGTACATCGATCATAATGCCCCTGACGTTCAGTATGACGAAGCTGGCCTGACAGCTCCGCATATCGTTCGTACGGCAGCAGCTGCACTGGGCGTCGAAGTCGTCCAGCAGTCTGCCTGAGTCATGGCCAAACGCCGCGCAGACCAGCTCCTCGTTGATCGGGGACTGGTTGACAGCCGAACTCGTGCCCAGTCCCTCATTATGGCAGGTCTTGCCTATACGGGGGATCGGCGCATCGCCAAGGCTGGAGACCAGCTTCCAGAGGATGCCCCCCTGTCCCTCAAAGGGCAGGATCATCCTTGGGTGTCTCGCGGCGGCCTAAAACTCATTCACGGCATCGAGCATTTCGGGCTAGACCCCAAAGGCCGTATTGCCATTGATATCGGTGCCTCAACGGGCGGATTTACGGATGTCCTTCTCACGCACGGCGCGACAAAAGTTTATGCCGTTGATGTCGGGCACGGTCAGCTTGCTTGGAAAATCCGCTCTGATGAACGCGTCGTGGTCATGGAAAAGACGAACGCGCGCGCGCTCACAGCGGAGCAGATTCCTGAACGCGCAGGCATCGTCGTTTGCGACGCCAGCTTTATCAGCCTTAAGACCGTACTAGCCGCCGCACTTAGGCTAACTACCCCGGATGCCTGGGCAATCGCTCTGATCAAGCCGCAATTTGAAGCCGGGCGAAACGAAGTCGGCGCAAAGGGCGTGGTACGGGATCCCGCCGTTCACGAACGCGTCTGTGCCGAAATCCAAGACTGGCTCTCGGCCATTCCAGGATGGGAAGTTCTGGGCGTTGAAGCAAGTCCCATTACCGGCCCCGAAGGCAATCGGGAGTTTCTCATTGCCGCTCGTCGTAATGGCCCGCTGGAAGATCCAGACGCAGCTTGAACGCCTCAAGACGACGTTTGAAAACATCCACCTCGCCTCGAGCATGGGCCAAAACCAATGCTCCCTGAATGCCACTGACGATTTCCTCAGCCAGATCAACAGCGTTGCTTTTCGAGCGCCCCTGCCGCTGGAGCGCCTGAGACAGACTTTCCTGCCAGCGCAGAAAATAGTTTCTAATCTGCATAGCAAACGATGTGTCTACGCTCAGGGCCAGCAACCCCATCAGACAGATTCTCTGGCCTGACCTAAAGTACTGCTCAGTACCGTCGAACATTGCTGTTAGGCCGACCTTGGGGTCTTCTTCCGTTTCCAGAGGGCTAAAAATTTCAGCATCGAACCACTGCTGGATATGCTCCAGGACTTCAGCAGCCATCTGCTTCTTCCCTTCCGGAAAGAAATTGTAGAGGCTGCCTTTTCCCAGCCCAGTCGCAGCTGTGAAGCGACTGAGAGACGCCCCTTCGTACCCATACTGACGAAATACCTCAGCGATATTTTGTAAGATGGCAGTACGGCTACGGCCGCCTGATCCCGTCATAGCCCCAAATCACTCAATCCAGGATGCTCCTCAGGTCGAACCTTACCTTCCCAGTGGAACAGGCGTTGAGCGTCCTTGATTGGCACATCATTGATGCTGGCATGCCGCTCTGCCATGAGGCCTGCCTCGTCAAAACCCCAGTTTTCATTCCCGTGCGATCGCCACCACTGGCCCTGCCCATCTCGCCACTCATAAACAAAGCGGACGGCGATCCGGTTCTCGTGAAATGCCCAAAGCTCCTTAATCAGCCGATACTCACGCTCCTTCTCCCATTTTCTCGCAAGGAATTCCTTAATTTCAGACCGCCCGTGAACAAACTGATCCCGGTTTCGCCAACGACTGTCGGCCGTATAGGCCAGCGCAACTGTCTCCGGATCTTGACGGTTCCAGGCATCTTCAGCCGCTCGAACTTTCTGAATAGCGGTGTCCCGCGTGAATGGGGGCACAGGCGAACGCGTCTGCATGTCGTACCTTTCAGAACCATAGAAGAAACCATATTTTGTACCGAACGGTACAAAGAGTCTAATCTTTCTTGCACCACCTCACTTTCCCTTGGAAATCTGCGCCCTCCCCGTGCTATGGCTCCGCCGCCATGACCGCTTTGAAACATCCCGACACCCTCCCCCGTATCAATTCCATCGCTTCAGATGATCTGAATGAAGCGGAGCGCGAACGCATTCGCGCAAAGTCCGCCCTGTTCGCCCCACCTGAGGCACGACTGGAAGACGGACGGCGTGATCTGGTCGGAATGTCACGCGAAGAACTGGCAACCCTGATGACGGAAATTGGCGAAAAGCCCTTCCGCGCAAAACAGATCTGGCACTGGATCTACCATCAGGGTGCCACCGACTTCTCGAAGATGAGCACAATCGCCAAACCCCTTCAGGCGAAACTTGCAGAGCACTTCATCGTCGGCCGCCCGACGACAACGACGGAACAGACGTCGGTGGATGCAACGCGGAAATTTCTTTTCCGCTTCCGCGACGGTCAGGAAGCTGAAACAGTTTATATTCCTGATCGTAAGGAAGACCGTGGCGCTGTCTGCATTTCGTCGCAGGTCGGATGTACGCTCTCCTGCACGTTCTGCCACACCGGGACTCAGAAGCTCGTTCGCAACCTCGGCCCAGCAGAAATTGTCGGCCAGTTCATGGCGGCACGAGACAGCTACAAGGAGTGGCCAAGCCCAAGCGCGGACATGCCACGCTTTCTCTCCACCATCGTTCTGATGGGAATGGGTGAGCCACTCTACAACTACGACAACGTCGCTAAAGCCATGCGCATCGTCATGGATGGAGAAGGCATTGCCCTCTCCAGGCGCCGCATCACGCTGTCCACGTCAGGCGTCGTGCCGATGATGGATCGCTGTGGTGAAGAACTGGGCGTAGGCCTCGCTATTTCCCTGCATGCGGTCACGAACGAACTGCGCGATCAGATTGTCCCTCTGAACCGCAAGTATCCGATCGAGGAACTGATGGCCGCCTGCAAGCGTTATCCGGCAGCGTCCAATTCCCGTCGCATCACCTTCGAATACATCATGCTGCGCGGCGTGAATGACAGCGAAGCCGATGCACGGGAACTGGTCCGTCTGATCAAGGATCTGCCGGCGAAAGTGAACCTTATTCCTTTCAATCCGTGGCCGGGATCAGAGTTCCGTCCCTCCACAAAAGAGCAGCTCGCAAAGTTTGCAAAGATCGTGATGGATGCAGGATTTGCAGCCCCGATCCGTACACCGCGTGGCCAGGACATTCTTGCAGCCTGCGGACAGCTCAAAACCGAAAGCGAGCGTCAGCGCAAAAGCGTCTGACGCCCGGTTTCCCTCACGGACGCGGGATGCTAGAAACGCCTTCCGAACGAACACCATTAAGGACCACGCAGTTATGAGCGCCCATCAGGACGTCAAGAAAGTCGTTCTCGCCTATTCCGGCGGGCTGGACACTTCGGTCATCCTTCGATGGCTCCAGAAGACCTATAACTGCGAGGTCGTGACCTTTACGGCTGACCTTGGTCAGGGCGAAGAGCTGGAGCCGGCCCGCAAGAAGGCCGAGATGTTCGGCGTGAAGGAAATCTTCGTCGAGGATCTGCGCGAGACCTTCGTGAAGGACTACGTCTTCCCGATGTTCCGCGCGAACACGGTTTATGAAGGCCAGTACCTCCTTGGTACGTCCATCGCCCGTCCGCTGATCGCCAAGCGTCAGATCGAGATCGCCGAAGCTGTTGGCGCTGATGCCGTGGCTCATGGCGCAACCGGCAAGGGCAACGATCAGGTCCGTTTCGAACTTGGCTACTATGCCCTGAAGCCGGACGTGAAAGTCATTTCCCCATGGCGCGAATGGGAACTAACATCCCGGACGAAACTGCTTGAGTTTGCAGAAGAAAACCAGATCCCCGTTACGAAGGACAAGCGCGGCGAAGCCCCGTTCTCCGTTGACGCCAACCTTCTGCACTCCTCGTCCGAAGGCAAGCTGCTCGAAGATCCGGCTGTGGCACCTGACGAAATCGTTTTCCAGCGCACCATCTCCCCAGAAGCCGCGCCGGACAAGGCTACGGAAATCAGCATCGACTTCGTGAATGGTGACCCGGTTGCCATCAACGGCGTTGCGATGACCCCGGCAACACTGCTGACACGCCTGAACGAACTAGGCCGCGACAACGGCATCGGCCGTCTGGACATCGTGGAAAACCGCTTTGTGGGTATGAAGTCCCGTGGCATTTATGAAACGCCGGGTGGCACGATCCTGCTGGCCGCTCACCGTTCCATCGAGAGCATCACGCTGGACCGCGAAGCTGCCCATCTCAAGGACAGCATCATGCCGCGCTATGCGGAGCTGATCTATAACGGTTTCTGGTTCTCCCCAGAGCGCCGGATGCTTCAGGCTCTGATTGATGCCAGCCAGCATTCCGTCAACGGCCGTGTCCGCATGAAACTCTATAAGGGCAATGTCGTTTGCGTCGGACGCGAAAGCCCGAACAGCCTGTATGATACCCGCGTCGTGACATTTGAAGATGACGAGGGCGCGTATAACCAGCAGGACGCACAGGGCTTTATCAAGCTCAACGCCCTGCGCCTGCGTCTGGGTGGTCAGATTGGCCGCCGCGGCGGCGCACTCTAAGTACAAACCAGTAGCGGGGGACCATGACCAGCCTGTTTCGCCTTACATCAGCCTTGACCCTTTGCGGCGCGCTCCTTGCAGGATGCGCCGGACACAAGGAAGACGCGCCAGAACTGACGCCCGAACAGTTCATGGCGAAGGTCCAGGCGGAACCGGGTGTCAAAACCCTCCCGGATGGCCTGAGCTACAAGGTTCTGAAGTCCGGCCCCAAAGATGGTGAAAGCCCACATCGTGGCTCCACCATCATGGTGATCTATGAAGGACGCCTGCCAGACGGCGGAATTTTTGACAGCTCTGACCAGCATGGCAGCGGTGCCTACATGGAAATGCCGCTGGATGGCTTGGTTGATGGCTGGCTCGAAGCCTTGCCGATGATGCATGTTGGCGATGAATGGATGCTCTATCTTCCAGCCAAGCTAGGCTACGGGAAGCGCTCCATGGGCATCATTCCGCCCAACAGCCCACTCATCTTCAAGCTCCAGCTTCTGGGCGTCAATAACGGACAGCAGTAAGTCCTGCTGCTTCACTTCAGCTCTGCCAGAGAGGCCTCAAGGCACCTCTGGCAGGCACCAGTGCTCATCGCACCGCGCCTCATAAAGCTCCTGATCTCCCGTTTCGAGAAGATGCCCAGTCTCATGTGTCTTGGCAGTCCACTGGGCTGGCTGATTGCAGACATGGCACCGAGCTTCCAGATGAATGATTTCATCGGCGAACTGCATGAGCCTCGATACAATTTCAAACGGCTCCTGACGATAATCGCTATCCAGGCCGCCAACCGTGACAGTTGCTCCGCGCAATCGGGCAGACTGCAACTCTGCAACGATATCTCCCTCGTAATGAGGTGAGACCATGAACTGCACTTCGTCCAGAACAATGTGTGAATAGTCCTCGGAATGAGGCGGCCAGCGCCGCACGGAACGCGCTGCGAAATGTGAGCCATCCCGACTGACCAGTTCTGCACCGTCACGCGTATCGAATCCCGGCTTCAGTGCCAGAACGCGTTCATGCGCAGACGCAGCCTTGATCAGATGCGAAGATTTTCCTGCAAACATTGGCCCCACATACAGTACCAGACGTCCCTTGCCGCTCATGCTTTCTCCTTCTGATGCGCCCATGAGCCCTATCGGGACGGTTTTGCCAAGAGCCACCCTTGCTGAACGCACCATGAAAATGCGACAAACCTTCTGTGATCAGATTAGACCCAGCAATCCGGCTTCCCCTGTTTATTGCCATTTTCATGGCAATTGTCTTTGTGGTTGGCCATGCGTGGGAAAATCGTGAACAGGCCCCTCGAGAATATTCGAACGAGTGCAGTATCTGCCATCATGGTGGCCATGGGCAGGTGCGAGCCGTTGCTCCAATATTCGGGCGGGTTGGGCATATTGCCCTGGCTCCGGAAGGCCATCGCTACATTATCCACGTGCTGCTGAATGGTCTTGACGGACCGATCACAGCGGGTGGCGCTCCTTACAACAGTTCCATGCCATCATTTCATCGCCTTTCAGATGATGAAATTGCACGGATCCTGACATTTGTTGGAGGAAAAGAAATGGCCGCAGGGGGCCCAACATTCACGGCTGCCGAGATCGCTGAAGAGCGCAAACGTCCGCTGTCACCTCAGGAAGTTCTGCTTGAACGCCAGAAACTGGAACAGCAGTCCCCTCTCCCATGAAACGGATCGCTTTTCTTGGTTGTCTCGCACTTGCCTGCTGCGGGAAGAAACCGGCTGGTCAAGCCGTTTATGGGCCCAACTGCGGTATCTGCCACCATGGCGGAAGTGGAATGCCCGGGGAAACACCGCCCCTCGTGGGCCGAGTAGATTTCATCGCCCAAACACCTGAGGGTCGCCACTATCTCGCGAATGTTCTTCTGAATGGCCTCCGTGGCCGTTTCACCACGCAGGGCTATCGCTATAACTATTCCATGCCCGCATATCGTGATCGCCTCACTGACCAGCAGATTGCTGATACTCTGAACTGGCTGATTGCACGCGGCAATATCAAGCCTTCCCCCACTATCACGCCAGCCGAGGTCGCCAGTGCACGTGCACAGCAGGGTGACCCCGCAGCGAGTTACCAAGAACGACAGCTCCTGGAGCAGAAGCAGCCGCTTCCCTGAGAGCATGACCTTTCCCCAAAGCTGAAGACAGATCCATCATGCAGCGCGTATTTTCCGGCATTCAGCCAACTGGCATTCCTCATCTGGGTAACTACCTGGGTGCACTCCGCAACTGGGCGGCCATGCAGGCAGACCATGATTGTGTCTTCTGCCTCGTGGACATGCACTCGATCACGATGCCCTGGAATCCGGAAGACCTGCGTCGTCAGACGCTGGGTTCGGCAGCCTGCCTTCTGGCAACCGGCATCGAACCGACACGCCTCTACAACCAGTCTGCCGTCAGCGCCCACGCGCGACTGGGATGGATTTTCAATTGTGTTTCCCGCCTCGGCTGGCTGAACCGGATGACACAGTTTAAAGACAAGGCTGGCAAGAACCGCGAGAACCACTCAGCGGGCCTCTATGTCTATCCGAACCTCATGGCTGCGGACATTCTGGCGTTCCACGCTACCCGCGTCCCCGTCGGTGATGATCAGAAGCAGCATATTGAGCTGGCCAATGACATCGCCCAGAAGTTCAACCATGATATGGGTACGGAGTTCTTCCCCCAGATCGAAGCGTTCATCCCGCCAGCAGCAGCCCGCGTGATGAGCCTGCGCGACGGCACGAAGAAAATGTCCAAGTCGGACCCCTCCGAACAAAGCCGCATTGTCCTGACAGATACCCCAGACGAAATCGCTCTGAAGATTCGGCGCGCCAAGACAGATTCCGACGCGCTGCCAAGCGACGTTGAGGGACTGGAAGACCGTGCAGAAGCCCGCAATCTGGTAGCTATTTACGCGGCCATGTCAGACGAAACGATATCTGACGTTCTGGCGCGTTTCGGTGGACAGGGTTTTGGCCCGTTCAAAAACGCTCTGGCCGACCTGCTCGTAGAGAAACTTGGACCAGTGGCCACCGAAACAGCCCGCCTGATGCAGAACGAAGACCACATTATCTCCGTCCTGCGCGCTGGCGCCGACCGGGCCCGTGAAATTTCCGAGCCAATCGTGCAGGAAGCAGAGCGACTGGTCGGCTTTATTCGCTGATTTTTTTCTTCTTGGACGAGCGGGACACCGGCTCGTCCAGAAGATCCATAATTTCCGCAGCAGCTGCATCCGCAGGCGTACCCACAGCGGGAGAGAGCTTTTCCAGCACCTCTTCAAATGCCATCTGCTGCTTCTTTGCTGCTGCCGGATCATCAAGCAGCTTTGAAACCATATCTGCCAGCTTCTCAGGCGTGCAGTTCTCCTGCAACATTTCCGGCACGACTTCACGTCCTGCCAGCAGATTGACCATGGCGACGTATGGCACCTTGATCATCCGACGCGCCATCATCGCAGTTAGCGGATTTACCCGATACGTCACCACCATCGGCACATTGCCCATGGCAAGCTCAAGCGTAGACGTCCCCGACTTTGTCAGAGCGCACTGAGCCGCTGCAAACGCGTCGTGCTTATCATGAATATCAGTCACAATATGCGGCTGTACGGGCCATTTACGAATAAGGTTGCGCACGATCGGCGCAATGACCGGAGCAACCGGTATCACCGGGCAGATGTCCGGATGCTTCTTGCGCAGAATGTCCAGCATCTTGCGAAAAACTGGCAACAGCTTCGGAACTTCAGAGCGCCGGCTTCCTGGCATCAAAATCAGGACGGGTGCCGTTTCAGGAATATTATGCCGCGTCCGAAAACGTGCAGCGTTTCCCTGTCTCACACCCGACTGCAACACCGGATGCCCGACAAACCGCGCTTCCAGTCCTCTTTGCGCAAACCATTCAGGCTCAAACGGTAAAAGGCAGAGCAACCGATCCCAGAGCCCAGGGAATTCCTTGACGCGATTTTCGCGCCAGGCCCAGACCTGCGGCGCAACGTAATGAACGCGCTTGAAGCCGGAATTTTCAATTTTCTGAAGAAGTCGAAGTGCAAAACCCGGGCTGTCTATTGTGACCACCAGATCAGGCTTACGAAGCTCGATATCCTGAACAGCTTCCAGAAGCCGCTGCCGCAAATGCCTGACCCGTGGCAAGACTTCCACAAGCCCCATGACAGCCAGATCACTCATCGGGAACAGGCTATGAAGCCCGAGGGCTTCCATGCGGCCACCCCCGACTCCGGCAAACACCAACGTCGGGTCCTGCGCATGAAGCGCTAGCATGAGACGTGCACCAATCACGTCTCCGCTGGCTTCCCCTGCCAGAATCCAAATCACGCGCCCATGCTGGGGCGTGGGAGCCCCCGGCTGGAAGGCCCTATTGCCCGGCTGATGCGCCAGTTCGGATTCTGGAAGAGAGTTCATCGGCGCAACGTAGCTCCTGTTGCCTTGAGAACCGCAGCTTCCACCGATTTGGAAAGCGCTTCAAGGCCGACATCCGTCAGACTTTCGGTCTGCGGCTGCAGGACAACCTCAACACCGAGAGAACGATGCCCTTCCGGCAGGCTCCCACCTTCAAAGACGTCAAAGAGGCGAACATCCTGAATCAGGTTCCGGTCGGCCATACGAACGGCCTTGAGAACAGCCTGTGCTTCAACATCCGGCCCAGCAAGGAACGCGAAGTCACGACGCACTGGCTGCAGCGCTGAGAGCGCAGGAGGCGTCTTCTTTTTGACCTTAGGCTGCGGAATGCGATCCAGATACAGCTCGAACGCCACGACAGTCCCAGTCAGACCAAGCGCGCGTGCCGTGCGAGGATGCAGTTCACCAAAGCTACCCAGAACCAGCTTAGGACCCTGCCGTACCTGACCTGACCGACCCGGATGATAAAAGCCCGGAGCATCTGCCGTGACAGACAAAGAAGCTTCCGGAACACCAAGCGCGGTCAACGCGGCCGTCAGATCGGCCTTAGCATCCCAAAGCGTTGCTTCCTGCGCAGTCTGACCGGGTTCACGTGCCGTCAATCCGCCTCGCAAGCCGGCAACACGAAGGTGCTGACCTTCGAAATCAAAACATGGACCGATTTCAAACAATGCGCCTTCGCCAGAAAGCCCCAGACCACGCGCCAGATTACGGCCGAGTGCACGCGCCAGATTGACGAGCGGCGTCGGGCGCAGCTGATCAAGATCCATGGCAATTGGGTTCAGCAAACGCTGCGTTTCGGGCACGTCACCGAACAGAACCGCGTCCTCATGAGCGACGAAAGAGAAACCAACCGTTTCCATCATCCCACGGGCTGCACAGATACGGCGCATTAGCGCTGCACGCGCCTGAAGAGGCGTGACTGCCGGAGCCGCGACCATCGCCAACTGAGGGAGTGACACAGCCGGCACTGCATCCAGCCCATAAAGGCGCAATACTTCCTCTATGAGGTCACATTCCGCTTCCGTGCGCGGAACATTCGCTGCTGCCTTTGCCGCGACGTCCTCATCAAGTGTCACGGCCTGAGCCAGAACCTGACCGGATGCAACGTCATTCCTCCAGGACGGCACTGCGAAGGTCGCCTGATCGTCTTTCCGTTCAACAACCTCGAAGCCCAGATGCTCCAGAGAACGCACAGCATCATCCGCAGGGATATTAATACCACCCAGCGTTTCCAGGCGCTCAAAACGCAGCGTAGCCGTGCGTTTCCAGTTGGGCAGTTCGCCAGCTTCCGTAATTTCGCTTGGCTCACCACCGCAAAGGTCACGGATCATGATGGTGGCTGCTTCGAGCCCAGTTCGCACCAGTGCCGGATCAACACCACGCTCAAAACGCTGACGCGCATCTGTATGGATCGCCAGACGACGGCCCGTCAGGGCAATACGAACAGCATCGAACAACGCGGATTCAACAAACACGTCCGTCGTGTTGTCATCCACACCGCTCTGCTGACCGCCCATGATGCCTGCAAGCGACTGCACACCAGCATCGTCAACAATCACCATATCGTCCGTGCCGAGGACGTATTCGTTGCCATCCAGAGCCGTGAAGGTCTCCCGTGCAGCATGCGTGACGGTCAGTGTATTTCCGGAAAGTTTCGCAACATCAAAGACATGCAGCGGACGGCCCAGATCAAACGTAAAGTAATTCGTGACGTCAACCAGTTTGGAGATCGGCTTAAGCCCAACGGCCTTCAGGCGGCGCTGTAGCCAGTCTGGGCTAGGGCCATTCTTCACACCACGAATGACGCGGCCCACGGCATAAGAGCAATCCGGATGCGCGATTTTCCAGCTGATGACGGGCTCGAAATCACCCTCAACCGCTTCTGTCAGCCATGGCTTGAGATGCCCCATGCCAGCTGCAGCCAGATCACGCGCAATCCCGCGAATGCTCAACGCATCGCCGCGGTTGGGCGTAATCGCGATTTCAATGACCGGATCATCAAGCTCGGCGTAAGTCGCATAAGCCTCGCCGATCGGAGCTGTTTCTGGCAGTTCGGCAATACCGTTGCTCTCCTCACCAAGACCCAGCTCACGCAGGGAACACAGCATACCGCCGCTTTCCTCTCCGCGAATTTTGCCCTTCTTGATGGTGATATCCAGCCCCGGAACATACGTCCCCGGAGGCGCAAAAATCACATGGAGGCCAGCCCGTGCATTCGGTGCACCGCACACGACCTGCAAATCTTCATAACCCGCACCAGCAGCGACGCGGCAAAGCTGAAGACGGTCCGCATCCGGATGGCGATGTGCTTCCAGAATTTTGGCCGTTCTAAAACCTGCCAGCTTTTCGGCTGGGTTTTCAACGCTCTCAACTTCAAGACCGATGCCGTTCAGACGGGCACAGATCTCTTCGCAAGATGCTGTAAAATCAAGATGTTCACGCAGCCAGGAGAGAGAGAACTTCATGTCACACGCCCTCCGTCAGCGTTGCGGGAGAAAAAGCAGAAAAGCCATAGTGGCGGAGCCAGCGGAGGTCGCTCTCATAGAAGGACCGAAGATCCGGGATACCGTTCTTGAGCATGGCCAGGCGCTCGACGCCCATACCGAACGCAAAGCCCTGCCATTCGGCCGGATCGAGGCCGCAATTTGCCAGCACGCGCGGGTGCACCATGCCGGACCCCAGAACCTCCAGCCAGTCGGACCCACCGCCAATCTCGCCTGTGGCTTTGGACCAGCCGATATCCACTTCCATGGAGGGCTCGGTAAACGGGAAATAAGATGCACGGAAACGCACCGGCAGATTAGGCTTGTCAAAATAGACGCGCAGGAACTCGATCAGGCAGCCCTTGAGGTGCCCAAGAGTAATATTGCGGTCAATGACCAGCCCTTCGCACTGATGGAACATCGGGGAATGGGTCGCGTCATGATCGGCACGATAGGTGCGGCCAGGAGCAATGATGCGGATAGGCGGCTTCTGCCCCAGCATCGTCCGGATCTGCACGCCAGACGTCTGGGTCCGCAGAACGCGCGGCTCGTTAGTGCCTGACTTGGGCGGCAGATAGAAAGTATCGTGTTCAGTCCGGGCCGGATGATGGTCCGGCGTATTGAGTGCCGAGAAATTATGCCACTGGCTTTCAACATCGGGCCCTTCCGCGACGGAAAAACCCATAGCGCCAAAGATGGCTGTCATTTCTTCAATGGTACGGCTGATCGGATGAATGGCGCCGGTCACCACAGAAGGGGCAGGCATCGTGATATCTACCCGTTCGGCTTTCAGGCGTTCCTGCAGCGCTTCTTCTTCGATTTCCCGACCGCGATCTTCAATCACCTTGGTCAATTCATCCCGCAGGCGGTTCAAGGCCTGCCCGCGCAGTTTGCGCTCTTCGGGATCAAGTTTGCCAAGCTGCTTCAGGAGCCCGGTCAAGGCACCGGACTTCCCCAGTGTTCCAACGCGAACGGCATCCCATTGCGCGCGGTCCTGAGCAGCGCCCAGCGCAGCAAGAGTTTCATTCTTCAGCGTGTCGAGATCGTCAGCCATACCGCCCATCGCTTACAGTACAAATACAAAACGGGCCGCCCTGATAACAGGACGGCCCGCCAGTCACCAGCCCCCACGAGTGGGGATCAGGTCTGAATAGCTCAGGCTGCGAGAGCGGCCTGTGCCTTCTTGACGATTTCTGCGAAAGCAGCTGCGTCGTCGAAAGCAATAGCAGCAAGAACCTTACGGTCGATCTCGATGCCAGCCTTGTCCAGGCCATTGATGAACTTGCTGTACGTCAGACCGTGCTCACGGACGGCAGCGTTGATACGCTGAATCCACAGAGCGCGGAAATCACGCTTCTTGTTGCGACGGTCGCGATACGCATAGCGCAGCGCCTTCTCAACGCGCTCGAGAGCAATACGGTAGTTCGTAGACGAACGGCCGCGGTAACCCTTGGCGAGATCGAGAACTTTCTTGTGACGGGCGTGCGTCGTTACGCCCCGCTTAACACGTGCCATGTACCTTAATCTCCCTTAGAGCCCGTAGGGCGCCCACTGCTTGATGGTCTTTGCGTCCATATCCGTCATGGTCTGAGGACCACGGTTGGTGCGCTTCATCTTCTGCGGGCGGTTGATAAGGCCGTGGCGCTTGTTGCCTGGGCCGCACATTACCTTGCCGGTCGCGGTAATCTTGAACCGCTTCTTGACCGACGACTTCGTCTTCATCTTGGGCATTTCGGTCTCCCTCGCCGTAAACGATTGGTCCCACCGGAGCGGGACTCTGCACGGCCGGGCATGCCACTTATGGCCCGGACGCGTACACGGAGCGGCTGCCTTATCCCATCGGACTGATTCCGCCAAGAACTTTATTTTCTTTAACGCGCAAGCAAAAGACGCCCCTTTGTTCAAGTCACGTCACTGTGATCTCGCTCACAGTGACGTGAGCAACATGAACCATCTGACATCTTGATTCTTAACGCGCTTCTATGTGTTTGTCCGAAGGTCAAGTGCTGCACCAAATAACAGCTCTAGGAACATCATGAGCACATCATCCCGGCCAGGGCTCTGGGCCCTGATCACGGCCGCGGTCTTCGCGCTTTGCGGCGCGATCCTTACCGTGGGCGGCGCATGGGCCGTTTCCCTCGGCGGCCCCCTGTATTATCTCCTCCTCGGCATCGCACTTCTTGCGACTGCCTTCCTCGCATGGCGCCGTAACCCGGCCGCACTGTGGCTCTTTGCTGCTGTAGTGTTCGCGACGGTCGTATGGGAACTTTCCGTGGTCGGTCTCGACCTCTGGGCACTGGTTCCCCGCTCCGATATCGTGATCATTCTTGGCATCTGGCTGCTGATCCCGTTCGTGTCCCGCCAGATCGGCGGCACACGCGCATCTGTCCTTCCCCTGGCAGGCTCCGTCGGTCTCGCCGTACTGGTGCTTGCTGCCGGTCTTTTCACAGACCCGCACGACATCAGCGGCAATCTGCCAACAGAGCTGACCAACGCAGCACCGGTTGACGCAGATAACGTTCCAGACAGCGAGTGGCACGCCTATGGCCGCACGCAGGCTGGCGATCGCTGGTCTCCGCTGAAGCAGATCAACTCGTCCAACGTTCAGAACCTCAAGGTGGCATGGCACATCCACACCAAGGATCTGATGGGACCGAATGATCCGGGCGAAGCAACCAACGAAGTCACACCGATTGAATTCGACAACACGCTTTACCTGTGCTCGCTGCACCAGAAGCTCTGGGCCGTTGATGCTGCAACGGGTCACGTCAAATGGACGTTCGATCCGCACCTGCAGATCAACCCAGGCTTCCAGCATCTGACGTGCCGTGGCGTGAGCTTCCACCAGACACCGGCGGATGCCACGGACAGCGATGGCAATCCGGCTCCAACCGATTGCGCCAAGCGTATCGTGCTGCCTGTCAATGACGGCCGCCTTGTCGAAGTCGATGCTGAAACCGGGCAGAAGTGCTCTGGCTTCGGAAACGACGGTGAACTGGATCTGCGCCTGCCGAACCAGCCTTACACCACGCCGGGCATGTATGAACCGACGTCTCCGCCGGTCATCACCGACAAGCTGATCATTGCCAACAGCGCCATCACCGATAACGGCTCCATCAAGCAGGCATCGGGCGCAACGCAGGCATTTGACGTTTATACCGGCAAGCGCGTCTGGGTGTTTGACGCATCCAACCCTGACCCGAACCAGATGCCAGACCCGGATCATCCGGTCTTCCATCCGAACTCTCCAAACTCCTGGATCGTGTCGTCCTACGACAAGAACCTGAACCTCGTTTACATCCCAATGGGCGTAGGTACGCCGGATCAGTGGGGCGGTTACCGCACCAAGGAATCCGAGCGCTTTGCTCCGGGTATCGTCGCGCTGAACGCAGAGACGGGTAAGCTGGCCTGGTACTACCAGACTGTTCACCATGACCTGTGGGACATGGACGCCCCGTCCCAGCCGAGCCTCGTAGACATCACGTCGAAAGACGGCACGATCGTTCCGTCCATCTACGTTCCGACGAAGACTGGCGACATTTTCGTTCTTGACCGTCGTACGGGCAAGGAAGTCGTCCCGGCTCCGGAAACGCCGGTTCCTGGTGGCGCCGCACCGGGCGATCACACCAGCCCAACGCAGCCGATGTCTCAGCTGAGCCTGCGTCCGAAGGCAGCCCTCTCCGATTCCGATATCTGGGGTGGCACGATCTTCGACCAGATGTTCTGCAGCATCTACTTCCACTCCCTTCGCTATGAAGGTCCATTCACGCCGCCGTCACTCCAGGGATCTCTGATCTTCCCGGGCGACCTCGGCATGTTCGAATGGGGTGGTCTGGCTGTCGATCCGCAGCGTCAGGTGGCCTTTGCCAACCCGATCTCCCTACCGTTCGTTTCCCGTCTGGTGCCCCGTGGTCCGGGTAACCCGCTATGGCCGGAACCGAACGCAAAGGGCTCCGGTGGCGAAACCGGTCTGCAGCCGAACTACGGCATCCCCTATGCTGTTGATCTGCATCCGTTCATGGACCCTGTGCTGCTGCCGCTTGGCATCAAGATGCCTTGCCGTACGCCGCCTTGGGGTTATGTGGCCGGTATCGATCTGCGCACCAACAAGGTGGTCTGGCAGCATCGTAACGGTACGCTCCGTGACTCCATGCACGGCAGCTCCCTGCCCATTCCGCTGCCTCCGATCAAGATCGGCGTCCCGAGCCTCGGCGGCCCACTCTCCACGGCTGGCAACGTTGGCTTCCTGACAGGCACGATGGACTACTACATCCGCGCCTATGACCTGACGACAGGTAAGACCCTGTGGCAGGATCGCCTCCCAGCCGGCGCGCAAGCCACGCCAATGACCTATGCGGTCAATGGAAAGCAGTTCGTTGTCACCTATGCTGGTGGCCACAACTCCTTCCCAACCGTCATGGGCGACGACCTGATTGCTTACAGCCTCGCTGATCAGAAGTGATCGTTGAGTAAGCCATTGGTTATTGAGAAAAAGGGGTACCTTCGGGTGCCCCTTTTTTTTGTCTTCAAGTCCCGGCAAAAGCTTTCTAAGCTCTCGTTACGTTATGAAATATATTCCATAAAGTAAGGGCAGCATGCATTTTTCTCGATCTGGAATGGCTCTGGCCGTCTTTGGCCTCATCGCCGTCGCTCCGTCTCCAGCCCACAGCAATGATACTGCTTCCGTAACGGCGGTTCTGGATCCGAGCCATCACGGGCGTCTCATCTATCCACCGGCTGAACTTGAACTGAGGCATTCGGGATCGGCGCATATTGTCTGCGTCATCACAAAGGAAGGTCAGCCTCAAAGCTGCGAAACTTCAGCGAACGCACCCGATTTCGCACTTGCAGCGGAAGCCTATGCCTATTCATCAAAGTTTCTTCCGGCATATCAGGACAGCAAACCCATTGAAGGCCGGTGGGAAAAGACCATTCCCTTTGAGGCTCGTGGAGCAGCAACTCTGCCCGTCGTGGATCATGAGCATAGTCCACGCCCCTACTATCCAGACTTTGCGAACGACAGGAATATTACAGGAAGAGTAGCCGTCACCTGTCAGGTTGATACCGCAGGCATCGCGCATGACTGTACCGCCAGCCCGGGGCCCGAAATTTTACGACGGGCATCGCTCGCCTATTTCACGCTGGCCAGATACCTTCCGGCTATGAAAGACGGGCAGCCCATCTCCGCTCCCTATCATGGCAACATAAACTGGGAATCAGACGCGAAAGACCGGAATGACGGGTTCCGCTGAAACCTTGTGTCTGCAGGCCTGTCCATTCCATAATCAGCGTCGAAAGCCCTGTCGGTTCAGGGCAAAAACTGCACAGAGGCTACGCATGACCCTTCGCAAATTTGCTCTTCTTGCCTTCGCTACCGTCGCTTTCGGCGGCCAGTTCGCACATGCCAAGTCTCAGCCCTGCCGGGACGCCAAAGGCAAATTCACCAAGTGTGAAGCCCCAAAGAAGCCGAAGGCCTGCCGTGATGCCAAAGGCAAGTTCACCAAGTGTGATGTAACAGCCCCACAAGTTGCTCAGCCTGCTCACTAAGCTCAAACAAAAAAAGCCCCTGTCAGCGTCTGCTGACAGGGGCTTTTTAAATACTGAGATCGTCAGGCCGCAGCACGCTTGAGGATAGCCTGAGCCATTGCCTCAACACCATTCCCCCGGTTCGTGGACAGTGCTTTGACCAGTCCCATATCATGCAAGAAGACCGGGCTCGTCTGAAGGATCTCTTCACGGCTTCGCCCTGAGTACACTCTCAGCAAAAGGGCTACCAATCCCTGAACAATGGCCGCATCTGAAGCGCCAGCAAAGAAGAGCTTACCATCACGGTCTTCCGCTTCGAGCCAGACCTGGCTTTGACACCCCGGAACACGGTGGACATCGTCCTGCCAGTCCGAAGGGAAAGCCGGAAGTTTGCGGCCCATTTCAATAATATACTGATACCGCTCCATCCAATCGTCGAACATCGCCAGTTCGGCTTCAATTTCCTCGATGGCAGCGGTCGCCGTCTCTTCCTGAGGGGCAAGAAAGGCATCACTCACAAAAAACGTCTCCGTCACAGGATAAAGCGGCTCAAATCACCCTTGCGGGCAAGCGGCGCCACCCTGTCACGAACATCCTCTGCCGTCACCCTCACGGTCTCGCCTTTCCGGTCAGATGCAGAAAATGAGACGTCCTCCAGCAGCTTTTCCAGAACGGTTGCCAGCCGTCGCGCCCCAATGTTTTCAACGCGCTCGTTAATATCAGCCGCCAGTTCCGCCAAAGCATCCACGGCATCGTCACCGAATTCCAGCGTCACACCTTCCGTACCCAGCAGACTCACATACTGCTTCAGAAGCGAATGCTCAGGCTCCAGCAGAATACGCTTCAGATCGTCTCTGCTCAGGCCAGCCAACTCCACGCGAATAGGCAGACGCCCCTGCAATTCCGGCAGAAGGTCTGAAGGCTTGGCAATGTGAAAAGCTCCGGACGCGATAAACAGGATATGGTCCGTCTTCACCGAGCCATACTTCGTGCTGACAGTCGTCCCCTCAATCAGCGGAAGAAGATCACGCTGCACGCCTTCACGAGAGACATCTCCGCTGCGCGTTCCATGTTCAGATGTCGCGCAGACCTTGTCGATTTCATCCAGGAACACGATGCCATGGTTCTGGGTGTGCTCAATCGCCTCGCGCGTCAGGGCTTCGTCATCCAGAAGTTTGTCAGCTTCTTCACGGATTAACTGCTCGCGCGCCACCGAAACCTTTAGTTTCTTACGTGAAGGCATCCGGTTCATGAACCCCTTCATCATATCGTTGAAACTGATGACCTGCCCCGGCTGGAGCCCTGGAACATCACCGCTCTCCTTACCGCGCTGTGGATCAGGAGCAATCTGGATTTCAATTTCCTTGTCTTCCAAAGCACCATCTCGCAGCATCTGGCGAAACTTTACCTTGGTGTCGGCTGTCGCTCCTTCGCCAACCAGCGCATCAACGAGCCGGGTTTCAGCCGCGGCTTCAGCTTTCTCCTGCACGTCTTTGCGGCGTCCATCCCGCAGCATGGTCAGAGACACCTCAACGAGATCCCGAACAATACTGTCCACGTCCCGCCCGACGTAACCAACCTCCGTAAACTTGGTCGCTTCCACTTTCAGGAACGGAGACTGCGCCAGCTTGGCCAGTCGACGGGCGATTTCTGTCTTGCCGCAACCCGTGGGGCCGATCATGAGAATGTTCTTGGGAACAACCTCATCCTTCAAGCCGTCAGGAAGCTGGGACCGACGCCAGCGATTACGCATCGCGATGGCAACCGCACGTTTTGCGTCGGACTGGCCAACAATAAAGCGATCAAGCTCGGATACGATTTCGTGGGGGGCAAAATTTGGAACAGACATCTCAGGAGGCCTCCCCGCCTAGTGTTTCCAGCGTTACGGAATAGTTTGTGTAAACGCAGATATCACCGGCAATTTTCATGGACCGACGCGCGATTTCCTCGGCACTCAGACCGTCCACCGTCGTCAATGCCCGCGCTGCAGACAGTGCGTAATTTCCGCCGGAGCCAATGGCCACAATGCCATCCTCTGGCTCCAGCACATCGCCATTTCCGGTCAGGGTGAAAGAGCGATCTGCGTCAGCCACCAGCATCATGGCTTCCAGACGCCGCAGATAGCGATCCGTGCGCCAGTCTTTCGCCAGTTCGACGCAGGCCCGCTCAAGCTGCCCTGGATACCGCTCAAGTTTCGCTTCAAGCCGCTCCAGCAGGGTAAAGGCATCAGCCGTGGCACCAGCAAAACCCGCCAGGATATTGCTGTGAGGTCCAATTCTCCGAACCTTGCGAGCATTACCCTTGATAACGGTCTGCCCGAGGGAGACCTGGCCGTCCCCCGCCATGGCCACCCGGCCATCACGACGGACACAAAGAATGGTCGTGCCATGCCAGCCGACCGGATCGTGGGGAGTGATTTGGTAAGACATCACTCAGAAAGATGGTGCGGATATAGCGCCTGACAAGAGGACTACTCCCGTCAGGTTATATTGCCCCCTGCATCAGCCGCCGGATCGCATCCTGAAGCCCCTTTTGTGTAAAGGGCTTGGGCAACGGCGCATTTTCAGACTGCGATTCTGTGTGCCCACTGATAAACAGCACTTTCAGCTCAGGCATTTTGTCCATCAGAATGGCCGCGCAGGTTGGGCCATCATGATCTGGCATACGCATATCAATCACAGCCAGATCGAATGGACCATGTTCATCTGTCAGGGTCAGAGCTTCCGCCAGAGACGACGCAGCGGCTACATTATGCCCGTCATGGCGAAGAAAACCCTCCGTTACCATACGAACCGGCGCCTCATCATCGACGACCAGTACCTTCAGGGAATGAGGTTTTTCACCGTCCGCCACCCGATCTGCCACAACATCGCTTCGGACGACAGGAAGCAGCAATGTCATGCACGTCCCCTTGCCAGGCGTGCTGTCCACAACGATCTCGCCGTAACTCCGGCTCAGGAACCCATACACACTGGAAAGGCCAAGCCCTGTTCCACGCCCCACATCTTTGGTAGTGAAGAAGGGATCGAAAATCCGCTTCATCACCTCGGGTGACATGCCCTCACCCTCATCAACCACATCAATCGCAACCGCACGATCCAGACAGCATTCCGGAGGCAGCGTTTTGAACTTCTGCCCCACTACACGCGCCGACACCGATACTGTCCCACCCTGCGTCATGGCATCCCGAGCATTCACACAAAGATTTAGAAGCGCCATTTCGAGCTGATCCTGATCTGACCAGACAGCGGGGAAATCAGCAGGCATATCCTCAAGCGACAGCTTGCAAGCCACACTTCTTTCGCCACTTCGACGCTTGAGACTTTGAACCAGAAGCGCTTCAAGCCCCGGCAGAAGATCCTGCAACGCCACTGGCGCCAGGCGTGCCTCACGTGGGCGTCCAAACTGAAGTAACCGCCGTGTCAGCACAGCACCACGCTGCGCAGATTCCATAGCGTTCTTCACCAGAGCACTGGATGTCTCATCCAGGTCCACCATGTCTTCCAGCAATTCCAGGGACCCGGAGATGGCAGCGAGAAGATTGTTGAAATCGTGCGCAATTCCCCCAGCCAATGTACCCAGGGACTGAAGCTTGTCCGCCTGCCGCAGACGGCTTTCCATCAGCACTCGCTGCGTAACGTCCCGGTCCATGCTGACCTGCCATCGGTCTTCCGTCGGCACGCCCTGAGGCCAGGCCAATGAAAGGCGGCTCAATTCGTGCCAGCGCTGAACGGTTCCTCCGTCATGATCTGGCAGAACTTCAGCAACCAGCCGCTCTTCCTGCCCCGTGCTACGAACATTGTCGCGCATTTGCTGGACATCAGCACGCAGTACTTCCGGGAAATGCATCAGTTCGTCGTTCAGATCCTGTGCAGCCTCATCGCGCACGTTACTGCGAATACAGCGCCCCTGAGCATCCGAAAAAACAAGCCCCATCGGAAGGGCATCCATCAGGCCGCGCAAAAGAGCCTGTTCCGTCTGCAGCGCCCGTTGGGCAATACAATGCTGCGTCACTTCCCCAACCAAGGACCGAAGCGCATCCGAATCCCAAGGCTTGTGCACGTAAGCCTGCACCTGCCCGAGGTTCAGTGCAGACACCACGGCATCCAGATCCGCATAACCCGTCAGCAGAATACTGCGCGCATCCGAAAACTCGCGCGCCCGCATCAAAAGCTGATCCCCCGTCAATCCAGGCATCCGCTGATCGGAGATAATGGTGGCGACATCCGGATGCGCCCGCAAAAGCTCCAGAGCTCGCAGCGGATCGGTCGTTGCAAGAATTTCGTACTGGTCTTCCAGCAGATCTTCCAGGGCAACGAGGATTTCTTCTTCGTCATCCACCAGCAAAATACGGGGACGTAATGGCCCCTTCACGCTCCACACACTCATACGGAACGCCCCGTTGCCACCGGCCCATCTTCCGTCATTGTGACGGGAAGGCTGAGCCGGAAACACGCCCCTATTCCGCGGCCACCCGACAAATGGGCATCTGTGATTTCGATAATGCCATCGTGGGCTTCCATCACACTATAAGCGATCGCAAGCCCCAACCCCGTGCCTGTTCCAACCGGCTTGGTTGTGAAGAACGGATCAAACACCCTGTTTCTCAGTTCCATCGGCAAACCCGGACCGTCATCGCTGATCGTCATGTCATACCGGCCATTTTCAAGACGGGACTTGATCACAATACGCCCCTGCACAGGGCCGCCCTCAGGCGAGATATCCGCCAATGCATCGGCCGCATTGGAAATAATGTTCATAACCACCTGATTCAGAAACGCAGGCTGACAGACCAAATGCGCCGGAGCCTGCAAATCCTTTTCAATTCTAATGTCCGGACCAAGCTTATGTCCCAGCAACGCCAATGCTGTCTCAAGCGCACTGGGAACATCGACTGTCTGGAATGAGCTTTCATCCAGCCGGGAAAATCGCCGGAGACTCAAAACGAGATTCTGAATCCGCTGCAACCCGAGTTTCATGGATTCCAGACGTGAAATCCCCTTCTGCATGAGCGGCGCCCCATCCTCCGGGCTTCCCAGCGTCTGAAGGCGTTTCAACGTCCGCTCCACTGTATCGGCATGAGCAATCGTGAAGGCTAGCGGATTGTTAATCTCATGAGCGATACCCGCCACCAGTTCACCCAGCGACGCCATCTTGGCAGTCTGCACGAGTTTCGACTGCGCCTGAATCAACTGTTCGTTTGTGCGCGCCAATTCCATATTTGCCTGCGCAAGAGCTTCAGCCATTTCGGCCTTCGCCCTTGCCGCTTCCAAAGTAAGCGCATTCTGCTGCCGCTCAATTTCCTGCTGTCGGAACTCATCCTGCGCCATGCGTCTCTGCGCCAGCGTCCTGATCCGCATGGCGAGGGCTTCTATGGCAATGTCGCTGGGAACCAAATCGTCAATGCCGGCCTCGAAGAATTCACCAGAAGACTGCCTCCGGAAGCGTGAGGCCTCCACAATGCCAAGCGTTCGAAACGGAATTCCACCAGCTTCCAGAACAGCCTGACGCCGCGCATCCAGAAGGCGGCAAAACTTGAGGTCTTCGTCTCCGCTCCCCAGTTCCAGCACCAGGCAGTCCGGGCCATCTGCGCCGCGCAACCATCCACCATCAATCAGATCGTCTGAACGCTCGATAGACGTGACCGTATGCCCATCACGCCAGAGCAGCTCACCCAACGTTGTCTCGGGTGCATCTTCGGTAATCTCTTCGTCTTCCTCCTCTTCCCTGGGAGAATTGACGATGACAATTCTTGCCCGGCGAAAGCGAGAGGCTTCATCCACCTGAAGAAGCTCCGGTCCTTCCCGAAGCAAAGCCCGCATCCGCAACACCAGCAGGTCAGGATGAGCGGATTTGGAAATATAGGCGTCTGCCCCACTTTCCAGCCCCTCTCGCTCACCGCCGGGAAAAGCATCTTCCGTCAGCATCAGGATCGGAATGGTGCGTGTCAGGGCATCCAACCGCAAACGCCGCGCCAACTGCCCACCCGTCATACCGGGCAGCTCAGAGCACACGACCACGAGGTCAGGCATCAGATCCTCGACCGTTCCCAAAGCAGCTTCACCGCTGCCGAGACAGGTCACGGTGAAGCCTTCCTTTAGAAGAACACGCCAGATCCGCTGGGCATGAGCATCATCCGGCTCCACGAGCAGAACACGTGCGGTCTCTGTGGCTCCGAGCGGAGCTTTAAGATCAGAAGGCAGCATGAGAATGACGGAATGTTTGCATTAACGGCCTCTTGCAGCTAGTCCGAAGCTGATGTTCGTCCGATTTCCAAGGGGCGAAGATAACTCCCGTTACCGGATCAGTGGAAGCCGTATCTCATGGACATTCAGCCCTCGCGCAACCTGACGGATCGCCTGCTCAACTCCCGCAGCGGGGAAAGCGGCCCTCTTTCAACCGGCGCGCTAATCCGGACGGGCATCTGGTCCATCTGCTATTTCGCCTTCTACTTCGCCCAGCAGGTCGCAGAACTTCTCGCTCCGCTTCTCCTGATTCTTGGGCTTGGCTGGTACATCCTTCCGCACATCGTGAACGCCATTACGACGAGTGCTGCAAGCGCTGACCCCCAGGCGAAAGACATCATGAACCATGTGGCAGGCACCCTGCCGACCCATCTTCAGATCGGCAGTCACCTGCTAACCCCAGGCTCCCTCATGTTCGACGGCTTTCTATTGATGGGACTTGCCGCAATTGGAGCGACCCTGTCCGCACTGGCTGCACGCAACATGTAAAACTCAGGCTCAGGGAGTAAAGACATGGCCGATACCCGGCAATAAAGTCACCAGCTCCCCAGCCTTCCAGTGCCACAGTGCGGCCACGCCTCCGCCGACCACCACGAGACTGAGCCCCCACGCGGCACTCCAAGTCCCAAGACTTCCAATCATTTTCGTCCCGACAGTCTCGGGTTTACCCAGACCGTGGGTTACTGTCCGGGAATGTAGAACAAACGCATGTTTCGCAGCGTCCCGTGCTTCGGACGCGCTTAGTCCAACAAGATAAGACTGTGATGTTTCAGGGCCTGGAGGCTTTTCAGTCTCAGCCTTGAGCAAGGACAAGTCATCAGGCGGAATTTGCGCAAGCTCCGGCTCGTGAGTCTCTTGTAAAGACCAGCTATCCCCACAGTTCGCGCAACGCAGCCGCCGCGCCTGCTCCAAAAGTGCATCAGGCACTTCAAAAACAGCATGACAGTGGGGACATTCAACACGCATCACGGTATCCTTCAAAAATCAGACCGTACCGGCCTCGGTCTGACCTCAACTGGGTTGCCCATATGACGAGGTTGTCGTTAATAAATGGTTAATACGCCTGCAACACCTTTGATCGTTTTCATATGATCCGCCTGCGCGATGTCTCCCTGAAACCTGCTGGCGTTGGGCAGCCTGTTCTGCACGGCATGACCCTGACAATCCCTCAGGGAGAATTCCGCTGGCTTCTCGGGCCATCAGGCGCAGGTAAATCCAGCCTTCTCAAGCTTCTGACACTCGGGGCAAAACCCGCCTCAGGCCAAATGGATATTCTCAACACCCCAGTCACGGGCGCCAGCCGAAGCACTCTACGGAACCTGAGAAGACGTATCGGGTTCGTCCCACAGGATTACCGCCTGATCGGGGAGTGGAATGTTTTTGACAACGTCGCCCTCCCGTTGCGTCTGCGTGGGCGCTCCGAACGCGATATTCGACAGGAGGTTTTTGCCGTCCTGGACTGGCTGGATGTCTCCCCGCACGCCCATTCCCGGCCAACCACTCTTTCCGGGGGCGAACAGCAGCGTGTTGCTATTGCACGCGCCCTGATCGGACGACCCGACATCCTTCTCGCCGATGAACCAACAAACGCTCTTGAGGATTCTCAGGCCAGACGCCTTCTTGCAACGTTCCAGGAACTGATTGATCTGGGAACAACCGTGATTGTCGCGACGCATAACGAAGGTCTCGTGCGCGATGCTCCCGCCCCATCCATTATGCTTCGTGATGGCACGCTCGATCCGCATGCAAATGAGGCGATAGCGTGAGCCGCCGCGTCTCTCCCGGTCTGCGCTCAGGCAGCCTCCCTCTGCTTGTTGCGCTCATGACCCTGCTGGCTGGCTTGGCCCTTGCTGGTTTGACCGGTGTTCAAGCGCTTGCAGACGGCTGGGCGCAGGCGGCCCGAAGTGCTGCAACGATCGAAATCCCGACGGACATTCCAAACGCCTCAGATCGCACGGACGCACTCATTCACGCTCTCAAAGCCTTGCCGGGCGTTACCAACCTGCAAAAGCTTTCCACAAACAAGGTGCAGGATCTGCTGGCGCCCTGGCTTGGCCAGCCTACGGATGCGCGGAAAGGTCTGCCGGGCCTCTCTCTGCCCACCGTCCTCATCGTCGCCCACACGGCTGACGCTAACCTAGGCTCCACTGTTCACGACACGCTGCCCGAAGCCATTGTTCAGGAAGACATGCAATGGGGCCAAAGACTTGAACATTTGGGCACAAGCCTCGTCGGATGCGCCTGGCTTGCCGTTATCCTGATCGCAGCGATTGCCGTTTTATCCATTGGCATCACTGTCCGCCGCTCTGTCGCTGCCCAGAAACGGGCTGTGGAAATCGTGCATTCCCTTGGCGCCGGGGATTTTACAATTTCCAGCCATATTGCCGGTCGAGCTGCACTCCTCAGCTTTATGGGCGGCGTGGCTGGCCTCGTCCTCCTCACGCCACTGACAACCTCCCTTGCCACAACCCTCGCCCCCTTCACGCATCAGGCCACCGCCCCAAGCACCTTTCCGACAACACTGGATGGGTGGTGGACAACACTCCGCATTTTACCTCTCAGCCTCCTGAAAGAGCTCGGTGCCCTGCCCGTCATTGCAGCTCTTCTGGGATGGATCACAGCTCAGGGCGTTGTGCTCGTGTGGCTTCGTCGATTGCCGTGAAGGCCTTTCTTTCCTCGCTGTTTCTTATTGCCGTGCTCTGGTCGGCTGGCTTCGTCTGGTTCATCCACGATTCCCGACAGCCACCGCATGTGGCCACTGTCTGCGATGGCATCGTCACCCTCACAGGCGGCCAATCCCGTATCGAAACCTCCCTCACCCTTCTCAAGGGCGGATATGGCCAGCTTCTACTGATTTCTGGCGTCGGGCCCCATGTTACACTCGATCAACTGGTGCGCCTTCAGAACCAGACGCTTTCCAGCGATCTGGCCAGCCGCGTCACTTTGGGCCGCCGTGCCGTTAGCACGATTGGTAATGCTTATGAGACCACGACATGGGCCAGAGATCACAAAATGCACAGCCTGCTGGTCGTTACCGCTGGCTACCACATTCGCCGTGCCATTATAGAGCTCAGCCGGACTGCCCCAGATCTGGAACTCGTGCCTTATCCGGTTCTCCCGCCAGCTCTGGAAGCGCCACTGTCCCGCCAGACCCTGCACTTACTCATCCGGGAATATTTCAAACTTCTGGGCGCAGAGCTTAGTAACCTGACGGGCCTGCCAGACGGCAAGATTGGCCTTACGCCTCACTAAGGCCTCTTGTGCAACCGCAGCTTTTCTGGTGAGCAGACAAAATTATGAGCATTCTTCGCGGCCTGCTGTTCAATCTTTATTTCCTGATCCTCACAGTCATCATGGGCCTCGGGGCAATCCCGATCCGCCTCATGCAGCGACAGGATCTGGCACTCTCTTACGCCAAACTCTGGTCCAGAGCGGTGCTCTTTGGATTTGCACAGCTTTGCTCCGTGAAAATCGAAGTTCATGGTCGGGATAATATTCCTGCAGGCCCAAGCCTCATTGCATCCCAGCATCAGTCCTTCTTCGATGGCTTCGTCTGGATGAATCTGGTCCCCCTACCGACCTACATCATCAAAGCGGAACTGACTAAAATTCCCCTTGTCGGCCCCATGCTTATTCTGAGCGGCATGATCCCTGTGGAACGAAGCGCTGGATCTAAAGCCCTGCGGACCATGATGAAAGACAGCGCACGCGCTCACGCATCTGACCGACAGATTATTATCTTTCCTGAAGGCACACGCACACTTCCCGGAGAGCGCTACCCCATCCAACCGGGCATTATTGCTTTAGCCCGACAGGCTAATGTTCCTGTCGTGCCGGTCGCCACCAATTCCGGCCTCTTCTGGGACCGATCTCCCTGGCAGAAAAAACCTGGTGTTTTGAAGGTCGTCATCGGCGCGCCACTCCCCTCCACAGAGGGACGCAACGGCTTCACGACCGCGCTGAACGAAGCATGGGATGAACTGTGCGCAACCCATGAATTACCGCGCAATACTGTGGATAACTCTGTGGAGCTTCAGAGGGTTTAACAGCCGCCTGAACAGAAGGAGTTTTGAGGCCAGAGGCTTCCGGCGAATTTCAAGAAACCCGGCAGTTTCCAGAGAGAGCTGAAAAACCCTGTTTTTCTGCGGTTTTCAGCTATTCCCCGACCTCAATGTCCCCAGATCGCCTTCCATAGACTCGGCTGTCAAACAATGACTGCACGCGGAATGCTGTTTTGGGGATAAAATACCGTCCATCGAACCAGCTTCTTTATCCAGTTACACAAAGACAGGCCCAGTGAACCCAGTTTCCAATACTGCCCGTTACCTGAAAATCACGCTTGTCATCTTCTGTTTCATTACAGTTGTGGCAGCTGCAGATACCGCCCTGTGGCATCACGTCACCACCAGAATGCAGGCACAAATTGAAAACGAAGTCGCGAACCTGAAAGCTACAGGATGGTCTGTAGAGACTGGAGAAGTTCGTCGTGGAGGCTGGCCTTTCGGAGCATGGATCGACATCCAGAAACCCCAGCTCAGCCATAAAAATTTTCCTGCCCAACCATTCGAAGCGGGTTGGGCAGGTGAGAGTTTCAGGCTTGGCGGACCATGGACGGAGTTCCTCAGAAACGGCCTCACCGTCTCCCTCCCCGGTCGTCAGGCTGCGCGCATTATCACTTCTTCGGCCAGAGCAACCATTCTCACAGAAGCTTTGAGACTGAACATCTCAGAGGACGGAACCGTGATGTTCCATGCTCCTTCTGCCCAAGTCGCCGTCGCAATGGACCTTGTGGATCAGACAGTCGCGCTGTCCCGCCTTTCTGGACGCATCCTCATCCAACCCCAGGCCTCAGCAGGAGCCACACGCCTCGGACTGGATCTGTTGTCTTCCACTCTCAGCACATCATTTTTGAATGCTGCCAAGTATCCACTGCACAACGCTCATCTCGTGGTAGCTCTCACGACGTCCAGCACACATCCTGAAAGCCCGCTTTTTAGTCCTGAAGGCTATGAGCGCCTACTTGTGCAGACAGCATCATTTTCGATGGGGTCGGAAGCGACTTCTGCACATCTTTCCTTTTCCGGTGAACTGACATACCCAGCGCTCAGCGGCCACCTCACCCTGACGCTTCTGAACTGGCATGATGCCGCCGAAAAAATCCTGAATATTCCGCGCCTTCAGGCCTCGCTTGCTCCAGACACGCGCGTTTTTCTTGAGCATATTTTGCACGCAACACCCTCATCCGGACTGGCAGAAAGTCATCCTGTTGTCGCAGAAGTTTCCGTCGTGAACGGTCATGCTGCACCTGCTCTCGAACAACTTTTGCAAACAATCTCCACACAAAAAATTGACGCGTCACATTTGCGCGAGTAGACGCAGAGAATGTTTTGATTTTTGTCAAAACCATGGCGCGGAAAGAAAACTATTCCCGTGCTGCGGCTTTCAAGATTCAGATCCGGGTCATGTGTGCAGTGCGGTGCGCATGATCTCAGCTCATTCCTGACTTCTAGGGTGCGAGCGTAGCTGACGGGTCCATGCGGACCGGTTCTGCGGTCCGCCTCCCAAGCAGAAGGCACCATCGCAATGTTTGGCCTGTCGGCTTTATTTCTCGCGCGATTTCAGTTCGCGTTTACAGTCGGGTTTCACATCGTATTCCCGGCATTCTCGATCGGGCTTGCTGCCTATCTCGCCGTTCTTGAAGGCCTCTGGCTCAAGACGGGACGCAGCGCCTATCTGGATCTCTTCAAATACTGGCTGAAAATCTTCTCCGTCGTATTCGCGATGGGCGTGGTTTCCGGTCTGGTCATGTCCTACGAGTTCGGCACCAACTGGTCCCAGTTCTCGCAGAAGGCTGGCCCCATCCTTGGCCCAATGCTGGCCTACGAAGTGATGACGGCCTTCTTCCTTGAAGCCGGCTTCCTCGGCGTCATGATGTTCGGTCTCAATCGTGTGGGTAAGGGCCTGCATTTCGGCGCCACCTGCATGGTCTCGATCGGCACGCTGATCTCCATGACGTGGATTCTCGCCTCCAACTCCTGGATGCAGACGCCGCAGGGCTACATTATTGATGAAGCGACAGGTCGCTTCCTGCCGGGTAACTGGTGGCAGATCATCTTCAACCCGTCCTTCCCGTTCCGCCTCGTGCACATGGGGCTGGCAGCATTCCTGTCCGTCGCATTCATCGTGGCTGGCGTCGCTGGTTGGCATCTGCTGAAGGCCCGTCGTGAAGGCCGTCAGGCGTCCGAACAGGTCCGCCTGATGTTCTCCATGGCCATGTGGATGGCCGCGATTGTTGCTCCGGTCCAGTTCCTGGCGGGTGACACGCAGGGTCTGAACACGCTGGAATACCAGCCTGCCAAGATCGCCGCGATGGAAGGCGACTGGGACTCTGAAGGCCGGGCGCCGGAAATCCTGTTCGGTATTCCGGACATGGAAAACGAGACGACGCACTACAAGGTCCAGATTCCGCTCCTGGGCTCCCTGATCCTGACGCACAGCCTCGACGGCAAGGTGCCGGGCCTCAAGGACTACCCGAAGGATCTGCGCCCGTATTCGCCGCTGCTGTTCTTTTCCTTCCGCATCATGATCGCGCTTGGCTCGCTCATGGTTCTGGTTGGTCTGTGGTCTCTCTTCCTGCGCTGGAAGGGCAGCCTTTACAGCAACGCGATGCTCCATCGTGTCGCTCTGTGGATGTCCCCGGCAGGCTTCATAGCCCTGCTGTGTGGCTGGATCACGACTGAGGTCGGCCGTCAGCCGTATACGGTCTATGGCCTCCTGAAGACTTCCGACAGTGTCTCCCAGATCGCTCTGCCGAGCATGGCGACGTCGATGGTTGCATTCGTGATTGTATACTTTGTGGTCTTCGCAGGTGGCATCACCATTCTCCTGCGCAGCTTCGCAGAAGAGCCTCACTCTGGTGAAGAAGGTCCGTCCGAGCACGAGCCCCAGATGTCCGCTGGTACCACGCAGGTCTCACATCACCCCCACAATGCTGGTCTGGCGGAGTAAGCGATCATGACCGAATCCGCCGCTTTCTGGCTTCCCGTGGTCTGGGCCGTTCTCGCGGCCTCTGCCATCTTCCTCTACGTCATTCTTGACGGCTTTGACCTGGGCATCGGCGTCCTGTTCCTCAAGGAACGGGATCACGATCACCGCAACGTCATGGTCAACACGGTCGCCCCTGTCTGGGACGGCAACGAAACCTGGATGATCTTCGGCGGCGCCGCACTCTACGGCGTCTTCCCGGTCGCTTACGGCACGATTCTTCCCGCGCTGTACCTGCCCATCCTGTTCATGCTGCTGGCTCTCATCCTGCGCGGTGTCTCCTTCGAGTTCCGCTTCAAGATGAAGTCCCCCGGTTCACAGCTGTTCTGGGATGCATCCTTCTGTGGTGGCTCCATCGTTGCAGCATTCATGCAAGGTGTGATTCTGGGGACGCTGGTGCAGGGCATTCCGGTCCAGAACAACGTGTTCGTCGGAACCTCGCTGGACTGGCTGACGCCGTTTGCACTGTTCTGTGGTGCAGCCGTCACAATCGGCTATGCGCTTCTGGGGTCCACATGGCTGATCTGGCGCTGTGAAGGCGAACTGCAGGACACCATGCGTCGCGTTTCCTACACGCTCGCAGGCCTGATGCTGCTGACGATCGTAGCCGTGTCCGTCTGGACGCCGCAGCTGCACACGACCTACATGCAGCATTGGCTGGAATGGCCGCAGCTTGCTCTGGTCCTGCCGGTTCCGGTGGCTGTCGTGGCTGTTGCTGGGGCACTGTTCCTGGGCCTGCGTAACCGCAAGTCGCACCTTCTGCCGTTCATCTCGACGCTCGGCCTGTTCTTCCTGTGCTTCTCTGGCCTCGGGATCAACGTGTGGCCGTATATCGTGCCGCCGACCATCACGATCTGGCAGGCCTCTTCGCCACCAAGCAGTCAGGCTTTCGTCCTTTTCGGTGCGATGTTCCTGCTGCCAGTCATCCTCGGCTACACGATTTATTCCTACTACGTGTTCCGTGGAAAAGTGACGAACGAGCATCACTACCACTGACCTTCAGGGAGTTCGCGCCATGAGAATCGAGTACGGAAAGCCCAACCAGAAAACCGGCACCGTCGCCTGGATGAAACGGGTGGGATGGTTCGTACTCTTCTGGCTCAGCGGTGTCCTCGTCGTTGGCGTGGGCGCTGAACTCCTCAAGAGGATCATCTTCGGCGGCCATCACTAACCAAGGCCTCCCAAGGAAAAACCCCGCCCCTGAAAGGCGGGGTTTTTTCATGCCCTCAGAAGGTATCTTTCTGCCGACGCAATTCCGCAAAATGCGACACATCGGACGCTCGCAAAAATGGATTCGTGGCCCGCTCCGTTCCCAGAGAGACTGGCAATGTTGGTCTCCCCGCTTCCAGAAGCGTTTCCACTTCCGCTGCTCGCGCTTTCAGAGCCTGATTGTCTGGATCGACATGCAATGCGAAGGCGATGTTCGAGCGGGTGTACTCATGTCCGGCACAAACCAGCGTGTTATCGGGCAGTGCATCATAACGATGGAGACTCCGATACAGCTCTTCTGCTGTCCCCTCCAGCAGGCGCCCACATCCGACACTGAACAGCACATCACCACAGAACAACGCAGGCACTTCAGACACGACATAGGAAAGATGCCCGACAGCGTGTCCCGGCGTTAGAAGAACGTCCACTTTCGTGGATCCGATATAAAAACTGTCACCGTCTCCAAGGCCACGATCCAGCTTGGGAAGCCATTCCTGCTTCTGGGATGGTCCAAACACTTTCGCGCCATATCGTTCGCGAAGGGCTTCCACCCCTCCCGTGTGATCCGCGTGGTGATGCGTCAGAAGAATCAGATCGAGACGCCCTTCTCCCAACACGTCCATGACTGGGCCAGCTTCGCCTGGGTCCACGACAGCCCGCGTCCCGTCTTCTGCTTTCAAAAGCCAGACATAATTGTCTGACAAAACCGGAATGGACTGAATATCAAGTGACATGACAGTTCCCCTGACCTGAGCTTGCTGGTTAGATACTTCCATGCTGACGCGCCTGACACGCACCCGTTCCGAAGATGCTGCCGCTTTCTATCAAAGCTGGGCAGGCCAACGCACAGCCAGTCTCCTCAACCGAAGATTGAACAGCCTCCTGCCAGACCTTCGGGCGCGTCGGCTGCTCGGGATAGGGTACCCCGGCCCCTATCTTCCTGCCACAGCCGGGTGCGCAGTTTCTGCGCGTTTGCAGCATCCCCAGACCCAGCGCCCATTTCACCACATCGTTCAGGACTGCCTGATTGAGAGCGGGCGCCTGCCTTTCGATGACCTGTCGATGGATACCGTGCTGGTCGTTCATGGACTGGAGTTCACCCGCTCAGCAGCAGAGTTTCTCCGCGCCGCCTGGAAAGTCATGACGGATGACGGCTACCTTATTCTCGTCGTGCCAAACCGCTCCGGCTACTGGGCTCATACGGATGCAACACCCTTCGGTCACGGCGTCCCCTTCAGCACCAGACAGTTGACGCGGTTGCTGGAGCAGGGACTGTTCCAAATCGAACACCATACTGGCGCCCTCATGACGCCCCCTGCTCTGCTGTCGCGCCTTTCAGGCACACTTCCAGAGCGCCTTGGAAAAATGATCCGCTACCCCTGCGCGGGCGTCCATATCGTGGTGGCTCGCAAGAACGTCTATGCAGGTCTTCCCCTGATGGACGAAAAAGCGCGTGTGACCGTCCCCAGACAGGTTGCAGAACCTGCCTGAAAAACGCCTTCTTTGTGGCGAATTCTTGACCCTAGCTTCCTGTGCCGTAAGAGTGCGTTCCATGTCGTTGATCCAGTCCCTCAAACTTGTCCTGTCGCCGCCGCATCGCGCTGCGACTCCCTTCCTCGCTGCAGGTGCCTTCGTTGGCATCATCGGCCGCCTGACGCCCTGGCGGTTCACGCGTCTCATCGGAAAGGCTGGCATCGCATTTTCTGCCTTCTGCCTGTACTTCTTCCGGGACCCGAAGCGCACACCACCACCGGGATCAGATCTCGTACTGGCGTCTGCAGATGGCCGTGTAACGTCAGTCTCCCTCGTTACTCCACCGGCAGCGCTTGAAATGGGCACAACTCCGGTCTGGCGCGTCTCGACGTTCCTGTCCGTGCTAGACGTGCACATCAACCGGATGCCTGCAGCCGGGCAGGTCACGAAAATTGCCTATCATGCAGGCAAGTTCCTGAACGCGAGCCTCGACAAGGCATCAGAGCACAACGAGCGCAACGAAATCCGCCTGACGCTTGCGGACGGCCGCAATATCGGCGTCGTGCAGATCGCAGGCCTGATTGCGCGCCGTATCCTCTGCTTCGTTGAGGAAGGCGAGCACCTGGAAGCTGGTGAACGCTTCGGTCTGATCCGTTTTGGCTCCCGCACAGACGTGTATCTGCCGCCGGGTGTTGAGCCGATCGTTGTTGAAGGCCAGACCATGATCGGGGGCGAAACCGTCCTGGCGAAGCTCTGAGCCAGAACGCGCTAATGACCATTCCCGAGACGGCTGAACCCAACCGTCCTGCCAGACGCCGCCGCATTCGTCGCCGACTGCGCCGCATGGGACGCACCCCCCGCACACGCGTGCGGGGACCGTCCTTTAACCGGCTGATTCCCAACATCCTGACCATGCTCGGCCTATGTGCCGGGTTAAGCGGGATGCGCTTTGCGCTGGAACACCAGTTTGCACACGCAGCGGTCGCTCTCCTGATCGCAGCCTGCATTGATGGACTGGACGGCCGGATTGCCCGCCTTCTGCGCGGCACGACGCGTTTTGGCGCCGAATTCGACAGTCTGTCAGATTTCGTATGCTTCGGTGTCGCACCGTCATTCGTGCTGCTGATCTGGTGCCTTGAAGATGCCGGGCGCTATGCCTTTGTCCCCTGCATCATGTTCACGGTCTGCATGGCCCTTCGTCTGGCACGCTTTAACGCAAGCCTGGATGACGATGACAAGCCGGATTACTCCGCCAACTTCTTTACCGGCGTTCCAGCCCCTGCTGGCGCAGGTATCGTTCTGTTCCCCGTATTCCTGGGCCTTGAGGCAGACAGGATGCACGCCGAAGGCCTTGCAGCTTTCGCCCGTGCACCCATCGTCTCGGCAGTCTGCCTGATCCTGACAGGTCTGCTTCTGGTCTCGACGCTGCCGGTCTGGTCTTTCAAGAATTTCAAGGTTCCGGCCCGCTATGTTCTGCCGCTCATGCTGGGAACGGGCCTCTATGCGGCCGTTCTGGTTGCGGACCCGTGGGGCGCACTAGCCGCAGCCGGACTTTTTTATGTCGCAATACTGCCCTTTTCCCGCCGATCTTATCACCGGCTGAAACGGGCCGCTGAAGACATGTCCGAAACGGTTGAAGAAGAAGCAATCTGAACAAAAAAAGCCGCCGGAATGACCGGCGGCTTTTTTTATGTCTCCACATGGCTGGAAGCAGTCTTCCAGCCATTCGGAAAATACTTACTCGGTCACATCCCAAAGCCATGCTGCACCGCGGACGCCAGAGCTGTCACCATGCAGGTTCTTGACGATTGGAGTTGTGCAGACCGGCGTGATGACGTGCTTGCTCAGGAGCGGCGGAACACGCTCATACAGAGACGCCAGATTGGAAATTCCGCCTCCGAGAACGATCACGTCCGGATCAAGGAAGTTGATCGCAAGGGAACAAGCGCGCGCAAAACGCTCCATGTAGAGGTTCAGTGCGCGAATGGCAGCCTGATCGCCGTTTGCAGCAGCATCTTCGATGCCAGCCGTGTTGCGGTTACCAGGACCCTTCCAGTCAGCTGCGAGAGCCGGACCGGAAAGATAGCGCTCCATGCAGCCCTTGTTTCCGCAGAAGCAAGGACGCGGCTCACCATCTTCAGGGAGCGGCCAGGGAAGCGGCAGATGCCCCCATTCACCAGCAATATGATGGCGCCCCTCAAGCACGCGGCCATTATTGACAATGCCAGCGCCCATGCCCGTTCCGACAATAATGCCAAAAACAGTCTGTGCACCTTTAGCTGCACCATCGGCCGCCTCAGACAACGCAAAGCAGTTTGCATCATTCTCTGTACGAACAGGACGGGACAGAGCCGATTCCAAATCCATGCCGAAAGGCTGATCGTTCAGCCAGGTCGCGTTGGCATTCTTGATCAGCCCCGTCTCCGGAGAAATCGATCCTGGAATGCCAATACCCAGCGTGGACGTGCTCTGACCGGCAGACACACGGTGGCTGGGAACAGCCCCCAGACGATGATCCACACTCGTCACGAGATCACGGATCGCAAGAACCGCTTCCGGATAAACACCTGGATTAGGAATTCGCTCACGCAGGACAAGGTCGCCCTGACGATTAAGAACTGCGATCTCGATCTTGGTTCCACCGAGATCAATACCAAGGCGATAGTCAGCCATCTCATGCCCTGTGTTGTTTGGCGGCCGTCTCAAAAGAGAGCCTGAAAACAGATTAACGCACTGTATGCGCTCGTCTGATTGAACGTGAAAGCCTCTGTCGGCAAGTCATCCGATCACAAAAAATCAATGTTTCTGTTTTTGCAGGATCGAGTTCTGGTCAAACTCCGCCATTCATCCCTCAGCGAGACGCTGAAGACCCAGAAGAATGTCCTGGGGCGACGGCGGACATCCTGGAATAGCCCGGCGGACCGGCGTGAGTGCTTTCAAGCCTCCCAAAGTGGCATAATTCGGCCCGAACATCCCGCCATCAACAGCGCAAGCCCCTACAGCCACCAGACTTTTTCCAGCCGGCATCGCGTTCCAGACCCGCTCAAGCATCTGAACACAAGCCCTGCCCATCGGCCCCGTAACCAACAGCCAGTCTGCATCTGCCGGATCGGTAACGCGTGCGAAGCCATATTGCTCAAGAGCAAAAGCACTGCCGCACAAACTCTCTACTTCCATGGCGCAGCCTTCACATCCGCCGGTCTCCAATACGTACAAATTGATCGTATCGGGACGGACAGACGTGCCTTTGTCAGCGGATACTCTCCAACGCGAGACATTCAGGAAAGCGTGCAACACACTGAGTGGGCCCATAGTCTGAAACGCTGTCACATCGCCACTCCAGACGGGGCCAGAGCCAGAGACTTCAGCCCGGCGCTCAAACGCTCAGGAGCCTCTCCCTGCAACACGCGATGCAGAACGGGCAGCAAAGAGACAGCCGGGTCTCGGGCATGGACAGACTCAACTTTCCCATTCTTCAGGCGGACCCAATACCAGACGTCACCTCTCGCCCCTTCAGCCACGCCAATGCCTTCCTGCGTAGCTTCAGGTGCGGGCTCGTCATCATCCATGCCGATGCTCCCCAAAATCCGCTTGATCAAAGCCAGAGAATCCCGGATTTCCGTCAAACGCAGCGCATCGCGGGCTGCCGCGTCGCCATCGCTTGAGCCTGTTGCCCGCAAAGCATCCAGCCGCATACCAACTTCCCTGCGACGCACATCCAGGCTTCGACCCGAAGCCCGACCGACCAGACCACCCACGGCAAATTCACGTGCCTGCGCGGGCGCCAAAACCGCCAGTCCCTTCAAACGGGGTGCAAATACGGATTGCAGTTCGCGCAGTTGCGCCATGCGAGAGTACATGACCTCCAGAACAGCTTGAGCCAGCGGAACGATTTCCAAACCAGACCGCACACCCTCGCACGTAATGACGTCCGTTAGTCGGCGCGGTACGCCCTGCTCTGTACAAGCGGCGGCAATAGCCTCCCGTGCATGCTCACAGTGTGTTGCCAGCAGCCCCGCATCCACGGCACGTGCTGTTCTCGCCAGATCGAAGAGGTGGACGGAAATTCGCTCGATTTCGAGAAGGATCATCCAGGCATCCCGCGTCCCTGGACCCGGCTGCAACCCGCGCGCTTGAGCAACAGCCCGGCAAAACGCCATTGGGTGGGCAACAAAACCCCCAGCGGTCATACGGGAAACCAGCGGGAGTGCCTCTTCAGGCGACAATCCAACCATGCGTTGCAACACACCGCGATGAGCCAGCCCGGCATCGACGGCCAGCCCTTGCACTGCGCCGCGCACAACATCAAAAGAGAGTTCGAGCGGACCACTCAATCCTGTTGTTTCCGCTCGCAGGCGGCTACGGCCCGCAGGCAAGGGTATAGCCTGCCCTCCAGGCCCCGGCCGTGAGGACAGCGGCCATGTCGTTTCCCAGAAACCATCATCAAGGGCAGGACGACCATCTCCGCAGGCACTCATGGCCTCAACGCCCCAGAGATCATAGGCTACGCGTTCTCCCCACTCCGCCGCAGGGAAACGCGAAGATGGCGCCAGATAACGACGATCTTCCACCGCCGTACTGGCCATCAAAGGGCAATCGCCGTCCAGCAACAGCACGTAAACACGCTGCTCATCCGCCCAGCAGGACAACAGTGACAAAGCTCTGCCGGGTGCAGTCAGCATCGCTTCCCATTGCTCGGGATCAAGGTGGTAATGCGCCAGTGCAACCCGCTCACCACTCCGGATGATGCGTTCCATGCTCATCATGGCCGCCACCCAGGTGCTGGATGCCATGCCAGAAGCAGCGGCCCCCAAAGACCGACAAGCAAAAGAACAGCCTCAACGGCCGGAACAATGCCACCCTTGAGACTAAGACCGGACGGCATCAGCCCGGCCAGACGAACCTGCCTCAACCCGGGCAGAAGACAAACGATCATCAGCACGAGGAGCAATGGCTCGAGAGAGCGACCAATCGCCAACAAAGCGCAAAAGACCGGCCATGGCGCTACGCCAGCAGCAACCATCTCGTATCGACTTCCGTCATTCTGACGTTCCAGAACAGCCAATCCGACAGACGCCACCAAAAGAAGGACAATTGCACTGCCTTCACCAACCGCCGCGGCAATCGCACCCAGCGAGGACAGAATGGGCAAGAAGACACCGCGCCCTCGGGACTGGCCTGACATACGCATGATCAGTGTCCCGAACCCAGCTACCAGCACCAGAATATGAACGAGCGGGTGTCCGTCCAGTCGCAACATCAGCAGAATGGCTGCAAACCTCAGGCCCGTATCAAGCAGCACAGCATCAGGTTCCGGAACGGGAGACGGCCCCAGACCGGCCATCATGCACAACCCGACGGTCAGCAAAACCGGCCCCAGAGGAGACTGGTCCATCGACAGCAGGGATGCACCCAGAACTCCCAGAATAACTCCACCGAGACGTGACCTCGCCATATCCCAGACAATGGCAGCCTTCTGCGCTCCCCGGCCCTCGCGCCAAGCCCAGAGAACCGTTCCTGCGCCACACAGCACCGTGACGGCAAAAGCTGAATGAACATTCAGGGCCATCAAAGCGCATCCGGTCACCAGAAAGGGCAAAATACGTCCTACCCGGTCTCCCGCAGGCGGCAACAGAAGCGGCATGACTGCAACCACGCAGGAGCACGCGGCCGCGAGCGCATCCGCACCCGGCATCAGCCAAACTGCAACGGGGGTCATGAGAGCACCAGCAATCGCAAACGTGCGACTGCTGACAGCCTGTCGGCCTGGCGGGGTCATGAGCAGCAGAAAAGCGGCCAGAAGCGGCCAGACTGTCACGGCGAACAGAGTTCCAACGGGAGCAAGTGGATGCATCAGTTTTCCTCCACCCGCCGCCAGGCAAGGCGTGGCAACAGCGTCATACCCAGTGCGCCCAGAACACCCCATAGCGCTACAGCCGCAGCAAAGAACGGCCACGACTGAAGAACACACGCCATGACAATCAGTCCGTCAGCAGCCATCAGCAGCCCTGTAAACTGCACAAGTGCTGGGCCAAAAGCAGCGCCACAAAGGCCCACCAGAACCGCTCCCGCTCCCAACACAGGCGCCAACCCAAGACTCGCACCTGAAAGGCCAAGTGCCAGCAGCAGTAGCAACGCCCCGACCACAGGCAGCACGGCACCGCGATCTGGCACATGACCAGCGAACCGCCTGAGCCATATCCAGGCACCAATATTCAGACCGATTAACGCGATCGAGGTGAGCAGCGCCAGAAGCCCTCCACAGACTGTCGCCCCTGCAAACGCACATACCAAACCGTAAAGTGGCAGGCCTCGTCCATCTCGCCCTAGCCCGGCAAGCGCCAGCAGCAGGAGCACGCCAAATCCGACAATCATGTCGCAAACCTCCCGGCGAGCGCGAGCAAAAGCGCCACTCCGGCAAATAGCGCCGTCAGTCGTTCACTGCGTTCCTGTGCGGTAAGCCTCAGTCCAATAAGCACGACCACCACAAGAGCAAGTCGCCCCAACAGGCCGCCCAATCCAACAAACCAGCCCGTCACATCGCTTCCACCCAGACCAACCGTAATGGGCAGAGCGAGGTCAGCCAGCAGCAGAAGCCAGGCCGTATTCAGAACTTCCGCAACATTCCGCGACATCTCACGAACCTGACGGCTTTTTTCACCATCCAGACGCTGGATCATATCGTCTTCACGCAGGGGCGGGCAGGAAATCGCCAACGCCAATGCGCACGCGCCCAGCGCACCTTCGAGCCCTGGTGCTGGCTCAATGTGCAACATGGCACATAAGCCCCCCACACCATCCGCGCCCGGTGCCGCAAGCGCAATCAAGGCTTCCGTCAGGCAGAGCACCAGAACGGCAGGGAGAACCCGCCGCCATTCTTCCCTTTGCTGTGGAACACCTAACATGAGGCGACCAGCCAGCAGCAAAAGGCCAATCAGCAGAGGATTGGCGAGAGAAACAAATGCCCCGCCCGTCGTCACCGCAGGCAGAACAACAAAGATCAACAATGCAATGGCCAAGACAAGCGCCAGTCTCGGTGCAACAGGCTGTTTTAAGACAACGCCCCAGAAACGGATTGCCCTTCGCATCTGACGCTGAGGCCCACAAATGGCTTCGCCATTTATCCAGCGAGGCAACTCTGCCAGCGCCCACGCCATGACAGGCGCCAGAGCCAGGAGAATGAAAAGTTGGAGCAACGTTTGGGCGACAGCCCACAGACCGGTCATCATCATGCCGTCAGACCCAGAACCACCAGAACAAGCGCAAGCAGCACAAGCCAGAGCCCCACCGCCATCTGCCGCATATCTGGCATTTGACCGCTCTTAAGCGCCGCAAGCGCCTGAAGACGGATCCGACCACCGACAATCAAACGACGCATGATCCAGGGCAGAGCCGGAGGCTCTTCGAAGAGTCCGGTCTCTGAACGTCCAGTCTGCGTCCCCGGAAGCAGTAAGTTCGCGATCGCCTTTTCAAAACCGCGCTCCGTGCGCCACGATTTTACAAAGAACAGCCACATCACACTGAGAATTAACATCAAAGCTGGCACCTTGAGGTATGCGCCGTCTCCGCCACCCAAAGACCAGAACGGCCAGACCCACTCCCCCTCAACGTGATGAAGCACGGGACTGAACATACCAAACACTGCCACCGGCAGCAGCAGCGCGCCCAAAATAACCCCGCAGACCGCACCAGCGGGACCGATAGGCAAAACGCCCGTGTCGGGCCGACGCCCCACAGTCAAAACATCAAACAGTGAAATCAGGCCGATCAGAAGCGCCACAAGCACTCCAATCACGCTCCAGCCTTGCACCCCAGCAGCCAGCCCCAGCGCAGCGTGAATTCCCAGCCACAACACGAGAAACCCCGGCAGGGGCGGAAACGGCAGACGCAGCGTCACGAGGACCGGCATCAATCTCAGCGCCGGAACGGACAGCGTTATCAGGGTCAGATCCAGCAACAGGCTTTCAAGCGCAATCCGCGCGCCTGTTCCCATGCCCTCATCCTGCGCAGCAATCAGAAGCGTTGCCAGAATGGCAGGTCGGACCAGTCCCAGATCGCCAGGGGAAATTCCCCAGAACACGCTGCGCCCCAAAACGAGCAAAGCAAGTGCAGCTAGCCCCGCTGCACAGCCAATAGGGACCACGGTCCCCGCATGCCAGACAATCGCAACGGCAAGAACAGACGATAATGCCGGAAACAGCGCCCCCTCACGTGTAAAGAGCGCAGGCCAGAACAACACCGGAAAGAGCGAAAGAAGCGCCAACGTACTGTCTGGCATCAATGCCGAGCATAAGAGAGCCGGCAGCGCCCACCATACCGGGCACGCTTTGCGCTCCTGCGTCATCAGCACGCCAATCGCTACAGCAACAGCCGGAGCAGACGCCAACAATACAGCCGCAAGAGCTGCCGGAAGGGCAAAGCGCCCCCGGCCAACACGGCTTTCCCGGTCTGTCTTAAGAGCAGCAGGAAACGTCAATGCCGCAAGGCACAGAGAGACCGGATCAGTATGAAACATGGCAGAAAAAGTGAGCAGGGTACGGTCCGGTCCAGAGTGGGAACGGGCCGTATCAGATCATGCCCGTCAGATCATGGCGAGAGATACCTTGCGTTGCGGCGGAGGGAAAGCATGATCCAGAACTTTCAGGTCCCCTTCAGTGAGGCTGATTTCCAAACTGGCAACATTGGAGAGGAGATGCTTTGGAGAGCCGGCCTTGGGAATAGCCATGACATTTTCCCGACGCATCACCCAGGCCAGTGCAATCTGAGCAGGGTCAGCCGGGCCAGCAGACGTCTCATGTCTCCCTGCGATCTCGGCAAGAGCGGGGTGCTGGAGAAGTTCGCCGCCCTGCCCCAGGGGAGAATAAGCCATCGTCACAGTGCCGGTCGAAAGATCATGATCCAGCAAGTCAAACTCTGTTCCGCGATGCTCCAGACTGTAAAGAACCTGATTGACCTGACAGGCCCCTGAAAGCGCCTCGATTTCTTCCATGTCATCGACATCGAAATTCGAAACACCCCATCCCCGGATCAGCCCGTCTGTCTGAAGGTCTTCAAACGCCCGGATTGTCTCTTCCAGTGGCGTACCACCACGCCAGTGCAGCAGATACATGTCCAGCCAGTCCGTATCCAGACGGTCCAGCGAACGCCGACAGGCCCGGCGCACGCCTTCATAAGACGCGTTGGACGGAAGGACCTTGCTGACGAGATAAACATCATCCCGCACATCCGCGATGGCTTCACCAACCAGCTTTTCAGACCGGCCGTTTCCATACATTTCCGCTGTGTCGATAACCCGCAGACCGGCTTCCAAACCCGTGCGCAAACTCTCGATTTCCAGAGCGCGACGATCTGCACTGTCTCCGACATTCCATGTCCCCATTCCCAATGCAGGAACGGTGGTGCCGTTGCGGAGCGTAACGGTTTTCATAAGGCGTCTCCCGGGAAGAACTCTGTCACACAACGACATACCCCCCGAAGATGTTCCGCCTGAACCTCAGCCGGACTTCTTCCAGCCCCGCTCCTGCTGCTGCCAGTACACAAGAGTATGGCCAGCCGCTTTCAAGGCTACCCATCTTTGACGGGCCCTCTGGACGCTCGCGGGGTCACGCCCATCGAACAGGTCAAAAATTCTTGTGAACGGAGAAAAATCGTCTTCTCCAGCGCCATCAATCCGAAACAGGAATTTTGCACCATTCGGCACATCAGTCCCTTCTGTCAGCCAGATTGGCTGCCAGGACGCATGACCCATCTTTGCGGTGCCATGCGGAAGCCACACAGGATCGCGGGACGCCCAGAGTGCGGCATCCAGAGCCGTAACGGACGCTGCATCGGGGCAACGGACCAAGGCCCGCTCCCCAACATCCAGCGTCTTACACAAAAGCGCAGGCAACGCCTCTTCCAGAGGCGTCCGCGTCAGATGATAAAATCCGACATCCACTCTCAGGCACGGGCCTCATGAGACAGTACGAACTGGTTCAGAAGACGAACCCCAAACCCAGTTGCACCCTTCGGAGCCGTCGGGGACGCCGTCGTCTTCCATGTCGTGCCGGCAATATCCAGATGCGCCCAGACAGTCTCACCAACGAAGCGCTTCAGGAACTCAGCCGCCAGAATGGCACTCCCCGGACGCCCACCAATGTTCTTCATATCAGCAATGTCAGAGTCGATCTGGCGGTTGTAGGCCTCGCCCATCGGCATCCGCCACAGACCTTCGCCAACCTGCTTTCCAGCCTCGAACAGACCGGAAGCCAGCGTGTCGTCATTGCTGAACAAACCTGCGTTTTCCGTTCCAAGGCTCACCACGATCGCACCGGTCAATGTGGCCAGATCGACCATCAGCTTTGGCTTGAAACGATCCTTTGTGTAGGCAAGAACATCCGCCAGAACCAAACGACCTTCGGCATCCGTGTTCAGCACTTCAATGGTCTGGCCGCTATAGCTCGTCACAATATCGCCCGGACGCTGGGCCCGGTCAGACACCATGTTTTCTACCAGTCCGACAACACCGATCGCATTCACGGGAGCCTTGCGGCGCGCCAGTGCGCTCATAAGGCCGATAACCGTGGCGGCACCGCCCATGTCGGTCTTCATTTCGTCCATGCCGGCAGCAGGCTTGATCGAAATTCCACCGCTATCAAACGTTACGCCTTTGCCGATGAAGGCCAGAGGCGCTTCATCACCACCGCCATTATGACGGACAATTACCGTGCGGGGCTTGTTCGCACTTCCCTGTGCCACACCCAGAAGGGCACCAAAGCCCAATTCCTGCATAGCGGCTTCATCGAGAACTTCCACTTCAAGACCCGTCTCACGGAGCGCCTCGATCCGCGCTGTGAACGTTTCCGGAGACAGAATGTTGGCGGGTTCGCTGATAAGGTCCCGGGTTAGAAACACACCGCGAGATACGGCATCCAGAGCCGTCCAGCGCGCTTCAGCGGCGACAACATCCGAAGCCACGACCGTCAAAGCCTTCAGAACCGGCCTCTCGGAAGACTTCTTCGTGCGATACAGAGCAAAGTCGTAACGAGCCAGACGCGCACCCAACGCAGCTTCCGGTGCAAATTCTGCAATATCTGCCGTCAGGGCGAGAGCAGCATCAGCCACGCCATCGAGCGCTTTAGCTGCTGAGCCACCAGCATTTTCAACAGCAACCGACCCGACAGCCGAGCCATCCTTAGCCGCACACCCCACCAGAACAACCTGAGACAGACCGGCAGATGGCGCCGTCAGCACAAGTGCCTGCCCAACTTCGCCCTTGAAACCCTTGAAAGACGCAGCACGGCTCAATGCACCAGCCGTCGCGTCATCGAGTGTCTTGAAGATGCTGTCTTCAAAGGTCGCCTTCCCATGCCCAATCAAGGCAACGGCCTGTGGCTGGGTGTCGTTCAGCGCTGGAAGCGAACCAAAAGAAATATCGAGCATATCGCACCTTTTGCATGGCAGAACCATTTCAGTGCTCCCGTTATCGGGAACAGCGTGCTTCCACACAAGAGGGGAGCAGTTCGATGAGCACAACGGAGACGTCACATGTCACTGCGTTCCGGCTTCATTTCCGCTGCGATCATCGCCTCATTGGCGTGCTCTGTTCCGCATGCAACAGCGCACGCGCCCTCCGGGCAACTCAGCCGGCTCTCACTCCTGCCCCTGCATGACGGACTGAACACTTTCGAAAGCCCACTCGGGCCGTTCTCCATTTTCCAAGCATGGCGGGACAACGGAAATGCATGGGGCTATCACATGTATGTTCTGACGACCGTCATCGACAAAAGAACAAGCGTCATTGGTATCGAAGGATCCTCAGAAACACCCGATCGCTCATTTGAAGACCATCTGAGAGATTCACCCCATACGGGTGAGGACGCGTTGACTACTATTCAGTTCGCTCATGGCGAACTGAATGGGAAACCCGCGACTCTCCTGTTCGAGGCCATTCGAAACCCAAAAGACGGCCCTGTAACCTCTCGGGGCCCAACCATCGTTTACATTTACAGCCTTGTCGCATCAGATGGCGCTCCTGGATGGACACCGCTCTATTTTCGCTTTTTCAAAAAGATCGCTGTCCCGGGCACATTCTGTAGCTCCGATATCGCATTGAAAGTCGCCACAGGCCTGCCCCTGTCCGCCGATGCGGGGCCGCCCTCCTCTCCAGATGGATGCTTCCCGTAATCACGACGTGACATCTCTCGCATCAGCACATGACGAAACGCCTTTCATGAAGTAGCCTTGCAGGCATGACCTCAGCCCCCCTCCATACGGTCTCCCCAGACGACGACCGCGCCCTGCTGTCCCTCGCATTCCGTCTGGCCTCGGAAGCAGCGGACATCATTAACGAAATCCGTGCCCGAGGCTTCCTCACGGAAGTCAAGAAAGACGCCTCTCCGGTTACGGAGGCAGATCGCGCCTCTGAAGATCACATCCTGCGCGGCCTGCGCACGGCGTGCCCGTCGCTTGCCGCAATCGGGGAAGAGGAAATGTCCGCGGGGATTGAGGTTACAGCCGGGAACGCCTACTGGCTGGTGGACCCACTGGACGGAACCCGCGGCTTCTCGTCCGGCGGCAAGGACTTTACCGTCAATATAGGCCTAATTCGTGGAGACAGACCCGCTCTGGGCGTCGTCGCACTTCCAGGATACGGACTGATCTACAGCGGGGGCATAGGGCTCGGCGCGCATCGTTTCGATGGTACGACCAGTACCTCTATCCACACGGCCAAACCTTCATCTGAAGGGCTACGCGTTCTAGCGTCCAGCCATCATGGGAATACCGAGCTTCTTGAGCGGTGGCTCGCCGGACGGAAAGTCGCATCCATCGACAAGCTGGCCTCCTCCGTAAAATTCATGCGCGTCGCAGAAGGCGCTGCGGATTTCTATCCCCGTTTTGGCCCGACAATGGAGTGGGACACCGCCGCTCCGCAGGCCATTCTCGAAGCCGCAGGGGGAAGCCTGCTGGATGAAAACGGCCAGCCCTTGCGTTACGGTAAGCCCGACCGCCTGAACTCTTCATTTTACTGCACCGGAGGCGCTTCGTGAGCGAGACCCTTAACACGGAATGCCTGACTGCTGACACAAACGGAATCCGCCGCGCTGCAGAGCTTCTGAAGGCCGGTAAGCTCGTCGCCTTCGGAACCGAGACCGTTTATGGCCTGGGGGCGCTCGCGTCGTCCGACACTGCAGTCGCGCGTATTTTTGCAGCCAAGGGACGTCCCCGCTTCAATCCCCTCATCAGCCATCTGGCAGATGCAGAAAGCGCCTTTGCACAGGCAGATCTGCATGGGCGGATCAAAGACATGGCGTATGCGCTGGCCGACAAGTTCTGGCCGGGGCCCCTGACGATGGTCCTGCCCCGCGGACCACACTCCACTGTTTCGGACTTGGCCGCCGCTGGCCTGAACACGCTGGCCCTTCGCGTCCCCCGAGGCAAAACGGCTCTTGCCCTCCTCCGTGAGGTTGGCGCCCCCATCGCAGCGCCATCTGCGAATATTTCCGGGACTGTCAGCCCGTCAGACGCCTCGCATGTTCTGCGGTCTCTGGATGGACGGATTGATGCCATTCTGGATTCTGGTCCGTGCTCCGTCGGAGTAGAAAGCACCGTTTTGGATCTCACACGCGATACACCTGTCCTGCTCAGGCCGGGTGGCGTGACACTGGAAGAACTGACGGCTCTCTGTGGCCCAATCCAGCATCCGGACGATTTTGCCGAAGCGCTTCCCTCTTCCCCTGGCAGGCTGGCATCGCATTATGCGCCTTCGCTGCCAGTCCGCCTTGACGCCTATGACGTCCGCCCCAACGAGGCTCTGCTGGCCTTTGGCCCGGCGCTTTCCAATGCTGGCTTGACCTGGAATCTGAGTGAAACCGGGAATCTGGAAGAGGCGGCGGCGCGCCTGTTTGCAGGGTTGCGCTTCCTGGACGCAGAAGGCACCAAACGCGGACTGACATGCATCGCGGCACAGCCCATTCCCCGTCAGGGCCTTGGGCTTGCAATTCGGGATCGGCTACGGCGTGCGGCTGAACCACGCCCACTTTCTCAAGCTCTTGGCTGACACATGGCCGAGAACCGCTTCGACCCCAAAGATATCAAAATTCTTTCCGATATTCTCGCGCTGGTTCTCGCAGAGCCCTCTGGTTCTGCCCAAAATGCGCTCGAAGCACTGCGTCTCCGTGCCAAACGCAATAATCTGTCAGGCGGCGCACTCAAAAACCTGTTCGCAAGCCTTGCTGCTGACACCGGACGCCAAAACGCAGCCGATCGGGAAAAACAGTTCCGCCAAAGAATTTCCGATCTTGAGCGTGAACTGCGCCAAGCCCAGGGTCATCTCCGGTCCGCTCAGGGCGCCCTCAGTCATACACAGATGGAGAGCCGAGCTCTCATGACCGAGATCGCGACACAGCGTGCCCAGCGCCCATGGCGTTACATTACAATTGCCTTTGGGATCAGCGCGGGGCTATTGCTTGGGATCGCGACAAGCCAGTTCTACCATAGCCTGACAGACCGGCCTCCGATTGACCGATCAGTCTACTTCCGCTGATACCGTTTTGTTTTTTTGCCTTTCTCCCGTCACAGGCTAAGGATAGATGAAGGGCCATGGCCTCTTCCCCCGGCGCTGCAAAGCGACATCTGCTGCCCCTTCTTGACCGATACGTTCTCCGCCAACTTGTCATCGCCCTTCTGGCGCTGACGGGAGGAGCCGTAGCGCTCATCTGGCTGACACAATCGCTGCATTTTGTATCGATGATTGTTCAGCATGGGCTGTCGCTGCGCGTCTTCCTGCAGCTTACCTCCCTGATGTTGCCGTCCTTTGTGGCTGTCATTCTGCCGATCACAACCTTCCTCGTGATCCTCTTCACCTATCAGCGAATGTCCGGCGACCGGGAAATGACCGTCATGCGCGCCGCTGGCCGTTCTCCCCTGGAACTGGCACGCCCTGGCCTGATCTGCGCAGGCGCCTGCGTGGGACTATGCTACGTTTTGACGCTCTGGCTGGCTCCGGTGTCCTATCACGCCTTCCACCGATACGAATTCCAGATCCGCAATCAGATGGCTGCCTTCCTGCTTCAGGATGGTGTTTTCACAAAGGTCTCGGGAGACATGACTGTGTATGTCCGCTCCCGGGATTCCAACGGGCTGCTGCACGGTGTTCTGGTGGAAGATGATCGTGATCCAGATGCCCATACGACCGTTCTGGCCGAACGGGGCACGATCGTAACCGTCAACAACAAGCCTCGCGTCGTCCTTTACAATGGCTCTCGTGAAGAAATTGACCGGCATACAGGGCGACTGAACGTCCTGACATTTGGCCGCAACACGATTGATCTAACGTCGTCCCGCCAGAACAACCATGAAGAGCGGGACGCATCGGAAATGCCATTGCACGATCTATTCCACCCTGATCCAAACGAGGTGTCCGAGCGTGACAGGGGCAAATTTGCGGTCGAAGGGTGGCATCGCCTGACTGCGCCACTGACTGTGCTATCCTTCGCCATGATCGGGCTTGTGGCTGTTCTTAGGGGGACGTTCTCCAGACATGGAAATATCACCCGTCCTCTCATCGCCATTCTGACAGTCGTGGGGCTTCTCGCACTTTCACTCATGCTGCAGAATTTTGCTGGCAGAAACCTTGCTCTTGTTCCCCTGCTCTGGGTTGCAGCCCTTCTTCCAAGCATCATCTGTGCAGCTCTTCTGTTCGCCGAGCAGTGGACCGGAACCACGCGCCAGACTGGACGCCCCTCATGAAATCCACCACTGACGGGTATCGCAGCTGGTTTTCCACGCTCATCCACACCCTGAGACCACAGGAAGCGGAAGTCGGGTTTTCTACGACCCTGGCGATCTACATCGCACGTCATTTCACGTTGAATACGCTGTCGATGGTTCTGGCTCTGACAGGGCTTGTGTCCCTGTTCGACTTCATTGATCTGCTCAGGCGCGCCGCAACCCGGCCCAATGTGCCCACCAGCCTCATTCTGGAAATCGCAGGGCTGCACATTCCGTATTACGTCATTTACGTGCTGCCGTTTGGTATTCTGCTTGGCGGAATTGTCTGCTTTTCCCGCCTGACACGGTCGTCCGAACTCATCGTCGCCAGAGCCGCAGGGATTTCTGCCTGGCAGTTCCTTGCCAGCCCTCTCTCCTGCGCCCTCCTGATCGGTCTGTTCACAACCACCGGCATCTCAGCGCTTTCCTCGTCGATGTATCGGCAGGCGGAGCTTCTGGATCAGTCTTATCTTCGAACGGGTGGTGGCGTTCTCACACTCAAGGGTGGCGAACTCTGGCTCAGGCAGGCCGACGATGGACTGACCCAACACGGCGTTGCCATTCTCCACGCCCAGAACGTCAAACTTGCGCAGGATACGCTCGATGTCTCCGGCGTGACCATTTTCCGCCTGGATGACCGGGACCGGCTGATCGTCCGTGTCGAAGCGCCAACCGGAACACTCGCCCATCAGCAGTGGAGCCTGAATGATTCGTCCCTGCTGCATCCAGACCATCTGCCGGAAAAAATCGGAACCCTGAGCCTTCCGTCCGATCTTACGGTCAGTCGCATTCAGGAAAGTTTTGCATCGCCCGATACGCTGTCGGTCTTTGCTCTACCCAGCTTTATCTCCCTTCTGGAGCGGTCCGGTTTCCCTTCAATTCGGCACAGGTTACATTTCCAATCGCTTCTGGCTCTTCCCATCCTTGCTGGTACAATGGCATTGGTGTCCGCAGGGTTTTCGATGCGTCCCGCACGACGCGGCGGAGTGGCCCGGATGCTGGGATCGGGAATTGCGGCAGGCTTTGCGCTTTTCACGATCTCGAAAGTGGCTGAACAGTTTGGTGAATCTGGCGCTTTGCCGCCGGTTCTTGCCGCATGGGCGCCCACGGGCGCAGGGCTCTGCCTTGCGGTCGCGCTTTTGCTGCATATGGAGGATGGTTGATGTCGGTGCCCCGGTGGCTCCCAAAACGCGCCCGCAGATGCGTCTCTCTTGCAGGCGTCGCCCTGACGGGAACTGCGCTCGTGGCGCCGCAGGACATGTTTGCCAATACGATGCAGCGCGACAATTCGCATATCATCGTCATTGGCAAGCCGACGTCCGAGCACGACCCTCTTACCTATCTGGCTGACAGCGAAAGCTACGCAAAGAACGGTCTTGTCACATGGGAAGGCAATGTCCGCATCTGGCAGGGCGACCACGCTCTCCGTGCCGACAAGATCACCTATGACCGGAACACAGGCGTTCTGGCAGCGCGCGGCCATGTCGCCATCATGGAACCAGATGGCAGCACCACCTATGCCGCCTATATGGAATTCAGCCATGGCATGCATGACGGCATTGGCACGTCCATCTACATGCAGATGCAGGATAATGCGAAGCTGGCCGGTAACGGCATGCGTCGCACCAATGGTCTGATCAATGATCTCTCACATGCCGTTTATACGGCGTGCAAGATCTGCGAAACAAACCCTGATGCTCCCCCGTTTTGGCAGTTCCAGGCCTATGGCGCGACGCAGGATGCCCAGCACAAGCGTATCGAGTTCAACCATGCCTGGTTGAAAATGCTCGGCCTGCCAGTGTTCTATTTCCCGTTCTTCTCGATGTCCGATCCTTCGGTCAAACGACAGAGCGGCTTCCTGATGGCCGGTATCAGCCCGCATGACCGCTATCTTGGAACGTATTTCACCCTTCCATATTTCTGGGCCATTGACGACAGTCAGGACCTCACCGTTCGTGGACTGGTCTCCACAAAGACCGGCCCGGAAATCACCAGCGAATATCGCCGCCGTTTCAACTTTGGCACGCTGGATATCACGGCTGGTGGCGCATACGACACCAACCGAGAGAGCCGCTACGTCAATACGTTCGGAAACAACGTCAACTCTTCAGGCGAATATGGCCTTCAGGGTTACGTGTTCGGTCAGGGCAATTTCGCGATCAACAAGCATTGGCAGGCAGGCATCAACGTCAATCTGGCGACGTCTGCCAATTACATGCGAGATTACCGCGTCCCTGGTTACGGTCAGGAATCGCTCAACTCGAACGTCTATCTTGAAGGCTACGGCGTAGGCGCATACGCCCGCCTCGACGCACAGGCCTATCAGGGCCTGAACCAGGGCGTCATTCAGAACTCTGAACTGCCATGGGCACTGCCGCGCTTCACTTACGCTTATCAGGGCCAGCCTGATGCACTGGGTGGGCGTTTCAGCATGAACACTACAGATTTTGACGTGTACCGTACAAAGGGCGTGTCTGATCAGCGTGGCCAGCTTCAGATGCAGTGGGACCGTCCGTTCCACAACAGTCTGGGCCAGCAGTGGCTTGTAACGGCACGGTTGGACTCAAACGTCTATCGGGCCACTCGCCTCGCACAGCAGCCGACCTATTACGCAGTTGGCGGCACAAAAATCACAGGGCAGGTTCTGCCAACCATTGCCGTCAAGATGAACTGGCCGTTCCTCCGGTCCTTCGCCCGCGGGCGTGGCACACAGGTTCTTGAGCCTATTGTTCAGCTGATTGCCGCGCCTAACACCGGCAACTCCGCCAACAGCAATATGCCGAATGAAGACAGCCTGACGTACGAATTCACCGATACAACCATGTTCTCCCTGAACCGCTACGCCGGTACAGATCGCCTCGATGGCGGATTGCGCGGCAATATCGGCGTTCATCAGAGCTGGACGTGGAACGGCCATTCCATCGACATGCTGGTGGGTGAAAGCATCCAGGAGCACATCACAAAGAACCGCATTCCGTATTCCGGCCTGGATCATCACCTTTCGGACCCGGTTGGCCGTGTGCGCTTCACACCCAACAAGTACCTCGATGTAACGGCCCGCGGTCGTTACAATCCATGGACTCATCAGGTGGACTACGGCGAAGGCCTGTTCAGCGCCGGCATTCCGGCTTTGCGCTTCAGTGCCGGCTACCTCTATGCCCCGGTGACACCGTATTATTATTACGCCACCAACTATCGTGAGAGCGGTGTAAACTCGCCCTATCTGGTCAAGACGAACGAAATTACGGGCAGTGTCTCTACCCACTGGCGCCAGTATCATGCGTCAGGCTTCTTCCGTCGCAGTCTGTCCCGGAAACAGTTCGTCGCAAATGGCGGAGATATTGGGTATTCCAACGACTGCTTCGGGCTGGATATCATGTATATCAAACAGTACACACGGATCGGCGGCGAGCAGCGGAACACCACTGTGATGTTCAACTTCACGTTCAAAACGATCGGCACTTTCGGAATTAACGGCTGAGCATGTCCAAGACCCATCGCATCGCATCTACTGCCCTGGTTGCCCTGCTGGCCTTCTCTGCGGCGGCTCCAACCGCCGTGGCGCATGCTGCACCCGCACACAAGAGTGCTCCCAAAAAGGAGCAGGCACCCGCAGCGAAACCGCCTGAAGACCAGATCCTGGCTGTTATCAACGGTCAGGTGCTGACCCAGCGTGATGTGGATAACCGCGCCAAGCTGTTCGTGCTTTCCACCGGCCTGCCCGTCAGCCCGGATGTCATGAACCGCATGCGCGGCCAGATCATTCACCAGTTGATCGAAGAACGCCTGAAGACTCAGGAAATGCTGAAGCGACACATCAATGTCGAGCCTGAGCAGATTGCCGGAGCCATCAGCAACATCGAACAGCGCAACGGCATGCCCAAAAATGCCCTGCGTGACCGTCTGGCATCCGATGGCGTTTCCCTGACAACGCTGATCGATCAGATCCGTGTGCAGATTGGCTGGATGCAGGTGCTTCGTGAACAGTTGGGTGAAGGGGGCCGCATTACAGCCACCCAGATCGCACAACGTGAGCAGGCCCTTCAGGCTGAGCAGGGTCGTGCGCAGTACATGATGAGCGAAATTTTCGTTCCTGTTGCTGACCCACGCCACGATGAAAACGAACTCACGTTCACACGCACCATCATCTCCCAGCTTCGCGAAGGCGCGCCCTTCCCGATTGTTGCCGCACAGTTCTCGCAGGCACAGTCTGCTCTCGACGGTGGCTCCATGGGCTGGGTGCAGGAAGACAACCTTGACCCACAGGTCGTGAATGTCGTGCGCCAGATGCCAATTGGTGCCATTTCCAACCCGATCCAGGTTGCTGGCGGCTTCGTCATTGCAACAGTTCAGGCCAAACGTGTCGTCGGCAAACAGATGGGCACACTCGTTGCCCTGCGTCAGGCCTTCTTCCCGTTCGATGCGCCGCTGAACCCGCAGAACCCTACACCTCAGCAGCAGGCGGCTCTTCAGAAGGCAACACACGCTGTTGAAACGATCCATAGCTGCGATGCTCTGGAAGCGCTTAACAAAGCCCAGGGTGAGAAGCGCCCCAGCAATCCCGGAACTCAGGTTCTGGAACGCCTGGCGCCCCAGATGCGCTCCATTATCGAGCCTCTGCCTATAAACAAGGTAAGCCATCCGCTGGTGTCCATGGATGGTATTGCCCTGTTGATGGTCTGTGACCGCCAGCAGAAAAATCTGGCACAGCAGACACCTGGGGAAATTGCCGATCAGCTCATGAATGAGCGGGTTGAGCAGGCGTCCCGTCAGCTCCAGCGGGATCTACAGCGCCGGTCCATCATCGATATCCGCCCCGCAGCGAAGCCGGCTCTCAACTGACGTGAGCCTTCCTTCTCTGAAAGAGTCCATCCAGGCTTACGGTCTGGATGCAAAAAAATCCCTCGGTCAGCACTTTCTTCTGGATCCCGGAATTTGTGCTCGGATCGTCGCCTTGGGTGGCGATCTGACGGGGCGAAGCGTTGTTGAAATCGGACCTGGTCCTGGTGGCCTGACACGCGCTCTGCTCGATAGTCCGGCAAGCCGTGTCGATGCTGTGGAAATTGATGAACGCGCGTGGCCGCTGCTCGAAGAGCTGGCCGGGCACTATCCGGATCGTCTGCATGTTATCCGGCAGGATGCCCTGAAACTGGATGCGGCGAACCTTGCCCCCGCTCCCAGACAGATCATCGCTAACCTGCCTTATAATGTTGCCACACCCCTTCTTGTTGGCTGGTTAAGACAGGCCCATTCGTGGGAACGCCTGTCTTTGATGTTCCAGCTTGAAGTTGCTGAACGCATCTGTGCTGAGCCAGATACGTCTGCGTACGGGCGGCTTGCTGTTCTGGCCCAATGGTGCGCGTCCTGCTCCGTGGCTCTGCGCATTCCACCAGGGGCATTTTCCCCGCCGCCCAAGGTTCACTCAGCCGTTGCGGTTCTCATTCCGCATGCAGAGCAGCCCGCACCAGAGCTTTTCCGTGCGATCGAGCGCGTCACAGCCGCCGCGTTCGGACAACGCCGCAAGATGCTACGATCATCTCTCAAATCAATTGGTGGGGAAGCACTTCTGGACGCTGCGGGTATCGAGCCCACACGCCGGGCTGAAACCCTGAGCGTTGCAGAATTTGGCCGCCTTGCAGAGCTACATCTTGCCCGCTCCCGCGCCTGAGAACCTTTCCCGCTGTCGTTGGGCCGCAACAGACCCCCTTCTTCGCCAGTACCATGACGAAGAGTGGGGCGTTCCGATCCGTGATAGCCGTGAGCTGTGGGAGACCCTTGTTCTGGAAAGCTTTCAGGCTGGCTTGTCCTGGGCAATTGTTCTGAAACGGCGCGAAGGGTTTCGGAAAGCCTTCGCTAACTTTGACCCTGAAAAAGTAGCCCTCTTTACGGAACAGGATATCGACCGCCTCATGCAGGATCCCGGCATCATCCGGGCCCGTGCCAAGATCAAAGCCACCATAGGCAATGCACAAGCCTACCTCGCGATGAAGAAACAAGGCGAAGATTTCGCAGGGTTCATTGCCTCACTGGTCCCGAATGCTCCGATTTATAATTCGACCGGAGCAGTTTTGGCGCAGTCGCCTCTTTCAGTAGTTGTGTCTAAAGCTTTAAAAGCCCGAGGTTTTCGCTTCGTCGGACCTGTCATCGTGTATGCTTGGATGCAGGCCGTGGGTCTGATCCACGATCATGACCCATCCTGCTTTCGCTACAACCCCCAAGTCTAAAAACTCAGACCGCACTTTTCGCACGCTCATTCTCAAACATGTAATCACGCGTCAAAGGCACAGCATCTACGGACCGTGTCAGCTGAAGCTGAAAATTCATGTGCCCTTGCACCCGGAACGCCAGCTCGCTTCCCACGAGATACAACTCGAACATCCGCACAAACCGTTCGTCATACAGATCAATGATTTTCTGTCTGTTGGCCTCAAAACGCTTACGCCATTCTGCAATTGTCTTGGCATAGTGCAGACGCAGCACTTCGCAGTCCGTCATCCAAAGGCCAGTGCGCTCAACAGCAGCCAGCGTCTCGCTTAAAGACGGGGAATATCCACCCGGAAAGATGTATTTCTGGAGCCAGGCATTAGTCGTTCCAGGCCCATCCGTTCGACCGATCGAGTGGATCAAAGCCACACCATCCGGCTTCAGACATTCCTTGATGCCTCGAAAATAGCGCTCAAATTGCGGTTGCCCAACATGCTCGAACATTCCGACTGACACGACACGATCGAACTCGTGATGAACGTTGCGGTAGTCCATAAGCTCGAAACGGACCTGCCCTTCCAGCCCCTCGGCGCGCACCCGAGCTCGCGCTTCCTCTAATTGTTCCTTGGAAAGCGTAATACCGACAACCGTTGCGCCATATTCTTTTGCCAGTGTCAGCGCCAGACCGCCCCAACCACAGCCAATATCCAGAACTTCCAGTCCCGGACGATTGAGATTCAATTTGGAGGCAATGTGTCGCTTCTTCGCGATCTGAGCCTCCTCAAGCGTCATATCTTCACGCTGGAAATAAGCGCAGGAGTACTGGCGGTCCTTGTCCAGAAACAAGTCATAAAGGCGACCATTCAGATCATAATGATGCGCAACATTCCGGCATGACCGCTTGAGGGAATTTAGCCCCTTGAAAGGTCGGAGAAGGTAACGGAGTCGATCCTCGATCTCTTCAAAAACATGACCACCTTGGGTGATGTTCGCCATGAGGACGATCATCAGTGTCTCAAGAGTGCATCCTTCCGGCGCAAGTTCGCCAGCCATGTATTCTTCGCCAAACGCCAACCCGGAATTAATAACCAGAGAACGCTCAGCCTGTTTTGTTTTGAGATGTAAGCCCGCTTCAACGCCGGGCAAGGCCCCACGATAGGTTTGTATCGTGCCGTCACTGAACGTGACTCGCAACGTTCCGACCTGAATAAATTTCTTCAGAACGAAATCGAGAATGGGTTTCACGCCTGTCTCCCTCCTGTTCACGCGTCATGACAAGACATGACACAGTCTTCAGTTGCCTGACCGGGAGAGCAGACATCAAAAAACCCGGCGCGGGAATACCCGGCCGGGTTTTCTGTTGGCTATGCCAGCGAAATCAGCCTTCGGCTTCTTCCGTGACTGCAGCTTCGGCAGCAGCTTCTTCAGCTGCGTTCTCTGCCTGCAGTTCACCGAGGATGTTGTCATCCTCTTCTTCCACGCCAACGGCTTCGCCGCGGGCCTGGCGCTCAGCTTCTTCAGCAGAACGTGCAACGTTGACTGTCAGCGGAATGGAAACTTCCGGGTGCAGGACGATGCGGGCTTCCGTCAGGCCAAGAGACTTGATCGGGTGAGCCAGAACAACCTGCTGACGAGCAACCGTAAGGCCAGCATCCGTAGCAGCAACAGCGATATCACGCGTGCTGACGGAGCCGTACAGGTTGCCGCTGTCACTTGCCTGACGGATGATGACGACAGACAGGCTGTCCATACGTTCGGCAAGACGCTCAGCTTCTTCGCGCTTCTTGATGTTCAGCGCTTCAAGCTGGGCGCGCTCCGTGTCAAAGCGCTTGCGGTTTGCGGCCGTAGCACGCATCGCCTTGCCTTGCGGAAGCAGGAAGTTACGGGCGTAACCCGGCTTCACGGAAACAAGATCGCCCATCTGGCCGAGATGCTCGACCCGCTGGAGCAGGATCAGTGCGGTCTGGGACATGGTGCTCTCCTCAGCTTACGACGTAGGGGAGCAGGGCAAGGAAGCGGGCACGCTTGATAGCCTGCGCCAGCTCACGCTGCTTCTTGGCCGAAACAGCCGTGATACGGCTCGGCACGATCTTGCCACGCTCAGAGAGGAAGCGGCTCAGAAGACGCACGTCCTTGTAGTCGATCTTCGGCGCATTCGGGCCGGAGAACGGGCAGGACTTACGACGACGATAAAAAGGACGGCGTGCGCCGACAGCCGTGCGACGGGCTGCTGGGTTGACGTCGTTCACGTCGGTGGTGGTTGTATCGGACATGTTTCTTACTCCGCTCCAGCCGCCTCACGAGCATCGTCCTGCTCGCCGCGTGCACGGTATTCTTCACGGTCTTCGCTGCCACGACGCGGGCCGCCACGGCCGCTCTCGAAGCGACCAGCCGGCTTGGAGCCGCCACGGAAGCTACCACGGTCGCCGCGGTCATCATTCTTGCGAGCAAGAACCGGGGACGGAGTTTCGTCGATTTCGTCAACGCGAAGCGTCAGAACGCGAAGCACGTCTTCGTTCAGGCCGAGCTGACGCTCAACTTCACGAAGCGTATCCGGCGTGCAGTCGATACCGAGCAGGACGTAATGGCCCTTACGGTTCTTCTTGATGCGGTATGCGAGCGAACGGAGACCCCAGAATTCGCGCTTCTGGATGGAACCACCATTCTCGGTCAGCAGGGCTTCAATGGTCTCAACCAGGCTCTCGACCTGTGCCTGAGACACATCGTTACGTGCGATGAGCACGCTTTCGTACAGTGGCATGAAAACTCCCTTCGGATAAGGTCAACCCAACTGGTCCAGCCCGTGCCAGAGACAGTGCAATCTTTGGGGAAAGCGCGGGTATAGCCGGCGCGACGCCACATCGCCCGGCAGGGAAAGGCTGCATTAATCATGCAGCCTAACGGAAATCAAGGATAAACTCAGAGTCGACGCAGCTCTGCCGGGACATATTCGTCAGGAACGTTCCAGATTTCCTGAACAACATACTGAATTACAAACCCACATTTCTGATAATTGGTCAGAGCTCTGGGATGATCCAGTGTGCAGGTATTGACCCGCAATCGCCAGCACCCTGCCGCAAACGCCTGAGAAATTGCGGAATCCAGCAATGCCCGACCTAAGCCATGACCAATCGCTGCTGGCAGAAGTCCGAAGTACGCCAGATTGGCGTCTCCACCCTCTCTCAGATCCAGTTCGTAAAACCCGAGAGGCGTACCATCTGCCTGCCAGAGCACCATGAAGTAAACGTCAGGATCATGGACAATTTCAGCAAGTTTTTCGTCCGGCATCGGACGACGCATCCACCAGCAATATGCCTCACCGACTTCCCGATAAAGCTTTCGGTATAGCGGCAATGCCGGAGGGAGAACTCTCTCAAGAGAGACGCCCTCTGGCAAAACCGGAGCTGGGCGGCTTGCCCTCGTCTCCAGAAAAGTCACACCCACCTCAAAACGGGTGGATGATCCCTGCGGATGAAGCCAGGCCGGCAGCATGACCCAGACGATCAGTTATCGTCGAGGAAGGAACGCAGCTTGCGGCTGCGGCTCGGGTGCTTGAGCTTGCGAAGAGCCTTTGCCTCGATCTGACGGATACGCTCACGCGTCACGTTGAACTGCTGGCCCACTTCCTCAAGGGTGTGGTCCGTGTTCATGCCAATACCGAAGCGCATCCGTAGAACGCGTTCTTCACGTGGTGTCAGGGATGCCAGAACGCGCGTGGTTGCTTCACGCAGGTTGGTCTGGATCGCGGCATCCAACGGAATAACAGCCGTCTTATCCTCGATGAAGTCACCAAGATGGCTGTCTTCCTCGTCGCCAATCGGCGTTTCAAGAGAGATCGGCTCCTTGGCGATCTTCAGGACCTTCCGAACCTTCTCCAACGGCATGCCAAGCTTCTCAGCCAGCTCTTCCGGAGCAGGCTCGCGCCCGATCTCATGCAGCATCTGACGGGACGTCCGCACCAGCTTGTTGATCGTTTCGATCATGTGCACCGGAATACGGATGGTTTTGGCCTGATCGGCGATAGAACGCGTGATCGCCTGACGGATCCACCAGGTGGCATAGGTCGAGAACTTGTAACCGCGACGGTACTCGAACTTGTCCACCGCCTTCATCAGACCGATGTTGCCTTCCTGAATCAGATCCAGGAACTGCAGACCACGGTTCGTGTACTTCTTGGCAATCGAGATCACGAGACGCAGGTTGGCCTCGATCATTTCCTTCTTGGCACGCGTGGAGTCACGCTCACCACGGGAAATGGTCGCATACACACGACGGAACTCCCCAACCGGCAGGCCAGTCTCGTGAGAAAGCGCCGCAAGATCAGCACGCATGGACCGGATCTGGTCCAGGTGCTTGGTCGTCAGCGTCTTCCAACCCTTACCGGGCAGAGTGCAGATAAAATCAACCCAGGTCGGGTCCATCTCGCGGTTACGATACTTCAGCAGGAAATCGTCACGCGAAATCTTGCAGCCCTCAGCCAGACGCAGCAAGCGGCCTTCGAGATTGTTCAGACGCTGAACATGCATCTTGATCTGGGCAACAAGCTCTTCAATCCGGTTGTTATGCAGGTGAACCTGCTCCACCAGACTGACCAGTTCATGGCGCAGTTCTTCGTAGATGTTCTCAGACTTGTCCGAGCTTTCCTCACCAGCCGTCAGGGCCTCCAGACGCTTGACCTGAAGCTGACGCAGCTTGTGATACAGCGGCTCAATGGCTTCGAAGCGGGCCAGAATTTCTGGCTTCAGCTTCTCTTCCAGAGCAGACAGGGACAGGCCACTGCCTTCCTGCTGATCGCCGTCGCCTTCTTCGGCATCGTCGTCCGTGGCGTCTTCGTCAGCCGCAGCTTCCTCGCCTTCCTCGCCCTCTTCGCCTTCAGGACCCGGACCGACAGCCTGACTGGCTTCCAGATCGACGATGTCACGGAGCAGCATTTCGCCGTCCTTGAGGCGTTCATGCCAGGAAATGATCGCGCGGATCGTCAGCGGGCTTTCGCAAAGCCCGCCAATCATCTCGTCACGACCAGCTTCAATGCGCTTGGCGATCGCGATTTCGCCTTCGCGGGACAGGAGCTCTACAGACCCCATCTCACGCAGATACATCCGAACCGGATCATCCGTGCGGCTGGCAGCCTCGGCATCAATATTGCCGCCCTGAGGCTCATCTGATTCCTCAGCTTCTTCCTTGGCTTCTTCCTGAGCCGGCTCAGCTTCGTCCTGTTCTTCGTTTTCCAGAACCTGAATGCCCATCTCTGACAGAGCTGCCATCACGTCTTCGATCTGCTCAGAGGACATCTGGTCCTGCGGCAGAACGGCGTTCAGCTCGTCAAAGGTAATATGGCCACGCTCACGCCCTTTGGCGATCAGCCGCTTCACGGCAGCGGATTGCGTATCAAGAAGAGTGGCATCCCCCTCCTGTTCCTGCGCGTTCCGATCCGTACCAGAGGCTGTTTTCGTCGCCATGCGTCTCTCCCTCAACTCCACCGAAAGCAAGCAATTCGGCAGCGTGCAGGTGGTCGATCCTGAGCCGTAAGTCAAGGTTTAGACGAAAAAGAAAGCAACTTCAGGGCAATAAAAAACGTTAGCCCCGGCCTTTTTCACCCTTCTTCTTCAACATCCTCACCTCGCCGCAGCGCTTCCAGAACCCTCATCCGCGCCAGCAGGCTTTCCGGAAAAGATGAGTCTCCGCCTCCCCCACCAGAATAGACCTGCATGATGGTTGCCTGAATGTCATTGGCCACTTCGCGCTCGAAATTGCGAAAATTTACAAGCCCGTAAAAGTGCCACCAGCTCTCCACAACATCGATCTTAAGAACTTCATCCCTGTCTTTTCCAAGCCCCACTTCCCGAGGCATCGGACTTTCTGTCACGGCCCCCACGATATCCGTCAGCCCATGAGCCTCGATCCAGCGATGGCAGTTCTCTTCCGTCAGATCCTCGTCCTGGCAACTCCAGTCCAAAAGGGCGGAGCGAATCCGATCCAGATCCACTGGGAGAGCCAGACTACTATAGGCCTGCTCAACCTCCGGAAGAATATCCGGATAGCGCAGCAGCATCGCAGTCAGAATGTTAAGACGCTCTACACTCCCCTGCTCGATATGCCTCATCTCGCCAGGGGCCTGCGTTGAAAGAGGAAGCGGTGCCCCTTTCTTCTGGAACGGCTTTTTACTTCCACCACCGCGCCTGAAGCGCGCGAAAAACATATCCAGAAACGTACTGCGATACTCAGACGCAAGTGCCCGATCCGGGATCAGCTTTGACAAAGCAACAAGCTTCTCACGCAACGCCGCCCGCTGATCGGGACCGGGATCAACCATCCCCCCTGTCATCAACCCGAACAATTCAGTTGCCAGAGACGTCGCCCCAGACAGGGCTTCCTTCATGGCCGCAACGCCGCGTGTACGGATCAGACTGTCCGGGTCATCTTTAGGGTCCAGGCGGCAGAACCTGAGCGTTCGTTCGGGAGACAACAGCGGAAGCGCGACTTCACAGACCCGCAAAGCGGCGCGGGCTCCTGCCGCATCACCATCCAGACACAGGATCGGAGAGGGCGTCATGCGCCACAGCAGATCGAGCTGCTCTTCGCCCAGCGCAGTCCCCAACGGCGCCACAGCACCGCCAAAGCCTGCCTGGTCCAGAGCAATGACATCCATATACCCTTCAACCACAACAAGCTCAGCGCCCTTGTGGACAGCCTCACGCGCCAGATCGAGGTTGTAGAGTATGCGCCGCTTGGAGAAGAGCGCCGTTTCCGGACCATTGAGATATTTTGGTTGCCCGTCCCCCAGGGTGCGCGCGCCAAAAGAAATCAGCTTGCCGCGGCGATCCCGGATCGGAAACGTCACGCGATTGAAAAACAGTTCCCCTTTGGGCTGTCCCCGGTCATCCACGCGCAAAATGCCCGCCTGAACCAGCATTTCAGGCGTTACATCATGGGCGCGCAATTCTTCAACCAGATGCCGCCCATCGCCAGACCACCCCAAACCAAACCGCTCGATAGTCGCGTCACTCAGTCCGCGCCCACGCAGATAAGCGAGCCCTTCCCGTCCTTCCGGAAGGAAGAGCCGACGCCGGTAACTGGCCTGAACAAGGGACAGAACATCGCCAAGAGATTTGACCTCCCGCGCACGCGCCTCACTCCGTGGGTCCTGCTTCGGAACTTCAAGGCCTGCTTCAGCGGCTAGTTGCTCAACAGCCTCAGGGAAACTCCTGCCGTCGCTCTGCATGACAAAAGAGATCGCATCGCCATGCGCGCCACAGCCAAAGCAATGAAAATGATCATCATAAACGTAGAAAGACGGCGTTTTTTCCCCGTGGAAAGGACAGCATGTCTTCCAGTTACGACCGGAGCGAACCAGCTTGTTACGACGCCCGATCAGGGAGGCCAGCGGCGTTCGATTGCGGAGTTCGTCCAGAAAGGCGGCGTCGAATGCCATCGGGCAGCAGGAGCCTTTCAATCAGTTCCGTCGGAAGAGATGGCTCTTACAAGCCTGAGACAGGAAAATCTACTCTGGCTCGAACAGCGGGCACTCGAAGAAAAACAGAAAGGTTACTGGCCGTTTCCGAAACAATCGTAGCCGTTTTCCTGATCTGGAAACGATTACAATATGACAACTAAAAGAAATTTTTTTCTTTTGACACCCATCAATGGAAGAGGCGCAAATATAGCGTCAATATGGCAGTCGAACGAGGTGCAGGCCCCTGCATCCCTTTAGTGGGGTGGATGAGTCGCGCCTTCACAAAAGATTAAAGACGCAGGATCTCAACCTATGACCGTAAAAATCACGGTACTAAAAGAACAGGACGAAGGCGGTGAACGTCGCGTCGCCCTGATCCCGCAGGTTGTCGAGCGCCTCAGCAGCCTCGGCGTCTCTTTCGCGATGGAAAACGGGGCCGGTGTCGCCTCTTCCTATCCGGATGAAACCTATAAAGACGTAACCCTTTCAACAGACCGGAAGGCTCTTCTCGGCGATGCGGATATTGTCCTCGCCGTTCAGCCTCCCACCATTGAAACCGTTCAGGCCATGCAGCCCGGCGCCATTCTGGTGTCCTTCATTTACGGCCGAAACCACCCTGATCTGGTCAAGGCCCTCCGGGACCAGAAAGTCACCTGCTTCGCCATGGAGCTGGTTCCCCGCATTTCCCGCGCACAGGCCATGGACGCCCTGTCCAGTCAGGCCACCCTTGCCGGCTATTACGCCGTTCTGCTCGGGTCCGTGCACATGACCAAGATCCTTCCCATGATGACCACGGCCGTCGGCTCCCTGCGGGCTGCAAAGGTTCTTGTCATGGGCCTTGGTGTCGCTGGCCTACAGGCCCTCGCCACGGCCAAGCGCCTTGGTGCGGTCACGGAAGGTTATGACGTCCGCCCCGAAACACGCGAAGAGGCACAGTCTCTCGGCGCCAAATTCGTCGATACCGGCGTGGATGGCACCGGCAAAGGCGGTTATGCCCGCGAACTGACAGACGAAGAAAAACAGACGGTCCGCAAGGTCATCAGCGACCACATTGCACGGGCTGACCTGATCGTCACGACGGCCGCCGTCCCCGGCAAAAAGGCTCCGCGCCTGATTGATGCCGAGCAGATCAAGGCCATGAAGCCCGGCTCCGTCATCATCGACCTCGGTGCAGAAGGTGGTGGCAACTGTGAAGGCACACAGGCCGGCCAGACGGTGCAGGTTGGCCCGACCACAATCGTTGGTCCGATCAATGTTCCGTCCATGCTCGCCCTTCAGGCCAGCGAACTTTATTCCAAAAACATCATGCATCTGCTCCAGCAGATCCTGACCAAGGATGGTCAGATCCAGCTGGATTTCACAGATGAAGTCATTTCCGGCACAGCCCTGACTCATGATGGCTACATCACGAACGAAGGCATCCGCACGGCCGTCGATCCGAATTCCCCGGCACCGCCCGCACCGCAACCCCCTGCCCCGGCTGCCGCCCCCGCCGCACCGGCACAGGCTTCAGGACAGGAGGCCGCACGATGATCACCGCAATGACCTTCATCATCGCGCTCTACATCTTCATGCTCGCGGCTTTCACGGGCTACGAGGTCATCAGCCGCGTGCCCTCCATTCTGCACACACCGCTGATGTCCGGCTCGAACTTCGTACACGGTATCGTGGTCGTGGGGGCGCTGACAGCCCTGTTCAACGCCTCTTCCGTGCTTGAACAGGTTGTCGGTTTCCTCGGCGTCATGATGGGCGCTGGTAACGTTGTCGGCGGTTACGTCGTGACTGACCGTATGTTGGCCATGTTCAAGCCCAGCGACAAAGCGGCTCCGCAGAAGGGAGCGCAGAAATGATCCTCCTCGAATATATCGTCGCCATCAGCGCACTTATCGCCTCCGGCCTGCTGGTCTACGGCCTCAAGCGCATGTCCTCTCCCGTCACGGCCGTTTCCGGCATTGTGACGGCGGGCTGGGGTATGCTGTTCGTCACGGCCGCCAGCTTCCTCGGCATCTTCAGTGTTTCTGAAGCCGCAAAACCACATCTGGTCGTCAACGTCATTCTGGCCATTCTCGCCCTTGTCATTGGCGGCGGCTGGGCTGGGTGGAAAGGCCGCAGCGTTGCCATGACGGCCATGCCGCAGATGGTTGCCCTCTTCAACGGCATGGGTGGCGGTGCTGCTGCAGCTGTGTCCGTCATTGCCCTGACCGGCCCGAAAGAGACAGGCATCGTTCCGCTGCTCGTCACCGTCGCCGGTGGCCTGATCGGCAGCATGTCCCTGTCGGGTTCCATCATTGCCTGGGCCAAGCTCGATGGCCGGATGAACAAGCCGATCCGCTTCGGCGGCCAGCGTATCGTCAATGCTGCCGTCTTTATGCTGACCGTCCTGCTCGGCATCATGGCAGCCTTCCTGTACCATCAGGATGGCGGCGGTATCGCCACGCTGCTGTTCTTCATCGGCGCCCTGCTTGCTGGCATTTGCATGACGATCCCCATCGGCGGCGCTGACATGCCGGTCGTGATCTCGCTTTACAACGCCTTCACAGGTCTGGCTGTCGGTCTCGAAGGCTATGTCATGGCCGATCCGGCTCTGATGATCGCCGGTATGGTTGTGGGTTCCGCCGGTACGCTGCTGACGGTCATGATGGCCAAGGGCATGAACCGTTCGATTGCCAACGTGCTGTTCAGCAACTTCGGTGAAGCTTCTGCCTCCACGGCCACAGGCCCCGAAAAGGAAGCCAAGTCCGTCGCTCCAAGCGATGCTGCCACGACGATGCGCTATGCGTCGTCTGTCATCATTGTTCCGGGTTACGGTCTGGCCGTCGCTCAGGCTCAGGGCAAGCTGTACGACTTCGTCAAGCAGCTTCAGGCCGCAGGCGTGGACGTCAAGTTCGCCATCCACCCGGTCGCCGGTCGTATGCCGGGCCACATGAACGTGCTGCTCGCCGAAGCCGGCGTCCCGTACGACATGATCTATGACATGGAAGACATCAACGACAGCTTCGCTGACACGGATGTCGCCCTCATCATCGGCGCCAACGACGTGGTGAACCCATCCGCCCGGACGGACAAATCCTCCCCAATCTACGGCATGCCGATCCTGAATGCCGATCAGGCCCGTCAGGTCTTCGTCATCAAGCGTGGCATGGGCATGGGTTATTCCGCCGTTCAGAACCCGCTCTTCTTCCAGGACAACTGCGCCATGGTCTTCGGCGATGCGCAGGCCGTCCTCAGCAAGATGGTCGAAGCCGTCAAGGCTCTCGGCGCATCGTAAAACCCTTCTCAAGGAGACACTCTCATGGCTGATACAATGCTAGCCGCCGTCGTCCGCGAGTTCGGGAAGCCTCTCTCAGTCGAGAGGCTTCCCATCCCCGAGATCCGGCCCAACCAGATCCTCGTGAAAGTCGATACCTGCGGCGTCTGCCACACTGACCTGCATGCCGCGGAGGGTGACTGGCCCGCAAAGCCGAACCCACCGTTCATTCCCGGCCATGAAGGCATCGGCCATATCGTGGCCGTTGGCAGTCAGGTCAGCCACGCCAAGATCGGCGACGTGGTCGGTGTGCCGTGGCTCTATTCCGCCTGCGGGCACTGCGAACACTGCCTCGGCGGCTGGGAAACGCTGTGTAAGGATCAGGACGACACCGGCTACACGGTCAATGGCTGCTTCGCCGAATATGTCGTCGCAGATCCGAACTATGTCGCACATCTGCCCAGCAACATCGATGCCCTACAAGCCGCACCCGTGCTTTGCGCAGGTCTGACGGTCTACAAGGGCCTGAAAATGACCGAGGCCCGCCCCGGTCAGTGGATGGCCATTTCGGGCGTTGGCGGACTGGGTCAGATGGCCGTTCAATATGCGGTCGCCATGGGCATGAATGTCGTGGCCGTCGATATTGACGACGACAAGCTCGCCACAGCCACAAAGCTTGGCGCAGCTCTGACCGTCAATGCCAAGGACAAGGACCCGGCAGCCTTTATCCAGCAGGAAGTCGGCGGCGCTCATGGCGCTCTCGTTACGGCTGTGGGTCGCACCGCGTTCTCGCAGGCCATGGGTTATGCCCGCCGCGGCGGCACAATCGTTCTGAACGGCCTGCCACCCGGAGACTTCCCGGTGTCGATCTTCGATATGGTCATGAACGGCACGACCATTCGTGGCTCCATCGTGGGCACACGGCTAGACATGATCGAAGCCATGGATTTCTTCGCCCGCGGTAAGGTCAAGTCCGTCGTCACCGCAGACAAGATCGAGAACATCAACACGATCTTCGACAATCTCAAGAACGGACGCCTTCAGGGCCGTACGGTTCTGGATTTCCGTTCCTGAGACAGGACACCTAAGACTTTAGAAAGCACACGCCATGTTTGCCATGCAGCTCCGCCAACACCACCAGCCTCTGGAATGGGTGGAGCTGCCAGACCCCGAACCCGGACCGGACGAAATCCGCATCCGCATCGGGGCCTGCGGCGTCTGCCGCACAGACCTGCATGTCGTAGACGGCGAACTCGCCAACCCCACCCTTCCCATCATTCCCGGGCATGAAATTGTTGGCCGGATCGACAAGCTAGGAAGCAACGTTAAAAGCCTTAGCGTCGGGGAACGGGTCGGCATTCCCTGGCTCGGCCATACCTGCGGGCATTGCTATTACTGCACGCATGGGATGGAAAATCTCTGCGATCACCCCCTTTTCACAGGCTTCACCCGCAATGGCGGCTACGCGACCATGACAGTCGCTGATGCAAAATATGCTTTTCCCATGGGTGACAAAGGGGAAGACAAGAATCTTGCTCCCCTGCTCTGCGCTGGCCTGATCGGCTGGCGCTGTCTCAGCAAAGCTGGAGACGGCAAAAAGATCGGCCTGTATGGCTTCGGAGCCGCCGCTCACATCATCATTCAGGTACTGCGCTGGCAGGGCCGCGAGGTTTATGCCTTCACGTCTCCCGGAGACACAGAGAAGCAGACATTTGCCCGCTCCCTTGGCGCCGTTTGGGCAGGCGGTTCAGACGAACTCCCACCCGAACCGCTTGACGCCGTCATCCTGTTTGCGCCTGTCGGTGCTTTGGTTCCGGCCGGACTGAAAGCCGTCCGCAAGGGTGGAAAGGTCGTGTGTGGCGGCATCCACATGAGCCCCATCCCGTCCTTTTCCTACGATACACTCTGGGAAGAACGCGAGATCGTTTCCGTTGCCAATCTGACCCGGCAGGACGGACTGGATTTTCTGAAACTGGCTCCTGAGATCGGCATCAAGGTCACGAATACGCCTTATGCCCTCAAAGATGCCAATCAGGCTCTGGATGACCTGCGCCACGGTCGTTTTGAGGGAGCCGCTGTTCTCATTCCATAAGCGGACACCACTGCTCTGCCCTCGCTCTTAACAGCCCCATCGCCTAAGAAAGACATACTGTGTCACAATAAGGCGACAGGCACTTCATGCGTAAGACAGCTCTTCTCCTGATCGTCTTTCAATTCTGCGGGCACGCTCAAGCTGCACCCTGGCAGAGTTGCCTTCATGGAGCGGTCTCCGTTCCACTGGAGCACTATAATGCGCCACCCTCCATGCTGGGCAGTATAGACGGATTACCTGCCCGCTTTTTCCTTGCCCCACAGGCAAGCGATACTTTTATTTTTGCCAATCACAATGTCACGTTTTCGGGCTCAGCTCCTGAAGATGCCGGATCAGAGACAGGCGAAGCGACAGTATTCGTAAAAACGCTCTCAACCGTAAATATTGGTGCCCTCATACTCAAAAATTATACTGCTTATGTGGTGGATTATTCAGTGCCCAACACTATTATTCCACCACTCCAGGTCGAATTGGGAGAGCACTTTCTCTCCCATATTTCCACCCTGATTGACCGCTCATCTCGCAACGTCACGTTCTTTCGATACGACGATGAGAAATGTCCATCGATCGGAGATTTGCTCCCCGCGCCGACAACCAAACTGCACCTCTATCAAGACGGTTATCCACTCTCGAACACGGTTCTTGTTGAACTCAACGGCCATCCAGTTCGGATGAAAATCAACCTAAGCTCCAACCGAACCCTCATCCAGCAAGATACGGCCAGAGCAATAGGCATTGCGCCTGAGCCAAACACAGATGATCCCGTCCGCATCAATGCAAGCAATACAGTTGGTGGCTATCTTCATACGTTCGACACACTAAAAATCGGCCCGTTTCTGCTATCTCACCCGAAGATCGTCATCGCTTCCACCATTGCCTATGACGAGTTAGGCACTGATGCTCTGAACCGTTTCCATATCCTTCTGGACCCACCTCGTGCGGCCATCTGGCTCTCTCCCGCGTCAGACCCTTCTCTCACCAAAGAACCTCCGCTGCCATGGACGCCCCTCCATATCCGGAAGTATCAGGCGACTGCTCATGATCAGGGCATCGCCCCGAAAGATCCCGTTCATTCCGGGAATGATATGTTGAAGACAGCCAGGCCAGATCGATAATACTATTCCGAATTAGAAACATATCATCTGACCATAAAGGCTCGGCCACCATGAGACGACTGTCCAAAACACTCCGAACCGCCGTGCTCGCATCCACGCTCGGCGCAGCATGCATTCCCAGCCACAGCGAGGCGCAAACTCTCCCGCCCCTGCAAAGTGTCTCCGTTTACGGTCAGCAGATCCGTTTCCTGGAAGCTGGTACAGGTCCGGACCTTGTGCTGGTCCATGGCCTCGGAAGCAGCGCCACAATGGACTGGGGCAAAGTCATCCCTGAACTGTCCCGGCATTATCATGTCATCGCCATGGATCAACTCGGCTTTGGTGCTTCGGAAAAGCCACTGGTCGCTTATGGAATTCAGACATGGGTGGACATGCTGGATGGCTTCCTGAAAGCACGCCACATCACGCATTTCATGCTTGCCGGAGAATCCCTCGGCGGCTGGATCGCGGGACTTTACACAATCGAGGCGGCACAGAATTCTTCCATGGCCATGCCCCTGCGCCTCGTCCTGAGCGATGCCGCTGGCCACAAGTCCCTCGTCGAACATGGTCTTCCCCTGTTCGGCCCGGTGTCATTTTCTGGCATTCGCACGGGGCTAAGATGGCTTTTTTACAATAAAGCACTCATTACAGATGAACTGGTTCAGGCAACATTCCGAACCCGACTGGCCGAAGGTGCGCAATACACGCAGGAGAGCTTCGCCAGAAACGCCAATGCGCCGGACACCTTTCTCGATGACAGCATGAAGGCCATTCATATTCCCACGCTCGTGATCTGGGGACAGAATGACCAGGTCATTCCACTGGCCGACGGCCACGATTTTGCTGCAAAAATTCCCGGAGCACATCTGACGGTCATTCCACAATCAGGGCATGCCCCAAGCATTGAAAGACCCGAGGCTTTTCTTAAAGTCGTCGAGCCGTTCCTAGCAGCGAAGTAGTACCCGCCATCAGACCAGAGGGGCTGGAATCCCGTCCCTCTTGTCCTGCGCCTCAACATACATCCGCAATACAGCGGGGTATCGCGTGCGGGTTATTTTCTCCAGCATCGAAACTCCCCGCTCCACGTCTCCGGCTGAGATCGCATCATCCCAGTCCAGAGATAGCAGAACGATAATGCTCTCGGGGCCTCGGGTCTCCGTCACAACCTCATTGATCCCGACAACACCGGGCAATTTCTGCGCTTCAGCGCGCACAAAGGCATCAATTTCCGGATTGCTCTCACCCACAAGAAGAGAGCGCGTCTCGTTGGTCAGCAATGCTGCCACCACAACCAGCACGACACCAATCAGCAGAGATGCAATTCCATCCAGAACGTGCAGACCCGTCACAACGGAAAGCACGGTGAACACCAGCGCAATCACCAGACTGACCAGCGCGGCCCCATCCTCAAACAACACGACAAACAGGCCGGGATCGGCACTCCGCCGAATCATTCTCCACAATGAAACCCCCTCGCTACGTGGCAGGGATTTCACCGCAGCAATGAACCCATACCCTTCCATGCTGCCGGAAATCGCGAGAATGGCCACGTTCATCCACCATCCCGGAAAGACATGACCCAGAAGGTTCACCGGCTGCATTTCCGCCGGATGCATGACCTTCTCCCAACCTTCATAAAGAGACGCGACGCCACCACCCACGAACAGCGCGCCGGCCACAACCATCGTCCAGAAATACAGCTCGCGATGGTAGCCCAGCGGATGCTCCTTCGTTGCCGGTGCCGCGGACCGCTTCATGCCCACCAACAACAGGATCTGGTTTCCGCAGTCCACAAAGGAATGAACCGTCTCAGCCAACATCGCAGCGGAGCCGGTTAAAAGAGCAGCCATGCCTTTCACGCAGGCAATGCCGAAATTGACACCCAGCGCGATGAAAACGACTTTTGTTGAACCACCAGCAGACATGAAGCCCTCATTTCCGTAAGCAAAGGCCAGATTGGGGACCTCGGATAACCTAAGTCAAACTTCGCGGGCTTTCAGGGGTTCATGACCCCAACATAAAAAAGGCCGCCCACAAGGGACGACCTTCTTCAAGCGACGATGTCTAGCCCGCTTCAGGCAGACAGACGTGCCTTCACAAGTGCACTGGCCTTGGCCGGATCCAGATCGGCACCAAAACGCTCTTTCAGCGCTGCCATAACCTTGCCCATGTCCTTCATGCTTTCCGCACCTACAGCAGTCGCGGCTTCATCGATGGCAGACTTCAGAGTTGCCTCATCGAGTTCTGGCGGCAGGTAGGCCTTGATCGTCGCGATCTCACCTTCTTCCTTTTCCGCCAGTTCCGGCCGACCACCTTCACGATACATCGTTGCGGATTCAGTACGGGACTTGATCATGGAACGCAGAGCGGAAATAATCTCTGCTTCCGTCACTTCCCCGGTCTTGGCGCGAGCAGCAACTTCAAGATCCTTCAGCTTCGCCGTGATGCCACGGATCTGCGCCACCTTCTCAGACTGACCAGCCTTCATTGCTGTTTTGAGGTCATCCATGATCTGCGTGCGAAGCGACATGCGTCTTCTCCTGTTTGCGCGGGGCCTGAAAAGCCCCTGTTCAGTCAATGGCGGCAAAATCGCATAAAAGCCTCCCCCCAACAATGGAAAGCACAGCTCTTTCCAGCATCGTCACAAGGTGCAGGGAAGTTTTTTCCCATACCATTCCACAGACACAAAAACTCATTGGGAAAAAACTTCCCATTTCCGGTTCGATCGCCTATCAGACGGGAAAGTGAACGCGGAGCCAGGAACGGGCGACCATGGACATCGACAGAATCATTGAAAAAGCTGGTGGCGCGGAAGAAATCGCCGCGCTGGCTGGTGTCGGCCTTGAAGCCGTACGAAAGTGGCGTCAGTCGCGAACCGTGCCGACCAAGCACTGGCCCGCCCTACTGCGCGTTCCCGGAATCGAACTCCAGGACCTAACTTCCGCTGAAACCCCGCAAGAAAGAGAGACGGACGTGTCCAATTCCTGCCCTGCCGGCGCCAATGCCGCCCTTGTCCTTGCAGATGGCACGGTCCTGTGGGGCCGAGGCTTCGGCGCCCATACCGATGGCGCCGTCGGTGAACTCTGCTTCTCTACCGGCATGACCGGCTATCAGGAAACCCTGACAGACCCGTCTTTCGCTGGGCAGATCGTCACCTTCACCTTCCCGCATATCGGCAACGTCGGCACGAACACGGACGACAATGAAGCGCCCAAAATGGCTGCTCTTGGCGCCGTCGTGAAGGAAGACATCACCGCTCCGGCAAGCTGGCGCTCCACAGAATCCCTTGACGGATGGCTGAAGCAGCACGGCCGCGCGGGCATCAGTGGCGTCGACACCCGTGCAGTTACACGCTCCCTGCGTGACAATGGCCCACAGACCGCCATTCTTTCCTTCCCGGCGAATGGTCGGATCGACACGGACAGCCTGCTAAACCGTGCGCGTCAGTGGCCTGGGCTCGAAGGCATGGATCTTGCCAAAGAGGTCACGCAGCCAAAGCGCGTCTGGACGGAAGGCGTATGGGAAAGCACCCGCCCGGCCCGTACCGAGAACCGCCGCCGTGTGGTCGCCATGGACTACGGCGCCAAGGACAACATCCTGCGCTGCCTCGTGACCGCTGGTTGTGACGTCACGGTTCTGCCCGCGACCGCTACGGCTGAGGAAATTCTAGAACTGAAGCCCGAAGGTGTGTTCCTGTCCAACGGCCCGGGCGATCCGGCAGCGACCGGCACCTATGCCGTCCCGGCCATCAAGAGCGTTCTGGACGCCAACGTGCCAGTTTTCGGCATCTGCCTTGGGCACCAGCTTCTCGCACAGGCCCTCGGCGGAAAGACCTACAAGCTGGATCGTGGCCATCGCGGCGCCAACCAGCCGGTCAAAGACATCGAGAGCGGCCGCGTGGAAATCACCAGCCAGAACCATGGCTTCGCCGTGGATGAGAAGTCGCTGCCCGCTGATGTGAAGGTGACGCATGTGAGCCTGTTTGACGGCTCCAACGAAGGCATTGCCTCCACCACGAAGGACGCCTTCTCCGTTCAGTACCATCCCGAGGCCAGCCCTGGCCCGTCTGACAGTTTCTATCTTTTCGAGCGTTTCGTCGCGGTCATGGACCGTCGCGCTAAAGCAGGAGCCTGAGCCATGCCAAAACGGACAGACATCAAGTCCATCCTGATCATCGGCGCAGGCCCGATCGTTATCGGACAGGCCTGCGAGTTCGATTACTCCGGCGCACAGGCCTGTAAGGCCCTGCGCGAGGAAGGCTATCGCGTCATCCTCATCAATTCCAACCCAGCCACGATCATGACCGATCCAGGCCTGGCGGACGCGACCTATATCGAGCCGATCACGCCGGAATTCGTCGAGCGCATCATCCTTAAGGAAAAGCCCGACGCCGTCCTGCCGACCATGGGTGGCCAGACAGCCCTGAACGCCGCCATGGCGCTCGACAAGTCCGGCTTCCTCAAGACGCACAACGTGGAACTGATCGGCGCCGACGCAGAGGTCATCGACCGTGCGGAAGATCGCCAGAAGTTCCGCGAAGCCATGGACGAGATCGGGATCGAAAGCCCGCGCAGCACCATCGCCCATACGCTGGAAGAAGCTCGCGCGGCACTGGCTGATGTCGGCCTGCCCGCCATCATCCGCCCGTCCTTCACCATGGGCGGCGCGGGTGGCGGCATCGCCTATAACCGCGAAGAGTTCGACCAGATCGTTGCAGGCGGCCTTGATGCCTCTCCCACAACGGAGGTGCTCATCGAAGAGTCTGTTCTGGGCTGGAAAGAGTACGAGATGGAAGTCGTCCGCGACACCGCGGATAACTGCATCATCATCTGCTCTATCGAAAACATTGACCCGATGGGCGTGCACACCGGTGACTCCATCACCGTCGCCCCGGCCCTGACGCTGACCGATAAAGAATATCAGCGCATGCGGGACGCCTCGATCGCGTGCCTACGCAAGATCGGCGTCGAGACTGGTGGCTCCAACGTGCAGTTCGGCGTCAACCCTGCCGATGGTCGTCTGGTCGTCATCGAGATGAACCCGCGCGTCTCCCGTTCCTCGGCGCTTGCCTCAAAGGCCACCGGCTTCCCGATCGCCAAGATCGCCGCCAAGCTGGCCGTTGGTTACACGCTGGACGAACTCAAGAACGACATCACGAAGACGACCCCGGCCTCTTTCGAGCCGACGATCGACTACGTTGTTGCCAAGATCCCCCGCTTCACGTTCGAGAAGTTCCCAGGCTCCCCGGCCCTGCTTTCCACGTCCATGAAGTCGGTCGGCGAAGCCATGTCCGTGGGTCGCTCTTTTGCCGAGGCGATCCAGAAGGGCTTCCGCTCCATGGAGACGGGCCTGATGGGTCTGGACCCGGTTGAAGCACCCGGCGATGGTTCGAAAGACGCCTATCTGGCTGCTCTTGCAGAACCACGCCCAGAACGCATTCTGATGGCCACGCACGCCTTGCGCGCGGGCCTGACGGTCGAAGAGATCCAGCAGGCCTGCAAGTTCGAGCCCTGGTTCCTGCGCCAGCTTGAAGACATCGTGTCTTCTGAGCGGGACGTGGAAAAGAACGGCCTGCCAAAAGACGCCTACGGCATGCGCCGCCTGAAAGCCCAGGGCTTCTCTGACGCCCAGCTTGCCCGCCTGTCAGGCCACACCATTCCGGACGTCGCAGCGCAGCGCGAAGCTCTTGAAGTCGTACCCGTCTATCGCCGCATCGATACCTGTGCCGCAGAGTTCGCTTCTGACACTCCGTATCTTTATTCCACCTATGAAGGCGGATATGGCACGCCGGAATGCGAAAGCCGCCCGACCACCCGCGACAAGATCATTATTCTGGGTGGTGGCCCGAACCGGATTGGTCAGGGCATCGAGTTCGATTACTGCTGCGTTCATGCCGCTTACGCCCTGCGTGAAGCTGGTTTCGAAACGGTCATGGTCAACTGTAACCCGGAAACCGTTTCCACCGATTACGACACGTCCGACCGCCTGTACTTCGAACCTCTGACTGCGGAAGACGTCATTGCTCTGATCCGCACGGAAGCGAAGGGTGGCAAGGTTCTGGGCTGCATCGTTCAGTACGGTGGCCAGACCCCTCTCAAGCTGTCCCGTGCACTTGAAGAGGCAGGCATTCCGCTGCTCGGCACCCCGGCTGACGCTATTGATCGCGCGGAAGACCGTGAACGCTTCCAGACCATGCTACGCAAGCTGGGTCTTCGCCAGCCACGTAACGGCATTGCCCGCAATCCGGCAGAAGCCGAGAAAGTGGCCGAAGAGGTCGGATACCCGGTCGTTGCCCGTCCGTCCTACGTTCTGGGCGGCCGTGCGATGGAAATCGTCTATGATAACGCAGGCCTGAAGCACTACCTGAATACGGTTCTGCGCGCCGCTGGCCCCGAAGTTTCCACCGGTCCGGTCCTGCTCGATCACTACCTGAACGATGCCATCGAAGCCGATGTGGACTGCATTTCGGACGGCGAAAACGTCTATGTTGCCGGCGTCATGGAGCACATTGAGGAAGCTGGTATCCATTCCGGTGACTCTGCCTGCTCCCTGCCGCCTTACACGCTGTCTCCAGCACTGGTGACAGAACTTCGCGCGCAGACGGAAGCCATGGCTCGTGAGCTTGGCATCCGCGGCCTGATGAACGTGCAGTACGCCATCAAGGACCAGGAAGTCTTTGTCCTTGAAGTGAACCCACGCGCGTCTCGTACGGTGCCGTTTGTTGCCAAGGCAACAGGCGTTCCGGTTGCCAAAATCGGCGCTCGCGTTATGGCTGGCGCGCGTCTGTCCGAGTTCCGTCTGGATGGCGGGGCGGTCTCCCCGCACGTTGCGGTCAAGGAAGCCGTCTTCCCGTTCCATCGCTTTGCGAACGCAGACACGATCCTCGGTCCGGAAATGCGCTCTACGGGTGAAGTCATGGGGCTGGATTCCAGCTTCGAGCGTGCCTTTGCGAAGTCTCAGCTTGCTGCCGGCGTAAAACTGCCACTGGCTGGAACGGTCTTCCTGTCCGTTCGTGACAGCGACAAGGGACATGTGCAGCCGCTAGCCCGCAAACTAGTTGAAATGGGGTTCACCGTTCTCGCAACCAGCGGCACAGCTTCACGCCTCGAAGCGGCTAACATTCCGGTCAAGCGCGTGAACAAAGTCATGCAGGGCCGTCCGAATTGCGTGGATGCCATCCGCTCGGGTGACGTTCAGATGGTCATCAACACATCACAGGGCGGTCAGGCCGCACGTGACAGCTACGATATCCGTCGCGGCGCTTTGACCATGGGCATCCCGCACTACACCACGATTGCCGGTGCCCGCGCGGCAACCTACGCCATCGCGGTTCTTAAGGAAGGCGACCTCGGCGTCGCTCCGCTTCAGTCCTACTTCAAGGGCGAGTTCTAAGCCCTTCCAGCAAAGAAGCCCGTCAGAGCAATCTGGCGGGCTTCTTTTGTATTCAATCGTTGGAATAGCGCAGAAGATCTCCCGGCTGACACTCCAGCACATGGCAGAGCGCCTCAAGCGTGGAAAACCGGATTGCCTTTGCCTTACCAGTCTTGAGAATTGAAAGATTGGCGAGAGTCAGGCCAACCTTCTCTGACAACTCCGTAAGAGACATACCGCGCTCTTTCAGCAGTGCATCCAGACTGACCTGAACCGGCATTAAATGACCTCATCCATTTCGGACTGAAGCTGGGTTCCTAAATCAAAAAGCCACACGACAGCAAATAGGATGATCGCTTCAGGCACGTCTGACAGAAATTCAGCAAAATAGCCAATCCAATTCGCAAAACCCAATCCTGATAAACTATAAATATCATGGATATAATTCGTTACAGGCATGAGGAAATCATAAACAAAACCAAGAAATAGAATCTTATATGCTCTTTTCACATTTTCTTTTGTAAAAATATTTCCCCGTCTGGAGTTCATTAAAATTTTGGAAAAAATTCTGAATATTATTTCTAAACAAGAGTAAATTATTACTAATTCGCAAATAAATACAAAGCTCCAGCATAAATCTTCTTTCGTATATCCAAGAGAATTATCCATGGGGAAATGGTCAACAATTACAATAAAAATGATAACAAACGTAGCCATCCCGAAAAAACCAATGGGAAGCCAAAGGAGCAGACGGAACAGCTTGAGCAGGGTCAATGCATATTCGATTTTTCTCTCTGTCCTGCCCTTACGCGTACCTGCAATCATTCCTACCCGCCCTGACAATGAATTTATCGTTTTTCAATAATATGTTTCATTTCGTTTCGCTAGAGAATTTATTGCTTTTCAATAAACAAAAACGCGCCACCTTGCATAAACCCCCCTAAAATCCTATGTTGTCAGGCTGTTCATTCAATTTCAGTCACGCTTTTCCGAGGATTTCAGAGTGCAGAAGATCCCCATGACCGCAAAGGGACTGCAGCGTCTTGAAGACGAACTGCGTACCCTCAAGAGCGTTGACCGCCCTGCAGTCATTCGTGCCATCGCAGAAGCCCGCGAACATGGCGACCTTTCCGAAAACGCCGAATATCACGCCGCCCGAGATCGTCAGTCTTTCATCGAAGGTCGCGTACTTGAGCTGGAAAGCATTGTTTCCTCGGCAGAAGTTATTGATCCTTCGACCCTGACCGGCACGAAAGTACGTTTCGGCGCGCATATCGAAGTCGTTGACGAAGAGACGGACAAGGAAAACGCCTATCAGATCGTTGGCGTTCATGAAGCCGACATCAAGCAGGGCCTGATTTCAATCTCGTCTCCTCTGGCGAAGGCGCTGATTGGCAAAGATGTAGGCGACACCATCTCCGTTCCCGCTCCCGGCGGTGACCGCAGCTACGAGATCCTGAAAGTCACATACCGCTAATGTCTGACGTCCTGACGTCCGTCGCCCCTGTTGTGACTCTCCTGGACATTGAAAACGCTCAGAAGCGTATTGCGTCCACGGTAGTTCGCACGCCGACGATTGCCTGCCCGGCCCTTTCCCGCCTGACAGGTGCCGAAATTACGCTCAAGCTTGAAAATCTTCAGGCTATTGGCTCGTTCAAGGAGCGGGGAGCCGCCAACAAAATGGCGCTCCTGACGCCCGAGGAACGCGCCCGCGGCGTTATTACAGTCTCGGCAGGCAATCACGCACAGGGTGTAGCGCGTCAGGCCAGCCTCCTTGGCATTGATGCCACGATCGTCATGCCCCGCTTTACGCCAGCAACCAAAGTTGCAGCGACGCAGGCATGGGGAGCAAATGTTGTCCTCGCAGGCGACGATTTTGCTTCTGCATGCGTAACGGCGGAAGAAATTCAGAATAAAGAAGGCCGGGTCCTCGTCCATCCGTTCAATGACCCTGCCGTCATTGCGGGTCAGGGGACTGCTGCACTCGAGCTTCTCGAAGATGCACCCGATATTGATACGGTCGTCGTCCCTGTCGGTGGGGGCGGCCTGATCGGTGGTTTTGCAACCGTCATGGCTGCACTTCGCCCAGATGTGGAAATCATTGGCGTTCAGGTCGAGGCTTATGCCTCTCTAGCCGCATTTCCGACGGAAGGTGGCGCCACTCTCGGTGGCTCGACAATTGCTGAAGGCATTGCCGTGACGCAGTTGGGCGATCATTGCCTCAGAGCATTTCGTCACCGGATTTCCAAAATTCTCGTGGTCAACGAACTTCAGGTCGAAAGCGCTATCACGACGCTGGCGGAAAAAGCCAAGCAGGTCTGTGAGGGCGCCGGCGCGACGGGTCTGGCTGCTGTTCTGGCCAACCCTGAGATGTTCAAGGGCCGCAAGGTTGCCCTTCCCTTGTCGGGTGGCAACATCAATGCCCGTATTCTGGCCAATACAATCCTTCGCTCCCTCCTCCGGGACGGAAGAATTCTTCGCCTGATCTTCCAGATTCCCGACCGCCCCGGAATGCTGGCTGACATTTCCGCGCGTATTGGCAACTACGGTGGAAACATCATCGAAGTGTCCCATCATCGCCTTTTTGCCTCGCCGTCAGTTCAGACAGCCGAGCTGGTTGTGATGATCGAAGCCCGTGACACTCAGCACGCCACGCAGATCGAAACCGATCTTGCCCGTCATTACATCGTTCGACGGGACTGAAACTGCACGCATTGTGTTCGATCTGGTCTCCCAGCGTCGAACACAATGCAACTGCAACCTAATTTCCGAAATTCAGACGCCTTCTACAATCACCACGTTGTAAGAAGCAGCCTTCCAGCGATGCTTCGCGACCGTTTGATAGGCTGGGCTGTCATACCAGGCCCGGGCAGCAGCAATATCCGGAAATTCGACAATAACGACACCATCCGGCTCGATACCTTCAAGCTTTTCCTGCTTTCCGTAGGCAGCAAGAATTTTGGCAGGATGCCCCTTGAAGGTCTCGCCGACACCATTTGAATAGGCTTCAAACTCGGCTGGGTCGGTCAATTTGTCACGAATGAAAATAGCGTAAGCGGTCATGGTACTTCATCTCCTGAACGGGGGTGATGCATAACCGGCCACAAAACGGCGCGATGTTCAGCACACAAGCGCGTGTGCTGAACATTTGAACCCTTTTTAGCGCGTCCCGAAAAGACGATCGCCAGCATCGCCCAGACCGGGGACGATATATCCGTGTTCATCAAGCTTCTGATCAACACAACACGTTACGATCTGCACATCGGGATGCAGCTTCGTCATGTAATCAATGCCTTCCGGGGCCGCGAGCAGGCAGGCGAAAACAGGTGAAATAGCACCCGCTTCCTTGACGCGCGCTACAGCCGCCGCGGCGGAATGTCCCGTGGCGAGCATCGGGTCCAGAACAATACATGTCCGCCCCGGAACGTCGCTTGGCATATTGAAATAATATTCGCTGACTTCCAGCGTTTCATGGTCGCGGCGCAGACCAATATGTCCCACACGCGCAGACGGAACCAGATCCAGCATTCCATCCAGAAGGCCGTTTCCTGCACGCAGAATGGAGACGAAGCATAGCTTCTTGCCGTCCAGTTCCTCACCTTCCATTGGCCCGCTCGGGGCTTCAATATGGCGAGACGCCAGAGAAAGCCCGCGCGTCGCTTCGTATGCCAGAAGCAGACTGAGCTCACGGGTCAGCCGACGAAAGCCTGCTGTAGACGTATTTTTATCACGCAGACGGGTCAGCTTGTGGCGCACCAGCGGGTGGTCGAGAACGATAGGCGGCAGCGCCTGACTCATGCTTTTTCTCCTTCGGCCGGGCGAAAATCGAGTGCCAGACCGTTCATGCAATACCGTAACCCTGTGGGCGGTGGCCCATCAGGAAAAACATGCCCCAGATGCCCGTGACAACCCGCACAGTGCACTTCCGTCCGAACCATTCCGTGGCTGACGTCCTGCGTCGTCCCGACACCGTTTTCCAAAGGCGCGAAAAAAGACGGCCAGCCACTTCCGCTCTCGTATTTCGTGACGGATGAAAAAAGTTCACGCCCACATCCTGCGCAGGCATAAATTCCCGCTCGCTTTTCATCATTCAGCGGGCTGGAACCGGGATATTCGGTGCCATGCTCGAGCAGGATACGGCGCTGTTCCGGCGTAAGGCCGACGCCACACCCCCCGCCATTGGTTCCCGAAACGGGACCGCAGCTTTGGGTCATGGTCAATCTCCAGAAAATCTGAGGTTTTCAGTCTTGGATATATGGAAGCCGCACGCCGCTTTGTCACGCATATCTGAGCGCAAGATATGAAACTTCCTGCCTCACCAGCCGTTTGTGTTCGGCAACCCTGTTTCAGGAGGTAATGTCATGAGCTCCATTGAAGACAAGATCAAAGGCGCCACCAACAAGGTCGTCGGCAAGATCAAGGAAGAAGTTGGTCGCGTCACCGACGATGAAAAGCTCGAAGGTGAAGGCGTTGTCCAAAATCTGAAGGGACAGGCCCAGACCGCCAAGGGTGACGTCAAGGACGCCGTCAAAGGCGGCATCGACAAGATCTGACGCTCACGCGAGTGTCATGTCACCTGCAACGCCCGCCATCTGGCGGGCGTTCGCATTTTGGAGGAGAGGTGGCATAATGCCCAACAGTCTTTTCCTCCTTAATGCGAGACAGGAAGTCCAATCATGTCCCATACCGCTTCTTCTCCACGCCGCCCCGTTATGCTTGTCATTCTGGATGGGTTCGGCTGGCGTGAAGAAAACTCCGATAACGCGGTAAGACTGGCAAACACCCCAACGTTTGACGGACTTTGGGCGAATAACCCGCATGCTTTTCTTAAAACATGCGGGGAAGATGTCGGACTTCCTGAAGGCCAGATGGGCAACTCCGAAGTCGGCCATCTGAATATTGGTGCAGGCCGGGTCGTAATGCAGGAACTGCCTCGCATTTCTCGCAGTGCCCGTGACGGCTCACTCGCCGAAAATACAGCCCTCAAAGAATATATTCATGCACTGAAGGTTTCAGGTGGAACCTGCCATCTGATGGGTCTCGTCTCGCCCGGCGGCGTTCATGCACACCAGGACCATATTCTGGCTCTCGCAAAAATCGTCAGCGCAGCAGGAGTGCCTGTCGCTCTACACATTTTCAGCGACGGCCGTGACACTCCCCCACGCTCCGGCGAGGAATTCATTTCAGCCCTCCTTCGAGATCTGCCAGAGACCGTACAGATTGCCACAATCAGTGGCCGCTACTACGCCATGGACCGCGATCGCCGTTGGGAGCGCGTCAAGCTGGCCGTGGATGCGATCCGTGATGGTCAAGGCCCTCATGCAGATAGCGCCCTCTCTGTACTCAAAGCCAGTTACGCGGAGGACAAGGGAGACGAGTTCGTCCTTCCAACCGTACTCGGACAGTATGGTGGCATGAAAGACGGGGACGGCATTCTCTCCTGTAATTTCCGTGCCGATCGTATCCGTCAGTTGCTGGACGTTCTCGTGGCTCCGGACTTTGATGGATACGACAGCGGTCGCCGCATCAAGTTTGCCGCCATTACCGGCATGACGCGCTACTCGGATCACCTGTCCCCTTACATGACAGTCCTGTTCCCAAAAATTCCTTTGGAAGATCTTCTGGGTGAGGTCGTGGCCAAGGCTAACAAGACTCAGCTTCGTATGGCCGAAACTGAAAAATTCCCTCACGTCACATACTTCCTGAATGGCGGTCGTGAAGTTCAGCTTCCGGGCGAAGAACGCATTCTCGTGCCGTCTCCCAAGGTTGCCACCTACGACCTGCAACCAGAAATGTCCGCTCCCGAGCTGACAGATCGTGCCGTAGAAGCCATTGATTCCGGCCGCTTCGACATGATCATTCTGAACTTCGCAAACCCGGATATGGTTGGCCACACAGGCTCCCTGCCCGCTGCCATCAAGGCCTGCGAAACCGTTGATCAGGGGCTGGGCCGCATCAATGACGCACTTGTCCGTACAGGTGGCACACTGATTGTCACCGCCGATCACGGAAACTGCGAAACCATGCGCGACCCTGAGACGGGCGGCGTTCATACAGCCCACACACTCAACGTCGTTCCAGTCATTCTGGCCCATGCTGATGGCAAAACGATTCACGACGGACGCCTGGCAGACCTGGCCCCGACGCTTCTGGCACTTCTGGGCCTTGCTCAGCCCCCAGCGATGACAGGCGTCTCCCTGCTTGAAAACGCCTGACCCGACCGTCGTTCTGCCACTGGTTTTGGCGTTCTCGCCATTGCTGGTGGCCGCGACTGCGCCCACGCCTCATGGGCATCATACCACTGCCCACGCTCACCCGGCGCATGCCCTGAGCGCGGGACAACAAGCACTGGCCCGAGCTCAGGCTGCCCGGAAAGCGCTTGAGACACAGCAGGCCCAGGAAGCCGCCACACTCCGTGCCAGACAGGCTGCTGCCGTTGCTGCACAGCAAAAGGCGCTGCAGGACAGCGCGCGAAAAGATGCACTGGCCGCTCAGACCCACACGGCCCAGACCGTTGTACAGACGACACGTTCCCGTATCGCGGCTCTGAATACCGAAATCGCAGATCTCACCAGTCGGCAAGCAAACGTGCGGCAGGATATCGCCCACGAAAACCAAGCGCTCCAACCGCTCCTGCCCGTTGCAGCGAGACTTTCGATAGCGCCCGATGCTGCTCTGCTAGCCTCCCCGACGACTGCGACGGAGAGCATTACCGCACTTTCCATTTTAGGAGGTTTCTCCCGCCTGACCCAGCAGCGAGCAGCAAACCTGCAAACGAAGGAAGATGAGCTTCAGGAGATCGGGACCACTCTGGAAGCCCGCCAGAAAGAGCTCGATGGCCTCCTACAGTCACAGACGCATCAACGTGATATCGCGGCCGCCAAAACCCGGATTGCAGCCAAGCAGGAAAACGTCTCGGACCAGGCCGCACGCCGTGCGAAATCCGCAGTTGCCGAAGCGATGAAAGCGTCTGCGGACCTTTCCGCGGAAATCGACGCAATCGCCCGACAGGAAGCTCAGGCCAAAGCAACCCTGGAAGCCGAAGCCCGTGCGCTCGCAAAGAGCCATCAGATGGAACAGGCGCGCAAAGCCCGTGCTCAGGTCAAAGCTCTTTCCGCCGGGAATGGTGTTTCTTCCGGGAGCGGCCATGCACCTGTCACAGGGCGTATTGCGGTTCGGTGGGGACAGGATACGGAAGCCGGTCCGTCAACAGGCATCACCTACGCCGCCGCACCTTCAGCATCCGTTCAAGCTCCCTGCAGTGGCCGAATCGTCTTTTCCGGTCCGTTCCGCTCTTTTGGACAGATGTTGATTCTGGATTGCGGACAGAATTACCGCTTTGTTCTCTCTGGTCTGGGTTCACTGGGTGTTTCCAGCGGGCAAAGTGTCAGGAAAGCTGCCGCACTTGGGCAAATGCCATCTGCTGAGGGGCTGCTCTTTGTCCAGCTGCGCCACGGCGCCCAGATCGTCAGCCCTGCTCCGTTTCTGTGACCCTGTTTTCTGACAGGGCAGGACACTGTAAGATCACGTCTTAACATTTCGGCAACCCGTTTCGCGCTAGTTCACACACTGCAAGAGACGCCGGAAGCACGCCCGTTCCCGAGGATGGAGATCACATGAAGTTCCGTACTGGCCTGTTGCTGGGCACCGCCTTTCTGGCCGGACTGGCTGTCGGACCGGGCGCACTGCGTCTCGTCGGGTCCGCTGGCAGTTTCCCCACCGCCGCCATCGCTCGCGACGTCTCTCACGACAACAGCGCTGAAACCGTTCGCCTCCTGACCCTGCTAGGCACGGTCATGGATGTCGTGAAAGCCGAATACGTCCATCCCGTGACGGACAAAGATCTCATCAACAATGCCCTGGACGGCATGGTTGGCGAACTCGATCCCCACTCATCTTACATGACCGCCGCCCAGTTCAAGGACATGCAGACCGAGATTTCCGGCAAATTCGGCGGTCTAGGCCTTCAGGTTCAGGCTGAATCCGGCCATGTGCGCGTTGTGTCTCCAATTGATGGCACGCCCGCCGCACGGGCTGGTATCCAGACTGGTGATTTCATCACGATGGTGGATCACAAGAGCATTGATGGCCTGACGCTCGATCAAGCTGTTCGCAAGATGCGCGGCGATCCGGGAACGTCCATCAGCCTGACCGTGGTTCGTCCGAAAACAGGCAAGACACTCACGTTCGACATGAAGCGCGAAATCGTTCACGTCCAGATCGTAAGGTCGGCTCTGTACGGCAGCACTGCCTATATTCGTCTGACAGAGTTCGACGATGATCTCGAAGGCGCAATGCATGCCGCTTTTGACAAACTGAAGGCTGAAGCTGCCAAGAGTTCAGCCCACAAGCTGACAGGTATCATTCTTGATCTGCGATCCAATCCGGGCGGCAAGCTGGATCAGGCTATTGCCGTCTCTGATGACTTCATCAAGGAGGGAGAAATCGTCTCCATCCGCGGGCGGCATGCTGAAAACAACCAGCGCTGGGATGCGCGCGGCACGGACATCACAAATGGCCTTCCGATTGTCGTTCTGACCAATGGTGGCTCTGCGTCTGCCAGTGAAATCGTGGCCGGAGCGCTGAAAGACCATCGTCGGGCTGTCATTCTGGGTGAAAAGACGTTCGGCAAGGGGTCTGTCCAAACGCTGATTCCTATTGGAGATCAGGGTGCCGTTCGCCTGACAACAGCGCGTTACTACACGCCATCTGGGCGTTCCATCCAGGGACTGGGCATCACGCCTGACATCCCCGTTGCGGAAACCAAGGACGATGACGCCTATGGTTATCGGGAAGCAGACCTGTCCCACATTCTGACCAATGTCGGTGGAAACCGAACAGCAGAAACGCCTCGGACCGATTTGCCCCCGATCTCCAAGTCTATTCCAAAAGCTCCGCCGGCAGACTGGCCGAAATTTGATCTGACCAAACCTGCGACGGACTTCCAGCTGCAGCAGGCCATCAAGGTCGTCAACGCCATGGCTGGAATTTCCAATCCTGCACCGGCTGTAGAGCAGGCTACGGAAGTCAAAGCGCCTCCAGCAGACAAAAAGGCCGCCCCTGCACCGGCGCCGACGCACTAACCCGTAGAACGACACAGGACAGCCCAGACCGTGCAGAACCGTCCCGCTTCATCCCGCTCTGGGCTCTGGAGCCGCCTTCCCGTTATCGGGCGTCTTCTGATCGTGTTCTGGGGTGTCGTCCTGGTTGGTGGTACGTCAGCAGCCCTGATGCTTCGGCATCAAACACCTGCTGACGTGCCACCACAAAAAACCGAAACTGCTCTGGCGATACCGTCACACCCGCCAGAAAAGACTGCTTCCGGTGAAAAGACACACCCCCCGGCGACGCCAGTAAATCAGAGTTCCAAAGCTGCTCTCAACGCAAATTCATCGGTCTCACCAGCGCAACCTGCGTCAGCGATAAAAACGCCGGAAATGCCGCCCCCGATTGCGCAGACAACCCATACTGATCTGGCAACAATTACAGCTTCAGGCAAAAGCGTTGTGGCCATCGTGCTCGAAGGTTTCGGGTATTCAGACGCCATGACATATGACGTCCTTTCCCGCATCCCCGAGCCCGTTGCTGTCGGTGTCTCGCCCTATCTTGGCAACCTGACGGACGTCCTGTCCCGAGCACACGCTGCCCATCGCGAAACTTACGTCACACTCCCCATGCAAAGCGCTCATCCGGAGCAGGTTGACGAAGGCCCTCATGCGTTAGGCTATGGAAATTCGGAAGCGGAAGACCGACAGGAACTGGACTGGTGCCTCTCGCAGGCTAAAGGGGCCACAGGTCTAACCGATGCCTCCGAAGCCGGAGACAGCCAACCGGCAGACGGCTACGCAACTACGCCTGCATTTCAATCTCTGGCAGATACGATTTCCAGCCGTGGCTTTCTGTATATCAGCAGATCTTCGCAGGAAGACCGTCGTATCCGGGGTATGACAGCGTCCACGTGGATCAATGGTGACACAGATGCCAAAACGCTTGACGCAAAGTTTGCAGCCCTAGTCCCAGACGGGGCCAAGCCCACCCATATTCTGTTGATGATGGGGCCGCTGACACCCGTCGCAATCGACCGCCTTGAAGCATGGTTGAAAAGCCCGGCGGCAGAGGGTTTCATTCTTGTCCCGCCCTCCGCACTTGCCGACAACGGCACGATGGACCATCAGGCATCCATCCAGTCAACAGACATTCAGACGGCACCCCTATGACCGATTTTTCAGACCTGCCCTACCGCCCCAATGTTGGCGTGGCGTTGTTCAATCGTCATGGAGAGCTGTTCGTCGCCCGTCGCGCGGATCTTCCTGGAGACATCTGGCAATGCCCCCAAGGCGGTATTGATGACGGAGAAGACCCGCGAACTGCGGCCTTCCGTGAACTTGAAGAAGAAACTGGGTGCACGAAGGCGACACTGCTCGCAGAACGGCCGGACTGGTTGTCCTATGATCTTCCTGCTCCCCTGATTGGTCGCGCGCTAGGCGGAAAATTCAGAGGCCAGACACAGAAATGGTTCGTTCTCGGATTTGATGGGGAAGACGAGGATATCCGTCTGGATCTTCATCTCCCGCCCGAGTTCGATACATGGGAATGGATTGCCCCTGAGGATCTTCTTCAGCGCAATCTGGGGTTCAAACGAGAGCTTTATGAAAAGCTCCTGCCTGAACTCAAAAACCTCTTTCAGGCCGCTTCAAGAGACTGGCTTCGGACCAAGCGGGCGTAGAGACCGTTCTTTTTGAGCAGCTCAGCATGAGACCCAGATTCAACCGCTTTGCCTCCATCCATCACAACGATAACGTCGGCAGCCTGCACGGTTGAAAGTCGGTGCGCCACAATAACAGTGGTGCGGCCCGTGCGGAGCGTACCGAGAGCTTCCTGAACACGAGATTCACTCTCGGAATCCAGCGCACTTGTTGCTTCGTCCAGCAACAGTACGCGCGGGTTACGCAGAAGAGCCCGCGCGAGAGCAACACGCTGTCGCTGCCCCCCTGAAAGGCGCCGTCCCCCCGGCCCAACACGCGTTTCCAGTCCATAAGGAAGGTTACCGAGAAAATCGACAGCCGCCATCCGACAGGCGTTCTCGACCTCTTCCCTGCTCGCATCCGGGCGGCCAATCCAGATATTCTCCATGAGCGACATATCGAAAAGCGTCGTGTCCTGACTGACATACGCAATCGCATCACGCAGGGACGATACGCGCACATCCCGGATATCTACGCCCTCCAGCAGAATACGCCCTGCCGTCACGTCATGCAGACGTGGGATAAGGGAGAGTGCAGTCGATTTTCCCGCACCACTAGGGCCCACCAGCGCAACTGTTTGCCCCGGTTGAACATCCAAGGTCAGACCGGCCAATCCGACACGCCCATCTTCGTATTCGTAAGACGCCTCTTCGAAAACCAGATGTCCAGTTCCAGTTGGGACCGCCAGCGCATCCGTCCGTTCGACAACCGCAGGAGGCTCATCAATCACTGCAAAGACGCGAGACAGCCCGGCCAATCCTTCCTGCATCGCCGTATTGAGAGAACCCAGAGCCCGAATTGGGCGCGCCGCGGTCAGCAGCGCTGTGATGAAAGCTGTGAAATCACCAAGCGTGGCGCCCCCCATGGCGGCACGCCACCCGGCGAAGCCCAGCACAACGGCAACCGCTGTACCTCCCAGAACTTCCAGAACGGGATCGACGCGTGCACGTCCCTTCGCAATCCGCAGAAAAGCAGTGTGCAACAGATCCAGAGAATGATCGACGCGCTCGCTTTCCCGGCTTTCCATCCGGTAAATGCGCACCTGACGCGCCAAGGCAAAGCTTTCATTGAGGAGCGCAGAGGTCTCGCCAATCTGCTCCTGCATTCCCCCCGAAGCCCGACGAACCTTCTTGCCAAGCTTCTGAATCGGAACTGCTGCAACGGGATAAAGCACCAGAGCAATCAGGCTGAGTTCCCAGTCAGCCCAGATCATGGCTGCTACAAGCCCAACCACAGTAACAGCGTCGCCCAGCGCATTCACGACCCGGACCATGGCTTCACGGATCGAAACAGCGTCCGTCGTGAAACGTGCGGCCCACTGAGCAGGCGCTTCGCGCTCAATGCGCGAAATGTCTGTTTGCAGGGCATGTGCGAACATCCGCGACTGAAGCCCACGGATAACAGTCAGTACCAGCCCCTGAACGGCAATTGTCTGCCCGTATTGGGAGGCAGCCTTGAGGGTCGTCACAATCACAACGAGGGCCGGAACCTGGTAAAGAATGCGCGGGTCCTGAGCCGCAAACATGTCTACAGCGCGTTTGATCACCACTGGATAGAGCGCTGTCAGTCCTGCCATCAGAACCGTCAGCACAACCACGCTCACAATCTGGCGCACGTGATGACGCATTTCATCACGCCAGATCCGTCGAATCAGAATCTGGCTGTCTGTATCAAGGGCTGTCTTTCTGCTCATTCGAGGGGGTTTAGCAGGCCTCTGCAAAAGCACGAAACCGCGACGACACCATGTGCCTACTCTGACGCGTCGCCCATCTCATCCAGAAGATACGCCATGCATGCGTCTCGGCCCGGAAGGCACCCGTGGTTCATCCACCACATACGCCCCTTAGCCAACCACTGCCCCATGCCTGGGCCTGGCATAATCCCGGCGTCTCTGGCCTCTTTGCCTCCAAGCGGGAACACAGGTTGTGGTTCCTGCGTCAGACGATCTCGCAGCCTGTTCCATTCAATACTCGGGGCACCCATGAGAGCAGCCTGCAACAGCCAGCTTCTATCCAGCAAAACGGGAAGGTTTTGTTCTACACGTGCTCGCCGGACATCGTCGGCAGACATTGCGGGTGCCATATCTGGCCGATCAGAATCAAACAAACGCAGCCGGTCACGATCCGCATTGGAGAGCCTTAGACGCTCTGCCAGCACTTTGCCTTGCCCATGACCGAGAGCCGAGAGCCGCAGCACTGGATCTTCTGGCGCTTCACACATCAGAAGCTGCTGTAACAAGACCAAATTGGGTACGGGGACAATCCGAGCCAAAAGGCCGACGTCCTGCATAGCCTGCAACGTTTCCCGCAACCTTGGCCCCGTCAGGATCCGCAGCAGCTCTGAGGCAATCCGTTCGGCAGACAAGCCATCAATCAGATCAAGCCGTTCCGTAATCGCCGTGCAGGCCTCATGATCGGGTGTTCCCCTGCCATAACGTGCATCGAAGCGAAAAAATCTGAGCGCCCGCAGAGCATCTTCCTCAATGCGACGCCCGGCATTTCCAACAAATCGAACGTGATGGGCTTCAAGGTCCCGGCTGCCCTGGAAATAGTCATGCAGCCGATCATGCCGATCCAGAGACATCGCGTTGATGGTAAAGTCGCGGCGTGCGGCGTCTTCTTCCCAGCTTTCAGTCCAAGCAACAACAGCATGCCGACCATCTGTCTGCTCGTCACGCCGTAGGGTTGTAATTTCGTACGGCACCCCCCGAATCACAGCCGTCACAGTGCCATGGGATAATCCGGTCGGAATAACCCGGACTCCGTCGGCCTTTAGAATGTCCTGTACGATTTCGGGGGGCTCAGGTGTTGCCATATCCAGATCGTGCACGGAGACGCCCCGCAGCAGATCTCTGACGGACCCGCCAACCAAACGTGCGTCTGGCAGGAGCCTCCACAACACATCCAGACCACTCCGGTCGTCCAGACGGGCCAGAAGTCCGGATGTATCCGTCATGGTTGGCGGGATAACGGGAAGAAACAGTCCTGACTCCAGACGCCCAGACACGGCTTGCCCTCAACATGGCCCTGCACGGCAAGAGCCGCGAGCTCAAAATGGACGGATCGGCTGATTCGCGCCTGGATCGGGAAATCACCTTCCCCGTTTCTCACACGAACGTAAGGAATGGCTCCACACTCATCGAGCGGACGATCCCAGTCACACGCGATAGGGTGTTCCGGCCCCACGCAAACGAGTTCGTCCATATTAGTGCGGAAACAGAGCGTCTGGTGGCGCCCACAACTTCCCCGAAAGTCCATTTCAACGGCGATGTAGGGGACGTCCTCGACCTGAATAACCCCGCTTTCCATGGGCGTTTTCAGCCAGTACGTGCCTTCGCTATCGCGTGTCAGCATGGACGAAAACATGCAAAGCATCGCCTTGCGTGTCACGGGAGACCCCCGATACAGCCAGGTGCCATCCCGGCGAATCAGAAATGGAATTTTCCGGACACCGGTAGCCGGTGCTGGAGCCGCATCAGCAGATCCCGTCGCGGGGAAAACGTCAGATGGGGAGACATCCCGACAATCATGAGCGCTCAATTTTCCCTCCGGTTAAAATGAAAACTTCTCTTCTCACACCAAGTTGGGTGCAATCGAGCCTTGATGAAACCCCCACACCTGTCAGACTGGTGATATGAGCGAGCAGCATTATTCTACCGGCGCCTCCGCCGGAACCCTCCGGGGCGAAGCAGATGTGGCCGAGGCCGATCGTCTGGCCCCTGTTCTCCGCGATGTCCATACAGCTATCGGCAGTATCGTGCTGGGACAAGACCGGGTGATCGAGCAGGTTCTCGTCACGATCCTGTCTGGCGGTCACGCACTTCTGATGGGTGCGCCGGGCCTCGGCAAAACCCTTCTCGTCAACACGGCCTCGCGCGTGCTGGGACTGGATGCCACGCGTATCCAGTTTACGCCTGATCTGATGCCGTCAGACATCACGGGTGCTGAAATCCTGGATCAGGACGTCAACGGACAGCGGGCGTTCCGATTCCTTCCTGGCCCGATCTTCGGACAACTTGTGCTGGCGGATGAAATCAACCGCGCGAGCCCCCGCACGCAGTCCGCCCTGTTGCAGGCCATGGCAGAACACCGCGTAACGCAGGGGGGCAAGGATTACGTCCTTCCAAGCCCCTTCCACGTTCTCGCAACACAGAACCCGATCGAGCAGGAGGGCACCTACCCGCTTCCAGAAGCCCAGCTCGATCGATTCATGCTTCGCATTCCGCTGGATTTCCCAAATCGTGACGCAGAGCGCCAGATGCTCCTGCAAACCACGGGCGCCACAACGGCACAGGCTCCGACGCTTCTGAACGCCGAATCCCTTCTGGCAGCTCAGGCCCTCGTTCGTCGGCTTCCTGTTGGCGATAAAATCGTTGACGCAATCCTGAGCCTGACGCGCGCCCTTCGTCCAGAAGACCCGTCTGCTTCTTCCGAAGTCCGGGACGCCGTTTCTTTCGGCCCAGGTCCTCGCGCCGCGCAGGCCCTGATGATTGCGACCCGTGCCCGCGCCCTGCTGAACGGCCGTCTTGCCCCCAGCCTGGACGATGTCATCGCGCTGGCAGAACCCGTCCTCTCACACCGTATCGGTCTTGGCTTCGGTGCGCGGGCCTCCGGCGTAACAGTCGAAGCCCTGATCCGCGCGCAGGCTCAAACGATTCTCTGACCCCTGTGAAAAGTCCGATTGAAACGCTCCGGGGCCTGTTCTCCTCCCAGAACAGGCACTCTCCCGCCTCTCTTACGGCACCAGCCGAGCGGCTCGCTCTGCCGGCTCTGCTGCTTCAGGCCGAAAAGATTGCAGCCAGCCTTCAGGCCGGCGCACATGGCCGCAGACGTTCCGGGAGTGGAGAAGACTTCTGGCAGTTCCGTCCCTATCACTCTGGGGAACCGGCAACGGCCATTGACTGGCGGCAGTCCGCGCGCTCTCCCATCGAAAACACGTTCTGGGTGCGGGAACGGGAGCGGGAAAACGCCCAGTCTCTGCTCGTGTGGTGCGATCCCTCTGCATCCATGGACTGGCGGTCTTCCAACCAGCTCCCCACCAAACGGGAGCGTGCTCAGCTCTGTACACTGGCACTGGCCGGTGCGGCTCTCCGCGGTGGTGAACGGGCTGGCCTTCTGACAGGGCCAGAAGCCGGACGCGTTTTTGGTGGAGCTCAGGTGCTCAGCCGTCTCGGCGAGGCTCTCCTTCACTCTTCGACGGATGAACCAGAACTTCCTCCACTAAATGCGCTGTCACCTCAGACAGATCTGGTTCTCATCAGTGACTTTCTTTGGGAAGAAGACCGGATCGAAGTCGTTCTCAAGCATTGTGCCAGTCGGCCTGTCCGCGTCCATCTGCTCTGCATTCTGGATCCCGGCGAGCGTTCCCTTAACCAGACAGGACGAATCCGCTTTTCCGGTCTGGAGGGCGGTGTTCTGACCCTTCCCGCCGTGGAAAGTCTCAATTCAGCTTATGAACACGCGGTCTCAGCGCATCTGGATGCGTTGAAAGCAAGTGCGGCAAACCTGCATGCCGACTGCATTGTGCATGAAACATCGCAGGACCCACTCCCTGCGCTGCTGGCCCTCCACCTCGCCATGGGAAGCGGACGATGATTTTTCTCTCGCCTCTTCTTCTGCTTGGTCTGCTGGCACTTCCAGCGCTGTGGTGGCTTGTCCGCGCGACACCTCCTGCCCCGCAGGAGAAATCCTTTCCATCGCTGCTGCTGCTCCGCCGCCTGACGGCGCAGCGGGAGGATGCAGCCCGTTCGCCTCTTTGGCTCCTGATTCTGCGGATTGCCACAGTTGCACTGGTTATTTTTGGCCTTTCCCGTCCCGTCCTCATTCCACACAGTTCTGGAAAGACGAACGGTTCTGTCCTCATTGTTATGGATGACGGATGGGCCGCAATCCCACACTGGAATGAACGCGTTGCAGCAGCTCTTTCCCTTGGACAATCAGCTCTCCGCAGCGGAAACCCGGTAACACTTGTTCGTGCAGCCCGCTCCCCCGATGGCGCGATGCCGGAGCCTTTCGTCACGAGAGACAGCCACGCTCTTTCGGAACGTCTCGAGCACATACGCCCTCAGCCTTGGCCGGTTGATCGCGCAGGGCTGGCTGACGAGCTTGGCCATATGGATCTGTCGAACCAACATATTACTCTGCTATCTGACGGGGTCGCCGCCCCTCATGACGAAGCTCTGCAAAACGCCCTGAGCAAAGCAGAATCCGTGCAGGATATGCGCTGGAACCCCTGCGATGTTCTACGCCTGAGTGCCAATCAGGAGGCAAACGGCACTCTTTATGCGAAGATCGAAGGATTTTCCTGCCCCAGCCGGACAGTTACGGTTCGTGCCGTTGCAGGGAATGGTGGGACCTTGGCAGCATATCCGGTTCAGGTTGGCGAAGACAAAATACTTCCGCTACCTGCGCTGCTTCGTAACCAGCTGGATCATTTCGCTGTAGAAGGCCTGGCAGGCCCAGCGACAACAGTGCTGAGAGGAGACGCCGGGCATCGTCGCCCTGTTGGTCTCCTTCAGACGCCCGGCGACAACACACCGCTCATTGGTTCAGCATTCTTCCTTAACCATGCGCTCGATACACTCTCGGAACGCCGAACCGGTGACGCGAGCGCTCTGCTCGGTTCATCACTTTCCGTCTTGGTGGCCACCGATGGTTCCCTGTCTGGCGACCAGACCCGCAACCGCGTTCTCGAGTGGGTCCGCCATGGTGGAATGCTTATCCGCTTTGCTGGGCCGGGCCTTGCAGCCGCTCAGTCTTCGCAACAGGATAACGCGACCGACGACGCCTCGGATGCTCTGCTGCCCGTTCCCCTGATGAGCGGTATGCGCCAGCTTGGGGGGCCGATGTCCTGGGGCAAGCCTCAGGCTCTGGAAACTTTCCCCGCCACGTCGCCTTTTGCTGACCTCGCCATTCCGCCAGACGTGACAGTCTCACGACAGGTTCTTGCGAAGCCGGAAACGGGTTTGCAGGATCACGTCTGGGCCGCATTGGCAGACGGGACGCCGCTGGTCACGGCACGGTCGGAAGGCAATGGAGAAATTGTCCTGTTCCACATCACAGCCTCTCCGGACTGGTCCAATCTTCCCATTTCCGGCCTATTCCCACAGATGCTAGAGCGTCTGATCGAGCGCTCCGCAGGTGTGACTGGCACGAGCCCCACCGATCTTGCCCCTTGGCGCACACTGGACAGCACCGTCGGCCTCACTATGCCGCCCGCAGCGGCCAGAGCCGTCAAAGCCAATGCTCTTGCCACCACAGAGGTCAGCGTCACACATCCAGCAGGGCTCTATGGTCCCGCCCACGGAACACGCCCACTGAACCTGTCCGATCACGCGCCCCCTCTTCGGGAAGAGGCGCTCATGGGAGCGCAGCTTACGCCCGAGGGCGCGTCACCAGATCGGCCGCTTGGCCCATGGCTTCTTGCCACCGGACTGCTGGTCCTGCTTGTGGATTTTGCATTGTCCCTGCGACGGCGGGGCCTGCTTGGCCCTCTGTGTGGTGCACTTGTGGTACTTTCCTTCCAACAGGCTCAGGCTCAGCAACCAGTCCCCTCAGCACTCCCGACAACTGTGCCGCAGGCCGCATTGGAGACCCGGCTGGCTTACGTCGTCACTGGGAATGACGATGTGGATACAGCCTCCCGGGAGGGACTTCAGGGATTGTCTGACTATACAAGTGCCCGAAGCTCTGCCCTTCTTGGGCACCCTGACGGTGTTGTTCCCGGGAAAGACGATCTGGCGTTCTATCCGCTCATCTACTGGCCCATTACAGCAGATGCACAACCGGATGCCGCTCGCACCAAAGCCCTGAACGCCTTCATGGATCACGGCGGGATTCTGCTGATTGATCAGCAGGGCGCCGGCACGGATATGGATGCAGGATCAGGAGGCGCCGTGAGAGCCGCTCTGAAGCGCGTCACGGACGGACTGACCATTCCTCCTCTTGCCAAACTCACGGACAAGCACGTTCTGGGGCACACGTTCTATCTACTCCACAGCGGCTTCCCTGGGCGCGTCAATGGGCAGCCCGTTTATGTGGCTCGTAACGGAGATGAAGCGAACGATGATGTCAGCCCCGTCATCATCGGCAACGGAGACTGGGCCCATGCATGGGCTGTCGATGCGTCCGGCAACCACCCTTACGCCGTACTCCCCGGCGGTGATGATCAGCGCACACAAGCCTATCGTTTTGGTGTCAACATGGTGCTCTACGCCTTGACCGGAAACTACAAGAGCGATCAGGCCCATTACCCGGAAATGCTCCATCGTCTGGGGCAGGACAATCCTGACACGCAAAGCCCCTCCGTCGGCACGGACGAAGACGAGGAGGACGCACCATGACGTTCGACCTTGCCCCCATGCTTCCACTTTGGCTTCTGGCTACTGTGGGCGCACTCATTATTCTAGGCGCCCTTTACGGTCTGGTGCGTGGTGCACGCGGGATGGTCTGGCGTGCGTTAGCCGTTCTGATGCTTCTGGGCTGGATGGCTGGACCGCGCTCCCTGCACCCTGTTCTTCGGCCTGTTCCACAGGATGCCCTCCTGATCGTGGATCATTCTCCGTCCATGCAGGTCGGGCAACGTGCGTCTCTCGCAGATCAGACAGCCAATCAGATCACGCAGGACGCAACGCACCTGCCGGGCCTGACACTTCATCGCATTGATGTGCCGGGAGGCTCCGGCCACGGAACGCGCCTGTTTGACGCGATGGATCACGCGGATCTGCCGCAAGGTCGTTTTGCCGGAGCCATCGTTGTCACGGACGGCATGGATCATGACGTCCCAGCACGGCTTCCAACTCGCTTTCAGGGCCCGAACGGACAGAGACTACCGCTTCATCTGGTTCTGGCGGCGAAGGGAGAAGAAACAGATCGTCGTCTGCGAATTTTGAGCACTCCGCCGTATGCCATTGTCGGCCAGAACGCGACCATTCGCCTTCAAGTCGACGATCTGGGAACGCCCACCCCGGCGACAGCAACCCTGACTGTCCGTGCGGGAGACGCTCCTGCAACGACCCGGACGATCCAAACAGGCCAGCCGCAGGATATTACCGTTCCTGTCCAGCATCCCGGTGAAACACTGGTTGGCCTCTCCGTCTCAGCCCTCCCGGGCGAGGCCTCTACGCTGAACAACAATGACGTTATTCGCATTCGCGGTGTTCGGGACCGGCTGCGTGTTCTGCTGGTTTCTGGCGTCCCGAACCAGAGTGAGCGTGTTTGGCGCCGCCTGCTGAAAGCGGACCCGTCGGTCGATCTGGTCCACTTCACCATTCTCCGCTCCCCGAGCACAGATGATGGCACCCCGCTTTCGGATCTGGCGCTGATACCTTTCCCCATCAGGGAACTGTTTCAGGAAAAAATCCGCAGCTTTGATCTCATCATTCTGGATGGATTTCGCAACAGCAACATCCTGCCGGAAGAGTATCTGACAAACATCGCGGATTATGTTCGCCGTGGTGGTGGCCTGCTTGTCACGGCGGGGCCGGAATTCGTGCAGGATGGCTCCTTGCAGGACACGACACTGGCTCAGGTTTTTCCAGCACATGTCCCAACCGATGGTCTCGTAACGCAGGCTTTTCGTCCGGCCCTGACAGACCTTGGCAAAGCTCATCCGGTCACTGCGGGACTGGGAAACAGCGCTGACTGGGGCCCTTGGTACCGCTCAGCGAAGGTGGATCAGTCCCACGGCCAGAATCTAATGAGCGGCCCCAATGGCTCACCTCTCCTTCTGCTTGACCGAGTGGATCAAGGGCGCGTGGCGATGCTGCTGTCTGATCAGCTTTGGCTCTGGTCCCGAAATGAGGGCGGAGGCGGTCCACAGGCTGAATTGCTGCGCCGTCTTTCGCACTGGCTCATGAAGGAGCCGGATCTCGAAGAAAACCGACTGAGTGCCCGCATTGAAAATGGTCAGCTTGTGGTGGACCGTCACGCATTGGGTCAGACAACAATAACACCGCAAGCCATGGTCACCTTTCCGGACGGGCACACCCAGCCCCTCCCCATGACAGGCGGAAAAGGCCTTTGGCATGGCACAGTGCCTGTAACAGGCAGCGGGATCTGGACCATCCGGCAAGATGGCCTCGTGGCCTTCGCCAGCCCTGCCGCACAGGATATTCTTGAACGGCAGGACCTCCGCGCGACCGCAACAGTTATGGGCGCCACGGCCCAGGCATCGGGCGGAAGCCAGAACTGGGCAGGAATCGGTATTCCTCATCTGCGCCAGGTCACAGCTGGTCAAGATCTCTCCGGCTCCGGGTGGATCGGCCTGCCTGTGAGTCAGGCTGCGGTCGCAGGAGAGACACGTACACAGGACCTTGTTCCGGCATGGCTGGCGCTCGTTCTGGCTCTGATATTCCTTGGCGTGGGCTGGTGGCGGGAAGGACGTTGATATTGCAGCATGTGACAAGTTGCGGACGACGATTCTGGAGACTCGCACAGGACTTCAGATCGCAGTATATTGACCCTATGCGACTGCCCCTCACCCTGCCCCGCCTTCTGCTGATTGCCGCTTTGGCAGCCACACCGACAATCTTCGTGCCCTGGCACTCTGCCCATGCGCAGGATGCCGATGACGCGGAAGCTGAACAGGATGCGGAAGAATCTGCCAAAAAGGCAGAAGCCCGCAAGGCTGCCAAACGTGCAGCCCCTCCTTCAGCCCTGCCAGGTGCAGAGGCCGCAGATGACGACGCAGGTCATGCGCGTGTGGACACGAACCCGACGACAGCTCTCTTCGACGCCATCAATCGCGGCTCGCTGAATGCGTCCAAGGAAGCCTTGAATCGCGGTGCTGACATGAATGGCCACAACATTCTTGATCAGACCCCGCTGGACATGGCGATTGACCTGAACCGCAAGGACATCATGTTCCTGCTGCTTTCCATGCGGACCTACAATCCGGATGGACGTCTGGAAACGAGCGTTAAGGATAGCGGCGTGCAGATGAAAGGTGGCAGCGGTCACCTGACAATCGGCGGCAAAGCCTCGACAGCAACCCGTGCGGCGCCTTCTCCTCATTTCGATGAAAAGGGCGGTACCGCTGATCCGGCATCCGGCTTCCTTGGATTTGCAGGACGCTGATTTCCTAACGTTTTAGAAACAGAAAAGGCCTGAAGGAGAGTTCTCCTTCAGGCCTTTTTTATAATCTGCTTTCCAGAGCGGAAGGACGCTTTAGCCCACGTTTCGCAGGGCAACGCTTTCCTGACGCAGAATATCAATCGGCACCATTTCTCCGTCCCGCTCAAAGAACCAGAACGTCCACCCATTGCACGAAGGCGCATTGGTCAGCATTGCGCCCAACTTGTGAATGGAACCACGCTGATTGCCTGATACCAGCGTGCCATCTGGCGTAACCGTTGCCTTCAGACGCTTCTGACGATCATACAGTGCCGTTCCCGCAGGCAAGACACCTGTTTCCACAAAGCTCCCAAACGGAATCCGTGGAATATCGCGTTTGGCGGGCGTAACAGCAACATGCTCGGACGTCAGACGTTCCTCGCGGGCAACCCGCTCACGCGCAGCCTTCACATAATCCGGGTGACGTTCAATTCCGACGTAGTGACGCCCCAGTCGCTTGGCCACCGCAGGTGTCGTGCCACTACCACAGAATGGGTCAAGCACGACATCCTCAACATTCGTGGACGCCACAAGCACACGATGCAGAAGGCTTTCCGGCTTCTGCGTTGGATGCAGCTTCAAACCGTGCTCGTTCTTGAGGCGCTCGTTCCCCGTGCACAACGGTAAGTACCAGTCTGATCGCATCTGAAGGTCGTCGTTCAGCGCTTTCATGGCTTGATAATTGAAGCGATAACGGCTCTGCGGGCTCTTGGCCGCCCAGATCATCGTTTCATGAGCATTCGTAAACCGGCGCCCACGAAAATTCGGCATCGGGTTGGATTTGCGCCAGATAATGTCGTTCAGGATCCAGAACCCAAGATCCTGAAGAATGGCACCGAGACGAAACACGTTATGATAGGAGCCGATCACCCAGATCGTGCCGTCCTTGTCCAGAATACGATGTGCTTCTGACAGCCACTCACGCGTGAATTTGTCGTACGCCGAGTAATCGTCGAACTTGTCCCAGGCATCATCGACGCCATCAACGACAGTTTCGTCCGGGCGCCGAAGTTCGCCACGAAGCTGAAGATTATATGGCGGATCGGCAAAGATGCAGTCCACGCTGCCATCCGGCAGGGTCTTCATCGTCTCCACGCATTCACCACGCAGGATCTGGTCCACTGGGAGTTCGCCGGTCATGCTGCGTGTGCCTCTGCTTCAATCATGTTTCGAATAGGCGCAAATCCGCGCCTGTGATGGGGCGTCACACCCTGTGTTTTCAGGCCGCTCATATGAACAGCGGTGCCATATCCGGCATTGCGCTCCCATCCATAGGCATCATGCCGAACAGCAAGACGGGCCATCAGGCGGTCTCGTGTAATTTTTGCGATAATAGAGGCTGCGGCGATGGAGAGGCTGATGCCATCTCCACTAATCACCATCTGAATGGGACAGGGCAGCTTGGGCGCGTGCTTGCCATCAACCAGCGCGAGATCCGGCATACGATCCAACCGGTCCAACGCCCGTCTCATGGCCAGGTGGCAAGCCTGCGCAATGTTGATCTGTTCAATTTCCGTGACGGATGCTGCGCCCACCCCAATCAGGATGTTCGGCGCCTGCATCAGCAGGTCATAGGCGACCATACGACGCTTCGCTGTCAGTTTCTTGGAATCATCAAGAAGGCGCGAAAGCGTTTCATCAGGGGGAGAGGTGAACGCAACGGCTGCTGCGACTACAGGTCCAGCCAGAGGACCACGCCCGACTTCGTCGATCCCGACGACCAGCCCGCCATGGGCCGCTTCAAGGGCGTAATCTGGCATTCCTGAACTTCTCCCCGACCAATCCGGTCAATCAACTGACTACCGAATCGGTTTTGAATCATGGCGACTCGAAAGGGAAGCCCAAAAATGGGTTATTTTTCAGAATAAGTTGTCAAGTGTGCCTCGAAAGACTCTTTCTCGTGCCTTTCAGAGGTTTTCCTGCTCGCCGTCGCCTTCCGCGGGGTCCTGAGGAGCACTGGTCACATGGTGACCATGCTTCACCTGCTGCTGTATTTCCGGCCAACGGCTGAGGGTGTCACCGATGTTGAACACGAGCAGTACAAGGCTCACGACAAGAAGCGACCGGCCTCGTCCGGTGATCTGACGGCGGCGCCAGAAATAACCAGGCAGGAAAAGCCACCACCAGAACCCCGGCGGTGTCGCGCCTGTTTCCCGGATCGAGTTCCGATCCATGAAAAACGCCGTAAAGAACAGACCTAGCACCAGAAGACTAACTACGGACATCGTGTTCATGCGGTCGGCTTCTGCCACGTGCCGCCAGTCCATGATGTAGAGCGTTACACGTCCCATGATCCACGGGCCAACAAGCAGCGCCCAGGCCCAGTGCTCTGAAATTTCTGCGGAAGGACGCACAAGTCCGGTCAATGGCGATACCAGCCCGGCGGACGATGCCGGACGCCAGGAATCCCCAAAGGTTGACGTCCAGACCAGCGTCTCCGGACGAATCCGCTGCTGCATGATCAGACGCAGAATTTCTTCACGGGATACGGGCCCTGTCTGCTGCCCGTTATTCTCGTAAAACCATTCCATAGAAAAAGCCTCCCGGATTACTCCGGGAGGCTTCTAGCACACGAAGTAATGCGTGTGTGAAATCAGCTGCTCTTGCGACCGAACAGCAGGCCGCCAACAATCATGCCAACGACGGTGGCAATGACGATGGAGATAAGCGGACGGTCCTGAACGAAAGCCGTAGCGGCTTCAAGCTTCGTTTCGCCTTCGTCATAAAGATCAGCGAATTCCTGCTGAGCCATCCCCGAAAGCTGGTCAAACTTGCCTTCAGCCTGCGTGGCCGTGTCACCCGTCAGACCACCAACGCCGTCCTTGACCTTGCCCTTGACTTCATCAAGAAGGCCCTCGGCCTTTGTACCTGTCGTATCAGCCATGTCTGTATCTCCTTATCCGGATGTGATCCGTTCCTGTCTTAAACGGCTCACGGACCATCGGGTTTCCATAAGGATATGGTGCGAGCGTGAAATGAAGCAAGAGAGAGATTGCCTTGAAAAGCAATCTCTTAGCCTTCCATGTTTCAAATTCGTTGCTGAACCTGAACAGGATTTAAGGTCCCGTCATGGCAGCATTGCATTCGCTGCACTATAAGAGAACAACTGACGGAAGGATGCCGTTTCTCAGGCGCATCCATGCCAAAAAGCTGTACGGGAAAGACAGGACCACTATGGACGAGCAGACGGCCGGACCCAGCGACCGCCACCAGAGCATCAACGCCCAGTCCCCCACACCAGCCCGACGCCCCCGCCGTCGCTGGCTGCTATGGGGCACAATTGTTCTGGTGATTCTGCTGATCCTTTTTGCAGTCCTGCGGACGCATGGATCTCATTCCGGAAAATCGCGCAAAAACGGCGCAGCGGGCGACACGCAGCCTGTTGCTGTTGCCACGGTGCATACAGGCGACATGCCTGTGATCCTGCAACTGATTGGCACCGTCGTTCCCGTAACGAACGTAACGATTACACCCCGCGTGGATGGCCATATTCTTGATGTTTATTATCAGGAAGGCCAGCACGTTAAAAAGGGCGATGAACTGGAACTGATTGATCCACGTCCGTACGAAGCAATTCTTGCCCAGTACAAAGGAACACTTGCAGCTGACCGCGCCCAGCTTGAAAAAGCCCGTGTGGATAATGCCCGTTACCAGAAGCTGATCCGTCAGAATTCAACATCAGCGATGACAGCTCGGGATCAGGAATTCACGGTTCAGCAACTTGAAGGCACCGTGAAGTTCGACGAAGCCAACGTCCATAACGCCGAACTGAACGTGATGTACTGTCACATCATTGCCCCGGTTGATGGCCGCGTCGGCATCCGTGTGCTCGATAAGGGCAACTATGTCTCTGCCGGCCAGTCCGGCGGCCTGACAATCCTGACGCAGATGGAGCCAATCTCCGTTATCTTTACTGTGCCGCAAAACCAGATTGGCCCGGTTGCTGACCGTCTGCGTGAAGTTCAGGAACTTCCGGTCGAAGCCTGGAACAGCGATAACACCCAGAAAATCGCCACTGGCACCGTGAAGGCGCTGGACAGCCAAATCGACACGTCCACCGGCACGGTCCGTATGCGTGGCATTTTCGCCAATGAAGACGAACGACTGTTCCCGAATGAATTCGTGAATGCCCGCCTGCTCGTCAATACACTGCACAACGTTCTTATCGTGCCGGGTAATGCTCTTCAGACAGGCCCGGACGGACAGTTCCTTTATGTTGTGCAGCCGGACATGACGGTGAAGGACCTTCCGGTCAAGGTTGGCGAGACGGACGACAGCAACGCCGTCATTCTGTCCGGTGTGAAAGCTGGTGATCGTGTCGTGACTGATGGCGTGAGCCATCTGCGCCCGGGTCAGAAAATCTCGATCCCTGACACCTCCGCGCCCACGACACAGAATGCTGCAGCTGAAGCCAAAACGGCCGAGACCCATCATCGCCATAGCAATGGTCAGCAAAGCACTGATGCCGCCAAGCGTGGCAATGATCCGTCCGCAGCCGATGTCACCGGCAATCACTGACCGCTCACAGGGAACAGCAAGACCGTGAATCCGTCCCGCCTGTTCATCGAGCGTCCGGTTGCCACCAGCCTCCTGATGTTCGCCATCCTGCTGAGCGGACTGCTCGGCTACCACTTCCTGGCAGTCTCAGCTCTGCCACAGGTTGAATATCCAACCATTACGGTATCGACCTATTACCCGGGCGCCGGACCAGACGTGATGAGCACGTCCATTACGGCTCCGCTCGAAACGCAGCTGGGCCAGATGCCGGGCCTTGACCAGATGACGTCTCAGTCTTCTGGCGGTGCGTCGGTCATCACTCTGCGCTTTGGCCTCGACATGTCCATGGACGTGGCCGAGCAGGAAGTTCAGGCCGCCATCAACAACGCGACATCGTTGCTGCCAACGGATCTGCCAGCACCTCCGATTTATGCGAAGGTCAATCCGGCGGATACTCCGGTCCTGACACTGGGTATCACGTCGAAAACCCTGCCGCTTCCGGAAGTGGAAGATTACGTCAACACGCGTCTTGAGCAGAAGATCAGCCAGATCTCCGGCGTGGGCCTTGTCACGCTGTCTGGCGGTAATCGCAAGGCGTACCGCATTCAGGTCAACATCCCGAAGCTGACATCATACGGCATCGCGATCGATACGCTGCGGACCATCATCACAACGGTGAACGTCAATTCCCCAACCGGCACATTTGACGGCCCCAAGCGCTCTACGTCCCTGCGCATTGATGGGCAGATCAAGTCCGTCGATCAGTTGATGGACCAAATCATTGCCTATCAGAACAGCGGCCCGATCCGCGTTCGTGATGTGGCTACGGTCGTCGAAGGTGCTGAGAACACTCAGTTGGCGGCATGGTCGAACAAGACCCCTGCCCTGATCCTGAATGTTCAGCGTCAGCCCGGCGCCAACGTGATTGGCGTGGTGGATAACGTTCTGCGCATCCTGCCGCAACTCAAGCAGGATCTCCCTCCTGGCATCGAAATCACACCGCTGACAGACCGGACAACAACCATCCGTGCCTCTGTTGACGATGTTGAATACGAGCTGGGTCTGTCCATGCTGCTCGTTGTCGGCGTCATCTTCGTCTTCCTGCGCAATGTCCCTGCCACAATCATTCCCAGCCTGTCGGTCCCGCTTTCGCTGGTGGGCACCATGGCGGCAATGTATCTGCTCGGGTTCTCGCTCGATAACCTGTCGCTGATGTCCCTCACCATTGCCACAGGCTTTGTGGTGGATGACGCCATCGTGGTGATCGAGAACATTGCCCGCTACGTGGAAGCTGGCGAAGACCGTTACACCGCTGCCCTGAAGGGTGCCGGCGAAATCGGCTTTACCATCATCTCGCTAACGGTTTCGCTGATCGCAGTGCTCATCCCACTGCTGTTCATGAAGGATGTCGTGGGACGCCTGTTCCACGAATTCGCCATGACGCTCTCCATCACGATCGTCATCTCGGCCATCGTGTCCATCACCCTGGTTCCAATGATGTGCGCGCGGATGCTGACGGATACGCACGCTCCGTCCAAGAGCCGTGGAATCTGGGGCCGCCTCTCCGACGGCACCGAGCGTGGCATCAATGGTATGATTGCCTTGTATGGCCGCTGGCTGGACGTGGTTCTGCGGTTCCGTGGCCTGACGCTTCTGGTCACGCTCGGAACAATTATCCTGACGGGCGCACTGGCCTACACAATCCCAAAAGGCTTCTTCCCAACGCAGGATACTGGCGTTGTGCAGGGCATTTCCGTCATGTCGCAGGCCATTTCCTTCAATGGCATGAAAGAACGTCAGGCCGCTTTGGGCGCCGAGATCCTCAAGGATCCAGATGTAGCCAGCATCTCCTCCTTTGTGGGAATTGACGGCCAGAACATGACGCTGAACGTCGGTCGTTTCCTGATCAATCTCAAGGCGCGGGACGAGCGCACCTCCGACCTGTCGACCATCCTTCAGCGTCTGGGCCAGGTCGGCCATAATGTCATCGGAACGCAGCTGTTTGTTCAGCCGATTCAGGATCTGTCTCTGGATTCCTCAATTTCGGCCACACAATACCAGTTCATGCTTGAGAACCCGGATTACGACACCTTCAAGACGTGGGTTCCAAAAATTGTCGACGCGCTGAAACAGGAGCCTTCCCTGTCGGATGTCACGTCCGATCTGCAGGCTGAAGGTCTGGTTGCCCAGCTCTCGCTGGATCGTGCAACGGGTGCGCGTTATTCCATCACGCCGCAGACAGTCGATAACCTTCTGTATGACAGTTATGGCCAGCGTCAGATCTCAACAATCTACACGCAGGCCAACCAGTACCGCGTCATTCTGGAAGCGCTTCCAGATCTTCAGAACGACCTGACGTCCCTCAACCAGTTGTACCTGCCGGGAATTTCATCCGAAGCAGGCAGCAGCACCTCCGGACCGACACGTCAGCCGACTTCCGGGTTGGTCCCGCTGAAGCAGGTTACGACAATCAGTCATAGCCTTGCCCCCCTCCTCATCAGTCATTACGGCCAGTTCCCAGCCACGACGATCTCTTTCAACGTCTCGAAAGGGTATTCGCTCGGTGCGGCAACGAGTGCCATTGAACGGGTTGAGAAGCAGCTTGGCCTTCCCCCAGCATTTGAAACTGCGTTCCAGGGCACAGCCGCAGCTTTCCGCTCGTCTCTAACGAACGAAGTCTGGCTTGTTATGGCTGCGGTCATCGCGGTCTATATCGTGCTGGGTATTCTCTATGAGAGCTTCATCCACCCCATCACCATCCTGTCCACGCTGCCTTCCGCTGCTATCGGCGCGCTGATTGGCCTGTACCTGTTCGGTATGGACCTCGACATCATGGGGATCATTGGCATCGTGCTGCTGATCGGCATTGTGAAAAAGAATGCCATCATGATGATCGACTTCGCACTCGAGGCCGAGCGACTGGAAGGACACACACCGCTCGAAGCCATTCGCCAGGCAGCTCTCCTGCGTTTCCGTCCAATCCTCATGACGACGCTGGCCGCCCTGTTTGGTGCCCTGCCTCTCATGCTGAGCCATGGCGTCGGCTCCGAACTGCGCCGCCCCCTCGGCGTGGCGATTGTGTGTGGCCTGATGCTGTCACAGATGCTGACCCTGTTTACCACTCCGGTCATCTATCTGTTCATGGACGGCATCGGTCGTAAGACAAGGACGCTCATGCAGCGCTATCACGCAGGCCGGGCGCAAACTCCAAGCACGCACAGCAACCCGTGAAGCTGATCCGACTTTTCGTCATGCGGCCAGTTGGAACGATCCTTCTGGCCGTCGCGCTCCTGATCGGCGGCATCCTGGGCTATTTCAGCCTGCCCGTCGCCGATCTGCCGAACGTGGACTTCCCGGTCATCATGGTGATGGCGAACCAGCCTGGCGGATCTCCGTCCGAGATCGCCAGTACAGTCGCAGCGCCGCTGGAGCGGCATCTGGGCGCGATTTCGGGCGTGACGGAGATGACGTCTGAATCAACGGTCAATCAGACGCGCATTACTCTTCAGTTTGACCTCTCCCGCGACATCAATGGTGCCGCACGAGACGTCGAAGCTGCACTTCAGGGCGCACGCCAGGATCTTCCCTCCACTCTGCGCACAAACCCGACTTACGACAAAGCCAACTCCAACGGCCCCCCGGTTGTTGCACTGACGCTGACGTCCAGCACACGGACGCCACAGGAGCTTTATGAATTTGCCAGCAACGTTCTGATTCAGCAGCTCAGTCAGGTTGAGGGCGTGGGCGAAGTCGAAATCCGCGGCAGTTCCCTCCCCGCGGTTCGCGTAGAACTAAATCCTCTCCGCCTGTTCCGCTATGGCATTGGTTTCGAAGATGTTCGCGCGGCACTTGCATCAGCCAACGCTCACACGCCGAAGGGTTTCATTGACTCCCACGGCACGCGTCTCATGCTGTCCACCAACGATCAGGCCAGCAAGGCAGTGGATTATCGTGGGCTTGTCGTCGCCTATCGTGACAGCCAACCTGTTCGCCTGACAGACGTCGCGGAAGTCAATGACAGCGTTGAAGATCTACGCCAGACAGGCTTCCTCAACGGTCAGCGCGCCATCATCTGTACGGTGTTCACACAGGGTGGCGCCAACGTCATCAAGACTGTTGATGGTATCCGCAAGCGCCTTCCCATTCTTCAGTCGGCAATGCCGGGCAACACCCATATCAACGTCCTGATTGACCGATCCAAGACAATCCGCGCGTCCCTGAATGATACGAAACAGACCCTCATCATAGCTGTGGTGCTGGTCGTCGTCGTTGTGCTGCTGTTTCTGCGCAGCCTGTCCGCCATTCTCATTCCAGCGATCGTCGTCCCCATTTCGATTATCGGAACGTTTGGGGTGATGTCGCTGCTGGGTTATCAGCTCGACAATATGTCTCTGATGGCCCTGACAATCTCCACCGGTTTCGTTGTGGACGATGCCATCGTCGTTCTTGAAAACATCACCCGCTACATGGAAATGGGTCATGAGCGGATGGAAGCCGCCATCCTTGGGGCCAGCGAAGTTGCCTTCACGGTTCTATCCATCACCGTGTCCCTGATTGTGGTTTTCGCTCCCATCATGTTCATGGGGGGCATTGCGGGTAGGCTATTCCACGAATTCGCGATGGTAATGGTCATTACCCTGACCATTTCCATGGTTCTGTCCCTCTCCCTCACCCCGATGCTCAGCGCACTGATCCTCACCTCTGCGCCAGCCGCGTCACAGGGTTTCTGGGGCAAAATTGGTTCCCTGCTCGAACGCATGATCGACCGCGTCGCGAAAGGCTACGAGCAGTCGCTAGGATGGAGCCTTCGGCATCCGTTCCTGATCGTCATGTCTCTGCCAGCCACCCTGATTTTGGCTGGTGTTCTCTTTGTGAAAATGCCCAAGGGCTTCTTTCCCTCTGAAGACACCGGTCAGTTGATGGGGCGTCTGGTCGCGGACCAGTCCGTGTCCTTTCAGTCTCTTAAAGACATCACGGCTCACGCCATGAAGGTTGTCGCGGCTGACAGGGATGTCGCGGGTGTTATGGGCGGCGCTGGCGGGCGTTCTGCCAACTCTGCCAATCTTTTCGTTGCACTGAAGTCTAAAGAGGAACGTAAGGACGATCTGGCTGCCACGGTGCAACGCATCAACCGGGCCTTTTCGAATGTTCCAGGTGCGCAGCTCCGTCTGATGGCCCCTGGTGCCGTCCGTATAGGTGCGCGCTCAGGTGACGCAGCCTATCAGTATTCGCTGGAAGGTCCGTCGGCCGAAGATCTCTATGAATGGACGCCGAAGATTGTCTCGGCGCTCTCAAAAATTCCTCTGCTGATGGATGTTTCATCCAACGTGGAAGAAGGCGGTCAGGCCATTGCCATTGCGATCAACCGCGATATGTCTTCCCGGTATTCCATCACGCCCCAGCTCATTGCCAATACACTCTACGATGCGTTCGGACAGCGCTCAGCTTCTGTTATTTACGGAAATCTGAACCAGTATCACGTGGTGATGGAAGTCGCTCCGCGATACTGGGAAAGCCCCGAAACGCTAAAACAGATGTGGGTGAGTGCCTCTGGCGGAACAGCCGCAGGTGGCACGTCTTCGAACAACCTGCGTGTTCGAGCCGACACCACAACCAGCACGCTCTCGCAAAGCGAGCAGTCCTACATTAACTCTGTGGCCAATGCTCTGGCTGGTGGAAAATCCGCGTCCAGTGGTGCCGCCGTCGCAACAAGCGTTTCCAACATGGTGCCGCTATCGGTGCTTGGATACCAGCGCGCAACAAACACGGCCCTGACGGTCAACCATGATGGCCTCTCGGTTGCAACGACCGTGTCTTTCAACCTTGCCCCAGGAGCGTCCCTCGGGCCTGCCGTGCAGGCCGTTGAAGCCGCTATGGTCAAACTGCATGTTCCACCGACCATTCACGGTGGGTTTGCTGGCAACGCCGCTGCCTTCCAGAAGTCTGTCAGTGATGAGCCTCTGCTGATCCTTGCGGCTCTTGCTGCGGTCTACATTGTTCTGGGTATGCTTTATGAGAGCCTCATTCATCCCCTGACGATCCTGTCCACGCTCCCTTCCGCTGGCGTCGGCGCGCTGCTCGCCCTTCAGTTGTTTGGGCAGGAGTTCTCACTTATGGCGATGATTGGTGTCATTCTTCTGATTGGCATCGTCAAAAAGAACGCCATCATGCTGATCGATTTTGCACTCGTGGCGCAACGTGAGGGCGCGACAGCTTTTGAGGCTATCCAACAGGCGAGTGTTCTGCGGTTTCGCCCAATCCTCATGACGTCTCTGGCCGCAGCCTTTGGTGCCGTGCCTCTCGTCTTCGGGAATGGATATGGCTGTGAACTGCGCCGACCGCTTGGCATCGCCATTCTCGGCGGCCTGATGGTTAGCCAGCTTCTTACGCTCTACAGCACGCCCGTCGTGTTTTTATACCTTGATCGTTTCGGAAAAATGCTCGGCCGCGCCCGACATCACTTTGCCATTCTGCTTCACATCTCGCCCCGGGAAACGGAAATCTGATGACCGTCCTTCGTATGCCTTCCCTGCGTACTCTTCTGCTGGGAGCCGCAGCCCTGCCTTTCCTGAGTGGGTGCATGGTTGGACCGAATTACCATCGTCCTTCGGCAGTCATTTCTCCGCATTTCAAGGAAGTGCCTCCCCCAGCTGGCTGGAACAAGGCACGCCCGGATCTGGTGCAGATGCCCAAAGGCGACTGGTGGACCATCTTTAATGATCCGCTTCTCAATGATCTGGAAGAACGGATCGCAACGTCCAATCAGAGCCTGAAGGAATACGAAGCGCAGTACCGCAAAGCCGCTGCGACAATCGATTCCATCAAGGCAAGCCTCTACCCCACACTAAGCGGAAATTTCAGCTTCAACAGAAATTCACAGGGAAGCAGTGCCTCAAGCACGAGTGGCGGCTTCACGTACACATCGTCGCAGTCCTACACGAGCAACACCTGGGCTACTGGCCCATCCGCCAGCTGGACGGTTGACGTCTGGGGAAAGATACGTCGGCAGGTGCAGCAACAGGTCGCCGCGACGCAGGGCGACGCCGCACTGGTTGCCAGTATGCGCTTGTCCTACCAGCTGACACTGGCGCAGGACTATTTCAGCATGCGCTATCAGGACAGCCTGATTGATCTCTACACGCGCAACGTGGGTCTATACCGGGATAATCTCAAAATCCTTGAGAACCAGCTTGAGGCTGGTGTTGCAGATCCAACAAGCGTTCTTCAGGCTCGATATCTGCTGCAGTCCACCGAAGCCAGCCTTGCCAATGCTCATATCGCTCGCGCACAGTATGAGCATGCCATTGCAGTGCTGACCGGTCGAGCACCGGCAGATGTCACTATCGCTGCGGCACTGCTGCCCAAGGAGATTCCAGCAGCGCCGGTAGCCGTTCCGTCCATGATCCTCGAACGCCGGCCAGACGTCGCTCAGGCTGAGCGGAACATGGAAGCCTATAACGCAGAGATCGGATATGCGATTGGCGCCTTCTTCCCGGAGATCACGCTTTCTGCGTCTTATGGATACAGCGGCAACCCACTCCAGCAGCTGATCCAGACAGCCACGCGCACCTGGGGCCTGGGTGCTGCAGCCACGGAAACGATCTTCCAGGGAGGCGCTCGAACAGCGGCTGTCCGTGAAGCTGAGGCAGATTACGATAATGCGGTTGCCACATATCGACAGACCGTTCTGGCCGCCATGCAGGACACGGAAGACCAGATGTCCAACCTGCACTATCTCGATCAGCAGCTAGGACTTCAGAACCAGGCTGTTGCGAGTGCCGAGGCCGCCGTACGAGTATCCATGAACGAGTATCTTGCGGGGACGCAGATCTATACGACCGTTATCACGGCACAGCAGACTGCCCTTCAATATGAAGAAAGTCAGCTGAGCATCCGTCAGCAGCAATTCAATGCGGAAGTTGCTCTGCTGACAGATCTTGGCGGCGGCTGGAATTCCAAAGACCTGCCGACAAAAGCCTCTCTTCAGACAGACAATCCGTTGCTGCCGTCATTTATCCAAAAAGACAAAAACGGGCGCTAAAAAACAAAAAGGGCGGGATCATCAAGATCCCGCCCTTTTTTATGGCCTCTTCAGGCAGAAGATGCGGCTCTTAGAGAGCGTGCAGTCCGGCAACACCGGCCAGGATCGCCAGAACGGCCAACACCAGGAAGATAATGAAAAACAGCTTGGCGATACCTGCGGTCGCGGCAGAAATGCCCGAGAAGCCGAACACGCCAGCAATGATGGAAATGATAAAGAAAACGATAGCATAGTGCAGCATGGGACATGATCCTTGAATTATAGGTCGTGGTCATGTCGTAACGTCATGCGCCTCAGGAAGGTTTCTTTCCTGAAAAAAGAGTACGTGCGAACAACAGACCGCTGAGAAATGCGGAAAACAGTAAGAACAACGGCTGATCCACCATCAGATCGGCGACAACTGCCCTACTTTCTTTTAAGAACGAGCAAATATTTTTCTTTGCACGGGTGCAATCGACGACCCGCCCAGCCCCATCCTGCAAGGATGGCACGCTCTCATCCAGATATGACGCCAGATCCGCATCCATAGTTTTCAACTCCAAAACCATTTCATCCACGACATATAAAAACAGGGGCAGCTCGATAACGAACCACCCCTGCTCTTTTACAGCTTAACAACGAAGATGTGACAGATCGCTCTTAGTGACCGACAGTCGTGCTCACTTCGCCTCGGGCCGTAGCTTCTTCTGTGTAACGACGAGCCTCAGGAGAAATCTTAAGGGCAAGCGTCATACCAGCGGAAGCAAGGTAGATCACAGCAAATGTCCAGATCACATAGCTCATGCCCGGACCGAAAACCGCTCCACAGAACGAGACGATTGCCGGACCAACCCATGTCGAGGCACCTGCGCCGAGACCCAGAATGGACAGAGCTGCAGCTTTTTCACGTGGGCAAATCTGCGGCATCAGGCCTGAAAGCGGCACGAAGGCAGCGACCGTTGCACCATAGAAAATGCCTGCTGCGGCAACTGCCCAGAAATTCCCCGGGTACCAGATTGGCACATAGTAAAACAGCGGAATGGCAATGAAGCCGCCGATACCGCCGAAGACCGACACCACGAAACGATGTCCCAAAGTGTCAGCAATCATGCCGGAGACAAGGTTAAACAGGATGTTGCTGAGGAAGATCAGCGACAGCAGGTTGAGCCATTGTTCGAGGCTAAAGTGCAGCTGGTCTACAAAGAACGCTGGCATGATGGCAAGGAAAGCGTATTCCGAAGACGTATCGATAATACGGACAATGCCAGCAATCGTCGTTTTGGGTTCACGCCACATGATGCTGAGTGAGCCAAAGAAAATATCTTTGGTGGGCACGTGATCAGGCAGAAGACGCTTCTTGCCTGTAGGCTCATGCGTAAACAGCAATGCGACGAGACCACCGATAATCACCAGTCCCAGTGAGCACCAGAACGTCTTGAGTTCACCAAGATATGGGATCGTGTAGCGTGCAAACTGGGAGCCAAGTGTCGGCAGACCCGCAGAGAAAGAGAACCAGAACCATCCAGCAGCCGATCCAAGCATGGCAGCCGGGGTGGCGGCAGCAATCCACACGAGGAAACCGTATGCGAACAGCGGATAGGCAAATCCACGCAGCGCATAAAAGAGAAGGATCATAGGCCCGCTATTCGGACCAAGCCCGAATGTCAGGAAGCAGACTTCCAGAAGAGCCCACAGGATCAGGCCGATCCACATGACCTTTTTGGGGCCCATCAGATCAGACAGAGGCCCGGAAAACCAAGCGGCAATCATGACCGTGATGCCGTAAAGAGTGAAGAGTTCGTTGACGAACCCTTGGGAGTGGCCGTGGTGCAGCATGTAGGTGTCGAGATATCCGGCTTCGACACCGTCTCCCACCATGAATAAAAGCTGACCAACAAAAGCCCAGAAAAGGGCGCGTGGGATGCCAAGAATTTCCGCTAGTCCGCGTTTAGGTGCGGCTGTTTCGGACATTTTCATGCTCTCCAGGCATAGGCGCGTCACGAACCTGCTTCGACCTCATTGCCGAAACAGATATGGGAGGCGTCGTTGCGGGCCCTACGAGAGTGCTCGGACCCGTTTCTCAAAATTATGCAGGACAGCGAGGCCAACAGATTGTCGACCTTCAGGAAAAGAGACACCCTCCCCGCCCTGACGGGCGGGAGAAAAACAGCCGGTTAAAAAACCAGACGGGAATCGTCCTGCAAGAGATGTGGAAAAACTACACACTCTGCACAGCAATGTGAACCGCAGAATAAAAAAAAGGCCGGTGCATTGCTGCACCGGCCTTTCTTTCGTCTCAAAACGAGAAGCCTCAGGCGGCTTCCTGCTCTTCTGCAACTGGCTTCGGACCGCTGTCCTGGCCCTTGGCATCAACATCACGCTCTACGAGTTCGATGACTGCCATATCGGCATTGTCGCCGTAGCGTACGCCAGCCTTCAGAACGCGGGAGTAGCCACCGGCACGAGCCTTGTAGCGCTCTGCAACCGTGCTGAAGAGCTTGCTGACAACCGTGTCATCACGCAGCTGAGCGAATGCCTGACGACGAGCGTGCAGGTCACCGCGCTTACCGAGAGTGATCAGCTTCTCAACAACCGGGCGAAGTTCTTTCGCCTTCGGCAGAGTCGTCGTGATCTGCTCGTGCTTGATGAGTGCGACGGCCATGTTGCGGAACATGGCAGCGCGGTGAGAAGAGGTGACATTGAGCTTACGCCCGCTCACACCATGACGCATTGCTAGTTTTCCTTACCCTAAGAAGTTCTCAAAACGTCTCGTCGAGACGCTTGGCCAGATCCTCGATGTTCTCGGGCGGCCAGGCCGGGACGCTCATGCCGAGCGACAGCCCCATACCGGTGAGAACTTCCTTGATCTCGTTGAGCGATTTACGCCCGAAGTTTGGCGTACGGAGCATTTCCTGTTCGGACTTCTGCACCAGATCGCCAATGTAAACAATGTTGTCGTTCTTGAGGCAGTTGGCGCTACGCACCGAAAGCTCGAGCTCGTCAACCTTGCGAAGAAGATTGCGGTTGAACGGCAGGTCATCCTGCGGCTCTTCATGCTGGACCGGACGCGGCTCATCAAAGTTGATGAACAGCTGAAGCTGATCCTGAAGAATACGCGCAGCAAGAGCCAGACTGTCTTCCGGCGTCACAGCACCGTTCGTCTCAACCGTCAGCAGCAGCTTATCGTAGTCAGTAACCTGACCAACGCGGGTCTGCTCGACCTTGTAAGACACGCGACGAACCGGCGAGTAGATTGCATCGATCGGAATCATACCAATCGGAGCATCTTCCGGACGGTTTGCAACAGCAGCAACGTAACCCTTGCCCATGTTGACGGTGAACTCCATTCCGAGCTTCACACCATCATCAAGAGTGCAGATCACGAGATCAGGGTTCATGATTTCAATATCATGCCCAGCCTGAATCTGTCCTGCCGTCACTTCTCCCGGACCAGTCGCCGTGAGAATCATGCGCTTCGGTCCCTCACTGTGCATACGCAGAGCGAGTTGCTTAACGTTCAGGACGATGTCCGTAACGTCTTCGCGCACACCTGGAACAGCCGAGAACTCATGCAGAACGCCATCAATCTGAATGGCTGTTACTGCAGCGCCCTGTAGTGAGGACAGAAGAATACGACGCAGCGCATTACCGAGCGTCATACCGAAACCGCGCTCCAGCGGCTCCGCCACGACTGTGGCGATGCGCGAGGCAACCGGGCCGGGCTCGACTTCAAGCTTCTCCGGCTTGATGAGGGACTGCCAGTTTTTCTGGAGAACCAAGGTCGTGGCCTTTCAAACAACGAAGCCCGCCAACAAAAATTGGCGGCACCTGGCCCGCACAAATCGTGCGGAGGGAGATGCAATCACTACACATGCCGCGCATCCTCACGAACGCGCGGCATGGCATCACTCAAACGCGACGACGCTTGCGCGGACGGCAGCCGTTATGGGGCACCGGCGTCATGTCACGGATGGACGTAATCGTGAAGCCAACAGCCTGCAGCGCGCGAAGAGCGCTTTCACGCCCCGAACCCGGGCCGGACACTTCGATCTCAAGCGTTTCCATGCCGTGCTCGCGAGCCTTGCGGCCTGCGTCTTCTGCAGCAACCTGTGCCGCATACGGTGTGGACTTACGCGAGCCCTTGAAGCCCTGTGCGCCCGAGGAGGACCATGCAATTGCATTACCCTGCGCATCGGAGATCGTGATCATGGTGTTGTTGAACGTGGAAAGCACGTGAGCAACGCCAGAGATGATATTCTTGCGCTCTTTCTTGCGAATGCGCGGTGCTGCGGCCTTAGCCATAATAGAGGTCGTCCTAAAAGTTAGCGAGAAGCGTCAGAGTGAAGCAGTCAGGCGCGAATTAGCGCGTGACCTTCTTCTTGCCAGCAATCGCCACTGCCTTACCCTTACGGGTACGTGCGTTCGTGTGCGTACGCTGACCGCGGACCGGAAGGCCGCGACGATGACGCAGACCGCGGTAGCAGCCCAGATCCATCAGACGCTTGATGTTCATAGCGGTTTCGCGACGCAGGTCGCCTTCAACGCGGTGCTCACCGTCGATCAGTTCACGGATCTTTACGATCTCGTCATCAGACAGTTCGTTGACGCGCTTTGCATCGGGGATACCGAGCTTGCTGCAGATTGCCTGCGCGGTCGACGGGCCAATGCCGTAGACATAGCGCAGGCTGATGACCACCCGCTTGTTGGTCGGAATGTTTACGCCGGCAATACGTGCCACGCCAATTCTCCCATCGACGCGATCAATTGACCGCGTCAGCCTGTTTCATGTCCGGTCGAAACCGGATCGTTTGCATCGCAGGCATGTCAGCTCCCAGTCCGATTCCGGAACCCAGGGCCACCTTCACGCCACAGATATGTCGAGGGCGCGCAATATACCGGGCACCCCCCTTGAGTCAAATGAGAATGATCACTTCTGCGTGATCATTCTCATTTCTTCAATTTTTTGCGGTCTTTCCGATGAGTGCATCAATCTCTGCACCCACTTCGTCAACGCCCAGCATTCCATCAACATGCTTCAAACGACCAGCCTTCTCATAATAAGGAAGGATTGGTGCAGTCTGACGGCGATAGATATCAAGACGAGATCTCACCACCTCAGGATTGTCATCTGGCCGACGTGTACCATCTTCCGCAGTACGACTGGCAATACGCTCGACAAGCTGATCTTCGGCGACATCCAGAAGAATGACGGCGTCAATCTTCAACCCATCGGTGCCCAGCATGGCATCAAGTGCTTCCGCCTGGCTTTCCGTTCTTGGGAAGCCGTCCAGAATAAACCCCTGAGCGCAGTCGGGCTGCGCTATACGCCCCTGGATCATCTTTACCATGATAGGATCAGGAAGGAATTCTCCCCTTTCCATAATGGCCTTAGCCTCCTGTCCGATAGGCGTGCCAGCAGCAACTTCAGCGCGCAGCATATCTCCAGTGGAGATTTGCTTAAGGCCATAAAGCTGCTCAAGACGCTTTGCCTGCGTCCCCTTACCTGCCCCAGGAGGACCAAGAAGAATAATATTCATCGACGCTTGTTTCCTCCCGAAACACCATTCCTGGAACCACGGCTACGCTGCTTGCGGATCAACCCCTGATACTGATGTGCAACAAGATGGGACTGAACCTGCGTCACAGTATCGATCGTTACGGACACGATAATGATGAGGCTCGTACCGCCAAAATAAAATGGCACGTTGTACTTGCTGATCAAAATCTGCGGCAGAAGACAAACAACAACCAGATACAGAGCACCGATTGTGGTCAGCCTCGACAGGATGCGATCAAAATACGACGCCGTGCTTGCCCCAGGACGGATACCCGGAATAAAGCCCCCCTGCTTCCGCAGGTTCTCCGCCGTTTCTTCAGGATTGAACGTCACAGCCGCGTAGAAGTATGAAAAAAACAGGATCATTGCGGCATAGAACAGCATGTAAAGAGGCTGTCCCTGACCAAGCTGCTGCCCGAGAACGGAAAGCCAACCCGGCATATTATGCCCATTCATGAACCCTGAAATCGTCACAGGAATCAGCAACACGGAAGAAGCAAAAATGGGAGGGATTACACCTGCCGTATTGACCTTCAGCGGCATGTGAGTGGAGTCACCACCAAACATGCGATTGCCAATCTGACGCTTCGGATACTGGATCACAACACGACGCTGCGCCTGCTCCATGAAGACGATAAAGGCAATGACGGCAATCGCCATAACCAAAAAGATCATCACGAAGATTGGGGACAAAGCTCCGGTGCGACCCAGTTCAAACAAACTAGCCAGCGCATGGGGAAGATTGGCGACAATACCCGCAAAAATAATTAGCGAAATACCGTTACCAACACCCCGTGATGTGATCTGCTCGCCAAGCCACATCAAGAACATCGTGCCACCCACCAGCGTCACGACACACGACGCGAGGAAGAAGACACCCGGCATCACCACAGCGCTTGCGCCATGAGACGTCATGTTCTCCAGCCCAACGGCGATGCCGTATGCTTGGAAGAGCGCAATGAAAACAGTGAGGTAGCGGGTATACTGGTTAAGCTTTTTTCGCCCCGCCTCACCCTCTTTCTTCATTACCTCCATAGACGGAAGAGCAGTTGAAAGAAGCTGAATGATAATCGATGCACTGATGTACGGCATGATGTTCAGGGCGAACACAGTCATGCGTCCGAGAGCACCACCCGTGAACATGTCGAACATGCCCAGAATGCCACCCTGATGCTGTGCCAGCAGCTGACCCATGACTGTCGCATCAACACCAGGAACAGGAATGTATGTTCCGAGGCGATAAACGATAAGGGCCAAAAGCGTAAACCAGATACGCTTCTTGAGTTCAGTCGCCTTGGCAAAGGAACTCATATTGAGATTGGCGGCGAGCTGCTCTGCTGCGGAAGCCATCCACCTGTCCTTTCATGAAAACAGCGTCGCCGCACATCTGCACGGGACGCTGTTCACTATCTAACCATACCCCAGATAAATCTGGGAGAGGAGAACTCAGGCTTCAGCCTGAACTTCCTTCTTCGGTGCAAGCACCTTAACGGAGCCACCAGCCTTCTCGACAGCAGCGAGAGCTGCTGCGGAAGCACCGTCGACTTCGATGGTTACGCCATGCGAAAGTTCACCCTTCGCAAGAAGACGAACACCATGGGCCTTGCCATTGACAAGCCCAGCAGCGCGAAGTGTTGCTTCCGTGACAGGAGCCGACTTATCCAGCTTGCCTGCTTCAATAGCCTTGGAAATCGCGCCAAGGTTTACCGGAGCATATTCCTTGCGGAAGATGTTCACGAAGCCACGCTTAGGCATACGGCGATACAGCGGAAGCTGACCACCTTCAAAGCCATTCAGCGAGACGCCTTCACGAGCCTTCTGACCCTTAACACCGCGTCCGGAGGTCTTACCCTTACCGGAACCAATGCCACGTCCTAGGCGCTTCTTGCGATAACGAGAGCCCTCGTTATCGCGCAATTCGTTGAGGTTCATTTCAACCCTCCACCTGGATGAGGTGGGCAACCTTGCGGATCATCCCACGCACAGCCGGAGTATCTTCCAGCGTACGGGTGGAACCGATACCGCGCAGACCAAGACCAACAAGGGTCTCAGCCTGGCCCGGTTTGCGACCAATGACAGAAGCGATCTGCTTTACCTGAACGGTCTTACCGTTTTCAGACATTTGCAGTCTCCTCGGTCTGAGCCTGCTCGCGCTTACCGAAAAGTTCAGCGGCCTTCTTGCCACGACGCGAAGCGACGTTGCGAGGGCTGCTTGCCTTTTCAAGGGCAGCGAACGTAGCCTTGATCATGTTGTGCGGGTTACGCGTTCCGAGGCTCTTAGCGACAACGTCGTTAACACCCAGGCTCTCGAAAACCGCACGCATCGGACCACCGGCGATGATACCCGTACCGGCCTCAGCCGCACGAACAACAACCTTACCAGCGCCGTAGTGACCTGACGTATCATGATGAAGGGTACGACCCTCCTTCATTGGTACGCGGATCATCGTACGCTTGGCGCGCTCGGTAGCCTTACGGATAGCTTCGGGCACTTCACGAGCTTTACCCGCACCGTAACCAACGCGTCCCTTCTGATCGCCAACAACAACCAGCGCTGCGAAAGCAAAGCGACGGCCACCCTTAACAACCTTGGCAACACGATTGATGGTTACGAGCTTGTCGACCAGATCGTCGCCCTGCTCGCGCTCACGACCACCACGGCCGCCTTCTCTTGGCTCACGTGCCATGTGTGATCCTCCTTAGAACGAGAGTCCGCCCTCACGGGCAGCCTCTGCCAGGGCCTTGACCCGGCCATGATAGACATAAGCGCCGCGATCAAACACGACGGCCGTCACGCCAGCTGCCAAGCCACGTTCCGCGATCAGCTTGCCGATCGCCGAAGCTGCGTCCACGTTAGCACCGGTGTTGCCATTGTCGCGGAGCTCTTTTTCCAGCGTAGATGCGCTGGCAAGAGTACGACCCTGTGCATCGTCGATGATCTGGGCGTGAATGTGCTTGCTGGAACGGAAGACCGACAAACGCGGCCGGCCGCCGCTCTTGCGACGAAGCTGGAAACGCAGCCGCTGACGGCGACGTTCCTGCAATCCTTGCTGCGATGCCATTACTTCTTCTTACCTTCCTTGCGACGCAGAACTTCCGTGTCATAACGAACGCCCTTGCCCTTGTATGGCTCAGGCTTGCGGAAGCTGCGAATATCGAGAGCGACCTGACCAACGCGCTGCTTGTCGTTGCCTTCAACAACAATAGCGGTCGGACGCGGCGTGGTGATCTTGATACCGGCCGGAATCGGATAAACGACATCGTGCGAGAAGCCGAGGTTCATCACCAGATTGGATCCCTGAACAGCAGCACGGAAACCCGTACCCTGAATTTCAAGACCCTTGGTGAAACCAACAGACACACCCTTGACCATATTTGCGATCAGAGCGCGCGTCGTTCCCCACATCGTCCAGTTTTCACGGGAGCGACGACCAATCGGAGCAACTGCAACTGAGTTGTCTTCGATTTTCACGTCCACGTGACGAGAAACCGGGAAGCTCAGTTCACCAAGCTTGCCTTTGGCCGTGAAGACACCGTTGGCAACTGCGACCTGCACACCTGCCGGAACTTCTACGGGATATTTACCTACGCGAGACATGCGACCCTCCTCAGAAGACGCGGCAGAGAACCTCGCCGCCAACATTGGCAGCGCGGGCCTCGACGTCCGAAAGGACGCCACGCGGGGTGGACAGGATCGACACACCAAGGCCGGCATAAACGCGCGGAAGTTCCTTGATCTTCGAATAGACACGACGGCCAGGCTTGGAGACCCTATGGATTTCCTTAATGACCGGCTGCCCTTCAACGTACTTCAGCTCAATACGGAGCTGCGATACGCCCTTACGGACTTCTTCCGTGGAAAAACCACGGATGTAACCTTCACGCTTCAGAGCCTCAAGCACGTTCGTGCGAAGCTTGGAAGCGGGCGCAACGCAGGCAGCATGACGAGCACGCTGAGCATTACGGATCCGGGTAAGCATATCACCCAGTGGATCAGACAACGACATTCGATCTATCCCTTACCAGCTCGACTTGACCATGCCAGGAATCTGGCCGGCGGACGCAAGATCACGCAGAGCGATACGGCAAAGCTCGAACTTACGGTAGTTAGCACGGGGACGACCGGTCAGCTTGCAACGAAGACGGACGCGCGTTGCGGATCCGTTACGTGGCATCTGTGCCAGCTTAAGAGTCGCTTCAAATCGGTCTTCAACCGAAAGGGAACGATCCTTGATGATGTTTTTAAGAGCGGTCCGCTTTTCCTTATCGCGCTTTGCAAGAGCTGCGCGATGGTTATTACGGTTAACCGCTGAGATCTTCGCCATCTCGAATTTTCTCCCGGAACCTGTCAGGCCTATCCCGACGGTTTTCCAATCTGCGTGTCTATAAAGGAAAGCGGCCTTCCAATGGAAGGCCGAATCCTTATTTTTAGTCGCGATCGGTCTGAAAAATTACCTGATCAACCTGCAAACGGCAGATCGAAGGCCTTCAGCAGAGCCTTTGCTTCGGCATCGGTCTTTGCAGTGGTCACGAAGATGATGTCCATACCGCGAACGGCATCGATCTTGTCATATTCGATTTCCGGGAAAACAATCTGTTCCTTGATGCCCATGGCGAAGTTGCCACGACCATCAAAGCCCTTGTTTGCCGGAAGACCACGGAAATCACGAATGCGAGGCATTGCGATCGTCACGAGACGGTCGAGGAACTCATACATACGCTGACGACGCAGAGTAACCTTACAACCGATCGGAAGACCTTCACGGATCTTGAAGCCAGCAATAGCCTTGCGTGCCAGCGTCTTAACCGGCTTTTGGCCGGAGATCGCTGCCATTTCAGCAACTGCTGCATCCAGCTTCTTCTGGTCGCCAGCTGCTTCACCGACGCCCATGTTCAGCACGATCTTCTCGAGCTTAGGAACCTGCATCGGGTTTGCGTAGCCGAACTGCTCGAGAAGCTGCTTACGAAGAATTTCTTCGTAGCGCTGCTGCATACGCGGCAAAGCGGTGTTGTTATCGCTCATTTTTGCGTTCCTCAGCCTTCGATCACTTCGCCGGTTGCCTTAGCAACACGAACTTTGCGACCGTCTTCAAGAACCCGAAAGCCAACGCGTGTCGGCTTACCGCTCTTGGGATCAACCAGCTTCAGGTTTGACAGATGGATCGGCATTTCCTGCTCGATGATACCACCTTCTCCACCTGCGCGGTTGGGCTTCGTGTGACGCTTAGCGATAGCTACGCCGCGGACGACAGCTTTCTCAGCTTTTGGCATCACTGAAAGGACTTCACCACGAACGCCCCGGGATTTGCCGGAAAGAACGAGGACCTGATCGCCTTTTTTAATACGTGCAGCCATTACAGCACCTCCGGCGCCAGGGAGATAATCTTCATGAACTTGCGTGCACGCAGTTCACGAACGACCGGGCCAAAGATACGCGTGCCAATCGGCTCCTGCTGCTTGTTAATCAGCACAGCAGCATTCTTGTCAAAACGGATCGCAGATCCGTCTGCACGACGTACCGGATAAGACGTACGAACGATAACGGCCTGATGGACGTCACCCTTCTTCACCTTACCGCGGGGAATGGCTTCCTTAACGGATACGACAATGATGTCGCCGACCGAGGCAGTCTTCCGCTTGGAGCCGCCCAGCACCTTGATGCACTGCACCCGACGCGCACCGGAATTATCGGCGACGTCAAGGTTGGTCTCGGGATGAATCATGTGCCTACCCCCTTATGCGCTGACGGAAGAGGAAGCCGAAGCCATGTCCTCTCCGTTGCGTGCGACGACAGACCAAGTCTTGCGCTTGGAAATCGGTGCGCATTCTTCAATGCGAACCAGATCGCCAATTTGGCAGACGTTGGCTTCATCATGAGCCGCATACTTTTTGGAGCGGCGGATGAATTTCTTATAGAGCGGGTGCATGATACGACGATCAACAAGAACGGTAACCGTCTTGTCCATCTTGTCGCTCGTTACTCGCCCTGTCAGGACGCGCCTTGGCATCGTCCGTCTCCTCTCAGGACTTTGCGGCGGACGTTTGGGCGCCCGCACGGTTCTTCGATTGATGAGCCAGTGTCTTGATGCGCGCGACAGCACGACGCACGACCTTAACACGGCTTGTGTTTTCCGACTGCCCGGTGGCAGCCGCAAAACGGTGATTGATCTGTTCGCGCTTCAGATCGATGAGCAGAGCGTTCAGCTCGTCCTCGCTCTTCGCGCGCAGATCTGCAGGCTTGTACGTGTCGGCCATCTTACGCGTCTCCGATACGCTGAACGAACTTGGTCTTGATCGGAAGCTTTGCAGCTCCCAGGCTCAGTGCCAAGCGAGCGACTTCCGGCGGAACGCCTTCGATCTCAAACAGGATGCGACCTGGCTTGACACGAGCTGCCCAGTACTCTGGGGAACCCTTGCCCGAGCCCATACGCACTTCTGCAGGCTTTGTCGAGACCGGAAGGTCAGGAAAAATACGAATCCATACGCGACCGGCACGCTTCATCGCACGAGTAATAGCACGACGGGACGCTTCGATCTGACGGGCCGTGATCCGCTCTGGCTCAAGAGCCTTCAGACCATATGCACCGAAGTTCAGCTGCGTTCCGCTTTTCGCAAGACCGTGGATACGGCCTTTGTGAGCTTTACGAAACTTTGTCCGCTTTGGGGAAAGCATGTTGTTAAATCCTCAATCAGCACCAGCAATGGAACTGTAGGCTTTCGCCTACAATTCAACGTTGCGGAGCCTGCTCCGCGGCACGACGGTCTTGTGCCAGGGGGTCATGAGCCAGGATCTCACCCTTGAAGATCCAGACCTTCACACCGCAGGTTCCATAAGTCGTCTTGGCCGTCGCCGTGCCATAGTCGATATCAGCGCGGAGCGTATGCAACGGCACACGTCCCTCACGATACTTCTCGTCACGTGCGATTTCGGCACCACCTAGACGTCCGCTGCAAGTAATACGGATGCCCTGGGCGCCCAGACGCATTGCAGACTGGATTGCGCGCTTCATGGCGCGGCGGAAAGCAACGCGACGCTCAAGCTGCTGAGCAATGTTTTCAGCAACCAGAGTTGCGTCGATTTCCGGCTTACGGATCTCAACGATGTTCAGCGCCACGTCGGTCTTCGCCATACGGCTCAGTTCCTTACGCAGTGCATCGATGTCCTGACCCTTCTTACCGATCACGACACCCGGACGGGCAGCGTAGATCGTTACGCGGGGCTTCTTTGCCGGACGCTCGATAACAACACGAGAGACGCCAGCACCAGACAGCTTACGACGCAGGAATGCACGCAGCTTAAGGTCTTCGTGAAGAAGACGTGCATAGTCTGCACCTGCGTACCAGCGGCTATCCCAGGTACGGTTAACACCGAGCCGAAGCCCGATTGGATTGACCTTATGTCCCATGGATCAAGCTGCCTTCTGCTCTTCGCTGGTTTCCGACGCTTCTGCAGCTTCGGCCACAACAATCTTCAGGTGGCTGAAGAACTTTTCAACGCGAGCCGAGCGACCACGGCCACGAGCGTGAAAACGCTTCATGACGATGGACTTGCCGACTTCAGCCGTCTTCACAACCAGACGATCAACGTCCAGCTGATGATTGTTCTCAGCGTTGGCCACGGCGCTCTCAAGAGTCTTCTTGACCTGCTGCGCGATACGACGACGCGAGAAGGTCAGAGCGGCAATAGCCTTGTCAGCTGGCTGGTTACGGATCATTGCCGCAACCAGGTTCAGCTTACGCGGGCTAACACGGATGTTACGCGTAATTGCTTGCGCTTCCGTATCAGCAAGCGTGCGGATGTGCTTCGGCTTGCTCATTTTCAGCCCCGCTTCGACTTCTTGTCAGAGCCATGACCGGTGTAGGTCCGTGTCGGTGAGAATTCACCGAACTTGTGACCGACCATGTTCTCCGTGACCTGCACAGGCAGGAACTTGTGACCATTATAGACGCCGAACGTAAGCCCGACGAACTGCGGCAGAATCGTGGAACGACGTGACCAGATCTTGATCACTTCGTTACGACCAGAAGCACGTGCTGCTTCTGCTTTGCCGAACAGATACCCGTCAACGAACGGGCCCTTCCAGACGGAACGTGCCATCTCTGTTTGCCCCCTCTTACTTGCCGGACTTACGGCGACGGATGATCAAGCTATCCGTCTTTTTGTTAACACGCGTCTTGTAACCCTTCGTCGGAACGCCCCAAGGCGTAACCGGGTGACGGCCACCAGAGGTACGACCTTCACCACCACCATGTGGGTGATCGACCGGGTTCATGACAACGCCACGGTTGTGCGGACGACGTCCGAGCCAACGGGAACGTCCAGCTTTACCCATGTGCTGGTTCATGTTGTCCGGGTTAGAGACAGCACCAACCGTTGCCATGCATTCGCCGCGAACAAGACGTAGCTCACCAGACTGAAGCTTGATCTGGGCGTAGCCCGCATCTTTACCGACGAGCTGAGCATACGTTCCAGCGGAACGTGCCATCTTGCCGCCAGCACCTGGCTTCAGTTCAATGTTGTGAACAATCGTACCAACCGGCATAGCGCCGAGAGACATCGCATTGCCCGGCTTCACGTCCGTATGGGCGCCAGAGATGACGCGATCGCCAACCTTGATGCGCTGCGGAGCCAGAATGTAAGCAAGCTCGCCGTCATCGTACTTGATGAGTGCGATAAACGCCGTACGATTTGGATCGTACTCAAGGCGCTCAATCGTTGCACCCACATCGAACTTACGACGCTTGAAATCGACGTAACGATAGGACTGCTTGTGCCCGCCGCCACGGAACCGAACTGTCGTACGGCCGTGGTTATTACGACCGCCAGACTTGTTCTTACCTTCCGTCAGCTGCTTGACCGGCTTGCCCTTCCAGAGCTCGCTACGATCAATCAGCACGGTGCCGCGTGTGCTCGGCGTCGTGGGATTAAAGTGCTTTAGTGCCATGGTTATTACCCCGCGTCAGCCCAGCTTCGCTGTAAGGTCAATGGATTGACCTTCTGCTAGCTGTACATACGCCTTCTTGATGTCAGAGCGGCGACCAGGACGACCCTTGACGCGCTTCGTCTTACCCTTCTGGACCAGCGTGTTCACGCCAGAAACCTTAACATTGAAGAGCTTTTCGACAGCGGCCTTGATCTGCGGCTTGGTTGCAGTCGTGGAGACCTTGAAAACAACCTGATTACGCTCCGAAAGAAGCGTAGCCTTTTCCGTGATCAGCGGCGAACGGACCACATCGTAAAGAGCTTCCTGAGACATGTTCTCAGCTGTCTTACGTGCGTTCATGACAATAGAGATGGTCATGCCAGACGCTCCTTAAGACCCTCAAGACCCGCACGGGTAATAACCAGTACATCGTGGTTGAGGATGTCATAGACGTTCGCGCCGATGGTCGGCAGGACGTCAATCTTCGGCAGGTTCGCAACCGCACGAGCAAACTGCTCATCAACCGCACCATCCACGATCAACGCGGAGGACCAGCCGAGAACCTTGAGCTTAGCAGCAGCTTCACGGGTCTTGCTCACGCCATTGGCGGTATCGAGCACAACCAGCTTGCCAGCAGCAGCCTTCTGCGACAGCGCAGAAATCAGGCCGAGACGACGAACCTTCTTTGGCAGATCGTATCCGTGGTCACGGACAACCGGACCATGAACAACGCCACCCGTACGGAACTGCGGCGCACGCAGCGAGCCCTGACGTGCAGAACCGGTGCCCTTCTGGCGGAACGGCTTCTTCGTCGTGCCAGAAACTTCACCCATGCCTTTGGTGCGATGCGTACCAGCGCGGCGCTTAGCCAGCTGCCAGTGAACAACTCGCGCCATGATGTCGGCACGCGGAGAAACCGCGAAAATCTCTTCTGGAAGCGCGACTGAGCCAGCGCTGCCATTATCGAGGGTCTTGATATCGTATTCCATGCCCCTCGTCCTCAACCGGCGGCCGCTACGACTGCAGCCGGGTACGGCGCATCGGCGTGGCGAGCCTTCTTGATTGCATCGCGAATCAGCACAAGGCTATTCTTCGCACCAGGAATCGCACCCCTGACCATGATCAGGTTACGCTCTTCATCCACGGCTGCCACTTCCAGGTTCAGCGTTGTAACACGCTCGTCACCCATATGACCTGCCATCTTCTTGCCCTTGAAGACCTTGCCAGGATCCTGGCGCTGGCCCGTAGAACCATGAGAACGGTGGCTAATGGAAACGCCGTGAGAGGCTTCAAGGCCAGCGAAGTTATGACGCTTCATAACACCCGCAAAACCTTTACCCTTACTCTGGCCCGTGACATCAACTTTCTGCCCAACCACGAAATGGTTAGCGGAGAGCTTTGCGCCGGCCTCAAGCAGAGCATCTTCCGCAACGCGGAACTCTACGAGGTGCTTCTTCGGCTCAACCTTGGTACGGGCAAAGTGGCCACGATTTGCCTTGGTGACATTCTTCACCTTGGCATTACCAAGACCGAGCTGAACGGCTGTATAGCCATCACGCTCATTCGTGCGGGTATCTACAACCTGAACTTCGTCAAGGTGCAGGACCGTCACAGGCACATGAGTGCCGTCTTCTTTAAACAGCCGGGTCATCCCCAGCTTTTTTGCAATCAATCCGGTACGCATCGTCTGGACCTTAGAGTTTGATCTCGACATCAACGCCAGCGGCGAGGTCGAGCTTCATGAGGGCGTCCACGGTCTGCGGTGTCGGCTCGACAATGTCGAGCAGCCGGCGGTGAGTCCGAATTTCGAACTGCTCGCGGCTTTTCTTATCCACGTGTGGCGAACGGTTCACCGTGAAACGTTCGATATGCGTCGGCAGCGGGATCGGACCCCGAACCCGCGCACCCGTACGCTTCGCCGTGTTTACGATCTCTTTGGTGCTGTTGTCCAGCACTCGATGATCGTACGCCTTAAGGCGAATGCGGATGTTCTGGTTGTCCATAGTCTTAATTCGTCCAACTCAAAAATTCGGGTCTCGTCCTACTGCCATTGCATCTGAAAGGGAACCCCGGCCAGAAATAAATCTGGCCGGGGCTTCCATATCAACGGCGAAACGCAGGACTTAGGCGCTGATTGAAGAAACCACGCCTGCACCCACGGTGCGGCCACCTTCGCGAATTGCGAAGCGGAGGCCTTCGTCCATGGCGATCGGAGCAATCAGCTCGACATCCATGGCTACGTTATCACCCGGCATGACCATTTCCGTGCCTTCTGGCAGCGTCACGACGCCAGTGACGTCGGTCGTACGGAAATAGAACTGCGGGCGGTAGTTCGTGAAGAACGGCGTATGACGGCCACCTTCTTCCTTTGTGAGGATGTAAGCCTCAGCCTTGAACGTCTTGTGCGGCGTAATGGAACCTGGCTTTGCAAGAACCTGACCACGCTCAACGTCTTCACGCTTCGTGCCACGAACCAGTGCACCGATGTTATCACCGGCTTCACCGCGATCGAGCAGCTTGCGGAACATCTCAACGCCCGTAACGGTTGTCTTGATGGTGTCCTTCAGGCCGATGATTTCAACTTCATCGCCAACGTTCACAACGCCACGCTCGACACGGCCGGTAACAACCGTACCACGACCAGAGATCGAGAATACGTCTTCGATCGGCATCAGGAACGGACGATCGACCGGACGCTCAGGCTGCGGAATGTAGGTGTCTACAGCTTCCATCAGCTCAAGAACGCGATCTTCACCGATGGTGGCATCACCATCTTCAAGAGTCACAAGAGCAGAACCCTTGACAATGGGGATATCGTCGCCTGGGAACTGGTAGGAAGACAGAAGCTCACGAACTTCCATTTCCACGAGCTCGAGCAGCTCTTCGTCATCAACCTGATCGACCTTGTTCAGGAACACGACCAGAGCAGGAACACCGACCTGACGGGCAAGCAGGATGTGCTCACGCGTCTGTGGCATCGGGCCGTCAGCAGCGGACACAACCAGGATTGCGCCATCCATCTGAGCGGCACCGGTGATCATGTTCTTGACGTAGTCAGCATGGCCAGGGCAGTCGACGTGAGCGTAGTGACGGTTCTTCGTCTCATACTCAACGTGAGCCGTGGAGATGGTGATACCACGAGCGCGCTCTTCAGGAGCCTTGTCGATCTGGTCATATGCGCTGAACGTTGCACCACCGGTCTTTGCCAGCACCTTGGTGATTGCAGCAGTCAGCGAGGTCTTGCCGTGATCGACGTGACCGATCGTACCAATGTTGCAGTGCGGCTTGTTCCGCTCGAATTTAGCCTTTGCCATCGTCTTTCTCCAAAACCCTGCCTTCCACGAGGCAGAGATAAGACTGAAAGTTCATCCAGTCAGTACCTGTTAGATTCCCAGATACTGCCGGAAGCCCTTTAGCGGGTTCTGATTACCAGCGATAGTGACTGAATGCCTTGTTGGCTTCAGCCATACGGTGGGTGTCTTCGCGCTTCTTTACAGCAGCGCCACGATTGTTAACCGCGTCCATCAGTTCGTTGGACAAGCGCTCCTGCATCGTGTTCTCACCGCGCTTGCGGGAGGCATCGATCAACCACCGGATCGCCAGAGCCTGACGGCGCTCAGTGCGCACTTCGACAGGCACCTGATAGGTAGCACCACCGACACGACGTGAACGGACTTCAACAGCCGGCTTCACGTTGTCCAGAGCCGAGTGGAACATAGCCACCGGGTCAGCAGTTGCACCACCACGGTGACGCAGAACCTCGAGAGCACCGTAAACGATGCCTTCGGCGGTGGATTTCTTTCCATCGTACATCAGCGCATTCATGAAGCGCGTGATGACGATGTCTCCGAATTTTGGATCGGGAAGGATCTCACGCTTTACAGCGCGGTGACGGCGACTCATTCCAAATACCTCTTACTTCGGACGCTTCGCGCCGTACAGCGAACGACGCTGACGACGCTTAGCGATGCCCTGCGTGTCAAGCACGCCTCGCAGGATGTGATAACGCACACCAGGAAGATCCTTCACTCGCCCACCACGGATCAGAACAACACTGTGTTCCTGAAGGTTATGACCTTCACCCGGAATGTAGCTTACGACCTCGTACCCGTTGGTCAGACGCACCTTGGCGACCTTACGCAGAGCGGAGTTCGGCTTCTTTGGCGTTACCGTGTACACGCGCGTGCATACGCCACGCTTCTGGGGGCATCCCTGTAGTGCAGGGACCTTATTCCGCTTTGCGGCCGGCTCACGGCCGTTCGCGATCAACTGGTTGATGGTCGGCATGCGCCCTTCCCAATCCTTGTCCTATTCCGGACAGAAAGCACCAGACTTTCTGCCATGACATTTTATTCAAATCGACATGCGGCTAAACCGCCTGCCTATCCCACATTTGGAAAGAGAAACAGCAAAAGCCATTTCCCTCCTTTTGTAGCGTGCGGCCTTGGCATCCCCCGAATCCGGGGTAGCGGCACCACATGCGATTCTTTGTCTTCGACGGCTTTTTTTCGCCTAATTAGACGGGAGTAGCCGAGGGCGCGGAACCTACGAAGGGTTCCGCGTTGAGTCAAGTGTTTCGGCTAAAATTGCGGCGATTCTAAAGAGAGAGTTTTTAGAATCGCCGCAATTTCCCCCCTGCTCTTCTTCTAAAAGAGGAACAGAGGCGTTTCTCATTATTCTGCCGCGTCTTTCACTTCAGCCGCTGAACGGCCAACGCGATGACGATCCTGGCTGGCAGCAATGCCGCGCAGACGGTTCATAACGCTACCAGTACCGGCCGGGATCAGACGACCCACGATCACGTTCTCCTTGAGACCGTTCAGTGTGTCGACCTTACCAGACGTCGCAGCGTCCGTAAGTACGCGCGTCGTCTCCTGGAAGGATGCTGCCGAGATAAAGGACTGCGTCTGCAGAGAAGCCTTGGTAATGCCCTGTAGCACCGGCATAGCCACTGCTGGGGTATCACCGTTTTCCTGAAGACGCTGGTTCTCGATCTCGTACTCAATCCGATCCACGGTCTCGCCGATCAGATAGGTAGAATCCCCTGGCTCCAGAATTTCAACCTTCTGCAGCATCTGACGAACAATGACCTCGATGTGCTTGTCATTGATCTTCACGCCCTGCAGTCGATAGACGTCCTGAATTTCGTTGACCAGATAATCCGAGAGCGCCTCGACACCCATAACTTTCAGGATGTCATGCGGCACACGCGGACCATCGACCAGCGGATCACCCTTCTGAACAAAGTCACCTTCCTGAACGGAAACGTGCTTGCCCTTCGGGATGAGATACTGCGTCTCTTCGCTGGTCTCGTCGTTTTTCACGATAACGCAACGCTTCGACTTGTAATCTTTCCCGAACTCAATACGACCATCGCCTTCGGCAATGATCGCATGATCCTTCGGACGGCGGGCTTCAAACAGTTCGGCAACACGCGGCAGACCACCGGTAATGTCACGGGTCTTGGAACCTTCACGCGGAATACGCGCGAGCACGTCACCAGCATGAACTTCGGCACCATTCTCAATCGACAGAATACTGTCTGGTGAGAGGAAGTACCGAGCATCATTACCATTGGCGAGCTTGACCACATTGCCCGCAGCATCCTTGAGCTGCAGACGTGGACGAAGATCAACACCCTTGGAAGCCTGCTTGTAGTCAACCACAACCTTGGAGCTAAGGCCGGTGACCTCATCCATACGTTCGACAAGCGTGATGCTGTCGATCAGGTCAAGGTATTCAACAGTACCAGCCTGCTCGGTGATGATTGGAAGGGTGTACGGGTCCCACTCGGCCATCTTCTGACCACGTGCAACGGCCTCACCCTCGCCCACCATCAGACGTGCACCATAAGGCACACGATAACGGGCACGCTCGACACCGTTCTCATCGGTCAGCAGGATTTCGCAGTTACGCGACATCACCACCAGAACCTTCTGAGAGTTCTCAACCACGTTGCGGTTCTTGATCGTCACACGTCCATCACGGGAGGCTTCGACCATCGACTGCTCGGCGCCACGCGTTGCTGCACCACCAATATGGAAGGTACGCATCGTCAGCTGCGTACCAGGCTCACCGATGGACTGAGCGGCGATAACGCCGACAGCTTCACCGATGTTCACTGGCGTACCGCGAGCCAGATCACGACCATAGCAATGCGCACAGATACCAACGCGGCTATCGCATGTCAGAACCGAGCGGATCTCCATGCTCTCGACGCCGGCCTTCTCGATGAGCTCGGCTTCAGGCTCCTCGATCAGGGTGTTGCGCGGAAGCAGAACTTCATGCGTCACCGGATGCAGCACATCCTTGGACGTCGTACGTCCTAGAATACGCTCAGACAGCGAAGCGACGACTTCGCCACTATCCATAACTGCACGAACCGTCAGGCCGCGTTCAGTACCGCAATCCGGCTCAACAATGATGCAATCCTGGGCAACGTCAACGAGACGACGCGTCAGATAACCCGAGTTTGCAGTCTTCAGAGCCGTATCCGCGAGGCCCTTACGAGCACCATGGCTGGACGTGAAGTAATCGAGAACCGACAGACCTTCTTTGAAGTTCGCGATAATCGGCTGTTCGATAATTTCGCCCGAAGGCTTCACCATCAGACCGCGCATACCAGCGAGCTGCTTCATCTGGGCTGGCGACCCACGAGCACCGGAGTGGCTCATCATCCAGACAGAGTTGGTCGGCTTACCGATAACCTGCTTGGAGATTTCCTTCAGCATGGCTGCCTGGACTTCGTCCGTGCAACGTGACCATGCGTCAACCACCTTGTTATAGCGCTCGCCAGCGGTGATCAGACCATCCTGATACTGCTGCTCGAATTCCTTGACCTCTTCCGAAGTCTTGGCAACCAGCGGCGCCTTCTCTGCCGGGATGATCATGTCATCCTTGCCGAAGGAGATGCCGGCACGGGCAGCATGACGGAATCCAAGACCCATCAAACGGTCACAGAAGATCACTGCTTCCTTCTGACCACAGTGACGGTAGACCGTGTCAATCACGTCAGACACGTTCTTCTTCGTTAGCTGCTTATTGATCAGGCTGAACGGAATCGCTGGGTGCTTCGGCAGGATTTGCGCAATAAGCGCGCGCCCTGGCGTCGTCACGATCATCTGGCGGATCGGCTTACCGTTTTCATCAACGGTCGGCAGGCGCAGACGAATCTTATCGTGCAGTTGCAGAGTACCCGACAGCATTGCGCTCTCGATTTCTGCAACATCCGAGTAAGCCGGCGGCGCGGCCTTAACGACCTTGTCGCCTTCGATAACAGCTTCGTCTGGCGTTGCGCGATACTCAGGAACTTCAAGGCTCAGATAATAGAGACCCAGAACAATATCCTGAGACGGTACGATAATCGGCTTACCGTTAGCCGGGCTGAGGATGTTGTTTGTGGACATCATCAGCACGCGGGCTTCCAGCTGCGCCTCGAGCGACAACGGAACGTGCACGGCCATCTGATCGCCGTCAAAGTCAGCATTGAACGCGGTACAGACCAGAGGGTGAAGCTGGATAGCCTTCCCTTCGATCAGCGTTGGCTCAAATGCCTGAATACCAAGACGGTGAAGCGTCGGCGCACGGTTCAGCATCACAGGATGCTCGCGGATAACCTCTTCGAGGATATCCCAAACTTCCGGACGCTCTTTCTCCACCATACGCTTTGCAGCTTTAATGGTGGTAGCGTGACCGTACTTCTCAAGCTTCGAGTAGATGAATGGCTTGAAAAGCTCTAGCGCCATCTTCTTTGGAAGACCGCACTGGTGCAGCTTCAGCTCCGGACCAACCACGATGACCGAACGGCCAGAGTAGTCAACGCGCTTACCAAGAAGGTTCTGACGGAAACGGCCCTGCTTGCCCTTTAGCATGTCGGACAGAGACTTCAGCGGACGCTTGTTGGCACCCGTGATGGCACGTCCACGACGACCGTTATCGAACAGCGCATCAACAGATTCCTGAAGCATACGCTTTTCGTTGCGAACAATAATGTCCGGCGCACGAAGCTCGATCAGACGCTTCAGACGGTTATTACGATTGATAACGCGACGATACAGATCATTCAGATCGGACGTGGCAAAACGACCGCCATCCAGCGGGACCAGCGGACGCAGTTCCGGTGGGATCACCGGAATAATGTCCATGATCATCCAATCCGGACGTGAACCACTCTCAACGAATGCCTCAACGAGCTTCAGACGCTTGACCAGCTTCTTGCGAGCAGCCTCGGACGTTGCCTTGCGCAGCTTCTTGCGCATCATCGTCTTTTCGGAATCGCCTTCCATGACCTCAGCGTCATAGTCAAACGGATCCGCCAAGCCCTTTGCCTTAGCGGCAAGGCTCAGTTCACGCTCCTGAGCGTTAGGAATACCCCAGTCATACGTGGAAAGTGCACGCTTGATGGCTTCAGCGCCGATACCGACGTCGATGCCTGCATCCGGATATTCATCCAGAAGATCTTCACAGCGTACTTCGTCCAGAAGGTACTGGTCGCGCTTCTTGCCGTTCTTGTAAGACTCAATTTGATCGGAGTCACAGACTCCCTTGTCGAGCACAAGGAACTTCTCGAAGTACAGAACTGGCTCAACATCCTTGAGAGCCATATCCATCATCGTAGCAATACGGCTAGGAAGCGACTTCAGGAACCAGATATGTGCAACAGGTGAAGCGAGCTCGATATGGCCCATACGCTCACGGCGAACCTTCGCCAGCGTAACTTCAACACCGCACTTTTCACAGACGATGCCGCGGAACTTCATCCGCTTGTATTTTCCGCACAGGCATTCGTAGTCCTTGATCGGACCAAAAATACGCGCACAGAAAAGGCCGTCACGCTCAGGCTTGAACGTCCGGTAATTAATGGTCTCCGGCTTTTTGATTTCACCGTAAGACCAGGAACGGATCTGCTCGCTGGAAGCAAGCTGGATCTTGATCTGATCGAAGGCTACCGACTGGCCAGCCTGACCCAGGATCTTCATGAGTTCGTTCATGCGCCGAAACCCCAATGCGCGCCGCAGCGTCCTGCGGGCGCGTCAAAATTGAACCGTAAAGCGAGCAGCAGAGACGCCAATTAAGCGGCGCCCTGCTCAAGTTCGACATTCAGACCGAGCGACTTCAGTTCCTTGATCAGAACGTTGAAGCTCTCAGGAATACCGGCCTCGAAGTCATCCTGCTCACGCACGATCGCCTCATAAACCTTGGTACGGCCGGACACGTCATCCGACTTCACCGTCAGCATTTCCTGCAGCGTATATGCTGCGCCATACGCCTCAAGTGCCCACACTTCCATCTCACCGAAGCGCTGACCACCGAACTGCGCCTTACCACCCAGCGGCTGCTGCGTAACAAGCGAGTAAGGACCGATCGAACGTGCATGGATCTTGTCGTCGACAAGGTGATGCAGCTTCAGCATGTAGATGTAGCCAACTGTCGTCTTACGCTCGAACAGCTCGCCTGTACGACCATCGATCAGCTGGGACTGGCCAGACTTATCAACGCCAGCCTTCTCCAGCATGTTTTCGATATCGGGGATGGAAGCCCCATCGAAAACAGGCGTAGCAATTGGCAGGCCCTTGCGGAGGTTATTGGCCAGCTCGACAAGCTGCTCGTTAGGAAGCGTTGCCACATCCGTCTCGAACACTTCGTCGCCATAGACATCACGCAGGCGATCAAGCAGTTCCTGCTTACGCTCGCCAGACCGCTGATACTCGTCGACCATTTCCCCGATGCTTGCGCCAATATTGGCGCATGCCCAACCCAGATGGGTTTCAAGGATCTGACCGATGTTCATACGAGACGGCACACCAAGCGGATTGAGAACGATATCAACCGCCTGACCGTTCTCCAGGAACGGCATGTCCTCGACTGGCACAACACGGGAAACAACACCCTTGTTACCATGGCGACCGGCCATCTTATCGCCAGGCTGAAGCTTACGCTTCACAGCGACGAAGACCTTAACCATCTTCATCACCCCAGGCGGCAGTTCATCACCACGCTGAAGCTTCTCGACCTTGTTCTCAAAGCGAGAGTTAATGAGGCGAACAGCTTCGTCGAACTCTGAACGCAGGGTCTCAAGCTCGGCGGTGACTTCGTCAGAAGCAACCGTGACGTTCCGCCATGCAGCGCGAGGATGCTCATCAAGCACCTCTACTGTGATCGGCGTTCCTGCACGGATCCCCTTGAAGCCTGCTCCTGCCACTTCACCAACCAGACGCTCACGCAGACGGTTGTGGAAGCTACGCTCCTGAATGGAACGCTCATCATCACGGTCCTTCGTCAGACGCTCGATTTCAGCGCGTTCGATGGCCATGGCACGTTCGTCCTTGTCCACGCCGCGGCGCGAGAAGACACGAACATCAACGATCGTTCCAGTCGTTCCAGGTGGAAGCTTCAGAGACGTATCACGAACGTCAGAAGCCTTTTCACCAAAAATGGCACGCAGAAGCTTCTCTTCCGGCGTCATCGGGCTTTCGCCCTTTGGTGTCACCTTACCAACAAGAATGTCGCCCGGATTAACCTCTGCACCGACATAAACAATGCCAGCCTCGTCAAGGTTACGAAGAGCTTCTTCGCCGACATTAGGAATGTCGCGCGTAATTTCTTCCTGACCCAGCTTCGTATCACGAGCCATGACTTCGAATTCCTCGATATGAATCGAGGTGAACACGTCATCACGAGCAATACGCTCAGAAATCAGGATGGAGTCTTCGAAGTTGTAACCGTTCCAAGGCATGAACGCGACGAGCACGTTACGACCCAGAGCCAGTTCACCCAGTTCCGTGGACGGACCGTCAGCAATGATGTCGCCAGCATGAACCGTATCACCAACTTTCACCAGCGGGCGCTGGTTGATGCAGGTCGACTGGTTCGAACGCATGTACTTGCGAAGGCGATAAATATCGACGCCCTGAGTTGCACCGGCATCGTCGGTAGCACGGACAACGATACGGGCACCATCGATCTGGTCGATAATACCGTCACGCTTGGCGACGATTGTCGCACCAGAGTCACGTGCAACGGCTGCTTCCATGCCCGTACCAACCAGTGGGGCATCAGCCTTCACCAGCGGAACGGCCTGACGCTGCATGTTCGCACCCATCAGGGCGCGGTTCGCGTCATCGTTCTCAAGGAACGGAATGAGAGCCGCAGCAACAGACACAAGCTGCTTCGGTGATACGTCGCAAGCCGTAACCTGCTCAGGCGGAACAACGCGGAAGTCACCAGACTTACGAACCGAGACCAGTTCGTCCGTCAGATGGCCATCGGCGCTCTGCTTCGCATCGGCCTGGGCAACAACAAGCTTCTCTTCTTCCATGGCGGAAAGATATTTCCAGCCATCCTGAAGAATGCCGTCCTTCACAAGACGATACGGTGTCTCAATGAAGCCGTACTTATTGACCTTGGCATAGGTCGAAAGCGAGTTGATCAGACCAATGTTCGGGCCTTCAGGCGTCTCAATTGGGCAGATACGACCGTAATGCGTCGGATGGACGTCACGAACTTCGAAGCCTGCGCGCTCACGGGTCAGACCGCCCGGGCCAAGCGCCGAGAGACGACGCTTGTGCGTCACTTCGGAAAGCGGGTTTGTCTGATCCATGAACTGGCTCAGCTGCGACGACCCGAAGAACTCACGTACGGCAGCAGCCGCAGGCTTGGCGTTAATCAGATCATGCGGCATGACCGTATCGATATCGACGGAGCCCATGCGTTCGCGGATGGCACGCTCCATACGAAGCAAGCCAACGCGATACTGGTTTTCCATCAGCTCGCCGACAGAGCGAACGCGACGGTTACCAAGGTTATCGATATCGTCGATCTGGCCACGACCATCCTTCAGATCGCACATGATCTTGATGGTACGCAGGATATCTTCCTTGCGCAGAACGCGCAGGGTGTCCGGAGCGTCTACATCAAGACGCATGTTCATCTTGACACGACCAACAGACGAAAGGTCGTAGCGATCCTGGTCAAAGAACAGACCGCGGAACATCGCTTCAGCGGTTTCCTTGGTCGGCGGCTCGCCCGGACGCATGATACGATAGATATCGATCAGTGCTTCGTCACGGCTCGTGTTCTTATCAACTGAGAGCGTGTTGCGGATCCAAGGACCGTGCGAACCATCGATGGAAAGCGTTGGAAGCTCTGTAATTCCCAGCTCTTCAAGTGCTGCCAGACGGTCTTCCGTCAGCTCTTCACCAGCTTCACCGTAGATCTCGCCAGTGTTCTCATTGATGAGATCATGGGCAAGATAGCAGCCAAGAACGTCAAGACGGCCGACCTGAACTACACGGGTCTTTTCAGCAATCTTGCGAACCATGCGCGCTGTCAGCTTGGCATCGGCTTCAGCAACGACTTCACCGGTATCAGCGTCAACCAACGGGCTCAGCAGCTTCTGGCCGCGGAACGCATCAGGCTCGAACGGACGTGCCCAGCCGTCACCCATGCGCGTAAAGGTGACCATGTCGTAGAAGTAAGACAGGATTTCATCCTGGTCCATACCCCGGATGTCTAGACCTTCGACATCACCGCCTTCTGCAATCTTCTCTTCGCGTTGGGCGATATAGTTCGCGCCCTCAAGAGCATAAAGCAGCGTCGTAACTGGAAGCTTACGCTTGCGATCGATGCGGACGTAAATCAGGTCCTTTGCATCGAATTCAAAGTCCAGCCACGAACCACGATACGGAATCACACGGGCGGCAAAAAGATACTTGCCCGAAGAATGCGTCTTGCCCTTATCATGATCGAAGAAGACGCCCGGGCTACGATGCATCTGAGAAACGATGACACGCTCGGTACCATTGATAATGAAGGTGCCATTGTTGGTCATGAGCGGCATGTCGCCCATGTAAACCGGCTGTTCCTTCAAATCATGAATGGAGCGTGAACCTGTGTCTTCATCGATATCCCAAGTCGTAAGACGGAGGATAACCTTCAGCGGAGCTGCAAATGTCAGACCGCGCTGAATGCACTCTTCAACGTCATACTTCGGCTCTTCGAACTCGTAAGACACGAAGTCCAGACGACCGCGACCAGCAAAGTCATTGATTGGAAAAACCGAACGGAAGACTTCCTGCAGACCGGAGTTCTGACGGCTGTCAGGACTCACGTTCATTTGCAGGAACGCTTCGTAGGACGCGCGCTGCACATCGATCAGATTGGGCATCGGCGCAATTTCGGGAATGCGCCCGAAGCTTTTGCGGATCCTCTTGCGTCCCGTGAACGATTTGGTGATCGCGTTCATCTATCTTGCCCTCTGCACCAGACCTTCGAGTCGCCCGGGATTTCATTGTCAGACGAACGTCTGACACGACACGGACGACCGGAACGACCGGCTTTCAGTAATTTCAATACGTAGCGAGCCGCGTATTATACTCTTATTTCCACCAACGGCAAATCGGGCGGGAACCGCATGCGATCCCCGCCCTATCCGTCTGCTTTCGCAGAGGCCGTCCCCTCAGAGAGGAAACGACCCGATCAAGTTGATTACTTGATTTCGACCTTGGCGCCGTTGTCTTCCAGGGTCTTCTTGATCTTCTCGGCTTCGTCCTTGGACACGCCTTCCTTGACGGTCTTCGGTGCGCCTTCAACCAGGTCCTTAGCTTCCTTCAGACCCAGGCCCGTGATGCCACGGATTTCCTTAATCACGTTGATCTTCTTGTCGCCAGCAGCGGCCAGAACAACAGTGAACTCGGTCTGCTCTTCAGCAGGAGCTGCAGCAGCAGCCGGGCCAGCAGCAACAGCTACTGGAGCAGCAGCGGAAACGCCCCACTTCTCTTCGAGAAGCTTGGAAAGCTCAGCAGCTTCGAGAACGGTAAGAGCGGATAGCTCTTCAACAATCTTTGCCAGATCGGCCATGGTCTTATCCTACGTGATGCACTGTTTGATTGGGTTCAAATCTACGCCGCAGCATTGATTTTACTCTTAGGCGGCTTCGCCGGTCTTGGCATAGGCGCCGAAGACGCGAGCAAGCTGGCCTGCCGGAGCCTGAACAACACCTGCGATACGCGTAGCGGGGGTCTGAATCATACCCACCAGCTTCGCACGCAGTTCGTCCAGAGACGGCAGCTCGGCAAGTGTCTTGATTCCAGCGACGTCAAGCGTCTGGGAACCAAGGGAGCCACCGAGCACTACAAGCTTGTCATTCGTCTTGGCGAACTCGACGATCACCTTTGCAACTGCAACCGGGTCTTCAGACCAAGCCAGGGCGGTTGGCCCCTTGAGCAGCGGCGCGATGCCGTCGAATTGGGTCCCATCCAGAGCGCGGCTGGCCAGCCGGTTCTTCGCAACCTTATATGTCGCACCTGCCGCACGAATGCGTCGACGCAGCTCCGTCACATCAGCAACCGTCAGACCCTTGTTCTGGGTGACGACAACCATGGACGTGCTGTTGAACACATCGGCGAGGAACTCGACAAAGGCCCGCTTTTCCGTACGGTCCAAAACCTGTCTCCTCGTCAGTCCGGAACGATCCGGACCAAGTTACCCATGGGATACCCCCGTTTCCGGAAAATACCCCGCTCGCCTGTCCACAGAAGTGAGCGAACCCAGTGCATCCTGGCAAAGCCACTGAAACACTGGCGCCCCGCCTGACGCTCGCCACTCCACGAAGGGAGCATTTAAAGCACCAGAGGTGCTACGTGCGGTCTTGGACAGGTTTGGAAGCAATTCGCGAACGAATTACCCCTACGCCACCATGCCGAAACATGGCGTCATTCCTTGTTGAGGGCTTTCTACAGAAAGCCCTCAATTCAATCAAGCCTCGAAGGAGGACACGTCAACGCGGACGCCCGGACCCATCGTGGAAGACAGCGCTGCCTTCTTCATGTAGGTACCCTTGGCGCCAGACGGACGAGCCTTCTGAACGGCATCGACCAGAGCCTTGATGTTCTCGACCAGCTTGGCTTCATCGAAAGAAGCCTTACCAACGCCGGCATGGATGATACCGGCTTTTTCAGCGCGATACTCAACCTGACCGGACTTGGCAGCCGTGATCGCACCCTTGACGTCCATCGTTACCGTGCCGAGACGCGGGTTCGGCATCAGGCCACGCGGACCAAGAACCTTACCGAGACGACCAACGAGAGCCATCATGTCAGGCGTTGCAATGCAGCGGTCGAAAGCGATTTCGCCAGCCTGGATCTTTTCAGCCAGGTCTTCCGCACCAACAACTTCTGCACCAGCTGCCAAAGCTTCTTCAGCCTTGGCGCCACGTGCGAACACGCCAACGCGAAGTGTCTTGCCCGTGCCGTTCGGCAGGGAGATCAGACCACGAACCATCTGATCAGCATGACGCGGGTCAATACCAAGGTTCAGGGAGATTTCGATAGTCTCATCGAACTTTGCCTTGGCGTTGCTCTTCACCAGAGCAACAGCTTCGGAAAGGGCATATGGCTTGTTGCGCTCGACAGTAGCCTGCGCAGCATTCAGACGCTTGTTCTTGGCCATGATATCAGCCCTCCACCACGTTCAGGCCCATCGACTTCGCGGAGCCGGCGAGCATACGCACGGCGCCATCGAGATCGTTGGCGTTCATGTCCTTGAACTTCGTTTCAGCAATCTCGCGAAGCTGAGACGTCGTCACGGAACCAACAGCCGCAGCCTTACCAACCGTCTGGCTGCCCTTGGAAATCTTGGCGGCCTTCAGAAGGAAGTACGTGTTCGGCGGGGTCTTCGTGATGAAGGAGAACGTACGGTCTGCATACGCGGTGATAACCACCGGGATCGGCATACCTGGCTCAAGCTGCTGCGTCTTCGCGTTGAACTCTTTGCAGAACTGCATGATGTTCAGGCCGCGCTGACCCAGTGCCGGACCTACCGGCGGAGACGGGTTGGCTTTACCAGCCGGGATCTGAAGCTTGATGTAGCCAACAACTTTTTTGGCCATATCCGGGACTCCCCTGTTTGTCGTTCCCGAACCGCGGTGACAACGGAGTCGGACACAGCCGCCCCCTCCCGCGTTCGAAGTGAGGCGGTCCCCTAGACTGGTTTAGCCTAGTGCGTCAACCCTCCGCGGACATTTTTCGTCCCTTTGTCTCCGCTCAGGTCGTTGTCAGCTGCAGACTCATGGGCATCAATTCCCGCCACAGGTGCCGGCTTGTGCAATCCTTCATACTGGAACGCACCAAACGGATCGATCTGCTTCACGCCTGGAAGCTCACTGGCATCCCATCCGCCGCCCAGAGAGCGCACAAGACGGACTGTCGCCTGTATCTGTGACGTCTGCGTCTGAACCAGCCCCAGCCGTGCCTGAAGCGCATCCTGCTGCGCTACGAGAGCATCCAGGTAATTCGACAATCCACCTGTGTAGAGCGCCATGGTCATGCTCTGCGTCCGCAATGCGGCCTCAACAGCTTTCTGCTGCTGGTCCTGAGCAATTTTGTATTGCCCGCTCTGGGTCAGACCGTTTTCCACGTCCTGAAACGCAGACAGGACAACGCCGCGATAGTCATCAACTGAAGCCCGATATTGAGACCACGCCCGCTGCAACGCTGCACGCCGTAGTCCACCCGTAAATGCCGGCTCCACAGCTTGAACTGCAATTTTCCAGAATGCCCGGGAGACACTGGCAAGATCAAATCCGCCATCCTCAAAGCCACCATCCGCGCTCAACGTAATATGCGGATAGAACGCTGCGCGTGATATGCCTATCGCCCGGGAGGCTGCGGCCATATGTCGTTCAGCTGATGCAATATCCGGACGCCGCTCCAGCAGGGACGACGGGAAGCCCGGATTTACCTTCACGACACCAAACCGCATTTTCACGTCGCGAACTGGCGCAATATGGAAACCCGCAGGCGCTGTATTCAGCAGCACGGCGATCGCATTTTCCATCACTCTGCGATCTGCAACCAGAGTGCTCTGAGCGGCCATGGCTGAAAACAGCTGATTCTGCGCACGCGAAACGTCAAGTCCCGCGCCAATAGCACCAGCCTGACGCAGCTCCGTAATTTCTACTGCGGCCTTAAAGTAATGGATTGAGTCTTCATAAACCGCATTCTGGGCATCAAGCCCCCGCAACGCGATATAATCGCTGGCGAGCTCCGCCTCCAGGCTCAGCTTGGCGGACGCATATTCTGCGGCCGTTGCCTGAGCGAGGTTTTTCTCCATCCGTGTTGAGTTACGGATGGAGTCCCAGAAATCGGGCTCCCAGGTTGCAGCACCGCTATAAGCCTGATTTGACTCATACACGAGCGACGAACTGGTTCTCGGATTGTTATACAACCGCCCGACCGAGCCCTTGTTATAGCTCATATGAGCTGCACCGGTGAGCTGCGGATAGAGCTTGCTCTCCGCCTCTCGCGCAACGTCCCGGGCTTGGGTAAAGGCTTCCGCTGCGGCTTGCAGGTCCGGATTGACCTGCAGCATCCGCGTTTCCATCTCGTTCAGGATAGGGTCCTTGAACATCGTCCACCAGTCACTGCGGAGCGCATCATCCGCAGGACGGGCGTTGCCCATGACCCCCTTCCCTTCCCAGCCTTCCGGATAGAGAAATTTCTGGGGATGGTACTCTGGCGCCAGATTGCAGGACGCCAGACCGATGGATAGGACACCAGCCAAAGCCGTCGCCACATGACGGCGAGGCCTGGAGAAATATCCGCGCTTGCGATCAGTCAATCTCATCAACGGGATCCAGCCTCATCCGGATTGGCATCATGCGAACGCACAGATTTCTGGTCCTCTTCCTGCTGAGCCTTGGTCGGAATGTTATAGCCCGGTGTCGTTGGCACAACACGAACCTCATCCCCTTCCAGCAGATCAGCGGTCGGGTTGGCAATAAGCTGGTCATCCTTCGTCACACCACTCAGGATCTGCACAGTCGTCCCGAAGTTGATACCAACCGTGACGCTGACCAGATGGACATGTCCGTTGATAACTTTGGCAACCTGCATTCCCTGGGCCCGGAAAATGATAGCGCCCTCGGGAAGAATCAAAATGTCCGGATTGCCGGGAGCAGCGATATGAGCTGTTGCGTAGGAATTCGGCCAGAGAAGATTGTCCTCATTCCCGATCGTTAGCTCTGTCGTCACAGTTCGCGTAGACGCATTGAACGCGTTTGCCGTTGCCAGGAACGTGGCGCGGAAGCGGCGCCCTGGATACTGCGGAACAGACAGATCAGCCGTAATTTTAGGCGAAATAACGCTCGCAAAATCCTGCGGAACAGAGACGAAAACGCGCATCCGATGAACATCTGCCACCGAAAACAGCTCTGAGGCTGTTCCGCGCGAGTTCACGTTTCCACCCCCTGCATTCACATAGTCACCGACGTTCACCAGACGTGACGTCACGATTCCATCAAATGGAGCGACAATTTTCTTGAAGTCTTCCAGCGCCTGAAACCGCTCGACTTCATGCTCGGCAGCTTCCAGTTCAGCTTTCTGTGCCGCTGCATTTGCAGCCTGCACGTCCACTTCCTGCCGGGAAACAGCCTGCGTCCCCTTCAGAGCAGTCCAGCGCTGAGTCGTGATAACGGCCAGATTATAGCGCGCCAGTTTGACGTTATATTGCGCCTTGGCCGCCTGGAACTGGGCATCAATGCTTGGCGTATTGATTTCAGCCAGAACATCACCACGCTTCACATGCGCGCCGTAGTCCTTGTACCACATTTTCACATAGCCGGAGACCTGAGCGTAAATCGGCGCTTCATACCAGGCTGCCAGATTGGCAGGCAGATCTACCTGACGCGTTTTCGGCCCAGGCTGCGGAGAAATCAGCGTTACCGGCGGAATGGCCGCTTCTTCAGTCACACCGCTGAGCGAATGATAGTGCACGCCTCTTTCAACGATACCCCAGGCAGCCAGCACAATGGCAACCACCACGACACCAAGAAGAATCAGTCTGTTCCGCACGGGTGATCCACTTTCCTGTCGGTTTCCCTGAGGCGTCTGCCCCTGTTGTGTCGGGTGGGTCACGCGCGGTCTCCTTCAGGCCCAGCAGGCCGCTTGTAATGCATTAGGGCAAAGACACAGGGAACGAACAGCAACGTTGCCACTGTTGCGATGAGCAGGCCACCAATCACGGCCTTACCCAGCGGAGCGTTCGAAGAATTACTGATCGACATCGGAATCATGCCGATCATCATGGCAAGCGCTGTCATCAGAACCGGGCGGATACGCTCATATCCCGCCTCCAGAGATGCCAGCAGAACATCACCGTGGTGATCCAGCCGCTCTCGCGCAAACGAGACGACAAGAATGGCATTGGCCGTAGCCGTTCCCATACACATGATCGCACCAGTCAATGCCGGCACAGACAATGGCGTGTGGGTCAGGAACAGGCTCCAGGAAATACCACCAAGCGCACCCGGCAACGCCGTGATGATCACGAACGGATCAAGCCAGGACTGAAAATTCACTACGATGATCAGGTAAACAAGAACAATGGACAGGGCGAGACCGCCAATCAGCTGCACATAGGCATCATTCATGGTCACGGCCTGACCGCGCACCACAAGGGTTGATCCGTGCGGCAGGTCTTTACGCTCTCCGTCAACCACGCGGTTCACTGCGCGCGACAGGGTGCCAAGGTCCGTCCCCTCTGGAGCTGCGTAAATATCGAAGACCGGCATGATGTTGTAATGTGAGATTTCCGCAGGCGTACCGGTCTGAACCAGTTCGCTCAGGGCACCCAGCATCTGCGGGTTCTGGTTGGTGGGATTGCCGTCGCCCTTGTCGATTGGAACGATTTCCAGATCATTCATGGTCTGAAGATAGTTCGCAGGTGTCTGCACATCGATAAGCTGAGACGTCCCCTGAGCATTCAGGTAGTAGGTCTGCCCCACCTGCGCACTACCAGACAGCGTGACGAGAGCATTCAACGCAACGTCCCGCTGCGTGATGCCTGTTCCCAGTGCAAAGCTTCGACGATTGTTGATCAGCAACGTTGGCTGGGTCATCGGCTGCTGAACGGATACGTCCGTGATACCCGGAATATGACGCAGCTTCTTGGCCAAGTGCGTTGCAAAGGCAAAGTTGTTCTGCAGATCACGGCCCGAAATCTGAACGTCAATCGGCGCTGGCAGACCGAAGTTCAGGATCTTGGCGGTCATGTCGCCCGGCTGGAACGTGAAGATTGTTCCAGGAAACGCATCTGTCAGCCCCTTACGGACTTTCTGACGGTATTCCGGGATAGGGCTTTCATCATTCTTGAGCTGAATCGTGATGTCACAATCCTGCGCACCGGTTGTCGGTGACGGCACCATGGCCTGGTTCAACTGACTGAACGGCAAGCCACAGTTATTCACGACATTCTCGACCTGACCCGGCAGGATTTCCCGCAGGCGCTTTTCTGCGAGCCCAGCGATTTTGCCTGTCTCTTCAATACGCGTGCCAACCGGTGCGCGCATATGCATCTGAAGCGTACCGGATTTGATTTCGGGGAAGAAATCCTGCCCAACGAACAACAGCAGGGCCATGGATGCCACAGCCGCCAGAAGGAACATGGCAACAAATCGGCCGCGAATAGCAATCAGGCCCGACAGGATACCTTTGTAATGCTCGCGGAAGCTCGTAAACCGGGCTTCAAAGCCTCTCTGGAACCGTCCGAAAAAGCCTGGCTTACGATGATGCCACTCCGGATCGCGGTGCATCTTCACCTGCGCCGGAAGCAGCCAGTTCGCCATTGTCGGGACGAGTGTTCGTGAGAGAATGAAGGACGCAATCATCGCGAAGATGATGGCCTCGGCCATTGGCATGAAGAGCCAGCCGGAAACGCCCGTCAGCTCGAAAAGCGGTAGCCAGACGATACAGATACAGGTTGTCGATACGAATGTCGGGATAACAATCTGATTGGCTGCATCAATGATGGCGTCTTCAAGCTCTTTCCCCATCTCAAGATGGGCATCGATATTCTCAATCATGACGGTCGCGTCATCCACGAGAATACCGACAGCCAGAGCAAGACCACCCAGTGTCATGACGTTAATCGACTGCCCCGCAATACTAAGGCCGATCAACGAACAGAGCATGGCCAGCGGAATAGACGTCGCAACGATGACGGTAGAGCGCCAGGAACCGAGGAAGAGCAGAACTGTCAAACTGGTCAGAATCGCAGCGGTGATCATCTCACGCACCACGTCAAAAACCGACTCTTTCACGAAGCCTGACGCGTCCGTCAGTACGTTCAGAGTAGTGCCTGCGGGCAACGTAGCCTTGATCTGAGGCAGAAGCGCCTTCACGCCCGCGACGACAGACAGGGTCGAGGCGTCACCACTTTTCAGGATGACGATCAGAACGGCCTGCTGCCCCTTCACCAGAACAGCATTGATCTGGGGAGGGCCCCCTCGATGCACCCACGCGACATCTCGCAGATAGATAACGGAGTTCCCCACCTGCTTGATGGGCATTTTGTTGAAGACCGAGAGATCAAGCGGGGTCGAGTTGGTCTTCACCATCCAGTCAATGGACCCGACCTTCTGATCACCAGCTGGCAGAACAATGTTCTGGCGGTTCAGCGCATTCGCAACGTCCTCAGGTGAAAGACGGTGAGCCTGAAGTTTGATCGGGTCGATATCGACCATGATGTCCGGCGCAAGACCACCATATGGATTCGGAATGGCTGCACCCGCGACCGGCACAAGCGCCGGACGAATCAGGTTGGACGCCATGTTGTAGATTTCCGACCCGGACATGGTCGAATTATTGACCTGCAATGTCAGAACCGGGACGGAAGAAGCATCCAGCGCAATGATCAGCGGCGGCGTCGCCCCGGTGGGCATCTGCTTGATGACCGTCTGGGAAACAGACGTAATCTGCGTTTGCGCAACCGCAGTATTCGTTCCGGGCTGGAAGAAAACCTTGACGATGCCACGGCCGTAGTAAGACGAGCTCTCAATATGCTCGATATTACTGACAGTCGCTGTTAGCGATCTTTCGTAATAATAAACAATACGACCCGACATATCGTCTGGCATGAGCCCAGTATAGGACCAGACAATCGCAACAATAGGGATCTTGATTGAAGGAAAAACGTCCGTCGGCGTCGAAACAATCGCCCTGACCCCAAAAATAAGGATCATGATCGAAAGAACAACGAACGTATAAGGCCGTTTGAGGGCCGTTACGACGATGGCATTCATGCGTCTGCGATGCTCCCGTTCCTGGATGATCGGAGCTGCGCGATTACGTCAGTCTTTTTCAGTCTCAACGGGCGTCCCCTTTAAATTGAGACAAGTCATACCGGACACAGGAAGTGCGACAAGCAAAATTGAATTTAAGAAAGACCGGATTCAGGCATGAAACAGAAATGTCATGTAATACTGGCACTACGATCGGAGCCACTGCGCCCTGAAAAATGAATCGTAAATACTGATCCTGCCAGTTCCTGATTGGGCCGGAACGCACTGATTTTCAGCGTTGCCCCATGCAAATGCAGAATTGCAGATACAAGACTCAAACCAAGACCACTTCCCGGAATGTGACGACTTTTGTCTGAACGGTAGAATCGCCCCAGTACGGCGCCCCGCTCTTCCTCCGCAATCCCGATGCCCGTGTCATGAACCTGAAGCCAGGCGCAGCCCTGCTCGTCCTGCCCGACCATCAACCCAACATCCCCGCCTGGAGGGGTGAACTTGATGGCGTTGTCCACGAGATTTGCCAGAACCTCGTTCAGGAGATCCATATCTCCATAGAGTGGGATCGCGCGATCGGCGCCTTCCACACTCAGAGCCAACCCACCAGCCTCGGCAATTGGCTCATAGAGATCTGCGATACCCGCAACCAGCTCCGACAGATCCATCGTTGTGAATCCAGCCTGCCGGCGTCCGTTCTCAATTTCACCGATACGCAGCAGCGCCGTAATCACGGAAAAGCACTGATCCAGATCCTGCGTGGCCCGCAGGATGATGGACTTGAGGTGAACAGGATCATCTGACGACGAGAGTGCTCGCTCCAACCGCGCCCGCACACGTGCCAGTGGGGTCCTAAGATCGTGCGCAATATCGTTGCCAACATCCCGAATTTCATCAAGCAGATGTTCAAGCCGATCCAGCATCCGGTTCACGGCGCCTGCAAGACGCTCGATATCATCCCATTCGCGCCCAGCGGGCAAACGCTCATGCAGATCGCCCGCCATGATCCGCTCAATAGCCTGCCGCATCTCCTTGACCCGCGCCAAGGCCCGATGACTGAGAAACAATCCCGCCAGCAGCGCAAACAGCACCATTGGCACCAGTGAGATCAGCGCTGCCCGCTTGATGATGTACCGGAGCTCATCCGCCATATGCATGGAGCGGGCAAGGACCAGAATCCGATCCCCTGCTCCGCCACCCGGCCCCGGAACTTCTATCGCCAGATATCGCATCTCATAGGGTGTGTCCCCCGGAGGCGCGACTTTGAGCCGACGCGTCCGGTTGGAGACCTCCAGCCCTTCAGGCCAACGCCGAATGTCACCAACAATACGGTTGTGATTTAGATCGAAGAGGCCAGCGCCATTCAAAATGACGCGCAGGTCCGTCTTGCTTCGTTCCCGGACGACGTCTTCCAGACGCTCAGGCGTTTCCTGAACGAGAAGTGCTGCCTCGCGCCGAAGCAGATCGCTGGAACGAGCACTTTCGTAACCGTTCATCTGGGCATAGACGAGCAGGAACTGCATCGTGATGCCGCCGATCATTGCCACCACGAATGCCAGTGTCAGCCGGAACGTGGCCGTCCGGAAAATGTCAGTCCGATACACGCAGACTGAACCCCGCACCCCGGATGCTATGGATCAGCGGCGTTTCGCCCTGAAGATCAATCTTCCTGCGCAACTTGCCGATATGCACGTCCACCAGATTGGTCTGTGGCACAAAGCGGTAATTCCACACGTCCTCAAGCAGCATCGTGCGGGTCAGAACGGTGCCCGGGCGGCGCATCATGTATTCCAGAAGACGGAACTCACGCGGCAGAAGCTCAACGTCCCGGCCACTGCGAGACACCTTGCGTTCAATCAGGTCCATTTCAAGCGGACCAACACGCAGAACCGTTACACGGCTATCCGTGGGACGCCGCAGCAAAGCCTCCAATCGGGCAGCAAGCTCTTCCATGGCGAACGGCTTTGTAAGGTAGTCGTCACCGCCCGCCTTCAAGCCATTCACACGGTCATCAACTGCGGACAATGCGGAAAGAACCAGAACAGGAAGTGTGATCTTCTGGCGGCGCAGGGCCTCGATAACACTCAGGCCGTCCATCTCAGGCAACATACGATCAACGACCATCAGGTCGTATTGACCGGACTGCGCAGCTTCGAGGCCCAGAATGCCGTTATCGACCCACGTCACATCATAACCGCGCGTCTTCAGTTCCTCGGAGACTTCCGACGCAATACTTTCATCGTCCTCAATCAGCAGGAGACGAATGACAGGCTCAATCGGGCGGGAGACCGCCTCGTGCTCAGGTACGGGCATCATGCTCATAACTGTCACATGCGGGAATATATCCTGTCATCCAATTAAAATCAGTCTTAAGCTTCCAGACTATCAATCTCGCCCTGCTCCTCATCCGTTTTATCAATACCATCCAGTGATCTCAGGCGACGCCCAAGAACACGGGTCCGGCGGCGCGCCTCTTCGATCGTGTTCCCCATCGTACCGGCATTCCGTTGCAACCGTTCAAGAACCTGATCCATCCGAAGCATTTCCTGCCGTGTCGCGCCCAGCAGGCTTGCAATGGTCTCTGTCCGCTCTTCCAACGCAAGCGTCACATAACCGAGATGAACCGTACGCAGCATGGCGGGTAGTAATGACGGCCCCATGACAATCACCCGATACAACCGCCCGATTTCATCAATAACGCCGGGCATCCGGGCAATTTCGGTATAAAGACCGTCCGTCGGCAGATACAGGACAGCGAATTCAACCGTGACAGGTGGCCGGATATACTTGGACGCGATCTTGCGCGCCTCGAACTTGATCGCCATTTCAAGCTCGCGCCTTGCAGCCTTCTCTGCCACTGCGTCCGAAAGCTCTGAGGCATTTAAAAGCCGCTCGTAAGCCTCCGTAGGAAATTTGCTGTCAATCGCCAGCCGAGGGGCGACATGCCCTTTCACAGGCATTCGAATGGCAAACTCCACCGACTCTCCGCTGTCTCCCAGTCGGAAGTTGGTGTCATAACTCCCTTCTGGAAGAATATCGTCCAGAATAGCCCGGCACTGTGCCTCGCCCCAGCCACCGCGCGTTTTGACGTTCGAGAACAGACGCTTGAGGTCCCCGATCTGGGCTGTAACGCTTGTGACTTCACCGAGAGCTTTCTGCATCGCACTGAACTGCTCAACCACGCGCTGAAAGCTGGTTTGCATCTGCTTTTCGACAGCACCGTGCAACTGTTCATTTACGGCCAGACGGATCCGCTCGATCTGTTCGTTCTGACTTTGTGCCATGTCACGCAACGCATCAGAGAGCAGAACGCGCCCTTCAGCCTGATCCTGCCCAACGCGGCGCGCGAGATCACCAAGTTTTTCACTGGTTTCAAGCCGAAGAGCATCCATCCGGCCGGACAGGACACGCTCAACCTCGGCCAGATGCGCTCGCTGATAGTCCGCATCCCGCGCACGCTCATCGGCTTCACGGTCCAGCAAGCGGGCAACCTCCCCGCTCTTACCACGCAATAATGCCAGTGCAGCCACCACGAGAGCCGCTGCTGCAATAATCCATGGAACGAACTGCACCATACCGGAACTCCCATCCTGCATGGCGCGGTTCTAGCCCCTTAGGAGCTCATGTCCAATCCTGGCAGCCTCAGGGCTGATGGATGTTGCCGTAGCTTGCAGCGCCCAGTCCCGGGCAGGAACAGGAGGTGCCCAAAGGAACCTGAGTTGGCATCTTGCAGGTGTAGATTCCGGCCTTGCAGGTGTAGCCATACCCGGCGACAGGCGCTGACGGGTTAACAGGGCCCGGCGCGGCCGTTCCGACGCATGCACCCAATCCTAGGAATGAAAGGCCTGCAACAGCACGCAGGGCTGAACGGCGAATAGAACCAGACATCAACATGACCCTCTCAAAACAATTCATGTGAGCGCAAAACGGATCTTCCGCTCATCAGTTGCGGGCATCCTATGCCGATATGGCAATCCTGTGGCGCACAAGCCTACAAACGGGCAGCAGCAGCCTGCCCTGCAGCAACACCGCTGGACCAGGCCCACTGGAAATTGTGGCCACCCAGCCATCCCGTGACATCCACTGCTTCACCAATCGCATACAGCCCCGGGACGTCCCGCACTTCCATTGTCTGGGAGGAGAGACCGCTCGTATCGATCCCTCCGCGCATAACTTCGGCCTTCGCGTACCCTTCCGTTCCAGAAGGACGGACTTCCCATCGGGACAGACGTTCTGCGAGCGCTTTGATATTCTTGTCCGGCTGATTGGCCAGCATGACGTCTCCAAGCCCGGCAGCCAGCTCTTTCGCCAGACGCGCGGGGAGCGCTTCAAGCAGGCTGGGAGGAAGCGCGCGCGGACGTGCCTTCTTGATCGCCAGCAAAACCTCCAACGCATTTCGCCCTGGCATCAGGTCAATATGAGCCGTGCCGCCTGCCTCAAGATAAGAGGAAATCTGGAGGATGGCCGGGCCTGACAGCCCACGATGAGTGAAAACCATCCCGTCGGCAAAGCGAGGCCCTTTTTTCCCACAAGTTGTGACGACATCCAGAGACACCCCCGCCAGAGAAGGGTCCGCATCATCCAGGATCAACGGCACCAAAGCAGGAGCAGTCGGGACAATTTTCAAACCGAAGGATCGTGCGATCCGCAGGGAAAGGTCCGTAGCGCCCAGTTTGGGAATGGACAGACCGCCGGTCGCCAAAATCACAGAACGGCTTCGAACATCCCCGGCATCCGTGCGAACGACAAAGCCATCCGCATCGGCCTCGACATCCGTGATCCGGGTATCCATCCGCGCTTCACAACCAGCATCCTGACATTCAGACACCAGCATATCCACGATCTGACGGGCAGACCCATCACAGAACAACTGCCCCTTGGCCTTTTCGTGCCAGGCAATCTGATAGCGATCCACCAACTTCACGAAATCACGCGGGGTGTAACGTGCCAGCGCTGAGCGCGCAAAATGCTTGTTCTGGGACAGGAAACAGTTTGGCCCCGTCTCCAGATGCGTAAAATTACAGCGCCCACCACCCGAGATCAGGATCTTGCGTCCGGGTTCGGACCCATGATCCAGAACCAGTACGCGCGCACCACCACGTCCCGCAGTTGCAGCGGCCATGAGGCCAGCCGCACCAGCCCCAAGGACCACCACATCAAATGTCACGGACAGCTCCCGCTCAGAAATCCAGATTCGCATAATGACCGGGCGGCGTAATGCCACTCATCCGGTCAGTCAGAAGGCCGCGGAAACACGGACGGGACTTCACCCGAGCATACCAGTCCTTGGCGGCCGGCGCTTTTGCCCAGTTCACATCCCCAATGAAGTCCAGCGCCGAGAGATGCGCAGCAGCAGCGAAGTCAGCCATCGAAATGGACGGCCCCGCAAGCCACGACCGCGTTTCTGCCAGCCAGCCGATATAGTCCAGATGGAAGCGCATGTTGCCGTAACCGGCCCGCAGGACGTTTCCGTCTGGGTGACCACGGCCATACAACCGCTTGTCAACTTTTTCGCCCAGCAGGTTGCGCGTCACTTCCTGCCCGAAACGGGTCTCAAACCAGTCCATCAATCGACGGACTTCGACACGTTCGGCAAGCGTACGGCCAAGCAGGGGTGTATCCGGATAGGCTTCATCCAGATATTCGCAGATGACGCGGGCGCCGGGTACGGCAAGCCCGTTCTCTTCAACAAGAACCGGAACCTCACCGGCAGGGTTCAGAGCAAGGAATTCCTCGCGCTGTTCCCACACCCGTTCGATCACGAGTTCACAGGGCAGTCTCTTCTCGCCAAGCACAAGCCGGACAAGACGGCATTGCGGGGAGAGTGGAAGGTGATGCAGGATACGCATTCTTCATGTTCTAAGTCAGCCATTACGCGCTCACAAGAGCCTCCGTCATTGCTTCCATACAGGGCCAACGAATTTTCCGATGTCAGACACCGCATCCGCTTCTCACGCCTCCTCCCCGATGCGCATTCGTGCCCGCGGCCGCTCTTTTCTGGCGCTGGTCCTGTCACCGGAGGCTCCCCTGAACCTCTGGCTGGCCGGCCTGGATCAGCAGGTCGTCCGTTCCGGCGGCCTTTTCAGCGGAAAGCCGGTGATTCTCGACCTCGGACTTCTCTCGGAGGAAACACCAGGCCTGCCAACCCTCCTGGAAGATATCCGCAGTCGTGGTGTACGGATCATCAGCATTGAAGGCGGTGATCGTTCATGGCCGGCTGTCTCGGGGTGGGACTGGCCCGCCTCCTTCGAAGGCGGCCGCCCTTCCGGCGAAGTAGAGCTTCCCGACCAAGGGGCCGCAGCAGATGCAACAGCCGTCGCGGCGCCCGCAGGCGGGCAAACGCTGATCCTCGATGGTGCCATCCGCTCAGGACAGTGCATCCAGCACATGCAGGGCGACGTGATCATTATCGGCTCAGTTTCATCAGGAGCAGAGATCGTCGCGGCAGGCTCTATCCACGTTTACGGTTCGTTACGCGGCCGCGCGATTGCCGGTGTCGGCGGCAAGTCTGAAGCACGGATTTTTGCATCCAGAATGGAGGCCGAACTCCTTGCTCTGGATGGCTTTTACGCCGTTACGGAAGACATTGACGCTGCGATTTTCGGCCAGCCCGCACAGGTCCTTCTGGATGAGGACCGGGTCCGCGTTTTGCCTCTTCCGCGCTGATCCGGAGGCGGGAACTGCAAGAAAGTGACCTCATGCCACGAAACAGCCCTTATTCCCGTGTTGCCGTAAGGCTTTACTATCCCATAGGATAAGGCATCAGGCGCGGGTTCCGCACAACGGGCGGCATTACGTCACAGAAGCAGTTTTTGGAGTATTCATGGCCAAGGTTCTGGTTGTCACCTCAGGCAAGGGTGGCGTCGGCAAGACGACATCGACCGCCGCTCTCGGCGCCGCACTCGCGCAGAGCGGCCAGAACGTCGTTGTGGTGGATTTTGACGTTGGCCTGCGTAACCTTGATCTGGTGATGGGTGCAGAACGTCGCGTTGTGTTTGACCTCATCAACGTGGTGCAGGGCGACGCAAGACTCTCCCAGGCCCTGATCCGCGATAAGCGCTGCGAAACCCTGTCCATTCTTCCGGCCTCCCAGACGCGTGACAAAGACGCGCTGACGTCAGAAGGCGTAGCCCGCGTCATGGAAGAACTTCGCGAGAAGTTTGACTGGGTTATCTGTGACAGCCCGGCCGGCATTGAACGCGGCGCGCAACTCGCCATGTACCATGCTGACGCTGCGGTCATCGTGACGAACCCTGAAGTCAGCTCCGTACGTGACTCAGACCGCATTATCGGCTTGCTGGATAGCAAGACCGAAAAGGCCGAACGCGGCGAGAAGATTGAAAAGCACCTTCTCATCACGCGCTATGACCCGATCCGCGCTGCCCGCAAGGAAATGCTGAGCGTTGAAGACGTTCTGGAAATCCTTTCCATCCCGCTGGTTGGTATTGTGCCGGAAAGTGATGATGTTCTGAAGGCGTCCAACGTTGGCGCTCCTGTCACCCTGTCCTCTCCGGAAAGCCTCCCGGCGCGCGCCTATTTTGAAGCCGCACGTCGTCTGGCCGGTGAGAAGATTGAAGTTTCAGTCCCGGTCGAGAAGCGTGGCTTCTTTGACTGGCTCCTTGGCAAGAAGGGGGCGGCATGAGCTTCCTCGCAAACCTCTTCGCAAAACGTCAGCAGACGTCCAGTAGCGCTGTCGCACGGGATCGCCTCCAGATTCTTCTCGCTCACGAACGTGGCGCGGGTGAAGAAGGCGAGTCAGACCTGATCAAGCAGCTTCACAAAGAAATCATGGAAGTCATCGCACGCCACGTCGCCGTCGATCAGGACAAGGTCAAGATCAAGGTCGATCGTGGCAGTGGCTGTTCAATGCTCGAAATTGACGTCGAAGTTCCTCAGGAACTGAACAAGAAACGGGCGTCCTGATTTAAAGCCGGGCCGATCATTTTGGGTCGGCCCTTTTTTCTCCTAGCGGCGTTCAGGCCGCATCAAAAACGGAACATGCGCCATGAGCGGCTTTTTCGGTAACATCGTGAATCAGGCCATGGGCGCCCTTGGCGGCCAACTCGGCGACAAGCTGGGTGGCAGCTTTGGGGATATGCTCAAAGGCGAAGGCCTGAACATGCTCATCGCACAGGCCAAGAGTGCAGGCCTTGATGAAAAGATCCATTCCTGGATTGGTAATGGGGAGAACCTGCCCATCACCACGGATGAACTCCGCAACCTGCTGACGAACGAGCAGATCCAGATGATTGTCGCAAAGACAGGTCTTCCGGCAGCAACCATTCTTCCGGCTATTGCCCAGCTGCTTCCGGCAGCAGTGGACAAACACACGACAGAAGACCAGCTGCCTCCGCAGCAGACAGCCTGAAGGCTCCAAGCCCGAAAAAGCCCTCAGTTCAGTCATCTGGTCGAGGGCTTTTTCGTTTTTAATCACCCGATGTTCCGGCTTTGGCGGGCGCCCCTTCGGGCAGGGCATTGTAGGCTTCCGGCTCTTCAATCGGGAACCTGACCAGCAGATAGGGCGGAACGCGCCGGTCTTTGCCTTCATTGAAAGACGCCAGCCGGTTCCACTGACCAAACGTGCAGTACACATAATTGTCGGATGCAAAAATGCCATCCGGTGAGAGAGCGCGCGGGTCCCGCAGCATCATCTTGAAACTGCCATCCGGATCACGCCGCAAGATACAGTCGTGTTCGTAGTTGGTCGTGTAAAGGCGATTATGCCGGTCAAAATCGAGGCCATCAGCCACCCCTTTCTCACCTTCATCCCTGATCGCTGGCTCAAGTGTTGCGTCATCCGAGGAGACATCTGCGAGCAGAGCAACGGGCAAGCTGTAGAGACGGCGACTTGTCAGAGGCGAGAAGTACAGACGCTGCTCGTCTTTTGTGATGGCGATACCATCCACACCGCCTGAAACAAGCTGAGGCTTGCCGGGAATGTATCGGCGGGGCTCGCCCTCCACAATTGCCAGAAAGCCCTGTTCCGCCAGAATGGCCTTGCTTTGCGTCAGGACACGACGCGCCTGCCCTGTCGCGACATCCACCACTACAAGTCCCGGCTTCGTCCCGAAGGAAGAATCCGTTACGAATACCGTGCCTTTGGGTCCATGAGACAAGGACACACGCAGATCATTCATATGACTGTCCGGCAAAAGCGCAGGCGCTTTCAGGATAAGCCTGTGAACAATCGTGTTGGTCTGCGGATCGATACAAATGATCTTGGCAGCCCCTGGCGCCAGCGGGTGACCGGCTCTTTTGCCATCATCAATCGCCCAGATCCTGCCCTTTGCGTCCAGCGTCATGCCATGAATGGATACAAGGCAATCCGCGGCCGCGCGGCTGCCGGGCATACTTTCCTCGGCCGAAGGATAAGGAACCACCCTTCCCTTCACGAGTTCACCGAGGGTCGCACCCTTATGGTCAACTGCATGACGCGGAAAACCAACGAAAATGCGACCATCTGGCAGAACCACGACGCCCGAAGGGCCTGGTCCATCAAACCGGGCCACCACTTCGAATACCCCGGAAGGGCCTGTTCCCCGGTCTTCATTTCCATCAGCCCAAGCGGGTTGGGATATAAGAGAGGATGCAGCGAGAGAGGCGGGCGCAACCGATGCTGCGCGCAGAAAACGACGACGCTTCACTGTTCAAGCTCCAAGTGGTCAGTCAAAGAGCAACGCCTCAACTGAGGGAATGAAGCAACACCAGGACACAATTTTCGGGAATGTTATCAAACTGCAAGAAATTGCGTTGACCAAAACGATACACGACATCAGATTGTCGAATTATCAATACACTCTTGTGAGATCGTTAAATCGTGGCTGTACGCTTTTCTTCCCGACATCTGGGACTCCTTGGTACCACACTTCTTGGCTCCTCCCTCATGATGCCGGTTGCAGGACTATGCGCAGCCGTCCCGACAACGGACACCCACCCCAAGAAAACCAAGAGCCAAGCAGTCCGCAATGCTGCCCCCGCGCACGCCAAGGACGTCTCCGGCGGCACTGAGGCTGTGATTGTCACGGGAACGCGTGAGTTCGGCAAGAAAGCACGGGATTCCATTTCCCCGATTGATGTTGTTTCAAGTCGCCAGATCACGTCAACGGGTCAGCCAACCCTTCGCGATGCGCTCTCCCTCCTGCTGCCGTCCCTGACAGTCCCGACAGCAGGCTTCGACGCTGGCGCCCTTACGGACACCATCGCCCTGCGTGGCCTGAACCCGAACGAAACCCTTGTGCTCGTGGATGGCAAGCGTCGTCATACGACGGCCAATATTTATGCCGATCCGGGGCCGTCTCAGGGCGCAACCCCGGTTGATATCGACATGCTGCCAATGTCGATGATCGACCACATCGAAGTTCTGCGTGACGGCGCATCAGCCCAGTACGGCTCGGACGCGATCGCTGGCGTGGTGAACATCATCACCAAGAAGCAGGACCACGGTCTGAGCATGCGCTCTAACACTGGCATCACCAGCGAGGGTGATGGTTTCCAGCAGGGTGTGTATCTGGATGGCGGCTTCAATCTGAATAACCGCGGCTATGTGCATATCGGCGGCGATTTCGTGCATCAGGACCACGCTTTCCGGTCTGGTAAAGACAATCGTACCAACCAGTATACCAACCAGGTGCTGAGCCAGCCCGAACAGACACGTGAGAGCGTCGCCATTACTGCAGGTTACGACATCACCGAAACTGTTCAGGCCTATGCCAGTGCAACCTATGCCCATCGGCATGCGGAATCCTACCAGAACTATCGCCTGCCTTCGACCCTGAGCGCCTATCCCGGATACGCCGCAAAATACCCATATGGCTATTCGCCGATCCTGGGGCTGGAAGAAAACGATTACGAACTGACAGCTGGTTTCAAAGGTATGCTGGCTGGCTGGCACTGGGATCTTTCCACAGTGTATGGCCGTGACTTTGATCGGTTTGATGCCCTCAGCACGATTAACAGCGCCGTTTACAAAGCCGACGGCCGGACGCCTACGAACTTTTACAATGCGCAGGGATATAACAACTCCCAGTGGACAAGCAGTTTCGATCTGTCCCGGAAGTTCAACTTCTCTTTCTGGCCTCACAGCATCAACGTCGCCGGTGGCGCAGCGTATCGCTATGAATCCTATTCCATGGGCACCGGCTCCGCAGACAGCATTGCTGGTACAGGCGCTGACGGCATCCCCGGTACGACAACTTACAACGCAGGCAACTGGTCCCGTGATGTCGCGTCTGGATACGTCGATATTTCTACACACTTGATGAAGAACTGGCAGGTCGATCTGGCAGGCCGCGTCGAGCACTATACAGATGTTGGAAACGCCAAAACCGGCAAGGTCTCCACACGCTACGATTTCAGCCCGCGGTTTGCTGTTCGCGGAACATTCAGCAGTGGCTTCCACGCCCCGACACTGGCCCAGCAGCATTACTCCGCGCTTGCCGTCTCCCCAACGGCAGCACGCGGCCTGATTGCAGCCAACTCCACCGGTGCATTGGCCAACGGCGCTTCACAGATGAAGCCGGAGCAGGCCACGAGCGTCGAAGGCGGCATCATTGTTGAACCGATCCGTAAGCTTCACGTCACGGTCGATGCCTACCAAATTGATCTGCGTGATCGTATCCAGCCAGGTGGAACGATCTACGGTTCACAGGCGTATAAGGCCCTCTACGCAAACGGCTTCCCACTGCCGTCAGGTTCCGAAAACTGGGGTGCTGGCCAGTTGTCAGCTTACTGGTTCGCGAACGTCGCCACGACCCGCACACAGGGCCTGGACATCAATGCAACTTACCCAAGCGAGTTCGGCCGCTTCGGTCATGTGGACTGGGACGTTGCCATCAACCTAAACCGGACGCGCCTGCGCCATCAGGGTACGACCACCAGCGGTGCAAACCTGCTGACCATCCCCACTCTCGCCTATCTGACGACAGCCTATCCGCGCTCCAAGATCATCTTTGGCGGTCGCTGGCATTCGCCCAACAACAGGTGGGCCGTTGCAGTTCACGAAATCCGCTATGGCCAGACGACATCAAACCTGACCTACTATACTGGCCCGAACGCGTTCTCGACCACGAACTATCGCGAATTCCAGAACGCACCTAAATGGACCACCAATGCGTCTGTAACCTACAACATCAACACGCGCTGGAGTGCGACGATTGGTGGCAACAACATCTTCGCTGCTTACCCCTCCGTCGTGCCAAAGGAAAACCGTTATCTTGGTGCGCCCAAGTACTACATGAGCACCAACCAGCTCGGTATTGCTGGCGGCTATTACTATTTGGATGTGTCTGCGCGCTTCTAAGCCAGAACGCAAAACGGCGGAGCTGAACTCCGCCGTTTTGCATAACCACAACACTGACAACCCATCCACTTAATGCAGACGCTGGAAACTCAGACTTTCCAGATGCCACACAGCGCCGAGATATGACGTCGGCAAAGTGCCAGATCAGGTGCACCGCTCTGCTTACAGGCCAGTTCAAAAGCCTGCGTTTCGCGTGCAGCCCGGCTCAGTGCCGCGACAGACCAACGGTCCAGAGCCTGATTAAATGCAGCAGTCCGTTTAAAGAAGATTGGCGGCTTGAGCGTTTTCATGGCTTCTGCACGGCCTTGGCCAGCCTTAACTGCAAGTGCCACTTTCTGAAGCCGCGTCAGCACGCTTAATACTGCACGCGCAACCGCTACGGGATTAGCCCCATCGGCCAAAGCGCGCTCCAGAGCCTGATCTGCCTCTGCCCGATGGCCGGACAACGCGGCGAAGACCGCATCTTCCAGAGAACTCCCTCCCGCATCACCCACGCAGTCCTGAACAGCATCAAGATCAAGCCGACCATTTGGCCCTGCATAGAGAACAAGCTTCTCGATCTCCCCGCGAACGCCGCTTCGATCTGCCCCAAGCCGTCCCATAAGCCAGGTCAAAGCATCCCGATCAATGGAAACTGCGGCCTGGGACAAAGCATCCGTCACCGTCTGGGATAACGCCCGCCCCTCTTCAGGATAACAGGCAATCGATGCCATTTCTTTGTGCCGCTCGGCGAAAGCACGCAGCGTGGATCGTGACGTAAGACCGGGTGCCTCAATCACTATCAACGTGTCCATCGAGACTTCCAGAGCACGCGTCAGCATGGGGGTCAGGGCGTCTGTGCCACTGCGGACCCACACAACACGCCGACCACCGATCAACGAGAGGGCTGTGCCCTCTTCCTCAAGACGATCATGCGTCTCGCGATCGAGTTGGGAGACGCGAAATGGATCGTCCAGTGTCTCTGCAACGAGCCGCACGGCCTGAGCCGCTCTTTCCCGTATTAGCCCCGTGTCTTCGCCATGAAGAAGAATGGCGCGCCACCTTCCGGCATCGGACAGGGCGCGGCCAATGTTACGGGCCTCAATTTTCATTAATTGCTTGTGGTGCCCTGAGAGAGACGTCCCGTCGCGGAGGCCGGGAAGCCATCCACGCCAACGCGATCCGTCGCAGACCCGTTATCGGACGGCATTCTGTCCGTGTTGATATACCTCGGCATATCAACAGGTGCCGCATTGGACGGCATGTTATGGGAGCGGAACCAGACGGCGAGCTGCTGTGTGAGACTTTGAGCCAAGGTATCCGCAACACGCCCCTTGGTCGTTTCATCATTCAGCGTCTGAGCAAAATACTGCTCAAAGCTGCCGCTATAACCGTCAAGCGTTGTCGCATCTCCCTGCGTGATTAACTGGGGAGACTGCTCTACCGTAAACAACTGCCAGTGCGCTGAACCAGAAACACGGATACGCCCCGCTGTATTGTCCTGGTGAATATCAATGGCTTCACTGTTGGCACCGGAATTGACCCGCAGCATATAATGCTGAGGATTTTCAGGACCGGCACCTGCAAGATTTTTTTGCAAGGCCAGTCGCAGTTCCTGACCATATCTTCCCGGAATATTCGCGACGTAAACCTGTGCGAGTTCAGCCGAAATATCGGTTTTCGTATCCATCTTGCCGTAGAGAGGGGTGAAACCACACCCTCCCAGCAGAAGGAACGCAGAAAGGGTCAGGGAACTGCGACGTTTCACGATCAGCCTGCTACCACAAAATTGACGATCCGGTTGGGAACGTGGATTTCCTTCACCAGACGTTTGCCCTCAAGGGCCCGGGCAACATTAGGCTCAGCCTTCGCCGCAGCGAGAACCTCATCCTTCGGGGCATCTGGTGGCACCTGGATTGTTCCACGCAGCTTTCCAAGCACCTGTACACCAATCGTGACGCTCTGAACTGCAAGCCACTCATCCTGCGCCTCGGGCCATGCCCGATCCACAACGAGTTCACCACCAGGTTCGAGAACCGCCATCATGTCTTCAGCAAGATGCGGCATCATTGGTGCAGACAGCAGGCACAGCGCGGAGGCAGCTTCCCGTCGTGCAGCAGAGAAACCAGCCCCCTCTTTGCCCTGCGCCTCTGCCAGAGCGGAGGTCAACTCATGCAGTCGAGCCACTGCCACGTTCGGCGTGAACGCTTCCAAAGCTTCTGTGACGGCGGCAATGGCACGATGCGTAGCACGGCGCAGATCATCTCCAGCCGAGCCATGCGCACTGTCAATCGGATCAGCCGCAGCCACAGCGGAAACCAGACGATGCAGGCGCTGCCCAAACCGGGCTGCAGCAGCCACGCCAGACGCTGTCCACTCCATGTCACGCTCTGGCGGACTGTCAGACAGAACAAACCACCGCGCTGTATCAGCACCAAAACGCTCAATAATCTCTACCGGAGAGACCGTATTGCGCTTGGACTTGGACATCTTTTCAGAGCGTCCGACCTGAATGGGCGTTCCCGTGTCACGTCGGACAACCACATCGCCGCGACGCTCGACTTCTTCCGGATAGAGCCAGTTTGCCCCGTCCTTGTAGCTTTCGTGCGTGACCATGCCCTGAGTGAAGAGGCCGTCAAACGGCTCATCCAGACCCAGATGACCCGTCTCATGCATGGCGCGGGTAAAGAAGCGCGCATAGAGCAGATGCAGGATCGCATGTTCAATGCCGCCGATATACTGATCGACGGGCAGCCAGCCATCAGCCGCAGCCGGCACGGTCGGCGTCGGCGCGTGCGGGCTGGTAAAGCGGGCGAAGTACCACGAACTGTCCACAAACGTGTCGAACGTGTCTGTCTCACGTGTGGCGGCAGACCCGCAGCTTGGGCAGGAAACGTGCTTCCAGGTCGGATGATGATCCAGCGGGTTGCCCGGCCGATCAAATGTCACATCTTCTGGCAGAACAACTGGCAGCTGGTCATCCGGAACCGGAACTGCACCACACTTCTCACAGTGAATAATCGGGATCGGGCAGCCCCAGTAGCGCTGACGGGAAATTCCCCAGTCCCGCAGACGCCAGTTTACGACGCCATGCCCAACGCCCATGCCTTCGAGACGCTCGATGACAGTCTTTTTGGCGACCGCAACAGCCAGACCGTCCAGGAATCCCGAATTGTAAAGCGTAGCTTCGCCCGAGACTGCCTTCCGGCTAACGCGGAATGTCTCAGCATCTTCACCAGCGGGCAGCAGAACCTGCGGCATGGCGAGATCATACTTGTGAGCAAAATCAAGATCACGCTGGTCGCCACACGGGCATCCAAACACTGCCCCTGTGCCATAATCCATCAACACGAAATTGGCGATCCAGACAGGTGCCGTCTGATCTGGATTCAAAGGATTGCTGACGCGAAGACCCGTATCGAAGCCACGCTTTTCAGCGGCCTCAATTACCTCTTCGGATGTTCCAAGACGACGGCATTCTTCAATAAATTCAGCCGCAGCAGGATTGGTCCGCGCGACCTTGGCTGCCAGCGGATGATCCGCGGCAATACCAATGAAGCTCAATCCGAACAGCGTATCCGGTCGGGTCGTGAAGACTTCGATACCATCCAGATCAATGTCGAAGCCCGACGGCGGGCTATGAAGAGCGAAACGGACACGCGCACCTTCTGAACGCCCAATCCAGCGTTCCTGCATCGTCCGCACGCGTTCCGGCCAGCGATCCAGCTGCCCCAGCGTATCGAGCAGCGGCTGAGCAAATTTGGTGATTTTCAGGAACCACTGAGAAAGAACTTTCTTCTCAATCAGCGCTCCGGACCGCCATCCGCGTCCCTCGACAACCTGCTCATTGGCCAGAACCGTCTCATCGACCGGGTCCCAATTTACAGACGAATCCCGGCGCTCAACCAGACCACCGGCGAGCATGTCCAGAAACAGTTTCTGCTGCTTGCCGTAATATTCCGGAAGGCAGGTCGCGATTTCGCGATCCCAGTCCAAGGAAAAGCCGAGACGTTGCAGCGTGCCGCGCATTGTGGCGATGTTTTCCATCGTCCACTTGCCAGGATGCACATTGCGTTCCCGCGCTGCATTCTCAGCGGGCAGTCCAAAAGCGTCCCATCCCATAGGATGAAGCACCGAAAACCCTCTTGCGCGCTTATAACGCGCTACGACGTCTCCAAGCGTATAATTCCGCACATGGCCAACATGCAGCTGGCCGGAGGGGTACGGAAACATCTCCAGAACGTAATATTTTGGCCGATCAGCCGGAGGCACATCTGGAACAGCAAATACATTCCGCTGTTTCCACTCTGCCTGCCAGAACGGCTCCCGGGACTGAAAATCGAAAGCCGTATGTGTCGTGTCGCTCATGTCTAACTCAGTTACCCTGTTCGCCGTTTTCTGCACGCAACTGGCGGGCGCGGGTCAGGATACGGGTCGTGATGTCAGACGTGGTCGTGGCTGAAACCGGAGTATCCTGCCATTCGCCGTCCTGAAACACCTGCCGGAATACCGACACGCGAAGCGCGTCAGAACGCATACGGCGGTCAAGCACATACGCAGCAATCTTGAAGCGCTCGCCCTTGCTGGACGGCGGCTGATACCAGTCCGTCAGAATGACACCACCGACTGCGTCGGCGGAAGCCAGCGGCATAAACGAAAGCGTATCGATCGCGCCACGCCACAGATAGGCATTAACGCCGCCCTTAAGCTGGTCAGCGCCACCTTCTGCCCCACGATCAACGCCGAGCAGATGATTGCGGGGCGCAGTAAGGCTGCTGGGATCGCGAGCGCCGCCACAGGCAGCAACTGTACCGAGGGCAAGAATGCCCACGGCCGTCCGAAGCGCTGAACGGCGGGAAGAGCTGGAAACAATCATCTGCATACGAGACATCATGGTGGTCCTGCGGGCCGGGCCAGGGCCGTCACGGGCATGGAGACAGACTGGCGAAACCTGAATCCGGGCAACATCAATTCCGTGTTCATATCGCGCTCATCGGGTAAGGCCAAGCGCCCTACCTGCACATGAGCGCTTTATAAAAGACCTGTTGAGCTGAAAGCCTGCCGCAGCTCCGCCTTTTTGGCCGCACTCAGATACGGAAAACGACTCAAAATCTTCTCAATTGTCAGATCCGGAACCAGACGGTGCAAATGCTGTCGCACCTGCTGGATTTCCTCACTACTTTCGCCCTCAAGCACCAGAGCTGCCAGATAATAGACCAGCGTGCTCGAGTAATTGGGGTGCAGCCCAGCCATCAGACGCCCCATTTCAATGACGTCCTGACGTTCTCCGCCCAACATCATGACCATCATAAAAAACGGTCTGATCAGTGTTGAAAGTGGAGAATGATACGGATTGTGACGCAGCCTTCCTGCTACCGCTGCCGCCTCAGCCAGGTTTCCATCCAAAACATGTAACAGGACGCGGCATAGCAGCACATCGTGCATGTTATGCATGCTTGAAGTCCCAGCCATAGACTTCTCACACATCCGCATGATGGAACGTGCCAGAGGCACAGATGCCGGATCGTGCATCAGCAGCGTGGACAAAAGGATGGCCATGCCAGGCGCATCCGGCTTGAGATTCACCAACAGGCGCGCAAACTCGATGCCGCGCGCAAGCAGCGCTGTTCCGGCCGCACTCCAGTCATTTTCGTAGCGGATCAGGCAGTAGAGCACCTGCATCACTGCCACGGTGCCTTCCCGCGGATCTTCGATCCCCGCAGCGTCCAGAAGCTGACTAATCCTCGGGAACAGGGCATTGTCCCGCTTCAACAGCAACATGAAAACCCTGGTCGCTTTACCCAGAGCAGAGAGTTCACTGTCTGCGCGGTTCGCCGTACGGCGTGCCTCCGCAAGGAGAAGGCCCCACTGCATTGCCGTTGCAGGCCCCATCAGTCCGTTGCTGACTGACATCGGGTCCAGATCCGGCAGATCGTAGTAAGTGCCCCAGACGATAAATCCACCGGCCCGAACATCCAGAACCTTCAGGATAAGCCGGAAAGCATTATCCGAGGCACCGGCCCGAACCGCGCCAGTCACGACATAGTCGGCGCCGAGGCCGCGATACGATGCAAGGGGGTTGGCCGGGTCTGGAACGAAACCTTCAGGCTTTGCCACAATATCAAAAGTGTCGACATGAACGAACAGAAGTTCAAACTGATCGCTCAAGCTGGTCGCGCACTTTAACTCGGCATCTTTCAAACCGTCCGCCGCAAACGGCGACAATACAAGCAGGGAGATCTTTCGGGATTGCCCGGCTGCCATCTGCGAAAGATGAAGGGGTAATGCCAGCATCGGATCTGTACGCTGTGCGCCTGTAGGAACAGCAAGAGTATCGTCGTTGCCTGAAAATAGCACCGAAGCGCCGTCCAGCTCGGCAATACCTGCGGCCCCAATGCTCGGCTCGAGCCCAGCGGCCTTCAGAACACTGGAAATTAACGCTTGGGTAACAGGGCCTGCCACATGCCCCTCTTCCTGCCCAAAGGCTCGCACGGCCTGCTCCGCCAAGAGAACAGCCCTTGCCTGCTCACCGCGACGCAAAGCACTTTGAATCTTGGCCCGCCACGCGGCTTCATTCAGGGCATCAACCTTGAGAAGACGATCCGTAACGTCATCAACCTGCTCTGGGTCAGTCAACTCGCGCAGACAGCCTTCGTAGAGCCCGAGAAGATGATGTGAGAGCCGTGCACGCTGCTGGCTGAGCCACTCATCCAGCGCGACATCGATTCCGCTAAGCTCCCCAAGCAGCACTTCCTCTGGCGCAGGGATACTATCGATGGTCCTGACACTGGCCGTGAGGATACGTTCAGCGTCCACAGACGTCAGAGCAGGCTTCAGCATAAGAGAATGCCGCTGCACATCTATAATCTCGACGCCCAAGGGGCTCAGAGCGTCCAAAAGACGGTGAATTTCCTGCCGCAATGAAGCGCGCGCCATATCTTCTGGCCGACGACTCCATAGCAGTTCAGCCAATCGGGAACGAAGGACGGGCTTTCTGTCAGACAGAGCCAGAATAGCCAGAAGCGCGCGCGTTTTACCCCCAACAGGAAGAACACTCTCCCCCGTCAGGGTGCGCGCTTCCATTTGCCCAATAAGCTTGAGACGTAGAAGTGTAGGGTCTGCTTCGCGGGCCTGGCGCACTGAACTTGAAAGCATCTTAGTCATACCCATCAATACCCGCAGTCAGACCGAAACGCATGAAAAGGACGCAGACTATCTCGATCAGATATTCGATGCGAAACCATGGCTAGCAACCCTCAACCCTAACAGCCCTGAAACAGGCGTTTCAAAACGCTCGCTGTAGGAACAGGCTGTGGCATTACCATCCTCCCTACCCAGGCGCTGATAATGTTCAGCAACCACACCCCATCAGAAGATTTCTTGAAATCTTTATGGAGGGGTCTATTTCGAGGATAGCAATTCTTCACACTCATACATTGAGGCAAGGATATACCACCCAGTTACGTACTACTTTCTCAACCTATCCACAGGATAAGCCAAGACTATGGCACTTCATCAGAGACAGCTTTTGACACAGGCACTTCTGAAAGTTTGATATCAAAAAACTATGTAGACAGGGATGACTGGAACCACAGACAACACGAAAGTGCAAGAATGTTCTTACATTTTTGCCTCCAAATTTAGACATATAAATACGCCAAAAACCCGATAATTGGAAATATGATTTACGTTTTTATGTTAATTTGATAATTAAATTACGGAATGAATAACGTTTCCGCTTCACTGATATCATATTTGGTTTGCAAAATAATAACATTTTTTTTCAGTATTGACCCTATCCAGAGCGATGCTTGCAGGTGAAAGCATCTTAGGATAACTAGCTCCTCGTGTGTCCGCGTAGCTCAGCAGGATAGAGCACAGGATTCCTAAGGTCTGAATTGGGCGCCATGACAGGAAACTTCATGGTGGATTCACTCAAATTCGGGGAACGCTCTGGTTCACTTGAGCCGTGCCAATCCCGAGCCAAGCTTTCCGCATTAGTCGGAAAGAAGGTGTAGAGACTGTACGGGTGACACCTTGGCCGCTTAGGGGGCTGTGGTGAAGAGACAGTCCAGACCACGAACATGCTCAAGGGCATGGCGGCGAAAGTCGAAGTGGTATGAATCCTGGGGCCGGAGGTTCGAATCCTCTCGCGGACACCACACAAAGCTCCTCCTTTCCACTCCCGAGTAATATTTTACATTTTCCCTACGCTTTACAATCACGATAATTTTCGTATTTTCCGATAAATTTTTTATTTAACAATTTTTACATACCTCCCTATTCAGAGGAATTTACACAGTAAAAATCTTCGAAACAGTGATAAAATATTGCCAGATTTTTTAGTCACTATTAGGTTTTTACTTTCCATTCGTATCGAATCACTTCAGAAAGCCATTAAGGTAGGGCCGGTTAAAAATTATCCGCATTCCTCCACCTCTAATGTTTTTGAAGACGCCAGTTTTTTCAGTAGGCCGCTTGTCCACTCACCTTGGAAATTTCCGCAGCCTAAGGCCAAATTTACCACACGGTGCCCCTAACCTCAGATGAGCGGTTAGTATCGGCACCGTATCTCAAACATACCCACTTCGACGCGAATGTTTATGTGAAGGGACCGACCCTCCACATGTGATGACCCAAAAAGTGTGAGTACGTTACAAACATGTGTTTGGCCTACTATGGCGATCAAACGTGACATCAGCCTGCATTACAAAATAGCGATTGAGGCATAAGGAGAGCCTGTGACATGAAACTCGTGAGGACAGTTTTCATCGCCGTCTTATTACTGCCTTGCACGAGGCATGCAGTGGCCGATCCCGTCAATGCCGTGCCAAACTGGCGATCTCATACTCCAGCTGGAAATCCGGAAGATCCTGTCAGGTCTGATGCCGTCAACGGGCGGATGCAAAATCCCAGCATTCAGGGCGGTTCAGCCTCAGGTCTTGACGTCACCACTTCCGTGGCACGAGCCAGCGAAGCTCCGACAGCACATACACTTGCCGATCATCTGGGACGCATTCTCAGCCCTATGGATTTCGGCGCCAAATGTAACGCCACCATTGATGATCATGTCGCGCTCTCGAACGCTTTTGCCTATGTTATGGCCACCGGCAATTCACTGACGTTCCCGGCGGGTCGGCTTTGCGTCAATAACGCACCAATCCGCATTTCAACCGGATCAGGCAATATTGTTGATATTAATTTCAACAGCGGAGGCGTTGTGACGACGACCGGATCAGATTTTCTGGTCTTCGATGGATCAAATGTTCCCAAGATGTCCGGCTTCAACATTCATGATGGCGTATTTTTTGATACGGCCGGAAAAGCAAAATTCGTGACCGTCCAGAACGCGAAAGAATTTTTCGGATATTTCCAGTCCAGCATTCACGGCATGTCGGTTCCTAACAAAGACCCACGTTACCCAAATGCTTCTGTTGTGTCTGCGGGGGCAGGGTCCTTATTCTACGGACAGAATGTCGGCCATTTCAGTATCTATAGAAACTACGGCTCCTTTTCTCGGGCTTTCACCGAGTTCACGGGCGTGGCGAAAGCAGTAGGAACAACCGGCGCAGACCAGTACTCATCTGACTCTGATGTCTACGATAACAGCGTTCAAGGGGTTTATACGCAGGGGTCGGTCGCCGTGCGTATTCACGATCATGTCCAAGGCATCTTCGTTTCTCGAAACAGGTTTCTGACATTCGGGTACGGGGTGTACATGGCTCCAGCAGATCATACTGGATCCGAAGGTATGGAGATTGTAGATAACGGCCTGAATGTGAAATATGGCGGTATCTGGATTCAGGGCGGCTTAAATATCGTCTCACGAAATAACTTACAGGCTGCGGCTCGCCCGTCTTTTATCGGCTACTCAATCGGTAGCGCGACGGCTTCGAGCGTATATTCCGTGATTACGGACAATGGTGCGAATTCTCTGGGTGGACAACCAACCCAGACAACACCTGTATACCAATTATACGTGTCAGACGGTTCAATTGTGACTGGAAATCAGACGTCTGGCATCTGGCATGGCACCTGCATGATTATCACAACCCCGGCAGATACAGTATCCCAGACTACAATATCTAATAATAACTGCTGGCAATCTGGAGCGATCAGTATTTTTGGTGGCTGGAACGGCAATAACAATATTTACAATGCTTCTGTGGGTTCTCCGACAACAGTGAACCTCAGCAGCACTACAAATGAAGCGATGACGTCGGTAACACCTCCCAATGGTGCATTTTATATCAATGGGTTAGCCACGGTAAAAACAACACTGCAAGCCAAATCCCTTGTTCTGGGAAGCTCAGTGCCTGCAACAAAAACTGCACCTGCATCTTATGCCCGTCTCGCATATATCAACGCAGATCCTGTAACCCATAATATCTCAATTGGGGATGCAACAGCCGCCGCTACATACGGGGGCCTGTTGTTCATGCAGTCTTATACAAAATCCACACTTCTTTCGAAGGTGAAAGGCGTGGAGGGCGGCATGGCCCTATGTTCAGACTGTGTCGGGGGAAGTGCACAGCCAGTGATCTATTCTCGGGGAAAATGGGTTCCCATCCTCCTTGGTGCGCCCTTGGCACCTTAACGGCTACGGGAAATAACGCTACAGACTTCCGTCCTTGGCCTCGACTATGCTTTGGAAGCGCCCCTAGCGACGGGGAGATACCATATTCTTCAAGGGTTATGACTCAATGCTCAGCAATTTCTTGCAAGTGGTACGCCCCAAAACCGCCATTTTTAAAAGAAATTCAGATAAAAATCCATCACCAAAGAAAAATAACCGCACCTTTGTAGAGAAATATTTTCAGAAAGTGAGAGAAATGCATTTTTAGTAAAAAATTTATTTAACTAAAATTATAAATACTTTTCTAATGCCATAGAACACGAATCGAAGAAAAATACATTTCCCATAACGGAAAACATATACCTACAGAGTAATAGCCTTCTCCGAGGAGTTTTCCCCGACGGGAATATTATGAGGAATACCTAACAACGCGTGCAACAGATACACGACAAAAGCAGCGGTCAGAAGCACCGCCAATAAGCGTCCAAAAATACGAAATGCCACAACAATTAGTGCGCATAACAGACAAAGAAGAAGAACCGTCTGAAACTGCCCATGTATCCCGATGCTACTCAATACGGCACGCGCGGCAACTTCCACGAAAGCTACAGCTGCGACGATAAAACCCAGCAGCATCAGGATGAAACTGAGCAAGGTGTCAAAAATGGATTGCATGGTTCGCCCAGAGCAAGAATTGAAGCAAAAGCATTCTACAAAGACATCACCCGCTCTTTTTGGTCAATCGCTTCCAGCGGCAGGGATGGACGGATGATAACGATGTCATTACGAAAGAGAATAGCGACACCTAGAACTTCTGCCTTTCTATGAGCATCTCATGACCTCTTCGCCCAACCTGCTGCTCACGATCATCCAGGCTATTTTGCCCATTCTGGTCACACTGGGCTTCGGCTATTTCGCCGCATACCGTAAAGATTTTGATGCCCAACAGGCAGGCGTTCTGACGCGACTGGTCATGCTCTATGCTCTTCCGCTCGAACTCTTCGTCTCCATTCTGAGCACGCCCAAAGCTCAGGTGCTGTCTGCTGGTCCGGTAGCGGCGCTCATACTTTTGGCAATGGTGGGCGGATATGCTGCCGTTTTCAGTGTATTCCGTTTTGCACTGAAGCGCCGACTGAGCGAAGCCGCCATCATTGCCATGACAATCACCGGTCCCTCGGTCCCGTTTATTGGTATCCCAGTTTTAGGGCAGATTTTCGGGGCTGCCAGCGGTGTGCCAATTTCAATCGCCGCCCTAGCGATGAACCTGATCCAGTTACCCATAACCCTTATTCTGATGGGGCACGATCACGGAAACCGACAGGCCCGCGATACCACAACGGAAAGACGCAACGAACTTCGTGAACTGGTAGGGCATCTTCTTCATTCATGCCGTGAGCCCGTGGTCTGGGTGCCGCTGCTAGCTCTTGTGCTCGTCAGTGCTGGCGCTTTCCTGCCCGTATTCCTGAAAGGATCTTTTCTTTTGCTCGGCCACACGACCGGAGGAGCAGCTTTGTTCGCATCAGGCGTCGTCCTGTTTACGCGGCAGGTTCGTTTTAGTCCTCTGGTGGGCACGATTGTGGGGATCCGCAACATTGTCATTCCGGGAATAATCTATGCTCTGGCTCGAGCGTGGCACCTTCCCCCGCAGGCCCTTCAGGAAAGTGTGTTGACGATGGCAATCCCAAGTGCCTCCATCAACGTTATTCTGGCAATGCGGTATCACGTTCTGGAACGCGAAATCGCTTCCGTCCTGTTTTTCGGAACACTGACTTCCATTGCAACAATGGCATTTTTCATATGGTTAACCGGCGCTTAAATAGCTTCCTCTTTGTCTGCACTGGCAATATCTGCCGCTCTCCACTCGCTGAACTTGCCATGCGGCGAGAGGCTGAGAAGCGAGAACTTGAACTCGATATTGATTCAGCTGCTATTGGACATTGGCACCTCGGGTATCCACCAGATCCGAGAGCCTGCAAGGTAGCAAGCCAACACGGCCTGGACGCTTCGGCACTTAGATCACGCCTCATCTGCGAAGATGATTTTTACCGCTTTGACCACATCATTGCGCTCGATCACTCACATCTGACCCACCTGCAAAATATGCAGCCCTCGGACAGTAGAGCGCGCCTCTCCCTTATGCTCGACCATATTCCTGGCCGAGAGGGTGAAGACGTCGATGATCCTTATTATGGCCCAGAAAGCGGCTTTACGATCACCTGGAACGACGTTGAACACGCCTGCCGTGCCCTTGCGGACAAAGAGCTCGACACTCTTCCCTCCCGTCACTGATCAACAGGAGAACCGACTTGTCTATCAAACCTGACCTGCTCATGATCGACCCTTTCCCAGCCGGGATCGTAGCGCGACTTGCAGAGCATTTTAACCTGCACACATACAGTGACCTCGATCAGCTCAAGCCAATCGCAGATAAAGTCCGGGGGGTGGCCACTGGCGGCGGTTCAGGACTTCCGCGCCCCCTCATGGACGCGCTTCCTGCGTTAGAAGTCATCGCCGTCAACGGCGTCGGGACAGATCAGATCGACCTTGACGAAGCACGCCGCCGCAAAATTGGTGTTGCAACAACGCTTGGGACCCTCACCGATGATGTCGCAGACATGGCCATTGTTCTGACGCTATCAGTCATGCGTGACACGGTCTTGAATGACCGTCTTGTTCGCTCCGGTGAATGGTCCAGAAATTCGCTGCCCCTGTCCCGCAGCGTGACCGGAAAACGGATGGGCATCGCAGGTTTTGGTCAGATCGGGCAAGCCATCGCCCACCGTGCAGCAGCATTCGGTATGGAACTGGCCTATTTCAATTCGAAGCCACGTCCTGAAAGCGCAGTACGCTTCGAAAGTGATCTGAAGAAACTGGCTGAATGGAGCGATATTCTCGTTCTGGCAGTCTCGGGAGGCCCTCGCTCAGCCAATATGGTTGATGCGGAAATTCTTGAAGCTCTCGGGCCAGACGGCGTCCTCATCAACATTGCCCGCGGATCGGTTGTAGATGAGGCAGCTTTGCTCTCAGCTTTGCAAGAAAAGCGGATTGCAGGCGCGGGACTGGATGTGTTCCAGAATGAACCAAACATCAATCCCGAGTTCTTCAAGCTTGATAATACCGTCCTCCAAGCTCATCAGGCATCGGCAACCGTGGAAACGCGGACCATTATGGGTAACCTGATGGTCGACAATCTCATCGCGCACTTTGACGGTAAGCCGTTACTGACACCCATCCTGTAAAACAGCTACTCCAGAAACTGTTCAGCGATAATACGCTCGGACAACCCGTGATCTGGATCGAAGAGGACCGTGGCATGCAGCTTGCGGTCCTCTTTGACAATCACCTCAGCCACATCACGGATTTCCTTGAAATCTGCGACTGCCGCCGTGGGTCGCTTGTCTGTGTCCATCAACGTCAGTCTGACTACGGCCGTTGATGGCAGGAGAGCGCCCCGCCAGCGCCTGGGACGAAAAGCAGAAATCGGTGTCAACGGTAAGATGTTCGCACTCAGGGGCACGATGGGACCATGTGCGGAAAGATTGTACGCCGTCGATCCCGCAGGGGTCGCAACAATGACCCCGTCACAAATCAACTCTTCCAGCCTTGTCCGACCATCAACCTCAATACGAATTCGGGATGTCTGGCGTGTCTGGCGAAAGAGGAACACGTCATTAAATGCCCGCGCTTCAGACACTTCTCCATTAACTGTCCTCGCCGTCATATGCAGCGGATGCAGCAAGGAAGGCTGCGCATTTAACAGGCGTTCCGGTAGATCATCTTCATTGGGCGTATTCATAAGGAACCCGATGGTTCCGTAATTCATACCGTACACGGCCAACTCAAGCCCAAGAACACGATGAAGCGTTTCGAGCATAAAGCCATCACCCCCCAGACTGACAGCCACATCAGCGCTTTCGAGCGGAACGTTCCCATAGCGAGCGACCAGAACTGCGAGTGCATCCTGGGCGGCGTCTGTTGACGCCGCTACAAAAGCAATTTTCATACCGGTCAGATCAGCTGCCTGTTTGCCTGAATTGGCATACGTTCACGCACCTGACGCACCTGATCGAAATCGAGATCGGCAGTTCCCCAAGCGGCTTCGCCCCCCAGTTTCAGAACAACCTCGCCCCATGGATTTACAATCATGGAGTGACCATATGTCTGACGCTCGTTTCCAGCAGCATCCGTATGCCAACCGGCTGTCCCGCAGGCAATGACCCAGGCCTGCGTTTCTATCGCACGTGCCCGGATCAGGATTTCCCAATGAGCTTCCCCTGTCTGCTGTGTAAACGCAGCAGGTAAGATGATCATCGCCACATCTGCGGCTCGCAATGCAAGAAACAGCTCAGCAAAACGCAAATCGTAGCAAATGGCGAGACCCGTCGGGACGCCTGAAATATCTACAACCTCTACGCTGTCACCTGGCACATAGTTATCACTCTCCCGATAACCATCCCCATTCGGCGTGACCACATCAAAAAGGTGAATTTTCCTGTAGCGTCCGCATTCATTGCCGTCAGGGTCAAAGATCAGCGATGTGTTCGCCAATTTATCTTTTCCCTCACCCAAGACGGTTTCTCCGATCGAGCCACCATGAACCCAAATACCGTGCTCTTTGGCCATTGCGCGCAAAGCCTCATACAGCGGACCACCAGACTCTCCAGGAGCCGGAAGTTGCTCAGCGCTGGCATGCTTGGTCTCAGCCGTCCCGCCCAGGCAACTCCACACCTCTGGCAAAACCACCAAAACAGGATTTTCGGCTTTTACTGCATCCGCCACGAGCTTCTGAGCCTGAGCAATATTTGCATCCCGGTCAGCCGAAGGAGCCATCTGGATCAGTGCAACACGCATGGTCGGTACATTCCCTTTAGCAATGACCAGAGACCATAAGCGATCACAAAGTCCGAGGTAAGCCCGAACACCTTAGACTCAGATGGCAGCTTGCAATACACGAGAGCCATGCATTCTTGGGTTCTTACTGAATGACCCCAACGGTCCGTATCTTTGCGCGAGTAGAAATTTCTGTTTGCGATAGAACCATGGTCGCTGGGCGAATGCGTTCCACAATCATTCGTATAGGACGACGCATCCCCCCGGCGACAAGAATAACCGGGTTTTCACCCTGCCCCAAAGCTACATCCAGAGCCTGCCTCAGCTGGCCTACCAATTCGTTCAGGCGAGATGGCGGGAGCGCCAACTGGCGATCATCTGCAGGACCAATCATGTTCTCTGACAACACGACTTCCCAATCGGGGCTTAGTGTCAAAACAGGAATATAGCCCTTTGGTCCGGTAACAGCGAAGCTGATCTGACGCGCCAAACGGGTCCGAACATGTGAGGTCAACGCCAGTACAGATTTGAGACCTTGCCCACAGCCTTCCTGCAGCGCCTCTAAAATACCCGACAAATCACGAATTGAAATCTGCTCCGCAAGAAGACTTTGTAGAACTCTCTGAACAACACTCACTGACACTTGAGACGGAATAAGATCGACAATCAGTTTCTGCTGATCTCTTGGCATGTCATCCAGAAGTTTCTGTGTCTCGGAGTAAGACAGGAGGTCGGCCATGTTTTCCCGAACCAACTCCGTTAAGTGCGTAATAATGACGCTTGCTGGATCAACGACTGTATATCCCTTGATAATCGCATTCTCTCGTTCACTTTGATCGATCCACAATGCTGGGAGATTAAATGCCGGCTCTCGCGTTTCCTCACCCTGCAAGTCTGGCAAACCTCCCTTCGGATTCATCGCCAAAATTCGACTAATCCGTACTTCTCCATGTCCAATTTCGATTTCTTTAATTTTTACAGCATACGCGTCAGATGAAAGCTGAAGATTGTCCTGAATACGGACAGGTGGCAGAATAAATCCCATTTCTCCAGCAATTGTTCTTCTGAGAACCTTGATTTGCTCAGTCAACCGCGCACCATCACCGCTCGCAATTGAGAGCAAATTAAAGCCCAACTCTAAACGTAGCAAATCTACACGGAGGCTTTCGGTAATGGGGGGCTCACCAGACTGTGTGTTTTCAGGAAGGCTGACAGCATCCTCTTCAGCATCTTGATCCTTAACAGGTGAGCGATGTCGCAACCACGCTCCTCCTCCTGCAAGAGCTGCCAAACCAAGAAAGGGAAGCGTCGGCAACCCAGGCATTAATGACAGGACAGCCGATGAGCCAGCTGCCAAAGCAAGCGGTTTGGGGTTGCCGCCAAGTTGCCGCACCAAAGCTACGTCCGCCGCACCTTCAGTACCTCCCTTGGTCACCACAATACCCGAGGCCGTAGAGACAAGCAGAGCAGGAATTTGCGAAACCAGGCCATCGCCGATCGTCAAAGTCGTAAAAGCAGATGCAGCATCCGCCACAGACATCCCATGACGCCCAATGCCGATGGCTAACCCTCCGACAATATTGATGGCCGTAATGATCAAACTCGCGATTGCATCTCCACGGACGAACTTGGCCGCACCATCCATCGCTCCATAGAACCCACTTTCTTCCTGGAGTTCTTTACGGCGCTGCCGCGCAATTTTGTCACTGATGGCGCCAGAAGACAGTTCAGCATCAATCGCCATCTGCTTTCCAGGCATGGCATCCAGCGAAAAGCGTGCTGCCACTTCAGCAATACGCCCTGACCCCTTAGTGATCACCATGAAATTCACAACCAGAAGGATTGCAAACAGGATCGCGCCGATTACGACGTCACCTCCCATCAGAAAACCTCCGAAGGCAGCTACGACATGGCCAGCTGCATACATCCCCTCATAACCGTGACTAAGAATAAGTCTGGTTGTCGCAACCTCCAGCGACAGACGGAGCAATGTTGTGAGGAGCAGCAATGTTGGGAAAGAGGTGAAATCAAGTGGTCGCGTTAAAAACAAAGCGACCATCAGGACAAGTACGGACGCCGTGACTGAGAGGGCCAGCCCGACATCCAGAATGAATGTCGGCAGCGGCAAGACGAGAACTGAGAGCAATCCGGCAACTGCCAGTGCCAATCCAACATCTGTTCCCGGCAGCCAGCGCTGCCCTCCTTGCAACCAGGCGGGCAAGGGCATTTTCTGAAAATAACCAGAGAGAGAGGTCTTTTTCACAAAGGAAGAAAGAACCCCTTCTGATGTGTTCATAATAATAGTCTTACCTGATTAAATTTTTATCTTGAAAGAAAATATAACAACAAGGTTAAATATTAGGAAATTTTTCAGTTTTTAACTTTTCCAGATTTAATAATTTCCGTCATGGTTACACCAAGTCTATTCTCATCAACCATCACGACTTCACCACGAGCTATCAGACGATTATTTACGAGAATGTCGATCGAATCACCGACTTTTCGATCAAGCTCCACAACAGCCCCACGCCCCAAGCGTAATAGCTGGCTCACCTGCATATTTGCACGTCCCAGAACGGCACTGACCGTTACAGGAATATCGTAGATCGCTTCGAGATCATGAGCGAAGCGAGGCGGCTCTACAGACTGCGCCGATACTGCTTCGACGTCATCAAGATCGAAATTATTCTGTGTATCAGTCATTTCAATTATTCCGCGCTCACTGCAGGTAAAACTTTATCCAGAGAAAATATTTTCAAAATTTCCTGCACCAAGGTTCCTGCCTCTCGGCAAGCCTTTCCCGTCGCCCAAAAAATTCGAAAATCTCCCGAAGCCAAAGTGTCATCTGCACGACAATCAATCACTTCCACTCCTTCTCGCTCACACAACGTTAATAAATGCTGAATTTCCTGAGATTTAGCTTCTATTCTGATGCGCGCAGCCTCTCTGAGGGTTGGCATGATTTTATCAATCAATACATCCCGTTCTCTGGGGCCATAATTTTCCAAAAGGGATGGAAAAATTTTAGCGAGATGAGAAAAAATGGCGATTGAAGAATTTTCAGCTTCTTGCTCTGCACATTGATTTATCTGATCAGAAATTTTTTTTATAATATTTAAAGAATTGTTCTCAATACAGTTTTTCCATTCAGATTTTTCTTTTTCATAAAAATTTCGTTCGAGTGCAGACACTCGTTCTTTTTCCTGCCTACAGGCAAAATCTAAATCTTCGGCAGTGTAGAGTTCAGGTGTAGTTATTTCCCCAGAAGACAGATCTGAGACTGGTTCCGGTTCGACTGGAGACAAAACCGGGATGTCAAAATCTTCAGCGTAGAGAACTTTGGACACCTGATCGCGGCGGTCGAAATCAGGAATCCTCATACGAGCATCTCATTCGCGGCCTGTTCTTGATCCAGAAGTTCAATTTCCCCACGATCAAGGAGAACTTTGGCAACAAGCAGAATATCACTCTGTGCCGCATCGACGTCCTTAACGCGCACAGGGCCTAATGCTTCAACTTCATCTATAAGAATACGCCCTGCACGCTCAGACATTGCCGCAAGAAATGCACTTCGCAGTTTCTCGCTTGCACCCTTAAGAGCAATCGGCAAGCTTTCGCGTGCAATCTGATTAAGCAACACCATAAGGCCCTCTACAGGAACCTGAGCCAATTCTTCGAAAGTAAACATAAGGCTTTTAATTCGCTCCGCATCATCATGACTGCGCTCATCCAAGGCAGTCATAAAGCGTGCTTCAAGTCTTCGATCGAAATTATTGAAGATGTCTGCGAGAACTTCGTGGCTGTCTCTATGCGAACCACGAGGAAGGTTAGAGACAAACTCGGATCTTAGTGTCTGCTCCACACTGTGCAAAACCCCCTTCTGCACATTTTCCATTTTCAGCATCCGCGTCATAACATCGAGCGAAAATTCTTCAGGCAGCAGAGCAAGAACCTTCGCCGAGTGCGCTGCCTTGATCCTGCCAAGAATAACAGCGACCGTTTGCGGATATTCATTTTTTAAATAGTTAGCGAGCACTGCCTCTGAGACGTTTCCAAGTTTATCCCACATAGTTCGCCCGGCAGGACCGCGAATTTCTTCCATGATGGCCGCTGCTCGCCCAGCGGGAAGCGTATTTTTGAGCAATCGTTCAGTTGTTTCGATATCGCCAATCAAAACTTCTGAAGACCCGAGGCTCCGGCTGAATTCGTGACAGACGCTTTCGACAGTTTCTGCAGAGACCATTCCAAGCTGAGACATGGCGGCAGAAATTTCTCGAATTTCTTCTTCGTGCATCTGCTCAAACAAGCGAGCGCAGTTTTCTTCGCCTAATGCCATCATCAGAATGGCGGACTTCTGCGCACCCGTGACAGATTTTTCCAGTCCAATCATTTTTAGTGCCCCTCCTGTCTCGGCATCAGCCAACTGCGCATCAGTGCAATACTTTCCGCAGGATGCGTTTCCACGAGGTCTACCACCCGCTGAACAGAGGACGCTCGAATACGGCCGGAAACGCCACTCACGGCCACCGTCTCTTCGTCACTCTCTGTTAGAGGCACTGTGGCATCATATGGAGCAGCCAAAAGAGCTGTCGGGTTTCCCACCTCAGTCGCCAGTGTGCCCCCCAACTCAGGCAGAGGAGCTCCGCCACTTCTTGCATCAGAAAGAAGCTGCCCGGTCGGAAGCCCGCCCCCAGGAGGACGCAACAAGGGGCGCACGACAAAGAAAAGCACCATCAATAGGCACAGAGCAAAAATACCGAAACGCGCAGCTTCCATTTCATTTGAGCGGCTCAAAATTCCCTTCAGAAATGTCTGTTGGGGCGTGGGTATTGCCGCTTCGATATCCGAAAACTGCATAGACATTACGGTAACAACATCGCCACGAGCCTGATCGAACCCAATGGCAGTCTTGGTGAGAGCCGTTAGCCTTTCCAGCTCCTGAGTATTTCGTGGCTGCCAGACATGTTGACCTTTCACGTCCGTCTGCACGGCTCCATCAACCATGACAGCGACACTGATACGAGAAATGCGCGGCTGATCCTGCACAAGGGTCCGAACCTTTTTACCAATCTCGTAATTATCCGTTTGCTCCTGCCTGCTGCTTTGACTTCCGTTCTGCGGCTGACCGGCGTTAGCATTCGGCAGATTGTTTCCGACCGTCGTATTCGCTGTTCCTTGTGTGTTTATACTTTTGTCATTTTTGGTTTGCTGAGAACGGAGAACCTGCTGGTCAGGGTCGTAACTTTCCTGAGTTTCCCGCACATGATCATTATTCATCGCCACGGTCGCTTCCACCCGCACACGGCCTATGCCGACAGAAGCTCCCAACATGTCCTCAACTTCACGGGAAATGCGTTGTTCCAACGCCTGCCGTTGCATTTCTGCCGTTTGATTGCCATCGACGCTTCCCGCGCCCTGGCGCAGCAGGACATGCCCGCGATTGTCTACGAGTGAGATATTCTGCGCCTCCAACCCCGGTACCGCCGCAGAAACCAGATTAACGACCGCCGCAATACTTTCCTCATCCAAACGGCGTGCGCCGTCCATCGAAAGAAGCACACTTGCCTGGGCGCCCTGTTCGTTCGTAGAGAAAAGCTCTCTGTGCCGCAGAACAAGATGAACACGAGCATTGCGAACACCGTGGATCAAGCGGATTGATCGCTCCAATTCACCTTCCAGCGCACGCGTCTCGTTGATCGTTTGCTCAAACTGCGTGGCTGTAAAACTGTTTCCCTTATCGAAAATCTCATATCCGACCGAACCGCCGGACGGCAGGCCACTTTTCGCAAGAAGAAGGCGTGCTTTTGCCACTTCGTCATCAGGGACCATGATCGTCGCGCCCTGATCCTGAAGGCGATACGCAATATGGGCCTTAGCAAGCTGATCTACGATTTCACCGGCTTCTCTGGGGTCCAGATCTCGATAGAGCAGTCCGGTAGTGGAATTTGCTCCGTGCATAACCAGAACTCCGAGCAGCACAAGCAGCGCCGCCCCCACTCCCCCCAGAGCAGCCAGCCGTGGAAGGCCGAGCTGCTTCAGATTTGCGAGAAGAGCCTTCACTTAATCGCCCACCATACGGTCATCTGCGTACAAGCTTTTTCAGGAGATGCCTCAAGCCCTGCCCACATGCGCGTTCACCCTGTCCTGCTGCAATCACTGACAGACATTGTGGACAGAAAAGGTTAACGGGCGCTTAAAACGATAGAATTTTCCCCGCTGACTGTTCAGGCTCCTGAAAATCCGTCCAGATCACTCAGCGGAACAGTCGCACTTCCCATCTGCACGTTAACGCCGCTCGATGTCCGTGTCAGACCTGTAACGGTACCGGAAACTGTTGTCGGGAAAGATGCCGTTTCCCCACTCGTCCCGGTCCCTTCAACAGCTACGAAATACTGACCATCAGACATTTGTTGTCCGCTGTTATCATTTCCGTCCCAAGACCAGGAATTTGTACCCGCAGTGGCCGTCATCGTGTCGGTTTTGACAACCTGACCGCTCGCATCGGTCACGGCAATTGCTACAGGCCCAGCCTGCTCCGCTGTAAATGTCATGCTAGCCTTACCGCTTTGTAGGGGCAGAGAAGCCGTCGTGGCTGTCGTTGTTTTACCGACTAGCGCAATACCAGACGTGATTTGAGTGTCCTGCGTGGCAGAAATCAGGCTGGTAAGATTAGTATTGGTCTCGACCTGTTGCTGCACACCCGCAAACTGCGCCAACTCACTGGTGAAGCTGTCCGTACTGGTTGGATTACTGGGGTCTTGATGCTGAAGTTGGGTAGTCAGAAGTGTTAAAAACTGATTGAAATTCCCTGCCATGGAAGACAGTGCAGCGCTGCCCACACTACTTGCTGTGGATGTTGATGCACTCGACGTCTGAGATGACGCACTCGACTTGGCCGCCGAGACAGCCTGGTTCAGAAGCGATGATGACGTGACAGAAGAGACCATTAAAAAGCGTCCTTTAAGCGGTCAGATCAACAACACCGCGTAAAAATTTTCGAGGAGATATGGAGGCGTTCTCACTGAGATCTTCAGGCGAAGTCTCAGAGGAACCACAAGCCGTGAAGGGCCGTTGCTGACCCTCATCCCGGCCGGAATTTGTCGGATAGTCTTGCGAGAAAGATCCCAGCAAACCAAAACTGACCTCTGTGGATATCACAGGCTGATCTGCGGAGACCGACACGAGGTTCTGGTTCAGCGACGACAATAAGCTTTCTTTATTTGTAGAAAGACTACGCAGCGCTTCCGAATTTTCAGCCAGAATATGGATGTGGCGTTCACCCCCTTTGTCCTCAGCAACGGACATCCGGATCTTGCCGTCATGTTCCAGGAAAATGTCGATCTGGGTATTGAGACGCTGATCCGTTGCCTGATGCGTAATGACAGGGCCATTCAGAAATGACGGGCTGGGTTCGCCCCTTGTGGGGCTTGAAACGCTCGTATGTTCGGAACTGGAATTCTGTAATTCCGTGGGCGGAAGCTCCAAGAGTGATTCCGAGGCCTCGGCATTCGACGGCTGCAAAACAGGAATATTTTCTGCCAACGTGGGAGACGCCACATTCACACTCTCTGTTTCAGAAACTTCCCTGTCTTCCTTGACCTCAAGTGGGTCTATCGTGGATTTCGACGCGCCATCAAAGGAGGCGATACCAAGAGACAAATCAGACATCGAACTCTGGCCGTTGTCGGGTTCTAGATCCGACACGCATTGTGCGAATTGTTCTGCGTGTTGGCCCAGATCAGGTTCTTCTGTCGTCACAGGCTCGTCTATGACGTTGTTTTGCAGCACCGATGAAGACACTTTGGGAGCTTCCATGAAGGATGCATCCGTCGAAACTTTATGAGCGGATAGCTCTGATCCGCGTCGAGCAATGTTAACCGGATTCGGTATTTTCGAAGATTTTTCTGGAAGTGAATTCGAACGGACAGGCTGTGCAGAGACCTTCGTCGCTGCGCTCAAAGGTTTTAAACTTCGAGAGACCTCGCGGTTCTCTGTTGAAACAGGCTGATTCTTGCCGACCTCAGACCCTCTGTTTGTCTGAACGTTCTTTTCACTCTGCACCCGCGGCGTATTTTTACGAGAGAGAGCGGCACAGTCAGAGGACGGAGACTTCTCATGAACGTAGCTTTTCAGAAAATCCTGAAATCGTTCTTTTGAAGCAAGTGGCGTACCAACAGGAAACGTGCCGCCACCAGTCGTCATTCCCGGCTTTGCTGCGGGCAGAATCTGCGACAATGACAAGCCCTCCAGTTCCCGGGGAAACAACCGGTAAGGAGAGTGGCACGGCAGACGTAAATAAAAGGTTTATACGCGGCCCTTTCAAAGAGGCCGCGCACAAAACTCAGTTCTGAATGTGATCGTATCCAGGAGAACCCGGAAATGGCCCTCGCGTAACTGCGGCTGGCGCCGGGCAAACTGGCGGAACGCCATCAAGTGCAAAAGCCTGCACTGTGTGGGTCGATGCTGCCACGAGCCCTCTCACCGCAAGAGGCTGTGCCAGACGTACACCTGCCAGAAGCTCCTCTGGAAGAATGACAGTCGTACCATCACGCAGCATCACACCTGTAGGCGTAATACGGGAAACAATCCCTTTCGTGACGGGCAGCGGTGACATGTCATACAGACATGGCGCGGCCTCGGCGACCATCGGGGCGGAGAAAGCCAGAAGCAGGCTTGCGAGAGCGAAAGGTTTCAATGCCGGAAATGCCTCATGCCAGTGAAGACCATGGCGATTCCAGCTGCATCGGCAGCATCGATCACCTCCTGATCGCGAATTGAGCCACCAGGCTGGATCACAGCCACAGCACCAGCAGCAACAACACTCTCAAGACCATCTGCGAACGGGAAGAACGCATCCGATGCGGCCACAGATCCCTTGGTCAACGGGGCAGTCTCACCCGCAACATTCGCAGCATCTTCGCTCTTGCGAGCGGCAATGCGCGCGCTATCAACACGGGACATCTGCCCCGCCCCAATCCCGACAGTCGCATTGTTACGAACATAAATGACCGCGTTGGATTTCACGTGCTTGGCCACTCGGAACGCGAACAGGAGATCTTTCATCTCCTTTTCCGTGGGCGCGCGTTTGGTGACGACCTTCAGATCGCTCTCAAGGACGCGGCCTGCATCCCGGCTTTGCGCCAGAAAACCACCGGCGACAGAGCGAAAAGCCAGACCTTCAGCTTCCGGGTCCGGCATTCCGCCAGTGAGCAACAGACGCAGGTTCTTCTTGCGAGAAAGAATTTCAATAGCCTGTGCGTCCGCATCCGGGGCAACAATCACTTCCGTGAAAATCGCACTGATACGTTGAGCCGTTTCTGCATCCAGCGTTCTGTTCACAGCTACGATGCCACCAAATGCCGAAACCGGATCACAACGCAGCGCCGCAATCCATGCCTGTTCCAGCGTTTCAGCAGACGCCACACCGCATGGATTAGCGTGCTTGACGATCACGACAGTAGGCGCATCAAACTCAGCAACAGCCTCGAACGCTGCGTCTGTGTCATTAAGATTGTTGTAGCTCAGCGCCTTGCCCTGCACCTGGCGAGCCGTCGCAATACCTGCCCGTGTGCTGCCATCACGATAGAAAGCAGCTTTCTGATGTGGGTTTTCACCATACCGCAGAAGCTCGTCGCGGGAGCCACTGAGCGTCAGAACAGGAGGCAACAATTCGCCCGCACGCTCCGCGAACCAACGGGAGATCATCCCGTCATAAGACGCCGTATGAGCATACGCAGCACCCGCATAATCACGACGCTCGCTCAAATACGTTCCACCCGCGTCCAGAGACTGAACGAAATCACCGTATTGCTGAGGAGACGTCAGGATCGTGACATGATCGAAGTTCTTGGCCGCAGCACGGATCATGGCCGGGCCGCCAATATCGATATTCTCGATACAGTCTTCATCGCCCGCGCCGGATGCAACCGTAGCGGCGAAAGGATACAGGTTAACGCAGACCAGATCGATTGGCACGATGCCGTGCTCTTCCATCTGGCTCAGATGAGCCGGCAGGTCACGACGTGCGAGAATGCCACCATGAACCTGCGGAACCAGCGTCTTGACACGACCGTCAAGAATTTCGGGAAAGCCCGTATGCTCTGAAACATCTTTGACAGTCAGACCGGCCTCACGCAGCGCCCTTGCCGAGCCCCCCGTCGAAAGCAGTTCTGCACCGTGGGCGGCAAGCGCGCGCCCCAGTTCAATCAGTCCCGTCTTGTCAGAAACGGAGAGAAGGGCGCGGCGGACGGGGAGTCGGGTCTCAGTCATGATGGAAATGCAATATCCTTCAAAACATGTCCGTGCAACCGCTGGTGATGCACGACGTAAGGAGCGTGACCACCAAATGGATCACGTCCCGCGAACCCTGCCCACCCTAATAGAAAAAGAGTAGGCAGAAGAAGCATGATCTCGCCCAGGCCGCCTGTGCGGACATAGGGCCAGAAAGACAGTCTGGACCGGCTAAGGGGCGCCAGAAGCTGGCAGCCACCGGTTGGCAGGTCAGCCGCGATGTGGGTGGCAACGCCCAGTAAAAGAGCGCCAATCGGGCCTCGCAGCGCACCTTCCCCCATAAAAGCCCCAATCACAGTGGCGATCAAAAGCAACACAACGCCGGAATGCGTCATCCCACGATGACCAAACGTCCGCGCCAGAAAACGGGACAGAAATTTGACCCGGGCCCCAAGCATGGAACGCTCCGTATCAATGTCTGGAAGCAGGCTACCCAGCAACCCTGTGCAGATCGAAAAAGGCTCGGGTGACAGGACATGCCAGCGCATCGCACACAAAACAGCAAATCCGCCAATCAGGAGATGAGAACGTCCAGTCACGGGTTCTTATGATCCGATTCGGACGTTAGCGGAAAGGGCCGTAACCCCTTTTCCTGCAAAGATATTCATAAATTCCATCCCCTCTTCCTCTGGGAATGTTCTTTATCCGTTCTCAAGCAGAGAAACAGGCCCTCAATGAAAAAAAAGAAAGGCGATCCAGATATCTTCCAGACCGCCTTCCTGTTTTCAATAGAGCGAAAAATTTACAAGGTATCTTAGCTCTGACGCAAAAGAGCAGCAGCCGTAGCACGCTGCGTCACCGTCTTTGCGTCGAACTCACCTGCCGTAATCCACGATCCGCCGACACAGGAGACGGAAGGAAGTGCCAGCCAGTCCGGAGCGCTCCCTTCAGTGATGCCGCCTGTCGGGCAGAAGCGGACATTGCCGAATACACTGGCCAAGCTCTTCAGCGCCGGAATGCCACCATTGGTCACAGCCGGGAAGAACTTGAAGCGTGTCAGGCCCAGATCCAGACCGCGCATGATGTCACCAGCATTTGCGACGCCCGGAAGGAAAGGCATGTCATGGTCGCGGGCAGCGTCAGCCAGCGGTGCAGTTAAGCCAGGGCTCACGATAAAGCGGGAGCCAGCCTTTACTGCACGCTCCAGATCCGTCGGGTTCAACACAGTGCCGGCGCCAACAAACGCGCCCTCAACCTTGGACATTTCCTCGATCACTTCGAGCGCACAAGGCGTCCGCAGCGTCACTTCCAGAGTGGTCAGGCCACCAGCGACCAGCGCTTCAGCCAAGGGACGAGCCTGTGCAACATCATTGACTACCAGCACCGGGATAACCGGGCAGCGGGTCATGACAGCATCAAGTTTGGCAGTATCATTCATGAAATTTGGTCCTTAGTGAATGGCGTCGCCAACGGCTTCGATTACCTGATCCATTTGGGCCAGCATGGCCGATGCGCCGGTTTCGGCCGGATCATGCACTGAACGCATGAGGGCAAACAACTCACGTCCAGTTCCGAGAGCAGGCGGCGGCGGCGCAACAGGTTCGCGTGCCTCCCATTCTGCCGGATCGACGAGAACCTCAATCTGCCCCGTTACGGCACACACCCGGATCATGTCACCATCCCGAACGCGGGCAATCGGGCCGCCGACCTGAGCTTCCGGGCCGACGTGAATGGCAGCAGGCACCTTACCACTCGCACCTGACATCCGTCCGTCTGTCAGGAGAGCCACCTTGTAGCCCCGATCCTGCAACACACCGAGCGTTGGCGTCAGTTTATGCAGTTCCGGCATACCGTTTGCTTCCGGCCCCTGGAACCGCACAACAACAACGACATCCCGCTCAAGCTCTCCATTCTGGAACGCCGTAGCGACATCATGCTGATCATGGAAAACGCGCGCCGGGGCTTCAATGGTCAGGAATTCTTCAGAAATGGCACTGCTTTTATAGATGCCACGACCGACATTGCCCTGCATGAGCTTGATACCACCGTCAGCCTTGAACGGCTCCTTGACGTCCCGGAGAATGTCACGGTCCAGCGATGGCTTGGCATGCGTGTAAACGACTTCGTCATCCTGCAGGCTGGCACGGCAGGCATAATCGGCAAATCCGCCGCGCGAGACCGTCATGATGTCCGTGTGCAGAAGGCCCGCACGGGAAAGCTCGGCAATCAGTGTGGGCATACCACCCACATGATTGAAGGCGTTCACGTCCTCAGAGCCACTGGGGTAAACGCGCGTCATCAGCGGAACTGCGGCTGAGAGGCGGCTCAGATCTTCCCAGTCAATGATGATACCAGCAGCTCGTGCAATGGCAGGCAGGTGGATCGTGTGATTGGTCGAACCGCCGGTTGCCAGCAAGCCGACTGCCGCATTCACAATGGCCTTTTCATCAACACACTGCGCCAGTGGGCGGACATCTTCGCCATTCAGGCTGATTTCCGCCAGACGATGGACGCTTGCGCGCGTCATGGCCTGCCGAAGCGGCGTGTTCGGATTGATGAAGGCAGAATCCGGCATCATGAGACCCATGATCTCAACCATCATCTGGTTCGTATTGGCCGTGCCGTAGAAGGTGCATGTGCCGGCGCTATGGTAGGAGGCGTTTTCCGCTTCCATCAGACGATCCTGCCCGACCTTGCCCTGTACATAGAGCTGGCGGATCCGCTGCTTTTCCTTGTTAGGAAGGCCTGACGGCATAGGGCCAGCCGGGATCAGCATTGTCGGCAGATGCCCGAAGCGCAGCGCGCCCATCAGCAGGCCCGGGACAATCTTGTCACAGATCCCCAGAAGCGCGACACCTTCGAACATGCCATGGCTCAGGCCGACAGCCGTGGACATGGCAATAACGTCACGGGAGAACAGGGAAAGCTCCATTCCCTCCTGTCCCTGCGTCACGCCATCACACATTGCTGGCGCACCACCGGCGATCTGAGCAGTTGCCCCAACTTCGCGGGCGAACAGCTTCATCTGGTCGGGGTAACGTCCATACGGCTGATGCGCCGACAGCATGTCGTTGTAAGTCGTCACAATCCCGAGGTTCGTGCTGGCCGGACGCATGAGCTCCGGCTTGTCAGACGCAGCCGCAGCAATGGCGTGAGCGAGGTTTCCGCAGGCCAGGCGTGGGCGGGAGACGCCTTTGGCCCGGTTTCGCTCCATCAGAGCAAGATAACGGCGACGGGAGACTTTCGAACGCTCGATGATCCGGGCGGTCACGCTCTCGACGACGGAATTCAAAGACATTGGAACACTCGCTGCTCGACTGACACACGCGCTGCCAGACGGAAAAAACGCTCTTTCCGCTGAAAGACACAGCCTCGTGAAGGGGCTACTTTCATACGGAACCGAACCTGGAACAGCAACACCTCACAATGCCTTTCCGAGAAAATTTATTATTTTTATTTCTCAGAATGGCTTTTTATCTTTTCATTTAAACCGTTTTTTTTCGAAAAAATGAAAATAAAGTACAAACTCAGACTTACCCAGTATTTTCAATATTATGTATTTTCATATACGCAGATGCGATGATGAGCAAATACTCAAAATGAATTCCTATCGCGGGAAATCAGAACGAAATTGATCCGGATTAATGATGAAATATAAATCAACTTTCATTTGATAGATTCTGAATTATGTTTTTATGTTTCTCGATATTGATTTTATATTCATTAGGATCTCATCATGCGAATTCTACTTCCCATCCTTGCATCAGCAGCCTTGACACTCTCCGCCATGCCAGCGCATGCCGGATCTCTTCATAAGGACTGGGAATCTTTCAAAGCCCATCGGGCATTTCATCACCTGTCTGCTGACGGGCAACGCGCCGTTACGGACATTCTCAAAGCACGTCAGATCCTGAGTGCCGGTCAGACAGATGCTGCCATTCCGGCTCTCTATGACGCCCAGAAGCGACTGACCGCCGCAACAACAGCCAGTCAGAAGTTCCAGGCCGCAGAAAACGATCTGCACGCAGCTCCACAGCACCCACTTCCCTCAACGCATCATGCGGTCTCCGGCCAGGTTGACTGGCTACCCGTGGGTGGTGAGTTCATTGCCAGCGAGACGCTTGCCCCAGAGCAGAAAGCAGCTGTCGCATCCGCCAATGCTCAGCTGAAGAACGGTGATACGGACTCAGCTGCCCAGACAATGAAAGTCGTGGGCCAGAATGCGGACTTCATTCTCGCCCTAGCCCCGATAGCCCCATTTCAAGGCGCAATCAATCGGGCAACTGTCTTCACGGAAGGTCGCCATCCGCAGCAAGCTGTAGAGGCTCTAGATGAAGCTCTGGATTCCATTGTGTTCGTGTCCGAAGACTTCGTTACGACACTGGCTCCAGCAAACGCGACCAAGAAGTAAGCTCTCGCGCCCATCTAACGCGCGGAACCAGAAACAAAAAAGGCGGCCTGCATATTCTGCAGGCCGCCTTTTTTTGAATACGGACACTAAAGACCGAACACTTCAGTTCCAGAGAGAGATTGCCAATGGCAGCAGAATCTCGCTTTCCATCCGCGTCAGAAACGGCGCGACTTTTGGCGGCCAGCTTCCGGTAGCCACAGCAGCGGCCCTCTTTTCCGACCGTGCATTCAGGTCTGCATAAGGCCACAGATGCGCAATGCGCGGCGTGCCCTCAAGAGAGACGAGTGTGCACGTCAGCGGGGAGACCGTTTCTCTCTCCGGCACAGCAGCAAGGAAACGCTCCTCAACGTCAGGCATGCCATCCGCCTTGGCCTCATAGCAGCGCCATTCATAGACACTTCCATAAGAGCCGGGATTGGCGACAGGCGTGATGGCGCGCCAGGATGTCACTTCCACCCGAACCAGGTTCTCATGAGGCAGGCTAGACAAGACGTCTGGACGGCCACTCAAAAGCGCCTCGTAGGTCTGCGCTGTCCTGAGAAGGGTAATGCGGTTCAGGCGACCTATTTCGGTCACCCATGCCCCTACCCCCTCAAGACCTGAGAGAGCAGAGACCACCTGCGGGATATGCCCAGGCTGAACGTCCAGAAAGATGGTCTCTACATAACTCATCACATCATCTCCGCTTCAGGACTTGGTCTGGGCGGCGACAAAGTTTTCCAGCCAGTGAATTGTGTAGTCACCTTTCTGGAAAGTCGGATCCGCCAGAATTTTCCGATGAAGCGGAATGACAGTTTCCACTCCATCCACCACACATTCATCCAGAGCACGCTGCATGCGGGCAATGGCTTCCTGACGCGTCGGCGCATGAACGATAAGCTTGGCGATCATGCTGTCGTAGTAAGGCGGGATGCGATAGCCAGCGTAAATGGCGCTGTCCATTCGCACACCAAGACCACCTGGGGCATGGAAAACATTGACCGTGCCCGGGCTCGGCGCAAAGGTTTCGGGGTTTTCGGCGTTGATACGGCACTCGATCGCATGGCCGGACATCTTGATGTCCTTTTGCGTATAACCGAGTTGCTCACCAGCAGCGATCCGGATCTGCTCACGCACCAGATCGACACTGCACACCATTTCCGTCACCGGATGTTCCACCTGAAGGCGGGTATTCATCTCGATGAAGCAGAACTGGCCATCCTGATACAGGAACTCAAGCGTGCCAGCATTCCGGTAGCCCATGCGTGCCAGAGCCTCGGTCGAAGTACGACCGATTTCTTCACGTTCGGCATCCGTCAGAGCCGGGGAACCGGCTTCTTCAAGCAGCTTCTGGTGACGACGCTGGAGGGAGCAGTCACGCTCGCCAAAATGCACCACGTTGCCATGGGCATCACCAAGGATCTGAAGCTCGATATGACGCGGGCGATCAAGATACTTCTCGAGATAGACCTCGTCATTGCCGAAGGCAGCACGGGCTTCTGCACGAGCTACCGACCAGGCTTCCTCGATATCATCTGCGGTCTGCGCAACCTTCATGCCGCGACCACCGCCGCCGGCAGCAGCCTTGATCAGGACCGGATAACCGACCTTCTCGGCGACTTCACGGGCAGCCTGAATATCGACCAGCGCCCCATCGGAGCCCGGCACCAGCGGCACGCCAAGCGCACGCATGGTCGTCTTGGCCGTGATCTTGTCGCCCATCGTGCGGATATGCTCCGCCGTCGGGCCAATGAACGCCAGACCATGCTCTTCAACAGTCTCGGCGAACTCGGCATTTTCTGACAGAAAGCCATAACCCGGATGAATGGCATCCGCGCCCGTAATCATGGCGGCTGACAGAATGGCAGCGACGTTCAGATAAGAATCGCGTGCACTCGGCGGACCGATGCAGACGGCTTCATCAGCAAGACGCACATGCATTGCATCGGCGTCAGCCGTCGAATGCACGGCCACGGTTTTGATGCCCATCTCACGGCAGGCGCGCTGGATACGCAGCGCGATCTCGCCTCGATTGGCAATAAGGACTTTAGAAATCATTACTCGATGATCGCCAGAGCTTCGCCAAATTCAACAGGCTGCCCGGACTCGACAAAGAACTTTGTCAGGGTACCAGAGCGAGGAGCCTTGATCTGGTTAAAGGTTTTCATGGCTTCGATCAGCATGATCGTCTGACCGGCAGAAACGGTCTGACCTTCCTGAGCGAATGCCGGGGAAGCCGGATCCGGCGCCAGATAGGCGACACCCACCATCGGGCTTGGAACCGCACCAGGATGCTTGGCAGGATCAGCCGGAGGTGCCGCAACAGGAGCAGCGGCTGGTGCTGCGGCGGGAGCAGCAACGGCTGGTGCAGCAGCCTGAACCACGTTGACGTTGCGCGCCACGCGAATGCGGCTATCAGCTTCGGAGATCTCGATTTCGGTCAGGCCGGTCTGCGTCAGAATATCGGCCAATGCCCGAATGGCATCCTTGTCCACGAGCATGCGGCTCATCCTTCGTCTTCGATCATGTCGGTTATTGCCTGAAGCGCATGCGCGTATCCCCTGACGCCGAGGCCGCAGATCACACCGATGGCGGCCTGCGAGACGTAGGTATGATGGCGGAATGGCTCCCGGCGATGAATGTTGGAAATATGAACCTCAACTATCGGCAACTCAACCGCAAGAAGCGCGTCGAGCAGGGCAATCGAGGTATGCCCATAAGCAGCAGGATTAATCACGATTCCATCAGCGCGGCCGCGACACTCCTGCACCCAGGACACAAGTTCTCCCTCACCGTTGGTCTGTCGGAAATCGATCGCGACATCGAGGCGTTCAGCAGCCTGAATACACACCTGCTCGACATCGTCGAGCGTAGCGTGACCGTAGATTCCAGGCTGGCGCAGACCCAGCATATTGAGATTCGGACCGTTCAGAACGGCAATGAGAGGACGTTTCATCTGGCCGCGCGATAGCACTTTCGGAGCCGTCATGAAAGCGTCATCGCCCTAATCCTGCCGTCTTCGCAGGCTTCAAAAGGGGGACAGGCCCATGGTTTTGTGCTAGGAAGCACGGCTCAAGCCCGTTTTCGTCCACTGGAGAAGATACCAGTCTAGTGAAATTTGCCCCGCCTGCCATTCGCTCATCCCGTCGACTGTCTCCCCTGCGCAGCATGACATTTGCACTCGCGCTTGCCGGAATTGCAGGTGGAACAACTGCTCATGCAGCAGACGATTCTTCTGGTGATGCAGCGGGGACGGTCCGGACCAGCTGGGCAGCCTCTGTTCGATCCGCGCTGGCAAACCGGGCCCACAAGGCCGCGTCCTGGACCCAGCATGGCATGGCGAGCTGGTATGGACGTCATTTCCACGGACGTCGCACCAGTAGCGGGACGATCTTCAACACAAATGATCTGACCGCCGCACACCCTTCCCTGCCGATTGGCACAAAACTGCTGGTGACGTCTGAAGATACGGGCCGTTCTGTTGTCGTCACAGTGAACGATCGCGGGCCGTTCAATAGCCGCATCATCGATCTCTCCCATGCAGCAGCAGCGAAGATCGGGATGCTGAATAGCGGAACTGCCCACGTCACCATTGCTCGTATGGCTGACAAGCCTGCATCAGATGCCGCGAGCGAAGTCGCGGAAGCCGAGTCCAAGGATACGAGCGAGCAAGCCATCAAGGCTGCGGGCACCCAATCTGACAGCACAAAGCAGCCCACCCAACGTTAATAACGACGGGCGGGCTTAGTTACCCCGGTGGTTACCGGGGCGTACTTTCGGCCGTAACGGCTTCAGCAATCAAAGGGTCTGTCTGTGGCAGACCAGCAATCCGGGGCTGCGCACCTTTAATGCGCTCTTCCAGCCCCGCATTCAGCTCTGCTCCGAAGAGCACAACATACGCACTGACAAAGAACCACATCATAATCGCCGCAACTGCGCCCAAGGGCCCATAGGTTGCGCCGTAGCTCGCGAAGTGCGCGACATACCACGAAAATCCGAGCGACATGAGAACCCACAGGACGGTCGCCAGCGCTGATCCGGGGAATATCCACCGCCACTTTGCTGGCTCCCGACTGGGGGCAAAGCGATAAAGCATCGTGACTGCCACGAACACGAACAGCAGCATCAGGATCGGTGCAAGCGTATGCACGACAAGCGGCGCACCGTAAGACACCAGAAGATCAAACGGCGGCGGCGGCTTTCTGAAGCCCAGATACCGCGGAAGGTAATCAACCAGCGCAGGCGCAGCCACCATCAGTGCCAAGGTCAGTGCAGCACCAACAACAGCCATCAGAGTGGTGGCTAGAGCAGTCGCCTGGAACCTCAGGAAGCCGCGTGTTTCGGTGGCATTATATGCCATGTTTAACGCGGACAGGATGGACTTCGTACTGGCTGAAGCGGACCACAACGCAACGGAAACAGAAAAAATCAGCCCTATGGTCAGAGACGTATGCGGCTGGGAAACCAGCTCGTGGATCCGATTGCCAATCAGCGAATAAGCTGTTGGGGGCAGCAGATGACGCAGCACTTCAAGCTGCGGCTCGACGGTCTGCAAATCAAACGCCAGACCATAAAGCGAGATCAGGCTCGATATGGCCGGAAAGAGAGAGAGCGTGGCGTAAAACGCGCAGCCCGCAGCAGAAAGGGACGTCTGAGACGATCCTACTTCCGAGAAAACCTGGCGCAGGACGATCTTCCACCCCGCTCTGGGCATACTCAGAGGGGAGTTCGCTCCCGTACCTGGGGCATCAGGACCAAGTTCACGCGCCTTGCGAATATCTTCTTCGCTGGGTTCAGGCGTCAGTTCATGGACACGCTGGATGTCCTGGTGGATTTTTTTCCGGTCAGGCTCCGAAGGTGCGTCTGGCGCTGGACCGGAAGCTGACGCAGAATCGGGAAATAAGCTCACTCAGGGGGTCCTCGGCAGTTCCTGTTATGGGCAACAGGCGAGATTAAGTCGTTCCGTTCTCAGGATCGACAGAACCTAGCATACGCAGAAATCGCCTTCTGCGTTCCGAATTTGCCCCGATTTCAATCCCCTCAATATTTCCAAAACACAAATAATGCAAAATTAGCTCTTGCAACGGCGGGGCTTTGGTTTCATACGCCCCGTCACGCAGCAACGCACGTGCCACTGGCCCTCTCGAGGTTACGCAACGACGTCAAGCGTTCTGGCCTTCCGGGTCCCGCTTCTTTTGGGTCCCCGCTATTCGCTGGTCCGTTCGACCGTTTCGCAACACACTCGCAGGGTGTAACTGTTCCCTGACGAGTCCGGTTCTGGGAAAGAGTGTCATGACTCCCAAAATCACCCGTTTTCTTGCCGAGCAGCAGCCGGCAACCCCTTGCCTCGTCGTTGATCTCGATGTTGTGGAAAGCAACTATCGTGCCCTTCACGACGCCCTACCAGCTGGCAAGATCTATTACGCCATCAAGGCCAATCCGGCACCGTCCATCCTGAAGCGCCTTGTCGCTCTGGGATCGTCTTTCGATGCAGCATCGCTCGAAGAAATCCGGATGTGCCTGAAGGCTGGCGCCACACCTGATCGCATCTCTTATGGCAATACGCTCAAGAAGGTTGGTGCGATCCGTGAAGCCCGAGACATGGGCATTGATCTCTTTGTGCTCGACAGCATGGAAGAGCTCGAAAAGATTGCAGAGAACGCACCAGGTGCCCGTGTCTTCTGCCGTCTGGCCGTTGAGAACGAAGGCGCTGACTGGCCGCTCTCGCGCAAGTTCGGCACAACAATTGCCCACGCCCGCGACCTGATGATCCGCGCGCGCGATCTGGGCCTGCATCCCTATGGCCTTTCGTTCCATGTCGGAAGCCAGCAGACGGGTATCGCCGCTTACCAGCACGCCATTGCAACGGCCGCACGCCTCTATCATGAGCTGCGCGCGGAAGGCCTTGACCTTCAGATGATCAATCTGGGCGGCGGCTTCCCAACCCATTATCGGGAAGACATTCCGTCTGTGCAGGAATTTGGCGCCGCCATTCAGGCTGCTCTCCGCGAGCACTTTCCTGACGAGCAGCCAGAAGTTCTGCTGGAGCCGGGCCGATATATGGTCGGTCAGGCCGGTGTAGTGTCGAGCGAGGTCATTCTTGTGAGCCGTCGTGGCGGTGCAGAGACAGACCCACGCTGGGTCTATCTGGACATCGGGCGCTTCGGTGGCCTCGCGGAGACGGAAGGTGAAGCCATTCGCTACTCATTCCGCACGTCTCGCGACGACACAGACAGCTCACGTTCCCCCTGCGTCGTGGCAGGACCAAGTTGCGATGGTGTCGATATTCTCTATGAGAAGAACCGCATCCCGCTGCCGAACAGCCTGAAGTCTGGAGATCGCATCGAAATTCTGGCGACTGGCGCTTATGTTTCGACCTACTGCTCCGTCGGGTTCAATGGTTTTCCGCCTCTGACCGAGCACTATATCTAAGACGCTTCTGATTGGGGGTGGCACAGGCCATCCCCGAAAAAAGTCTTGTCTGCTTTCTCAGGCCATGTGTCCTAATGTGTCACCCCCATCTCCAAGGGGGTAGCAAAAGGACACCACCATGAAACTCAGCGCACGTAATCAGCTCAAAGGTCAGATTACACAGATCGTAAAAGGCGCAACGACGTCTCACATCACGATCGACGTCAACGGCACGATTATTACAAGTGCCATCACCAATGAAGCTGTTGAGGAACTGTCACTGACAGTGGGCAAGGAAGCCTATGCCGTTATCAAGGCTTCCAGCGTCATGGTTGGCGTGGACTGAGTCCACACACCCATTTGGTCCAGACTTCACTCATGACTGCAGGGCAGTTTGGTGAGGTCTGACCGCTTTTAAATCCAAGCCCAGCAGGCTGTGGTGTTTCGTCTCTTGCAGAATGCAGCGGAATTCAGTGCAGAGTGCGTCCCGCCCAGGCCTGGGGGATATCCCGTGGCCAAAGCACCCGCATTTCAGCCGGATGAATCTTTTTCCATCGTGCCAGAGATGACAAAGCTCCGGCCCCTGCCGTCTTGCGCTCATGCCGCGGAAGCCAGTGACCAATCCCAGCCATACAGTCTGAAATCAGGGCGAGAGCCGTGACAATGTAACCCTGCATCAGTCGCTCGGGGAAGAGGTCGGCAAGAAGGTGGAAGACTTCCTTCTGGCCATCATTCTGCACCGTCTGGATCCCCTGGAGAAAGCGCTCCTCCATCGCACTCAGCCCCTGAGAGCCCGGCGGATTGATATCCAGCACAGGCTGCCCGGCTTCTCTCAGATGCTGGGCTGCATCCTCGAACGCTCGCTCCGCTGCATCAAGAACAGGACGGAAAGATGCCGGAAACATGCCATCCGTCGTGCGGGTTTCATGGCAGTACGGCAGGCGGTATCGGCTGACCAGACACCGGATACTCCAGAGTGCCAGTCTTTCGCAGCAGCACAGGTCAGACAGGAAAAGCGGTGTCCGTGTCATGATCAATCTCCGAATCAGCAGAACCAGAGACACTCTAATTGAGAATGATTTGCAATATCAAACTAAAAATGCGTGACCGCACGCTTGTGGCACGAAAAAATGCTCGCTGCCCTCTCCTGGAAAGAGGACAGCAACGCTCTGATTTTCAAAAAGAAAGAGAATGCCCGGTAAGAGTCAGACGTACTCGCCGGGCAATAGATCAGTGCTTGTGACCGCAAGACCCATGATCGTGGTGATGGTGATGATCGTGCCCGTGATCGTCATCGCTTATCCGGGGAGCGACCTGACAGTGATGGCAGGCCACCCATTCGGCGTCGCCATCCAGATAATGCTCTTTCTTCCAGACGGGCACCCGGTGCTTGATCTCGTCGATGATATAACGACAGGCTCGGAACGCTGCATCGCGATGAGGCGCAGACACGCCGATCCAGACGGCAACATCCCCAACCCGTAGTATTCCCGTCCGGTGCATGGCCACAGCATGGCTGATTTCAAATCGGGCCAATGCTTCTTCAATAATCCGCGCACCTTCTTTTTCTGCGAGGGCAGCGTAGGATTCATATTCCAGACCATCCACTGGACGGCCCTCGTTGCTATTGCGAACCCAGCCTTCAAAAGTGCAGAAGCCACCAGCTTCAGCCAGATGTAAGCCCTCTCGCAGCATGTTCAGATCGACTGGCGCATCAGCCATCAGAAAATGGGTCATCCGCCGGTCACCGGCGGAATGAACACAACGTGGTCCCCGCTCTTCAGAGGCTGCGTCCAAGGTGCGAAATCTCCATTCAAAGCAACCCGCAGGCGATCAGCCTCGAACGGAAAGCCATATTTCTCTTTCAGCTGCTCATAAAGCGGGCCGACCGTTCCGAAATGCGTTTCCACAGTTTCCGTTTTCTGCCCTGCAAGTTCGCGCATCTGAGCAAAATATTCCACATCGAGGCGGATCATCTGTCCTCCCAATCGCCGTGAGACGCTTGCACGTTCTTCCGGAGTATTGATGTTATCCAGAGCACCGACTGTCCGCGGGGAAAGCAGTAACGTCTGGCTATTGATAAGAAGCTTGCGAGGACACTTCCGCCCTCCTTCGACCTGACGCGCCAGAGCGTCCAGCGCTCTCGGCTCCCAGATCGCACAAAGCGGTTCTGGCAGTCCGTCATGTTCGCTGCGATAAGCCACCGCCACATGCCGATCATCACGGGCAGCAATCAGAGTTTCAAGCGTAAGCTGATCCAGAAGTGGCAGATCACACGCCAGAACCAACCAGGCGGCCTCCGGAAATGCCTGATGTGCAGACAGAAGGCCTGCGGCTGGACCGTCTACCGCGACAGTGTCAACAATCTGAGGAAACCGTGCCCGTAGCGGGTCCTCTTTCTGTGCCGAACGCACAGAGACAAAACAGCGTTCTACAAGCGGAAAAAGCGCGTCATACGCCACCTGTAACTGGGGCGCTCCATGATAGGACAGCTCAGCTTTGTCCTGCCCCATCCGCGCACTGACGCCACCCGCCAGAACCAGACCGTAAAGGGGCCTCATGCTTCAATCCGCTGAAAGTCACGTTTTCCACCGGCCTTCCCCATAAGCTTCACTTCACGAATGACCATGTCATGAGACAGGGCCTTACACATGTCATAGATCGTCAGGGCAGCGACTGAGGCACCGGTGAGGGCTTCCATTTCCACGCCTGTCTTGCCCTGGCAGGACACGCGGCAGTCAATGACGGCTTCATCACCCTCCATGGTGATTTCCACACGACATCCGTTCAGGGATAGAGGATGACACAGCGGGATCAGCTGGGACGTCGCTTTCACACCCATGACACCCGCAATCTGCGCGACAGTCAGTACCGCACCCTTCTTGGTCATGAACCCGGCATCACTTAGCGTCTGCGCAACGTCTCGAGGAAAGAGAACACGGGCCTGAGCATGAGCCGTGCGGTCTGTCACGGTCTTGCCGCTGACATCCACCATGCGCGGATCTTCACCACGTTCATCAACATGAGTGAGCGTTTTCATCCGTCCTGATCTCCCGATCTAACCACCGATATAATTCATTTCTATCCGACGTTTCGTCGAAGGTGCCTCCCCGGCAGTGCGTTCTTCGCTGTACCTGTCGGTACGCATCCGCCACACCGAAACCAGACGCTCGCGTAAAGCCTCGTCATCTGCCCCACTGCGAAGAAGTGACCGCAGGTCTGTCCCTTCCGAAGCAAAAAGGCACGTATAAATCTGTCCTTCCGACGACAATCGCGCCCGTGAACAATCTCCACAAAACGGCGCTGTCACGGAAGAAATAAACCCAATCTCACCCGCACCATCCTGATACCGATACCGACGCGCAACCTCACCCTGATACTGCGCGCCCAGTGGCTCAAGCGGCCAGTGGACGTTCAACCGCTCGACCAGTTCACGGGATGGAACAACTTCACCCAGTTCCCAGTGGTTCCGCGTGCCAACGTCCATGTATTCAATAAAACGGACGATAACACCCGTATGACGGAAGCGGTCAGCCAAAGCTTCGACCCCGTCATCATTAACCCCGCGCTGCACAACGGTGTTCAGCTTAACCCCACCGGGAAACGACAATGCCTGCGCGTGCTCGATAGCCTCCAGAACTGGTTCGAGTTGCGCCCGCCCCCCGCTCATTCGTGCAAAAACAGCGGGATCGAGACTGTCCAAACTTACCGTAATGCGCCCTAGACCAGCATCCTTCAAAGACTGCGCATGTCGGCCTAGCAGAACACCATTGGTCGTCAGTGCCACATCTTCAACGCCTGGAATTGCGACCAGCCTGCGCACCAAAGAGACGAGATCAGGCCTCAGAAGAGGTTCACCCCCTGTGAGACGCAATTTGGTGACGCCCAGCGATACCGCCGCCCGTGCGACCCGGACAATTTCGTCAAAGCTCAGACGTTCCTTGGGCTCCAGAAAGCGAAAATGTTCATGATACGTCGCTTCCGGCATGCAGTAGGGGCATCGGAAGTTGCACCGGTCCATCACCGAAATCCGCAAATCATGCAGCGAGCGATTAAAGCGGTCCCGAACAGGGTCGTGAGGCGTGCTACCAGCCATGAAACACAGCATGGGACCCGGCAGAGGCAGCGACATCGCCAGGCGCCAACTCCACGAACCCATCCGTTGCCGCCAGAAAGCTGAAATCGCCAGATGTGGGCATCGGATAAGGGCTTGCCCATGCCTGCCCCGAAGCATCGTGCCGGACACGAACGGGCAGATAGCGGGTCAATGTCGACACACGTGCAGCATCAGCATCGAGCTTAACAGAGTAGGTTTCTGGCCGATTGACGCCCTGCCCCGCCAGAAGCATGGGAATAACGTAACGCGTGGCACAGCAGGTGGCCGACACGGGATTTCCCGGCAGACCAAAAACGCGCTGCCCTTCAGGACCAACCCCAAACCAGAGCGGCTTGCCGGGACGTTGCGCAACCTTGTGAAAAACCCGCTCCACACCAAGTTTCGTCAGCGCCTTGGGGACGTGATCGAACTGCCCCATTGAGACGCCGCCGCTCAGGATCAGCACTTCATGCCGGGCAAGCTGCTTTTCCAGTGCCAGCATGGTCTCGGCCAGATCATCGGGGACCACCGAACGTTCAAGGCGGGTAAAGCCTCTCGAAGCCAAAGCTCCCGTCAGGGCGTATTCATTTGAACGCCGGATTTCCCAACTCTGAACAGTCGTCCCAACATCGACCAGTTCATCACCCGTGGCCACAATGCCGATTGAAGGGACTTTAGAGACTTCAACAGTGGGATATCCGTTACCAGCCAGCACCGCCAATGCAGGCCCATTCAGACGCAGACCGGGCTTCAGGAGTTCATGCCCCGCCTCGCAGTCTGATCCCTTCAGATGAACGAACTGACCTTTTTTCGGCTCATATCCGGCTTCAAAATGCACATGCTTGCCATCACGGATCAATCGCTCAACGGGAACAACGGTGTCAGCCCCTTCCGGCAAAACAGCTCCCGTCATGACATCAAGGCAGGTCGCTCCATCTGGAAGAGGCCGCGCGGGTATCCCTGCGCGCTGGACACCATGGCAGCCCAGAACTGCGCCTGCGCCGTAACGGTAAGCCACGCCATCCATCATGACCCGGTCATAAGGAGGCTGATCACGTTCGGCATGGACACTCTGTTGCAGGATGCGGCCAGAAGCCTCGGCCAGTGGAACATGTTCCGTTCCAAAATGACCTGCATATCCGAGGACAAGGTCCACGGCCTGCGCGACGCTCAGGAGTTCAACCAATTTCCGCTCCACTGATGATCCGTGTCCGGAGTTCATCTTTGCCGATATAGACCTGATGCCACCCCGATCAACTCCCCGGCATGACAGGCTATGTCACAAACGCATTTGGGATTAGTCTCATGGCCCCATAAAGGAAAGGATATTTCATGATTGGGCCGGACGGGCTTCTTCCTCTTCCCCAGTGGCCAGACTATGGCCTGACAGATGATCTCCTCCCGTACCTGGAGATCTGGCTGGCACAGGGGAAAGAGGTAGCCCTTGCTACGCTGGTGTCAATCACCGGATCGTCTCCCCGCCCCCTTGGCAGTGAAATGGCCATTTCCAGCGCGGGAGACATACAGGGCTATGTGTCTGGCGGATGCGTGGAAGCAGCAGTTGCAGCAGAAGCCCTGCAATGCCTGAAAGACCGCCAGCCCAGATCTCTGGATTATGGCGCAGGCAGTCCGGTTCTGGATATTCAATTAACCTGTGGTGGCAGGATTGGCATTTTCGTTCGGCCCATCGCAAACCTTGCCGCTTATGTCGCTGCGCTTCGTCAGGCGAGAGAAGCCCGTCACGCCATCATCGTCCAAACTGATCTCGAAACCGGCGAAATGCATGTTTCGCCGTCAGTTGTGCAAACGCGGGGTAATTTGTTTGTACGACGACATACGCCACCGATTCGACTGATTGTCGCGGGGGGAGATCCGGTGACACTGGCTCTTCTGAAGCTGGCCCCCCAGTTCGGGGTTGAGCCTTTTTTGCTGCGCCCACTGGGTCCTGCGCTTCCGCCAGAAGAATTGGCGCCAGATTGCTACGATCGTCGCTATCTGGACGAGGCTCTGCATGATTTGCGCCTGGATGCCTGGAGCGCAGTTTACGCTCTGACGCACGATGCTCACACGGATCTGGCCATCGCCTCGAAAGCTCTGAAATCCGACGCCTTCTGCGTTGGAATTCTGGGCAGCCGGCGCAAAATCTCCAATCGGCTTGCTGCGTTACATGCTGCCGGCATCACCGCAGAAGATCTGGAGAAACTTCACCTGCCCGCAGGGATGGACATCAACGCACGTAATCCGATGCAGATTGCTCTGTCGATTTTATCCCAGATCACAGCGAACCGCCCAGCGTAATGCCCCATGACGCAGTTCTTCTTGCCGCAGGCGGCAGCACGAGACTGAAGCGTCCCAAGCAGTTGCTCACCCGTCAGGGCACACCGCTTGTTCGGTACGTTGCAGAACTTCTCCTGAGCACATCTCCGGACCGATTGGTCATCATCACCGGAGGCTCCGCCGAAGCCGTCGCCTTAGCCCTTCAAGGGCTCCCTGTGGACATATGCTACAACCCGCTCTGGAACACCGGCCTGGCAAGTTCCATTCAATGCGCAGCACGAGCTTTGAGGGGACGGGACAGGTCAATTCTCATCGCGGGAACAGATCAGCCGAGGCTATCTCTCCCACACCTGCTCCGGTTGCGAGACACCCTCCCTGCCAATGCAAATGTCGTCACACAGTACAAAAAAGGCGCGATGGGGATTCCGGTTCGCGTCTCTGCCGCCACATTAGCCAAGGCCCCCGAACTCAGTGGGGACAAGGGGTTTCGAGACCTGTGGGCAGACCTGCCACCAAAAAAAATCGAGGCCCCCGAATTGCTCGAAGACCTCGATACTCCTGATCAAATGGCCGAAGCCGTCAAGGCAGGGTGGATTGATCCGCCTGCCTGACGTCTCAGATCAGCTTCGCGCGTATACGTCTTCGATACGAACGATATCATCTTCCCCGAGATAAGGACCGGACTGAACTTCAATCAGGGTCAAGGGGATCTTGCCCGGATTTTCCAACCGGTGAACACAGCCCAACGGCAGATAGATGCTTTCGTTTTCACGAACCATCACCAGGTCTTCGTCACGTGTCACCATGGCGGTTCCACCAACAACGACCCAGTGCTCCGCACGATGGAAATGCTTCTGCAAGGAGAGCTTCGCCCCTGGCTCGACCACGATACGCTTAACCTGGAAACGATCGGCCTGGATGAGGCTTTCGTAAAAACCCCACGGACGATAGCACCGGTTGTGCGCGACAGCTTCCTTACGACCTGCCTGCGCCAGCCGGTTTACCATGTGCTTCACATCCTGAGCACGATCACGATGCGAGACCATCACCGCATCCGGTGTCACCACCACGATCAGATCATCCACACCAGCAACTGTGGCGATGATACCGTCTGAACGGACGTAACAGTTCCGCGCATCATCGAGGAAAACGTCGCCGAAGGTCGCATTCCCCTCTGCATCCTTGGGCGTCAGATCCCACAGAGCATCCCAGCTGCCAATATCCGACCACCCGAAATTACCCGGCACAACGGCTGCAAGCTTGGTGCGCTCGGCAATAGCGTAATCAACGGAGATATCTGGCGCCGCGGAAAAGCTTTCTTCTTCCAGCCGCTCGAAATCCATATCAGTATGGCGATTGCGCACCGACTGCCCAACGGTTTCATAAATCCGGGGTTCGAACTGTTCCGTCTCTTTGAGGAATACGCCAGCCTTGGCAAAGAACATTCCCGAATTCCAGAGACACTTCTCGGACTGGAAAAGTTCTTCGGCTTTGGCTGCCTGCGGCTTTTCAATGAAGCGGGACACTTCATAGACGCCCTGTACACCAGCCAGTTCAGAACCGGCTTCAATGTATCCGTAACCCGTTTCCGGTCGCGTCGGCTTCATTCCAAACGTAACGATCCGGCCAGCCTCTGCAGCCTTCAGAGCATCTTTCAGGGAGTGCTGAAGAGCAGTCTCATCGGTAATGGCTGCATCGGCTGCCATAATCCAGAGGATGGCGTCTGGATCCTGCTCTGCGACCATGAAAGCCGCAGCAGCAATAGCAGGAGCAGAGTTTCGGCCAACCGGCTCAAGAACGATTTTGGCCTTGTGAATCCCCGCGTCGCGCAGTTGCTCAGCAACGATGAAGCGATGCTCTGAATTGCAGATGACAACCGGATCGGCAAAGCCCGCAGCTCGCCCTCGAAGAGCAGTTTCCTGGATGAGCGTCTTATCACTCAGAAGGGGCCAGAACTGCTTTGGATAGCTTTTGCGTGAAACCGGCCACAGGCGGCTTCCGGACCCACCAGAGAGGATGACTGGGACGACGTTCTGAACCATGGAGCAGATATTCTTCCACCAGTTAATAAAGTAGCCACGCACGTCCGCAGCCATAGTTGCGAACGATTTTACAGGGGCTAACGAGCATTGCCAATCGCGTCACGCATAAAGAACCTTGGAGACGCCCAAAAGTACATACGGACACATCGCGACAAAAATGAGATGCTCAGGTCAAAAATTGAGACAATTGCAGCTAATCACAAGACTACCGCAAAAACGAAACTGCATCTTATTCTGACGATCACTAATCTTTTATAAGAGAAACATACGTTTCTGCAGAAACGTCTCATTACTCAACGCTTCTGAATGTCTCAGAAAATACTCAGCCAGCCCCTCATAAAGGCACTTCCCGCTACCCGCCACTCAAGCCACTTCGGCAGGCGGTCGAGAAGACGGATGATGTTTTTGCCAGTGCCCTTCCAGGGCCAGCCGTTCGTAATGAAGCTTCTGGCGCACCCAGTGCAGCATGCCGGAGAGTGTTACAATAACGATGCCAACGAACGTCCAGTTATCCAACGGCTGATGAAAAAGCAGATAACTGAATGCGACTGCCCAGAGCATCTGGCTATATTGTGGCAGTGCAACCCGGTTAGCTGGCGCCAGAGCCGTTGCCATCATCATGAAGAGCTGACCAAGAGCGGCCAGAAAACCGTATCCGAACAAAAGCGCCCAGTTCACAGCACCATGTGGCCACGTGGCGTGTGCCAGCATCAAAAGACCATCACCGATCAGCGGGCCAAACAGGCTTGAGCCAAACAAGGAAAGACGAGCGCTCTGGTTTCCTGCCAGTCTGTAGGCAATCACACTGGCAGCATTCGCCATGGCTGCGATCACCGCACAGAGGTGCCCCAGATGAAACGCCCGCACGCCCGGTCGTAGAACGATCAAGACCCCGAGAAATCCAACACCGACTGAAAGCCAGGTCCACCCAGAAACCTTTTCTTTCAGAATTCCGACGGAAATCAGGGTCACGAAAAATGGCATCAGGAACATGAGTGACAATGCTTCTGGCATCGGCAGCAGCATAAAAGCCATGACACTGGAAGCCGTGGACACAAATGTCGCAAACGCACGCAACAGCCACATGGACGGGCGATCCGTCGCGAAAATATCGGAATAGGATTCCTGTGGCTTTCGGATGAACGGCAGAATCAGAAAACCGAAAATACCGCCTGAAAAAGCAACTTCAAACGGATCCAGCTGCCCAGCAAGGCCTTTGGAACAGGCATCGCTAATGGAAAAAAGGGCAAAAGCCGCGAAAGACAACATCATGCCTGATGAGAGGAACTTCAGATTCACCCGATGAGTCTCCACGCATTCCGGACCGTCATAATGGCCCGGAGACTATGGAGACCTCATCTGCCGCGCAGTCAATGTGACAAAACATTAAAACTAAACTGTATGATCCTGATGAGCGGGCGGCACTGCCAAAAGATTCTGCAGCCCTATCTCCAACGGCATCGGGTTCACGCCCAGGCGCCCTCTCATCGGAGCAATATCGAAGTTCTTGTCTTCCAAAAGGCGTCGGATTTCTTCCGGCGCAATTGTGGGCAGCTTAGGAACGTGCCGCATGATGTGAGCAGCAGCGATCAGAAACCACGCAGGAAGCGAGATGATCGGCCGACCACCGAGCCCTGAAAAGTAGAGAATCATCCGAACAAACGTTCGGTAGGGAACAGCATTGGGGCCAGCGATGACAAAAACCTCTGGCCCGCTGACTTTCCCACCCAGAATAAGATCAATGGCCGCAACAACGCAGCGTGTGACGTCCTGCTGATGAATGGGCTGAACCAGCGAGCGCCCACCGCCAGGAAGTGGAACAATCGGCAGACGCTCCAGAAGGCGCGCAAGCCGCTGCACGTTGTCCTCTCCCTGAGCACCATAAATCATCGTCGGGTGCAGAAGAATGGAAGGGCGGCCATCTGCCTTGAGGGCAGCTGCGCCTGCCAGCACTCCACGACCATGATCATCCAGCCACCGCGTAAACTTGCGAGTGCTGCCAAGAGCAACAACAGGCGCACTGGTTGCACGCAGAATGGCTGGAAGATGACGGGCATGAGCTGTATTCACGACAACATCCGCCTGCTCCAACGCAATTGAAAGAGCAACCGGATCTGTCAGATCGGCCTGTCTTACGGCTGTGCACATCTCTGCAAGATCAGGAGCCAGTTTTCCTCGGCTCCGCACAATAGCGATGACATTGTGCCCTTGGTTAATCAGCTGACGAGAGAGCGCCGAGCCTGAACGACCACTGGCGCCAATAATGCAGATCGTAGACGTGCTGGCGCTTTGGCTCACTGGACGGTCACCTTGAGATTGTCCGGCGACATCAACGTCATGGCTGCCGTAGGCGACGACGCTATTGCCGCTAATGCCGTGAGCGTCAAAGGCGGCTTTGGTGTCAGAGTAATCGATAACGTGCGGTCATTGGGGTTCGCGAAGTAATCCGGCAAAGCCGCCAGGGCAGGATATGGCGACAGCCCCATTTCCATTCCCTGCGCGAGAACCGTTCTTGCCTGGTCCTGAGCGGCACCATCCAGAGGGTGTCCTGCATTCAGGGACGGAAGAGACTGGACCAAACGATCGCCATGCAACGTGAGAGTCACCTGCGCCAGCTGAATGGCATCATGCGGATTTTTGGCTGTTCCAACCTTGAGCTGCTGATCCGAAGGACCGAGCAAATTCATGCCGAAATGAGCTTCGGTGAAGTTTGGAATGTTCAAGACACCCTGCACATGCAGTTCGCCCGTCTGCGCAATCCGCTCTTGCGTATATTTCAAGGTTGAAGAATGCCCATCAATATGAACCGGCACCTTGCCGCTTGAAGAGTGTGTATGAAAACCCTCTCCCTCGAAAACCGTCGTGTCTTTGCCGCTTTTACGCGTTCCGGTACCAATCAGCGTATCCATGCTGAACGTTCTGTCTGCCGAAATGATCTGCGTGCCGCTCAGCTTCATGCTTTCAAGAGGTGGCAGAGCATAGGCAGCGGCTTCGTTCCCGGCCTCTTCGGAGGCAATCCGGGTGGCAAGTTCAGGCTGGCGAAGCTGGAAGTTTTTCAAAGACATCTGCACTGACATCGCGCGAGGCGTTCCGTCAGGCTGCAGCGTCGTACGGGACGCAATGGCAAGGCCGTTCTGGATCGCGATCGTTGTCGTGCGTCCCGGGCCGTAACCGTCAATCTGGATCGAATCTGACGTCAGACTGTTGAAATGCATGCTGTTCGGCTGAAGAACCTGCGAAAGATTCTGCACCGACAGATGATCGATATATCCACGCTCCAGATTCAGATGCCCCAGATCAAGCGACTCCAGACCGCTTTTCCCTGCGGGAGGCGGCGGTGTCACCAGATGATTTAGAGTAACGGAATGAGCCCGGATGACCGCAGTAGGCGTCTGGAGGGACGGATCCACCATATCCATGTGAGACAGCGTCAGGCCACCATCAGGTGTCGGGATTGGATGACCCAGACGTAAAGTATGTGCCCGGAACGTCATGTTGCCATTCTGAAGAATGACATCCGTCAGCAACGCTCCACGGGCGAGGATGGCCGGGCGCGCGGCGGAATAGTTCAGGGTTGCTCCCACAGGAAGGGAGGCACGGAACCGGGAAATCCCCCGATCAAGCGCAACAGAGGCTGCGTGATGGATACCAATCGCGCTCATTCCAGCGATGACTGCGAGCAGGCTCGTTGTGAGCCAAGGGCGTTTCACGTTGTTTTTCCTGTTTTTCATCGACACTGGGGACAGGAAGATGCGGTCCCTGAATTGAAGGCAGGATACCATTCCGGGCGCTTGGGGCAAATCAGACCCAAAAAATTGCGGTATCATAATACCTCATAGCTCAAAATGGCTGGAAACCGGGCCGAATCAGCCATCCTGATTCCAAAAGATGACTTGACGGAAAGGCGCGAGCCCGCAATAAGGCCGCACCTGATCCGCTTTCCAGACAGCGTCATCCTCTTCTGAGGGTGTCTCTGTTTATGAGAGCGCCATCCACGGCGCGGCCCTGTCGCGCCCCAAGCTGGAATGTCACTAATGAAGACCACACGTTCGCTGAAGCCGGCGGAGGTGACGAAGAACTGGGTGCTGATCGACGCCGAAGGGCTCGTTCTCGGCCGTCTCGCCACCATCATCGCTACTCGTCTCCGCGGCAAGCACAAGCCGCAGTTCACCCCGCACGTCGACTGCGGTGACAACATTGTTGTCATCAACGCAGAAAAGATCGCTCTGACGGGTAACAAGTTCGGCCAGAAGCTCTTCCATTACCACACGGGTCATCCGGGTGGCATCAAGGAGCGCACCATCACGCAGCGTCTCACGGGCAAGAACCCGGGTCACGTTGTCGAGAAGGCTGTTGAGCGCATGATCACACGCGGTCCGCTGCAGCGTGCTCAGATGAAACACCTTTATGTTTACGCTGGTTCCGAGCACCCGCATGACGGCCAGAAGCCTGTCAAGCTGGACGTGGCTGCCCTGAACCGCAAGAACACAATCTCACACGAGTCGTAAGGCCTGACCATGTCCGAGACCCAAGAGCGCACCGGCACGCTGCAGGACCTTGCGAGCGTTGCTCCTGCAGTAGCCACTAATGCCGCCCCGGTTCACGAAGTAAAGCGTGACGCCCAGGGCCGTTCCTATGCTACCGGCCGTCGTAAGGACGCCGTAGCCCGTGTGTGGATCAAGCCTGGCAAGGGTGACATCATCGTCAATGGCCGTCCGGTCACGACGTATTTTGCCCGTCCGGTTCTGCGCATGCTTCTGACGCAGCCGTTCCTGATCGCTGACCGTTACAACCAGTTCGACGTGTATTGCACAGTCGCTGGTGGTGGTCTGTCCGGTCAGGCTGGTGCAGTTCGTCACGGTATCTCCCGTGCACTGACGCACTACGAGCCGAGCCTGCGTGGCATCCTGAAGGCTGCTGGCTTCCTGACGCGTGACAGCCGTATTGTCGAGCGTAAGAAGTACGGCCGTGCGAAGGCACGTCGTTCCTTCCAGTTCTCGAAGCGCTGATCCGTCAGCTTTTCGAAGCTTTGGAGAAACCCCGGTCACTCTGTGGCCGGGGTTTTTTCATGCCTGACGCGCAAACTTTAATTTCCATCAGAAAGTGAATTTAGAAATAATATTTCCCTATCGCCTCTCCCCAACTCCTGTGGCAGAGTGCCCCGCACGTTTATCAGAGTAGCTTGCGGAAGTTCTTTTCATGACGACCTTCACTATTGAAAAAACCGAAACCCCGATGGACCCGGCTCATCGCGCGCAGCTTCTTGTCAGCCCGGCTTTCGGTCGTGTTTTCACTGATCATATGGCGACCATTCGCTATACGAGCGAAAAAGGCTGGCACGACGCCAAAGTTACAGCGCGCCGCCCCCTGAGCATCGATCCGGCGTCCACAGTCCTGCACTACGGACAGGAAATTTTCGAGGGCATGAAAGCTTATCGGGAAGCCGATGGTCATATCGCGACGTTCCGTCCGCAAGCCAACGCAGCCCGTTTCGCAGCCTCAGCCCGCCGGATGGGCATGGCTGAACTGCCCGAAGACCTCTTCATTCAGGCCGTTGATGAACTTGTACGGATCGACCAGGACTGGGTTCCGGCTGGGGAAGGACAAAGCCTCTATCTTCGCCCCTTCATGATCTCCAATGAGGTGTTCCTCGGCGTAAAGCCTGCAAGCGAATACCTGTTCATTGTCATCGCCTGCCCGGTAGGCGCCTATTTCAGCGCAGGCTGCGTCTCTGTCTGGGTTTCCGAGTTTTACACCCGAGCGGCGATTGGTGGCACGGGCGAAGCGAAGTGCGGCGGCAACTATGCCGGCAGCCTTGTCGCTCAGGCCGAAGCCAAGGAGAAAGGCTGCGATCAGGTTCTGTTCCTCGATGCCCGTGAACGCCGCTATGTTGAAGAAATGGGCGGCATGAACGTGATGTTCGTGCGCAATGACGGCAAGATCGTCACACCTCCCCTCGGAGGCACCATTCTACGCGGCATCACCCGTGACAGCCTGATCAGACTGGCTGCCGACAATGGCATCGAAGTCATTGAAGAACCCGTTGAAATCGACGAGATCTTCACGGGAGCCGCATCCGGGAAATACACCGAAGCCTTCGCCTGCGGCACTGCTGCGGTGCTTTCACCCGTTGGCAAGCTGGTTCGTCCTTCCGGAGAAGCCGTATTTGGTGACGGCGAAACGCCGGGTCCAATAGCAACCAAACTGAAGAAAATTTTGACCGATCTTCAGGGTGGCCGCACTAATGACGCCCATGGCTGGGTGCATCGCATCGTCTGACGACAAAAAACTCCTGTCAGTTCATACTGACAGGAGTTTTTTGCAGCTTTGATAACCACAGATCAGGCTTTCAGCTTCTGATCGGCATCAGATACGGATGCGCAGTCACACATCCGAAAGAACACACCCAGACCCATAATGGGCTTTAGTCAGGCAATATTTTTAAGAGAGATTGCTGGGGCGAATGACGGGGATCGAACCCGCGACAACCGGTACCACAAACCGGCGCTCTACCGACTGAGCTACATCCGCCACACAGCGATGCGTTCTTTAGAGAAAGGTTCAGCTGGCGTCTAGCCCTTTCTCAAAGTTTTCTTCAATTTTCTGCTTAGATAACAGGGACACCACCAGTTACAGCGATATTGGCACCCGAAACGTAACTTGCCTCATCACTGGCCAGAAAGACATAGGCCCCGGCAAGCTCCGCAGGTTGCCCCGGTCTTTTCATCGGACCATCTGCTCCGAAATTTCGAACGTGTTCCCCGCCCATGGTTGCGGGAATCAGCGGTGTCCAGATTGGTCCGGGAGCAACCGTATTTGAACGTATTCCCTGTTCCGCCAGCAACTCTGCCAGACCACCGCTGAAGTTCAATATGGCGCTTTTGGTTGCAGAATAGGCCAACAGCTTTGGCTTTGGCCGATCCGCATTGACAGAGACGGTGTGAATCAGGGAACCGCCTTGAGGCATATGAGGAACAACCAGCCGCGATAGACGGAACACTGCGCCTGAATTCGTATCGAACGTCAGGTCCCATTCGTCTTCGCTGACATCTGCCAGAGATTCACGTTCGATCTGAAAGGCAGCATTATTGACGAGCACATCCACCTTACCGAACTCGGCCACCGTCTTGTCGACGATTTCCTTACAAACGAAGCGCTCTTTAATGTCTCCCGGCAAGAGCAGCGCTTTTCTGCCAGTCTTCTCGACCCACGCAGCAGTCTCGCGTGCATCGTCCATTTCTTCGGGCAGAAACGACAACGCCACGTCTGCGCCTTCCCGCGCAAAGGCAATGGCGACAGCACGGCCGATCCCGGAATCCCCTCCGGTAATGATTGCCGTTTTCCCCCTCAGGCGTCCATTCCCCACATAGGTCTGCTCACCATGATCAGGCTTGGGTGTCATTTCCGATGTCTGGCCAGGAATATGCGTCTGCAATGGCGTGTCAAACGGGGGCTTCGGATATCGGCTCATGTCGAACTCCTTAAGTTGTCGCCATGCCAACGCCGTTAATGCAGTGAATGTTCAATCATCTTTCGACGTGAACATCTTCAATCCCGCTTCAAGGCACGTTACACTGACCGCATCATTGCCGCGCCGGGCCCGAATACGTCGCACCCTGTAGCTCTTCACTCTCAAGGATTGTCATGACACCCGCTCTCTACCGCCGCCAGTGGGGACAAAACCCGCTGCGTGAGGTTCTGGCTGGCATGGTCGGCACGTTTGCCCTCATTCCCGAAGTCATTGCCTTCTCTTACATCGCCGGTGTTTCACCTGCGGTCTCGCTATTCGCGTCTTTTGTCATTTCGGTCTCAATCGCAATTTTTGGCGGCCGACCCGGAATGATCTCAGGAGCTGCAGGATCTGTTGCTCTTGTTGCGGCGCCACTCGTACATGCCCACGGCGTGCAGGCCATGCTGCTCGCAACCCTGATCGCAGGTGCTCTACAGATCGTCTTCGGCCTTCTGCGCCTTCAGGCCGTTATGCGGTTTGTTTCTGCGGAAGTTCGCACAGGCTTCGTCAATGCGCTGGCCATCATGATCTTTTCAGCACAGGTGCCACAGTTGCTGGGCGTTGGCTGGGAAACTTACGCCCTGATCGCTCTGGGTCTCGTCATCATCTACCTGCTTCCCAAGATTTCTGACGCAATCCCATCCCCATTGATCTGCATTGTCCTGCTGACGGCCATCACAATGGTCCATCCAATGCCTGTTCACACGGTGTCAGATCTGGGGGAACTCCCAACAGGTCTCCCTCACCTCACTATTCCCCACATCAACCTGGATTGGGCGACCCTGTCAGCTGTTATTCCCTATGCCGTCGCCATGGCTGCCGTGGGTTTGCTGGAATCCATGATGACAGCATCAGTCGTCGATGACCTGACGGACACGCACGGCAATCAACGTATGGAGTGCACAGGCCTTGGCATCTCCAACATCCTCGTTGGAGCATTCGGCGGCATTGCCGGGTGTGGCATGATCGGCCAGACAGTCGGAAATCTGCGTTACGGCGGCCGCGGACGTCTCTCCACCTTCACGGCAGGCGCTTTTCTGCTCGCCCTGATGGTCCTTCTTCATCGCTGGGTCGGACAGGTTCCGATGGCCGCCTTGGTCGCCATCATGATCATGGTTTCGATCAGCACCTTTTCCTGGGGCAGCCTGCGAGACGTCACACGTCAGCCCAAGCTTTCAAGCCTGACAATGCTTGTGACCGTTATTGTGGTCGTGCTGACGCATGATCTGGCTGCCGGCGTTCTGGCCGGGGTGCTGCTGTCAGGTGTGTTTTTTGCCTGGCGCTCTGCCAGCCTCCTGACCGTAACCAGCCACCGCGAGGGATCAACAGAGACCTACACCATTTCCGGACAGGTCTTTTTTGCATCCGCAGACGGCCTTTCGGCTGAAATTGACTATCTGACGACCGCTGACCTCGTCGTACTCGATTTAACGCATGCACGGTTCTGGGATGTCACGTCCGTGCAGGCACTGGAAAAGGTTCTGGACAAGCTTCGAAGTCATGGACGTACAGTTGAAGTCACAGGCCTGAAGCATGAGCAGCATGGCATAATTGCATCCCAGTCAGACAATACGCTTCTGGCGATGTGAGACGCCTCTAAGGAAATATCGCGTCCGGGCAGGAAGCAGGATACAAAGGCCTCCTCATGATCGTGAGAAGGAAAGCTGCCCGGATGCGCAGATTTATTATTGCCAGCCTCATATGCTCCATCGTAGCATCTGGGGCTTCAGCTTCCGCGCAGCCCGCGTCTCAGGACAGCGACGCTGTGGCCCAGATCCCTGCCGCGGCACAAGCTCTGATCAATCGCTACAAGATGCAGCCAGTTCCTGTAGAAGGCGGCTGGTTTTCCCAGCTTCAGCGCACCACAGAGACTATTGCTGGCTCGGCTTTGCCTGCCCGTTATGATGGCGTCACGCACCCTTTGTCCACAGCAATCCTCTTTGTAGAAACACGGCGTGACTTCTCCGCACTTCACAGCCTGAAGACAGCCGAGATCTGGCATTTCTATGCTGGAGACCCCGTTCATCTTCTACTGCTTCACCCTAATGGACAGGGCGAGAGCATTACGCTGGATAAAGACCATCCCGCTTATGTCGTGCCGGAAGGTGTTTGGCAGGGTTCAGCCCCCGCTGGGCCATCAGGCTGGTCATTTGTCGGCACGACCATGGCGCCAGGCTTTATTCCAGAAGATTTTCAGTTAGGTGAACGCAACGCCCTTAGCGAGCGTTACCCTGCCTTCCGCAAGCAGATCTCTGCCCTCACCCGTGTGAAAGACAAGGTCCAATGAAGATCAGCCTTGGTATTCTGTCGCTTCTGTTTGCACCTGGCTTGGCTGCCGCACAGGTTGTTCACCCCGACCATGTTCCAGCCATTTATCCCGCACCGGGAAGCACGCTACAGGAATTCATCGGTATCGGCGCTGCACTTCCCTCCCATCACCAGAGCATCGCACTCTTCACCCTGACTGCCGGAACGGCCTACCCTGAGAGCTACAATCGACACTCGGAAGAAATCTTCCTGATTCATGAGGGAGAGGGCACGGTCTGGCTCGGAGATCAGGCTAATCCCGTCAAAGCCGGGGACGTCATTCGCATCAGTCCACACCTGAAGCATAAAATCGCGGCTACCCCCCACTCATCTCTGAGTTTTTACGCGATTTCGGCTCCGCCTTTCTCCGCAGACGACTACGTTCAGACGCCTCCTCGCTAGCGGATTTCATTTCAGGAGCGATTTCCTTCAGGAAATTTAATATCTCTGAAATTTTATCAATATTAAAAGAATTACATCACCGTTCTTGTGAAGCAGAAGAAACAGTCTGCTTTCACCCTGCGGTTCTGTTTTCCATACAATCTTTAATGTTGCGGTAATCGAGTCTTCATACTCCGGTTTGATGAAAACTGTATTAAGGCCCTATGCAGCTGCCAGCCTCTTCGTCCGATGCACAGCCTTTACCGCGCAAGCATACCCGCGATCATCGTGTCGATGCACTGCGAGGCGCAGCTCTGCTGATGATGCTGGCTGACCATGTGCCTGATAATCTCATCAACAGAATTACCATTCGCAATTTCGGCTTTGCCGACGCAGCTGAAATCTTCGTCATGCTGGCAGGATATGCGTCCTATCTGGCATATGGTCGGTTGATCGACCGCGACGGCTGGACCAGCGGTATCCGCCGCATCCTGTCACGTTGCGCCAAGCTGTATATTTATCAGACAGCCATGACACTGGTATTCGTCTGGACCGTCCGGCACTGGCGCCATTACGAGCCCGTACCTGAATATATTCTTGAGCCTCAGCTGGCTCACGGATACGGCTGGCTATGGCGCATCCTGACGTTCGATGCGCTCCCGAGCTACCTGAACATTCTACCGCTTTATATCGTTCTTCTGGCTCTTTTCCCGCTGATCTACGCTGCCCTGAAAAAAAGCGTCTGGCTGCTGCTTGGCGTCAGTGCGGCCATCTGGGCGATTGCCAATATCGATCCGCGCATCACGGTTCCAAACTGGCTGGACCCGAATGGCTGGTATATGAATCCGTTCGGTTGGCAGTTTCTATATATTCTGGGTGTGCTCGGGGCCGTTTGGGCATCAAAGCATAATGGCGACCTGCCAGCCCGAACATGGGCCAAGGTGCTGTGTGGAAGCTACCTGATTGGCGCCTTTATCCTCTGCTTTCCGTATGAATACTGGCACCTGAGCGGGCTGCGCCTGTTTCCGGCCCCACCCAACAATGGGAAATCGACTCTCGCCGTCTGGCGATTGTTCGACATCATGTCGATCTTTTATCTCGTACAATCTTCACGTGTTCTACGTCGTTTTTCAGCCGATCGTCTGGGCCAGATTCTGGCCTTGCTTGGCAGAAATTCGCTGGAAGTGTTTTCGTTCGGCACAGTGCTGGATTTGCTGGGACGCCTGATCCTTGGAAGCTTTGGAACAGGCCTGGGCCTTCAGATCATTATTAATGTCCTGGGACTTATTCTCACCTTCGCACTGGCAATCCCGCTAGACCGCTCCCGCCAGAAGGCGAAAGCGGCCCGTGCACGCATGGCCCCTCAAGCCGTAGCAGCACGTCCGGGATAGCTGATTTCAAAGCGCTCACAGTCCATGGGGAAGAGACGGACCTGCACATCCATCCCGCCCTCATGATCAAACCGCTCGACCACTTCGCCATGCTGGTAAAGCCAGGCCAGTGCTGCACCGTCCTGCAGTGACAGACTGACTTTCACATCCTGCATGGACTGCGTCAGGTACTGGTCCAGCGTCTCGAACAGATCAGGAATACCATCGCCTGTGATGGCCGAAATCACCACAGCGTTGTCACGCTTCGGAACGGCTTCAACACCACCGATCAGATCTGCTTTGTTGAGAACCTCGATTGTTCGTTCCGGCCATTGGGCATCCAGCATGCCGTCCCGCACCATACCATCCAGAACATTCAGCACATCAGCACGCTGAGCGGCACTATCCGGATGAGCCACATCACGAACATGCAAAATGACATCTGCCTGCGAAACTTCTTCCAAAGTCGCCCGGAAGGCAGCAATCAGTTCTGTCGGCAGATCGCTGATGAACCCCACTGTATCAGACAGGATAACGTTCCGTCCTGACGGCAAACGCAGCGCGCGCATCGTGGGATCCAGCGTCGCGAAGAGCTGGTTTTCAGCATGGACTGCCGCGCCTGTCAGCGCGTTGAAGAGCGTGGACTTACCCGCATTGGTGTATCCCACAAGGGCAACAATCGGGAATGGAACCCGCTTGCGCGCATCCCGATGCAAGCCACGTGTGCGCCGAACCTGCTCCAGCTCTTTTTTGATCCGGCCGATCCGGTCCGCGAGCATCCGCTTATCTGCTTCGATCTGCGTTTCGCCCGGTCCACCAAGGAAGCCAAAGCCACCGCGCTGACGTTCAAGATGGGTCCACAGACGTACAAGACGAGAGCGCTGATATTCGAGATGGGCCAGTTCGACCTGCAACACACCCTCTCGGGTGGCGGCACGGGCGCCGAAAATATCAAGGATCAGACCCGTCCGGTCCATAACCTTGCACCCCAGCGCCTTTTCCAGATTGCGCTGTTGTCCCGGAGACAGGCGGGCATCGATAATGACGACATCAACCTGATCCAGCTTCACGGCTTCGGCAAGCTGCTCAACCTGCCCGCTACCCAGCAGCGTTGCCGGGCGACGCGCCCGAAGCAGAATTGCCGCCTGCCGAACGATCACCAGTCCGATAGAGGCAGCAAGACCCACCGCTTCTTCCAGGCGGGCATCTGCAGCCCGGATATCTTCCTGCTGTCCCGATTTCTCCCACGGGAGAATGACAGCAGCACGCGTAGCAGGCTTCTTGGTATCAAATCCGCTCAAAGTTCATTGTCCGCAAACCGCGGGAGGGCTCCCACGGGCATGATTGTACTGATGGCATGCTTGTAAATGAGTTGAACATGCCCATCCCGGCGCAGCAGCAGCGTGTGGCTGTCAAACTGAGCTACGACCCCCTGAAGCTTCACGCCATTGACGAGAAACACCGTGACCGGTGCCTCGATCTGATGGAGATGCTGGAGGAAAACTTCCTGCACAGCGTCTCTTCCGGCGGAAGTGGATGAAGTTTCTGACGTCACGATAATTTTGACTCGCCGGCCCTGAGGAAAAAAGGAATTGGGATCACTGCCCGTTTATCCCCCGACTGCCGGTGACGTCGAGCGTTCTTCCTGTGTGGTAACACCAAGCTGCTTCAGCTTGCGATGCAATGCACTGCGTTCCATGCAGACGAAATTGGCCGTCCGGCTGATATTGCCGCCAAACCGCATGAGCTGAACCTGTAGATACTGCGTTTCAAACAGGTCTCTGGCCTCTCGAAGTGGCAGACTCATAACGTCCGCCCCGGAGTTCAGGCGCGTCATGGACGGCGCACCCTGGCTGATACTGGACGGCAGCATGTCGGCCCGGATCGGGTCACTCCCTGAGCCCGGCATCATGATGAGCAGACGCTCCATCAGGTTGCGCAGTTCACGCACATTGCCGGGCCACTCATAAGCCTGCAACGCCGCAAGTGCATCCACGGAGAGTTCGCGGATCGGCAACCCTGAAGACTGTGCGCAACGCTCCAGAAAGTGCTTGGCCAATCCCGGAATATCTTCACGGCGCTCCCGGAGTGAAGGGATGCGCAGAGGGACCACGGCCAACCGGTAATACAAATCTTCCCGGAAGCGATGCGCCATGATTTCAGACTGAAGATCACGGTTTGTCGTGGCAATAACCCGTACATCGACCTTGAGGCGTGTGTTGCCTCCAATCCGCTCAAAAGTCTGGTCCTGCAAGGCACGAACGATCTTGCCCTGCGTCTCCAGCGGCATATCTGCCACCTCATCGAGCAGCAACGTTCCGCGATGGGCACGCTCCAGAACGCCACGGCGTGCGGGCTGGCCGTCCGTACCATCCAGACCAAACAGCTCTTCTTCAAAACGGTTCGGCGCGAGCGTGGCACAGTTCAGCGCGATGAACGGACCTTCCGCACGACGGGAGCGCGCATGAATCATCCGCGCGGCCACTTCCTTGCCTGAACCGGCCGGGCCGGTAATCAGCACCCGGGAATTGGTCGGGGCCACGCGTTCGATCTGGGCCCGAACAGCCGAAACGGCAGCCCCTTCCCCCGATAGCGTCGTCTCAGGCCCGGCCCGCAGTCGCAGCTCCGCATTTTCGCGCTGCAAGCGGGCAGCTTCCAAGGCACGCTGAACCACCAGAAGCAAACGGTCTGACTGGAACGGCTTCTCAATGAAGTCGTAGGCGCCATGCTTAAGACTGGCGACAGCCGTCTCAATGGTGCCGTGACCCGAAATCATCAGCGTAGGCAGACCTGGCTCTTCAGCCTGCATGACCTTGAGCAGTTCAATCCCATCCAGCTTGGAACCCTGCAACCAGATGTCCAAAATGGCCAGGGACGGCCTGTGTGCCCTGAAAAGCTCCAAAGCCTGATCGGAGTTCGCGGCCGTGCGGGTCGCATATCCTTCGTCGTTCAGGATACCTTCGATCAGGAACCGGATATCCGGCTCGTCATCGACGATCAGAATCTCATGTTCCATCTGTCACCCTCATGATCCGGTCTTCCTTCTCTCCTGCACCACCCAGCTCCGCCAGAGGCAGAGACAGTGTGACGAGTGTCCCGCGCCGTCCGGATGACGGATCGGGGTCCCGATCGGTGAGCTGAAGCATCCCGGCATGGTCCTCCATGATCTTTTTGACAATCGCAAGGCCAAGACCTGTGCCCTTCGCCTTGTGTGTCACATAAGGCTCGGTCAACCGGTGGCGTTCCCCAGTCGGCAGACCAATCCCGTCATCTTCTATCCCTAGCAGGACATGCCCGTCCCGAATGTGCAAGCCCACCACAATGTGTCCAATTGGCTGCATCAGGGCATCAGACGCTTTTTCCCGCAATTTTCCGCGGTCTGTCATCGTTATGGCATCTGCCGCATTCTGCAGAAGGTTTGTCAGTGCCTGTCCTATGAGTCGCCGGTCACACCGAACGATAGGCCCTGAGGGCGGCAGATCCCGCGTTTCGAACACAATGTCGGGATGAGCGTTTCTTTGCAGCACCAGCGCTTCCCGGCAGATCCGAGAAAAGTCCTCGTTCTGCATCACGGGTTGTGGCATCCGTGCAAAAGCAGAGAACTCATCCACCATCCGGCCGATATCCCCAACCTGCCGGACAATTGTATCTACAAGCTGCGTATATGTGTCTGGATCGCTCTGAATTTCTTTCAGGAAGCGCCTTTTCAGCCGCTCTGCTGCAAGCTGGATTGGCGTCAGGGGGTTCTTGATTTCATGCGCCACGCGTCGGGCCACGTCGGCCCAGGCCGCTTTACGCTGCGCTGACTGAAGCGCCGTGATGTCATCGAAGGTTACGACATAGCCGGCAACATCCGTGCCACGGAGTTCGGCCACGATCCGCACTAGAAGTGTTCGTCCGGCACCCGCACCGCCACCGTCACCAGGTCCTCCCGGGCGCTGTGCGCCATCCGTATCCACTTGAATTTCATCAGTGTGGACACGTTCAGGCGCCTGCCTTGCCTTGTCCAGCAAAGCTGAAAATTCCGGCACACTGACAGAGAGCCTCATACCGATTGCAGGTTGCAAATCCCGCTGGAGCACGACGGAAGCCGCCCTATTCGGCAGTTCGATCACCTGTCCCCGGTCCAGACCTATGACACCAGCCGACACGCCCGCCAGAACAGTTTCCGTAAATCGCCGGCGCTCATTGATCTGATCGTAAGCCTGCATCAGTTCTGACCGCTGACTTTCAAGCTGGTCGGTCATACGGTTGAAGGCGCGGGAGAGCCCCACAACCTCATCGTCCTTTTCACGGCTCGTCTTTGCTGGCACCGGAACACGCACACCCAGATCACCTTGGGAAATGCGCGTCGCTGCAAGAATGAGGAGGCCTAGCGGGTTCGCAATACGGTTGGCCAGCGCAAGCCCCGTCAACATGCCAACAGCCAAAACCAGCAGCCCCATCAGGCCGAAGATCACCACAACAGTGACCTGCGTTTTGCCCCGATTGGCAATCATGTGCTGGTAATCCTGCACGAGCTCATTGGTACGCCGCATATGCTCGAGGACATCAGGATCGACAGGTCGAGTAATGACCAGCATGAGCCCCGAATTTCCGCCCAGTGAGACAATGGCCCGCACCATGCGCTGATCAGGGCGGTTGAGAATGGCGACGTCTCCCCCGCGTGCCATCTCCACCACAGACTTGGGCGGTAAAGGCGGCAGGGTATTCATGTCCGTCTTGCCAAGAAGGCCACCAACACCCAGAACTTTGTCCGTGAGCGGATCGAAGACCTCCGCATCGGTCAAACCACGCTCGTAAACCTCATCGTCCAGCAGTTCCTGCAGACGGGATGGATTGTGGAACAGGTCTGTCCCGTGCGTGAACAGCTCATCGTTCTGAATAAGGATCAGCGTATTTGCGAGCGCAAATGCTTCTGTACGGATATTGTCGTTATGCTCCCGCAGATACCCCGCGGCTACGGAGCGGGCCTCCGTCAGGGCATTACTGACTCGATTGGAAAACCAGATCTCCACGCCGTAATGGAAGAATAGCGCTGCAACAGCTCCCACGACGATGGTCGGTGCAACAGCGACAATTCCAAACAGGGTAATGAGGCGCGCATGAAGCCTTGCACCGGCTAGCCCAAGCCGCCGTTCTGCCATCATGCGCCCGATCTGCACCACCCCTGCTGCCGTAATCAGCATGAGCATAATGAAGTCGAGCAGGAAGATGATGGCCTGCACCTGCGGACGATGCGCCAGTGACATGCCGCCCGCGAGAACAACAAAAGTCGCGAACGCCAGAATCAATGCCATGACGGTTAGAAGAACCACCCCGTTGGCGCTTGTCAGTCGTCTCAGCACACGCCCCGGAGAAAAAGAACTCACTCGTCACTTCCCTTTGGAACCGTAATATCCAGTTCCCTGATTTTCTTGCGCAACGTGTTGCGGTTCAGGCCAAGCATGGCGGCCGCGCGAAGCTGGTTACCGCCTGTTCTCCGCAGGACCATGGTGATAAGCGGCCGCTCGACTTCGCCCACCACACTGGCGTGCAAATCACCCGCGTCGTTTTCCAGCCCGGTCTCGAAATACTCAGTTAACGGCCGCTCAAGCGCTCGCGCCAGCCCCCGTGGACGCTCGTTTCCTGTCCCCGGCAGGCGGCACACCGCACTGATGCGCTCAGGTCCGAGGCGCTGCGACGGCTCGAATGCTGCCAACCAGCGATGCAGACCGCTCTGAAAATTGCCCTGCCGCAGCAGAAGGGTCAGGTCGTGCCTGCTGGCGGCAATCACACGCAGATCTGTCTCGGGACGTTCAATCTCCGAGACAAACCGGACCTGTAACGCAGGGCACAGGCAGTCGATCTCATCGACAAGCAGAGTCCCGCCCTGTGCTTGCTCGAACCAGCCGCTTTCACGCCCACCGAACAGAGCGTCTTCGCGCAGTGCACAGGGGGTAGCCGTTAGAGCAGCGACCACAAAAGGCTGCTGCGCCCGCGCACTATGCGTGTGCAGGCGACGCGCCACGTCCTGACGATCAAGCCGGGATGCCCCATACAGAAACATCGGACGGCATGCTTCATCCGCCAGCAAGGGCTCAGCCTGCATCACCATCCCTGACTAAACCTTGGCCGGTCAGGCTGCTTCACTGCATCCATCACGCGGCATGCTGCCGGCTGGTCCGTTCTCACGGTCCCGGACAACGCCTGCTTCGATGTTCCGGTCATAGAACTCTTCCAGCATGGAGATTGCTTCCGGCGCGTTATCCACACGATTAATGGCGGAACGGAATGTTGCAGAGCCGGGCAGACCGCCGGAGTACCAGGACACATGCTTGCGCGCCAGACGCAGACCGGGGCGCTCCCCGAAATGATCCAGCATCATCCTGTAGTGACGCAGGGCAATGGACTTTTCCGTTGCCAGATCCGGGTCCGGAACGTCCTGCCCGGTTTTCAGGGACTGAGCCACCTGTGCCGTGAACCATGGACGGCCATAACAGCCTCGGCCGATCATCACGCCATCCGCGCCAGACTGATGGAGCGCCTCGCGGGCATCACGGATCGTATTGATATCGCCATTCACGATCACCGGCAGACCCACGGCGTCTTTTACGGTCCTGACGAAACGCCAGTCTGCGGTTCCGTTATAGAACATCTGACGGGTGCGACCATGAACCGTTACGAGCCGGATTCCGCTCTCTTCCGCAATTTTCGCAAGCCGTGGTGCATTGAGGGAGTCGTGATCCCAGCCCATCCGCATCTTGAGCGTCACGGGAACATTGACGGCCCGTGCCGTAGCCTCAAGAATCTTTCCAGCCTGCACTTCGTCCCGCATCAGGGCGGAACCCGCCATTTGGCCGATCGCGACCTTCTTCACAGGACAGCCGAAATTGATGTCGACGAGGTTTGCACCGCCATCAACCGCAATTTTCGCAGCCTGCGCCATCGCATCCGGATCACACCCCGCGAGTTGAACCGCATTCGGGCCATTCCCGGCCGAACGCGCCATGCGCATGGTGTTCTCGTTCTCCCGGATCATTGCCCAGGATGCGATCATTTCAGACACGACCAGCCCCGCGCCAAGGTCGCGCGCAAGCTGGCGGAACGGCAGATCCGTAACCCCTGAAAGCGGAGCAAGGATCACCGGATCTTCGATCACTACGCCCTGGCCAAGATCAATGGGCGCGAGAACGCGGTTCGGGGGAGCGGAAGAGGAGGAAGCTGTCATGACACTGTTAATTTACCGATGCACTCTCTCAAGCGCAAACGCTCCTTTGCCACGAAACCGTTAACGCCCCTGAAACGCTATCGCCTTGCATCCCTTCCATACTCTGCACAGCGACGCAGGAGGTTTTCATGCCCCACATCACCGCGAGCGACGGAACACGCATTCATTACGAAGAGCAGGGGCATGGACGCCCCCTCGTCCTGATCCATGGATGGACGTTTTCGGGGCGGTTTTTCCACCGCAACGTCGAAGCCCTGTCCGAGCATGCACGTGTCATCACCATGGATCTGCGCGGACACGGACGCTCGGACAAACCAAAACACGGTTACCGCATCGCAAGACTAGCCGCAGACCTGCGAGACCTGATTGGTGCATTGAACCTCAAGGATGCGACCGTTCTGGGCTGGTCCATCGGGTGCCCCGTGATCTGGTCCTATCTGGAACTGTTCGGGCAGGATCGGCTCAGAAGCGCCATTTTCGTTCAACAGACGCCGAAACAGTATTACTCTCCGGACTGGAAGCTGGGTCACGCAACCTGTTACGATCAGGCCGGTCTGGCTTACCTTCAGCAGCAGGTTTTTCTGGATGCTGAAAACTTTGACCGTGGCAATCTGGCAGACTGCCTGAGCCAGGACATTCCAGAAGACGAGAAAACTTTCCTGCTTCGGGAAATGGCCGCCAGCCCGGACTATGCCCGCGCCGCCATGATGGCCGATCACACCACACAGGACTGGCGGGACGTTTTGCCGCACCTCAACCTGCGATCCCTTATGATGGTCGCGGAGAAGGACAAAATCCTGCCCGCAGGGGGGCCAGCCTGGGTGGCCGATCATATGCCGAACTGTGAAGCCGTTTTCTTCAAGGATAGCGCGCATATGGTCTTCATTGACGAAACCGAAAAATTCAATCGGACCGTTATCGAGTTCCTGAAAGGCTGATTCCGATGTCCCTGCCCTTTCTGTTCGGCATGAACGAATTTACCACTCAGCCCTGGTCCTTCGAAGAAGACGTCGCACACTACAAAGAAGCAGGCGTACAGGCCATCGAGATCTGCGAAGCGAAGCTGGACCCCGCACGCATCCATGAACAGATGACTCTTGCTGCAAACAGCGGCATGACCATCAGCGCCATTCAGCCTTCTGTCCGTACCTTCTTCGACAGCAAGATGGCCCCCGAACCAGCCGATCCGGCCCGGCGCGCAGCACGCCTCAGGAAAAGCCTTGAGACTCTTGCGCCCTATGCGCCGGGCACCGTTTTCGTCACCAACACAGGTGCTCCACCCAATGGGAACATGCATCGCGTCATGGATGAGACTGCACGTTATCTGCGAGATTTGTGCCCGCTGGCGGCTGATCTGGGCGTTTCCCTGTCGCTGGAACCGCTAAATCCCACATCGGTCAATGTTGAGAGCGCAATATGGACGATAGAGCAGGCCCTGGAGATCATTGATGGTGTTGGTCACCCAGCGATGGGCCTTTGTCTGGATTACTGGAACATCTGGCAGCAAGACGACGTCTGTGGCGCCATTCGGAAAGCTGGCAAGAAAATTAACGTTCTTCAGGTGAGCGACTGGCGGACGCCATATTCTGCCACGGATCGGCTCATTCCCGGCGATGGCATCATCCCCCTGCACGACATGCTTCACGCCACCTGGGAGGCGGGCTTTCGTGGAGCCTGCACCGTCGAAATTTTCTCGTCAGATGTTCCGGACAGTCTTTATGACGGAGATCTCGAGGCTCTTATCAGTCAGTCACGCAAGGGACTGGAAAATGCCTGGAACAAGGCCTGACATCAGCCAGTCGGACCAATTTCCAGCCGATGCCGGGTCATGCCAGCATCCGTGATCACAAAACGACCGTCTTCGCGCAGGCGAACGAACCCCATGCGCTCAAGGCGCTCGAGGCAGGGCTGATCGCGTAGACCTGTCGGCCGCCCTGCATCGCCGCAAAGCAGAAGTCGGTGCAGGGTCGAGCGGCAACATGTTTCTAGATAGGGTTCTTCCCACATTGTTTCGCGTCTATCGCGTCCCCATGCTCCCGCCAACCCCTCTCCCCTCACGTTCTGCCCCACCACGTGCACGCTGCTCAGGTTTGCGATAAGGGAAAGACTCATGATTGATCTTGGAAAACTGGCCACGCCCCTCCTGCATCGCTTCGATCCGGAGACGGCGCACGAGCTTGCCATAAACTCCATGGCCCTTGGGCTGGGAGGGTCTGCTCCGAAAGACGTACCAGCACTTGCCACCCGCGCTTTCGGACTCCGCTTTCCGAACCCAATTGGTCTGGCTGCTGGTTTCGACAAAAATGCGCGCGCCGTTCGCCCCTTGGCCAAACTCGGATTCGGCCATGTGGAAGCGGGCACCGTGACACCACGACCGCAATCCGGGAATCCCCAACCGCGCCTGTTCCGCCTGCCGGAAGACGGCGCGATCATCAATCGCATGGGGTTCAATGGCTGCGGAATTGACCGGTTCTGCCGCAATCTCGCACGCCTGCATCGCCCGATGCCTAATGGCCGCACACGCGGTGCGACAGTGCCTCTGGGCGCGAACATCGGCATTAACAAGATCGGCGCAGAGCCTCTGCGGGATTATCCGGAACTCGTCTCCCGTGTCAGTCCCTATGTGGACTACGTGACGATGAACCTGTCCTCACCCAACACGCCCGGCCTGCGAGACCTTCAGTCCGCCCAGATGCTGACGGACCTGCTGAGTGCCATCAACACGCGCAACCCGGATCGCCTGCCTCTGCTGGTCAAGCTGGCCCCGGACATGGACGACAGCTCCTACGAGCCCATTCTTGAGGCTGCCATTGCGGGCGGAGCACAGGGACTAATCCTGACCAACACGACAATTGCCCGCCCAGCAAGTTTAACGAGCACCTTGGCAGCCGAAACCGGTGGCCTGTCGGGCAGACCTCTGGCGTCCCGGTCGCGTGAAGTTCTCAAGGTTGTCTCAAACGTGAACCAGGGCCGCATCGCGCTCATTTCCTGCGGTGGTATCGAAACAGGAGAAGACGTGCTCGACCGTATCCGCATGGGGGCGGACATGGTCCAGATCTACACGTCTTTCGTGCTCCAGGGGCCCGCTCTTCTCAGCCGCCTTAAGACAGAACTTCTGGATGCCATGCGTCGGGACGGGTTCGAAACCATTGCAGACGCACACGGGGCCGCTCTTTCCGTCTGAAGCCTGCGTCTCGTTTCAAAAAACGTTATCAATACCAGCGCCTTTGCCCAGTCTGGCAGAGGCGCTTTCTTTTTGCTCGCCAGCCGAAAAAGACACCGATCGTCGCCTCTGCAAGGCTTTCCTGAACCTTGTGGCTCTTCAGATCGTTAAAACCCAACATCAAAACCAGGAGTGAAAGCCCCACATGCAAGAGCCCCACCTCACAGGGCCGGAAACCCGCCGGCGAACCCGCTTTACGTGCAGAAGCGCTTTCCTTGCCCTGACGCTCTTGTGTGGCGTACCGATCACAGGCCATGCCGCCCCAGCTGCGGCCCCACAGGCAGCAGCACCGACAACAACTCAGAAAGCCGTTGTGGACAAGAACGGCGGTCTGGGCTGGACGGCCGTATCGGATACGATTAACCGACAGCTTGAAGACAGTTCAGCAACGCTGAAACAGATCCTCAATGTTCTTAACCGGACAGACGCCAATCTTGGCAGTACCGAGTTGGACAATCTGTCTGCGCGTGCTCAGCGTGTTCAGCAGAATACGCAGGATGCACTGACACAGATCCAGAACTACGACGACATCACGGACTCCTATCTTCAAATTCTTGGGCCCAAGGCCGCAGAGAACGAAGACCCGTCTGTCACGGAACAGCGTGCGCGACTGCAGCAGAACTCTCAGGGTGTGAAGTCCGCCCTGATGCGATCCAAGCTTTACAATCTTCAGGCCAAGCAGCTCAATTCCGCCATCGCCACGCGTCGGACACGTCTGCAAAATGCTGCTCTGTCTGAACGGACAGTATCTCCGCTGGCGCCCAAATTCTGGCATGCCCTCCTGACAGAACGCCCGGAAAACAAGTCGTCGCTCCATGAAGACGGCGTACTGTCAGCATGGATGATGCTCCTGATCGGCACGGCGGGAACATTGTTCCTGATCGGGATTGCGTCTCCTGTTATTCTGCGCCTGTTAAAGCGTGCGGGGGCGAAATTCCGCTCATCTGCAGAAACCGGCGTGAAGGATGCACTCGCAAGCAGCATCATCGCCATCACGCTTAATGGTATTCTGTGTGCCCTTCTGGGAGGAATTACCTGGCTGATCTGGAGCGCTGCCGTACTCGACGCAGATGGCGGCCCCATCGCCGCCGTTCTGGGCGAGAGCCTTCCAATCTGTGGCTTTATCATCGGGGCCGGGCTTCCGGTTTTTGGACGAAAAGGTGTTCTGGAGGGCAACCCTAACGAACGCCGTGCCCTCCGTGGTGTAGACTGGATGCTGGCACTCAGCATTCTTGTCCTGAACCTTCTTCGCTCTTTCCGCGCTCAGGATGTCTTCGGCCCCACGCTTCAGACCGTCCTGGAAATGGCGTTCTCTCTGGCGATTGGCATCTGTGCAATCGACACCTTCCGCCGGTTGGGCAAGCAGGACGATACACGCCAGTTCGCACCCACCGCGCTGGGACTGTCTTCCCTGATTTTTGGCATCTCGCTCATCGCTGTGCTGCTGGGATATGTCTCCTTTGCATTCTCCCTGAACGGCTGGCTCCTGTCATTGGGAACGGGTCTGGCCGTCGTTGTGCTTCTGGGTCTGTGCTGGCGTAGCATTCTGGATCATCTTTTTGATCCAGAGGGCCGCTTTAGTGCACGTCTGCACCCGCTCGGTCTGTCCTCGCGCCGCCTCACGCAGATCGGTGTTCTGCTTTCCGGCATCGGGAACATCCTGCTGCTGCTGCTGCTCTTCTCGATCGCCCAGACCGACGGAAGCTTCAGCATGGGCGATATTGGCAGCCGCCTGCGCCTGCTGTTCGTCGGCAATACCATCCATGGCGTAAAGATCTCGCTTGATACGGTCGTTCTCTGCGTCGTTCTGGTAAGCGTCGCTTACTACATCATTCGCCAGACAAAACACTGGATCAGAGATCGTTTCCTGCCCACCACGCAACTTGATATCGGTGCACGGACATCCATCCTGAGCATTTTCACATACTGCTCGTGGATCCTGGTTGGCCTTGGCATTCTGTCCATTGCTGGCCTGTCTGTTCAGAACCTCACCTGGGTGGTGAGTGCGCTGTCGGTAGGTATCGGTTTCGGCCTTCAGTCCATTGTACAGAACTTCGTCTCCGGCATGATCCTGATGGCAGAACGACCAGTTCGGGTCGGGGATATGGTGGAAATTGCGGGCGCCAAGGGTGACGTTAAGCGCATCAGCATCCGGGCTACGGACATTGGCCTTGGCGATGGCTCAACGCTGATTGTTCCGAACTCGCAGTTTATCACGTCCAGCGTCAAGAACTGTACCCTGTCCGGCTCAACAAGCGCTCTGACACTGAACTTCAAGGTGCCAACCACGACCGATCTGGAAAAAGCCAAATCCCTGCTCATTGAGGTGGCGGCCCAGCGCTCTGAAATTCTGTCCAATCCCGCTCCTGTGGTGCGGATCAGTGCGCTTGCAAGCTTTAGCCTTACCATGAGCCTGACCGTTCGGATCCTGTCTGCCCGAGATGCATCCGCCATACAGGATGCAATCCTTTTCGATGTTTTCCGCCGCTTCAATGCGGAAAATGTCACACTCACAACTGCCTGATATTTCTGAACGCCCCGTGGAAAACCTCGCTTTTCCACGGAGCGTCTTTTAAGGTGATGAGTGTCTGAACCGCAGGGACACAGACCATGCCGCCATCACATATTTCCGAACAGAACAGCTCTGGGCAGCTTTTCCATCTGCCCATTCGGGCACGTATGCTCGCCGTCAACGAAGCTGCTACTTATCTGGGATTGTCACTGCGCCGTTTGAGACTACTTTCCATGCTCGGAACAGGCCCAGAGCGCGGTCATATGCCGAATGGGAAGCCCGCGTACCGACGGGAAGACCTCGAGAACTATCTCGTTCACCTCTACGGCAAAGCTGATATTTCCAGCACTGAGATGGCTCGCCGCAGAGCAGAATACGCCAATCAGCGTAATTCCAGCCTTGAGCGCTTGCAGACAGATCCAAAAGCTACTCTTCCCCCACCGGACCCCTTCATGATGATGGCCACGAATGGGGAAGTATGCCAGCATATGGTGTTCTTCATCCTGAAGGTCATGGCCATTTTTGGCTTTATCCTTCTGTGTATTTCACCCACACCGCTCCTGCGTACCCACTTCAACTGAGTCGAAATTAGCCCCGTATGAAAGTTGCCGTTGTTGCCATCGTCCGCGATGAGGTCTCTGATATCCTCTGGTGGCTCGGCTGGTATGTCAGTCTTGGCGTAGATACCATCATCGTCTTTGATGATGGCTCAAAGGACGGCACGGATCGTATTGTTACCGATGCGGCGTGTGTGCACGATATCCGGCTTTATCGCATCGAGAGTGCTGGCGGATCTCATACGGAAAGACACCGGAAAATCCATGCAGAAGCTCTTGAACATCTTAGAGACGAATTCGACTGGATTGGCTTTCTGGATGTTGGCGAATACGCGTTGCTCCCAACCCACAACACGCTCCATCAATTCTTGAATGAAATAGGTGGCGATGTTGGCGCAATCGGAGTCAATTGGCGCGATTACGGTTACTCAGGCCATGTTACGAAGCCCCACGTGGCCGCCTTCCACACTGGCCCATACCATAAAGCTGAAAGCAACATAAACGGTCCCGCTAAGTCTTTTGTCCGCCCCAGGTGCTGGAGCGGACAATGGTCCAATGTGGATTATTTTGATGTTGCACCATATCGTTACGTTGATGCCTTAACTCAGGATACAGTGTCCTCCGATACGCCAGACATTACGAAAAATCGTTTACAGAGCGACAATAACGTTCGGCCTGATTCACATGGCATCGCAGAAGCCAATCGCGGTGACATATACGGTCCGAGCACCCGAGATAAAACTAACGCGATGCAAGATTGGGTACGCCGCGTCATACGACAAGGATATGCGCGTGTTCTTGATGCTCTGCCCAGTTCAGACCAACTGACACCTCTTCCGCCATCGGTACCGACACTGCATGTATTTTCAGTCTGGTCCCATGAAGGAAATTGTATCTGCGTCAGAGACACGAAACTGGAAGTGGCGGACAAATCGCCAATAGTCCGTTCGCTTCTTGCAATCAGGATCGGCGAAGCTACTTCCAGAGTTTTTCTCACTACTATCGGAGCAGATGGCAACCCGATATCAATCAACCCTGATGGTAATCCACATTTGCTCGACTTTTTATCTTACGATACGGTTTCCACAAACGAGCATCGGTCTGTGGCGTTACGCCAGACAGGCAACAATTTTTTCCTGAGCGTAACTTCTGAAAGTCTAGACGGGAGCGTTCCGTCAGACAGTCAGACTTTCAAAGACGCCGAGATCTTTCAGTTGCGGCCGTTTGAAAATACAGCTGTATCAGACGACATTTTGAACGGACCGACGCTGAGCTTCGCACGCGCCGCATTGTCTCAGCCTGTCTCTCTCGCAACCATCAGCGCACTGGCCAAGAAAGATTTGCGCCTGACCGTTTCCGTTCTCCCCCTCCTGATGGACTTTCTAGAGGATGCAGAGCGCGAGATGCTGGAAGCCAAACTTCCAGCGTGACAGCAAATTTTAGTCCGGGAAGCCTGACAGCACGACTTTCCCAATTCCTGTGCCACTCTCCAGAATTTCATGCGCAAGGCGTAGATTTTCCAGCGTGATAGGGCCCAGGGTCTGATGCAGAGTTGTCCGGAGCAGACCAGCATCCACCAGCGATGCAATCTGCCCAAGAATACGCCCTTGCACAGCCATGTCCGGCGTATTGAAAGCTGGGCGCGCAAACATGTATTCCCAATGGACGGACAGTGATTTCCGCTTGAAGGGCATAATATCAAATTCGCCCGGATCATCGATCATCGCCAGCGCACCCTGCGGGGCCAGCGCACGCACAATCGCGTCTTTGTGCTGCCCGGTTGCCGTCAAACCGGCCACATATTGCACATGCGGAAGACCAATACGGACGAGCTCCTGATCGAGCGGTCGACGGTGATCGATGACATGATGTGCGCCCATGGATTTGCACCATTCCACGGTCTCAGGCCGGGATGCAGTTGCAATGACCTTCAGGCCAGTCAGGCGACGCGCGATCTGCGTGAGAATGGACCCGACGCCTCCCGCCCCGCCGACAATCAAAAGCGCATCCGGGCTTTCCATTTGCCCGGCCGTGAGACCCAGACGGTCAAATAGCAGCTCCCAGGCCGTTAAAGCAGTCAGAGGCAGAGCCGCAGCTTCAACATCCGTCAGGCTTTGCGGAGCACATGCAACAAGTCGCTCATCCACTGCCTGAAAGTGGGCATTACTGCCCTGACGAAGATTACTGCCAGCATAGAAGACACGGTCGCCCGCACGAAACCCACGAACCTGGCCACCCGTTGCCACAACCCGGCCTACGGCATCGTAACCCAGAACGCGCGCCTCTCCTTCTGGAGGAGCGACAGACCGGAGCTTTGTATCAACCGGGTTCACGGAAACAGCCGAAACTTCGACAACAACATCCCGCGGGCCCGGCTCAGGGGTCGGGATATTCAATTCCACGAGCGCATCTGTTTCTTCGATGCGGGTCGCACGGGTGTGTCCGAAGGCTTTCATCACGGGCTCCGCAGGGTACTCAGGAATTACGATCCATCAGCATGCTTGTCACAGCTGACTTGAAGGGAAGAAGACGGTTGGCAACGGCCAGGCCCAACTTTCTGGCAGCCAGAAATGGCGTCTCGTCACGCGTATAGACTGTCGCGATTGCGTTGGTTGCAGCAAACAGTGGCGCCGTCGCCATACGATGCGTACGGGCGAACTTTGAGAGCACAATGGGTGCCCCCGCATCTCCAGGACCATCAGCGATGGCACGCGCGAGCGTTTCCTGTCCTTTAAGACCCAGATTGAAGCCATGCGCTGTAATAGGATGCATCCCCACGGCAGCATCCCCAATCAAGGCAAAACGCGGCGCATGAAAGCGATGAGCATAGACCGCTTTCAAGGGATAGGAGCACCGCGGACTCTCCAGCTCCATGGGACCCATACGTCCCTGCGTTCGCTCCGTGATCTCGGCGTTGAATGCGTCGGCGTCGAGCGTCTTCAGACGCGCAATTTCATCGTTTTCCAAGGTTAGAACGAGCGAGGACGAAGCCCCTTCACGCCCGTCAGGAGCGATTGGCAAAAGGGCAATTGTCTGTCCCTCGTCAAACCACTGAAGCGCAGTATGAGCGTGACTTTCTGGATGATGCATCCGACAGACCAGAATGCTCCGGCCAAAATCATGAACGATTGCACCGATGCCCGCATTGTCGCGCAATCGCGAGAAGCGTCCATCTGCTCCGACCAGAAGATCAGCAATCAGTTCCGTACCATCTGTCAGTGTTACAGCGGCGGACTGCGCGTTATGTCGTGCCGTCTCAATCCCTTCCCCGGCGCGGATTTCGAGGCCCGGTGTCCGCTCTGCCACACGATACAGAGCCCGGCGAATCAGATGATTGGCAACAAGATATCCCAGTGCATCAGGGCCATCAGCTGGCGCATCGAACAAAAGCGGCGGACTGCCAGCCGTGCCGGTTTCAATGCGGGCCGTGTGCATGGGGCAGATGGACGTTGCTGGAATCTCAGCCCAGGCTCCTGCATCTTTCAGCCAGTTCGCGGCGTGATGCGTCAGAGCAATTTCTCGCCCGTCAAAAGGCGGATCAGCCAGCACAGATACTGGCGAGCGCTCAATGACACAGACCCTGCGGCCATCCCGGGCAAGAGAAATGCCACAAGCCAGACCAACCGGGCCGCCACCCGCAACAATCACATCATACCGCATTCTGTTCAGCCTGCGTCTGCATCGAATGTAATGGGCTCGCCTTTCCAGACTGCCATATAATTTTCGATGTCCGGGCGCTTACGACCCTCGACCGGCTTTTCCGGCGTTCCGACGAACAGGAAACCTGCAAGACGATGCGGATCTTTTAATCCCAGCGATTCGAGAAGCGCCCGGTCTTCGCAGAAAGGTCCCGTGACCCAAACCCCACCAAAGCCTTCGGCGTGCAACGCGTTAAGAACATTCATCGCACCGGCAGCCACGGACATTTCCTGCTCGATGACCGGGATCTTGCCATCAGGAACAATATGCATCCCCAGAGCGATAATCATGGGCATGTTGGAGAAACGATCCCGTCGCTTTTCCTTCTTGGCAGATGGAGCATCAGGCTCCTGCCGTTCCATGGCTTCTAGCACCACCTGGGCAAAGGCCTCCCGATGCTTTCCTTTGATGACCGTGTAGCGCCACGGTCGCATCCGGCCATGATCCGGCGCTCGCAAACCTGCAGACAGGATATTGCGAAGCTGCTCGCCCTTGGGGGTCGGCTCAACGAGGTTATCGGTCGAGGCGCGGGAGAGAAGGAAGTCGAGGGAGGAGTGATGATGTGCCATGGTTCAGATATGGCGCGATCAGCCTCATCCGCCAAGGGGGCGACAGAGTCTCGCCCAAACTCTTGAAGACAGGTGACAGTCTTCCCGTTCTGCGGCACTCTAGGACCCTTCTTTTTCATCCTTTATCTCAGGGACAGCGTGGAAATAACCCTCCCGCTGGTGTAGCAGAACCACCATGACCGAACCCCGTCACGCCCGTCTGCACCGCGCGACAAGCGAAACCGATATCACCCTTGCCCTGTCTCTTGATGGGCAGGGACGGTCAACCGTGGACAGCGGCATCGGCTTTTTCGACCATATGCTGACGGCACTCGCCAAACATGGCGGCTTCGATCTGGAATTGCTCGCCAAGGGTGATCTGCACATTGACGGGCACCACACGGTCGAAGACGTCGGCATCGTGTTTGGGCAGGCCTTTCGTCAGGCGATCGGGGACAAGCGCGGCATCGAGCGCTTCGGTCATGCACTGGTGCCGCTGGACGAAGCCCTGTGCGAAGCCGTGGTGGATATTTCCGGCCGCCCCTATCTGGCATGGAACGTGGTTTTCCCACGCGAGAAGATCGGCACGATGGATACCGAACTTTTTGAAGAATTCTTCCGTGCTTTTGCAATGTCGGCGCACATCGCGCTGCACCTGACCTGCAAGGCAGGAACAAACGCCCACCATATTGCAGAAAGCGGCTTCAAAGCGGTGGCCCGGGCCCTACGCGTTGCCGTCTCGATGGATCCCCGTGCGGCGGGCGCCATTCCCTCCACCAAAGGCGTCCTGTGAAGCTTTTCACGCCCTGTACGGACCCCGCCTCATCGCGGCCGCTGGGTTTGCCTGTCATGGTGCAGAACGGTTTTTCCTGGCGTGTCATGTTTTTTGGATGGCTGGGCCTTCTCACTTATGGCGCCTGGATCTCCGGACTTATTGCCGCAGCCGTATCCATCCTGCTGCATATCTTTATTGCTTCACGGTGGGACATTGCGATTATCGTAGGTATTCACGCTGTCCTTGCCACGTTCACGGCAGAAATCCGTCTGTGGGAAATGCGCCTCAATGGCCGCCAGATGGGCCTGCCAATTCCTGCCCCAAGCAAGGACATTGCGCTGATCCGCTGGGCGGACCGGCACACATCACCTGTTAGCCCCCCGGAGTTCCCATGCGCGTCGTCGTAATTGACTATAATGGTGGCAATCTTGCATCGGCCGCTCAGGCCGCCAAAAAGGCTGCGGCATTGCGTGGCCTTGACGCAGACGTCACCATTACGCGCGATGCGGAAGCCATCCTGAATGCCGATCGCCTGATCCTGCCGGGTCAGGGCGCATTTGCCGATTGTGCCGCAGGCCTCGGGCCGGATCTTCGCAATACTCTTGAGACTGCAACGGCTAAAGGCACGCCTTTCCTTGGCATCTGTGTGGGCATGCAGCTCATGAGCGAATATGGCCTGGAGCATGGCCGTACCGAGGGACTGGGCTGGATTTCAGGCAATATCCGTCGCATGGATGAAGCCGCCAATGCAGGTCTGCGCCTGCCCCACATGGGCTGGAACACGCTTGATTTCAAACCGGGCGCACATTTGCTGACGCAGGGCCTGGAGCCCGGAATGCACGGCTATTTTGTTCATTCCTATGCCTTGCATGACGGGCATGAGGACGAACTGGTGGCGACCGCACAGTACGGAAATTCGGTCCCCGCCATCGTTGCGCGCGGTAACCGGTGCGGAACACAGTTTCACGTTGAAAAAAGCCAGACTGTTGGCCTGACCATCATGGGCAACTTTCTGAGGTGGACGTCATGACCGTTGTTTGCGAACGGGTCGTTTCATCCCTCTCGCCCGATGACATGGAAGCGCTCTGCGAAGCGGTAACGGCGGGCATTCTGGATGGCGGCGGTTTCGGCTGGCTTCAGCCGCCCGGAAATCAGGCTCTGGAGCGTTATTTCGAAGGCCTGCTTCTGGTGCAGGAGCGCAGCCTGTATGTGTTGCGCGAAGACGGCATCATTTGCGGTGCAGGACAGCTTGTGCGTCCGCCTTCCAGCTATGAAGCCCATGCCGCCACAGTCAATCTGACAGGCTTCTTTGTTGCACCCTACGCCCGAGGGCGAGGACTGGGGCGCGCTTTGATTCAGGCCATGATCCAGGGCGCAAAAGCCATGGGTAGCAAAGTTATCAACTGCGACGTGCGTGAAACGCATGCTGCTGCCATCGGGCTGTTCCGGTCGCTCGGTTTTGAGCACTGGGGCACCCATCCCTATTATGCACGGATCGGAGGCCAGACGGTGCGCGGACTTTTCTTCTCCAAACTACTCGCCGGTGAACATGAAGCGGTCCGCTGGCAGTCCAGCATTGCTGCACCGGATGCCGGCGGCGCGCCTGTTTCCTCCGAGACCACCAAAAGCCAGCAGGGCCTGATGCTCTACCCCGCCATCGACCTGAAAGACGGCGCCTGCGTCCGGCTTCGCCGCGGCGAGATGGAAGATGCCACTCACTATTCCGACGACCCTGCGGCACAGGCCAAGCTGTTTGAAGAAGCAGGCTGCCGCCATCTGCACGTCGTTGACCTCAATGGTGCTTTCGCTGGAAAATCAACGAATGTGCCAGCCATTGAATCCATCGTGAAAGCTACTGGCCTGCCGGTGCAGCTTGGTGGCGGCATCCGCGATATGGCCGCCATTGAGCGCTGGCTGGAAGCAGGCGTTTCTCGCATCATCCTCGGTTCCGTGGCGGTAAAAGACCCGGAACTGGTTCGACAGGCCGCACGCGCCTTCCCGGGCCAGATTGTTGCTGGGATCGACGCCCGCCAGGGCCGCGTTGCAACAGAAGGCTGGGCAGAAGTTTCGGAACTTGAAGCCAACGATCTGGCACTCCGTATGGAAGATGCAGGCGTTGCCGCTATCATCTTCACCGAAATCACCCGCGACGGGATGCTGGCCGGGCTTGATCTCGAACAGACAGCAGACATGGCGCGCCGCCTCTCCATTCCCGTCATTGCAAGCGGTGGCGTCGGCACCCTTGATCATCTTCGGGACCTGCGCGCTATTGCCCGCGACGTACCGGGCATTTCCGGCGCCATCGTCGGCCGGGCGCTGTATGATGGGCGTATTTCCCTCAAGGACGCCCTGGACGTACTCGGTTCATGCTAAAACTCCGCGTCATTCCCTGCCTTGACGTCAAGGACGGTCGCGTCGTCAAAGGTGTGAATTTCGTCTCCCTGCGTGATGCAGGTGATCCGGTGGAGCAGGCCAAGCTTTACGATGCTGCCGGTGCTGATGAGCTGACATTTTTGGACATCACGGCCAGCGTCGAAAATCGCGATACCATTCTGGATGTCGTCCGCCGCACGGCAGAAGCCATCTGCCTCCCCCTGACGGTAGGTGGTGGCGTTAGGACCTGTGAGGACATGCGACGCCTGCTTCTGGCTGGCGCCGACAAATGCGCCGTGAATTCAGCGGCGATCACGCGTCCGGAACTGATCCGCGAAGCCTCGCAGCGCTTTGGCAGCCAGTGCGTGGTCGTGGCGATTGATGCGCGATCGAATGGTCGCGGTGGGTGGGAAGTCTATGCCAAGGGCGGCCGCGAACCCACTGGGCTGGATGCTGTGGAATGGGCCAAAAAGATGCAGGATCTGGGCGCAGGAGAAATCCTGCTCACCAGCATGGACCGTGATGGCACGAAGTCTGGTTTCGATCTGGATCTGCTCAGAGCGGTCTGTGGTACAGTGACCATCCCTGTGGTTGCATCCGGCGGCGTTGGCGAATTGCATCATTTTGTTGAAGGCGCGCAGGTTGGCGCAAGCGGCCTGTTAGCCGCCAGCGTCTTCCATTTCGGACAGTTCCGCGTTGGGGACGTCAAACAGGCACTGAATGAGGCCGGCCTTCCGGTCAGACTTGGAGAATAAGGCAATGGCAAAAGCAGCAAAGCCGGAAGAGCGCAAAACGACACCGGCCAGAGAGCACGTGCTGGAGCGCCTGTTCGAGACCGTTCAGTCCCGTCGCGGCACAGACCCGACGCTGAGCCATTCAGCGCGTCTGATGGCCCGTGGTCGCAACAAGATCGCCCAGAAATTTGGCGAAGAAGCTGTTGAGTGTCTGATCGAAGCCGTTAATGGCAATCGCAAGGAACTCGTCGGGGAGAGCGCTGACGTTCTTTATCATCTCATCGTCATGTGGGTGGACGCAGGCGTCTCTCCCGACGATGTCTGGACAGAGCTGAAGCGTCGCGAAGGCACAAGTGGGATTGCCGAAAAAGCGTCGCGCCCCAAGGAAAAGCTTGGTTAAGGGACAAAGCCATGACGTACGACCACAGTAATATCTTTGCCCGCATCCTCCGTAAGGAGATCCCGTCCCGCACGGTTTACGAAGACGACTACGCGCTGGCCTTTCACGACATCGCCCCGCAGGCACCTATCCATGTGCTGGTCATCCCCAAAGGGCCATATGTCTCCATTGCGGACTTCAGTGCGACAGCGTCCGCCGATGAAATTACTGGCTTCTGGAGAGCGGTCGCAAAAGTGGCTGAAGCGGAGGGTCTGACGAAAGACGGTTTTCGCCTTATCAGCAACTCCGGCGCCAATTCAGGCCAAGAAGTTCCTCACTTCCACGTCCACCTTTTTGGCGGCGCGGCACTAGGCCCTTTGCTTTCGCAAAAACTGTAAAATAGTACTTGCAAACCCAGAGGGCCTCTTCTATTAACGCCCTCGCTCTGGTCCCATTCGTCTAGAGGCCTAGGACACTGCCCTCTCACGGCGGCAACAGGGGTTCGAATCCCCTATGGGACACCAATTTTTCCAATGACTTAGCAGTCATATAGCGAAATGATTGATCGTTTTTGGGCCCAACTGAGGCTCACCATCAAAGACAAAGTCGCAATTGCCAAAATTAACAATGCCACAGAACGTCCGCTTCTAGCAGGCGTCAAGTATCGCGGTGAGAGCCAGTATTGAGCTCGCAAGCAAATCGCCGCTGACTGGATACTACATCCACCAGACTGTCCGTGAAGTGGTCGAGCGCTATTTGCGCAAACATCTACCTCAGGTGGGTGCGACTAAAAGGCTGTTTGACCGGTTTGATGCCACTCTGCGCAGCGCCGGTCATCTACCAATGTAAGGTTTGCTCCTAGACGCTACATTAGTGGCGGGCTCCACAAAACTGGCAAGACAAGCCGTCAAAGCGATTCCACAAGAACAGGCATTCGCGATGGGCGCTGAAGTTCACGAAAGCAAAGCGACATAAAGATGGGACCATGCCATCCACTGATCGCGCCATTCCATTCTTTGGCTACAAATCCCATTTCGCCATCGACCGAAAGCTTCCGCTGGTCCGGAAATGAAAAACAACCAATTTCGCCGCCGGTGATGGCGCACGATTAAGAGAGGACTTACTGAATAAAAACAACGATGTGGGCCGAAACAGCCTACCGCTTAAAAGCCAATGAAGCCCTTATAGGAACGTAGGGCGTTGTGTTGAGAGTCCACAGGAAAAAGCCCGACCCCAAAGCCATGCCACGACATATCCCAAGATCCAACTTCGGGAAATCCGTTATCTGGTCTCATGTTGAGCATGTCTTTGCTGGTCAGAAATCACAGACATCGCTCTTTGTCCAAGCGGCAGGCATCGCTCAAACCACCATGAGGATCGGGCTGGCCAATATCCGGCTACAACATGCCCCACTTTCTATTCCTCAAGAGAGTAAGCTCCGCAGCGTAGCAGGGCAGAGCCAATGCATTCCGCTATGCAATAGACGCAGTTCGAAAATCAATTTTAGAAACCAGCAATCAACACGTTAAAATCGCGGAATCAAAAGAAAGAGGCGCCAATCAACGTTTCGTCGATCCCTTCAACTGCAGAGGCCGCAGCATTCCGCGCCTCAATGAAAAAGCCCGCTGAATCATGAGCGTAACGCCGCTTAGCAGGCAGCCCATGGCCCAGAACTAAATCGTGACACACCCAAAGCTAAAGTAAGACCTAACAGCTCCGCAAGAATCAGGACCACAAATACAAAATTTAATTTCCCCGATCTAACCCCTCGCTCCAAATGTTATATAATTTCCTCCACTTATTTTTTTTATCTTGAGATACGTCAGACAATAAAATTACATCTAAAGAACTTCTTACTAAAATAGCTACTTTTTCGGAAAAATTTTTATGTATGCTGTCATTAATTTTTTTTACATTTTGGATTTTTTCCAAATTTAGAATCTCTTCTTTTAAGTTTATACTCCATTGGTGGCTGCCTTCATATTTTTCGGTTTCCTGGTCATCAAAAAATTTGAGAAAATCCGCCAGAAAGCGAGGCTCAAAATATTTTTCTCTGCGCGGATCCCCTATTCCGCCCCGCGGACGAGAGCTTTTCCATACAAATTCCTCAAAAGATTTATAAAAATAGTGAGAGACCCATGCGTCGTTTTCCAGTATTGGACCCGAGTAAGATCTTATAAAGCCTCTACCAGTTTCATGACCTGTTGGTTTAAAAATTTTTCCCGATGCGTTAAGTGTTATGCCGATATGTTCATAATTCCAATGAGGGTCATGGGCATGCGCAAACGAACACATGTTTGTTCTAAAAATAGTTTTGACTGCGTTATTTTTTTTGGGCTCTCGTCGTGCGCAGCGCTCAGTTAAGGGCGTTTCACTGTAAGAAATCTGCGAGTCTGAAGTAACCATTATCCATGACAGAGCTATAGCATCAGCACCACGAGATTCTTGCAGATACAAATATGAGTTTATATTTGAGAATTTATTTTTATCTATTGTAATAAATTCGTCAAAGTCGACGACTGCTAACCACCTATAGTCAAGCGTTTGCGGCAACATTGATAAGGCATAGGCATAAGCTTTGCGCTGTTGATTCATCATAGCTTGCGGATTTATGTCTATCCATGTAATTATACCCGCATCAGCCAAAGCACCTAATAAGTCATCTGATCCATCAGAATTGTTATTTGAGCATATAAAAATATGATCAAATCCAAGCATACGATACCATGCTACCCACTCCAGTATGTAACACCCTTCGTCACGGATACAGGTTAAGACTGCAGATCCATAGCGAGGTTTGATAAAACTCCTCGCAAAACCATTTAAAACAAAGCCAAACGGTGGGGCCGCCTCCTCCCCAAAGTCAATTTTTCCCAAAAAATCAGTTGCTTCATTAAGTTTACGCCGAGATAGACCTTCCCTATTTTCAGCCCACTCTACTAAATCAGGCAGGGCAGAGTTAATCCATAGATCACCTTCCATACCCTCCCGAACTTGCAATAAAATATCACTTCTAGATAATAATACTCTCGACAAGTCCTTTATTTCTTCTTTAGGCATAAGCCTAGCTATAGGAAGAAATGAATCAAGAAAATATTCTTTATTTATATTATTAATAAATTGTTCAAAAGAATAAAACGTTGGTAAATCATCTAAATATTTAAATATAAATTGAAAAATCATTAATCTATCTGGAAGGCATGAGGAATTTACTTCCGAAAATTTTTCCCAATTACTATAAAATCTTCTATTACATCTAATATTAGATTTATATACACTTTCAGATGACAAATATAAATCTGCCATAGGGTGACGAAGTGATATAATTTTATTTCCGGTACTTAAAATTCTATAAGATAAAATCAGCCCACATTCTGGATCATCATCTACATATATAACTTTACCGTCTTCTGAAAACAAAAATATGTAGTTAGGGTGAATTTCCTTATACACCCCAAATAATTTAATACTTTCTGAGTCACCTGGACTCGAACGAACGAGTTTTCTGCTTTTTATATCGACCCTAATAAAGTCTCCAAAATGTGTCTTTAATTCTATTACATTCAATTTTTGATCCATTATAAATATCTTGCCAAATTATTAATAAATGTAATTCACTTTATATAATAATAATAAACTCGTCAATGGTGAATTCCAATAAATTCGAGTTTGTAAAAATCTCCTTGTCTTGAAAGCGTCTTTTTGATTCCAATTTTTAAATCGTAATCGTCAGAAATAAAAGAACTGGGTATTCGATGTCGAATAGCGTGCTTCTTGCCCGATATGCTTTAGCATGTTGACAAAAGGCCTGTCTCAGAACCTTGCAGGGGCGAGGTCGAGGAAACTGATGAAGGACAGGGCAGTCTTGTCGTAGCGGGTCGTGATATGGCGCACCTGCTTGAGCCGGTTGAACATCAATTCAATGCGGTTGCGGTCCCTGTGACGCTGCCAGTCTATTTTCTGTGGAGCACTACGGCTCTTGCGTGGCGGAATGACCGGCAGGATTCCATGGATCAGCAGATCCTGACGGAAACAGTCACTGTCATAGCCCCGTCGGCCAGCATGGTTTTGGGGCTCGGGAAAAAGTGGCTTCATTAGGGTATCTGTGGCTTCGTAGTCCGAGACCTGTCCTCCAGTAGGGACAAAGCCCAGAGGGCATCCCTGAGTGCCATATCGAGCATGGATTTTGCTCGTAAAGTCACCACGTGATCGACCAAAAGCCTCCGAATGAGCTTTATTTCTGCTCCAGCGGCCTGTGAATGGGCACGAACCACGGTGCTATCGACCATATGCGGCCAGTTATTGGTCGGTCCAAGGTCTACCAGGGTTGCAGCAGGGCATCCCATACGCCCTGTTCAGCCCAACGGCGAAACTGGAGATAAACCAAGTTCCATTTGCCATAGCGCTTCTGCGCCCCGCCACGGACAACCAACACGCAGAACATACAACATGCCGTTGAGAAACAGGCTATCTCTGGCTGATCGAACCCAACGTCCGCGTTCTGAAGGGAGAAGAGGTCCAATCATCGACCATTCCTGATCCGTCAGATCGCCTCGTGCCATGCCTGTTCTCTTTGCCCATTATCCCACAGCCAGAAAATGAATCAGATCTTGCCCCAAACCAATACGTTTTTTGTCAACGTACCCTATAGCACAGGGATAATCTTTTTTTTCTTCCAGAATATTTCTGAAATTTATAAAAAATTCCCGCTGTTGTCTGTTATCCAGTATAAATCTCTTAACTCCATTCTTTTCCAAATCAACCGACCCTGAATCCGTAATACTAATCGTTCATTAATGAAGAATGTCTTTTTCTCATGCTCCTTTACATTCACCTTTCAGAAATGGTGAAACCGTTTGATGGGAAAGTCACCAAAGCTTATTCAGTCCATCGAGCGGTCTGCCGCCCTGCTCGAAATCATTGCGCAACAGGGCGGAGGCGCAAGGCTAAAGGACCTCGCGACAATTTCTGGGCTTGGGAAAACGACCGCCCACAATATTCTGCAAACCCTTGAATATCTGGGCTATGTCCACCGCCGTCCGGGAGACATGCGTTATCATTTAGGTGGCCGAATTCTGAATTTGGCCCGGATTGTGGGAGATGATCACCTTCTGCGAGATAGAGTACGTCCCGTGCTTGAGATCATTGCGCAGGAAAGCGATGCAACTGTTTACCTCGGTGTCCCAAGTGGCGATGAAACGGCTTATCTCGACATTCTGGACTTGGAAGAGCCAAATATCGCTGCCTCTCGCCTGATGAGCAGGGAAAAACTCGAAGGATCAGCTGTGGGTCTCGTGTTCCTCGCATTTGTTCCAGGTCTAGGGCAACGCGTCCTGACCACGCGATCCAATGCTCTCAATGATGCGACACTGGCAGAGATCGAGAATGTCCGGATCAAAGGGTATGCGCTTGATCTGGAAGCCTATCATCCAGGCATAAACGCAGTTGCCATTCCCTTGAGAGAAAGCGGCGAAGTCCGAGCCAGTATAGCTGTTGCCGGCCCGGCGCAGAACTTCCCACGCCATCGCTTAATCCGCTTGGCATGGATCATGATGAAGCATGTGGAACGCGCAAATATCCAATAATGCTGAACTCGTGCCGTTTGAAGAAAGACAGCGTTCCCTTATTCATCGGGGACTGACGCAGTAACTTTTTCTTCAGAAAGACAGGTTCTCTCCCCATGAAAATGTCCTTTGCACAGACCATGCTTCAGGCTGCAGTCCAGGAAGCCGAAAGGCTCAACCTAAAAGTCTGCATCTCCATCGTGGATATGGCAGCGTGGCCCATGGCTTTCTTACGCATGGACGGGACGCCACTTGGCTCGATTGATGTCAGTCAGAAAAAGGCAAAAACTGCCGTCCTGTTCCAGATGGACAGCGCCGACTTCGCCAAAATCGCACATCCAGACGGACAGGCATATTCGCTTGAAAATACGAATGGCGGCCTGACAAGCTTTGGCGGCGGGATCGTCCTGAAGTCTGCTGACGGTACGGTGATTGGAGGCATCGGCGTATCTGGTGCCAGCTCTGAAGACGATATTGCTATTGCTCGTGTTGCGGCAAACGCCCTGACATCCTAAAGACCATCAATACTGGATCACCCCATGCCCTCAGAGACACTGCATCCTGAAGGAAGCGCGCCTCTGGTTGCGCCTCCTCATGGTAGAACTGCCGCACTCCTCCTCCTGACTTTCGGGACGTTCGTAGTCGGGACAGGCGAATTCGCCATTATGGGCATGCTGCCCGAGTTCGCAGCATCTCTCGGCCTCACACCCGCAGATGCTGGCCATGCAATTACGGCCTATGCGCTCGGTGTCGTCGTTGGCGCCCCGCTCATCACTATCCTTGGAGCACGCCTCTCTCGCCGGGAGCTGATGCTCGTCCTGCTATTGCTGTTCTGTTTTGGAAACGCCCTGAGCATCACCATGCCCACCCCCGGCCTGATTGAAGTGGCGCGCTTCATCACTGGGCTCCCCCATGGCGCATTATTCGGCATATCCGCGCTCGTCGCGGCCTCTATGGTCGAGCGCTCACATCGAGGCTGGGCTGTTGGACGTGTGCTGTCCGGCATTGCGATATCAACCCTGATTGGCGCACCATTTTCCACATTTGCCGCCAATCATTTCGGCTGGCGTATTGCCTACCTCATTATTGGAAGTCTGGGCTTCGTCACATTCCTAGGTGTTTTGCGCTATATTCCAGCCGACGTACCGAACCGGAAAAACTCCCCTCTGCGAGAAGTAAAAGCCCTCGGAAATACGCAGGTTCTGCTAACGCTTCTGACCGCGGCGATCGGCTTTGGGGGAATGTTTGCAATCTACACGTATCTGACGAGCGTCGTGCAAAACGTCACGCATGTGCCCGAATGGGAGGTCATGCTTTACATGGTCATCTGGGGATGCGGCATGCTGGCCGGAACCAACGTTGGCGCATGGATTGTTGATCGAAACATCAATCTTGCCGTTATCCTGGCCCTGTCAGGCAGCATTTTCGTGATGCTTCTGTTCCCTTACGTCATGCACAATCCACTTGGCCTGATGGCAGATGTTTTCTTTATCCCAGCCTTTGTGAATGCTCTTGGTCCAGCCCTGCAAACGCGCCTTATGGACTTTGCGGAAGACGCGCAAACACTTGCAGCATCCCTTAACCATTCGGCTTTCAATATTGCCAACGCTCTGGGTGCCTCTCTCGGAAGTGTGCTTCTGGGGCGGCAGCTTGGTTATGGCTCACTGGGCATCGGAAGCGCACTGCTCTCGGCAGGCGGTCTGGCAGTGTATTTCATCGCGCTTGCAGCTTTGAAATGCAGCGGTCTTAGGGAGGTCCGCGGTTCCACAGATTAAGCCAGCGGATTTTTCGGCACTCTCTCAAATTAAACAAAACAATAGATGCGAGGTCACCATGGATCTGAACCTTAAAGGTAAAACCGCTCTGATTACTGGCTCAACGTCCGGGATCGGACTGGCCATTGCCAAGCGTTTCGTGGCGGAGGGCGTCAATGTCGTCATTTGCGGTCGAAGCGAGTCAAAGCTTGATGCAGCCACGACAGAATTGAATGCACCAACGCAGGTCCGTGCCGTGCAGGCTGATGCCGGGACACAGGCCGGAGTTGCAGCTTTGGTTAAAGCCGTCCCCTCCGTTGATATCCTGATCAACAACCTTGGGATTTTTGAACCTAAAGCTTTTGCCGATATCGCGGACGAAGAATGGAACCATATCTTCGAAGTCAATATCATGAGTGGCGTCCGCCTTTCCCGGCACTATTTCCCAAACATGATTGCGCAGAACTGGGGACGCATCATCTTTGTCTCCAGCGAATGCGGCGTCGTCACACCGGGAGACACTATCCACTATGCCATGACCAAGACAGCGCAGCTTGCTGTGTCACGTGGTCTGGCTGAAGAAACCAAGGGAACCGGCGTTACCGTCAATTGCGTCCTTCCGGGCCCAACAAAATCCGAAGGCAGTACGGCCTTCATCAAGGCAGCCGTTAAGAACAAGGACGCGTCAGAAGAAGAGCGGGAAGCAGAATTCTTCAAAACAATGCGCCCCCTTTCCCTTCTCCAGCGCCTCATCCATCCGGAGGAAATTGCAGCTCAGGTCGCGTTGCTTTCCAGCCCATTCGGCGCCGTGACCAATGGGGCTGCGATCAGGTGCGAAGGCGGCATTGTCCCGACGATCTTGTAATCTTCAAAAGGGTAACCGATTACTTCAGCGACAATGTTTGCCGTTGATGGATGTCCTGCGCGCTTCGGCCGCAGGAACTTCATCTGGCCAAGATTATAGATCGCTAAAAAAGCCATATTTCCATACGACAAGCAGCCCCATGCTCATCGTAACCTCAGAATGATGAACAGATTTGACGCTCCAGGTGAACTCGCTCCAATGGCAGCGTCAGAGCAATGATCACATGCGGGATGTATCGAGAAACTACGTCTTGCGACCTGAAATTTGAAAAAAACCTTCGTAAATTTCTGACGTTTTACGAAATCTGAAGATGTGTTCGTTCAAACAAACCACTTCTTCAGAAATGTTTGGAACCAAGTTGAGTGGTCTGACTAGTTTGAAAGCCTTCGTTAACCTGCTGAGCTGGTGCAGGAAGGACACATCCTTCAGTTTGAAGCTCAAACATTACTATGCGTGTCTTGAGAACATCGATATGATCGCATGGATTAACGCGTTCTGTTTTCCGAAAAAAAAGGGAATTCAGCACAGACAACAAAGGTTTCAGGGGAATTCTGCCGAGTGTCATTGAGGCTTTTCAGAAATGACTGGCTGGAACGGCTTACATATATGCCGTTGTCAGTTTTCATCCCGGTTTGGGTCGTCATATTTTCCCTTGTCTGTCTGGACTGTGTGCCGATGGCGGTGGCTCCATTTGTAGCCCTGTTCCTTATGGGCCTCATCTTCTGGTCTTTTTTTGAATACCTGGGTCATCGTTTCCTTTTCCACCTCGATCTCTCACACGAGATTGGCAAACGATTTATCTTCCTGATCCACGGCAATCATCATGATGAGCCGGGAGAGAAGCTCCGCAACATGATGCCCCTGTCCGTCAGCCTTCCCCTTGCAGGCTTGCTCTGGGCTTTGGCGCATTTTTTAGGGGGCCATAGCGGCACCACATTTTTCCTCGGCTTTCTCGCGGGCTATATTGTCTACGATCTTGTTCACTACGCCTGTCATCAGTATCGACCAAAGCGGGGCATTCTTCGCAAACTGCGTCGTCACCACCTCATTCATCATTACGCTGCGCCAGAGAAAAATTTCGCGGTAAGCAACGATGTCTGGGATCGGATTTTCCACACCAAGACCGGGCGCTCTCCCTGATACCAATGCGGATTGGACTTGATACCCGCAATACGGGCCGTGCTGGTGGCACGGGTGTTGCAACATACGCGGCGACTTTGGGAGAAGCCTACAACGAGGCAGGCATTCGCCCGGCGTGGCTACATGATGACATGGCCACGCACGCAAACGTTCATAACTTTCCCCAGAAAATCAAACGCCTCGTTCGTAGCACTTGGCCCAATAGTCGCGTCCAGCAGACAGGTGACGGCTATATTGGTCACGACCTTTATCGAACAGCCGAAATAAGGGACCGGACGCTTCATAGGCCGATTTCCATAAAAGCTGACGTGCCACCGGATCTGATGCATTGGACCTATCCGGTTCCCCTGCAGTGGCCAGGCATTCCCAATGTCGTGACGATCCACGACATTATTCCACTGCTCCACCCTGAGTTCAGCGACACTCCGGTCAAGCGCCTTCATAGACGTCTGAAATTCTGGTGTGACAATGCCGATGCCATTGTCACGGTTTCAGAGGCGGTCCGGCAGGACCTGATCCGTTTCTTCGGGCTACCTCCGGAGAAAATCAGCATGCTGTCTCAATCTGTTTCGTTTCCAACAGACCTCATGGCTGAAGCGCTGACTGTCGAGGCTCCTTGTCCAAAAGACGGTTTTCTCTACTTCGGCACGATTGAACGTCGCAAAAATGTTGGACGACTGATCGAAGCCCATGGTCGTTCTGGAACAACTCGCCCTTTGACCCTGATCGGCGCTTTAAGATTTGGGGGAGCAGAAGAGCTTCATGCCCTCAAGCATCATCCAGTTCCTGAGCGCGTGCGGATCCTGCCCTGGTGCAGCCGCCCGGCCTTAGTTCGCGCAATCAGAGAAGCACGATGCGTCGCTTTTCCGTCTCTGGCTGAAGGCTTTGGTCTGCCTATTCTGGAAGCCATGCTTCTAGGCACCCCCGTTTTGACCAGCCTGGGGCATGCAACAGAGGAAATTTCAGGAACTTCAGCGCTTCTTGTAGACAGCACAAACGTAGAAGCATTGGCTGAAGGCATTAAAACGCTCGATCAAGACGATGCTTTATGGGCGGCGCTTTCATCTTCAGGCCGGAAACGCGCACAGGGCTTTGCTATTGAACCCTATGCACGACGCATGAAGAAATTCTACCAAACCCTGCTGGATGGTTGATCGTCCGCGATAGAAAACCAATCATCCAGCAGTTATTTTTGAATGGAATTTCGATAAATACTTTCAGATTACTGTATCAGTGAAAGTGCTTGCGCTACGCTCTCATCCCAAGAGAGAGTGCAGAAGTTTCCTGTCTGTAACGTATGGTCTGTCCTGTCACACCCCGAAGTAGCGTAACGCATAATCGCGTCCAACCACGCCGGCCCGTCTAGAGGATCGAGATAGCTCGCTGCACACCCTCCAACCTCTCGTAAAACTGGAATATCGGAACAAAGCGCAGGCACGCCCAGCGACAAAGCTTCCGCAAGCGGAAGCCCGAAACCTTCGACAAAGGATGGGAAAAGAAGCCCGGAGCTACCCCTTAGAAGGGTCTGAACCATCGTGTCAGGCAATGACTGGCACTCAATGACGTGCCCCTTGAGGGCCGGTGCGCGATCTAGAAGGTCAAGAATATTCTCGTTCTCCCATCCACGCTTTCCTACGATTACCAGTACAGGCGCCGAGGATGGTGCCTGTTCAACAAGACGACGCCAAACATTAAGCAAGAGCAGATGGTTCTTACGTGGCTCAATGGTCCCCAGACATACAAAATAGGGTCGTCCTTTGAGCTGATCTCGAAGTGATACATCCAGTTCCATCGTGCGTGTATGAAGGTGAGGAGCATCGACCCCGTGAAGAACTGCATGGACTGGAATATCGACTGAGAGTTCCGTCAGATGTCGACAGACCGTTTCCTTCACGTAGTGCGACGGTACAATAATGGAATCAGCATAACGTGCGACTGTCTTGAGACGGATTTCATGCCGCGCGGGCTCTCTCGGGCGAGAATATTCCGGGTAGTCTATCGGAATAAGGTCATGAATCATCACCACGCACCGAGCACCTGTCTGCCTAAGAAAGGCACCTACCACTTTAGGGCGTGTCAGATGATGATGTGACACATTAAGGTATATTGTGTTGGGGGCCATTGCAGCAGGCCGATGCCAGAATAGGCCACGATTAATCCTACCGCATAGACGCGCTGCCGGCCGGCCAGAACCAGATTGTCCCCACTGAAGTTCCAGGGCCTGTATGAACCGCCGCGCCGTGGCCTGGTCAATCATTCCCATCACACCAATTGGGTGCATGGCACAAAAGCGCGTTTGCTCTGATGCATGAGCCAATAGGTATCGCGCATAGGCCAGTTCGACCCGATCAATGCCGGTTGGCACACTTGCTCCCGAACGGGAGAGAAGGCGCGAAATATCCAGAAGAAACGGAGGTATTGCCTGACTTTCCTTCACTCAGGAGCCCCTACGGCGTCCGCAACCTTTTCTGAAAGGCGCAAAAGCGGACGGCTCATTCCATGCCAGAATTCATGCCCTTCTTCAGTCGCCCGTGTCTGAAACAGTTGAGGCGAATGTCTTTCAAGTTTTGCCACGACACCCCGCACCAGCTTGGACATCGCTTCGTCTGAGAAAAAGCCACCGGCGACAAGACAGTATTCGACCAGAACGCGCCTGAATGCAGCGAAAAGCTCCATATCCGGCTTTTCCGGGGTCTTCCAGAACGCGTCGAGTGTTCCCTCATATGTAATGCCGGGAATATTGTAGATGGCCTGCCCCAGCGTAATAACCGGAATACCTTCTGCCAGCGCCAATGTACCAGTTGTACTATTGATTGTGATGACGCCTTCAGCCTGCTTGACCAGCAAGGCAATATCACCGCCTTCGATAAAGCCTATCCGCCCGAGCACTCCATGTTGGCGCCCGGAGCACGCAATAATATGCCGCCAATCGCGCAGACCATTATCCAGGGGATGCTGCTTGATGATCAGCCGCATATTTGCCGGTGCATGAGCCGCAAAGGAAGAAATGACGTATTCAATCGCCTCCTGCATGCCACTAAAGCCCGAATGGAGACGGACCTGAGCATCCGCATCCAACTGGAGAGGAAAGAGCATATAAGGCGCTTTACAGGCCTCAAGCCTGCTCAGAACTTTCTTCGTACGTTCGGCAACAGCCTTACGACGCGAAAACCGCTTCAGCCAGCCCATTCCCTCAACAAGGGGATGCCAAGGACGATGATTTGTCCAATGCGGGAAATACCATCTCAAAAGAAGGTCAGCAGTATTATAGGCAATACCTTCCGCTGCACGCCTTTGAAAAGAGGATGGCACAGAGCTATGAGGCAGCTGGGGAGGAAGCAATTGTGCTTCCACGCGGTAATAGTCGGGATCGCGCGGCAAACGCGAGTGGCCGTTCACGCCCCCAAGTTCAAGCGTCACCCAGTCCGGCCTGAGATACCCTTCTTCAAAGACATGCATCGGAACCTGGAGCTCTTCACAGACCTTCGCTGCGGCCATGTGATGCAGGCGACAGTCTCCGAAAATAACGACATCGGTAATTTCGCGTTGCACAATGAAGTTGCGCAGAAAATCAGGCCAGTCTTCAAGGCTTCCCCGATAGTCCACACCACCTGGGAGGCGCCAGAAAAGCTTGTCTCCGCCATTAAAATTAATTTTGGAAACCTTGTAGCCATCCGCCAGCAGGGCTTCTCCGACGCGCTCAAAAAACGGCCCCATTAGCCCCTGTAGAAACAGGAAATTCCGCCTTTTCAGAGGCTTGAGATGTTTCTTGCCGAAGTGGCTATCGCCCGGTGCCTTCATTTCGGCCAGATCCTCATGCGTGTATATTGCATTTTCCTACGTAAACGACCTTGCAATCTTCGTAAACGCACAGTGAAAGATGTTGTCCATATTGTTGGGTCTGAAAGTCTCTCAACAAGAACTTCAGCCCCACAGGGTGTTCGGGTGACCGGATCCAAATAAAGCGGATAGAGAATGAGCGCCCCTGCTACAAGCTCTTCCAGCTGCAGATTTCGTCCCCTACGGCCAGTGCTCGGAGCCAGATCGCACGTCAGCCCCCATCCTGCGTAGAATGGATTTCCATAAGTCGTCACCGCACGCCCCCGTAACAATGCTTCGAAGCCTGCAAGCGATGTCATGGTGTGAACTTCGTCTACCTGAGCAATCAAAGAGACCATTGGGCCACCTCGTGCGATCTCGTCTGCATACTGCAGGGCGATATCATCTCTGACTGCACCGGGGCGATGACCTGCATCCACATCCGGGTGAGGACGAAAAACAATGTGCGCATCGGGCATCCGATCACGAACATTACGAAGCAAGGAGAGGTTGTCGCTGACGTCCCCACAGCCCAACCGAATGGATAGATCGTTACTGACCTGCCCCGGCACCAGAATAACCGTCTTCCCGGCAGGACGTGAAAGCAAGGAACCAACGTCAGCCGTACTCCCGTATTTGGAGACATTCCGCACTACGAGTGTGTCAATCAAATGGCGAGCACGAGCCCGCAGGCTGTCATCGAAAGAAGTCTCCATCAGGATCTTTTCAAGATCACTGGGGCGAGAAGGATCAAAATAGATGCCCGCCCTATCGAGCACGATAGAACAGGGGGGAAGAAGATCACTTCCGAGCCCGACGGAACGCAGAAAGCCATCTTCAACCTGGCAAATGCCCACACCCTGAGCCTTTGCCTTATTCCTTAGTCCAGACGGGATACGGCTGGACCAGGCAGCAATTATTCCTTTGCGACGTTGTGCTTCGCTTAAAGCGCCATACATGGAATGCCGAAAAAAGATCCTCTTCCGGCTCACATTGAAAAACTCGCGAATACGCTCGCGTTTCCACCATGCCATGCCAACACAGACCGCCACATCCCGCGTCCGTTCCCAGGCACGACGGTCGTCAGAAACGATCCTTACCGCTTCGGTTAGATCGATTGACCTGCCATCGAACGGGCTACGCCAGGAAATGGCCCGTGTCAGCCATTCGAGAGCCATTGTTTCGGAAAATACGCCCTCGCCTCCTTCGGGCGACCATATTCTCACTAACCGACCATAAGCTGCACCAAGAAGCGCTACGTCGTCCCGACCCGTTGTCCAGACTTCATCAACCTGTTCAAGCACGCTGTGCGGGTCCACCTGAGACACAACATGGCCGCCTGCGGCTCTGATCGCATCGACATGATGCAAGTGCTGGGAAATAACGACGATTTTTCGTGCATCTACCTGAGCCGTAACATGCTTCCACAAACTCCAGGCAAGAGCCGCGTCTGCTGGCAGCGACAGGAGAGTATTGCGCTCAGCGGAAAGCACTACTGACGGTAACCAGAAAGCTCCCCCAATCTTTGCACGCCGGATGTCATGCAGGATCGATGCAGCAGAATGACGTAGATTTTCGCCAGAGAATGAGGAGATACATCCCAGTTCAACATCCTTGCTCTCGGCCCTTGGCGGTCGCCTGAGCAAGACCGAGTCAATCGTAGAGCCTGTGCTTGATGGATGAAATCTCATAGACATGCTTTCTAACTGAAAGCCTGCTGCATCCGAAAGCCGATTTCGAATTCATGATTTATCTTTTTTCTGCGTCGTTTCTGTGAAGAACTTTCTGTTCTCCCTTTGCTGCACGGTCGTATTTTCGATCTTATTTGACAGATTCATTCGGCCAGATCGCAACGGCTGGCGCGGATACACACTTCATACCCTATCTATCCTGACTTTTTACGGCGCAACACTTGCGTTGACAGGAGGCTTTTGGGTTGCCTGCGTTCTCACGGACGCATTGTTTCTAGCCCTTGTCATTGCTTCCAACATCAAGTTTCGAGTGTTGGGCGAACCCTTAGTTTTCTCTGACCTGGCGGTCGCTGCCTCATTTCTGCGTTATCCACGCTTTTATCTTGCTGCGATCCCGACTTTTCTGAAGATTATCTTAATACCTGCTGCATTGCTTGTCTTCGGATGCGTCATCGCGTTTTCTTCTACTGCACCTGCAGCTCATTTCGCCGGGTTGCTGATACTGCTGATCTCTCTCTTGGGCCTCAGTGCTGGCTGGAAATTTTACTGGCGCTCTAATGTCATGTTGCGGCCTGATCTTAAAGCAGACATCGTGCGATGCGGATTACTTCCGGTATTGTTCATTTACACGCTCAGATGGCGAGCAACACCGTCACCAGCCCCTGCCCAGCCACTGCCCGCACGGGAACCAGATACAGACCCGGCACCCTTTCTGATCATCGTACAGTGTGAGTCCTTTGCAGATCCCAAAGATCTAGTTCCCAACCATCCACTTGCTCCCCTCCATAACTTTGAGCGACTGAAGAAAAATTCCGACTACTACGGGGCACTATCCGTCAGCGGTTTCGGCGCATACACAATGCGCACGGAATATGCTGTGCTCTGTGGGCGCAGTGAGGAGGAGCTTGGTTTTAGAGCCTTTGACCCCTTTCTTACAGCTCAGGATGAGCATACGTTTGGGTTACCAAATCGGCTTGCAGCCCTTTATGAAAAACGGCTTTTCGTCCATCCTCACGATCTCAGGTTCTACGGTCGAGATTGCCTGATGCCTGCGTTAGGCTTCACCAAACTTGTCGGCCCAGATGATTTTACAGACGCTGAAACAGCCGGTCCCTACATCAGTGACAAGGCAATCGGTGACTATCTTCACGACCGCATCGTGTCGGCTGAAAAGCCAGAACTGATTTATGTTGTAACCATGGAAAATCACGGCCCTTGGGACGCAGGCCGCCTGGATGCCCCAGATGCTCTAACGGCCTGGGAACGCCACGCTCGGAATGGTGACGCTTTATTGGGGAGTCTGGACCGTACATTGCGTGACTGTGGGCGCCCCGCACATCTCATATTTTTCGGCGACCACCGCCCTTCAATTCCGGGATACGTTACGCCTTCGAAAATGCGGTCAACGCCTTTTATTTCTCTTTCCTATAATACTCATGAAACAGACGCTTTTCCTTCTGTTAGCAACATAATACCTGCAGAACTTCACAATCTCATACTAGAAAAGTTCAAATATACTTCCAAAATCTGATCTTTTTATTAAAAAAATAACTATTAATTTTAAAATTTATTCAAAATATTAATTCTTGTGTGAATTTAACGCTTAGGAAATTAAACCAGCCTCACTTTACCAAAAGAATTCTCAGCCATGCAGCAGTTTCAAAAAATTCTTATTGCGAATAATTATCATTTGAATGATAGTCCCGCTTCCTTCATCAAGCCACCGCGTGAGTCCCGTGCCCAGCAATTCCCGAATTACCCCCGCTATTGCCGGTTTGTGCCTTGTTTTCAGCCACGCTCACGCTGCTGACCAGACAACGACAACCCCATCAGACAACCATACGAACCGGAAATCGACGTCCACTCCTGCCAAGATGGAGCATATCTCCGTACGGGCACGCAGAATGGCGACCGTGGCGACGTCTGCAACGAAATCGGATACGCCACTGATCGAGACGGCTCAGTCTGTCACGGTCATTACACGTAATGAGATGGACGTCCGGGGCGTTCTGAACCTCAATCAGGCAGTCCGCTACACAGCAGGCGTCACTGCGGACCAGCGCGGCGGTGCGGTTGGCACGCGTTACGATCTGTTTGCTCTCCGCGGCTTCTCCGTCCCAACGTTTCTGGATGGACTGAAACTTCAGGACAGCCCCACAGGGTACGCGGTGGCGCAGACCGATACATCACGTCTGGATCGGGTTGAAATTCTCAAAGGCCCCGCCTCTGCACTGTATGGCCAATCCAGCCCCGGCGGCCTGACGGCCCTCTCCAGCAAACTACCAACCGACCAGCGCTTCTACGGCGGGATCAATACAACGGGAGGCATGTTCGACCTTTATCGCGTCGATGCAGATGTCGGCGGGTATGCAACAGACAATGGGTTTGTTCGGTATCGGCTCTACGGCACCGTTAACGGGCAACACACACAGCTAACCCGCACAGGAAGCCGCCGCTTTTCCATCAGCCCTGCGGTGACCTTCGGCGGGAATGGGCCAACAACTCTCACGTTGCTTGGAAATTACCAGTACGACCCTGAGAACGGGACTTATGGTGGCGTCCCGTTGGTAGGCTCGCTCAAGCGGGCGCCATACGGCTATCTGCCCAGAAACTTCTATGACGGTGATTCATCCTTCGAAAAATACAATCGTCGCCAAGGGGCCATCACCTACATCTTCAATCATACATTCAATAATGACTGGAGCTTCACATCTCGCGGCCGTTATGACGATGTGAAGACCCAATACCGCAGCGTCTATGACATGGGGTATTATGTCAGCGACGATACGCTGGCCCGCTCAGCAATCGAGACATACGAACGCACCCATAACCTGGCATTCGACAGCCAGTTCAAAGGCAAAGTCCGGACAGGCCCGCTGCAGCACACGCTGATGTTCGGCTTTGATTACATGCAGCAGAGCGCCACAGAAGTCGGGTTTTACGGCGCAGCACCTGACCTGAACGTCTTTCATCCGAACTACAAAATGGCCATTGATCCAATGTCTCCATGGGTCAACTATCGGACGGACTCCCATCAGGTGGGCGCTTATGGGCAGGATGAGATCCGCTGGGACCGCCTGATCCTGACGGGCAGCATCCGCAACGACTGGTATCGCTCCCATCAGGTTGAGTCCAACTACAATTCAGACAGCCGCCAGAGCCCCAGCCAAATTACTTGGCGCGCCTCCGGCCTCTATCATTTTGATTTCGGCCTCGCGCCGTACATCAGCTATTCCACATCTTTCCAACCACAATCTGGCGCCGTGTCCAGCGATGGCGGAAAGACCATGCATCAGGCTGCCCCGTCTCTCGGCAAGCAGCTTGAAGGCGGTGTAAAATATCAGGTTCCGGGAACCAGCATCCTGCTGACTGCAACCGGTTTTCACATCGAACAAACCAACGTTCTGGTTGCTGTCGGAAACACGGGTTACAGCACCGCCAGTGGTCTGGTTCATTCAGATGGTTTCGAGTTCGAAGCACATGCTGAGCCATATAAGAACCTTATGGTCACAGCATCCGTCAGCTTCCAGAAAGTCCATGACGATTCAACCGGCAAGCCCCTGATGCAATCGGGCAAAGGGAATTCCTCCCTGTTTGTTTTCTACACGATGCCATCCGGCCCTCTGAAGGGCTTCGGCTTTGGCGGCGGTATGCGATATTCTGCCAAGACCTATGGTGGCGAAGCATCCTATGGCAGCGTCTGGATTCCGCAGTATGCGCTCTTTGACGGTTCCATCCGCTACGATCTCAATAACCTGTCTCACAGACTGCATGGCTGGACAGTTGCTGCCAGTGTCCGCAACCTGTTTGATAAGAACTATGTGGCGAACTGCCTTGCTTACGCCTCTTACAATCAGGAATTCTGCTATTATGGCGAACGCCGCAACGCACAGGCGAGCGTTGGCTACACCTGGTAAGTCCGGTCCGGCGCGCCAGCATCTGACCTTGCGTTTACTGGCGGCATTGCCCGGCGGATACACATTGTCAGCGCTTGGAGGGATCTGCCTGAGCCTCTGGCTCCCCCTCTCCCGCGCAGATTGCGCTATGGCCGGCATCCTTGTCGGCCTGCTGGTCTGGCCGGTTACGTTCATGGCCTGCTTTGGCGTTGCCGATGGACGCAAAGCTTTTGGCGTCACGCTGCTTGCGACACTCCTTACGGGAGGACTGGCTCTTTTAGAGGGCTGGAGGCCGTGAAAAGTAATTTTCGCGCTTCCATGGCCTGGCTGCACACAGGCCTTGGGCTGATAACTGGATGGGTTCTCTTCGCAATTGCCCTGTCCGGAACGCTAAGTGTGTTCCGGCAGGAAATCAGCGTCTGGATGCGGCCAGAACTGAGCGCCACCAGTATCTCCCCCATTGAAGCAAGCGCTCACGCCGTAGAGTGGCTCACACAAAATGCCCCGACATCTCCGGCATGGTATCTGAATGCACCAACACAGCAGGAGCCATTCACGCTAGGGGTCTGGTCTGACCCCAAGGGCGTGTATTTGCAGAAAGCACTCAGCCCACAAACCGGCAGTCCTGATGGCATTCGACAAACCTTTGGCGGCGAGTTTTTCTACCGCTTCCATTTCGAGCTTCAACTCCCCTACCCGTTTGGGCGCCTGATCGCGGCCATCGCTGCGCTGGCCCTTGTCGTTGGCCTGATTTCAGGCGTCATTATTCACCGCAGGATCTTCGCGGATTTCTTCACATTCCGCCCTGGGAAGGGACAAAGAAGCTGGCTGGACGCACATAATCTTCTCGGCGTTCTGGCGCTACCATTTCATCTTATGATCTCCTTCACAGGCGCCGTCACCCTCGGAACCCTGCTTCTTCCATGGAGCACGCAGGCCGTTTACAAACATGACCTGATGGCCACTTACACGGACCTGAATCCGGCCCTTGATGCCCGTCCGCCCAGCGGCCATCCGGGCCATCTCGCGCCCATCCTTCCCGTTCTTCAGGATGCAGAAAGACGCATCGGTGAAGCCGGCATCGCACAGATCTATATCTTCAATCCGACCGATCAGGCGTCAGTCATCACCATCACATCAGGCAACACGAATACCGTCAGCACGACATCCCACACCCTGAATTTTGATGGCACGAACGGCCATCTTCTCAGTGAGCATGTCGAAAAGCGACCGCTCATTGGTGCTTACACATTCCTGTACGGTCTTCACGTCGCACGTTTTGCGCCAAGTGTGACGCGTTGGCTTTATTTTGTATGCGGGCTGATGCTGACGGCCGTCATCGGAAGCGGAATGCGCCTCTGGACGATCAAACGCCTGAGAAGCAACCCTCATCTCGGACATGTGCTGACAGAACGCCTGAATGTCGGGGTTCTGGCCGGGCTTTCGCTGGCGTTTGCATCCTATTTCCTTGCAAACCGTATCCTCCCGGCTGGCCTTCCGGGACGGGAAGATCATGAAATTCAGTGTGTTTTCATCATCTGGGCTCTCGCCCTAATTTTTGCCCTGTTCCGTAAATCAGAAGCCGCCTGGACCGAACTTCTGGCTGCCTGCGCTTTGGCATGTCTGGCCATTGCTGCACTGGGGGCACCATGGCGTGATAGTGTCAGCGCCGCGACAAGTGTAACGGCCGCACTTTTTGCCGGGTCGTTCGCCTATGCCGCCATCAATACCTATCGCAAGAGAAGATTTTTCCCATGATGGGGGCGACGCTGCTGTGTGGGCAGATTTCCATTCTGTTGATGGCGGCGGGTTCTGCTCGTGGCAGCGGAATTTTCTTCAAAAAAGCCACGTCTGCGTCCTATCTGCTCGGCCTTAGACTGACAGGCTTTGCACTGCTGGGTTTAAGCCTGATGCTTCAGCTCAATGAATCGCAAACGCCCATCATTGATGTCATCACATGGCTTGGCCTGCTCAGCGTAGAAATGTTGCTGGCAGCCCTGCTCTGCACGACATTGAACGCCAAGAAAAATCCGCCCCGCCGGAAATAGCATCAACGACTGCAGACATCTCGCAGCGACTGTCCCTGCTCCTTCGAGAAAAGAGCCAGTTTAGGCGTCCCGATCCTTTGGGAAAGATAGATGCCCGTGTGGCCGGACACGAGATAGGCGATGAAACAACCAGTCGCGTAATAAATCACATCTGTCGCGCCGAAGAGCTCCACCGCCATGAATGTACAGGCGAGAGGTGTATTGGCTGCCCCGGCAAACACGGCCACGAACCCCACCCCTGCCAGAAGATCAACCGGCACACCCAGCAGAGGGGACAATGCGTTTCCCAAACCCGCCCCGATGAAAAAGAGGGGCGTCACTTCTCCGCCTTTGAAGCCAGTTGCCAACGCGACAAGAGTAAAGACCAATTTCCAGAACCAGCTCCAGGGATAATATCCAGCCCCAAAGAAGTTTAGAATGCTCGCCCCGCCCTCCACATGTGAGACAGTGCCGAGGCCAAGGTAGTCCCGTGTTCCCAATATCCAGACCAGCAGCAACGTCAGCACGCCACCAATTGCAGGCCGTATCCAGGCTGATGGGCAAAGGCGCTGGAAGACGCCTGCCAGGCGATGAACACCGTCCGCAAACGCCCGGCTTGCGAGACCGAAACACACGGCAGCAAAACCGACCTTCACCAGCAAAATGGCGTTGACGTGAAACATCGAACCGTCTGCCGCGGCGATCCCCCGAAAGCCGACATGATAAACGGCATGGTGGATACCCCACGCATGACACGTCCAGTCTGCGACAATCGAGGCCACCGCGACCGGGAGCAGAGCCGCATAATCAAGGCGGCCGAGCGTAAGCACTTCCAGTCCAAAAACAGCCCCCGCAACAGGCGTTCCGAAAACGGCGCCAAAACCTGCTGCAACCCCCGCCATGAGCAACAGGCGCATGTCCTGCACGTGTAGCCGGAACAGGCGCCCAATTGCGGCGGCGAAGCTTCCTCCGATCTGAACGGCCGTTCCTTCCCGACCAACAGATGCGCCGAAAAGATGACTGACAACCGTTCCAAACAAAACCAAAGGCGCCATGCGGAAAGGGACGCCCCCACCCGGCTTATGAATTTCATCAATAATCAGGTTATTGCCTGCGGCTGATTTCCCGCCGAACCACTGATACAGCAGCGCAACGCCCACTCCGGCCAGCGGAAGGCCAAAGATCAGCCAAGGGGCCTCAAACCGTATGTCCGTGGCCTGATCCAACAACCAGAGAAACAGGGCACAAACAGATCCGACACTTCCGCCCAGCAGCAGAAGCAGAAAACCCCATCGCAATGTCGTCACAGCCACGCGGGGGAAATTATGGAAAGCAGGCATCGGACGCAATTCTCCTGTCATGCTTCTGAAGAAGCGAGTTTGACAGGAATCATCAGCATCTCGCGGAGGAGAGCGGTTCGACCAGTATGGCCAGGCAGAATCCATTGCCGTTACCGAAATGCTAGCGTTCAAAGCCAGCGCTGTCATCCTCGCAATACAAAAAAACGGCCCTCCCTGTTTCCAAGGAAGAGCCGTCTTTCTCTCAAATGCATATCGGCGCCAGATCAGAACCCGACAGAGATGTTACCCGTCACGCTGAAGCGCGGATAGAGGTAATAGGTTGGCGTTCCGCTAGCACTGATCGTGCTGCCATAAACACCCTTGGCTGCCTTGGCATTGGACACGAGGCTGTAGGCGCCAGTCCGGACGAAATCGCCGCCCAGATTGCTGAAATTCAGCTGGAATTTCGGTGCCTTGAACCGGCCGTAGGAGTTGAAGCGATAACCCAGTGACAGATTATCCGTCAGATACCCTGGGATTTTTTCGTCGTTCATAAACGTCGAATACTGGGACGACACGTAGCTGACGCTGCCATTCGCAAAGAAATGGCCATCATCATACGTCAGGCCCGCACTCGCATGCACATGCGGAGACTGAACGGCCGTCTTGCCCTTGGTCGGCAGCAGATCACTGACCGTCTGACCATTTAGGGTGCCCGTCGTGAGGATATTGGAATCCATCGTGGCGTTCAGATACTCGACGGAAACATACGGGCTGAGATGGTGCCACGGATGTGCCGAGATCATGAAGTCCACACCACGCGCAGTCTGGTTACCCGCGTTAATGGTGGAACTGATGGCCTGATTGTTGATGTAAACGCTCGTGGACAACAGACGGTTGGTAATGGAGTAGTTGAACAGCTCCAGATCCGTCATGAAGTAATCGTTATCAAAGCGCCAGCCGAGCTCTTCCTTGATCGAATACTGCGGCTTCGGGTTGTACGGATTGCCAACATAGCCACCCGTCTGTGCATCATAGACCTGCCCCAGCGATCCCGGATCTGGCATGCGGAAGTCGCCTTCGGCATTCACGTAGATCAGGTTGTGCTGATCAATCCGATAGCTGATGCCAACCTGCGGCAGAGGCACAACCTGGTTCTGCTCGGTGCGCGGCGTTGAGGATGCGCCATTGACCGTCCAGCGATTGATCATGGCAACCTTGATGCCGCCATTCAGCGTCAGGCGATCATGCAGGAACTTGGCCGTATTCTGGAAGAACAGCGAATGGATCTTCCACCCGGCATCCCCCTGGTACGGCATATAGCGCGTTCCATTCACGTACAGCCCCTTGGAGGTGTTGTACGGGAAGTACTGGCTGCCATTGGTCTGCAACACGGAATACATGTTGTTGACCTGATTATCCTGATAATCGAACCAATATCCCAGCTCCATATGATCCCAGCTAACCGGATCATAGTTCAGCTTCGCCACCGTCCCAGCGTGTGGACGATAAACGCTGTAGTAGGAGGCTGAAGGCACACTGCCAGAAATGGGCGTTCCACCCTGACCAATGGTCGCGTTGCGACCCGCTCCGCTGAAGAGGCTTCCGTTATAGGTATAGCCACCGTTGTAAACATAATATGGCTTGAAATCGAAAGAGAATTTAGCCGGCAGATGAATGTGGACAGGCAGCGTTACGAAGACCTGATCCCACATATTGCCATTCAGCATCCCGTATTTTGACGGGTTCGACGAATCATAGCTGGACGAGTAATTATACGTCCCGATCCCGTCTTTCTTGTCATAGAACTGCTTTGCCGTCGGCTTAAGCGGCTCCATCGTGAACTGGTGGTTCCATGAGACAAAGAGGTTGACGGAAGAGCCATCTTCAAAGTCCTTCGCGGCACCAAAATCGAGATGACGACGCTCGTTCGTTCCTGGCCCATTCCAGTTCCGGGCATGTGTATGGGAGAAGGACGCAAACGTGCGGATGCCGGAGTTGCCGATGTCACCGCTCTCAACACGGAGGAACTCACGGGACATGTTGTTTGTCCCGTACGAGAAATCCATCAGGCCGCCGAACTTATGAGACGGCGTCATGGTCTGGGAGTCCATGATACCAGCGGCCGCGGACGTTACCGGCAGATCAATGGCAGACGATCCCGGCGTAACGGAGATCATGTTGACGTTTTCAGTATCAACGTTCTGATTCAGGTAATACGCGGTCGCGACAGGCACACCATTCAACAGAATGCCCATGTCTGAATCGGTCAGGCTTCGGCTGTTGATCTTGCCACCAAGAATACCAGAGCTATCGACAGTAGAAACCGTGACGCTGGGCAGGTTCTTGATCATGTCCAGCGCCGTACTGGCCGGACTCTGCATCTCGATATACTGGCGCGTGACGGTCTGAACCGAGTGCGATGCCATTTCGTGGCGCATCATGCCACCGCCACCATTCAGCGCCTGACGGGACACACGGACAGAAATTGCTTCCGCGTCCTTGGCATCAACAGCCGTGCGATGATGAACAGGTGCCACATGAGGATGAACTGGCGCAGCATGCTTACCCCGAGCCTGCGAGACCGCAGCATAGGCTGCTGCATCACAAAATACTCCGGCCAGCACAGTGGCTGTCAGCAGTGTGAGACGTCTGGCACCAAAATTCATCTTCACGCGATCCTAAGATGTGTCGTTTTGCGGCAGAAAATATTCAGAACGTCGATCAAAGCAAGTCAGGCGAAGAACTTACTGATCCTATATTTTGAATTTTATTCTGGTTTTTTATCGTATGTGTCTTTTAAATCACACATATAGACAATATATATTTTGATATAATTCATTTATACAGCAGTAAATTATCAAATATTCCAATATATACTTTAAAATATTACTGTACCTATAAATGGCATCAATCCGTTGCCTATAATAGAACACCTATCGGAGATGAATATTTCTTTTCGACATCTTTCCTGTATGGTGTCCTCATTATGAGAGCGGAACGACGGTAGAAATACATGAAACTTATCTCTTTTGTGCAACAAATCATGCCACACGCCCTTTCCATGGGCTGCCTGGCCTCACTCGCACTCACAACAGCGCCAGCCAAAGCCAAAGAACAGCCTTGGGATATCCGCGCCGTCGTACTCACCACATACGAAATTGGTGAAGATACCGGAGACCGGGCAGGAGAATTCCAGCCCTGGATTGAAGGAGAGCATCTGACAGAGAAGGTTCCGTTCCCGCTCGGCATTCATCCAATCTACACGGATGCGCAACATCATTTATTGGTCGTCGTAACGGGAACACCGATTGCCCCGGCAACGACATCCGTCATGGCCCTCGCAACGGATCCGAGATTCGATCTGCGCCATGCTTACTGGATGGTGGATGGTATTTCCGGCTTTGACCCCACCGTCGCGTCCGTCGGTTCAGTTTCAATCGCGGACTATGTGGTTGGAGACATCACGCGTTACATCGACAAGCGGGAAGCACCGAAAGAGTGGCCATATGGCTATTTCATGATCACCGCTCAGAAGCCCAATCAATACGCTCTGTCGGGCGGGGATGCGCCCGATGGTAGCATTCAGCACAATAATGCATTCCAGCTAAATCCTTCTCTGGTGCACTGGGCTTATGACCTGACCCAGACCGTCACACTGTCTGATCCGCCGCAACTCGAAGCCCAGCGCAAGCTCTACAAACCTACCGACGTCGCTGCTGGACGCCCAGCTGTCGTGACGGGCGGAGACTTCGGCGCGGATACCTTCTGGCACGGCAAGATCATGACCGGTTTTGCTCGGGACTGGGTACATCTTCTCACACAGGGCAAGAGCCATTTTGTGTCCAGTGACATGGAAGATTCTGGCATTCTCGAAGCACTGACACGTCTTGGGCAGGCCGGTCGCGTGGACAGCAGCCGTGTTCTGGTTCTGCGCAGCGCCTCAAATTACACTGAGCAGCCTCACGGCATGACAGCCGTCCAATCCATGAACAGCGGCTATGACGGAGAAAAAGTAGCCTTGGATAATGGATACCGTGTGGGTTCCCGCATCATTCATGAACTGCTGCAACACTGGAACAAATTCGGCACCCAAACGCCCTGAACTGGCCTCACCTTCTGTTGCTGGCATAATATTGCGAAGTCTTTCTGAAGGGTTCATACAGCATGTCAGACTCTCTTTTCCGTGAGAGAGCCTGACATGGAAGCGCCTATCCGCTTCAGCCGCCGACCGGACATGTTTATCGACTGATCGTGCCCCCTTCGACGGCTCCTGCAAGGTGCTTCGCGGCCAGACAGGGGATCACACATGAGCCGAGAAACCAGCGCCACTCTTTTTCTTGAAAAACAGGGCGTGCCGTTCAGTCTGCATGACTACGAATACAATCCAAATGGCGGCCTGATCGGTATGCAGGCGGCTGATGCCATCGGCGCTGATCCAGGCAGTGTGCTCAAAACGCTCGTGGTCGAAATTGACAAGAAACAGCCAGCCTGTGTCGTGGCTCCTGCTCATCAGAAGCTGAATTTGAAGAAGGTCGCAGCCTTATTCGGCGGCCGGAACGCAAGAATGATGAATCCGGAAAAGGCCCACGAACTGACAGGCTATCAATCCGGCGGCACAAGCCCCTTCGGCCAGAGCTCCCCCATTCCTGTTGTCCTGTCTCAGGACGCCATGGGACAGGAAGCCGTCTACATCAACGCTGGTCATCAAGGGTTCGTGGTGCGCATTTCTCCCGCGGACGCTCAGCGTATCACCGATGCCAAGGTGGCCGATGTTGCCGCAGACTGAGACGCCCTCTTCAGCGCAAACAAACGCCGCAGTCACAAAATTTTCCCTGTCGCGTCACTTGTCGGCTGAGCAGAAGGATCTTTTAAACGACGTCCTCTCTTTCTGCTCCGCGCATCTGTCAGATCAAAGCGCGCTCCTCATCATTGAAGGCGCTGCCGGCACAGGGAAGAGCGTTGTCCTCAATGCAATTTTCAATGCAATTCAGACACGCGCACGCTCAAAGAACCCAGATGATCCCATGACGGGCACCCGCAACATGCTGCTGGTCAATCATCCGGAAATGCTGAAGCTTTACCGTAATGTCGCTGCGGAGACGCCCACTCTTCGCAAGGCCGATTTCGACAGACCTACGACGTTCATCAACCGCCTGCACAAAGCCAATCAGACGGCAGACATTGTTCTGGTCGATGAAGCCCATCTGCTTCTCACCCGGGCTGACCGGTACAATCATTTCCAGCAACAAAACCATCTCGAAGAAATTCTGGCGTTGGCCCGCGTAGTCGTTGTGGTGTTTGACCCGTTACAGGTGCTGAAATTTAAGAGTTACTGGTCTGCGGATCTGCTTGATCGCTTCAAAAAGGGTCAGCCAGCCAAAACCCTGCACTTAACCACGCAATTTCGCGTCGAGGCGGGTCCAGAAGTTCGACACTGGCTGGACCAACTTGCAGAGGGACACATCGGAAAGCGCCCTCAAGACCCAGACTTTGATCTGCGCATTTATGACGACTGCGCCCAGCTTTACGATGACCTGAAAGAGCGGAATAACGAAGTCGGCCTATGCCGATTGCTCTCAACTTACGACTACCCCTATCGGCTGGATGGAGAAGACCACTTCATCGAGGAAGGACGTTTCCGCCTGCGATGGGATCGCTCAAAACCCGATGAAAAGCTTCCCTGGGCTGAACGCCCTGATACGATCGACGAAGTTGGATCGGTCTATACAATCCAGGGCTTTGACCTGAACTATGCTGGCGTCATTCTAGGCCCTTCCCTGTCCTATGATGCTCAGACTGACAGTATCCGCGTCGATCCAGCCCGCTACGAAGACAGCGCTGCCTTTCAGGGACAAAGCGGCATTGTTGCACCCCAGATGGCGAAAGAACGCATCATTCTGAATGCGCTGAATGTCCTGCTCACCCGCGGGATGAAAGGTCTTTACCTTTACGCGCATGACCCCGCGCTTCGAGAGCGACTACGAAACAGCTAGGAGCCAGCCTGCTGCATGATGACTTTCCGGCTCGGAACTTTAACGCTCAACTTAACTTGAATTGTTACCCGCACAGCGTTCTGATCCAGTGCGGCAAGGAGATTGGTTCATGACACTTCGCTATCCAGCCCTTCTTGCCGCACTCGTTGGCGCCCCATTAATTGCTTCCACTGCCCATGCTGCGGAAACCACGGACAAAGGTTTCACCGCGTCCGGAAACGTCGAAATCATCGGGCGCTTTACCGATGCGCAGCCCTCCGGCATTGCCGCACTACCAGATGGCCGGCTCGTCCTTGGCTTCCCTCGGAGCGTCAAAGACCACTCAGGGCCACGTCTCGCCACATATGCTGACGGCCACCTGACGCCGTTCCCAAATGCCGAAACACAACAGGATTTCGTGTCCCCTCTCGGCATGACCGTTGATGCAAAAGGGTACTTCTGGGTGCTAGATGAAGGAATGCTGGCAGGCAATGGAACGATCACAGACGCGCAAAAGCTGTTTGAAATCGATCCTACGACCAACAAGGTTCTGAACGTTCTGACCCTGTCGGCGCCAACTCTTTTGCCAGACAGTCACGTCAATGACGTTCGGATTGACCTGACACATGGAAAGTCTGGAACTGCGTTTATTACTGACACTTCAACGGGTACCCATCCGGCGCTGATCGTCGTGGATCTTGCCTCCGGGCACCAGCGTCGCATTCTGGCCAATACGAAACCCGTCATGCCCGAGAACGGTTTTGTCGCTGTCATGGATGGCAGAGCAGCCCGGTACAATCCAACCAAAGCTGAAATGCCCCAAGGGGGCGCCAATGGCATTGGCCTCAGCCCAGATCAGCAAACGCTCTATTGGCAACCGCAGACAAGCCGTCGCCTCTATGCGGCCCCCACGTCAGTTCTGTCGGACTGGAAAGCCACAGAAAAGCGCATCGAAGTCTCCGTCCTCGATAAAGGAGAAAGCGGGATGGGAGACGGCATGGCAACCGGACCTGACGGCTCTCTCTACATTACCGATGACGAACGCCACGCAATCCTGAAGCATGCCCCTGATGGCACATTGTCAGTCGTGGCCCATGATCCGCGTATGATTGAACCAGATGGCCTGACCTACGGAAAAGACGGCCTGTACTGCACGATCGGACAATGGGCGCGGTTGCCAGACTTCCACAATGGAAAAGACATGCAGGAATTACCGTATATTGTCGTAAAAATCACTTTACCTAAGTAACTCTTAATTCCGGGGCCGCATCCAAATGAAACACTGGGCTCTGCGGCACCGGCCTACTCGTTTTTTGGCAGCATAATGCGCTGGGACCGAACTGATATTTGAGCAGTGGATGAAACAGCTATTCGCCTTTCCATCGCCACTTCCATCCGCCTTCCGTTTTAGCCGAGCAAATCCAAAGCAGTCCGACGACCGACACAAGATCCACGATAAGGGAAATAATAAAAACGGGAACGCTCTTGGCCCACATCATGATCATATTGCTCAGAAGGATCGTGCCGATAGACACAAGAATGGTCACACGTCCTTCCCATGTTATTGCGCGCGCTGCTCCATAACCATATTGCTTCGCCGCAAACCAAGGTCTTTCCATGAGTGGTGCCCCCCTAAAAGAATATCCCGTGAAAAATTGGGGGGTCGCAGCGGCACACGTCAAGGCGAATGGCCTGTGTCACACAAATTTCGCAAGACCGCAGGAAATACTCGCAAACAATACCGGCAGAAGAAACCGGCCGATGCGGACTTTGAAGTCCGATATGCAGGTTCAAACCAGCGGCGCTCAAAAAACTTAATAACGCGACACTGGATGTTGCCCTCAGCGACTAACTCAGGCATCTCGATTTTATCGTCATGATGAAATGTGCAGTTGAGCGATTCAATGTGCGTCTTTCGCACTAATCAACCTTCGACGAAGCTACACCCCCGTCAGACCTTACGCACAGCGAGAACTGAGTGGGGTCCACGCTGCAAAATAATTGATTTTCTTGAAAAAAAGACCTGGTGGAGAGAGTTGGAAACAGCTCTCATTCGTCATAAAACACCATACAAAACATATAGTTATCGCAAAGAAAATCTGACCACTGACTCTCATTGTGCTACAGCCCGGCGAGCAGCATATCAGCCGTCGCAGACCGTCCCGTGATAGAGACGAATTGTCAATCTGCAGAATAGTTTTCTCTGCCAGTAGAACGTATCATGGGACATCTTTGAGGATAGTATGCAACCAATTGAATATGGCGGAAAAGAAGCAGAACCCTCCTTGGACCCGTGACGAGATCATCTTAGCGTTGGACCTCTATCGCCAAGTTCAAGGAGCTTGGCCCCGAGAAAGTGACCCTCGCGTCGCGGCACTTAGCGATACCCTTAACAGCTTCTGGCGTGCCCAGGGCCATGAAGGAGCGACACTGCGGAATGCTAATGGCGTGAGAATGAAGCTCATGAACCTTCGCGCCCATGATCCCGCACATGCTGACAAGGCAGGCCTGAAAGCAGGAAATCATATAGAGCGTGAGGTATGGGCTGACTTCGCAGATGATCCTCGACATCTCAAAGAGACGGCTGATGCAATTCGGCAAGCGATTGTGTCGGGAAAAGCTATCCACATTGAGGTCGAAAGCGATGAAGTTCTGGATCCAAACGAGGTGGAAGCTCCAGAAGGACGGCTTCTAACAGTCATGCATCATCGCCGGGAGCGGTCGCGAAAGATCGTTAAGGCAAAGAAGCAAGATGTCTTGAAAAAGGTGGGCCGCCTGACCTGCGAGGCTTGTAGCTTTGATTTCGCCGAACGATACGGTGCTCGCGGAGATGGGTTTATAGAGTGCCATCATATAAAGCCGCTGGCAGACTTGGCCGAAGCAGGAAATACGCGCTTAGCCGATTTGGCGCTTCTTTGTGCCAATTGCCACAGGATGATCCATGCGAAGCGGCCCTGGCTGAGCGTGGACGAACTTTGCACCCTTCTGGAATCCGGGAGAGAAAGTTGAGGGGAAACGCATTTTCAATTGGATATAACTTTCCAATATATTGAATTAACTAGGTTTTTCTTCAATTAGGCGGTAATTAGCTTCGGGTATCTCCATGTCCCTCATTAAGTACTGACTATAACGCCCAGCATACCGCTACTTTCAGCTGTTTTCGAAAACACTACGCTTCACTATTATTTTACGGCTACCAATCCCCAACCTCAAGCACTCACATCTCTAAATAAGGCCGACAAAGTATCCTCCTCCGAAGGAGTGCCAGAGGAGCTTATAGGCCAATCGTGGTCCCACTCCGTATCAATAGATCGGTAATATTCTTCCCGCATCTCACCAACAAATCTACCAATAGAGCAATCAAATAAATTTTCTAGATCATCTTTATCAATTTTATCACCTAAAGCTTCATGTATATTATCTAAAGAATTTCTTAGAACACCGAAATACTCATCAGGATCATAGTCACTACTCCAGGAGGATTTGATCTGATCCACGTAGTTATCTATATTATTAATTATGACTTTAGACATTTCTCCTAAAATACTTTTTATTTCACTATCTTTTATTAATGATCCAATTGTCTTATCCTCAAGAAAGCTATCATCCCCCTCCTCAGTGGCTGCTCTTCTCAAAGATTCAACGAACTGTAAGCGTCTTTCTTCGGGCAAAAGTCCATAATGGTTAATAACCGCAAGAAGGCGCACATCGGCATCATCTTTAATCGGTACGGTGAAGGAACTAATATCCGTCAATATATCAGGTCTGATCTTTAAAAGTTTTTCACTTACGAGTTTGTTCGCTCGGTTGATGATAAAATTACTCAACGATGGTTTAGGTAAAGACGAAATTCGAGTTAATAGCAAGTCCCCAAGACTATTTGGAACAATAACAGGAGCTCCCTCCAGCTGAATTCCAGCGCAAACAACCTCGTTCACAATCGAAGAAGGTTTTGCTCCCGCCAGATATAGCTCCACGAGTTCAGAACTCTTTGCTATGTGGGATGCAAAGGCGTCTCCAACTGTTGGATGATGATATGTCCAGTACGGACCTTCTTCGTCTTCTGCTAAGTTTAATAGGCTTCCATTAAGCGCTTCCAATTGATGGCGAATTAAAGCAGGTTCCACGCCAAACGTTGTAGCAGGTTCGACCAACATGGCGTTTGGTACTGGCGACCTGATAGAGCCGCCGTTAAGAAAGATGAGCGCAATCGCCGCCCTGCATTCCGCGGCCAAATTGGTGATAGTCTGCTCCAAGAATTCTTTCGGACGTGCGCAGAAATCTTGAACGGACTGAACGTGTAAGGGAAGCGACGTCGTAAATAACTGTGTACCTAATCGACGTGCGGACTCGGGCAAAAAGTCTTGCCCCCTGGCAATTCCCGGAAGCATGGGCCGCAGGATCTCTTTAACCGCCGAGGGCTGGTCTCCCAACTTAATGTGATTGTAAAGTATACGCGCCTTCTCATCGACTTTAAGTTTTTGTACGTTAATGATGACTTGACTTATACCCATAACGGGTAACGCATGAATTTTGAGCTCTCTACGCGCCGCTTCCCAGATATAATCTCGCGACGTGATAAGAAAACGACTGCCTTGCCGCATGGCACCCTGCATCAGCGGAAAAACCTTATTCCAATCTTCCGTCCTTTCGCGTTGATACTGAGTGCTCCCCCACGCATCGTCGATCCAAAAGAATTGTTTTGTGTTAGGATCAATATGGCGGGATAGCTGCTCCGGCGAGGTTACTTTAATCGTAGAACTTTGCCACCTATCACTTGCACCAAGCGCCAAGCTCGCACCGATTGTTGACTTCCCAGCAGCGGGAGAGCCAAGGAGAAGCACTAAGTTGAACTGACTGATCGCGCGAACGCTCTCTCGATACGCATCTGTGATGACCAGTTTCTGTAAATTGTCCGCCATCTCGCTCAGTATAAGCCGCGCCTGCTCATATGCTCGCTGATCAAGCGTAGTAGCCAGGTCAACCATGCCATAAAGTCTCGGCATCATCATGCGTAGTTCTGACGAGTTTTGAATCTGCTCAATGATCCAATCTCGATGATACACGCGACAACGGCCAACACCCGCGCTTTGGAAAGCAGCCTTAATGGCCAACTCGCTCTTACCAGTGACCCCATGGTTGGTGAGGATTATATAATCTTCGGCAAGACCTTGTGCCGCTAAAGCTGCTGCTTTTGGCACCTCGTCAGTAAGCATTGAGAGCGTAAGATTGCTATCAGGACTATGAGTAAACTTGCATTGAATCGTTGACTCTTGGCCACTCAGTGAATCCCAGTTACCAAGAAACGCACCGTCTCGACCCGCATCAGACGTCGGTAAGAAAGTCTGAACGGGTCGTTTGAGCCGTTGTTCTACAATAGCGATGCAAAGGTCTTGAAACGCTTTCCATCCAAGCTTAGCAATACTCTCTGCATAGCTGCCGGTCATTCGAGGCCTCTCGATTGAGATATATTAACCATGATGCCAAGAGGCACTCCCTCGGTCGCTAAATACTAATCAAAACAGTAGATAGATCCAGTATCCATATCACAATGATCGATTTTTTCCCTATCAGCAATCCAAGTCAATTTTCTCAAATATTTTCCATATGCCAGCTATCTAAAAAATATTATTTTAGCGTCAATAAGCAGCCATGCTGCTCAGACCCCAAACCAATTTTTTTCAGACAAAGTTCTTCTTACTTTAAGCTATGCTCGCGACGGAGATACGTTGACCGTCACGCGCATCGATCGCCTCGCCCGCTCTGTTGCAGACCTTCAAACCATCATCAGCCGCCTAAAACAAAAAGGTATTGCATTACGCTGCACAGAACAGCCGATCGACACCAGCACAGCAGCAGGCAAGGCGTTCTTGGATATGCTGGGAGTGTTCGCAGAATTCGAAACCAACTTGCGCAAAGAGCGTCAGATGGAAGGCATCTCTGCTGCGAAGGCAAAAGGCATCTATAAAGGACGAAAAGCCTCCGTGGATCGTGAAGAGATCATGCGCCGTCTGACCACTGGTGAAGGTAAGAGCAGCATTGCCGCTGCGCTAGGCATCACCCGCATGACCGTTCATCGCATCGCGAAAGAAGCCTTGGCGGCGGCTGAGAAATAGCGTCTTTCCATTTCGGTTCAGGTTTCGTGACCGATGACAGTCTTTGCATCCTTGCAGCATTCTGAAAATGCAATCTGCGAATCACTATATTATGTGGTATAATTATTTATCGACAAAGATGGATGATTGCATGGAGTAGAACGGGATGGCACGGCGGCAGTACAAAATTTTAACACAGGCAGAATGGGACCAAGCGGCGGAGCAAAACAGTCAGGGCGACGATTACGGCACTCTCGCTGATCGTTGGGATGTGAGTGTTCGGAGCATCGCAAGCCATCTTCCTGCCGCTCTAGAACGCCGCCGCCTTGCCTTGGCAGTCTCTGCCACGTGCGAAGAGCCTACCTTTGTAGCGGCTTCTATTCCGAACGTAGAAGATCGAGAAGAGGCAACCCGCCGCTGGCGACAGGCGGCATGGACCGACAGTCAGGCGCTCCAGACGCGCCTGAGAGAAGAGATCAACGCGCCATCACCGGATGCACGTGCGATCCGGGCTTTAAGCGCTGGGGCAGATGCGCTGAAGACCCTGATCGCCATCGGCCGCAATGTTCTCGAAGTCGATCATCATGCAGCAGACGAAATCATTCCCGAACTAATTGTGAGAGAGATAACTCCTGAAGAAGTGGCTGAAATCCGAGACCGCCAGCGACGTGAAGATCCGCTTGCTGCCGCTGAAGACATACTCTCATTGGAATCTCCCGAGGAAACGGAATGCCAGGAGATTATCGTTGAGGACGAATGAGACCGAAGTCTTAGAAAGTCCTTGAAAATAGTCCTATCCATCCCATTCTCTACAGACCAGGAATTCCAAAAGCGCAAATGATGCCAGCTCTTCATATAGACGTCAGCTCTGCCCTCCACAGCCTTGAAGCCCATCTCCTGACACGAGCATATTCTCGACAGGACGGAACCCTCTCCGCTGTTCGGCTGGCGCTTGAAGAGAACCGCAAGGAGGGCCTGACGATGGAAGACCGTCTCGTGCAAGGCATGGGGCTGGGGTTCCATTATCACCTTGGGCATCCGGTGGAAGCCTCAGAAGCGGCTCTAGATGTCTTAAAGCGTGCCTGCAGGCATGAAATCACGGTCACTCCGTTCAAGCCAGTTCTGGATGCTGCAAGGGTGGAAAGTCACTTAAAAAGCGATATCTCCACGAAAAATTTAAGTGAATTACCCCCACCCCCAACGCTGCCAGCCTCGAAGGTTAAAAAAACGGAGTTTTCCGGGGAAAAATCCTCGGTTAAATCCATTGATTTATCTACGTCTTCACGCTGGGGGGTATTATTATTACCATATCCTTCTTGTTCATTAAGTGAGCACAGAGTTTACAGCCCAGACTGGGATCCACAGTCACAGAGTGCTCCCCCTACCGAGCGCGATCTAGCGCTCCTTGATGAGCTTGAACGCCCGGCGCCAGCAATTGAAGTTTCCTTCGAACGGACAACGAGCCTTACTCCCAGCCATAAGCGCCGAGAGACATCCGATCTGACAGCGCAGGATATCGCCCATATTCAAGTGGCGATGATGGCAGCCGAACAGAACGGCAAGCCTCTGAATGCAGCGATCTTGGTCCGACTGGATCAAAGCACCACATATCGTGAGCACTGGAACGGGTCTGCCCAGCGAGAACCCCGGACGCAAGTAGAACACGCCGCACGAGATCGGGCGCGCAAAGTTGCCACCGAAAAACTCGCTCGCACTCTGAATAACCTTGCGCAGTCATTGGGCAGTCCGTTGTCCTTTATTCAGGTGCTTGAATGTCCTCTGGCTGGCGGCGCAGGCATCCACGCCCATATTCTTTGCCACCTTCCCAACCAAGCTGCCGCAGAGATCGTCCTGCGTGCCGTCTCACGCCTGTTTGACGGAGGGGAAAAGCTTCTTGCCGATTATCGTCAAGATCCCGACAAGCTTAATAAGGCTATCAGCGCCCATAAGCTGCCGTTCGATGTTCGCGGAGAGGAATCATTCATTCGGCATCCCGACAGCCGCTTTATGTCCTTGGAACGCCGCTGGGGAACCGCCGCTTATTTCTGCAAGAGTGCTGCTCAGGATGTCCGCGTCACAATCGGTGGGCAGCAGCTCACTTTAGCGCAGATCCGCCCTGAGAAAGACGAGGATGGGCACCTGAGAGCCTTTCAGGATATTCGCTCCTACCAACCCCAAGTACCGAAGATGGGTATCACGCGGCGTCTGCGCTTCTCTAAGGACCTGAGCTGGGGAAACCTTAAAGCGCAGGGCCTGTCGCTCCACGATGCCGAAGATGCCGGATGGCTCTCCAAGGCAGAACGGGGAAGGCGGAAGCGCCTTGATAGCTAAGACTTACGACCGTGATAAAAGCTATCTGCTCCCTATCAACTTTTTGTCAGAACAGAACGCTTTTGAGGGTTCTTGGGGTCAAGGTGGAGCTTTCTGACGCCGCGCATGCTCATTTTTTTCGCGGGTGCCAGCTTAATTTCTAACCCGGGGTACTGGATTGCCTGAATCGCTTTGTTCAAAACTGCCAACTCAAAACCGCTACCAGTTTCATCCAGGCCGTAAGCCTCTGCCACATCACCCGCTTCGTGCCCCATGACAGCATCGCGCAGCGTCTTGTCCACGCCAGCATTACGGAGAGCGCGCTTCGCGGTATGCCTAAAAGAATGAAACGATTTATTCAGCTCTGGCACAGCCTTGCGCGCCTCTCGCCCCCACCAGTTCGAAAATGGACTGGTGGGTTTTTTGCCCTTGGACGTCTCAGCGCGAATCATAGGAAACAGAGGGGCGTCTTCCCCGTCACCAGATAAACGCCTTTCCTCGACGTAGCGCAGGAAGCCAAGGCGTTTCACCTCGTTATGGATGGGGATACGCCGGACGGCATTTACTGTCTTCCCAGCCCGAATACGGAGCGCGTCGATATCGCTTTCCCGAATAACATCGCCAATTCTCAACGTGCCAAGCTCGTTCAGGCGTGCGCCAGAATACAAGGCCAAGATCGGAAGCCACACAGCCGCCTCACCCGCTCCAGCCGCTGACCGCTCACCCTTCACGAACACAGACAGCGCGAAAATGGCCTTCAGATCTTCAAGGCTGTATGGAAAACGCGCCGCCTTGGTTGTCGGCACTCCACCCTTTGCGCGAACCTCTCGCGATACGACCTGATCAACATAGCCATTATCAGAAGCCCATTTTAGAGCGACGGATACGGCAGCAAGATGCTTGCTGTTAATCGTGGCTGATGACAGACACGGGATATCAGGCTGATCTTTGTATAACGTCGTAACCTCTTCCACCGTCAGCAGGCGCTCCGATGGCTTCAGGCGTGCAGGTATCGTCAGCAGCACGTCTTTGAAGCCAGCGATTTGCCGTTTCGTGATGTGAGCGACATCTAAATCCCCAAACACTTCAACAAAGCGCCGGATGGACGTCTGGAAACTCGCCGCAGTGGAAACCGTAGGCTTGCGCTCATCAATATATCGCTGCAAAGCCCCGGATATCGTCAAGCCAGATGTTTCCACTGGCGGATGACTTTTGCCCCTCGCCGCTGGCTCCAGGGGAGGTTCCGCGCGTGGAAACAGGTCATGAGGCAGCGACGGCTTCCAAGAAGGCTGAAAGTCCGTCCTTCCAGATGCCCACTCAAGCACTGTCTCGGCAACCTCGCTTTCGCCAGCCAAGATTTGCCCGGCGATAACTTCGATCCGCCTGTCATTCTCTGGGATGGGAGGAACTGCTTTGGCAGCCAAAGAGCGCGCTGCGCTTCGGAAGGAAGAGATATTCAGCGTCCCTTCTTCAAGTTGCCGAAGGGTATGATCCGCACAGTCAGCCGCGAACCTCGCCTTTTCTTCCCTGAAATCGAGGTTTTCGCCGGGCCTGTCATGTTGAAGAGCCGAAATCCGCTCGGAAATGATCTTGTCTCGTCCGGGATCCAAGAAATTGTCAGCCCACGCGCGCTGGATGGAGGTGGAGAACCATTCCTGGAGGAGCCGGTTCACTTCCTCGAAATCAGACACAGCTTCTAACTCCATCCATAGGCGCTTGATCCGCAGACCAAGCGCGGCACACAGGACACGTGCAACGTCCTTATCCCGCGTTCCGACCGCGAACACGATATCCTGTTTTGCCACACGGCTCCGCAGCCCGGCAGGCACCCTACACCGGAAGGAATAGGTATCACCACGACGATAGACAAAGCTGCCGATGCCCATCGGTGCTACAGCCTTGTGCTACAGTGAGCACGGACTGACCCATCAGGGAAAAAACGGTCAAAACAATCAGTTAGATGGAGGGGACCTGGTGGAGAGAGTTGGACTTTCCACAAATCGGTCATTTTCCGCAGAAAACTGCCAAAAATCCAGTGACACTCGCAAGTTAACTCAACGTCACTGACGTTCGATCCTGCTTTGGTCAGGACATAACGGAGCCTTAGAGTTTCCTCAAGGAAATCCTTATGAGGCCCGATTTTCTTTAGTGACGCTCATGCTCCCACTGACAAATAAGTCAAACATGAACTGCCTGTAATTTTTGTTAGCATCTTAGGCACCCACTGGGATCAATAACGCCAGCGCCCAGTTATAGACCGCGCTTTCCATCTTCGGTCTTCGTTTACACTTCTATCGAATAAAGCTGCTTAGCGAGTATCATAATGAATAAGGAACGCGCCAAGCAGCCAGCACTGATAATGCAAACCTTAAAATCGGCTCACTATGGAAAAATTACACTGCCCGCCAATAATCTGGCCGACGCTTATCATCCAAGTGACGAGAACGCGCTACATGAGGCACGTAACCTTGCCTTTTTGCCCAATCAATTCCCTCTTTCTGAGTATGAGTTTTTTGCAGAACACTGTCCGCCTGATCCTCAACAACCCAATGCGTAATCGGGTCACCGTCTCGCCCCTTAGGACGAGCTTCTACATAAACTGACTTTGACAATTCAATTCTCCTTCCACTGAATGATATTTGCAGGAACAGAGTAAATTTCAATAAGACATTTATCGAAAAGATTCGTTGACTCAGATTGCACACTAGATTCTTGAATAGATACTACCATCCAAAATTCGAGATACAGTAGCAGCGGTCCACGTCCCGCCTTTGGAAGTCTTGATGCCCTGCTCTGTCATCCGGCCTGCAATCTGGCGAAGACTCATGCCCTCCTCCCGTAGCCCGGCGACCATTGGACCAATGCTTGCACGGAACGCTTCAGCAGCTTTCTGACGTGCTTCTATGGACAGCCGATAATCCACCTTACGAGCGCCGGGCCGATAACCACCCAACTTCTGGCCCCGAGCCTTTGCTTCAGCAAGAGCGGCCTTGGTCCGTGCTGAGATAGCTTCTCGCTCCTGCTGGGCGACCAGAGCCATAATCCCGACTGTCAAGCGGTTAGCATTGGGCATGTCCGCTGCAATGAAGTCTATCCCGGCCTTCTCCAGTCCAAGAAGGAAATGGGCGTCACGACTGAGACGGTCGAGCTTTGCAATCAGCAGGACGGCACCCGTCAGACGGCAACGCTCCATCGCCTCTGCAAGCTTGGGCCGTTCATTATTCTTCCCGCTCTCAATCTCCGTGAAGGATGCAAGCTCTCGTCCGCCTGTCTGAGCCACATGGATAGCAACGGCTCTCTGTTGGGCCTCGATACCAAGCCCTGAAGCGCCTTGGCGGACTGTGGAAACGCGAAAGTAACTGATGAAGAGTGGGGCCGTGGTGGTCATGTCGTCCTGTGTTCGCTCATTGTCATCGTTCGTTGACATTGGTGATACACACCCAGCGCAAGCATGACTTTTGCAGTTTCGGAATCCCGACGATTCCTAAAACGCATAGCTTCGGCCAAGTCCCGCAAACCTGATTTTCCATCTCAGAGCTGATTCAAGCCTGCACAAATGAGGCAGACGGAAGAACACCTTTTGCTTTGGCAGGAAACGGGACTCCAAACGGGCCACCGCGAGGGCATGACGCAGTTCCGAGATCGGTTTCGATTCAGGGCCTAAACCGTTCGTTGTTTTGTTGTTCAATCCAGACGAGCGGCGTGGAGGCTCTAGTCTCTGCACATGCAATTCTTCCATTAAGAACCATGTAGAAGGACCACTCACTCAAATTGAGTGACCGGGTATTCATCGCGAATAGCACAATAAAATAGTTTTGTAACGACTTGCATTGTTAGTTTTAATTCGTAATTCCAAATGAATATTCAATTTTACAGAAAGGAACGCCATTTGACCGACCTAGTCATGCTGAGCCAAGCGGATACGGAACGCTTCCACTCCAAAGTGAACACCACCGGAGGGCCAAACGCCTGCTGGCCGTGGACGGGCACAGTGGCAAAAACCGACAAGGACGGGAACGCACTGTATGGCCGATTCAAAACCAATGGCCAAAATATAAGAGCCCACAGACTTGCCTATATGCTCGCAAAGGGCGCTATCCCTGATGGTATGGAAATTCGGCATCTGTGCATTCATCAACCGATGTGCTGCAATCCAGCCCACCTTAAGATAGGGACGCCGCAAGAGAACAAGGCTGACAAAGCCATTACCGATAGTGTGCGACGCGGCCCGTTCTGGACTGCGGTAGCTCTGTGGTCCATTCGCCGCAATGCTGCACAGGAGAAAGCGTTTCGGCTTCCTACTAAGGAATTGGCTGAAGAGCTTGATATCACGCCCTGGATGGTCAACAGCATTGCACGCAAAAAGCGCTGGCTAGCAGCTTGGGAGTTGTTCGGCGATCTGGACATCAACATGCGACCCGAGCCCCCAGATGTTCGAGCCATTCTTGAAGCAAAAGGTTTGTGTGTTCAGGACGGTTGGCAAAACCCCACCGACCCAGAACCAGAAGACCCCACTATTTCATCTATTCCACCCGAAGAGTGGGCAGAGGTTTTGGCGCAACTGCAAGCAGAGGAGGCAGCAATTGACGAAGCCGCCTAATAAGGAGAAGGACACGGATGCCAAGCCTTCTTACTCGCGTCGTGTCTATGATAATCCTTTAGAATGGATAGCCTGCGAGATTATTCCAAATGTGCGATATGTGCCCAGAGCAACCAATAAGAAGCCATCCAAAAAGAAGAAAGAAATGCCTTCTTCATAAACAGGACGCCTCATAGTTCCCTTCTGGGGTAATACCGTTCTCTATGTCCTAATGTCTGGTCTCTTCCAACGATGGAGGTGGTACTGTCTTCTATGACTGCCATCTCCTTCACCTGCCTTCATCATCATTAACATCATCTCATATGTATAATGCCCTGATAAAGAAGACTGACTTGCAATCAACGAACAGGACCTCTACATGGCATCCCTATAGGGTATAAGGTGAAAGGTTTCGGACATTGGGCGATGGCCTGACAAACACACACGCAAGAGAACAGCGCCCGTTCTCTCCTCCATCCCATCAGTATGCTCCTGCCGATCTGGAAGCCGCACACTGGCTCTCTCTAGGCCGTGTCCCGGACACTGAAGCTGCCCATGCGCTCGTGGCCCGCATCGCGGAAGACATTCGCCCTCACCTCGGCAGCCGCACCAAAGCCGCTCTAGGAAACCGTGACAAAGGCAAGGAAAGGCGTGTCCGTGAGACAGGGATTATCCTCGCCGGGCTCCTCAGAAGAGGTCTGAAAGGCCACTGGTCCGCTGTCAATGAAAGCCCCAGCACATGGTTCTGGAAGGCATCCCGTAAGCTACCCGTGAAGCACACAGCCTTTCAGACCAAGGTCGATGCCATGCAGGCGCTGGGCTTGCTAGACCATGTTCCTGGCAAAAGCTTCAAAGGTGCCTTTGGAGATTATCAGGGCCATGCTGCCCGTCTGCGTCCGTCCAAGAAACTACTCGAACTCGCGGAGCAGTACGGCTGCCTCTCACAAACCGCTGCACAGGATTGGAAGTTGATAAACCCTGCCCCTGTTGAACTCATGGCGACTCATGAACTGCTGTCCTTCACCACTATTCCACGCAAAAGAAACGGACGGATAGACCCTGCCAGCAGAAGCAAAATAGCTATTCCGGCTGGCTGTGAGGACCTTCAGGCGTTCATGAAGGCCCTGACAAGCTCCTTGGCTACTGTCGTGTTTACAGGATGTGCAGAACCTGTCTTTCAGGCTCGCTTCAGTGGAGTGAGAGAGTTTGGTGGCCGCATCTATGCCCAAGGCCCAGACAACTATCAGAACGGCATCAGCAAAGACGAACGCCAACACATTACCATCAACGGCGAGCCCGTAGCAGAGCTGGACCTGTCCGCATCGTTCCTGTCCATCGCTCTGGCTCTTCTGGGCCAACCTGCTCCTGAGGGCGATCCTTATGCTCTTCCTGGGCTGGAAGAGGCTCACCGTGCGGCCATCAAACAGTGGTTTGTCGTCTTCTGGCAGACTGGAAAAGCGCCCAACAAATGGTCCGACAAGACGCCTCAGGTCATCCGGAACAGCATCCCGCCCATGGACATTACAGGCCCAGCGTTCGAGCGCTATCCGGCCCTGAAGGACATCAAATCCATTGTTCCGGAAGCCCTGCTAAAGAGCGTCGAGAAACCCATGAGAAGCTGGGCAGTCGGGCAATATCTGACAGGCGTGGAAGCGGGCATCATGCGGGAGGCTATGAGTTCCATCATGAAAGCAGGCGGCATTGTCCTGCCCGTGCATGACAGTCTTATCGTCCCCCGCTCTCAGATGGAAATTGCTGGAAAGATAATCCAAAGTGCCTACAAAAAACGCTTTCACAGAAAAATAAGAATAAAAGTTAGTTGACTATTCTATTCATATCAATTGGGTAGCCAGCCGACCTTAATTCTCTTGCAACACCCACCTTCCATCCGTCGCCGTCGTTCATGCCAACATAAACCAAGCCACTTATATCATTAGGAATTTCAATATCGCCCCTCACAACTGCGCACACTCTTCCTCTACCAAGCTTTGCAGTAAGATATCCATGCTCGAATATTACATTTTGTCGTGCCCTATACTTTAAATTTTTACTTCCAATTAATCCTCCCTCGTCACAGGCGGTATACAGAACAATTGCAAAGCCACAAACCGAATGTTCCTCAAACTTTTCAATTATAGTTTTCCCGAGATTTTCCTGCTCATGTAATATGACAGGTACAAGTCCCAAATTTGAAATAAATCGAGCCACGGACTCTCGCGCTTCACCGTCTCGTCCATGCACAATGAAAACGCTTTTGTTATCTTTATGAGCGACAACATCATTAGGATTTATTCCTTGAGAAATACTTTCTTCGATTCCTTCTAGAACTTTCGTAGAGATATCCTCCATATCGTCTCGGGTCAATAAATTTCCCATCAATATGAAATATTTCCTTACGGAAAAAGGGAACAATTATCTGTCTTTCTATTTCACCCAAATTTGTTCTATCCCAAAGAATATGTCTTCTAAAGCCGCTTCTTCCTGCTTGAGAGGGTGTTTTTCTAGTCTCGACTATTACGTAATAATACATTTCTTACTCTACTCTCAGAGTCCAAAAATTTACTTTTCCACACCTCTTCAGACACAACAAGCGTCACTACAAAAAGTTGTAGTAAATATCGGTTCGAACCATGTCAGGGATGCCATTTTCTACCATCCCTAGCACAGACCGGCAATACAGGTTCCACCCTAGATCCTTAGCCGCATAAGTATTAGAGCCCAGCGCCACAGGTTTGTGTCCGATTAGATGGTCTCGGACCAGTTCAGAACATTCGGACACTCCATTGGCCAAAGCCGTTGCCATAAAGGTAGCGAAGCATCGTCTGAAGCTATGGAAGTTGACTTCACCGTCAGACTCTCTCCCAAGAACGTCTCTCCGGAAATCCGTGAAGCGTTGGGAAAAGAAATGACTACGCTTCATTCCTGTTCCTCCCGGCTTGCACTCAGGGAACAGTGGAGCGTCGACATTCCCCTCTCCGGCTTCCTTGAGGCGTCTGGCAATGATTGGCTGTACAAGAGGATGGAGCGGTATGCGTCTGACAGAGTTCTTTGTCTTGGCTTCATCATCGGTCACTTGGATGCCCCAGAGTTCCCCTTCAGTCCCGTCTTGGTTGAGAACTCGGCCAACGGTTAGCGAAGCAAGTTCATTCTGTCTTGCACCAGTCAGCAAAGCGAGACGCATCAGGTCACGGATAGCCGGACCCCACGCCCATCTGCGTTTCTCATCAGGGTCCGCCCGCAGGAGAAGGACCAGTTCATCTTCGTTGAAGGGCCTGACCTCAGACTTCTTCTTGCCAGCTTTTCGCTTGAGGCCAGCGGTCGCGCCCTGCCATGGGTTTGGGCCTTTCAGAATGTGCTTCTGGATAGCAAACGCCCATAAACCTTTAAGCGATGATATGCGGCAACTGACTGTCTTTGCACTCAATCCGCGTTCGTTCAGGAGCCACTCAGAAAAGCCTCCCAAGACCACCTCAGGCACATCCTCGACAATCTGAGCGCGAAGGAAGTTCATGAGGTTTTCAGGTTCCTCACGGTCCTGAGAATGAGCCAGATAGCGAGAGAAGAGATTAAACGCGGCCTGATCCAACGATATGGCGGAATGACCCACATCGCTCTCCCGGTCCTTCATCCAACGGTCCATCACCAGAGCGAACGGTGTACGGACACCCATTGCTATCTCCCGGAAGCGGGCTCGATACTCTGCCCCGTCCTTCCCCGCATGGTCGAGCTTATGCGCCCTGCCTTCCAGAAAGCAGTCCATGCCCTCCACAACGCGATCTCTTGGGCTTTCTGAGATGCCGGTATGCTCGTCATAGAAGTCATCACCATCAGAAGCAGACGCGATCTTTCGCCGGGCCTCCAATGCCTCAGTCAGCATCAGTTCCTCGTTCAGCCAATCCGGCACATCAACCCCATGAAGAGGTGCCAGCCCTACATCCACCAGCTTCCTGTTTAGTTGCTTTCTGATTGCCTCAAGAGCGGCATCACGAAGCCTCAGGGCATCTTTATGCGTGCGTGTCTGGAGCGATTTGAGGATGTCTTTTCGGATTCCCGTCCGGGAACCAAGCACCTTGCCAGCATCCTGCCAGCGGTCTTTCGGGATGATGAAGCGGACATAATAGAGTCCATCCCGGTTGGTTAGATTAGCCATATCCATGCCGCCTTCTATCAACGAAGGCAGGACCGAGCCATAGCATCAAGGTGACGCTAGACCAGTGACGCAGCGTTAACCTGACGTGACGCTGACTTTGGCTAAGTGCTTGTTTTTCTTAGGAAAAAGAGGACCTGGTGGAGAGAGTTGGATTCGAACCAACGTAGGCGTACGCCAGCGGATTTACAGTCCGCCCCCTTTAGCCACTCGGGCACCTCTCCGGGTCGGCGGTTGGAATATGGCGGATGAACGGCTATGTCAATCGCCTATCGTCGATTATATGATTTTTTCATGTCCAGACGACCAAACTCCCGATCCGCCGCCCCGTCCCACTCTGGGGACAGAGGCCCTCAACGTTCCGGCAATGCCGAGCGCTCCTCCCGTTCAGGCAAACCTGCCTCCGGATACTGGATCTATGGCCACCATGCCGTAGAAGCCGCACTCAACAATCCCGACCGAACCATTCTCGAGTTTCTCGCAACCCGGGAAGCCGCATCCTCATTCAGTCAGTCTCTCCGTGCCCAACCCCAGATCGTTGACCGCGAACGACTGGATCGCCTGTGTGAGCGTGACGCCGTTCATCAGGGCGTCTGCCTGCGGGTCGAAGCCCTCGAACCGCCAACCATTCATGAAGCACTTGAACGGCCCGGCCCAATTCTTGTGCTGGATCAGGTGACAGATCCTCGGAACATCGGCGCCATCCTGCGCTCCGCTGCCGCGTTCGGCGCCTGCGCGCTGCTTGTTCAGGATCGCAATACCCCGCAGGAAAGCGGTGCCATGGCCAAGGCGGCATCAGGCGCACTGGATCTTGTTCCTATCATCCGGGAAGTGAACCTGTCGCGCGCGCTCGCAACCCTTCAGTCGCAGGACGTCTGGGTTGTCGGACTGGACGCCGGCGGATCAAGGCTCGACGGAAGCAGCTTTGGTACGCGCCGTGTTGCTCTGGTTCTTGGTGCAGAAGGTGCAGGACTACGCAGACTGACTCGGGAAACCTGTGATGAGATTTCCAGCGTTTATATGCCTGGGAACATGGAAAGCCTGAACGTGTCCAATGCAGCGGCTGTTGCTCTGTATGAACTGGCACGTCCTCAGAACTAACAGGACTATTCCGAAAATAACCTATAAAAATCAATCAGTAAGAGATCATCGACATCCTTACTGATTGATCGGGCCAAAGATAATATTTGTTACCAAATTGATAACGAATAATGTATTTTAACGAATTTGGCCACTTTCTAATCACGATCCTGTGAAAATGCCTCATTATCGTCAAATTTCATCACATTAAGGTTTGCATTAATAAATTTCTAACTGCTAGCTTACGCATGTATCGAAAGCCACGACTATTATGTCGGCAGCTAATGTTTGCTCATGGAAATCATGAAACAAGCAGGAGAAGAAACATGGCCAGCGCTCAAACTTATACAACTACGTCTGGGGTAACTTATACAGTTACAAATACTTCCATACTTCCCCTTGTATATAGTTCATACGATGTTACCATTACAGCGCCAGACGACACAGAATTACTGAATGCAACTAATATTAACCGCGGCGTAAACGTTCTTGGAGTTGTCCAGCTTCTCGCGTCGGGCGATGTCATTACTGGCTCATCGGATTCCAGTGTTCTCTTGAATCTTCTCAGTGTCGGAACATACGTCAGCGTACCGGGAGCAACGGGCGACTTCATTATTGGCGTGGGTGCCGCGACAGCAAATACTTATTACATTGGCGGCACAACATCCATATCCGGCCTGGCCAATCTCGTCACGGGATCAACCATTAACGTTGCTGGCGGTACCGCCACCCTTACTGGAAGCAGTGGAAGCGCACTTGTTGGCGCTCTGAATGGCTCCACTGTCAATATTGAGTATGGCGGTACATTCAATACTGGGGCCGCACTGGCGAGTGCTTTGGAAGGATCGACCGTTTCATTTGGGACTGGCGGCGGAACACTTATTCTAAACGGTGGCAAAACGGCTATCAGCCTGCTTGCTTCAGGATCGCTGGCAGCGACAACAATCCAGAACTACGACCCATCCAAAGACACAATTGAGCTTCAGAACACCGTAGCTGCCATAACAAAATATACAATCTCCGGAGATTCAACAAAAACTATAACATTGTATGGAAGCGATGGAACAGAAGTTGCTGAATATAGTGTTTCCTTAGCGTCAGGCGTCACCCTCGCTAACGGCACATACAATTCCGTTAATTCAACCGAAAATAATCCGCTTTCTGTTACCTACGATAGCGGAAATACTTATGTCGGTGTCTGCTTCCTTGCAGATTCCATGATTGCAACACCATCTGGTGACAAGGCCGTTCAGGATATTAACGTTGGCGATGTCGTATTGGCCTATAACGGTCAATCACAAAAAACCGTTAAAGTTATTTGGGCAGGTCATACTCACGTTAATACAAAAGCCGGTCTTCCAGACGATCAAGCAGGATATCCTGTCCGTATTCTGAAAGATGCCATTGCACAAGGTGTTCCCTACAAGGATCTTCTCATAACGCCAGAGCACTGTCTGTTCTTTAACGGTAACTTTGTACCTGCCCGCATGCTGGTTAACGGACGATCCATTTTCTACGACCGCAGCATCACCAGCTACACCTACTTTCACATAGAGACAGAAGGCCACTCAGTTATCATGGCTGATGGCATGTTAACTGAGAGTTATCTGGACACCGGAAATCGTCATCATTTCCGCCAGAATGGAAACGTGACTGTTATTTCAGGCCGGACAAAATCGGATCAACCCAAAAACTGGGTTAATGATGCAGCAGCCTCTCTGACGGTGGCACGCGGTTTCGTGCAGCCGCTCTTTGAGAGCATTCTACAGCGAGCAAAACAGCTCCGCATTCCAGGTCAAACACCACCTGTTGCCATGACGATGAATTCAGATTTTCATCTCGTTTCGGACACCGGCCTGCTCATTCATCAAACCCGCATCACGGGTGGGCGTGTTCTATTCATGATCCCTTCTGCCGTAACATCGGTACGACTGGTGTCACGCTCCAGCCGCCCTTGCGATACCGTCGGTCCATTCGTTGACGATCGGCGACAGCTCGGCGTTTGCGTTGGCGATGTCACCTTCTATGACTCCGGCAAATCAATCTGCCTGTCCGCCAAGAAGTCCGAAAGTGATCTTGCAGGTTGGTATCCTGTCGAAGAGGGCAACATTCGCTGGACGAATGGTAATGCTGTTCTTCCATTGGGAGAACGCTCAGCCAATAGCCTTGGGATGCTGGCTATCGAAGTCCTGGCAGGAGGACCGTATCTGCTGGAAGATCAAGACCAGCAGCGCGCTGAATCGCTCTTCGCCTAAGACATATCCATTTCCGCCAAGATAGCCGGGACGACACGTCGTCCCGGCTTTTCCAGGATTACTCAGCGAACGAGTAATCCGTATATCCATGCTCCCCGCGGCTGTACCACGTCGCCATATCATCGGCCTGAAGCGGCAGACCTTGTGCAAAGCGCGTCGGCAGGTCCGGGTTTGAAATAAATTTGCGTCCAAAGGCAATGGCATCGGCCCGCCCTTCACGCACAGCATCCTGAGCGCTTTCAAACGTGTAATCCTGGTTCAACACCAGCGGACGTCGGAACACCTTCCGAATTTGCGGAGAAACCGGCGGTTGATCCGTCTTGCCGAACGTTCCGTTCGGTCCAGGTTCACGCAGTTCAAGCCACGCCACACCCAGACGCTCCAGTTCGGCAGCCGCTGGCACGAAGACGGTTTCCGGTGCGGAATCAAGGCATCCCTGCGTGTCTCCGTTCGGAGAAAGCCTGACCCCAGTTCTCTCTCCACCAATGGTCGAGATGATCCGTTCCGTTACCTGGGAGAGAAGCCGGATTCTATTTTCAGGCGATCCGCCGTACTCATCTGTCCGATGATTGGTTCCATCTTTCAGGAATTCGTCAATCAGATAGCCATTGGCCGCGTGAAGCTGAATGCCATCAAAGCCGGCCTTGATCGCATTTTGAGATGCACGCTCATATTCCGCCAGAATACGGGGAATTTCGTCCAGTCGCAGCGCGCGCGCCTCTTCATAAGGCTGTTTGCCATCATAGGTGTGAGACTGACCTGGCGCCGTGGTGGGCGAAGGTGCGACCGGCTGCAGGCCCGTGACGGATGAATGTACCATCCGGCCCATATGCCAGAGCTGGCAGACAATCCGCCCACCCCTGTCATGGACAGCCTTCGTGATAGGCTTCCACGCCTCAACCTGCTCGTCTGACCAGATGCCCGGCGCGTAGGGCCAGCCCAGACCTTCGCGGGAGATGCCTGTTGCCTCTGTGATGATGAGGCCGGCTTCCGCTCTCTGCGCGTAATACTTTGCCATGATCGCTGTCGGAACAGCGTCCCGGCCCGCACGCGCTCTCGTGAGGGGAGACATGAAAATGCGGTTTTTTGCCGAAAATCCACCAAGTTCAATGGGATCAAAAAGATCGGGCATGAAAGGATACTCCCTGATCGAAACTTCTATAGTTCGATAACGATCGAACTATAGAAGTGTTGCGTCAATTCTTCAAGGAAGGGATAAGACGCCGTATGCCGTGCCATGACTCGCCCGATCTGAAAAAGCTCGATCTGATTACGGTCCTCAGGGCTCTGGCTGATCCCGTGCGTCTGGACATTGTTCAGCGTCTATATGTTCTGGGCGAGGCAAATTGTGCCGCCCTGATCGGGGCGCGCCCAAAGTCCAGCATGTCCCATCATTTTCAGGTTTTGAGAGAAAGCGGTGTTCTGCACACCCGAATTGAAGGCGTGCAGCACCATAACTCCCTCCGCCTTCAGGAACTTGAAGAACGCTTTCCCGGGCTGATGCAATCAATCCTCGGTGGGGCAGACGCCACTCAGTTGCGGCGCCAGACTTCTTCCTGAACAAACACCGCGAACGTCAGCCACACGAAAAATGGGATCTGGAGCTTAGCGGCAGACGGATCAGCTTTTTTTGCCGTCCAGATCGACGCGCCTGACGTCACGACCAGACCAATGCAGATCGCCAATCCTGCGTCCAGACGCCGCTTACGGAAAACTGCGAACGGAAAGCCAGCTACGCCAGCAACGCAGATAGCCCAAAGCCAAAGTGCCGCGGTCCGTGCGCAGGAACGTTCAGCTCGCAGAAGACGATACCCAGACCATGCCAGCAGGCCGTCCAGAAAGGTCCAGACCACGGCATACACAGGCGCTGGCGGCGAAAATTCTGGCTTGTTCAGATGGTGATACCAGCGCCGGGTTGAGCCATCTTCGGCCGGGCTGATCTCCCGGCCGAGATATTGAGCTCCGAAAACCGTTCCAGCAGCCAGAGCGGCGTCAATAATGCGTCCCATGATGTCTGTCCTGATATGATCTTGTCAGTAACAACGCATCAGGAACTGGAATGTTCAGCCGAAAGACCTTACGGGGCGCTGGGAGGCACGCCGAAATCGAGTTCTGCCATGACGCGACCTGCCTCAGGGCTCCACAAGAGAACGCGTTCAGCGCCCGGGCGCCCTAATGTTACAGCCATCATGCCGTCCGGTCGTGCAGTTACCGCCGTAATATGTTCTCCGTCTCCCAAGGGCAACGCAAGGCGCGTCGAAGATCCGGATGGCGGCGCGGAAATACTGACATCATGATGCGGATGCATAACGCGATGGGCGATCACACCAATCATGACCGCCACCCCGGCGACGATCATAACCCCCATGATAATGACGGCACCGAGCAACGCTTTCGGTGTGCCTGACTCGCTGCCCGCTTGATCCTCGGCTAAACCCTGATTCATGTCAGATCCTGAAACCCCGTTCCGTCTTGTTGTTGATGCCAGCCTGGCCGGCCAACGCGTTGATCGCGCCCTTGCTGACGCCATCGGCACGATTTCCCGCTCCCGGGTCAAGACCCTGATCGAAGAGGGTCATCTGACCCGCAACGGCCAGATCGTCAATGAGCCCGCCGATACACTCCGTGACGGGATGGAGCTTGTGCTTTCGTTCCCTACCCCACTTCCGGCTCGTCCCCTGGCGGAAAATCTGCCCCTGACGATCCTATATGAAGACCGTGACCTGATCGTTCTGGATAAGCAGGCCGGTCTTGTGACCCATCCTGCCCCCGGCAACGAAACCGGCACTCTGGTCAACGCCCTTCTCGGACATTGCGGCGAAGGGTTTGAAGGCATTGGTGGCGAGAAACGCCCCGGAATCGTACATCGGCTCGATAAGGACACATCAGGCCTGATGGTCGTGGCCAAGAATGCCATGGCTCATAACGCCCTGTCGGAAGCGTTCGCTGCGCGCGACATCGATCGTGCTTACATGGCCCTTGCCTGGGGTCTACTGCCCTCATCCGGCGAATTTGACGGCGCCATCGGGCGGGACAAGAAAGACCGCAAGCGCATGGCGGTCGTTCAGTCAGGCGGAAAAACCGCTCTCACGCGCTTCAAGCTTCTGGAGCCAATCCATGCAAGCGTCTCTTTGATCGAATGCAAACTGGCCACTGGGCGAACCCACCAGATTCGTGTTCATCTCTCACAGGCAGGACACCCTCTGCTCGGAGACCCCGTGTATCTGCGTCGTATTCCGGCCGCAGCCCGCGGTTTACCTCAGGATGCGAAAGGAGCGGCTCTCGATTTCCCACGCCAGGCTCTCCATGCCGCCCGACTCGGCTTCATTCATCCCCGGACAAAAAAGCCACTTTCTTTCGAAACTGCGCCTCCTGAAGACTTCCAGACCTTGAAAATGCGCCTGACAGGCTCAACCTCTGAAAGTTCTTGACCTTTTCGGTTCCACCTGTCATAAACACGCTTATCCGACGAGCTGACGCGCCGCCGGAACGGATCGTACCACCGTGCACTGCCCAATCTGGGGGTAAGCGGCTGGGGACGTGATAGTCCTTCCCAATGCGTCACCTGGGTGTGAGGAACTTTGCCTCTGCCAGTTCGTATGAGTCTACTCCTCATCGAGCCAGGCACACCCCCGGGCGAAAGGAATCGAAGACCATGGCATCTCCAGCTGTCATCTCCGTGGGTCCTGAAAACAACCTGACCCGTTATCTCCAGGAAATCCGCAAATTCCCCCTTCTGACGCCGCAGGAAGAGCTCGATCTTTCCCGTGCATGGCGCAAGAATGAAGACACCAGTGCGGCACACCGCCTGGTGACGTCTCACCTTCGTCTCGTGGCCAAGATTGCCATGGGCTATCGCGGCTATGGCCTCCCGGTGAATGAGCTCATCAGTGAGGGCAACATCGGTATGATGCAGGCTGTCCGCCGCTTCGACCCGGAGCGTGGCTTCCGCCTTGCAACCTACGCCATGTGGTGGATCCGTGCCGCCATGCAGGAGTATATCCTGCACAGCTGGTCACTGGTTAAAATCGGTACGACAGCTTCGCAGAAAAAACTGTTCTTCAATCTCCGTCGCCTGAAAGGGCAGATGCAGGCGATTGATGATGGTGATTTGAAGCCCGAGCAGGTGAATTCCATTGCCACCACGCTCGGCGTTCCGGAACAGGACGTGGTGTCTATGAACCAGCGTCTCGCTGCCCCGGACCATAGCCTGAATGCGCCCCTGCGTATTGATGGCGAAGGCGAGTGGCAGGACTGGCTGGTGGACGACAATGAAAACCAGGAGCAGACTTACGCGGCGTCCGAAGAGTTCAGCGGTCGTAAAGCTCTTCTCGATCAGGCCATGATGACCCTGAATGAGCGCGAACGTCACATTCTGGCCGAGCGTCGCCTCAAGGAAGAGCCATCTACGCTGGAAGATCTTTCTCACCACTACAACGTGTCACGTGAGCGGATCCGTCAGATTGAAGCACGCGCCATGGAGAAACTTCAAAAGGCCATGTCGGCCGAAGTTGAGCTTCGTCGTCGGGAAAATGGCCTTCAGGCCTGACTAGACAAAATGCTCTTCAGAAAAGCTGCCAGATATGTTTCTGGCAGCTTTTTTTGTGTCGGCTCTCTGAGAGATTAATCAAAAATAGAAATAACTAATTTATTACAATAAAATACACAATTAACCTGTGATGGAATGAAGTCTCATAAAAATATAAACAGAAAATTTTCCTGTGACCAAAAATCGAAACGAATTTTTATTAAATGTAAGTTTATTAGTTTTTATCATACTCTGCAGAACGCAGACATTCGGAAATCCTCTCATCTATTCTGACGAGGAATTTTATCTCTTCGGAGGCGGTAGAATTCTTCATGGAGATCTTCCCTACCTTCAGTTCTGGGACAGAAAACCGGTTGGAATATTTCTGCTTTACGCATTTTTCCACCTTTTCGGCCCTTACAGAATTTTCGCCTATCAGTTCGGCGCGGTAATTGCCGTCTGGGGTGCGGCCTGGCTTCTGTTTCGCATGGGGAAAACCGTCGCTTCCACGAAAGCTGCTTTCCTTTCAGCCTTGCTCTATCCAGCCCTCCTCAATCTCTCACGGGGAGAAGGAGGTCAGACCCCGATTTTCTATAATTTCCTCGTAACAGCCGCCATCGCTCTTGTTTTGCATGATCTTCTGCAGCCCGATGGCAAAATTCGAAGAAAAACAGCCCTTTTCGCCATATTTCTGTTCGGCCTCGCCATGCAGATAAAATACACTGTCGTCTTTGAAGGGGCGTTCGTTGGAATTTACTATGTCGTCAGGCAGTATCTAACCTCCCGTTCTATCCCAGAGGCCTTGAAAGACACTGGTCTTCTGGCCTTTATCGGCCTTCTTCCTACATTTCTTGCTTTTTGCTTCTATGTCACGATCGGGCATCCAGGAGCATGGGTTTTCGCAAACCTGGATTCCATTTTCCTGCGCGGTCATTTTCCAGATGGAGAAGCGCACCACCTAGAAATTCGAATGCTGAAATCGGCCCTTCCTCTCCTGCCGGGGCTGATAGCCACGATACTGATCGCACGTGCGAAATCATGGCCTGCCCATTATGTCTTTCTCATACTCTGGGCCGGTGCCGCCTGCTTGGGGATCATCGCTTTTGGGGGATGGTATCCTCATTACATTTTGCCGCTTTATGGCCCGCTAGCTCTGGCCTGCGTATCGCTCTGGACCTGGAAAGCCGGCCGGGTATGGCTCATTGGTCTTCTTTGCATCGTCTCAATTGTCGGACAGCTTAGTCTGCACAGACACCGCATAAACGACGGCGATCAGCGAAGTTTTCAGGCCATGTTGGATGTCTTCCAACAAAAACCGGGCTGTGTTTTTGTTTATCAGGGGCCACCTGCCCTGTATGACACACCTTATTGGTGCTCTTTGACCAACCATCCTTTCCCGGGCCATTTCAACACAGCAGTTGAAGCCCATGCGACCGGGATGAATGTTCTTCAGGAACTCGATAGAGTTCTTGCCAGAAAACCTGAATATATCGTCACGGAAGATGCCTCTCCCTTACGGGAAAATATTGCGGCACGGCGTGAGGTCTTTAAGGCTATCAAAGCAGACTACACGCCAGTATATCGCTTCACAAGCGTAAGTAACTCACTCTACATCTACCGACATAGGTAACTTGTTACTGGGAGAGAGGCACGGCCAAAGCTAGGCCGCCCGCCATTGCGCCGCCGCCTTTACGATGCTGATCAGGATGATTTTCCGCAGCAGCATCGTTGATTTCACCAACTTTATTGGAAAAGAAATCGGGCTTCACATAGGCGTCAGGCTGCGCTGAATCCTGAGGGCCTTCAATATTCTCATCGGGGACTGGAGCCGCCCCGAAGCCCGAGGTCATTTGCTGAGCCACGACTTCTGCCCGATGGTGGTCCAGACCGCGCATCAGCGCCGCCCCTTGCCGCGGATCAGCCGATACTTCCTGTGACAGCGAGGCGTTGAAAGGATGCGTAAACGCTGAGAATGGCTTTTTTGCCGCCGGAACTGGCTGCACAGGCTCTGCAGCTAATGCACTACATGTCCCTACTGCCAGAGCAAGCAGTGGAAAAGACTTCATCAGCATAGGCAGAAGGCGCATCAGGCGGTTTCCAGCACGACAGGGAGCTGAAAGCAGTGTGGTGGGTCGAAGCCTCAAATTACAATTGAAAAAGTTAGAAAGTTTCGTGACGTCACAAAACGTGATCCGCCCAGGCGTCTGAAACGAGCATTTTGTAAAGCTTACTTGACATTCCAGCCCAAAAAGTAATGCCTGCTTTACAATAGGAGGGCTTAGACATGCTGTATGGTCGGCAATATCTCATCGAACTCGGTAGCGCGCTCGCGCTATATCTCGCGCTGCTGTTCGGGGCCAATTATCTGCAACAGGCACTCCACCCGGCACCTTTAACAAGAATAATACTGGCACTCACACCTATGGTGGGAGCGGTCACAGCGGCATGGGTCATCATGCGTGCAATCTGGCGAATGGATGAATTACAACGTCGGATTCAGTTGGATGCCATTGCAATATCATTTTTGGGAACCGCTCTACTGACCTTTGGCTGGGGCTTTGCCGAAAGTGCCGGGTTACCAAAGCTCAGAGCCTTTGCAGTCTGGCCGGTCATGGGAACCCTCTGGTGGGTCGGTGGCGTTGTCGCTCAAAGGCGCTATCGATGAACAACTGCCTCAAGGAACTTCGGGCAGAACGAAGCTTGAGCCAGGCCGATCTGGCAGCAGAGCTGGCGGTTTCAAGGCAGACAGTCAACGCCATTGAAAAAGGGCGTTACGACCCGAGCCTGCCGTTGGCGTTCACAATTTCACAGCTTTTTGGCCGCAGTATTGAGGAAATTTTCTTCCCGTAAACCGACCATAAAAAAAGCGGGGAGATTGCCCTCCCCGCTTTTTCAGAACTCAATCCAGACCAAGCTGGTGTCCGGTTGTGCGAAGCACCTCGATGCCTGGAAGGATTTTTCCTTCCAGCCATTCCAGAAATGCACCACCCGCCGTGGAAACGTAGCTCATTTGGCCAGCAACCCCGGCGTGACGCAGCGCGGAAACGGTGTCTCCACCGCCCGCCACAGTGCGAAGCTTGCCTTCCTGCGTCAGGCGAGCAGCTTCCTGTGCAACCTCAACCGTGGCACGGTCAAACGGCTCGATCTCAAACGCCCCGAGTGGGCCGTTCCAGACCAGCGTTTTCAACGTAGCCAGACGTTCGTTGATCAGCGCAACAGTGCGCGGACCAGCATCAAGGATCATGGCGTCGGCTGGCACTTCGCCAATCAGGCAGGTTTCGGTTTCTGCACCGGCCTTGAACTCGCGAGCCACAACGGCATCCACTGGCAGAATGATTTCACAGCCCTTTTCCTGCGCCAGATGCGCAATCTTGCGAGCTGTTTCGTGCATGTCCGCTTCCTGAAGGGACTTGCCGACATTCATACCTTCTGCCGCCAGGAACGTGTTGGCCATGGCACCAGTGATGAACAGTGTGTCCACCTTCGCGATGACATTGCCAATCAGATCCAGCTTCGTGGAGATCTTGGAGCCACCGATGATGGCACCAACCGGACGCTCCGGATTCTCCAGCGCAGCCGACAGAGCCGATAGCTCAGCCTGCATCAACCGCCCGGCGAAAGACGGAAGATCATGCGCCACACCTTCGGTAGAGGCATGGGCGCGATGCGCTGCCGAAAAGGCATCATTGACGAAAATGTCGCCATTCTGCGCAATCGCCTTGGCGAATTCCGGATCGTTGGCTTCTTCACCCGCATGAAAGCGCGTGTTTTCCAGAACCAGCACTTCCCCATCATTGAGAGCCGCAACAGCAGCTTCAACAGTCGGGCCTACGCATTCCGGAACGAAACCAACAGGCTTGCCCAGAACTTCCCCAAGCTTTTCAGCAATCGGACGCAGGGACATGCCAGGAACGACCTTACCCTTCGGGCGGTCGAAATGGCTGAGGACCACAACGCGCGCGCCCTTACCGGCAAGCTCATTGATGGTCGGGGCAACGCGCTCGATGCGCGTGGCGTCGGTGATGACGCCGTCATGCATCGGCACGTTCAGATCAGCCCGGACGAGCACGCGCTTGCCGCGTGCCTCCAGGGTGTCGAGCGTGCGGAAAACCATGGGTCAGAGGCTCCCGAAAGCAGCAGCCGTGTCGGCCATGCGGTTGGAGAAACCCCACTCATTGTCATACCAGGCACAGATGCGAACGAGCTGGCCGCCATCGACCAGTGCCGTCTGTGTTGCATCAAACGTGGAAGACGCAGGGGAGTGATTGAAATCCGTGCTGACCAGCGGCGCCGTGTTATACTCCAGAACGCCCTTGAGCTTCCCTTCGGACGCAACGCGGATTGCTTCGTTCACGGCTTCAGCGGAAGCAGGAACGGTCTTCGGCACGAAGTCGAGCGAGACAAGAGAGACGTTCGGCGTCGGAACGCGGATCGCCGTGCCATCCAGCTTGCCCTTCAGGTGCGGCAGAACCAGGCCAACAGCCTTCGCAGCACCCGTGGACGTCGGGATCATGTTCAGAGCCGCAGCGCGGGCACGACGGGGATCCTTGTGCAGGGTGTCCACCGTGCGCTGGTCACCGGTGTAGGAGTGAATCGTGACCATGTAGCCGCGCTCGATGCCGAACGCTTCGTCCAGAACGTAAGCGACAGGAGCAAGGCAGTTCGTGGTGCAGGATGCGTTGGAAATGACCTTCATGTCCGGCGTCAGAACGTCGTCGTTCACACCGAAAACAATGGTGGCATCCACATCCGTTGCAGGAGCGGAGACGATGACGCGCTTTGCGCCAGCTTCCAGCAGGGCAGCGGCCTTTTCACGCGTGGTGAAGAGACCCGTACATTCCATGGCAACATCGATGCCTTCGAATGGAACTTTGGACGGATCACGCTCGGCAGAAACGGTAATCGGACCGTAGGTACGGCCGTTTGCTTCAATGATGAGCGTATTGCCTTCAGCGCGGACCTTGCCCGGCAGGCGGCCATGCACGCTGTCATAGGCCAGAAGGTGTGCGTTTGCTTCGACCGAACCAAGATCGTTGATGGCTACGACCTCAACGTCCGTACGACCGCTCTCAATGATGCCGCGCAGAACGAGACGTCCGATACGTCCGAAACCGTTGATTGCGATTTTTACCGCCATGCCTGCCTACTCCGCTATTCTGACGAAAGGGCTTCTTCCATAGCACCGCCACAGCGAAGCAACAGGGGGTTGGCATAGTTTTTCATGAACTTGATGCGCTTAATCTTGCCGAAACCTTCCGTTCCTGCGACGGTCCCGCGCAATATGGCTGCATTTGTCCGACATTTTCGTTCGCCCCGAGGCATCATGGCTCCACGCGCTCTCTCTCTGGCAGGCTGCATCCTGCTGGCTACGCCCCTGCTCGCGGGCTGCAAACTGGTTGATCAGCGCACGTTCAACCCGCAGGCAGGCAAACCGCCTCAGCCGTACATCCCGCCACCGCCCCCCGCCCCGAAAGCGAAACCACCATTCCTGCAAATCGAAGGCGGGACTCCGGAATCCGAATACGGCCCTGTCGTGGATCAGGCAGTTAAGTCAGCGTTGGCCCGCAAGGAAAATGTCCTCTTTATCGTCAGGCTTCTGGTCCCGCTTCAGTCTGATCCGGCAGCACAAACCAAAGCCATGACAGAGGCGACACAAACGGATCTGGAGCCTGTTGCTCACAGGATCAGCGCGGCCGGTGCCCAGCCTATCCAGATCGAGATGCATGCTCTCACTGATCCATCGGTCCAGCGTCCGCTGATCCGTGTGGATGTTCGCTAAAACAAGACACCACGGAAACATCACTTTATGCCAAGTGCAGCCTGTGCCGTCCTGACCCATAATGCCGCTCCTCTTCTAAAGGAGTGGCTGCTATGGCACCTGGCACTCGGTTTCGAGCGCATTCTCGTTCTCGATGCAGGGTCCACAGACGAGATGCAGGCTGTTGCACTCGCAGCAGAACATATTGGCCCGGTTGAACTTCATGAGTTCATCAGCGGCGATGAGCTCTCGCCTGAAGAGCTCCGCAAGACTTTAACGACCGAGGCGGCTCGTCTGGTGGGTCAGGAACATGATTGGCTCCTGGTTCTGGACGTTGATGAATTTCTAGATCCGGACACAACGCTGGAGAACCTGCTGGCGACAGCGGGAAACGCTGACGCCATCGCCATCAACTGGTGCATCTACGGAAAGCCCCTCAAGCCTGTTCCGGCCCCTGCTGTCATTCAGGCGTCACCCTATCGGAGTGCCGTCACTTTCCCTGACAACCGGATGGCCCGTCTGCTTGTCCGGACGAAAAAACTCCCAATTTCGATAGACGTCCTGTCTCCGAACTTATCCTGTGAATGCATCGTCCATCCGGATGGCACGCCAGTCGATCGGATCGGCCCTGGTGTCACTGTTTCATGGAAAGGCGCGCGCATTCTTCATTATGTCTGGGCAGGAGATCCAGATATGCCTCCTCATCTTGCAGATCATTATTTCTGCCGGGATGAGGAAGATCTATCCCCAAGACGACGACTGCCTGACGTCTCCATGATCCGGCACGATCTCATGGATACGCAGGCCTATCGGGGATTGGAAAGTCTTCTTCAAAGCCTGACGCAAGAACCTGCCCTGGCGCTCCCTGAACTGCCGGATGCAGGAAGCTCCATGCCGGACCATGGTCAGCATGAGCAGTTTTCCTTCCATCGTATCCGGCCCTCCGCCGAAGAGCGGCTCCTTCTAACGCCTCAGAGTGCTCCTCTGCCAACGCGCACACGGGCCTGTTTCATTCAGGATGTAACAGGCGATTTTCTGGTCGTAGGGACAGATGGATCTCCCCGCTTTTCCAGCGATCCGAATATAAAAACGACAGACAAACTGGTCGGCATTTATCAGGATAGCCATCCTGAAATTGTGATGCTCTCGTCTCTCAATGGACATCCTGTTCAACTGGCGAACCAGTCTCTTCTGCGGCCTGTTCTAACAATACGCTGGATTGAGGCCGACACATTCATTTTCGCGGATGATAGCGGGTTTGGTGACACCCTGTTCCAGTTCGTACCGACCGAGGAGGCAATTTCTCTGGATCTGCCGGCCCTTCCAGCCCCCGACACAGCGGCAGGTCTGTCTTTCAAAGGGTTCTGCGCGTGGTTTATTCGCCACCCTCACTGCGCATTGAGAGATGTAGCGCGCGTGATAGCTCTGCTTTCTGAAATGGGACGGAAAGATCTGGGAAACGCTGTACCAGAATTGCAAACGTTCCTCTGACTTTCAGAGAATACGTGACAGTATCAGGCCCGCCAGCGTTCCGACGACCAACAAGATCAGGCCATTCCGCAAACGGGCGCCAAATGGTGCTCCCGCCGGGAGCGCTGCCATAGACGTTGCGCTCTCACGCAGTGCAACAATTTCTTCCTGTTGCGCACGCTCTTCCTCCTGCCGCTGCCAGACACGACCGCTCATTCTGCGAATGTAATGGCCCGCATCAGCGGGCGTCGTTGCGGAATGATCCACCAGCCGTTCCGCCAACGTCCGATTGGCAGTATGCCCAACGCCCAGAACACGATGTGCCACACAGTTGGAGAGCGCTTCCAGCACCAGCGGATGCTCAAACACTGTAAAGTCGGAAACATCTCCGCCGCCACGGATCAGAACGATAATATCTTCCCGGCACGTGCCTATGGCGTCCGCAATACGGTGCGGATCGGTCATGGCTACGGGAAGTGCGCGGATACGCTCTGAACGCCAGCCGCCCCCCAGCGCCTGAAGGAAGTCTTCCGAGACTAGTGCGCTGGAGGACGCAGAATGAATGAGAAGCAGTCGGGCGTCCCGGCGGTCAGGGTAAGGCTGAAACTGCCAGCTCAATCCTCTCAGAACATCCAGCAGAGATCGCTCTGCCCGGTCCACTTTCTGACGGCCGGGATCATGTGGTTCAACGGTAAGCACTTCAAACCGGAGGGCAACCTGTCCCCGCAGATGGCGGGCTCGCAGACACCCTGTCACACGGACATGATCTCCGGCACGCACATCTGCTGCCGCCAGAACGAGCTTGGTCGCTTCCAGCGAAATGGACGTCCCAAGCTGCGGATCGACCAGGGGCAGCTGATAATATTTCTTGTATGCGTTAGGCGCGACGTCACCCAGTTGCCCCTCAACCGCAAGCGGGAAACCCCACTCTTCGAAGTGGGCACAAATCTCATCCAGCCGGGCCGTGAACAGATCCTGAACCTGAAGCGGTGACAGGACTGGCATGGCAGCCATATCACTGGCTGAAGAATCAGTTCGGGTGCGTCTCGGAAAAGCGTCCATGCCGCACCATATGGAGTAAGAACAGATGTTCTCACAGAGGGTGCAGCAGCCCTCACAGTATTTTTTTATGTATTTTCAGAAGGTTGGTCCGTCTTGACCGGTTCTGCTCCTCAGGATCTTCTCCTCCGACTTCAAAAGTCCAGTTTTCGGGCACGGTTTCATCTGGATGAACAGGCTCGCCTCTACCTGGAAAGCCGTGGCCTGAATGCTGTCATGGAACATGGTGCTGCTTTCATCCGGGATCGTCTGGCACCTGCATGGCCGGCACAGGACGGAAAGCAGACGCCGATGCGAGGGCATCCGGTTTTCATCGCACAGCATGCAACGGGCTCATGCTGCCGGGGATGTCTCGCGAAATGGCATGGTATTGCCGCAGGAAAGCCTCTGACCAGCGAAGATCAAGAGGCAATCCTCGCCGTGTTACGAGCCTGGATTCTGAAGGACATGGGGGCAGATGTTCCCAGTACGCCAGCTCAGGGCGTGTTGTTCTGAATTTTCTTACCCCGTGGCAGAAACCGCTCCGCCAGCAGAATAACAACAATCGCAAAAGCACCCATTTCGATTTGCGAACGGGTTTCCGCCTGAATCATCATGGCAATGATCGCAAGGGCAATCAGCGCAAGCGCTACGTAGGCTCCAACGGCCTTCTGGGGCATAAGCTTTAACCGTCCCAGAACAAGCAGGGCATTATTAAAAAGCATAAATCCGCCGGTCAGGCTGACAAGAACAGCAAAAATGACGCCCGGCGACAGAACAGCCGTTACCGCAACCAGAATGGCACTTCCAACACTGGCGAGAAGCGCGCGCCGGGGAAGCTGCGTTTTAGGCTCAACCGCCAGAAAGACCGCGGGAGCATCTCCCTGTTCAGCCAGTTCGAACAGGATGCGCGAGGTGACGTAAATCCCGGAATTCAGGCTGGAAAGGGCCGCTACGAGGATGACAATGCCCATTGCCAACCCGGCGAAAGGCACATGGAACCGGTTCAGAACCAACAAAAATGGTGACTGGCCGGGTACAATGTCACTCCAGGGCACCAGGCACAGAATCATCGAGATGGTCACAAGGTAGAAGCAACCAATACGAAGAGGAATGGTCCGTGTTGCACGGGCAATGTTCACTTCCGTGTTGTCGGACTCAACTGCGGCCACTGTTGCAATCTCACTGCCGCCCATTGAGAACAGCACTGTCGGAATGACAGCAAGAAGTGCCATCAATCCGTGGGGCATGACACCGCCATGCGCAAACAGATTTTCCTGCACGGGAATGGAATGTGCCCCGAATGCCCAGATACCAATTCCGATGAAAAGCACGATGGCGGCCACTTTGATGGCTGAAAACCAGTACTCGAACTCCCCATATCCTTTGACGGACAGGAGATTAATGGCGGTCATCACGCCCAGAACGAGAAGTTCCAGAACGGCGTAAGGAACCGGAATGTAGGGCGTGAGCATGGATGTTACGGCAATGGCTTCAACGCCAATGACCGTCACCCAGGTCAGCCAGTAGGTCCAGCCCGCGACGAAACCGAAGCGATCCCCAAGAGCATGGCGGATCTGTCCGAGAAATGACGCACGCCCTGGTGTCTGTGAAGCAAGGTCTCGCATCATGCCGTTCACAAGCCAGACCAGAAGTCCCGCCAGAACGTATGACACGATGACGGCCGGTCCACCCATCGACAGGGCAGCCGAGCAACCGATGAAAAACCCAGCACCAATCACCCCGCCCAAGGCAATCATGACAACATGTCTCGTCCGGAGACTTTGGGCGAGTTGATCCGTCTGGGTCATGAAGTGTCCTTGTCCGTGGTCTGTCAGACTGGAAGATCCCGGTTATCTGCCAGGGTTTCCATGGTCATGTATGAGGTGATGGCATCCAGCTCGACCTTGCTGATGATCTGCTGATAGACACGATCGAAATCGTTCATGTCGCATGCCACGACCTTGAGAAGATAATCATACTCACCGGCAATCCGGTAAAAATCAACGATGTTTGGGATCGAAACGACCACTCTGCGGAACGTTTCAAACCATTCGTGTGAATGATGACGCGTCCTCATCAGCACAAAGACCGTCAATGTCAGGCCAAGCGCCTGAGCATTGAGACGGACGGTATCGTGGCTGATGATCCCACTTTCCCGCAGGGCGTTCAGGCGCCTCCAGCAGGCATTCTGGGAAAGGCCGACCTGTTCGGCCAGTTCACGCTGGGACGGCGTCCCCTGCTTCTGGAGAATGCGAAGGATGGCACGGTCCGTTTGATCGATGATTCTGCTCATAATGATGTAAATGACAACAAAAAACCGGTTTTCGTCTACAAGAAAGAGACAGTTTCCTATCCGCCATTGAGATATTTTCCTCTGACGAGATCAGGTAAGAGGACAGGGCATCATGGAAACGATCGGCAGTCTCGACAACAGTGCAACAGCGCTTGAGCAATTTGAGAAAATGCTTCGTGCAGGTGGTCGTGACGCCCTCCGCAAGGGCGTCCTTGGAGACGGCACGAAGTTCATGAGCCCCTTTGGTGTTCAGTCGCTTCTTTATGCAGACTATGTTGCTTCAGGCCGTGCGCTTGTTCAGGTTGAGACATTCGTCATGAACGAAGTTCTTCCCTACTACGCCAACAGCCACACTGAAGCGTCTTTGTGCGGGGCATACATGACGCGGATGCGTAATGCGGCGCGTGATGCGATTGCTCGCCTTTGCCATGCCCCCAAGGATCGTTTCACGACCATTTTCATGGGCAACGGCGCGACGGCAGGCCTGAACCGTCTCGTACATCTGCTGGAAATCCCTGCCCGCTGCGCTGCTGGAAATCGCCCGATCATTTTCATTGGCCCGTACGAGCATCACTCCAACATCCTCCCCTGGCGGGAAAGTGGCGCCGAGATCATCGAGATCCCGGAAGCCGAGAATGGTGGTCCAGATCTTGCCATTCTTGAACAGGCATTGATCACCTGCGACGAAGGGCGCCTGAAAGTCGGCTCTTTCTCGGCAGCATCAAACGTCACCGGCATCATGACGGATGTAGATGCCGTAACGGAACTTCTGAAAAAGCACAGTGCTCTGGCGATCTGGGATTATGCGGGTGCCGCTCCGTATCTTCCAATCGACATGAAGTCCGGCACGCCTTTCGAAAAAGATGCCGTGGCGGTGTCCTGTCACAAGTTTATCGGTGGCCCGGCAGCCTCAGGCGTCCTGATCGTCCGCAATGACGTCGTGACGCGATGCGGCCCGGTTCTCCCAGGCGGAGGAACAGTACGGTTCGTTTCCCCTTGGAACCATGACTACACCACGAGCCTTGCGGCTCTCGAAGAGAGTGGAACACCCGATGTGGTGGGAGACATCCGCGCGGCACTGGCTTTTATCGTCAAGGACGTCATCGGCCAGACTTTCATGAGCGACCGCAATGCGGAGCTTCGCGCCCGCGCTGTTGCCCGTTGGAGCAAAAACCCGAATATCCGCATTCTTGGTCACGCCACAGCTGAAGCCCTGCCCATCTTCTCCTTCCAGGTCCGGGACGAAAGCACAGGTGGCTTCATCCACCAGCAGCTTTTCACGCGCATGCTGTCGGACCGCTATGGCATTCAGGTGCGTGGCGGATGCGCTTGTGCGGGACCGTATGCCCATCGCCTGCTCGACATTGACGAAGCGGCCTCGGATGCAATTCGTCAGGCCATTCTGTCTGGGCAGGAAATCGAGAAGCCCGGCTGGACACGGCTGAATTTCAGCGTGCTGATGGATGATGCCAAAGTCGAACGCATTCTCGATGCTGTCGATGATCTGGCGCTCGACCCGCATTCGGTCGCAGCCGCTTACGAATGCGACATCTCGACAGCCCGGTTCCGTCCAAAAGCGGCTGCTTAACCCGGACAGGGACGCTCTCTCGCCATCCCTTCATCTTCAAGCCAAAACGGGGCATCTTCCGGACAACAGCAGGAAGATGCTCCATGAAGACTTTGACCGCCGCCGAAACGCGAAAACTGCTTCCCTTTCCCGCTCTCGTGGAAACACTTCGGAGAGCAGCTCAGGACTATCATGCTGGACAGATTTTCTGCCCAGAACGCATGGTTGTGCCAACGCTTGATCGCTCCGGAACGGTCATGTTGATGGTTGCGTGTGCGCCTGATATTCTCACGACAAAACTTCTGACCCTTTATTCTGGCAACTCCGCACGCAGCCTTCCTGCTATTCAGGGGCAAGTCATGTGCATGGATGCTGTCGATGGGCAGTTTCTGTTCGCCTTGGATGGCGTTGCTACGACGGAGCGACGCACCGCTGCCATCTCCATGCTGGGGTTGGACTGCTTTCGCTCAGACACTCTGGAAACGGTTCTTCTCATTGGTACCGGCGTACAGGCCAAAGCTCATCTGGAAGCGCTGAATGTGCTTTATCCGGGCCTCACGGTTTACATTCGTGGCCGCTCCCGTGAGAGCGTAGCCGCGCTGACAAGAAGCGACGCATACCCCGCCTTGAGACTTCGCAATGATGACGAAGCCTGCGACCCGGATGTGGTCATCACCGTGACCAGCAGCCAAAGTGTTCTGTACGACGCACCACCAAAGTCTATGCGGTTGATTATTGGTGTGGGGGCTTATCGACCAGAAATGATTGAAATTGGTCCAGCCATCGTCAACGGAAGTACCTGTATCGTGGATGATCCCGTTGGTGCACCGTCAGAGGCGGGAGACATCATTCAGGCAGGGAAAGACTGGGAAGAGGTCCAACCTCTGGCTGCTTACCTATCCGGCGAAGAAAAACCGGAAGGTCCGGTATTTTTCAAGAGTGTCGGCTGTGCTGCGTGGGATCTGGCAGCGTGTCACCTCGCCCGGCAAACACTGGGCCTCTAGAAGGCGGCACCCCGTCCGAGAATACTGCTCGGACGGGATAAGCCGTCTTTACCAGAGATAGACCAGCTTCATGTAATACGCATTCGTCTCAGGCACGTTTCTGCCATCGACAGAATGAGAATACCGCCCGGTTAATGAGACGCGCTTGGAAATATTGACCATGGCGCCCACACCCAGTGCGACTTCACGCCCACTGGATTCACTGACCCAACTGTTGGCAGTGTTGTCCCGCATTCCGGCTGTGTTCTGCCAGTCGAATGCAAAGAACGGCTCAACAATCTTGCTCGCTTTCCAGCTGAAACGCAGGTTGGAATGAAAGACCGTCCCTGGCGAATAGCTGTGCTCGCCTGTCTTGTGCTTCGTGGATGCTACAATTGCACCCAGATCCCCATCGAAGCTGAAATGCTTCCATTCATAATCGAACATGAAGCTGGACAGGTTTGACCAGTAGCTCGGGGACAACGCATCCCGTGTGCCAACCGGCGTCTGCATGAAGGTCTGGATACCAAAGGTGCTGTGAGCATTCGGCTTGAACCAGACGGCAGGGCCCACGATTGTCGGACCAAGGCCACCGTAATCTTTGCCCTGAGCCAGAACGAAGCTTTCCGACTGAATGACTTCAAACGCAAAACCGACATGCGGCAGAGCGTCGAAGCTACGGAAGTGCACGTACTTCGTCATACCCGCCCAGGTGTGGCTTCCCCCAGTGGGCTGACGCCGGCCACCACTGTCATAAGTGTTTCCCGCGACATTCCCATCTCCGTACTGCACGAGCACGTTGAACGGTTTGAAATCGACCGGCAGATCGTATTCATGCGGGCCAATGATGGCCAGAGGAATATCAGCAGCATGTGCCGCAAGGGCTGGCAGGAGGGAGGAAGCGGGCAATAGAATGCTCAGGGCCCGGAGACACCCTCCGGACCAGATTTTGCGAACCATGACTTTTATTTCCGTAGAAGAAGAAACTGGAGCGCCTCCAGTAAAGAAAGCGCTCCAGCAGTAATAAGGCCAGATCAGTGCGCGGCTGCGCCCTGCTGTCCGTCAATCGTGTAAGCGATGATATAGTCACCGCTGCGGGTGCCAAGGCCCCCATGACCGCCAGCGGCGATCAAAACATACTGCTTCTCGCCGATTTGATAGGACATCGGGGTTGCCTGTCCGCCAGCCGGCAGACGGTCACGCCAGATGACCTTACCGGTCGAGACATCAAAGGCACGCAGGTAATCGTCAGCTGTCGCACCCATGAAGGATACGCCACCCTTGGTGATGACACTGCCACCGATGTTGTACATGCCGGTCGGAAGCGGAAGGTTGTTGTGCGTCCGGAAAGGACCGGTGTCGCGCGTCGTACCAACCGGGTGCTGCCAGACAATCTTCTTTGTCACCAGATCGATAGCGGTGATCGTACCCCAGACTGGCCCCTTGCAAGGGATCTGAAGCGGATTCAGCCACGGGCTGGTGTAAGCGATGTAAGGCGTACCATAGTCAGGAGAGACACTAAGCGCATCGCCCTTGGCTTCCGGCTTGTCACCCTTGCCATCCCACTTCGGCAGGATACCACTGGTTTCAGCGTGGTTACGCTTCTCCAGACGGATGCGGAACGGCAGGTAGCTGGCGTTGGCGATCAGCAGCTTGCGCTGCGGGTCGATGGACGCACCCTGCCAGTCAACCACACCATAGAATGCCGGATAGACGATGGTCGTCTTGCCAACATGCGGCGGCGTGAACTGACCTTCATAAGCGGACTGACGGAACTGGATGCGGCAGATCATCTGATCCAGCAGCGTCGCGCCCCACATGTCGCTTTCCTTCAGGTCAGGCGGCGTCAGAGACGGCAGACCAACAGCAAACGGCTGCGTCGGAGAAACATGGTCGTCTGCAGCAACGCCAGCAGTCGGAACCGGACGTTCCTCAACCGGGTAACCCGGAACAGGCTTGCCTGTGCGACGGTCTAGAACGAAGAACTCACCGCGCTTCGTGGTCTGGATCAGAGCCGGGACGGTTTCACCGTTCGGGCCTGGCAGATCAACCATCGACGGGCCAATGGCCAGATCCATGTCCCACAGATCGTGATGCACGGTCTGGAAGGTCCAGCGACGCTCACCAGTTTCGATATCGAGAGCAATCGTTGCGCTGGAGGTTGCGTCGTCGAACGGACGGCGTGAACCACCCCAGTTATCCGGCGGGGAGTTACCCATCGGCAGGTAAAGCAGGCCGAGGTTCTCATCTGCCGTGTAAACGCCCCATGCATTCGGGGTGTCACGCGTCAGCTCGTCGTTCGGGCTGGGCTTCCAGTTTTCCGGGTTGTGACCGGCATCCCAGGCCCACTCGATCTCACCGGAAATAGGGTTGAACGCACGGATTGCACCGGACGGCTCGAAGTTCGCCTGGTTATCAAAGATCCAGCCACCAAGAACCACACGATCCTTCACCACCAGCGGCGGAGACGTCACGAAGTGGAAGCCATGCGGCACATGACCAAGATACTGGCGCAGGGAGATGAAGCCGTGCTCGCCGAAGTCTTCACAGGGCTTGCCTGTTTCAGCATCGACAGCAAGAAGACGAACGTCACCAACCGGGGAGAAAATACGCTTCTGGCAGGCCTTGGAGCCATCAGGAGCGGTATAGTCGTCCGGAGCCTTGTAATAGGAGACGCCACGGCAGGCGAGATAGACGTTGGCAGCCAGATCTTCAGCGGCAGGCTTCGGATCGAACTTCCACTTCACCTTACCCGTTGCAGCATCAAGGGCCATGACCCAGTTATGCGGCGTGCAAAGGTAGAGCGTGTCATCAACCTTGATCGGGGTAACCTCGAGGTTGAACTCGTGGCCCTGATCCGGACCAGCCACAACGCCTTCGTCAGCCTTCTGGACGTCACCCGTCTGGGTAACCCAGGCGCGCTTCAGGTTGCTGATGTTGGCAGGCGTGATCTGACCCAACGGGCTGTAACGATCACCGCCGACCGTCCGGCCATAAGCAGGCCAGTCAGCTGCGGGCGTGCCCTTGCCGGTTTCGTCAACCTGGCCAGATGCAGCCATACGCTCGGCAGGGAGCGTGCCATTGATGGAATAGGAGGTGAAGCAGCTTGCAACGATCGCCACAACGGCGATGGCGGCAGAACCAGCCAGTTCCCGCTTATCCGCAGCCCAAGACGCATTCGAGCGCCAGACCCATGGCAGAAGCATCCAGCAGGCGATGCCGACCAGAGTGAACAGACGAACTTCCAGTCCCCAGATGTTGAAGCCGACTTCAACAACAGACCAGATCGTGGCAACCAGCAGCAGACCTGCATAAATACGGCCTGCCTGAGACGGGTTCTTCAGGCTGACGGCAGCCGCCGCAAGCATGACGAGACCAGCCAGCGCATAGAACCAGGACCCACCGAGCACGAGCAGGTAACCACCCCCACCCAGCAGGAACAGCCCAACAAGCGCGAGCAGGATAGAGGTTACTGGAGACAGCACCCTCTGGAGAGAAGAAGACATGACACCTCGTTTTTCAAAAATATGGAAAACCACTTTTTCTGAAATATTTTGTCTCTCTTAATCGCTTAAGGAGCAGGATATGATCCGTCCCCCATATGACTGTGCGAGGGCAGAAAACTGCTGCGCAGGTCTGTCCCTGCCGGCCGGATGATTGTCTTGAAAAGCTTGTTTCTCATCCATGCATCCAACCCCTCGCCAAGAGCGTTACAACAGAAAGGTGAGAGCTACCGGTGGACGAAACTTTCGTCTGAAAGATACGGGCACCAGTCAGTCACGCACTCTGACTGCCTTGTTCCTTCCACAACCCGCGCGACGCTATCCATGATCGAAGCTCTTTCACCCGATTGTGACTACATCGTCGCCACCTGTCGCAGTTCTGAGACACATCTGAAAATCGAGAGACACTCATGACCGGCATTACGCCACAAACCGGTCTGTCCGAGTCATGGATCCGGTGCTCCACCAGCTATAATCTTGATCCGGCAGAACGGTGGGAAACACGTCTTCTGAGCCAGCCGGAGTTGCGTTTTATCAGCAACCGCACGCGCCTCCTGATCCAGCATGCCCTGCCAGAAATGGAGCGCCTGCATACGATGGTGATGGCGCTCGGCTTTACCGTGATGCTGGCTGATGCAAACGGCGTTGTACTGTCACGCCAGACCAGCCGTGACGATCTGACAGGATGCCGTCGGTGGGGTTTTCAGGCTGGTGCACTCTGGGACGAAGCGAATGCCGGCACCAACAGCATCGGAACATGCCTTCAGGAAAAGAAGCCTGTCATGGTGCTTCAAAGCCAACACTGGCGGCTATGCTTCCGGGGCCTGACCGGCATTGCGGCCCCTCTTTATAATGCTAGTGGAAAACTGGCAGGTGTTCTGAACATCTGTTCCTTTGCGGGGAACGATATCCTTCCATTTGCAGGTCTGCTGATGGAGACCATGACGACCACAGCTCGTAAGATCGAAGAAAGGCTGTTCCGGGAATTTTTTCCCAACGAGACGATCATTACGCTGGGTCTGGCGACAGCGAGTTCAACACCGCTGGTTGCGCTGAATACTGATGGACATGTGCAAGGCGCCACGCATGCGAGCCGGGAACGCATGCACTGGCCGGAAGGCGAACTGGAGCACCTGCCTGCTCTGATGAACTTTCTGGACTCAGAAGATGAGCTGAGTTTCCGAAAAGCCGAGGTCCATGTCATCCGCTCAGCCCTAGCCACCACGCAGGGCAATGTCAGCGCAGCAGCTCGGACGCTTGGCATCAGCCGCTCTACGCTTCATCGCAAAATCAAGATGCTAAACCTCATGCCGTAAGCATGGAGTTTAGCTCGCAAATATCTCTTCGTACTCGGCAGGCTTGAAACCTACACACACGATCTTGCCCTCACGTTCCAGAACAGGTCGTTTGATCATGGAAGGTTGAGCAAGCATCAAGTTGATAGCTTTCTCCTGGGTCATATCTTCCTTTTGCTCTGGTGGCAGCTTGCGAAACGTCGTGCCAGCCTTGTTGAGCAATATCTCCCAACCAACCTGACCGACCCAGCCTTCAAGAACCGTCCTTGAGATCGCACTCTTCTTGTAGTCATGGAATGCGTAATCAATACCGTGATTAGTCAACCAGAGCTGGGCTCTTTTCATAGAGTCGCAGGCTTTGATGCCATACAATATGATCGAATTACTCATGCTATTTCCCTTAAGCTTGTGGTACCCGACCTAAAAATCTTTCGGCTGTCTGACAAATGACGAAATCAGGATTTACTGCATCCAAATAATCATAATCAATTTCAGGAGACCAAAAATGATGAAATTCTTTACAGAAGTGAGAAAACCACCATCCCAGGCAACATTGATCTAACCCAGATCCAAAAAATGAATTCCCGAAAGCCACAACTTTTAAGTCTAAGGGAGCCTGACTATTTCTCCAGACATTCCGTTGCCCATTGTGAGCTCCAGGCCGTGGAAGGATATTTTCTACTAATTTTCTAAAACGAGTCTCTTCACTCATCTCTGCTTCATAAATGACTTCTCTGACGCCATGACCAAAGAAACGATAACTCAAATCGCCTCCACTTATTCTTTGTCGAGAAAACTGAGGTGTCGGAAATGTTTGACCGAAAAATTTTTCGGAAATGGCATTAAATATAGCAAATGCTCCTAATGGCTGCAGATGAGTGTCAACCCTTTTATAAGCATCCTGAGTGTTTATATTTGAAAATATGTCAAGACAACTTATATATTCGTATATGTCGTTATCTTCTATGTTCTTTAAATAAGCTGTAGGACCAAAAAAATCTCCCACAAAATAATCCGGCATCGCGCTTACTTTTTCAGGAACAATTACCTGAATAAATTTATTACCTCGACGTAAAATTTTTTCTTTTCTTTCTCTAATCAGGCCTAACCACTTCTCCGAGATATCATGAGCTTCAGGGGCATTGTTATCCATCAGACAAAGCTCACGGAGTCGATTAGAACCTTCAGTCAGAAAAACATGTCCATCCTTCCCCAAAACGCATGAATTATCACCACTTACCAGACCTACTGGAAAGGAAAGAAAACTTAACCCTGACTGAATATTTTTATTATTCAATAGTAGAGTATTATTTAAAGATTCTAATGTAGAAAAAGATATTGGTATATCTTTATTATATGTTCCAAAAATTTCTTTTATTACATTACTTTTTACACCAAAACTAGAATTAATAAATGCGTTAATTGCATTTTTATTTTTAAATTCATTATAATATTTAAAGAAAATATTTTCATTATTCACTTCATTTAGCAATTTATATTTTTTTTGGTCATTTATTTTTTCTTTATTTTCAATTATTTTATTCAAACAAATGGTATTTCTTATAATTACGCTAAAAATATTTTTTAAAAATTCTATATCATTTGAGGAATTTATTATTTCAATACAGCCTGTATAATCTTCGATGATTTTATTTATTATAGAAATAACTTTATTTTCAGCATTAATGAAATTTTCTTTTTTCCTATAAAGAGAAAATTTTTCCCAATTTCTGTTTTCTGCTGCAAAATTATCAATAGTATTACTTGAATTTACAGCACGAAGATAATTTCCCGTTCGAATTTCTTGAAATGCACACACTCCAAACTCTTCATATGACTGAATATTTACAGAAATAAAATTTGGAATTACTTCAGAATTTGGGAATGAAAGATCTTTAACCGAAGGATCAGGTGAAAAAATTATTCCCGCATTAGGAAAATTGTGAAGTTCAATTAAAATAAGAGGGTATTCTTGACCCTCTCCTTGCATGAGCCGTCCAGTTGTAGGATCAGCAAAGACTTCTTTCCCATGATAACTTTCAAACGTATAGATTGAATACATTGCATTTTTCATTATTACCTCACCCTCTTCACATTCAAAAATAAACCTATAATTTCATATGCCAAATTTTTAATATTTTTTTCATTTTTGATGAATTAGACAGCTCAATAAAGGTTCTGACAGCTTATCCGAACTGGAAGAGAAGCGCTAGGAAGCGACCAAGGCGATTGTTCTCCCGCCGTCCGACAAGGGGCTACAAATCGATGTTGTGGGGATCTGGTCGGCCATCTGACGGTTGCGTCGGGTGAACAAACCAAAACCCCAGGCCGTTTCCGGACTAGGGTTCGTGATGCGTTCGCATCGCAAGTTCAGATGGTTGCGGGGGTAGGATTTGAACCTACGGCCTTCAGGTTATGAGCCTGACGAGCTACCGGGCTGCTCCACCCCGCGGTGGTATTGGTGATGTTGGTATTGTGGGAGTGGTGAGTGGGCTAGGGGACCTGGCGGCGACCGACTTTTCCGCACCTTGAGGTGCAGTATCATAGGCGCTGAGGGATTTCACGGCCGAGTTCGGGAAGGGATCGGGTGTAGGGCCCTCGCAATGGCCACCAGGTCTTCTAGCCCACCCAGTCTTTTTGAGAGTGGGTGGAGGTTGGTGTTTTATGAGTGTGGCTGATTTCTGTGCATGTGTTTGATGTGAGAAGTATGAGCGATTAGGACCGGTTAGCTGCATGCATTACTGCACTTTCACACCCGGCCTATCAACGTGATGGTCTGTCACGGCTCTATGAGACCTCGTTTTGAGGTGGGTTTCCCGCTTAGATGCTTTCAGCGGTTATCCCGTCCACACTTAGCTACCCGGCTGTGCCACTGGCGTGACAACCGGTGCACCAGAGGTATGTTCATCCCGGTCCTCTCGTACTAGGGACAAATCCTCTCAAGTCTCTTACACCCACGGCAGATAGGGACCGAACTGTCTCACGACGTTCTAAACCCAGCTCACGTACCACTTTAATCGGCGAACAGCCGAACCCTTGGGACCTGCTCCAGCCCCAGGATGTGATGAGCCGACATCGAGGTGCCAAACCTCCCCGTCGATGTGGACTCTTGGGGGAGATCAGCCTGTTATCCCTAGAGTACCTTTTATCCGTTGAGCGATGGCCCGTCCACGTGGGACCACCGGATCACTATGGCCGACTTTCGTCTCTGCTCGAACTGTCATTCTCGCAGTCAGGCGGGCTTATGCCATTGCACTCGACAGCCGGTTTCCGACCGGCCTGAGCCCACCATCGCGCGCCTCCGTTACACTTTGGGAGGCGACCGCCCCAGTCAAACTGCCCACCATGCAGGGTCCCGGACCAGGCTTACTGGTCTCGGTTAGACATCAGAAAAATTCAGGGTCGTATTTCAAGGGTGGCTCCACCGGTGCTGGCGCCCCGGCTTCAAAGCCTCCGACCTATCCTACACAGGATTTTCCTGATGCCACTGCAAAGCTGCAGTAAAGGTTCATAGGGTCTTTCCGTCTGACCGCGGGTACCCCGCATCTTCACGGGGAATTCAATTTCGCTGAGTCGATGCTGGAGACAGTGGGGAAGTCGTTACGCCATTCGTGCAGGTCGGAACTTACCCGACAAGGAATTTCGCTACCTTAGGACCGTTATAGTTACGGCCGCCGTTTACCGGGGCTTCAATTCAATGCTTGCACATCTCCTCTTAACCTTCCGGCACCGGGCAGGCGTCAGGCCCTATACGTCATCTCACGATTTCGCAGAGCCCTGTGTTTTTACTAAACAGTCGCTACCCCCTGGTCTGTGCCACCCAACCATGGTTGCCCACGATTGGGTCTCGTTTATCCCGAAGTTACACGAGCAATTTGCCTAGTTCCTTCAGCATCGTTCTCTCAAGCGCCTTGGTATTCTCTACCAGTCCACCTGTGTCGGTTTCGGGTACGGTCTATACGCCAGAGCTATTTCCTGGAATGGTCGAAAAGCCTGTTCAATCCGATAAGGACAGACAACATTTCTCATTCGTCACTTCTGGCAGGCCTAGGAATATTCACCTAGTTCCCATCGACTACGGCTCTCGCCCTCGCCTTAGGGGCCGGCTCACCCTGCGTGGATTAACCTTGCGCAGGAACCCTTGGACTTTCGGCGACAGTGTTTCTCGCACTGTTTGTCGCTACTCATGTCAGCATTCGCACTTCCGATATCTCCAGAGGGGGTCACCCCGCCTCCTTCGCAGACTTACGGAACGCTCCGCTACCGCGCATTCATAAGAATGCACCCACAGCTTCGGCACGTGGCTTGAGCCCCGTTACATTTTCGGCGCAGGGTTTCTAATAGACCAGTGAGCTATTACGCTTTCTTTAAAGGATGGCTGCTTCTAAGCCAACCTCCTGGTTGTTTTGGAATCCCCACATCCTTTCCCACTTAGCCACGATTTAGGGGCCTTAGCTGGTGGTCTGGGCTGTTTCCCTCTCGACAATGGACCTTAGCACCCACTGTCTGTCTGCCGGGCTATACTCCTGGGTATTCGGAGTTTGGTTAGGTTTGGTAAGGCTTTGGGCCCCCCTAGCCCATCCAGTGCTCTACCCCCCAGGGTAAACACCCGACGATCTACCTCAATAGATTTCGCGGAGAACCAGCTATCTCCGAGTTTGATTGGCCTTTCACCCCTAGCCACAGCTCATCCCCGACTTTTTCAACAGGCGTGGGTTCGGCCCTCCAGTGCGTGTTACCGCACCTTCAGCCTGGCCATGGCTAGATCACTCGGTTTCGGGTCTTCTGCCAGCAACTCATTCGCCCTATTCAGACTCGCTTTCGCTACGCCTACACCTAACGGCTTAAGCTCGCTGCAAACAGAAACTCGCTGACCCATTATACAAAAGGTACGCCGTCACCCCATAAGAGGCTCCGACTGCTTGTAGGCGTCCGGTTTCAGGTCTCTTTCACTCCCCTTATCGGGGTGCTTTTCACCTTTCCCTCACGGTACTTGTTCACTATCGGTCACTAAGGAGTATTTAGGCTTGGAGGGTGGTCCCCCCATGTTCAGACAGGGTTT
>NZ_JAOQNM010000001.1:1265000-1957500 GCF_025961355.1 Gluconobacter cerinus | reverse complement strand
GCCAGCCTGTGCGATCGCCGTAACATCACGTGCATACTTCTTCAGCGCGTCAAACGTATTCTCGGCGGAAGCGCTGGTCACTGTCCGCCCCTTGCGGATCTGTGCAACGGCACGTTCCAGCGCGGAGGCATCGGCCTTTCCTTCAACCAGTGCTTTACCCGCAGCAGATCCGCTCGCAGCAATGGCCACGAGCAGGCGGTCCTGCGCAACGTGGCTGTCACCTGCGGCTTTTGCAGCGGCTTCAGCGGAATCCAACAGCCTTACGAAATCAGGCGTAGCTTGCGGCTGACCTGCACCGCCGCCCTGAACCTTCGGAAGCTTGGAAAGTGCTGCGTCATTGGCAGTCTGAACAACTTTTGGATCACCACCCGCAGCCCGAATAAGGCCGGATGCAGCCCCCTGATCATCATCCAGCAGGGCCTTGAGAAGATGCTCCGGCGTCAACTGCTGATGGTAGTCTCGAAGGGCAATAGTCTGTGCAGCCTGAAGGAAACCCTGGCTTCGCTCAGTAAATTTCTGAATGTCCATTCTAATATGTCCTCTCATGCCCCGTATCGGCGGCATATGGTGTCTCGGTCGCCCCCGAAGGCGACGACCTGTGATGAATATTTAGGCACTCATTTTTTTGTTTCAAGGGCATCCCGATGACGTTTCGCTGGCCCGTGCAAGACCATGTCGGCCTCTGACAACCTGCCAAACGCATTCCGCTGCTGGTGCCAGTAAGGATAAATCAGATCCGGCGCACTGACATCATCAAGCCGTGCGACTTGTGCCTTTGTCAGACGCAATGATGCCGCAGCAAGATTATCCAGCAACTGGGTTTCCTTACGGGCTCCAATTACTACGGACGTCACACCCGGTTTGTGCAGCAACCACGCCAGCGCAACGCGTGCAGGCGAGACATCATGTTCCTCTGCGATCTCCACCAACACTTCAACCGTATCGTAGAGTTTTTCGATATTGCGGACTTCCGGTTCTGGCCAACCCGAAATACGGCGGCTATCCGCAGGCGCCGTCTTCCCGCGACGATATTTGCCCGTCAGCAGCCCACAGGCCAGCGGGCTCCAGATCTGGACGCCCAGTCCTTGATCCACAGCGAGTGGCAGAAGCTCATATTCCGCATCCCGTGCTTCCAGAGAATAATAGATCTGTTCGGAAACCGGTGTGATGAGACGGTCCCGCTCCGCGGCAGACAGAAGCTTCATGGCCTGCCAGCCAGCAAAATTGGAAAGTCCCGCATAGCGGATCTTGCCCTGGTCCCGAAGCGTCTGAAGTGCCTCCAGCGTCTCTTCAACCGGCGTCAGACCATCCCATTCATGCAGATAATAGAGATCAATATGGTCTCGCCCTAAACGACGCAGGCTATCCTCACAGGCATTCAGAATATGATGCCGCGACAGGCCCTCTTCGTTCGGCCCTTTGCCCGTCGGAAACCGGACTTTGCTGGTCACAAGCAGTTCCCGGCTTCTGCCTTTCAGAACACGACCAAGGATTTCTTCAGCTTCTCCACCCGAATAACCATCGGCCGTATCAAACATGTTGACGCCATGCTCGACGCAGAGATCCACCATTCGTGTGGCCTCTGAGACGTCAACATTGCCGGTGGAAGCGAAATCACCCTGCCCTCCGAACGTCACAGAGCCAAAATTGAGTGCGGAAATTTTCAGGCCGGAGCGACCTAGCTGACGATACTGCATATCCATCAGGTTCCTCTTCTGAGACAGACCATGACACACAACACCTCAACGGTGGATCAGTCCCGGTAAAATCGGCCCCGCTCTCATCATCGTGAGCTAGGCGACTTCTCATGCTCATGCACTCTGTTCAGGAACGACAGGTCAGTCCATGATTGATGTCAAAACTTTTCCTGTCCCGGAGCCGCCATGCCGTCATTCCGTCTCCGCAGAGCCCTGCTGTCCTGCGCGTTCCTGTCTTCCCTGCTTCCCGCCTTACCGGCCATGGCCTCCGAACCTGCATCATGCATGCTCGATCTTGCCAAAACACGAAACGGAACGCTGGGTCTGCCCACACGATCAGAAGTGACACCGGATGGACATTCGGTGCTCTTCCTGCGTTCTGGCCCGTTCGACACACGCCTGCATCTGTTTCGCTACGATCTGCCTGACCACTCCCTGCATGAACTTGCAGCCCCGGAAGCGGGCCCAGAGCACTTGTCCGTTGAGGAGAAAGCCCGGCGAGAGCGGGCCCGCCAGTCCATGTCTGGCATCACCGACTATCAGATGAGCGAAGATGGCGGCACGATCCTGGCATCTCAGGGTGGACGCCTCATCCGCATTGCAGCTGATGACGGCCGGGTATCTTCCGTTGATGGCAACTGGATCGCGCCCCGCCTTTCCCCGGACGGACAGACCATTGCCGCAGTGCGGGACAACGACCTTTACGCGGTCAATCTGGTAACGGGCGCCGAAACACGGCTGACCACTACAGGCACAGAAACGCTGACCAATGGGTTGGCCGAATTTGCCGCAGCAGAAGAACTGGAGCGCCCGGATGGCGCCTGGTGGTCTCCGGACAGTCAGACCGTGCTTTTCGAAGAAGCTGATTCAGGCAACGTCGAAAAACATTACATCACCAATCCAGAGACGCCGCAGGCGGCTCCGGTCGAGTTCCGTTATCCGCGCGCCGGCACACCCAATGCACGAACACGTTTTGGTCTCACCAGCATCAAAGGCGGAGACGTTCGCTGGATTGGCTGGGATCATGAAGCATGGCCCTACATGGCACGTGCGGTCTGGCGGAAAAACGGTGGCCTGTTCCTTGTTCTGCTCAACCGGGAACAGACGCAGGAACAGGTTCTGTCTGTTGATCCAGCGACAGGCAAAACAACGCTCCTCCTCGCAGAAAGCGACAAGGCGTGGCTCAATCTTGATCCACGAGACGCCGGTGGCAGCCATGCCTTACCCGTCGTACTGAATGGCCAACAGGGTTTCCTTTGGGCCTCGGAGCGCGGAAAAACGTGGCAGCTTGAACATCACGCCGCAGATGGGTCCCTGAAGCGGGTGTTGACGCCCGATACCCTGCCTTACGTCGCGTTCAATGATTACGACGCAGACAGCAACAGCGTTGTCGTGACGGTACGTCCGAACCGAATTGATAACGAGGTCGTCCGGATTTCACTCGCGGACGGCAAGATCACTCCGGTCATCACGGAACCGGGCATCCACAATGTCCATTTCACCAATGGTACCCATCGCCTGCTGGTCGATGCGTTTGCCGCCGCTGACGGAACTCGGCGCACTCTTCTGCGGGACGCAAAAGGGAAAATCCTGGCCAGCCTCCCGGGTATTGCGCAGCCCCCTCACCTTCCCGTCCACGTACAGTTCACAACGGCCGGGGAACGACAACTCGATGCCGCGATCATCCGGCCAGAGCATTTCCAGAAGGGCCATCACTATCCGGTCGTGTTGTCCGTCTATGGCGGCCCCGGCGTAAAGCTGGTGCATGATACACCGTCGAGCTTTCTGGAAGACCAGTGCCTCGCCAATCAGGGCTATGTCGTTGTCACGCTGGATGGACGCGGCACTCCGAGCCGGGATCATGACTTTGAGCGTGCCATCAAAGGCAACCTGATCGATGCTCCCCTTCAGGACCAGATCGATGGCTTGCAGGGGCTGGGCAAAACCTACGCTGAACTCGATCTGTCACGGGTGGGTGTTTATGGCTGGTCTTTCGGGGGCTACTTCACGGCAATGGCCACCATCCGCCGTCCGGACGTCTTCAAAGTCGGCGTTGCAGGTGCACCCCCTGTCGATTTCGCCGATTACGACACCGCCTATACCGAACGCTACCTGAACACCCCGCAGAACGACCCGGAAGGATATCGCAAAAGCAACGTCCTAACCTATGCGGATGGCCTGAAACGCCCCCTTCTGGTCATGCACGGCCTGACAGACGACAACGTGTACTTTGAAAATACCATGAAGCTGACACAGGCCCTTCTGAAAGCCGGGAAACCTTACGATCTCCTCCTGCTCCCCGGAACGCATATGCTGCCTGATCCACTCTTGCGCGCGCGCGTAAGCCAGCGTCGTGCAGAGTTCCTGGGTGATGCTTTAAAGCCCTAAGGTTGATCTGCCTGGGTTGCATGATCCGAATGGTTCGGAGAGGCAGCCCAGGCTTTCAACGCGGCCTGATATTCCCGCGATGCTTTGAGCCTGGGCAAATAAGTAATGGCGCGATGGCTGGAGAGTGGGAAGGTCTGCCCATTAAACGATCCTCGCGCGCCACAATGCCCAACCCGACAGGCACTGTCAGCATCCTGCAAAACAACATCTTTCCCAGTCCGGCGAACCGTCAGGCGACAGGGCTTCTCGCCTGCCATGAAGGGCGGTTCCTGATACACCAGAGCCTCCCCCTCCATGCGGCCGATGCCTGACAGGGAACACATGTGCCCATTGAAGAACTGTGTTTCTATTCGAAGATAAACCGCCTCTGCGCTGACGGGCACAACCTCCAGAACATTGTCGCTCCAATAGGTATCACCCGACACATCACCGTTTTGGAAATGCATACTGTACCGCCCGGAAAGCTGATTTTGTTCAGAAATGGGCCGCCCCATCGCGACATGAGCCATTGTCGCTCCCGCCAGAACCACGCCCAAACGGACAGCAACACTCCGCATCTACAAAGCTTCCCTCTTAGTGAGACAGCTCCGGAATCAAAACCAGAAGCGCATCCATTGCGGGAGCAACGGCGGAAACCGGCGTCCGTTCATTCAGTCCATGCATGAAAGAGTCTGAATTCTTGATGAAGATCGGGCTGATGCCATAGCTGGGAACACCATGAGAGCGAAACCACATGCTGTCGCTCGCTCCGGATGACATGGCTGCAAAGACCGGCACATCCGGATAAACCGCATGAATGGAGGCATCAATCGCATGCACCACATCAGGCCGCATGGGAGAAGCAGCAGTTTCAACAGACCCTTCTGTCGCGTCTTGAATCTTCATACCCGGGTCCTGCGCCGCGTCGCGCAGTTCAGCCATGATCGAAGCCCGGGAATGCCCTGGAAAGATGCGACAATTGATATTAGCCGTCGCCCTCTGCGGCAGCGCATTGAGCGCATGACCGCCTTCAATCATCGTGACCACACAGGTTGTGCCAATCCGCCCCACCAAGGACGGGTCAGCCGATAGCGTGGCAATGGCCTTTTCATTGGCTGGATTGGCGGCGAACGCCTTCATGGCCGCCGCAATATCAGGCTTTTGCCAGCGGGCCGCGTTGACAAAGAAACTACGGCTCAGGTCATTCACTTCCGGTTTGAAGCGATGTTGCTGGATCCGCAGAAGATCGGCACTCAGCTCATCAATGGCATTGACGGATCTCGGCTCCGAAGAGTGACCACCGGGGTTCGTCACGGTCAGACGGAAATCAGCGTAGGTTTTTTCCGCACCTTCCCATGTGAAGTAATCTGGCTTCCCCGTCTTTTCATCCAACGTGCCATTAGCCCCATCCATGTTCAGAACAAGTTCGACATTGGACAACTTGTCAGCGATGATGGCGCCAGTTGCCATCGTCGTTTCTTCATCTCCCGAGAACTCGATGATGATATCCCGGCGGGGCACGTACCCTTCTTTTTTCAGCTCCAGCAGAGCAGAAATAGCCAGTGTATCATCCAGCTTCATGTCCGTTGAGCCACGGCCTAGAAGATAGCCATTTTCAATCTGTGGTTTGAAAGGATCATGCGTCCAGTCAGACGCCTTGGCTTCAACCACATCCATATGGCCGGAAATCACCAGCGGTTTGAGAGACGAATCACGGCCAGGCCAACGGGCAATCAGATACGCCGTATCCTTGTAGGGCGTGATCGTCACATCCGCAGGCGCAAAACCTCCCTTAACCAGAGCCTCCCGGAAAAGGGCTGCGACCTGTGGTGTCTGGTTGGCTGGCCCCGCAACAGATCGCAGGGCTATGGCCTGCTCAGCAAGGTTCAGGGCCTGCGTTGCGGCGTCATGATGCTGGGGAGCTGCGGCAAGCGCGCTCCCGCTCATCAGGGCCAGTAACAATCCTGCGCCAATCGTATTCCGCATCGTCTTCTCCTGCATCAGATGCGAAATCGTAACCATACGGACAGTAGATGCCTAGCCAGTGCGTTGCAGGACATTTCCATCCATCTGACGAGACGGTTTCAAGATATCCTGCAATGGACTTTCCTCAGGCCGCAAACCCATCCAGCAGGCTCACACCAGATTTTTCAGACATGGCCTGACGGTAAGCCTCAACCCCGAGCGGGTAACGCAGTCCTTTGATGAGTGACATGCTGTGAAGCTGGGCAAACAGATGAATATCGTCTGTGGAAAGTGTGCCATTCACGGCTTCAGGAGACTGGATCAGAGGTTCGAGCTCTTCCAGCAATGCGTTCAGCTCTGCAATTTCATTTGAGCCATCTGCCAGAATTGCCCAGAACGGGCCGGTAGATTCTTCCTTGCGACGAATAAAGCCCGCCCGGGAAGACGTTGTCGCGAATTCAGGCAAGGGTGCGCAAACTGCGCGCGGCAGGAAGAGCCGATACGTGGCCTTGCTGCTTGCACGCAGCCAGTCTGCAATGTCCTCGCGAACCGGTCCGTTCAGAACCGGCGCGCCAACTCCATCAATATGGGAGACGATATCCATGCTCTCCGGCATGTATCGACCGTTCTCCTCCAGAATAGGGACAACCTTTCTCCCAACCATACTGATCGGGCCAGCTTCGTCGTCATTCAGGAAAATACGCTTCTCGAACGGGATGTTTTTCAGGCCAAAAATCATCATGGCCTTCACGCAAAACGGGCAATGCTCATAAACGTGAAGGATACGGGTTGTCTGATTCATGATCTGAAAATCCTCATGTCTGTCAAAAGTCGTTGCTCCGAATAAATCGGTCAGGCTTCACCCATAGCGGAGGAGAGCAGCAGCGGATCAATATTGATGGCCGCCAATGCCTTTCCCCATTTTTTCGAATGATCCATGCCAAAGACAATCTCATCACTGGCCGGCGCAACCAGCCATGAACTATCCCTCAGGATCTCTTCTTCAAGCTGACCCGGTGCCCAGGATGCATGGCCAATGGCCATCAATGCCCGCTTGGGGCCCTGCCCCGCAGCAAGCTCCCGCAGCACATCCAGACTGGCCGTCAACGTCGCCTGATCATTGACGCCCAGGCTGCCCTCTCCGTTCCAGTCGGTCGAATGCAGAACAAACCCGTGTGAATGATCGACAGGGCCACCCATACAGACGGCAATCCGGCGTTCCGGAGGGTTTGGCTCGATTCCGAGCTGCGCAAAAAGATCATCCAAACCCGGCTGGGCCAGACGACGGTTGATAATCAGCCCCATCGCCCCGTCTTCGGGGGAGTGAGCACAGAGATAGATCACGCTCTGGGCGAAGACTGTCTCCGCCAGTTGCGGCGCCGCAACCAGGAGCATGCCTGTCAGGTTGTCATTCTGTCCGGCGAGTGTTTTCTTCATTCTCTACAAATGGGTGCATCTCGTGCCTCTTTGCAAGCGTTCCCATGTCGAGAGTTTTATGGAGGTCTTCATGTCCCTTACCGTTCTCGTGACCGGTGCCACTGCCGGCTTCGGACACGCCATCGCCACACGCCTCGTACAGGATGGTCATCGCGTCATCGCCACAGGAAGACGGGCAGAACGTCTTGAGGCCCTGAAAGCCGAACTCGGAGACAATCTTCTCCCCTTCCCTCTGGACATGACGGACCGCGACGCACTCCGCGCACTGCCAGACAGCCTGCCAGAAAACTGGCGAACCGTGGACGTTCTGGTCAACAACGCAGGCCTTGCACTCGGTATGGAGCCAGCACAGGAAGCCAAGATCGATAACTGGGAGACGATGATCGCCACCAACGTCTCCGGTCTGGTGGAAATGACCCATGCACTGCTGCCCGGAATGGTCGAGCGCAACTCCGGATATGTCATCATGCTCGGCAGCACTGCGGGCCTCTACCCCTACACTGGCGGGAATGTCTATGGCGCCACGAAGGCGTTTGTGCGGCAGTTCAGCCAGAACCTGCGAACGGATCTTCTGGGCAAGCGCATCCGCGTCACGGATATTGAACCGGGCCTGTGTGGCGGAAGCGAATTCAGCTCTGTTCGCCTCAAGGACGACGACAAGGCAGCCGCTGTCTACAAAGACACCACGCCCCTGACACCGCAGGACATCGCAGAAACAGTCTCCTGGCTCGTGGGCCTGCCGTGGCACGTGAACGTTAACACAATGGAGATCATGCCTGTCTGTCAGGCTTCTGGTGGCCTTGCGGTGAACCGTCATGTCGGCTGAAAGCGGTATTCCCTCGCGCCTCACAATTACGGACGGCACGAAGTTCAAACTGACCGACTTCAGAACCGATGACCGGATTGGACACGACAAGAAAAGTGCCCATACCCGCATCCGGGACTGCGTGGACCGGATGGCTATTCTGCAGGGGCGTCTGGCGGCCCACGGGTCTCACGGTATTCTGGTCGTGCTGCAAGGGATGGACACGGCAGGAAAGGATGGCGCTATCCGCCATGCCTTTTCCGGTCTGAACCCACAGGGCTTTCACGTCACATCCTTCAAGACACCCGCCGGCGCAGCAGAAAAGCGTGATGACCTCTGGCGTGTGCATCTGATGGCGCCAGCCCGAGGCGAAATCGCGGTTTTTAATCGCAGCCACTATGAGGATGTTCTGATCGCACGTGTCCATCCGGATATCGTCAGAGCACGCGGGCTCAACCCGGATGAGCCCGGCTTCTGGGACCGGAGACTGGCTGACATCCGGCACTTCGAAAGCTACCTGACGCACCAGAACGTCATCATCCTGAAGCTCTTTCTGCATATCTCTGCGGACGAGCAGAAGAAACGTATTCTCAAACGCCTGACCCAACCCGAGAAGCGCTGGAAATTTTCTCCGTCGGATCTAGCCGAGCGTGAGAAGTGGCCGGATTACACCAAAGCTTACGAGGCTGCCATTCAGGCAACGTCCACTCCGGAAGCCCCCTGGCACATCATCCCTGCTGACCATAAATGGGCAGCCCGCTTGATGGTCGCCGAGGCCCTGCTGGAAACCATGGAAAAACTTCACCTCAAAGTACCCGAAGAAAAGCTCTCCGACACATTGAGGGCTGCCCGTGATGCCCTTCTCGCAGAAGGGTCTTCCAGGACCTAACAAAGAAAAACCCCCGCCGGATCGCTCCGGCGGGGGTTTTCAATTCTGACGTGAAATCAGAAATCAGGAACGACGCTTGCGGCTCGCACCTTCACCTGACGAACCACCAGCGCCCGGCTTCGGACGACCGAAACCGGAACCGCCACGGCCCTTGTAACCGCCGCCAGCACCGCCACCGCGTGGGCCGCCCTTGAAGCCGCCACCAGCGCCACCGCCGGACCGACCAAAGCGCTTGCCTTCGCCGGGGTTACGACCACGGGAACCATAGCTGCTGCCACCGGCAGGCTCAGCAGACGGCTCGATCGTCACTTCGTCAGGCTCAGCGCCAGCCACACAGGACTTGAAGCGCTCGACGCTCTCATCCGTGATCTGGAAATAGGTCTGATCCTGCTCGATGCGGATGCTGCCGATGTCACGCTTCTGAACGTTACCAAGACGGCAGATCAGCGGGATCAGCCACTTCGGATCAGCGCGCTCTGTACGACCGACGCTCATCTTGAACCATTCGCCCGACACGATGCGCTCTTCACGCGGTGCGCGTTCCGGACGATCGCCACGGCTCTGTGGAGCTTCGACGGACATCGCACGGATCTGCTCAACGTTCGGCAGGCGAGCACGGTACATCTGCACCAGCGCTGCTGCGAGCTTCTTCGCGTCGTAGGTTTCAGCCAGCTTTAGAACCAGCTCATCCGTCGTCTCTTCGGATGCGTTGGCAAGGATCGGATCGTCCAGCAGGCGTTTCGTGTCCTGAGCGGCAATCGCGTCAGCCGTAGGAACGGCTTCCCATTCGGCCTTCACGCGTGCCATTTCCAGCAGACGCTCAGCACGACGGCGCTGGTTCATCGGCACCATCAGCACACTGGTGCCCTTACGGCCCGCACGGCCGGTACGGCCAGAACGGTGCAGCAGGGTTTCAGAAGCAGTCGGGATGCTGGCGTGAATCACGAGGTTCAGCGCTGGCACGTCAATTCCACGGGCAGCAACGTCAGTCGCGACACAGACGCGGGCCTGACCGGAGCGGAGGCTCTCGATCGCACGGCTACGCTCGTTCTGACCCATCTCACCGGAAATGGCGACAGAGGCGAAGCCACGCTCCAGAAGAGCAGCCTGCACCTGACCAACCATCATACGGGTGTTGCAGAACACCATGGCCGTCGGGCTTTCGTAGAAACGCAGAACGTTCACGAGGGAGCGCTCGATTTCCTGCGGAGCCGTTACGACGCAACGGTAGGTGATATCAGAATGCTGCTTGGCGCCGGAAACCGTATCGATGCGCTTGGCATCTTTCTGGAAGCGCTTGGCAAGAGACGCGATTTCGCGCGCAATCGTTGCCGAGAACAGCAGGGTGCGACGCTCGGATGGGGACGCATCCAGAAGCTGCTCAAGCTCGTCACGGAAGCCCATGTCCAGCATTTCGTCAGCTTCGTCGAGAATGACGCAGCGCAGACCGGACAGGTCAAGGGAACCACGGGACTGATGATCACAAAGGCGGCCTGGCGTTCCCACAACGATGTGGGCGCCACGGCTGAGGTCGCGGGCTTCACGGCGGGCATCCGTGCCACCAATGCAGCTCGCGATACGAGCGCCGGTCTCGGCATAGAGCCACTCAAGTTCGGACTGGACCTGAAGGGCCAGTTCACGCGTCGGGGCAATAACCAGAGCCAGCGGCTGTGGCGACGGCGGGAGGCGATCAGCCTCACCAAGCAGCGTCGGCGCAATAGCCAGACCAAAAGCTACGGTCTTGCCTGAACCCGTCTGGGCGGAAACCAGAAGATCACGATCCTCCAGCCCTGGCTGCAGAACTGCTTCCTGAACGGGAGTGGGCTGTTCGTAGCCACGCGCCGTCAGGGCGCGCAGAAGGGCAGGATGAGTATCGGGGAAAGGCATATTTAATGAACACTCGGCAAACGTCACGCCGACGGCAAAAAGCGGCGGCTGGGATGCCGCTGCATAAAGACTTCCGAGCATAAATGCCAGAAGTAACGCATCCGAACCTGCGAATCAGGCAAAATCAGCCTCTGGGCTTCCGCCCGACAACCGCCCGAACCGTGTCACGCCATGCCGTCAGATCTTCCGGAGGAACGACTTCACCTGTGTCGAGCTCCCCAAAACCAGCCTTCGAAAGAAGAACACTGACAAGACGTGCGCGGTCTTCTGGCTCCAGAGCCTGCCACATTGCAACAGCTTTCTGCTGATGAAACTGATCTGAGAATGTGACAATCAGAGGAGCCCCTTCCTTCAGAACACGAAGGGCTTCCGTCAGGACTTTCAACGGCTGCGTCAGGTATGCCACCCCGTCACACAGCGTTATGGCGTCGATTGTGTCGTCTTCGAACGGCAGGATGGGGTCTGCGTTCAGATCCTGTACGATCCGTGTCGTCAGCACAGGATTGGTGTCCAGCGCAGCCTTGGACGCTCCCAGTCCGATGGCATCCTGAAACCTAGCCTCTTCCGGGTAATGGCTGAGTGACCCCGCCATCAGATCCAGAACCGTGCCCCCAACGGGAAGAGAGGTCTGATAAAGTGCTGCAACCGCCGTACGTGCACCCATATCCATCAGCGAATCCGGAAGACGCTGCGCATAGAAGATCGTATCCGGTTCATTATTGACGCGCGTAAACGCCGCTGCGTGAAAACCTTCAACCTGTTCCGTGCCGCTCATATCCATCTCCTCCTGACTGACCTGTCGAAATGAGGGTATGTTCCTCGTGCGTCAACCCGCAGGATGCTCTATAGGGAGGCACCATCATGACCCTTTCTTTCACCAAGATGCACGGCCTGGGCAATGATTTCATCGTCATTGATGGCCGCGAAACCGACCCCGCCCTTGACGAAGCCACCATCCGGCACCTGTGCGACAGACGCTTCGGCATCGGCTGCGACCAGCTCGTCCTGCTCTCTGCCCCAACCTTGGAAGGTGCGGATGTTCTGGTCCGTTTCTTCAATGCTGATGGGTCGGAATCCGGCGCCTGCGGCAATGCATCGCGGTGTGTTGCCAGTCTCGTTGGTAACAATCCCGTTCTCCAGACCCGCGCTGGACTTCTCCTTACGTCCCAGGATGGCGATCGCATCACGGTGAATATGGGCGCTCCCCGAACGGGCTGGCAGGACGTGCCGCTGTCCAAGGATTGCGACACACTTCACCTGCCCCTGCATGATGCAGCCGCCTGCTCCATGGGAAATCCTCATGCGACCGTTTTCGGCGACGTATCGCGCGCAGAAGACCTCGGCCCCTCTCTCGAGAAATCTCCGCTCTTCCCGCAGCGCGCCAATATCGGATTTGCGGATCTCATCACGCCCGGCCACATGCGCCTGCGCGTCTGGGAACGCGGTGCGGGTTTGACGCTGGCTTGCGGCTCAGGAGCCTGCGCTGCCGTGGTGAACGCCGTGCGCCGAGGCCTGGCAGACCGGACCTGCCTCGTGACCATGGACGGTGGAGACCTGCAAATCACCTGGCAGGAAAACGGAGACGTCCTGATGACCGGGCCGGCCACAACCGTTTTCCATGGCAAGCTACCGTGACTGCCCCTTCTGTCCTGACATTCGGCTGCCGTCTCAACGCGCATGAGAGCGACGGCATGGCGCATCACGCCCGTGGGCAGGATGACACCATCATCGTCAATACATGCGCCGTTACGACCACAGCCGAGCGACAGGCGAGGCAGGCCATCCGCCGCGCTCACCGCGAGCGCCCGGATGCAAAAATCGTCGTGACAGGCTGCGCGTCGGAAATTGACGCCAAGCGCTGGATGGAGCTGCCCGGCGTAGTGCGGGTCGTGCCCAACGCTGACAAGCTCAAGCCCACCACATGGGGTGACAACAAGCCTGGCCTTCCGCCATCACGGCATGCCCGTGCTCTGCTTCAGGTCCAGCAGGGATGCGATCATCGCTGCACGTTCTGCATCATTCCCTATGGCCGGGGAGACTCCCGCTCCACCCCCACAACGGAAGCTATTTCGAGAGCCCGCGCCCTGACTGAGGCCGGACATCGTGAAATCGTTCTCACGGGTGTTGATATTGCTTCATGGCAAGGCATAGATGGCGAAGGTCTGGGCCGGATGTGCCGGACGCTCCTGCAGGACGTTCCCGCCATCGAACGTCTGCGCCTGTCGTCCATCGACCCTGTCATTCTTGATCCGAAAACGGGAGATCGGGACCTCTGGTGGCTTCTGGAAAACGAGCCCCGCCTGATGCCACATTTGCATCTGTCTCTTCAGGCTGGTTCCGACCTGATCCTCAAGCGCATGAAACGCCGACACACCACCACGCAGGTCGCGTCCATGCTCCAGCATGCTCGCACACTCCGCCCGAATATTGGTGTTGGTGCAGATCTCATCGCGGGCTTCCCGACAGAAACAGACACGCTTTTCAACGAAACCCTCTCCTTCATCGAAGAGCAGGCTATCCCGTTCCTGCATGTCTTTCCCTACAGTGAACGCCCTGGCACACCCGCCGCCCGAATGCCCGCCGTACCGAACGGAGAACGTCAGGCCAGAGCAGCCCAGCTGAGAGCTGTTGGCGAGGCAAACCGCGATACGTTTCTTGAAAAATTTGTGGGTCAGACTGTGAACGTCCTGATCGAGACACCTGACCGAGGCCACTCGCCGGAATTTGCGCCCGTGCGCTTCGCAGCCGATGCCTCCTCCGCAGTCAGAGGGAGCATTATTCCCCTGTCGATCTACAGTGTCTCAGAAGGGCATCTTCTGGGACGCAGCCCTGCCTAAAAACCTGCGGTCAGGGCAAAGCGGGCAGAAACTGGCTCCAGTAAATGCCGTGTTGCGCCGCTCTGCGCAGCAGACCCCGGTGTCAGGCGGTAGTTATACGCATATTGTGGCGCTTGCGCATGCGCATTGAAGACGTTCGCTCCAAGTTGCAGGTTTTTGGGAAAGCGAAAGCCAGTATTCAAGCTGCGTTCCTGTGGAGCGCAGGCCAGTGGGTATCCTTCAAGCAGCAGTCCTGCAAACCGCCATACCAAGCCCTCGATCTGCAAGGATGCCAAACGACCAGACGAAACTCGGACGCAAAATCGATGATAAAAGCAGCAGCCTAAACATTCAAATGATGGGTAGGTATGATCGTTATACCGAATTCACCGCTGACGTTGCGAGCGGAGATCGTCGGAGGGAAACCCTCTTCTGTCACTCAGGTAGAGTTTGGTCTTCTTCCAAAGACCAAACACCAGACATCCCTCTTAGCTTCACCCCATAAAACCGGGGTGAAGAACCATACGCCCCCACAGAAACTGGAACGCTTTCGGACTGTCGATGTGTGAAACAACCGCCCAACAGCCCGTTTACTCTCAGGAAATCGACGCTACAGACTTGACGTTGGGCCTGACCTGTCCGAACTCCCGTAAATGGCTGGATTTTTCTCACGACTCAAACAGGGTCTTTCACGCTCGAGCTCACGTCTCGGAGCTGTGTTCACGCATCGCAAGCTGGACGATGCTGCTCTTGAAGAACTCGAAGACGAACTGATCGCGGCAGATCTGGGGCCTGTCGTGGCAGAGCGTGTCATCGAGAGCTTTCGCAGCTCCCGTTTTGGCAAGGACGTCACAAGTGACGAAATTCGCGACGCCCTGGCCGAAGAGATTGCACGGGTTCTGGAGCCCGTTGCGATCCCGTTTGAACCTGATCCGAAGAAGAAGCCACATGTCGTTCTCGTGGTGGGCGTCAACGGTGTAGGCAAGACCACAACCATCGGAAAAATGGCCCGCCATTACAGTGAAGAAGGCAAGTCCGTCATGCTCGTGGCGGGAGATACCTTCCGTGCTGCGGCTGTCGAACAGCTTCAGGTCTGGGGGCAACGCTCAGATGTGCCCGTTATAGCGGGCAAACACGGAGCTGATGCTGCCGGTCTTGCCTATGACGGCATCAAACGCGCGACGGAAGAGGGCAAAGACCTTCTCTTCATCGATACGGCCGGCCGCCTGCATAATAAGGGCGCGCTCATGGAAGAGCTGGCCAAGATCATCCGCGTCATGCAGAAATTCGACCCAACCGCCCCGCATTCCGTATTGCTGGTGCTGGATGCAACGACCGGTCAGAACGCCATTGAGCAGGTGCGGGTATTCCGTGAGCTGGTGAATGTGACAGGCCTGATCGTGACCAAGCTGGACGGTTCTGCCCGCGGTGGAATTGTGGTTGCACTGGCAGAACAGTTCAAACTGCCCGTGCACATGGTCGGTGTCGGCGAACAGGCCGAAGACCTGCGCCCGTTCTCAGCTCAGGATTATGCACGCGGTCTTGTGGGTGGAGCTACGGGAGATCTTGCCTCCCGGCTTGTCGAGAGCCCCTCAGAAGAAGAAACCCCGGAAGATTGAAGAAACCGGCCCTTTCAGGGCTGCCTCTCACCGTCTGAAGTCAGCCATTCCTCTCGCAGGGCGTCGATCTTCTTTTCGATGCCCCTGCGCTCTCTGCGAACATAATCCGCATACCAAAGTCTGGCACCAATTGCAGACGCTTCAGCGACCAGCCACGCCACACCAACGGCCATCCAGTCCATCACAAGCAGCATTGGCTGCATAATTTGCTGGGTACAGGCCTCCCAATCCCCATGTGACAACCATGCTTCCCTCAAGGGATGAACCATGACAGCCCCCAGATAAAACAGAACAATCATGATCCGCTGCCGATCAGCATCCGGATCGATGAATCGAAGCACGATCAGGGGCAGCAGCAGAACACCGCCCACAAGCAGACTGCCCGGCACATATGCCAAAAGCAGGCCAAGAATGAGGCCGTGCCACCATTTGAAACTCGCCTCCGTCACGCGCAAACGCACTGACTGGCGGGTCATTCACAAAACTCCAGCCAGATACTGGTCATCGCGACAGCAATCCCGATCAAGAGTGAGAAGAACTCTCCAGCATTGCGGGCCTGTTTTTCATGGACAGCTTTGCGGACAGGCTCCTGCTCCAGAACTTTCTCAAGATGTGCAATCTCTGCTTCAGCCTGCCGAGCCAGCTTGCGATCATACTGCAAACCCGCAGGGTCAGTGACGTTATCAAGAAACTTCGTAAGATTTCCCGTTTCGGCCAGCTGAAAAAGCCGGGCACGACGCTTTGCTCTCGTCGTTTTGCTTCGCCACTGCTTAAGCTCGTTTTCCAGCAAGGAAAGCGCCCGCTTTGCCACAGCACTGAGGGGTGTCTTGTCGAAACGGCGCTGGGCCGCAGCCATCAATGTCAGATCCGAAAGCCAGGACGGAAGACCCGCTTTCTGGGACTGCGCAAGTGGGATGACCCCCTGGCGCGCGCAATGACTTTCCAGAAAAGTCCGCATCTGCTCGTCCAGAAAACCTGAACGCCCCAGGTCGTCGGCAGAAAGCTCCTGTTCCGAAACGTGCCTATCCAGCCATTGCAACAGACCCGCTGACAACGAGATCCGTTCTTTCAGGCAACGAGAAGACAGGCAGGGCTGATAGACATTCACGTCGTAAGGTACACGACGGATCTGCTCCATTCCCTTTGCACCTGTTCGCCGGGCATCAGTCGCGAGATCATTGATCTGCTTTGCCTGCAATGCGGGCAGCGAAGGAACATCAAACACTTCTGGGCTCGTCATCAGGAAGCCCGCTATCCCACGAATATTGCGCTGCTCTTCAGGCGGGAACCGTCCGGCTTCGGCACACGCCAACATATGAGGAATGGCGGATGGCCAGAACCAGTGTCCGGCCCAGAACATTGGAGCGGCAGAGTCCAGAATGGCAATGGCCCGTGTCACAACCATTGTCGTCGGATCTACGGCTTTGTTTCCGCTAGATGGCAAAAACGCAATTCCAGCCTGTTCGATCAGGCTGGACATGACCGACAGTTCCAGTTCGCGATGCAACCATTGGCTGACAATTTTTCGCTGAAGCAGAGACAGGAACTCATTGGGATATGTCCCGGCATACCATGCCAGTGCCTGTGGCGTTCTGACCTCCACACCGCCAATGACCAGAGGCGAGCGCGCGGGAATATCGGGCCGGATTGAAAACAACTTGCTCGGCGCAATGGTAATAAGGTCATTGGGAGAAGGTCTGTTTTCGGGCCTGTCCGAAAGCATGGCCTTCAGAAGGGAGACCAGACCTGCGGGAACGTTATGCCCCTGCATGTAGGCCTCGGCAGAACCCACCTCAAAACGTCGTTGCAGAATTTCTTTATCTGACACCCCCCTCAGAGGCAGTTCCCCGATGCAAAGGGAGAGAACCAGTACACCCAATGAGAAGATGTCGCAGGCAATCGTCCCTGCCCCACGGGCCGTTGGATGACAAACTGCCGAAGACAACGGTTCAAACAGGACAGGCTGCGCTTCTGCATTGCAGGCAACCCCAAGCGGGCCAACCACCACCTGATGAAGCCCCTGTCCAACAAACAGATTATCCGGACGAATGCCACGACAGGTCAGCCCCATGGATGAAAGCTTCTCAAGAGCATCGGCAATAGGGCGAATAACCCCATCAATGATCTGGCTTTCAGACCAGACGCCAAGATTGTCTTTCAGGGACGGTCCGGGAGGGTGCGGACATAGCACCCAGAGCGAGCCTGCATGATATTCATGGGCATGCAGGCCGATGACACTCTCATGTCGGAAAAACATAAGATCGGAGAAATGGGGAGATGGCATGGACGGTGCCAGAGCCAGCCAGGTTGAACCTGTGGCCGTAATGTCTTGAGCCACCCAGGCAGGACAGCCGCTGAGATCAGGTTGTTTCTGGCTCGTATTCACCAGATAGCGGTCTGCGATCAGCAGTTCCGGGCTGTCATCTCCCTGAGTGTAATCCATGTCCGTTCCGTCAAAATCCTGTCTGACACTTTATGCCGGACAGGAATTGAGGCTTCGTTAACGGACTGGAGAGTCTCGCAGGAAAAGAAGATCAGTCCTCGAACGGATCGCGCATCAGGATCGTGTCGTCACGTTCCGGGCTCGTGGACAGCAGCGTCACCGGCGCTTCGATCAGTTCCTCGATCCGGCGCACATACTTGATGGCCTGCGCTGGCAGCTCGCCCCACGAACGCGCACCAGCAGTGGTTTCCTGCCAGCCCGGCATCGTCTCGTAGATCGGCTTCACACGGGCCTGCGCACCGGGTGCGGATGGGAAGGTGTCGATCTTCTTGCCGTCCAGTTCATAGCCAACGCAGATCGAAATTTCTTCCAGACCGTCGAGCACGTCCAGCTTCGTGAGCGCAATGCCCGTCACGCCGCCAACGCGGGCGGCACGACGCAGCATGACAGCATCGAACCAGCCACAACGACGGGGACGGCCAGTGACCGTGCCGAACTCATGACCACGCTCACCGATCGTGCGACCAACATCATCGAACAGTTCGCTCGGGAACGGCCCTTCGCCCACGCGGGTTGTGTACGCCTTGGCAATACCCAGAACGAAACCAATGGAAGACGGGCTGACACCACTGCCAGACGCAGCAACCGCAGCAACCGTGTTGGAGCTCGTCACGAACGGATAGGTGCCGTGATCGACGTCCAGCATGACGGCCTGCGCACCTTCAAACAGGATACGACGGCCAGCACGACGTGCTTCGTCCAGACGGTCCCAGACCGGGCATGCGAAAGACATCAGACGCGGTGTGAATTCCGTCAGGAAGTCCTTGAGCTCTTCCTTTGTGAAGGTCTCAGCACCCAGACCCGCCAGCAGCGTGTTGTGATGCAGAAGCACTTCGTCCAGCTTCCAGTCCAGTGTCTCCGGCTCGGCCAGATCACAGACGCGAATGGCACGGCGTGCAACCTTGTCTTCGTAAGCCGGGCCGATACCGCGGCCAGTCGTGCCGATCTTGCGATCACCGCGAGCAGCTTCACGCGCACGATCCAGCGCACCATGTACCGGCAGGATCAGCGGAGCATTCTCAGCAATCCACAGCGTTTCCGGGGTGACCTTCAGGCCCTGCGCCGTTACGCGGTCAATTTCAGACATCAGCGCCTTCGGATCAATGACGACTCCATTGCCGATCACGCCAATCTGGCCACGCACGAGACCCGACGGCAGCAGTGACAGCTTGTAGACCTGATCGCCGACAACCAGCGTATGACCGGCGTTGTGACCACCCTGGAAACGGACAACGATATCAGCGCGGCTGGCAAGCCAGTCCACGATCTTGCCTTTACCCTCGTCCCCCCACTGGGTTCCGATCACGGTGACGTTGGACATGAGCTGGCTTCCTCGACTTGGTATGCAGAGCAGAAATTAGAAAAAACTGGGGGTCAGAGCGCGTGCGCTGCGCCATTCCGCCAGACATGGGTGCAGCGCAGATGGCGCGCTTCGGCATCAGGCTCTGCATCTACTTCAAGTGCAGAAACCGTCGCAAAACCTTGAGCATGGAGGGCTGCCATGGCCTCATCCTCCAGCCGAACGGGCACATAGCACCGCGGACGGGACGGAGGCACAGGAGCCGCACGCAACAGCGCCTGCGGACGCAACGTCAAACCACAGGCTGGCTCCTGACCCGCAATATACCGTCCACCACGACCCAGTTCTTCACGCGAGGTGGTGGAAAAGACCGTGATGCATAGCCCGGTATGATACTGCCATCCCCGGAAATCGACGGGATCTACCGTCAGACGCAAGGACGGTGCGCGCTCGCGAATAGCGGCAACGGAGGCAACCAGACGCTCGAAATGCGGACGGACGGACGCCGGAAAATCGAGAGAAGCGAGCAGATCAAGCGCGCGACTGGCAGGACCTGCGGCCTGAAGCATAACCGCCAGAGTGTCCGCGATTGAGCCGCCAAGTTCAGCAACAGATGCTGCATCCTTGCGGTTCAGCGCCTGGATCAGATCTTCCCGGTCCGCTTCAGGAATGGCAGTCTCGATCAGGCCCAGAGCCAGAGCTGGCATCGAGAGGTCGAAGGACACACCCTTGATGCCCAACTCCTCAAGTGCTCTGGCGCCCAGCGCCACTACTTCAGCATCAGCCTGTGCGGAATCCGGACCAATCAGTTCGATACCAGCCTGGGAAACCTGACGGTCAGCTTCACGTCCTGGCGTGCCGATGACAATACAGCTTCCGGAATAGGAGAGACGCAGCGGGCGCGGTGCATCCTGAAGGCGGACACTGGCGATACGGGCAATCTGCGTCGTCATGTCTGGCCGCAGGGCCATCATACGATGAGAGCTTGGGTCCATCAGACGGAACGTCTGAGTGGAGAGCGCACCACCTGAACCGTTCAGAAGAGAGGTTTCAAACTCCAGCATGGGCGGGCGTACACGCTCATAACCATGCCGGGAAAAGGCTTCCATGACGCAGGCAATACCCCGCGCCTCAGCTTCAGCTTCACCCGGCAGAAGGTCGGAGAAGCCGGACGGCAGAAGGGCAGCGCTCGGGGTCTCGGAATACAGGCTCATGCAGCAAACTCCTCGCGCGTGCACTCATACGCCCAGTCCAGCCACGGTAGGAGAGCCTGAATATCCGCTGCATCAACGGTGGCTCCTCCCCAGATCCGCAAACCAGCAGGGGCATCTCGATAAGACGCGAGGTCATAGCCTGCACCTTCCTGTGCGACCAGCCCGGTCAGGTGCTTGACGGCCTTGGCCCGGGCTTCAGGCGACAGTGCCTCGAACCAGGGCGCTACGATTTTGAGGCAAATTGACGTGCAGGACCGCGTTGCGGGATCAGACGCCAAGAACGACACCCAATCCGTCTTTTCAACCCATTCCGCTACGACGGCCAAACTGGCTTGCGAGCGTGCCTTGAGAGCAGGGAGACCACCCGCAGATTCTGCCCACCGCAAACCATCCAGCGCATCTTCGACGCACAGCATGGAGGGCGTGTTGATGGTATCCCCTTCGAACACAGCCTCCAGAAGGCCCTTCTTTCCCGTCAAACGGAAAATTTTGGGCAGCGGACGTGGGGAGGCCTCTGTCAGACGAGCGGCAGCACGGGGGCTGATGGCCACCATGCCGTGAGCAGCTTCACCGCCGAGGGCCTTCTGCCAGGACCAGGTGACAACATCCAGACGATCCCACGGAAGGTCCATGGCGAAAGCAGCGGATGTTGCATCACAGATGATCAAACCGTCATGCTCGACGGGAATAGCCTCTGCATTCGGAATGCGAACGCCTGACGTTGTACCGTTCCAGGTCAAAACGACATCGCGGGACCAGTCCACAGCCGCCAGATCAGGAAGCTCTCCATAAGGCGCGTCCAGCACGCGGAGATCTTCGATTTTCAGAACGTCCCGCAGATCCTGCGCCCATGTTCCGGAAAAGCTTTCAAAAGACAGCACATCCATGCCGCGCTCACCGGCAATCGCCCAGAGAATCATCTCAACCGCACCGGTGTCCGAAGCCGGAACGACAGCCAGACGCCAGTCTGCGGGAATGCCTAGGATATTTTTTGAGCGGGTGATGACTTCCTTCAGGCGCGCACGGCCTTCAGGGGCACGATGTGACCGTCCCAGCAGGGCCTGATCCAGAGCCGAGAGGGACCAGCCAGGGCGTTTTGCGCACGGACCAGAGGAAAAGAACGGGCGGGAAGGTCTGACAGTCGGCTTGGACATGCTCGTTCCGGGCTAAACGGTCCTCGGGTGCAGCCAGACTGGTGCGCCCGGTTTGTGGTGCGAGAGGGGGGATTCGAACCCCCATGCCTTTCGGCGGTCGATTTTGAGCCGACTGCGTCTACCGTTCCGCCACTCTCGCGCGAACGGCCCAGACCCTAGTGCATTCCTGAGCAAAGGACCAGACCGTGAAAAAAAAATCCCAAACCGTGGAAAATCAGAGACCCAGCATCAAAAGCAGATTCTGGATCGCAGCGCCAGAGGCTCCTTTACCCAGATTGTCGAGACGCGCGGTCAGAAGCACTTTTTCTCCCTGCGCATTGCCGTGCACACGGAGCTCCATGTTGTCCGTATTGGCCAGCGCATCTGCCAGGAGTTTGGGTTCAGACGGCACAACTCGGACATGGTCACACCCGCGATAAGCTTTTTCAAGCGTCGCCTCCAGATCGCGCGGCGTCGGATGGCCGGGCAAATCCGCAAGGTGAAGCGGAATGGACACAATCATGCCCTGCGGAAAGTGCCCTACAGACGGCACGAACACCGGCTGGCGCGTCAGGCCGGAATAGTGCTGAATTTCTGGAAGATGCTTGTGCTCCAGCGTCAGCCCATAAAGAAAGAATGCCGGGCCGCCATCCCGTTCATGCGCCTCGATCGCGGAGCGCCCTGCCCCACTGTAACCCGATACGGCATTGATGGAGATGGAGTGGTCGGCTGGGACAAGTCCAGCGCGAACCAGCGGCCGCAAAAGCGCAATTGCACCCGTTGGATAACAGCCAGGATTCGCAACATGGGTCGCACCGCGTATCAGGGTGCCCTGATCTTCATCCAGTTCCGGCAGACCATAAACCCAGCCATCGGCAATCCGGTGCGCCGTACTGGCATCCAGAATACGGACGTTCAGACCCTCTGCCAGAGCAACAGTTTCACGCGCGGCATCGTCTGGCAGACAGAGAATGGCAATATCCGCCTGCGCCAGCAGGGCACGCCGTGCCTCAGCATCTTTTCGCAGAGCCGGATCAATCGATAGCAGTTCGAAACCGTAACTTTCCGGCAGGGCCTCGATACGCTGGCGGATGCCCAGCCCCGTGGTCCCTGCTTCTCCGTCGATAAAGATCCTGGCCATGTATTTAAAATCCGGTCTGCAAAAAATGTCCGGCCTGTCCAAGCAGCCGGGCTGGCCTTCTTATCGCGTTACCCTTGATGCTGTCATCCCGTGAGAGCGGTTCGTGCGCTCTGTGCTTTCTGTCTGTGCAACGAAAGAGTATGCTTTTGGGTCAGGCCAGACGCCAGATCATTACCCAGGAGCTGTTATGACCCAGACCCACCCCGTCCGTCAGATTGACCGCCTTCTGGACATCATGAAGCGCCTGCGCGACCCGCAGAGCGGTTGCCCGTGGGACGTGGCACAGACACCCGAAACCATTGCGCCCTTCGCCATAGAAGAAGCGTATGAGGTGATGGATGCCATCGCCCGGGATGACAGTGATTCCTTGCCGGATGAACTCGGGGATCTGCTGCTACAAGTCGTATTCCAAGCTCAAATGGCTGAAGAAAAGGGCCAATTTGACTTCGAAACCGTTGCTGAAAAGATCGCTGACAAGATGGTCCGCCGTCATCCCAACATCTTCAGCCATGTAGAACACGACGAAGACCTGTGGGAACGCACGAAAGAAACCGAGCGCCACGCGAAAGCAGAATATGGCGCACTCGCTGGTGTGGCCCAACATCTGCCTGCCCTGGTCAGAGCCGCCAAGCTGTGCCGCCGAGCGGCGCGCGTCGGATTCGACTGGGATGAGGCGTCGGGCGTGCTGGAAAAGGTCCAGGAGGAGATCGGCGAACTTAAAGCTGAACTGGACGGAGACCGCGACCGGATCGAAGACGAACTTGGGGATGTCCTGTTCACTGTCGCCAGTCTGGCACGCAAGCTGGGCATTGACCCGGAAGCCGCATTACGTCGCAGCAACCGGAAGTTCACGCGCCGTTTCGAAGCCATGGAAGCCAGCCTGGCCTCTGTGGGTAAAACAATGGGCGAGCAAAATCTGGAAACGCTGGAAACGCTTTGGCAGACGGTCAAGAAACAGCCGGGGATGCGCTGATCGTTACCCGCTCACATTCCTCAACTCTACATTGCCCCTAAGGATACTTTGATATGGACCTCCAGATTTCCGGCCGCAAAGCTCTTGTCCTTGGCGCCTCTTCCGGCCTGGGCAAAGGTGTCGCGGAGGCTCTGGCCGCAGAAGGGGTCCATATCCTTCTGGCTGCACGCGCCAGTGACAGACTGACAGACGCGGCAACCGCGATTGCCACTCAGCACGGCGTTCAGACGGCTACACTGCCGGTTGATCTGTCGGACAGCGCCTCTGTCGAAGAATTCGTTCAGGCCATCCGTACGCAGCACCCGGATATTTCCATTCTGGTAAACAATACCGGCGGCCCCTCTCCATCAGGTGTCGAGGGCATCTCCGGAAACACATGGAAACAGCAGTTTGAAACCATGGTTCTGAGCCTGTTCAGGATTACGGATGCGGTACTGCCCGGTATGAAGGAGCGCCGGTGGGGGCGCATCCTCACCATCGCTTCGGCTGTTGTGGTTGAGCCAAATATCAGGCTCGGCGTCTCTGTCACATTACGCTCGGCACTCGCGGGCTGGTCCAAAACACTTGCGACGGAAGTGGCGCCCCATGGCGTGACGGTCAACATGCTTCTGCCCGGCCATATCACAACAGATCGAACCCATTTCCTGGCAGAGGCTGAAGCTCGCAAGACGGGCAAAACACCGGAGACCGTTCAGGAAGAAAAGGCCCGCAATATCCCCGTTAGACGTTACGGGACTGTTGAAGAGTTCGGCGCGACCGCGGCTTTCCTCACCAGTACGGCTGCTGCCTATATAACCGGCAGCATGATCCGTGTTGATGGTGGCGCACTGAAGTCAATCTGAAACAGTCTTGAGTAAAAGAGCGCCCTATTTTCTTTTTTAGGAAACTGCGCTCCCCCGTGCGGGATTAATCCTTTCGGTTACCCCGAAGGAAAATTCCATGCCGCCTACGCCTCGACGCAGTTCGTTCCTGCCCCTTGTAACTGGCATCTTACTCGTTCTGCTCGGCTTGGGTCTGGCCTTGCCCGGTTTCTGGCTGATTGGGCTGGGAGGCTCTTTCTACTACGCCGTCGCAGGCGTCCTCATGGTAGTGTCCGGCATTCTGATGATGCGGCTGCATCCCGGCGCGTCCGCAGTTTATGCCGCCCTCCTACTTTATACGCTTGTCTGGGCATTAGGGCGCGTTGGCCTTGATGGCTGGCGCCTTCTTCCGCCTCTCGCCCTGCCAGCGGGGATGGGCCTGTGGGTGTTCAGTCCATGGATTACGGGACGACTGCTCCAGGGCACGGAGCGTCGCTCTGTCAGCACACCGGTTGTCGCAGGCGGCATGGCATTCTGCGCGGCACTGTTTGTCTTCGTGTTTGCCTGCGGCTGGCACATTACCGCCTCACGCGACCAGCAGTTCAATCCGTTCCCCGGTGAGACCGGTGCGGCCCTTCCGGGCGCGGACCAGCAGGCTGCCAATGACTGGCAGTTCTATGGTGGCACTCCGGCCGGAGACCGCTTTGCCATGCCCACCCAGATCAATGCCGCCAACGCACACGACTTGAAAGTGGCGTGGGTCTATCACAGCAAAGATCTCCCACGCGCTGGCGAAAACTCCCGCGGACGGGAATTCAGCTTTGAAGCGACACCTATCAAGATCGGCAACCGGCTGTTTTTCTGCACACCACACCGAGATGTCGTGGCGCTGGATGCAACATCCGGAAAGGAAATCTGGCGATATTCGCCGGGTGGGGAATTCGGCAAGAACATCTATCAGGCCTGCCGTGGCGTATCCTACGTCAATGCGCCCGGAACGGACTGTGCCCATCGCATCGTCTCAACAAATTCCAGCTCCCCTCCAACCCTGTTTGAAGTCGATGCAGACACGGGAAAACTCTGCGAAAGCTTTGGCGATCATGGCGTTGTGGATCTCCGGGGTGGGATGGGAGCTATTCCACCCGGCTTTCACTTCATCACCTCCCCACCCATGGTGCTGCATAACCGCATCATGACGAGTGGCTGGGTTTATGATGATCAGACGGTTGGCGAGCCCTCCGGCGTTATTCGTGGCTTTGACGCCATTACGGGCCAACTGGCCTGGGCCTGGGACATGGGCCGCACACCGACCAACAAACCCCTGAATCCGGGCGAAGTCTTTACCCGCGGCACCGCCAATGGCTGGGGCGTCTATACGGCCGATGCCGCGCTGAACATGGTTTACGTCCCGCTCGGGATTGCCACGCCTGACTATTTCGGTGGCAAGCGCCGGAGCTTTGACGAGAAGTATGACAGCTCCCTTGTCGCGTTGGATATCACGACGGGTGAAGAGCGCTGGCATTTCCAGACCGTGCATCATGATCTGTGGGATTTTGACCTCCCGGTCGGCCCCTCTCTCGTGGATCTGCCAGATGCCCACGGCACCCTGACGCCCGCACTGGTACAAACAACCAAGCAGGGCGAACTCTTCGTGCTGGACCGGCGTACCGGTGCTCCATTCTATCGCGTTCAGGAAACACCCGTACCTGCCGGGGACACACCGGGCGAGCACTATTCGCCGACGCAGCCACTGTCCGTCGACATGCCCAATCTGCGCCGCCCTAATCTGACAGAAGACGACATGTGGGGCGCGACCCCATACGATCAGATGTTCTGCCGCATTGCCTTCCGCTCCATGCGGGACAAGGGCCTTTTCACACCGCCGAGCCAGCAGGGAACCGTGGGCTTTCCAGCGTTTGATGGCGTGGCAGACTGGTATGGGGGCACCATCGATCCGACGCACGGTGTCATGTATATCAACACCACGTTCATTCCGTTCCTGATGACGCTGGTGCCGCAGGAAAAAGCTCTTGCCAAAGGGCTCTACAAATCCTGGCATGACTGGGCACAGCCTTATCCAGAACCTGTTTTCACAAACAACCCACAGCATGGCCTGCCCTTCGCGGCCGTCGTGAAGCCATGGCTTGGCCCGTTTGGCGCTCCATGCCTGGCACCCCCATGGGGCAAGATGCAGGCGATTGATCTTGTTCACCGTCGGGCCATCTGGGAGCGGGCTTTGGGCACAACGAAGAATGTTGGGCCGACGAACATGCTGCGGATGCCCGTCGGCCTCCCCACCAGTGTCTTCTCCATGGGCGGCAGCGTGACCACGCCGAATGGTCTGGTGTTCATGGGCGCTCTGGCCGATCAAAGCTTCCATGTTCTTGATGGGCATGACGGCCATACCCTCTTCAAGACGGAACTGGATGCCGGCGGCAATGCCACGCCGCTGACCTATATGGGCGAAGACGGCCGACAATATGTCGTGCTGGCTGTAGGTGGCCACGGCGGCCTGAAAACGCGCAACAGCGATGAAGTCGTGGCCTTTGCATTACCCAAAGCCCCATGAACATACTGTCTTCCTGCCGTCAGGGCAGGAAGACAGCAGGAGGCAGGATTAACCATGGCCGGAAAACAGCACACTTATTCCGTGAAAGTTGTCTGGACCGGCAATACGGGAACCGGCACATCCTCTGCCCGCGGCTACACGCGCGATTACGATATTATGGCGCCTGGCAAGCCCACGATTGAAGGATCATCCGACCCTTCTTTTCGCGGAGACCCTACCCGATGGAATCCTGAAGAGCTGCTTCTGGCATCCCTGTCAGCCTGTCACAAACTCTGGTTTCTGGGGCTCTGTGCGCAAGCAGGCATCGTCGTCACGGCATACGAAGACCAGGCTACAGGCGAAATGGAAGAAGAAGAACGCACCGGCGCGGGGCAGTTCATGTCCGTAACGCTTCATCCCCACGTCACCCTGTCCCCTACGTCAGACGTCGAGAAAGCACTGGACCTGCACCACAAGGCGCACGACATGTGCTTCATCGCACGATCGGTCAATTTTCCGGTCATGAACGAGCCTATTATCGTTCATGAGGGCGAACAGGACACCTGAAACGCATCCTCATCGACGGCTTGACGCCAAAAAAATCGCCTTTTGACCGAAAAGATGCCCCGGGCCGGCTGGTCCGGCGTTTTCATGTTGGCTGAACCTGCTAGAGAGCATCCCATGACGGATGAACTCGCCACGTTCGATTTCGAACTGCCCCGCGACCATATTGCGACCGAACCCGCCAGACCGCGTGACAGCGCAAAGCTGCTGCATGTGCGTTCGGGAGCAGCGCCCGATCTTCGGATCATACGCGATCTGCCTGGCCTGCTGCGGGAAGGCGATCTGCTGATTGCCAACAATACAGCCGTCATCCGTGCCCAGCTTTCCGCCACGCGCGGTGAGGCGAAAATCGGCATCACGCTGGACCGGATTCTGGCTGACGGAAGCTGGCATGCCCTCGCCCGCAACTCCCGCAAGCTGAAACCGAACGATACGCTGAGCTTTGGCGATGATCCGGTCACGGCATCCGTTGTGGAAAATGAAGGCGATGGTGCCGTCAGCATCCGCTTTTCCGTCGAGGGGGATGCGTTCGACGCATTCCTAGAGCGCGTGGGAGCATTGGCCCTGCCGCCCTATATCGACCGTCCTTTCGGGCCGACCGTGCAGGATGACAGCGATTACCGGACGATCTTTTCCGAGCATCGCGGTGCTGTTGCGGCACCCACCGCTGGACTGCATTTCACGCCAGACCTTCTGGCCGCGCTCGACGCAAAAGGCATCCAGCGCCGAACCCTGACGCTGCATGTCGGCGCTGGCACGTTCCTGCCCGTCCGATCCTCCATTGCCGAGCATCGCATGCATGCGGAATGGGGCGAGATCGATGCAGAGACGGCGCAAGCCATCAATGAAACACGCGCCCGCGGTGGCCGTGTTGTTGCTGTCGGAACCACGTCTCTCCGCCTCCTGGAAAGTGCGGCGCAGGACGATGGTACAGTTCAGCCCTGGCGCGGCGAGACGTCCATTTTCATTAAGCCGGGCTATCGCTTCAAGGCGGTGGACCTGCTCATGACCAATTTCCATCTGCCGCGCTCGACGCTCTTCATGCTGGTCTGCGCGTTCAGCGGCACCGACACCATGCGTGAGGCCTATGCCTACGCCATCGCCAACGGACTGAGGTTCTATTCCTATGGCGATGCCTGCCTTCTGGAGCGAGCACCATGACCGAACAGGCCACAAAAATGACGTGGGTTCCGGAAGCAACCTGCGGACAGGCCCGCGCCGGCCATCTGCATACCCGTCACGGCACCGTCCCGACCCCGACCTTCATGCCAGTTGGTACAGTTGGCACCGTGAAGGGCATGACCATGGATGCCGTTCGCTCCACGGGCGCAGGCATTGTTCTGGGCAACACCTACCATCTGATGCTGCGCCCTACGGCAGACCGTGTGCAGAAGCTGGGCGGTTTGCACAAAATGATGGACTGGTCTGGCCCGATCCTGACGGATTCCGGCGGGTTTCAGGTCATGTCTCTCGGTGCACTGCGCAAGCTCGATCAGGACGGGGTGACCTTCCAGTCCCATATTGATGGCAGCAAGCATCGCCTGTCGCCGGAGATCTCGACGGACATCCAGTACAAGCTGGACGCCACGATCAGCATGGCGTTCGATGAGTGCCCGGCCCTCCCCGCCACGCCGGAAGCGCTCCGCAAATCCATGGAACTCTCCATGCGCTGGGCGGCACGCTCACGTGAGGCATTCGTGGCACGTGAGGGCTATGGCCAGTTCGGCATCGTACAAGGTGGCACCGAGCGCGACCTGCGCGAATATTCCATCAAGGCGCTGACGGAGATCGGCTTTGAAGGTTATGCGATTGGTGGTCTGGCTGTGGGTGAAGGTCAGGAACTCATGTTCTCGACCCTTGATTTCACAACGCCCATGCTTCCGCAGGACAAGGCGCGCTACCTGATGGGCGTTGGCACGCCGGACGATCTGCTGGGGTCGGTCATGCGTGGTGTGGACATGTTCGACTGCGTGATGCCCTCGCGTGCTGGCCGCACGGCGCGAGCCTATACGGAGCGCGGCTACATCAACCTGCGCAACGCCCGCTTTGCCGAAGACACGCGCCCGCTGACACCGCATGACGACAGCCCGATGGCTGGCCGTTACACCCGCGCCTATCTGCATCACCTGTTCCGTGCTGGTGAGATGCTCGGCCCGATGCTGCTGACATGGCACAATCTGGCCTACTACCAGCGTCTGATGCGGCAGATCCGGGCCGCCATCGTGGATGGTACGCTGAACGAACTGGCGATCAAACTGCGCGAGGACTGGTCCAAAGGAGACTGGACCGAAGATGAATGGCCCATGCCCTCTCTCGCTTTGTAAGTTTTCATTCTGATCCTGTTCCAATAATGTGTTTCCCCAACGACCTTCGGCTTTGGGGAATACGGATTTGAAACGCTTTAATGCAGGCCTGGCTCTTGCCGGGCTTCTCTGTGCGGGCAGTGCTTTGGCTGCGCCCCATAAGGAAGAAATCAAGGTTCTTGTTGTCGCCAACTGGGAAGTCGGCGCGGACAAGGGCGATGAACCTGGCGAATATCAGGACTGGGTGGAGCGTCTTCATCTTGATGAAGAACGCCCCATTCGCGGCGTACAGGAAAAGCTCCGCCGCAATGCAGATGGCGTTTACGGCATCGCCCTGAAAAGCGGCAGCATTGACCTGCACGCGCTTGCGCTCGACCCGCATTACGATCTGACGCACACCTACTGGATTTTCACCGGCATTTCCGGCGTAAACCCGAATGTCGCGTCCGTTGGCAGTGCGGCCTGGGCACGCTGGGTTGTCGATGGAGACGCATTGCGGGAAATCGATGACCGCACCGTTCCGAAAGGCTGGCCGTATGGTCTGTACGCCATCGGGGCGGACAAGCCGGACACGCTGCCAGCCAACGCAAACCATTATGGCTCTGTCACGGATGTGGCGGAACTCAGCAAGGCGTATCCGCTCAATCAGGGTCTGGCGAACTGGGCCTTCAACCTGAGCAAAAACACTCCAATGGCAGACGACCCTGCCATTGCCGAGCGCCGGAAGGCCTGGAAAGGCTTCCCCAACGCCCAGAAGCCGCCAATGCTCATTATGGGTGAGACGCTTGGAGCGCTTCGTTACTGGCATGGCCCTTCCCGCAACGAGTGGGCGGAAAAATGGGTCAAGCTCTGGACGAAGGATCAGGGCCAGTTCGTCATGACCAATGAGGAAAGCCAGACCTATCAGCTTGATATGCGGACATTGGCCCGTCTGGGATATGTCGATCTGAACCGCGTCATGGTTCTGCGCTCAGGGAGCAATTTTGACATGCCGCCCCCAGGCGTGCCGATCACCGAGAGCATCGGGGACGAAGCGCCCGGCCAGAAACTGGCTTTCGACAACAACGAGCGTGCCGGTGAGCCGGTTGTCCATGAACTGATCGCACATTGGGCAACATACCGGACGCATATTCCCGGCCAGAATTAAGGCCGTCAGGCTCTGGACAATGCAGCAGCACCGTCCAGAGCCAATTTTTATCAGAACCGGTTTTCGATCATTATTTCGGAGGCTGGAAGCGCCCCGCCCGATGGCTTCGGAGCAGACGCAGCCTTTCCGATGGCCACGAACATGACGATCTCATGGTCTTCGGGCAGGTTGATGAGCTTGCCGACGGCATCGAAGTCAAAACCATCCATCGGGCAGGTTCCATATCCTATGCTCTCGGCCACCAGCATGATGGCAGCAGCAGCCATGCCACAGGACCGCATCCCCTCATCCCGCTGCACCTGCTCTCGACCCCGGTAATACTGGTCGATGGCGCCAACCATGTACTCCCGGACGGCGTCAGGGGCATTTTCCCAGTATCGCTCCGGCGACTTTTCCCATGCCTTGATGTCCGCACACAGGACGATCAAGGCAGAGGCATCCGTCACCTGAGCCTGATCCCACGAGACGGCACGAACCTGCTTGCGCAACTCCGGGTCCTTGAGAGCCACAAAGCGCCAGTTCTGGATATTGAATGCCGTCGGCATCCGGCGCGCCAGACCAAGAATGGTTTCGAGGTCTTTCTCCGGCATGATGTGCGCGGCATCGAAATGCTTGGTCGCACGGCGCTGAAGAATGGCGGAAGAAACGTCGAGAGTCATGGGAATCCAATCAATCGAAGCTAAAGCGTTCTGTTCACGACAAACTATGTCTTAAGCGCATACACGCAAAAAATGCCCGCCAGTTCAATCTGGCGAGCATTTTCCTTTCAACACAGGAACAGGTCGTTATTCTGCACCGGGCATGGTTTTCTCGTATTTGTCCCAATGCGTGGCCAACTCGCGCACAACGACACTGCCAACCGTGTAGGCTGCCTCAACAGATGGAATAAACGCTGAATAGCTGCCTTCGTGTGCTTCTTCGGCCAGCAATTCAGCCGCTGTCTGGCCCGGATACTGCATGTCAAAATTGCTTGTCGTCCGCAGGATCAGAGCACGCTGGGGATCTACTCGACCCGCCTTTGCCTGTGCGGCAAGCGCCTGACAGAACGCAACGTCTTCTTCTGCCGTCGTGGCCAATGTTCCCTGATTGTCGGTCCAGTAGCGCACCCAGCGCTCGGCCCAGGCATTCATCTTCTCGCCAACCCAGAAGGTCTCGCCTGAAATGGTGTCGCCGACCATGACAGACGGTGCCTTCAGCGCTTCCGGATAACCCTTGTAACGCGCGCGGGAGGCCTGAAGGCCCGGCGTGTCGGGCAGCATCATATTCTTCGTCAGGCCATAGGCCCACTGCACGAACTGCGGGTTAAACGTGTAAACCATATCCCCGCTGACAGAATGCAAAGGCGGACGCGGCTTCTCATCCGGGAGACTGCCCTGAACCGGCGTAAACCCATCCGGCCAGGATTTCGGAATTTCCCGCGGATCAATCAGATGCGACAGACCGCCATTAATCACGCGTGGCGCCCAGATTGCAGAGCCGACCGTACCGAACTTCGGATCAACACCGCCAATTCCGGCCAACACGAAATAGGCGTGTTTCAGGTCAAACCGCGGATCAAGGACGAGCGCCGTGATGGCCGATGCCATGTGCTCCGGCCCTTCCCCGGACGCAATACCCAGAACATGCAGTTCCGGGTTGTAGTGCATAACATCATGATCCGTACCGGGCGCAGGAATTTCCTGCGAGAGCGGGAGTTTCTCAACCCAATTCTGGTACTCGCCCGGCGTGTCGCCCGTGTCCTTGCCAAGCTCAAATGTCGTGACCACCACCACACGGACGGGAATGGGCCGGCTCTTGGCAGAGGCGTTGGAGACGCTGCCTGAAATAGCAAGAACTGACAGGGCAGTGGCCCCGAGAAGAGTTTTCAGGCGGTTCATTGATAGAGGCTTTCGTGTGGAGCGGAAGTTTCAAAGGCGACAAACCGCGATTCAAGCTGCCACTGAAGGCGGGCTTTCTCGCTGGTTTTCAACAGATCGGCACAAGGGCCGCTCTCAGGCTGAGATGAAGACACGGTCTGGCAGGCCGCTACAGGCTTGCCGACCTGATGGTTGTCCCAAAGGCTCTGCCCCGGAATAAACGCATATTCCAGACCCGTCCGGGACATCTGTTTCAGGTCCGCATAGCTCAGATTGTAGGTTTGAGCGGCCCGTACATATTCCTGCGTCAGATCACCACGGGAGACGCCTTCGTCATCCGTTGAGAGCGCAACGGGAACCCCGGCCCGGCGGTAGAGCGGCAGCGGGTGTTCAGCGCCCTTCACGTTCAGGATCTCGTCATTACTCGTCAGGTTGATTTCCACCATGACGTGCTTCTTAGCCATCTCGGACAGCAGCCCGGTAACATCATCTTCCGATGCGATATCGACGCCATGGCCGATGCGCTTGGCACCAGCGATTTCGATGGCTTCCCGAATGTGATGCTTCAGGCCTTCCGGCGGAACGAGCTTGCCAGTGAGTTCACCGGCATGAAGGCTGAGGTTCACACCCGGATAGACCTGCGACAGAAACTGGAACATCCGCATATGCAGGCTGTAATCCCGCATGGCGATGGCATCATCTTCCGGCGCCACAATATTGAGGCCGACAAATCGGGGATCGGCCTTAACGACCGCATATCCGGCATCAAGCTGGGCATAGACTGCCTGGGGCGGCAGCGTACGAAGAACCTGGAAAAGGTAATGAACATTCACGCTGCAACCCGGATGAGCCTCGGGCGTGCCGCATTTCAGAACCGTTTGTGCCTGCTTGTCCATGGCATCCGTTTCCTGACGGGCCTGCGTCACAAGAGCAGAAATCTCCGGCTCCAGCGCTTTATGAGCAGCGGCGAAATCGTCACCACTCATCGGATGTTTGAAGCCAGCACGGATCATCGAGGGAAGAGCCGGTGAAATCATGGGCTCGATATAGGTAATATGATCGTGGGCGGCACGATCCATGGCCTCTGCCAACATATCGCCCTGATGGGCCGCATCGATCGACCCAAAGTGCCTGAAAGCTGCGAAGAAGTGGTCATGCCCTGAGCGGTCAGCCGGAGACGGCGTGAAATCCCGCATGGACATGGCATCAATCAGGCGACTTTCAGCATCCGGATTTCCAGCCAGAGCCGTTGCCGGCATCTCACCCTCTTTCGGATGCGGACATGCATGACTGAGGATCTCAAGGCTTTTGAGAGAGACGCACAAGCCATCCTGGGCCGCCCAGTTCAGCATGTTTTCTGCGTAGATCGCCCCTACGAGATGATTGTGCAGATCTGCGCCTTTTGGAAAGGCCCGCAGAAACAGACCAAGCCGAACCGGATCATTTCGAACGGTGTTGTAAGTCTGCTCAACAGCAGACGGAGCTTCGGCCCTTGCCAGAGGAGACAGGGCCGTCAGGGAGAGGGCAGCCGCTACAAGAACGGAAGGGAGGGTGCATCGCATGGTGGCACGATGCCGACTGCCCACGCCCCTGACAAGACATTTTCAGACCGTTATAAACTCTGCAACAGACCGTTCTCAGACTTCGCTTTCCAAAGTGAAAAATCCATCCATGACAGGGACACAGGAACCGGCGACGTAAGCCTTGCCCGCTTCTGTTCTGGCGTCCAGAAGGCTTGGCCGTCCCATGTCCACGCCCTGCGTGAAGGTCAGGGACAGATCGGCTCCATTCTCCAGCGCAGACAGGAACGCGACGGCCGCGACTGTGGCACTCCCCGTTGCGGGATCCTCGGCAATACCATCCAGCGGCGAGAACATCCGCCCCTGAATGTCGCTGCCTTTTTCAAAGGCGCTTTCCCCCACACCGCGCGTGTAGGCATACACGGAGCTGATCCCGTTGGAGGCGAGGAGCCTGCGATGCGCGGCAAGATCGCCATGGGCGCGACGCAAGGCATCACGGGACGCAAGCTCAACAATCAGGAACGGCAGCCCGACCGAAACAACCTGCGGTGCATGATGCTCTGTGCGAATATCTTCCGGCTCAAGCCCCAGACACGCAGCTGCATTTTCAGGAATCATCCGGCTCCGGCGTGTCATGGCTTCCGGCGCCATGAGTTCCGCCCGAACGACCCGTCCGTTCTCACGCTCCAGCCGCACAGGAACCAGGCCGGCCTTTTCTTCAAACAAAAACGTTTCCGGCAGCTCACGCCCCTGCGCTTCGGCCTGTCGCGCCAAGGCAAAAGCGGTGCCGATATTCGGATGACCAGCGAATGGCAGCTCTCCGGCTGGCGTGAAGATACGGACATGCGCCGTATGACCCGCCTCTACCGCAGGCAGCACGAAGGTTGTCTCGGAATAGCCGAATTCAATGGCAATCTTCTGCATCTGTTCGGTGGAAAGCCCCGCTGCATCCAGCACGACAGCCAGAGGATTGCCCCCGAAAAGCTGGTCCGTGAAAACATCCAGGGTGACATAGGAACGACGCATAACCGGTTCTCTCATCGGAGAATGAAGACATCCCATCATGTCTGATTGGCCCCTTGGGGGAAAGATGGCGTAAACTGCTGATTCTGCTTTCCATCCATCTGCTGAGCGCATGACATCACGCCCATTCCCTTCCCGCCCCGGACGTTCCCTTGAGGAACGGATCGAGGACCACGCCCAGCATCTGGGGTTTGATGCCGTAGGTTTCTGCACGGCGGAGCTTGGCCCGGATGTGGAAGAGGGACTGCGCGCTTTTGTTGCCCAAGGCCATCATGGGACGATGGAATGGATGGAAACGCGCATCGAACAGCGCAGCCACCCGCAGGCCCTCTGGCCTGAAGCCCGCAGCGTCATTTCCCTCGCAGTCTGTTACGCACCCGCCGAAGACCCGGACGCGACGCTGCGTAAGCCGGATCGGGGCAATATCTCCGTCTATGCCCGTAATCGGGACTATCATGACGTCATCAAAGGGATGATGAAACATCTGGCGCAGTTCGTCGTGAAGCTGGGCGATGAGACCACGCAGGTGAAGGTCTTCGTCGACACGGCCCCGGTTTCGGAACGCGCTCTGGCGGAAAAGGCGCATCTGGGCTGGCAGGGCAAGCATACCTGTCTGGTCTCCCGCACTCACGGTTCTTGGCTTTTGCTGGGAGAAATCTACACGACGCTGGATTTAAGCCCGTCCGAGCCAAAAGGCGGAAGCTGCGGCACCTGCACAAGCTGCCTGACGGCCTGCCCGACAGATGCTTTCCTCGGCCCCTATCGCATGGATGCCCGGCGGTGCATTTCGTACCTGACCATCGAACACAAGGGACCGATTCCGCATGACCTTCGGGAAAAAATGGGCAACCACATCTATGGCTGCGATGACTGCATTTCCGCCTGCCCGTGGAACCGCTTTGCCGAGGCGTCCCGCCACATCAAGCTTCAGGCCCGACCGGAATTGATCGAGCCAAAACTTGCAGAACTTGCAGCCCTCGATGACGCAGCTTTCCGCACGCTTTTTTCGGGATCACCCGTCAAGCGCATTGGCCGCAACCGGTTTGTCCGGAATGTTCTGATCGCAATCGGCAACTCGGACGATCCTGCCCTCGTACCCTCAGCGCAGGCTCTTCAGTCTGACCCTGATCCCGATATTGCCGAAACGGCCCGCTGGGCGCTGGAACGCCTGACATGAGTGACCTCGTCAAACGCAGCCTTTCGCTCTCAGGACATCGGACTTCCGTCGCGCTTGAACCAGAATTCTGGGCAGTCCTGGATCAGATGGCTACGGAGCGGGCCTTGAGCTTTGCAGCCCTCGTTGCGTCGATTGACGCCAAACGCACACCAGACCGCCCCCTGGCTTCAGCTCTCCGTGTTGCAGCTCTCATGGATGCGCGGAAAACGGGCGACGACTGATCGGATCACTTCGCGTTCGGAGGAAGATCCATCCAGTCAGGGTGCTTTCTCTGGATCCAGTTCAGAGCTTTCTCCATCAAACGACGAAAGAACGGAATATCTTCGGAAAGCAGCAGAATGCCTACAGGAATCATCCACACACCCAGAACGGGTAAGAACGCCATGCAGCCTCCGAGCATGAACAGAATACCGGCCGGAATACGAATCCATTTACGCTCTGGCTCCCGTAGCCAGCTCAGGGTCTTCTGCATCCATTCAGGGAGTTTGCGAATCAGGGCCTGCATCTTCTCCTCATAGTCGTCCGCCGACGAAGGCTGAGCGACGGGGAGATGCTGCGTCTGATCGGACATAACTGGGGTGACCTTGTTTTTCATGATGCTCCTTCAACACCCGAAGCCTGCGGGAGATCCAGTTCTTTCTGTGAAGGGTACATGTCCGATCTGTCATTTGCCGGTTTCCGGGACCATGCTAGATTGTCGATATGGCTATCTGGGGCAAAATGTTCGGTGGTGTTGCTGGCTTCGCAGTCGGCGGCCCGTTCGGGGCACTGATGGGAGCAGCCCTTGGGCATGCCGCCGACAGTGGCTCTCTGCTTAATCCTTCCACCGGGGGGTGGAGCGAACGCTTTCCTGCACGGGGTCGTCCTGACCCGAACAGTGCAGCGTTTTTTGGGGCTGCAAAAATTGCAGCCGCCATGGGCAAAAAAGACCAGCTTTACGCCATTGGCCTTGTGGCGCTGTGCGCAAAGCTGGCGAAGGTTGACGGGCCGGTCAATCGCTCCGAAATCAATGCTTTCAAAACCTGCTTCCAGTTTCCACCCGATAATACGCGTGAAGTTGGCATGTTGTTCGACCGCGCACGGGAGCGAACGGACGATTTTGAAATGTACGCCCGCGAGATGGGCTCAGCTTACGGAGACGACAAGGCACCGCTGGAGAACCTGATGGTGGCCCTTTTCCGGATTGCCCGTGCAGATGCCGGAGCATCCAGAGAGCTCCATCCGAAAGAAATTGATTTTCTTCAGCGTGTCCATCGTGCGTTTGGTCTGTCTTCCGGAGCATGGACGCGCGCAGAAAGTGGCGACAGCCGTGCTGCCAGCACCGGCGAGCCGGATGCCTATCGTGTTCTCGGCATCACACGTACAGCGTCTGACAAGGAAGTCCGCGTGCGGTGGCGAACGCTTATCCGCGAGTACCATCCGGATGTTATTGCCCAGAAACCCATGACGGATCTGGAGCGCAAGCGTGCGCAGGAACGCGTAGCCCGGATCAATGCGGCATGGGACCGCATCAAGCGGGACCGTCAACTTTAACCGAAGTGAAGCCATACCAGCATACCGTAGCTGATGGCGCCCAATCCCAGGAGTGACAGGATGACAGCTCCTGTCACCCTCAGGCCAGCGTTCGCAACGCTGCGGGCATCAACACCGAGGCCCAGAGCCGCCATGGACATTACCGTCAGAATTGTTGCGATGTGACTGATTGGGCCGCCAAGTGACGACGGAATTCGCCCAAGTGAGCGGCAGGCTATCAACGCGAGAAAACCCAGAATAAACCACGGCACAAACTGGAAAATTCCGCCTTTGCTGACTGGTGCGTTTATATTTTCTGACGTCTCATTTTTATGTTCGGAAAAGAAAACGGGAGAAGCCAGTCCAAGCCCGAGACACACGGGCCCAAGCATCAGAACGCGCACCAGTTTGACGATCATGCCTGTCTGCACAGCAATGGTACCGAGCGGGGCCGTGGCAGCGACGACCTGCGGGACGGCATAGACCGTCAGTCCAGCGAATGCGCCGAACATACTGCCACTCATACCTGAGAATAAGCCAAGACATGGCAGTCCCAACACCGTGAGAACGCCGAACACTGCGGTGAAGGCAATCGCCGCGGCGACGTCTTTTCCGTCTGCTCGAATAACAGGCGCCACGGCTGCAATTGCAGAGTTTCCACAGATCGAGTTGCCGCAGGCAATGAGCAGCGCCATGCGGGGCGGAAGCCCCATAAACCGCCCGATACCGAAGCTCATGATGAGTGATGTCGCCACGAGCACCATGATGCCAATAATCAGGACAGGCCCGACTGCCAGCAGGTTTGCCGCACTTACTGACGCTCCGAGCAGAACAACAGATATCTCCAGAAAATAGCGCGCAGTGAAAGCAATGCCGGCTTGGTATCTGTCCCCCGGCAACCAGAAGCTGCGCACGGCCATTCCGGTCAAAATCGCAAGTACGAGCGCCTCCAGCCATGCCTTGCCGAAAAAAACCTGCTCACCAGCTTCTATCAATGATGCAGCAGCACTTACCGCAAAGCACAGTCCTATTCCCGGCAGGGTGCGATAAGCGGGCTGAAATTTCGGAACAGCGAGACATCGGGGCATGATCGTTTTCTCCTGCCCTTCAGATATCCGCTCATAAATCATCAATAAAACAAATTGATTAAGTTATTTCATTCGTTAAAAACGATTGATTGCTATTGAGGACGATCATGACGCTAGAGCAGTTACGCATTTTCGTTGGCGTCGCCGAACGCGAACATATGACGGCCGCTGCACGAGCGCTGAACGTCACGCAGTCCACTGCTTCAGCCGCAATTTCTGCCCTTGAAGAACGGCATGGCATCAAGCTGTTCCATCGCGTGGGGCGAGGCATCGCTCTAACGGATGCTGGCCAGATTTTTCTGGAAGAAGCCCGCAATGTTCTCACAAGCGCAGCTTCGGCGCAAAACACACTAGATGAACTCAGCGGGCTGAATCGCGGCAGTCTTCGGGTTGTCGCCAGCCAGACCATCGCAGCCTACTGGCTGCCACCAATACTGGTCGCCTTTCGCGCCGCCTTTCCCAACGTCACCGTTGCGCTTGAAATCGGCAATACGACGCAGGCCGCAGCGCATGTGCGAGAGGGACAATCGGATCTTGGAATTGTCGAAGGTAACGTGGATGACCCAGCACTCGCGCAGTGGCCACTTGCGGAAGATCGCCTGCAACTCGTACAGGCCGAACCTTTCGGAACGAAAAATGTGGATGCTGGCTGGCTGCAAAATGCGACCTGGATCATGCGGGAGCATGGCTCGGGCACACGCTCATCGCTTGATGCCAGTTTGCGGGCTGTCGGCGTAAAACCTGATACCCTGAAGGAAGGTCTGGTTCTGCCATCAAACGAAAGCGTAAGAACAGCTGTTGAGGCAGGCGCCGGAGTGGCTGCTCTTTCTTCCCTTGTGGTTGCTCCATCCCTCGCCAGCGGAAAACTTCATGCTGCTCCGTTTGATCTTGGGCCCCGCACCTTTTTCGGTTTACGACACAAAGAACGCTATCGCAGCAAAGCCGCTGATGCTCTTTTGCAGATCATCTCGGCGCAGAAAAACGGCACCTAGAAACGGGCGGGCACCAGCCCATAAAAAAACCGCTTCCCCCTAAAGAGAAGCGGTTAAAAAATCTATCAGGCTGCCAGGTTTCAGGCTGGCAGTGCAGCTTTGACGCCCTTCTCGCGAATGATCTTGCGCAGCGCGATAACCTTCTCATCAAGCGTCGCATTATCCAGATCACGCCAGGCGTCAAAAGCGGGAAGCTTCAGAGCGCTCTCAAAGTCATCTGCTTTCGCGAGTGCCTTCTGCTGCTCACCGAAGGTTGGCTCAAACGGCTCGTAGGTTCCACCCTTCTCGCTCTTCCCACGCAGCATCTCAAGGTACGCTGCCATGCCAAACGCAATTCGGGATAGATCCCGCTTGCCTTCAAGAGCCTGACGCACCGTTTCCGTCCAGAAGACCTGAATTTTCGAGGACCCATCCCCTGAAATTCGCAGGGTCTGGTCAGCCATCGCCGGATTGGAGAAGCGGCTGATCACGCTGTCACGATACCCTTCCAGCGTCATGCCCGGCGGGGCTTCCAGGGTCGGGATGACATCCTTGTTGAGGAAGTTCTCCAGATTGCCCCGCAGATCCGCATCACGAACCGCCTCATCAACATTTTCATACCCGACCAGAACGGCAGGGAAGCAGAGCATGATGTGGCCAGCATTCAGCATACGGATCTTCACATGTTCGTAGTCCGTCACATCATCGACGAACTGGACACCGGCCTTCTCCAGTGCCGGGCGTCCGTCAGCGAAGCTGTCTTCCAGCACCCACTGATGGAAATCCTCAGCAACGAGCGGAAGGTCATCGCTCAGGCCACTGGCCTCATTCAGGCGCTTGGCAATTTCTGAAGACACGGTCGGTGTGATGCGATCCACCATTCCATTGGGGAATGTGGCGTTTTCTTCAATCCACTTAGCCAGTTCCGGATCACGCGCCTTTGCATAACCCAGGAACGCCTTGCGGGCGACGTTCCCATTGTGCCGAAGATTATCGCAGGACATGATCGTAAAGGCCTTACCCCCGGCATCCCGGCGACGGCGCAGTCCTTCCACAACATATCCGAAGATCGTAGACGGCGCTTCCGGCGTCTTCAAATCCTGCTGAACAGCCGCATTCTCAAGATCGAACGCACCCGTCGATTCATTGATGTTGTAGCCACCTTCGGTGATCGTCATGGAAACAATCCGGATGGTAGGGTCTGAAAGGTGCTTCAGTACGGCTTCCGGATCTGCCGGAGCCAGCAGATAGTCCCGCAATGCGCCCATGACGCGGACAGTGCTTTTGCCAGACGGTGCCGTTTCCGTCAGGGAGAAGAGGCAATCCTGCTTTTTGAATTCTTCAGCTTTTTTCTTTGAGCGATCACCGCCCGTCAGACCGACGCCAATGATGCCCCAGTTGGGATCATCCTTGAGAATTTGTTCAATATAGAATGCCTCATGGGCACGAAAGAAATTGCCCACACCAAAATGCACGATCCCTGGCTTTATCCCGTTGATGTCGTAGGGCGGAGCCTGCACACCGGCGGGAAGAGACTTGAGGGTTTCGTGCGTAATCATGGATTTCTCCGTTCCTAATGACCAGCCTCTGACGGGGGCCGGTTTTCCGGGCAGATGCACCGAGCTCTCCAGAAAACGCGGGAGATCACGACCGGGTTTCGAAGAAACGCCATCAAATGGCGCCTAGAGCCCTTTGGCAGCACTGGCATCGTCCCGCATGAGAACGCCTACGGCGCGCTCCAGATCATCCTTGAACAAAGACATGACGAAGCGCATTTCAGGCCGCGTCTGTTCTTCCAGCCGTGGAAGAAGTTCGAGAATGTCCTTGTCTTCCGGCTGATGCGGATGACGGTCCTGCTTGCGAACAAATCTTTGTTCACAGCTATGAGCCAATGCTCTCAGCGTGTGGCTGAGGCTTTTGTAGAGTGGAACAAGGCCTGTATTCCCTGCTGCACGGCCTGTCGCGATTGCTCGAGCCACCAGCATCGTATCGTTCAGGAGCCGCCGCATCAACCTTGGAAGTGCCGCAAGCACAGGATCGCGCTTCTCCAGATCACTGAAACGCTCGCGTCTGGCCTCTTCCACTGCGCCTTCAAGTTCGATCAGAAGGGCCACACAGGCTTCGTTCCGGGTTTCGATTTCCCGCCAGCCCGTTTTCTGATCCAGTGCGCCTTCCAGCAATCCGTCCAGACGTCGCAGGATGCGGCTGGATGTGTGAAAAGCCTGCTTTCGGGCACTGCTGTGCAATACCACGAAGGACACCACCAGAGAGACGACCACACCAATCATGATAGCCGTCAGCCGCGTCACCATTGGCAGGAACGGGCTGCCTTCGCTGGGAAACAGATACACAATAATCAAGGTGATACAGGCAAACCGCAGATTGGTCTGAACGGCTGCGAGAAAGGCCAACGGCGCGAGAACGATCCAGAAAGGCAGCCACCGCAGACCCGTCCACATTTCCAGCAAGACCGCCACGATCCCCGCGACAGCGCCTAGCAGCGTGCCGGTAATCTGATCGCGGGCCGTTGCCATTGTCTGCGTTATGCTGGACTGCGTAACAATCAGCGCAGTCACGAGCGCCCAGATAGTTTCCTGCAGATGGAGCGTCATGCCCACAACCCAGGCTGTGACGATCGAAACCAGAACGCGAATGGTCTGGCGCGTGGCGGGTCGCAGAACCTCTCGCCAGCTGCTTCCCTTCGGCGGGACCATCAGCCAGGTCTGTGTGATTTTTTTTAGAGCACTCATCATGTCATGAGCGCTTTAAGAGCTTCCCGGTTCTTCCGTCCACCCGTTTCAGAGCGAGATCAGATGTCCGCCTCTTTCAAACGAAGAACTGGACCAGTCATTCCCCGGAATGGCGATTGGTGGGAGACACACGTAGGATCTGACGTCTTGCAGAACCATGCTGATGGCAACATCAATGCCAACGTTCGTCCATCGTATGTGGGTAAATTCCCGGCAAACGGGAGATGTAAAATACCGCAGAGCGTAATACCCGTCCTTTATCGGAAAGATATTTTCCATAAAGAATTTTGCGCAGGCCGGCGTGATGACGTAGCAGCAGCAGCCTGCGAAGGCGCTGAGTTGCGGGTAACAGAACGCACGCCCTTCTAAGAACTTTGGCTGCTCTTCATCAAAAATGATTGTCGCCTTCATGGAGCCCGGAACAAACGCCACCTCCAACGGCCAATCCGTATTGAACCCGAGAGCCAGAAAATCATAATCAGGATTGGTGGTCAGCGCCTGCTCTCGGTCTTTCCAGAAATCTGGAGACAGATGAACGTCATCCTCCATGACCATAATGGGCTCCCCGATGTCTCGGCAGAGCTGCCATAGCCTCAGATGCGACATCGCGACGGCAAGCGCCGTATCGTCATAAGCGGCATCATTTAAAACGATGCCGGCATCAACACATGCCTGCTTGCTGACATCATTTTTATCTGTCGCAGGGAAAACCGTAATCTGGTCGAGGAACGGCGCATTTATGGCATTGAACTGCGCAAGCCGGTCTGGCCTGGAAGCAAGACTGATGACGTAATTCTTCATCGCCCCTCACACCCTAAGAAGCTGAGCGGATCAGTTCCCCAGAAAAGGAACTGGTACCCAGCGTAGCCCGTCATCATCCTGCACCAACAGCAGAACTTCTTTCTTCTTCTGTTCCAGCGCGCGGCTCACAGCTTTGGCAAACGCATCCGGCGTGTCGATCTGATCCTGCCCAACCTGCGTAATCACATTTCCAACGGCAATCCCGCGAGATGTGGCCGGGCTGGACGGTTCAACCCGATCCACCAGCACGCCGCGCTGATCGTCCGTCAGAGCATACTGGGTGCGCATTTCTGCATCGATGGAACGCACCGCCAGACCCAACTCGCCAAAAGCTGCTTTCGTATGCGTTGGCTGATGCGTGTCGGACGGTGGCATATCTGGCGCGTTTGGCGACTGTGCCAGCGTGATCGGAAGCGTCTTGATGCTGCCCTTATGCCAGACGGTCAGCTCTGTCTTTGTTCCAGGCAAAATGGACGCAATGATGCGCGGCATGGTCTGCCCCGTCACATCCTGACTGCCCACACGAGTGATGATGTCACCAACCTGCAGGCCAGCCTGAGCTGCCGGACTTTTCGGCCCCACTTCAGATACCAGAGCGCCCTTGCCGACTGTGCCGTCCGCCTGGTGGAAATCAAGATCCTCAGCAATGTCGTAGGAGACATTCTGGAACTTCAGTCCCATCCACCCGCGTGACACATGACCTGTCTTGCGAAGCTGATCGATGATGCCACGCGCGTCATCCGCCGGGATGGCAAAGCCGATCCCGATAGAATCACCCCCGGCCCCACCATAGATCAAGGTGTTGATGCCAATGACTTCGCCCGAAAGATTAAAGAGCGGGCCGCCTGAATTTCCCCGGTTAATGGCTGCATCCGTCTGGATATAGTCATCATACAGGCCGTGTTCGACATTCCGTCCGCGGGACGAGATGATACCTGCCGTGACTGTGCCGTTCAGGCCGAACGGATTGCCAATGGCCACCACCCAGTCTCCGATCCTGGCGGCATCGCTGTGGCCTAAAGGAACAGCCGGTAGCGGATGTTTCGGTTTGACTTCCAGAACGGCCAGATCAACCTGACTGTCACGCCCTACAATCTTAGCCGGCAGTTCCGTACCATCCTGAAGTGTCACCGAGACCTGATCTGCGCCTTCAATGACGTGATTGTTCGTCACGATGATACCTGCCGGATCGACAATAAAGCCTGATCCCAGAGCCTGCATCCGCCGCGGCGGGCGGTTCGGTGCCGGCTTATGCGTCATGTAGTCGTGAAAGAATTTTTCCAGCGGTGAGCCCTGCGGGAACTGCGGCACCTGCGGCCCATCCGGACCACTGGAGTCCGGCCCCTTGTCTTCATCCTTACCGGGCTTGAGCACAGCAGACGTCGAGACGTTCACCACGGACGGAAGAAGGCGATTTGCCAGATCCGCAAAGCTGGACGGAACGGAGCGCGGGGCTGGAACGGGTGCCGGAGAGGGCTGCGGGGCGGTCTGGGCCTGTACCGTGGTAACGGACAGCGCCAGGGAAACGGCGCAGGACAGGGCAAGGCTGGCGGTCAATCTGCTCATGGTGACACGCTAACGCAGAAGACTGTCCTTCGTCACCATCCTGTAGTTCAGGAGGGGCGTATGCTACGCTGTTTCTCCTTCCTGACAGGCCGTTCCCCCAGAAAAAAGAGTCTTGGCATGACCGATCATCTCCCCCCGACCAGTTCTTCTGACGAATCACATGCCAATGCCGAGAAACGCATTTCCGAGATTCTGAACAACGAACAAACTGGCCTTGGATCGAATGTATTGTCCTTTGCATCGCTGGAAGGGGTTTCAGTTCGCGATGGACATGCGCACGTGACCCTTGCCACCTCGCGGGACAACGTGTCGCGCATGGAGCCGATCAGACCTCAGGTTGAAGCAGAGATCGCGCGCATTCCAGGTTTGACGGGAGCAACAATTTCCCTGACGGCTCATCGCGCTACAACGCCACCACCGGCCAACGCACCGGCTCCCACAGCGGGGGGCGGTCACCGGCCGTTCAATCTGGGCGGCAAACGGCAGAATGCGTCCAGCCGTCATGCTCCAGAGACGCTTTTGCCGGGCGTAAAAGCCGTCGTCGCTGTTGCGTCCGGCAAGGGAGGCGTTGGCAAGTCCACAACCGCTGTAAACCTTGCCGCCGGACTGGCCAAACTCGGTGTCCGGACCGGCCTGCTGGATGCAGACATTTACGGCCCGTCCCTGCCGCGGATGCTTGGCCGCAATACACGCCCCGAAGTTATTGAAGGCCGCATCATCCCCATTGAAGCCTGGGGGCTGAAAAGTATGTCCATCGGCTATCTGGTGGACGAGCATCAGGCCATGATCTGGCGTGGCCCCATGGTCATGGGCGCCCTCACCCAGTTCCTTGGAGAAGTGGACTGGGGAGATCTGGATGTCCTTGTCATAGACATGCCGCCCGGAACCGGTGATGCCCAACTGACACTGGCCCAGAAGCTTGGAGCCAAGATGGCCAAGGGTGGGGCTGTTATTGTCTCCACGCCTCAGGACATTGCGCTGCTGGATGCGCGCCGTGGCGTCTCCATGTTCGAACGGATGGAAACCCCCATCCTCGGCGTTGTGGAAAACATGTCCTATTTCTGCTGCCCCAATTGTAATCACCGCACTGAGCTTTTCGGCCACGGTGGCGCCAGAGAAGAGGCCGAACGTCTTGGCGTGCCTTTCCTCGGCGAAATTCCCCTGCTGGCTGACATCCGGGCCAGCGGTGATCAGGGCACGCCCATTATCCTCTCGGCACCTAACAGCGAAGCTGCCCGTGCCTACACGGCACTCGCCACGACTATTGCCGAGGCCCTCAGCCACTCTGATGAAAAGGCTTCCTCATGACCCGTCTTCTCCTGCTGGGAACAGCACTACTTCTGTCGGCTTGTGCTAAGCCGCCTGTAGTCCATCATGGGCTTTCTTCAGATGGCTACGGCTTCACGAATAACTCCTCCCATCTCCCCCCGCCACCGAGCCTCATGACCCCTGCGACACGATAAAATTACAGAATCGACACTCAGGAGCTTGACCAAAGGGGTCTCGGCGTGGAAAAAGCCGGGCTGTGGATGCCGGGTTAGCACAGTGGTAGTGCAGCGGTTTTGTAAACCGAAGGTCGGGGGTTCAAATCCCTCACCCGGCACCACGATTTTTCCCAGAAAATCAAGCGTTCTACGCGATTCTCCAAAAAGAATCGTGCACGCCGTTGCCCCCCCTCTTTGGGGGTTCAAACCCTGTGGATAAGTTTGTTGATTAAGATCTACGAAATGTGAGTCTGACGTGATTCCACATTCGTTCTCCGTAGAATCCGTTCAGAAACAGCGATTCCGGAAAACAGGAAATCCACCGACCATTTTACTCACCGAAATACGAACTCAATTTTCGGCGGTGGGGTCAATTTTATAGCAGTGTTCAGTCAGGCCCTTTTTGCAAAGGGCCATATGCTTATGTGCCGGTGCAGGCCAGAAAATGTGGATGCACACGGACGCAAGAATGAGCAGCCCTGCAAGAATCGCCCAAGGCCAGATCCGTGGTAACTGCGGCTCTATTTCAGCCGAAGTTTCACTTTGCACGGAAGGAGCTTCTCGCAGGAGCTTGTCAAAATCGTTCACGATTTTCGGTTATCTCAGGCTTCTGGTTCGAGAATGTCGTTCATCTCGATCCATTCGCGCTTGGAAAGCCCGGACGTTTCCTGTGTCACGGCCTCTCCCGCCAGACGGCGGCGCACCACGTTCAGCATCCCCGCTGAGAACGTGAAGGCTCCGCGACGATATTCTTCGAATGCAGCAGCCGTTGCCGGCACCCAGGCATGCAGGAGCTCAATCATCTTTTCTGCGTAAACACGAATCTCGTACTGCGCATGCGGATCTGCGCGCAGGGCGAGGAAGTGCATCAGATTGTGCAGATCGATCTTCCAGTACCACTGGGTATAGGTGTTCAGCGTCAGGTTCATGCGCGCCAGTTCACGGGCCAGGCCAGTGCCCTCCGGGTCCAGCATCGATTCATAATCGTCGTAGCACTGGCTGGCATCACGACGCAGAATCTCAAGCACGCGCTCCGCCGTTTCCGGATCAAGAGCTTCGCTACGTCCCTGACGGTTCGAGGCGCTCTGCGATGCAACCTGATCCAGAGCTGGCAGATAGAACTCACGGTCGAGAATCGAATAGCGCGCGGAATATTCGTTCACGCTCGCCATGCGATGACGAATCCACTGCCGTGCCACGAAAACCGGAAGCTTCACGTGGAACTTGATTTCGCACATCTCGAACGGCGTCGAATGCCGATGACGCATAAGATAGCGGATCAGTCCGGCATCTTCAGACACCTTCTTGGTGCCACGCCCATAAGACACCCGGGCAGCCTGAACGACGGCTCCATCATCGCCCATATAATCGACGACGCGCAGGAAACCATGATCCAGCACCTCGATGGGCGTGAAAAGAAGTTTCTCCATCGCCGGAACGGTCGGGCGGGAGGTCAGCTGGGGCTCGTTGCGCTGAGCTTCGATCTCAGCGCGCTGTTCGGATGTCAGTGCCATAGGCCGCGGCTCTAGCATGACGAAACATCTCCCGCCACCGCAAGAGACGAGTCCGGGGGGCATCATCATGCGCTTCGTCTTTTCCCCTTGCAGGACGGCAACAGCACTCCTATGTTCAGCAGTGCAAGGGGTTCGTCCCCGGCTATGGCGATAAACGGTAAGTGAAATAAGTGTTGTGGACCCGGGGGCAGTGCCCGGCGTCTCCACCAGGAAAAATCTCTCTACAAGAGGGATCTGTGGGGACGAAACAGGCTCGACGCGCATGGTAAAGACTTATCTTTTGCCCGGTATTGTACCACCGTCATCGGGCTAAACTTACAAGTGCCAATGATAACTCTGAGGTGCTCGCTGTCGCTGCATAAGCGATAAGCGCGGTTCGGGAGGGCACCGGGCAACAGAAGCCCTCCCACCTCATTTTTCCTTTTGTGCAAAACGTCTTGCCATTCTGGCTGGTCTGTCGCATCCCTGACCTGATTGACTGAAACATCAGGCCTGCGACCATGAGCGACGACGATCACACCGGCCAGGACGGCCTTGAGCACGACCTGCCCGAAAGCCTTCTTCCCTATGACGACTGGGTGGAAGACGCCTATCGTGAAGTCATGCTGCGCGCCATTGAGCACGTTGCGGCTGAGGGACTTCCCGGTGCTCACCATTTCTACCTGACCTTCCGCACCAATCGTCCGGACGTGATCATCCCGTCCCGTCTCCGCGCCCAGTATCCCGAAGAAATGACGATCGTTCTTCAGCACCAGTTCTGGGATCTGGCGCTGGATCGCGAAAAGAATGTCATTTCCGTTGGTCTGTCGTTCGGGGGCGTTGGCAGCATCCTTGTCATCCCGGTTGCCGCCATTACGGCCTTTGCAGATCCACATATCCGGATGGCGCTGCGCTTCGTCAGCAGCATGGTCGATGACGACGAAGACATCGAGATTCCTGAAGGTGCGGTAGAGCCAGATGATATCGATCCGGCGCACCACCCCGAGGTGACGATCGAAGAGCCTCCTCAGGAAGAGAAGAAAGATGCCGAGGTCGTCAGCCTAGCGGCATTCCGCAAGCGCCCACCAACCTGAGCTATTCTTTCCCGCCCGAACAGGGCACCGAGGCCTGACGGTTTCTACGTCCTGATGATAATATCAGGACCATCGGGCGCCGTTTTCTTGAGGGACCATCATGCGCTTTACCGTTGATCGCCTTGACCATATCGTTCTGACCGTACGGGACAGAACTGTTTCGGCATCCTGGTACCAGCGGGTTCTGGGCATGGATATTGAGGAATACGGCCGTAATAACCGTGTTGCTCTCTGCTTCGGCGGCCAGAAGATCAATCTTCGCCCTGAAGGATCGGAGGGTTGGGAAACGGCCGAGGGCGCGCAGCCCGGCACATCCGACCTTTGCTTCACAACAGCTATCTCAAGCGACGATGTTGTGCGGCATCTCGAAAAATGCGGTGTTGTCGTTGTGGAAGGTCCGGTTTCGCGCCTGGGCGCGCTAGGTCCAATCACCTCGGTCTATTGCCGGGACCCGGACGGCAACCTTGTGGAAATTGCCTCTTACCAAGGCTAACAGGCGGGTCTTGACCCGCCTGTCCTGCTGGCTTTTACCAATTTTTGGAGATCATCCAGAATTCTTCGGATGTTAGGGTAATCGCATTGCAATCTTTGGTTTCAGCTGCAGCCGTGGCGAGGGCTTCGATCCGCTCGATCATGAGCGTCTTACGCTGATGAGCTTCTGACTGCTCCTTGACGGTAGCAAGTGTCTGAAGGGCAGACTTTGCAGCTTTGGCAACGCGGGCTGCATCAATAGCGGCATAAGACATGATTAGTCTCCATGGTGATGGTCAAACTCGAAGTTGATCCTACCGCACCCTTGAGACCAGACCAAATAACAGCTGACCTCAGGCCAGTGAGGCCTCATATGCCTCAAGCACAGTGTCCGTCGGACCATCCATGCGGATTTGCCCCTCTTCCATCCAGAGGATGCGCGTACACCACTGCTTGAGCACAGGCAGGGAATGCGATGTCACGACCAGAATTTCAGCGGCATCAACCATGCCTGCCATCCGTTCCTTCGCCTTTTCCTGAAAGCGCTGGTCGCCCGCCATGAACCATTCGTCCATCAGGAGAATGCGCGGACGGGGAACCGTAGCCAGAGCAAATCCAAGCCGAATGCTCATCCCGGACGAGTAGAGTCGAACGGGCAGATCAAAAAACGGTCCCAGCTCCGCAAAGGCTTCGACGTCGGCTTCCAAAGCTGGAAGCTGCCCTTTGGGCAAACCAATGCGACATGCAAAGAGATTGAGGTTTTCGCGCCCACTTAACTCCGGGTTCATGCCAGACTGCGGATCAATGAGCGCATGACTGTCGCCCTCGATATCCAGATAACCGTCATCTGTTTCATAGATCCCGGCCAGCACACGCAGGAGCGTTGTTTTGCCAGCGCCGTTATGGCCGATCAGGCCGATGCGCTCACCTCCATTGATCTGAAATGTCAGCCCTGACAGCGCCTGCACGAGCACGGCGTCCGAGGCGACTGCACCGAGACGCATTCTTCCGCCAACAGATGCAGGCTTCGTGACGGTGGCCTTGGCGCGTGCCAGCAGGGTTTTTTTCAGAGAGCGAGAAGCCCCGTGCAGAACCGGAAACGACAGGGAGAGATTCTCAAGGCGGATATGCGTCATGTCAGATCCAGAATACCAGCCGTGAGCGCACACGGACGAAAGCCCATATCGCGATAACCCAGAAGACAGCACTCGTCAGCAGAGCCACAAGCCAGACGCCGATCGAAGGAATGTGCCCTAACAACGGAGCACGAACGACTTCCAGCAGAGCATAAAACGGATTGTACAGAAGATACCGCGCTTTCCCCGCCAGCTGCTGCGGCTGCCAGATGACAGGCGTCACGTAGAACACGATCTGAAGGAGCGCCCCGATAATCGGTGGCACATCCCGAAACCTCGCACAGAGCGAGCCCAGCAGCATACAAGCCGCAAATCCGTCCAGTCCCCATAGCAGGAGTGAAGGAAGCGCCAACAACGCCGTAGACCCCGGCCAGACATGGTAGATCGCGAAAACACCCACAGGCACTATGATGTTGTGAGCAAAGACGATCGCATTACGGACCACAACCCGAATGGCCTGAAGCAGCAAAGGAAGACGACTGGAGCGTATGATGCTTTCTGCATCCAGAAAACTGGTGCAGGATTCCTGAAGAAGGCTCGATAACCCCGTTTGCCAAAGCGTCAGGGAGAGCGCCAGAAACGGCAGGTAAACCTTCATATCCTGATGAAAAAGGCGACTGTACAGAACGCCCATGGATGCAACCATGATAGCGGATGTGATAGTCAGCCAGAATGGACCCAACGCCGATCCGCGATAGCGAAGCTTGATGTCCAACCACCCCAGCATAACGCCCAGACGCCAGAGCTTGCAGGCTCCGCGAAAATCATCCCAGGCCCGGGCAGCGGGGCTCCCACGACGCTGGTCGAACTTCAGCGGGCTCAGATCATGCTTCGGTAGCCGTTGCATCTCTGGCTCTTTAGGGGCCGGGGAAGATGAGTTCATCTGGTTCGCCTAGCCGATAGACTCTGTTCCCGCAAGCAGTCTTCCCCTTGATGAAGAAGCACCCTTTCACCATCTCTCGTCGAACAGCTTCAAAGCGAAAAAGTAGGCGACAAACGTAAACCTTTCGTCATTTTTCCTAGTTTTGCCGTAATCCCTGTGTATTGTCTGGGGGTTGCGACAGTTCTTCCCTTGTCAGGTACCCTGCCCCGATGCCCAGACCCGCCGTGCCGTTCCAGACCACTCTTCGCCCTTTGACCGCTCTCCGTTCCGGTCTGGCACTTGGTCTGATCGGCCTTCTCGCGGCCTGCGCCGGTACACCAGACATGAGTTCGACCTCTCAGGTTCCGGTCTCTCAGGAAGCCGCGAAATATCGCGCTCACGCGAAATCCTATTACGCTCCGCCGGGCCCACCCAGCGATCCATGGGGGCCATACATTCAAGAGGCGTCTGCTCGGTTTGATATTCCAGAAGCGTGGATCCGGGCGGTCATGCAGCAGGAGTCCGGCGGCCACCTTTACGACCATAATGGCAATTTCATCACTTCGACGCCGGGTGCCATGGGCCTGTTACAGCTTATGCCGCCAACTTATGATGACATGCGCCAACAATACGGCCTCGGCGACGACCCGTTTGATCCGCATGATAACATTCTTGCAGGCACGGCATATCTTCGGCAGATGTACGAAATCTATGGTTCTCCGGGATTTCTTGCTGCCTACAACGATGGCCCTGGAAGCCTCGACAGCTACCTGCGCCGCGGACGTCCGCTGCCGCGCGAGACACGCCGCTATGTGGCAGCAATCGGTCCACGCATCGCAGGCGTAACGCCTCACAACCGGTCGGCCGCAGACCTTTTGGTCTCCCAGCATGATCCAAACGCCCAGATTCAGGTCGCAGAAAATACTGCACCCACCACTCCTGCCAGCCAGTCGATCCGGGCAGCCTGGTCTCACAAGGATTCATCAGCAGACAGTTCATCTGACGATAGTTCGTCTTCGGATGAGACCGTGTCCGAAACATCCGCCGCTCCCGCAGCGCCTGTTGTCGTAGCCTCTGCCGCACCGGTAGAACCAAACAGTGTCAGCGCAGCGTGGGCAGCGCGGGGTATCACATCACCAGCTCCCACTGTGCAGAAAGTGGCCTATCACCCACCCGTCGCAAACAGCATGGATACCGAACTGGCCGACAGCCAGGTCACGGCGCAGGAAATTCCGATGGGGCACCATTTGCAGCCCCAGCCGATCATGGCCGTCATGCCTGCTTCACGACAGCAGTACCGACTGTCTTCCCCTGCACCGACAATGCATCACGCCACTATTGCTGCACCACAGGAAACGAGTGGCCCCAAAACATGGGCCATTCAGGTCGGCGCGTTTGCCAATTCCGGACAGGCCACTTCAGCCGCGTCTCAGGCTCATAGTCAGGGCGGAGCAGTTGTCGCGTCTGCGAGAACACAGGTTGCCAGCGTCAAAACAGGCAAAGGACACCTCTATCGTGCCCGCCTGACCGGCCTGACACATGAAAATGCTCTTGCGGCCTGTCACCGTCTGCCGCACGGTTCACCATGCGTCGTGGTTCCGCCCGGCGCATTCTAAACCGTTACTTTCAGGGAACAGAGCACATCCTATGCGTCGCTTTCTGCCAATTTCTGCTTTCTGTGCCCTTGCCATGATTGGCACCCTCCCCTCTCCAGCTCACGCTGCTCTGGAATCAGGGGCCCATGCTCCAGACTTCACGGCCAAGGCGAGCATGGCAGGACATGAGTTCAGCTACCATCTGGCCGAGGCCTTAAAAACGGGTCCGGTCGTCCTTTATTTTTACCCTGCCGCCTTCACTAAAGGCTGCACCATCGAGGCGCACGAATTCGCCGAGGCTGTTCCCGAATTCAAGGCGATGGGCGCAACGGTTATCGGGATCTCCATGGACCCGATCGACAAGTTGACCCGTTTCTCCGTCAGTGAATGCCGGAGCGCATTTCCCGTTGCCGCGGATCCTGACGGGACCATCACCAATTCCTACAAGGCCAAGATGCCTCTTCTGCATATGGCCAGCCGCACCTCTTACGTGATTGCGCCGGATGGGCATGTTGCCCTCTCCTATGCGTCCATGTCCCCGGATGGCCATGTCGAGCGCACACTGGCTGCCGTCAAGGCGCTTCAGGCTGCCCACTAAGCTTACCAAATATCGGAATATCTTCTATGTCGCGCCCTTCCCGCTCCACACCGTTCCAGAGCGGAGGGGAGCCTGCTGACCTTTTTGGGCAGCATCATGTTGGTGATTCACGGCCACTTCGGCTTTCGGAAGACGTCATCAGTACAGCCCTCTACGACGGCCCGGGCGACTGTTACCGTTACACCTTGAAGCGCGTATGGGACGAGACGAAGCCCATGGTCATGTGGCTGATGATGAACCCTTCAGTCGCCACAGAACTCGGGGACGACCGAACGGTCGCCAAATGCCAGCGCTATGCGCGTGCATGGGGTTACGGTGGAATTTTCGTCGGCAACAGTTTTGCCTATCGCTGCACGGATCAAAAACGCCTTCTGGAAGTCGATGATCCCATTGGACCAGACAACGACAGGCATCTTCTTGAAATGGCGAAGGCCGCAGATCTTGTCGTGCTGGCTTACGGTGCCCCTCAGGCCAAAGCACTTAGGCCTCGCGGCACTGCAGTAGCCCGGATGCTGGCGCACCATGGCGTGAAGGTGACGGCATTAAGATTGAGCAAGACAGGACGGCCAGAGCACCCGCTTTATCTTCCGGGTGTCCTGACCCCCCAGTCATTGGATCCAGAGACCCTGACCTAATTCTTCAGGCTGGTTATTCCCCGTCTGAGCGCGGGCTCTGCTCACGGATCTGCCAGACCAGAACCAGATGATTGTCATGGTTCGGATAAACAACCTGTGGCTGGATCTGAGCGCCGAGCTTGTTTTCCCGATAGACCTTCTCGATCGCCACTTCGTCCGCTGCCAAAGCCTGATCCGAGATCGCTGCGCCATCCTGAAGGGTGGTTGCTGCTGCCAGAGCAGGCGTTGGTACTTTTCGGTTCCCCTCGAAAGCGACCTTATCCACAATCAGTCCCGCAGCGCCAACCTCGGCAGTCCTTTGATCGTGCTCCCGCATCAGCAGCTTCACATCCACCTTGTTGGCGGAGATATGCAACTGCTCACCAAGGTCCGCCCCAACGCCGCGTGACTGATACAGCGTCGCGACCTGTTTCTGTGCGTCTGCCAGTTTCGCACGTGTGACGTTCTGGCCATCGTGATAGCCGAATGCTGCGAGAATATCTGCAGACGGAACACGCTTGTTCCCCTCCACAGACACCGAGCCCAGTTGAAGAGGGGAATCGAGAGCGGGAACAGGTGGGGGAGCGACTGGACCTGTAGCGGGCTCGGCCAGAACCGAACCGGTCGTTAAAATCGCTCCCACGGCAAGACCCACTCCTGCACGTGTCAGCATGGAACGAGAGAACCTCATGCTGCCTCCTGTAAAAAAACAAAAAATCAAGAGATTGTCTTACGCCATAATGCTCCGGGAGTTGCCCTTTATCTGGACCATGATGGTCTCCATCCACACAATGTCACACTTCTCATGGTCAAAGACCAAACCACTTTAGTTCCCTTGCACGCATTGACAGCGGGTCGGGCGGTCTGCGACACACCACCTCTCACTCCATAAATTGGAATTCATTTTCTTCGCCCCACCCTGTGGGAAAGTCTTCGAAGAAGACCGTCTTCCTGTTCGCCATCATCAGACAGAAGAGAGATTCGCTGCCTTATGGTCGTGCTGACTGATCACGCTCGCCTTTTTCGTTCCGGACATCTGCGAACCGTTTTTCTGGGACTCCTGTCTGCCTCGACACTGGCTTTTGCGCCAGGCCAAGCTTGGGGTCAGTCGGCCTCGCCTTCAGGTTCAACCCCGACGGCAGGCCCGTCGGCGGAACCCTCGGCAGGCAACAGCAAATCCGAACTGACGTCACACCCTATGGATACAGGGCGACGCGTTCCCATCCTGCAAAACAACATGCGCGGCGTACGCAGCGCTGGCACTCCTGACGAAGTTGAAGATCCGGGGGCGTTTTTCGCAGCCCCAATGGGATCACAGCATTTCTTCGGAGACTGGGGCGGCATCCAGCCATGGCTTGTCAATCATGGCATTCATCTCCTCGCTGCAGTTAACGAAGAATTCGCCGGCAATGTGACGGGCGGTAAAGACCGCGCCTATTCGGATACGGGGCAGGTCGGCGTCGAAGTGGATATCGACTGGGACAAAATGGCCGGTATCAAAAACTTCTGGACGCATACGCTGATCGTCAACGGACATGGCCAGAACGTTTCCCGGATGTTCGGGGATTCCATTGCGCCCGTGCAGGAAATCTATGGTGCACGTGGCAACGTCGTAGCGCATCTCGTGTCGATGTATGGAGAGGCATCCTTCTACCATAACCGTATCGACATCAGCGCTGGCTGGATTCCGGTCGGTTCTTTCTTTGCTGCCTCGCCACTTTTCTGCGACTTCATGAACGTCGCCGTCTGCGGAAATCCAGCACCAAATAAGTACACGGAAGGCAACCGCGACTGGCCGTCCGGTAACCTTGCAGCCATTGCCCGGGTCATGCCAACGGCCAATACATACATTATGGGTGGCCTCTTCGCCGTAAGCCCGCATGCTTACAACGGCGGCATTTCCGGTTGGTCCTGGGCGCAATCGGGGCTGGGGAAGTTCTCTACGCCTGTCGAAATCGGCTGGATTCCCCGTTTTGGGAAAAACCATCTCGTTGGTCATTACGAGCTTGGATATTCCTACGACAATTCACGCTATCTGAACCTGTACGAAGACATTCACGGGAACTCGTGGCAGCAGACCGGCCTACCTCGCCGCTATGAAGCCGGGCGAAACAGTGCGTGGCTGATCATGGATCAGATGCTGATGCGCAACGGGCCCGGTGATACCAACGGTCTGATCCTTATGGCGGGCGCCATGTACAGTGACGGCAAGACCGTCGCCATGCGAGACCATACATGGGTCGGCATGATTGATACGGGCAAAGCGTGGGGCCGTCCGCTCGATACTGTCGGCGCCATGTGGCAGCACTTCGACATGAGCACCACGGCAGCCTTGCAGCAGGAATCCTCCAAGCAGCTCAACCTGCCCTATCAGGACAACCAGTGGGGCACAGTCTATGGCCCGCAGAGCCATGAGAACGTGTACGAACTGTTTTATAGCGCGCATGTGGCCCGTGCGATGGCGATCCAGCCCGACTTCCAATACATCCAACGCCCCAGCGCGACGACGACATTTCGTGATGCCGCTGTGCTGGGGGTTCAGTTCACCGTTGTGCTCTGAACTAGCGACGAACCAACCACGACAAAGCGAAGCCCGAAAAAGGCTTCGCTTTTTTTATGCCCGCATCCCACACACAGACGCAGTCATATTAAGTTACATTGATTTATTTGAGATTAATTCTCATTACCGTATGTAGCGCACATCTTCCCCTCCAATCGAGGCTTCTTTCCGTGCGCGCATATCTGCTTTCCCGCCCCAGACCTGCTCGCCATCGCAGGCACCTGGCCTGCCTGCTTCTTGCCGGAACAACCCTTCCCGCTTTCGCCTATGCAGCAAGTCCCTTGCCGAACCGGACTCAGGTCGCGGCCAACAAGGCTGCGGCAGCGCCCAGCGCGGCCAAATCATCCGCGCCGACCGATGAAGAAATCATCGTAAAGGCCAAGCGCCGGAACCAGATGGAAGTCACGAGTGGCGGACAGCTTGGTGCACTGGGAAACAAGAAGGGCCTGGACGTGCCTTTCAACATTCGCAGTTATTCTTCCAGCATGATCCTGAACCAGCAGTCCCAGACGCTTGGACAGGTTCTGGAAAATGATCCATCCGTTCGCACGACGTATGGATACGGCAACTTCTCGGAAATGTTTGTCATCCGCGGTTTTGCCGTCAACGGTGATGACGTGGCCATCAATGGTCTTTACGGTATCACGCCCCGGCAGCTTGTTTCACCCCAGCTCTACGACAGTGTTCAGGTTCTCAACGGCGCCAGCGCGTTCCTGAACGGCGCTGCACCGAGTGGGTCTGCTATTGGCGGCAACATCAACCTGATGTTCAAACATGCGACGGATGCCCCCATCACCCGCCTGACGGGAGACTACACGAGCAGCGCCATGGGAGGCGGCAGCATTGACGTGGGTCGCCGTTTTGGAACGGAGAAGGAGTTCGGTGTTCGCCTGAACGTGGCGGGACAGTCCGGCGAAGATTCCATCAATAATGAATACCGGCACTCCACCGCTCTGGGGGCTGATTTTGACTGGCACAGCCGCGATAACAGCACACGTATTTCGATGGACATGAACTATCAGAATCAGGGCGTTGATGGTGGCCGCCCTGGGCTGATGCTGAGTTCATCTGTCACCAGCGTTCCGCGCCCGGTCGCCCCGTCTCACAATTTCGGTCAGAAATGGGCGTATAATGACCTGAACTACATTTTTGGCATGCTGAACATTGAGCATGATCTCTCCAAAAATGTGACCCTGTATGGGGCCTTTGGTGCCCTGAACGCGAATGAGAAGGGCAACTATTCCAGCCCGACCCTAACGGATGCAGCCACCGGCGCTGCAACTGCGGGCAGCATGTACGTGCCTTACAATCAGACGAATGAGAGCACCCGCGCCGGCGTTCGTGCACACTTCCGAACAGGCTTCATCAAGCACGAAGTCAATGCCGGTGGCTCTGCGCTCTGGGAAGATTCAGCTGCGGCCTACGCGATGGCCCTGACCTCTCCGACCACAAACATTTACAAGACACCGCAGTTTGCCTCCCCGGCTCAGACTTTCGTTGGGGGTGTTTTAAACGACCCGCAGACGACAAACTGGACACGCCTGTACAGCCTGTTTTTCTCGGACACGATGTCTTTCCTGAATGGCCGCGTCGCCCTTACCGGGGGCTTCCGTTACCAGAACATGATGATCAACGGGTACAACTACAGCACAACCGGCCGAGGCTCGTTAAGCACTCCGTATAATCAGGATGCGATTACGCCTGTTGTCGGGCTTGTCATTCACCCGACGCGTCAGACGTCCATTTACTTCAACCGGATTGAGGGCATGTCTCAGGGTGATACCGCCCCTGCGAGTGCCCAGAACGTCGGACAGATTTTCCCGCCATATAAGTCTGCCCAGTATGAAATCGGTGCCAAGTACGACATTGGTCGCTTCAGCGCTGCTCTGGCTTTTTATCAGATTTCACGCCCCAATTCTTATAATGTGCCGATCGAAGGCACGGGGTATTCCGTTTACAAACAGGACGGCCTGCAACGGAACCGTGGCATCGAACTCACCGTGAATGGAGAAATCCTGCCGGGACTGAGATTCAATGGCGGCGGCACGCTGATTGATGCAGACCTGCGCCACACGGCTGGCGGCCTGCAGAATGGCAATTCAGCGATCGGCATTCCAAATTATACGATCAACGGCAATCTGGAATACGATCTCCCGTTCCTGAAGGGGGCCACGGTCGTCGGGCGCGTCGTCAATACAGGCAAGCAGTGGGTTAACACAGCCAATACCCTGCATCTGCCCGTCTGGACGCGCTTTGATCTGGCAGCACGCTATACGTTCACGACGTACCACAAGCCTGTCACTTTGCGCTTTGGCGTCGATAACATCGCCAACACGCGCTACTGGTCTTCGTCCTTCAACGGCTATCTGCTTGAAGGCCTGCCCCGGACATTCAAGTTCTCCTTCACGACTGACCTCTGATTTCACATCAGATTACAGGCACAAAAAAACGCGCCACCTTGATCGGGTGGCGCGTTTTGCATGTCTGGCTTTTGCCAGAGAAATCAGAAGGTAATGCCCGTCTCAAAATCAAGCAGCAGAGCATTCTTGTAGCGGTTGGTGCCCCCGGGATGCATAAGATACTGCGCACCAGGACGGATCACGAGCCACGGGGTCGGGCGCCAGCCATAGTTCAATTCAATGGCATGCTCTTCAGAGGGCTTGAACAGGTTTGTTGCCCCGGCAGCCTGCATCTGTCGCGCCCAGATCGTCAGCTTCGGGTTCACCCACAGCATCTTCATGCCAAGGCTGATCGTATCATTGGGTCGGCTCGGGAAGGTCCCCTTACGTGTGATGCCCCACGTAATAAAGTAAGGTGCAATCGCGGTGCGGGGATCACCCCAAGTGAAAGATCCGAAGAACGATGTTCCACGGTTCGGATCAGCCTTGTCACGTTCCAGCATACGGTCGAACTGGAACCAGCCACCAAAACGGCCACGAACCTGCTGGGTCGGCGCTGAAATCAGATACTCTGTCGGAACACCGAATGTGCCAAGCTGGCCATAGACGTTCTTGACCTGCGAAGAGTCCCAGTAGCCACCAATCTTGATGTTGGTCTGAAGCGGGCCGCTGTAATCGTCCTTACCGCCCTGATGCCATCCAAGCTGAAACGGAACGTACGTCCCCGTTGCACCATGAAGGTTCATTTTCCAGCCATTATGGGTGTTGGCGATGGTCGGATCGACCGAATACGCACCGAACTGGATCAGGTAATGATTGTTTCCGGCAGGGTAGAACTTCACCCAGGCACCCGGATGCGCCGTCGGGTAATATCCGTAGCCCGAGTTCATTGCGACAGACTGCGGCATACCGCAGATGGCGTTGGACTCAAACTGGCAGTACTGGCTCATGCCCCAGTACATGGACGACTGCTCAAAATCATTCTCAGTGTTGATTTCGCCGACTTCGGTAGAAACATACCGGTTCCACGGCATCTCCCACGAAAGACGGGTCAGACGCACGGTCTCACCAGATCCAAAGATCTGCTGCGGGCTATCCAGCGCCGGAAGCTTGGCACCGATACCCAGCCCCTGACGGGCAGTACTGAGGAAATGGAACAGGCCAAGGTTCCAGCCGGTCAGACGCTTCAGATCGAGATCGATGTTAAGACCGAATTCATCCGCATAACGAACGGTCTTGGCCTTACCACCCATCGGATTTCCTGCACTGTCCTGCAGGAAGTGACCACCGATGTTGATCCCTTTTTCCGTAAGCCAGGTGCGATATCCGCCCCAGTCACCGGTCATGGTGCTCTGCGTCAGCCAGTCATGGAAGCTGGCCGGGAAGAAGCGGTTTTCTGTCGTATCTGAAGGCTGCACGTCCGCGAGGTGCGACGGGGTCGGAGCGGGTTTGACCAGCAGAGGGGTCGGCTGGATGGACCGGGTGCGAAGAACCGGGTGCCCTGCACTGTTATGGGCGCGAGGCTGACCAGGTTTTCCCTGATCAGATGCAGAAGCCGTCTCGGCGTATGCAATCTGGGGTGTGGAGAGCGTCGTGCTCAAAAGACAGGCCGCCCCCAGAGCCTTCGTCAAACCGCTTTTAAACCTCTGCATCTTTTCCCGCGTCTCCTTCTCACGTCGCCTGTAACCGGAAATCATGAATGACTTTCCCATACAGGCCGATGCCGGTCCGGAATAGAGAGAGGAAGACGGTTGTTTTCGTAATGCGACACTTCCGCCGCATCACTTCAGATCATGTCTAATCTTTTTCCTAGGTTTTCTCCCGAATTACAAAACCTTCACATGGTTCAATTCGGCGAAAGTTTCCTGTTCACAGTTATGTGTTCTCGGTCCCAACGGCGTGTCAAAGGCTCCAGGCAGACCAGAATCACCACCACAACAACCGCCACTTCACACAACGTCCGGAACAAACTGGCATACAGGGCATTTCCCGCGGAAGCTGCCATATCGGCAGGCATGGCCGCCCGGTTGGCGATGACACTGCCCACATACATCGCAATGCCCCACAGCAGATAAAGTGCGCCCATCATGAAGCCACTTAGACGCGCGGGCGTATAGCGGGCCACAATCGCCAGACCCAAACCATTTGTCAGCAACTCGGCGAAAGACAGAAGTCCGTAGCCCGCGACCATAATCCAGGGGGAAACCAAACCTGTCGTTCCGACGGCAGAGAGCCACCAAACCGCGAAAGCCATAGCCACCATCACGTAGCCAATCAGCATTTTTCGAGCCAGCGACAGGTCCCGCCCCTGTGCGCCCAGCCGATTGTACAAAATCGCCAGTAGTGGGCTGATCGCCATGATCCAGATCGGATTGAGCGCCTGAAACTGGCCGGCCGACATATGGAAAAGCGTTACGCCGCCGATGCTGAAGTCGCCCGAGACATCTCGTAGTGCGAACAACGTCAAGGACGTGATCATCTGCTGATAAAAGACGAGATAAATCGTTCCCTGCAGGCACAGCATGTATGTGAGCCGCAAACCTGGTCGTTCTTCTCCCGGTGCACGGACGTACAGGACAACCCAGGACAGGAACAGCAACACAGCGGCAGCAAAAATGCAGATCCGGGCAAGGCCGTCGCTGCTCATGATCCAGGCGTTGAAAACGGTCAACGCAAGAAGGCCGAGCCCCACAAGAGCAAAACGGCTGGCAGGCACGCGCTCTTTTTCCAAAGGACTGGCTGTCTGGGCAAGCCATCCCGAACGCCACACATAATAGAGCAAACCAATCACCAACCCGACCGAACAGGTCGCGAAAGCAACGGGGGCGCCATAGTGAACCTGTAGCCACGGTGTCAGCAGCATCGACACCGTGGAGCCCACATTGACGGACATGTAATAGAGGGTGAACGCCGCATCGAGGGCGGCATTATCCCCTTCATAAATCCGGCGAACCAGATTACCCGCATTCGGCTTAAAAAGGCCGTTTCCTGTGGAAATCAGCGCCATGGCCAGCAGGAGCAATGTCGGTGATGTCAGAGAAGCGGCAAGGCAGGCGTAGCCGATGGCAAGAGAGATGGCTCCCATAACCATAGTGCGCCGCGTGCCGAGAAAACGATCTCCCAGCACGCCACCAAGAACAGGCGTGATGTAGGTCAGGGCGGAGAAGGCCCCCAGCATCAGATTGGCCGTGGTATCGGCCATTCGAAGCTGCTGGACCATGAACAGCGTCAGAACTGCCTGCATGCCGTAATAGCCGAACCGTTCCCACAGCTCGATTGCCAGCACAACGGTAAAGGCGCGACGACGTGTCGTCGCCAGCGGTTGCCCGGAGGCAAGTGTAGAATAAGAGGTCATGAAAAACCCGTCAGAAACAAAGACGGGCTTTATCTTAAGGCAAATGCCACTCCCCGGCGAGGATGAGGGCATGGGATCCGATCACGCTCAGCACAACCACAAAGATGATGGCGAAAATGCCACCAATAATCTGACGCCATGGCCAGTCTGGAATACGTGCTTTTGCGCGACGGATCATTCCCATGATCAGGCCTCCTGCTCAGCGAAGAAGGCTTCCAGTTCAGGAGAAACCGTCCCGATATGCACCTGCAACGTCACGAACAGGTCACCTGCGGGGTTCTTTTTGTCAGCGCCAATACCACGACCGGCAAGACGGAGAACTTTCCCACTGTCGGAATGTTTGGGCACCTTCACCGCGACGTCGCCCTTCGGTGTCGCCACGGTCACTTTCCCGCCCAGAACAGCTGTCTTGAGATCGACATTCTGGGTCATGCGCAGATTACGACCATCACGGACGTAACGCTTGTCTGGCGTGACCGAAATCGTCAGCAGCGCATCACCTGGAACACCCGGCTGACCATCCATCCCCGGACGACCTGGCGCGCCCTTGCCCCGTACACGCAGGGTCTGTCCTTCTTCGACACCCGGCGGAATACGAACTTCCGTATGGCCGCCCTCGCCCAAAGCCAGATCCAGAGACGTCCCAAGAACGGACTGTTCAAAGGTGATGGTCACCGAAAAACGGCGGTCAGAGCCCTTCGTGGCCCGACGTCCTGCCGCACCCCCGGGCTGGAAGTCCCCACTGAATCCGCCGCCACCAAACATGTCGGAGAAGAACGCGCCCAGATCTTCCTGATTGAAATTTCCCTGGAAGCCATGTGCCCCGGCTCCCGGGCCGCCGCCACCGAAGCCACCGCCGCCAAACGGGCCGCGCTCCTGCCCTTCGGCATCAATCTCGCCACGGTCAAAGCGCGCACGCTTTTCCTTGTCCCCGACGATGTTATACGCCTGACCTACAGCCTTGAACCGCTCTTCCGCGTCCTTGCTGTCGGGGTTGTGGTCCGGATGGTACTGCTTGGCCAGTTTCCTGTATGCGCTGCGGATTTCCTTGTCCGTGGCCGTCTTGGAAACCCCAAGAACTGAATAAGGGTCTTTCATCTCAACTCCGCATCATCTGCTGCGCCGTCATCCAGAAGATCAATCAGTACGGCAAGTACGACATCACGCGAAAATCCCGCGCTCACACCTTCTTCAATCAGACTGTCCAGCTTTGGTCTGAGGTAATCCTCAGCCGGGTGACCATCCTGTGCCATTGGTTTATTCCTCCATTACTTTCAGATGTGTGACGTTGATCGCTTCGGGTCAATGACCGAGGACAAACTCCGCGACATGCGGCACCAGATCTGGATCAAGAGGGCCGAAAGAAGGAAGGCCAGCTCCGGTCATGGTTTTGGAATCAACACCCGGCATGTCCGTCAGAAAGTGACTTGCAGAGGGCAGATAAACAGTCGTCGCGCGAGGGTCAGCAGCCTGTAGCAAAGGCAGATCTTCTGTCGGGCTGATCTGATGATCCTTTCCACCCTGCACCAGCAGAACGGAGCCATGATACGCCCTCAGAAGCGCAGCGGGATCATAACGCATGACATCAATCAGGTATCCCTGCACGTCCGCGTTGAACAAAGCCTGTAAACCGGGATGTAATGTTAGCGGGTCAACACGGTGGCCTGCTTCAAGAGCATCAATGGTGCTATCAATTTGTGGAAGAACCGTGTGCGCGCGCGGATTGGCGTGGAGCTGTGCTCGGATGAGTTCACCCATTGGTCGCCCCTGCCCTGACAACAGGATCAAACCACAGACACCCTGGCTATGCTGAGATGCAGCAAGTACGACTAATGCGCCTTCACTATGTCCACCAAGCCAGACGCAACGCGTCCCCGTTTCTTTGCGAATGACAGAGATCCAGTTCTGAACGTCCGTCGCGTAGTCCTGAATGGTAACGTGGTTCCCGTTCGCGACAGCTCGTGCACTTCCAAACATACCACGCTTATCAACGCGAACCGTTGAAATGCCCCGACCAGCTAGTCCCTCAGCTAACAGCTTCAGTGTTCCCGGCTTGAGGCCAGACGCTGAATCCCCGTTTCTGTCTGTGGGGCCAGAGCCAGGGACGAGCAGAAGAACGGGCGCTGTTTTCCCCGCGTCAAGATAAGTGCCAGATAACGGTCCAAGGGGGCCGGGCGCTTCAAGATCACGCTCGGTTGCTGCCTGAGAAAGACCAGTTCCCAACATAACAGCAGCCATCAGAGCAAATGATCGCAGAAAGACAGGCATCATGGCAGGACTCCGTTCAAACTGTTCTTGCCCTGTTGCGAGCCAATCCTGTCCTAGCGCGTAAAGGCCCGTACCAGCGCGTTTTGCTTTCCAACTTCAATCGGCAGACGCGTATCGGTGAGCTGACGGCCCTGCCAGCCCGCACCCATCGCCGTATAAAGCGAAATGGCGTCACGCAGACGGGCCATGCGTCCTACAACTGCCTGATCCTGAGCAGAAAGTGCTGTCTGCTCAGTCGTCAGGACATTCAGATACCCGGTCAGACCGGCGCTAAACAGCTTCTGCGCTCGGTCACGGGCAAGACCGGAATCCGTCGCGGCCTCTTCAAGCTGCGTGACAAGCTCATTGTCATGGCGCCAGTCACCCATTGAATCTTCAACTTCAGCGAAGGCCTTCAGCACGGTTTTACGATACACCAGACGGCTCGCCTCGGCTTCTGCACGAGCCTGAGCAATTTCTGCTGTATAACGACCGCCATGAATGATGGGCAGCGAAGCCATCATCATGAAGCTCCAGGCCATGCCGCCCATCTGAAACGCCTGATAGGCGGCAGAAGCGTTCGGATTGAACGTCAGCGGGATCATGAACTTCGGATAGAGATTGGCAACCGCTACACCCACCTGAGCCATGTCCGCTGCGTAATGCGCTTCCGTCGCCCGAATATCCGGGCGATTTGCCAAGACGATGGACGGCAGGGACGCCGGGAACGCGGGAACAGACGGCAGAGGGCGCCGCACGTCCAGCTCTTCCTCCAGCTTGCCGGGCATCTCACCCAGCAGAATGGAAATGGCGTGAATCAGGCGCTCTTCCTGCGAATGCAGTGGAGCAAGACGCGAGCGCTCGAGATGCTCTTCCGTCTGTGCCTGCGCTACAGCCAGCGTATTACCCAGGCCGTGCGTATAAAGCTTTTCAGTCAGTTCGCGGGAACGCTGCGCCACATCGATGCTGTGTTCCGTAACTGCAAGCCGTTCCTGAATACCGCGCAACGTCACGTAGTCTGATGCGACCTCGGACAGCAGCGACAACAGAATGGCGCGACGGTTTTCCAGAGATTCCTCAACGAGCCGCTTACGCTCCTCGACCTGCCGGGAAATATGCCCGAACAGATCGATTTCCCAGCTGGCGCGAGCACCATAGGTCAGGACAGACGCCTGAGGCCGGTTTGCCGGATTTCCAGGGCGCAATGGCCAGTTATCGACATTGATGGAATACCGGTCATCGCCACCGCCCATAGCTGCATCGAGCTGCGGATACCACGCTGCCTGAGCCTGCCGCCGGACAGCCCGTTCCGAAATGATGTGCTGAGAGGCAATCTGCAGATCATAGTTGCCCTTGACCGCGGCCTCGATCAGCTCGTTCAGCATCGGATCATGGAACTGGGCCCACCAGTCCTTCATGTCTGCTTCGGTCCGCGCGATCTCGGCTGCCGTCACCGATTGTGGCTGCTCGACAAAAGTGTCAGGCACCTTAATCTTGTCTGGCTTGAAGTTCGGCCCGACGGTGCAGGCCGTAAGTGACAGACAGGTGCTGAGAGCGAGGGTCAGAAGCTTGCGTGACATGTCAGAGATGGTTCTGCAGCCAGGTGGTCAACTTGCCACGGGCGCCCGGCGTTTCGCGCCCAATCGTGACGGTTGCGGTCATGCCGGCCGCGAGAGTGATTTCCGGCGGAACGTTATCCAGTTCCAGACGAACCGGGATACGCTGCGCAAGACGGACCCACGTGAAAATCGGGTTCACGTCTGGCAGACCAAGACGGTCTGACACGCCGTTACGGTCGTTAATACCACGACCAATGCTGACTACGTGGGCAGGCAGGATCTGCTTGTAACCCATGAGTTTGACACGGGCTGCGTCACCAACATGCACACCATGCATCTTGGTTTCTTCGAAGTATCCGTTGATCCAGTAACTGTGAGCATCAATCACTGCGAGACCAGGCTGACCAGCATGGGCATAATCACCGACGCGAAGATTCAGGTTGGTGATATACCCGTCAACAGGCGAATAAACCGTGGAACGCTGAAGGTTCAGCAGTGCCGTATTTAGTTCGGCTTTTGCTGCGTTGACTTTGGCGCGTTGGGTTTCAACGTTCGAGTTGAAGTCTTCCTGCTCTTCGGCAGACACAATGCCACCGAGGCCCATACGACGCTTGGCATCAGAAGATCTCAGCTTGAGGTCTTCGTCCGCACCGGCAAGGCGGGCACGGGCAGCGTCAATATCGAGGCGGAAGCGAACGGGATCGAGAACGAAAAGCGGATCACCGCGATGGACAAACTGGTTATCCACGACGGGAACGGAAACAACGGTTCCGGAAACTTCAGGGGCTGCATCTACGACGTAAACACGAACACGACCATCGCGCGTCCATGGTGCCAGAACGTAAATGTCCCACATGGTCCGACCGAGGCCAATGGCCATTGCCAGGACAATCAGAGTCAGCAGAACGCGGATCACACTGCGGGTCCAGTTCATAGCCGACCCCTCCTAGACGTAAAGGATGAGTAGACAGAGAACACAGACATAGAGCGCTATTTCAAAGAGGGCGACGTGCCAGAACCAGCTCAGAGCACCGGTTCGCCACAGAATGCTTCTCAACAGAAGTGTTACAAACACTGCTGCAACGGCGTAAATTGAGAGGGGTGCGACAAAGACGCCGAAGAGATTGACTTCCGTAAGCATCAGGCTGTGACCTTGGTGCCAACTAACGGACTGTTCGACGAACTTTCCACGGGACTCCTCGCAAGTCCGTGACGACTCCCCCAAGGGCGTAATCACGGCACAGGCGAAGTGCTTACGCCATTAACCTACAACTGGCCAGATGGCTTTGACAAAAATCAGTCATAAAATGTCTTATTTGGAATGACTGAAGAAACTCTTCAGAATGGACAGGAAGCTTTTGCCCGTAAAACGGCCAATTGGCCCCAGCAGAAGACCAGTAACGGCTGTAATGGCAACAGACTGCTTCAGTTCGACCAACTTGCGGTCGCGACGAATACGCGCCTCGATCTCCACAACGTCCGGGATCGACCATGCTGCAAGAACTGCAAAAATCAGCACGAAGAACAGATCAACGCCGATAACGCACAGACTGGCTTTGACGTAGCTCAGACCCGCAACGCTAATGAAGAACGCCCACAGAAAGCCGTGAAAAGAGATGGCTGCGAACAGCAGGAAGACAACGGCAACAAGCGCGCATGCAACTCTCCGACCGATTCGCATGGCGGAGCGGGAGAGAATCTGGCCTTGGGCGGAAAGGACTTCCTGACCGAGTTCGATGGGCTTCATGGAGGATCGTTGCCTTTATTTCTAACAGGACGGGCGCAGGTCTGTGAATGGCCTGCCTCCCGCCTGAAAGGTCACGTGCCGATTACTTGGAGAAACGGCCCGCCAGGAAACCGACCACAGCGGAAATCAGAATAGCGGCGATGGGCCGCGACTGCACACGCGTCGATACATTTTCAATTTCATGATCTGTGATTTTGCGGGCATTTGCAACGGCATGCTCTGTACGGTCCGCTGCCTGAAGCAGAGCCGGGTTAACATAGTCGTTCAGGATCTGCTCAACCTGCTTGCGCAGCGTCTCGATCTGGTCCTGCGTTGTCTCGGCTGCAGCTTCGATGTTCTTCTTGACGGTATCGCGGCTCATGTTCAAACCCTCATTGCAATCAAATAGGGACCTGGGAATCAGGCCCGGTATCTGGCTTCAAACGCAAAAGCATTATCAGAGGTTGCATGTCCCGCCCACCCGGCGCCCCACCATCTCCCATACGCCGCAAGAAGCCCGCCACACGCCTGGCTCCGGCTCTCCGGCTTGAAGCTTTACGCGCTGGTCTACGGGGAGAAGCGTTTGACCTCACGGTTTCCGAGGGGGAAACGGTTACCGCCTATGGAACTGATGAAGCCGCATTATCTGGCCTACTGGATCTGATCTCAGGTTTTTCTCCCCCCATGGGCGGGCGCGTCCTTGTACAGGAAACGGATGTTACATCCCGTCCCGCTGGGCAACGCAGCATTGTGCTGATCAGCACCCGAGATCCGCTGTTTCCTCACCTCGATACGCGCAGTAACATCGTTTTCGCACTGCGCGCCCAAGGACAAAGCCGCGCAGAAGCCGATGCGGGTGCGGGTCGCATGATGTCTCTTCTGGGACTGGATGGGCTGGGAAATCTCTCTCCGCAGGACCTCAATCCAGAGCAAACCTTCCGTGCAATGCTGGCCCGCGCACTCGTAACTGCCCCAACCATTCTTTTGCTCGACAACCCATACGGTGGTCTGGACATCCACGCTGGTCGACGCATCGCGTCTCTGCTGTCGAAACTGTCGCGCGCGCGAAATCTCAGCGTTTTGCAAAGCGTCACGCGCAAGGAAGACGCACTACGCGCAGGAGGGCAGATCGCCCTCTTTAATGAAGAGGCGTTGCTTCAGTGCGGAACAGCGGCTGAACTGTATGATCGCCCATCAGACGTTGGAGTGGCGACACTCTTTGGTGAAGCCAATGCCTTGACCGGGCAGGTTCTGGATATTGCGGATGACGTCGCGCGCGTTCAACTTGCCTGCGGCGGCATTGTGGAAGCTCTCGCATCCGACCATACGCTTCAAGAAGGTCACGCCTGCCTGGTCTGCGTTCGCCCGGATCGGATCTCGCCATTTTTCGGCAGCCAGTCTCTTGGTCTTGATGATGAGGAAGCGCCACCTGTTCGCGGCGCACTGACGGACAGCGTTCATCTTGGCGATCATATCAGAATGCGGGTGCGCTGCCCGGATGGTACCGAGATTGAGCTCCGACGTCCGCCCCTTCAGGCCCAGAAGCTGCCACGCGCCGGAGCCGCCGTTCAGCTCGCCTGGCCAGCCGGCCATGCAACGGCCTTTCCGCTTCGTGCCGACCTGTATTAAAGTGCCGCCGCATTCGGTCAGGCATCGGCGCCTGACTTCTTCATGCTGATTGAGGACACCATTCTGACCCGGCCCGCTTTCTTTCTGCGACATACGCTCCCGGCACGATGCCGGGCGGGTCTCGGTCGTATCATGCGTCCTGCAGCATTTCTGGTGGGCCTGCTTGCGATACAGGTTCTGCCTGCCAACATGCACGCGCACGCCACATCCGCAAGCAGCACCCGCCCTTCCGATGACATCGGGGATTTCTTCTCCCATGTCGGCCAAAGTGTCGCTTCTGTGTTCTCGCCATCCGAAGCCTCGGCACACGCGCATAAACGAGCGGTTACACACCACTCCACAAAACATCGTCGTGCAGCCAAACCTGCTCCTCCCGCCCCTGGCTGGGCCATTCCTGAAGGTGCAGTGACTGCGAATGCCCTGATCACAACTGACAAGTCGCTGAAGCAGGTTGAATGGGACGGCCAATACAGCACGCTGGACGCGGGCGTTCATTCATCGAACCCAAGCTGGGCTGCTATCCTGTTAAACGGCAGCCAGCTTGCAGATGCCTGTCAGAAAGGTTGGGTTCACCCGCTGGATGGCACTCAGGGATGTGGCCTGCCCGGAGGCCAGACGATCATGGCGCTCGCATGGGATCGTTCACGACTACCTGCCGCACCTGACTGGAAAGACTTCTGGGACGTTGCACGTCATCCAGGACGCCGCGGTCTTTATCTGGGCGCACGTACAACGCTGGAAATTGCCCTGCTTGCGGACGGTATAGACGCGCGTGACATTTATACTGCGCTGTCCACGCCCGCGGGTGTTAGTCGTGCGTTCCACAAGCTGGATCTGCTTCGACCCTATATTGTGTGGTGGAAAACACCCGATGATGCAGCCCGGATTATGGAGCAAAGCAGTGCGCTCATGACCAGCGCTCCCATGACGGAAATTTCCAGCGTCAGCATGAAAGTCAAAGCGGGACCCGCGGCTTCTCTTTTTGTCGCGCAGCCAGAGCAAACTCTCAGCACGGCACTCTATTGGGCAATCCCGGCTAACAACCCGACGACGACAGCCCAAAAAACCCTGATCCAACTGCACACTCAGTCTCCACACCTGAACGACATGCCTGAAAGCGTCCTCGATCCGAGAGGAACAGCTTTGTCCGTCAACGACGCGTTCTGGACGAAATACGGCGACCAGCTGGAGCAGCGGTTTCAGGACTGGTACGGCAGCAGCAAGCCATGATGGCCATTTCCATGCGGCTTCACTTGCCCGCCATTATACTTGGCCTTCTCATTGGCTGTGGTGTCATCACGCTGCTGATGCGTCTTCTGCCAGCCAGACACGTACGCCTTCTTGGTTTGCTGATTTTACTGCCTGGCCCTGCTCTCGCTTTTGCGCTTCCTGAACTTCATCGCGCTGGACTGAGCTTTGTCGGCCGACATTATGACATCCTCCAGGGTGTTCTGATTTCCCCAGCCGTTATGATGCCGTTCGGAGCCACGTTACTTGGACTGCCCATCGGAACAACACGCGCAGCAATCGGCCTGGGAGCAGATCTGACGACCCGCCTGAAATTAATATGGCTTCCCCTACTTTTACCCGCGGCCCTGCTTTCCCTGACAATAGCGGTTCTGTTGTGCCTCGGCTGTGTGATACTGGATCGGCCATGACTTCAGTTTCTCCTTTCTGGCAAACCACGCCGCTAGATCAGATGACGTCCGAGCAATGGGAATCCCTTTGTGACGGATGTGGGCGTTGCTGCCTGAACAAGCTCCGCGACGAAGATACAGACGAGATCGTTTACACGACCGTTGCCTGCCGGCTTCTGGACACACAGACCTGCCGTTGCACAGATTATCCGAAGCGCCATCGTAAGGTGCCGGACTGCGTTACTCTAACGCCTGAACTCTTGGCTGAGATCGACTGGCTTCCACCAAGCTGTGCTTATCGATTGCTGCGAGACGGGTTCGATCTTCCAGAATGGCACCCTCTGCGCTCCGGGACGCAGGACAGCGTTCTGCTTGCCGGTGCTTCGGCAGGGGGGCGCTGTGTGAGTGAGCGCCGCGCGGGCCCATTGGAGAATTACATTACCGCATGGCCCGGTGAGTGGCCTGCGAATGCACCCGCGTGCATTTCCAGAAAGCGCTCCGGCTAACCCCATGCTTCCGCCGACCGTCCCTCTCGTATGGAGACGTTCGCCTCGTGCACGCCGCATGACCCTCCGCATTGATGCTCAAGACGGCAGTGTTGTTGTTACAATGCCGGAGCGCATCAGCCAGCGGCAGGGTCTTGCGTTCGTCCATCAGCATATGGACTGGATTACGTCCTCTCTCGCTGCTCTGCCTGAAAAACGCGTGCTGGCTGACGGGCACGAGGTCATGATCGAAGGATTACCAATTCCCATTCTGCACGAGCCAGATGCCCGTCGTGGCACATGGCTGGATTCAGATGGCCTTCATGTCAGCGGAGATGCGGCTCATACCGAACGTCGCGTAAGGGATTTTCTGCACAGCCTGGCCAAAGAGAGCCTCTCAAAGGCTGTTGCACTTCACAGTAAAAGAATGGAGCTTGTGCCGTCCCGTGTCGATTTGCGTGAAGTCCGGTCTCGCTGGGGCAGTTGCACCCGAAAAGGACGCATCATGTTGAGCTGGCGTCTGGTCATGACGCCGCTGGAAATTCGAGATTACGTCGTGATCCATGAACTCGCTCATCTTCAACATTTTGATCATAGCGCTGCTTTTTGGGGCCTTGTTGACAGATTTTGCACAAATGGACGCACGGGACGTCTTGCAGCAGAGCGCTGGCTGAGCCAAAACGGGACCGCCCTGCTGCGAGCAGCATGAGGCGTGTGCGAGCTTGGCGGAATGGTAGACGCACGAGACTTAAAATCTCGAGTCCGTAAGGGCGTGCGGGTTCGAGTCCCGCAGCTCGCACCACATATAAGTTATTGAAAATAAACGGCTTTTAGGGTTTCCAACAACCCGGAGCCCCCATTCTTCTACAAAGGGCTTCTACAAAACGAGCCCTGTTGTGCTGATTCGTCTGCAATCCGGTTTCCATTTCAGACGCGGGATTCCCGTTCGTTTTCGGCCTGCTCTGGGGAAACGGGAAATCTGGCACTCTCTGGAAACCCTCGACAGAAATCTTGCCAGAACTCGTGCCTGTGCCATGTATGGACTGACCTCTCAGCTTTTCGAGTGCATCAGTCTGGCCATGTCTTCATCGGGAAAAATATCCTCGCTCAACAAGGCGGTTGAGACCTTTCAGGAGGCTCTGGCTGCATCCTGTTCAGCAGGACCTGTTCCAGTCCATTGTCCAGACGACAGTGAGATTCAGGCTCTCAAGGCTCGCTCTAAAACCATGAATGCCGAGAGCACCTTCTGGCACGAATGGAAGACCATCAGCGGGTTTCCAGCGTGCTTGAGAAGATTAGTCCCGAAATCAAGCCCTGACCGACATCATTCACAAGCTGGGCGAGGACAAAAGAAGCTCTGAACATGGCTTGTCCGGTCCTTCCCCCCCACTGCGAATAACCCCTGAGTTAAAAAAGTAAGGGTACTCATCAAGGGTTTTTCGAATGCATCATTCTTCTGAAAAATCAAAACCAAGAGAAACTAAGCTTACGCAATGGTTTTATTTTTAATTTAATTAATTGTAAATTTTAAAATCGAATATATTTTTTAATGAAAATTAAAACCCACAGATAAATACACCTTAAATCAATTACAATTATTAAAATATGTATGATATTTTCGGAATATTATATTTATCCGTTTTAATTCTACATTTTTCTCAATCGGTAAAATTAGTTAAAAATCCGAAAAAATAGATAATATTTTGTATGTCAAAAAAAAGTTGATATCCACACTTTTAAGAAATGCTATTGATCTTCGTCCACGAAATAAGAAAGCGCCCCAGAAAAAGAGATGAATATTTCTTATTGCAACAAAGAATGAGCCCAGAAAAACAAAGCGATCCACTCGATAGCACGCGGTAAATATTCAATAATTCTTAAAATTCGTGGGAAGAATTTAAATGAATAGAAAATCCAACATTAAAATTCGTCATTTAAACGTAATAAAACATATTTATAAAATACAAAACTTAAAAAAAACGTCCGAAGTGATGTCTTTAACACCCGCAGCAATATCCAAAACGTGCATAGAATTTGAAAAAATTATTGGTAAAACACTTTTTTCAAGAACTATACATGGACTTATACCCAATGAGATTGCAAAACGTGTTGTAGAATCTAGCATTTTAATTGAAAAAGAAATAGATAGGATGATTATCGATATAGACAATATATATAACGAAAAAAACTATGTAAATATATCATTCCAATCAAACTCTATTATTTCAGAGATGATGAAATGTATCTTGTCTATAGTTTCATCCAAGAATGTAAATTTTACAGTAAACTATGGATCAAGAGAACACCTCTTTTCTTCTCTTTTGAAAGGAAGAACAGATATAATTTTTGCCAGTGCTTATAATGACATAATAGATGACAGGATTAACTACAAATATCTCATCCAAGATAAATGTGTTATTATCGATAAAGATCGCGCCTATTCAATGAAAGAAATAGTTAGAAACTGGGATAGCTTTCAATCAAAAGTATGGGTTCTACCCATTCGTGGAACAGCTATGCGCGATAGATTCGACTCTATTCTCGAATATAATGGCTTAAAAACACCGAAAAACCTGATTGAACTAAATTCAATCATTGGTGCATCCAGCTTGATAGACAATCCTGAGACCATAGGAATGTCTACGATATCCTATTTAAAATCAGTAAAATACAAATTTGAAGAAAATAAAAACATCGAGGACCTTTCCGATATTACCCTCAACGTAGGGGTTTACTGGCGGCAGGATTCGAAGAAACTGGTTTCAGAAGTTGTAAATTTCTTCATCCATAATATGGATCTCAATAAGTAATTCATATTTATCCTCAATGCCCGAGAAGAAGGATTCCCACTTCTTCCCCTATTTGAGCGATCAGCCCCTTCCTGTTTTATTGCGCGACACTGGCATCCGACACGTGCTGCGTAGCTGCTGGGGGCCAGTAAGCAGTCACCAGTTCCGTCTGGATTGTTTCTATCTGCCCCTGAATCCAGTGCATATATTCATGCAGCCCACGAATAATGATCTCTTCTGCCGTTTGATCTTCGAGGCTTGCGCGTAGGTCGGCCAGACGTTCCTGTACGGCATAGCATTGCTTGCGCAGATTGTAGTGCGTGGACAATGCGCCCAGAACGCTATCAGTCTGCCGTAAATTCAAGGCAAGAGACCGGGGAAATCCTTCGTTCTTCAGTAGAAATCCGACCACATTTGCTGGCGTTGTCGTGACCGGCTGCAAGCGTCGAAATGCGTGATATGCAGCCGCAGATCGCAGAACAGATGCCCACTGTGTCGTATCGATTTCAGAGCCGACTTCTTCCTGGGGAAGCAGCGTATGATATCGCGTATCTATGAGACGGGTGATCTGGTCACTCCGCTCCATATGCCGCCCCAGAAGGTAGAAGAGCCATGCTTGATCGCGATATAATGTGCCTTCGGTTACGCCCATATGGGTCTGGCAGTCCTGCTTGATGCGATTACACAACGCAGAAAGGCCAGTCCTGCGGATATCGGACGCCTGAAGATCAAGGACCCAACGTGTGAAGACGTTCAACTGCATCCACATTTCTGTGGAAATCAATGGACGAACCGAGCGGGCATTTTCACGAACAGAGTTGGCCATCGCCTTGATGGAACTCGAATTTGCAACATCTGTAATGTAAAACTGTAGATAATCCTGCTCTGTAGCCGCTGGATAAAGAGCGCTGAACCGCTCTTCGTCTGAATTGATCTGAACGATTGTATCCCAGGACGTCCGTCCGTCCGGGCCTCGTACGAACGCCTCGGTCACCTCAATCAGACGTGCCAGATTTTCAATCCGCTCCATGTAGCGCGCCAGCCACATCATGCTTTCGGCATACCGGGACAGAAGGGTATTCAGGCCGGGAAGCATGCCTGATGCCGTTGGGGAAAGCTGTGTCATACGGACATCACCCATGTATCCTTCGATCCTCCGCCCTGGGAGGAATTAACAACCAGAGATCCTTTACGGAGAGCCACACGCGATAAGCCCCCCGGAAGCACCCATGTCGTTTTTCCGGTTAGTGCGAAGGGACGCAGGTCAACATGCCGCGCCTCAACGCCTGCGTCACACAGGGTTGGCGTCACCGAAAGATCGATCACGGGCTGGCTGATGTAATTGGAAGGGTTCTCCGTCAGTCGGCGCCTGAATTCCTCAAGTTCGCTCTCCGTTGCGTGTGGCCCTATCAGAAGCCCATAGCCTCCGGACTCTCCGACAGGTTTGACGACAAGCTTCTCCAGATTGGCCAAAGTAAAGGCCAGCCCTTCTGGCTCAGCGCAGATGTGCGTTTCAACGCTTCCCAGAATGGGTTCTTCTTCCAGATAGTACCGGATAATCCGCGGCATATACGCGTACACGGCCTTATCGTCCGCAACGCCGGTCCCGAGAGCGTTGGCAATCGTCACGTTGCCTTGACGGTAAGCTTCCACCAGTCCCGGAACGCCCAGAAGACTTTCCGGATTGAAAGCCAGCGGGTCCAGGAAAGCGTCATCAATGCGTCTGTAGATCGAATGCACAGGTCGGAGCCCGGCGACAGTTCGCATGTAAACATGATTGTTTTCAACGAGGAGATCGCGCCCCTCAACAAGAGGAACACCCATCTCGCGTGCCAGAAAGACATGCTCGAAATAGGCTGAGTTATAGATCCCGGGAGACAAGAGAACGACCTGCGGGTTGGTTACGCCTTCCGGAGCGACATCGCAAAGCGCCCGATGCAGACGCAGCCCATAATCCTCTACCGAACGAAGAGGCATCCCTGATGCCAGATCCGGCATCAACCGCAGCATCATGTGTCGGTTTTCAATGACGTATGACACGCCTGACGGGGTTCTGGCGTTGTCTTCCAGAACGAGGAACTGCCCGCTGCGATCGCGGATCAGATCCGTTCCATTAATATGGACATACACGCCACCCGGGACATCCACGCCGACCATAGCTTGACAGTAATTGGCATTTTTCAGAACCAGATCCGCGGGAATAATACCGTCCTGCAGGATCTTGCGATCATGATAGATGTCCCACAGGAAAAGATTGATCGCCTTGACGCGCTGCTGCACGCCTTTTTCGATAAACGCCCATTCGTCAGCAGTCAGAACGCGGGGGATCACATCAAAAGGTAAAACCCGGTCAATGGCCTCCCGGTCAGAGTAAACCGTGAAGGTGATACCAAGACGGTACAACTGGGTTTCCGCATTGGATGTACGGTGGCGGAGTTCCTTGATGTCGAACTGGGACAGCCTTTCCTGAACCAGTTGCAGGGCCTCAGGTAACGCCTCTCCCCGGTTCATCAGTTCACAGAAAAACGCGGGCTTGAGATAAGCGGAGAAAATGCCGGCTTCCTGGACCTGGGATTGCAAGACGTTGGACCTCATCTGTTTGCCCCGTTTCCTTACCCGACAGCTGTATGAACCATACCCGGCCGGATCATTACGATTATTTATTAACCTATCAACTCCCTTCTGTTTGCCAAGCAATAAAAGCAGCGAGCAGTTTTGTTTTTCCCAGAATATATCAAGAGAGTTGCCGTTGCCGTTCTTCCTGTTACGATAAAGGAAGGATAATCCCGAGCTAACGGGACACCAGGGGAGCAGGGAACATCAGGTCATGAGAGTGGATCGCGGAAATCTGCCACAATGAACACGCTCGTGACGCTTCGCCACCACACGTCCTATCGCTATGACCGTCCCGTCTTCCTGGGCCCTCAGACCATCCGGCTGCGGCCGCCCGTTAACGCACGCAACCCTGTCCTGACCTACGCCCTGAACGTCGGTCCTGGCGAAGGTCAGATAGCGTGGCGGTTGGACGCACACGAAAATACGGTTGCCGAAGCCATCTTTGCCGAGCAGGTCTCCCACTTCGATATCGAAGTCCGTATGACTCTGGATATCACGCCGTATGACCCCTTTCAGAAGGGTGGTCAGCCGCTTTCACAAACACCCGACAATCCCGCCTACAGAGTGGCTACGTCTGAGCCAGACCTGCTGGACGGCTTTCTTGACGGTCAATTCCTTTCAGCGGGAGAAACAGATCTGGCTCGCCTGATCTGGCTCAATCGCAGACTGGCACACTCGCTGCACTATAAGACCCGTATGGAGCCCGGCACCTGGGCTCCAGCTGAGACTCTCTCCCGCCTGACGGGCTCCTGCCGGGATAGTGCGTGGTTAATGATTGCTTTCGCGCGCAGGTTGGGCTTCGCAGCTCGGTTTGTCTCTGGATACCTGATTCAGCCAAAGCCATTGGATACAGGCAGCCAGACCTTGACCTGCGACTTGCACGCCTGGGCTGAAATCTGGGTGCCGGAATCAGGATGGTTCGGATTCGACACGACTTCGGGTCTGGTCACAGCCCAGAACCATATTCCCCTCGCCGTTTCGGCGACACCGGAAGAGGCTGCGCCTGTTTCCGGGCTTCTGGATCACTGTCAGGCGCGGTTTGATGTCTTGATGGAAGCACAACATTTGCACAGAGAGACCAATACCTGACATCATGCTTCGCAAGAGCTGCAATAAGGTGCCGAAACAGTGAAGCTTTTCTCATGTCAGTGCTGCCAGCAGGCTCTGTATTTCGAAAATATTGCGTGTGAATCCTGCCATCATCCCGTGGGCTATCTTCCCGGTTTGGCAACGCTGACTGCGCTGGAACCGACCGGAACGGGCCGCTGGCACCCCGTGGAAGAACAGGTCCAGCATGCAGAGCTCGTCTACTGTGCGAACCATGCCTATGACGCCTGCAACTGGCTGACGACGCCAGACAGATCCGGCAGGGCCGCCATCTGCTTTGCCTGCCGCTTCAACCGGACAATTCCCAATCTCGACAATCCGAAAAATCTCGAACGCTGGCGGAAGATAGAAATCGCCAAACATCGGCTGTTTTACACGCTGCTTCGCCTCAAACTTCCAATCCGGAGCCGTTGGGAAGACCCTCATAACGGCTTGGCATTTGATTTCCTGGATGATGCCGCAGACGGCTCTGCTCCCATTATGACCGGCCATAACAACGGCCTGATTACTTTAGCCATCCGAGAAGCGGATGACGCTGAACGCGAGCGGATGCGGGTAGAGATGGGCGAGTATTACCGCACGCTTCTCGGCCATTTCCGGCACGAAATCGGACACTATTACTGGAATGTTCTGGTCCGGGATGCAGGGCGTCTGGAGAGTTGCCGCGCAGTGTTCGGCGATGACCAGCAGGACTATCAGGAGGCCCTGCAAAATCATTACAACAACCCACCGCCGGAAGACTGGCGGGAACGGCATGTCAGCATGTATGCGACGTCCCATCCTTGGGAAGATTTTGCAGAAACATGGGCCCATTACCTCCATATCGTTTCCACTCTGGAGACCGCATGGGCCTATGGCGTGACCATTCACCCCGTTCTGCCGGATGCATCACCCCTCTCAACCAACGGCCCCGGAAACGATCCGTATCTGACGTCCACATTTGACGAAATCATGGAGGCCTGGGTCCCCCTGACATCAGCGGTTAACAGCCTTAACCGCTCCATGGGCCTCTCAGATTTTTATCCCTTCGTGCTGACGTCCGGGGTGCGGGAAAAGCTGGCGTTTATTCACTCGCTGATCCGGGAGACACAGGCGCTCGGCTAGGAAACCGCCTTTCCTGTCCCGAATTGGCGCGTGCGCATCTGCCGAGCCTGATGGATGAAGTACAGTTTGGCTCCCGTCATACGGACAGACCTGAACACAAGATAAACCGGCGCGGTCAGCGCCGTGCGGGACGAAAGCGGAATATAGGTAATCTGCCCCGCATGGTGCTGCTGCATGGAATGGGGAACGACCGAAATCCCCAGCCCCCCGGCGACAAGACTAAGGGCCGCCATGAGTTGCGGTCCTTTCTGCCGGATATTGGGCATAAAACCTGCCCCGAGGCAGGCATCCACGATCGTCTTATACAGACCGTTGTTGTATTGGCTTTGATAAAGAATGAAGTCTTCATTCTCCAGATCAGCCAGCCTCAACCCCTCTGGAGGAGGGTTGACCGCAAGAGGATGTGCTTTGGGCACAGCCACAACCATAGGCTCTTCCAGAATTAACTCCACCATAACGTCCGAAACATCCGGGATGGACGCACGGACAAACGCGACGTCCACCAGATCGTCTCGCAAGGCGCCGAGCAACTGACTTGAATTTCCCTCTGTCAGGCCAAGCGTTACATCCGGCCAGCTTTCGCGAAAATACCCCAAAACGGCTGGTAAACTGGGATGGCACATCGCGGAATTGGTGAAACCGACAGATAGCTCCCCGCTCTCGCCCCGCACGACACGACGGACATCTTCAACCGTCTCGTCCACACGGTCGAGAATGTCATAAGCCCCTTTGAGCATGCTGCGTCCGGCAGCCGTCAGGCGCATCCCTTTGGCATGACGCTCAAAAAGTTGAACACCCATGGTTTCTTCACAGGAGCGCAACATCCGCGTCAGAGGAGGCTGCTGAATCCCCAGCCGTTCTGCGGCCCGGGTCAGGGTGCCTTCCTCCGCGATAGCAACAACGGCGCGGAAATGACGGAGCTCAACCATGCGATACCTTTAAGGTATGATGAAACCTGTATGGAAATATTGGATCTAACAGTTTTCCTCTCTAAAGTCCGCACGCCTTCTCACATACGGACAGACAGGACGCTCCCATGACCGACAAGATCCCCGCTACCCTGCTCGCCGGTGATGGTATCGGACCAGAAATCATGGCGTCTGTCACGAAAGTGCTTGATGCTCTGGGAGCGCCTTTTGTCTGGGACCATCAGAGCGCAGGCATGGGCGCTCTGGAGAGCCTGGGAAGCGCCCTGCCTGATGCGACGCTGGCAAGCATCGCCCGTACGGGCCTGGTGCTGAAAGGCCCGTTGACAACGCCTGTTGGAAAAGGCTTCCGCTCCATCAATGTGACACTTCGTCAGCAGTTCGATCTGTATGCGAATGTTCGTCCGACGCAGACAATCGTGCCAGGCGGTCGTTATGAGAACGTCGATCTGGTCGTGATCCGGGAAAACGTTGAGGGCCTTTACGCCGCCATGGAACACTACATGCGCGTTGGGGACGATCCGGAAGCTGTGGCATACGGCGCCGGATTCAACACGAGAGCGGAATGTAACCGGATCGTAAGATTTGCATTCGAATACGCTGTGAAGAACGGCCGCAAGAAGGTTACGCTGGTTCACAAGGCCAATATCCTCAAGATCCTGAGCGGCATCTTTCTGCATGAAGGCCGCCGCGTAGCCGCAGAATATGAAGGCCGCGTGGAGCTTGAAGAGCGCATTGTCGATGCCTGCGCGATGGAACTTGTCATCAAGCCAGAAAATTACGACGTCCTCGTCACGACCAATCTTTTTGGCGATATCCTGTCTGATCTGGCTGCGGGGCTTGTCGGCGGCTTGGGCATGGCACCAGGCGCGAACATTGGTGAGAAAATGGCTGTTTTTGAAGCCGTTCATGGATCGGCACCCGACATTGCAGGCCAGGGCATTGCTAATCCGCTCGCACTGATGATGGCAGCCAGCATGATGCTGGCTCATGTGGGACGTCAGGACCTGTCCGCCCGCCTTGATGCCGGCATGAAGCAGATCCTGACGACAGACAATATCCGCACCCGCGATCTTGGCGGCACGGCCACAACAGAAGACGTCACGCAGGCCCTCCTGCGCGCCATTCACTGAACAGACGACACGACCAGCAGGGAACACACATCATGAAACAGGTTGGACGCGATCTTCTGGGCAGCCAGCGCGACCTGTCCGTTGACGGACAGACCTATCGCTATTTCTCCCTTCCCGTGGCCGCGGAGAAAATCGGGGACATTTCCCGCCTTCCCATCAGCCTCAAGGTTCTGCTCGAAAACGTCCTGCGTTTCACGGACGGCACGAGCTACAAAGCTGAAGATGCTCAGGCCATTGCAGGCTGGCTGCAATACGCGGGTTCAACGCAGGAAGTGCCGTTCAAGCCATCCCGCATTCTGATGCAGGATTTTACAGGCGTTCCAGCTGTCGTCGATCTGGCCGCCATGCGCGATGGTATTCTGGCGCTCAATGGAGACCCGCGGAAGGTCAACCCGCTTGTGCCGGTTGATCTTGTGATCGACCATTCCGTCATGGTCGACGTGGCAGGACGTGCCGATGCCCTTCAACAGAACGTTTCTCTGGAATTCGAGCGGAATGGCGAACGTTATGCGTTTCTCCGCTGGGGCCAGCAGGCATTCGACCAGTTCCGCGTTGTGCCGCCGGGTGCAGGCATCTGTCATCAGGTCAATCTGGAATATCTGTCCCAGGTTGTCTGGACCAGCACGATTGATGGCGTGACCTACGCCTATCCGGACACGCTGTATGGCACGGATTCCCATACCACCATGGTCAATGGACTAGGTGTTCTGGGCTGGGGCGTTGGTGGCATTGAAGCCGAAGCCGCGATGCTCGGCCAGCCAATTTCCATGCTCATTCCGGATGTCGTCGGCTTTCGTTTGGACGGCAAACTTCCCGAAGGCACCACAGCTACAGACCTCGTCCTGACCATCACGCAGATGCTGCGCGCCAAGGGCGTTGTCGGCAAATTTGTCGAGTTCTATGGCCCCGCACTGGACCACCTGCCTGTCGCAGACCGCGCGACCATTGCCAATATGGCTCCGGAATACGGCGCAACCTGCGGCTTCTTCCCGGTCGATGCGCTGGCACTGGATTACCTGCGCCAGACCGGCCGCGACGAACACCGTATTGCACTTGTCGAGGCCTATCTGCGGGCGCAGGGCATGTTCCGTGATGCGTCCACGCCAGAACCGGTCTTTTCCTCCACACTCTCACTGGATCTCAGCACCGTTACGCCGTCCCTCGCAGGACCGAAGCGTCCGCAAGACCGTGTAGAACTGCGCTCTGCCTCTGAAGCTTTTGAACAGGCCCTGACGGAGACTCTCGGCGTCAAACCGGAAAATACCATCGTCACCGCTCCGGTCGCTGGAACGGATTACGCGCTGGAACATGGTTCGGTCGTTATCGCGGCCATTACATCCTGCACCAACACGTCCAATCCGGCCGTTCTGATTGCCGCAGGACTGGTTGCCCGTAAGGCACGTGCATTCGGCCTCAAGCCCAAGCCATGGGTCAAAACCTCGCTCGCGCCAGGGTCGCAGGTTGTGACCGATTATCTGGATCGTGCAGGCCTAACGGCAGATCTGGATGCCTTGGGCTTTGAAACCGTTGGATATGGCTGCACGACCTGCATCGGAAACTCAGGTCCGTTGGCCCAGCCGATAGTTGATGCCATTGAGGGACATAACCTCGTGGCGACATCCGTCCTGTCCGGCAACCGGAACTTTGAAGGCCGTATTTCACCTAATGTTCGCGCGAACTACCTTGCAAGCCCGCCACTTGTGGTTGCTTACGCACTGCTCGGGACGATGCGTCAGGACATTACGACAGCCGTTCTGGGTCACACGCCGGGCGGCAAGGCCGTCTATCTGAAGGATCTCTGGCCCTCCAACCATGATGTTGCAGAACTGGTTGGGTCCGCGGTTACCCGGGATGCCTTCGTTGAGCGGTATGGTCGTATCACGGAAGGCACGCCGGAATGGCAGGCGCTGGGAACAGCCAGTGATTCAGCCACATTCAAATGGCAGCCTGGCTCCACATATGTGCAGGATCCACCATATTTTTCTGGCCTGACAGCTGACCCACAGACAACGAGTGACATTTCAGGCGCACGCGTTCTGGCGCTGCTTGGTGACAACATCACCACCGATCACATCTCGCCTGCCGGCTCCATCGCGACGTCCTCTCCAGCGGGCGAATATCTTCAGGAACATCAGGTCGCGGTTAAAGACTTTAATTCCTATGGGTCACGCCGCGGCAATGACCGCGTGATGGTCCGCGGCACCTTCGCCAATATCCGTATCCGCAATGAAATGGCGCCGGGTACCGAAGGTGGCATGACACGTCATCAGCCGGACGGGGCACTCATGTCCATCTATGATGCGGCCACGCGCTACGCTGACGAAGGAACACCTCTTGTCGTGTTCGGCGGCAAGGAATACGGCATGGGCTCATCCCGCGACTGGGCCGCGAAAGGCACGCGTCTCCTTGGTGTCAAAGCCGTCATCGCCGAGAGCTTTGAGCGCATTCACCGTTCAAATCTTGTGGGAATGGGCGTTCTGCCACTGACGTTCGAACCTGGAACGACGCGCAAGACACTGAATCTGGATGGAACCGAGACCATCAATATTGCGGGCATCAGTGATCTGACTCCTCGCAAAACATTGGTTATGACCATCACCCGTTGCGATGGCACACAGGAAAACGTTCCCCTCCTGTGTCGCATCGATACGGTGGACGAGGCAGATTACTATCGCCATGGCGGCATCCTGCCTTACGTCCTGCGCGGTATGGCTGCGGCCTGAACAAAAAAGGCTCTGCCCCCGACAAGGGGACAGAGCCAAAGCAGGAAAATACCGGGCTTCAGGCTGTAAGAGACAGACCTGCGTTGTTCTGAGCGGCAAGTTTGTACGGTCCGCCAGCTTTGATCTGCAGAGCAAGAATGGCAATGCTATTGGAAGGACGGCTACCAAGCGGCAGAAGGCCACGACCGGCTGTCCAGCGCATGTTACCCTTCTCCGGATTGCTCCAGCCTTCCAGCGTCTCAGTCTTAAGATGAGCTGTAATCCGGTGAGTACGGCTCTCTTCAAACAGAGTGATATCACCAATCAGAACGCCGAGGTTGCGTCGGTCATCTACAAACGGGCCGATAACGTCACTCGGGCGGCTGGTTCTGGAGACAATCCGCACGCTTTTAACGTTGGCAGGGATCATGAACATGACACGGTCATTGGCTTCACGGGTCTTGCGAATAACCGTGCCGGTGTCCGTCACCAGGTGAAGATCGGCATCGTCCGTAAGAGGTGCATCTTCGGAAACCGTCTCTGAGCAGACCTTGCTGGCACGCGCATCAAACTGGTGGAATAGCGGCTCCACAAACTCGCGCCTGACATCCAGCGGCGCATTACCGTCTTCAGCCCATGTTTTAGCACGGCCACCCAAGGCGACGACATTGCCGCTTTGAGCAAATGAGCGACGATTTCCTGTATCCAAATAGCTCTCTGTAAGAACGCCATTCGCGGTGATAACAGAGTGCTGCTCCGTCTCTACATGGTAATAGTCGTAAGACGTGATGCTCTTGTCGTAAAAAATGGAGCGACCGTTTACGAGCATCCGCACAGGTACGAATTTACCGTCGAAGAACAGGCAATGCTCAGCAGTGATCAATAGGTCTTCATAGGGAACACCATCTGAGATGGCATCCTTGAGAACACGCACCGGATAACCGGCTTTGTCATCAGGCAATCCTGGGCAGACAAAGGCCTTTTTGGTTCCAACCCACACGACCGGACGATTTACTTCGGCCTGCGCCAGCCAGTCATAAACGGTAACTTCATCGCCAATGCAGATATCTTCAACAGCGACCTCTCCCTGTGCAGTGCGGACCATTGATCCCCGTAAAAAGCACACGACAACCAGTGTTCTCAGATAAGTTTTGCCGTTGATCGTCGAAACCGTGAAGGTCGTTCCTTCATTCGCTGCCGGGAGTTGGAATGAAGATGTTCCGGAAATGGGTACGCCTTGATTGGTCAGTGTATAAACGCCGTTCTCATACGTATAGCCGTCTGCCGTCAGGCCGCTGAGAATGATTGTATCATTTTCTTTAATATTCGTAATGTAACTAATAATACTTGGCGTTGTTCCTGCTGCAATTTCAAGCGTTCCACCGCCGCCTTCGTCGAACTGGATAAGGCCTGTTGTTGTGGTAGCATAACCACCAAGGACTACAGTGCCGCCATTACCAATAATTATCTTCGATCCACTAGTGATCGAAACTGAGTTATCGAGAGATAGAGATCCCCCTCCACTCACTGTGACTGCTGCACTTTCGGATGCAGTTCCAATTGTCCAATTTGAGGCAGTTACAACAGAATTATTATCTACAATAACACTTCCTGTTGTTGCTTGACTTGCATCTGGAACAGGAAGGCCAGTATAAAATGCCGCCCCAGATATTTTTCCAGAATTATCTATAGTTACTACGCCATTCTGTGCACTGACGACAGACTGGCTACCCCCTGTTGGGGTAAAAATTACTGACGCTACCATTGTTTTCTCCTGCCTCTAGCCAGATGAGATCTGCAACTCACCGCGCCTGTTTTTTTGAAGCATGAGAATTTTGGCCACCACTCCCATATGGTAGTGGATGTTTGCTTTTTTTTGAATATTTTTGTCTGATGATTCCGGCTTCAAAAGAAAGAATCCATCAAATGGAAAATCATATTTTTATTACAAAAAATATCTACAAAACTATTGAAGACCGTTCTGAATGGAATGAATCCTTAGTAAATATAGCAAAATACTGCACAGATAGCAGTTTTGGCGGCGCATCTTTAATTCCATTAGACGAAGATATGTCTGAATGGCGGTTTGGCTCGAATCAAGATCCGAAAACAGAAGAATTATATTACAATCACTGGCGAAACAAATCACCTCTGTCTGTCTATACAAGAAAAAAAATAGAGAATGACTTCCTGTATGTTGATGATAGCTTCTTATCTGACAAACAAATCGACAAAATACCGTTTTACATGGAATTTTTAAGGGAATTTGGTGTTCGAAGAATACATCATGCCATGTTCAAAACTGAAAATGGGAATAGGTTTCTACTGTCTGTACAGTCTCCAGACGGATTAACAATACAATCAAGCGCAATCATCAAGCAAAACCTGACACGAATAATTCCGCACATTATTCAAGCAGTTGGAACCGGAATCTCCTTTAACAAGAGCAAGAATTTTCATGAAATATTTGAGAATTCCTTCAAAGAAATGCCGTTTGGAATTGCTCTGATTAATTCAGAAAATAAAATTGTATATGCGAACAACAACCTAATCCGGATGGAATCCGATGGAATTTTTATAAAAAACAACACGATCCAAGTGAAAAGCTCTGATGGCAACAGTAAATTTTCTCGCCTTCTCTCTGGATCCGGCGATATTCACAATCCCATAAAAATAAAAACCGAAACAGATAAGATTTTTTTTGCAAAAGTAATAAATGTTTCATCCAAAATGGAACAAACAAGAATGGTTATTTTTTCCATTCACAGAGTCAATTCTGAAACGGAAGCTATTTTGAGCAACCTTTTCCTTACAGCGTCTCAATCAAAAATTGCCTGCCTGATCGCGAATGGAAATTCCATTAAGGACTCTTCTTTGAAAATGAATATCACCGAAGGAACTGCCCGACAGATGGTCAAAGATATTTTTGTCAGGTTAGGCGTCAATAGCCAGAGCCAACTTACGGCTTTTGTTAAGAATATCAGCTTTATAGCCTAGTTTTATTACACACCCCTGCATCAATAGTACTAAAATGATGCAGAGGCAGATTAACAGATCTTCTTATACAGCATCCACTGTCACAGCTGACGGTGCATTTTTCTTAACGGATTCAATCCCGGCATTCCGCGCACTTTCACTGCTGTAAGCCTGACTGCTACCAATCACCTGCCCGTTTGAAGCCTTCAGATTGAAGAATGGCTTTCCAGACGCTGAAATCTTACGCTCATAATGGGCGTCGTCAGGGGCATGCTTCTGAACGGAAGCAATACCATTCACCGCACTGGCTTTTTGCTTGTACCCTTCACTGGCAAGAATATTCTCTCCGTTAGCTGCTTTCAGGCGGAAACGATATTCGCCAGCAGTGTCGGTATAGAGTTCAAATTTTGCACTCATGATCGAGCTCCTTTCAGAACAGCATTCATCAGCAGACCCCGCATACCAGATTCAAGAAGACCTGCTGCTCTGAGCCTGCCACAAAAAGTGCTGAAAAATCGAGTCTGCTCTCAAGCCCGACGGGCAAGTGCCAGCTTAAGACTGAACAGCAAAAAAACACTGCCGGTTAGACGGTCCATACGTCGTACGACAGTCGGGCTGGACAGAAAGCGTCCAAGGGGAATGGTCAAGGCGACCAGCAGTCCAAGCCATGCAAAAGACAGCAACGCCTGGATGGCGGTTAGCAGAAGCGAAAATTCGCGCACGTTGACATGGGGTGGAATGAACTGCGGCATAAACGTCATGTAAAAGACGCCAACCTTCGGGTTCAGCAGATTGCTCAGCAAACCGCGCCGAAAGGCCAGTCCTGCCTCAGGACGGTTCGTCGGCTGCTCAACGGCTGCTTCAGCCTCTTCTTTCGACAAGGATGATCGGGGATGTAGAAGCAGCTTGATGCCTATCCATCCCAGATAAAGCGCGCCCGCCCATTTGACGGCTGTGAATGCCGTCTCTGATGCCGCCAAAAGAGCGGTCAGGCCAAAAGCTGCTCCCAGGCCCCAGACGCCAAGCCCAAGACAAATTCCCAGAACGGCTGCCAGCCCGGCTTTCCATCCAGACGTCGTGGCCGTTCGGAGGGTCATGGCGGTATCCAAGCCCGGCGTAATGGTGAAAACGGCGGCAGTCAGTGCGAAGGCAAGGAGGGGAAGCAGATAAGGATGCATGGCCTGAACCATATACATCCTTTTCCTTCTCCCCAAGGCCTCACCAATTATGCCTGCACAGGCAAGCGGATCAGGTAGTCAAAGGCAGACAGGGAGGCCTTTGCGCCCTCACCCATGGCAATGACAATCTGCTTATACGGCACTGTCGTCGCATCACCCGCAGCGTAGATACCCGGCACTGATGTTGCGCAATGATCGTTGATCACGATCTCACCATACGGGCTCAGATCCAAGGTCCCCTTCAACCAGTCCGTATTCGGCAGCAGACCGATCTGAACGAATACGCCGTCCGTCTTGATGTGGTGCAATCCGCCATCAGCGTCGCTGTAAGTCAGGCCCGTGACTTCCTTGCCATCACCTTCGATCTTCGTGGTGAGCGCACTCATCAGAACCGTGACATTGGGCAGGCTCAGCAACTTATCCTGCAACACCTTATCCGCCTTCAGATGCGCACCGCGCTGCAAAAGCGTAACGTGTGAGACGATATTTGCCAGATCAATTGCAGCTTCAACACCGCTATTGCCGCCGCCCGTCACAACAACAGGGCGCCCCTTGTAGAACGGGCCATCGCAATGTGGGCAGTAGGCCACGCCCTTGGTGCGATATTCCTCTTCACCCGGAACACCTAGCTGGCGCCACCATGCACCGGTTGCCAGAATAACCGTCTTGGAATGCAGGCTCGCCCCACTTTCCAGAGCGATCTCATGCAATCCACCAATCTGAGCCGCCGGAACAAGTTTTGCTGCTTTCTGGGACGCGATGATCTGCACGTCGTACTGGCGCACATGGGCTTCAAGCGCAGCAGATAGCTGTGGGCCTTCTGTTTCCTTGACGGAAATGAAGTTCTCGATGCCAGCCGTATCCATCACCTGACCACCGAAACGGTCCGCAACGAGGCCCGTCCGCAAGCCTTTACGTGCAGCATAAATCGCTGCGGATGCACCCGCCGGGCCCGCGCCCAGTACCAGAACATCAAATGGTGCAACGTCGTTCAGCTTGGCAGCCGCACGCTCAACAGAAGACGCATCCAGCTTTGCCAGAATATCCGCGACTTCCATGCGACCAGAGGCAAATGGCTGCCCATTCAGATAGACCTGCGGCACAGACCGAATGCCAAGGCGTTCGACTTCTTCCTGAAAATCCGCCCCATCAATCGCGACGTGATGGATTTTTGGATTCAGGACGCTCATGGCGTTCAGCGCCTGCACCACATCCGGGCAATTCTGGCAGGACTGGGAGAAATAGGTCTCGAAATGGAAATCTCCGTCCAGCGCTTTGATCTGCTCGCCAAGATCAGCGTCGATCTTGGGCGGATGACCGCTGACCTGAAGCAGCGCCAAGACCAGCGAGGTAAACTCATGCCCCATCGGGAGGCCAGCGAATGTCACGGCTTCAACCGAACCGGCCCGGCGAATCAGGAAAGATGGGCGGCGGGAAGCAGTTCCGGCGTCGGAGAACGTCACCTTGTTGGACAGGCTGGCCATGTCTTCCAGCAATCCACGCACTTCGGCGGAGCGCTCGTCGGTGCCAAGGGTAGCTTCCAGCACGACGTCACTGCGCAGATATTCCATATAGGCGCGCATCTGGGTTTTCAGGTCGTCCTGAAGCATCGTTTTCTCCAGCAATTTAAAATTGGTGAAATCTTGAAGAGCCCTGTCCCGATGAAGGGACAGGGAATGGTGAGGCGATCCCGCCTCACCCGGCAAAATCAGATCTTGCCGACGAGGTCGAGAGAAGGCTTCAGCGTTTCGCCGCCTTCCTTCCACTTGGCCGGGCAGACTTCACCCGGATGCGTGGCGACATACTGTGCAGCCTGGATCTTCTCCAGCAGTTCCGTTGCAGAGCGGCCAACGCCACCAGCCGTGATTTCGATGTACTGAACCTTGCCTTCCGGATCGAGCAGGAACGTGCCGCGATCAGCCAGGCCAGCTTCTTCGATCAGAACACCGAAGTTGCGGGAGATCACACCCGTCGGGTCGCCCAGCATGGTGTACTTGATCTTGCCAATAGCCGGGGACGTGTCGTGCCAAGCCTTGTGCGTGAAATGCTTGTCCGTGGAAACGGAATAGATTTCAACGCCCAGCTTGTCGAAAGCGGCCTGATTGTCGGCCAGATCTTCGAGTTCCGTCGGGCAGACGAACGTGAAGTCTGCCGGATAGAAGAAGAAGACGGACCACTTGCCACGGACGTCTGCATCCGTGACCGTCAGGAATTCGCCGTTGCGGAATGCATCGGTCGAGAACGGGGCCAGTGTGGAGTTAATGCGAACCATCAGAAGGTCTCCTGCTTTGTCGCTCGTGTTAGGTTGCGGAACCTATGTCCCACAAAATGAGAAGGTCAGGAAACAGTTCCTGTCAATATGATTGATCGGTCAAACCGAACAGAGATCAAACCCTCATCACCACTACCTATTTCATATCAGCCCCACTGACCAGTCCTTCAAGCCCACTGACGACGAAAGGCTTCCAGCTTGCCCAGATAGATTTTGCGCTGCGCCGGACTGATCCAGGCGGCCTCAAAACTGTTTCGCGCCAGCGTCAGAAGATCGTCTTTGCTCAACGCGCCATCGCCCTGCGCCACGACAAGGCTCTCCGCCACATAATTGCTCTTCATGTAGGCGGGATCATCAGACGCGACCGTAACTTTCAGACCCTGATCCAGCATTCCGCGAATGATGTTGATGTTTTCACCATTTTCCCGCAGCCAGCCACAGGCAACCGGGCAAACAGTAAACGCTGTGCCTCTGCGTTTTGCCACAGCCACCAGATCCGGACGCTCCAGAATATTGCCGCCATGATCAATGCGGTCTGCCTGAATGTCTTCCAGCACCTGCCGGATGTGTTCATGCGTATCGAGCTGGTTCAGGTCACAATGCATCGTCAGGTGAAAACCGGCTTTACGGGCACGGGCAAACACCTCCCGGAATTTGTCAGGGGGATTGTTCTTCTCGTCAGAGTCCAACCCAATGCCGACAATATGCTGACGGTACGGAAGCGCTGCCTCCAGCGTCTTCATGGCAGACTCAGCCGTCAGTTCCCGCTCGAAGCAAAGAACAAGCTGGGAGTCGATCTTCAGATTGCGGCGGCCATCAGCCTGCGCCCGCGTGAGGCCATTCATAACCGTAGCGAACGGAATGCCACGATCTGTATGCATCTGCGGATCGAAGAATATCTCCGCATACAGCACATTCTGGGAGGCTGCTTTGGTCAGATAGGCATATGTAAGGTCATAGAAATCCTGCTCCTTGAGCAGAACGGTTTTGCCCTCGTAGAAAATCTTCAGAAAGCTCTGAAGATCGTGGAAGTTATAACTGGCCCGCATGTCTTCAACCGTGCTGTACGGCAGGGAGACACCATTGCGCTGGGCCAGACGAAACTTCATTTCCGGCTCAAGCGTGCCTTCAATATGCACATGCATTTCGGCTTTTGGCATTGCATAGATGAAGCGGGTCAGGTCATCGCCCGCTCCATCTGAAGCTGCCACAGCCGATGCACGCCCGGTCAAAGCGATACTGGCTGAAAACAACATTGTATTTGCCAGAAAGAACCTGCGCCCGAACGTCATCCTGTTTTCCTTTAGCGTTTACGCGGCATCCCCCTGCCCACGACTTTCGCAGGGAGAATGTTGCGCATCCGCTCCGATAACAAGGAGAGAAAACAGGATAGACCGCACGTTAATTTAGATCAGGCCGTCAGACCGCCATCTACCGGGAGGGACGCGCCCGTAATGTAAGAGGCAGCAGGGCTTGCAAGGAAGCCTACGAAATCCGCAATATCAGCAACCTTGCCGTAGGAATTCGTCGCGGTGAAACTGCTGATCAGGGCCGCACCTTCGCCGTCGGCTGGGTTCAGATCCGTATCAATCGGACCTGGCTCGACCACATTAACGGTAATCCCCTTTGGCCCAACATCACGCGCTACGCCGCGGGCAAAGCCTTCCAGAGCCGCCTTGGTGGCGGAGTAAAGGGAAATACCCGGGAAAGGTGCGCGGGCACCGAAAGCAGAGCCGATGTAAATCAGGCGGCCACCCTGCCCCAGATGTTTCACAGCTTCCATCGTCTCGATCATAACGGCACGAACATTCAGGTTCAGCACCTGATCGATCTGCTCAACAGTCATCTGATCGATCGGCCCGTAAGGATAAATCCCGGCGTTACAGACGAGTGCATCCAGCCGACCAAATGTTTCCACGGCCTTCGTGACAACAGCGCGGTTACCTTCCGCTGTTCCGCCATTGGCCCTGATGGCAACAGCCTTGCGGCCCTTGGCTTCAATCTTGCTGACGATATCCGCAGCAGCCTTTTCGTTGCTGGCATAAGAGATCGCAACGTCATATCCGTCTGTGGCGAGACGAAGGGCGATTGCGGCCCCGATACCACGGGAACCACCGGTCACGAGAGCAGCGCGCTGTGTCATGGAGTCTTCATCCTTGCTGTGGAAATTCTTTGAAACCTTATACGCTTCGTCAGCAGATGTGTCTTGCCAAGGCCGATGACGCTTTCATGCAAATATAGGAAAAACCGCACTTCCATATTTTGTTGTTCGGTATTATCTATAATTCATGAGTTACGTTCCCCTTTCCGGCCTGTCCCTTCGGGACATCGAATATGTCGTGGCAGTGGATGACCTGCGCAATTTCTCCCGCGCGGCAGAACGCTGTGGTGTGAGCCAGGCGGGCCTTTCAGAGCAGGTCCGTAAGCTGGAGCAGCTTCTCGACGTTACGCTGTTCGAGCGCTCGCGCAGGCATGTCGCCCCCACACCTGATGGAGAGCGCCTGATTGCGCTTGGCCGTGAAGTTTTAACGGCAGCCCGGAATCTTCTGGAAGTCGCACGGACGCGCACCAGCCCCCTGGATGGCATCCTGCGTCTGGGCGTCATCCCGACGCTTGGCCCGTACTATATCCCCGGCACGCTCCCCCATTTGCGACAGTCCTATCCGAACCTGAATCTGCGCCTGACAGAAGGAACGACGGATACGCTGGTCCAGTCTCTGCGAAACAACGAACTCGATCTGGCTCTGATGGCGCTGCCTGCTCCGTCGGAGGCACTGGAAGCCCTTCCTCTTTTCGAAGAGGCTTTTCTGGGGGTTTTTCCAGTCACGCACGAACTGGCTGGCAAGAACAGGATCTCCCTGAAACAGCTGGGTCGACCTGATCTTCTGTTACTGGAAGACGGCCATTGTCTTCGCGATCAGGCGCTGTCCATCTGCCCAACCATTCCCAGACAGCGCGAAACCAGACTGGCCACAAGCCTGGAGATGCTCTGGCACATGATTGGTGCAGGCGAAGGCTTCTCGCTCATTCCCCGGCTTGCTCTGCGCAACCGGATGGATTTTGAGAACCTCATTACCGTCCGCCCCCTTTCCGAACCCGAAGCAAGTCGGACAATCGGCCTCGTGTGGCGCGCCTCAGATCCACGTGCCAGCACATTCCGGGAACTTGGCATCTTTCTACGGCAGGCCACCCCCGAAGGATGCAAAATGTATCCGGCATGAACCCCGTGAACATCGCGGCGTTTTTGTAAAATAACGCGTTTTCCGGACGGCTTTATCCCGGGAAGCCAAACACTGCTGTAGGCCTGCGCCACAAATATGGCTGAGAAAGTCGCAATGCGTATCGACAAAAGACGCGCCGCGTGAAGAACGCTCTGATTGGTACATTCCTGCGGTTGCCGGGTGCACCAGAAACATCAGGCCCTCTTCCAGGCATCCGGATTGATGACCCGGCACTCGCTGCGGTTCTGGATTTCGATATTCCGCTTCTGCTGCTCCACGAGGGAACAACGCTGGGCGACAGCCCGGTCTGGGATCAGGACCGCGACAGGCTCATCTGGTCAGATGTCATCTCACGCAGAGTGATGGCATGGCACCCAGACGGCCATGTCCACACCATTATTGATCCCACGTGGTTCATCAACGGCAATGCCCTCCTCCCGGATGGCACGCTGGTGCATTGCGAACAGGGACGTCGCTGCATCAGTCTTTCACAGGACGGTCAGGAAACCCTACCCCTCGTCACGCACTATCAGGGCGGCCGCCTTAACGCCCCAAACGCCATTATCACTGGCCCCAACCATACCCTCTGGTTCACCGACCCAATCTTCGGCATCCACTCTGCAAGAGAAGGGTATATTGCGGCACCAGAACTTCCCCATCGCAGCGTGTATAGATACGATCGAAAAACTGGGGATCTGACGCGCATGGCTGATCTCGATCAGCCTGACGCTCTGGCATTTTCGCCAGACAGGAAAACCCTATACGTAACGGACACATCCAGAAAAATTGGCGGTCAAGGCTGTCACATTCATGCGTTTGATGTCGGCCGCCATGGAAAGCTGACGGGTAAACGCCCCTTCTATAGCACTGAAAATGGCGTCCCTGATGGCTTGGCCGTAGACCGTCGCGGATGGGTGTGGACCACCGCAGATAATGGGATTTACGTTATCGACGCTTCAGGCTGTACGCTTGGGTCCATCCCTCTTCCGTGGTCACCAACAAACTGCACATTTGGCGGCCCGGAGAGCAGGCGCCTCTTCATTACCTGCCGCGAAAAACTGGTGGCTCTGGATCTGAGAGACTAAATCCAGAGCGCCGCTCTTTAGTTGGACGTATCGCAGGCTTTCTTGCTTCCCGGAAAATCGGAGCAACCAGCCTTACTGACGCCCCACTGATAATCCTTCTCGTCACTTGCCATGCCGTTCGGCTGAACCTGCGTCAAAACAGCAGACAGATCCGAGACGTGTCCGGCCGTGTATGTCAGCTCAACGTAGCCATTATAGGCTCCGGGCGTTTTGTTCGCGCTCTCGAAATAGGTGGGCTTATGGTCCTTGCCTGGAACACCCAGAATAGACGTCACCTGTGCAGGCGTAGCTTTCTCAAGACTTTTCAGCAAATCTTCCGTGAAGCTCCGACACGTCACTTCCGGTCGCTCGTCTTCACCCGGAAGAGCGGCCCAGCATCCTGCCTGTCCCGGGAACCCCTTGGCGGCAAATGCATTCCCGGACACACCCATGACGGCACCCGTCACGATTAGTAGACCCATCACCCGCTTTAAAGTCACCATTTTACCGCACTCCTGCCGATCCATTTGTCAGTCTGCCAAAATCTCTCAGCAGGCATACACTCAACTGGTGGCTTTCGGGTAAAGCCGATTGACCACCTTCTCCATCGTCAGTCCCTGCACGATGATTGTAAAGACCACCACCCCATAGCAAACCGGCAGTAGCGTCTCCCTAAGTTCCCCCGGGGGCAAACCCAGGGCCAATGCCACGGAAATCCCGCCCCGAAGCCCACCCCAGGTCAAAACACCGAGAGCTCTGCCACGCTCACCTTTTTTCAGGTGAACCGGCATTGTGGACAGGAACACACTCAGTCCGCGAACAATCACGGACAGTGGAATGATGATGAGTGTCGCCACAAGGTTGGGCAGATGTGGAGTAATTTCGAGAAGCTCAAATCCGATCAGCAGAAACAGCAAAGCGTTCAGGATTTCGTCGATAAGCCCCCAGAACGTGGTGAGCTCCTGGCGGGAATGCTCTGGTATTGCACGCTTGCCTGTATCGGTCGCCAGCCACATCCCTGCCACAACCACGGCAATCGGGCCGGACATGTGCAAAGAACTGGCAAGGCTGTAAGTGCCCGTTGCCAAGGCCAGGGAAGCCAGCAGATCAATCTGCATGTCCTGCACGCCCCGAATGATTTTCAGGGCGACCCAGCCCAGCACACCTCCCAGCACACCACCACCGACCGCTTCCACAAGAAAACGAACGATAAAGTCCGTCATTGCAACGCTATGGACCTCTCCAGTCGCGAGACCGATGACGGTCCCGTACATCACAATGCCTACGCCATCGTTGAACAGGCTTTCTCCTGCAAAGGTGGCCTGAAGAGCTTCTGGCAAACCCAACCGACGCAACATTCCCACGACAGAAACCGGATCCGTCGGCGCGAGAATAGCCCCCAGAACGACACACCAGCTGAAGGGAACATTCATGCCCAGCAGCGGAAAGACTAACCATGCTGCGCCTGCCAATAGCCCCACGGCCAATACCGTTCCCAAGATAGCCAGTGCAGCCACAGCCTTTCCGCGGGAGAGCAGCAGCCCGAGATTAACCTGCATGGCCCCGGCAAAAAGAAGGAAGGACAGCGCCCCTTCCAGAAGCGTTTCTGGAAGATTGACCTGCCCGAGAAGGGTCCGGGGAATGTGCTGAAGGTCGTAGCCTGGCACCAGAGGATTGATCAGCATGATCAGCATCGAAATGACCATGGAAATCAGGAGAATACCGATGGTCAGGGGGAGCTTGAAAAGGCGCTCGTTCAAAACCCCGAAACACGTTGCTCCCAGCATCAGCAAGGCAAAGAGACCCAGCGAGTTCATCCGTTCTTCTCCTCCTGACAGTGCATCATGCACTGACCTTCCGTCGCCAGCCATCAATTCCGTTGCGACGCATTTTTATACGGTCCGTCAGAAACAGAAGCTTCTGTAACAGGCAGAGTTTCCTGCGAAAGATTTCAACATACTGCGGTTCAGGACTTTGATGTGCCGTTATTTCGAAGATGCGGCAAACGGTTTGCCAGGAAGCCCGTCACCGCTGCTTCTTCAGCCGATAATCCATGCTCCGGCATATCCAGAACATCCTGCGCCCGCTTCTGAAACGCGGCCCTCAAAGTCCCGTCCAGATGCCCATCCACCACGCACGGATTAATATAACTCTTTCTACAGACCGCAGGCGTATTTCCAAGCCGGGCAGCCACGGACTTCACGGCTTCCACAACCTGCTTTTTGGCTTTCGCTTTCGTATCGTAGCCGCTGAAGGCACAGAGCGTGACGGCAGCCAGTTGCGTGGCAGCCCAAGTGCGAAAGTCTTTGGCCGTAATGTCTTCACCAGTGATGGTCTGAAGGTAGTCGTTCACATCCTGTGAGTGCACATCGTGGCGTTCACCGTTTTCATCCAGATACTGGAAGAGACGTTGCCCCGGCAGATCTTCGAGGCGTGACACAAGCCGCGCCAGTCGAGCGTCAGACAAATCCAGATGCTGCTCAATTCCATGTTTGGCCCGGAAATCAAGCGTGACGTGCTTTCCGGTCACATCAACATGCCGGTGCCGCAGCGTCGTCAGGCCATAACTACGGTTTTCACGCGCGTACCGGTCATTTCCGATCCGGGCCATCGTCCGTTCCATGATGAAGACAATCGCGGCCAGAACGCGGTCCCGGTCCAGCTTCTTTCGCGCCAGGTCCTTTGCCACCTGCGCTCTCAAGGCAGGCAGATGCTCACTGAAGACAAGCATTCGACCGAACTTGGCGACGTCCCGGGTTTCCCGCCATTTGGGATGATAGCGATACTGCAACCGCCCCCGCGCATCTGTACCAACAGCTTGCAGATGACCATCGGGATCAGCACAGATCCACACATCGCGATAAGCCGGAGGAATTCCCAGGCGTTTCAGGCGCCCGATAACGCTCTGGTCCGTGATGCGCTCCCCGGCAGGATCGTAATAGGCGAAACCTTTGCCGGCTCGTCTGCGGGTAATTCCCGGTTCCGTCCTGTCCACATAATGCAGACCCGCGCGCCGGGCCTGTTTCTGCTCAGGTGAAAGTCTTGCTGTCACGGTTTCGCGGTTCCCTGTCCGTCCAACTGTAACAGCGTGCGGCTGGAACCGGAGTTTCGTCAGATCTGCTTACGCTTCCTGATACTTCCTGACATGACACCTGCTTTTCCACAGGTGACTTACAAGAAGGACATTACGGGTAGGGAATACAGATGTGAAACGACTGTTGTTGGGATGCAGTATGCTCCTGCTCGCAAGTTGCGCATCGCATGCACCGTCAGACATGTCGGAAACTGCCGACAGCAACGACGCTCCGTCGTTCAATCAGACGGGCAGTGGCCCTGGTGGAGGCCGTGGCGGCGGTAACAGCATCTGGTCTGATGTGTTTCGCACCGCCCTACAAACTGGAATGGGCTTCGTTCACCACTGAACGAAGCCAGACCCTTACTTGTCTTCGTAACTTAGTCGCCACTCAGGAGGCTCTGCATCCGCAAGGCTGTACCATTCCTTCATGAGCGGATGGTGCAACATGCTCTGAACCCAAGCTTTCACAACGGGGTCAACATTAAGTTGATACGTGTGAATCCGGATAGCGACGGGCGCATACATGCAGTCAGCCACCGTCAGGACGTCCCCGAACAGATACGGCGTGGCCGTGCCGGAGCGCAGAAGTGCCCCCTTCAGGGTCTCGCTTAACAGAGCAACATCCTTGGCCAGGTCTTCGCTGATTTCTGACAAAGGCGCTGGAACACGCTCCACATCCATCGGGCAATTCTGCCGGATTGGGCGGAAACCGGCGTGCATTTGGGCGCTGATGCTGCGGGCATGAGCACGCACCACACGGTCCTGCGGCCAAAGAGCGGGCTCGTACTCGGCACAGTATTCGCAGATGGCCAGACTTTCCCAAACATGCGCGCCATCATGTTGCAAATACGGTACCAGCTTGTTGGGCGACAGTGCGTGGATTTCCGTAGTCTTGCCACCGCCCTTGAGAGCAATGACCTTCTCTTCCACATCCAGCTTCGCCAGCTTGACGGCCAGCCAGCCACGCAAAGACCAAGACGAATACCGCCGCGACCCGATCAGAAGTGTCCCTGCCATGCTTACGCTCCCGCCAGAATAAACCCGCCGCCCAGAACACGGCTCCCATCATACAGAACACAGGCCTGCCCCGGGGCCGGCATGGCTGGCTCCAGCAGTTCGACTAGCGCGCCACCATTTTCAAGAGGCTTCACAACCGCATCCCGGAGCTTCTCCCGAGCACGGATCTGCACGCCACAGGAGACACCTTCCGGCGGAGCATCAATCAGCCAGTTCATGTCCCGCAGACGGATCGCCTTGCGCGTCTCAACTTCGGTCGCCTGAACGCGAGGCCCAACAACAATCCGGCGCTTTGGCACATCAATCCGCGTTACCATCTGGCGTTCGCCAACGGCTGTATGGATGTCTCCCAGCCGCTTGCTCTGCCCAACCGTATAGCGCGCAACGCCTTCATGATGCCCAAGGACCTTGCCCTGTTCATCCACGATCTCGCCTTCACCCCGAATTTCAGGACGAAGCTTTTCCACGATATCAACGTAAGACCCGCTTGGGACGAAGCAGATGTCCTGACTGTCCGGCTTGGCTGCGATTTCCAGCCCAAGCTCCTGTGCCAGTTCACGCACATGCGCCTTGTCCGGCATCTCGCCAAGCGGGAAGCGCAGGTAATCAAGCTGGTCTTTCGTCGTCGCGAACAGGAACCAGGTCTGGTCCCGCTCTGCATCAACGGGGCGATGCATTTCAGCACCAGACGGACCTTCAACACGCCGGACGTAATGTCCGGTCGCCATCGCTTCACAGCCCAGATCGCGGGCCATGCCCAGAAGATCCGTGAACTTCACGCCCTGATTGCAGGCCACGCATGGCACGGGAGTTTCCCCACGCGCATACGCATCCGCGAAGTTCTCAATCACGCTGTCCCGGAAGCGGCTTTCCGCATCAATGACGTAATGCGGGAAATCCAGCTTATCCGCCACGGCGCGGGCATCCATGATGTCCCGCCCGGCACAGCAGGCGCCCGGCTTGGACGCCTGACCGTGATCGTAAAGCTGGAGGGTCGCGCCGATCACCTCGTGGCCCTGCCTTTTGAGCAGCGCGGCCACTACGGAGCTGTCCACGCCTCCTGACATGGCAACGAGGATACGCATGGTCTTCAGCCCGCCTTTGGCAGCTGAACGGTCAGGCCATCCAGGTCTTCGGTCATGACAATCTGGCAGCCCAGACGGGATGTCTGCTCAAGGCCGAAGGCCAGATCCAGCATGTCTTCTTCATCGTCGGTCGGCTCGGACAGCTTGCCAGCCCATTCCGGGTCCACCACGACATGGCACGTCGCACAGGCCAGAGAGCCTTCGCAGGCGCCTTCGAGGTCAATGTCATGCTTGTGAGCGATTTCCAGCACCGACAGGCCGACAGGCGCGTCAACTTCACGGCGGGAACCGTCACGTTCGATAAAGGTCATCTTGGGCATGGGCTGTCCGTCTTGTTTCAGTCTCTTGAAGGTTGGCAGGTACGGACAGCCTCGATCAAAAGAGCCGCCGCACGGTCAATACCGGGCTTGGAGGTAGAGCGTCCGACCGACAGGCGCAAGCACCGCGATGCTTTCTCTGCAGAAAGTCCCATCGCCGTCAGCACATAAGAGGGGGTAATTTCTGCGGCCGAGCAAGCTGACCCCGTAGACATGGCAACTTCCGGGACCCGTTCAAGGATGTCCGTCGCCCGCACGCCTTCCGGCAGACAGAAATTCAGCGCACCCGGCAGGCGCGAGACTGCACGTCCATTCAGCTCACATCCTGGAAGTGCCGTTTCAATCTGGCGCCACAGATCATCCCGCAGGGCGGAAATCTGCAAAATATCCGTATCCAATCTTCGTTTCGCCAGCTCCGCAGCTTTCCCGAACCCTACGACAAGAGGGGTGGGCAACGTGCCTGAACGAAAGGCCCGTTCCTGCCCTCCCCCCGAAAAGAGTGGCTGTAGTCGCACACGGGGCCGACGCCGCACATACAGGGCACCGATCCCCTTGGGGCCATACATTTTGTGCGCGGAAAAAGACGCTAGATCGATATTATCCAGTGAAACAGGCAACTTCCCGGCCATCTGCGCCATGTCAGTGTGAAACAACGCCCCAGCCTCATGGGCGATTCGTGACAGGAGTGGAATGTCCTGCAGGATGCCCGTCTCATTATTTGCCGTCATGATGCTGACAAGCAGTGTCGGCACCGACAGTGCCTCCCGCAGAGCCTCGGGATCAACACGCCCTTGCCCGTCCACTCCCAGGATAAGAGGGTCAAAGCCTTCAGTCTCCAGATCCCGAACGGATTCCAGAACGCATTTATGCTCAGTAGAGACAGTAATGACGCGACGACGCTCATTGCCCATGCGCTTCAGGTGGCGAGCGGCTCCCTTGATGGCAAGATTGTTTGCTTCCGTGGCTCCAGACGTAAAAACGAGCTCCCGGGCTTCAGCCCCGATCAGGTCAGCGATAGTCTGGCGAGCTGCATCGACAGCCTGCGCCGCTTTCTGACCTGGGCCATGGACACTGTGTGGATTACCAAAATCCTCCGCGAACCAGGGCAGCATGGCTTTCACAACCTCAGGGGCGCAGGGCGTTGTGGAAAAATAGTCCAGATAAATCACGCTATACCTTCCACTGACCAACACAGATCGTTACGGTTCCAGATATAGATGGGCTTTTCAGCCTCGAACCCTGTTTCAGGCAGAGGATGCCCCATGGACGCGATCCCCCTTGGCAGCACACTGTTTGCCATCGCCTTCGGTATTCTACTCCTCAGCCTCATTTCTCCTTTAGGCCGATGGATCAACGCCCGCAGCGCCCTTCTGGAAGAGCAGGCCCGGAAACTCAGGCTGGAAAATGACCACATGAGCGCGCCTTAACGTTTGCTCAAACGACGCGCCATACGCTCATAGGCATCGCAAAACGCATCAACCTGTTCTGTCCTCACATTCCACGGCAACGATACTCGTATTGCCTGAGAGGCCCCGGCTGTCTCTCCCATCGCCGTCAGAACATGAGATGCCGCAACCTTTCCAGAAGAGCATGCCGAACCAGCAGAAACACAAAATCCTTCCAGATCCAGCGTCATGAGCTGTACCTGTGCGGCAACCCCGTCGAGGATCAGGCAGCTTGTGTTTGGCAGGCGAGCGACCTCACGCCCGGCAACACGGGCTCCCGCTGCCATCGCCACCTGTTCGACGCGCTCCCGCAGTGCCTCAATAGCGGACCAGTCCTGGGCCTGCGCCTCATCAAAAGCAGCAGCCATGCCCAGAATAGCTGGCAAAGACTGCGTTCCTCCTCGCCGACCGCGCTCCTGACCACCGCCCACCATCAGGGCATCAAGCGGTTCATCCCATGGCAGCAGCAACGCACCTGCGCCTTTTGGTCCGCCCATCTTGTGCCCCGAGAGAGCAACGCTGCACTCAGTCAGGCTGAAAAGCAGTCGCCCAGCGCTCTGAACCGCATCCACATGCAGATGTGCGCCCGAGTCGCGGCAGAGTGCAGCCACCTCCTCCAGTGGCGACAAAACCCCTGTCTCGTTATTGGCGGCCATGACACAGACAAGTGTTGGTGCCCCATCCGCGAGACGCTGACGGAGAGTTTCAAGGTCCAGAATGCCCTGGTCATTCACCGGAATAACGTCCGCATTCGGGGCGGCCTTACGAACGGCATCATGCTCGGTTGCACCGATCAGGATCCGACGCCCCTGACCGAACGCATGAATGGCCATTGCGTCAGCCTCCGTGCCACCTGACGTGAACACACAGGTCCCGGAAATCCGCCCGAAACCCGCACTGATACGACTACGGGCATCTTCAAGACATCGCCTGGCTTCGCGCCCTTCCGCGTGGACCGAAGACGGATTGCCGGACAGCAGCAGACCGGACAGCACAGCCTCCCTCGCTGCGGGGCGCAGAGGCTCGGTTGCATTGGCGTCAAGATAGGTCGGAGCAGATGCGTTCGTCATGTTCTCTAGATCGTGCAGAGTTGCAGGAATCGCAATCCCGAGTCGATTTTGGTGGAAATTCTGGCTTTCAACTCGATATACAGACGCCCACCGGAAGGCAGGGCCGTAATCCTGCCGGACATAGAGCGAGAGTATTCATGCCTGAAGTGATGTTCGCCGGCCCAGATGGCCGGCTTGAGGGTCGTTACCACCACTCCAGCGAACCAAACGCTCCCCTCGCCCTGGTGCTGCACCCACACCCGCTTCACGGCGGCACCATGAATAATCGTATTACGTACACGATGTATCGCCACTTCGAGAAGATGGGCTTCTCGGTCATGCGCTACAACTCGCGCGGCGTCGGCCGCTCCCAGGGGCGTTACGATGGCGGTATCGGAGAAATCTCCGATGCAGCTGCAGCACTTGACTGGATGCAGATGGTCAACCCGAACTCCAGCGAACTGTGGATCGCCGGATACTCGTTCGGGGCGTTCGTCGGCATGCAACTTCTGATGCGCCGCCCGGAAATCAGTGGCTGGATCAGCGTTGCGCCTCCAGCCAATGATTATGACTTCGGCTTCCTTGCACCTTGTCCGTGTAGTGGTCTGATGATCGCTGGCGGCAAGGACGAAATGGCTCCCGAGCCAGGCATCCGCAAGCTGGTCGACAAGCTCAACACGCAGAAGAATGTGACGGTCGATTATCGTATCTTCGACGATGCCGACCACATTTTCGCCAAGCAGGCTGAGCGCGTCGGAGAAGCACTGGAAGATCACGTCATGACCATGCGTGGCCGCAAGGCTCTCGCACTGGCCGCCGACTGATCCCGGTTCTTCAACCAGGACTATAAAAATAGCCTGCTTTCCTGTCCGGATCGCAGGCTATTTTTTTGTTTGTCGGTTCAGTAACATTGTGCAACGTTTATTGCATGACAATCCGGCCCGCCCCCCCGACCTTACCCGTCCGTGTGACGGATCTCACAAAACGCTTCGGCAGCTTCACTGCGCTCGACCACGTTTCCTTTACAGTCGAACCCGGTGAAACCGTAGCTCTACTCGGGCGCAATGGTGCCGGAAAATCCACCCTTATCGGCTGCCTCATGGGATTTCTGATCCCCGATCAGGGTTCTGTAGACATCTTTGGCCAAAGTGTTCTCTCGCTGCCGCGAGACCTCCGGGCCCGTACCGGGTTTGTCCCCCAGACCATGAGTGGATTTACAGCGTTCAGTGTTGGTCGACTGATTGATTATATCGGAGCGTTTTACGGCGATCTGCCCCCTATTGATCCCATCCTGCTGCAATGGGCCGATCTGGATTTCAAAAAGATTGTTCGCAACCTCTCGGGCGGCCAGAAACAGCGTCTGGCTATTCTTCTGGCCATGCGGCACGAGCCCGATTTCCTCGTATTGGATGAGCCTGTCGCCAGCCTCGATCCTCATGCCCGGCGGGATTTCATGAATCTGCTGGGCAGTTATGCAACGCGCGTTGGCGCCAGTATTCTGATTTCATCACATATTCTGTCAGATCTCGAACGTCTGTGCTCACGCCTGCTGTTTGTTCGGCAAGGCCATCTTGTTCTGGATGTGTCTGCCGAAATTTTCCGAACACAGACCCGGTGGCTCGATCACAGCACTCCGGAAGTACTGCACACTCTGCCATGCCAGATACTCGGGCAGCGCGAGAGCGGCATTCTTGCTCATGGGTGGACCGAGGACCTCGCCCTTCCTGAGGGAACATCCGTTTCCATTCCCGATTTTGAAGACGCCTTTCTTGAAATCACGGCTCCGCGGGAGCATTGACCATGGGCAGCCTCTCCCTCACCCGGCAGGAATGGTCTGACCTCTGGCGAGCCCTGCAACTCTACGCCAGCCCCGTATTCCTTCGGGCAAACTACCTGCTGATTTCAGTTGGGTTCTTTCTGTTTACGTCCTTAATGGATCTTCGGAGGCTGCACAGGCTTCTGACGCATGAGACATTTGAGCAGGCTCTGTCGCACGCCAATGTTGTCAGTCTCATCCTCACATCCATGTTCATCCAGAACTGCCTGCAACTACATGCTACAAGACAGATCGGTGCAGCTCAGGCTCCTGCTATTCCCGGGCTGGCTTTAGCGGAAGCAAGAGCAGTCTGCATCGTGGATGTCGTGTCCGTCTTACTGCTCAGCACGGCCCTGAGTTTCGCGCCCATTCCGTTCCACGACGCCCTCTTCTTTGTGCTGTTCAATTCAATCCCTACACTGCTGCAGTGGTACGTCCCGCCCCAAGGCCAGTCCCAGAAACTACGCTTTCTGATCGGTCTGGCAGGAGGCATCCTGATATTGGGGCAATTCGGCCTCCTCCTCCTCTCAAATGCCAGCCTATGGCTTCTGACGCGTCCACCCATCCTCACCATTCCAGCAGATGTTTGTCTTTTGCTGGTCATGATCGTCAGTATTCTCTCCCTGCCCAACCGCCTTCACGGTGCTCCAGCTACTCCGCATGCTCTCGACGCTTCTGCGTCTTTGAAAGACGCGCTGCCGGAGTTTCCTTCTGGCAAAGCAAAGATACGGGTCCGCAAACCCATCACATTCTATCAGCTTCGCCAGATGCTGCTGGCACCGACCTCACCTCTGACACTCAAAACTGACATCCTGCTAAGCTGCCTGTTCATTCCTGTTCTGATGTCCATATCGGCAATGGGAATGTCGCTCTTCACTCACAAGAGTTTCGCAGCATGCTGGAAGCCCCTTGTCTTCAGCGCAGGCGCGATGATCGCCGTTAGCGACAACTGGCTTACCCAACGGCAGCATTGGCCTCTCCTGCTGATTACCGGGCGTTTTGGCGACCGTCTTTCCTTTGTCCGGTCTGTCTTTTCGGCAAAGCTTTCCCGCCTGTCCGTCACGATACCACTGCGTGTTCTCAGCCTGATCATTCCATACGCCCTGATTACATCATTCGCCCTGCGCGACACTCTGGTGTTCAGTCTGGAATTTATGGGGCTGGCGCTTGGCTTTGCCCTCTGCGGGGCTCTTCCTTTTCTGGTGAGCGGAAATCCTTGGAAGGGCGTTGTTTATGCCTTCAATTTCATTCCAATCTTCCTTCTGCAAACCTGCAACCCATTCATTATGGGGACACGCATTGCGGGCGTAATTGCAGGACTTTCCATAGCTCTGGGCTGCGTGGCCTATGTCCTTGCGCCTCGCAGTCTCAGCAAGGCAGACTGGCCCTACGAAACCGAATAAGACCTTCACCAGGCAGGGCTTACGCGGGGGACACGCAAGCGTGATCCTGCTTTCGGATTATGACCGCTCAAATGGATTTTGGCGGTCTTTCCAAGAAAAACATTAATGAAAACAAATAGAACCCTTTCTTCGAAATCACAGAAAGAGCGTCTGTAAAACTTCTCTCTTCTTTGTCATTCCCAGGCCTCGTCCGTCTCGTGAGATAGATTCATGTTCATGTAACGGAACGGTCCGTTACTTAAGCAGAGTTGGGACACGGCCCGCCCGGCCGTTGAGAATATGCAGCCGTTCGAGAGACAATGGGTCAAATCGCTGGGACTGGTCTGCGCCATTACGTCAGGATTTGCCTTCACCACAGGCACTGCACGGGCGCAATCTTCCACCGCAACCGTATCCGAGGATGAGCGAACAACCTCGGAACATGCTGCCCTTCGCTACAGGAGCAATGCAAAAAGCCGTATCAAGACAATCCGTCCTGCTCCCAAGCCCGTAACCGTCACACCATCCCAACCTGGCGTGAACGACTTTGCCCAGCCGATAACAACGGATCAGTCCTTTCTTCCCGCCAGTCTGCATGACTGGATGAAGCAAAGCACCATGACCGGGGACTGGGGCGGCTGGCGCCCATGGCTGACAGACAAGGGCATGAACATCACGGGCCATTATTTTCAGGATTCTGCTGGCAACCCGATGGGGGGCAAGTCCCAGAATGTGAGGTACGCACACGAAATCGGCCTGAATTTTGATTTCGATCTCAAGAAGCTCACAGGCTACAGCATCGGCCTGTTCCACTTCATCGTGACGTCCCGCGCGGGACAGGGCCTTGGTGCAAAACTTCCTGCGCTGAACAGTCCGCAGGAAATCTATGGCTCTCCCACAGTGCGTTTGTCTCTGCTGTCCTGGGAGATGAACTGGAACCGCTACGTTTCAACGACGATCGGCGAAATCAACTCTGAAACCGACTTCGAAACATGGTCCATATACTGGGGCATGAACAACTACTGTCAGTTCCAGACCAATGCCATCTGCGGCATGCCACAGTCCATCGCTTACAACTCAGGCTATGGATACTATCCAACGGCCCACCCCGGAGCATGGGTGAAATTCTACCCTGCCGGAAACAACCATTATTCCATTCAGTTTGGCGTCTATTCTGCTGATCCGACAATTGGAAACACCCATAACGGGTGGAAGATGAACCTGCACGGCGCCACCGGTACCTTTCTGCCCTTCCAGCTTGTCTGGCATCAGGGCGGAAAAGACGATTACAGTGGCCCCCTGCAGACCAACGTCAAGATCGGCGGATACTGGGATACGTCACAGGTCAACAATGTGTACTCCCAATATGGAATGTTTGAAATTCCAAGTAACTATCTAGTTAGTGCGCCAACAGCGAAAGTCAGGGGACGCTTTGGCGGATGGTTCCAGTTCGATCGCATGATCCAGCGCGACGCAGGGGATGCGCATCGCGGCACATCGTTTTTTGCGTCCTTCACCTGGGGTGATCCAAGAACGGCCATCGCACCATACTTCGTCGACTGGGGCCTGACACGCAAAGGCACGTTCAAAAATCGCCCCGATGACACAGTTAGCCTCGGCATGAAGTTCCTCTGGGTGAACGCCAAGATGGCCAACTGGGTCGCCGAACTTCAGAAAAATGGCGCCACCGGTCTTTACCGCCCAAGTGGCGAACACGCCATCGAACTGAACTACGGATGGCGCCCCACACCATGGCTGCTGATCCGCCCTGGTGCCCAGTACATCTGGAGCACAGGCGGGACCAACCGGTACAAAAATCCACTGATACTGGATTTCGAAACCGGAATTACTTTCTGAGACCACATATGGAAACCGGGATCATGAATCATTCCAAAATCAATTCTTGCGGCAGAAACAGCACATCCCTTACCGGAGAACACGTCCATGCCTGTCCGTAACGGCACGAAGCCTCTGACGGAGTGGCTGACGCTGCTTCTGGGGGTCGTTATTCTTCTTGTGGGCCTGATCTTTGTCATCATGGGGGCTGACCTCGCGATGCTGGGCGGCTCTGTTTACTACGTCATTTGCGGGATCGTGCTGGTTGCCAGCGGGGTGTTCATGGTGATGGGCCGCACGCTCGGCGCGTTCCTGTACCTCGGCGCCCTGGCCTACACATGGGTCTGGTCCTTGTGGGAAGTCGGGGTCAGCCCGATTGACCTTCTGCCGCGCGCTTTCGGTCCGACCATTCTTGGCATTCTGGTGGTCCTGACCATTCCGGTCCTTCGCCGCCTGGAATCCCGCCGTACACTCAGAGGAGCCGTCTGATGCGTCGGTCTCACCTTCTCGCAACAGCCGCAGGCCTCGCGCTCGCCTGTTCACCTCTCGCAGCACACGCTCAGTTCGCTCCCGCAGGCTCTGGGGGGCCACCTTCGGCGACTATTCCCGGCCCGGGCAACGCCGACGAACCCAAGGAAAACACACCGGCGGATTCAAGCTATTTTGCCGGACCCTCTCCGTATGCCCCGCAGGCTCCGGGCGTCAATGCTGCAAACCTGCCGGATATCGGATCAATCGACATTTCCGAAATTCCATCCATGGCACCCCAGCAGAGTGCAAGCCCGGCGCATGGAGACTGGCCGGCCTATGGCCGTGACGATAACCAAACGCGCTATTCGCCTCTGACAGAACTGACCCCCGAGACGGTCAACAACCTGAAGGTTGCATTCACCTATCATACGGGCAGCTATCCACGTCCGGGCCAGACCAACAAATGGGCGGCTGAAACCACACCCATCAAGGTGGGTGACGGCCTCTACATGTGCTCAGCTCAGAACGACATGATGAAGCTGGACCCGGTGACTGGAAAAGAGATCTGGCGCCGTAATCTGAACGTCAAATACGAGTCCATCCCCTACACGGCAGCCTGCAAGGGTGTGACGTATTTCACTTCTGCTGTCGTGCCAGAGGGTCAGCCCTGCCACAACCGCATCATTGAAGGCACACTGGATATGCGCCTCGTGGCCGTCGATGCGGCAACAGGTGAATTCTGCCCCGCGTTTGGCCATAATGGACAGATCAATCTGATGCAGGGCATGGGTGAATCCGTCCCCGGCTTCGTGGCCATAACGGCTCCGCCGCCTGTGGTTAACGGTATTGTCGTCGTCAATCATGAAGTGCTGGATGGTCAGCGTCGTTGGGCACCGTCTGGTGTGATCCGTGGTTACGATGCTGAAAGCGGCAAGTTCGTCTGGGCCTGGGATGTTGGCAATCCTGACGATCACAGCCAGCCAACGGGCAATCGCCACTATAGCCGCGGTACGCCGAACTCATGGGCGGCCATGACCGGAGATAATGCACAGGGCCTTGTGTACGTCCCGACTGGCAATGCTGGTGGCGACTACTACAGCGGGCTGCGTAGTCCGGCAGAAAATGCCATTTCTACGTCGATCGTTGCGCTCGATGTCAAGACAGGCTCACCACGCTGGGTCTATCAGACGACCCGCAAGGATGTCTGGGATTATGACATGGGTTCTCAGGTCACAATGATGGACCTTCGGGGGCCAGACGGCATGCTGGCTCCGGCTCTGATTGTTCCAACCAAACGTGGCCAGACTTTTGTGTTGGACCGCAGGACGGGCAAGCCAATCCTGCCCGTGGAGGAGCGCCCTGCTCCAGCAGGACATGTGCCCGGTGACAGCCGCGCGCCGACGCAGCCCTGGTCTGTCGGCATGCCTGCCCTTCGGATGCCAGAGCTTCGCGAAAAAGACATGTGGGGCATGTCTCCGATCGATCAGCTCTACTGCCGGATCAAATTCCGCAGCGCGCATTATGACGGTGAGTTCACGGCCCCAAGTCTGGACAAACCCTGGATCATGTATCCCGGCAACAATGGAGGCAGTGACTGGGGCTCCATGTCCTACGACCCAAACACCGGCATCCTGATTGCCAACTGGAATGCATCACCAATGTATGCCCAGCTCATCACCCGCCGGAAAGCAGATGCGCTGAAGCTGATGCCGATTGATGATCCGCATTATAAACCGGGTGCCGGGGCGGCTGAAGGGAATGGCCCGATGGAAGGCACACCTTATGCGATCGCCATTGCCCCTTTCTGGGACCCGTTCACCAAGATGCTGTGCCATCGGCCGCCTTACGGGATGATCACGGCGATCGACATGAAGCACGGTCAGAAAGTGCTGTGGCAGCATCCACTGGGAACAGCGCGTGCCAATGGTCCATGGGGTCTGCCGACAGGCCTTCCCTGGGAGATTGGAACACCGAACAATGGCGGTTCTGTCGTGACGGCTGGTGGTCTGGTGTTCATTGCAGCGGCTACGGATAACCAGATCCGTGCCATTGACGAGCACACCGGTAAGGTCGTGTGGAGCGCGGTGCTCCCGGGTGGCGGTCAGGCCAACCCGATGACCTACGAAGCCAACGGACATCAGTACGTTGCCATCATGGCAGGGGGACATCACTTCATGATGACACCGGTTACGGACCAGCTTGTGGTTTACGCTCTGCCAGATGCCATCAAGCACTGAAAAACTTACGCAAACCCCTGCCTGTACAACTGAGTATGGGCAGGTCAGTCCAGACTGAATACCCGGACTGAAACGAGAGAGGCGTCACACGCGGACGCCTCTCTTTTATGTTTTTCAGAAATCCACACCTGCCTGCGCAAACACGTAGCGGCCCGGAACAAAGCCCGAATATTGCGCCACAGCCGTATTGGAAGCCCCGTCCACCACGAAAGGCGGTTGCCTGTTGAACAGGTTGTTGATGCCCGTATTGACCGCCCAGCGTCCTGCCCGATATCCCACCGTCACATCCTGAAGGAAAACGCCCGGTGAGCGCGTACGCCCCGCCGTCTGCGGTGCCAGATCGTTCGTGCCGTCATTCCAGTGCATCCCGCCAATATACTGCACCATGTAGGTCAGGCTGAATGCGCCATGCTGCCAGCTGACCGTAGTGTAGCTCCGCTCACGCGGCATCCCGCTGCCAGACAGATAGAGCAGTCGCCCCGTGTAATTCCGCCATGCCCCACCGGGTGTGTACTGCTGGAAATACCCGATCAACTGCTGATAATTTTCGGACAGAGACAGACTATCCTGCCGCCCCAGACGCATCCGGTATGTCAGGTCGATATCCAGACCGTTCGTCCGCAGGCCACCAAGATTCTGCTGAACGGCAGAAATCGCCGTAAGCTGCCCGCTTGTGGACCGTGGCGAAACCAGCGAGCAAAGCTGGGGCTCCGTTCCCGTGTAGCATCCGTCCAGAATATACTGCGTGCCCGGTGCTGAAATCATGTTCTGCAACGTATAGTGCCAGTATTCTACGGATAGCGAGAGATGCGGCACCCAGTGGGGTGTGACGACTGTTCCGATTGTATAGGTACGGCCCGTTTCTGGCTTTAGAGCCGCATTTCCGCCCGACAGGGTGGGCAATTGCCCCACGAACGCCGAACTGAACGTCTCGGGGTTGATCCCTTCAGACAGGCACCTTGCCCGAACCGTCCCAGCCCGCGCACCGTAAGCTCCCGCCTGGCTGCATGGATCGGACGCAGACGGATAGCTCAGCGTCCGACCACCGTAGAGACTGTAGATGCTTGGCTGCCGGTAGGACGTTCCCAGCGTCGCGCGGAAAGCTATGTCCTGAACAGGCGCCCAGTGCAGCCCCACCTTCCAGTTCTTCGTCGTGCCGAATGTATTATAGGCCGAGATACGGCCCTGAAGATCCACAGTCAGATCCCGGGCCAGAAAAGCATGTTCGAGAAGCGGGATTTTCCCTTCGACATACCCTTCCGTCACATGAAAACCGCCACCCGTATAAGCCGTGGTTGCGCCCGTTGAGTCCCCACGCTCCACAACGGGATCAGGCTTGTAGCTAAGCTGCTCGCTCCGGTGTTCCATCCCGAATGCGAGACCGATCTGACCGCCGTGACGGTATGGCAGGCTCAGAACATGATTGTTATGAAAGCGCAGATTGATATCTCGCATCTGGTAATCAGCGTGATCGCGCTGCGTAAACCGGACGTAATTCGCGGCTTGCTCCGAATACGGCGCGAACGGATTTTGCAGAACGCATCCTGACGCTGCCACACAGATATCCGGATTATATCGCACCGCACTCGACGAACTGGACGGATCGAGCTGCTCCGTGCCGGTCGTTTCCAGCAGGTGGCGATAGTTGACCATATTCTGCGTCTGTGCCGTCAACTGACTGACGCCGTAAGTCATGGAGGCATCATACTGCCAGTCCCCGACAATGCGTCCTTTGGCACCACCAATGACCGTCCAGGTATCCACAGCAAAGTCATTTTGCCGGTATCCGACATCTTCCATCCGCTTCGTCACAGCGTAATCCTTACCCCATGGATTATCAGGGCTATCCGCTGGAATGATCCAGGAAGACGGAAGACTGGAAGGCGGGATGCTCCCTTGCACAGGAGATGGGGAAAGCTGCCGGGACGCCGTAGTGTGACTGTAACGAACGTTGGAATACAGCGTGATGTGTGAGTTCAGATCGTAATGGGCATCACCAGACAAGGCCGCATTCTGATGATAGTTCTGGAGCATTGAGCCTTCAGCGAAGTTATACAGATCCGAAGACTGAAAGGCCCGAAAACTGCCATTGCCGTCAGGGACCATGCGCTTGCCTGTCACCGGGTTAAACGCCACGCCTGATGGGATAATGGAGGAGCCAAAACCTGGCGCTCCAGAAGCCGGATTGTCGTTCTGCGGCAGCGCAGCCCATCGTCGACCCCGTGAAGAAATCGGTCCAGTCGTATCGTACTGACCAAACAGGGTGACGTTGCCGCGGCCATGATCGAAATTGAAGCCCTTGTAACCAGAAATCAGCCCGGATCGACTGTCTCCATATTGTGTGATGCCGCCCTTGATCGTCAGGTTTCCTCCCGTCAGATCATGTCTCAGGCGGATATTGATGACGCCTGAGACAGCATCCGCTCCATAAAGCTCGGACCCCCCATCCTTCAGGATTTCGATCCGGTCGATCTGCTGCACGGGGATGGCATTGAGATCCACACATTCCGAGCCAGCATTCATCGCCGTGCGCTTGCCATCAATGAGGATCAGAACACGCCCCTGCCCCAGATTGCGCAGGTCTGTGCAGGACACACCCCCACCGCCGTTCGTGCGGGTATTGGGTGTTCCTGATGAGCCGACAGAGGGCAGACGTGTCAGATAGTCTCCAAGAGAAATGGCCGAAGTTTTCTGAATATCCTTCGCAGAAATGATCTGAACCGGATTGGCGGTCTTGTTCCCTGCCCCTCCAAGATAAGATCCCGTTACAACAATATCCTCGGACTTCGAGGACTTGAGGGTCTCTGTCCGGTCATCTGCAAAGACGACAGGGCTCCACATCATGCTGCCAATCAGAGCCGGATAAAAAGGACGAACAGCTTTCCGAAAAGGGCGGACAGACATGGAGGATACACACTCAGACATTATGTTACGATATAACATATCTCTAGTGACCGACGGTGCCGTCATTCAAGCGACAAACAATGACCATCCTGTTGCGTCCAGTGTCATGGGGCACACGGTCGTGCTTTGCGCGATGTTATGATAGACAGACCTTCCCCTTTTCCGACAGCGCAGCAGCAAGACCGATCCATGCCAAAGAGTCCGTTCCTTCTCGAAGCCCAGGCACGCGGCCTGATTTTCCAGTGCACCGACCTCGACGCCCTCGATGAAGCCATGTTGGCTGGACCGATTACTGCCTATGTAGGCTTCGACCCAACTGCAGACTCCCTGCATGTCGGCAATGCCATGTCCATTATGGCGCTGCGCCTGTTGCAGAAGCATGGTCATCGCCCGATTGCCCTGATGGGTGGCGGCACGGCAAAGATTGGTGATCCGTCTTTCCGTGACGAAGCCCGTTCGCTCATGACGAACGAGACCATCGCGCACAACATCGCTGGCATTGAGCAGTCCCTGCGTCAGTTCATCACCTTCAGCGATGAAGACCCATCCAGCGGTGCAATCCTCGCCAACAATGCGGAATGGCTGGACAAACTGTCCTACATCAACCTGCTACAGGACGTCGGCGTTCATTTCTCCATCAGCCGTATGCTGTCTTTCGAGAGCGTGAAGCAGCGTCTGGACCGTGAGCAGGGCCTGACGTTCCTGGAGTTCAACTATTCCATCCTTCAGTCCTACGACTTCCGTGAATTGAACCGTCGCCATGGTGCGGTGCTTCAGATGGGCGGTTCGGACCAGTGGGGCAACATTGTTGCCGGTATCGATTTAACACGTCGTACTGATGGCAAGCAGGTGTTTGGTCTCACCACGCCTCTCGTCACCACGTCGTCCGGCGTAAAGATGGGCAAGTCTGCACAGGGCGCCACATGGCTCCGTGCCGAGAAGCGCTCGGTCTTTGACTACTGGCAGTTCTGGCGCAACACGGAAGACGCCGATGTCGGCCGCTTCCTCAAACTCTTCACGGATCTACCTGTGGAAGAATGCGAACGTCTGGGCGCCCTTGAAGGGGCAGACATCAACGAAGCCAAGAAGATCCTTGCCACGGAAGCCACGGCTATCTGTCACGGACGCACGGCTGCGGAAGAGGCAGCCGAGACGGCCCGCAAGGTCTTCGAACAGGGCTCCACAACGGCCGCTCTTCCGGAAATCGATCTTCCCGCCAATATGCTGGCCGAAGGTCTTCCGGCGTTCCGCGTATTTCAGGAGGCTGGACTGGCCGCCAGTGGTGGGGAGGCCCGTAGGCTGATCCGTGGCGGTGGTGGCCGCGTCAATGACGTCGTCATTTCCGATGAAAACCAGACCTTCACCCTTGAGGATTTACGCGAAGGCACGCTGAAGGTCTCGTCCGGCAAGAAGAAGCACATTCTTATCCGTCCGGTCTGAATCTGACAGATGTCATGACGTCCTTCACTGTTTCGGATCATGGCTTGTGTCATAATCTTTCCGAAACAGTGGAGTCCGCGGTCGTGACAAATCAGAAAAACTGGAAAGCTCTTTCCACCGATGCCGCCGGACTGCTGTTCGCCGTCGTCTGGGCAGCACGCGGTGCCATGGCAGCGCATGTCTCCACAATGGCCATGGCCATCCCGATCGCTGTCATCACGCTAGTCCTGCTTGCCGGGTTTACCAGACGCGACCTGATCCAGTGTCGCCCCGAGCGCATTTGGGACGCGGCCCTGCTGCGCCGTGTAAAGATCATGCGCATCATTGCCATTACTGTAATGATTACCTCCGTCCGCAGCACGCATCATCCGGAACTGCTTTACCCGCTGCTCGGATGCATTATTGGCCTTTCGTACATCCCTATGGGCCGCGCGATGCACGAACCCATTCACGTCATCATGGGTTTTGTGATTGTCAGCGTGTCAGCTCTTTCTTTCCTGCTGCCAGAACCGCTACATCTTGAAGTCGCAGGCTTTGGAACTGCTCTGGCCATCTGGGTCGGTGCCGTTATCCGTCTGCGCAATTCCGGAACCCTGTCCTTTCTGCCGAAGAACGCCTTGCCCTCATGACAGAAATAGAGACCTTCATCCCGCTTCCTGGAAACAAGGAAGACAACTGGCCGAGCTTCAACCGGTATCGGGTCTCTTATCTCGTTTATCTTCTGATCTACCCTATTCCCTGGTTGATCCATGGAGCACCTACCCTCCCGGCAGCCCTGTTTTCTGCTGGGGCAACAGGCATTTTCCTGCTGCTGTATTTCGCACCTTACCGCAATGACCGGTATTATGGGCTGCCAGAGATTATCTTCACGGCCCTTATCGGCTTTGCGACCGCATGGACGCAGGGCGACTGGCTGGTCTTCAATATTTATGCCACCGCCATGTGCGCCTGTTTCAGGCAGATGCGGCAAGCTGTCCTGACAATTGTATGTTTGCAGATCGCCCTGTTCGCGTTTGTCTGGCTTCAGGACAAATCCATGCTCCACGCGAGCATCGGAGCCTTCTTTAGCATCATCACCTATATCGGGACGTGGATGCAGTGGAAGCTGGGCCTGCAAAACCTGCAACTCCGCAAGGCACAACACGAAATCCGGACTCTGGCCGCCACAGCAGAGCGCGAGCGTATCGCCCGGGACGTACATGATCTTCTGGGCCATTCCCTGACGGTCATTTCAGTCAAAGCCGAGTTAGCCAACCGCCTGTTCGAAACGCACCCTGACCGCGCACAGCGGGAACTTCAGGACATCACGCAGATTGCCCGGACGTCTTTGAAAGAAGTCCGCGAGGCCGTCACCGGCATGAATGGTGCGTCCCTTCAGCATGAGTTGGAGCGCGCCCGCAAGGCGCTTGAAGCAGCGTCCATCAGTCTGACCATCCATCACGCTGAACGTCTCGAAGATCACCCACAAAGCAGCGTTCTCGCGATGGCATTGCGAGAGGCCGTCACGAATGTGATCCGTCATTCCGGTGCGCGACATTGCACCATCAGTTTTGACTGTGATGCTGGGGGGCAACCCTGTGCCATTCGCATTGAAGATGATGGCGCCCAGCAGTCAGGCCGGTCTCCGGCTCCTCCGCAGGAAGGGAACGGCCTTCGTGGCATGAGAACACGTCTTGCTGCTGCGGGTGGTTCCTTAATGCTAAGCCATACCTCCAGCGGCCTCCGACTCACAGCGAGTATTACCCCATGATCCGCCTTATTCTGGCCGAAGACCAAGCCATGCTTCTGGATGCTTTTGAAGCGCTTCTTGGCCTTGAAGAAGACATTCAGATCGTGGGGCGCGCACCAGATGGACAACGGGCGCTCCAGCTCGCGGCCGACCTGCGCCCGGATGTCATCATCACAGACATCGAAATGCCGAACATGACAGGCATTGAACTGGCAGAAAAAATTCGGGAGCAGGGCCTTCCAAGCCGTGTCATGATCGTGACGACCTTTGGCCGTGCCGGATATCTGCGCCGTGCCCTTCAGGCAGGCGTGCGGGGATACATGCTCAAGGATGCCCCGATTACGCAACTTGCAGACGCTATTCGGAAAGTCGCTTCCGGGGGACGGGCCATTGCATCAGATCTGGCAGAATCTGTCTGGGATGCCCTGCCCGACCCGTTGTCAGACCGCGAACGGTCTATGCTCCGTCTGGCTGAAGCCGGGCGCACGAACAAGGAGATTGCCGAAGAGCTCTCCCTGTCCGCCGGGACAGTCCGTAACTACTTCTCGGAAATTGTTCAGAAACTCGATGCCCGTAACCGGATTGAAGCCGGGCGCGTCGCCCGGCAGAACGGCTGGCTCTAACCCCAGCCGCAACGACGGTTCAGGAGGGCGCAAATCCCTGCACGCCAACCTGCAGCACAAACAATGACCCGGCTGCACACATGAACAGATGGTCGCGTTTCGGGCCACCGAACGTCAGGTTTGAGCACCCCTGCGGTAAGCGAAGCCGACCAATGAGCTTGCCCGCCGGATTAAAAACGAACACCCCGCACAAGCCGAGTGGCCCCGACGCGCCACACCACAAGTTCCCGAATACATCCACACGAATGCCATCCGGGTTCATCTGCGCACCATTCAGCTTCATGTCCGCAAAAATACGCCCGTTGGTAAGGCTGCTGCCATTCACGTCATAGACATGGATGGCCTGATCGCCACCCGATTTCTGCCCCGGCCCTTTAGGCGTCGAAACGACGTAAAGCTTTTTGTAGTCGGGAGAAAAACACAGCCCGTTCGGATCAAGTAGATCCTTTTCCTGCAAAACAGCCTGAAGCGTTCCATCCGGGGCGATGCGAAAGACATGGTCACTCTGTCGTTTGGTCCCGCCAATTTCACCCGTCAGTTCACGGCCAATATTCCAGCGAATTTTTCCGTCCGGATTGGTGGGCCCCCCGGGTTCATCCGCATGACCTTCCGTAATATTCGTGCCGTAACCGGGGTCCGTGAACCACAAGCTCCCGTCGGGGTGAGGCACAACATCGTTGGGGGAATTTAACCCTTTCCCTTCGAACTTATCCGCGAGAACCTTAACACTTCCGTCGTGCTCCCACCGCACGACGCGCCGGAAAAAATCTTCACAGACAACAAGCCGACCATCGAAATCAAAACAGTTCCCATTGGCTGCATAGCCATCGGGGCGAAAATCCGTGATTTCTCCGGTTTCCCAAATATAGCGTAGCGCACGGGAGCGAATAACATCACTGAGAACCAGAAAGCGCCCTTCACTGCTCCATGCAGGGCCTTCCAGCCAACCGCCCTGATCCCACACGCGACGAATGGGGGCCGCGAAATACGTCAAATCACGGAACGAGGGATCAATTGCAATCACGTCAGGATCGGGCAGATAACTGGGGCCTGCTTTCTCGCCCCACACTCTAGGTGGCTGGCTGATAACACTCGGCGGCTCTACTGCCCCCTGAGGCTGAGTCGCTTTGGCTTTGGCGGCACCAAGACAGACCAGCCCCGCCGCCCCCGATAGAACCGCGCGGCGCGCCAGAAGAACACCTGACCGGCTATTCCCGTCAGTCTGAACACTCGTTTCGTCAGACATCGTCCCTCTCCAAATAGAACGTGCCTATTCTCGTTGTTATCCTAAAAGGCGAAAATCAAAATTTCGGAATAACCAGGAAATACCAGAGAATTTCGAGAAAAACGTCTACCGCGCTTCAGCCTCGATCAGACGTACCACGAGGTCCATGATCCGTTTTTCGCTATAGGACGCAACTGCGCGCTGACGCCCGCGCTCTCCCATAGCGCGCGCCAGAGGCAGATCCTGTGTCACTGTTCTCAACGCCCGGGCCAATGGCGCAGAGAGGCCGGGAGGCACCAGAAAGCCGGTCTGTCCATCCACGACCTGTTCTCGTGGACCGCGAACATTGGTCGCCACCACAGGCAATTCCGTCAGCATCGCTTCAATGACGGACATGGGAAGCCCTTCAAAGTGGCTTGGAAGCGCAAACACGTCTGCGGCGGCAAGAAGATCTGGCACATCTTCCCGATAACCCAGCATCCGCAACCGCGGGCCCAAAAGCTGTCTGGCTCTGTCAAACGCGGGCCCGAGGGCATCGCCATGATCAGATGGCAGCCGTTCCCCCACAACCCAGAGTTCAGCTCCTGGCACATCTTCCATGGCTCGCAGAAGTTCGGGATGGCCTTTGTGGCGCACCAGTCGCGAAACCACGATAACCACGGGGCGATCTTCCGGAACACCCAACTCCCTACGGATACGGGCTCGCACCAAGGGGTTGGCATGATAGCGCTTGGGGTCACGGCCATTACCAATAGCAACAGGATGCGCATTCAGGTGCAGGCGTCGTGCGTCCCGTGCCTCTTCAACAGAGACGGTCATGTACAGATCCGTGATCCGACCTGCAGCCCATTCCAGAACAACGGAGAGCAACCGGCGTGCCAAAGATCCAGGTTGATTGAACAGGAAGCCATGACAGGTGTAGGCAATGATCCTGACACCACAAAGACGCGCAGCAAACCGCGCCAGAATGCCACTGATAGGCATATGTCCATGCACGACGTCCGGCTTCTCCCGGCGAATAAGCCGGATCAGCGCGACAAATGCGCGAAGCTGCGCAACCGGTGAAAATGACCGCGCCATCGGCACGGCATGAACGACAAACCCGTCTGCCCGTACTGGCGCCAGATGTGGACCTTCCGCACAGGCCCCCTGAACCTCATGCCCGGCGGCACGAAGCGCCTTCATTAATGGAAACAGGAACTGGCGGAGGGAGAAATCAACATTTGTGATTTCAAGGATTTTCACAACAGCACCTTTATTCCGGGATACGTTCCAGAAGCCAGGTGACTGTCTGGGAGACAACCTGAAGTGGTTTTGAGGGTGCCGCAGGTTTGGCACTTTCCTGCGCTTCTCCACCATTCTCGGCTGTCTCTTCCGCCGTAGGAACAACGCGCCTGAGAGAAGCGATAACGATCTGCTTGGTCTTTTCACGCCGGCCGCGCGCCAGATAGACGTCATCTTCGAGCAGTAGCATGCCGCCCTTCTGACGGAAGCGCCAGATCATGCCGCCCACCTGAAGAATGATATCTTCGTCGTCCCGTGTGACATGTACGTCCGGATGAATATGGAACCGCAGGGCGAACGGCGTTTCGCGCTCACCTTCAAGCACTTCCTGCCCGCGCAGGTCTTCTCCGTCCGCCCCAAGGTAAAGACGTCGCGTCCACTTCATTCCAAGCGGCGGATGATACCCGTCATGAGACAGATCCAGCCAATGGGCTTCCCCACTGCTTTGGTGCTCGCAGGTGACATGCGCCGGACGCCGCGTGACATGTCCGTCAGGCCCGAAGTCTGAGGACGACAGACCATCCGCGACCAGAACCGTATGCGCTGCACTGGCCCTCAGCGCCTGCGCCCATGCCCCCACCTGCGCACTGCCGCAATTAACGAAAAGACGATGCCGCTGGTTTGAAAACTCGAAAGACAACGTGCCAGCATGCGCTGCCTGATCATAACTGGTCGGTGGAGGCGCACCGCTATCCACAATCAGCAGAGACTTTCCGAGAGCCAGCCGGGTAAATTTCCCCTGATGCATGGCGGGCGCAATCAGCTTCTGCCTTGATCCCTGCGCCAGAACATCTTCCACCATCGCGCTGTAACGCTCGTTGGAACCATTAAAAACAGCCAGACCACCATCACCATGACGCATGGCACGCAACACCGGACAGACTCTGTCTAGGGCCACATCAATAAAGGGCGGCACGCTCGAATGCGCTGTGCGGAACATGACGGACATTTCTGCAAGCTCACGCGCCGTCTGATATTGTGCTTCCGGAGACCGCTCAGCAACCGTCCCATCGGAAAGAATCAGACGTTCAATTTCCGCTGGAAGGTAACGCAGGAAGCGCGTCATGAACCCGCTGTGATCCGGCATAGCCAGAGCCGCAGCAAGCAGGCCACGCAAGGCCGTCAGCCCGCGCCAGCCTTGCGGTTCCAGCGGCAAAAGGGCGGCAATGGTCCGTCCCTCTACCAACATCCGATCCATGATTTTTTGCTGAAGTTTACGGTCCGCCGAAGCCAGGCAGAATTCGTGGTTTGCCAGCCAGGATGAGAGGCGCGCACCTGTTACGCAGGCATCCTTGACCAACGGATCCGTTGGAGGATGCGATACCCAGTCCGCGACAAGCGCGCGGGCCGTCATACGGGCATCGTCACTGCCTAATGCGCGCAGATCCCGTAGCCATGCAAAACTTTGCAGCCACCGTTTTGCAGGTTCCGGCCAAGGGCCACGTTCCCACTTTCCGCGCGGCAGATCGTAGTCCTGCCGCTCAAACCGAAAGCGACCCGCGACAAGGCGAGCGCCCTGCTCGGCGTCCCCTTTCCACGGGTCACGATAAATATAAACCGGTCCCTCTGAAGTTCCGCCACCAACGGGCAGTCGTGCGAGTGAAAGTCGTGCGTCCTGAATCCAGCGACGAATGGGCATCAGGCGCTGTCTTCCTTGAACGGGCCTTCAAGTGCATGAATGGCTGAATCACGGTCCGGCTTACCAAAGACGGCAGACCCTGCCACCAGCATCCGCGCACCGGCAGCCACCACTTTTGGTGCCGTGACTGGGTCAATGCCGCCATCAACCGCCAGCACGATATCACGGCCACTGTCTTCAATCATGCGCGACAGGATTCGGATTTTTGGTAACTGGCTCTCCAGAAAGCTCTGGCCGCCAAACCCGGGATTCACTGTCATGACCAGAATAATGTCTACCAGATCAAGCACCTCTGACAGTGCTTCTGGCGGCGTCCCCGGACAGATCGCAATTCCCGGGCGGCAACCAAGCGCACGGATGGTCTGAAGCGTCCGGTGAATATGGGGGGCGTTTTCCACGTGCACCGTAATGTGATCCGCGCCAGCCTTGGCTGTTGCTTCCAGATACGGATCCACTGGATCGATCATCAGATGCACGTCGAACTTCGCATCGGTATGCTTTCGCAAGGCCGAGATCACCCCAGGACCGAACGAGATATTCGGCACGAAATGACCGTCCATTACATCCAGATGTAACCAGGGCGCGCGGGAGATGGATGCAATCTCATCTCCAAGACGGGCGAAGTCGGCAGCCAGCAGGCTGGGGGCGACAATGATCGGGGATCGTTCTGTCATGTTGTTATGTATCGGCAAAGCAACCTCCAGACGCAAGACAGTTCCGCACATCCCCGCGCGTTCGTGAGCGAGTACCGCCGACGAGGCTCTCAGGAACCCAACCGCTGCTGATGCGTCCTCATCAGACTGTCTGACTACTACCACCGTAGTATGGAGTTTTTATGACCGATCGCCTCTCCCCTATTCTGCTTAGTAGAGACGCCTGGATCCGCCGACCATCTCACCGGGCCTGGCTCGAAATGCAGGGCCGTCGGTTGCTGGATTTCAGCAAGGAAGGTTGTATCGACGGGGGTTTCGCAGGACTGGATATGGAAGGTCACCTTCCTGAAGGCGCCAAGGCAGAAGCAACCCTGACTGCACGGTGCGTTCACGCTTATGCGACTGCGGAACTCCAGGGCATTCCAGGAAGCGCGCCGCTCGTCGCACATGGCGTGAATGCGCTCATGACATCCTTTCGGGACCAACAGCACGGAGGCTGGAACCACTTCGCGGATCAGCCTCATGAGCGCAAGCAGGCCTATCTGCATGCGTTCGTCGCACTTGCCGCGTCCTCTGCTGTTCTGATCGGTGTGGAAGGTGCAAACGCACTTCTCAAGGATGCCATCCATCAGATCGAGACGCATTTCTGGTCTGAAGACGAAGGCGTCATGCGCGAGAGCTTCGCAGACGACTGGTCAGACGAAGAAAACTATCGCGGGGCCAACAGTAACATGCATTCCACAGAAGCCTTCATGGCTCTTGCGGATGTTACAGGTGATGTGAAGTGGTTGCGCCGCGCGCTGCGGATCGTCACCCGGTTTGTGCATGAACTGGCCCCACAACAGGGCTTCGCAATGCCCGAGCACTTCAACCGAAATTGGGATCTGCTGCAGAATTATCATGAAGACAAACCTACGGACGATCTACGCCCCTACGGCATGACACCGGGTCATTTTGTCGAATGGTCTCACCTGATAGTGAAACTGGAGGCAGCTCTACTCCGCAGAGGCGAAACAGCCCCGGGCTGGATGCTTCATGATGCACAGGCGCTCTTCGAGACCGGAATGAAGTCAGGCTGGAACGTCGATGGTCTTCCCGGAATGGTTTACACAATTGACTGGGATCACAAATCCCATGTGCCTTCCCGCGTCCATTGGGCTCATGCAGAAGCTCTGACGGCGGCAATCAACCTGTATAAGCGCACGGGAAATCCCCATTACGAGCACTGGTATCGCACGATCTGGGATTATATCGACACAACCCTGATTGATCGGGATTTTGGCAGCTGGTTCAACGAAGTGAGCCCAGAAGGCGAGCCGACAGAACATATCTACAAAGGTAAAGGCGACCTTTACCATGCCTACCAGTCCACGCTGGCACCGATGATGCCCTTGGCTCCGTCACTCGCAACAGCGATCGAACAGATAGGTGTGCCCTACTGAGCAGGGGTCGGTTTCGTCACCCAGTAAACCGGGAGCGCCACGGCCTCCCGGAACAGATAGTAGAGCTCTGGCAGCCGAAAGACTTTTGGATACGCGCCTGACACATCTTTCACGCCAGCATGCCGCAATGCCCATTCTGCCCGCATAATATGAAACCACTGCGAAACGACGACTGCCCCTTCCGGCGCTTCCTGCGCAACATGCAGAGCCGTCAGCCAGGTATTATTTCCCTGTGAATCAACAATGATCGCTTCTGCCGGAACACCGTGATTTTCCAGCCAGTGCGCCATGATTTCAGCTTCATCTTGATGATTGGCAGTTTCTACAGCTCCACTCACCATCAGTTCCCGAACGCGCTTTTCCTTCCAGAGTGACAATCCGGTTTCCAAACGGTCCTGCAAAGCTGGCTTTGGCACGCCCGCATCCGTGACGGCTGTGCCGAAAATGACGCCCATTTCTGCGGGGCTGGCAGAAGCACGCATACCCGTTACGGCAACGCATGCACACCAAATCGTACATACAATACCGCCAGCCAACGCCGCTGCCGCAATCCGCTTTCCCCAGCGAACGGTCACGAGTGCTTCTCGCCCTGCTGCTCCCGCATGCGCAGGATGTATAACAACGCCACCACTGCCGCCAAAAAGCCCGACAGCGCTCCGACCCCCAGGGACCACCGCGGTCCAAAATAATTGGCAACCCATCCCACAACAGGGGCACCGAATGGGGATGATCCCGCAAAAACAGCAAACCGGATGGCCAGCACGCGCCCTCGCATGGATGGGTCGCTCGAAAGCTGCATGAAGCTGTTACTGGTGGCTGTAAATGTCAGAGATGATACGCCGGTAATAAGCAACGTGCAGGCAAAAAGCCAGTATGTCGGAGCCAATGCTCCCAACAGGCAACCCACACCAAAAATCAATGAACCATTCAGCAGAACGTCAAAATCTGCCTTTTTACGGCCTGCTGCCAGAAAGCCACCCAGAATGGTGCCAACAGCCATGGCCGAATTCAGAATTCCATAGCCATGCGCGCCGACGTGAAACACACCAACTGCCATGGTTGCAATAAAGATCGGGAAATTGAGACCAAATGCTCCGATAATGAACAACATAATCAGAATCGTCCGAAGGTCTTCGCGCGCCCAGACATAGCGCAATCCGCTGGTCAGGGCATTGCGCTCGGTTTCTCTCGCCCTGGCATGCCGAAACAGGTCTTCACGGCGAATAAAGAGCAAAGAGCCCATGACGCCGAAAAACGAAAGCCCGTTTAAAACAAACGACCAGCCTGAACCAATTTCCGCAATACAGAACCCTGCCACCGCAGGCCCGATCATCCGTCCAGCGTTATAAGACATGGAATTGATGGCCACGGCATTTGGAAGGTCAGTCTCTCCCACCAACTCACCGACAAATGTCTGACGAACAGGACTGTCAAACGCGGCGACACAGCCACTCAGGAAAGCAAACAGATCCACCTGCCAGAGACGAACCGATCCCGTAACGACGAGAAGGCCTAGTGCAACAGCCAGCACACCCAAAGCACCTTGGGTAAAAAGCAGAAATCGATGCTTCTCAACCCGGTCTGCAATCAGTCCGGTCCAGAGCATAAGCAAAAGAGGTGGAGCAAGCTGGAGGGCCATCACGATGCCAATGGCCATGGCATCGTGATGGGTCAATTCAGTGAGAACAAGCCAGTCCTGCGTCGTGAACTGCATCCATGTTCCGATGTTGGAGAACAGTGCTCCCCAGACCCAGACACGATAATTGCGCCGCCCCAGAGAGCGGAAAGTGTCACCCAGCATCAGGGGACACTCCAGGCTGAAAACAACAGGAAGACGGACAGACTGGCATCCACCCACTGTCAGGAATCTTACATTGGATGTCGAGGGTTATTCCGCAGGAATGACCCTCACATCATGATTACAGGTGTCCCTGTTCCAGTTCCTGAGCAAGGGCATCGGCATGATAGACGGTCTTGAGTGCAGCCATGATAGCGCTCGTATCCGTCGAAACCGCTCTATTGCGCTCGCCATCGTAATAAAGATCGCCAGCCAGACTATCGAGATTACCGTCGAAAATCAGGCCCACCACATCGCCCTGCCGGTTAATGACCGGGGAGCCTGAATTTCCACCCACAATATCATTCGTCGAAACAAAATCGAGATTCGTGGACAGTGTCAGATGAGGCTTCGCATCAAGCCAGACCTGCGGAAGGCGGAACGGATCGCTCCCGGTCGCATGTTTGTACATCCCGGCAAAATTTGTGAAGGGCGCAACCGTCTTGGCACCATCCTGCCAACCTTTGACGGTGCCGTAAGACAGTCTTGGTGAGAATGTAGCATCCGGATAAAGCGTATCTGCCTGTCCTTCTGCCTGCGCGCGCGCAAACTGGGCACGGGCAATCGCACCCTGGGCTTCATGCATTGGTGCTTCGATCTGATCACGGCTTCGATTGCGGATCACATCCAGAACCGGCTGCAACTGACGGGCTAGAACAATCATCGGGTCCGTAGAAGCCTGAATGGCCTTTGCACCGCCCTTATACAACGCAAGGCGCTGCGCAGGATCAGCAAGCTTCGTTCCCTGCATCAGCTCCGCAGCGCGTTCATCCGGGCTTTTTGTGCCGAGAACCAGATGCACGGCAGCATCATCCTCACCCAGCATCTGACGCATCGTGGTCATGCCCAGAGCCAGCGTCATGGTTTCCAGATCGACATGCACGGGCACTTTGGCAGAAATTTCAGCTTCAAGTTCAGCCAGTTCGGCATCGTGGTAGCCCGCACGACGCTCGGCATCCGGCTTCTGTCTCTCCTGCGCGGCTGATACCAGCATGACAGCATCACCCAGCAGGCCATGAACTGTACGGGCAATGGCAAAGTCATGGACGTAAGACTGGCGCTGTATGGCCAGTGCAGCCTCCACTTTTTTGAACGGCTCGCCATAGATTTTGCGGCGTTCGGCATCCGCATCAATCCAGGCCTGAAGAGCGCGATCTTCCGCTTCACGTTTTTCCATCACGCCGGGTTCCCGCAGAGCCTTCACGGTGCCCGACAGAGATTTCAGGCCGTTCTGAACGCCGAACAGCGTATTTTGCGCTTCAATCAGATGTTCCTTGCTTTCACGTGAATACTGCCAGAGCGCCCCTTCACTGGTAGAATACACCCCAATGATGGTTGGCAGGATAACGTCCCGCTGGAACGTCAATGCACTGGCCGGAAGAGACCGCTGCGTTCGCCCCGGATTACCAGACGTGAACACCAGCTCTCCTGCTTTTGGCCCTTTCGGATCAAACTTGAAGAAAGGTGTGTGGACCGGCTTACCGTCCTCAAACACCCGCAACATCGACAGGTCGATATCATACCGTGGGAAGGTAAAATTGTCCGGATCGCCGCCAAAGAATGCGATATCCTGATCCGGCGCCATCACAAGACGCACATCCTGATACCGACGATAGCGATAGAGCGCAGTTTGACCACCGTGATAGAGCGTCACGACATCACACCGCCAGTGTGTTGCATCTCCGCCCGCACATTCCTTCGTCAGAACGCTACTGGCAGCCTGAAGCGCCTTTGCATAATCCGCACCGTGCTTGCCTGAGGTCATATCAGCGACACGGCCTGTCACGTCTTTCACCTGATCCAGACGATCCAGCTCCATACCCGGACATTGCGGCTCTTTGGAAACATCTGCCGCCGAAAAACCATCATGAAAATAATCGTGCGTCTTGTCCGATAGGTCGGTCAGGCAGGTATTGGCACAATGATGATTTGTCATCACCAATCCATCACCAGAGACAAAAGACGCCGAGCATCCCTCTGCCAGACGTGCTGAAGACTGAATGACGTGGTTGATCCATTCAGCCGAAGGCTCGAAGCCATATTGCTGCTTCAACTGACGGGCTGGCAGATGGTCGAACGTCCACATTCCTTCCTCGGCCTGAGCTGAACCAAGGGCCGTGCTGGCAATCAGCAGAGCAGGCAACAAGCGCTTCACAACACGCATGACAGATCCTAAAAATGTTATCTTATAACAATACTCTATCCTGCTCTGCATCGCCGCTCCATCCCTCCCGACGAAATTTTGATCCCCCCACGCCTTACGGAATTTATTGACATTCTCTCGCAGCCCATGAAGGAGTGCTTCTTCACCTTGGGGTGCCCTGACAAAGGGCTGAGAGACTGCTGAGGGTATGCGCTTTAAAGCCATACCAGCGCAGTGACCCATAGAACCTGATCCAGTTCATGCTGGCGGAGGGATGGTGGCTACTGACAGATCCACAGACTGGATTTTCGGTGTCTCTCGTCGTCCACGCTGCGCATGTGGGGATCGCAGTATTGCAGGCGGGACAGCACCATGATGACCACCGTATTTGCGCGCAAATCCCGCCAGGTTCCTGTCTTCCTGCTCGGCCTGACCGTTTGTGCCGGTACAGTGCGCGCGGCGGACACCACAGCCCTTACCCCGCCTGCGTCCATCGCCCCGAAGGCCGAGCACATTACTGTCCACCGCGTTTCTGACAGCGCACCCGGACATCAGCCCGGCGGCGGACTGATCCGACCGGAAAACAGCGTGCGCTCTATCAGCACAGTCAGCCGTGACTACATGGACAAGCAGCCCCCAATGGTGACGGCCTATCAGCTCGCCTCCATGCTGCCCGGTGCGAATGTTGCCACATCCGACCCATTCGGCTTTTCGCCCAACACCAACCTGACCGTTCGCGGCTTGAACAATGATGCCATCGGCTATGTGCTTGAAGGCACACCACTGAACGATGTCGCCTATTATTCCGGATATCCGAGCCAGTTCGCTGACAGCGAGAATTATAGTCAGGTCGCACTTGCCCAAGGGTCGGCCGATCTGGACAGCCCTGTCCTGAACGCCGCTGGGGGGCTGATGAGCCTGTCCTTTCTCGATCCGTCACAGAAGGCCGGGGGTTTCGCCAGCGTCTCCTATGGCTCCTTTGACACCAATCGCGAATTCATTCGCCTTGAAACGGGCAACATCGGCAATTCCGGCATTCGTGGCTTTGTGTCCTATTCCCACAGCGCCAGCAACAACTGGCGCGGACCGGGGCGGGACAAACGCCAGCATGTCGATTTCAAATTCCTGAAGGAATGGGGCCAGGGCAACCGCGCCAGTCTCATTGGCTCCTTCAACACCACCGTCACCAGCTATTATCCGCAGGTCACGATGGAAAGCTGGAAAGCCGATGGCATCCATGGCGCGAACAACCTTGCAGGCCATTATGACGCCTCCAACGCAGACAATGCCGTCAATTACTGGCGTCTGTGGCGCGCGCCGGAACGCACCTTCTATGCAGGCGCACCCGTCCATCTGCATCTGACGCATCAGCTTTCGCTGGACGTCACACCCTACGCACAGTTCGCCTATGGAAACGTTCCGGGCGGCTCCACACTGACGGAAACCGGTCTCTATAACGGCACTCAGCCCCTGAGTGACACGCTCACGCTGCCCAATGCACAGGATGGAACCGCTGTCGTGCGTGCCAACTACACGCAACGCAGTTATCGCTCCGGATTCAATTCAACCCTGCATTACAAAACTGGCTGGAACGATTTCGTCCTCGGTTACTGGTACGATTACGGAGACGACAACGAGCAGCAGCCCTTCACAACCGTTTCTGCCACCGGCGCCTCAGGCGATATCTGGGCGGAAAACAGCAGTAGCCTGATCCATCTTGCGAACGGGCAGAAACTGCTGGGCGGCAGCTTCCACACCATTTCCCAGACCAACGCACTTTATGTGGGCGATCATATCTCGCTCCTGCATGATCGTCTGACCATCGAAGCGGGTTTCAAGGCAGTCATGATGAGCCGCGCTGGCACGAACAATGTTCCCGGCCCTCAGTATCGCGTGGCGTCCAACAGCATGGAGCCTCTGCCGCGTATTGGCGTCCGCTGGCGCATTGATGAGCAGAACCAGATTTTCTTCAACGCCACGACCAATTTCCGCGCACCGGACCAGACGGCACTTTACAACACCTACGACCCAACCTCCGGTGCACTCGCGACGACAGGCAGCGCAGACGTCCGCAACGAATATTCCATTTCCGAAGAACTGGGATATCGCCGCACGGGACAATGGATCATCGGCAGCCTGACGCTGTTCAACTACAACTTTACCAACCGCCAGATCTCAACGCTGGCCTCCCAGAACGGCTCCATCATCCAGACGACCATGAATGCCGGAGGCCAGACCTCCCGCGGTGTGGATGTGGAAATCGGCCTCCGCCCCTGGCACCACTTCAGCCCTTACGTCTCGGGCGAATATCTGCACGCCACCATTGATAACAACATTGCCTCCGGCGGCGATCTTCTGCCGACCAAAGGTAAAATCGCCGTTCGCAGCCCGACGCTTCAAGCCGCTGCTGGCATCAGCTACGATGACGGGCATATCTTCGGCGTGGCCACCCTGCATTACACGGGGCACCAATACGCAACGTTCATGAATGATGAGCGGATGTCAGACCGAACGACCGGCGATATTTCCGTCGGCTATCGCTTCGGTGATCTGTCTCGCCTGCATAAGCCAACCCTGCGCCTGAACTTCATCAACATCACCAATGAGCGCTCCCTGTCCGGCGTTGCCAGCCCGACCCTGAACGCAAAGGACACGACTGGCATTTACGGCAGCACGATCAGCGGAAGCGCCCCGAGTTATTATATCGGCGGCGGTTTCGCAGCTCTGTTCACAGCGTCCACAGGCTTCTGAACTCGTGACCTCTCTCGGACAGTTCGGCGTCAAGGGTGTGCAGGCCGAACGGCATTGGCCGCCGCTAACGCTCGCCGAGGCGAAACGTGTTCTGGCGTTTTTTTCCATTACCGCCGTTCCGGAAACTGTTCTGTGGCATGGACAACGCCCGTTCTCCGCGACAGCCCTGATCAGCCTTACCGACGGCACGATGCTTTTTCTGAAGCGTCATGATCCACGCTTGCGCGATCAGAACGCCCTGACGGAAGAACATGCTTTCATGGCGCATCTTAGCCACCATGGCTTACCCGTCACTGCGGCGCTTACAACGCGGGAACAACACTGCGCTCTGACAGATCATGGTTGGGTTTATGAGGTTTTCCCTCCCTTACCCGGCTTGGATCTCTATCGAGATGTTCAGTCCTGGGAGCCGTTTCTTTGTTCAGAACATGCGCATGCCGCAGGAGGCACACTCGCACGTCTTCATCTGGCTGCAACAGATTACGCCGCCCCCGCCCGGCCTGATCGGCTTTTGCTATCCAGCTTCAACGCTATTACCAACCCCGATCTTGAGACTGGCCTCCGTCATTGGGCTGCGTCTCAACCGGGCCTCAACACGACGCTCAATCCAGAGGCTTGGCAGCAGATCCTACGTATCCTGGAACCTTTCCACGCAAAACTGCGACCACTCCTGACAGAGATTATCCCCTGTTGGGGACACGGAGACTGGCATCCATCTAACCAGTTCTGGACGTCCGCCACTCCAGACGCCGAAATCTGCGGGATCTTTGATTTTGGTATGTCTGATCTCACCTGCGCTGCGTACGATCTCGCAGTGGCGATCGAGCGCACTGCCATCTCTTGGCTGTCCTCACACTTTGCTGTCTCGTGGAGCCAGCTGAGCGCCCTGTTAGCGGGCTATCACAGGGTTCGTCCCCTCACTCCGCAAGAACGCGAACTGGTCGTTGCGTTCCTGCCGCTTGTTCATGTCGAATTCGCATTATCTGAGGTCGCGTATTACAGCACGCTTGTTCAGGATGAGGCATCAGCCCATGTCGCCTACGCAGACTATCTTTTAGGGCATGCACACTGGTTTGCAGGCCGTGACGGTCAACACCTTCTGAACTGGCTCCGCGAAACTTTGGATGCCATTGCCGCATGTCCCTGACGGAACTCATCGCGGCCCTTCTGAGTGCCATCGGCGTGTGGCTGACGGCACGCCGCACTATGGCTTGCTGGCCACTCTCTCTTCTTGCCGCTCTCTTATACGGGTTGGTGTTTTTTAAAGCCCATCTTTACGCCGACGCCTGCCTTCAGGCCGTATTCTGTGGCTGCCTGCTCTATGGGTGGTGGCGCTGGATGAAAGACGGTGCGCAGGGGGATGAGACCCTGCATATTCGGCCACTTTCGGAACGCGGGTTACTCTTTGGCCTTCTGATCGGCGCACTTGGGGGCGGACTGTGGGCTTTCTGTCTGGCTCGCTTTACAGACGATCCCACCCCCGTGGCTGATGCCCTGCTCAGCAGTTACAGTCTGGTTGCACAGATCTGGGCTGCGCGGCGGCATACGATCAGCTGGGCCTGCTGGATCGTGATCGACACAGCTTACGTTGCCATGTTCGTCAGTCGCGACCTTTACCCGACAGCTGCCCTTTACGCGATATTCGTCGTTCTGGCGGTTCATGGACTGCGCAAATGGCAAAAAGCCTCCCAAGCGTAATGGGAAAACAAAATGCGTTTTCCCATTACGCCAAGCGCTGGCTCCAAATCGAAAACCTGGCCGCTCAATACGCAACGCTGACTTCGCCCAGGAACATACGCCCTGCAGAGGGGGTCGCACGGTTCGAGAAAAGGCTCTGGTAATTGAGTTTATTGGCAAGATTGTAGCCATTCATGGAGATTTTCCAGTGCCGGTTAAAGCGATGGGAAATCATGGCACTGAAGTCCAGATTGGCCGGAGCACGCAGAGTATTGGCGGTATCGAGCCAGACATGCTCACGCCAGGTCAGCCCACCACCGACTGTCAGGTTATAGGGCTTGTCCGGGAAAGCGCTGTACGCTGACCAGAGGGTTGCCTGATTGTGTGGCACATACTGAACATTCTTGCCGCGGTTCGCCTTGGTCGCAGAAGACGTCGTGCTGCTATCATAAAGGGCATAGGTCGCGGACACGTTCCAGCCCGGCAGAATGACACCGCCGACGGACAATTCCAGACCCTGATTACGCTGCCGGTCAGAAGAGCCCTGAATTTCACCGGTCACGGGATCAGCGTTCAATGCATTCCCTTTGTCCAGACGGAACAAGGAGGCCGTCAGACCCAACCGGTCATGCAGAATGCTGTACTTGGCGCCAAGTTCATAAAGCTGAGCCTTCTCAGGACTGGCAAAAGAATTGGTCCCCGGACGGATGGGAACAGACCCATTGGTGACGTACATTCCCATCGGGGTCGTGGAATTGGCCCAGGTAAAATAATAAGTCTGATGGTCGTCCGGCGTGACAACGAGGCTGGCATTCGGATTGAACACACCCGTCACGTCATGAAAATGCTGATCGGGGTTCTTCGCGACATTGCCTCCCGTCAGGTTGTAGCTCGTTTGCCAACGATCCCAGCGGAAGCCCCCTTTCACAGAAAGCCACTTGGTGAACCAGATTTGATCGAACAAGAACAGACCCGTATCGAACCCGTAGCCATTGCTATGCGACTTCGCCCCCAGTGACCCCAGAGACACAAGACCGGCCGGGTTCATATCACCCGGTACCAGATCAAGATTGCCGACATTTCCCTTCGGATTAACGAGGTTCGCATACGGTTTTGGCTTCAGATACGTCGACTGTGAGCGAACATCATTGACGCGTTCGACATCAAACCCGGCAACAACCTGATGCCGGAGAAAGCTTGTATGGAAGTCGGCAACCATTGAGCCGACATTCTGCACAGACCAGCTCGTTTGCTCATACGGCAGCGGCGCCATGTAGGTGCCGGTTCCTGTGCCCGCCCCCGCACCCACTGGCCCGGACCGTGCAACGAGCGCCTTTGACGCATCCCCGTTGAAGTAGTTGTTCACACACGTCGTATCGCAGGTCGCTTTTGAAGCCGCGAAAGACCGGTAATACTCACCACCCCGCAAATCATCATAGAACGTGACATGCCTGTTCAGTTTGAAGCTGAATCGCGCTGTTTCCATGTTGGAATTTGTGGCGTTCTGGTCGTTATCCGTGCCGTACCAGTTCGTCCGGCGGATACCGTATTCCGTAATAGGCTGCCCGTACTTTGCCCCCGGTTTCGTGACAACCGGAACACCGAAATCAGGCACGGAGTTTTCCTGCTGGTGCATGTATTGCAGAACAAGCGTTGTTCTCTTGCCAATCCCGAATGCAAGAGACGGAGCAACACCCCAGCGATGAGAGAAGATATAATCTCGTCCCACAACATTATGCTCATCGCCCATTCCCGTAATACGGAAGGCCGTAGAGTCATTGATTTTCTGGTTCACATCCAATGTGCCGCGATAATAACTGCCTGAACCGCCTGAAAAATCAGCCGAATAGTGATTTTTCAAACCAGGAGTTTTGGTCACCATATTGATGGCACCGCCCGTCGTGCCATTCCCAAACACTTCGGAAGACGGCCCCTTGATGACGGACACAGTTTCGAAATTGAATGAGTCGCGGGAATAGACACCGAAGTCCCGCAGTCCATCTTCATAGATATCATTCTGGGCCTGAAAACCGCGGATCAGGAACTGATCCCCGTTCATGCCGCCAGCGCCCTCCCCGATGGACGTTGTTACGCCCGGCACATTTCTCAGAGCTTCATCAAGAGATTTGACATTCTGCTGCTGCATCAGGGCCTGCGGCACGACATTGATGTTCTGCGGCGTGTGCATCACGTCCTGCGGCATCCGGGACAGCCCAAGAGACTGATGCATGGTGTTAAAGCCATGCCCCTGAACTGTCAGATGTTCGACATCCGCCCCTTCAACACCCGCAGTATCTTCCAGATGCCGCGTTGATGACTCCGGTTTGCGATCTGGTTTTTTCTCATGCTTCACAGGTGCAGCGGCATAGCCTTGCGAAGACATCAGGAGCGTACCGGCAACTGAAAGAGACGTGATGTGTGTGCGCAGCGAACCAGTCACCGGAACCTCTTCATTCAGATAAACAACTTTACATTTCGAAACCCCTATATTGGTAATGAGAAACATTCTCAACTAGTTTTTGATGAAGTGTTTCTCATTTCCGACAAACCTCGTCACGAGCGAAGCGGAATAAGCCCGTATTTCCTTGCGAACAAAAAAAAGCCCCGCACCTGAAAACAGGGCGGGGCTTTCTAAAACAGTCGTCGAAGAAACAGATCAGTTCGGCGTTTCATCGTCCGGCGCGAGCGGCTGGACATGCGTCACTTTGCCATACCGATCATAGTAGATCACGGCATCACCACGACGTTCGGCATAACCATCCGGCTGGCCGTCACGGGTGCGGAAAAGCAGCCGAAACGCATCCGGCTGTTCAACCACCTTGTCTCCTGGCGGGCGATACTTGAAGCGACTGAAGTCAGCATGGCTCCGGGGCAGCGAAGAGCTATGATACAGCTCGTGCATGCTCGGCTTCTTGGGCCCGTCACCATCGGCATCCTGCGCGACAGCCGTGCCCGTCAGGGCTAGAACGGCCAAAGTGGTAGTCAGGATCCTGCGCATGATGCTCTCCGGTCAGTGCGTTGCGGCGGGCACTGTAGGCGAAACCGTCTTCTGGCTCCACCCACCGCCAAGCGCACGGTAAAGCGTGACAAGATTCTGGAATCGGGCAGCCTGAACCAGAATGGCATTCTGCTGAGCCTGATAAAGCGTTCTCTGCTGCTCAAGCGTCGTCAGATAGCTGTCGATCCCTGCATCATATCGCATCTTCGCCAGATCATAGGCCTTCTGTGACTGGTCAACGAGCGACTGCATATGCTGCTGCTGCGCCGTGTAGGTCTCACGTGCCGTAAGCGCGTCAGACACTTCCCGGAAGGCTGTCTGCACAGTTTTCTCATACTGTGCGGCATACTGGAGCTTTTGCCCCTTCGCCATCAGCAGATTTCCCTCACTCTGCCCCCAGGTGAAAATGGGCAGACTGATGGAAGGCGAGACCGACCATGTCTCGGCACCCGGCGTAAACAGCTTGCGAAACTGCAGGGAGCTTGTCCCTTCAGACGCCGTCAGCGTGACCTTCGGGAAAAACTCTGCTCGCGCCGCACCAATACTTGCATTGGCACCAATCAGAGTGTGCTCCGCCGCGACAATATCGGGGCGTTGGGCCAGAAGATCCGACGGCAACCCTTCCGGCAGATCACTGATCATCGTCTGAGCACCAAATGGTGCTGGCGGCGGCAGATCGGCAGGCAACGGCACACCCACCAGAACCTGAAGACCATGCTCGTCATCCGCTACGGCACGCAAATACTGCGCCTCATACGCAGAAGCCTGCTCGACCTGCGTCTTGACCTGCGCAAGCGTCAGGGCATCTGTCTCGCCATTGTCGTAGGAAAGCTGCGTCAGGCGCAGCGTATCCCGCTGGGACTTCAGGGTGTCGCGTGTAACGCGAAGCTGTTCCCGATCCGCAAGCCACTGAATGTAGGTCGTGCCAATCTGCGAGACCGTCGTAATCAGAACGTTTCGGGCGCCCTCGACACTGTTCAGAACCGTCTCGGCCTGCTGCTTCGTCAGGTTGCGAATACGGCCCCAGAGATCCACCTCGTAAGACGAGAAGCCGATGGACGTCTGATAAAGCCGCAGGGTCGAAACGCTCGTCCCAAGCCCTGGCGCAAAAGAGAAGCCTGCCGTGCTTGACGGCGCCATGAACATGCCCTGCCCGCCGGCCGTGATGATCGGGAACAGGGATGCGTTCTGAATTTCATATTGCCCACGAGCCACCGTGATAGCCGCTGCCTGAGCGGCTAAATCCCGGTTATTCCTGAGCCCCAATTGGACCAGAGCTTTCAGACGAGGGTCCGTGAAGAAATCTTCCCATCCCAGATTATAGGATTTGGCCACCGAAGAGACGTTCTTAGCGCCTGTATCCTGCGGGTAAGAATTCTGCACAGCCTGCGTCGGCTGATGATATCTGGGAGCCATGTTGCAGCCGGAAAGCATCAGCAGCGCGGCAAATCCAAGACGGGCCTTCATGCGCCGTGCTCCCCTTCAATGGCAGGTGTCGCCTTATTATCCAGATGGGCATAAGCGTCCTTCCGGTCCCGGATCCGGACCACACGGAACAGACGCAGAACCACCACGAAGAATACCGGCACGAAGTAAATCGCGAGCAAGGTTGCAGACAGCATGCCGCCAACCACGCAGGTGCCGATGGCCACACGTGCAGCAGAGCCTGCCCCCGTTGCGATCGCAAGTGGGAACACACCGCAGACGAACGCAATGGACGTCATGAGAATTGGCCTCAGACGTTCACGCCCGGCTTCAATCACGGACTCTTCCAGAGACTGCCCTTCTTCAAAGAAAGCCTTGGCAAATTCCACAATCAGGATCGCGTTCTTCACAGACAGACCAACTGTCGTCAGCAGACCAACCTGGAAGTAAACGTCGTTGGAAAGGCCACGGCCCAGCGTTGCGGCAATCGCTCCGAGCACACCGAGTGGCAGCACCAGAAGCACCGCAAACGGAATGGCCCAGCTTTCATAAAGCGCGGCAAGACAGAACATGATCACGATAGCGGCCAGAGCATAAAGCGGCCCCGTTGAACCACTGGATGCAAGCTGCTCGTAGGACAGACCCGTCCACTCATACCCAATGCCACGTGGCAGCTTGGCGAGGATTTTTTCCATCTCGCTCATAGCCTGACCGGAACTGGACCCAACGGCAGGCTGCCCCTGAATCTCGTAGGAGTTCATGCCGTTGTAGTCTTCGACCTTCTGCGGGCCGCTTTCCCACGTACCGGAAGCGAAGGCATTGAACGGAACCATCGTGCCCGTCGTATTGCGGACGTACCAGCGGTTCAGATCTTCCGGCGTCATACGCGCCCAGGGTTCACCCTGAATATAGACCTGCTTCACACGGTCATCACGCATGAACTGGTTGACGTAGATGGAGCCAAGAGCACCTTCCAGCGTCGTGTTGATGTCAGCGTTGGTCAGCCCAAGTGCGTTTGCACGTTCACGGTTGAGGTCCAGCTTGAACTGCGGCGCATCTTCCATGCCGAGCGGACGAACAGCCTGAAGCAGCGGATTTTTAGCTGCTTCCATCAGCACCTGATTACGCGCAGCCAGCAGTGCTGCGTGACCCAGATGGCCTGTGTCTTCAAGTTCCAGATCGAAACCGGTAGCGTTACCCAGTTCCATCACGGCTGGGGGGTTGACTGCGAAGATCTGCGCATCCGGATCCATCCAGAAATGCATCATGATTTCACGGGACACGGTCATCGTCGTATGGGCAGCACCGGGGCGCTGATCCCACGGCTTCATTCGAATAAAGAATGCACCCGCAGACTGACCCTGCCCGGCAAAACTGAAGCCGTTCATCGTGAAGACTGACTGGACGTAGTCCCCATAATTTTTCAGGACGTAATCCGTGATCTTCTTGTTGACGGCAGCGGTCTGCTCCTGCGTTGCGTTATTCCGCATCGTGACCTGCCCGAAGATGATCCCCTGATCTTCGTCAGGCAGGAACCCGCCAGGCACACGATTGAACAGAAACACCACACCGGCGGTCAGCAGCAGAAAGACAACCATGCTGACAACAGGCGCGCGGATCAGCCACTTCACACCGCTCAGATAACCATTGGTCAGGCGGTCAAAATTACGATTGAACCAAGCTGCCGGACCACGCTCATGGCCCTTATGGGTAGGCTTCAGCATGGACCCGCAGAGTGCCGGCGTCATAACCATAGCCACCAGAACAGACAACCACATGGCGGCAACAATGGTGATGGAGAACTGGCGATAAATCACACCGGTAGAACCACCGAAGGCGGCCATCGGCAGGAACACAGCCGTCAGAACCAGCACGATGCCAATCAGGGCACCGGAAATCTCATCCATGGACTGGCGAGCAGCTTCCTTGGGAGACAGGCCCTGATCCGTCATCACACGCTCGACGTTTTCAACAACGACGATCGCATCGTCCACGAGCAGACCGACAGCCAGAACCATAGCCAGCATGGTCAGCGTATTGATGCTGTATCCCATCACGGACAGCAGCCCGAACGTGCCCAGAAGAACAACCGGGACAGCAATCGTCGGGATCAGCGTGGCACGGAAGTTCTGAAGGAAGATCAGCATCACGAAGAACACGAGAATGATGGCGATAACCAGCGTCTCGATAACTTCCTTGATAGAGAGCGTAATGAACGGCTCCGTATCAAGCGGGTAAACCAGCTTCAGACCATGCGGGAAATAGCGCTGCAGATCTGTCATTCGGCTACGGACTGCGGCTTCCGTCTGAAGCTGATTGGCGCCCGGCGCCAGCTTCAAAGCCATCGCAGATGCAGGATGACCGTTATAGACGGAACCGAGAGCGTAACTCTGTGCACCAAGCTCGACACGGGCCACGTCGCTCAGGCGAACCTGACTGCCGTCCTGCTGAACCTTGAGCAGAATTTTGTTAAATTCTTCAGGCGAACTCAGACGCGTCGGACCAATAACCGTTGCGTCAAATCCGATGCCTTTTTTAGCGGGCAAACCGCCCAACTCACCGGACGAAACCTGAATATTCTGGGCCTGAATGGCGGACTGCACATCGCCGACCGTCAGGCCGTAATTATACAGCCGAGACGGATCAAGCCAGATACGCATCGCGTATTCTGAGCCAAACAGTGTGTGATCGCCCACACCTGACACACGCGACAGCGGATCAGAGATATTGGACGCCACATAATCGGCAATGTCCTGGCCGGACATGCTTCCGTCTTCGGAAATAAAGGCCAGAACCATCATGAAGTTCTTGGTCGCCTTCGTGACACCCAGACCCTGTGCTGTCACTTCAGACGGCAGACGCGGCTGCGCCAGCTGGAGCTTGTTCTGAACCTGAACCTGAGCAATGTCAGGATTGGTGCCCTGCTCGAAGGTCAGATCGATTTCCATCTGTCCGCTCGCGTAGGACGAGGCAGACAGATATTCGAGATGATCCAGACCATACATCTGCTGCAAAATCGGACGGACAACCGTGTTATTCACGGTTTCCGCCGAAGCACCCGGATACATGACAGAAATGGCGATCTGCGGCGGTGCGATGCTGGGATACTGGGCAATCGGCATGCGGGTGATGGCAACGCCACCAACCAGCATGATGATCAGCCCGATCACCCATGCAAAGATCGGCCGATCAATGAAAAAGCGTGAGAGCGTCATGTGCTGTTACTCAGCCTTTCCCGCAGGAACTTCCTGAGGTGCGACCTTCGCACCCGGCTGAACCTTCTGCAGACCGTTTACGATGATCTTGTCGCCAGCCTTGACGCCGCCCGTCACCAGCCAGTCCTTTCCAATCGTCCGGGTCGTCTGGATCGGGCGCTGCTGCACCTTGTTTTCGACATCAACGGTCATCACGAAAGGATTGCCCTTCGAGTCACGCTGGACAGCCACCTGCGGCACCAGAATGCCGTTCGGATCGATACCTTCGCGGATATGGGCATGCACAAACATTCCCGGCAGAAGCAGATGATCCGGGTTCGGGAAAACAGCTCGCATGACAAGCGTTCCCGTTGCAGGATCGACCGTGACTTCCGAAAGCTGGAGCTTGCCGCGCTGGGGATAATCTGAATCATCTTCCAGCTTCAGACCCACAGCAGCGGCATCATCGCCTTTACGCTCGACCTGCCCCGTTGCCAGTTCATGCTTGAGACGCAGCATATCAGAGGCCGCCAGATTGACGTCCACATAAATCGGATCAAGCCGCGTCACGACTGCGATCGGCTGCGTCTGCCCTGCCGTGAGCAACGCACCCGGCGTGTAAAGCGTACGGCCGATACGGCCATCAATCGGGGCGCGGACATGAGTGTAATTCAGGTTGACTTCGGCGGCCTCTAGATTGGCTTTCGCCTGAGCAACCTGCGCTTCAGCTTCGCGGGCCGTTGCAAGCGTGTTGTCATAGTCCTGTGAGCTGACAGCATGCGCCTTGACCAGCGGCGCATAACGACGAAGCTGACCAGCCGCGCGCGTGGCAACAGCCTGAGCATTCATGAGCTGGGCCTTGGCCTGGTCATAAGCAGCCTGATACGGCGCAATATAAACCTGGAACAGCTGCTGCCCTTTTTTGACGTCCGCACCCTGCTCAAAGTCACGCGAGACAATCACACCATTCACCTGCGGACGGATCTGCGCCTGTTCATAGGCATCCGTTCGGCCGGGAAGAGACGTCTCCAGCGTAACCGGCTGGGTTTGCAGCGTCATGACGCCAACAGGCTGTGGCGGCAATTGCGGAGCGGCGGCTTTTTTCTGACAGCCAGCAACCAAGAAAGGCACGGCTGCCAGCAAAGGGATCATTGTTTTGGCCTGACGGCGCATCTGACCTTTCTCCAAGACGACAGTCGCGGACGACATCCAAAATGTTTTCTGAAAAGAAGGCATGATACAGCCGCTATCCTGTGATACAGAAACCACGCAGTTTCCAGTTGTTCCGGAAACTAGCCGGTTTCTTTGATGAACGTCAATTCGGCCGGTACGAATAATCCCGGAGTTGATCTTGAACAGTCCCACTTCCGCCCTACCCGATACCCGCAAGCTGCGGTGCTGCGATCATAACGGTTCAGTGGATGACGTAGAGCGCAAGACGCGGATCCTGAATGCTGCAAGTTCAATGCTCACGACTCATGGATATCATGCAGCGTCCATGGACAGCATTGCCGCATGCTCCGGAATGTCCAAAAAGACGCTCTACCAGTTTTTCGAGTCTAAAAAATCTCTTTTCGAGACCCTTATCATAGAGCGGCTTTTCGCTCCGCTTCCATATACCCCGGTTGAAACAGACCCTCTTCCCCAACAGCTCCAGATGATGATGACGCTCCTCGCGGAGCAACTCCTAAATGAAGAGCGCCTTGGCCTTCTGAAGTCCATCATCACGGAAACCACGCGAAATCCTGCCGTACGACAAATCGTGACAGACCTGTTTCATCTTTCCGGACGGGCCCTCCCCGTTCAGCAGTGGCTGACCAAACAGGCCGAGGCCGGCCATCTCCATATCGAGAACGTTGAAGAAGCGGCAGATCTGCTTTTCAGCATGACCCTGGGTGGCCCGCTACTGGCGCATCTGACACATTGCAAGCCGCCCAAAGAAGGCGAAAACCTGGTCCAGTTCATCGCATACGGCATACAGACCTTTCTCAAGGCGCATAGCACCTAAGGGCCTTATCCACCGGCAGGCAACTTGGCCAAACTTTCACCAACCAGAAGCTTAAAAACCCCTGCGGACGCCGAACGCTCCATAAGAGAACCATACTGCCTTTTCAGAGCAGATAGGATGGTATCATCATGGGCCCTTGAGGCATCGCCAGCCAGCTCCAGAACCAACGCTTCCAGATCCGGCGACAGAGCTGAAGCCTCTTTACGCCCTGTCCAGGCTGCATCGATGACAGGTTTTAGAGCAGAAACTGCGCCAACCCAGTCCTTCGCCTGCTCCATCAACTGCGCACGCATTTTCAATGCCTGTGTCTCTGTCCGGCCTGTGAGGTAGCGCTCAGCTTTAGGCAAATCGTGTTGCTCACGCGCGACTTCAGCACGAAGCAACGATACCTCTAATGCTTCTGGCTGACCTCCCGGCAGCACAGATACATCGGCGGGGTTTTCCGCCGGTAAATCATGGAGTGCAGCGCTCAGGTCTTTCGCATCAAGATCCAGACGAACCAGCTTCACCATAGTATCCTGATGTTCAGGTCCCTGCTGGTTCTGAAGAAGACTACGCAATACCGTCCGCTGAGCCTCCGGGAGGCCTAGCACAGCATATCGACGCTCCAGAGCCTTCAGAAAATAAGCCTGTAATGTCGGGTCATTCGGCTCAATTGTCATTGCTGCTTTCAACAGTTCGACCTCAGCAAGAGCACTCTTCGCTTGAATGTCTTTCTGTTCTGCGAACCCACGGGCAATAACGAGCAACCTGTCATGACCAGGAAAACCAGCTTTCCCATAAACAGCCTGCCCGTCTTGCACGCCCTGTTGAGCGGCGCGCCATTCTTTCCCTTTGATGAACGCATCAATACTCAGCAGTCGTGCCTCACGCTCCCTTCCAACCATTCTAAAGGCAGGCATAAGACCATCCACACGTTCACCAATTGCTTTCGCGGGTGATGCATCTTTTTCAAGATCGAAGCGAAGAGCAGCTTCGCTGGCAATCGGCCACACCATAGGAGAAGGATCATGAGCGAGCGTCTCAAGCTGCCCTCTTGCATCCAACGCATGTGTCTCAACTGCTGCTAAGGCACGTGCAAGAACGGTTTCCGGTACCGAGGGAAGAGATAAGAGAACGCCCCGATCTTTTGCTGTGCCATACCGCGCAACCCACTCTGCAGCCATCGGCAGCAGACGATGCCGCAAAGGCTGAGAATATCCCGATACAGAAGGTAGTCCCGCCGCAATCAACCTGGCCGTGCGGGTGCGCTGTACATCGACATCAGGGCCTTTTCCCGTAATGGGGAGCTGCGCGCGTACCATTCCTCGCCAAAACTGATCCTCCGGTGTTGCCCCTTCTTCCTCTGACAACAGAGACGGATCCGCGCGGCCATTTAGCACAGCCGAAATTTGTCTCAGCCTTCGTACATCTTTGCGGGTGCTCCCTTCAGGCTGATCTTCCAGTGCTACCTGCAGAACCTGTGAAACCAACGCACCATTAGCTAGCCTTGCCGCTGCCTGTGCCAGCCGGATCCGCGCATCAAAACGCTGGCCCGCTGATGCCATGGCCGCCGCAATTTGAGCGCGACGCACACTCTCCCGCAAACCTTCCGGTGGGCTGCCAGCCAACGCTACCCCGGCATCCGAAGCCCCATAAGCAGCAACTTTTCCTCCAGCAAGCAGCGGAGTATGGGTGGGGCCAACTCTATCAAGAAAGAACTGCTTTCCGTTTTGCCTGAGCTCAATTGCATCGGCATCTGCGGCAATGACCAACCCCATCAGGCTAGGACGAACCTCAAAACCTGCTCCCCGCCGGATCAAAACACCTGAGACAGAACCGGACCGTGAGAGACCGAGTAACAGCCGCCGGCCCGAATCCGGGTCTCGAAACGTGACAACAAATAGAGCCCCGTCTTCCCGAGGCGGCGTGAAGGTCAGAGCACCCTCATCTTGCCCTAACAACATAACATCTGGGGATGGGGTTGATTGACGTCCGAAAGACACCGTCCAGCCATGCCCGACGGGTCTTATTAATGGACTGGATCCTTCAGGACACAGGATGCTGACAGCTGTCACATCCGCCATAATGCGAGCAGATACACCTTCGAATGGAGCAACATTCGTTAGCCCTGCGGTGTCGATGACATGGCGACCGGCAGCAACGATTAGGAGACGCCTGCCATTTTGAAACGCGGCAACGGGCGTCATTTCCCCCAGAGGCAACCACAATCCAGTTGCGGATGGGACGACGCCCTCATTCGCCTGCATGACAGGCCGCGCACTGAAATCCGTACGCCCGACCGACGCCCTAGCTTTTTCCTGGCTGGATAAAAGTGGAGATGGATCGTTCAGGAATGACCACCCTGAGGGAAGAAGCGCACTTGCATCTGGCGGCAAAGCTACTGCGTTTTGTGAGAGCAGCAGCATGGCCAGAGCGAAGAGGCAGCCCCGCGCCAACATCACCCGTTATCCCCGATATGCATACCTGGATGCGCATGAGCATTGGCAAGAAGCTGCGTCGCCAGAATGGCTCTTTGTGGAGACATGGCTTCCATGATCGCTGAAGCCTTCCGCGGGCTCATACGGTTCAAAAGACCCACGCCAACCCGCAGATCAAGAATATTGAAAATAGCGGCCGCATCGACAGGCTTCATCGCCTCATAAATCCTGACCAGTCTTTCCGCATCCTGGTTCAGAAGCTCGTCTGAATGTCGTGCTGTCTCTTCAAACTGCGAACGGGATGTCTGGAGTGCGGTCATCCGACGTTGCAGCTCTTCTTCTGCCGCATCCACCAGTCGCTGCCGATCTTCCAACGCCGCAGCTTTGCGATCCAGTTCCTCCTGCCGTGCAGCCAGCTCTGCTTTCAGTGTAGGGTCAGGAGTTATAGCGTCCACCGTGCCTGTCGGAGACAATGCGCCCTGGCAGCCCCCTGACTTGCAAAGGTCCGAGGAGGAGGCCTTCTGTTGAGCAGGCTTCCCGTCCTCTGCATCGGCTCGTTTGCTCGCAGCCTCGTCAGCAGCAGCTTTAGGGGCAACTTGCGTCGCGGCCGGCTGCGCCATGGCAGACGACATCAACGATGAATCCGTTGAGGCATCGACATACCCAACCAGATCGTAAACCTTCACACCCAGCAGAATAATCATCAAACCACAGGCAATGTGCAGCAAGCGAAAGAGCATGAGCGTTACACCTGCTTCTGACGAAGGGCACGCAGCAGCTCACGCTCTGCCGCAGTCTTACCGGATGGCGTTTTCAATGTGCTGGGTGACCCCCATCGTCCTTCATCTGTCCTGAGACGGGCAGAAAAACGAGGGCCCTCCATATCCGGCGCGTCTGCCTCCCTGAGAGGCTCCGAATTGGCGGGACGACCGATTGAGGCTGTTTTTTCCAAGACCTGAGCAACAGCTTCTGATCGTTCACAAAGCATCGTCAGTTCACGCTTGAGACTCTTTCCGCTCTCCACCGTTTTACCAAGCGACCGTCCAACCATTTCAGTTGTCTGACGCAGATGGTCGATACCAGACTGAGCCTGCTGACTACTGCTTTGCAAACTCGCAATCAGAGCATCCAGCTCTCCCCGGTTTCGACGGATGACCGATAGCGCTCGGCCAAGATAAAGGCTGTAGAAAATCGTAATCAGCAGCAGGGCTGACAGAGCAACTTCAAGTACGATCTGGAACCTGTCCATGGAAACTGCTCCGCCTTTTCAGCTGTACGCAGAAGGGCGATCACCGGCCCCTCCGCCAATAAGATTTTCTTCAATACGAACCGCGACATGACCCTGCTTTTTGCCAACCCGACCCCGGAAAATCGTTTTTCCACCGCAGCGCAGCTGAACGAGAGCCGCAGGATCACGGCGCAGCACCAGCATCTCGCCCGGCGAGAGGGACATGATGTCCTGAAGATTCATGCTCTGCTCTTCCAGGACGGCATCGAGCGTGACGTCCGTATTCCAGAGCTCCTGGGCAAGATGACTTTCCCAGATGCCGTCATGGCCAAACTTTTCACCCATGAACTGCTGCAGCAGAATTTCCCGAACAGGCTCCAGCGTTGCATGCGGCAGAATGAGATCCACATCCCCGCCGCGCCCATCCATGTCGATGCCAAATCGCGCCAACACCACGCCATTTGCCGCCCGGGAAATAGTCGCAAAGCGGGAATTCAGTTCCAGCCGTTCAAAACGAAAATTCACAGCACACAAAGGGCTAAAACTCATGGAGAGATCCGAGAGGATCACACGGATCAGAGGCTCGACCAGCGCGCGCTCGATCGCCGTATGGTGTCGGCCTTCTGCGCGCCTCTCCCCATCGCCGTGAGGACGAACACGATCACGCCCTCCCAGCAATGCATCAATGACACTGTAAACAAGGGACGAACTGAGAACGAGAATCCCGTAATTGTCCCATTCCTCCGCTTTGAAGACGGCGAACATGGATTGCCCAGAAACATTCTCCAGATAATCTCCAAACCTTTGGGAGGCCAGGCGATCCATTGAGACTTCAACGTTATCGCTGGTGAAGTTCCGTAGGCTGGTCGTGAGGATCCGGACGAGGCGGTCAAAAACCACTTCAAGCATAGGGAGCCGCTCGTAAGAGACGAACGACGTGCTCAGCAGTTTTTCCAGACCACTTCCTTCGCCGCCACCGCTCACGTGGGCGTCGCTACCGAAGAGACTATCAATCTCGTCCTGGTTCAGAATCCGGTCCGCACCGTCATCCTCTGAAAAACCAAGATCATCCATTGAAAGGGCAAAACGTGGCATCGGCGCATCGTTTGCATCACCTTCCGACGTCGCCTTCTGTGCGTCTGGCATCACTGCACCAGCACTTCCACGAAGAAGAGATCACGCACGGACAAGGGAGCAAGAATATTGGAAATCTGCGCCAACATGGTTTCCCGCAGACGATAAATTCCCGCTCCGGTTAGCTCGTCCGGGCGCATCCCATGCAGGCAGGTCTGGAAGGCATCCTGTATCTGAGGCATGAGCGGCCCGATTTTTGCCGTATCTTTGCTGTCTTCAACCTGAAGGCGCGCACTGATCCGGACATAACGCGCCCTGCCATCTCCGGTATCGAGGTTGGACACCAGCGTCGGGATGGTAATGAGTGTCAAGGATATCGGCTGGGACGCCGCTTTTACGGGACGGGACGCAGGATGTTGGAAATGCCGCCAGGCGAATACGCCGCCTCCAGCCAGCATGGCACAGAGCACTGCTGCGATCAGGATAATCCTGCGTTTTCCGCCAGCTTTCGCCGGGATCTCAAGTTCCGGAGTCTCCGTCGTCACTGCCTGTCTGCCTTCTCTTTCGGACAAACGGCATCATCTGAGCAAAAGATTAACATTGGGTTTATGACGCCTCGGAAAAGGCCCCTTGCCCTGTATGCTGGAAGCCTTTGCCTGACGGGAATCCTGCTCGCCGGATGCGCCTCCCAACCCTCGCCCTACAATCGATATTATGCAGCAAACGGCGCTTACAAAGCCCCCGGCACAGCCAGTGATCCCTGGGGGCCATACATTCAGCAGGCTGCCAGTCGCTTCTCGATTCCCGAAGCCTGGATCAGAGCGGTCATTCACCAGGAATCGGGGGGACACCAGTATCTGAATGGCCAACCCATCACGTCCAGCGCCGGAGCCATGGGCCTGATGCAGCTCATGCCGCAGACCTATGCTGAAATGCAGGGCCGGTTCGGGCTGGGTTCTGATCCGTATGAGCCGCATGACAACATCATGGCGGGAACCGGATATATCAAAATACTGTCTCGCAAATACGGAGCTCCCGCATTTCTGGTAGCTTACAATGCCGGACCACAACGCCTTGAGGATTACCTCTATCAAGGTCGGGCGCTCCCCAACGAAACTGTCAATTACATCGCAAGTATCACGCCGCATCTTGGCACACAGATCGCCATGACGGGTCCACTGGCAGCCTACGCGTCGTCACAGCAACTGAACGCATCTCCCATGGAAGTCGCAGAGGCGCCTGATACCAGCACACAACTGGCCATGGCGCAGCCTTCAGGGCAGTACGGTTCAACACAACAGAGCGTCCAGAAAGCCTGGTCCAGACGGCACATTACTTCCGTACCATCAGATACGATGCCGCCGGACCTTCCCCCGCTCGGCCCGTGTGACCCAGACGCCGCCTATGACCCGAGCATGGCCTGTACCCCGGTGTCGGCCCCCAACCGTCAACTTGAACCCCCGACCGCCACGGTCGAACAATCGACCGTGGCCAGCACGCTTTTGCCGCCCGCGCCGGTTATTCCCACACCACCTCGAACATCCCATTCCTCTGCAAGCCTGACACCCACCGCCGTCAGCTATCGCGCTCCTGGAACTTACGGAGACTGGGGTATCCAGGTCGGAGCCTTCGCGAATCCCGGGCAAGCCCGGTTTGCGGCGAATATGGCCCGCCAGTCTGCATTCTCTCCGCTTCAGGCCTCGCAAATTCAGGTCCAGCCTACTTTGTCGCACGGGACACGCTTCTATAGAGCCCGTCTTGCTGGCATCAGTCGGGCTGGCGCGGCCAGTGCCTGTAGCAGTCTGACAGCCCAGGGAATGGCCTGCATGGCGGTCCCACCCGGACATTAAATGTCTCAAAAGTCTTAATTTCCGTAAGGAAACTCAATGCTCGTTGGCAATGGGCAGACTTTGCCGTATGTTCCCATGCAGATTGGACATACCAGCCACGCACGAAGTGTAGGTGACCCACGTCCAGACATTGATTCACCACGCCGATCCCGGCCCTCAGGATGCGCAGATGACGACCAGCCCTGCTCACGATCACACTCCACCATCGGAAGATGTCATCAGCGAGGAAGGGTATCACAAGGATCTTGGTCGTCGACACGTTCAGATGATCGCCATCGGTGGCGCCATCGGAACCGGACTGTTCCTTGGTGCTGGCTCCCGCCTTCAGGTTGCCGGTCCTTCCCTTGCGCTGATCTATGCCGTTTGTGGCGTTTTCTCTTTCTTGATTCTCCGTGCCCTCGGAGAACTGGTCATGTACCGCCCGACCAGCGGTAGCTTCGTGACCTATGCCCGCGAATTTCTTGGCGAAAAAGCCGCTTATGCTGCGGGCTGGCTCTCATTCCTTAACTGGGCCATGACGGGTATCGTCGATATCACCGCTGTCGCCCTTTACATGCACTACTGGGCCGTTTTCGTGGACGTCCCCCAATGGGTTTTTGCTCTTGGCGCTCTCAGCATCGTTGGCACGATGAACATGATTGGCGTCCGCTACTTCGGTGAGATGGAGTTCTGGTTTTCGCTCATCAAGGTCGTGGCGCTTGCCGCATTCCTCATCGCGGGAACCCTTATTCTCGGGAGCCGGATGCCAGTGGCCGGGCACACCACCGGCCTTCATCTGATCACAGAGAACGGTGGCCTGTTCCCACATGGAATCATGCCAGTTTTTCTGCTGCTGCAAGGTGTGGTGTTTGCCTACTCGGCCATTGAACTGATCGGCACTGCCGCTGGCGAATGCCATGATGCGCGTGAAATTCTGCCGCGTGCTGTGAACAGCGTCATCTGGCGTATCGGTCTCTTCTATGTTGGCTCGGTTGCCCTGCTCGTCTGCCTGCTGCCATGGACAGCCTATCATGCTGGCGTCAGCCCGTTCGTGACGTTCTTTCAGGCACTTGGAATTCCGGGTGTTGGCACGATCATGAATATCGTTGTCCTGACTGCGGCTCTGTCCAGCCTCAACTCAGGCCTGTACTCCACGGGCCGCGTCCTGCGTGCTCTGTCCCTTGGGGGATCTGGCCCTCAGATGCTCTCCAAGATGAACAAGAGCTCCGTGCCTTACATGGGCATTCTGACAACGCTTTCTGTCTATCTGGTGGGCGTTGGCCTGAACTATCTGATCCCGTCCCGTGTGTTTGAAGTGGTTCTGAACTTCTCGGCCATCGGAATCATCAGCACGTGGGGTTTCATTCTGCTGTGCCAGCTTCGCCTGCGATCAGCTATTAATCGTGGCGAAATCGCTCCGACAACTTTTGCCATGCCTGGTGCCCCCTATACCAACTGGGCAACACTGGGGTTTCTGGCATTCGTTCTTCTGATGATGGCTTTCGACTATCCGGATGGCACAATCACCATTGGCGCCATTCCGCTCATCGGCCTTATCCTCGTAGGTGGATGGCTTCTTCTGGCGCGCACCCGAAAAGCCCACTGAGTTCGACTAAAAAAAAAGCGCTCCTTACCGGGGCGCTTTTTTTTATGGGCTCAGGTTGAAATCAGGAATTCTCGGCGGGCAATGCGCCCACAGGCGGAAGCCACACAAGGCACGTCGTACCGCGCCCCGGCGCACTCGCGACCCTGAGTCTCCCGCCGTGTCGATCAAGAATGTGCCGAACGATAGACAAGCCGAGGCCCGTGCCCTGCTTGGCAGGCTCCACCTTGTCCACCACCCGATAAAATCGTTCTGTCAGCCGCGGGAGATGATGCGCTTCCATGCCGCGACCATTATCTTCCACTCCAAGCAGGACGCCCCCTTCTTCAGGCCAGCGGTCATCCCGTTCAGGGGCCCGTCGGGCGAACAGCGTCACAGCAAACGGCCGCCCTTCTTCACGGCCATATCGCAAGGCATTTTCGATCAGGTTCAAAAGCACCTGAACCATCTCATCCTCATCGGCCCGGATCGTCAGGTCATCCTCAATGGCAAGGTTCAGGGAACATCCCGGCTCATCAAACCGGGGCGCCACTTCGCCAAGCACAATGGCCATCAGATCCGCGACTTCCACCAGATCACGGGGACGCTGATGTTCGTGAGCCTGCACGCGCGACAGGTAAAGCAGCCGATCAATCAGGCGTTTCAGCCGAGCAGACTGCTGGGCCATGATATCGAGAAACTGCTGCCGCGTCCCTTCATTCATGCTGCTTCCACCGGTGCGCAGGGCATCAATGAAGCCACTCAGAGAGGCCAGAGGCGTGCGGAGCTCATGACTGGCATGGGCTACGAAATCGATCCGCATCCTGTCCAGAACCTGTGCTTCACTCCGATCCGACAGCATGACAAGCACGCGTGTATGCCGGTCATGCTGGGCAGGAATTCGTCTGAGTGACAGGTGAAGCGTACGCGGGACAGGAACGTCCAGCGTAAACGTCGTCGAGCACATCGAAGGCAGGTCATCTGCGCTGTCAGAAGCAACCCGCAATGCGGCCGAAAGAGCGGAACGCGCGGCAGGGTGACGGAGAATAGCGCCAACACTATCGCCAAACTGTGTGAGTGCTTCTTCGTTCGCCTGAAGAACTGCCCCCAAACGGTCCAGCAGAAGAACACTGCCAGGGAAAATCTCGATAGGGAGCGCAGTCTCGGACGTTGGCACTGCGGATGGCAGGGCTGAATGTTCCGTCAGTACCGGCAGGGGTAATGCCGGTCGCCGGAAGGCCAGAAATGCACATCCCCACCCGGCAACCGCGGCTCCCACAAGAACAAGACCTGCCCAGAAAGGCAGACCTTCATGAGAGACGGCTGCCAGGCTTTCAGCCCTCACCCGTCAAAGTCCATCCGTGACAGGACCGTCATCCAGAGCATAACCCGCAGCCCTGACAGTGCGCACCAGATCCGGCTCATTCGGGCCATTGATTGCCTTGCGAAGCCGGCGGATATGCACGTCGATCGTGCGAATTTCCACATGGATATTCTGTCCCCAGATCCGCCGCAGAAGATCTTCCCGGGAGAAAACCTTGCGGGGATTCCGGATCAGCAGATCCAGAAGACGATATTCCGTTGGCCCAAGTGACAGCAGACGGCCTGCCCGTTCAATCCGATGGGTTTCAGGATCCAGCGTAATATCCGCGAAAGATAGCACGTCGTAAGAAGACTGGTGTCGCCGCAGCAGAGCACGCAGGCGGGCATCCAGAGTGTCAACGCTACAGGGTTTGATCAGGTAGTCATCCGCGCCTGTATCCAGCCCGCGGATCGCATCCTGCTCGCCTGACCGCGCTGTCAGCAGCAGAACCGGAAGATCGCGCAGGATCGGGTTGCTGCGAATACGCCTGCACAGATCAAGCCCCGACATCCCCGGGAGCATCCAGTCCAGAACAGCAGCGTCTGGACGCGCCGTTTCGAGGAACTGAAGTGCGGTCTCAGCGTCGGCCGCAGATTCGACACGATAACCCCGTTGCTCGAGATTATATCGCATCATCAGGAGCAAAGCAGGATCGTCCTCGACAACGAGGATAAGGCCTTTTGCCCTGATTTGGGTGCTTCCGCTCACCGGTCTGGCTGTTCTGAAGTATCGGCAGTTGCTGGAGCACCGCGCGGACGAACAGCTGGCAGGTTGTCTCCGGTCACTGCGTAGAACACGCGCTCGGCGATATTGGTGGCGTGATCACCAATCCGTTCGAGATTTTTTGCAATAAACAGAAGCTCCGTGCAGGCACGGATGTTTCGCGGATCTTCCATCATGTACGTTACGAGTTCACGGAACAGCGCGGTGTAGTACTCATCGACCGCGCGGTCGGCGTGCCAGACTTCCATGGCCCGGTTGGAATCCTGCTGCGTGATCGCATCGATAGACCGGCGCAGATTGTCCTGCACCAGACGTCCCATGCTCCGCAGACCTGAGAGCGAAATCTGCCCGTCAGCGCCACGAATACGGAGAGACCGACGCGCGATGGACGAGGCATAATCGCCGATACGTTCCAGATCGCCAGTGATTTTCAGTGCTGCAACGATCTCACGCAAATCGCTGGCCATCGGGCTTCGCAGGGCCAGGAGGCGAATGGCGAGACTTTCGACTTCTCGTTCCAGCTCATCTACGTCCGGATCCTGACGGGCTGCGGCATCGGCAGCTTCCTCATTCCGGTCTGCGATGGCCGAAAGCGCCAACGCGACCTGATTTTCTACGATGCCACCCATTTGGGACATCATGGACCGGAGCTGACCCAGCTCCTGCTCGTAGCTTTTGACGATATGAGATCTGTCAGCCATGGCGGATTATCCAAATCTTCCGGTGATGTAGTCCTGGGTCTGCTGCTGCTTTGGATTGGTGAAGATGCGGTCTGCCGCGTCCACTTCAATCAGCCGTCCCATGTAGAAAAAAGCAACCTGATCAGCACACCGTGCTGCCTGCTGCATGTTGTGCGTCACGATCGCAATCGTGAACTCTTCCTTGAGCTCGTCCAGCAGTTCTTCAATACGTGCGGTAGAGATCGGATCCAACGCGGACGTCGGCTCGTCCAACAGCAGAACTTCAGGGCGGGTCGCAATGGAACGTGCGATACAAAGCCTCTGCTGCTGACCGCCCGAGAGACCCGCAGCCGGCGCGTTCAGGCGATCCCGCACTTCGTTCCATAGGGCAACACGTGTCAGCACGTCTTGCACACGCACATCCATGTCAGCCTTGTTCAGGCGCTCATGGAGGCGCACACCGAAAGCGATGTTATCATAGATCGACATCGGGAACGGTGTCGGCTTCTGGAACACCATTCCGATCCGCGCGCGCAGGATGTTCAGGTCCAGCCCGGTTTCAAGAATATTGCGACCGTCGAAAATCACCTCTCCCGTTGCACGCTGTCCCGGATAGAGATCGTACATACGGTTGAAGATCCGCAGAAGCGTGGATTTGCCACAGCCGCTGGGGCCGATCATCGCCGTCACTTTCCGGGCGGGAAAGTCGATGCTGATATCGTGCAGGGCATGGTTCTGCCCGTAGTAGAAGTTCAGATTGCGAACGGCGAGGGCCACTTGCGGCTTGGTCTCGTTCATTTTGAAATCCTGTAAAGTCATCCGCGCCGGGCCGAAAAACGAACGGCAATATTGATGGCCAGAACACCCAGTGTCACCAGAAGAGCACCAGCCCAAGCAAGCTGTACCCAGTCGTCGTAAGATGCACCTGCATACTGGTAGATTGTCACCGGCAGGCTAGCCATGGGGTGGTTCAGGCTGAAAGACCAGTTCTGATTACCGAGTGATGTAAACAGCAGGGGAGCCGTCTCACCACTCACACGGGCCAGAGCCAGAAGAATACCTGTCAAAACGCCGGTTTTAGCCGAACGCAGACAGAGAAAAAGGGTAACGCGCCAGCGCGTTGCACCCAGCGCCGCTCCGGCTTCGCGCATCGAGACCGGCACGAGACGCAGCATATCTTCCGTTGTGCGCACAATGATGGGCACAGCAAGAATGGCGAGGGCCACAGAGCCCGCAAAGGCAGAGAAGTGCCCAAACGGCGCCACCAGAACCTGATAGACGAACAGTCCCACAAGAATGGACGGGACAGACATCAGCACATCAGAAACAAAGCGTACGCACGAGGCAAAACGGTTCTGCTTGGAGCCATACTCGGACAGATAGATGCCGCAACCCAGCCCTAGGGGGGTGGCCATAGCAAGGGCCATCGCCGTCTGAATCACGCTACCAAGAATAGCGTTAGCCAGACCGCCTCCAGAACCTGGTGGGCCCATGGGCTTGAAAAGAGCACCCGCGGACAGGCCAACGATACCGCGCGCCAGAAGCGTCCAGAGAATGGACGTCAGAACCAGCACGAGAATGGCCGCCGCAATCATGCCAAGAATAGTCGCGACACGATCTTTCCGGCGGCGACGCGCGCCACAAGGATTGGGAGCCCAGCCGGGAGAAAGCGTAGTCATATTGCTCATTTGCTATCCCCTCTCAGCATCCGGGCCAGAGACAGACTGGCAAACGACAGCAACATGAGAATGAAACCCAGTGCCAGCAGAGAAGACAAACGAAGCGACCCGGCCGGGCTTTCCGGAAACTGCAGTGCAATGAGAGAGGCCACTGTGCTTCGCGGGGCGAACAAAGACCAGCCGACGGCTGTCACGTTTCCGATCACGAATGTCACGGCCATGGTTTCACCCAGAGCGCGTCCCATACCCAGAACAATAGCGCCGATCATGCCCGACCGGGACCAGGGCACGACGACCTTCCACATCACGTCCCAGCGCGTTGCTCCCAACCCGTAGGCGCTTTCACGAAGCATACCGGGCATGGCGCTAAAAACATCCCGCATGACCGCCGTCATGAAAGGCGCGATCATCATGGCCAGAACAAGACCCGCCGTCATCAGGCCGGTTCCGAAAGGCGCACCATGGATCAGCATATTGATGCCGGGAACATGCCGGAAATGGTGCATCATAAAGGGCTGCACATGCCGCGCCATGAAAGGCACGATCGTAAAGAAGCCCCACATACCAAAGATGATGGACGGCACTGCAGCTAGAAGCTGAACAGCCGTTCCGACAATCGCCGAAATTTTTGGAGGAGCGATGGCCGTCAGCCAGAAGGCCGTTCCGAATGCCAGTGGCGTCGCAATCAGCACACCAATCAAAGTGCTGATGATTGTACCAAACAGAGGAGCCCAGGCACCATATTCGTTGGAAACTGGATTCCAGACATCCCGAAACGCGAACCCAAGACCGAATGTCTTGAAAGCGTCCTGCCCACCAACACCCATCAACACAACAAGGCCACCGAGGACAATCAGGACCAGCAGAGAGCATCCACCGACCACCGCCTGAAATGCGGTATCTGCGTTACTCCGCTTTTCCGTATGTTCGGAAACGGAAACCTTTTCGGGTTGCCTGGCTGGGGCAAGTGTCATGCGTCAAAGGCTCTGGCTGTGATAACTGGTGCACACTGACGGCAGATGCCGCCACTTCCGTGCATTAGCCGTCCCAACCCAGAAGGACAACCGGCGTGGACCAGGCAGGGCATGAAAGATTTATGTCACTCGCGACACATTTTTTTCGCCCGATGCGAAATCAGATCACCAAGACCCATTTCGGCAATTGATTTAACATGCCAGAAAGTAGGCCTTAATTTTGTCTTTCGGTAAAATACGAAGACATAGAACGGAGCAGGAATCCAGTGGCGTTGAAGCAATCACTCCCAACTACGTTCGGCCCTTTTACTGGACATCTTGATCAGTTCGAGAACGGCAAAGCTCGCGGCTGGGCAGTAGATAGTCGTGGACAAGGGTTGGTCCTGCTTCACGTCTTGATTGACCAACAAGAAGTCATGCAGATCGTATGCGATCAAGAGCGACAAGATGTTCAGGCTGCCCTTCAGCTCCCAACGTCAAAAGTCGGGTTCGAATTTTCCGTCCCTGAAAAATTTATCGACGGCAAACGTCACGAATTTTCCATTCGGTTTCCGGATCGCTCAGCTCTCCCATTAACTGACTCCGCGACCCCTGAAGCGCCCCCGGCCGCCACCATTCATTTTTCTGAAAAATTTCTACCCCAGTATCAAAGCTTTGTTGATGGCGTGAAGCAGGGCGCGCTTCGGGGCTGGATTCTCTGTGCTGATAAGCCGGGCGCCGAGCAGCACGGTCGATGCATGATCTCCGTCATTGTTGACGGTGTTCCAATGGCGCAAACCAGAGCAGACCGATATCGAGGAGATGTCGCAGCCGTTCTAGGATGCGACCCGAACTGCGGTTTCGAAATTCCCATTCCTCAACGGCTTCGGGGGAGCGCGCCGCACAAATTCCAAGTTGTCACCCTTCCGGACCGGACCGAGCTAAACGGAAGTCCTTTTATCACGTCCCTTGCTGACGATGCTTTGGAAACACGCCTCGTTGACCTTCTGGGAACCATAGACGGGCTCCACCGGAAGCTTTCTGAATTGCGTCAGGAAGTCAGGGATCTTGTTCCGAGACGCGGCTATAACCTTGGCGATTACAATCGCTGGGCACATAAATACTACCCTCTTTTGAGAGAGCGCGTCGCCAAACAGCGTCAACTCCAGGGCAGCACCCGCACTGAACCTCTGGTTTCCATTCTTTGTCCGACCTATCGGCCCTTAAAAAGCGACTTTGAAGCAGCCCTCAATTCAGTCCTGTCTCAGACCTATTCGAATTGGGAACTCCTCATCGTTGATGATGCCGGGAAATGCGCACAGACGACTGCCGTCATTGAGCAGTTCTGCAAAGCAGACCAGCGCATCCGCGCTGTGCCGCTCGCGAAAAATGCAGGCATTTCGGGTGCAACAAATGCCGGAATGGATGCGGCCCTAGGCGATTATGTGGTCTTTTTTGACCATGATGACCTCATGGTCGATGTCGCCGTTGAAGTGATGGTTCATGCGGCTTTGGAGACAGGGGCCAAGCTCCTTTATTCGGACGAAGACAAGATCGATCAGGCCGGATATTTCCTGGAACCTAACCTCAAACCCGATTTCAATTATCGTTATCTTCTGGGCTGCAACTACATCTGTCATTTGACGATGGTTGAAGCAGAAACCATGCGTAAGATCGGCCACCTGAAGTCAGACTACGATGGCGCGCAGGACCATGATTTCGTTCTGCGGGCAACGGAAATCCTGTCCCCTTCAGAAATTCATCACGTTCCCGAAGTTCTCTATCACTGGCGTAAAACACCCAATTCCACAGCCGTTAATGTCGCCAACAAGACCTATGCCATCGAAGCAGGCGTCCGGTGTGTGCATGACCATCTCAAACGCCGAAAGATCAAAGCCAAAGTCTCTTCAATCCGTGGGCTTACACTCTATGGCGTTGAGTGGCTGACAAAAAAAGCCCCAAAAGTCACCATTATCATTCCGTTCAAAGATCAGGTTGAAACCACGCGTCAGTGTGTTGATGCCCTCCTCAATAAAACCGCATACAAAAATTTTGATATCATTCTGGTCAACAACTGGTCAGTCGAGGATGAAACGATTGATTTCATCAGCGAGATACAGAAGCACCCGCGTGTGTCAGTCCTGACAGTTGAGGAACCCTTTAACTATTCACGCCTCAACAACCTTGCTGTTGAACAGACCAGCGCCGACTATCTGATGTTCATGAACAACGATGTTTTCGTTGAACATTCCAACTGGCTTCATATTGCCATCGGAGAAGCCCTCGCCGCGCCAGATATCGGAGCAGTCGGCGCGAAGCTCCTCTATCCGAACGATACGATCCAGCATGCGGGCGTGATCGTCGGGCCAGCGGGCATAGGCGCTCATGTTCACCGTGGTGATCCAGTGACGGAATATGGTTACATTGGACGCACCATGCTTTCACATGAAGTCACCGCCGTCACGGCAGCAGCGATGCTGGTCCGGTCAGACGTCTTTCATGAAATTGGTGGTTTCGACGAAAAAGAACTGACAGTCGCTTATAATGACGTCGATCTTTGCCTGAAAATTCGTGATGCGGGTTATCGAATCATCTTCTCTGCAGAAGTGGTGGCCTATCATCATGAAAGCCTGTCCCGGGGTAGCGATGATCGCCCGGAACATGAAGCCCGCTTCTTTCATGAAACCCAGACCATGCTGGCTCGTTGGAGTGACAATCCACTTTTCGAACGGGATCCGTCATATCCTCGCTACTTTACAGTAGATCAGCAGCCATTTTTCGATCTTGTGGATCCGGAAACACTGTGAAACCAAATTGAGGTTTCGGCGTTTATCCGGATAACGAACCCTCTTGCAGGAGACCTATCATGGCCACCAAGTCCAATCGCCATGTCACGCAGAACGATACAGCGGACAACACGAAAAGCGTTTCAATCGAAACGCTTAACGCCCGTCTGGCCGATCTGATTGATCTTGCCCTGATCACCAAGCAGGCACACTGGAACCTCAAGGGACCACAGTTCATCGGTGTCCACGAAATGCTGGATGGCTTCCGTACCAGCATTGACGATTTTGTGGACACAACAGCAGAGCGTGCAACGCAGCTCGGTGGCACGGCATATGGGACTGTGCAGGATGTCTCCAAGAATTCATCTTGCAAGCCATACCCGACCGACATCTACCGGGTTGCAGACCATATTGCCGCTCTGATTGATCGCTACGCCACTGTTGCAAACAACGTGCGTGAAGCCATCAAGATCACGGACGAAGCAGGCGACGATGACACGTCCGACCTTTTCACCGAGGTTTCCCGTGGTCTGGACAAGCACCTGTGGTTCCTGGAAGCCCACGTGCAGGAACCGACCGGCCAGATGCGTGATGGTGACCACGAAGGCAAGCGCGCCTAATACGCGCCTGCATTACTGAGCCTGAAAACGGAGCGGTCTTGGGCCGCTCCGTTTTTTATTGTGGCACTTGCCCCTCAACAATATCGCGATTACCAATAAAGGCACAAAAGGCGCCGCCTGAGGTGAGCCTTGATCACGACTTTCCTGAAGCGGGACAATAGGCATGACTTCCGAAGATCAAACGACACACCAAGACAGCGCGGCTTGGGATCTGTCCGAATGGGAAGCCTTGAGAGAAGAAGATACGCCACCTTCCAATGCCGCCGAAGAACCTGTAGCGTCACCGGCGCCCGCTTCAGCAGAACTACCGGACCCTCAGGCTGCGGCATATCTCGCACAGCATGGCGCAGACACTGTTGAACATGCTTTTGCGCTTGCCAATATTTTGCACACCAACCGCAGCGTAGCCGAAGCCGCAACATATTACGGCCGTGCGTTTGAACTGCACTCCAAGTCTCCCACGCAGTATCCTTTGGCACAATCCCTTTTGCAGGTCCGACTTCTCTGCCTGCTCAAGGCAGGCCAGCCTGTTCCGCAACATGAACTCGCTGAGCTGCGCAGCCTGAATATCCCGTTTGCAAACTATATCGATGGGACATCCCACGCCTGGCGTGGAACGCCACCACGTGATGCCCTGAACATTATGGGTAATGCTTACGACGAATTCCATACGGGCGAAGAAGTTGATTCTGTCGCATTGGAAGTCGCGCTTAGAGCCTCCCCATCTGTATTTTCAGCAACTCCGCAGGGCGACGATATCTATAATCGTATTCCACGGAAGATGTTTCTCTATTGGGATAAAAATCCGCCAGCAGAAATCCAGAAGAATTTTGACTATCACAAAGCGATCTCCAGCTTTGAAGTCAAAACCTTCGATAAGGAAGAAGCTGCTGAGTGGCTTTACGACAATTACGGGATTGAAGCCCGCACACTGTTCCTGAGTGCCCGCCACCCAGCTGAGGCTGCTGATTTTCTACGGGTGCACGTCATCCAGCTCCTTGGTGGCTGGTGGCTAGATGCTGATATTCGCGTGAAGAGCGATGCAGCGCTACAGTTCATGGCAGAGCGCAAGGAAGGTTCAGCCTTCTTCCTCACGCACAACCAAGTCGTTCATAATGACTTTTTCGGATCTGTTGCTAACAGCGACGTCCTGACGGACTGCCTGCTGTCCCTATATCGGAACTGCTATCTGCACCAAGGGCTTTTCATTGCCTACAAAACCGGTCCAGGCATCTTTAACCGTGCACTGAACCGGATTGCCCATCGGTCCCTCAAGGGCCGGACACCGGCAAAATCCATTGAAATCTTCGACCACCACGTCTTCAACGACATGATTGAAGAATTCGATACACCTTACAAAACCCAGCTGCCTTCCTGGTACACAGCCTGAGGGCCTACTGGCCCCGAAAGATATTCTTCCGGGGCCAGGTTTCCTTCACAGGCAGCGCTGGAGATGCTCTCTGGCAAAGCGAAAAGCATCCAGGGACGGTGCTTCATCTTCAAGAGACACGTCATCGACATCATCGCTCAGAACAGACGCGCCTGAAGATTGCTGAGCCATTCCCTCAAGCGCCAGCATCACAAACTTCCGAAAATCTTCTTTTCCCAACGGGGTGGGCACTTTGCCTCGCTCGCGCTGCACAACCCAGCCACCCGTTAATGTCTGCAAGCTGCCCCAGCCGTTTTCCACATCGCCCAGAGCACGCTCTTTCAAGGTTTCGACGGTCGCCTTGGCCAGATCTTGAATATCGTCGCTGGTCATGCGCTGAGGAGCCAGCGTTGCATCTTTCTTGATGACCCAGCCCTCAACCAAGACCGCAAGGCCAGGAAGCATTTCGCCAGACATAAAATTTTCTCCCTGATGCCCCCGAATCTATCATTCCGGAGGATTGCCGCCATTTTATTGGGTTTGGAAAATAGCATGCCTGAGGATCACAGGAAATGTGAGTTGCACGTCTTAGATATAATCAAATTGAAGATCCTATTGCGCCTGGCTTCAGAGTAGTCCTATCTGCAAGGAGACAAAGCTACGGATTAGCTCACACATTCGCGCAAGTGGTATTGATGACTCAGAATATTGACCATGAATCCGATAATGCTCCGTCCATCACAGCGGCAACCCTCGCAGGTGACGGACAAGCCCTCGCATATTTCGAGAAACATGGCGCAGATACGGTAGAGCATTCATTTGCCATCGCAAATATTCTCCATATCCACAGCAACGTTAAAGAAGCTTCATTTTTCTACAGACGCGCCCTGGATCTGCACAGCAAGAGCCAAACAGAATATCCTTTACCACAATCACTTCTACAAGTTCGGCTCCTATGCCTTCTCAAAGCCAGTGAAACGCTTCCTGAAGAAGAAATACTTGAATTAGAAAAATATTCGTTCCCGCAGGCAAATTATATCCGCGGAATTCGGGCGGCCTGGCGTGAAAATAATTTCGATGAAAGCCTGAAACTGATCGGAAACTGCTTCGAGGAGTTTCACTCAGGCGAAGAAATCGATCGACTCTATCTTGAAATCGCTCTCCGCTGGATCCGCTCTTTCGGTGAAGACGGCTTTCCAAAGTCGCAGCCTCAAATACCCCATCACCTCTACATGTACTGGGACGCTAACCCGCCGGTAGAGATCAGCGAGAATATTGAATACCATCAGAACATGCTCGGAGATCGCTTTACGATCTTCACACGGGAAACAGCGACCAAGTGGTTGTACGACCACTACGGAAAGGAAGCATCCGACCTTTTCCAGCAGGTCCGTCACCCGGCAGAAGGCGCTGATCTCTTGCGCTTGCACGTCATTTTGGCAAAAGGCGGCTGGTGGATTGATGCCGACCTACGCATCAAGTCTGATGAAGAATGGAATGCCCTCGCCACCATTCCAACGACTTGTCAGCTGTTCACCACCGACAACTACGTCCTCCACAATGATTTTTTTGGAGCGACTGCCTCGCATCCGGTCATTGCCAATGCCCTGATGACGGCTTGGGCCAACATGTTCCGTCATCCCGGCCTCTACATTGCCTTCAAGACCGGCCCAGGCGTTCTGAACCGTGCCGTGAGCCGGGCGCTCTTCCAGAGCCTGGAACTCAAGGCACAGCTTCCCGTGCTTCGGATAGATGACCAAGCCCGTTTCAATGACTTCGTTGAAGAGTATGAGGTGCATTATAAAGGTAACGCATCCTGGCACAGTCAGTAAGAAACTGACTGTATCGTCAGCGGTGGTGCCCGCTGACGATTTCCTGCACCAGAGCGTCATAGCGCTTCAGGTAACCCTGTAGACACAACTCAGCTTCAGCATAGCGGCGCGCATCCTGCCCCAGACGACGCGCCTGCTTGCGGTCTTCGAGCAGTTCCAGAACCACATCCGCAATACGATCCGACTCAAGGAACGGTACTAGCCGCCCTGTCAGGCCATCTGTGATAAACTCGCTGACAGGTGCTGTATCACTTCCAACAATCGGACAGCCCGTTGCCATGGCCTCTCTCAGGGACCAGGACGCAACGAATGGATATGTCAGATATAGATGCGCATCTGAGCGCTTCAACAGGGCTCGGAAGTCGTCATAGGCAACCTTGCCCACAAAGTGGATTCTGCTGAGGTCCAGTTGGCCCTCAAGTTCCTTGAGCAGGATTTCACGCCAGCTTCCCCGCCCTGGCGGAGGAGCGCCATAGCTTACCTGATCACCGCCCACCATGATGATATGAGCATCTTTACGTTCAGCAAGAATACGAGGCAGGGCACGCATTACAGAGTGAAAACCGCGATAGGGCTCCAGATTACGCGCGACATACGTAATAAGAGCATCCCGTGGACCAATCTTGACGCCATTAATGACGAGATTGCGCTTCCGAGCTTGTGGCTCTGGCTTGCAAAGATCGAGGTTTACACCCTCGCGCAGAAGCGAAATTTTTTCCTGTGCCCAAGCCGGATAAGTTGATCGCTGAAACTGCGTTGGCGTCTGACCGTAGCCATTGGTCTGGGAAAGAGCTTGTAGATTGATCGAATTCTTGATTCGTACCGCAGCCGCAAGGTCCGGGCTGGACGGAAACTCAGGGTCAAACCCAACATCGTTCCGGTCGGCGTGATAGAAAAACTCGAAATATCCGAGTATCGGACACCCCGGAAAAACATCTCCAAGGTTCAGGAGCTCTCCCCAGCCGTGGTGCCCGATGATGATGTCAGGCTCGTACCCTAACTGCTTGAGGGTTTTAGCAGCGGTCGCAACGGCTTCTGCTCGGAGTATCCCGTATTCAAATTCTCTGAGATGGGGATGCGTGGATGAGGATGGCAAACGAGGCACCCGATAGATGACACGCCTGACTCCAGGCACCTCCCCCGCGTTCGCCTCGGAAATGAAAACAATTTCATGGCCACCCTGCTCATGCAGGTGACGCACGAAATGTAAGAACTGGCCGGGAAAATTCTGATGAACAAAAAGGAAGCGCACACCAAATCCCGGCTGCTGGAGAAGATCTAGCCCCTAAGAGGTCTAAATAACAAAAGACCTCAGGTGCCGTATGAAGCGACCCTTGTCATGTGCAAGAGCCCGTAGAGGCTGTTCTCACTCCGGGGAGTGAACAGCCTCTACTCAATTCAGTCTGCAGAGCTTGCCTTGCGTTTGGCAGGCGCCTTGGTTGTTTTTGTAGCCTTGCTCGCAGCGGCCTTTGAGGGTGCCTTTACCGAAGCCTCTTCGGCGGCATCATTCGGAATAATTTCAAGCAAGAACGCCTCAAGCGGAGCAAGGCTGTCTGCTTCAAGTGCATCCGTTCCGTCTACAGGGCCCAGACGTGTGCCATCCGTGAACGTGGAAGACAGGCGCACATGATGCGTCTGCGCTGACTCGCCCTTCAACCGCACACGCAGTCCGAGAATTGGCAGTGCCATTCCACGGGAACCACAGTACTGACCGCCTTCGGACCAAGGGGAGAGCCATCCCTTACCGAGAACAGCCTGATACTCGATGTCGGACGTCGGAATACTGGTTTTCGGAGCGATGGCAAAACCTTCGATCCACGCCTGACTGCCCGGCGTGCCCATCCATTCCCCGATCGGAGCAGCGACGTCGCCTTGACGCTGAACATGGGCAGAAATCTCTGCCACGCCTGCTGCTGCCGGTGCAGGAGCCACTGCAGATTCGGCCGCAACAACAGCAGCAGGAGCTGTCGACGTAGGACCGGCGAGCTGAGCGACCTGAATCTTGGGAGCTTCGGCCTGGCTATTCGGCTCCTGATACGTCGTCACCAGAACAGCAGCAGGGCCACGCGTCACGCGGACCAGAGCAGCACCATTGGATGCACCGATCCAGCCATCTTCCTCAAAGGTGCTGACTGTTACGATGCCAGCGGGCGTCCCGGGTGCGCGGGAGATACGGACGCCAGGCAGACCGGCAGGACCCGGTGCAGGTTGCCCGGCGGCATGGAAGATGCAGAAGATACCTGCATCCAGCACCATCATGTGAGCACCAGCCTTGAGGTCAATGACCCGATTCTGCGTCGGTGCTTCAGCCGTCTTTGACATTCCCTACTCCACTTGTTCCCGTCTATCGGGAGGAAAAAAATCTTCAGGTCCGCGCTACACCAGACACTCCATAACTGGAGGACCAGTCTATGAGCTGTCTTCAGGAAGGATGATCTGCTCTGTTCCTGTTTTATATTTTACTCTTTCCAGTCGAAGCGTAAACCCGTTCATCTCAACTTCCCTCGCGCCAGCAACGCAAAATAAAAGCCAGCATTAACTCAACAGGCATACCCAAGGGCATGACGCCCCCGCGACCACTACGTTTCACACGCTCTGACTGCGCACCGATATCGAAGCACACCACAGACAAGCCGCTTTTCCATAATAACCCCAGTGCATAGCACCAGGTTTCAGGCGCAATAGAAGGAATAAGGCCTATATCGGCATATTGCTTCTGAACAAGGCTGACAGCCTCATCCTCCCGGTACTCTCCTGTAACTTTGACGCCAGCTGCAATTAAAGCTTCATCATCTGGCGTATGTCCTACAAGTATCAACTCGATCTGGACGGGCATTCTTGCAACATGATGGGCCATTGCCAGAACAACGTCATAGCCCTTCCATTGACTCAACCCACCGACAATACAGATTCGCAATGGGCGGCCCGGCACAATCATTGTCTTCGCAGGCAGATTGGCCAGCCGAGCGACATCGTCTTCCAGGGGTGTGACACGGAAATCCATACCAGGAAAATGGCGTGACAGGCGCTGTGCCGTATCTCGTGACGGCACCAGTAATTGCCCTGCGCCACGAAACTCCCGGTCAGATCGCTCAATCAACTCGGGGACGGTGATATTTTCCCCAAGATAGCTTCCCCAGCGTGAGACACAGGCTTCACATCCAGCGACATCCGGTTCCCCGCAATATCGACCTTCCCCATTGAGAAGCGAAATACGGGGACAGAACCAGATATGATCATGAATGAAGATATCATACGGAACGTTCAGCGCGTGATGCAGCGTTCGAATGCAGGGCGCATGACCGACAAGATGGTGCCACTCCACTTTCTGCACACCAAGCCGAGACAGGACATCCACAAGAAATGGAAGCTCTTCCGGCAGCTTGAATTTCAGATTGGGAAAAGTCTCCGTCTCGTCCGACAAACACTCTAGCAGGCAGCCCTGCTCCGTCGGCCGCAACCCGAGAGGCAAGAGGCCCTGCCGCTCAAAGTCGACTGCTCTGTGATGAACGGCACGCCCTACGCCACCGCCAGCATCATGTTGAATAAGTAAAATTGACGGCCGGTTACCTCGGCGTTGCGCCAGACGATCCACATCCAGCGTTCTGCGGAGCTCCAAAAGCGGGTCAGACTTCAGAAAAGCAGCAACTACGGCATCATATCCGGGATGCAGGGCATTCAAAATATCAAGATTTCGCGCCATCAGCGCCTTGCGGCTGCTTCCGAAAGACACTGACCCCACATGGGCGACATACACATCAGGTGCAGGAAAATGACGAAAACCCAGAGCCGACGCTCGCAGGCAAAAGTCGTTTTCCTCCCCGTATCCTTGGCCAAACAGATCTTCGCGAAATAAGCCTGTTTCAGCCAGACAGTCCGCCGTAATAGCCATGCAAAAGCCATTGCCTGTCGGAAGGTCTATCTGGGCGGCATCCGTGGAAAACTGACGCGCGCACAAACGATCTAGCTCTCTGGCCTCAGCTTTGTCAGGAACGTCGTTCGTCTGGTCAACTGCCGGATAGGACAGGATACTGGCATCGTTCGAAAAGGGTGTCAGTGTGCCAACATCCGTCGTGGTCAGACGAGCGCGCAAACGCTCGACCCATCCGGGAAACACAATGGTATCGCTGTTTAGGAGAATAATATCCCGGCCGGCCCCTGCCCGCATTCCATCATTCGCGGAGGTGGGGAAACCAAGATTTCTGGCGTGGCGGATAAGAGTAATCTGCCCTTTTAAAGCAAGATCATCCAACGCCGCAGCCAAGGCAGGCTCTGGTGTGGCATCGTCCACCACAATGACATCAACATCCGCAGGGACGGTTTTCAATACACTTTGCAAACAGGAGAGCGTCCCCGCTTTGTCACGATAGACCGGAATGACAATCGCGCATCCGGGGCTTACCCGATCATAAGCCGGACGATGGTTCCACGGCACAACCGGAGTGGGGGACAAGCGCGCTGGAAGATTATTATCTCCTTCCAGAAGCTGTCCAATCATCGGATCAACTGGTGCACCGAACAACGGCCTCCCATGTTCATCCTCGACCATCAGAAGGCCGTTATCCCCAGCTGGCAGCGCATTCCTTGGAATGGCAAAGACACGAGGCCTTGAAAGGGGAACGTCACTATCCACGTTCGTCGCCGGGGCCGGAACCTGCAAAACGTCTCCGTCCCAAAGTCGAAGGGACGGCACATGATCAGGCTCGGCCGGATACCATATCCAACCGTCCAGACCGTTGGCTGTTGCCTGCACAAGAGACTCACAGCGCGTTAATGCCTGAATGTCGATCGGACTGCCTAGAACATGCTTTCGACCTGACCGAACCTCCAGACGGCGGCCCTTCTGCCACCCGTAAGGTAGAGTGTGACGCCCACTGACCCCGCGCCCAACGGCCACGCCATCTAGCAGAACACGGCAAATTCCAGATGCGTGAACGTCGACCCAACCGCCATTTGAAGCCGTGCACCAGCCCGCCAGTCCACTCTGTATCGAAAGCTGCGTCGCAAGCTCCCGAAGCTCTGGCAGGATGTGAAAACGTGACAGGGTTTGCCCCATACGGGACGCCGCTTCTTCTGTCCGGTTTTGTCTGACCAGACACACGACTGACAGGAAGGCAGCCTCACGCAGTCCAAAGACGTGATACAACTGCTCCATACGAATGAGACATTCAGCGACCCGGCCTACCTGCAAATAAGCCAGCGCCAGAGCCCATGTCACATTTGGGCTCTGACGGGTCATGCGCTCGGCCCGTTCGAGCCAGAAGAGGCCATCCTGCAAACGCCCGGTCTGCATTGCCTCCTGACCACGTCTGAAAGCCGTCTGCGCCCGGGCGTTCATGACGTCCCGCCACTCTGCCCTTTCCTGATCTGTAACTTCGTGACCGTACCCACCAAAAGCCGCGCGGGAGGTCGTACCGGTCAGATCCGGGCGCTCTTTGTCAGAAGACACGTAAAATCAATCGTCCTCGTCGGCGCGGGCATCATCGAGATTAATAAGTTCGGCTTCAGCGTCCTGAATGCCCTGAGCCTTGGCGCGTTCCAGCCAGCTCCGTCCCTCAACGAGATCCGTCACACCCGCAATGCCACGCACCAGATATCGGCCCAACATCAGCTGCGCCAGGCCATTTCCCCGCTGGGCCGCCTTTCGAAACCATTTCTGTGCGTCTGGCCGGTTCTCTTCAACGTCATGACCGCCGCCATACATTGCAGCCAATGAGAACATTGCGTCTGTATTTCCGCTGTCTGCTGCTGCCTGGTAAAGACTCAAAGCCCGCGCATGGTCACGCCGACCATTGATTTGCCCCGTGACCAGAAGCTGCGCAACGGCGACCTGAGCTTCAGCCATCCCTGCATCGGCAGCTTTTTCCATCCAGTGCATTGCCTGTGTCGGGTCGGGCTGAACGCCACGCCCTTCCAACAACATCCGTCCGTACCAGAACTGCGCATTCACAACGCCATCCGTGGCTTTCTGCATCCAGCGGGCTGCTTCCGCTACATCCTGCGTGCTGCCGACCCCTTCTGCAAAGCATACGCCCAGATTAAAGGCACCAACCAGATCACCCTTTTCGGCAGCGCGCTCGAAACGTTCCTTAAGGGCCTGCTTCTGATCATCTGTCGCTGACGCGCCCGTCAAAATCAGATTCCCGAAATCTGCATCGGCATGATGGTCTCCTGATTCTGAGGCTACACGAAACCAGTGCGTCGCCACATCCGGGTCTCGGTGGACACCATTCCCAGTCAGGTAAAGCAATCCAAGGGCGCGAGCTGCCCCACCGTGTTTCTGCTCTGCAGCCAGCCGATACCAGCTCGCCGCCTCCATAAGATTGGGTGGCAGCTCTCCGCCCTTGGCATAAAGGTCCCCCAAGAGCGCAGCAGACTCTGCATCTCCATTCAGGGCAGCACGGCGCAACCACGTTTCAGCCCGCCCATAGTGCAGCTCAACGCCAACGCCTTCCAACAAAAACAGGCCATAGCGTGCCTGTGCGCCGACGATGTTGCGCTCAGCAGCCTGACGGTAATAGCGCGCAGCAGCCCCCATATCCTGTGGAACACCTGCACCGGCCTCACTCATGCGACCAAGAATGTCGAAGGCAGTGCCTAAACCGCCCTTGGTTGCCTCTTTCAAATGGGATGCCGCAATCTTCCGGGCATCCTCCGTCTCTGCTGAATGTAAAATAGCCAGTGCCAGCCCCAGATGGCCCTGAGAGCATCCGGCTGCAGCAGACTGTTCGTACAAAGCACGAGCACGAGGAAGATCACGCAGGTCTTCCGGGCCATTCGTGAGAATATAGCCCAGCAAAGCTTGAGCATCGGCCGAACCCGCATCTGCGGCGACCTGTGCCCAGTGACGGCCCTGATGAAAATCAGGGTGCCTTTCTCCTGAGACGGGCCGGGCAGAAAGATCCAGTCCTGCCGTTTGTGCCCGAATTTCGAAGCCTTCGGGAAGACCAACGGTATAAAGCGTGGCCAGCACAAAAGTCGCTTCGACATGACCGGCTTCTGCAGCGCCCAGAATCCAGCGAGCACCTTCTTCCAGACTGGGTGGAACACCAGCTCCGTCCAGATAGGCCCGCCCGACGCGAAAGGACGCCTCCATGTCGCCTTGAGCTGCCATACGGCTCAACAGAGCGAAACCACGAACGGTTTCCCCCGTCTCCATCAAATGGATCGCCTGCTCCAGCTTTCCTTTGGAAGAGAGGAGAGACGTAATGCGGCGCTTGAATGTCATGTTGCTCAACTCGGGTACGGCAAAAATGTAAAACGCCCGGACTGGCCGGGCGTTTTCTCAGCCTTATGGCTCTCTCATACCTTCTGTCAGGGTCGGTGTTAGACGACTGAAGAGGTATTGGAGAATGGTCCGCTTTCCAACGTCGATATCAGCTGTCGTCGGAACACCAGGTGCCGGATGGAAGAAATCTGGCTGCCCGTGGAGCGTGTAACGATCAATCCGGAGACGGACCCGGTAATAGACCTCATCACTGGCGCCACCGGAAACCGCACTGGCATCACCTCCCGCTCCAGCGCTGGACTTATCGAAGGAGTCTGCGCTGATAACCCGCACAGTTGCCTCAGCACCGCCATATTGGGTGAAAGGAAATGCAGCAAACTTTACGAGAGCATGATCACCGATTTTGATGAAGGCCGCGTCAGAGGCGCGAACCACAGATTCCATTTCAACGCCATACCCCGTGGGGACAAGCGTCATGAACTGACCAGCCGACTGAAGGACAGAGCCAATGGATGCCTTTGCAATCGTAAGGACAACGCCATCTTCCGGTGCCTTCAGCAGAATCAGGTCCTGCCGCAGACGCGCTTTCTCGTAGGAGCTGTTGTATTCATCAAGATGATGCTGGGTCTCGGTCAGGGTCGTGTAGACCTGCGCCTTCCAGTTCTCGATGTAGCTGTCGCGTTCCGCCCGCATGGCTGCAAGCTTGTTTTCGGCAGAATTGGCGTTCTGCTGGGCAGAAATTTCGGCCCGCTCTGCTTCCATCATGTCGTTCTGCGCGGCAAGCGTGGAGAGACGTGATCCAACCTGATCCGCCTGCTCATGCTGCCGCATTTTCAGAACTTCATCGGCGACCCGCATCTTGCTGGCATACATGGCTGCGTTGGCACGGTATCCCTGCATATCGCTTTGCAAGCCAGCGATCTGTTGATCGTAATTCTGGATATGGGCGCGATATTCATTGCGACGACGCAGGAAAGCTGCACCCTGCCGAACAGATGCAGGGTTTGACGTATCAACATGGTAGTCCTGATCGTCAGCTTCTGCTTTCAGACGATCCAGTTCAGCCTGATATGAATCTCGCTGCTCGGCCATATTGGTCATGTCAGCTTTCGTGATGGTCGGGTCCAGATGTGCGAGCACCTGGCCTTTCTTCACAAAATCGCCGACCTGAACATCAATCGAGTGAACAATCGACGTTTCCAGTGGCTGAACAACAATGGTCGGCTGGGTAGAAACCAGACGTCCCGTCGTGCTGACAATTCGATTGAGCGGAAACAAAGCCATTCCGGCCAGACACGCGAGGAACAGGCCTCCAATCAGCCAAATTGTGTAACGTGCAGATGCCGTGGCGGGCAGATTGACCAAGCCAGCCGTCGGAGAATGAAACTCCAGCAGCGCAATAGGCATGCCCTGCGGAGCAAACGGATCTGTTGCCGTCCGCGGAACATGGCTGGTGTAGTTTTCACTACCATTCTCTTCAGGAGACTGGTCGTTGTTCGGGATCATGTCGGAGGAGCTCATGTCTTATTCTCCTTCGGCCAGTTGGTCTGCATCATCTGGAGACGCCGAAGCATTCATATGACGGTTCTGCTGCATCCAGAGCGTGCGATAGATTTCGCAGCGTTCCAGAAGAACATGATGCGGTGCGATATCCATGAGCTTGCCTCTGTCCATCACAGCGATCTGATGGCAGTTCACAAGGGAAGAAAGGCGATGGGAGACGATCACCATCGTGCGCCCCTTACCAATCCGCTGAAGATTGGCATTCACCAGCGCTTCGGATTCCGGATCGAGCGCCGACGTTGCTTCGTCCAGAATCATCAGTTTCGGATCACAAATGACAGCACGGGCAATCGCCAGTCTCTGTCGCTGACCACCAGAGATATTGGTGGAGCCTTCTTCAATCCAGGTATCATACCCGGCCGGCATTCTTTCGATAAATTCCTCGGCTCCTGCAAGACGAGCAGCACGAACGACATCGTCAATCGTCAGGCCTGGGCGGCCTGCTGTGATGTTATCACGCACTGTTCCACGGAACAGGAAGTTATCCTGCAGAACCACACCGAAAGAACGGCGCAGATGGGTCAGATTGATTTCACGCAGGTCTACACCGTCCAGACGCAGATACCCGGTATAATTGCGGCTGACACCCTGCAAGAGACGGGTAACGGTCGATTTACCCGAACCTGAACGTCCCACCAGCCCAAGCATGGTGCCGGCAGGAACTTCGAACGCTACATTATCCAGAGCCTTCGTAGTCGACCCCGGATAGGAGAAGTTGACGTCCATGAAGGAGAGGGCACCCTTGATCCGGGGCCGCATTCCTGTCGTCAGAGCCTTCGTTTCGGTCGGCTGGTTAAGCACTGCACCCGCCTCAACCAGCGAGACCGTTACTTCATTGATGGCTTCCATCAACTTCGCCAGCCCCACCAGAGGGGCTGCGACACGTCCACCCAGCATCATGAAGCCTGCCAGTGAACCGGCCTGCATGTTGCTTGCATTGGTTAGCACAAGATACGCACCAACAAGGATCACACCACGGTTGATGAACGCATCAAACGGCATGACAAGCGTCTGCGGCCAGTTGGACATACGTCCCGCTGCCAGCTTCCAGCGAACCACCTCAGCCGTTTTCTGATCCCACTCTTCGCGACGGGTCGATTCCAGCGCAAGGGTCTTGACGGTTCGAATACCAGCGACCGTTTCATAGAGGGTCGATCCACGACTCATCTCAGCGCGGATCTGCCGCCCCATAACACGCGTCACAGCAGGCAGGAAAAGAACCACGATCAGGCCGATACAACCTGCAGAAGCGAGCGTCAGCCAAGCTAGTGTCGAACTCAGCAAGAAAAGAACCGGAAGAATCACAACCAGTGTGAAGAGGTCCAGCATTGTGGACATCAACTGGCCAGTGAGAAAGTCACGGACTTTGAAGACCGCAACAAAGCGTCCCAGAATTTCACCCGTCTGCTCGCGTTCATAGAATTCAAGCGGCAGGGCAAGCAGACGATTGTAAGCGTGCAGCGAAATTCTTGCATCCAGCCGGGACGAGAGGACAAGAGACAGTTCCCGCCGCGCATACGTCAGAAGAATTTCGTAGAACGTCAGAATCAACACAAAAGACGACAACGAGACCAGCGTCGCCATGGAATGGTAATTTACGACGCGATCCAACACCTGCATGACAATCAGAGCCGGGAAGATCTGAAGAATACTCAGGATCATGGATGCAAAAGCGATGTCCCGAAGGATCTTCTTCTCTCGCATTGCCATCTTGGCAAACCAGAGCAGATCAAACCGGGCATCAGCCTCGGATTCATCACGACGGCGCTTTACGAGAAGCACATCGCCTGTCCAAACCTGCGACAGACGGAGCTCATCTACCGGGATTGGCGTGTCGCCATCCCCTCCCATCGGATCACGGAGCCAGACAACGCCTTTTTCAGGGTTTGTCGCCACCATGAGGCCGGCCGAGCCGTCCTTGAACATCAGAACAACAGGAGGAGAATTCTGCAGGCGCAAAAGGTAGCGCCACTTCAGACGCATTCCCTTGGCAACCGCGCCCTGTTCGTTCAGCCAGCGCGCAAGAGATGCGGGAGACGGTGTGTTCTCCCCAGGCTCCGCAGCAAAATCTCGGATATCGAGTTCAAGCCCATGAAACCGGGCTGCAGCCAAAGCGGCATATAGTCGGATGACTGCCGGGCTTACGTCCCTTCCGGGGCCAGACACGCGCTGGGTTTGATCCACGAAACGTCCTCTATGCTGTGGTCCCGCACAGGCGGCATCAAAGGCAGAAATGCCCGTTCATATTTCATGAATAGAGAATACTGTCTTTTCCGTCACCTCCCCCTGTCTTCGCGAACGGAAAAATCTTTACAAAATACAGTCACTCCCAGATCGAATCTGCTTAGGTTTACATAAAGATAAAACCAACAACTGTTGGTTGAACTGTTGTGACCTCACATCTTTGCATCCGGATGCCCATGTTTTCCGAACAATGAGTGACCGGAAAATTTCTTGATTTCTTTTCTTTCTCCATCAGGAAACCTATCTCTCGAAGCTCTGTCACACGGGCACACAAGGATGTTGCATGCAGATCTCCCGGCATTATGCCTCCCTGCCCGAGCGCTTTTCGAGCGCATTGGCCCCCCGCCCCTTTCGTAATCCGCAACTGGTTGCCCTTAACGAACCGCTCGCCACACGTCTCGGGCTCGATAGTCACTGGCTTCACCAGAAAGAGGGTCTTGCTTTCCTGAGCCAGGGTCAGCGCCCTGACGGAGCGTCACCAGTCGCGATGGCCTATGCCGGGCATCAATTCGGGCATTTTGTTCCTTCGCTCGGGGACGGCCGCGCAATGCTGGTCGGAGAACTGACGGACAAACAGGGCAAAGTGTGGGATCTGCACCTCAAGGGATCAGGCCCTACGCCATTTTCCCGTCGGGGAGACGGCCATGCGGCTTTGGGGCCTGTTTTACGGGAATACCTGGTCAGCGAGGCCATGGCCGCACTCGGCATTCCCACAACACGTGCGCTTGCAGCCCTTACGACAGGTGAGAACGTCATTCGAGAGACGCTTATGCCGGGGGGCGTAATTGCACGGGTCGCCTCTACGCACGTCAGGGTCGGGACATTCCAGTTCTTCGCTGCACGCCAGGATCGGGAGGGCCTGACGCTCCTCGTAGATCATGTCATCGAACGACTCTATCCTGAGCTAGCAGACAGCCCCAACCGAGCCTTGGCGCTTTTAAATGCTGTCATTGACCGCCAGGCTCGGCTGATTGCCCAATGGATGCTGGTCGGATTTATTCATGGCGTCATGAACACCGACAACATGTCCATTGCCGGAGAAACGATCGACTTTGGCCCCTGCGCCTTCCTTGATGGCTACGACCCCGGAAAAGTCTTCAGCTTCATTGATCAGAATGGCCGGTATGCCTACGGGCAACAGCCGGATATGGCGCTATGGAATTTAGGTCGTCTGGCGGAAGCACTTTTGCCATGTATTGATGCTGATACTGATCACGCAGTCAGCCTTGCGACAGACACGCTGAGCCGTTTCGACAGCATTTTCGGGGAGGCTTATCTTTCCGGATGGCGTCGAAAGCTCGGCCTGTTCTCGGAAGGTCGGACGGATACGACCCTTATCTCCCGTCTTTTAACCATGATGCATCGTGACGAGGCGGACTTTACGCTCACGTTCCGGCACCTGAACACCGTGGCCCGCACAGACGACGCCACAGCTTTTCTGACTCAGTTCAAAGACAGGGAAGCTGCCACTGCGTGGCTACAAAGCTGGAAAGAAAGACTGGATACGGAAGATCAAACGGCTGACGCGCGTTTTGCGCTCATGCAGGTAAGCAATCCTCGCATTATTCCCCGTAATCACCGGATTGAAGCAGCCATCAAAGCCGCACTAACAGGGGATTATACCCTCTTCCACCAGCTCGCCGCGGCTCTCGCTCGCCCGTTCGAGGACGCCGATGATGGGCTCGATCTGCCACCAACCTCGAACGAACATGTCCGCAATACGTTCTGTGGGACCTGAAAATCTTCAGGCTGGCTGAAATGTCAGGCGACTGTTGTTGAACAGGCGTCTGACCTGACAGTACAGAGCCAGAAGATCCGGCATGCAGGTGTTGTGAAGTGCGCGTACGCTTTCATGCGTTGCGTAGAACCGGAGAGTATCCATCCCACGATTCATGATGGCCGTGCCCAGAAACACGCCGTTCACATGAATAACCTTGGAATTCAGCATCAGTCTTGACCTCAGTTGCCCTTCCGCCCCAGGAAGAACCTATCTTTCCACGCCACTGACACCAGCCAGGGCGCTGCAATAACGGGGTTCATGCCAGATCGTTTCCCGTTAGAGCGTGACCTTTTTATGATAACCTGTGACAGCATCATGACCGGGGGGATGGACTTGCCTCCAGCCATGCGGGAAAACGCTGGCATGTCCTGCAAATCATCATCCGCCGGGGCGAACCGGTCCGCTGCCGACCTTCCCCATCTCTGGCTGCCCTACACCCAGATGCAGACGGCTCCTTTTCCTGTGGAAGCCATCCGCACGTCCGGAAGCCGGATTACGCTGTCAGACGGGCGCGAACTCGTGGATGGAGTCGCTGCCTGGTGGACTGCCTGCCATGGCTATAGCCACCCTCACATTCAGCAGGCACTGGTTCGGCAGGCCAGCGACATGCCTCATGTAATGTTCGGGGGCATGGTTCACGAACCGGCCCGGCGTCTGGCAGCACGTCTGGCTGAACTTCTGCCCGGCGATCTTGAACGCACGTTTTTTACAGATTCCGGCTCGGTGGCGATGGAAGTCGCCGTCAAGATGGCAGTTCAGTATCACATCAACCGTGGCACGCATGGCCGGACAAAGATGCTGTCTTTCCGGGGCGGCTATCACGGGGACACACTGGGCATGATGTCCATCTGCGACCCGGAAGAGGGCATGCACAGCCTTTTCGCGGGCGTTCTTCCCCGCCAGATCCTTGCGGACCTTCCAATTGATGATGACAGCACGGCCAGACTTGAAGCCCTGCTGGACGCTGAAGGGCATACAGTAGCCGCCATCGTCACGGAGCCGCTGGTTCAGGGGGCAGGCGGCATGCTGCTTCATAGCCCGGACGTTCTGCAGCGCCTTCGCAGCATGTGTGACCGATACGGCCTTCTGCTCATTCTGGATGAAATTTTTACCGGTTTTGGCCGAACCGGAACGATGTTCGCCTGCGAGCAGGCTGAGATCGTCCCCGATATTATTGCTCTCTCCAAGGCCCTGACCGGCGGGACGATGGCCCTGGCTGCAACCGTGGCGAGACGAGGCGTTTTCGAAGCGTTTCTCTCCACGGAAGCTGGCAAGGCTCTCATGCACGGGCCGACGTTCATGGCCAACCCACTGGCCTGCGCCGTGGCGAATGCGTCACTGGATCTGTTCGAACAGGAACCCAGACTGGAACAGGTTGCTCGCATCTCAGCTCAACTCCATCGGGAGCTGGAACCATGCCGCGGACTTCCAGGCGTGAAAGATGTTCGCGTGCTAGGTGCAATCGGCGTGGTAGAACTGGAAAACATTGCAGACCCTGACGTCCTGCGCCGCGCGTTCGTGAACCAAGGGACATGGATCCGCCCCTTCCGGAACATTGTGTATCTGACGCCAGCATTCACGATTAGCGAGGAAGATCTGTCTCTTCTGACAGCCAGCATTGTCACTGTTCTCCGGAACAACGCATGAGCCTGTTTGACGCCCATTTCACATCCGCTCTTCACGACCGCGAGACTGCGGGAACACGGCGAACACTGCGTCCGGTCACACGGGACGGACAGACCATCCTGCGAGACAGCCGTCGCATGATTGATGTGTCCTCAAATGATTATCTGGGCCTTGCCGACCACCCGCTGCTCAAAGAACGTGCCTCTGACTGGGCTTTGCGCTTTGGAACGGGGGCACGGGCGTCCCGTCTTGTGAGTGGAACGTTGGAAATCCATCAGGCTGTCGAGCAGAAGATGGCGCGCTTCAAAGGATATGAGGCCGCGCTGCTCTTTGCATCGGGCTGGCAAGCCAATGCCTCGGTGGTCCCTGCCCTGTGCGCCCTTTCGACCGCTCGGACTGGTCATCCCATGCTGGTTTTTGCTGACCGGCTGAACCATGCCAGCCTCCATCACGGATGTGCAGCAGCGGGCGTCCGACAGCATCGTTTTCGCCACAATGATCTTGCGCATCTGGAGACACTGCTCAAACGGGAAGCCACCGAGCCTGGCTTGCGGATGATCGTAACAGAGAGCGTGTTTTCCATGGATGGGGACCGCGCAGACATTCCCGCCCTGCGCGCTCTGGCCGATCTCTACGATGCGTTCCTGTATGTTGATGAAGCCCATGCCACGGGCGTTCTTGGAGCCCATGGGCATGGGCTTTCCGGCGGTTTGGCTGATCTGACAATGGGCACATGCAGCAAAGCCCTTGGGGGAATGGGAGCTTATATCGCGGGCTCCAGGCCTCTCTGTGACTATCTGCTCAATCACGCTTCAGGCTTTATCTATAGTACGGCCCTTCCGCCGGCTGTCTTGGGAGCCATTGATGCCGCACTAGACATTATTCCGACGATGGATCGTGAACGGCAGACACTGCTGGGTCAGTCAGGCCACCTTCGAACGATTTTGAACGCGGCTGGTCTTTCGACAGCAGAGTCGTCTACGCAGATTGTGCCGGTCCTGATCGGTGAATCCCAACGAGCGCTTGATGTTGCCAGGGCATTGGAAAACGAAGGTTTTCTCACCGTAGCCATTCGACCCCCAACCGTGCCTCAGGGAACGGCACGATTGCGTCTGGCCCTGCACGCTGGACTGACAGACTCACAGATTACTCAATTGGGCGAGGCCGTTACCCGGCTGGCATGTGAGCACACGCCATGACTGTCTCCCTTTATCTCGTTCATGGCTGGGGATTTGACGCGTCTTTCTGGGACCCAATGCTTCAGCGCCTTCCCAGCCTCAAAGCGTCCGTCGTGGATAAGGGATATTTCGGATGCCATTACGCAGCCCCTAAACCGGAGCAACCTTATCTGGCGATCGGCCATTCCGCAGGAACACTGGACCTGTTGGGACAGGATCTTCCCGGATGCCTGGGGCTCATAATGTTCAATGGGTTTGGACGGTTTTCTGAGAGCAACGATTTTCCGGAAGGCGTGCCCCTTCGCGTTCTGGAAAGAATGAAGCGCCAGCTGCAACGCTCCCCTAAAACGGTCCTGAACGATTTCCGCCAGAGATGCGGAACGGACAAACCCATTCCGTCAGATCCCGTGACGGCCGTTCTGAATCAGGGTCTGGAACACCTGATTCAGAACGATGAACGCAATGCAGCGACCCGCTGGGGGAACCAGCTTCACTGGATGACAGGACTGTCAGATCCGTTCCCTCCTGCCCAGGCAGGTTTCAGTGTTCCAGGTAAAAGGGTTGAAGGCGGCCATCTGCTGCCTCTCGAACAGCCTGAACTCTGTGCTGATTTTGTGCTGCGTCAGGTCGAACAGCATGGATGAGCGCAAACGCCAGATCGTCACCCGTTTTGATGAGGCGGAGGACTATGACGCTGCGGCAGATATCCAGCGCCGTTGCGCCGCTTTTCTGGCCGAACGAATTGTCGCTGACCTGACCGAGACTCAGCCTGCCCATATTCTCGAATTCGGGTGTGGCACGGGTTTCCTCACAGAGCATCTCTCCAGAGACTTCCCCAACGGCGCTATTCTCGCCACCGATCTCGCCCCGACTATGCTCGCACGCGCCAGATCGCGCCTTCACGGGCAGAAGAACATCGCCTTCAAGGTCATGGATGGAGAGCGCCCGGATGCGACGGGACCATTTGACCTGATCGCATCGAGCCTGTGCTTCCAATGGTTTGAAAACCGCAGCAAGGGGCTCGAACGTCTTTGCCGCTTACTGGCGCCGGGTGGCACTCTGATGATTGCAACGCTCCTTGAGGGGAGCTTGAAAGAGTGGCGCTCAGCTTGCCAGAAGACAGACGCCCCGTGCGGCGTTCCATCCTATCCCGGCGCCCCCATGCTTCAGCAGGAATGGCCCTCTGGAGGGCACGGCCAATGGCATACCGCAAACATGCAAGATCCGGTCCCAAACGCCAGAACATTCCTCCGCAGATTACAGCAGATCGGCGCGTCTCTCCCTAGCAAAGGAAGCACTCCTGCGGGAGTACACGCACTCAGGCGCGCCATGTCCTGTTTTGACAAAGAGCACACCAGCGTCACCTACGCCTTGGGGATCGGAATTTTCAGGAAGGATATGCCATGAACAGCTTTCGCGGTGTGTTCGTCACCGGTACGGACACCGAAATCGGCAAGACGCTTGTCAGTGCGATCCTGACGAAAGCCTGGACTGCGACGTACTGGAAGCCGCTTCAAACGGGTCTTTCTGACGAAGCAGGCGATACCTCTACCGTCAAAGCTCTGGCTGTCCTTCCGCCTGATCGGATTATTCCTCCAGCCTATGCTCTTCAGGCCCCTCTCGCGCCCTACGCAGCGGCGGCGCTGGAAAACGTTACAATCAATCCCGGACGTCTTGTTCTTCCCGCCGTCAAAGCGCCCCTTGTCGTTGAGGGTGCGGGCGGCCTGATGGTGCCCGTCCGAAGCGACATGATGATGATTGATCTCATGCAGCGACTGGATCTTCCCGTCGTTCTTGTTGCGCGAAGCGGGCTGGGAACCATCAACCATACGCTCCTGAGTCTCGAAGCGCTTCGTCGCAGAGGCATTCCCGTTCTGGGGGTCGTCCTCAGCGGGCCTGAAAATCCAGGAAATGCACGCGACATTGCTCATTTCGGGAACGTTCGGATCCTTTTCAGCGTTCCACGTCTAGAGAGCATAAATGAAACCGTCGTTTCTGAAATTTCTGGCCGTGTACCGCCGCTTTGTGTCTTGCAGCAACAGAATTCACAATGATGTGTTCTTTTTGGGATGTGCCATGAAAAGAACACATCCGACCCTTGTGAAATAGCTGCGTAATCATAGAACGTCTCTTCGCAACGAAGTGCATCCGGCGTATCGCTTGATCAAAGACCGCTCTCTGATTTCAGGGGGAGGCATACAACTGGGACTGTTGGGAAAAGTATGAGTATCCTGCGTCGTGATCTGGTAAAGCTTGGGGCAGGCCTGTCCCTGATGGGAACGTCTGGCCGCTTCGCTTATGCCCAGTCCGCGCCGCCTGCTGCCAAGCAGGCTCCAAAGACTGTTCCGTTTGACAATGGAACTGTTCGCGCCATTGCGCAGAAACTGGCCAGATCTCCTTACGCTCCACCTCCGCAAAGTCTGCCCTCTGCCATTTCCAATCTGGATTTTGACCAGTTCCGGGGCATTACATTCAACCCTGACCGCGCCCTCTGGCATGGGCAGAGTCTGGCGTTTGAGGTCGAGTTTTTTCCGCGCGGCTTTCTCTACAAGCCTCGGATTGCGATGAATGAAGTCATCGGCGGCCAATCGACACCGATTGCCTACGACCCTGACCTGTTCAGCTACGCCAACCCAATGCTGCGCGTCACCGATGATCTGGGCTTTGCCGGTCTTCGCCTGCGCTACGCCATCAACACACCGGGCGAAATGGAAGAATGTGCCGTATTTCTCGGCGCATCCTATTTCCGTGCGGTGGCCAAGGGGCAAAACTACGGCTTGTCCGCCCGCGGCTTCGCCAACGGCACTGGCAACACGAAAGGCGAGGAGTTCGCGTTATTCCGCGAATTCTGGCTGGAAAAGCCGGAACCTGGCGTTCAGTCCGTTGTCATTCATGCGCTTCTGGACAGTCCGTCCGTCACGGGAGCTTTCAGCTTCACGATCCGCCCCGGCGACACGACCGTCTTTGATGTACAGTCATCGCTCTTCCCCCGGCAGGATATTACCGAGTCCGGCATCGCGGCTCTCACGGGCATGTTCTATTTCGATGCCAACGAACATAACCACGTCGATGACTGGCGCCCGGCCGCCCATGACAGCGAGGCGCTTCAGGTGTGGACCGGATCTGGGCAGCAGCTCTATCGTCCACTGGTCAACCCCACGGACCTCCAGTTTTCGGCCTTCCAGGATAGCAGCCCGCACGGCTTTGGCCTGATGCAGCGCAAGCGCTCTTTCCATGACTACGAAGATCTTGCCCTCAACTACGAAAAGCGGCCGTCCCTGTGGATCGAGCCCATTGGCAACTGGGGTGACGGAGCGGTTGATCTCGTGGAAATTCCGACGCCCAATGAGGTCAACGACAACATCGTGACGTTTTGGCGGCCAAAAGACGCTCTTAAGGCCGGTCAGGAATACAACTTTACCTACCGAATGTACTGGGGTTGGGATACGCCGTGGCCCACACCGCTGGCACGTGTTGCTGGGACCCGTATCGGTGCAGTCACGGACCACGCCGATGCACGAATGTTCGTGATCGACTTTACGGGCGCGCCATTCCAGAACATTCCGCAGGACGCACATTTCCACCTGATTTCACAGGCTTCACCCGGCACCATCCGGAATGTTGTTGTCGAGCCCAACCCGAACATCAAAGGCTGGAGAACAACCTTTGAATTCGTGCCGGGCGATGCCAAAGCCTCTGAACTCCAGGCGCAGCTTGCAAGCGATCAGGGTCCGATCTCAGAAAAATGGATGTACCGTTGGACGCCGTAACCAATATGTCTCCGTCCGAAGCACCGTTCCTGCCTCATGAGGCTCCGCTCAGGATGGAGCCTCAAAACCTCCATCAGCAGCCTGATCGGCATGGCCGCCCTTTCAGGGTTCTGGACACGACGCCGAAGACGCTCTGGCTGCGACGCCTTTTCGTGTTTGGCTCAGCGCTCGCGCTGACCGGGTTTGGCATCTACAGGATCAATCAGGTTTTTAACTCGTTAGGCGTGTCTACGCTTGGCGTGATTGTGCTGATCCTGTTCGCCATTCTCGGTTTCTGGATCGCGCTTTCCTTCACCTCAAGTCTTGGTGGGTTCGTCTCCCTGATCACACGCGGAGGCCTTGGGCTCGGCATTCATCGGGACGGTGCTCTTCCAGTGCTGAAAGCACGGACTGCCGTGCTGATGCCGACTTATAATGAAGATCCGGAACGCGTTCTGGGCGGCCTGAAGGCCATCTATGACAGCATTCTTGCCACCGGCCAGATTGATGCGTTCGACTTCTTCATTCTGTCTGATACGACCAATCCGGACGTATGGTTACAGGAAGAGCGTGCCTTCCTTGCCCTCCGTCGGGCCACTGGTGATGATCGGCGCATTTTCTATCGCCGCCGCCATCAGAATACAGATCGCAAGGCAGGCAATCTGGGCGACTGGGTGACACGCTTTGGTGACTCGTACCAGCAGATGCTCACCCTTGATGCTGATAGCGTGATGGACGGCAGCCTGATCGTGCGTGTCGTTTCCGCCATGGAAAACCATGAGGGCGTCGGGCTGATCCAGACCCTTCCGGTTATTGTGGGCGGCCGGACATTATTTGCCCGCATGCAGCAGTTTGCAGGCCGCGTATACGGCCCCCTCATTGCCCATGGCATCGCTTGGTGGCATGGCTCGGAAGGAAATTACTGGGGCCATAACGCCGTTATCCGGACACGGGCTTTCGCCGAACAGGCGGGCCTGCCCCATCTGAAAGGCCGACCACCCTTCGGCGGCCATATTCTCAGCCATGACTTTGTCGAAGCAGCACTCATGCGACGCGGTGGCTGGGCCATTCACATGGTGCCTGGGCTGTTCGGGTCTTATGAGGAAAGCCCCCCGTCCCTGACGGATGTGGCCATCCGTGACCGGCGCTGGTGTCAGGGCAATCTCCAGCACGCCAAGATCATTGGAACCAAAGGCCTCCACTGGGTCAGCCGTACACACATGCTGACGGGCATTGGTTCCTATATCATGTCTCCGCTTTGGCTGTTGTTCCTGCTGTTCGGAATCCTGATTTCCCTTCAGTCGCATTTCTATCATCCGGAATATTTCGGCACGAAGCCGACGCTTTATCCGCACTGGCCACGCGTCGATCCTGTGCAGGCAAAGTTTGTGTTCATCGGCACGATGGGCATCCTTCTGGCGCCAAAGTTCCTGGCGTTCATCGCCATGATGTTTGATCGCGCTGCCTTGCGCGGTTCCGGCGGTGCTATCCGGCTTTTCCTTTCCATCATTCTGGAAACCCTGATTGGTGGCCTGATTGCGCCGATTGCCATGCTGATCCAGACGTCTGGAGTTATCTCCATTCTGCTGGGCCGTGATTCTGGCTGGAATGCCCAGAACCGTGAAGACGGGCGGGTTTCACTCCGTGAAGTTGCACGTGGATACTGGGTTTACACAGTGTTCGGCCTTCTGCTGGCCGCAGCTGCATGGTCCGTTTCACACGCACTCTTCCTGTGGATGACACCAGTGTTGCTTGGGCTTGTGCTGGCTATTCCACTCGCGGCCGTTACAGCCAGCCGCGACGTTGGACTGGGACTCCGTCGGGCTGGATTTCTGCTGATCGAAGAAGAAACGGCCCCGCCGCCTATTCTTCGTCTTGCAGAAGAAAACGAACGGTTGCGCACAGAAGCCCTGCACGCGCCTCATCAACCGCCTAGCGAGGCATTCGCCCTTCTGCGGACGGATCGGACACTTTTAGACGCTCACCTTGGCGCACTTCCGCCAACCCGCAAGGCTGGCAGTGCGATTGATGCCAACCTGCTGGTTGGACTGGTCAAGCTGAAAGAGGCGCCCTCCATCAAGGCCGCCCTTTCCAAACTGACCCGACAGGAAAAGGCCTCAGTCCTCGGGGCGGCCGAAGGCGTCGCACTCGTCGAGAACCTTCCGGACTAACCCTCTCTGTGGCTGGCAAAGTATCCAGCTACAGATTATTTACTGTCAAACGCACTCCGGGCGGCTTCCACTTCAGACAGATTTTTCTCTGCCCAGATCCACACCCCACAAAATGCTGCACCCAGACTTAGTCCCAGCGGTGTAAGACGATAGTCCACTCGTGGCGGAATAACCGGATGAATCGTACGGGTCACCATTCCGTCCCGTTCCATTTGCCGGAGTGTCTGGGTCAGCATCTTCTGGCTTATCCCCTCGACTTTTCGTGCCAACTGCGTGAAGCGCAATTCCTTGTGCTCTTCCAAAACCTCCAGAATGATCATCGTCCATTTGTCAGCAACGCGACCAATGAGTTCCGTCACCAATCGCTCAACGCGCGCATCGCACTCCGTAAGTGGCGTTGCTTCGGCCAAACGCTTGGCACGGCGTTCAGGCGAGGCTTCGTAGGGGTTATCCGTCATAGGGGTCACTCTCTTTTCAGTGCGTATAAATCTTTGAGGTGCCTTCTTTCGAATTGACGATAGCCCGCTAGATAAAGTGTTCCAATTCTCAATGGAGCAACTCCAATGAAACCGAGCGGAAACACAATCCTGATCACTGGTGGTGGCTCAGGCATAGGTCAGGCCCTTGCACAGCGACTGCATGATGCTGGCAACACGGTTATTGTCGCCGGGCGTCGCCAGAATGCTTTGGATAAGACGATCGCCGGTCGGGCGAACATGCATGCACTGGTGCTGGATATTGAAAGCCCAGAGGGGATTGCCGATTTTACAGAACGGCTTCTGGGCGCATATCCGTCACTTAATGTTCTGATCAACAATGCCGGCATCATGCGATTTGAAGATCTGGCGCAGACGCATGATCTGACGGACGCCGAAGCGACGATTACGACCAACCTCCTTGGGCCGATCCGCCTGATCAACAGCCTGACGGATCATCTGGTTAAGCGGCCGGATGCCGTCGTGATCAATGTGACATCCGGGTTGGCATTCGTGCCGCTGACGACAACACCCACCTATAATGCCACCAAAGCCGCGATCCATTCCTACACGATTACCCTCCGAGAGGTTCTGAAAGGGAAAGTCGAGGTTATCGAACTTGCCCCACCCGCAGTGCAGACAGGCCTCACGCCTGGCCAGGAAACGCGCCCCGGCTATCAGCCCCTGACGGACTTTACGGATGAAGTCATGGCATTGCTGACGCAACAGCCCACGCCACCGGAAATTCTTGTCGAACGCGTGCGCTTTCTGCGCTTTGCAGAGGCCAATGGTCACTTTGATGAAACACTGATCAAGCTCAATGCTTTTGCCGCGCAAGCCCGCAACGGTTAAGAGGCCAATGCTCATAAAAAAAGCCCCGGGGCAGTTGCTCCGGGGCTTTTATCAGCACGAAAACTCAGAAGAATCAGTTGCCGAGGCTCTGAGCCTTTTTGAAGAGATCGCGGCAGACCAGAACCTGCTTGTCCTTCGGGAGCGTAGAGATGTCGAACGGCGTGTTGCTGCTGGTCTGGAGCAGACCACGACCACCCAGTGAGTAGTACTGGTCATTCTGGACATCGGAGCGCTTGGCAAGCTTACGGGATGCCGAGCGCGGCCCTGTACCCAGCGAGAGCTTCTTATGGATGCAATAGGACGTCAGGCCTGCCACGTTGCCGGCCTGGGCATTGTCGATGGACGGCATGCCGTTCTCGCCAAGCGTGCCAGGTGTTGATGCAGTTGCAATACCGTTGAGATTACCGACGGCCTGCACATGATTCGGCGTAATCACGGCCTGGGTTCCTGGTGGAACAATCGGCTGTCCTGGCTGCGGTGCTGTCTGTGCAAAGGCAGCTCCGGAAACAGCGAGGCCAAGTGCGGCTACGGCGGCAAAATACTTATTGGTATTCATGGATGGAGTCTTTCCATGTTCGATATTATTACACAGCGGCTATTCAGAAATATAATCACCAGAGCAATACTCTGTTGGCTATCTCACGGCCGTTTTCTAGAAACACTTGAGAGCCGGCTTGGTTTCTTTTCGAATCATCTTTCCTGATTTTATAACGCCATGAGGACCGGCATTCAGGCGGTCCATTAACGCTGGATTGAGTCCCCGGCATTTCTGCGCCAAGGTTTCGGATATGTCAGACGCGATGCAATCCCTCCCCGTTCCGCCGGCTCCAAAGCAGGAGCCCCTGTCAACAACGCAGCTTGGCCGGACCAGAACTGACTCCTACGCTTGGATGAAGGACGAGAACTGGCAGCAGGTTCTGCGGGATCCGTCTGTCCTTCGTCAGGACATCACCGATCACCTCAAGGCAGAAAATGCTTACGCCGAAGCCGTGCTCTCTGGCATGGAGCCGCTTCGCAAAGAGCTTCTGCAGGAAATGATCGGTCGCATTCCCCCTGCCGAAGAATCCATTCCCGTGCCTGATGGGCCTTGGGCCTATTACAGTCGCTTCGAAGATGGGGCTCAGCATCCTCTCCGGGCACGGCGCCCGCGCGACGGCGGAGAAGAGCAGATCCTTCTGGATGTGGACGCCCGCGCCAAGCAGTTTGACTATTATGCGCTCGGCGGGACGGCCCATTCCGCGGATCATCGCTACTTCGTCTATTCCGAAGACGTGCAGGGCTCTGAAGTTTATCGCATTCAGGTCAAGGACCTGGAAACCGGAGAACTCTGCTCCGAGGCGGTTGAAAGCACGACTGGAAGCTTTGCTCTTTCCCCTGACAGTGCGTGGCTGTTCTGGATCTTCCGGGACGACAATGGCCGCCCCTCGCGGATTTACCGCCGTCCTCTGACCGGCGGGACGGACGTACTCGTCTTCGATGAAACCGATGCAGGCTTTTTCCTTAGCATCGGCACCAGCGCCTCTCGCAAGTGGATCGTCATCGAACGCGGGGATCACGATACGAATGAGACGCTTCTGATTCCTGCTGCCGAGCCGACAGCAATGCCTGTTGTTGCGGCCCCCCTGGTCCGGGGAGAGCGCTATTCCTTCACGCACTGGAATGATCGTTTCATCATTCTCACCAACGCGGGCGGCGCTGTCGATTTCCAGTTCATGCAAACGCCCGATACGGCCACAGATCGGGAAAACTGGCGCCCGTTTGTCCCGTATCTGGAAGGGCACTACCTTCTGGCAGCTACAGCGTCGCGTGATTATCTGGCGTGGGCAGAGCGGAAAGACGGAAACGTTTATATCCGCGTCGTAAAGGCAGGCGTATCAGGAGATGTTCGTGCGCAGGCCGCCACGATCGGAATGGACGAACCCGCATATGATCTGACCCTTCAGGGCATTCTGGAATATGACGGCTCTGTTCTGCGCTACGTCTATCAATCCCCGACAACACCAGCGCACTGGTATGACTACAATCTGGCAACAGGCGAGCGAACCCTGAAGAAGGTTCGCGATGTCCCGTCTGGCCATGATCCAGCGCAGTATGAAACGCGGCGTCTGTTCGCGACGGCGGCTGATGGCGAGCAGGTTCCCGTCACCGTTCTGATGCGGAAAGGCCAGCCGCTGGATGGCTCTGCCCCCCTTCTGCTTTATGGATATGGCTCCTACGGCATTGCGATGGATGCAGGGTTCTCCACAACAGTCTTCAGCCTCGTTGACCGTGGATGGGTTTATGCCATCGCGCATATCCGTGGCGGGTCCGAGAAAGGCTGGAACTGGTTCCTGCAGGGGCGCGGCAAGACCAAACCCAACACTTTCACGGACTTCATTGCCTCCGCAGAGTATCTGGCCAAAGAGGGCTATGGCTCAGCAGGGCGCATCGTTGCTCATGGTGGCTCAGCCGGGGGCCTACTGATGGGCGCTGTGGCCAACATGGCACCGGACCTCTTTGCCGGGATCGCCGCGCAGGTACCGTTCGTGGACATGCTCAACACCATGTCTGACGTTTCCCTGCCGCTGACCCCACCCGAATGGCCGGAATGGGGAAACCCACTCGAAGACGAAGAGGCCTACGATCTCATTGCCAGCTATTCCCCGTATGACAATATTCAGGCGCGCCCGTACCCGCCCATTCTTGCCATGGGAGGCCTTTCAGATCCGCGAGTGACCTATTGGGAACCTGCAAAATGGATTGCCAAGCTGCGTGAAGTGGCCTCCGGCGGCCCATTCCTGTGCCGCATCAACATGGATGCTGGCCATGGTGGATCATCCGGGCGCTTCAAGCGCTTGGAAGAAGTTGCGCTGGTGCAGGCTTTCGCCATCTGGGCCATGGATCGCGCGCCTCTACGCTAAAGGGATGACAGTCTGGCCCACGCCTGCAGTGGGCCAGACATCACTCAGGTTTCGGCTTCCCGATCCGTCCGCCAAATATCCAGACCCCGGCAAATCGTGACAGTAAGATAGCTGCGTTACAGGCAGCCGTCGTCAGGCAGGCACCGGCCAGACCAAAATGCATGGTCAGGACATAAAGCGCGGGAAAATAGATCGCCATGATGGCCGTGCGGCTGGTCATCAGGAACTTCACATGCCCCACGACGATCAGCAGGGGCTCCAGCGGAATAACCAGCAGGCTGAAAACGGCTGCCATCAGCATGATGGAAATGTAAAGCGATGTGTGATGCACATGAACATGCAGCATCAGACGGAAAATCTTTGAGCCAAAAAACGCAGACAGCACCAGAAGCAGCAGGGACAGTGCGGTCAGCACGCCAAACATTTTCCATGTAACGCGCTTGAGGCCTTTCCAGTCCTGCTTGTCCCGCATCTTGACCAGTTCCGGGTACAGCACCGGCGAAATGAGCTGGGCAGGCGTAACAATCCCGTCCGCAATCTGGCGACAAACGCGGAAAACAGCAGCTTCCGCCGGGCCAAGACCGTTACCGACCAGAAGCGTTGCAACATGCCCGGAAATGTTGCCGAGTGTCTGGTTTACACTGGCCGCACGCGTAAACTGCCACATGCCAGGGATCTGCCAGCGCCAACTGCGATAGGCTTGGAAATAGCGGAACCGGAACTTCCTTCGCAGGATATCCATCGCATAATAGAAGTAGAAACCGTAATCGATGATGATCGCGAGCGCCCACATTGCAAGGAAATATCCAAGCTTCAGATGCAGGGCATATCCGACCAGAACTCCCACCGTCTTTACGATCGCGGCACAGGTATCAATGATCGGGACAAGGTGAAATTTCCCCGCCATTCGCAGAATACCGTTGGCCCAGCCTGAATACATCAGTGGGCTCACGATCACGTACAAATCCGCCAGAAACCGGACATGCTTGGACCAGTGTGCCGTCACACCATAAATCTGCACGGCGACCAGCCCGAAAATAATGGACCCGGCCGCAGACATTGTATCCAGCCGGATACAGAAATGAACGACCTTCCGTAGCAGGTCCGTTTCGTTCTTGCTGAATGCGTCGCTGCCAAAGCGGATCAGCGTCTGCCAGGACTGCATCCGTGACAGAACGGACCCTGTCGAAGCCAGAGAATGGATGAGGATCAGCAATCCGAAGTCAGAGAGGCCCAAAGCGCGCACGGTGAACGCGATATAGACAAAGCTGCACAGGGCATTGACCACACGGCCAAGGGTGAGAACACTGACATTTCGGAAAATGGATCTGAAAACAGAGCGCTCGGCGGACATGCGGGCTTTCTGACCACAAAGCCCCGGGAGTGTCCATGCCGGAACATGCATCCCTGCGTTTTGCAGCGTTCTTGACAGCAAAGACCCGAGGGCTATGAACAGGGCCCTATTCCGAGCCTCCGAAGTGTTTCAGAGGCACTTCATAACCGGGATGGCGCCCTTTCAGCAGACGGCGTTCCGGACAAGAGCAGCAGGCAGTCTGCTCCGGGCAGGACGCAAAACACGCTCATGAAAATCGCCTTTATTTATATTGCCGAGCCTTATCAGTGCTATCACACCGCATCCGTTGCCAGTGCACTTGCGGCAATACCGGGATGTGACGTCACGGAATACTACAGCTTTCCAGAGACCATTGATCATCTGGCCCGCATCAGACGCGCCCTGAATGTTCCGCCGCTTCCGCTGCTGCCATTTCCCAGATCCTGGAAAGCAAACATCCTGAAACGCGCACGGCGGCTGGATCAGGAGCGACTGGTCATTCTTCGGGAGAACGTTGAAGAGTTAAACCAGTACGATGTGGTTGTCGCAACGGAATATACGGCGGGCGTCCTGAAAGACATGGGGCTGAACGGCCCGAAACTTGTCCTACTGATGCATGGCGCCGGAGACCGTTACGTTAATGACGAACATCTTGTTCGAGAGTTTGATCTGACGCTTTTGCCCGGTCCGAAAGTCGAGACTTACTTCCGGGACAAAGGGCTTCTCCAGAACGGTGCATCACGCATCGTGGGTTATCCCAAATTCGATGTATTCGAAGCCGTCCGTCGGGAAAATGCTGTTTCTTTCAGCAACGAACGTCCGTTCGCGCTCTATAATCCGCACTATCAGCGTGTCCTGACATCTGCACCCACGTGTATGGATACCATCATCAAAGGCTTTAAGGCACAGAACGAGTACAATCTGGTCGTGGCCCCTCACATCAAGATGTTCCACAAAGGCTTTGGCATCCGGGAGCGTCTGCTCCAACGCCAGCAAAGCCCCGAGGTGCTCGTGGACACTGGCTCGAACGCCATGCTGGACATGACCTATACGTCTCAGGCGGCCCTTTATATTGGGGATGTCAGCAGCCAGGTTTATGAGTTTCTGGCCATCCCGCGGCCCTGTATTTTCCTGAATCCTCACAAGCTCCCATGGCGTGACGATCCGTATTTTTTACACTGGACACTCGGAGAGGTGGTCGATGACCCCGCCGACATCATGCCTGCGGTTGCAAGGGCAGAGGAACGTCATGCGTTCTATCGGCCAGTGCAGGAAAAACTGTTCCGGGAAACATTTGGGGAGCCCTTGCTCGGGGCGTCGCAGAGAGCGGCTGACGCGATCGTCAGTTTTATGAACAACGTCTAAGTACCCTGAGGAAGACTGCTCTCCCTCAGGGTGATCATCTGATTATTGAGGAATCGGCGTGCACTGCGGTGTGACAGGCTCACCCGCCATCACGGCCTTTGTGAAAGCCGCAGAGTCCGGCAGGGATGCATTGACTGTCTGAGAGTGGTCCAGCCCTTTATACAAATGCGCCTGTACTGTTGATCCAGCTGCACAGGCTGCCTTGACCAAGCCTTCCTGCAACTGTGGAGGAACGTCCTGATCTGCGGTGCCCGTTCCAACAAAAAGTGGCTGGGCCAGTTTCAACGTCGGGTACGTCATTGTTTTGAATGCAGGCGTCATGGCCTTCACAAACGTAGGCTGAAGCGCATTCGCAAGCGTCAGACCGTCTTTCTCCGCCATGTCTGACAGGCCCGTCAGGCAGGAGTCAGCCGCTGCCTTGAACGCCGGCATCGCCTTGGACGTAAAGGCGTCTTCGGGACGGAAGGTCGGATGCAGACCAGCATAGGACGAACCAATCAGCAGCGTGTAAGCCACCAACGGGCTATATCCCAATGACTTGCCAGCTTCCTGCAACAGGCCAGACAGTATTTCCGGCGTCATGTACGGGATGCCTGTCGCCACAGTCCCGCGCACATTGATATCCGGAGCATAAGTCGGTGCAAACGCCGCAGAGGCAAAAGCTGCACCGCCGCCCTGGGACTGCCCGACGATCATCACCTTGTTCTGAAGGCCTGGCACAGACTTCAGCGCAGCCCGTACAGAGTCCAGCACGCTATAAGCTTCAGCCCGTGTATTCAGATAAGGGTGTACACCCGGTGTTCCCAGCCCCTGGTAATCCGTTGCGACGATGGCAAAACCGCGCTTCATCCATTCGGACAGGTAATGAGTATTGCGCGCGCTGTAGGGGTTCAGAGACGGTGCGCAGCTGTCATCATTTCCAACCGTACCATGCGCCCAGGCAACAATCGGCCACCCGCCTGCAGGCGCTTCACCAGCAGGAACAATGACTTCGGCAGTCACGGGGACGAGCCCCTTCCCCGTAACACCATCTGTGGAAAGATAGGTGATGCGCAGGGAACGAGCAGCATTCGGAAGGCTCAGGGTCTCTGCCAACGGAGCAGAGTTCAGCAGAACACCCGGCTTCTGTGCGCTGTTCTGCGGTGCGGCATTCGCCTGCGCTGAGATGGCAGCAATACAAACGCCACCCATAACCAGACTGATCGTCTTATGGGAAAAAGATACGCGCACAATTCTTCCTTACCTGAAATGCTCTGTGGGCCTGACAAAGTAAGGTACGGGTTCTGACGGAAAAAGTTGTGTGAAAATCTTGTGCCAACCCAAATCGGGGCCTTTTCGCCCCGGATACTGGAATTTCCGTTATTTGTGACCAAAGAGGTGACGAACATCATCACCGAAATGCTGAAACGCATCCTGCGTTGAACGATGACGACGATTTCCCGTCTCTGAAACGACCGTCACGGTTGCGGTCATGCCAGCAGCCAATGTGAGATCGGATGGGACCTTATCGATTTTCACGCGCACAGGAATACGCTGTGCCAGACGCACCCATGTATAAACCGGATCAACTGTCGGCAGACCCTGCTCATTCACCAGTGCATTGTTACTGGCAATACCGCGCGTAATACTCTCGATATGTCCGAAAAGTGGGTCGTGGTAGCCCATCAGATCCATGCGAACGAGATCGCCTTCATCCAGATCATGGACCTTGGTCTCTTCGAAATAGCCGTCGATCCAGTATGAGTTGGTATCAATGACGTGCATGTTCACGACGCCAGCCGTTGCAAAGTCACCCGGTCGCATGATCAGGTTTGTGACAATACCATCTATGGAACTGCGGACTTTTGTACGGTCCAGATTGATTTCTGCCTGACGCAGGTCTGCCTGAGCAGAAGCGTATTGCGCTGCTGCCTGCTGCGACAGTGCAACGTACTGCTTCTTTTCTTCCTGTGAGACCGCCACACCGGGAATGGCTTTACGCCACTGGGCCTGAACTTCCTTGAACTCCATGTCTGCCTTGCGTTCGGCCACCTTGGCTTTGGCCGCATCCACCGCAACCTGGAAATCGAACGGGTCAATTTCGTACAGGACGTCTCCATGGTGAACCGGCTGATTGTCCAGCACATTCACATGCAGGATCTGCCCTGAAACACGTGGCGCGATATTGGCGACCTGAACACGCACCTGGCCATTCCGTGTCCAGGGAGAGGCCGTGTAGTAATCCCACAGGATAACCACCACGACGGCAGCCACCACAAGAATGGAGATCGTAATGGTCAGGCGGATCAGACGATGGGCACTGGATAGCACTTGAAACGGCCTTGTATCAGAGGATCAGGGTATAGAGCCCAAGCAGGCAGATAAGGATGCCGAACTGGGCAAGCGGCGGATCCCAGACGAAACGCCACAGATCAAGCCAGCCCATGAGCCAGCGGAGAATGGCCAGCGTCAGAAGTGACAACGCCAGATTGACGACGAACGCGGACACAAGCAAACCGCCAAGGTCTACGACCTGTCTCATCACCATCGTTTGCGTCCTATTCCATAATGATGAACGGCTGTCCGATTTCGCAGAAGCATGACGCGCACGGACTCCAGCCCACCAACACAGTTGAGGATCAGAATTTCCTCACTGGGGGCGCCCAGACGCAGTCGGTCAAGAAAGGCCTGCGTCATATCTGCCAGCTCACTCTCCAGCAGCGCCAGACTATCCTGTGCGAGCGCTTTACGCGCAGGTCTCACAAGGTGCCTCAGAGACGGCATCCGCGCCGCCTGATCGAGGTACAGACGCACACGGGCAATCGTGCTGGACAGATCCTCCAGCGCGACAAGGCGCTCAAAAACATGCTCTGAGGCCGTACCGCGCTTCGGGAGACGCTTTGTCCACAACAGAAGCTGGCTCAGACGATCATATTTCCGGCTGAGCAACGCAGGGCCCATAGCCTCACCATGACCGCTCAGCTGTGATTCCAGATCCGAAGAAATGGTCACGGCAATGCGGAACCGATGGCGGCGCGCAGTTGGGGGCCACAGCAGAACCAGAAGGATGAATGAAAGAACCGCTGACAGGAAATAGAACGTGTTGCGTTCGAGGAACGCGCCCGGGTCGTAACTGTGGTGATTACCCAAGCCTACGAAGACGAGAAAGAACGCACCATAGTGAAAGCCCACAGCGGTTGTTTTCGGATTCATCAGAAGCAGGCAGGCAATAACGGTCTGGGGAAGCAGAACAAAAGCCAGCCCCTGAAGGGTATAGACGTGGGGTAAGACCCAGAAGGACAGAAACCCGGCCGCAAGGATTCCCAAAGGCGTCCCGATCATGGCGCCTTTACCGAACACCGCCGTGTCCAGTGACGAAGATGCAAGGACAAGAACGAGTGCGCTCTGGGAAAGGGCGGTGGCAGAAGCTGGCTGGCCCGTTCCCACACAGAATGCTGCTATAAAACTGAAACCAAGCAGCACACGCATGCTGTTGATGAACGCTGTAATGTAGTCTGGATTGTTTGAAAGCGTCGCCAGTTTCAGCGCCTCCCCTGCCGGGGTTGCTTTCATGAGTGTACTGATACCCGTGCGGATATGCAGCCGGTTACTCAGAAGCGTCGCAGCACGCTCCAGAAACCAGGCATCCCGAGGCGTTGGGAAATACTCCGGATCTTCCCGTCTGATGTTGGACAGGATGGTGCCCATCGTTTCCTGACGGTTCGTGCCATCCTCAACACGCTCGTGCCACTGGCGCACGTAGCGGACCAGAATGTCCGTTACCCCACCTTCACTCAGCAACGTAGAAATCGCACGGCTACAGGTGAGAACCGTCAACATACCGATGATGCTGAGTTTGGCTCCTGCCATCCGCAGGCGGCTACGATCCAGCTCTGTCCGGGCGTAAGAAATCTGCGTCATCAGAGACAGGATTTCGGAGGCCAGAGCCGTTGTCCACTGCGCGGAGGGGGACGGCTCTCCCATGATGGCGGAGTGGCTCAGGCCACGGATTCTCTGCCCGAGGTTCTGGAGCCCCTTGGCAAGATTGCGCCAGGCCTGTGGTGAGCCAGACAGCAGATTGACGACCGCAATGGATGCAACGCCGATAGCGACCGTTGAGGCACGCGCCACACTGACATGATAGATGTTCTGGGGTGCATCGATACTGGCAACAGCAACAAGTGCCACCATGTAGCCAGCCAAAAGGGCACCATAAGCCCGGAAGTCGCGCTCCAGCGTCCCCACAAAAGCACAACCAGCCATCCAGAGAGCGACGCCTCCCAGAAAGAGGCCACGATCCTGGCTGAACATGGAAATCAGAAGGATAGAAACGCCGACACCCAGCAGGGTCCCGAGAAAGCGATAAAATGCCTTGGAAAGGGCTTGCCCTCTCAGGGGCTGGGCAAGAATCATGACAGTCACGCCAGCGCCGGCCGGTGTATCGACCTGCGCCCAGAACGCCGTGGCCAAAGCCAGAACGAGCGCAATCCAGGTTCGGAGGCTGAACTGGATCCATCCCGGGCGAAAGACCGACTGTAACGTGGCGGTCAAGACAGATTATCCCTGCCAGGCAAACGGGTCATTCCGGCGCAGCTTACAGTTCCAGTCATCAACTCAGACTGAAAACCCTACTCCTCACTTTAGAAGAAGGTTAGCCCTGTATTGCCCCTGACATGATTTGACGGATTTTATCGCCTGAACGTGATGTACCGAATCCTCAGTCGTCTTCATGGGGCAAAGCATGACATGCTGCGTCGAGCTTCGGATTACTTTCCGCTGACTCCCTGCACAGCGTCCGTGCATCCGCACCACAGATCGTTGTCACGTCTTCCATGGTGGACGATGTCACGTCCCGCGCCACCTCAACGTCCTGATTGTTTTCATGGCCCTCTTCCTTGCTCAGCTGGTCCTGCGCAGCGTGCATTTCCTTGAGGGCGTTGATGCAGGCATCCGTGGCAGAATCGGGGTGAGTCTGCAGAACCTTGAGGACCTGATTGACCCCGATGCCCAAAGCATTGATCGATGGGTCGTCATCATTGGTTTTGGCCCCTCCATCCTCGGCGTGAGCCAGGGCTGGAAAGGCGAGCGGGACGGCCAGAAGGAGGGTGGCCACAAAGCGACGCTTGATCATGACGGCATGATTAGGGGAAAATAATCTCCGGACAAGCCTCATGGCATGTTAGTCACACACCGTTGCAGAACGCATTCTGGCAGCTTTTCCGCGCTGCGGGACGCTGTTGACCTTGACTCCTTAAGGGACGGTCGTTAAGCGAGGCCATCCTTTTGCGGGCGTTTCGGCCCGCTATCCGGTCCATTGTGGGCCATACAGTCGAGAGCCTGGAAACATCATGAAGATCCGCAACAGCCTGAAGTCCGCAAAGGTCCGCGACAAGGACTGCCGCGTTGTCCGCCGTCGTGGACGCGTTTACATCATCAACAAGAAGAACCCGCGCATGAAGGCACGTCAGGGCTAATAGCTTTGATCCGCCGGATATCAAACAGACGGCGCTGGCTGATGGCTGGCGCCGTTCTGCTTTGTGCACCGGCCATTTCCTCTGCCACACCGCCGCCCCCTGCCCCGTCCCAAACATCCGGACCGGCCAGCGCTCCCTCCCCTGCAAAAAACGATTCCAGCAAGACACATCCACACCACAAGACCGTTCAGGAACGTCTTGTTGAGGCGGAAAAGGCTCTCGCTCTCGCTGGAAATGAGAAAATTGCGCGTCAGCTTGCTGACCAGGCTGAAAGCCTGCGCAGCCGCAGCCTGACAGGCGCTGTACGGTTGCTCCTATCCGATTCGCAGGACGCACTGGGCAAACACGATTTCCAGAACGCAGAAGACGACCTCACCTCCGCCATCACCATCCAGCCTGACCAATCCATTCTTCGTCGTTATCGTGCTGCCGTGCGCCTTGCCGCGGGCGACAACAATGGGGCGATTTCCGATCTCGGGGTGGTTATTCAGGCAGACCCCGGTGACGCAACGGCATGGGGAATGCTGGCGGATGCAGAGCGGGAAAGGCACGAGCCAAACGCTGCCCTTCGTGCTTACAAACAGATGATGCAGCTTGATCCGCATGCTCCTGATGCAGACAAGCAACTCAAAATCCTTCAGACAGAGAAAGACGGACAGGAAGACTGACGAACACAACCTCTTGTATTCGTCAGCGTTCATTCCCTGATTCACTCTATTCAGGAGGACCTTCATGAAAACCAAAACAGTTCCCGCCGATCAGGCTCCCGCAAAACAGGGTTGCTGCAGCAAAGTCAAAGCCTGCTGCAAGCATGCCGGTCGCGCCCGCGAAATCAGCCTGGCAGTCATGACCGGCATGGCCACGATCGGCCCCAAGCGTTTCCGCCCCTATTTCCAACAGGCACTCGCCGTGATTTCCGTCGTGGCAGCAACCATCCAGTTCTTCCGCAACCGGAAGGCCTGAGTTTGGTTTGGCCAGACACCTTTTCAGGTTGCTGGCCAGATCACCTTTCCCCGTTCCTCGCAGCCCTTAGAGGAACGAAATTGGATCAATATCAATATCGATCCGGGCACTACCAGTCGGCTTGATATCTTTCAGCCAGTCTCGCAGAATCGGCTGTACGGCGATGCCACGCATTGTTCGCAGCAACAGCCGCCGACGGTGTCGCCCTCTCAGCACAGCCAAAGGCGCGGGGGCTGGGCCAAGAACCTGTACCCCTTCCCGCTCCGGCGCCGCAAACGCAATTTCCTTTGCCAGCGCATCTGCCGCGTCTGCTGTCGCAGCACTGATGATCAACGCAGCCAGACGGCCGTATGGTGGCCAGAAAGAAGGGCGTCTCTGCTCAGCTTCCTGCTCCATGAAGGTCTGGAAATCATTGGAGACAAGCGCCGTCATGACAGGGTGCTCACCCACGTAGCTCTGAAGCAGGACACGGCCAGGACGCTCCGCACGACCCGCACGACCCGCGACCTGGTGCAAAAGCTGAACCGTGCGTTCCGCTGCCCGCAGATCGCCGCCGCCTAACCCCAGATCCGCATCCACAACACCGACCAGCGTCAGCTTCGGGAAATGCCAGCCCTTGGCGACAATCTGGGTTCCGATGATGAGATTGACCTCGCCATCCGTGATCTTCCGTACGGCTTCCGCCGTAGCCGCCGGGGAACCCAGTGTATCCGAAGACATGACCAGGATCTTCGCTTCAGGAAAACGTAGCTTTGCCTCTTCCGTAATGCGCTCAATTCCCGGCCCGATTGGCACCAGAGAGTGTTCGGCGTGGCATTGCGGGCAGTCTGACGGAATACTCTCGGTGTGACCGCAATGATGACAGGTCAGGATGCCACGCGCGCGATGCTCCACCAGCCAGGTGGAGCAGTTAGGGCACTGCATTCGGTGCCCGCAGGCACGACAGAGGGTGAGCGGGGCATAGCCACGACGGTTGAGGAACAGCATCGCCTGCTCCTCGTTCTTCAGGGTCTCATCAATGGCATTGCAGAGCACCGGGGACAAAAAGAGCCCACGCTCTGGCGGAGCAGCCCGCATATCGACCAGAGAGACGTCCGGCATCGTCGCGCCACCATGGCGGGCAGTCAGAAGCTCATGGCGATAGCGGCCGCTTTCCACATTCGCCAGCGTCTCCAGTGATGGCGTGGCAGACACGAGAATGGCAGGAGCGTTCGCCAGACGGGCGCGAACCACAGCCATGTCCCGCCCATGATACATGACGCCTTCTTCCTGCTTGAAGGCACTCTCATGCTCCTCGTCCACCACGACAAGCCCAAGATCTTCAAACGGCAGGAAGAGCGCTGATCGTGCGCCCACAACGACACGCGCCGTCCCGTCCGCTACAGCGCGCCATGTTTCGCGTCGACGCTTGGTTCCGAGGTCGGAGTGCCATACGGCTGGGTCTGCTCCAAAACGACGGATGAACCGATCCGTCCACTGAGCTGACAGAGCAATTTCCGGCAACAGGACCAGAACCTGTTTCCCTTGCGCCAGACAGGCCGCGACAGCCTCGAAATAAACTTCGGTCTTTCCCGATCCTGTCACACCTTCCAGCAGAGTGACGTCAAAACGCTGCTCTTTCACCGGGCGGCACAGCTGCTCGGCAACGTCTGCCTGCTCTTCAGAAAGCTGCGGTGCGCCGTGGGTTGGGTCCGGCGTTGCGAAAGGGGCCGCGACAGAGATGACGGCTTCCCGAAGGAGCCCCGCAGTCGCGAGCCCTCGGATCACGGCGGAACTGGCGCCGCTGGCCGCCGCAAGATCAGACGTCGTCATCGGTGCATCGGACGCCGCATTGAGGACGGATCGACGGGCCGGAGTGATGCGAAGGCCCTCTTCCGGTTGTTCCGTTCTAACCCAACCCAACGCAGGCTTTGGTGCGTCCTTCAGGTGAATGCGGGTTGCCATCGCCAGCACCAGACCAGGCGGCGTCAGGGTATATGCAGCAACCCAATCAATAAACCGCCGCAGACTGCCCGGCAGGGGGCGTACGTCCAGCTTTTCAGCAACAGGACGCAAACGGGACAGCGGAACCTCCCGCCCCGGAGCCGTCGCGAAGTCAGCAGGGACTGTGCTGGTCGTATCCCAGACACATCCGACCGTTTCCCGCTTTCCCAGAGGAATTGACACCAGATCGCCCGGCTGAAGCGCCATGGGTGCCAGATAGTCTAACGGACCCGGAAAAGGCAGCGGAACGAGCACCGAGACACGCGTTCCGGTGGAGGGTGGCTTTCGCCAGAGGTCAGGCTTGGGTAGGCTGCTGGATGCCATGCCTGTGTCTAACCTCCCTGAGCCCGAAATGCCATGATGGCCCATGACGCATTACGCGACTGGACCGAATGGCTGACCCATGAACGACGCTCCAGCCTGCGAACGGTTGAGGCCTATCGCCATGATATCGTTATGGCCCTCTCCTTCTTTGAGCAGCATCTGGGGGGCGAGGTTGATCTAACCGCTCTGGCAAAGCTCTCCCTTGCTGATCTCCGGGCGTGGCTGGCTTATGAAACTGCCCGGAGCGAAAAACCCACACGTCGCGCCACGAATGCCGATGCGCGCGCTCGTTCCAGAGCACGACATGTTTCGGCCCTGCGATCGTTCTTTCGCTATCTGGCCATGCGCCATGATGTCTCGAATCCTGCCCCGGGGCTCCTCGCGACCCCACGGCTGAAAAAGCGCCTTCCACGTCCTCTTGGACAGGAGCAGGCTCTGGCCGCGCCGGAAGGGATTTCCGACGATGCTTTTACGAGCGCTGCTGCCATCCGGGACAAAGCACTCTTTACGCTTCTGTACGGGACGGGCTTGCGGATTGGTGAAGCCTTGGCCCTTGATGTGCGGGACCTGACCAACGCTGGTGAGAACATGCTGCGCGTGGTGGGCAAAGGGGGGAAGGAACGTCTGGTTCCGCTGCTTCCGGCAGTCCGTGACGCGTTGGAGTTATGGAAAGGGGTTCACCCTTCTCCGGCCCCGGACGCTCCGCTGTTCTGCGGTGTGCGGGGAGGCCGCCTGAACCCCGGCGTCGCCCAGCGGGCCATGCGCGAATGGCGCAAGGGAGAAGGCCTGCCGGATTCCGCCACACCGCATGCTCTTCGCCACTCTTTTGCGACCCATTTGATGGAAGGTGGCGCTGATCTGCGTGCCATTCAGGAACTCATGGGCCATGCCAGTCTTTCCACCACCCAGGCTTATACTCTGGCAGACGAAAAGCACCTGCTGGACGTCTGGCGCAAGGCACACCCACGGGCGGAGCAGGAATGAAAAGACTGACATGGGGCATTTTGGCTGCTCTTATGGCTCTGACCGGAAAGGCTGAAGCAGTGCCATGCCACACGGTACAAGCGGCCGTTCTGCCGCTGCGCGATGATGGTGGATATCTAAGCGTTCCCGCCCAGATCAACGGCCACGCGGTCTCCATGATCGTAGATACCGGCTCACAGGGAAGTCTGATGACACCGCAGGGCGTTGCAGCGCTTCATCTACCTCAGGACCCTGACCGTCACACTGTTATGCAGGGGCCCAATGGAACACCTCGCCTTGTGGCCAATGTCCGTATTGCGGATCTGCAACTGGGACACCTTTCTCTGGGCGCCGGGTCCATGCCCATAGGCTCTCTCCCCGGTTCCCCGATGATTCATCCGCCTATTCTGGGGCTTCTTGGGGCAGATGTTCTGGATGGGTATGATCTGGAATTTGACGTCCCCCATCAGAAGCTCGTGTTCTGGAAAGTTTCCTCAAACAGCGCGTCCTGCCAGCTTCAGCCCACTTGGAAAGGCCAGTGGAATACGGTTCCGGCCCGACAGGTTGACGGACGCCTGATGGTAACATTCACGCTTGATGGGACGCGCGGAACGGCGCTTCTCGACAGCGGCGCGCGCTCCCATATTGTCAGCACCGATTTCGCCTATCGCCTCGGCCTCACGGATGAGCTGCTCGCGCTCGACCCTGGCGGCATCACTGCTGGGGTGGACCTGCATGAACGCCGCTACCACTGGCATCGCTTCAAACGCTTTTCCATGGGGGGCACGGTGTGGGTTGATCCCGTTCTGACTGTCGCCCCGGTTCATGATCAGGCCGACATGCTGCTGGGCTCAGACTGGTTCGCCAAACACGACATCTGGCTCTCTTACGCCACAAACCAGATTTTCGTTCATTAAGGAGTTGGGAGCGTACAGAACGTCCCGGATTTCATCCGTTCCTTGCGGGCCGCGGTAAAAGCCCACCAGTTCAGGGCTTCTCCTGTTTTTGCCTGATGGATGGTGGCTGCAAACACGTCATGCACACAGGGATCATGACGCTGCTGCGTTAGGTGACAGAGCTTCAGATAAAGATCGTCCGGCTCACAGGATGCCAGTTGTGCAGTTGAGGTAATCCCCAATATGGCAAAATCTGCGAGTGCTGCTTTGCCAACATTCTTCAGCATTGTGAGATCACTCATGCCTGCTCGCCCTTTATTTGAGGCAACCATTGTAGCGAGCGGCACTTTAAAGTCCTAGCAACAAAAGGACATTATTCATGGCGACGCAGGGACTATCACGTTTCACTGGCCGCAAGGTTCTCGTGACGGGGGCGGCATCGGGTATTGGTCATGCGACAGCCCTTCGTTTCCTTGACGAAGGCGCTCATGTCATTCTTGTGGACCGGGATCAGGAAAAGCTCGACGAGGTCATGAAGAGCCTCGACCAGAACAAAGCTACGGCCTCTCTGACAGACATTTCAAAACCCGACGAAGTTCAGAAACTGCTGGACCTCACCAAACAAACGTTCGGTACACTGGATGTGCTGGTGAACAACGCCGGTGTCACCACAATCGGCACGGTTCTGGACGGCGATCTAGACGCCTGGCAGACCGTGTGTGCCACAACCCTGACCGGAACCCTGAATGTCAGCCGCACCTTCCTGCCCTTGCTGATCCAGAGCAAAGGCAACATCGTCAACACGGCCTCCGTCTCTGGAATGAGGGGAGACTGGAACACGGCCTATTACGATGTTGCCAAAGGCGGCGTTGTGAACCTGACGCGCGTTCTGGCGATGGATCACGGAAAGGACGGCGTTCGCGTCAATGCCATCTGCCCGTCGGTCACACGCACTGCCATGACGGCGGATGCCCTTAAAAATCCAGCTTTCGTCAAAAGCGTCGAAGACCGCGTTCCGTTGCGGCGTCTGGGAGAGCCGGAAGATATGGCCGCAGCAATCACATTCCTGGCCAGTGAGGACGCGGCTTACATTACCGGATTGATTATGCCTGTTGATGGCGGTGTGACCGCATCAAACGGGCAGCCACCCTTCCCTATGAGCTAACCTGCAGAACATTACTGTACGTCTCCGCGCCGGTCCCGCACGGAGACGTTTCCTGAATGTGTGGCGAAGAAATGCAGCCCCTGCCCTTTGGAAAGAGGGCGCATATGGGCCGGGATGGCGAAATACATCCGGTTGTTTTCCAGACTCCAGATGATGATTTTGTCCGTAAAGAACGGAAGTCCCAGACTTCCAATTTCTACTTCATCCTGAAAGACAACTTTTTCATTCTCTATCGGCGCGCCACCCATAAAAAGGTTTTTGACAAGCGCGCCCTGCCCCACACTCAGAAAATCATCATAGTGCGTGAATTTCTTCTGATCCCCCAGACCTTCCAGATTTTCCTTTAGTGATGAAATCCAGAAAGACGGAAATGTCGTGTATGTCAGATCAGGATCAAGGCTGACGCGCTTCTTCTTTTCGCCAACCCGAATATGAACTGTGAAGTCGTCTTCCATGTCCACGGAATGATTGTCATTCCCTAGGAATGTTTTAAACGCCAGCTTGCAGGCTTTCGTATCTTTGACATCAAGATACGCGAACTGTCTTTCCGGAATATCTATCAGAACTGCCAGGCGGGATAACGCCGCGCGTCCGAGCACACCCACAATCGGTCGCCCGTCAACCACCTGCGTACTGGCCTTCGTGAGCAAGACAACGTCTACATCTTTCAGCGGAATATCGTCCAGAACCAGTTCATTAATTTTGGAATGAAAGGCGCTTTCCTTATAGGTGCCGTTAATGACGACTTTGGCGTCATCATAGCCCTTGGGAAACTGTATTCCTTCAGAATTGCGGACGTAAATATAATCGAAGGCCGGGCTGACATACATCGCAGCGGGTTTGCCGTTGATTTTCACTGGTATAAGCGGCGCATCTCCCTCGCCTCCCAGTAATGGGAGAATAACTGGTGCAGTGACACAGTCCGACTGCTCTTCCGCAGACGCAGACGGCGTCAGTCCCAGGATGATCGTAAGAGCTACCAGCCCAATAAAGAGAAAGCCTCTATTGATCACTGATCGTGACTTTCCGAACGCGACAGAACATGACACCTCATGATGACACCAACGCCTGACCATTCCCCTTACACCGAAACTCTCCAACAGAATTCTCAATCCTGAATGACCGGCATAAAAAAACCTCCGTCCCGGTAAAGGAACGGAGGTTTCTGACACCCACGGGACTGTAGGAAATTATTCGCCTTTGAGGCGGCTGTTGCACTGGGACCAGTAACCGCCACCCTTCTGGATCCACTTCAGGCTGCCGTTGCCGCCGTTCGCCTTGTTCGCATTGTACTGGGCAACACAGGTCTTCATGCGAGCCTTGCCAGCGGACAGGCTGGAGAACTGGGACGACACAGCCGTTGGGAACACAACATTTCCAGACGTGACCGGAGCACTCTTGGACGCAATCGGTGCCTTCGTGCCTGCAACAGACGAATCAGGCGGGTTCGCCTTACCCGTCGTGACAGGGACCGTCGTTGTTGGTGCTGTGGCAGCCGTTGCCGGGGCAGCAGTTGTCGCAGGCGCGGCTTCAGCCGTTTCGCTACCACAGCTTGCAGCCTTGAAGGCCTTATAGCTCTGCCCATTTAGGGTGCCGCCCTTCTTGGCGGACTGGAATGCAGCATGGCATTCCTTGGCCGTCATCGCGTGTGCAGGAACCGAGGCAAGACCGGCAGCCAGAACAGCGGCCAGGGAGAGGCGGGACAACATACGGCTGGAAACCATGAAAAACATCCTTGTCTGTCAACCGGGAAGTCGCAGCCTCCCGGTTCAGAAACGCCGGTGACTACGATCAGTTGATGCGTTCACCATGCATGGTCGTATCGAGGCCTTCAAGTTCCTCTTCTGCAGAAACACGCAGACCCATGACACGATCCAGAACCTTCAGGATCACGAATGTCATGATGACACACCAGACAATCGTCACGCAGACGGCTTCCGCCTGAGCCAGAAGCTGTGAAAGGCTTCCAACCGTACCGGACGGGTTGGCGTCCGTCGCAGAGAGAGGCCCATAGGCCAGAACGCCTGTCAGCAGAGCCCCAATAATACCACCCGTACCGTGAACACCGAACGCATCGAGGCTGTCATCATAGCCGAGAGCGTGCTTGAGCCATGTTGCACTCCAGAAGCAGACTGCGCCGGCAATCAGACCAATCACCACAGCGCCGCCCGGCAGGACAAAGCCCGCAGCAGGCGTAATGGCGACGAGGCCGGCGACCACGCCGGAAATGATGCCAAGTGCCGTTGGCTTACCCGTCCGCGCCCATTCAACAGCCATCCAGGCGACACCACCGGCGGCAGCGGCAAGCTGCGTTGTCAGCATGGCCATGCCTGCACGACCGTTTGCGCCCAGCGCCGAGCCTGCGTTGAAGCCAAACCAGCCGACCCAAAGCAGGGACGCACCGATAATGGCGTATGTCAGGTTGAACGGAGACATGTCATCCGTTCCGATGCCCCGGCGCTTGCCAAGAACATAAGCACAGACAAGGCCAGCCACACCGGAGTTGATGTGCACGACCGTGCCACCGGCAAAGTCCACAGCGCCCAGACCAGCGACCCAGCCCGTCGGGCTCCAGACCCAATGAGCGACAGGCGCATAGACCAGCAGCAGCCAGAAGATTGTGAAGACGCACATGGAAGAGAACTTCATGCGTTCCGCGTAGGCCCCTGTAATCAGGGCTGGCGTGATGACGGCAAACGTCATCTGGAACATCATATAGACGCTTTCCGGGATCGTCATCGGAACAGCGGCTGCCGTCCCTGCCCCAAGCGTGAAAGCGGAATCAACGCCGTTGTGGAAGTTTGCTGCAACACCGTTCAGCAAAGCGCGGGACAGATCACCAATCCACGGCGTACCGTTCGAAAAGGCCAGACTGTAACCCGCAACCATCCAGACGAGGCTGGCTATACAACAGATGGCGAAAGACTGGATCAGGGTTGCAAGAACGTTCTTCTTGCGAACCATGCCGCCGTAGAACAACGCAAGACCAGGCACTGTCATCATCAGAACGAGTGCCGTGCTGATCAGCATCCAGGCCGTATCGCCTGTGTCGATGGCGGCAGGCGCATCAGCAGCCATCGCGGATACTGGCAGAAGTGCGCCAGCAGCCATGATCGAAAGACCGGAACGTCTCATCACAGAGCGCCCTCCCCGGTCTCTCCTGTGCGGATGCGAATGAGCTGGTCGAGATTGGAGACCATGATCTTGCCGTCCCCGATCTTGCCGGTACGCGCGGCCGTCATGATTGCTTCAATAACATCTTCCACAACGGAATCCGCCACTGCGATCTCGATCTTGAGCTTCGGAAGAAAACTGACGTGATACTCGGCGCCGCGGTAGATTTCCGTCTGGCCTTTCTGACGGCCAAAACCTTTGACTTCCGTCACGGTCAGACCTTGCACGCCCAGTGGCGTCAGCGCCTCCCGGACATCGTCAAGCTTGAAGGGTTTGATAATTGCGGTGACGAGCTTCACGAACGGCATATCCTCGTTGGGAATCAGAAGACTGGTGGCCAGTATGGCCCAGATTGTACCAGTTCAACAACAATATACGAAACAGCCCGGAGGCACCGGAAAACCGGCGCCTCCGGGCATTTCTGCTCCGTCTGGGTCTTGAAGGACAATTAGAACGTGGCGTTGATACGGCCGTAATAATAACCGCCAGCAATGCCAATACCGGAAGAGTCTGTGTCGTAAGCATTCGCCCCGAGGTAGTTCAGATACTTGGTCAGACGACGCGGACGCTGGTTGAAGATGTTATTGGCGCCCACAGCGAAGTGCCACATGTGGTTGAGACGGTACCCGACCTCAAGATCCGTCAGCCAGACTGGCGTATTCTTGAACTGTCCCCAGCAGACGTTGGAATACTGAAGGCTCTGCCCCTTGCAGGTCAGGCTGGCAGGCGTCTGGTCCTGATAGGTCAGCATGGACGTCGTTTCGCCGTAGCGCGTCTGACGGAGGTTCACATCCCACTTTCCGATCGTCCAATACGCGTTCAGGATGATCTTGCTCCGCGGAGAGGTGGACGTCAGATACGCAATGCTCTGCTCATTAAGATACGGATTGCCCTGAGAGTTCGTGTTGATGTGGCTGACACGGGTCCGGTTGAGGTTGAGAGCCATGGTCAGGTCTAGGTTGCCATACTGATGCATGTGCAGCAGATAGTCAGACTGGATATCGAGACCCTGGGTCCGGGTGCTGCCAACGTTGGCAAAGTAATTAGCAGACACGTCAGACGTCGTAATACCTGTTGGCAGTGTTGCGCCTGTCATTGCAATCGCCGAGATTGCGGAATCACCGTAAACAGAACCGGCGCCGGAAATCCGATCACGAATGTTGATCTGATAGACATCCGCCGAGAGATGCCAGCCATCAACGGGCTCAAGAATAATACCACCCTCAGCACTCGTGGAGCGCTCAGGCTTCAGATGCTGCGCGCCAAGGCTCTTGCCAGCCGCACCGGACGTGGACAGCAGACCGGATGCCCCCGTCGGCGACACATTCAGAGAGCTGAAATTTTCTTCCGGCAGGGTCGGAGCACGGAAACCATTGCTGATCGTGGCTCGAACGGCAATGCGCTTCGTGATGTCGTACCGTGTGGAAACCTTGCCATTCTCGGTATTGCCAACGTCCGTGTAATGCTCAAAACGACCTGCAAAATCGAGATCCCAGTGCTTCAGCGGATGGAAGTCACCATCAAGATAGGCAGCCCAGACGTCACGGCTCCACTTACCGGCGTTCTCTGGCATCAGACCCGCATAACCCTGCGTTCCACCATCAGCATAGGATCCAACTTCGCCTGGCCAGATCTGGTAGGTTTCAAGACGATGCTCGCCGCCGAAAGCCACCGTGACCGGTACAAGATCAGCGATCTTTAACTGCCGGCGGAAATCCAGATTGTTGGTCCACTGGGACAGGCGATACGTCTCGGCACGAACCGTCGTTGGAGACGTTCCCGTAGCTGCAATCAGATTCGGGTTGGCAGTGTTCTTGTTGCCGACATCGTCTTCATCCGCACCATACGTGGAGCTGAGGTCCCAGGAGAAACCGAAGAAATTGTCCCCCTTCAGACCCAGTGTCGCGGCATAATCGTTCTCTTCAATGGTTTCGAGCGGAGAGAAACCATAAGGATACAGCGTCGGGGCAACAGACGGCATACGATAGTTTTCGTAAGCCTCGGAATGACGGTGAGCATAGGTGATGAGGCCATAGCCATTCACACCTTCCGTCAGCGTCTTGCCAAACTCGATGCTGAGATTTTCGCGGGTTTCTTCTGGTGTGCTCAGGATCTTGTTGGAATCGTGCGGGACATTATAGCCCTTGTATTCAGAATTCCCCGGAACAGTTCGCACGTCCGTCGTGTTCGGGACCATGTGATCGGTGTGGTACATCTGTCCGCTGATGTGGACATACCCGTCACCCAGGAAGCCGAAGCCACCATCCGCGCCAAGCTGATACTGCCAGCCATCGCCGTTATAGGCGTTTGCACCCGTCTGCGCGGTCATATTCAGGCCATGCGGCGTCTTTTTCAGAATGATGTTCACAACGCCTGCAATGGCGTCCGAGCCATACATTGCGGCCGCGCCATCGCGCAGAATTTCGATATGATCGATTGCAGAAGCCGGGATCATGTTCAGATCGACCGGCGTTGAGCCCTGCTGCGGACCGGCATCGGCGTAGATGTTGGCTGTCGTATGACGGCGCTTTCCATCCACGAGCACCAGAACTTCGTTCGGGTTCAAACCACGCATACGGATCGAGGACGTCAGCGCACCGGCATCACTCCCCATAGCGTTCACTGTGATCGACGGATCCGTACGGACGATAGCGTCCGCAAGGTTCATCTGACCGGAACGACGCAGCGTGGCAGCGGTAAGAACGCTGATCGGGCTCGTGGAATCACGGGCGCGGCGGTTAAACGCATGCGTTCCCGTCACGATCATCTGTTCATTGCTGTTGCTATCAACCGCGTGTGGGCGACGCGGCGTGGCGGCAGCCTGGCGGACGACTGTTTTCTTCCCTGTGGTCTTGGCCGTCACCTTTGCAGGCGCCGTGGCCTTGGTCGTTTTATACACGGCAGCAGAGGCCTGATGTGCTGGGTGCAAAACCGTAACGATTGTAGTAGCGAGAAGAAGTGACTTGAGGCGCATTCAGGCAGTCCTAATCAGATCCGGTGTTCGGTTCAGATTAGAAACGTTTTAAAATGTGTCTACGATTATTCCTTTGTCAGAATGTATCACAGGATTTCCAGTGCATAAATGCCACACTCCTGTGGGGTCAAAACGAAACTTTTGAACCCAGAAGTGCGGCACTGAGAAATTTCAGGAAACTGATGATGTGTTCAGGTCCGGTCCGCGATATTTTCCGTCGCCTGGCCGGTTAACGGGCGGTGACATGAGGCTTTCGGGCCACGGCGTGTCAGACGGAGAATCCGATACGACCGCAGTCCGTCCACGCGGCAGGCATTCCGGCATTTCTATCTGGATACGACGCAGCATGCGTTCGCGGATATCGCAAGACAGGTTCCACATGTTTCCTGCATCTGCCGCCCCTGCGATCATACGGATGGAAATGACCTGGGCATTACTGTCTGCAATCTGGCAGGCAATGGAGGAACGGTCCTTGTCCCAGTCCGGACAGTGCTCGATTTCTTCCATGAACATTGCCCGCAAGCGATCCATCGGTGTGCGGTAATCCAGCCAGAGAAAGATGGAGCCGATCAAAGACTGCGAACTATGCGTCCAGTTCTGGAACGGGTTTTCGAGGAAATAGGAAATAGGCACGATATAGCGCCGACGATCCCATGTCCGCAGGACGACGTAGGTCGCATTGATCTCCTCAACCCAAGCCCAGTCACCGTTCAGGATCAGCATATCTTCCATACGGATCGGCTGCGTAATGGCGATCTGAATACCCGCAATCAAGTTGGACAAGGCCGGTCGGGCGGAGAGACCCACGATCAGGGAGGCCGCACCGGCAGAGGCAAAGAGCGAAACGCCAAATTTCTGAACGGAATTGAAAACCATCAGAGACGCAGCGACGGTCAGCACTCCGAAGGTGATCTCAATCAGACGACGGAGCACCCGGATCTGCGTCTGATGAGACCGGACCGTGATATCATCCACGTTTTCCTTGGCACTGATCCGGTTCAGGTACTGATCGGTCGCCAGACGAAATGCCCTGATAATGCCGAAGCCCAGGTTCATAATGAACAGACAGGCCAGCACGTGCGCGAGAAGCTTTTCAGTCTCGGGAGAGAAGCCCTCCGTCGCTGGCAAAGCTGCACTGGCGGCTATGATCATCAGAAAATAGCGGACATTCATCCTTAACCTGATGGTTAAAGCATGAATGAACTGGATCTTCCTCAGACCCGGCAGGCGGGGCAGCGCATCCGTGATGATCCGACTGAACAGAAGAGCAATCAGCGCCGCTGCAATCAGCAGAAGAACAGAACCCAGCGGGTCAGGCAGCCAGTCGAACTGGTGACGAAGGCTGGACATTGAGTCCACATAATTCTGTCTGAACATTGGTCTCCCTAGACGATCACCTGTCATCCACCATCAGGTCACGCGGAGGCTGCATCCTGAGCGAATGAAATGCTGTAAGCGGCGTCCCTCAGCGCGCATTTGGCCAAGGACGTCAGACTACAACAGCAGGCAGACCCAACTGTTCCCGAAATACGAACAGTTCCGTTTTCACTATTTTAAATTGTTATTAATATTGTTGTACGATTTATGTTGCAGAAATGAGACACTGATTTACCCGTCTTTTCGGCTCCACAGATACCAAACAGCCAAAGCGAAAACTTTAAGAGAAAATCAGTATTTTTAAGCCTTTTCAGTTCTTTATCACAACAAACCACAAACACCGATTCATGTTGTAATTTATCATTATAAACATATTTTATTGGTTGTTTCATATTATAACTATTTGGTGTAGTTTTATGGCCGCCGCCACTTCCGTTCTGTCATCTGTGTTTTCGTTTGCTCTGCTCATGTCAGGCACCTCGGCCATTGCCCTGGCAGCAGACGCTCAGGACGAGCATTCTCAATCCGAGCGAAAACCCTCTGTCGCACCCCGTCATAATGGACATTCCAAACCTGTCCCGACGTCCCATAAGCAGCCCAGTGCAAAAAGCGAGAGCGTTACGGTTCTCGGTCATGCCCATCAGGCTGACGGCGGAGCGCTAGGAACACGCCGCCTTCTGGATACGCCATTTTCGATCAAGGTCGTGACGGCCGCAGAACTACAGGAGCGGCAGGTCAAATCGCTGGCACGCGTTTTTTCACAGGATGCATCGGTCATTTCAAACGGCGACACGTATTCGTTCAACGCCTATTCCGTCACGGTCCGGGGCGTACCGCTTGACGATTACAACGGCTACAAGATCAACGGTACGCCCTTCTTCATGACAACCGTGGAACTCCCGCTTGAGTCATTCGAAGCGGTGCAGCTTCTCAAGGGTGCTTCCGGTTTCATGTACGGCTTCAACGCGCCCGGCGGCATCATCGATTTCCAGACGAAGAAGCCGACCGACGCGCGTACATTTTCCTTTGATGCCGGATACAGCTCAGGCGCTGTGGGCAGTCAGCACATCGACACGGGTGGGCGCCTTTTCCGAAACGATATTGCTGGATATCGCCTCAACCTCACCCACGAAAATGGCGAAACCTATAACGGATCGCACGTCACGCGCTTTTCAGGTTCCCTGTCCACGGATGTGCGGCTGGCTCACAACCTGCTGTGGACCGCTGACGCCATTTATCAGGACCGTCAGGTCCGTGGTGGCGTGCAGGACTTCTTTATTGATGACCCGTCCGCCTATGGCAGCAACCGTCTTCCCGATGCCATCAGCGGACACAAGAACCTGACCGCCTCTCCCGCCAGCATGTTCACGTCTCACACGCTATTCGTTTCCACGGGGCTGCATTGGGACATTACAAAGAACTGGACGGCGCGCATCGATTACAGCCACAGCATGGACTATCGCCGCTACCGCGGAGAGTGGATGTCCCTGCAGGATCAGGGTGGCAACTATGACACCTATATGAGCACCAATCCTGGAAGCTGGGCACAATATGATCAGGTTCAGGCCATTCTGGAAGGCAAGTTCCGGACAGGTTTTATCCGGCATGATTTCACGATGGGAGCGGCCTGGCAGGGGCTCAGCAAATATCTGCCATATGACTCTGATTACGTGAATATCGGAGGCCAGAACCTCTACTCGCCGATCACCAGCCGCTCTTATAGCGGAAGCTGGGACACCGCGACCTATCGCAATTATCGTTCCGATCAGGTTGGTCTTTTCGGCAGTGACACCCTGACATTTGATAAACACTGGTCACTGCTCGCCGGCATTCGCTTTACCGATTTTCACCAGCTGACCTGGACGTCCGCCGGAACAAAAACAGCGCTGCGCACTACGCCACTGACACCAACTGCCGCCCTGATGTTCCATCCGTGGAAAGACACCACCATCTACGCCAGCTACGTTCAGGCGCTGGAAAACGGTGGGACCGTGGGAGACACCTATAAGAACGCACGCGAGACCCTTCCGCCCATCCGTTCCGATCAGGTTGAAGTGGGTGCAAAGATTGCGCGCCAGACCTGGGACCTGACAGGCGCGCTCTATCGCATCACGCGAGGGGCGCAGTATGCCAATGCGGACAATGTTTATGTGTCGAACGGCACCGTCACATATCAGGGCGCAGAACTCAGCGGCCATGTCGATCTGCCGTTTGGCATTACCCTCACGGACAGTCTGGGTGCCGAAGGCGGAAAATACAGCAAGGCAGATGCCAGCGTTAAAGGAAACAAGATCGAAGGCATTCCGCTGTTCCAGAATGTCTTTCAGCTGACGGACCGTATCCCGGGCGTGCCGGGTCTCTCAGCGACTGCGGAAGTTCATTATACTGCGTCAATGTGGGGGGACAGTTCCAACAGCTTCCATGTCCCGAGCTATACGCTGCTCAATCTGCGGGCCAGCTATCGCACCAGCATCGGCCGTCACAAGGTGACGCTACGCGCTGAACTCGATAACGCCACGAACCTTCATTACTGGGGCTTTCTGGCCTCTGATTACTTCTTTGTCGGGACACCGCGCGCTGTCTTCCTGAACGCACGCTTCGATCTCTGATCTTTTCTGCCCCTTCCTGCCCTCTTCCGCTCCACACGTCACAGGAGTAGGACAGGGGCAGGGAGATGAGCACGATGACCAAGACACATTACGACCTGTGCATTAACGGAGCTGGTCCTGTTGGCGCGACACTGGCCTGTCGTCTGGCAGCCGAAGGTGTGCGGGTTCTGCTCATTGACCGTGCGGCGCTCCCAGGCATGGAAGATCCCTCTCTCGATGGCCGGGCATACGCCATAGCAGAAGGCTCACGCCAGATGCTGGAAGCCGCAGGTATCTGGGATAATCTTCCCGGTGTTTCCCAGCCGATCCGTGAAATCCGCGTCTCGGATGGCCGCCCGCACGAGGCTCCCTCACCGCTTTTCCTGCATTTCGGTGTGGACGATGCCCCTGAAGGGATGAATTTCGGCTGGATGGCAGAAGCACGCGATCTGCGTCTCGCCATTAACCGGACGCTTGAACAATACGAGACGCTGGACGTCCGCGCGCCAGACACAGGAACCTTCACGTTCCACCCGGATCATGTGTCGATCCGTTTGGCATCGGGTTCAACCGTGACGGCCAAACTGGCTGTCGCCGCTGAGGGACGTCGTTCTCCATTGCGCGACCAGGCCCGCATCGGCCTGACCAAACTCCCCTATCATCAGTGCGGTATCGTTGCGACAATCGCACATGAAAAGCCTCATGATGGCGTGGCGCTGGAACAGTTCCTGCCGGAAGGGCCTTTCGCCCGGCTACCAATGCCGGGAACGGCTGAACATCCGCATCGGTCCGCTATTGTCTGGGCAGAAGGCGAGGGTCGCGCCCAGCGCTTCCACGACCTCCCCGATGCAATCTTTGCCCGCGAAATCCGTGCCCGCATGGGCGATGAGGATCTGGGCGCCATCACACCCATTGGCCGCCGCTGGATTTATCCGCTGTCAGCGCAGTATGCGCAGACATATATTGCGCCACGTCTGGCTCTGGTCGGAGATGCGGCCCATGGTATTCACCCGATTGCGGGTCAGGGGCTGAATATCGGTTTTAGGGATGTCATCGCTCTGGCAGACCTGCTGATTGAAGCCCATACGAAACGTACAGATCCGGGAAGCCGGGAACTCCTTGTCCGCTATCAGCGCCGAGCCCGGCCCGGCAATATGGCCATGCTGGCCGCCACGGACATTCTGGAACGTCTTTTTGGCAACGATAATCCGGTTCTGCGGCGCGTGCGCGACCTGGGCATTGCGGGCGTTCATCGCCTGCCCCGCCTGAGACGCGCCTTTGTTCGCAAGGCGATGGGCGTATGAGTTCAACCGTAAATCTTGATCAGCTCTGGCGAAATATGCAGGCACAGGCCTGCAGTTGCCATGACCCTCTGATTCAGGATGTTTTCGCCACGAATATCGGAGACCATCACAGCTTCAGTTCGGGCCTTGCGTCCCTTCTGGGTACAAAGCTGGCGGATCGATCCATTTCTGCTACGGCCATCACACGGCTGGTCACTTCCATTCTTCTGGAAGTCCCCGGCATAGCCGAGTCAGCCGCCGAAGATATTCTGGCAATTCATGACCGTGATCCGGCCTGCCCGGATCTGGTGACACCGTTCCTGTTCTTCAAAGGCTGGCAGGCGTTACAGGTTCATCGTATCGCGCATCACCTCTGGCAGAAAAACAGACGGCATCTGGCTTATCACTTTCAAAGCCGGGTCAATGAGCTGTTCGCAATCGACATCCATCCGGCCGCGCGCCTTGGTCGACGCCTGAGCATCGACCATGGAACGGGGATTGTGATCGGGGAAACCTGCATCATCGAAGATGACGTCTCCCTCTTCCAGGACGTCACGCTGGGTGGCACAGGGAAACTGACCGGGAATAGACATCCGATCGTACGCCGAGGGGCCATGATTGGATCGGGTGCCAAGGTACTGGGGCGCCTCATCATCGGTGAAAATGCCCGTATTGGTGCGGCATCAGTTGTTCTGGAAGATATTCCTGCGAATGCGACGGCAGTCGGAAATCCGGCCAGGATTCTGGAGCCTTCCAAAGTCAGTGCTGCAACAGACGCCAAGCTGCCGTCCTGAGCAGATACAGGAAGAGGCTGCCTCCTTTCGGAGAACAGCCTCTTCCTCAAGCAAGGCCTTGTCGGCGTTACGCGCTTACTGATTCGAGAACTTGAACGTCGTCGTGTAGTCGAATATCTGACCCGGCTTCAGTTCTGTCGTCGGAAAGGACGGATGGTTCGGGCTGTCTGGATAATGCTCGGCTTCAAAGGCGATAGCATCTGTCTGACGATAAGCGTGACCGGAAATCCCTGCATACCCACCGTCCAGTGAGTTGGACGTATAGACCTGTAGCCCCGGCTGGTTGGTCAGAACTTCCATGCTGCGGCCCGAGCGTGGGTCATAGACTTTTCCAGCCAGACGCGGAGCCTGTCCGTATGCTCCGTTGACGACCCAGTTCATGTCGTAACCACGCGCATACATCATCTGGATGTCATTGCTGCGGAGGCGTGCGCCCACTTCAGTTGGCTTGCTGAAGTCCAATGGTGTGCCTGCAACGGGTGCAAGCTGGCCCGTTGGGATCGAGGTGCTATCAGTCGGAGTATAGCTGTCTGCGTTGATCTGAAGGATTTCCGGCTCAATGCTGCCAGAGCCTTCGCCATTCAGATTCCAGTAGCTGTGGTTCGTCAGATTCAGAACCGTCGGCGCATCGGTTGTCGCCACATAATGCAGCGACAGAGCATTGTCGTTGCCCAGCGTGTAGGTCACGTGCGTTGTCAGCGTTCCGGGGAAGCCTTGGTCTCCGTTCGGACTAACCAGCTTCAGCGTCACATCGGAGCCGCTTGCAGAGACGCCTGTCTTTTCAAGCGTCCAGACGTTCTTGTCGAATCCCTTTTTGCCACCATGCAGAGCATTCGGAGCCGCCGTAATGTCCGTGTGGTAGATTTTCCCATCTACGGGGAAGCTGCCGCCTGCGAGACGATTTGCGTAACGGCCGATAATCGCCCCGAAGAACAGTCCACCCTTGGCGCTATCGACGGTGTATCCCTTGAGATCGCCAAACCCGAGGACGATGTCCTGCGGATGCCCGTTACGATCCGGCGTTTCAACAGATTGAATAATGCCACCATAGGTAATGACGCGGACCGTCACGTTATGGTCATTCTTCAGGGTAACAATGCGGACAGGCTTACCATCGGGCGTGTTGCCCCATGGCTGAGAGAGTGCCGTTGGACGCGCCTGAGCAGCCCCAAGAGACAGGCCGACTAGGGCCACGGTGGCAAAAAGCGGTGCTTTGCAGGCAGAAAATCTGGACACTGGAAAATTCCCTGGTGTTGAGTTGCCGCCACACTGCTCTCAAAATATTTCAGCCGTCAAAGTGGCCGGAGTGTCCTTCTGACTTCTGGATCGTTAAAGGATCTCGTCCCTTCCCTGTGTCATAATTTGGATACATAGAGGGGTGCAGCTTGGCACAGTATAGGCTATGACTACGGCCTTCCGCAGTTTTCCGCGACGGACGGCTCATGGCTCCGCTGGCGGCACACCAATTGAATGGGAACGGATTTCGAAAATTTCCGTTTTCAGATGAAGTCTTTGTGAGCACGCCCGCGGAGTGGGGTTTTTGAGGAATGGTTATGGACTCTCGGCAGGACAGAATCGGTATCAGGGCGACGCGCTCGCGTCGTGGCAGAGCCATTGCAGGCGTTTTGGCACTGCTGACGCTGGGGGCCTGTGGCTCCCTGCATAATCCCCCGCCGAAAGATCCGGACGACCTTGCTGATTACAAGGCTGCCAACGATCCGTATGAGCCGCTGAACCGGAAGATGTATAACGTCCAGATGTGGGCTTATCACGTGGCTTTGCGTCCCGTGGCCAAGGCCTGGATCTGGGCTGTTCCAAAACCGGTTCGGCACAGTATTTCCAACATCAATGAAACCTGGCGTGAGCCTGCGGTGTTCTTCTCTGATGTTGGGGCTGGAAAGCCCCGTCGTGCGGGTGACTCGTTCATGCGCTTCACGATCAACATGAGTGCGGGAGTGGCGGGTTTCTTCGATGTTGCCAGTCTGGTCGGTTACAAACAGCATGAGACTGACCCGGGGATGACGATGGGAACATGGGGCGTGAAGAGCGGCCCATACCTCTTCATTCCGTTTGTCGGCCCCAGCAATTTCCGCGATGGTATCGGCTACGGGATCGGGCAGGCTCTGACCCCGATCAATTATGTGCCAAGAGGTTATGGTCTGCTGACATTCAACTGGGCCTACAATATTCTTGGAACGGTTGATGGCTTTGCCAACAGTGTGGATCAGATCGACCATCTGGAGCAGGACAGCCTTGATCCGTACTCCTACGTCCGTAGTGCCTGGCAGCAGAACCGCCAGAGCCAGATTGACGCTATGACGAACGATCACCGCGCCACCACCCCAGACTGGTACAACTGAGGACAAACGCATGCTTAAAGCCTTTTCGCGCCGGGCCCTTCTTGGTGCTTTTGCTGCAGCCCTCACTTTCGGGGCTGGCGTCGCTCATGCCAATCCGGCAACAGATTTCGTGAATTCCTTTGGTGGCCAGCTGGTCAGCATCGTTAATTCCGGCAAGCCACTGGGTGAAAAGAAGCGCGAAGTCCTTCCGCTTCTTCAGTCCAATGTGGATATTCAGGGCATTGCCCGCTACTGCCTCGGCCGCTACTGGCGCACCGCCACCCCGGCACAGCAGCAGAAGTACCTGCAGCTTTTCGATCAGGTTCTGGTCAACACGATCACGGACCAGATTGGTAACTATCAGGGCGTGAGCTTCCGGGTTACCGGCACCAGCTCAACGCCGGATGGCGAACGGGTCAATGCACTGATTGACCGTCCAGGCCAGCCAGAGGTCAACATGCAGCTCATCATCGGTGGAAACCCACCGAAGGTCGTGGACATGTATGGTGAAGGTGCCAGCCTGCGCATGAACCAGCGCGGCGATTACAGCTCCTATCTGGCTCGCCACGGTGGCGATGTTGGTGCTCTGAACTCCGCTCTGGAGCGTCAGCTCAGCAATCACCACTGAGTGCTGCACATCGAAGCTAACACTCTGAAAAAGGCCTCCTGAACGGGAGGCCTTTTTTGGTTCTGCACTACAAGCCTTTATCGCGGGGCGACGTGCTGCACGCTGATGTGGAACCGATAGATTGTGTCTTTCCCGGTGAACAGCACATCGGTCCGGCCCTCCTGATGGGCCAGAATTTCCGCCACTTTCTGGGACACGAGATTGATATGCACAATTGCAGGCAGGCTGATAGACGCCGTCTGCAGGTTAGGAGGAAGAGCTACGATCTCCGTTCCTCCCAACGTCATAACGAGCGTATGCTCAATGATGCGCATACCACCAACCGCCGACTCAGCAGGTTTGGGGTCTGCGGCCCGAGCGGCCGATAGAGAGGCCATGCCCAAGGCCAGCACAACAAGACCTGCTGTTCGTATGTTTTTCAGAAAATAGACCATATTTATTCCTCGACGACCGCGTCGCCTTAATTCAAACGCCAGCACCTAAAAGCGAAAGGAAAATTCCCTGCTTTCTGCACCTTTTCAGGCTGGAGCAATTTCGTAGAGGAACATCGTATCGCCATCTCGCTTGAAAGTATCGATATGACGCATGCCGATACTTCCCAGCACCATACGAGACGCAAGATTATCTTCGCGGGCAACGGCTACGATCCGGGGCTCACCCTCATCAAGGACATACCGGATCGCTGCACCCGCAGCTTCACGAGCAAGTCCCCGGCCAGCAGCCCATGGAAAAATAGAGAATCTGAGTCCGAGGCCGCGCCCATCGGGGCGTTCATGCACGCCCGTCATCCCGACGAAGCGGCCATTTTCACGGATGGCAAAAATACCGATACGGCGACGAGCCCAGAAGGCGACGTCTTCAGCCATATCCTGCTCTGCTTCGGTCCGGCTGCGCACGCCACCAAGCATACGCCCAAAGGCACCAGCATCAGCCTTCAGGGCGATCATGTCCTCAAGGTCCGGCCAGTTGACCGGAGTGAGGACAAGACGTGCTGTACGGAGTTCTCGCCCTAACAACCGGGCCTCCTCAAACCGTCAGAAACCGGGGCAGAATAGCCTACCCCGGTGACGTGCAAAAGGAACGGTCCGTCTTAGCGGGCCAGCGGGCGATATTTGATGCGGCTTGGCTCAGTCGCATCCGGGCCCAGACGGCGGCGCTTGTCTTCTTCATAGTCCTGGAAGTTGCCTTCGAACCACTCGACATGGCTGTCGCCTTCAAAGGCCAGGATATGCGTGGCCAGACGGTCAAGGAACCAGCGATCATGGGAGATGACCACGGCGCAGCCAGCGAAGTCTGCCAGAGCATCTTCGAGGGCACGCAGCGTATCAACGTCAAGATCGTTGGTCGGCTCATCGAGCAGCAGAACGTTGCTGTCTTCCTTGAGCATCTTGGCAAGATGAACGCGGTTACGCTCACCGCCCGACAGGATGCCAACGCGCTTCTGCTGGTCAGAGCCCTTGAAGTTGAACGCCCCGACATATGCGCGGGACGGAACCGTCCGCTTGCCAAGCTGAATGACGTCCGTACCGCCGGAAATCTCTTCCCAGACGGTCTTATTGCCATCCAGCGTGTCGCGGGACTGATCAACATAGCCGAGCTTCACCGTCTCGCCGACCTTCAGAGTGCCACCATCCGGCGTGTCCTGACCGGTGATCATCTTGAACAGCGTGGACTTACCCGCACCGTTCGGACCGATCACACCCACGATGCCACCAGGGGGAAGCTTGAAGTTTAGGCCATCGATCAGCAGACGATCACCAAAGCCCTTCGTCAGGTTCTCGGCCTCGATCACCGTACCGCCAAGGCGCGGACCCGGCGTAATAACGATGTCCGCCGTGCCACCAACCTTCTCGGAGTTGGCTGCCAGCATCTCTTCGTACTTGGTAATACGAGCCTGGCTCTTGGCCTGACGGGCCTTCGGGGAGCTGTTGATCCAGTCCTGCTCGGCAGCAAGAGCGCGCTGGCGGGAGCTTTCTTCCTTCTCTTCCTGGGCCAGACGCTTGCGCTTCTGGGTCAGCCAGGACGAGTAGTTGCCTTCGAACGGATAGCCACGGCCACGCTCGAGCTCCAGAATCCAGTTCGTGACGTTATCGAGGAAGTAACGGTCATGGGTGATGACCATGACGGTGCCCTGATAGTCACGCAGCGTCTTTTCGAGCCAGCTGACGCTCTCGGCATCAAGATGGTTGGTTGGCTCATCGAGCAGCAGAATGTCAGGCTTCTCAAGCAGCAGGCGGCACAGCGCAACGCGGCGGCGCTCACCACCGGAAAGCTTGTCGACCGGGCTGTCTGCTGGTGGGCAGCGCAGCGCGTCGAGAGCGATCTCCAGCTTCCGATCCAGCTCCCAGCCGTCACCGGCATCGATGATTTCCTGCAATTCAGCCTGTTCCGAGAGAAGATTGGTCATCTCCTCATCGGACATGGGCTCAGCGAACAGCATGGAAATTTCGTTGAAGCGATCGAGTGCGCGCTTGAGTTCACCAAAACCGAGAGCGACGTTCTCACCAACTGTCAGCTTTTCATCAAGCTGCGGCTCCTGCTCGAGATAGCCGATCTTGACGCCATCAGCCGCCCAGGCTTCACCGCCGAACTCCTTGTCGATCCCGGCCATCACCTTGAGCAGCGTGGACTTACCCGCGCCGTTAACGCCAAGAACACCGATCTTCACACCGGGCAGGAAGGAAAGGGTGATGCCCTTAAAGACCTCACGTCCACCCGGATAGGCCTTCGTAAGATCCTTCATGACGTAGACGTACTGGTAGGCGGCCATGATGAGGTCTCCTGTTCGGTGGTGGAGTGCGGAATGAGCGGCGGCAGACAGGCTCGCCAGACAAAATAGAACACCGTGCGCCCGGAGGGACTCGAACCCCCAACCAAGCCGTTATGAGCGGCCGGCTCTAACCAATTGAGCTACAGGCGCGCGGTAGCTGCACGAAATCGCTCACCTGACGCATTTTTGCAAGGGCTGACATGGTGAAATGTCTTTTTTTGCATTATGTGTCAAAACGCCTCCCGTCCCCGACTGGCCTCAGAAGGCCATTGCCGCCGTTTCGAGAAGGCACCTACCGGTTTTCATTATTCTGGGGGAAGACGTGGCTGGACGCTCATTGAAACACATTACAACGCCGCACATTCGGTGATGCAGGCAAGCGCGACAGCTTTTCTGCAAAAATTCCGCTGGCTCTACAGCCCGGACCCGGTCATGGCCGGCTACGCTCTCCGAACTACTCTGACGTCCCTGCTCGCGCTGGGGATTGCCTTGAAGATGGAGCTTGGTAGCCCGCAATGGGCAGCCCTGACCGTCTGGATGGTCGCGCAGGGCACACGTGGGCGCAGTCTGGCAAAGGCGAAGTGGCATCTGTTCGGCATGGTGCTGGGCGTGATCTGCGGCGTGATCCTCGTCGCGGTCTGCCCTCAGGCGCCCTTGATGTTCATTCTGCTTCTGGCCGCAGGCATCGGGCTGTTCTGCCTGATTGGCACGTTCATGCCGGGGCCGGCTTCCATGACCAATTACCGTATTCACGGTATGCGGGCGACGGGCTTCACCTACGCCATTGTCTCCCTCGATGGGATCGCGGACCCGCACCACATTTTCGAAATTGCCAGTTCGCGCGCCACATACATTGTGCTGGGCATTGTTCTGGAAGCATCGATTTCTGGACTGTTCCAGCTCGGCCTCACGAAACGAACGCGCCAACAACTCACCAGCACTTTTGAAGACACGCTGAAGCCAGCACTTTCGACCATCGCGGACATCCTGGCGGGCAAGACTGATGCTCTGGAAACCATGCAATCTGTCTTCACCCGCATCACCACTTTGGGGGATCAGGTTGAATTCGCTGAGGTCGAGCTGGGACGACAGGATCATGCGGGCGATCATACGCGCGCCGCGCTGGCGAACATCGCTGTTCTCCTGGCGCGGGCCATGGACCTTGCCACGCTGATGCGTCTTCCCCTCAGTCAGGATGACGCGTTTCTCGAACAGGCTAAAACCATCCAGCACATGTTTCTCGCCTTGCCCGCGAGGCTGGAAAGCACCGAGAACATGGACGCAATTTTGAGCGACCTGCGAGACATCAGGCGGGACTGCCGGCGTCGGGTCGTGGAAGATTTCGATACTGTTCTTCCCAAAGCAGAAGACCGCGCTGCCATGCTTCGCCATGGCATGTTGCAGCAGTCTCTGGTCGAACTGATTGATGCGTTGAGAATGGCTCTGCGGCAGTTCGAAGCCAGCCGCAATCCTCAGCCTCACGATCATTTCCATGAGCCAATCCGCTCCTACCGGGACTGGCGGCAGGCCATCGTTAACAGCCTCCGCTCATCGGTGACTGTCTTTGGGGCGGGCGTAATCTGGATTGCAACAGCGTGGCCCAGCGGCCTGACATTCATCATGTTTGTCGCGATTGCATGCAGCCTGTTCTCTACGCTGGAGCGCCCCGCCCTCGCGACACAGGCCTTTTTGCATGGCGCCTGCTGCGCCGTTTTGGCTGGGGGCGTGCTCGATCTGCTTTTACTGGGAAAACCCACAACATTCGAAATGCTCGGAATGTGGTCTGGCGTTGCCATGATGCTGGGCGGGCTGGCCTTTGCCTATCCGCCACTGACGCTTCCGGCCGTCTCTTACAACCTGTTCCTGCCCATCCTTCTAGGCCCGTCCAATCAGGGCCGAACGGATGAAATCGTCTATTTCAATACGGCCATGCCGCTCGTTCTGGGGCTGCTTTACACATCATGGATGTACCGCGTTTTCCTGCCTTATGACCCGGCGCACCAACGCTGGACCATGCGCGAACACATCCTTCAGGACCTGCATCACATTGCAGAAGGGAAAACGAACGCCACACTTGATACAGTGGTCTCACGCAACGTGGATCGCTTCGTCCGGCTGATGACCAACTCGGGGAATACACCGTCTCCTGTGGTTCACGCCTATCTGGCGGGGATTCTTTCAGCGATGCGTGTCATGCTGAACCTGCTCCGACTTCGCGCCATCAACCATGATGCGTCTCTCAATCCCCGCGCGCATCAGGCTCTTGAGCTGGTTCTGGCACGGATGAGCCATTTCAGTGGGCGTTATCACGGGCATTATGGGCGAACGCTGCGCGCCACGCTCCTTGCCATTCAGAGACTGCGAGACTGTGAGACAACCGAATCGCGCCCTCGTCAGCGCTTTGTGCTGATCGCTGCCCTGACGGCTCTGGACGTCATTGCAACGGAACTGAACACCAACAAGATATTCTTTGACACAAAGAGTCCCTATCTCGACCCTCCAGTGTGAGTGCTCACGAAGAAATGTTCTGAAATAGACTTTTCTTTTCACGAAAAGGGGGGAAATGTTCCGTTTCAACCGCGGAGTGCCGCGGGAAGACAGGGTCTTCAGAAAGGATACCGTCATGTTTCGTCGTATCGTGCCCGCTCTCGGCCTAGCTCTTGGCCTCGGCGTGATGTCCACGGCTGCTATGGCCCAGGAACAGTCGCCACCGCCTCCTGCTGCCGTTCAGGGCACGCCTGGCAAAGATTTCACGGGCGTCTCTCCTGCCAATCTTGCAGGAATCATGAACTACTGCGTCGAACTGCAGTATCTCTCTTATGATGAAGGCAACCCGGCTCTCTATGGCCTGAGCGAAAAGTACAAGGCCACCGAACAGACGGTTGGCAATGAAGACTATGCTCTTGGCACCGCTGGCTTCTTCAACAGCAACGGCAAGCGCTATTATCTGGTGGCCTACACCAACGAAGATGACCGTCGCGCAGCCTGCCACAATGCCCTGAAGGCCGCACAGCCGCTTCTCTGACCCCTGACTTTCCGAGTTTATCGGCTTCTACGAACGCTTCAGCCTTGTGCTGGAGCGTTTTGCGTTTCTGGCGATCTGGCGACTGTCCTCAATCCGGCGATCAGCGCATTAGCTCCCCATCATGTTTTTGCTTCCGCTCTGGGCAGAAAGGCGCAGGACAGCTAAGGTTCCGCCGTCTTAAAACCAGTTCAGGACGTGAACATCATGGACGTTTCCAAGATCTCGCCCGGCAAAGACGTGCCGAACGACATTAATGTAGTTATCGAGATCCCGCAGGGCTCTCAGGTCAAGTACGAAGTGGACAAGGATAGCGGCGCGATCTTCGTGGACCGTTTCCTGTTCACGCCGATGGCCTACCCGGCAGCTTACGGCTTCATTCCTGGCACCCTCGCTGCTGACGGTGACCCGGCTGATGCCCTCGTTCTGGCTCCGGCAGCCGTCGTTCCTGGTGCGGTGATCCGTGCACGTCCGATCGGCATGCTGAAGATGGAAGATGAGAGCGGCCAGGATGAGAAAATCATCTGCGTCCCGCATGACAAGATCCACCCGCAGTTCACGGACGTGAAGTCCATCGACGATCTGCCAGAGATCACACGCAAGGCGATTGAGCACTTTTTTGAGCGCTACAAGGATCTTGAACCCAACAAATGGGTTAAGGTAACAGGCTGGGCTGGCAAGGAAGAGGCTGGTAAAGTCATCGAGGCAGCACTCGCAGCAGCCAAATAATACGATGTTGTGATCCGTTTTATACGGATTATAGTTTACATCGCTTGGTATAGGCTTTGTTTTTTCCTGAAAAACGGAGCCTATATCATATGAACGTGATTTTTTAGAAATTTATCTCATAATCTCTGTTCTTTATCCCGGAAAAAGTGTTACGAAGATCTCGCAACCTGATACCCGAGGATAAGAGACTTGTCTCGCCTGCATCTCTATGCCGCAGCCTGTGCGGTTTGTTTTACGCCCGCCATCGCCGCCGCTGAAGGCGCGACCAAGGCTCCCGCACCTGTCACGACCGTCGTTCAGTCAAAGGCTGGCGACAAGGTTACGACCGTGCGCGTTCTCGCGCCCATCACGGTTATGGACTGGCCAGACCAGAACTCGGAAAACCCGAGTGTTCGCGTTAACACCCCGCTTACAATCATGTCGTTCGACAAGGAGCAGGTCCCCCCGCTCCCCAAGCCTGAGGCCTTGCTGACCAACCCGTTTGGCTGGAACAAGTGGCTTCGTGACCGCGGCATCGCGATCATGATGGACAACACCAACGAATACACGGGCGCCATCACCAAGCCGACACCGGGTTATGGGCTTCGTCAGGGTAGCAGCAACGCAGGCCAGTACAGCCTTGAGAACGATATCGACTGGGAAAAGCTCGCTGGTATCCGCGGCTTCTCAACCCATGCCGTCGTTGTCGGCCGTTACGGTATTCCCGCCAGCCGCATGTTCGGTGACAACCTGAACCCCAGCTCCGAAATCTATGGCGCAGGCGGCAACGTGGTCGTTCACCTTGTCTATGCTTATGGCGAGGAAACACTCGGAAACGGTCACTTTGACGTCGCCGCCGGACGTATTCCGTTCCTGAACGACTTCTCCGCCAACCCGCTGTACTGCAACTTCCAGAACAATGCCTTCTGCGGTAACCCGAAGGCATCGTCTGACAACACTACCCATTCGTCCTACCCAGATGCCGTGTGGGCGGCCCGTATCCGCGTTCGCCCAACAAAAAGCACATACATCCAGACCGGCGTGTATTTCGCGCAGGCAGGCATCTACAACAATGTTCAGTACCGGACGGGCTTCAAGCTCAACGGCGCAGACATCAATGGCGAAGCTGTACCCGTGGAAGCTGGCTGGGAGCCGCTGGTGGGCAAGGACCACCTGCCGGGTCACTACAAGGTTGGCTACGCCATCGACAATGCACCGCACAAAGACAACTACTATGATGTCAACGGGAACCCGTATGTCATCTCAGGTCTGGCGCAGCGCACGGTCAATTACTCCTGGGCAGCCTGGTTCCTGGCGGATCAGATGGTCTGGCGCCATCATACACCCGGAAATCCGGACGCAGGCCTTGTCGTACTGGGTGGCTTCTACGCCAACAGCCCCCGCACCCAGACACGTGCCCAGCAGTATGAAATCGGGTTTGTGGACAGCGGCTTCTGGAAGGCTCGCCCGCTGGACGGCATTGGTGTGAACTTCACCTACGTTCGTGTTGCAGGCAGCGTTTCCGATACACAACGCCTTCAGCTTGCTCGTGGGATGTCACTCATGAACGGATCTTACGGGATCCAGAACTATGGCGAAGTTCTTGAAGCGAACTACCGTATCCACGTGATGCGTGGCGTCACCTTCGCACCGGACTTCCAGTACTACTTCCGTCCCGGTGGCCAGGCTGCACTGCATAATGCAGCAATGCTCGGCTTCAAGAGCCACATCCAGTTCTTCTAAGCTTTCTCAGCGGCCAGTCAGATATCATGACTGGCCGCTTTTGCTACTCAGCCCTCATCGGCCAGACTGTTTTGGAAAGACGAGGACTGCACCTGAGCAGCCAGATGATAAGCCAGTTCAGCAGCCTGCTGGCGAATTTCGGGTATGGCTGTTGTTTCGAAGACAGTCCCCCAGCGCATCGGGCCAATGGCATACAGGCTCGTACTCCATCTGCCCGAGACATTCTGTAAAGCGCCACTGTCATCACAAACCAGGCCACCCAATGGGGTTTGTGTTGCCCACCCTGTCTCAAGCAACCCTGTTAACAAAGCTGAGCCGACTGTCCGATAATCACGACTTGGCCCCGTACAGTTCACCGCGTGATCTACATCGAGACAACGAAGCCGTTCTGCTCCCTGAATGCTAAGACGCACCCCGCCTGAAACTGCGAAGACCTGCTCCACGCGCCCTTTTTGGGTTTTCAAAGTCCCTGCTCTAGTTTCCTGATCGAGCACTGATCGAAGTGCTGGCGCCATTCGATGCCGCACGATGTCCCATCGCCGCTGAAGGTGGCGCGCAAAGCGGCGTTTTTCTTCTACTGGCAGTCGGCCCCAGAGGGCGTTCGTATGGGCACGCAGAGCATTGACCATGCTCCTCCAGGAAATACCTTTGCGCAGACACGCTCGGAATAGAGCAAGATAAGCTCTCGCACTCGGGGGCGTGGCGAACCACACATCATCCACCCCCGCCGCAGGCGCCTCTGCATGTGAGGTCGGATACCACCCATGCCGGGAAATAGCGGTAATCTGGCCTCTGTGCCCCTGCTGTCTCAAACGAACCAGAACATCAACAGCTGTCAGCCCCGTTCCAATCAGAGCAACGTCATCATCAAGGCGAATGCGGCTATAAAGATCATTCTGCCACGCTGAAGGAGAGTATCCGGGCACCAAACGCCGCGGGTCTGACAACACGACGGGCGAAAAATTGCCAGTCGCGAGAACGACATAGGACGCTGCAATACAGGCCCCGTCAGAAAGGGTAAGATGCCACCCTTGATCCGCCTTGTCGCAGGCAAGAACATGGCCCTGATGGTATTCTGGCGCGGCCTCTGTCCACAGACTTTGGAGATAGCGCCCATAAATCGCTCTGGGCACAAAATCTGAAGCGCTGATCTCTGGATCATGATGCTCTCGTACCCACGCCAGAAAGTGCGATGGGTCATCCGTAACTGCGCTCATCCCGGACGCACAGACATTCAGATAGTGTGTGAGACAGGGAGTGCCGTATGCCAGCCCTCGACCCGGCTCTGGCGCATCTCCAACAACAATCAGTCTCGCAGCGCAGCCTGCTTTGCGAAGATACCAGGCCAGAAGCGTTCCACTGGCGCCACTTCCGATAATGGCAATGACCGGAGAGGATGGATCAGGATTTTCCACGAAGGCGCATCACTCTGTTCGGGGCTGGACAATGCCCTGATCATCGCTGCGTTTTCTGCAACCATGCGACTTTTATCGTAACAGAACGCCACCTTGAGGCACTGCAGGCTCCAGAAACGAAAAAAGGCGCCTTAAGGCGCCTTTTTCAAACTGGAGCGGGTGATGGGATTCGAACCCACGACCCCAACCTTGGCAAGGTTGTGCTCTACCCCTGAGCTACACCCGCATTCCGTGAGGCGGCTTATGGCGGAAACTTGCAATATCCGCAAGAGGAAAGACGAGTGGAAAAGCATTTTCCTGATCAGGAAATATTTATGAGCCAGAAACGAAAAAAGACGCCCTAAGGCGTCTTTTTCAAACTGGAGCGGGTGATGGGATTCGAACCCACGACCCCAACCTTGGCAAGGTTGTGCTCTACCCCTGAGCTACACCCGCGTTCCGTGGGCGGTGTTATTACTGAACTTTCAGGGACATGCAAGAGAGAAAATGGACCTCTCAGTCAATTTTTCAATCTGCACCGTTTCTTGTGAAGAAAGCGCCATGATCTCGTGACGAGATGAAAAGCATTCCCGCGAAAGCGCCCTTGCACACAGAGCCATCAGGCCCGATCTTCAACGCAACTAGATTTTCCCAGCAGGATGGCTTCCATTCCATGAGCAGCACTTTTGACGAACATCTGATTGGCCAGTCCCCGTCTTCAGGCAAGGCCGCATACATCGTCGAAGCAGATCAGACGACGTTCATGGCGGACGTGGTTGAGGCCAGCCAGCAGATCCCGGTTCTGGTGGATTTCTGGGCCCCGTGGTGCGGCCCCTGCAAACAGCTGACGCCCGTTCTGGAGAAGATCGTCCATGCTGCCAACGGACGGGTTCGTCTGGTCAAGGTCGATGTAGAGGCCAACAAGTCCCTCGCGGCTCAACTGGCTCAGATGGGGCTTCCGCTTCAATCCATTCCCGTTGTGGTCGCGTTCTGGAAGGGCCAGGTTCTGGATCTTTTCCAGGGTGCACAGCCAGAAAGTGAAATTCGTCATTTTGTCGAATCGCTTTTGAAAGCTTCTGGCGGCACGATGCCCGCAGCAGATATTCTGGCAACAGCCAAAACAGCCCTGGCAGACAACCAAGCTGCAGAAGCTGTGGGCCTCTACGCGCAGGTTCTGGATGCAGAACCTGAAAACCCTGAAGCATGGGGCGGGATGCTCCGCGCGCTCCTGGCCCTCGATGAACTAGACGGTGCAGAAGAAGCATCCAGCCAGGTCCCTGCCAAGCTTAATAACCATCCTGAGATTACGGGAGCACGTGCGGCACTCGCCCTCAAAATAGAAGGTGCAGCGGCAGTTTCCGAACTGGATACTCTCAGACAACAGGCCGCCGCCTCACCGACTGACTTTGATATCCAGCTCAAACTGGCTGGGGCACTCAATGCTGCGGGAAATCGCGCTGATGCTGCGGATGTTCTACTGGGTATTATCCGTCAGGACCGTGAATGGAACGACGGCGCTGCCAAAACCGAGTTGCTTCGTTTCTTCGAAGCGTGGGGCCATACGGACCCTGTAACGCTTGCTGCGCGTCGCAAGCTCTCTTCTCTCCTGTTCTCGTAATCCCATGACGAAAACGCCCGACACCTTCCTGGATCTAAATGATATCCCGCGCAGGGTTCCAGCTCTTGCGGACCTCACTCTTGCTGACATTCCACCGCGGGTCGGGCTTTTCCCACTTTCCGGGGCCATGATCCTGCCTGGCGGGCATCTTCCTCTGACGGTCTTTGAACCCCGCTATGTCGCCTTGCTGGAAGACGCGCTTGCGGGGCGTCGCCTCATCGGGATGATCCAGCCTCAGGAAGAGGACGAATCCGATCCTCTACCGGTGCTGCATAACATCGGGACACTGGGCAGAATTACCAGCTTTACGGAATATTCTGACGGTACGTTCTCCATTACGCTTCTGGGCGTCACGCGTTTCAGATTGCTGATGGAAGGCTTGACGCAGCGCGGCTGGAGGGAAGGCACCATCGATGCCTCCCCTTTCTTCTCGGATTTGCTGGAAAGCGACCCCTCCCCGATTAACCGGGCACGCTTGTTAAGCCGTCTGAAAAGCTATCTGACAGCACATCAGCTCCAGACCGACTGGTCTTTGCTTGATGAACTGGATGATGACATGCTGCTCGTCATCCTGCCGATGCTTGTTCCGTTCAGTTCTGAGCAGAAACAGGCCCTTCTTGAAGCAAGCACGCTGGATGACCGCGCCGGGGTCTTGCTGGATCTTCTGGCAAAAGGCATGGAATGACCATGAATACTGAACTTGACCCTCGCCTCCTGTCTCTTCTGGTCTGCCCCCTCACCAAAGGGCCGCTCACCTTTAACCGTGACACGCAGGAACTCATCAGCCCGCGCGCAAAGCTGGCATTCCCGATCCGGGACGGCATTCCCATCATGTTGCCGGAAGAAGCTCGTTCGCTCTGACTGAAGATTTTCTTCAGAGCTGATGCTGTGCTGGAAGATCGTTCTGAACCTTGAAGTTCATGACGATCTTCATCAGCTGAGCAGCATCCCCAACCAACTCCTGACTGGAGTTGCTCATCTGCCTTACGATCGCGGCGTTGGTTTTGGTCACAGCTTCAAGCTGTGTGGTGCTGGTGTTGATATCCATAATCCGCTGCGCCTGAGCTTCCGCACCTGAAGCAATCTGCCCCACAGCTTCTCCCAGGCGATTCACAGATGCACTGATGTTGCCGAGTGCAGCCCCTGTCTCATCGACCATCTTCACGCCACGCTCCACGTCTTCCATACTGCTGCTGATCAGTTCCTTGATCTCGCAAGCTGCAGTCTTTGATCTCTGGGAAAGAGCGCGTATTTCCTGAGCGACAACGGCAAAACCCCGCCCGGCATCCCCGGCATGCGCAGCTTCTACGCCTGCGTTTAAAGCCAGAAGATTTGTCTGGAAGGCAATTTCATCGATAACGCCAATAATCTGAACAATCCGCGTGGATGATTCCGAAATTTTGGCCATCGCTTCAACTGTCCGAGCAACAACTTCCGTACTTTGCCCTGTCTCCTGACAGCAGGCTTCAACCGTCTCATCTGCCTGCCGTGCCTCTTCAGCCACTTCCTTTACGGACGTCGTCAGCTGGGTGATGTTGCGCGATACTGTGCCCAGTGCATCGACCTGCTCCGCGATACGACACGCGATGTCTTCGGACGAACTGCTGAGTGTTCGGGCGCGATGCTCCACCACGCCCGACGTAGAGCGTACGCCCTGCACAATTCGCCCTAGCCCATTACAGGCACGCTGGAAGGCTCCGCTCATCCGTGCCGCCTGACTGGCAAGTTCGGGATCGATGTCCTGTACAAGATCTCCCTCGGCCATGCGGTCCAGCGAATCTGCAAGAGCTTCTGAAAGTGCTGACAGACTTTCAGTGCGCTCCTTCTCGGCGCGCGAACGCTCCTGCCCATCCAGATTCAATGTGTATGTCTGAAGGCCAAGCTCCATATCCAGAAACGCGGCTTTCACCAAAACGCCTACCCGCGCAGCAACATCATGACTGGTTAGACCTGATGGGCGCTTACCGAACAGCCTGCCAAGAAATCCTTGTTTCTGCTTTGGCCACGCATCTTGAATAACGCCGGCGACAATACCTTCGACCAGCAGCCCATAACTGCCGATATACCACTGTGGGTCCAGGCCAATCCGGGCGTGAGTATTCCCGATCGCCCGCGTACTCTGGACATAGTCGGGGCCAAAATCACCCTCGAGAATACGGCTCCAGTGCATTTCCTGCTGTGTACGGGCTGAGTTCTGATGGGAAGAGCTTGAGAAAAAACGTGCAAGCGCTGGGGTCTCGTCCACACGGCGATAAAACCGGTCAAGCGCGGGAGGCAAAATCCGGCGGACTTGTTGGCCAATTCGCGCTATCAGGGCCTTCTCATTGGCTCCAATCCCCAAAAAGGTAAGGCGCTCTTTCATATCTGCCGCGACCTGCTCGGTCATTTCTAGTCTCCAAGACGTCAACTCGGCCCACTGGTGAGGACGCTTTCGCCCTACCACGCCAATAGTTACGCAATCATGAAGACTGGACCGTCAGACGGCCTGAACGGCCTCTCTGTCCTTAATTTCCGCTATTCTTCCCGTATGACACTTCCGTATCCGGCACGGCAGGGCGTGGGGTGATATCGGCTGTATTGCCACCTACACCACTCGTCCCAAAGGTCATTCCTTCCGAGGACGGAGCGCTGCTTTCCCGGGGGCGGTTTTCCTCGCTCATTCCCCCAGGCGGCATCGGCATGACGGGCGCATCGTCCGCATAAGACATGCCACTGGCATGAGGCCGGCGATGAGTAGCTCTATCCGGCGCAGCTCCCGGCGGGGGCAGCGCGGTCATATCCGCAGCCGGTCCGTCAAACATTGAACCAACACCACATCCCGTCAGGGACAGGCAGGACACCATCAGGGAAAGAGAAAGCCACCGCATAAGCTGACATTACCATTTCCTTGCGGTTGACGCATCCCCATCTCAAATGGGACACAGCGCTGCCTGAAGCTGCTTCATGCCCCACAGTCGAGGACGTTTTTTGATGTTTGAAGGCCGGATTACTTCTGCCGCCACGCTGCGACGGGCCTGGTGGGACAGTCTCTTTGTGGACCACTCCATCTTCCGCCTCGGCTGGACAAATCTTTCGGAAGTCGTTCCTGGCAAGGTATGGCGTTGCAACCACCCAACACCGTCACGTCTGCGCAGACTGAAGAAGAAGCTTCACCTCAAGACGCTCGTAAACCTGCGCGGGCATCGTAAATGCGGGTCGGATGCCCTGTCCCGCAGCACGAGTGAAAAGCTGGGGCTGACGCATCTGGATATGGCATTTGAGAGCCGGGGCGCGCCTCACAAGGATCGCATCCTACGCTTTCATGCCATGTATCAGACTCTTCAGTTTCCAATGCTGATGCACTGCAAGTCAGGCGCTGACCGCGCAGGACTGGCTTCGGGGCTGGTCGTGATGTTCGAGGGGGGAACGGCAACAGATGCTCTCAGGCAGTTGCACTGGCGCTTTGGACATTTCAACCGGTCCCGCACGGGCATCCTGGATGCATTTTTCCTGCGTTACCGCGCTGAAGCCGAAGGGCGTCTTTCCTTCATGGACTGGCTTCAGACCGAATACGATGAAGACCGTTTGCGGGCCGATTTCAAAGCGGGCAAGATTTCGTCCTTCCTGAACGATAGCGTCCTGCGCCGCGAATAGGCTCTGGCTTATTCTTCTGCCGGGCCGAGGCTGCGGATAAGATCCAGCATCCGCTTGCGCACGGAAGGATCTGGAATGCGATAATAGGATCGCACCAGGTCAACCGTTTCACGACGGCTGAACAGTGCCGCCTCATCGGCAGGCAGATCAAACAGCCGAGGCGGTTGAACCGCTTTACGGGGCGGACCGCCAAAAGTGGCCTGCGTTTCTGCAAAGCCCGTCGTGACCGAAGGCTGAATGGGAGCAGGTGCCGTTTTGGGGGCTGCATCCTGCATATCATCAAAGAAAAAACCGATCGGCACATCCAGAACACGCGCCAGATCGTAAAGACGGCTCGCCCCTACGCGGTTAGCGCCGCGTTCATATTTCTGGATCTGCTGGAACGTCAGCCCCAGCGCCTCTCCAAGCTTTTCCTGCGAAAGCCCCATCAGCGTGCGTCGCAGCCGAATGCGGTTTCCGACATGCACATCAACCGGGCCAGCAGCCGAAGCACTCTTTGGCTCGGCCTTAACGTGACCCGTAGACATGATGATCCTCCCTTGAGACCAAGAGAAGGTAAATAAAACAACCCTAGATTGTCAATATTAACCCTTTTGACGCATTACAACCCGTTCTCTCTTGCGGCGAACCGTTGGCCAGAACGAGAGCAAGACGCACAGTATCGACAGAGACAGGGGAATAGCGCGTCCATACCGGGAGAATATTGTTGGTGAGAGGGGTGACGGAATATCACTCACAATCACATCTGCCCGTCCCCACCCCAGACGAACCGTTTCACGTCCAACAGCATCAAAAATCGCTGAAATGCCCGTGTTGTTCGCAAAGACAACCGGAAGACCTTCTTCCACCGCCCGCAGACGACCCGTAGCAAGATGCTGGCGTGGACCAGCACTGTTACCGAACCAGGCATCATTGGAAATGGTGACCAGCCAGTCAGGCCGGTCATGCCGCACAACGACAGAGCCCGAGAAAATGATCTCGTAGCAAACCATTGGGCCAACACGGCCAATATCAGGCAGATCCCATGTCTTGAGCCCCGGGCCCGGAGTCAAAACCCCTGGAAGCACGTTGAAGGGAATAATCCAGGGCTGGTACTCTCCGAATGGCACCAGGCGGCTCTTGTCATAGATGGATGTGATCTTGCCATCCTGATCCACCAGTTCGAGGCTGTTGTACCAGTGGCCATTTTCCTCACGATCTGACCCGATCATTGCCGAAGCGCCACCGGCTGCATGGGCGATGACCTGTCGCGCCAGTGCATCCTCGTCGAGAAGGCCCGGAAAGCCGGATTCTGGCCAGATGACAACCACGGGCCGGTCATCGCCCATCAATCTGGCCTTCTGCGTTCCCTGAGCCGTCAGGCGGAGATAGCGCCGAAAATTTTCGACGCTCTGCTGGCGGTTGATAATTTCATTTTCCGAGACATTCCCCTGAACCAGAACCGCACGCGGATTACTGATCGGCAACGGGGTCACTGTGGCAAGCCGCCAGTAGCCGCCACCGAGCCACAGCACGCTGCACACGAGCACGCTTAAAACAGCAACACGCCCACGGAAAAGCGCCAGAGATGCCAGGACCAGTGCAAGGGTCAGACCATCGACCCCAAGAATGGACGCGGGCTGGATCAGCGCATTGCCGATCGAACCCGGCAATTCCAGATCGCTGCCAAGCGGGTTCCAGGGGAAGCCTGAAAAAATCAGGACGCGCGCCATATCAACGACTGTCCAGCTGCCGGCGAACATCAGAATACGGCGCCATCCCGCTGGCACAAGACGACAGAGAACCGCCGGAACAGCCATCAGCGGGGCAATAATGAGCGCAACACCCGGAGCCGCGAACGGGATGACCCACCAGAACTGATGGATACGAGTCAGAATGGCATTGGTCAGCCAATACAGGCCTGCCGTGTGAAATCCCATTCCAAACAGGAAGCCGCAAAGAGCAGCCTGCTTCCAGGATGCCGCATCCTCAGAGGCGCGATAGAGGACCAGCAGCCCGAGAGGGAGCACAAAAAGCGCACAGACCGGCGGAAGAGACAGGGCAGAAAACGCCCCTGCCAGCACCATCAGGCCGGCAAGTCGCCAGCCACGCACAGGGAGCGTCGAAATCATGAAGATGATTATCCGTTAGAAAAAACGGTCGGGCCACAGAGGCCCGAGCCGGAAATCAGTCCAGAGCGTCCCGAAGGCGGCGCTCGTAATGGCGGTAATATTTGTCCGCCAGAAGCTCACTCTTTACCAGAACGGCTACGTCCGTCGTGTTGAACTGCTCGTCCACGACAGCGCCGTCTCCAACATATCCCCCAAGGCGGAGATATCCTTTGATGAGAGGCGGCAGCTTGTTCAGGCAGGCCCGGTAATCAAGCGTATGCGGGTCCGTACGCAGCATTTCCACATAACGATCTGGGAGCGCCCGAATTCTGAGAGCCGGAGGAGCCAGATGATTATGATGCAGATAGGTCAGTTGATCGGAGAGCGCATCAGGATCTGTGCCCGGAAGGCTTCCGCAACCGAACAGCACGTCGATGCGATGAAGAAAGATATAGGATGCAATGCCACGCCAGAGCAGCTGCATTGCAGAACGCCCACGATGTTCGCGAGCCACACAGGACCGCCCAACCTCAAGCAAACGCCCTGGAAATTCTGTCAGGGTCGAAATATCGTATTCAGAAGCCGTATAAAAACGGCCAATCTTCTCGGCAGCATCGGAACGTAGAAGGCGATAGGTTCCGACAACGCCTTCTGCACCAGAAGAAATGCTGTGATCGATGACGAGTAGATGGTCGGCAACTTCATCAAACTCGTCCACATCCCGCTTTGTACGGAATGCGCGTTCGTCCGGGTGTGCGCCAAGTTCTTCAAAAAAGACACGATACCGCAGGGCCTGAGCCGCATCCCGCTCAGCCTCGGTAACAGCAATGCGAACACCCAGAGAACCGCCCCGAAGCTCCTGGAAACCGCCGTCACGGTTCAGAGCCAGCGTGGAGAGGGTCTCCATCTGCTTGAGTGTTTCTTCACTACTGATGAGCGAATGGGCTGTCGGTGAGGTTTTTTCCTCGGCCGGATTGGTGCTCATGATCCGCTCTTGTTCCTGTTCTTGGCAACAGTCTGCTTCGGAGTTTCTTTTTCAAGACGATGACCGAAGAGTTCTATGCGGTGTGAGACGAGATCGAATCCGAGACGTTTTGCAATCTGCGTAAGCAGACGGACAGGTTCGTCATCTTCAAATTCGATGACACGACCACTGTCCACATCAATCAGATGATAGTGATGGCCACTGTCGCTGGCCTCATACCGGGCACGCCCACCGCCGAAATCACGGCGTTCGAGAATCCCTTTTTCTTCCAGAAGACGCACGGTCCGATAAACCGTGGCAACGGAAATGCGGCTGTCTATGGCGGATGCGCGCCGATAAAGCTCTTCTACGTCCGGATGGTCGCTGGCTTCAGACAGAACATGGGCAATGACCCGACGCTGTCCTGTCATCTTCAAACCATTTTCCACGCAGAGGCGTGCAATGGGAGAATCATCGACAACGACGGAACCTTCTGGCTTCCGACCTTGCGTGCGAGCGCGTCTGTCCGCGATTTTCATATCTACGACCATATCAGCGGCCTAGCCGAAAACCGGACCATTTGTCCAATCAGAGATGCAAATAAAAGAACCGGCTTCCTGCGGATGAAGATCAGGAAGCCGGGAAACATCCTCAGTCTTCGCGACGACGGCCGAGGCCGATCTTGCGTGCCAGGGAGGAACGATGGCTTGCGTAGTTCGGAGCAACCATCGGGTATTCCGGCGGCAGACCCCAACGCTCACGGTATTCCTGCGGCGTCATGTTGTAGGCTGTCTTGAGGTGACGACGAAGCAGCTTCAGCTTCTTCCCGTCTTCGAGACAGATGATGTAGTCAGGGAATACTGATTTGCGGGGCGGAACTGCTGGCACCGGCTTCTCAGCGGGAACCTCTTCCTGCACATCAACCGTTGCAAGCGAATCATGTACCGCACGAATAAGACCCGGCAGCGCGTCGGCTCCGATGTCATGGCTGGATACGTAGGCGGTAACGATCTGGGCGGTCAGATGGCGCAGATCGAGGTCTGCAGTCTCATGCGGCATAGTGTAATAGTCCTTCATCCGGAAACGACGAATTCTCTATCAGTAGAAGCTCATTACCATCAAGCAAAAACAAGGAAAAACCAGAATATGACAAAATATGAAACATTTCTTCTTGATGTAAGCAGCAAGATTTGTCCGATGACGACTGTATATGTCCGCGCGCGCCTCGACATCATGACTTCTGGTCAAAAAATAAAAGTGATCGTTAAAGGCGATGAACCCAGAAAAAATGTAACCGCATCGGTACTAGCACTTGGGCATAAAATAATAGAAAATTTACCACATCAGGAAGACACTGATCTTTACTGCCTACTCATTCTGAAGGCGTAGAGACCAGAACCAGAGCATCGCTTCCATCACGATAATAGCGGCGGCGATGGCCGGCCTTTATGAAACCGCACCGATCATAAAGTTTTTTTGCTGCATTGTTACTTATTGATACTTCCAGAAATATTTTTCCTTTTGGAAGTATTTGCTCAACCAGAGATTTTCCCAGACCAAGACGCCGGAATGACGGTCGAACAGCCAATGTCAGGACCTCTGTTTCATCCATGACGGTTCTGGTCAGGATAAAGCCCGCAGGCTCATTTCCTTTAAGAACAACCAGAGCTTCTGTGCCGGGAAGACCAAGAAGGGATGTAAAGGAGTCCGCGTCCCACACTTCTCCTCCTGCAAACGCTTCTTCATGAAGCGCCGCCAGTAACGGAGCGCTTTCCACGCCCGTGACTTGAAATATTAAATCCGGAAAAGACGGTGTCATTGAGGGAGAGGGCGAAGTCCGGCAGCGGGCGGTTTGGCTTCGGGCGGGTCAACATACAGAGGCATCAGTGGCCCCGAAGCCTGCGTCTCGGCGGCCCGGACAATACCGAGAGCATCCGGAGCGACACAGGCCACAACACGACAAGGCCACGTCTCACGCTCAGACACTGCGTCGCCGGCAATAACCTCAAATGTAGACGCGTCGAGATCGTCAGCAGAAACTGCGAAAACCTCGCCCGCCGGTGGGTCCACAAAATACCGACCGCGTCTGGCAACACTGATGCAGGTTACATCAGGCTGACCGAGCGTAGCCCGAATGGCAGCACCCAGAGTGACACCAATCGTCGGGCACCCCCATCCTGCGGCCAGACCTGCGGCAAGAGAGAGTGATGCTCTTAAGCCGGTGAAAGACCCTGGACCGATTACAGCGACAACCCTGTCAGGCGTACCAGACCGACCACCAGCTTCGAGAACAGTCCGTAGCGCAGGAGCAAAGTGCTCGGAAGCACCCCTCCCCGCCAAATGCTGTTCAGCAACGATACGACCGTCTTCGACGAGCGCTACAAGATTGGTCGATCCCGTTCCGGCACCTGCGCCGTTAAAAACAACGGTCTTCACAGGCACAGACACGCCTCGCCAAAGTCGAGACGTGGCGCACGGGGTTCTGCATGGTCCGGATGAGACTCATTTTCAGCAGGGTAACCAAGTCCCACCAGAAAATTCGCCCGCCAGCCCGAGGCTGTCAGCAGCGCGTCTTCCACCATGAACGCATCGAACCCGGACATCGGCATGGCGGCCAGTCCGAGCATCCGTGCCGCCAGAATAAGATAACCGCCTTCCAGCGTACCGTTCCGGAAAGCCGTCTCTTCCGAAAGCCCGACATCCGCCGCAAACCAGTCCCGCAGGCCTTCATCTGCGCCAAGACGCGGCAAAGCCTCGAAGAACAGAGGATCATGGCAGACAACGGCCAGAACTGGTGCCGCCATGGCCCGAGCGACATTTCCCGGTGAAAGGGCCGGCCGCAGGCGTTCTTTAGCGTCCTGCGTTGTCAGAAACACAAAGCGTCCCGGAGAGCAGTTGCCCGACGTGGGGCCAAGCTTCACCAGATCGTAAAGGTGACGCAAAACATCTTCCCCGACCGGACGCGGTGAAAACGCACGCGGTGTTCGGGCCTGCGTGAAAAGCACTTCGGCTCCCGGCACGGGACCGGAAGCCAGATCGTCAGTCACGGGAAGAGACGTCTGGCCATCCATGGATCAGTCCTCGACCTGCTCGACGGACTGCACTTCCGGCACGTAATGACGGAGCATGTTTTCAACACCATGCTTAAGCGTCGCGCGGGAAGACGGGCAACCGGAACAGGCGCCCTGCATTGTGAGGTACACAATCCCGTCCCGATAACCACGGAACGCGATGTCACCACCGTCTCCAGCAACAGCGGGACGAACACGTGTGTCCAGCAGATCGCGGATACGCGTCACGACATCTGCATCTTCCGGCGCAATATCATATTTCAGCGCTTCGTCATCACCGGCCAGAACAGGCTTTCCGCTCTCGAAAAACGTCGTCAGAGCGCTGAGGACAACAGGCTTGAGATCGCCCCAGCTGACGTCCTGCGCTTTGGTTATGGACACGAAGTCACTTCCCAGAAAGACGCGCTTGACGTCCGGCAGGGCAAAGAGGGCTTCAGCAAGCTCGGAGCGGCCTTCGGCAGCAGAAGCTTCGCCAAAATCAACCGTGCGCGTGTCATTCGTGACCGGTCGACCCGGAAGGAACTTCAGCGTGGCGGGATTCGGAGTATCTTCGGTTTCAATGAACATCGTCATCATGTCCTCAATGGCCAGTCCGCACCTGACATGTGCCACTTCAGCCGCTGGCGCAAGGGTCTGGACCAACGTAGTCCCACTTCTTGCCCGTCAGCTCTGAGGACGGGCACCAATCGAAGGCTTGCGCGCTGGCGGCAACACAATCGTCGCACACAGACCTCCATAGCCCTTTTCAGCGTCTCCCCGCCCAAGCTTGAGATACCCCCCTTCTCGGGCAATCTCGCGGGTTACGATGGCCAGGCCGAGCCCAATCCCACCCGTCTGGCGAGAGCGCGATCCTTCGAGCCGATAGAAAGGCGCCAGAACCCGCTCGTATTCGCTCTCAGGAATGCCAGGGCCGTTGTCCTGAATGGAAATTTCTATGGCGCCGTCTTCCTGAACCCTCAGCGTTGCGAGGGCATTTCCCCCGTAGTTCAGGGCGTTTTCAATCAGGTTGGACAGAACGCGTTTGATAGCCAAAGGGCGGACATGAACCAGAGCACGGTCCGGTCCCTCATAACGAGCGTCCTTGCCGTGATCCGCATGGTCATCAACCAGAGTCGCAAGGGTGGCGACAATATTGATGGTGCGAGGTTTTTCCGGATCATCTGCGCCTGCGAGGTAGGCAAGAATACCGTTGACCATCCCCTCCATCTCATCGAGGTCCGACTCGATGGCGGCCTGCGCTTCTCCATCATTGAGAAATCCGCACCGGAGCCTCAAACGCGTCAGAGGCGTGCGGAGATCGTGTGAAACAGCAGCCAGAGCCTGCGTTCGGTCGTTGATCAGGCTCTGGATACGGCGCTGCATGGCATTGATGGCCCGTGCAACCCCGCGAACCTCACGCGGGCCACGCTCTGCAAGCGGAACCCAGGTTTCGTTCGAGCCGATCTTGTCCGCCACAGAAGCAAGAGCCCGCAGGGGCATGCTCAGCCCGCGAATCAGCATGGTTGCAGCGATCGCAACAGCACCTGCCGCAATCGCTGCGGAAGCTAGTCCCCGCGTAAAATGGTGGTGCCCCAGAAGACCGGGAACACGGAAATGAATGTATGTGCCATCAGGAAGGCGCTCGGACCCGAGCACATCCGGTGTGCCTGTTCCCAGTGTGTAAAGATCGAGTTGGGCCTGCGCGAGGATGGGATCATCCTTGATCAAGCGTGCCGTGAGATCCCTCAGAACAGTGGGGCGATATCCCGGTAGGTGCGGCAGAGCCGTTGAGGGCTGCCAGGCAACACTCAGTTCACTTCCTGACAGCATGACTGCCAGGAAGGAGCGCTGCGTCACAGGCGCAGCAGCGAGAACCCTCAGATCTGTACTGAGGGCCTCTCCGAGCTGCGCAATGCGCACATCATCCACAATGTAGGTTTCAGCCTCACCGTAAAAAACGGCGTTGGCCAGAAAGACCAGCGTGACCGCTACGGTCAGGACGACGCAAACGCGACCGACCAGCCCCAGCGGCCACAGCAGGATCCGATTCTGAATATTCAGACCCGTTCAACCTCGGCCACGAAAATATATCCCAGCCCACGGACTGTACGAATCAGCTGGTCCGCATCGGAACCAAGCTTGCGACGCAGGCGGCTGACCAGAACATCGATGCTGCGGTCAGACACATCGCCCAGACGGGTCCGTGACAGTTCCAGCAGACGATCACGTGCAATAACGCGCTGCGGATTGTCGAGGAAGCTGGTCAGAAGGTCGTGTTCTGCGCCTGAAATATCGACAGTCGCCCCACTCGGGTCTGTCAGTTCACGACGGCGCAGGTCCAGCATCCAGCCTGCGAATTGCAGTCTTTCACGCCGCACCTTCTCTGGTGCCGCACTTGGGCTGCCACGACGGAGCACTGCCCGAACGCGGGCCAGAAGCTCGCGCTGCCCGAAAGGCTTCGGCACATAGTCGTCCGCACCGGATTCGAGGCCGGTCACACGGTCGCGTTCTTCACCACGGGCAGACACCATGATGATGGGAACCTGCGAGGGGGGCGTTTCGTCAACATGACTGGCCCCCTGGCCATTGCGCAGGGCACGGCACAGCTCAATGCCATTCGTGCCTGGCAACATGATGTCAAGGATGATGAGATCAACCGGAGCCACTTCAAGAGCGGCCCACATCTCATCTCCACTTGCCACACCACGGGCGCGGAAACCGCCGCCCTGTAATGCGCGCAGAATGAGGGTCCGCATTCCTGCGTCATCTTCGACAACAAGGATACGGGCGGGAAGATCGGGATCGGAAAGATTTGGCACCATACTTTTCCATAATCGCAGCAGGGCAGATACCACAAGCAACAAATCTGGGCTGAAACTGTTCCCTTATCTTTAGCGCTCATGACGGAAAACATTTTCTGGCTTACAATACACGAAACGCAGGAACAGCCTATCTCGGTTCCTGCACTCGACCGGAGTCTCCCATGACAAGCGTTTCTCCCGGCGTCGTAACGGGCGCCGACTACCAAACTCTTCTTCAGGCGTGCAGGGACGGCGGATACGCCCTTCCAGCCATCAATGTCGTTGGCACCAACAGCGTCAACGCCGTTCTGGAAGCGGCCGCAGCCAACGGCTCGGACGTGATCATCCAGGTTTCAAACGGTGGCGCACGCTTCTTCGCAGGCGAGGGTCTTCCGGATGCCCATCGCGCCCGCGTTCTTGGCGCAGCATCGATGGCTCATCATGTCCATCTGCTGGCCAAAGAGTATGGAATCGCCGTCATCCTTCACACGGATCATGCTGATCGAAAGCTGATTCCCTGGCTGGAAGACCTGATTTCCCTAAGTGAAGCAGAGTTCAAAAATACAGGCCGCCCGCTTTTTTCATCCCACATGCTCGACCTTTCGGCCGAAACACTGGATGACAACCTGGCTCTTTCCGAGAAACTTCTGACGCGCCTCGCCCCGCTGGGCATGGGTCTGGAAATCGAGCTTGGCGTTACGGGCGGTGAAGAAGATGGCGTCGGCCATGATCTGGAAGAAGGTGCGGACAATGCGCATCTCTATACCCAGCCGGAAGACGTGCTGAGAGCCTGGGAACTGCTCTCGCCTATTGGCATGGTCTCCATCGCCGCGTCTTTCGGCAACGTTCATGGCGTCTACAAGCCAGGTAACGTCAAACTTCGACCAGAAATCCTGAAAAATTCTCAGGATGCCGTACAGAAAGCTACAGGAAGCGGGCCGAAGCCCCTCCCGCTGGTCTTCCACGGTGGATCAGGGTCAAGCCTGGAAGAAATCCGGGATGCCGTGTCCTACGGGACCTTCAAGATGAACCTGGATACGGACATCCAGTTCGCATTTGCTCATGGCGTCGGCTCCTATGTGAGCACGCACCCGGTCGCTTTCCAGCACCAGATTGATCCCGCCACGGACAAACCCATGAAGTCCTTCTACGACCCCCGCAAATGGCTGCGTGCGGGTGAGAAGTCTATCGCGGAGCGGATGAGCGAGGCCTTTGAAATCCTCGGCTCCAAAGGTCAGTCCATCGCTCGGAGCTGAAACAGCTCCCAGCGATAGCGCCGGGTCTCAGGGACCCGGCGTTGCCGAGGCAAGCTTCGTCTTGGTCACGTCCTGCGCTGCGGGGACAACCTCTTCCCAGCCTCCGCCAAGCGCATTGTAGAGACGCGCCAGATTGGTCGCGACAGTCGCATCACTGTCAGCAAGACTCATTTCAGCGGATTGCAGCTGACCCTGCGCGTTCAGCACGTTCAGATAGTTCGTCAGGCCACTGCGATACTGGCTCTGGGCCAACTGGAGCGCTTTGCGGTTGTCGTTTACAGCCCGCTCAAGCCCCTGATGACGGAGCTGCTCATCACGGTAAGCGATCAGCGCGTTATCAACATCATGCCACGCCTGAATGACCGTCTGCTGATAGGAAATTGCTGCAGCTTTCTGGGCATATTTCTTCAGCTCAAGCTGGCCGCGCAGACGCCCCCCCTGAAAAATCGGCAAGGAAATAGACGGACCAACGTTCCATGCCCGCGCATTCCAGAATCCGAGATCACGGAATGACAGGGTCTGGAATCCGAAGTCTGCATTGATGGTAATCTTCGGATAGAAATCGGCCGTGGCTTCACCCACTTCTGCCACAGAGGCACGCAGCTTGGCTTCAGCTTCCCGGATATCCGGACGGCGATGCGCCAGTTCAGATGGCAACCCGACAGGAACGACAGGCGGCACCACAGGGATACCTGCATCTTTGTTCAGTTCGGCATTCAGGCTACCAGGAGGCGCACCCAGCAACAGCGCGAGTGCATTTTCTTCCTGCGCCACACCCTGCTGAAGCTGAGCAGCCTGCGCTTCGGTGTCATGTTGGCGGGCCTGCGCGGAATCGACATCCACTTCCGTGACCAGACCGCTGCGATAGCGGCTCTGGGAAATATCCACGATCTGCTTCAGCGTTCCGAGATTGTCCTGAAGAACCTTCAGGCGCTTCTGGTCCCCGCGGAGCGTCATGTATCCACGCGCCATATCGGCCTGCTGGGCAATCAGGACCGAGCGGCGCTCTTCGTCCGTTGCCTGAAGGTCTGCTTTGGCAGCATCGTACTGGTGGGCCACGCGGCCCCAGAGATCGATTTCGTAGCTGGCATCAATCGATGTCTTCCACTGGTTCAGCAGAGGGATCGTGGCCCCACTAGCTGCACCACTGAGAATGCTACTGCCCTGATCTCCCAAAAGCCCGTTGTCGGACTTGGCAATATTGCCGCCCACACGCTGGATGATTTCCTGCATCTGCTTCGTGCTGAACTGACTGCGTGTATAGGAGCCGGATGCACTCAAGCCTGGGAAACGCTCGGCTCCAGCCATCATAAGCTGCGCACGGCTCTGCGCCAGATTAGCCGTCGCGAGGCGGAACGACAGGTTCTGCTGAACCAGACGGTCTTCCAGTGAGACCAGTTCCGGATCATTGAAGACCGTCCACCATTTGCTGGCAGCTTCAGCTTCGCTCGTCACACTATCAGGGGCACCTGCCATGTGATCGGCATAGTGTGCCGGAGACCAAGGATGAGGCTCATGATATTCCGGTCCGACCCGCAGGCAGCCGGAAAGAGCAACAAGGGCGCAGCCAGACAGCAGCGCGCGGGATAGAAAGGCTGCGCTCACAAAGAAACTCCTGAAACGGAAATGATCTTGCGGTGACCGACCAGTTCGGTCAGCATGTTGGAGATGGTATTTTTTCCGAAAAAGGACCTTGCCCACTCATGACCAGCACGCCGACTGACCGCCCCGAGAGTATGCCTGACGAGGCCAGCGCATCTCTGTGCCAGATGCGCGCCAAGCGCGAGCAGATTCTGCAGGGAGCGGAAAAGGTCTTTCTCGCAAGCGGTTATGAAGGCGCGTCCATGTCGCAGATTGCGCGGGAGGCCGGTGTTTCGAAGGGCACGCTCTACAATCACTTCGATGGTAAGGCGTCGCTCTTCTCCGCATTTTTCGAAGAACGCAGCAAAACCAAGCTGGCGGCCATTGAAGCTATTTCCCGGGAAGACGGTCAGGACATTCATACGAGTCTGCGCCGCCTGACGGAAACTGCCATCAAAATGATGCTCCACTCGACGTCCATGGACCTGTATCGCATCATCGTCGGCGAAGCCGGAAAATTCCCGAACCTTGCCGACGCCTTCTGGCGCTATGGCTTTGGACGAACCCTGTACAACCTTTCCGACTGGCTCCGCCGCCGCAGCGATGCGGGGGAACTCCAGATCGACGACCCGGATTTCGCTGCCGAGCAGTTGATGATCCTGTGTCAGGCCCGCATCGTGCATCGCCGCCGGCTCATGCTGCCCGTCGATGACAGCCCGGAAGCCATCAGCCGACTGGCCAACATTACGGCAGATTCCTTCATGAAGATCTACGGCCCGCATCATCAGTGACCCCCCGCCGGCTTCGCTTTCTTCGTGTTGTTCGGTGACAGAAGAAAGCAGAGCGGAACAACGAACATCGCGATGATGCCAATCCAGCGGAACACTTCGTTGTAGGCCAGCATCGAGATCTGGGACGTGAAGTCCATGAACAGACGATGGATTGCGAAAGTATGCGCAGCTGCGGGGGTCAGACCATGCGCTTCCCCAACGGTCTGCGCATGGTTGATATAGTTCGTGAACTCCTGCCGCCCCGGCGTCATATTATCGGCCACATAACCCTGGTGCCGCTGACGGGTCTCAATAATTGCCGCAGTTGCCAGCGAGATGGCCATCGACCCCACATAGTTTCGCGCCATACTGAACAGGGCTGATGCGTCCGAGTTCAGCTCACGTGGCAGCGTCGAATACGCGATCGTTGAAATCGGCACAAAGAGGAAAGCCAGAGACGCGGTCTGACTGATTCGATAAAACATCAGGTGTTTGAAATCGATTGCCGCGTACAGATGGGCAGCCTGGAACATCGCCATGCCCATACAGAAAAACCCGAAAGCAATCAGATACCTCAGTTGAATGACCTTCATGAGGCGGCCAACAATCGGTATCAGGCAAATTACCGCGACCCCACCTGGTGCAAGCAGCAGACCAGACGTGGTTGCCGTATAACCAAGCACCTGCTGCGCAAATTGCGGAACGATAATGGCAGACGCGTAGAGGGTCGCCCCAACCATGGAGATCAGGAACATGCCTGTTGCGAAGTTACGATCCTTCAGAACCGTCAGCTTCACCAGCGGGTCCTTGGCATAGCAGAGCCAGACGATCGCACCGAGCACACCGATCACGCCCAGAACAGCCATGGTGATGATGAAGTTCGAGCCGAACCAGTCATCATCTTCGCCACGGTCGACCATGACCTCAAGACAGCCCAGCCCCAGCGTAATGAGACTGATGCCGATCACATCCACCTTCTCACGCTTCTTCCGCTCCCATGGCGGATCCTCAACGAAAGCCGTTACGGCCATGACCGTCAGGATACCGAAGGGAACGTTGACGAAGAAAATCCAGCGCCAGGAGAAGTTGTCCGTCAGATAGCCACCCAGCATCGGACCGAGAACCGGGCCAACGATGGTTGCAATCGCGGTCATTCCAAAGGCTGCACCACGTTTTTCGGGCGGGAAGGTATCAAGGATGATGGACTGCTGACTGGGTTGCAGGCCACCACCGAAGAAGCCCTGCATCAGTCGGAAGACCACCAGCATGGGCAGAGATGTCGCCAGACCGCACAGGAAGGACGAGACGGTGAACATCGCAATACAGATGAGGAAGTAGCGCTTACGCCCGAACAGGCGTGAGAGCCAGCCGGAAATCGTCAGAACGATACCGTTTGCCACCAGATAGGACGTCAGCGCCCAGGTGGCATCGTCATAGGAACTGCCGAGCGATCCCGCGATATGCGGTAGCGCCACGTTGACGATGGTGGTGTCCAGCACCTCCATGAAGGCCGCCAGCGTGACCGTAATGGCCACAACCCACGGATTATGACTGGGTTTCCAGTCCTGATGCCCGGCAGTATCGCTCATTTCACATAGACCGTAGGAACGACGGAAAGACCAAGAGCGAGCGGCAGCTGCGGATCAAGACCACTGTCGATCAGGATCTTCACCGGAATACGCTGCACCGTTTTCACGAAGTTGCCTGTCGCATTTTCTGGCGGGAAGGTGCTGAAGGATTCACCCGAGCCAAGCTGAATGGAATCCACGTGGCCCTGCAGCTTAAGCTGTGGGTAAGCGTCAACTTCGATGTCCACTTTCTGACCCGGACGCATGTGGGTCAGCTGTGTTTCCTTGTAGTTGGCCACAACCCAGACTTCTGGCTGGACGATCGTGAACATCTGCTGGCCGGTCTGGACGAAGTTGCCACGCTCGACACTACGCTGGGACACCCAACCATCATGAGGGGCGCGAACCTGCGTCCATTCCATGTTGAGCTCAGCCTGTTCCAGGGATGCCTGGGCAGACTTCAGATTGGCTTCTTCCTGCGAGACGCGGGCATCCGCATTCGCGACATTGGCCTTCACCGGCTCGGCCTGCGTCAACTGACCCTGCGCCTGCATGACACGGGCTCTGGCTTCTTCAAGAGCTGCACGAGCGTAGTCAATGTCCTGCTGGGACGTTGCGGCACGTGAAACACTGCGCTGGCGCTTGTAATCTGCTTCAGCCTTCGTCAGCTGGGCCTGAGCGGCAGAAAGACTGCCCTGAGCCGTTACGAGCTGACCCGGGAAATTCTTGTGCGCCACTTCAACCATCAGCTGATAGGCCTGCATGTTGGCCTGTGCCTGCTGGATTGACGCCTGTGCCTTGTGCAGGGATGCCGCGTAGTCGCGGTCATCAATGGTCAGCAGAAGATCACCGCGATGCACATACTGGTTATCGTTCACCAGCAGCTGCGTCACATACCCATTCACGTGCGGCGCAATGGCGATCTTGCGACCGGCCGTATAGGCGTCGTCCGTCTCGATGTTATTGCGGGTCAGGAAGAGGTATGAACCAATCCCTACCAGCACCAGAACAACCAGACAGATCAAGAGCACCCGTACAAGGGGATTGCGCTTTTTCTGCGGTTTTCCGGACGCTCCGGACTGCTGTTCGGCCTGCGCTTGGTCGCCCTGCGCCATATCGTCTCTCTCGCTTTAAACGGGTCTGTCCGAAGTGACCGGCTGAATGAAATGGCCTCGTGAAAAGGCCGATTGACCGATCGGTTCGGTCATCCATGACATATTGTATGGCCGTCTTCAAGCCGGAAAAAACTGATGCGTTTCCTTTCAGGCCGGGAAGATTTTTCCTTGCGTGCGCTCATCCGTGAGACGAAATTTTCTTATCCTGAAAGGGTCTCCACGCAACGCCTGAGCAGAATGTTGCCCTTAAAGGGCGGTCTGCATCTTTCTCAGACCTTCAATCAGGCGCTGACGTTCCTGCTCGGCCTGCTCGGTTGGTCCCAGACGCAGAATCCATGATGGATGAGCGAGGCTCAGATGACGGTGTCCGCCTTGCGCGTCCTCACGCATCAGCCCCCGAAAGTCTTTCAGTTGAGCCATAGGCCCCGCAACTGCGCGCAATGATGTCGCTCCAAGCGTCACGACAAGCTGCGGCCGAACCAAGGCTATTTCCTGCTGCAGCCAGGGCTGACACGCCTGAACATGCTCAGCGCCAGGCGTCTGGTGAATGCGCCGTCTGCCTCGCGTGGTGAACCGGAAATGCTTTACAGCATTCGTCATGTAGAGGGCCCGGGGTTCAACGCCCGCCTCCGCCATACACTCCTTTAAAAGAGAGCCTGCGGGACCGACAAAAGGACGCCCAGCCAGATCTTCCTGATCGCCCGGCTGCTCACCGACCAGCATGATTTTTGCCGTCTCAGGCCCCTCCCCAAGGACGGCCTGCGTCGCATGACAGTGAAGCGAGCAGGCCTGACAGGTGCGAATTTGCTGCTTCAGATCTGCCCAACTGCCTGCTGTTGGCACTGCAGCCGGGACAGCTTTCTGGCGATTCTGCAAAGCCTGATGAAATTTAGGCGCGGGAAGAGCCTCCTGCGCTGCCATTTCAGCCACGCGTTTTTCCGCCTGAGCCACCAGATGGGGGATCAGGTTAGCCTCTGGCAGGTTATGCCAGTAACGCCGCGGCATTTCATTGCGCATCGCTTTCGTCCGGACACGGGCAGGATTGAAAGTCGAGGCGTAATAGGTCTGCCAGAGCTGATCCACGTCATCATCAAGCACCTGCTTTTCACAGGGCTCGAAAGAGCAATGTACCGTCTTGCCATCCCATCGCAGAGAGCCGCGCGGTGTCAGGATCATCCAGTCCATATCTGCGAAACGACCCGTGAAAAAAGAAGAGACTTTTTCCAGCACATGATGGTCCGGCTCAAACCAGGAAAGAAAACGCCGTCGACCCGTCTCAGACGTTCCCTGCTCCCGGAAGCGCACAAAAGCCGTCATTTTATGGGCCGCCCGGCGAACCTGATGCACCATGCGACGCGCCTGCGCCACATCCTGATCTGTCACCACCGACAACAGGTTCGGATCACTCTGAAGACGCCAGAGCAGCCGGTAAGCTAATGCGAACCGATCAGCACTGGAGTGGCAGAGAACATCTTTCAAAAGGGGCAGGCTCGACGCTTTGAGGCGAACATCCCGCACGACTTCGCCCTCAAACGTCTGATTTTCAGCGGCGTGAAACAGATCCAGATCGGCCTCAGGATAGCGCCAAAGGATCTGGTCTGGAGGAATGTCGCGCTGAAGCGCCATTCTGGCCTTTTCGCGCCAGCCTTCAAACGCGCTGGTATTCGCGAGCCTGACGGTAACCGGCATTTACAGAAGCCGCATCTGCTGTGGAGCCGGCAGGAAAAGAGTCCGCAAATCCTGACGATCCGTCAGACGCGCGGGACTCCATCCGGATGCTTTGACGAACGGCCGCACCTTTTTGATGGACACGTTCAGCCGCGCCAGGTCCTCCAGACGGATTGTCGTGTGCTTTCGCGCAGACAGCAGCGCAGCAACGGTCCGAACCCCAAGCCCGGGAACCCTTAGCAGCATTTCTTTGGAGGCAAGGTTCAGGTCCACAGGAAACTGCGCGCGGTTATCCAGAGCCCAGGCCAGCTTGGGATCAATCTCCAGATCCAGCATTCCATTGGGCCGTGATGCTGTCAGTTCGCCAAAATCAAAGCCATAGAACCGGAACAGCCAGTCCGCCTGATACAGCCGGTGCTCTCGCTGTAACGGTGGGCTACGCACAGGCAGGATCGCTGAAGCATCCGGAATGGGGCTGAAGGCTGAATAGTAAACGCGACGCAGACCATAAGACCCGTAAAGGCCTGAGCTACTGGCCAGAACATCCTGATCCGTTGCAGCATCTGCCCCGATGATCATTTGTGTGCTTTGGCCGCCCGGCGAAAAGCGCCCTGCACGCCTGCCTGTATGCGTCTTCTCTTTGGCTGCATCAATCTTGAGACGCATATCCCCCATCGCGCGGCGGATATTTCCGGCATCCTTCTCCGGCGCGTAATCCTTCAGGCCCGTTTCTGTCGGCATCTCGACGTTGATCGATAAGCGATCCGCATAAAGCCCAGCTTCTTCCAGCAATTTGGGAGACGCATCCGGGATCGTCTTGAGATGGATATATCCGCGGAAACCATGCTTGAGCCGCAGGTCCCGCGCGACCTGAACAAGCTGCTCCATCGTATGATCGGACGACCGGATAATCCCCGAAGACAGGAACAGCCCCTCAATGCAGTTCCGACGGTAGAACTCCAGCGTCAGCCAGATCACTTCATCAGGCGTGAACTTCGCCCGCTCAACATTCGAGGATGAACGGTTGATGCAATAGGCGCAGTCATAAACGCAGAAATTGGTCAGCAGGATCTTGAGCAGTGAAATACAACGCCCATCCGGCGTATAGGCATGACAGATCCCATTCCCGGTCGTGGAGCCCAGACCTCCTGTTTTGGCAGAGTCCCGGCGCGTCGATCCACTGGACGCGCAGGACGCATCATACTTTGCCGCATCGGACAGAATCGCAAGACGTTCAGACAGAGATTTCTTCATGCATTGTTCTTATTTCGTTCCTGTCTATAAAATGCAAGAACTGCTTAAAATTTACCGGTTGTTTGCCTGTTTCCTGTCAAACCCTGTCACCGTTTTTTAAAGATGAAGATTCAGGTTCCCTTAACCATTCGAGGCCTATCGTGAAGGAGCAAAACTGCACCGACGGAGAATGTCTCGATGTCCATGTCAATCAATACAAATACAGCCGCTATGTCGGCTCTTCAGGTCCTGAACCAGACGACGGACCAGCTGAGCAAGACGCAGAACGCCGTGTCCACGGGCAAGAGCGTCAGCTCAGCCTCTGACAGCCCGGCCATTTACGCCATTTCCCAGACAATGAATTCCCAGATTTCGGCCCTGTCCGGTGTCTCGACGGGTCTTCAGTTCGCAGGGCAGGTTCTCAGCACGGCCTCTTCACAGGCTGGGTCTATTTCGACCGTCCTGAGCAATATCTCCGAGACCGTGACGAACGCTGCCAATAACGGGGAAAATCAGGATACGCTGAACACCCAGCTGAGCAGCTACCTGTCCCAGGTTGATGTGGCAACTTCGAACTCGACCTTCCAGGGTGTGAACCTGCTGTCCGGCTCAACCAGCAGCAGCGTGAAGTACACGCAGATTTCTGCTGCTCAGGACATCAACGGAAACCTCTTCACGCTGAATGGCGCTGATGCCACCTCGACAGGTCTGGGCTTGCAGGGTCTGAGCACGGACATGAAGGGCGCAACCATTGATGCCACGGCCATGAGCATCACGGGCACAGGCGACAGCACCACAGCGACGAGCCTGACACTGAAGAACCTGTCTGCAGCGAGCGCCTCCAGTGCAACTGCTGCCAACCCGGCCATTACAACGTCTTTCGTAATGGATTCTCAGCCGGGTTCCTCAGCAAAGGGGGCATCCTCAGCAGTTGGATCGGCGATTTCCAATGCACTGACGACGGCAGCGACCGTAACTGTTGGGTCAAACGGCGCTCTGAGCATTGATGGCGCTACGTCGAAGAGTCAGTCCGACGGTACGACGGTCTATACGCTCAAAAACGGGGACTCCATTTCTGCCAAAGCTGACGCCAGTGGCAATATGGCCTACAGCGTCACAAAGGCTGCGGACCTTGATGCGAATGGCAATGCAAAAGCCATGACCAATATCGTGGACGTCAATATCAGCGGTGCACGCACGGATTCCGCGACGAACACGAAGGCCGATCAACTTTCCACGCTTGTCACAGCCATTGGAAATGCCGGATTTGGCGCAGAGCTGGAAAACGATGGTACGCTGACAGTCGCTGGCGGCAACCTGGATTCTTCCAGCGTCAACCTCTCCAACGGCAGCGCAGCAACGACGACCCTGTCAGTTCCGTCTTCTGCAGCATATGTTGACGGTCATACAGCGCTCACCGCTACCGACAGCACCGGAAACGTCACCAATTACGTAGCAAGTGCTGGCAGCCCTCTGTCTAGCAATGCAGCTTCAGCAATGACCGACAGCATCAACGCAATTCTTGGTGCAACGGATAGCGATCATAAGATCAGCATCGGCGCCGATGGCACCCTAAATTCTGCTACCACTGCAACGACGGGTTATACTGTCACTGGGTCTGCTGGTTCTTACACCGTTACAAACACAACGACGAACCAGACAACCAAATTCGATGCTGTCACATCAACAGATGGAACAGAAGCCAGCTACACAACCTCGCTGGCAACGGCCACGGGCCTGACAAACTCAAGCGGCAAGCTGACGGGCGTGGCTCAGGGCACAACGTTGACACTAGGTGATGGCATTGTGGGTGCCAGCATTCAGAAACCTGTCTCGATTGCCTCCACCACTGGCACGAATGTCGTACAGCTTGCCGTCACGGGCGCCATCAACAAGATGAGCCGTATTTCTTCCAGCATTGGCGTGGCTTCCAATACCGTTACACAGCTTCAGACGTCCAACAGCACGCTATCGGATGCTCTGACGACGGGCGTCGGCGCTCTGACGGATGCTGATCTTGCAGCGGAAAGCGCCAAACTGACGTCCCTGCAAACGAAGCAGCAGCTGGCCATTCAGTCGCTCTCGATTGCGAATTCGCAGTCTTCCAACATCATGTCGCTCTTCCGCGGTTGATGTCGGCGGGGCGCTGGTGAAAGCCAGCGCCCCTTCCTGAACTGTTCCAAAAGTTTCCCGTTTCCCGGGAGCCTTTTGAAACAGTCCTTTTGTAAAGGAGCATCATGTCCGTGACCTATGGCATGTCACAATACCAGAACCAGTCCGGCACCTATCTTCCACCGCGAGAAGTGGAAGCCATGGCGTTCAGACACGTTAATGGGCTGCTTTCGGCAGCAAAAACACGCTCAGATCGGCAGACCGCATTGTCTGCCAGTCTCAAACTCTGGGGCATTCTGATGCAGGGGGTCCAGCGGACGGACTGCCCTTTGGATGCAATTCTGCGCAAAGACCTGACGACCGTTGGAACCTGGTCCATGCGTTACGCCAATGTTGCGCTGAACTCGGATACATCCCTTCAGGCTCTCATTGATATCAACATGGACATGATTGAAGGTCTGTCAGCTTCTGCTGCTCCTTCCCCATATGCGGGGCCTGCGGCATCCAACGAAACTCGCGCAGCTATTCAAATGGTCGGGTAAAAACTACTTCTCCCACGCCTGTGGCAGGACATGGGAGTTTTTCCATTCCTGACACACATTGCATGTCAGGAATGGTGGCGCGTCATTTACGGTTATCGCTGCGGTCAATGTCCGGAATAACATGGTCCGGATCAAGCGTTACGGCCTTCACCGGGCCATGGGCTTCAAACGTGACCTTCAAATCGCTGGTCTGCCGCCAGGCTTCCGTCGGGATACGGCGGTCCAGCGTTGTTCCGTCCTGATATTCGACGCGCAGAACAACAGGAAGAGGCAGGGTGCCGTAGTTCAGAACCTGTACAGACACAGGGTCTGTTCCTTTCTGCTCCACAGTTCCAACAGCGTAATCAGGCGCGGCGTTAGAGAAATACCATCCGCGCCAGAACCATGAGAGATCCTCACCAGCTTCGCTGCTCATCAAGCGGAAAAAATCCGAGGGCGATGGGTGATGAAAAGCCCAGACGGCAATATAGCGACGGAAGGCAGCGTCAAAACGCACAGGCCCGAGAATCTGCTCTCGCAGAAGCTTCAGCCCGTAAGCTCCTTTGAAATAGACAACGCTATGGCGGTAAGTTTCGGAGACCTCGTCGGCTCCCGCCATCAGGTTTGGCGCTTTTGAATCCGTCAGGACAGGAACAATATCCTGCGCAGGATTACCAGTTTTTGGAGCAAATTCCGGGTCCCGCTTTGGCGCGAATTCCCCGTTGTGGAAATGATCTGACGCATACGCATCGATAAAGGTATTGAACCCTTCATCCATGAACGGATTACGCCGCTCATCAGAACCCACAATCATCGGGAACCAGTCATGACCCAACTCATGTGTCGTGATCCAGAAGAGCTCCGGGTCCCGGTCGCTCATGCCGTCAAACACGATACCCGGATATTCCATTCCGGCCCCGTGCCCGCCCAGATTGACGGCGTTTGGCCATGGATATTCGTACCACTGAGACGAAAAATACTCGATGGCATGTTTGACGTATTCCGTTGAGCGGTCCCATCCATGCGGGCCAATGCCTTCGCGGGGATAGACGGACATCGCCAGCCGCGGAACCGGACGATAATTGGCCCAGGGCGCAACAGGCGGCAGGTTGATACGAGCAGCATCCCACAGGAACGCTGGCGATGCCGTAAAGGCCACGTCGCGGCTATTGCGCATAACGTAATGCCAGGACACTTCCCCAGACTGCCTGAGATGGCTTTTGGGGTCTGTCACGTCATCAATGGTCCGGATCATGACGCGATTGTCGCTCTGGGCCGCCTGAGCCAGTCGCGCACGCTCGGTTGTCGTCAGGGTCTGCTCCGGATTCAGGAGTGCCCCGGACCCGACGACCGTGAAGTTCCACGGAACAGTGACGGTGTAATCGAAATTGCCATATTCCAGATAAAACTCCTGCCCGAGATAGGGCAGAGTGTTCCATCCCGCGCGATCATCATACACGCTCAGGCGCGGATACCATTGAGCAATCTCGTAAATTTCGCCTTCGCGAGACGGGGTGACAGCCGTACGACCTCCCCACTCTCCGGGGATTGTATAGTGCCACTCGATTTTAATGACTGCGACGCCATGAGCATCAAGGGCTCGGGGCAGTCGAAGCTGCATCCGGGTGTCGGTAATCAACGGTGTGACATCGACTTCATGGCCGCCCTGCACAATGGAAACACGCTCGATTTCCATGCCTGAGGTATGACCACCCGATGGGAATTTACCCCAGAACGAGGCCCGTGAATCTGGGCGATAGAGGTTCTGCTCAAGCTGAACCCACAGAACGTCCAGCGTTTCCGGGCTGTTGTTGCTGTATGTGACGGTTTCGGCCCCATGCAGGACATGCGCCTGCGTGTCGATGCGGGATCGAATGACGTAATCCGTTCGGTTCTGCCAGTATTGTGGTCCGGGCAGACCAGAGCCCGAACGATAAACGTTCGGGGCATCAGGCAGTGTCAGCGGAGCAAAAACCGGAGCCGGGTCAGAGAGGGTTTTGGCCGAAAGAGCGGCCGGAACCAGCGCGCCTCCCAGAAGGGGTAAGAGAAAAAGGCATACGCGCATCCGGGCTATGATCTCCGCTCGTTAGTTCCTACCCCGTTATAATATCACCTAGGCCGCCCAGATAAGATGCCAGATCAACTTTCAGAGGCATAAGATAGGCATTGTCGTTCTTTTCGCGCACTAGCGTCAGCATCTGGCGCGCAAGATGGACGTTCCCTTCAAGGGTATCGTCATAGTCTTTGGGGAACACCACATGGTTAACGCGCTCCCAGTATCGCCGGGACCGTTCGCCCAAGACGGGTGAGACGCCCCAGAACACCGTATCGTCCCGCAACCAGTCCATGGAGAGCTGGAGCATGTGCAGATCAAACAGCGGCTGAGTAAAGAAACCGCAAGCCCCGGCGTCTTTCTTCCGGGCGATATCTTCCAGCTCCCGCCAGGGAGCCCGGCGGTAAGGGTCAAATACCGCATAAACGTCCAGATGCGGCGCTTCCTTGCGATACCGCGCAATGATTTCCGCAGAAGTATTAGGATAGGAAACTCTATCACTACCCGCAGGCAGTGGATCGCCTGCCACCACAAGCACGGATTTCAATTCTGGACGATCTGCACCCGGAAGAGGTGCTCCCGGAGCGATATCGATTGCCCGAATATGCGGAATCACATCCATGCCTGACCGACGGTGAACCTGTGCAGCAGCATCGTCACTGCGCAGATCAAACCGGATCAGGTCCGGAATGTTCAAAAGACCGACCTGCGGAAGCACTTTCTGTACCACCGCCACATCATCAAACAGCGCGTCTTCCGAGCGGGGAACCAGTTCAACAGAAACACGCATCAGAGGGCTTCACCCTTGCTTTGCCCCTGTGTAACGCGCGCAGCCTGAAGCGTATTGTGCAGGAGGCAGGCAATGGTCATTGGGCCAACGCCACCCGGAACAGGCGTAATATGGCCTGCAATGGGGAGCGCTTCCTCAAAAGCAACATCTCCCACAAGTCGTGTCCGGCCTTCAGGCGTCGGGACGCGCGTAATACCAACGTCAATGACGGTAGCGCCCGGCTTGATCCAGTCTCCACGAACAAGGCCGTGCTTGCCGGTTGCCACAACCAGAATGTCTGCCTCACGTGCCAGTGCTCGTGTGTCCCGCGTATGGATATGCGCGACCGAGACCGTGCAGTTCTGCTTCAACAGAAGCTGCGCCATGGGCTTTCCAACCAGACTGGACGCCCCGATCACCACAGCATGCTTGCCCGTCATGTTCTTATGAACAGACTGTAGCAGCATAAGACATCCCAGCGGCGTGCAGGGGACGAGCCCGTCAATGCCCAGAGACAGGCGCCCGGCATTTACTTCACCCAACCCGTCGACATCCTTATGCGGCGCGATCGCATTCGTCACGACAACCGGATCAATCTGGGGCGGCAACGGAAGCTGGACGAGAATACCGTGAATCTGCGGGTTTGCGTTCAGCTGCGCGAGGAGCTCCAGCAGTTCTTCCTGCTTCGTGCTTTGCGGCAGCATGTGCATGAAGGAGCGCATGCCAGCACGGTGCGTCTGAATAGCTTTGTTCTTCACATAGACTTCAGATGCAGGATCGTTGCCGACCAGAACAACTGCCAGCCCCGGCACGGCATTGCCCTGCTCGATAAAGCTGGAAACTTCACGGCCGATACGGTCTGTCAGAGACCGGGCAATACCTTTGCCATCTATGAGTTTGCCGGCCAGTTCAGGGGGAAACGTGCTCATGGGCTCTCCGGATGGCAACAGGCTGCAGTTTCAGTTACGATTCAGGCGACAGCCCGCGTCGTGCGCAGGAAAAGGATGGTTTTATGTCCGAGGAAATACGCAAGAACTTCGCCAGTGACAATGTTACCCCCATCTGCCCTGAAGTCATGGCAGCCTTGCTGGCCGCCAATGAGGGCAGCGTTGGATCTTATGGAGCGGATGATCTTACCCAATCCCTGAACAAACGGTTTGGGGACATCTTCGAGACGGAAGTGGCTGTTTTCCCGATCGCGACTGGAACTGCCGCCAACAGTATCGCGCTTTCCGCGCTGGTCTTACCTTACGGAGCCGTGCTGTGCGACCAGAGCGCCCATATCAACACGGATGAAGGTGGCGCTCCGGAATTCTACATGCACGGCGCCAAGCTCGTCTGCATTCCATCCGCAGAAGGAAAGCTGGACCCGGCGACAATGCCTGCCGTTCTCAGGAATAATGAGGAAAGCGGCATTCTCAGCCCTGTCATTCAGGCCCTGTCACTCACACAGGCGAACGAATGGGGACTTGTCTATAGTCTGGAGGAGCTGGCCGCACTGACGCGCATCGCACACGACCATGGCCTGAGTGTGCATCTTGATGGCGCGCGCCTGGGGAACGCCGTGGCCCATCTTGGCTGCTCTCCGGCAGACGTGACGTGGAAAGCAGGTGTGGATGTTCTGAGCTTCGGAGGCACCAAGGCTGGCGCAATGGCGGCGGAAGCCGTGGTCTTTTTCCTCAATGAGCGGACACGCCCACTGGTTAAAGAGTTTCTGCGTCGCATCAAACGCAGTGGCAATCTGTGGTCCAAGCATCGTTTCCTGAGTGCGCAGCTTCACGCATTGCTGGAAAACGATGTGTGGCTCCAGAACGCCGCGCATGCGAACCAGATGGCCCAGCGCCTCGTCGATGGGCTTCGTCGTCATCCGGCGGCCCAGATGCCTTATGAGCGGCAGAGCAACGAGGTTTTCGTCATTCTGCCAGATCTGGTTCTGAAAGATCTGGAGGCTGTGGGCTACACATTCTACCGCTGGCCTACACCGGAAGACGTCTCTGGCACACTGATCCGTCTGGTCACGAGTTACTACACCCGGCCAGAAGATGTAGACGCGCTGCTTGCAGAAATTGCAGCCTGAACCAGCATTTACAAACAAGATGTTGATCCGGGTGCTTTTCCGGATCAACGGTTTTCTACTGAAGACGATCAGCCAGCTTTGGATTTCAGGGCCGCATCGATTTCCAATGCCAGGCGCGCCATGGTGATGGCCCCATTCCGGCTTCCCGCACCACAGATGAAACGGGCCGGATGAGCAAAAACTGCATCCGGAACGCCCGAAATGGCCGCTAGCGCAGTTTTTTCCAGCCCACCCCAGGCTTCCGGCAGTGACACACGCTGCCCGAAATCGCCGCGCACAGGGGGAATGGCCTTCACGTTCCACTGCTCCGGGCCTGCTGGAGATACAACATACACAACCGGAAGATCCCGCTCGAAAATGACCTTTTCCGTGGGCATTCCTGTTTCCATGACAAGGATGCGCTTGTCTTCCGCAGCCTCGTAAGCTTCCACAACGCGGTTAGCGGCCTTGAGGCTGGCCCGTACACGGTCAACCATATTGACCAGATGGGATGCGACGGCCGTTGCCGCATTCGCAAACCCTAAAGCTTCACGCTTTTTGGCTTCCTGCGCTCCGTACAGCTCCGCAGTATCCCAGGCCGGGCTGCACGCAGAAACAATATCCGCAAGAGACAGCTTGCCCATCTTGGCTACACCATTGTCATCCTGATCAACAGGAATGATCAGGGACTTGTCGAGCGACTGCCAGATGGCGGCAACCATGTCCTCGGTCACCGGTGTGGTGACGATATTGCGGATGGCTGCGTGACCGTAGTCCTTCCACAACAGACCCGCAGCGCTATACGGCGTCCCGTCTTCACGCAGGGGCTTGTCCTTCATGTGATGGTCATAGCGCCCAATGGACGGATCAAAGACACCGCCGACATCAAAAACGATATCGGCTTCTGCAATACGCTCCGGTGACCGGGTGCGCACAAACTGCAGGCGGTCGTCTGCGTCCTCACCGAGCACACGGCCACGCAGGCTGCCTTCCGGCGAAAGAGCGTAGTGAAGAATGGCGTAACCCAGCGTCTCGTCGGCATGGAAATTGCCCGAGTGGGTCAATGCCTTGACGGTTCTGGCTTCTTTTCCGAGACCAATTGGGGTGTGTTCTGACATCTGTACGGACCTGCTGACGGCAAAGGGGGGGTTTCTGATTGTGCCTTCTCATGCCGCACCCCCCAGCCCCAGACAACAAACTTCGTCAGAAACGTGCAGAAAATGCGTCGTGTTCCGCGTCATCGAAACAGTGAATCACACCGTCCATGCATTTCGATGGCGTTGTCATAATCCGTGCTATGTAAGGCCGAATGGAAACAAAGCTCCCCATTCCGCTCGCCGTTCTCGTCGGCATCCAGACCCCTGACGTCGATGACGTCGCACACGAAGCCAGCCTGGAAGAACTGGGGAGACTGGTTAAAACCCTTGGCTATGACGTCATCGGGTCCGTCTCGCAAAAGCGCGAAGGTACGGGTGCTGCGTCGCTCCTTGGTGCCGGCAAGCTGGAAGAGCTCGCAGACATTACCGGCGGTCGCGGGATCATCACACCGATGGTCAAGACCCCGATGACAAAGGCCCGCAAACGCTTTGAGGGCACCGTTGAAGCATCAGAGCCCGATGAAGAAGACTCAGATGGCCCCCGCAAGCCAGAATTTGTCATTGTTGACCACGAACTGACACCCAGTCAGATCCGCAATCTCGAACGCGCTACCGGCGCACAGGTGCTGGATCGTACGGGTGTCATTGTCGAAATTTTTCATCGTCACGCAAATACCCGCGAAGCAAAGCTTCAGGTGGAGATGGCGCGGCTGAAATACGTTGCACCACGCCTGCGGGAATCTTCGAATGGTGGCGGCAGACAGCAGGGACCTGGGGCTGGTGAAACCAATCTGTCGCTTGATCGCCGCAAGATCCGGGACCGCCTTGCCGAGCTGAAAACCCAGCTGGAAGCCGTGCAACGCGATAGCGATAACCGGCGTTCTGCACGGCGGGATCAGCTTCGCGTCGCGCTGGTGGGTTACACCAACGCTGGCAAGTCCTCCCTGATGCGCGCGCTCACCGGTAGCGAAGTTCTGGTGCAGGACAAGCTCTTCGCCACCCTTGATACGACAGTCCGGACGCTTCAGCCCGAGACACGTCCGCGTATTCTTGTGTCCGACACGGTGGGCTTCATCAAACAGCTCCCCCATGATCTGGTCGCCTCGTTCCGCTCCACGCTGTCTGAAGCCTTGGAAGCGTCCCTGCTGCTGTTTGTCGTAGATGCCTCAGACCCGACTTACGAAGCACAGCTTGAGGTTAGCCGCAGCGTTCTGCATGAAATCGGGGCGGATGTTGTGCCGTCCCGGCTTGTTCTGAACAAGATGGATAAGGTGGATGACGCCCGGCGCGCTGAACTGCTGGAAAAACATCCCGACGCCATTCCATTGTCTGCCCATCGGCCAGACGATGTCAGCGCTTTACGGGAAAGCCTGATCGCCTTTTTCGAGACGAAAATGGTCGATGATGTTCTGGTACTGCCCTACTCGAAACAGGGGCTGATCGGCGAGATTTACGAGAGCGCCCGTGTCCTGTCCGAAGATCATGACGAGACAGGTCGCATCCTAAAAATCCGCGGCCTGCCGGGTGCCATTGCACGGTTGCATCGAAGCCTTTCGGGAAAATAAAGGCCCGTGCTGCCTTTCTGACCGGGCGGGAAAGACATTCCACAAAAAAAGCCACCATCTTGTTAAAGATGGTGGCCCAATGTTGTTACTGCGCTTGTGAGGGCAACACCTTCAAGACGCAAAGACTTTGGAAATTGCAGCCTGTGCCTCGTCCTGAATGGCCTTCAGGTGCTCTGGGCTTTTGAAGCTCTCGGCATAGATTTTGTAAACATCTTCCGTGCCGGACGGACGGGCTGCGAACCAACCGTTTTCCGTCACAACCTTTAGGCCACCGATCGCCGCGCCATTACCTGGTGCTTTCGTCAGCTTGGCAATGATCTTGTCACCAGCCAGTTCTTCAAGCGGGAACTGCTCAGGCGCCAGCTTGCTGAGCTTGGCCTTCTGCTCCGGGTTCGCTGCTGCGTCGATCCGCGCATAATATGGCGTTCCGAGGCGAGCGATGATCTCATGGTAATGCTGGCTCGGGTTCTTGCCCGTCTTGGCTGTGATTTCCGCAGCAAGAAGACCAAGAATGAGGCCATCCTTGTCGGTCGTCCAGACTGAGCCATCACGGCGCAGGAAGGTTGCGCCTGCACTCTCCTCGCCGCCAAAGCCCAGCGAGCCATCCATCAGGCCAGGCACGAACCATTTCAGGCCAACCGGCACTTCAACCAGCTTGCGGCCCATATCTGCGACAACGCGATCAATCAGACCACTGCTCACCAGGGTCTTGCCGACACCCAGATCAGGCTTCCAGTCCGGACGGTTCTGGAACAGGTACGAAACCGCCACAGCCAGATAGTGGTTCGGGTTCATCAAGCCATCCGGCATGGCCACGATGCCGTGACGGTCTGCATCCGTGTCATTAGCGAACGCGACGTCAAAATTCTGGCCCATCTTGATGAGACGCGCCATGGCATAGGGCGAAGAACAGTCCATACGGATCTGCCCGTCCCAGTCTGCCGTCATAAACGCAAACTGCGGGTCCACAACATCGCTGACGATCGTAGCATTCAGACCGTACTTCTCGACGATGGGCTTCCAGTAACCGACGGCAGCGCCACCCAGCGGATCAATACCGATCTTCACGCCCGCATCACGGATGGCCGCCATGTCGATGACGTTTTCCAGATCAGCCACATACGGCGTGACGTAATCATAGCGCTTGATGGACGGTGCGTTCTTGGCTTCGTCGTAAGGCAGGCGCTTTACGTCCTTCAGGCCATCCGCCAAGAGCTCATTCGCCATATCCTGAATGGCCTTCGTCACGGCCGTATCTGCCGGACCACCATTCGTCGGATTGTATTTGAAGCCGCCGTCTGTCGGCGGGTTATGGGACGGCGTGACGACAACACCATCGGCCAGACCCGTCGTGCGGCCCTTGTTATAGGTCAGAATGGCGTGGGAAATGACGGGCGTCGGCGTGTAGCCATCGTTCTGGTCAATGCGGACGTCAATGCCATGTGCGGCAAAAACTTCAATCGCGGAACGCTGTGCCGGCGCGGACAAGGCATGTGAGTCAATGCCAATGAAAAGCGGGCCATCAATCCCCTCCGCCTTACGATACCGACAGATTGCTTCACAGATGGCGAGGATATGGCCTTCGTTGAAGCTGGTATGGAAAGACGAACCACGGTGTCCGGAAGTCCCGAACGAAACACGTTGGGTCGGGATGGAGACGTCCGGCTTGCGATCATAATAAGCGGCAACCAGGGCCGATATATCCGTCAACTGCGACTGATCGAGCGTTTTTCCGGCGAGGGGGCTGATATTGGCCATTAATCCAAAATCCTTAACAGATCCGCGTTTTAAGCGACCGTAACGCACGAACGCCAATTGCGGCTCAGAAAAACTTATCTCGGGCCTTCTGTCCAGTTACAGAACTCTGACGCCTTTCCTTGTGGCGACCATAAAAAAAGCGGGGAGACATCTGTCCCCCCGCTTTGTTTCGCAAAACCGGATACGAGAATTACTGGAGATCGTCGCCGGAGCTGCCATCATCCGAACCATCAGGCGAGACAGCGACAAAGAGCTGTTGCCCGTCACGCAGGATGCGTAGCAGAGGGGGCTGCTTGCGAGACAGAGCGTCACGCACCTGTGCCACCACAGCCTTCGGAGACGGCGTGACGTGATTTCCCACGGCCACAATAATGTCGCCCGGACGAATGCCAGACTGGTCAGCCGGGGAACCCTGAACAACGTCAGCAACGACGGCACCCTGCACGCTGTCATCCAGGCCCAGTTCCTGTCGGGCGCGCGGCGTCAGGGATGCCAGAGACACACCAAGCTTGCCAGCACCGGCGGACTGGCTGCTATCCGCCCCCCCACTGCCATGATCCTGATTGGCGAGGTTGCCCACCGTGAACTTCACATCCATCGGCTTGCCGTCACGCAGCAGGTTCACCGTAGCGTCTGTTCCTGGTGCAATGGAGACAACCTTCACAGCCAGATCATGGCCGTTCTTCACCGGATGGCCATTTAGCGTCAGGATTACGTCGCCGCTCTTGATACCAGCCTTTTCAGCCGGGCTCCCCTTGGATACGGACGCCACCAGCGTACCATGCGGCGGAGCACCGGGCTCCGGGGACTTCAGGTTGAGCGCCTGAGCCATCGTCGGAGAAATATCCTGCCCCTCGATGCCGAAATAGCCTCGCGTCACATGACCCGTCTTTTCAAGCTGATCGACGACTGATCGCACCGTGTTGGACGGAATGGCAAAGCCGATACCGATTGAGCCGCCACCGTTCGGCGAAATGATCATGGAGTTGATGCCCACGACCTTGCCATCCTGCGTGAACAGCGGGCCACCGGAGTTGCCGTGGTTGATCGGCGCATCAACCTGGATGAAGTCGTTATACGCGCCGGAATGCAGATCACGGCCCAGAGCCGAGACGATACCTGCCGTCACGGTTCCGCCAAGACCGTAGGGATTGCCGACGGCAACGACCCATTCGCCCGGCTGGACATCGTCAGAATCACCGAGGTCAATGAACGGCAGTTTGCCTGTTGGCTTCACACGCAGAAGAGCCACGTCCGTCTTCGGATCGCGGCCAATGATCTTGGCCTGCAATGTAGTCCCGTCATCCAGCGTGACCGTCACCTTCGTGGCGCCATTCACAACGTGGTTGTTGGTCACGACATAACCATCAGCCGAGATGATGAAGCCTGATCCGCGAGCTTCCACCGTGCGGTTCTGCTGCTGTTGCTGCGGCATCATCTGGAACGGGAAAGGAAACGGGAAAGGCGAGCCCTGCATTCCGCCGCCGCCATCACCGCCTGGGCCGTTCTCTTCCTGCTCGGCGACATCGGCCTTGATGTGTGCCGTGATGGAAACAACGGCAGGCTTCACCTGCTTCACAAGAGTGACGAAGTTGGGCAGCGCCTGAACATTGGTCTGCGGCTTGATGGCTCCGTTATCCGCCATGGCAGCGGGAGCGGCGACCAGAAAGGTCGTGGCAGCGAGGGCAGCAAGGGAAGCGCGGAAGCGTGTGGTCATGTCAGTCCCGATTGTTACAGAAGAACGGTTCGGTCGTTATAAGTCCGCACTATGCACTGCGTTCCCATTCACCAAGCTGACCGGGAGGTGAAACATCCGTAAGTCTTTGTTTGTCACCCTTTCCGCAGCCGCTGGAAGAATGTCCTGAGCTGAAGAGCAGCTTCCCGTTCACGTAGTCCGCCGATCACTTCCGGCCTGTGCAGGCAGGCCGGCCGTTCAAACACACGCGGACCATGTTCGACCCCGCCACCTTTGGGATCATAAGCACCGAACACGACACGCTCGCACCTGAAATGTACAATGGCGCCCGCGCACATCGGGCAGGGTTCCAGCGTGACAACAAGCGTACATCCTGTCAGTCGCGGAGAACCCAGCTTCACCGCCGCCGCACGCATGGCCAGAAGTTCAGCATGGGCCGAAGCGTCATACAGTTCCTCTACGCGGTTGCGCGCCACGGACACGACATCTCCCGCCGCATCCAGCACCACTGCCCCCACGGGAACTTCACCCTGTCGGGCCGCTTCGTCTGCGGCATCAAGAGCCAACTGCATGGCGCGGCTTGTATCGGCCTGAATCATGATGCGATGATGGGGCGTATGACCACTGCCCGTCCATCCCCTTCCCGGAACACTGCTCCGCTCATTGGTCTTACACTCGATCATGAGCCTGGCGGTCCGGGGCAATTTTCTCGCTATCCTTATCATGCCTTGCGGGAAAATTATCTCACAGCCCTCAGTGACGCTGGCGGCTTACCAGTCTGCCTGGGGTATGTGGGGAACGCGGAAGCGATAGTGGAACGCCTGGACGCCCTCGTTATCACTGGCGGCGCGTTTGATGTTGATCCTGCGCTGTATGGGGAAGAGCCCCATCCTCTGACCAGCCCCCGCCCCGCGAGAACATCTGCCGAGCTTGCCCTTCTGCGTGCTGCACTCAAGCAGGACATTCCTGTTCTGGGAATCTGTGGCGGCATGCAACTCATCGCCGTGAATGCGGGCGGGACGCTGATCCAGCATCTTCCACCCGAACTGGAACACGAGCAGCCCAACCCGCGCCATGAACCCGGACATACGGTTTCCGTTGTAGCTGGCACCCGCCTGGCCCGCATTGCTGACACCGAGATCATGCACGTCAATTCGTCCCACCATCAGGCTGTGCGGACGGCAGGAAAGGCAAAAATCTCGGCTGTTGCGGCGGACGGTGTGATCGAAGCAATCGAACTGGACGACGCAAAATTCGCCATTGGTGTACAGTGGCATCCTGAATTCACCCTCGACCCCGGCGACCGTCGCCTGTATGCGGCGCTGGTGGAGGCAGCAGCACGATGACCGAAGAACTCAACCCGACCCCTGAAACATCCGACGGCCCAAGAGGCGAACGCATCGCGAAGTTCCTTGCGCGCGCTGGCGTTGCCAGCCGTCGTGACGTGGAACGCATGATCGAAGACGGCCGGATCAAGATGGACGGCCAGCCCGTCACGCATCCCGCAACATTCGTTCAGCCGGGTGACATCGTGCTGGTTGACGGTAAGCCCGTGGATAATCCCGAGCGTACCCGTCTGTGGCGTTATCACAAGCCTGACGGCCTTCTGACCACGCATCGTGACCCGCAGGAACGCCGGACAGTTTTTGACTCCCTGCCTGAGGGAATGCCGCGTGTTATCAGCGTCGGCCGGCTGGATATCAATTCCGAAGGTCTGCTGCTGCTGACAAACGATGGCGAACTGGCACGTCGTCTGGAACTGCCCGGCAATGCCTGGGTCCGCCGTTACCGTGTGCGCGTCTTTGGCATGGTAGACGAGAGCCGTCTGGCTTCTCTGGTGGATGGTTTTGAATTTGAAGGCATCCGTTACGGCTCGATCGAAGCCGAACTGGATTCCGTCAAGGGTGACAACTCCTGGCTGACCGTCTCTTTGCGTGAAGGCAAGAACCGGGAAATTCGTCAGGTCATGCGCGGACTGAACCTTCATGTGAGCCGACTGATCCGTCTGTCGTATGGTCCGTTTCAGCTCGGCTCCCTGAAGGCGCGTGAGCTTGAGGAAGTCAACGGTAAGACGCTGCGTGAGCAGATCCCCGATCTACCTGCTCCGACCCGCAAGCGGACCCGCTGATTCATGCGGATTGTTGGCGGAGAGAACAAGGGCCGTGCACTTATGGCCCCACGGGGAGAAGGAACGCGCCCCACATCGGATCGGACGCGGCAGGCCATCTTTGACATGCTGGCTCATGCCCCATGGTACGGGCATGATGAGCTTGAAGAGGCCATTGTTCTGGACGGTTATGCCGGGACAGGGGCGATGGGCCTGGAAGCCCTGTCTCGCGGGGCTCAGCGCGCGTCTTTCATCGAGCGGGACCGCAATGCCCTGAACGCCCTGCGCGCCAATCTCGATATCTGCCGCGCTCGGGACATCTCCCGCGTGCTGAGTTGCAGCGTGACGCATCCGCCCCGCGCAACAGAGCCGCATACGCTGATTTTCCTGGATCCGCCTTACGGAAAAACACTGGTCGAATCGGGTCTGCGCGCTCTGGCACGAGGGGGCTGGATTGCTGAAGGTGCACTGATCGTTGCAGAGACGGGAGCGACCGAAGATTTTGCCCCGTTTGTGCCACCTTCCGAACACTTTTCCCCCACACTTCCTGCCGAGCCACTCGTGATCCGGAAATTCGGCGCGGCAAAGGTGACCATCTGGCGACATTCATCCACTGTTCCTTAATTTTCCTACTGTATTCAGTGGCCTGTCAGGTATAATTCAGTCTTGATCTGAAAGCCGTAATCCAGAAAACCGACGGGGTGACGAGACTTGGCCGTGTTCAGCCGTTCGACCAGCACAGTGCGCAACATCGTTCGTGAAGCACACGACCGTCACATGACACCAAAGCTCCGGAGTGCGCTGAATGCCCGCCTCATGGAGCTTCTGGGACTGGGCTTTCTGATTGCGGCTGTTGCCATCGGCATCGCGCTGTGGAGCTTCAACCCGCACGATCCGTCGTTCAATACGTCCACGGGAACAGAGCCGACGAACCTTCTGGGCCGGACCGGCGCCACTATCTCGGACGGTTTGGTGCAGTGGCTGGGCCTAGGAAGCGGTCTGCCGATTGTCGTGCTGCTGGCCTGGGCCTGGCGCATGGTCCGCCATCACGGCATGAGCGCACCCATCGTCCGGATTATCGCTGCACTTCTGCTTCTTCCGGCTGGCGCCACGTTCATTGGCACTCTCCAACTGCTTATTCCGGGGCTTGAAGTGGCCTGGCCGACAGCGGCTGGTCTGGGCGGCGAAATGGGCGTGTCCTGTGCTCATCGTCTGCTTGACGCCGCACATGCTGAAGCCGGTTCAGCAGGCAGTGCACTGGCAGTGTTTCTTGTTCTGCTCCTGATGGGCATTCTGATGCCACTTGCCATGGGGCTTCAGTGGCGCGAATGGCGCGCCATGGGACAGGGCGCCGCATTGCTGGCCCGCCAGCCCGTGGCCCTTGCCCGACGCATGAACGGCCCGCAGACGTCCGATCGCCCTGCTCCGGACCCGCGTCAGTACGAATTCCAGCGCGGCAATACAGGAAGCAGCCCTGCACCAGATGCAGCGCCCCTGTCTTTTCTGCGTCGCAGCTTCGGCAAGAGCGACCCAAGCACGCGCCCGTCTCCCTTTGTGCCGCAGAACACGGGCTGGATGCAGCCTCCCATGGAAACGGCGGAGGATCCTTACGAGCATCCGGCAGTCATGCGGAAAGAAGCTGCCAGTGCCGCGGCCCCAGATCCGCAGGTGCCGGAAGAGGAAGAAGCGCCGTCCAACCCTTATGCTGAACGACTGGCGCAGATTGCCCGCCAGAGGAATGTTCAAACAATCCAGCGTTCGCATGTTGAAGACGATGCGGATGAAGATGGGCCGCAGAGCAGCATCGAGCCGCCTGCACCAGAGCCGGAACAGCGCCGCAGCCTCTTCGGAATGCGTCGTCCTGAGCGCCCGGCTCAGCCACAACCTGCGGCACGCCCGATGCCACCGCGCACCCCCGCAGCAACAGGCTGGGAACTTCCCCCGCTGTCTCTGCTGAACCCACCGCCTGCACACGCCTCCACAGGTCCCTCGCAGGAAACGCTTCAGTCCAATGCACGACTGCTGGAAAGTGTTCTGGCGGATTACGGCGTTCAGGGCACGATTGGCGACATTCACGCAGGTCCGGTTGTCACGCTTTATGAGCTTGAACCTGCTCCGGGTATCCGATCTTCACGTGTGATCGGTCTGGCAGATGACGTGGCGCGGTCCCTCTCCGTTCTCAGTGTGCGCATCGCGACGGTGCCGGGCCGAAATGTCATTGGTATCGAGGTTCCGAACGCCAAGCGCGAGATGGTGTTCTTCTCCGAACTGCTTATGACGCCGGAATGGACCAATGGCGTGGGCCGCCTCCAGATTGCGCTGGGCAAGGATATTGCTGGCGTTCCGGTCTATACGGATCTGGCAAAAATGCCGCATCTACTGGTCGCTGGTACGACTGGATCGGGTAAGTCCGTTGGTATCAACTCCATGATCCTGTCACTGCTCTATCGGCTTAGCCCGGAAGAGTGCCGTCTGATCATGATTGATCCAAAGATCTTGGAACTGTCGATTTACGACGGAATTCCGCATCTTCTGACCCCTGTGGTGACGGAACCGGCAAAGGCTGTCAGTGCTCTCAAGTGGACCGTGCAGGAGATGGACCGTCGCTATCGTCTGATGGCGCAGCTTCAGGTCCGTAATATCAACGGCTACAACGAACGCGTCAGCCAGCTTCGGGCATCCGGGGAGATGGTCACCCGCCGCGTTCAGACCGGCTTTGATCCTGAGACAGGCAAGCCCGTCTTTGACGAACAGCAGGTTCCGCTGGAAAACCTGCCGTATATCGTCGTGGTGATCGACGAAATGGCTGACCTGATGATGGTCGCTGGCAAGGAAATCGAGACGGCAGTACAGCGCCTTGCGCAGAAGGCGCGTGCTGCTGGTATTCACGTTATCATGGCAACGCAGCGCCCGTCCGTTGACGTGATTACCGGCACCATCAAGGCCAACTTCCCAACCCGTATTTCCTTCCAGGTCATCAGCAAGTTCGACAGTCGTACCATTCTGCAGGAACAGGGTGCCGAGCAGCTTCTTGGTCAGGGTGACATGCTGTTCATGCAGGGCGGTGGCCGCATTACACGTGTCCATGGCCCGTTTGTGGCGGATGATGAGGTTGAAGAAGTCGTGGCAGATCTGCGCTCCAAGGGCGATCCGATCTACAACGATGACGTTGTCTCCGGGGAAGATGAAGAAGGTGGCTCCTCCGGTGGCGGCATGAGCAGCGGCGGAAGCGGTGGAGATGGTGAAGGCAGCCTGTTCGAACAGGCCGTAGACATTGTCATGACGGAAGGTCGCGCCTCGACCAGCTTTATCCAGCGCCATCTCTCGATCGGGTATAACCGCGCAGCGAAGCTGATTGACCAGATGGAAAAGGAAGGCATCATCGGGCCAGCCAACCATGTGGGCAAACGTGAAATTCTAGCCCGTCGTCCGGCATCCCATGAGGACTGACAGACGCAGAAGCCGCGGCGAAACTCCCCCCTCCCCTACCCCGCGTGGTCTTTTCTATCTGGGGCAGGATCTTCCTGTTCTGCTGGAAACCTCGCGCTTCCTGATCCTGAACAAACCTGCCGGGCTGGCTGTTCACCCCGGTCCATCCACTCAGGATTCCGTAGAGACGCGCCTTGTGACCCATCCACGCGGAGGGCCTTGGCTGGCCCACCGCCTTGATGCGGATACATCTGGCTGCCTGCTGATTGCACGCCGCAAGACGGCTCTGATCGAAGCCCAGAATGCTTTTCAGGCGCGCCAGGTCCGCAAACTGTACTGGACCGTTGTTAAAGGCGTCCCAGCTCAGCAGGAAGGCGAAATTTCAGCTCCCCTACTCCGACATTCGATGCCCTCAGGCTGGCGTATGATTGTGGACCCAAAAGGCGATGCTGCCATCACGCGGTGGCGCGTTCTGGGCCAGGCAGGCAGCCGGAGCTGGCTGGAGCTGGAACTTCTGACAGGACGTACCCATCAGGCCCGCATCCATTGTGCACATCTCGGGACACCGATTGTGGGTGACCGGGTTTACGGCTCAGAGAATGCAGGGGGCCTGCATCTTCTGGCCCGCAGTCTTCACGTACCGCTCACTGAAGAAACCCTCGACGCTGTTGCGCCGCCCGCCCCAGCCATGGCCGAGGCGCTGCGCCATTTAGGATGGGACGGTCAGTCCTGAACGATACGGACGGTTCCGGAGACATCCCGGAGCGTGACATGGTCTTTCCCGTCACCGACCTTTCCACTTGCTGTAATCTTCCGGGACTCACTTGAGACAAGGCTCGGCTTCTCCCAAGGGCCAACATTCACAGCCAGACCCAGTGACTGCTCAAGGGGAAAGTCTTTCTGCGAACGTCCCTGACGGAGCTGGATGTCGAAGGTGCCACCAAAACCCTTCGGCAAGTGAAGCGTGATATCGCCGGACGCAGATTCCAAAAGCACAGTGCGCGCATTGGGTGCTGAAATCAGGGTGATGTCCTGATCGCCGCTGGAGCTTTTGGCCGTGACGTCCCCGGCTGCTTTCTCAAGATGTGCGTCACCACTCACGGTCATCAGCATTGCTGCCCCGGCTGCCCCGGCAACAGTGACATCGCCGCTAACGGACTTGATCTGAAGCGCACCCTGAATCTGACCAATCTGGGTATCACCACTGACCGTTGAGACGGATACAGGCCCATTGGATGATGAAACGTCCGTATCGCCACTGACACTCCGGATGGACAGCGGCCCGGAAGAGGTTTTGACTTCTACATCCCCACTGATGGTGGAAATGATCCCCCCTTCCGGCAGGGTTGCGTAGGATAGATCTTCGCTGGATGTGCTCTGACTGAGCGGAGCAGCGAGCGCGCTGGAAGTCAGGCAGGTTGCAGCAAGCAGCACAGGGAAAACGGCACGGAAAACAGGCATTGTATTCGCTTTCTTTGGCATCAGAAGGAGTTGGATGATGCAACCGGGCGGTTCATCAATGCTGCATACATTCCACTCACGACGGCCCAGGCGGTGAGAATACCCCATGTCAGGGTGAGCCCCCACGGCACGACCATGAAGACCAGACCAAGGCCACCCGTGATGGCGCCAAGCCCTGCGACCATCAGGTGAATCAGGCCAATAACTGTCAGCGCAAATGCACCGTACCAGAACAGTCTGATCTGCCAGTCCAGCTGGGCACGTTTCAGGCCAGTTGCAGAGCGGCGCGCTACATGGGCGAGTGTTACGCCCACGAATGCCGTAATTCCTGTAAAGAAGCCTGCGAGATACAGCGCATAAATCAGCAGGACGTAGTCACGGCCCGTATCCTGTCGGGCGGCTCCATAACCGGACATCGTCGTGGTGTACATGAATGAACTCCTCTGGAGGATGATCCTCAACAGAAGAGCTCATGCAGAAACTGTGCCAGTTCCTGATTTTCCTATCAGTCTGCCTTGCCACTCACTGCAAGACAGACTGAGAATGGCGTAATTCGCCAGTTTATTCGCCAAGCGCCCGGAAGCGATCAGGCAGTGGCCCCTGGTTCTGCGTCAGGGACCGTACGCCATAAAACAGCGACACGAGCAGAGCGATGTTCCACAGAGCAAAAATACCAATCGGAATCAGGAATAGGAGCTGTCCTGGCCCGGAACTTCCAGGAGGTTCAGTGATGAAACAGGCGCCGAAAAGAGCAGCACACCCGATGATGAAGGCAACGTCATACCAGAACAGGCGAATGAGCCAGCTCAGATGCGTTCGAACCACACCGTGGCTGGAGCCTTTCAGGACGTAAGCGAGGATCACTCCCGCCAATAGGGAAATGCCCGTGAAAAACCGGGCGATATAGAGCCCATAAACAAGGAGAACGCCTCCACGACCCGGACCTTCGGACGAGAGAGAAAAATTGGTCATGACAGCCTCCTTCAGCTGGCCCCCTTTATAGCAGAAACGTCCGACCAAAGGCCGAACGTTTCTATCGGGCAGAATATGTTTTGGGAGATTAGCGGCCGAGCTTGCGCAGCTTTGTGCCCTGCATCAGACGCTTCTCGATAACGGCCAGAGACATGCCCTTTGTTTCTGGCACGAACAGGATTGTCAGCAGCAAAAACAGTGCATTCAGGCCTGCGAAGAGCCAGAATGTTCCGCCTGTTCCAATGGCTTTCATAAGCGACAGGAAGCTCACACCCACAAGAAGATTGGTCATCCAGTTTGTGAATGTTGACATCGCAATACCGAAATCGCGACCGCCAAGAGGCTGAATTTCGGCACAGAGAACCCACATCAGCGGGCCAGCAGACATCGCAAATCCAGCACAGAAGATCATCAGCAGGAACACAGCTGCAATCTGGGAAGACTGCGTTGTCATGCCGCCCTGAAGCAGCATGGCAAGCACGCCCATTCCAATCGCCATGACCGTGAAGCCAGCATACAGGATAGGCTTACGGCCCCAGCGATCCACAAGACCAACCGCCACAAACGTTGCCAGCATGTTGACCAGGCCGATAATGGCCGTGCACCACATCTGGGAATGCGCATCGAAATGAGCCGCCGCCAGGATATTCGGGGCGTAATACATAACGATATTGATGCCTGCGAGCTGCTGCATCGCCTGCAACATGATGCCAAGAGCGACAGAACGACGGAAATTGCTGTTGGTGCGGAAAAGCTTGAAGCCTTCCTGCTTGGTTTCAAGCTGCTCACGAATGGCGCGAATTTCCTTGGCAGCTTCCAGCGGGTCATTCCGCAGGTCCACGAGGATTTCACGGGCTTCCTTGTGACGTCCCTGCATAATCAGCCAGCGCGGGCTGTATGGCAGAAACAGAACGCCAATCAGAAACAGGACCGCAGGAATGCCTGCGACACCAAACATCCAGCGCCAGTTTTCACTGTAGGAAAAATAGGTGTCTGACAGGAACGCGACGAAAATACCGACCGTCACCATCAGCTGGTAGGTCGAGACCATGGCGCCACGAGACTCTTCGCTGGCGATTTCCGACAGGTATAACGGCGCCGTAAAGGCTGAAATACCCACCGCAATTCCCATGATGACGCGGAAGACAATGATGGATGGCAGAGACCATCCCATCGCACAGCCCAGTGTTCCAACCACGAACACTGCTGCGCCAAGAATAAGGGATCGCTTGCGGCCCAGATGATGGGAGAGCCAGCCTGCACCAAGAGCACCAGCAGCGGCACCTGCCATCATGGAACTGACGACCCATTCCAGCGCCAGCGTAGACGCATGGAATTCCTGACCGATCAGATCCAGAGCACCCGCAACAACACCGATATCCAGACCTGACATTAGCCCTGCGAGAGCGGCAATCACTCCAATGGCGATGATCTTGAACCGTGTTGGATCAAAAACAGATGTTCCACTGTTATCTGGCTGGATGGTCTCTTCGGTCCTGACCTGATCCGTCATGCTTGGCGGGTATCCTTCGCAAAAAAATGACACCCACCAGTTCTGGTGGATGCCTGAATTGTCATCTTTATAGCACGATCTCGCTTAGATCGTGAGGGCAGCCCTGATTTCACCGACCGTAACGCCCTGCCAGTTGCGCAGTGTCTGCGTCTTGGTCTCAGCGAAAATCGCATGATCTTTTGCCGTCCGGCACAGCGATTCACCACCGAAATGATGCAGCAGGGCCGACATGGCTACTTCTGCAGCCCTGTTGGCACCGTCATCCGTCTTGATGGCGAAACCCAGTCCCTGTTCCGGCAATGCTGCGATCATGACACCTTCAGCGCCCATTTTGATGAACGCACGAGTTTCGAAATTGTTCATGACCGTTGTGTCATATCGTCCGGTTCCGGCCACCATGAACGGATGAGCTGCCACAGCTTCCCGAAGCCGCTGTGTCGCTCTGGCTCTTTCAGAAGAAAGGCCGACACCACTCCCGAACCGAGCAAAGCCATGGGCAAGAGCCTTCAGAGGCACCGCATATGTTGGCATTGAGCAGCCGTCCGTTCCGCGGTTGGCGTCCGTATGAGGCGTCTGGGTGATGAAGGCCAGAACATCTGTCACACGGCGCTGGATCTCATGAGCGGGATCAATGTAGCCCACAGGATCAACCCCCTGGTCACAAGCCAGACAGATGAGACCGGCGTGCTTGCCGGAACAGTTGTTGTGAAGCGGGCATGCGGACTGATGCGCGGCGGCCAGGGCACGGGCCGCAGGCTCATACGTTGGCCAATGAGTTCCACATTCCAGGGCCGCGACATCCCGCCCCACAGCCGCCAGCATGGAGGCAGCAACACTGGCGTGCGCCTCTTCGCCATTATGAGAGGCACAGGCGAGCGCAAGAGCTTCGTCGGAAAGGCCTAGCCGATCAGCCGCTCCACTTTCGACGAGTTCAATTGCCAGCAGGGACTTGACGGTCGAACGCGGAAAGACAGCTGCATCCACATCCCCGCAGGACCAGACGACAGAGCCATCGGCATCCACAACCACAGCCCGACCCAGATGCCGTGACTCAACCTGTTTTCCGCGCGTGACTTCCGCGAGCAATCCGGAGCCCGTGTGTGCTGTCATGTCTTTTAACCTCTGTTGTCAGCGACCTGATGGATCTTTTGTGACCAGCACATAGCACGGCCCGTGACCCTCGTGAGCCACCTCCAGCCAGGACTGGATCAACCGGCGTCGCACACGCAGAATTCCGATGTCCTGCTCGGGCGGGATATCGGCTAGAGCCAATGCGGCCAGAGATCCCTCAAGAAAAATCAACCGGTCTGCGAGGGGTAATCCGCCTTCGATAACAGCTTGTCCCTCTGCGCGGCCCATCAGGGCGTACAGAAAGGTCTCACCAGCCGGGGGACGGAACGTCTCAGCATCAAGCATGACGGCGCCTACATCTTCAGCAGTCAGATGTGTCACTGGAGGCTGCCAGTCCAAAAGATCCGGCTGAGAGATATGCGGCGTTTTTCTTGCCCGGCGGACTTGGGGCGAAGGTGATGAGCGCGCTGGAAGAGTATCAAACGGCAGGGCGGGCGGTGGAGAATGTCTCGCGCCCATGATGGGTCAGTTCCCGCTTCGAGCGCCGGTTTTCTGGCAGGCTGCGCAAACACCCTCAATTTCTACAGTCGCAGCCTCAGCCCGAAATCCAACATCCTTGGCCGCCAGCATAAGAGCCGGGACAATCGTTTCCTGTTCAAGCTCCCACGCCCGGCCACAGGATTTGCAGATCAGGAACTGAGCACGATGAACGCCCCATTCTCCATGATCGCACCCATGGTGGCAGTCTGTCGCATGGGAGCAGGCGACGAAAGCACTCAGCCTTTCAAGCCGATGGATCAGCCCCTGTTCCAGAAGGAAATCCAGTGCACGGTAGACGGTCGGAGGGGCGGCATTGGGGTGTGCTGGCCGCAATCGCGCCAGCAAATCATAAGCACCGGATGGCTTATCGGAAGACAGGATCAGCCCCAGAACCTGACGTCGCGTCTCCGTCAGGCGTTGGCCACGGTGACGGCACCAGTCCCCAGCCCGCTCAAGACGGGAGGTGATGGATGGGGAAAAGGACAGGTCCTCCGCAGAGGAGGTCTCAAAAGACGAATCCGGCATGGTCTCTCCTATATGGCATCATGCCGACTGTTTTTCGATAGAGAGCCTTGAAGCGGACAGGAATCAGATTGCGAAATCACGGATCAGCGACTGAATGGAAGCCAGATCTGTCTCCATCATCACATGGCGTCTGAGGTGATCACAGTCTTCCATCTTCAGTGTTCTGATCAGGCGCTTCACGCGTGGAAGAGAGGCGGAATTCATGGAAAACGACCGTAGGCCAAGCCCGATCAGCAATGCGACCACTCGCGGGTCCGATGCCATTTCTCCACATACCGAGATAGGACGATGAGCTCGCAAAGCGGACTCTGCTGTCAGGGCAATCAGCTGAAGTACTGCTGGGTGCAGCGGACTGTAGCGGTCTGCCACCATGGAATCCGCTCGATCCACAGCCAGCGTGTACATCGTCAGATCGTTGGTCCCAAGGGCCATAAAGTCCGCATGCTGGGCCATGGTATTGGCCGTCAGAGCTGCTGCGGGCGTTTCAACCATGATGCCTAAGGGCGGCAGCGGGTCCGGCAGAACGATCTGACGGCGCTTGAGGCGGCGAGTGACCTTGTCATAAATTTCCCGCGCCTCAATCACCTCATCCGCCGATGTTACCATCGGCAGCAGAATGCGGACCGGGCCAATGGCCGTATTGCCGTCAGCAGGCGAAGCCGCCCGGAGAATGGCCGCAAACTGCGTCTCCAACACATCCGGAACGCGCAGAAGAAGGCGGATACCCCGCAAACCGAGCGCGGGGTTGTCTCCATCCGCTACCTGTTCCGCGAGGCCCAGGCGACGCATACAGGCCCGCCCTTTTTCACCGCCCCAGTCCAGAACACGGATTGTGACCGGTCGGCCGTCCATGCCTTCAATGATGGAGCGATACGTTGCTGTCTGCCCGTCTTCATCCGGCAGATCGTCCCGCTCGCCGAACAGGAATTCACTACGCAGAAGGCCAATTCCCTTGGCACCATTGCGCAACAGCATGGGCAATTCGGCCGGGAGCTCCAGATTGGCCAGAAGCTCGATGGGTTCGCCACCCTGAAGCTGGGCAGGAAGCTTTTTCAGGCGACCGAAAGTGCGCTTTTCCTTGGCCTCTTTCTGGGCAGCTTCCCGTGCCAGACGCAACTCTGTTTCATTGGGAGACAGAGTGATGGTGCCAAGATGCCCGTCAACGACAAGCATATCGCCTTCCGTGACCTGCGCCATAAGGTTTGGTACGGCCAGAATGGCTGGAATATCGAGCGCACGCAGCAAGATGGCCGTATGATCAGCGCCACCACCGCCTTCTGTTACGACGGCGGCAATCCGGGCGGGATCAATCATCGCCACATCCGCCGGACGAAGCTGTTCCGCCACCAGCACTGACCCCGGAGGAAGGCTGGAGAATGCACGGTAAGAGACGCCCGTCAGGTTGCGGATCAACCTGCGCCCAATTTCCTCAAACTCGCCTGCCAGCCTTAGATTGGCGTCCTGCTCCTGCCCGCCATTCTCCCCAGCCATGGCTTCGGCAGTTCTCAGAACCTGAAGCGCCAACGCTTCACTCACATCTGCGACCGCAGCCTCAGCGCAGAGCCCCTCTTCCTCAATCCGCATCCTGACTTGCCGCGTCAGGCGCGAGGGGCCAAGCATGCGCTCATAAACCGTCAGAAGCGTCGCGATCTCTTCGCGCCCTTCTTCAGGAAGCCCGACAAGCCTGTCGCGCATTTTTTCGATCTGGCGCAGGGCGCGGGTGATGGCGCTCTGAAGCCTTGCCAGCTCTGCCTCAGAACCAATCTGGCTGTATCGCTCGACGATTTCCGGAAGGGGTAGTTCTTCCACACGCCCTGCCGGGCCAAGACCAATCGCCTGGGTAATAGCTTTACCCTGAAGGGTCAGGGATGTGTTGGACGCCTTGCGGGAACGGCTTCCTCTTGGACGTGGTGCCCGAAGTGGCGTTTCAGTCACGCTCACCAAATCCGTCAGAAATCAGCGCTTCGACAGCATCCAGTGCTTCAGCAGCCTGTCGGCCGTGTGACCTGAGAGTAACAGTCTCGCCTTCTCCGGCCCCCAGCATCATAAGTCCCATGATGGACAGAGCCGAGACGACGTTGCCGCCGCGCTCCACTGTGGTTTCCGCGTCGAATCGCTCGGCCGTGGTTACGAGCTTGGCGGCGGCACGGGCATGAAGCCCCAGCCGATTGACGATGGTCAGAGTGCGGGGCGAGAGAGTTGTTTCGCTCATTTTACGGGACCGGCATGACACAGGGGCGCGGCCCCCCGTGCAGACAGGGGTCAGGGAGCTGGGAAGCCACCGCGATATACTTACGCCCAGCCATGGTTGCTTTTTCGATACAGCCTTCAAGATCCAGCCCAACACGGGTCTTGGCCAGCTTGACCAGCATGGGAACATTCACACCAGACACAACTTCAACATGCCCCGGTTCCCGAAGGGACAGGGCCAGATTGGACGGTGAACTCCCAAAAATATCCGTCAGGACAAGAACACCCTCACCTGTATCAAGCTGATGCAGGAGCTTGTCCGCCTCTGGCCGCAGAAGTGCCGGATCATCGTCATCGCCGACACCGACAATGCCGATCTGAGCCTGAGGCCCGACCACGTGCACCATCGTTTCAAGCAGAACCTCACCCAGCCTGCCGTGCGTCACCAGCATCAGACCAATCATGCAGACTTGTCCTGGACCGACGCATCATGAGGGGGAACAGCCCAGCGCCATGAGGACAGTCCTTTTCGGGCGAGCTCTCTGTGCAGGACCATCATCGGGCCAACAGGAGCAGTTCTGGGCAAAAGACGGGCCAGCTCTTCAATGATGGTTACTGAACGATGGCGACCACCGCTGCATCCGACAGCAATAGTGGCATATTTCTTGCCCTCCTCAACAAAGCGCGGGAGCACCAGATCGAGCAGGCCGTGCACATGACTGAAGAAAGCACCGTAGGCGGGATCGGCTTTAACGTGCTGCACGACAGCCTGATCCAGCCCCGTCATGGGCTGAAGCGTGGCGTCATAATGAGGGTTTCGTAGAAAGCGGGCGTCGAACACCATATCGGCTTCGCGCGGCAAACCGGATGGATATGCAAAAGACATGAGAGCCACGGTCAGGCCATCTTTTGCGTCATTTCCAAAGCGTGTTTCGATGAGCTGACGCAATTCCGGAGCGGGCAGATCAGAGGTATCGATCACAAAATCCGCATGTGCACGCAGAGGTGCCAGCAGGCGCGTTTCCTGTTCGATACCCGGAAGAACCGTTCCGCTACTGACCAGCGGATGACGACGACGGGTGGCTGTAAAACGACGCAGCAGGATTTCGGGCTCTGCTGTTGCATAAAGGAGCTGGACCTGACTTCCCGGCAAGGCTTTCAGCTTGTCGATTTCATCCAGAACACCAGCGGCTTCAAAACCGCGGCTTCGAACGTCAATGCCAATGGCCAGACGTTCGCCACTTCGCGAAGCCAAAGCCTCGAGCAGATGCAATGGCGGATTGTCCACAACTTCGTGGCCCAGATCTTCCAGCACACGTAAAATGGATGATTTTCCGGCACCGGAAAGCCCTGTGACAATCAGGATCTGTCTGGAACCAGGACCATATCCTGCCGAAGGTTCGGACTCGGGAATATTCGCCGGTGTCATGTGCCCTACTCTAGCCCTTTTTCAAAAGAGAAGGAACTATTTCGCAGCTTCAGATTCCCGCAGTGTCGCCCCCTGCCCCCGTAACCCAGTCATACGTTCCCCGACAGGCCTGAAATGCGGCCATCACACGGGATGAATCCCCCGGCAGACAGCCGTTTATGTGCAGAACAACAGCTCCGGTTTGTGGGTCTTTTTCCGGGGTCGGCAGGCGGTCTCCCTGCATCCCGAGCAGCACTTTGAGAATCACTCTCGCATTTGTGACAAAAGGTGTCCTGAGAATCCCCACTCCGCGCACCTCAAGCAGTCCTTCCAACGCAGATGGGGGGCTAACCAGCGGTCCATCCAACAGAACACGATCATCAGACACAAGAGAGAAACCGCGTTCCATCAGTTGCAGCGCGAGCATCGATTTTCCAGAGCCCGATGGGCCGCACAGAAGGATCGCATCTCCGTCATGTGCCACGCAGGACGCATAAAATGTTTCGCTTTCAGGAAACCGTTTCTGAGATGACACTGATTGCGGCCTTTTCAAGACGGGGCTAGAAGCGTTTGCGATAGATCGAGCTGTATCGCCATCAGCTCATCAAGAGTCTGGGGAGGCAACCGCAGCCTCCGATGATGAATCGGAAATACGGATCTTATGGGCGATTTTTCCAGGAATGATATTGTTACCGTTCACGGTGACGAAGTGACCTGCACGGACTTTGACGGCCTTGGACCGCAGGGAGAACGCCCGCAGCGCCTTGCCGAAGAATGCCAGGCCGCACTGAACGCGATCTCCGGCGCCTTGGCAGAACATGGACTGACCCTTGACCAGACGCGCCACGTCGCTGCGATGCTGCGTGAAGGAGATGGCTTCAGTCAGTGTCAAAGCGCACTCGGAGAAGCCCTAGCCTCAGCCAGACCGGCCCTGACGCTGCGAATTGTTCAGGGCTTTCCCGATACCAATCAGCGGATCGCTCTCAGCCTGATTGCCAGCCCTTCTCCATAATGTGGTGAATTCCACCACAAAATGTCTTTTCGAGCCAATTATCTGAGTTCAACCTCTAATTTTTCAGCTTTTGAATAATTTTTATCGCTGAAAACCAAATTTGGCACGCCTTCTGCATAGGGAAAATCAGGCGACATGATCGCCTAATCTTTCAGGCAGAAAGGCCCTCATCATGTCTCGTATTTCCATCTCCGTCTGCACCGCTCTTGTCGCTGCACTCTCCCTCGCACCTGTGTCACACAGCAGAGCCGCCCCCCTTCTCCCAGCTGTCGTGCCTACGACGTCCAGCCAGACAATTAGCGTTTCCGGATTGGACCTGACGTCCAGACAGGGTTGGCAAATTGCTGAAAATCGAATCGACGACGCATCGCGGGCGGTGTGCAGCATCTCGAACCCGATGGATATGGCGACGCTGGACGATGTGTCTTCCTGCGCCGAAAGAGCCCGTGAAGGCGCTTTACAGACCCTACGGGACATCCGGTCAGAACAGAGAGACAGCCATCGGGTTGGGCACGTTCTGCTTGCTGCCAAGCCTGACGCATATCCTCATGGCTAAGGATATTATTTCGCCCCTGTGCATCCTCACGCTAGCAATTCCGTTCGCCGCGACACTCCTGTTGCAGGAGGGCGGCACGGAACAACAGAGGAGTATTATCGTCACCGGAAATCAGTTTGGGCTTGCAGCATATCAGCATGCCTCACTACTCAGATCAGGGAGCCCGAGGCAATCTGACCACGAAACATGCGCCGGAGATTGCGCCAGAAGCATCCACGATGTTTTCGGCAAACAGGCTTCCCCGCAGAGCGTGGATAATCTGACGGCTGATCGCCAGACCAAGGCCGGAATGCTGCCCGAAATTCTCAGTCTGCGGCCGCTCTGAATAAAAGCGGTCAAAGACGCTTTCGAGCTTTCCTGGTGGAATTCCGGGCCCTTGATCACTGATGGTAATTTCCACCACGCTACCGGTTCCGGGTCCGTTGCCAGCGACTTCCCGCGCACTGGCATGAAGCGCGATAATCCCATTGGGGGGCGAAAACGAGACTGCATTGCCAATCAGGTTCCGCAGCACCTGAACAAGACGGTCTTCGACAGCAAACGCCCGAAGCGGTGGCTCCTGATCCCGAACATCCAGACGCAGAATTGGAGCATCTTCCTTACGCGTGGTCTGGTGCATTTCGGCCAGAATGGCGAGCAGCGCCACGACCGTTACGGGTTCGGGTCGCACGCGTGAAAGCTCGGCATCGATCCTGCTTGCATCCGAAATATCCGTAATCAAACGATCCAACCGTTTGACGTCACTATTGATGATCCCCAGCAGACGATCCCGCCGTTCTGGAATCGCAATTCTGGGAAGTGTTTCAATGGCCGACCGGATAGATGAAAGCGGGTTCTTGATTTCGTGACTGACGTCCGCAGCAAAGCGTTCGATGTCATCCATACGCGCCCACAGAGCCAAAGCACTTCCACGCAAGGACCGCGCCAGAACACCGATTTCGTCACGTCTGGCCAAGAGGCGCTCCGGGACGAGGTCCTTGCGCCCGTCAGATTCCCTCATTTCATGTGAGGCACGCGCCAATGTCAGCAGCGGGCGAGCAATTGTCAGGGACAGATACCAGGACAGCAGGACCGTCACGATCAACGCCGCCAGCACAAGCGACAGGATGGAAGAGCGAACCGCAAACAAGGATCGATCTACTTCCGGGGCATGCCGCGTCAGCTGGATTTCCCCAACTGTCAGCCCATCATGCACCACAGGCTCCACAACCGTCACGACCAGCTGATGATCCTTGGTCCGACGGATGAAGGGCGGCAGTTCAGACTGCGCTCTAAGCGGCTGTGCATCATGGGGGCCGTCAGTTGCGGCATCCGGCGTGTCGAGTGTGACAATGCCTTCACTGGATGTGAGCGGCAGCAGCGACAGGAGCCAGTCATAAAAGGTTTCCAGCGCGTTGTTCCGCGGTGGATGCCATGTTTCTCCCTCAGGAACTGCGTCGGGCGCTACGGCTTTAGGCGGCAGTTTGGGTTCCGTCCGGCTGTCCGCAACCAACTTCCCATCCGGATCAAACAACAGGGCATGAGCATTGGGGCTTGGCTCTGTCAGGCGCGCAAGGAGCGGCCTTGCGCGGGAATCCAGAACATAATCACCGCCTGGCGCAGGCTTCCCGCCTGTTTTGGGCGCAGCACTGACGGCTGACTGCCCGATGGCAGCGGCATAAATGTGAGCCTGCTCGCGTAGGGCATTGACGTCTGTTTCGAGCAAGCCGTTCTGAAACTGGTCCAGAAACAGCAATGTCACAGCCAAAAGAGCCAAAGGCAGTATGTTCAGAAGAAGGATACGCCCAAGCAGAGGTGAGGCGAGCCTGCGCCGTTGACTGCGATCCCCGTCTCCCCCTGTTCCCGCATTGAGCACACGACGGATAGACTGCCAGACACCAGCCCTAACGGCCGCTGCACGACGACGGTCGCGCCCCTGCTCAAGACGATCCGAATCCAGATCATAGGGGAGTGCATGGGCCGGCTCTCTACGACCCATGACGTACCTTCTGCCTCACAAGCAAACCCGTCACAGCGCCTCACTCATCCTTGTAACGGTATCCAATGCCGTACAGCGTTTCGATCTGATTGAAGCTGTCATCCACCTGCCGGAATTTCTTGCGAACGCGCTTGATGTGGCTGTCGATCGTCCGGTCATCGACGTAAATGTTGTCGCCATATGCCGCATCAATCAGCTGATCGCGGGACTTCACCATTCCCGGGCGCATGGCCAGCGCCTTTACCAGAAGAAACTCCGTAACAGTCAGGGCAATATCCTGACCACCCCACAGGCACTGGTGTCGTGTTTCATCCAGAGAAAGCTGGCCACGAACGATGGCTGAGCCCACGGTTGTGGCTCCTGCCGCTTCGGCGCGGCTGGCATCCTGCCGTCGCAGCAACGCACGAATGCGTTCGATCAGCAGACGCTGGGAAAACGGCTTGGTGATGTAATCGTCAGCTCCGAGGCGCAGCCCCATGAGCTGATCCAGCTCCTCGTCTTTCGACGTCAGGAAAATGACAGGAAGGTTGGATCGGGCGCGCAGGCGCTGAAGCAGCTCCATACCGTCCATGCGCGGCATCTTGACGTCCAGCACCGCCAGGCTTACCGGGCGGCTGGTGATTCCCTGAAGCGCACTTTCACCATCCGTATAGGTGTGAACGGTGAACCCTTCGGATTCGAGGGTCATCTGGACGGAAGCAAGAATGTTCCGATCGTCATCCACAAGCGCGATAATCGGTGCTGCAGCGATGCCAGAAGGCGTCTGGCAGTTGGCCGATTGAGGCGGAAAGGAAGTGTGGGGCGTCTCCATATGGGGTCCGTCTGCTAAAATCTGATGCGTAGATTATCTATAACGCATGGCGCACTGTGGCGGGAAATAGGCATTTCAATGACATCCTACCACGTTGCAACCCTTGTCTTTGAGACAATCCGCGTTATCTCCTGAAGAAGAACGGGGCCATGAGTTGGCCCGTCCCACAAGATAAGGTCGTGACATGACAGACCAGAAGACTACGCCGGAAACTGTAAACGACGTGCCTGAGCAGGGCGTCGAGACCCCCGGCATGAACGAAACCGGCGGCGAAACGCTGGAAGAAACCACGCCGGAAGCGCGCATTGAGGCTCTTGAAGCCGAAGTGGCAGAACTCAAGGATCGCTGGGTCCGTTCTGAAGCAGAGAACCAGAACATCCGCGCCCGCGCCAAGCGGGATGTGGAAGACGCTCGTCAGTACGCCATCCAGAAATTTGCGCGTGACGTCGTCGAGGCAGCTGAAAATCTTCAGCGCGGCCTTGCCTCTCTTCCGACGAAGACCGAAGGCGAAGACAGCCTCATCACAAAGCTGCGTGAAGGAATTGAAGGCACGGAACGGTCCTTCATCAACATTCTGGAACGTCACGGCATCACCTGTGAAGACCCGACCGGCAAGCCGTTTGATGCCAACCTCCATCAGGCCATGGCGGAACAGCCCTCTGATCAACATACGCCCGGCCACGTCATGCAGTCCTGGACGCCAGCATGGCTTCTGAAGGGCCGTTTGCTGAAGCCAGCCATGGTTGTTGTCGCCAAGGGAACGCCGGAAGCTGATGCAGCAAAGGCGTCTCCAGGTCTCGACACGACCGCCTGATCCCGCTCACGCAGGATTTCTTTTTGCGGAACGTCAGCTCTAATGGTTGGCGTTCCGTCAGACCCTGTTAGAAAATAGGGTCATGAGTCGCATTCTTGTCATCAAGCTCGGTGCTCTGGGCGATTTCGTTCAGGCGTTTGGGGCCTTCGCTTCGATCCGGGCCGCGTTCCCGCACGACAGCATCACCCTGCTGACGACCCCTCCCTTCGTGGAGCTGGCACAGGCGGCGCCCTGGTTCGATGACGTCACGACGGATCGTCGCCCGTCTCTGGCACACCCAGTCGCTCTGCTTCGCCTGTCGCGTGCGCTGCGCGGATTTGATCGCATTTTTGATCTCCAGACCTCCGGGCGGTCTCGCACCTATTTCCGGCTGGCAGGTAGACCACGCAACTGGTCCGGCATCTCTGACGGCTGCTGCCATCCGCATGCCAATCCGTCGCGCAATGAAATGCACACCCTGACCCGCCTTGAAGATCAGCTGCGTGCCGCCGGTCTTCAGCCTATTCCGCGAGAAGTTCCGGAATGGCTGAAGGGACATGGGCCAGAGATTTCCGGTCGGTCTGTCGTGCTTATTCCCGGGGCAGCCCCGCATCGGCCACAGAAACGCTGGCCGGTCACGCGGTTTGCAGAGGTCGCTCAAGCTGTCGCTGCCCGCGGCCTGACTCCAGTCATTGTAGGCTGTGCGGCCGAAAAGCCTCTTGCTGAACAGATTTTGCAGGACTGCCCGAACGCCCTGGACCTCACAGGACAGACCAGTCTGGTTGAGTTGGCGGGCGTTCTCCACAGAGCTGACCTTGTCATTGGCAACGATACAGGTCCGATCCATCTGGCTGCGGCTATGGATCGTCCTATCATCGCCCTGTTTTCCCAGGACAGTGATCCGCGCCTGACGGCTCCACTTTCGCTCACACCGGGATGCACAACCATTCTGGATGTTCCAGATCTGGCTCTGTTACCTGCATCACGCATAGAGGCTCTACTCCCCAGATGACAGTTATACGTTGCGTCACGATGCAGAAAAACGAGGCCGCGCTTCTTGAGCCGTGGATCCTCTGGCACGGGGCCATTTTCGGTCTCTCCAATCTGACCGTTGTCGACAACGGCTCTACAGACCCACACGTCAAAGATGTGCAGAAGCGTTATGAAGCGCAGGGTGTGCAGATCATCCGCAAATATCGGTCCCAAAAGGATTTTTTGCGGAAAGGTGAAATCTTCACGGACATTATCCGGGGCTGGGATGCAGAGAATGCCTGTGATTTCGCACTCCCTATGGATTGCGATGAATTTCTTGCGTTCTTCCTCGACCGCCTGTCGGTGGATCCGGCGGAAATCCGCGCGCAGTTCGAGCTTCTGAAAAACGAACAGGCGACCCTGATTACCGATCGCCTCCTTCTGAACGTGCCAAATGCTCCCAATTACTACCGCCCCCAGTCGGTTCCGAGAGCACTGTTCAAGGCTCATACGATTGTGGGACTGGATCGGGGCCTGCATGCCCCGCAGACCATCTACCCAGAGCGCTGCGTGCGGACGCCCTTTGTGCATCTTCATCTGCACAATCGACCTGACTACGAAGACATCCGCCGCTTTGCCCGTCAGAAGCTCGCTCATATCGCTGGCGCCATTCCGGGGAAAAAGCCAAGAGCGGGCCAGATCACACCCGAGAACCCCAAAGAGGGATATCATCTTCGATACTATTTTCAGGCCAGTCAGGAAGATTTCCTCCGCAGCTACCTGCACACGCCCGATATTTATGCGCCCGTCATCGCAGACCATTTCCGGGCGTTAGGTTTAGATCCTGCGCCAATCCTCGGAGATACGGCCGCGCCGCAGTTCCCAGTGCATGTTCCACAGAATTTTCTGGCTCATCGTCGACTGGAAGATGGATCACAGCACGAATACGGCCTGTTTGATCCCCTCGCCTACGCTTACGAGAATGAAGATGTGGTGAAAGACGCCTTTTATGGCATCTGGCCGCTGATCCATTACATGGACGCCGGATGGCGCGAAGGACGGCGCCCGAATGCCAACGGAATGGCGCCATTTCTGCTTCAGGCGGCAGTTCCTACCGTATAAATCCGCTTTCAGGCCGGTGCAGGGCTTGCGGCCAATCCCCGATTGAGGCCATTTACGCGTGTCTTTTTCCCGGCAGAGGGCTGCCGGGAGCAATCGCAGAGGAGCGATCCCATGCCCGCCATCACACTCCCCGACGGAAGCGTCCGCACGTTCGACGGGACCGTGACGGGCACGACTATCGCGGCCTCCATCGGTCCGGGGCTGGCAAAAGCCGCTCTGGCCATGGAGGTGAACGGCAAGCTCGTCGATCTTTCAACCGAAATTGCGGACGATGCGGCCGTCAAGTTCGTCACGAAAAAAGACGATGCCTCACTTGAGATGATCCGCCATGATGCGGCGCATGTTCTGGCAGAAGCCGTGCAGTCGCTCTGGCCGGAAACGCAGGTCACGATCGGTCCGAGTATTAAGGATGGCTTCTATTACGATTTCTCCCGTGAGAAGCCGTTCACACCCGATGACTTCGAAGCCATCGAAGCCAAGATGCGCGAGATCGTCGCTGCCAACGCCCCTTTCACCCGTGAAGTGTGGGATCGTGACGAAGCCATCCGCTTCTTTGAAGAGAAGGGTGAGGACTTCAAGGCCGAACTGATCCGCGATCTGCCGGAAAGCGAGCAGATTTCGATCTACCGTCAGGGCGAATGGCTCGATCTCTGCCGCGGCCCGCATCTGCGCGGCACAGCAGACGTTGGCACGGCCTTCAAGCTTATGCGCGTGGCTGGTGCTTACTGGCGTGGTGACCATCGCAACCCCATGCTAACCCGCATTTACGGCACAGCATGGCGCGACAAGAAGGAGCTGGACGCTCATCTGATGCGTCTGGAAGAAGCCGAGAAGCGCGATCATCGCCGGATTGGCCGCGAGATGGACCTCTTCCACATTCAGGAAGAAGCCGTCGGACAGATCTTCTGGCACCACAAGGGCTGGCGTCTGTACACGGTCCTTCAGGACTATATGCGCCGCGCACAGTCCCGGAATGGTTACGAAGAAGTTCGCACGCCACAGCTCGTGGACCGTGCCCTCTGGGAAGCCTCCGGTCACTGGGACAAATATCGTGAGAACATGTTCATCGCGCAGGTTGAGGATGAGGACAAAACCCTTGCTCTGAAGCCGATGAACTGCCCGTGCCATGTGCAGATCTTCCGCCATGGCCTGCGGTCTTACCGTGAACTGCCGCTGCGTATGGCTGAGTTCGGAGCGTGCCATCGTTATGAGCCGTCCGGCTCGCTGCATGGCATCATGCGCGTTCGGGGCTTCACGCAGGATGACGCCCATATCTTCTGCACGGACGATCAGATTGCGGATGAAACCGCAAAGTTCGTGAAGATGCTGGCGGAAGTTTACACGGATCTGGGCTTCGAGAGCTTCCGCGTGAAGTTTTCGGACCGTCCGGAGACGCGTGCCGGCTCTGACGAAGTCTGGGATCGGGCCGAAGGCTCGCTCAAGACGGCCTGTGAAATCGCTGGTGTTGAATACGAGTATAACCCTGGCGAAGGCGCCTTTTACGGCCCGAAGCTGGAGTTCGTTCTGACGGACGCCATCGGTCGTGACTGGCAGTGTGGTACGCTTCAGGTGGACTACGTTCTGCCAGAGCGTCTGGATGCGTCCTATATTGGTGAAGATAGCCAGCGTCATCGCCCCGTCATGCTGCACCGCGCCATCCTTGGCAGCTTCGAGCGCTTTATCGGCATCCTGATCGAGCAGTATGCTGGCAAGTTCCCGCTCTGGCTGGCGCCGACGCAGGTTGTAGTGGCGTCCATCGTTTCCGATGCTGCTGATTACGCCAATGAGGTTGCTGCCGAACTGAAGGCAGCCGGGCTTCAGGTTGTAACCGACGTTCGCAACGACAAGATCAACGCCAAGATCCGCGAACACAGCCTTGCGCGCGTTCCCGTTATTCTAGTGGTTGGACGCCGTGAAGCAGAAGAGCGCAAAGTGGCGATGCGTCGCCTTGGGGGCGCCAATCAGGAAATCCTGGGACTCGAAGAGGCTGTAAAAACTCTCACAGCCGAGGCCACCCCACCTGATATTGCCCGGTTTTCGAAGGATTGAGCGTAATACCCTTGCGCCCGGAAGGGCGCAGGACTATGTGCAAAAGGAATGGGATCGGCAAAGATCGAAACCCGCCCCTCTTTGACGAGGCGCGGGCGTTCGGGTCAGTGCTGGTCCTTGTATGAAAATTACGACAGGAGCTGACCATAGCTAGACCGCCGATGCAGGCCGCGCCCACACGTGAGGGGCCGCGCGTCAATGAGGAAATCCGTGTTCCGCAGGTTCGTCTGATTGACGAAGAAGGCGAAATGCAAGGCGTCATGACGACCCGGGATGCTCTGATGCGTGCTTTCTCGGTTGGCCTTGACCTCCTGGAAATCAGCCCGACCGCTGTTCCCCCTGTTGTGAAGATCTTGGACTACGGCAAGTTCAAGTACGAGCAGCAGAAGAAGAAGAACGAAGCCCGCAAGAAGCAGAAGGTCGTTGAGATCAAGGAAGTGAAGGTTCGTCCCGGCACGGGCGAGCATGACTTCCAGACGAAGCTCAAGGCCATCAACTCGTTCCTGGATGATGGCGACAAGGTAAAGGTATCTCTTCGCTTCAAGGGCCGTGAAATGGCTCACCAGGAGCTGGGTGCAAAGATGATGGAGCGCATCCGCATCGAGGTCGAAGAAAAGGCCAAGGTTGAGCAGATGCCCCGTATGGAAAACCGTCAGATGCTCATGGTTATAGCTCCGCGCTAAAACCGGGTTCTTACGCGATCCACAGAAAAAGCAGCCTTCTTCGGAAGGCTGCTTTTTTTATGCCTTTAGTCTTGGAGTTCGCCTATTCGCCGAACTCATGCTGATAGCCGCGATACAAATCCATGAGTTGGACAAGAGTGAGCCGGACATCGTCAACCACACTCCCCCAATCTCCTGCCACAGGCTGACGGAAAATTCGCATATCCGGATACCAGGCGGTCTGAGTTCCTGCATCTCCCCAACGCCAGCAAGCGTCAGAGCGTGACAGCATCCAGACGGGTTTACACAGTCCACCCGCCAGATGAGCCATGGACGTATCCACCGTAATCAGAAGATCCACACCTGAGAGTCTGGCAGCGGTATCAGCGAAATCGAGAATATTCTCGGTCCCATCAACCAGTGGTAGTCCGGTTTCAGCAACTTGATGGCGGGCCGCTCCCATTTGGAAACTTACGAAACGCACACCTTTTACTGAAAACAGAGGCCTCAATGTCTCCAACGACATGCTGCGGCGGCGATCCGTCTGCGTCGCACGCAGATCGTGAGGTCTGGGATCTCCGCTCCAGACAAGCCCGACGATGAAATCCGGAGGTTGGCAGGAACCTTGAACCTGGGTGCTGAGCTTGCCTCCCTGAGTTGTCATGTCTTCTTCTGACACAGACAGGTAGGGAAACTGTCCAACAAACTCTGCCGTCAGTCCGAGCCTCACGGGAAGGCTCATCATCGGGCAATGATAGTCGAAGCTGTCGGCAGGATCGAGAACTGAGACTACCCGGGATACGCCCGCTACACGCTGCGTCAGTCGTACCAATGGAACTGGAACCTGCACTACAACTTCGGCACCCCGCTGGGCCAGTATCGGCATCAGGCGGATGAAATGCAGAGTGTCTCCATATCCCTGTTCGTGATGAACAAGAATGGTGCACCCCTTCAGGGATTCCCCTTCCCAGACTGGCGCGTCGATATCAGCCCTGACTGTTCTCGAAGAGAGCCAACGGCTTTCGTATTCCTGCCATCCTAAAAGAAAATCACCCGATTTCAGCAGAGCCGTCGCACGGCCAAAACGGATAACGGGATGATCAGGAGACCGTTGAAGCGCAGCATCGTAGAACTGTAAGGCTTCTGCAGACCGGTTCAAACATTGGAGAATATGCCCGGCGTTATTGAGAGCATTTGCATCATCAGGCTGCATTTTCAAAGCAGACTGCGCGAAACCCAGCGCCGCTTCAAACTGTCCGTCGCGCGAGAGAACCATACTCAGGTCGGTAGCGTACTCAGGAATAGACGGGTCCTGCTGCACGGCAGTGTCCAGAGCTTTGATAGACCCTCCCAGATCATCCTGATGCAGCAGGGCAATGCCCAGTCGATGCCAGACCCTTGCCGCATGAGGCCTTGCTTCGAGGGCTTGGCCATAGAACAGGGATGCCTTTTCCCAGCACTGAAGACGCTCATAAACGCCACCAAGAAGGAAAAGACTTTCAGGCCTCTCTGGCAGAAGCGTTTCTGCCTCTCGCAGAACGTCAATAGCACTCTCACGCTGCCCCACTTCTTCCAGGCCGACTGCTACTCGCAAATATTCTGTGAAGGTACGACGTGTAAGCAGACAGGGGCTGGGGGAAAGTGTGGTCATTCCGACTCCTCGTCCTTTGTCTGTAAGAGGAAATTCTTAAGAATTCCTCAAACTCCATTCGTTCATCACATCGTTTCTGAGACCATATCTTTGATACGATTGAAATAAATTAATAATTTAAAAGAAATTCTCTTTTCAAATTGGACATTACAAGTCCGAAAATATTTCCAATATTTATAAAATGAGCCTCTCAGTGCATCTTATGGGCGTTTGAAAAAGAGGCTGTGATCAGAAATAAATCCGATTTCAGATCAATCATTGGGTGTCTTGGCTACGATGTTGCGCTAAGAGCGCTTTCTATTCTGTTTTAAAGGCCTCCCCGGGCTTTAACCCGCCTGGAATGGACTCCATGACCCATCCGACGACGAACCCGGCTTCACGCCCCGCCGCGCCATTTGCGGAATTTCTACTCTCACGCGCACCACGCTCACCGCTCCGTAACGCTGTCTCCGCTGCTCACTACCGCCCCGAGGCGGAATGTGTGGACGCGCTGCTGCCGCGTGCTGACCTCACACCTGAGCAGGATCGTCAAGCCACCAGAGTAGCCCATGGCCTTGCTGAGGCCGCACGAGACTCCTTGCCCGATATTGTGGGGAGCCTTTTGCAGGCATTCCCTCTGTCTTCACCTGAAGGGCAATCTGTTCTGGCTCTGGAAGAGGCACTCCTGCGCATTCCGGATTCTGCGACTCAAGATGCGCTGATCCGTTCTCTCGTGGGAGCTACCGACTGGGGACGGCATATCAGTAAACGCCGTGCGTCGGTTGTGAACTCGATTGCGTTGAACCTGTCCCTTGCAGGGCGTTTCAACCAGAGCAAGGGGTTCAGCCTTCGTCGGCTAACCCTTCAGACATCTACTCCCATGGTTCGCCGCAGTCTGGAAAAAGCTATCCGTGCCATAGGAAGCGGATTCATTCTGGGCTCCACACTGGCTCAGGCTCTGAGACTGTCCGCTCCTGCAGAAAAATATGGGCTGACATATGCATATGATCCGCAGGCCAACACCGCTCTAACTGCTCATCAAGCCCTTGATGCCCTTACCGTCTATGAAGACGCACTGGAAGATATCAGCCAACACGCGGGCATCACCGGCGACTTTCATGACCGCCCGATGCTGTATGTACGTCTGCCCGCATTGAGCGCGCGATTCAGCCGTTTCAGGCGCGAGCGGATCATGACGGAGCTGTTGCCGATCCTGCAAAGACTTACCATCCGGGCACGGCAACTGGATGTCGGCATCCTGCTGTCCAGCGAAGACAGTACGCATCTTGAGCTGACGCTGGATCTGCTTGAGGCTCTCTGTGTGCTGCCTGAACTCGGGAACTGGAATGGGCTTGGCATGACCGTCCAGACCTATGATCGTCGTGCTTCAGCTGTCGTAGATTTTCTTATTGATCTGGGATGGCGCACCGGGCGTCGCGTTCTTGTCAGACTGGTCAAAGGCTCCTGCTGGAATTCGGAAATTCGACAAGCCCAGAAAACCGGACTGGCTGACTTCCCTGTTTTCACGCGCCGTTGCCACACGGATGTCAGTTATCTCGCCTGCGCCCGACAGCTTCTTGAATCGCTGGATGCCACTTACCCGCAGTTTGCCACCCATAATCCGCGGACTATTGGTCATATTCTGGCGCTCGCAGGGCAGGTTCGGCTGGGAGATTTCGAGTTCGCATGCCTGCATGGGCTGGGGCTGGCTCTCGCGCAGCATCTGCGAAACCAACAGGGCATGAACCTGCCCTGCCGGGTGCATGCTCCCATCGGGGAAGTCGCAGCACTGATGCCCAGTTTCGTCAGGCAGCTACTGGAAAATGGCGCTGCCTCGCTTGTTGTCAGCCGCGACGAAGATCCGGCCATTACGATCGAAGCGTTAACGGCTAACCCCGTCGAGGCAACACGCGCCATTCTGAGAACCGAGCGCCCTAATCGTGCGGTTCGTGCACCGTCAGATATTTTCCAGCCTGGGCGACGCAACGCGGCAGGCCTGGATCTTTTCAACGAGCTGACACTTCGGGCCCTCCATGAAACCCTTGATGGAGATGCGCCTTTCCTCCACGCCCGCGCTCTGACGCCGGGTGTCACCAGTCAGCACGACCGCTCCCGTCTGCTCTACAACCCCGCAGACCGACATGACCCGATTGGTGACGTTGTCGAGACTGATGGAAAGACACTGCTGTCTGCACTGGAGACAGCGGAGCATGCGCTTGCCAGTTGGGCAGGCAGCAGCCCTGAAGTGCGGATTGCCTGTCTGGGGAAAGCTGCTGATCTGATTGAGGCCCACCGGATTGAGCTCATGGCGCTTCTGGTACGGGAAGCTGGAAAGACCCTTCCGGCTGCTCAGGATGAAGTCCGTGAGGCCGTCAGTATTCTTCGCCATGATGCGGAACGTCTGCAAGGGCGGGATTATCATTTGCAGGCCTCACCGCTCGGCCTTGTTGCGTGTATCAGTCCCTGGAGCAGCCCGCTGGCGGCGTTCGTGCAACAGATTTCCGTCTCTCTTGCAGCGGGAAACGTTGTTTTGGCCAAGCCAGCCGAGCAAACCCCGTTTATTGCAAGCCGCACCATTCAGCTTCTGCATGACGCTGGGATTCCACCTGAAGTTCTGCACCTTTTACCCGGCGACGGATCGGTGGGAGAGCGTCTGGTAGCTGATCACCGGGTCGATGCCGTGATGTTCACTGGCTCAACGCCAGTTGGCAAAGCCGTTTCACGCCAGATCTTTGATCGGCAGGGGCGCACGGGCACACCTGTTCCTCTCGTGGCGCGCACGGGCGGACAGAATGCAATGCTGGTCGATAGCTCCGCGCATGCAGAACAGGTCGTGCAGGATATTCTGAGCTCTGCTTTTGACAGTGCGGGGCAACGCTGTTCGTCTCTTCGTATCATGTTGATCCAAGAAGACTGTGCAGACCATGTTCTTGAGCTTCTGAAGGGCGCGATTCAGGATCTGGCTATTGGGAACCCGGCGCGTCTTTCAACGGATATCGGGCCAATTATCTCTCCGGAAGCCCGGACAGAAGCGATGGATCATATTGAAATGATGCGTCGGGCTGGCCGAACTGTCTGGTCCCCCGAACTGGGTGAAAACTGTCGATACGGCCATTTTCTTCCCCCGACGCTGATTGAAATCGGCCGTGTTGCCGATATTCCGCATGAAGTGTTCGGGCCGGTCCTGCATGTGCGTCGCTTCAACCGCAACGAAATGGACGGCGTGATCGACGCTGTAAATTCCATGGGGTACGGCCTGACTTTTGGCGTTCATTCGCGTGTCGCCATGACAGTAGATCGCACGACTAACCGCATTCAGGCGGGGAACATCTACGTCAATCGGGCCATAACAGGGGCAGTTATTGGCTCACAACCTTTTGGTGGGTCCGGACTTTCCGGTTGTGGCCCCAAGGCAGGGGGGCCTTTTGCCCTCCGCCGCATGAGTGCCCGCACATCCCCATGGTTTGCGCCTAAAGATGCAAATCCGGGTAGTATCCCGCGCCATGCGCAAAGTTTGGTGACGTTTCTTGAAAGCCGGGATGCCGTCTCAGCCCGCCAGATCCGACAGGATATTGCGCATGCCATGACGGGCTTCTCAATGACACTGCCCGGCCCCGCTGGAGAGACCAACACACTGACACTCAAGCCCTGTGGCCCGGTACTCTGCGCAGGTGAAAGCTGGCCTGCCATTCTCAGGGCCGTCGGTATGGCTCTGGGAACCGGAAACCCTGCCCTGGTTCTTGGCCCAGATCACGCACTGGACTGGATGCAACGTCTTTCACCTGGTTTGGCCGACCGTATCCAGCGCGTTGATCCAGGGGCTTTGCCGGAATGTGCCGTCATGATCATGGAACGACACTCCCCCCGCGCGCTGCAGGCTGCCTCAACCCTGACAGCACGCGAAGGGCGCATTGTTCCCATTCATGTGTTGGATTGTCTGCGCCCCGAATGGCTTCTGGAAGAGCACGTCGTGACCGTTAATACCGCTGCCCTTTGCGGCGATCTGACCACGATGGCTCTGTCCTGAAAGCACTTCAGTGATGAAGACTGGCCGTAACGTCCCACGTAATTTTCTGCGTCTCTGAGCGGCCATCTTCAGCAGGGTCCAGGGAATAGACCTGATGAACAATCGCGTCATCCAGGTTAGTCATGGAAAAACTACCCTGCTGTGGCTGCTTATTCTGCACAAAGCTGCCCAGAATGCTCTCGGTGGTGTCGTAATCCTTAAGCGCCGGATTTGTGAGAGCGATCATGGAGACATACTCGTAAAGAGAAGGCCATGAGACGCCATCCATCTTCGAAAGATCTACCGTCACAGCCATATACTTGATCGTTTCGACCGTCTGTGATCCGAGGAAAGACGTCATTAACGGCTCATGCACATAAGCTGGGGCCATAAGTGTGGGACCAACATGCATGGGCATGTGGTAAGTGTCCTCAATCCCGACATCCGCAAACCAGCGAACAGGATAACTTTCCTGCAAGGCTTTCTTCACGCGTGGAGACGGAAGACGAATGTTGTCATTAAAGACGGGCGATGTGTCGAGACCCTGCATGAGATAGGGATCACGAGCCAGAATATGGGAGATGAGATCGTCTTCATGGACAGTCGCGAGAATGAAAAGCCGGGGTATCCTGCAATTCGCCCGCAGGTGAACACCATATTTCGCAAAACGCTCCGTCAGATGGGTCTGAAAATTTTCTTCCACCCCGGCTGGAAAACCAATGAACTGCGAACAGACCGTTCGGTCCCAACGAGCAATTTGACGACCACTGGCAGGCTGAACGATTTCTTCCACGGCATGTCGGGTCTGATCGGCAGAGTAACCCTGCACGACCAGTTTCTCCTGTGCGTGAAGAGAAGGCGCTAAGGCAAGCAATGCGGCAACAAGAGGCATCCAGACTTTCATGACACAGCCCTTTACGACATTTCATGTCAAACTATGTCTGAATTTTACAGCTTGTACAACTATTCCGAATAAAAAATGAAGGATGCCTTATTGACCGGCCTTGCGAACCAGCCGTTGAAGGATGGGCCGTACTTTTAAAAACTGCCCATACAGGGCCTCAAGGCCTTTAAGCACCAGCGGATAACGGGCGACTTCGCCCAAAGGCCGGAGAACCGGAATGGCACGCCACATGGCCGCAAAAGCAGCCGCGCCGTCATAGAGCTGCTCGCCCTCACGTGCATGAAACCGGGCCAGCAAGGCTGCATGGTCTAACGGGCAATCCGCAATTTCTCCGGAAGCATCAATGAAGTCGATGTTTCCACGCCGGTCCAGCCGACGCATCAAGGCGATTTCACGTTGGCATAAAGGACAGTTTCCATCATGCCAGACTGTCAGACGTGACATGTCATGGAGCCAGTTCGGCTTCAACACTCACTGTAACGCGAAGGGTTTGTTCCTGCGGGGTACCTTGCGGCGGTGTGAACGAATCGCTAGCCGCACGAGCCGCCATCAACATGACCGGCCGCGGGCCCGGTTCCATCGAAGACACACGAACCTGCTTCAGTCGCACAACATGTAGCCCCAGCGTTCTGGCACTTTCATCGGCTTCCTGCCGGACTTTCTTGAGTGCCTGGGTACGGGCCTGGCGCAGTAAGGTCTCCCGCGTTTCGGAGTCCAGAGACCAGTCCAGGCCATCCATCATCAAACCGTGACTTTGCAGCTTGCCTGACAAATCCAGAAGAGACACGGCGTCCTTCCCGCTCAGACTCAAATCCTGACGGGCGGTCCAGCGCGTCGGGCCATGCTCTGGCGTCTGATCCGACAGGGAATAACTGCCGGCTTGCGCCTCAATTCCTGACACCCCGGATGCCATTTTCATGGCTTCAGCCATATGGGCGTTCAGGGTTTTCTGCGCTTCGATGGCAGAGGCACTGTCCGCTCGCCCGAAAAGACGCACCGTCAAAAGCGTTGGCGCGGCATGGGCTTCACCTGTGACTGTGAAATCCAGCTCTGTCCCGGTCGTCTGGGGTTCTGTTGCCCGGGCCTGACAGCAAATTGCCAGAGACAAGACAGCGAGTGGGGTGGCCAGACGGAAAAGACGCTTCATGAGTGCTCCTGACTATGTTCCAAAAGGACCAACGCACGACGCAGCCTCGCGATCCCTGCCCGCAGGTGATGGTGCTTGCAGAGTGTATCGCCTTCAATCCGGAGGCGGTGCGCATCATCCATAGCCCCAACAGGGATTCCATGGGGTGTCGCCAGAAGATGATCCACGTTCTGTGTCAGCTGGGTGCAGTATTCCGCGCTGTCAGACGTCACGGAAATTACGCCTTCTTCTTTCCCGGCGACAGGTCGGGCAGGCGCATTCTGCGGTGGCGCATGTCCAACTGGGGCAGCCGCAAGGCTTCCCACCAGACCCAGAAGACAGACAGACATTGGAGGCAGAAGGCGCATTCCGCCCTCTTTACACAGTCTCACCTAAGCCACGGGTGAGGGAGGAATGAAACTTCCGTCATGCAGGGAGAGTCTTTGCATTATGAAGAGCTGGCAAAAGCAGTGTTACTCGCAGCCCTGGCTTTCCGTCCGAGAGTTCCATGGTTCCACCGTGCAGTTGAACAACGGCCTGAACCAGAGAAAGACCAAGCCCTGCGCCGGGGGTATTCCGCGCTGTTTCTGCACGGAAAAATCGCTCTGACGCACGGGCCATGTCCTGTTCACTCATGCCAGGGCCCTGATCCGAAACACTGACGGCAACACGCCCTTTCTGCATGACGGCAGAGAGGGTGATCGTCGTATTTTCCGGCGCGAACTTGATGGCATTATCGAGAAGATTGGCAACAGCCTGCTGAAGAAGATGCGGGTCTCCATTGACCCGTGCCAGTGCCCCGATCCGGAAATCGAGTTTCAGGCCAGCGTCTTCCATGGATGCTTCATAAAGCTCGCTCAGACCTTCCAGCAAAGGTGGAATGTCCAGCACTGTAAACGCCGCCCGCTGCGCGCCAGCTTCAAGCTGGGCGATACGCAGAAGAGCTTCGAAAATGGAGGTCACGTGGTCCAGATCCAGAACGGCACGATCAATAGCCGCGCGGAGCTCGTCTTCAGACGTGGCAGTCAGGCTCGCATCTTCCAGACGCGCGCGCGCTCGTGCAATGGGCGTCCTCAGGTCATGGGCAATGGCATTCGAGACCTGCCGCACGCCATCCATCAAACGGTTGATACGTTCGAGCATGGTGTTGACCGTCTGAGCGACCAGATCGGTTTCATTGCCGGTCAGCGGTATGCGACGACTGAGGTCTCCCTGCGCTACAGCAGACGTCGTGCGGGCAATGGAGCGCACGACCTGTCGGAAAATTCGCCGAATGGCGAGCGTCCCACCCGCTGCCAGCAGCGACACCATGACCCAGGCCCAGATGAGCGTATCGGTCAGAACGTGCCGGACGACCTGCCGGCCCCGAACATCCCGCCCAACAATCAGGCGAAAGCCTTCCGACAGCGGAAAGGCGTGCATCTTGGCTTGGGTGCGAAAACCATCCCGGCGGATGGAGAGCTCATAAAACTCATCCATCTGGGTGATGACCACAGGCCACCCCGGTAGATTTCCAGCATATTTGCGACCGTCAGGCCCGACGAGCAAATACAGCTCGTCATCCTCGACGTTCTGATCCAATCGGTCCTGAATGGCGAGCGCCAGAGCCGCCGGGCCACCATGAACCCAGCGTTGTGCCAGATCGTGGGCATCCACCTGCACGGCAGCTTCGACCTGGCGGTCAAGCTGGCCAGTGGTGTTCCACCAGATGAACGACAGGAACACGCCCGCAGAAATGATGAACACCAACCCGTAGGCGAGGGCAAAATTCAGCCCTGCAGACCGGATCGGCCAGCGCAAGCGCTTCCCCAGACGGCGGAACCCGCGCCAGATTTTCACGGGTCAGTCCGCGCGCAGGATGTATCCGGCGTTGCGGATCGTATGGATGAGGGGCGTTGCAAACGGCTTGTCCACTTTCTGGCGCAGGCGTGAAACGTGCACGTCAATCACGTTGGTCTGTGGGTCAAAATGATAGTCCCACACGCGCTCCAGCAGCATGGTCCGCGTGACAACCTGCCCCGCATGACGAATCAAAAATTCCAGCAGACGAAATTCGCGGGGCTGAAGATCAATCTTCTCGTTCCCACGCTTCACAGTCCGGGAAAGCAGATCCATCTCCAGATCGCCCACAGTCAGACGTGTCTGAGGGGCAGACTCAGGACGACCACGGCGGCCGAGCGCCTCAATCCGGGCCAGAAGCTCTGAGAAGGCAAATGGCTTCGTCATGTAGTCATCGCCACCGGCCTTCAGGCCAGCCACGCGTTCATCGACATCTGCGAGAGCGGACAGCAACAGAACCGGCGTCGCATTCTGCTGTCCACGCAGCGTTTCCAGAATGCGCAGGCCGTCAATCCCGCCGGGCAGCATGCGGTCCAGGATCACAACGTCATAATTTTCACTGACAGCCAAAAACAGACCATCCTTGCCGTTATCCGCCTCATCCACGACGTGCCCGGCTTCACGCAATCCCTTGAGCACAAAGGCGCGGACTGTGGAATCGTCCTCAACGAGCAGGATACGCATTGATTTTACTCTCTTCCTTCCGGGCGACTGAGCGCCGTATCAGGGCCTCAGAATACCGGCTTGTGTCCACGGGTCAAAGTGGAGGCTCGATCAGTTATCCGCGTTCTTGGGGCGTGGTCCGATATGAACGGGAAGCGTCAGGTCCGTGCCGCCACGCCTTACGCCAAAGTTCAGAACCATGCCCGGTCTGGCCGCGGCGATGCTTCGCAACAGCATACGGGCGCTGATGACGGGCGCCCCATCTACCTGCCGTACGATGTCGCCACGGCGCAGACCGCTTTTCTGGGCCGGTCCACCGTTATCGACACCCGCAATACCGACGTCCGTGTCCCCGTCATCAAGGGTAATACCGAGCCAACCATGCTCGACATGCCCGGTTGCTTCGATTTCAGCGACGATCGGGGCGACGATTTCAGATGGAATACCAAAGCCAATGCCTACGGAGCCCCCAGCAGGCGTCACGATGGCAGCATTCACCGCCACGACCTGTCCCCGCATATTGAATGCCGGACCGCCAGAATTTCCCGGATTAATGGGGGCATCGAGCTGAATGAAATCGTCCAGGGAGCCGATACCCAGGTCCCGCCCTACGGCGGAAACAATGCCCGCCGTCACAGACGAGCCAAACCCGAACGGATTCCCTGCGACCAGAATCCAGTCTCCGATATCCGTCTGGCGGCTGTCGCCCCAGGTGACGTGCGGCAGCGGCTCAGGACTATCGACCTTGATGACGGCAATATCCGTCAGCGGATCAGCTCCCAGAAGGCGTGCCGGCATTTCATGACCGTTGGAAAGAGAGACGACTACCTTGTCCGCTCCACCGACAACGTGCCGGTTGGTCACAATGATTCCGGTCGCATCCACGATGAAGCCCGAGCCCGCTCCAACCATTTCGTCCTGCTGGCGCTTCATGCGGTCATGATAGCGCTTCTCCAGCGGGGTTCCCTTGATTTGCGGTGGAACGTGATCATGCCCGTCCGGGCTGCTCTGGGTAATGGCAATGTTCACAACGGCCGGAATGACCTGACGCACAAGCGGCGCAAAACTCAGAGGACCGTATTTAACCAACAAGGGAGGCAGTGCCGGTGCTGCGGCGGGAACCGGAGGCTGCGTCGGAATCCCGTGTGCGTCCGTGCTTTCTCCTGCCAGAGGGCTGTCCGGACTAACGGACGAAAGCGGTTTGACGGCCTGCTGTTGAATGGTCGTTGTAGCAGGCTGAGCTGTGGGAGCGTGTTGCTCTCCGTGGCTGTGCAGACGCAATGCCAGCATCAGGCCTACTGTCACGACAGTCGCTGTTCCGGCCCCGATTGCAGCGGCCTGAAGAGAGCGATTCATGGGAAACAGGTCACGAACATCGTCATGTTTCAGCTGCTAACACAAAACCGTCAAAGCTCCTAAAAGAAGCCGCAGACAGGGGTTTCCTGCCAGGCCGGAGGGAGATGTAAAAACCCGATAATGAGCATTTTGGAAATCATACCATTCCATCATTTCTATTTTTTAAAATATCTACTTTTCATACTTTCAAGGCAGTTCTTCTGCTTCGAAAGATTTTCCCGATGCTCACCAATCTTCTACCTCGCGATGCCCTTCTCCTCACAGGTCGCGTATTGCTTGCCGGTCTTTTCCTCGTGATGGGATGGGGCAAACTCGCAGACTTCCCCGCAGCAGTGTCTTACATGATTCAGACCGGCGCGCCTGTTCCCACCCTGTCAGCCATCCTCGCTATCGTCGTGGAGCTCGGAGCAGGACTAGCTTTGCTTGGCGGCATTTTAGTGGAACCCATTGCGATTGTTCTTGCCCTCTACACCATCGTGACAGGACTGATCGGCCATCATTTCTGGACGATGTCCGGAATGCTCCGCTACGACATGATGATCCATTTCTATAAGAACATCAGCATTGCAGGTGGCCTGCTCGCTCTTGCCGCCGCTGGCGCAGGACGCTTCGCAATCAGGCTCCGCTAAAAGCTTGCCGCAGACAGGTCATTCCTTGATGGTAACGGTAACTTCGTTTTCTCAAGGAATGACCCGTCATGCGCCTGTCCCGTCGCTCCCTGCTCGCTCAGTCCGCCGGGTTTGCATCCTTGTCTCTGCTCCCGAATATGACCCGCGCTGCACCTGCGCAACGAAAAGTCATTTTCGATACAGATCCTGGCATCGATGACGCAATGGCGCTTCTTTTGCTGCATGGCACGCCAAACATCGAGCTGATGGGCATTACGACTGCGGCCGGTAATGGATTGATCGACACCACAACACGCAATGCGCTCTATCTGGCCGAACGCTTCCGGATCGATGTCCCGGTTTCAAAAGGCCAGGGCGCGTCTCTGGATGGTGTGACATCATCCCCTCCTGTGACCATTCATGGACGAAACGCTCTGGGAGATATTCGTCTCTCGGCCGTCCACAAAAAACTCGATCCTCGCCCCGCGCATGATCTCATCATTGATCTGGTGCGCGCCAACCCACACGAGATCACTCTCGTCGCGACAGGACACATGACAAACCTCGCGCTTGCTCTGCGCAAGGCGCCAGACATTGCCAGTCTGGTGAAGGATGTCGTGCTGATGGGCGGCGCATTCGGGCATCACGAGGCACGGGGAAATGTGACACCCGCGGCAGAAGCCAATTTCCATGGCGATCCACGAGCTGCCGATGAGATCTGTGCCGCTCCTTGGCCGGTGACAATCGTAGGGCTCGATGTCACGACACAAACCCTGATGACAGACGCCTACTTCGAAAACCTGCGCCAGCATGGGGGCCAGTCAGGTCGTTTCCTGTGGGATATCACGCGGGTCTACATGACGTTTCATCGGGGGCTGGGTCTGGACGGCATTTATGTCAATGATGCCTCTGCCGCAGCATACGTGATTGCGCCGGAATTGTTCGAAACCCAGAAAGGTGCCGTTCGCGTCTCGACGGAAGGCGTTACCCTTGGTGAATCAGTTCAAAAAGCAGACGGCCGGGTTTATCCACCCGGAGATTGGGACAATCGCCCATCTGTTCAGATCTGCACGGACGTGGACGTCGAGGGCGTGCGTTCCCTGTTCCGTAAGGCCGTTTTCCACATGGCCTGATGAAACCTAGCGTTTGGGACGTGGCTTTGGCGGTTCAGCCGTTGCCGGATCTTCGGGCCAGTCATGCCTTGGGTAGCGCCCTCGCATGTCCTTGCGCATATCTGACCAGCTCCCTTTCCAGAAACCGGCAAGATCAGCAGTAATGGCCTGTGGGCGGCCCGCCGGCGACAGCAACGCACACTGAAGCGGCACGGCACCATCAGCGAGCAACGGCGTTCCGGCCGTGCCATAGAATGCCTGTGCTCGCGCAGACACTGTTGGCACGGCCCCTGTATAATCAATGTCGTGGGTGCTGGCTTTGAGCGTCAGACGAGGCGGCAGCTTTCGATCCAGTGCGGAAAGGTCGCTGTAGTCCAGACGGGCGCGAAGAATGGACAGAAGATCAAGAGCTTTCACCTGGGTCAGACGGTCGCAGCCTGCCAGATATGGCTCCAGCCATGCCAGATCGTCAGCAAGAGCAACCATCGACAGGTCCGGCAGATGAGGCGCGTAGGTCGCGCGTGCATGCGCCACACGGGCCTGGAACTGAAAGGCTGCGTCAGACCAGTTCAGAGCACGCGCAAGATCAGCCGCAATTTGCTGTAGAAGAAGTGCCTGCGCCTCCTCAGGCGTTACTTCTGTATTGCGATCACGCAGGATCAACGCGCCTAGACGCAGCCTGCGTCGCGCGATAATCCGACCAGAAGACCCGTCCAGACTGGTTTCAACCTGCTCGGTTGTCCGATCCAGAAGCGTCTGGGGTAAATTTTCTACGTCCAAAGGCGCTGCAAGCGTGATTTCCGTCGAAGTCCGCGTGTGAAAAGCTGCGGCAGCCAAAAGCTTTTCCCGTGCAAGATCATCATTGGCCTGCACACGGGCACTCCCGCCGCCTGCAAGCCGAAATCGTCCAATTTCTCCCGCAGCCTGCGCCACACGATCAGGAAAACCGGCGGCCAGAAGTGGCCCTGCATGAGACGGCATCGGACTTAGTGGAAGGTCTTTGCCACCCATGCGACGCAGAAAGCGTTTTGCCGCCTGACGCATATGGAACAGGCTGGCCCTGTCCGCTCGTGGATCATCCCGCTCAAACAAAGCCAGACGTGTGCGGATGTCCGCTCCCGCAGATGCCCCGGAAGGCATATTCGATTTGGGGCGTAAAGGATCACGCTCTTCCAGAAGAGCGGCAAGGCAGGCAGCCGTCACACGCTCGGGGATGGTTTTCGCCGCACAGAGCATGGCCGCAAGACGCGGGTGAGTTCCGAGCCCTACCATCCGTTTTCCAAGAGCGGTAATCTGGCCGGCTTCATTCAGGGCACCCAACGCACGCAACAACTCACGCCCACCCGCAAGCACTCCGGCAGGGGGCGCATCAAGGAGTGGCAACATGTCGGGCGCTGTTCCCATGACGTCCTGCCAGGCTGCCGTCACGAGAGCGAAGTCCGTTAAATCCGCAACAAGGATTTCGGGCGCATCCTGTGGCCGCAGAGAGCGTTGCATCGCCTCGGACCACAGACGAATAGCGATACCCGGAGACTGACGCCCTGCACGCCCCGCGCGCTGAGTGGCCGTCGCACGCGAAATCTTCAGTGTTTCCAGCCGGGACAGCCCTGTGTTGGAATCCAGACGCGGTGCCCGGCGCAGACCACCATCGACGACAATCCGAACGCCGGAAACCGTCACGGAAGTTTCGGCAATGGAGGTTGCTAGCACAACACGCCGTCTGTCGGATGGCGCAATCGCGCGGTCTTGGTCTTCTGTCGTCTGTTCTCCATGAAGAAGAAACACAGGAACAGCATCTCCAAGCAGAGCCTGTGTTCGGCGAATTTCCCCAACCCCGGGAAGAAACGCAAGAATATCGCCCTCTTCCTCTGTAAAAGCCTGCCGGATAGCGCGTGCGCAAGCCTCTGGAAGGTCACGCGGGTGCATTACATCTCGGGTGTGGCGTATATCGATGGGATATTGTCGGCCTTCACTCTCGATCAGGGCGGCATTCATAAGATCTGTAAACGCACGCCCATCAGGCGTTGCGGACATGGCCAGAATGCGGAGATCCGGCCTGAGTTCACGCTGAAGGTCCAGACAGAACGCCAAAGCCGCATCCAAATCCAGCGAGCGCTCATGCACCTCATCAAACAGGACAGCGCCAACCCCATCCAACGTTGGGTCTGCCAGAAGGCGCCGCACAAGCAACCCTTCCGTCACAACTTCAATACGCGTTCGGCCCGATACGGCGCTGTCAGTGCGCGTACGAAAGCCTACCGTTTCACCCGGTCGCTCTCCCAGCGTGGAGGCCATCCGTACCGCGGCCCCTCGCACAGCAACACGGCGAGGTTCGACCAGAATGATTTTCTGTCCAGCAAGCCATGCCGCCTCAAGCAGTGCCAGCGGCGTCAGGGTTGTCTTACCGGCACCGGGAGGAGCAACGAGAACAGCATTCGGCTGCTGCTCTAATGTTTTCAGAAGATCAGGAAGAACAGCTGCAACCGGAAGATCCGAAGAAAGGAAATCGCTCAGGACAAAACTCCGGAATTAGGGGCTCGACGTAGAACAGCAACACTGAGCGTGGTTGGAGGCAGATGTCTCAAAGCGATTTCAGGACCCGGCTCTCTTCAATGGGTGCTTAGAGGTTCGAGCATCCACGTCCAGCTTCCGTCACCACCATCTTATTTCAGCGCAAACCCAAGCCGGTTGAGCACAGCCTTCATGACATGGCGGCCGCTCAACCCGTGGTAGCTATCCACACGACTTGCCACGGTTTCAGACCATGCTCGCGGTGCAAGGCCTTGCTCCTGCTGATAGGCATCAGCAACGCGGTCATAAGCGGCAACACTTTTGGCTTCATTTGCGGAAGTGTAGCGTTCACGGTGCACAACGACATCCTGCCCCAGACGCGGCTTGTAACCGTTCTGAGCCGACGGATCAGGGCGTCCCACACAGAGGCCAACAACCGCAACGGTTTTGGGCGGAAGGTTTAGCAGCCTGGCAACGTCTTCCGGATGATTCCGCAAGCCACCGATATAAACGGTCCCAAGCCCCATGGACTCAAACGCCGTCACAGCATTCTGAGCAGCGATACCGACATCCAGCGTGCTCATGAGGAAGATCTCCTCATAATCCAGCGCTTCACTCCCCTTGCCTGCCCGTTCCGCAATCCGTTCCAGACGCGCCAGATCGACGATCCACGCCAGAAACAACGGTGCAACTTCGATGTGCTTCTGATTACCGCAAAGCTCGGCAAGCTTTGCCCGTATCTCCGGATTTTCGACCGCAACAACGGACCAGACCTGCAGATTACTGGACGTTGCCGCAGAAGAGGATGCTGCGATCCCAGCTTCCAGCGTCCCGGCGGGCAACGCGTCCGGCAGATATGCCCGGACGGAATGGTGTTTCAGGAGAGTCTGAAGAACCGGATTATCCGGCAGGTCTTTCGGGGCGTCAGTGCGATAGCGGGTCTGCCACAGGGAAGAAATGCCGGACATGGTGGTTCCTCAGTCTTCGTAAGTGATGAGCGAATTCAGCGGGACATCCAGTTTGTCACGTCCCTTGAGACCTGCAAGCTCGATCAACACACTGGCACCCACAACTTCTGCGCCAACCTTGCGCAGGAGGTCGATGGAGGCAGCGAGCGTGCCACCGGTGGCCAACAGATCATCAAGAACGACAACGCGCTGACCCGGCTTGATGGCGTCAGCCTGAATATGGAGTTCGTCCTCGCCATATTCGAGACCATATTTCAGGGAGATTGTCTCACCTGGCAGCTTGCCCGGCTTGCGCAACATGGTGAAGCCGCAGCCGAGGCGCTGTGCCAGAGGCGCTGCTGTCAGGAAGCCGCGGCTTTCGATGCCAGCCAGCAGGTCCGGCTGCCAGGCAGAGATGATACGTGCCAGACGGCCCGTAGCAACCTGCCAGGCTTCGGCAGAGCGGATCAGCGTGGAAATATCGTAAAACAGGATACCCGGCTTCGGAAAATCGGGAACCTCACGGATGTAGTCCTTGAGGTTGAGCGGCTGGGGTTCCTGAAACGACATGGCGGCACTGCTTTCTTCTGGGCGTGGCAAACAGCGGGCCATGTAGGGGACTCTTCCCCTACAACTCAAGCCCGGATTGCGTTCCGGGCCTGATCGATGGCTTCAAGCAGCGCGTTCCTGCGAAACGGCTTGGGCAGAACAGCCACGCTTTCCCCCATCAGTTGCCCCTCCTCGAAGTCTCCTGACATGAGAACCACGGCAAGGCTGGCATTCTGTTCCCGCAGTTTCCGGGCCAGCAGCAGACCATTGAGCACACCAGGGAGATTGTAGTCGGTCACCAGCAGGTCTGCGGACCCGTCCCATGCCAGAGCACTTTCAGCATCCTCAACCAGATGAACGTCCCATCCTTCCCGCGTCAGAACCGTCTTCACCACGAGGGCCACGGCCACATCGTCTTCAACAAGAAGTACCTGCATCACTCTCAACTCCTTCAGGGCGCTGATGATGGCAGTCTGGGCCTCAGCAGAGCAAACACGGTTGCCGCGCAGAAGGCGAACACCAGAAAGCCCGCAAATGGAATGGCCGTCCCGGGGGACATCAGACCGAACAGCGCACTTGCTACCGCTCCGAACAGGTACTGCATTGTTCCTGCCAGAGCAGAAGCCGAGCCTGCACGTTCGGACTGTTCGGACAGAATGCCAACCATTGAATTGGGTCCAATGATGCCTGTTGGCGCCATTGTGATGACAAGCGAGATGATAAGCGGCCAGAGAAAGAAGGATCGAAGCTGTCCGCCCGATGTCAGATCAACAGCGGAAATGACGGCCAGCGCCAGGAAAAGGATACTGCCTGTCAGACTGATCCCCAGCGCACTGAAAAGCATGTGCGTCGTACTGACCTTCCCCACCACAAGCCCATTAATGGCAGAGGCCCCGATCATGCAGACAGCGAACAGACCAAACAGCATTCCGTAATGGAACGGAGACATGCCGAAACGCTCTTCGAACAGCGTGGGAGCGCCTGTCAGATAGGTGAAGGTTACGAAGCCCAGAAAGCTCCAGACGAGGCCGTTCGTGATGAAGCTGCGGGTCCGCAGAATATAGATATAGCGTTCGATGATGGAGAGAGGCCGCATGTCCCGGCGCTCCTGCGTAGGGAGCGTTTCCGGGAATACGGTCAGGAGCATCAGGGTACAGAGCCCCCCATACACGGCCGTGGCCCAGAAAATGACCCGCCAGTCCACAAACTTCAGCGCAAAGCCACCCAGCATGGGCGCGAGAATCGGGACAACACCTTGTACAACGATCAGGCGCGACATGAGTCGGGACGCTTCATCACCCTCCGTCAGATCCCGAAGACATGCATTGGGAATCACCAGTCCAGCCGAGGCCATCAGAGCTGAAAAAACCCGACAGATGCACATGATGGTCATGGTCGGGGCCAGTGCACAGCCGATCTCGCCGATTGTGTATCCGATCATGCCAATCAGCAGCGGCAGCCGTCGGCCGAACCTGTCTGAAACCGGGCCAATCGTGATCTGACCAATGGCCAGTCCGATAACCCAGGCAGCCATGGTGATACTGCCTGAACCGGGAGCAGAATGAAGCTGGCGTTCCATTTCAGGGAGGGCCGGAAGATAGATATCTGTGGAGACAGGTCCAACTGCCGTGAAGATACCCAGCATAAGCGGCAACCATCCCGGAATGGTATCTCCACGCCGGAACGCCATGCTCTGTTCTGTCATTCGTTTCTGCCTGTGAAAAAGCAATGTTCAGAAGATGAGAAAGGATCCGTCCCTCACGAACGGATCAAACCAGTGAATCGTTCAGAACGAGATGTTCGAACGGTTATTCATCTGCCTGACGCAGGAGCAATGCTCCCAGAACGCCAGAAACCACAAACAGGCCACCCGCGAGACCAAGCTGGATCATATGACCAATACGTGTGCCAGCCCCTACCAGAACAAACACCAGGTTCTGAGGCAAACCGCCAAGGCAGGTTGCCAACGCAAAGGCTGGAAGCGGAAGTTCAAATAATCCGGCTGCCATGGAGACCAGCAGAGCAGACCCAACAGGCATAAGCCGCAAGGTCAGAACAGCACGGAAGGGTTTGCGATGAAGGATTCTTGCCAGCGCTGCATAATTCCTTTGCAGGCGGTCATGCAACCTTTGTCGAAATTTTACCGGTGCAAGCACTCTGGCCCAGCCATAAGCCGCCATCGCCCCCAGCATATACGCCAGAGAACACAGGCCCAGCCCACCCCAGACTCCGAACGCCAGCCCCGCGGCAATGCACAACGCCTGACGAGGCAGACCGCAGGCACAATACGGAATGGCCAGTAGCAGGAACCAGACTGCTGCATAGGGAGTCTCGTGCCAATGCGGCGCATTTTCCAGCAGACGATGAATGAAGGGCAACCGCTGCAACAGCGCCACACACAACAGCATCGCCCCAATCGTCAAAGCAGCACGCCAGGGCACAAGCTGACGAAATGTGCGCCGCAGTTCGGGATCAGGAGGGGAAGAGATCGGGCTACCCATCTCCGCCGGATACCAGCGGAAACGGCACGCGGCTATGGCACGCGCAGATTTTGAAAAAGAAACTCTTGCAGATATATCTTAAGATACTATATCGTACGACATATCGAATGAAGGAAAACAGAATGTTCAAACATGATACCGATCGCGCTGAGCGCGGTTTCTCAAGGTTCTCCCGGGGTTTTGGCTTCGGCGGACACAAGCATCGCAAGGGTGGTCGACGCCTCAGCGACGCATCAACCAGCGAAGGAGAAAAAATGCGGGATGGTCCGGACTTCCGCGAAGGCGGATTTCCTTCAGAGCGTGGCGAACACGCAGGGCGCCGATTTGGTGGCCGGGGTGGAGAAGGCCGTGGCAGACGCGGCTTTGGGGGCCGGGGATCACGCGGTGGCGGCCGGTTTGGCGGCGGCGGCTTTGGTGACGACACTTTCGGACGTGGTCGTAAACTGACAGCTGAGGAACTTCAGATTGTCATTGAAGCCCTTCTCCATGATCAGCCTGCGCATGGTTACGAGCTGATCCGCCGCCTCGAAGAGCACTCCGGTGGCTTCTACAAGCCAAGTCCTGGCGTCATTTACCCTTCCCTCACCTATCTTGAAGAGGCTGGCCTCACCGCCGTCACGCAGGAAGGCAACCGTAAGCTTTACAGCCTCACGGATGCGGGGCGCACCCATTACGAAGCGAACCGGGAGACGGCGAATCGTATTCTCGAGGTCCTCGCCCGGATTGGTGCCCGGATGTCGGAAGTTCGGGATGCCTTCAGTGGAGTGAATGATCTTGATCCAAGCCTGGGTCAGGACCTGCATGAAGCACGTCTTGCTCTGAAGCTGGCACTGAAATCCCGTCGCGAAGCAAATGCAGAGGAACTGCGCCGGGTGGTGCAGATCCTGCGGCAGGCTGCAGCCGACATCAGCAGTGAAACCCCAGAAGACAAGCCATCCGCCGACTGAAGATCCCGCCTCTTCGTCTGAGCGAATGTATGGAGTAAAGGGTGGTCATGATTGTTCAGGACCACCCTTACTTCTGCAATATGCCCGAAGACATGCAGTACTATCGGCCTGAAGTCTTTCCAGCCGGCTTCATTGAAAAATCAATGATCTTTGCGCTTCCTGACCGGCTCAAGAAATTCCGTCGGAATCTATGGCACGTCCGGCGCAATCCTGGGGAAGATGCGGTTTATATGCCGCTGTTCCGGGTGGACTGTATTTTAAAGTCAGAGCCGCGCCCTGCAGGGTTGCAGGGACCGCTGGATATTTATCCATTCTATACCCGCACGACAAAGACCCGCAGCCGTGAGCTGGACTACTATGTTCTGTTCATCTTTCGCGAAAAACTGTCATTCATGCGATGTCAGGAACTCATCGGGAAAGGTTGAACGGTTCTCCCCTTGAAGGAAGTTCCCAAGCGGCCCATTGATGATCGGCGCTCAGACGCATCTCAGTCTTTTCAAGCGGATCAAGACCTATGCCGAAATCCCTTTATGCCACGATGAAAGCCCTTCCCGGCTGCCGTGAAAAAGTTCGCGACCTTCTCATAGGCCTGGCAGCCGACGTTCGGGCCGAGCCCGGCTGTGAACGGTTTGTCGTTCACACACTGGCGACTGATCCTGACTTCTTTCATGTCGAAGAAACTTACCGCGACGAAGACTCCTTCAAGGCTCACATGGGCACAGACCACGGCCGCGTCTTCAACCAGGCCATCGAAACACTGGTTGAAGACGGTGGCTCGAAAGTTGTGTTTCTTGATACGGTAATCTGAACAAACGTCAGATCAGGCCCTTTGCGCGAATCAGCGCAAAGGCAGCCAGAGACACCATGCATTTAAGTTCGCCACGCGCGATCAGATCTTCAAATTCGCCCAGCGTCATGTCCTGCGTCGTGATGTCCTGCTCGGTGTCTTCCAGCTCGGTTTCCCCACGCGTGAGGTTACGCGCCAGAAAGACGTGTCCTTTCTGGTTCGAATATCCGGCCCCCTGATACATCGTTCCCACATGAATCATCTCGCCAGCGCGCAGGCCCGTTTCCTCGCGGAGTTCACCGAGAGCCAGTTCGACAGGATCTACGTTCTCCTTCGTCTCCCACATTCCCATTGGCAGTTCGAGCAAACGCTCCCCAACCGGGTACCGAAACTGCTGGATCAGGGTCACGCGGCCATCAGCATGCGTGGGCAGGATCACCACAAACTCTCCACGCTCGACAATGCCATAAAGGCCTTTCTTGCCGTTGGGATGAATGATGATGTCCTCTCGCAAGGCCGTCCACGGATTGCTGTAAGCCAGACGGGTTGAGACTGTCTGGAAACCAGCGGCGCGACGGGCGTCTTCGATGCTCATGGACTGATCCGATCTTGTTTCGTTCCTGGTGATCGGCGACACTGTACAGATGGAGTCCCGCCGGATCGTGCATATCGACATGGACGCTTTTTATGCGTCTGTCGAACAGCGAGATAACCCGTCCTTACGTGGCCGCCCCCTCGCGGTTGGACGAGGCGAGGCCCGTGGTGTTGTCGCCGCTGCCAGTTATGAAGCGCGTCCTTTTGGTGTGCGCTCTGCGATGCCGTCCCTGAAAGCCAAGCGCCTCTGTCCGGACCTTGTATTCGTACCCGCCAGGTTTGACGTCTATCGCGCTGTTTCCATGCAGATCCACGAGATCTTTGCCCGATATACGCCCCTCATCCAGCCTCTTTCCCTTGATGAGGCCTATCTGGATCTCACGGATTATCTGGGCGCCTATGGTTCGGCCACGTTGGTTGCGGAACGCATTCGTGCAGATATCCGCAAAGAAACTGGCCTTACAGCTTCCGCTGGGGTCTCTTACAACCGGTTTCTGGCCAAACTGGCATCCGATTACCGCAAACCTGATGGGCTTTTTGTCATCACGCCGCGAATGGGACCGGATTTTGTGCTGAATTTGTCCGTAGACCAGTTCCATGGAATTGGCCCGGCGACCGCTCGAAAAATGAATGCTCTGGGCATTAAAACCGGCGCGGACCTCCGGAAAATGGATCTGCTCACGCTCACACGCCACTTTGGAAAGGCCGCTTCCTTTTATCATGGCATTTCCCGCGGGATTGATGAGCGTCCCGTCGTGGTTAATCGCGAGCGCAAGTCTTTGGGAACGGAACAGACCTATCTGACAGACCTGCGCGATGAAGCCGCTGCACGCAATGCTCTTGGAATGATTGCCACCAAACTCTGGCTACAGGCCCAGCGTAAACAGATCACAGGCCGAACCATAACGCTCAAGGTCAAATACTCAGATTTTCGTCAAATTACCCGTGCCCGCAGTCTGCCTATCTCTGTTGGGTCCGAAGCAGTTCTGGCGGAAGTTGGCCAGTCTCTCCTGACGCCGCTTTTCCCTTTAGTGCCTGGCGTGCGCCTTCTCGGCCTCACGTTATCGGCTCTCGCGGCGCCATCGCTGGAGATACCGGACGAGAGTTCACAGATGCAGCTTGCTTTCGATCAGCCAGAAACGACGCTCCCCGAAAATCGACAAGTTTTTCGCTCACTTTCTCTCTTTTGAGCGTTGTTAGGACGCATAGAGGCAGATCACGTCTCATGGTTGTCCTTACAGGAGTTGAAATTTTATGGTTCCGTTCCGCCTGCCAGCCCTGCTCTCGACTGGCGCAATTGCTGCCATCGCAGCCCTCTCTCTCGGAGGCTGCACATCCGGGATGTCGGCTGCCCAGAATCCGGAAACGCAGGCAGCGGCAACATCCGCTGCAACTGCCGCAGCCCAGAGCACAGCTTCACAGTTGACCGGTGGCCTGACGGGCGCCCTTGGGCTGCCAAATCTCTCCTCCACCTCCACCAGCAATCTGGCCGGCGTGCTGAACTATTGCGTGACGAACAACCTGGCTACGGGGACGAATGCTACGGGTCTTCTCTCCACTGCCACACAGGCAGCAGGCGTGACCAATAGCCCGGCATACAGTGCTGGCCAGCAGGGCATCCTTCAGGCCGTCAGCAACCAGACGAATACGTCCCAGCAATACTCCCTGTCCTCACTGGCAGAGCCGTTGCGCCAGAAAGTATGCTCAGCGGTTTCAAGCCGCCTGCAGAACATGCTTTAAGGCCACCTTCTCTCGGGATGTTCATTCCCGAGAGATCACATACTGTTGTTTTTTGGACCTGAGGGGTCCATTGACCGTGACGGATCGTTCAAACTGTCCTATGCCAGACAGGACGTAACCAGTTAGTTACTTAAAGAAACAGGAGATTGAAGGCATGACTGCGGAAGAAACGCCGGTGAGTTCACCGACGAAGCGGGTTCTTACCGTCGTTCTGTTCAATCTTCTGGTTTACATCGTTATCGGGCTTCCCAATGCCGTCCTGACGATCTTCGTGCATCATACGCTGGGCTATAGCACGACGATCGCTGGTCTGGCCTTCTCCCTGCAATATCTTGCGACATTCGCAGCGCGCCCTTCTGCTGGTCGGCTGGTAGATAGCATAGGCCCCAAACCGGTTGTTTTAGGCGGATTGGTGACATGCCTCATCTCAGGCCTGCTGATGATCGGTGCGGGGTGGTCGGGCGAAACACCCGCCGTTTCCCTTGGAATTTTGCTCTTAAGCCGTCTATTTCTAGGCTGGGCAGAAAGCTGGGCCGCCACAGGCGTCATTGTCTGGAATATTCGCCGGGCCGGAGCTGAAAACACAGCTATTGCCATTTCGTGGAACGGTATCTGTTCTTATGGAGGTATTGCTCTTGGTGCACCGATTGGCGCCAAGCTCTCACAGCTTCCTCATCCTTATGGCGGCATTGTCTCGGTCGGTATCCTGTCCGTTATTCTTCCGCTTTTTGGCCTTGCCCTGATCGGCTTTTACAAGGGCATCAAGCCTCTTCCCTCCACGGAAAAGCCCGTTCCATTTACGCGCGCGCTTCGTCTGGTTCTGCCGCATGGCATGGCGCTGGCGGCTGGCTCCATCGGATTCGGTGCCATCTCGTCCTTTCTTGCTTTGTATTATGCCGTTCTGCACTGGGAGGGCGCTGCAACAGCCCTGTCCGTCTTCGGAATTGTATTTGTTGTCATCCGGTTCTTTTTCGCCTCACAGATTGCCCGGCGTGGCGGCGTCTTCGTGGCAATTGTTTCTCTGCTGATCGAAGCTGTCGGGCTGGCCTGTCTGGCAATTTTTCCCTCACAAGGGGCCGCTCTGATCGGTGCGGCGCTGACTGGCGCAGGTTTCTCCCTGCTGTTCCCTGCCCTTGGTGTGCTGGCCGTCAACAGTGCTGGCCCACAGAACCGTGGGGCCGCTTTGGGCGCCTATTCGATCTTCATTGATCTGGCGATTGCATGTTCGGGTCTTGTGCTCGGGCAGGTCATCGAGTTTGCTGGCTACAAGACCATGTTCGGCACGACTGCGGTGTGCTGTCTGGTCGGTGTGCTCATCAGCCGTTCGCTTGGGCGGAAGCCTGCCGTCTAAGCGTTCTGCCCGCTTCCTTACAGGACCTGCTTCCCATGACCATTCGTTCCTGCGCTGTTTTCTGCGGCTCCCGCTTCGGCAACTCCCCTGTGTATGCAGAAGGTGCATCCGAACTTGGAACAGCTCTGGCCCAGAACGGAATTACGCTTGTTTACGGCGGTGGTCATGTGGGTCTGATGGGAACCGTCGCAGATGCCGCGCTGACTGCGGGGGGGCAGGTTATTGGCGTTATTCCCGGGTTCCTGCATGATCGCGAAGTCATGCATAAAGGCGTGACAGAGCTTGAAGTGACACCCAACATGCATAGCCGCAAAGCCCGCATGTTCGAGCTTTCAGATGCTTATGCCATCATCCCAGGCGGATTCGGCACCTTTGATGAACTGATGGAAATTCTGACCTGGAAGCAGCTCGGCCTGCACCAGGACCCGATTTACATCGTCAATATTGGTGGCTGGGCAAAGTCCCTTGTCCGCACCCTGACCGATGCCGTTGAGCAGGGCTTTGCCTCCCCCAACACGCTTAAGCTGTTCACCGTTGTGGAAGACGTTCCCGCGCTGATGAACCATCTGCGCGAAAACGTTCCTGCCTGAAATTCAGCCTGTCAGCGTCTTTTCAAAGGCGCTGACAATCTTCTCGATCATGGCCTGATCTTCCGCATCGAAGCGGTTCTTCACAGGGCTATCAATATCCAGAACTCCGATCAGGTTTCCATCATGCAGGATGGGAACCACGATTTCGGAAGCCGAGGCAGCATCACAGGCAATATGCCCTGGAAACGCATGCACATCCGGAACGACGAGCGTGGTTTTCTGCTGGGCAACAGTTCCACAGACGCCTTTCCCAAGCGGAATGCGCGTGCAGGCCAGACGCCCCTGAAACGGGCCGAGGACCAGTTGATCATCCTTGAAGAGATAGAACCCGGCCCAGTTAATGTCTGGCAAGGCCTCGAACAGCAGGGCCGCGATATTGGCCATGTTCGCAATCTGATCTGTTTCAGACGCGACAACCGATTCAACGGTTTCCACCAGATCTTCCACGGTCAGACGATGGATAGGCGCACTCATGTCGGATGATCCTGAGTTAAAATGAGATGAAACAGGATTATAAAGCCGTTGCGTGTCTCCGTCACGATGGCCACTCTGTCCTTTTCACCATTACCGGACCAGATCATGGCTAGACGTCTTTATGGAATTTCTCTGTCCGGCCATGTGCATCGCGTCCGGCTATTTCTATCGATCCTGAAGCTGGATTACAGCTTCGTAGAAGCGTCAATGCAGTCGCCTGAAGTGCTGAAGCTTAATCCGCTGGGACAAATTCCGATTCTGGAAGACGGCGATATTATCCTGACAGACAGCAATGCCATTCTGGTCTATCTCGCGAAAACCTATGCACCCGACAGTTCATGGCTGCCAGAGGATGCACTCGGCGCGGCGCGAGTTCAGAAATGGTTTTCCATTGCCGCTGGCGAATTGCGGTATGGACCGGCTATGGCGCGTGCAGCGACGCTCTGGAAGCGCCCGGATGATATTGCCCCGGCTCAGGCAAAGGCTGCGAAGCTGCTTCCCTTCATGAATGATGAACTGAAACAGCGGCCATTTCTCGCAGGTGATATGCCCACGCTCGCCGATCTGTCCTGTTACGCTTACATCAAACGCGCACCTGAGGGCGGGGTGTCTCTAGCGCCTTATTCTGCAGTTCAACAATGGCTGGAGCGTATAGAAGCGCTGCCTGACTTTATTCCCATGCCGGAAGCATCTGCTTTCGGGTTATGAATATTTTCGTTTCCCTAATGAATCCTCTCGTTGGCGCGAGAAATATTAGAAAAAATTTATATTTAATAAAAACAGTTTCCTCATCACGTCTTCTTCTTAAAAGGGTCGGGCCTTTCGTTCGGAAGAACCATCATGAAACTGACCCCGGAAACTCTGGCCCACCTTCCAGAGACCATCCTCACCTCCCCTTATGATCGCCAGAAGGTGACTGCGGGGATTGCCCATCTCAGTGTCGGAAACTTTCACCGCGCCCATCAGGCCGTGTACACAGACCGCACACTGGCTCTGCCGGGCCAGGAAAGCTGGGGCATTGTTGGCCTTGGGCTGATGGATGTGCCGTCTGAAGTGCAGAAGGCTGAAGCCCTTCAGTCTCAGGGCGGTCTTTACACTTTGCGGGAATGCCCATCGGGCCGTCCGGACGTCGTACGAGTTGTAAAATCCCTGGTGGAATACATCCATGCTCCCACAGACCGTCTGGCAGCTCTGAAGCGCCTGACCGATCCAGCAATCCGCATCGTCACCATGACGATTACGGAAGGTGGATATTACATGGATGAGGCAGGCCACTTCATGGCTGACCATCCAACCATCGTTGCGGACCTCAAGCGTGAAGTGCCGGAAACAGCCTTTGGTATCCTCACCGAGGCCCTTCGTCTGCGCCGTGAAGCCGGTGTGAATGCTTTCACAATTCTCTCCTGCGACAATGTTCCGTCGAACGGAGAGGTTGCGCGCCACGCTGTCCTGTCCTTCGCACGCCTGCGAGACGACGAACTGGCAGACTGGATTTCCCGGAACGTCTCGTTCCCGGCCTGCATGGTTGATCGTATTACCCCAGCGGTTGGACCGGCAGACATTGCTCGCCTCAATAGTGAAAGCGGCATTGAAGACCGCGCCCCGCTGTTCTGCGAAGACTTCATCCAGTGGGTTGTGGAAGATAATTTCCCCGAAGGGCGCCCGGCTTGGGAGCAGGCCGGTGTGCTGTTCACGAACAATGTTGAGCCATACGAACAGGTCAAGCTGCGCATGCTCAACGCGTCCCACTCCATGCTGGCCCTCCCCGCCGTCCTGATGGGGTACCGCTTCGTCAGTGAAGCCATGGAAGACGAGAACCTTTTCCGCCTGCTTCAGCAGTTTCTGGGTTTCGATTCAGAACCACATCTGACCGCTCCTCCAGGCATCAGCCTTCCAGAATATGGGGCCCTCCTGCTCCAGCGTTTCCGCAACAAGGCTGTCAGTGATCAGCTTCTGCGCATTGCGTCGGACAGCACATCCAAACTGCCGGTCTTTATTCGCCCGACAGCCGAGATCGTGGTGAAAGACAACGGTGACATGCGCCGGATCGCGTTCCTGCTGGCGTGCTACTGCGCCTACATGAACGGCCGGGACGATACAAACGCGGACTTCCCTGTCACAGAGCCACGTCTCAGCAAGGAAGATCGTGCCCTGGTGACGGACACCGATCCGGCGCGCGCTTTGGATATGGGCGTCTTTGCGGGCTGGGGCCTCACTGACAACCCTGCTTTCGTCCAGCTTTTCACTGACATGCGGCAGAGCCTGCAGGATCGTGGAACCGCTGCGACACTTGCGGACGTCATCACGCCAAAGGGCTGATCAGGGTGTCCTGTGCCGGTTGAGATTAACAACCGGCACAAAGCCCTTTCTTCAGACGACGTTGCGACGCGCCAGTGGGCTGCCTACAAACAGAGCCAGATGCGTTACTTGCAAACTCTCGCAGGATAGATCGTCTCATGATCATCAGAACTGACGAAAAAATCGATCTTCAAACGCCTACTGGTTCAATGCGTGTGCATATCTTTCGGCCGGTTCAGGATGGCCGTTTCCCAGCTGTCATGCTGTTTTCGGAAATCTATCAGGTCACGGCACCTATCGAACGATTGGGCGCCATGATTGCGGGACAGGGATATCTCGTCGCAATCCCCGAAGTGTATCATGAGTACGAGCCCGCCGGGACTGTCCTTGCCTATGACAAGGATGGAACAGATCGCGGGAATGATCTGAAATACGCCAAGCCTGTCTCAGCCTTTGACTCTGACACGGCAGCCCTTGTCGAATGGCTGCAAGACAGCAGTTTCTGCACAGGCGCCATTGGTGCTTTTGGTGTGTGTCTAGGAGGACATCTCGCCTACCGGGCAGCTCTTCACCCTGCAGTCAAAGCAACCGCATGTTTCTATGCCACCGACCTGCATTCAGCGACGCTTGGTGAAGGCAAGTCTGATGACTCGCTCATTCGGGCCACAGACATCACTGGTGAACTGATGATGGTCTGGGGCCAGTCAGACCCGCACGTTCCCTATGCGGGACGGCGTATAATCCGGGACAGACTTGAGGACGCGGGCGTTACGCTGGAGTGGCATGAAGTTAGCGCTCAACACGCATTCCTGCGTGATGGAGCACCTCGCTTCGATGCTGCTCTCTTCCTGCAGGCCATGAACTGGACGAATGCTCTATTTCAGCGCGCTTTGACGCGAGAGTAACCAAAGGGGGCTTCCGCTGCAGGAAGCCCTTCAAACGTCAAAATTCCTCGTAGGTGGCAGGGTCTTGATCGGCGAGACGCCCATCTGCACGCGCCAGAGAGGCAATTTTCGTCATATCGTCTTCTGTCAGGGCAAAATCGAAAATAGACCTGTTCTTAATCTGACGCTCAGGCGTGGCAGACTTGGGAATGGGCACAGAACCAAGCTGATGATGCCAGCGGAGAATAACCTGCCCGACTTCCTTGCCTAACCGCTCAGCAATTGTTTTCAACAGCGGATTTGTCAGAAGGTCACTTGCGCGCCCCAAGGGGCTCCAAGCCTGCGTAATGATCCCGTGATCATGATTCCACTTCCGCATCTCGTCCTGCGGGAAATAGGGATGCAGTTCAATCTGGTTGATCGACGGAAGAACGCCTGTTTCGGCTTTCAGCCGCTCAAGATGTTCTGGCAGAAAATTGCATACGGCAATTGATCGGATATAGCCGCGCCTCTTTGCCTCAATCAAGGCTTTCCAGGCTTCAACGTACTTGCCCTGCTTCGGGTTAGGCCAGTGAATGTAATACAGGTCAAAGTAATCAAGCTGCGTGCGATAGAGGGACTCCTCGATCGTTGTCAGCGCAGCATCATAGTCATGATGGCGGCCTGGTAGCTTTGAGGCGACGCGCAGTTCTTCCCGGGGGCGGCCGCTCTCACGCACGGCGCGGCCAACTGCACCTTCATTCTCATAATTGAACGCACTGTCCAGCGCATCATAGCCCACGTTGAGGGCACTGTTCATGGCTTCAACGCCCGCAGCGCCGTTCAGCTTATAGGTTCCGAACGTGATCGCCGGAATGGTTGTGCCGTCATTCAGCGTGACTGTCGGAATCGTCATTCTCTGCTTCTCCTGACTCTGCCGCATTCAATCCCTTGGGGATTTATCAAATGCCTAAGAAAGACTTTCGGGTTTGACGTATTACGCCCGACAGAGAGGAAGCGTTTCATAACGGATGGCTTCAGATGCACGAGACATAAAAAAAGCGGTGAGCCGAAATGGCTCACCGCTTGCATCAAAAGAAGCCTGAACAATCTTCAGTCTGAAACGCGTTCGATATCAGCACCACATGCTGCGAGCTTGCGATCTACGCCCTCATACCCACGATCCAGATGGTAAATCCGGCTGAGCTGCGTCTCGCCTTCAGCAGCAAGTCCAGCCAGGATGAGCGAGAAAGATGCCCGAAGATCAGTTGCCATGACCGGAGCACCGGACAGCTTCGGAACACCGCGGATAATTGCCGAGCGACCATGCGGATTGATGCGCGCACCCATCCGGTTCAGCTCAGGAACATGCATGAAACGATTTTCGAAAATCGTCTCGGTAATCATGGATGCACCATCCGCAACAGAGAGCATCGCCATGAACTGGGCCTGCATGTCCGTCGGGAAACCCGGATATGGCTCCGTCATGATGTCCACGCCTGTCAGCTTGCCCGTGCGACGGACGCGCAGACCACGCGGATCTTCCTCAACTTCAACACCGGTTTCCTGCAGGGTGCGGATTACCGCCCCCAGATCATCGGCACGACCACCGACGAGCAGAAGGTCACCGCCCGTGATGCCCGCAGCGCAAGCATAGGTGCCGCACTCGATACGATCTGGCATGACCGCATAGTTGGCACCATGCAGGCGCTCTACGCCTTCAATGATCAGTGTACCGGAACCTTCACCCGTAATCTGTGCGCCCATCGCGTTAAGACAGTGCACCAGATCGCTGATCTCGGGCTCACGCGCTGCGTTGACGATTTCGGTACGGCCTTTGGCGAGCGTGGACGCCATCAGCAGATTTTCAGTCGCACCGACGCTGGCGAACGGCAGGATAATCCGGTCGCCCTTCAGGCCTTCAGGAGCACGGGCATTGATGTATCCGTTCTCAAGGCGAATTTCAGCACCCAGAGCTTCAAGCCCCTTGAGGTGCATGTCCACAGGACGCGTGCCAATAGCGCAGCCACCCGGGAGCGAAACCTTGGCTTCACGGGCACGCGCCAGAAGCGGGCCAAGAACAAGAATGGAAGCGCGCATCTTGGAAACGATGTCGTACGGGGCTTCCACCGATCCGATTTCGCCTCCGATAGAAAGGGTACGCTCACCCACAGCCTCGACGGCGATGCCCAGCCCCTTGAGAAGATCGCGCATCGTCTTAATGTCGGCAATCTGCGGAACGTTGGACAGCACCAGACGATCAGAGGTCAGCAGGCCTGCGACCATGAGCTTGAGGCCGGAGTTCTTTGCGCCCCCGATCTCGATTTCGCCCGTCAGGCGATGGCCACCACGAATAATGAAACGGTCCATGAGTGATGCGCTCCTTACAGCCGAGGCGTGGTTACGCCGGACTGGCGCATGTATTTACCGGCACGATCCGCGTAGCTGACTTCGCAAGGGCTGGCGCCCTGGAAGAACAGAAACTGGCAGATGCCTTCGTTCGCATAGATGCGCGCAGGCAGCGGCGTCGTGTTACTGATTTCGATGGTGACCTGCCCTTCCCACTCCGGCTCAAGCGGCGTCACATTCACGATGATACCGCAGCGCGCATAGGTGGACTTGCCAAGGCAGACGACCAACGTATCCCGCGGAATACGGAAATATTCGATCGTGTGCGCCAGTGCGAAGCTGTTCGGGGGAATCGTGATGTCGCCCGTCCGTGTCACGAAGCTGTTCGCGGCAAAGTTCTTCGGATCGACGACGGCACTGTCCACATCGGTAAAGATTTTGAAGTCTTCCGCGACACGCGCGTCATAGCCGTATGACGACAGACCATAGGAAATAACGCCTTCCCGTTTCTGGTTTTCCACAAACGGTTCAATCATGCCGTGTTCTTTGGCCATCTGGCGGATCCAGGTATCAGGCATGATTGGCATGGACGCATTAACTCCTACACGGGGGGATCGATCTGCTCTAGCGACAGCCGCCCGATCACGCAATGTGTCGGTTTAGCCATTTTCCGTGAGGTGCTGTTGCCTTTTGACAAGCCAGCGCGGTCTCATCTCACTGGCAAGAACACCACAGACAATCAAAGCAGCGCCAAGAAGCGTGGTGGCCTGCAGCTGATCGCCCGCCAGCCAGCCGACCAGCCCACCCCAGACAGGCTCTCCTGCATAAATCACAGCAGCTTTTGAAGGTGGGACGGACTTCTGAGCCCAGTTCATCACGAGTTGTACCAGAGCACTCAGGCTTCCGAGAGCCGCAGCACAAACAACCCAGATCCATGAAAATGTGGGCACATGCTCCCCGGCGACCGACATAAGCAAAAGTGCAAAAAGGCCGCCTCCAACAAGCTGACAGACTGTGATTCTACGACTGTCCACGCCTTGGGCAAACAGGCTGATCAAAACAATTTCGGCAGCGATGGCGCACGCTGACAGCACCGTCAGCAAATCGCCATGACTAAAGGTCAGGGTCAGGGCTGCCGGCCCTGCCAGCGCAATCAATCCGGCAAACGCCAGGCCGATTCCGACCCAGCTCATGATGTGCGGCGATTTACGCAGAATGGCCCACTGGAATAATGGCACCAACGGCACATAGAGAGCGGTGATGAATGCAGAACGGCTACTGGTCACCTCACGCAACCCTGCACTTTGCAGAACATACCCGATTGAAAGGGCAATCCCGATCAGAATACCGGATCGCACTTCTTTCCGTGTCAGACCCGTCATGTGACGACCTGCCAGACACGCCACCATGGCTGCTGCCATCAGAAACCGCACACCGACGAAGAACATCGGTTCGCAATGCTGCATGGCCAGATGCAGGATCAGAAAAGTGCCCCCCCAGAGCGCCGTAACGCCCGCCAACGCCAGTTCCTGTGGCGTTGGCGTTGGCAGACGAATTTTCACGACGCCTTAGCTTTCGGAAAACGGTGTGGGCGCTGTGGGCCTGATGCGCTGCTGCTGTTTGCGACGCAGAAGATTGGCCCGGAGCGCCTTGGCTTCGCGAGCTGCACGTGCCTCTTTGGCAGCCTGCGCCTTATCAGTCAGATGGGCCGTAGCTTTGTCGTTTTCCGTCTTGTCAGTTGTCATCAGTCTGTCCGTCGAAAGATGCTCGAAGATGCGTTCCAAGCAGCTCGTCATATACACCGAGTGTCGCCGACTGCATCTGCCGGATCGTATAATTTCGCAAGACATGCTCACGGGCATTTTCCGCCAGATAGGCAAGCGTCTCATCATCGGCCGACAGAATGCCGACAAGTGCTTCGGCCAATGCCTGAGGATTATCGGGAGGAATAACGAGACCGGTCTGTCCGGGCAGGACCGTCTCCATCATGGCGCCCTGTGCCGTTCCGATAACGGGTTTGCCCATCATCTGCGCCTCTACAAGCGTCCGCCCGAAGGGTTCAGGCCGCAGAGACGGCGCGACGACAACGGCCGCCAAAGCGCAGGCTGCTGGCATGTCCTGGCATGTCCCTGCGAAGCGAACCCTGTCTTCCAGACCCAGCTCCTGAATTCTCAGCCCAAGAGAAAGCGCGAATTTATGGTCTGTTTCCGGGCCAACCAAAACACAGATCCAAGGTACAACAGAGACCTGTTTGAGAAACTTCAGTGCTTCGATCAGGATCTTCTGCCCTTTCCACGCCGTTAGGCGTGCAGGCATCAGGATCACGCGGGCGCCATGAGGGACTGACCAAGCTTCGGCAAGCCGCTGGATCCGTTCGCCGGAGACCTTTTGCGGGTCAAAAAGAGAGGGGTCGGCACCACGGGGAATAGTCCGCAGGCGGTCTGACTGAACACCATATTGCCCGGACAGACGGCCGGCGATGAAATTCGAAATGGCAATCACGCGCGTGCCACGGGCCAGAACAGAATTATAAAGCTTCTTGCCCCACCAGCCCGCACCATGAACACCATGCCATGTCGTGACCAGCGGGATCCCTTCGCGACGACAGGCCAGCCAGGCCGCCCATGCCGGAATACGGGAGCGGGCATGCACCAGATCCACTCCCTGCTGGCGGATCAGTTTCTGAAGATCACGGGCCCGGCGCAGTACAGCAACAGGTGATTTGGATTTCAGGTTGAGCGGCACATGAATTGCGCCAGCGTGCCTCAACTGGATCAGCAGCGGCCCCGGCTTTGAAGCGACAATGGCTTTCCCGCCTGCCTGAGTGATGGCAGCGGCGATTTCGATGGCACCGCGCTCAAGCCCCCCAGTACTGAGTGCAGGAAGGACCTGGAGGATCACGGGAGAACGGTCAGTCATGAGCGTTTCGGCGGGCCATTCTGAAAATTTGATCCGAACGAGAAGCCTTCCTGATCGGTCTGCGCCTGAGGCTTTCAGAATGAAAAACAGGCAGAAACGAAAAAGGGAGACGTCCATGCCCTGCTAGCACAGAAGTCCCCCTTTGACGATGGAGTGTAGCGAATGTGCACAGCACATCCGCCACAGTCTTCGGCTTTACTTAACGGCGTCAGGCAAAGCGTAGACCACGAGCTGATCGCTGACTGGCGTCATCATGAAGTGATGACCCCCTGCCATGATGGCAACGTACTGATGGCCGTTGGCTTCGTAGGTCATCGGGTTGGCCTGACCGCCACCCGGGAGCACTGCGCTCCACACCACCTTGCCGGTGTGTTCGTCAATGGCACGGATCTGGTTATCCGTAGCTGCTGCGATGAACACAAGACCACCACCTGTCACGACGGAACCGCCGTTGTTCGGTGTTCCGATCTCCCAGGGAAGGCCTGTCGGCAGACCCCATGGACCATTAGCACGAGCCGTTCCCAGCGGATGCTGCCAGAGCACCTTCTGACCGTGCTTCATGTCGATGGCCGTGATCATGCCGTAAGGCGGACGGTTGCACATCATGCCCGTGTACTGATCCCAGAACGGCGTCACGACGATGCCATAAGGCGTTCCGTCCATGGCACCATTACCTTCGGCGCCACCGCCACCTGGCTTGAAGTTAGGATCGTCGATCGGCATCAGACCAAGCTTGTCGGCCTTCTTGCGGGTGACGAGCTGGTCGTACATCGGGGTGATGTTCCAGTTCGCGATCAGGATTCCGCTCTTCTCGTCATAGGACATGGAACCCCAGTCACTGCCACCATTGTAGCCCGGGTATTCAATCCATGGCTTATCAACGCTCGGCGGCGTGAATTCACCAACGTAGTTCGCACGACGGAACTTGATCCGGCAGAAGAGCTGATCAATGGGAGACATGCCCCACATATCCGTCTCTTTCAGATCAGGCACGCGCAGAGCAGGCATCCCGACAGACCAGGGCTGCGTCGGTGTCCGTGGGTCGCCAGGAATGACGCCTGGTGACGGAGCCGGACGCTCTACGACGGGGAGAACTGGCTTACCTGTCCGGCGATCCAGAACGAACGTCTGACCACGCTTCGTCGGCATGATAAGAGCTGGAACGGGCTGGCCGTCAGGACCAGGCATATCCATCAGGGTTGCCTGAGAGCCAATATCATAATCCCAGACGTCTTTATGGGCGGTCTGGAAAACCCACTTTTCTTCACCCGTCTTGACGTCAATCGCCACGACTGCGGAAGAAACCTTGTTTTCGGCATCGCTACGAAGGGCGCTGTAATAGTCGGCAGCGGAGTTCCCGGTCGGCACATAAACCAGACCAAGAGCGCTATCGCCCGTCAGTGCGGCCCATGAGTTCGGCGTACCGCGGCTATAGTGGCGATTGCCCGTTGGCTGGCTGTGATCTGTCGGGTTGTTGACGTCCCAAGCCCAGACGAACTTGCCGCTTTCAGCATCGTAACCACGGATCACACCAGACGGCGCCCAGCGACGCTGACCATCCAGCACTTCGTGATTGACGACGACAACGCCATCAACAACTGGTGGCGGCACGGTCATGGAAACGAAGCCCGGAACGGACTCGCCAAGACCCTGCATCAGGTTGACCTGACCACCGTGACCGAAGTTCGGACAGAACTCACCCGTTGCCGCATCAACAGCAATCAGGCGCATATCGAGCGTGCCTTCGATAAGCCGATTGTGACAGGGCTGCCCTTCAGGCACGACGGACGACGTGAAATACGTCACGCCCTTACAGGCTGCCGTATAGGGAATGGAGTGGTACTTCACATCCACATTCCGACGCCAGATCTGCTTTCCCGTGACCGGGTCCAGCTTCATGATGTCGTTCATGGCCGAACACATATAGAGGCCGTCACCCACCTTGATGGGTGTGGTTTCAGCCGCCCATTTGTTGGTCTGACCCGGACGTGGATAGCTGCCCGTATGATAGGTGAACGCGACCTTCAGGTTGCCAGCGTTCTCAGGCGTGATTTCAGACAGCGGCGAATAACGCGTCTGATGATCATCACGGCCATAAGCAACCCAGTCTCCAGGAGCCGGGTTTGCGCTCTGCTGGGGTGCCATGGCAGGCACTTCTGACGGATCAATTGACTCGATATCCGGCAGGTTCGCAGCGTTTACGCCCGGAGCCTGCGGGGCATACGGAGAGGGTCCGGCAAAATAGCTCTGCTCTTTAGGACCGCTCTCAGTAGGCTCATTTGCATTGCCTGGACCAGGAACTGCGGCGGTCGGGGAACCACCCGAGCCTGCGGGAGCGAACTGAGCGTGGGCGGCGAGAGGCGAACAGGCGAGCGCGAGGCCTGCGGCTGTTGCGAGAAGGTGAGACCGACGCATCAGACGGCTCCTCTGAGTGTACGGCGGGATTCCAGGCGGCGAAGGACCGGAATGGTCAGGACCACCAGAATGCCGAGAATGGTCGGGCCGAAAGCGCGCGGCAGAAGGTCAATCGGGCTGACCCCGACTTCCCACAAAGACCAGACCCATGTGTAGGCCAGGGCGCCGAGGTACAGGAATGCGCCGAGCGTGCGGCCCATCACCATGAACACCCCGCTGGCAACCAGCACGATCCCGCAAATGACGTAGTAAACAGAGCCGCCCAGCATCGCGAGGTCAGCCCCCATGATGACAAAGATCAGGCCCACAAGAAGAATAACGACCCCCAGAAGCAGCGTCAGCCACTCCGTCAGAGTCTTCGTGCCGTTAATATTCGGCATAACCGGATGCCTCCCAGACTGAATACCCGGGACGGTATGTCGATTATCCAGCGAGGTCCATTAGAGTTATTCTGAATATCCTTTAACAAAGGCGTGTTTGCGGTAACAAAAATGTGCTTGGAACTATTTGAAAAATGATCATTTCAGCAAATATCAGCATTATCCAGCTGGAATCGTGACCACTGCGCCACCTGTATGGTTGGTTGCAGCGAGAGCACTGAGAACCTGAACCATTGTGAAGGCGAGCTTGCTCTGGAAGTCTTTCTCATCAATCCAGAACCACATGTCATTATATTCAACAGCCGCATATCGGCGGTCGGGAACCTTGTGTCCTGAATGAATGACAACTTCCGGTCGGTTCTCAATACCCACCTGCCCGATCGTTGGCGGTGTCCGGCCGACCTTGATGTCCTCTTCCGGAACCTCAACCTCGTAAGCAAGCTGCGTGAGCATCGCGAGCATCGAGCGCGTCAGAATGGCAATCTGCCCGGGGTGCTTGGGATAGGGGCCGTAAACAATTTCCGCTTCTTCAGCCTGGGCATCCAGATGCAGGAGGCGACGCACTTCTGCCTGCGTCGAAAGAAGGCTGCTATCAGATGTCGAAGACAGCACCAGATAGGAATGCTCTTGGCCGTTGCCATTTTCCGGCTTTGAAGAATTCTTCTTGGTATTGTTGTCATCGGTCGGAGGCGGCGCATCGGTCGTGATGCGGATAGTCATCGCGCCTGCGATCTGAAGCTGACGCAGATCATGCAGCAGGAGATAAAAGCGGACAGAGCCTCCACCAAATGGCCCTGCTCCCAAACCCCGAACATTGGACAGTCCATCGATCGACTGCGCTGTCAGGCGCAAGAGCGTGTCAATGGGAAGACCACCGAGACTCAGGGGCATGATAACGGTAGGAGAAATTGGCCGCACGATATTCTCGGCGTATTGCTGCCCCGTCACCGGCTGATAGGTGAAGGTCGGGCTTTCACCCGACGTCATCGTCCCCGTTCCGAAGAGATAATTGCCGACAGCAGTGGCAGGATAGGCATAGAAGCCCCCGCTCACGCTCTTGGATACGCTATATCCGGCAATGACCTGCGTCGTATCCAGAAACGTCGGCGGATCGGCATAGCGCAGGCGAACGATATTCAGGAGCATCTCGTGCTTCTGGGATTCGCCCAAAGCGCGCGAGTATTCAAGCTCGTCATGCTGAAGCCTGGATGGCCCTATCGGCCCACAGGCAGCAAGACAGATAAGTGCAGCCAGGGGCGTGGCCCGGAATATCAGATTAATTTTCATGACTTATCTCAAAGTGGACCATTCCGTGTCCAAGCGGAAGTCACAACCGTTTCCTGAATGATGCGAACGTATATTTTTCATGAAAGATGTTACTGCCAAGGCTTGAAACACTTTGCTGCCCCGCCTAAATCTGGTCTCGGAAACACGATCCCTTGATGGATCGGATTTTACGTCACAAGGGCTCGCCCCGGTGCCTGACAGGGCCGAAGCGAGCCGCTGAAAGGACATATTATGAGCAAAGTCATCGGTATTGACCTCGGCACGACCAACTCCTGCGTTGCAGTGCGTGAAGGCGACGAGACCCGCGTTATTGAAAACAGCGAAGGCGCACGTACGACGCCGTCCATGGTCGCATTCACCGAAAACGGTGAGCGTCTGGTTGGACAGGCCGCGAAGCGTCAGGCTGTCACGAACCCGACCAACACCCTGTATGCCGTCAAGCGTCTGATCGGTCGTCGTTACGATGACCCGACCGTCGCCAAGGACAAGGGCATGGTCCCTTACGAAATCGTCAAGGGTGACAATGGCGATGCGTGGGTTCGCGCTCGTGGCGAAGATTACGCCCCGTCCCAGATCGCTGCATTCGTTCTTGGCAAGATGAAGGAAACGGCCGAGTCCTACCTCGGTGAAACGGTTACACAGGCCGTCATCACGGTTCCGGCTTACTTCAACGACGCACAGCGTCAGGCAACTCGTGACGCTGGCAAGATTGCCGGCCTCGAAGTCCTGCGTATCATCAACGAGCCGACCGCAGCTGCACTGGCTTATGGCCTTGGCAAGCGCGATTCCGGTACGGTGGCTGTGTATGACCTTGGTGGTGGTACGTTCGACGTTTCCATTCTTGAGATCTCCGACGGCGTGATCGAAGTGAAGTCCACGAACGGTGATACGTTCCTGGGTGGTGAAGACTTTGATAACCGCGTCATCGACTTCCTGGCCGATGAGTTCAAGAAGGACCAGGGCATCGACCTGCGTGGCGACAAGCTTGCTCTGCAGCGTCTGAAAGAAGCCGCTGAAAAGGCCAAGATCGAGCTTTCCTCCTCCAAGGAAACCGAGATCAACCTGCCGTTCATCACGGCTGATGCGTCTGGCCCGAAGCACCTTGTGGTCAAGCTGTCCCGTGCCAAGCTGGAAAGCCTGGTTGACGATCTGGTTCAGCGTACGCTTGGCCCGTGCCGTTCCGCTATCAAGGATGCTGGCGTGTCCACGAGCGAGATTGACGAAGTCATCCTCGTTGGCGGCATGACCCGTATGCCGAAGGTCATCGAGACGGTTAAGGAATTCTTCGGCAAGGATCCGGCACGCAACGTCAACCCTGACGAAGTGGTCGCTATCGGTGCAGCCGTTCAGGGCGCCGTCCTGAAGGGTGACGTGAAGGACGTTCTGCTCCTCGACGTGACGCCGCTGTCGCTGGGTATCGAAACGCTGGGTGGCGTGTTCACCCGTCTGATCGACCGCAACACGACGATCCCGACCAAAAAGAGCCAGACCTTCTCCACGGCGGAAGACAACCAGAACGCCGTGACCATCAAGGTCTATCAGGGCGAGCGTGAGATGGCAGCGGACAACAAGCTGCTTGGCAACTTCGACCTGCAGGGCATTGCTCCGGCACCGCGTGGCGTTCCGCAGATTGAAGTTACGTTCGACATCGATGCCAACGGTATCGTCAACGTGTCCGCCAAGGACAAGGCGACGAACAAGGAACAGCAGATCAAGATCCAGGCTTCTGGTGGTCTGTCCGACGGTGACATCGATCGCATGGTCAAGGAAGCTGAAGCCAACGCTTCCGCTGACAAGGCCAAGCGCGAGCTGGTCGAGCTGCGCAACAGCACCGAGAGCATGATCCACCAGACCGAAAAGTCCCTCACGGAAGGTGGCGACAAGGTTCCGGCTGCAGATAAGTCTGAAGCAGAAGCCGCTATCGCAGCAGCCCGTGAAGCTCTGGGTGGCGAGAATGTCGAAACGCTGAAGAGCGCAAGTGAGCGTCTGACGCAGGCCGCCATGAAGGTTGGTCAGGCCATGTATCAGGCAGATCAGGCCCAGCAGGGTGGTGAAGCTGCGGGTGCGGAAGCCAAGGACGAAAACGTTGTCGACGCCGACTTTGAAGACGTTGACGACAGCAAGAAGCACTGATCGGGTGACTTCCCCAGGTGGGGCTTCCCGCCCCGCCTGACCTGTTTTCCGAAGGGCGCCCGTTCCCGCAAGGGGGTGGGCGCCATTCTTGTTTCCGGCCCTCAGACAAGGACCGATCATGGCCACGAAGATCGATTACTACGAAAGCCTCGAAGTTTCGCGTACTGCTTCCGGAGATGAGCTGAAGAAAGCTTTCCGCAAGCAGGCCATGCGTTATCACCCGGATCGTAACCCTGGGGATGATGCAGCCGAGCAGAAATTCAAGGAAATCAACGAAGCCTATGACGTCCTGAAGGACGAGCAGAAGCGCGCAGCCTACGACCAGTACGGACACGCAGCCTTTGACGGCGGCATGGGTGGAATGGGCGGCGGCGGAGGCTTTGGTGGTTTCGGCGCCGGTGGTCTTGGGGACATCTTTGACCAGATGTTCGGAGACATGATGGGCGGCCGCCGTGGCGGTGGACGTCGTACAGGTGCTGACGTTCAGGTTCAGGTTGAAATCAGTCTGACCGAAGCCTTCTCGGGCGTGACCAAGAGCGTTGAAGTCCGCACGCGCGTTGCCTGTGAATCCTGTCATGGTTCTGGCTCCGCGGATGCTGGTGGTGGCAGCACGACCTGCGCTACCTGCCACGGTGCGGGTAAAGTCCGCGCGCAGCAGGGTTTCTTCCTTGTCGAGCGTCCCTGCCCCACCTGTCATGGGTCAGGGCGTACGGTTCGCAATCCGTGCAAGGTCTGCCAAGGCACAGGCACCCAGGCAAAGACTGAAACCCTTCAGATCGAAATTCCGGCTGGCGTTGAGGATGGCACGCGCATCCGCATGGCAGGCCGCGGTGAAGCCGGGGGAGAAGGTGTACAGCCCGGCGATCTGTATGTGCATGTCTCGGTCCTGTCGCATGACATCTTCCAGCGTGACGGCGCCAATATCTACTGCCGCGTTCCGCTGCGCATGACGCAGGCTGCGCTGGGGACGGAGGTTGAGGTTCCTGTCATTGACGGAAGCCGCACCCGTGTCCGCATTCCTGCAGGGACGCAGACAGGTGAAACTTTCCGCCTGCGCGGCAAGGGATTCTCCGTATTGCGGTCTTCTGCCCGTGGCGACATGTACATTCAAGTCTCGGTAGAAACACCGCATCACCTGACCAAGCGCCAGCGCGAACTTCTTGAAGAGTTCGAGAAAGAAGCGGGTGACGATCACGCCAAGGCAAGCCCCGAAAACAGCGGCTTCTTTGCCAAGGTCCGTGATTTCTTCGAAGGTCGCTGATTTTAAAAATCCCCCTCCCGAAACGGAGGGGGATTTTTTTGGAAAATCCCTGCTGCTAGCTCGCATCTTTGCAGAGAGATATTGTTTTCCACATTCAACCACAGACATGAACGCTGTCAGGAGACGTCATTTAAGCGACGGCACGTCCTGTGGTTTTGTCTGATTATCGAGAGCTTTTATTAAAGCCGCACTAAATTCCTTATCGGAAAACGGCTGCTGTGCCGTGATAAGCTCACGGTCTGTCACGACGTTAGGGGTCCAGGCTTTGGCTGTCTCAACAGTAGCTCCTGCATCCGTCAGCGCGGTAGCGGGGTAGAAAAAAACGTGTCCGTTGAGTTGATGCGTTTCGGCGAAGTGCTCTTCTGGTATCGAAAAAACGGTCATATGGTAGCCTGCGTAGGGCCACCCTGCTGCCAGTTGGCGAATGTCATTCTTGTTGCCGGTCATCAGTGCGTCATGAAAACCGCTGGCATCTGGCAAGCTGGACGCCAATGCAACCGGACCATGACAGATAAGAGCGGTCGTTTTTCCAGCAGAGTGGAAAGCACGCAGGATCTTCCCCAGATCAGGATCGGTCATCAGATCCTCTAGTGGTGCATGGCCACCGGGAATAACGATCCCAACATAGGCATTAATCCCCTCAGCATTGACCGAAGCGAGAGAGCGGGGATGTTTGAGTGAGTCCAGGCCTTCGACGAACTGTATCGTATCCTGAAGAGCTGTCTCACTGCCTCCAAAATATCGAGGGGATGCAGAGTGTGCGTCCCACTTCACAGCATTGCCTTTCGGGTCAGCGAATACGGGTTCATAGCCAGCCTGGATCAGGGCTTTTACCGGAACTGCGAATTCATTGAGATAGAAGCCCGTGAGGTATTTTTGACCGTCGCGCAATATGAGTTCATTTGTGCTGGAAAGAACGACCAGTACGCGCCCCTTACTCTGGCTGTGTGACTTGGCCTGGAGACTGGACCCACAGAGTGCGATGGCAACAAGGACTAGGGTGAGAGCAATACCGCGCAGCATGAACATCATCCTTTTCGGGTGGAGAAAGGCCCGTGAAGCGCCGCCATACGACGAGCGGCAGTTACTGAATGCTGACCGATCATCAGGCTTCAGTCCAGAACCGTATCAAGTCTGAGAGTCGCCAGTTTTAGAGCTGCTCTCCTGGCGACGTGTCGCAGAAACCGGGAACATTTCCTCTATGTCCATTCATTGAGCCACATGCTTTGAGTTCGCGAATAGAGCGACCTTTGATCACGACAAACCTATGCCAGGGCTGATTGCTACAGCTTTTAAAATTGCGGATCTTTTTCTTTAATCCGCAATTATTCAATCTGCCCCTTAACGGGTGCGGGGTGGGTCAAAACGCCCCGATATAGCGTTTGGACCAGCGCCTCAGTTTATGCGGCAGAGCTCGACAAAGATCACCTGCACTCCACGGCCAGCCGCGCAAGACTCTCTGGTGTCAGATCGGATATGGCACTCGCCCCTGTCAGGGTCATGGCAACACGGAGTTCCTTCTCCATGATGTCGAGTACATTCTCCACACCTTTCTGGCCCCCGGCAGCAAGCGCGTAGACGAAGGCGCGCCCCAGCAGAACAGCATCGGCCCCCATCGCAACCATCCGGGCGATGTCGAGGCCGGATCGGATGCCTGAATCTGCCAGGATTTTCAGGTCGCCCTTCACGGCATCCACAATCGGCGGAAGTGCGCGAGCGCTGGAGAGGACGCCATCAAGCTGGCGACCGCCGTGATTGGAAACAACAATGCCATCCGCACCGAAACGGACAGCATCTTTGGCATCTTCAGGATCGAGAATACCTTTGATAATCATGGGACCATTCCAGTACTCGCGGATCCATTCCAGATCTTTCCAGCTAATGGACGGATCAAAATTATTGGCGAGCCAGCCGATATAATCTTCCAGCTTGGTTGGATTTCCCCGATAGCGCGAAATATTGCCCAAATCGTGCGGTCTGCCACGAAGGCCCACATCCCAAGCCCACATAGGATGGGTCACGGCCTGAAGATAACGCCGGATGTTGGCATGGGAGCCGGACATGCCCGAATGGGCATCGCGATAACGCGCGCCCGGCGTCGGCATATCCACGGTGAACACCAGAGTCGTAATGCCCGCAGCTTTCGCGCGCTCCAGGGCATTCTTCATGAATCCCCTGTCTTTGAGAACATAAAGCTGGAACCAGATGGGCACCGGGCTTCTACCCTGCACCTCCTCGATGGGGCACACCGATACTGTGGACAACGTGAAAGGAATACCCTTCCGCGCCGCAGCCCTTGCTGCCTGCACTTCTCCGCGGCGAGCATACATGCCCGTCAGTCCGACAGGGGCAAGAACCGCAGGAATATTCAGTTTGCGCCCGAACAATTCTATCCCGGTCGTCAAACCAGACACATTTTTCAAGATGCGTTGTCGTAGGGAAATATCTGCAAGGTCTGTGATGTTCCGCCGCATTGTCTGCTCTGCGTAGGAACCGCCATCAATATACTGGAACAGAAAAGGCGGCAGACGGCGTCGGGCTGCCTCACGATAATCAGTGGCTGAGGAAATAATCATCTGGCAGCTCCCATGAGTGTTCATCGTCTTCAATGAACGGGAGACTGCCAGCCTGTTTGATGACAACCAAGGCACTATCGTCTGCCCTGACGTTATGTTGCACAAAACTCCCGGCAGGAACGCGGCACTGGCTCCTCATCCTTGCCGATTAGGCATTCAGCCTGCGTAAAACGCGTGCGCCCCGATGAACATCAAGAACAGACACTGATGCCGTATCCAGGGCCAGATTTTCCCCAAGTCGCACATCATTATGAATCCACACACCAATCAAGCTGCGAAGAATATGACCGTGCGCAAACAGGGCAATCGTTCCTCCCTGTGCCGTCAGCCTCTCCAGCAAGCCACTGACCCGTTTCTGAACCTGGGCGGCCGTCTCGCCATTTTCCACGTCAGACGTCCACAAAGACCAGTCGGGCTCGGCTTTCAAAATTTCCGGCGTGGTGAGCCCTTCGTACACGCCATAATTCCATTCCATGAGATCAGGCTCGATCTGAGCCTGCTCGCCCAGCCCGGCAAGAACGCAGGTTTCATGCGCCCGCTGAAGCGGACTGGTGAACACCCGATCAAAGTTCTGATGTTCTAACCGGCTCTTCAGAGACAGCGCCTGCTTACGTCCGTTTTCCGTCAGGGCAATATCCGTACGCCCCGTGTGCTGGCCGCTGATGGTCCATTCTGTTTCGCCGTGGCGAATTAGCCAGAGGGTGGTGCTCATGACGCATGCCTTCCCTATGGGCTTTCAGTAACTGAAAGCCCTTTGCCAGCCCGAAGCTGGATTGCTGAAATTTCTGGATCAGAGGCGAATGGCGCGCGGATTTCGTATGCTCACCCGCCTCTCAAGCCGCTGTTCAGATCTTGTGAACAGAAGCGTCGTAAATCTTGTCCACGACCTTATTCAGGGTTTCGTTGAACGCCTGATCGGACTGTGAAACGCGCAGATCATCCACGAGAGCCCGCGAGAAGCTGGCGATCATGCCATGATTGGCTTTGAGCTTCTGGCAGGCTTCATCGAGAGGATAACCGCCTGAAAGTGCGACAACGCGCTGCATGCGCGGATGCTTCATCACGCGGGCATACAGGTCCGGCTTTTCAGGCAACGTCACCTTCAGCATAACCGGATAATCTCCCGGAAGCGCTTCCAGTCCACTCAGAACAGCGTCTTCGAGTAGCGCTTCAGCCTCAGCCTTTTCCGGGCTCTTCACCAGGACTTCCGGCTCAAGAATGGGGACGAGTCCGTGCGATGCCACCTGCGCCGCAATATCGAACTGCTGCTGAACAATGCTCTTAATGGCAGCAGGATTGGCCAGACGGATTACTGACCGTTCCTTGGTACCGTAAATGCCAAGCTTCGCCGCTCGTTCCAGCAGTTCATCCAGGCCCGGAATGGGCTTCATGAGCTGAACACCGTCCTTTTCGTCTTCCAGACCTTTATCGATCTTCAGAAACGGGACGATTCCACAGGTTTTCCACAGATAGGACGGCACCGGCGTGCCCTCGACCGTGCCATCCATTGTTTTCTCAAACAGGATTGCAGCAAGGACCTCGTGGCTCTGGAAAGCAGGAGAGGAAATGATGCGAACGCGCATTTCGTGCATCAGACGAAACATGTCCGCGTCGTTCGAGTAGGCATCCGGCCCGATGCCATAGTGTGCCAGAGCCTTGGGAGTCGATCCGCCGCTTTGATCAAGAGCTGCGATAAATCCGGGAGTTTTTGACACCTGCTCGGCCATTTTTGCATCAGGCATGAACACTACATCCTTTTCTTCAGTCACATGACCAGAAGTAACGACTGACCTTCGCGCGGGATTGGAGACTCTTCCAATCACATTGCACGGATCATTCAAAGGACGCGGTTCAACCCTGCTGGAGCGGCAGGGAAATCAGTTTTTTTCAATATTGTTGGACGGGGGTTCGGCTAATTCTGGAAACAGTCTGGCCAGATCCGCAGGCTGAAGAAGATCTGCCAGAGTGTAGCGATCGAGCACGCCCAGAAATGCGGAAAGCGCCTCTCCCAGCACGCCACGCAAGCGGCAGGAAGGAGACAGAACACAGGCACGGCTTCCTGTTGCCCGGCCCTCACAGTCCACGAGCATCATATCGTCTTCCGTAAACCGGACGACCTCTCCCACACCGATGTCCTGTGCCGGGCGACCCAACGTCAGGCCACCGCCACGACCTCGTACGGTGGTGATGAAACGCCCCTGCCCCAGACGATGCACAACCTTCACCAGATGGTTTTCAGAGATGCCGTACGCCTCGGCAATTTCGCGGATAGAGACGCGCACAGTCGGGCGTGCCCCGATGTAGAGCAGGGTCCGCAAGGCATAGTCGGTATGCAGGGTCAGGCGCATACGAGTCCTCTGGCAGATTGACAGTCAGAAGTCACGCGCTTAAAGGTATATTTATTATACACCTTTAAGAAGACCCATCATGTCCTCTTCCGACCGCAGCCTCACGCCAGACGTCATTGCCACCATCCAGGCGACCATTCCGGCCCTCGAAGCGCATGGTCTCGACATCACCAGTGAGATGTACCGCCGCCTTCTGGCTGATCCGGCCATTGCTGAGATGTTTGATCCGACACATCAATCCAAAGGAACGCAGCCACGCGCGCTCGCCATGGCCGTCCTGGCCTATGCCCGGAACATCGATAATCTCGGAGTGATGGGTGGAGCGGTTGAGCGCATTGCCCAGAAGCATGTCAGCCTGGAAATTCTGCCAGAGCATTACCCACATGTGGCCACTGCCCTGATCGGCGCGATTCAACATGTTCTGGGAGACGCCGCGACACCTGCAATTCTGGATGCATGGGGCCGTGCTTACTGGGCTTTGGCTGACATTCTGATGGGCCGGGAAGGCCAGCTTTATGACGCCAGCACACATGCAGAAGGTGGCTGGACCGGCTGGCGCGACTTCACGATCATCAATGCAACGCGCGAATGCGACAATGTCACGACGCTGGACCTGAAGCCTACAGACGGCAAAACCGTCATTCAGGCTATCCCCGGCCAATATCTGGGTGTGGACCTAAATGTTCCGGGACATGGGCAGACCCGACGTAACTACAGCATCACATCGCGCCCCAACCACGATTTTTACACCATCAGCGTGCGTCATGTTCCGAACGGTGTGGTTTCCACATGGCTCAATAGCCCGGAATGCAAGGGCCATCAGGTTCGCCTGTCGCCGCCAGCAGGTGAGTTTGTCCTTCCCCAGAAAAGCGACACACCGCTCGCCTTCATCTGTGCGGGCATTGGAATGACACCCATGATCGGGATGATCGAGTCTTTGGGAGCGCAGGCAGGCTCACCAGCGGTCAGTATTATTCAGATTGCCCATTCTGAAACGGCCGCACCGTTTTCAGGAAAGCTAAACAGCCTGGCCAAAGAGGCGAAAAGCCCGATTACGCTTCATACTCGCCTGACATCCGTTGACGGGCGCCCGGATGCAGCATGGATCGCCGATCGCATTCCGGAAAACGCCACCTGCTACCTATGCGGCCCAACAGGGTTCATGCGTGACATGATTCAGGGGCTCTCAAAAGCCGGCATTCCGGCCGACCGTCTGCGTTATGAGACGTTCGGACCGGATACCGGCGTGACTGACTAATTGTCAGAGGGCGGCGATGACGCTTTCCGCTTCTGCAAGGATGCGAGGGCGATCATTGCCGCCATTGACTGCCAGGCCTTCTGCTTCAATGACCTTCACGTCCGTGACGCCAAGGAAGCCAAGAACGGCCTTGAGATATGTGACCTGATGCTCAAAGGCAGCCTGCGGCGTGCCTTCCGAATAAATGCCACCACGCGCCACGGCGAGAATCACGGTCTTACCGCCAGCAAGTCCTTCGACACCATTCGCACCGTAGCGGAATGTCTGTCCGGCAATGGCAATGCGATCAATCCATGCCTTGAGCTGGCTCGGAATGCCGAAGTTGTACATCGGCACACCGAGTACGAGAATGTCGGCCTCCTTAAAATCGGAAAGGGCTTTCGCGCCCGCGACCAGATCCTTGTTGGAGGCAGCGTCTTCCGTAAGGTCCTTGCCCAGAAAAGACAGAGCTTCGCCATCCAGGTGAGGAAGCGGGTTCGCTGCCAGATCAAGGGATGTAACGTCCAGATCCGGATGCTTCTGACGGTAGCGGTCCACAATCGCCACACTCAGCTGGCGTGTTGCGGAATACCCGCCAAGAATGCTGGAATCGATATGAAGCAGTTTCATTGTAATCTCTTTCGGTTCCTGATCGTAACCAGCACATGATAAGAAACCTTTTCCTCACCTCCGCAAGACGGCACATTCAGGGATCATAGGCACATGGATGTTAGTACCCTCCCCCCTCCAGAAGCTCATGAGAGCGATACATGCGCCGTTGTCCGGGCCATTCTGGCGCGCGTGGGAGACAAGTGGAGCATCCTGATCGTGCGGATGCTGGGAGACGGCTCCATGCGTTTTAGTGAACTCCGTCGTTCCATCGAAGGTATTTCACAACGCATGCTCACGCTGACATTGCGCAATCTGGAACGCGATGGGCTGGTTGCCCGCACCGTCACCCCCACCACTCCGCCTCGCGTGGATTATGAATTGACGGATCTCGGGCACTCTCTGCAAAGCATTACCGAAGCCTTCGGACGCTGGGCTGTCACACACCGGGATCAGATCGAAAATGCTCGCCTCCGTTTTGACGCACGCCAATAATCCCTTAGGTTGCGCCCAATAGTTTCTGACGGTCAGGCACGGATTATGACGACTTCTCCCCGCATCGGTATTGCTGGCATCACTGGGCGTCTGGGCGCTCTCTGCGCCGAAGAAGCGGGAGCCTCCCTGGCTGGCGGGCTGTCCCGTCACGCAGATGCAGCACGCAGCATCACCAATAACCCGGCAGAACTAGCGACGCGTTGCGACGTCATTATCGACGTCAGCCATGCTTCAACCGCAGCAACCCATGCAGAAGCCTTCACAGCCGCAAAGTGCCCTTGGGTTCTGGGAACGACCGGCCTTGACGCTACGGCCCAAGCGGCCGTGAGCGAGGCTGCAAAACATATTCCGGTTTTACAGGCTGCCAATTTTTCTCCGGCGTTGACGCTTTTTCTGGAGCTCGCGAAGCAGCTTGGCGCAGGGCTGCCAGGTTATGATGCGGAGATTGTAGAGATTCATCACCGGCAGAAAGTTGATGCACCGTCCGGCACCGCGCTGGCCATTGGACGCGCAGTTGCTGAAGGACGAAACGTAGCATTCGAGGATGTTGCTCGCCTGGATCAGAACGGCGCGCGACCGGATAGCGCTATTGGGTTTGCCTCACTGCGCGGGGGGCAGATTATTGGCGAGCACGATCTTCTCTTCATGGCCGCAGATGAACAAATCACCCTGTCTCATCGTGCGCTGGATCGACGGGTTTTCGCCCGCGGTGCACTAATGGCTGCACGCTGGCTGGCCCATCAGCCTCCCGGCCTTTACGGCATGGCAGATGTTCTTCGCCGGAAAGACTGATCTTTCCGGCGGAGAACCAGGCGGTTAGCCGCCCGAGATTTCGAGGTTCACACCCGTCATAAAGCTGGAGTCGTCGCCCAGAAGGAACGCCACCACACCTGGGATTTCGCTGATATCGCCATAACGACGCATCGGCACACTACCGATCATCTGCTTGGAAACTTCTTCAGGATTGGTGGAGAAGTACTGCGTGTTGGCCTTGGCCTGCAGTTCCACCTGTCGATCCCACATGAAACCAGGGCCCATATAACCTGGGCTGATGGCGTTAACGCGGATGTTGTAGGGCGCCAGATCCTGGGCTGCAGTTTCCGTCAGGGCGATGATGGCACCTTTGGATGCCCCGTAAGCCGCCATGTTCGGCGGTCCTTTTACACCGGCCATGCTGGCAGTATTCACGATGCTACCGTAACCGTTCTCGATCATGTGCCGTGAGACAGCCTTCATCACATGGAAGGCGCCTGTGACATTGATGTTCAGAACACGCGGGAAATCTTCGGACGGATAATCCTGAACCGGGGCAAAGGCACCCTGATATCCGGCATTGTTGAAGAGGAAATCGATTTTTCCAAACTCTTCGACAACGCGGCCGACGACATCGATCACTGACTGCTCGGATGTGACGTCACAGACATAGGACGCAGCTTTCACGCCCTTCTCCCGCACAGCGGCTTCTGCCTTGGCCAGAGCGTCCGGATTCATGTCGAGCAGAGCAATTTCCGTGCCCATTTCTGCCAGCCGAAGTGCAGTCGCGAGGCCAATATTGCCCCCGGCACCCGTAACAAGACAGACTTTACCGCTAAAGAAACTTACGACGTACGCCATTGGTGCCTCATGAAAATACGGTGCTTTCACCTGCGGCCCACAATATCGCGATCGAAGGCAGTCGTCTCCCCCTGATTTCGCACCATGAGAAAACGTGAATACTCTTGTCGGTTTTCCTGATTTTCCAAAGACTTCCCTTTGGATTTCACAGAAAAAATGTCCAAGTTTTCCTAAGCCCCTTGACCCCTGCGTTCAATTCCGCCAAGCCGTGCCTCTCCTGAATGCTGCATCCGTTCGTCATGACGTCTGCAGCCCTTCTCACCACTCATTCCCTGCGAGGTCCCTGAGTGCGCAATCACGGCGATTTCCTGTTCACCTCTGAATCTGTTTCCGAGGGCCATCCCGATAAGGTGGCAGACCGTATCTCCGACACAGTTCTGGACGCTTATCTTGAAGCCGATCCGGAAGCCCGCGTTGCCTGTGAAACGCTGGTCACCACGAACCGTGTCATTCTGGCCGGTGAAGTCCGTGGCCCCGAGGCCGTCGAAGACACGCTGATCGACCGCGTCCGTGAGGCCATCAAGGACATCGGCTACGACCAGGCTGGCTTCTCCTGGAAGACGGCTGACATCACGTCTTACCTTCACGCACAGTCTGCTGACATCGCCCAGGGCGTTGACAGCGGCAGCGACAAGGACGAAGGCGCTGGCGATCAGGGCATCATGTTTGGCTTCGCCACGCGCGAAACCGAAAACCTGATGCCGGCTCCGCTATTCTACGCCCAGACAATCCTTGAGCGTATCCGCGACTACCGCAAGAACGGCGACGCCCGCGGCGCTGGCCTTCTTCCGGACGCGAAGAGCCAGGTCACGCTGCGTTATGTCGATGGCAAGCCGGTTGGCGTCACGTCTGTCGTGATTTCCACGCAGCACGCTGAAGGCATGAGCCAGAACACGATCCGCGAAACGCTTCGCGGCGTGGTCAATGACGTTCTGCCGAATGGCTGGAGCTGCCCGGAAGACGAGTTCTATGTGAACCCGACCGGCAACTTCGTCATCGGTGGCCCGGATGGCGATGCTGGCCTGACCGGCCGTAAGATCATCGTGGACACCTACGGCGGTGCAGCCCCTCATGGTGGTGGCGCATTCTCCGGCAAGGACCCCACGAAGGTTGACCGTTCGGCTGCTTATGCTGCGCGCTACCTTGCCAAGAACGTTGTGGCTGCTGGCCTTGCAGATCGCTGCACAATCCAGCTCAGCTACGCCATTGGCGTCTCCAAGCCGCTGTCAGTCTATGTTGATCTCGACGGCACGGGCAAGGACATTGACGAAGCACGCCTTGGCCTGCTCCTCAATGAAGTTGTGGATCTGTCCCCGCGCGGCATCCGCAAGCACCTGCGCCTGAACCGCCCGATCTATGTTCCGACGTCTGCCTATGGTCACTTCGGTCGTGTGCCGAATGAGGCTCTGGACAACTTCACGTGGGAAAAGACAGATCTGGTCGACACCCTCCGTAACGCACTGAACAGGTAAGACCCTGACACAGTCTCTCAAACCCCAGCCGGAGCGGCTTTACGGCCGCCAACGCGGCCATCCGCTCCGGGCCAGACAGCAGCGCCTTCTCGAAGACGTGCTGCCGCGCTTTACATTTGCGTCTGCTGAAAATCCGACAGCCGGATTTTCCACGCCTGTATCGCGCGTTTTTCTCGAAATTGGATTTGGTGGCGGCGAGCATGCCGCTGCCCAGTCTGAAATGAACCCTGATGTCGGGTACATTGCTTCTGAAGTTTTCGAGAACGGCTTGTGCTCGCTTATGTCTCGTCTTGTCCCAGAAGGACAGGACGAGACAGCCGAGCCTCCGCCTCATTTCCGGATCTGGCCAGAAGACGCTCGGCAACTCCTGAAGGATATGCCGGACAATTGCCTGGATCGGGCTTATCTGATGTTTCCGGATCCATGGCCCAAATCACGCCATGCGAAGCGCCGTTTCATCCACCCGGAAAACCTCAAGGAGGTTCACCGCGTTCTGAAACCTGGAGCAATCTGGCGCGTCGCCAGCGATCATCCGGTCTATCAGGAATGGGTGACGGAAGTGATGGGCAAACAGGATCTGTTTGATGCCCCGCCTCCGGAAACGGAACGTCCTGAAGGATGGTCCCCAACCCGATATGAGGCCAAAGCCTTCCGGGAAGGTCGACAGCCTTTCTACTGGACATTTACCCGGCGCCCTTGAGGCGCCGTCCCTTTATCTGACTACAGTGAGTTCCTGACATCATGACCCAGATCGAACGCGAAGAAATGGAATTCGATGTCGTGGTGGTCGGTGGTGGCCCCGCCGGTCTGTCCGCGGCAATTCGCCTGCGACAGATTGCTCCGGACGCCTCGGTCTGCCTGATCGAAAAGGGTAGCGAAATCGGTGCGCACATCGTGTCTGGTGCTGTCATCGAACCGCGTTCGCTTGAGGAACTCCTGCCAGACTGGCGCTCTCTTGGTGCGCCCCTGAATACGGAAGTCACGGAAGAGCGCATGCTTTTCCTGACGGAAAAGCGCGCCATTCAGATTCCCTATCTGGATCGTGTCATGCCCCATATGGCGAACCACGGAAATTATGTGGTGTCTCTGGGGGAAGTCTGCCGCTGGATGGGTGAACAGGCCGAAGCGCTGGGCGTTGAGATCTACCCCGGCTTTGCGGGCGCTGAGCTGTTCATCGAAAACAATCGCGTTGCTGGCGTCATTACGGGCGACATGGGCATCGAACGCGATGGCACGCATGGTTCCAACTTCACGCCCGGCATGATCCTGCGTGCCAAACAGACAATCCTGACCGAAGGCGCACGCGGCTCGCTGAGCGCCCACGCCATGAAGCGTTTCGGCCTGCGCAAAGATGTCGATACGCAGACTTATGGCCTGGGCATCAAGGAAGTCTGGGAAATCCCGAAGGAAAAGCATCGCCCCGGCCTCGTCCAACACAGCTTTGGCTGGCCACTGGACGACCACACCTACGGTGGCGCATGGCTCTATCATTTCGGGGAAAATCTGGTCAGCTACGGTTTCGTGACCGGCCTTGACTACAGCAACACCTACCTCTCCCCCTTTGAGGAAATGCAGCGTACGAAGCTACACCCGGCATTCCGGGAACATTTTGAAGGCGGAAAGCGCCTGATCTACGGCGCCCGTGCGCTCTCGGAAGGTGGGCTTCAGTCCATTCCCCGCCTGACATTCCCAGGCGGTGTTTTGGCTGGCGATTCGGCAGGCTTCCTGAACGTTCCCAAGATCAAGGGAACACATACCGCGATGAAGTCCGGCATGCTGGCCGCCGAGGCTGTAGCCGAAGCGCTCCAGACCGAGCGTACAGAAGCTTCAAGCCTGACAGAGCGCGTCCGCAATTCCTGGCTCTGGTCCGAATTGCGCGATGTCCGCAATATCCGTCCGGCTTTTGCCAAATGGGGCATGAAGGCTGGCGCGCTCTATGCTGGCATCGACAGCATGATCCTGCGCGGCCGCGCACCTTGGACCCTGCATCATCCGCACGCAGACAATGAGACTTTACGTCCAGCGGCGTTGTGCGAGCAGATCGACTATCCGAAGCCAGACAATGTCCTGACCTTCGATCGTGTCAGCTCGGTTTTCCTAAGTGCGACAAATCACGAAGAAAACCAGCCTGTCCATCTGAAGCTGCGGAACGAAGCCATCTGGCGCACCGTCAATCATGACGTGTTTGACGCGCCAGAGAGCCGTTACTGTCCGGCAGGTGTGTATGAGCAGGAAAAGAGTGGAGACAATGACTGGTCGCTACGCATCAATGCGCAGAACTGCGTCCATTGCAAAACCTGCGATATCAAGGACCCGACGCAGAACATTGAATGGTGCACGCCAGAAGGTAGCGGCGGCCCGAACTACCCTGTCGGGATGTAAATCCTTTAAACAGACGGGCCGCTTCCTGACCGGAATGTGACTTCCTGATCCATTTCCGCTACGGTGGCGGCCGTTTTTCCAGCGGCGTCAGCAGCGAAAGATCACGATGAAAATTCTGGTCCCAGTCAAAAGGGTGGTCGATTACAACGTCAAGGTACGTGTAGCGGCCGATGGTAGTGGTGTCGAAACGCAGGGACTGAAAATGTCTCTGAATCCGTTCGATGAAATTGCGGTGGAAGAAGCCATCCGCCTACGCGAAAAAGGCGTGGCAACCGAAGTGGTCGTGGTGACCATTGGTGTTCAGGCCGCGCAGGATATCCTGCGTACCTCAATGGCGATGGGTGCAGACCGGGCCATTCTGGTCAAAACAGATGATACTCTTGAGCCCCGCGCCGTCGCCAATGCGCTGAAAGCCATTGTCGAACGCGAACAGCCGGGTCTTGTCTGCATGGGCAAGCAGGCCATTGACGATGACATGAATGCAACGGGCCAGATCCTGGCAGCAAAGCTCGGCTGGCCTCAGGGCACGTTCGCTAGCGCAGTGACCGTTGCGGACGGTCGTATTGAAGTCGCTCGTGAGATCGACGGTGGTACGGAAGTTGTCTCTTTGGCGCTTCCTGCCGTGGTGACGGCCGATCTGCGCCTCAACGAGCCGCGCTATGCGTCCCTCCCGAACATCATGAAGGCTCGTAAGAAGCCACTTGAAACGCTTGAAGCCGCAGATCTCGGCGTTGATCTTGCCTCCCGCCTGACCATCGTATCCGTCGCCGAGCCGACGGAACGCAAGGAAGGTATCAAGCTGGGCAGTGCGGCCGAACTGGTCGAAAAGCTCAAGACAGAAGCGAAGGTGATCTGATGACCGCTCTTGTTCTGCTCGAAGTCGAGAATGGTGAAGTTCGTCAGGCGTCACGTTCAGCCCTGACAGCCGCCGCACGCTTTGGCGATGTAGACGCCATCGTTTTTGGTGAAGGCGCCAGCGCCGCCGCAGCCCTTCCTGGGGTAAAGCGGGTTCTGTCCGTGCCAGCTCTGGCCACGGATCTGGCTGAGCCTGCCGCCGACCTGCTGGCGTCCATCGCAAAGGACTACAGCCACATCGTGGCGTCTGCCTCAGCAAGTGGAAAGAATATCCTGCCGCGCTTGGCGGGCCTGCTTGACGTGCAACCTGTCCCGGATGTTGTGGAGATCAAGGACGCCGAGACGTTCGTGCGTCCCATCTACGCGGGCAATGCACTGGCAACGGTTCGGTCTGCTGACAGCATCAAGGTCCTGACCATTCGCAGTTCCAGCTTTGATCCTGCTCCAAAGGATGGCGGTTCTGCAGCGGTTGAAACACTGGAAGCCCCAGCCAGCGAAAACTCAGTTTTCGTGAAGGTTGAGTTGTCAGCGTCCGACCGTCCGGAACTGGAATCTGCCCGGGTGGTTATTTCAGGCGGTAAAGGCATGAAGGATGCAGCCAACTTCAAGCTGCTTGAGCCGATCGCTGACAAGCTGAATGCCGCAATTGGTGCATCCCGTTCGGCCGTGGACTCTGGTTTTGCTCCGAACGAAATGCAGGTCGGGCAGACCGGCAAGATCGTGGCACCAGAACTCTACATCGCTGTCGGGTTGTCTGGCGCAATCCAGCATCTGGCCGGCATGAAAGACAGCCGCGTTATCGTGGCCATCAACACAGACCCTGAAGCCCCGATCTTCCGCGTTGCCGATTATGGTATCGTGGGCGACCTGTTTGAAGTGCTCCCGGCCCTCGAAAAAGCTCTCTAACACGTCTTTGCAGGTGACCATTATGACAGGTCACCTGCAATTTTCCTGACATAGCCTGTCCAAGGCTTAAGTTGCGGAACGCCTGCCGTATGGCACTCTCCGATCTTGGAGAGACCGCAATGAAACATCTTCAGATTTTCCGAAAACTGCTGCCTGCGCTGCCACCTGTTTTGGGTGTACTATTCATTCATACAGCGCTTGGCGCGGCCTACATCGTTCCATCGGCGTCGATGCAACCGACCTTAAAGATCGGTGACGAAATTATCGTTTCTGCACCTTCTTATGGCCTAAGCACAGCCTCTCTACCCTTCGGCTACGCGTTCGCCCAAATAACGCCAAAACGCATCTTTGGGCATTTGCCACACCGGGGCGACATCGCTGTGTTTCGGGCTCCCGCAAATCTTCATGAAACATGGGTTAAACGCGTCATCGGTCTTCCTGGAGACAGAATTGCGCTAATGAATGGTCGAATTCTCTTGAACGGGAAAATATTGCCTTGGAAAGATAAGGGTCCGGATCAAGAAGAGAACAGTCGCGGGCATACTTACTCCGCTGAGCGTTATGAAGAAACGCTTCCAGACGGAATGCACCATAACATTATCAAACTGACGACCCATGGTCCTCTGGATAACGTCCCCGAATTTACGGTCCCGGCAGAAAGATTATTCGTCATGGGAGACAACAGAGACAATTCGGCTGACTCCCGTGTTTCAGTCGCAGAAGGCGGTGTAGGCCTTCTTCCAATCTGGAATCTTCAGGGTCGTGCGATTACCGTTCTGTTCTCTTGGAAAAGTATCAAAAGAATATTGGTTTCCATCTGATTTTTCACCCCATCCTCTTGCCACGAAAGCAAATTCCCGGTAGGAGAAGCGCCGTCGGCCGGAGTGTAGCTCAGCCTGGTAGAGCACTGTGTTCGGGACGCAGGGGCCGGAGGTTCGAATCCTCTCACTCCGACCAGCCGATAAGCGGATTATCAGAAAAATCTGATCAGAGCGTAGTTACTTGACGCTCTAACCGTGTCCTAATTTCATATACAAAAATCATGGCCCGAACAGTTCTCGGGAGACTTGCTATGCGTCAACGCCCCGCTGCCCGATTACTGGTTCTGGATCAGCAGGATCGCGTCCTTCTCTTCAGGTTTTTTCACTCCTCAGGCGCATTGGCTGGGCGAAGTTATTGGTCCACGCCCGGCGGAAGCCTGAAGGATGGAGAAAATTTTGTTCAGGCGGCAAAACGCGAACTACACGAAGAAACAGGATTAAACGCGCCCTTTCTCAGCTCTGAAATTGGTCAGAGAACATTCGTCCTGACGCTCGCCAATGGTGAAACTGTTTTAGCTGACGAGCGCTTTTTTGCCTTTCGTGCACCAGAGACCACGCTCTCCTCTTCCGGCTGGACGCCCAACGAAAAGAACGTTCTCAAGGGCCATCACTGGTGGTCTAGACGTGAACTAGAACAGACAACCGAAATCATTTTTCCGGAACGTCTGCTCGATCTCTTAACCACGGCGCTGTCAGGCCACCTCCCCTGATTTCAAAGAGGTTTCAGCCCGACAAAGGGATGCACGGGTTGGTTAGACTGACATTCCGCTAGAATTTCTGGAGCCTGAAGGCCGTGAATATGCGTGTACAAGGCCTGCCGCGCATTGAGAATTCTGCCTGCCTCTTTATCGCGAACATCGCCAGGTTGCCCGAGCAGAGCGCCAGCATATTCAACTTCACGCTGCATCTCCGCATCAGGAAGAGCAGACAATGGCACGAACTGAACAGGCAAACTCAACTGTTGCGTCTTTGAACGGCTGGCATCTGCGGCAATGCCAATGACAGGCACAGTTGTCAGCGCAGACACAGAAAATGAACCAGACTGCGTCAGACTACCATTTAGCTGCATTGTCACTGGCCCGGAAACAAGCGCAACAACCGGGTCCAGAGTGTGCTGCGAACATTGTAGCGCACGCACGTTCCCATCAAAGCGATGAAACTGCTCTGTGGACCAGTCCTGAACCTCGGAAACACTGACGACACCAGCTTTAGCCAGATCCTTCTGAACACCGGCCAGGGCTGCACTCACCGAAGTCTGATCACCAGAACCAAAGACACATCCTGAAAGCAGCAACCATACAGGCAAAAAATATATCGGCTTCATGCTGCGCTCATTTCAGCAACAAGGGCCTGTACGTCTTCAGATTTTGGCGAAAGACCTTGCACTGTGAGCCAGTTCTGTCTGCTAACGAGCCCATAGGCCTCATCACAAATCTTCAGGAACGTATTCCACGGCATGAAGGTCCGGCTGCCCCATGTATTGAAAAATACACCGTCCGGTGTGTACCCCGTCAGCGCGATAGCATGTCCTCCGACAAAAACGTGGTCCTGCACAGCATCCCAATCCCAATCGGTACCTAATGGGAGACTCATGAACCCGCGCGGAACCTGCACCCCTGCCAAGACGCCGCCCAGATAGGAAATACCGCGTTTGATGCCGCTCACTGAATGGGAATCAATAATACCGTAAGCCGTCAGATAATCTCGTGTCTGCCCCGGCCGAACAAATCCAGTGCTCTTCCAGTATTGCAGTTGCTCCAGCAAAATCGTGCCATTATCATTTTGACCCGTTACCGGATTAAATCCCGTGACAGCCCCATAGTTCTGAAGAACCTGTTCGCTGGAGAGCAATACCAGCCCCTGAGCCACTTTTGTCCAGGTTGCTGTCAAAGCCGCATGAGCTGCAAAAGCGCAGCATCCGAACCGATCATTACCCCACATCTGATAGGGCACCCCCTGGGACCAGTCCTGGTGCTCTGGAACGTCTGGAACCCGCGCCGTCAGAACGGGCGAAAGCCGATAGGTTCGTACATCATGGCGCGGAGGCAACTTGCCCAGTCTACGCTCAATCATTCATCAACACTCCACGAACAGAGAATGAAGAAACCAGAGCGGCATGCCGTATTTGCAGGGAGTTCTTCGTTGTGATCGAAGCAAAGCCAAGGCACATGCCAAAACGCTCCGAAAAAAATGAAAGCCACTCCTCTACGGGAGTGGCTTTCATTAACGCCTTATCAAAAAATCTCAGGTCTTTTTAACCTGAGCCTCTGACACTCAGGTTCTGACGTCATACGCCAGAGAGGCCGGCCACGCAGCTTGGGCAAAAACCTGCGCGTAATCATGGACTTCCGTCAGGAATGTCCGATCACCATCCAGAACCAGACGAACCGTCGGTGCCAGTGTACCGCCAATCCGGTAAGTATCCGGATTTTCTGCATCCTGACCGGCAGCCGGAATGGTATCGATAAAGGATTGAACATAGCCCTCCGCATCCACAAAGTGCGAATACGTCGAATACGGCTGCGAAGACGGATTACCGAGTACAAGCCCTGAGCTATTCAGGGGCTTGTATGGGCCAAAAATACCCTTCTCGGACACAAAGCCATAGACGCCATCAGGTCCCGTGCTCTTGCCCGTGTACGTGGAATGATGGCTGATCGTGAACAGATAGGTCAGACCATCCTTGAAAACGAAATGGGGACGTTCGGTCTGATCGTTCACGCCAAGAGCCGTTACCAGAGCTGGCATCAGTTCCCACCGGGAGTAATCCCCCTTGCGCCAGCCGGAGACACACCGGGCCAGACCGATCGCTGCTGCACCATATTGTGCGCCAGCATCCACCGCATATCCTGGCGGAACAGCACCCATTTCATCGGTGCCGATAACAAACTGGCCGCGCGCACCCGGAACATTGCCTTCAAACAGCGTATAAAGCTGGCCATCGCCCGGATTGATGAACGGCTGCGGATCACGGAAATCAAAATATGGATCTTCAGACGCATTGGCGTAATGAACACCATCTGCCTTGAACATTTCCGTGCTTGTGGCGAAGCCGTCGAACCAGACACCCTTATCATCTGCATGAATGGTGCCGGAGCTGACCGCCGGAACAGAGTTGCCATCAGGCGCACCGACGGACGTGTAGAACATGTCCACCTTGTTCTCGGTGCCCTCACGCATCACCAGAGAACCGGACCATTCCCACGGACGCAGATCGGCAGAGGTCTGGAATAGTCGTCCGCCCCAGGTCCACTCCACACCATCGCGGCTATACCAGTAGCCGATATAAGCGCGGTCATTGCGGGAGTGCCATTCGTCATAAATTTTGGCGTTGGTCTTATCCATCTTGTCCACGGCAAGCGACCACAGGACGAACCAGCCTTTGAACGTGACGGTACGCATGTGCATGTCACGCAGCGCACCGCTGTCCCAGATCATGACGTCATTGGACATAATGGGAAACTGGTAATCGATCACCGGCATGGTCGTCGTCGGATCGTCTGTACGAACCTTCAGCGCATCCGCAATCGTCCAGCGAGAAACAGGATATTTGGTTGGAACAGGACGCGAAAAATTTGCCTGCACCAGAGACTGGGAGGAAATAGCATTCATAATTTTACTGATCCATACTGAATAAGTATTTGAAAAAATTTCTGGCTCTCAGGAAAAAATTCCAAGTAATTCGGGAGCCAGAGTATTTTACGCTTTCGGAGAAGCGTCCTTCTTTACGCTTTCTCCACTCCCAGAAGCTGAAGTCACTTTACCCACCTGCCGCTCAAGACGATTGGCAGCCCAGCCAAAGTTCAGCCCCAGAAGAGTAATGACGCGGTAAATTCCGCCGAACCGTGATGTATTTTTTGGAGGAGGCAAGAAAACCGTTATCAGCTTGCAGCCAATAATCAGCAGAGCCACCCAAAGTTCATAGCGGGCCGGAATGTCGGCAAGCAGACCCGAAAGATCAAAACCCGAAATATCCACAGCCTGAAATCCTAATAGGCTCATAAAAAAAAGAGGCTGCCCCCTCGTGGGGTCAGCCTCTTATGAAAATCATTTTCTGATATTGATGATTGAGCCATCTGCCTAACGATTTATGGCTCAATGCCACAGTTATATGAAAAACCTGGCCGCAACACAACCCTAAAAACCATCTCTGCTCGCCAGAGAGTTGAAACCTTCCCCCCACATACCTAGTTTCGACATTCAGAAAGTCTCTTTCTTCCAAGAGACCGATAAGAGAGACGAAACTTCCATGACACGCTCAATGCGTTCTGCTCTGGCTCTGGCCGCCCTCCTTACCGCTACCCCGGCCCTCGCCGAACCGGGCGGCTGCATCAAATACGGTGCAGCCGGTGCCGTAGGCGGACATCTGGCCAACCACCATGGTGTTATTGGCGCCGTTGGTGGATGCGCCGCTGGCATGTATCGCCGCCATCTGTATCGCAAGGATCTGCGCGAGAAGGCTGCTCTGTGGGACAAGGAGCATCCGGCAGCCCCGAATACCGGCGGCTGGTGGCAGAGCCACCACGATGCGACGTCCGTGAACCAGAAGGCTCAGTGGTACGACGCAGAACACCCCGAGCCAGGCACAAATGCGCCAGCTCCGCAGGCGCCGCAGCACTAAAAACAAAAAAGGCCCGGCTGGTAACAGCCGGGCCTTTTTCATGAGTATCCAAACAGTTTCAACCTACTCCGAACCCTCTCAGGGCTGTACGAGACAATGCCTCCAGAAGGTCAACCGACTCGTCTGAATCATTCAGACAGGGCACAAGGGCAAATTCTTCGCCGCCCGCTTCCATGAACTCTTCTCGAAGTTCATTCCCAATTTCATCCAGCGTTTCAATACAGTCCGCCATAAAGCCTGGCATGATAACTGCAATTTTCGTGATGCCCTGCTTCGGGAGAGCACTTACATAAGGGGCCGTATAAGGCTGAATCCATTCAAGCGGCCCGAAGCGCGACTGGAACGTCAACGGCATCTGCTCTTCAGAAAGCCCTAACGCCTGACGCAAGGCGGCAATCGTACGAACACATTCGTCCTGATACGAGTCGCCCTTTTCGATACAGACTTTTGGCAATCCATGAAACGACGCCACAATTCGTTGGGGCTTGAAGGAAAGGCTTTCCAGCGTCTTCAACACAGATGTTTCCAATGCCCGCACAAATGCCGGATGATCTGGAAAAGACGGAACCGTCAGAACAGCTGGTTGCTTTCTCAGCTTCATCAATGCCCGGAAAAGCTGATCGTTAGCCGTGGCAGTCGTTGCGGAGGAGTATTGCGGATAAAGCGGAATACTGACGATACGGTCGCATCCCTGGTCCATCAGGCTTTCAACAGCCTGCGCAACAGATGGGCGGCCATAGCGCATGCCCCACTCAACAGGGACACCGTCTGCTTTTAACCGAAGGCGAAGCTTCTCAGCCTGACGCTGAGTATAGACCCGCAACGGAGAAGCATTCTCTTCCCGATCCCAGATTCGTGCATAGTTTGCACCGCTGGCGAAAGGTCGTTTTGTAAGGATGATACCCTGCAGGATGGGCTGCCAGATCAGCGGCGAACTTTCGATAACGCGCCGATCGGAGAGAAACTCGCTCAGGTACCGACGCACCGCCAAATAGCTGGTGTCATCAGGCGTACCGAGATTGAGAAGTAGGATGCCTGTCCGTCCATGAGGCGGAGAGGCATGTTGGGGTTTTTTAAAAAAGAAGGCCATAGTACCCTTCAGTGTGAAACAGGGCTACAAATGGCGAAAGAGAAAAAACACATTAACCGAGGGATGCGCGTCCCTTTCGGGACGCTATCGTCGGCGCTTTACACGTGCATAGGAAAGACTTGGCTGTTCAACCCGGCGGGAAGCATTGTAAAAGATCACCGCCATTACAGCACCGATCGATCCGATATACGGCATGAAAGTATTCATCAGAGCCATATTTGCCTCCTTGAACCCTCTGGGAAAGTTTTCCGTGGGCTCAATACTGAGAGTGATCATATCGCCGTCGGTATTCAAGAGAAAAATTCATCCAAACGTCAAAAAAATAACCTCCACTGAAAAATATCCTTTTTTATCATAATCCTAAGCCTTGAAGAATCGAAGTAAGCCCTTCTGGAAGGGCAACCCCAGCGCTCCGCCCACGTTTAGGTCCTGACCAATCTGATTGATCGGGAAAGGATCTGATACAATGGCAACCCAAGACCCCGTCATCTACGTCGTCGCTGATGGTGAAAAAGCCCGTTTCCTTCGTCTGGAAGGCTCACAGCTCAGAACCATCGAAAACTTCGATATCCATAAGGGCTCAGACGCAGCCAAGGATGTAGGTTCGCTCAAGGCTGCTCATACAAGCCCGAAGGAGCAGCTCAAGACGCACTTCGCGAAAGATCTGGCGGCTCACATCAACAAGGCTGCACAGGACAGCAATGTTGAGGGAATCCTTCTTATAGCTCCGGCACAGTCTCTTCACGACATCCGTGAAAGCCTGGACAAGCCAACGTCCAAGAAGCTTTTCAAAAGCCTGACAAAAGATCTTACGAACACCCCGGATCATGAACTGCTGAAGCATCTGGACCGTCCGGAAACGGGCTGGCCGGAACTTGCATCAGTCTAAAATCCGAGCAGACAGGCAGACCGCTCAGCGTGCTGACCGGCCTGCCACACAAGGCTTTTCCGTCCCAGTCGTCTGTGGCCACGACGAAGGAAGATTACGTACATAACGGACGGCGAGAAGTGCAAAGCACTGGGCCTCCAGTGCGTCTCCGTCCCACCCAAGATCATCGACGGACCCCAGACATCCCAAACGTGAGCGCAAACGCTCCATCAAAACCGGATTGTGGCGTCCCCCTCCAGCGACAAACCACTTAGCGGGTTTGACTGGCATGGGTGTTCGAGCAATCGCTTCAACCGTAAACTCCAGCAGTGTCGCAGCGCCGTCTTCGGCAGAAAGCGTTTCAACGGCCTGCATGGCAGAAGCATGAAAGCTCAAACGGTCCAATGACTTTGGCATTTCACGCTGAAAATACGGCATTGCCAGCAAGTTTTCTAAAACAGCTCGATCTACCTTTCCTTTTCTCGCTAACGCACCATCGACGTCACACGCAACGCCAGTATGGCGCTCCGCCCAGTCGTCCAGAAGAGCATTTCCCGGTCCGGTATCGCACGCCCAGACCTGACGCTGCCCCTCTGTGTTCGGCCCGAGCAAGGTGACATTTGCCACGCCACCAATATTCAGAACAGCGACAGACTGCGTCTCGCTTTCCAAAAGTGCGGCATGCAGAACGGGCACCAATGGCGCGCCTTCACCACCACATTCCAGATCCCGTGCACGGAAATCATAAACAACCGGGACGCCACACTCCGCCTGAAGAAGCGCTCCATCACCAATCTGCCAGCTTCGCCCTTTTTCCGGCTGATGCAGGACAGTTTGCCCATGAAAGCCAATGATATCAGGGCGAATATCTGGAGCCAGCGTCATAAGCTCCCGAACAGCATCCACATGCCGTAGCGTCACGTCCCGTTCGGCAGCCAGAATATCCGGATCATCTTCTGCCAGATGTGCAGCATGATCCAGCAAATGGCGCAGCCGAGCCCGCAAAGTAGGGTCGTAGGGAACCGTCACGGCTGGCCCATACTGAGCAATTCGCTCCCCATCCGTCTGTACCAGAGCTGCATCCACCCCATCAAGAGACGTGCCACTCATGAGACCAATGGCCCACTGCATATTCTCGAAAGACATCAGGTTTTTACCTTCAGAGAGAAGCCAGGACCGTATGCAGATTGCCGTTATGCGCCTGAAGAAGCGTCTCAATCTTCTCGACAGACACCCCCTTTCTCACAAGAACTGCCCGCTTTACATTACCGCCAACCAACCGCAACGCATCACGAACTTCCTCGTCCGTTCCCCCAGCCAATTCGAACACCATGCGCTCGGCACGCAACTGCAACTTGTCATTGCTAATTCGCATATCGACCATACGCCCGCGATAGACATGCCCAAGGCGCGTCATCAAAGCGGTAGAAAACAGGTTAAGCGCAACCTTCTGGGCCGTCCCTGCTGCCATCCGCGTGGAGCCAGCCAAAACTTCAGCGCCCGTCGGAATACTGATCCCGATTTCAGCACTGCGTAAAAGACGTGAATGCGCGTTTCCACTTACCCCAATTGTCAAAGCCCCGACCTCACGCCCGGCTTCAACAACAGCACAGGTGTAGGGCGTATTGCCACTCGCCGCGACACCAATGACCACGTCATTCGGCGTGGGCCCGTATGCTCCAAGATCAACGCGCGCCTGATCTTCCCTGTCTTCTGCACCTTCGACAGCCTGCGTCCCTGCACCGGCGCCACCAGCCAGTAGCAAAACCAGCCGCTCAGGGGGCAGTCCAAACGTTGGTGTCAGTTCCACCCCATCCTGAACCCCAATACGACCAGACGTTCCAGCCCCAGCATAAATCAACCGACCGCCAGCCTGAAGACGGGGCACACTCGCCTCAACTGCGGCTTCAATGGACGGGAGTGCCTCTCCGACCCGCTCTAAGGCCTCTTTCTGAGAGTCCAACAGCCGTCCCAGAAGCGAATTCAAAGGCAGAAGTTCAATAGTCTGATTGGCTTCAAGAACCGTTTCTGTGCGGGGAACAGTCACGAATGACCCTTTTCATCTCGACATAAAAAAGGCGTCTGAAAGTTTCCCTTCAGACGCGCCAGAACTTCAGAAAACTCCCTTATTCCTTTACAGGAAACAAGGCTCCATTCTTCAAAAGACCCTGTTCAACCAGGCTTTCCGCAATCTGCACGGCATTCAGTGCTGCACCCTTGCGAAGATTGTCCGAGACGCACCAAAGTGCCAGACCATTCTCGACTGTCGGATCAATGCGCAGGCGAGACACATACGTTGCATCCTCCCCGACACATTCAATCGGCGTCACATAGCCGCCGTCTTCGCGTACATCGCGCAGAATGACGCCAGGAGCCTTGCGCAGAGCCTCACGAGCTTTCTTCAGGTCAATCGGCTTCTCGCACTCAATGCTGATCGCTTCGGAATGGCCGATAAAAACCGGAACACGGACACAGGTCGCCAGAACCTGAATGTCCGGATCCAGAATCTTGCGGGTTTCAACCGCCATTTTCCACTCTTCCTTGGTCGCTCCATCTTCCATGAAACGATCAATGTGCGGAATGACGTTAAACGCGATCTGCTTGGTAAACTGAGCCACCGTCGGCGGGTCGTTCACGAAGGTGCCCTTGGTCTGCCCAAACAGTTCGTCCATTCCGTCTTTGCCCGCACCGGAAACGGCCTGATAGGTCGAGACGACAATCCGCTTGATCTTGAACAGATCATGCAGTGGCTTCAGCGCGACAAGCATCTGCGCCGTTGAGCAGTTCGGGTTGGCGATGATTCCGCGACGCGCCTTTTTCAGCGCAGACGCATTCACCTCTGGCACCACCAGAGGAATACCAGGCTCCATACGGAAATGGGACGTGTTGTCGATCACGACACAACCCGCAGCGGCAGCCTTCGGCGCATAAATCGCCGATACTTCTCCGCCCGGCGAAAACAGCGCCAGATCCCACCCCTTGAAATCAAACGTCTCAAGGTTTTGAACCTTCAGCACTGCCTTGTCGCCAAAGGAAATTTCCCGTCCGACAGAGCGCGGCGACGCGAGTGCCACGACCTCGTCCACAGGGAAATTACGCTCTGCCAAAATCCGCAGCAGCTCGCGCCCCACCGCTCCCGTGGCGCCCGCAACCGCAACCCGATAACCCATGATGTTTTCCGTTCCCTTGTAAAAAAATCAGCCTACGAAAGGCAGGCGCTTGACCAGCGCCGAAAGACGATGCCGCCCCAGTTCGTACCGAGCCTTCCGGCCCGTTGCCATATAATTGAGCTGGATCGCATACCGCGTCCCGATAAACTGCCGATGTCCGTGCCACGTTGTCGGACCATTAGGGAACACCAGCAGCGTTCCCTCAGCCGGCGTGACTTCGACGTCATAGTCCTCGACATCATCCGGGCCATTCAACAGACGCAAACACCCATCCCGCGAAGACCAGTCTTCGTCTCGCGGGTTAAGATACAGCAACACGGTAACCAGCTTGGCTTCGGAATCCCGGTGAATGCGCCCGTCTTTTTCACGCGTCCGACCACGAACCGTCAGCATGGTCGGTGCATCCGCCAAGTCCAGGCCAAACTTCTCCGCAATCAGGTCCTTGAGCAAAGGACCCTGCAATTCCTCGATCATGCTATTCACACGAGGTGTAAGCTCCAGCGCCTCCGGCGGAAAAGATCCGCCGGACTGCATGTCCGGCAGATCAGCCACAATGGACTGAAGATCATCATTGCTGATGAAATGCGGCACAACCACATGCGGGAAAGGCTTCTCCGCAATCGGCGTATGCGCCAGAGCATCATAATCGAGAGAAATGTTGGACATAGTGGCCGAGGCTAGCCCTGCCCCAACGACCCGGCAAGACCTATTCCACAAACGCCAACACCAACTCTCACGAAAGAAACTTACCCGCGAAGTGGCTTCTGCGCCTTTGAAACGCGGCTGGTTGACAGATAGCGGACATATCCAGCTCCAAGCCGGTTAGCACCGCCCGTGCAAACCTGCGGCTGACGCGGTTCTTTCACGTTCGGAACCCAGACCGTATGCAACAGGCGCGGATTGATCCGACAAACAATCAACCGCCGATCCACACCAGACATCCCTGCATCTTCAGCAAGTCTCATCCGTACGGACAGCATACCACTTTCCAGACCCTGAGCCGAAGCATCCGGAGTCATAAGGGTCGTGACAGTCAAAAATAGACAGACAAGCAGAGCACGCATGAGCTGAACTCCTCGACATGTCCTTCGCAATTTCCAGAAACTGCCAGAAGGCACTGCCTGTATGACGCTGCGTGTCGCTCAAAAGTTGCGGCAATTTTATGGCAAACTTCGCTCTACCTTAAAACATGATGCCTCAAACCTCCCCTTCAGGCAGACGTTGAAGCCACCAAAAGATCAGGTTTCCCATTTTTCAGGAATGCTCTCATGAATACAGCGCGACTTGTCCTTCCGGAACTCCTTCCGACCCTAAACCAGTTTCCTGCCACTGACCTGACACCAGAAACACTTCCGGACCTGAGAAACGCCCTTGAGAACCGCGCCGCGCAAGCATTTCAGAAAGCTGAAGATTTTCAGGTTACTGTTGAACAACGTCACATCCCTGTCCCCCCTGAGGGCGACAGAACTATCCGCCTTCTGGCCGTTCAACCTAAAGAGACAAGCTCCACGCCACGTCCGGTTTTGCTGCACTTCCATGGTGGAGGTCACTGCGCTGGACGCCCCGAACAGAACACTGCCGAGCTCTGCCGCTTCGCCCAGGATCTTAACTGCCTTGTCATCTCCCCGGATTACCGCCTCACACCAGAAACACCTTTTCCTGGTGGCATTAAAGATGCCTACGCGACGCTCTGCTGGATTCATGACAACGCTGACGCCCTGAGTATCCGCCGCGATCAGATCGCCGTTACCGGAGAAAGCGCAGGCGGGAATCTTGCGGCGGCTGTCTGCCTGCTGGCCAGAGACCGCAATGGGCCAGCCATTCTCTTTCAGAACCTGATTTATCCGATGCTGGATGACCGAACGATCGACAACGAGGCAAACCCCTCTCCCGTCGCAGGCGAATTCGTCTGGACGCGCGCCAGTAACACTTACGCCTGGGGAATTCTTCTCGCACCCTCCCTGCCCGGCGCTGACGATATTTCTCCCTATGCCGCGCCCTCCCGCGCCAGCGATCTTTCTGGGCTACCTCCTGTCATTATGATGATCGGCTCATTGGATCTGTTTCTCGAAGAAGACCTGCTCTACGCCCAACGACTGATCCGAAGCGGGGTCTCCGTGGAACTGGAGATCGTCCCCGGGGCCTTCCATGCCTTTGATGTGACAGAAACTCCTGTGGCAAAACGTACCCTCGACAGACGAATCACTTCCATGAAGCGGTTCTTCACCCCATCTAGAGACTGACACGGAATGCATTATCCAAATGCGTTTCCCCACCTGCTCTGATGGGCTAGAGTTCGCGCCCCTGTGACTGGAGACTGATTTTTCATGGGCGATCACCGCGACGACCGCGATGCCATCAACGGCGCAAACACTGTCTATCTGGCTGAGCTTCATGCCCGCTGGCAGATCGATCCTGCGTCCGTGGACCCAGCTTTCGCCGCCCTGTTCGAAACCCTTGGTGCTGAACGTCCGACAACTGACACGTCGGACAGTAGCGCTGAGGCCCTGAAAAACGCCTATCGTCTGCGCGGCCACGCTTTTGCACGCCTGGATCCACTCGGTCTCGCACCAACGCCGCACATCCCTGAGCTTAGCCCACCCGACGCAGACCGTGATCTGCTTGCTCGCCTGCGCCGCGCCTATTCGGGCACCTTAAGTGCCGAATTCATGCACATTCAGGACCCACAGCAGAGACAATGGTGGATTGACCGGCTTGAGACGTCATCCTCGACGCCAGCGATGGAGCCGGAACGCATTCTTCTGGCCCTGACCCGTGCAGAGGGCTTTGAAGGGTTTTGTCAAAAGCGCTTCATGGGAATGCGCCGCTTTGGTCTGGAAGGTGGAGAGAGCGTTATTGTCGCCCTCCGGACCCTGATCGATGCCGCTGCACGCGATGGGGCAAAATCTGTATCGCTGGGTATGCCACATCGCGGCCGACTGAACGTTATGGCCAATATCCTGCGGAAGCCCTTCGCGGCAATTTTCAGCGAATTTTCTGGTGCATCCTTCAAGCCAGATGACATCCAAGGGTCTGGGGACGTCAAATACCATCTCGGCACCGCCACCACGATGGAACACGCAGGCCACACCTTGCGTATTTCCCTCCTGCCAAACCCGTCTCATCTTGAAGCCGTAGACCCTGTTGTTCTCGGTCGCGTCCGCGCTGATCAGGATCGTGAAAAAGACAAGAACCGCGATCGCCATCTTGGTATTCTTGTCCATGGAGACGCTGCGTTCGCCGGGCAGGGCGTTGTTTATGAAACGCTGGGCCTTTCCAAACTTGAAGGCTACCGCACAGGCGGAACCGTCCACGTCATCATCAACAATCAGATCGGCTTCACGACCGTTCAATCCGACGCTCATTCCGGTGTCTACAACACGGACATCGCCAAATCCGTTCAGGCCCCCATCCTGCATGTCAATGGCGATGACCCGGACGCGGTCGCGCGGGCAGCCTTGCTGGCACATGAATGGCGCCGCGATTTTCACGCAGACGTCGTACTGGATGTCGTTTGCTACCGTCGCCATGGCCACAATGAAACCGACGAACCCGCCTTCACCCAGCCTGCCATGGTCCATGCCATCCAGTCCCGCCCCACGACGCGTCGCCTCTATGCCGATGCCCTGATCCGTAAAGGCATTCTGACGTCGGATCAGGTTGAGGAAATGTGGCAGCACTTCCAAAGAAGACTGGAAGAGCAATTCGCAGCCTCCGAGCATTACCGGCCAAACGCAACTGACTGGCTGGACGGACCGCAGGATTCCACCCGCCTCCAGGATGAACCCGAACGCATCCAACCCATGACCGGCGTTCCGATGGAACGTCTGCGCATGATCGGAGAGGCCATCGGCACTATTCCAGAAGGCCTGAACGTTCACCCCCGCCTTGCACGGCAGATTATCGCCCGCGGTAAGGGCGTCGCGGACGGTGGCCCTCTCGATTGGGCAACAGCCGAAGCCCTTGCGTTTGGCACCCTATCAATGGACGGGCATCCTGTGCGCCTGTCAGGTCAGGATAGCCGACGCGGCACCTTCAGCCAGCGTCATGCTGTGCTGTTTGATCAGGAAACGGGACGGGAAGAAACGCTCCTCGCCCATATCGCCCCCCATCAGGCCCCACTGCACCTCTGGAATTCCCCCCTCTCCGAGTTCGGGGTGCTAGGCTTCGAATACGGCTATTCCCTCGGTGACCCGGACACACTGGTACTCTGGGAAGCCCAGTTTGGAGACTTCGCCAACGGCGCACAGGTCATTCTGGATCAGTTCATCGCCTCAGGGGAAACCAAGTGGCTTCGCACATCCAGCCTGACGCTCCTTCTCCCTCATGGGTATGAAGGTGGCGGGCCTGAACATTCATCCGCGCGACCAGAGCGCATTCTTCAGTTGTGTGCAGAAAACAATCTGCGCGTCTGCAACATCACAAGCCCGGCCAATTATTTCCATGCTCTGCGCCGCCAGATTGCGCGCCGCTGCCGCAAGCCGCTGATCATCTTCACGCCCAAGTCTTTGCTTCGCCATAAGGAAGCCGTTTCTGCGCTTGCTGAGATGGGGCCGCACACGCGTTTCCAGCCAGTCCTGGCAGACCCGCAAACCATTACCAACCCCAGAAAAATTATCCTGTGTTCCGGTAAGGTCTTCTATGACCTGACTGCCGAGCGGGCGCGGAAGTCCTGCGCGGACGTGGCCATCATCCGGCTGGAGCAGCTCTATCCGTTCCCTCATCACGCCCTGATCCAGCAACTGGAGCTTTATCCGGATGCTGAACAGATTGTCTGGTGCCAGGAAGAGCCCCAGAATAATGGTGCCTGGATTTTTGTTGATCGTCGGATCGAGCGCGCTCTTCGGGAGTGCGGTCACAAGGTACAGCGCCCTGATTATGTGGGCCGTGAAAGTGCTGCCTCTCCTGCAACCGGTCTTCCTGGTGCACATGCGGCGCAGCAGGAAAAACTGGTGCAGGACGCGCTGGCCTGACGCTCAGGCCAGCAAACGCTTCTCAGGTTGGGCCACCTTGATATCCATAACTGCTCCGACCTGAACCCGTATTACCGAACCCATCTCCCCGATATTGGCGTGAACCCTGTCCACCATAATCCGGCCCGCAAGCAGCCAGAGCCATCAGAAGTGCCAGAGCCAGACCAACTTTTACCCGCATCGCCCTATTCCTTGTTTCGTTCGAGCTCACCAACGGAAATCTCAGTAAATCAACCGTCAGTCTTCAGTTCGCAGAGCCAGTATTGACGAGAAAGACCATATCCTTCGCGCGGGTCAGGGCTACATAACAAAGCTGCTGGGTCTCAAGAGGGTTTCCTCCTGCCCGACGTCGGATGTCACCCAGATCCACAAAAACATTCCGGAACGTACTGCCCTGAGACGTATGCACCGTCATGGCATAAATGGCCTGCAAATTAAGCAGCGCACTCTGAAACGCAAACCGCTGCTGCCAGCGTTTGCGCTCCTGTTTGGCTTCCTGAACCAGCCGACGGTCCACATTCTGAAGATCCCGCGGATCCTGCACCAGATGCGCGGTAATTTCTTCTCCTGCCAGCGTAAGCACAGTCAGTTCCCACGCTGGTAAATCCGTTATCCATGCCGCCAGAGATCCACAGGCTTCAAAACGGTACGACAAACGAGACGCCTGAATATCCATGACCAGAACTTCTTCATTGGTCGCAATCTGCTGTCGGCTCTTGTCTTCGTTCTGTCGACTAAAAGGCGCGCGCGCGACGGCACGTTCCCCGGGCATAAAGGGACGATCAATTGTCTCCCCATACCGCCATTGTCGAACCATCTGGTTCACTTGATGAACCCGGTCATTCGTCCAGCACAGGTAACGAAAACTATCATTGTCCGCGTCAAATGCATCAGACGTGAAGGCCTTGCGAACCCAGCTTTCCACATCCTTGGGAACGAATAACCCGGAGGAGCCTTTCCGGGCGTCCTGAACCCAGCTCCAGTCCACATCGCCACCCTGACTCTGCCTGATGATCGTAGCAGCCTCCAGAATGGGATTCCCCGCAGCCTGCCGAACCACTGTCTCAAGATGCGATGTCGATGGAACAGAAAAAGACGGCGAAGCGTCTTCCCCCACCGGCGGGAGCTGCGCTGGATCACCTACAAACAGCACGAAGCAGTATTTGAGCAGATCCCGGATCCACCCCATCAGCTCACGCGAAATCATGGAACACTCATCCACAATCACCACGCCATCCGGAATGGTTTGCGGGCGCTTCGCGCGGACAAGAGTGGTTTTACCCCCCTGAGATAACGGCTGAAGGCTCAAATGGCTCTGGATGGTCCGGCACTCGACGGTCTTGTCCACCTTGCTTCGCAGTACAGCCGTGGCCTTGTGTGTCGGCGCCGTAATCACGGTCACAACATTCAAACGAAGGAAATGCCTGGCCACTTCCTGCATCAGGGTCGTCTTACCGCTCCCGGCATACCCCGTCAGTAAATGCGTAGGCCGCTTTTCAGCATGCGCCTTGATGATTTCATCGAGAGCCGTTTTCTGAGAAGGAGTGAGCGCAACCATGGTGTCTCCTTCTCACAATCTCGCCCCCTTCTCCACCAAAAGGACAAGTGGACCAGGAAAAAAGCAGCACGGGCGCAAACTGATGACATGGGAAGGGGTGTAGTTTGGTTTAACTGCCTCCTCTCCGCCCCAAAAAAAACGGCACGTCCTAACCAAGACGTGCCGATCACTGTTTTTCGGGAATAAGTTATGTTCTCAGATTAAGCCAAGAATTCGCTGTGTATCGGGATCAACCGGAATCCCTATCTCGGCACGTTTTCGAGCTTCCTGCCACTCCCGGTCACCCGGCGCCATAACAGGGTTATGCGAATTAACGGACGGGCCATCTCTCAAAAGATCGAGATAAGAGCCCATTGCAAGATCATAGGCCGCTTTGCCGATAAACCTTGCTGGATCTATGGCGATTGCAAAGTGACCAACGTTCTGCCGCTTCCGGTCGCTCTGCTCTTCATCAGTGCCAACCATAACCGGGTCCAGTGCCGCCCCCGTCAGAACGCCTGCCAGTATGGTAACAAGCCCAGCCAGTGCAGCCCCCTTGAAACCAAACTCTTCCCCACCGAGTGGCTGAAGAAACGCAGCTGACTGTGCATCCCGTGTGGGTCGTCCGTCATCACTCGCAGCCACACCTGATGGTAACGACAAGCCAAGAGAGCGGTAGAGCTTAACGCGGTTGAATGGAATTGAAGACGTCGCAATGTCCATAAGCCACGGATCAGAACCACTGGTCGGGGCAGCCATCGCAATCGGGTTTGTTCCGTGAAATGGCTTGGCGCCCCCGAACAGGGACACGGCTGCGTCAGAGTTGCTCATGATCAAACCGATCATTCCTTGTCTTGCAGCCTCAACGACATACGCGCCAGCTGCTCCGAAATGCGAGGAATGATGCACTCCAACCGCGCCAATTCCAGCACCCCGAGCTAACGCCACGGCTTCATCCATGGCGCGATAGGCCGCAGAATGAGCCAGGCCGCCATCAGCATTCAATTGCCCAGTTGCCGGCCCTGTTCTGGTGAAGACAGGAACAGGCAGAGAATTCACACCACCAGACCGCAGAAGCCGCACATAATGGCCCACCAGCCGAACACCATGACTATCGACCCCGATACGAGACGCATGAAGCAAGGCCCGGGTCGTGGCTTCGGCGTCTGCATCCTGCGCTCCGGCTTCCACCAGACACGCGTGAACACGCTCAGACAGCAACGCTTCCGGATAATACAAAAGCTTTGTCATGCTGCTCATGACGGAAGCTCAATTTTCGCACGGGGAGCCAGAATATGTCGGGCCTGCTCACGATCCAGCGCCCCAGTCCACGCCGCCATAACAACAGGAGCAACACAGTTTCTTGCCAGGTTACCAACAGCCCGGGCAATTCCGATAAACCAGTCTACTGCCAGAAGAAGCACAAGACTGGAGAGCGGAATGGAAGGAGCAGCAGCCAACGTGGCAGCCAGAACGACGATCGCAATCCCCGGAACTCCATGAGCCCCCTTGGACGTAATCAGTGCCGTCGCCAACATAGAGAGCATTTGCGTCAGCGTCAGAGGCGTTCCAGTCACATCGGCCAGAAACACAATGGCAAAGCCGAGATAGATCGATAGTGCATCCAGATTGAGCGAATACCCGGCAGGAACGACCAACCCGACCACCTGCCTGGAAACGCCCATGGCTTCGAGCTTTGCCATGATGCTTGGCAGAACTGAATCAGAGCTGGTCGTCGCCGTGACAATAAGGATCTCTTCACGGAAATAACGGGCAAAGCGCCACGGATGAACACCGCACGCCAAAAGGCAGCCACCCAGAAGCACAACAATGAAAACTGCAATAGCTGCGAAATAGAGCACAACGAACGACGCAAGCCGACCGATGGCATCCAGTCCGTACTCTGCTACCGTCGTCGCAACAGCCCCGAAAACTCCTAGCGGTGCCAGAGCGATAATCAGGCGCATCATTCTTGAAAAAAGCGTCGAGAGACTTTCAATCAGGCGTGTAACAGGTGCACCAGCGTCACCAATCCGGCTCAGGCAACATCCTGTCAGAATAGCGAAAAACAGAATCTGGAGAATGTTCCCTTCGGCGAAAGCCGCAACCGGAGACCGTGGGACAAGACTCAGGATGAACCCGGTAAAACCCTGCCCGTGCAGAAGGTGAGCATTCGCAGCATAGGATGCCACGATATGGGCATCCTCAGGGCTGGGTGTAAAAGTCAGTCCTTGTCCGGGCCGAATAAGCATTGCTGCCCCAACCGACAGCAGCAGGACGAGCGTGGTCATACCCTCGAAATAAATCAGGGACCGAAACCCCAGTCGTCCCACAGCACCTAGCGATCCCGCACCCGTAATACCCGTCACGACAATGCAGAATAGCAGCGGGCCGACCGCCATCAGAATCAGACGAAGGAACAGATCGGTGAGCCATCGGAATTGCCCTGCCACATGCGGGGCGAACAGACCAACCAGAATCCCGATCAGAGTTGCAACCACAACCTGAGAGAAAATCCCTGGACGAAACCTGCGTTTCGCATCCTTCGAAAGGCTCGTATTGCTCGTCATCCAGACCTTCTTCCCGTCGTTCCTTCAGGAAACCTGACGCCGGCTAGAGGTTCTGCGCTCCGGCTCAGGTCCTGACTATTCGTTCAGTACGTTACGTTCATTTTTGCGCCTACGAAACGTGGCAGACCCGGCATGACACCATAGAAAGTGGCCTGCGTCCCGCCAGAAAGCCAGTAACGGCGATCAGCAAGATTTTGCCCATAAACCGATACAGACCAATGCTGTTTCGGCGCCGCAAACGTCAGGAACGAGTTCACAAGGAAATAGGCCGGAGCACGGTAGATCCCGCCATCTCCAATATGCTGCGGCTGCGTCTGTGCGCCGCGATAATTATAATCGACGTCAAAAGTCATTTTGTAGTCATGGAACATGGACCAGGTGTAGGTAGCCGCTCCTGAAAGAGTCAGATTGGCCAGCCCCATGTTGTAGCCATTATAGTTCGTATTCACAGGCGACCAGACACCCGTTGAGGCAAACTGGGCGGTTGTGGCACTGCGATTCAAACTCTGGAACTGCGAGTAAGAGCCGTTCTGGTATCCAAAATTCTGTGTCAGCACGAGCCCATGAAACGGATGTGCTTCCATATCGAACTCAGCGCCATAAATGTTGGAGCGCGGTGCATTTACGTAGCCGCCCAGCACACCGTACGGTGGCACAAGGATGGTCCCGAGCAACTGCTGGTCCCGATAATCATAATAGAAACCGGCTGCATTGAAGCGCAGACGCCGGTTGAACAGCATCGTTTTGAAACCACCCTCATACGTCAGAACCTGCTCGGCCTTGAACGGCTTTAGCTGGCTGGCCTGCTGGGTGATGTTGGCCGAAAATCCCCCTGGCTTGAAGCCACGCGAGAACATGACATAGCCCATCACGCTGGGATTGAACTGGTATTGTGCCCCGACACGTCCAGCGAACTGATTTGTCAGTGCCCCTGAATTGCCGAAGTTCTGCACATGCGTTCTGGCACCCGTATTCAGGTCGTAATCAGCACTGACAACATTCAGCATCTGCCGGTCGTCCGACTCATGGCTGATCGCCCCGATCAGGGTCAGCTTCGGCAGAATGCGATATGAAAGCTGAACATACTGATTGAAGTTCTGCTGATTCTGACGATAGGACGTCTCATTCAGCGGTGTCGTCCCAGGGCGGTCAGATGAATCATACCAGAAATTCTGCGCCATCCGTGCACGGCTGTAATACATGCCGACTTCCCAGTGGAAGCGAGCATGCGGATCCCGGGACTCAAGCTTAACTTCTTGAGAGAAGACATTCGTCTGGTTATTGCGGAACATATTGCCATAGGACGCGACCGAGTTCGTCTGATTGGTCAGTTCATGCTCGTCGACAGCTTCAAAAGCACTCAGCGTCCATAACCGGCCCCAGCTGAAGTCCTTCGTATAGCGGACATTCGCTCCCCAGAAGATATTGTCTTCCCTTGGCTTCTGATTGGCTCCGTTGATACCGATAATTTTCGCAAACCGCGGATCAAGTCCCCATTCGGTCTGCATGATATCCGACGTCACAGGAACGCCGTAGCTGTTATAGAAATTATGCCCCGAAGACGTCTCGGACTGGTCCGTCGTCCAGTGCCCACCAATGTCCAGTGTCGATGTAGCGTCGATTTTCCAGCGCAGCTTGCCGCGAAGAGCTCCGATATTGGAGTTGCCGTACCCTTCGCCCTGCGAATTGTGCTGGAAGCCGCCCCCCGTCATGGACTGCCCTGCCAAACGGAACGAAACCGACTTGGAAATTGGCCCGGAGACAAACCCCTCGACCCGATTGCGACCATAGCTGGCAATGTCTTCCGTCAGGCCCGCATGAAACTCTGGGGTAGGATCACCGGTATGGAAATTAATCTCCCCCCCGGTGGTGGACTGTCCATGCGTGAAACCGGACGCACCAGGCGCAACAGAAATGTCATCCATGTCAAACAGCATACCCGACGTCATAATACTCACCGGATAGGCCACACCATCGACATACGGCATGACAGACGGGGTGTTGTTTTGGGTGAAATCCATCAGCCCGACACCGCGCAATGCAAAGTTCAGTGCAGAGCTTCCGAAAGACGGCTGAATAGTCAGATTTGGCGCAACACGAACGATGTCTGTCAACTGACGGACGTTGCGGTTCTGAAGCTCCTGACGGGACAGTACCGTTTCAGAATGCGCCTCGTGCTGGCCTGCACCCGTCACACCGCGTCGGGCATTAACGTGAACGACCTCATTACTCGCCGCGGAAGCATCAACTGTACGATGCCGTACTGTTCCAGAGCCATGTTTGGCAATGGGATGCAAGCTCCGCTTCGCTGCCACTACAGCAGCATCCGCGCTTCCTGCACAGGACAGAAGAGCTGTGGACAGAAGCGTGACGCGCAACGAGAGAGCAGAATGGGAGCGGCAGGGCGAAACAAGGGACATCGGGCATTTCCAGATCGGCGATGTGAAGCAGTCAGGATGTGTCGCAATTCACCATGTCGGCGAATCTTGTATACCAGATAGAATACAAACCGTTCTTGTTCCACATTAAAAATAATCGAAGCCGGAATATTCCTTTTTCGGATCTTCTGTTGTGCTTGTTCCCTTAAAAAAGGAGGCGCATAAAAGCTGCCATGGAAGACCGGAAAAAATCGATGCAGCCAGCCAGCAGCAATGTCATCGAGAACAGAATCATACAGGCCGTTCTTTCTGAAGAGATTTCACCAGGAGAGCGGCTGGGAGAAAAAGACCTGGGCGAGATCTTCGGGGTCTCGCGAACACTAGTGCGAGAAGCAATGATGCGCCTCAGTAGCCGAGGCATTGTGGCAGTCTCACCGAGAAGAGGCTGGTTCGTTATTGAACCTACCGTCGAAGAAGCCCGGGAAACAATCGAAGCACGCCGATCTGTTGAAATCGGTCTTCTCATGACTCAGAAAAATATTAGTGCAGAGATGATCAAGCAGCTCGAAGCACATGTCCTGGAGCAACAGCGTGCCATCGATGAGAATGACCTGGGTCGTCGGAGCTACCTTCTAGGCCACTTCCACGTTCACCTTGCCGCAGCGCTTGGGAATTCTATTCTGGCCAACATTCTTGAAGAACTGACAACCCGGATCGTGCTGATCGCCACCTTGTATCAATCCAAGGCAGACGCGCAGCAATCCTGCGACAACCACCGTCGACTTGTAAGCGCACTCCGCAAAAACAAGGTAAAAGATGCCATAAAGATCATGGATGCCCATCTGACGCATCTTGATAAAGCACTCAGCATCCGGAAAAAAATGAAACCACGCTGTGCGGACCAACTCCGTGGCAAAGCTTCTTTCGTGCCGTGAGGCTGACATCGCATATTGGCTTGGGACGAAATCATTAGCTTGAAAGCGTTGCTTGCTAATGGCGCAGGGCTAACGGAGCCCATCATCAAATATGCTTCGCCCTAGGCGAAGTTTTCCAAACATATTTGATCTAAAAGGAAAATGGTGAACCGGCTGGGACTCGAACCCAGGACCATTCGATTAAAAGTCGAATGCTCTACCAACTGAGCTACCGGTTCATCCGAGCGGATGGCTACCCCACAACCACTATGGAGGTCAACCTCCAGCAGCCGGAAAACAGCACTAGAATTTTTTTAGTTATGTTATAACGTATTAAATACTACCGATTCAGAGCCTGAAAAAGCCCCCCGTATGCGCTCCAAAAATAGCAACCTGACTAATCACTCCGCCTTAAACGATCGCACTGTACGGCATGAAATCTGGCAACGCTTTGAGGGGAACGAGTGGGATGCATTCGACCAGCTTCCAGCATCCATTCGCAGACGCCTGAACGAACACGTCTATGATGCCTGGTCCGTCAACGCCTTGATCCTGTGGAAGCACTACAAGCGCATTTACGGCCGCACTCCGCGTGCCGAGCGAGCCCTGATCAAATATCTGGATTATTGTGAACGCCTCGAACGCGAGGCCTTTTCAGAGCGCTACACCGCTCAATGCGGCTCGCCCTACCCTCATGATGCCGCAGGAGTGACTGTCCTGCGAACACCAGAGAACAAGCAGCAAGCTGCCTGAGGGGCCCGTAAGACACTCAGAACAGCCCAAACAGCTTCAGGCTTCTACATAAGCCTTAACGATGGTGTCCGGATCCTTAACGACGCCTGACGAGCCAGCGCCACGCTTGATCTGATCGACATACTCCATGCCTTCAACAACTTTGCCAGCGATCGTGTACTGACCGTTCAGAGACGGCACATCCTGGAACATGATGAAGAACTGGCTGTTTGCAGAGTGCGGAGCCATCGTACGGGCCATGCCAAGTGTGCCACGCTCGAACTTTGCCTTGTCCGTGAACTCGGCCTTCAGGTCCGGGTAGCTGCTACCGCTGGTGCCTGTGCCAGTCGGATCGCCGCCCTGTGCCATGAAGCCTTCGATCACACGGTGGAACTTCACACCGTCGTAAAAACCTTCGCTCGCCAGAAGCTTCAGACGCTCCACAGCCAGCGGCGCCAGATCAGGGCGCAGCTCAATGACGACCTTGCCGCTCTTGAGTTCGAAAACCAGCTTGTTGCCGTCGGGTACTGCGGTCTCAGACATCTTGGAACCTTCCAGAAATCAATGAAGGTTCCTATGTCGCCCTTCGACCCAGTTTCGACAAGACGAGACTTGCAACATCTTCGCTGACAAAGGAGGAAATATCGCCATCAAGACGGGCAATTTCCTTCACAATCCGACTGGCCGTCGTGCGATGCCCTTCAGAAGACAGCAGAAAGACCGTCTCAATTTCCGGCGCCAGACGACGCAACGCACCGGAAAGCTGGCTCTCAAAATCAAAGTCGCCCGCAGAGCGAAGGCCGCGCACAACCGTCCCTGCGCCAGCCTTACGTACGGCATCGACCAATAGGGTATCAAACCCCAAAACCCTGATCCGGTCAGCATGAGGCAATTTCGAGACCTCTTGCCGCATCATCTCCAGACGCTCTTCCAGCGTCAAAAGCGGCTGTTTCCCCTCATTGACCGCCACACCAACCAGCAGGCGGTCAAAAAGAGAGGACGCACGGTCGATAATATCCAGATGACCGAACGTCACCGGATCAAACGTGCCGGGATAAAACCCGACACGCGGATCAGTCTGCCACTCAGGCATCAGGGGCTGCGTCACCCACAGAAGCCTCACCGTCCGTCACAGTGCCATCAACAGGCGCTGTACCGTCCGGCGTTGCCACGACATCCCCTTCGATCAGGTCGCCCTCTTCCCCATCATCTTCCACAACCGGGAAGACACAGATCACTGTCTCACTGTCATTCAGGCGGAATAGGGTCACACCACTGGCCTGACGTGCCATGACACGCACCTGAGACACCGGCAGACGGATCAGACGACCCGTATCCGTCACGAGCATGACATCCGTGCCATCCAGAGTCGGAAGCGTCCCAACCACTTCCTTGCCACGACGATTGGCCGAGAAGGTCATGTTCGTGATGCCCTGACCGCCACGGCCCGACACACGATAATCATAGGCAGAGGAACGACGGCCAAACCCGCCATCCGTCACAGTCAGAAGAATTTCCTCCTGCTGTTCCAGCTCCTCGAAGCGCTCCTGCGTCAGATCGCCAGCGATCTCCACAGTGTCTTCGTCACCGGACACCACCTCTTCTTCAGCACCTTCTGCCAACGCAGCATTCTCGGCACGACGTTTTGCATTGGCCATCCGCAGATAGGCCGCACGCTCTTCAACGCTGGCATCCACATGGTTGAGGATGCACAGTGAAATCACCGCATCCCCATCACCAAGGCGGATACCACGCACGCCCGAGCTGCCACGGCCGGCAAACACACGCAGTGTATCATCGGTGATCTGGAAGCGGACACAGCGCGCGTTCTTCGTGGCCAGGAACACGTCCTGACCTTCACGACACGTCGCCACACCAATGAGGGAATCGCCCTCATCCAGCTTCATCGCAATCAGACCGGACGCCCGGATATTCCGGAAGTCGTTCAGGCGGTTACGACGAACATTGCCGCTGGCCGTCGCAAAGGTGAGGTGCAGATCTTCCCACAGCTCCTCGTCCTGCGGCAGCGGCAGCACCGCTGTAATAGCGTCCGAACCAAGCTCTGGAAGCAGGTTGACCAGCGCGCGCCCCTTGGACGTCGGAGACGCTTCCGGCAGATGCCAGACCTTGGTGCGATACGCCTTGCCGCCCGAAGAGAAGAACAGCACCCACTGATGGGTATGGGCATTGAAGCTGCGAATAATAACGTCATCGCCACGACGGCCAGACGCCGTACGACCACGCCCACCGCGGTTCTGCGAACGGAACATCTCAAGCGGCGTCCGCTTGATGAAACCGTCACGCGTGATGGTCACAACCATCTGCCCCGGCTCAATCAGGCTTTCGTCAGACTGATCGCCCAGCGCATCGGAGATTTCCGACATTCGTGGGGTGGCAATTTCAGCCCGAGCCGCCAGCAATTCATTGCGCATGACATCCATGCGACGACTGTGACTGCCAATGATGTCGAGCAGGTCGGCAATCTTGGCCGCCACTTCACTCAGCTCACCCTGGATCTTCTCACGTTCCAGACCAGTTAGACGCTGCAAACGCAGTTCGAGAATACCGCGAGCCTGCGCTTCTGTGAGGCGAACCTTGCCATCATAAATGACATTGCCTTCGTCTTGGATCAGTTCCAGCAACGGCACAACTTCGCTCGCATCCCACTCGCGTGCCATGAGCAGCTCACGCGCCGTTGCTGCATCCGGGGCAGAACGGATCAGTGCGATCACTTCATCGATGTTGGCAACAGCCAGCACAAGGCCAACCAGCAGATGCCCGCGATCCCGAACCTTGTTCAGATCGAAGCGTGCGCGACGCAGAATGACGTCTTCGCGGAAACGAATGAACGCTTGCAGAACGTCCATCAGCCCCATCGTGCGCGGCTTGCCCTCATCGAGCGCCAGCATATTGACACTGAAGGACGTCTGAAGCTGCGTGAAGCGATAGAGCTGGTTCAGCACGACTTCCGGCGTCGCATCGCGCTTCAGCTCAATGACAACGCGCATTCCAGAACGATCACTTTCGTCCCGGATATCCGAGATGCCTTCGATTTCCTTCGCACGAACGAGATCGGCAATCTTCTCCTGAAGGGTTGCCTTGTTCACCTGATACGGGATCTCGGTGATGACGATCGCCTGACGATCCTTGCGGATCTCCTCGATCTCAGCACGCGCACGAACCGGAACGGACCCACGGCCTGTCTCAAACGCCTTGCGAATGCCACTCCGGCCCATAATGATGCCGCCGGTCGGGAAATCCGGGCCGGGGATGATCTGCATCAGCTCATCCAGCTCAATCGCCGGATTGGCAATCATCGCCAGCGTGGCATCAATAACTTCGCCAGGATTATGCGTCGGGATGTTCGTGGCCATACCGACCGCGATACCCGAAGCGCCATTCACCAGAAGATTTGGGAACGTCGCTGGCAGAACCTTAGGCTCGTGCTCGCTCTCGTCGTAGTTCGGCTGAAAATCAACCGTGTCCCGCTCAATATCATCCAGCAGGAACGACGCAGACTTGGCCAAACGAGCTTCGGTGTAACGCATGGCAGCCGGGCTATCGCCATCGACCGAACCGAAGTTACCCTGTCCATCAATCAGCTTGACGCGCATTGACCAATGCTGCGCCATACGAACCATGGCATCGTAAATCGAGCTGTCACCGTGCGGATGGTATTTACCCATCACGTCACCGACCGCACGCGCAGACTTGCGGTAAGGCTTATCAGACGTAAACCCACTCTCGCGCATCGCGTACAGGATGCGGCGATGGACGGGTTTCAGGCCGTCACGCACATCCGGCAAGGCACGCGAGACGATCACCGACATCGCATAGGCCAGATAGGAGGAGCGCATCTCCTCCTCGATCGTCACCGGAAGACGATCGGAAGGTACAATATCAGTCGGCTCGTTCAGCTCGGTCAAGACAGGTCCACCACGCTAAAATACAGTCCGCACAGCATAGCCCATGCGCGGCCTACATGCCACACCCACCCCATTATGGCCTGTGAGACTGAAAAATGGTCACGTCCAGCAGGAAACTGCCGTCTTCTTCCAACTCCAGTCTTTCACGGACAGCTACAGGCGCACCACGCTGCAACGACCGGATGCCCTCTACACGTTCCGTCGACGTTCGTGTTCGCGATACCCAACTCTCAAATTCCATCCGCAAACGGCTGCGCATCAGGCCATCCACAACAAAACCGGATCTTCCGAGAGCAGACACCCATTCTGTCACGGCATAGTCCCTCACATGAGAGATATCCCGCATCAATTCCAACGTCTGGAGCCAACTATCGGACATAGCGTCTTCAGGAGCGGTAACATCGCCGAAAATAGCCAGACCTCCGGGCCTCAGAACGCGATGCACTTCTCTCAGACCAGCCTCAAAGCCTTCCCAATGATGGGCACTAAACCTGCATAAAACAGCGTCAAACACACAATCCTCAAATGGAAGTGCTTCTGCGGCGCCCTGCTCAACAACAATGTTGCCAAGGCCACGGTCTTGAGCGGACCTGCTTACAGCAGCCAACATTCCGGCCGTGACATCGCAGGCGACAACCTGCCCGACATGTGGCGCCACAGCATAGCTGACATGCCCCCCGCCACAGCCAAGGTCCAGCACACGTTCAAACCCGCGACCCTGAACAGCCTGAACCATCACGTCCAGATCATCGCCCTGATTATGCACCACGCTATTTACGTAAGATGATGCCCTGTCTTCATAATGCTTCGCAGCAAATTGTCCTGCCTGCCTAACCATCTGATTTTTCTCCTTTGGAGATCATCATCAGACAACAAACAGTCAGGTATAAGATCCTATTTTATCATGGTATAAATTGCACCATGCCTACGTCTAGCCGTAAAACTCTTGGTCTGTTTCTTCGCACGCACCGCGAAAGGCTTCCCCCGTCAGAAGCAGGATTGCTGACTCCATTACGACGCAGACGCACCCCAGGGCTACGCCGCGAGGAAACAGCTCAACTCTGCGGGATCAGCACGACATGGTACACGTGGCTGGAACAGGGACGCGACGTCTCATGCTCGTCCGCCACTCTGTCGCGCATTGCCACGGCTCTGAAACTGTCCATGACGGAAAGACGCTACCTTTTCACGTTGGCAGAACTGCGAGACCCTCAGCAGGATCACACTGCGCCAACTGCACCGGCCACACTGCTCAGCCTCCCGGAACAGATCTACAGCCCTGCTTATTTGCTCGATCCCTTGTGGAATGTTCTGAGCGCAAATTCCGCAGCCAAAATCCTTTTCGATGCCTGGCTGAACAGCTCAGAGACCAATCAGTTGCGCTATGTTTTTCTGAACCCCAATGCCCGAATTTTCCTTACGGACTGGCTAACCCGCGCCCAGCGGCTTCTGGCCGAATTTCGGGCCGATACAGTTTCGAGTGCCCGTACCGAACCTTTTCAGACACTTGTCTCAACCCTTCAGAGAGAAAGTCCGGAATTTAATCGTTTCTGGGAAGACCAGAGCGTCCTCCCCAGAGAAGGAGGGCAACGGAGCTTTCAGCATCCAACACAAGGCCTTCTCCACTACGATCAAACAACGTTCATCCCGACAGCTCATGCGGGCTATAAACTCGTCATTCTGTCCAGAAGCACGGCCACTCCGGATTCCACCCTATGAACCCGAACTACACTCTCCGCCCAGCCGATTTTTCCGACCAAGAAACACGCGACCTTTTGGCCTTTCACCTTGCCGGAATGCACGAAAACACCCCTGCTGGACACGTCTTCGCCTTGGATCTGGCTGCTCTCACCTCATCAGATATCGAGGTCTGGACTGTCCATCACCACGGTCACATTGCTGGCATTGGTGCGCTAAAACGATTGAGTGCTCAGAACGGTGAACTCAAATCCATGCGGACTCATCCAGATTTTTTAAGACAGGGCATCGCCAGCACTCTTCTGGATCATCTCATTCACAGGGCATGCTCTCTGGGCCTGAAAAAGCTCAGCCTTGAAACCGGCCAGAATTCCTCTTTCGAACCCGCACTAAAGCTCTACAAGGCCCGAGGCTTTCAACTCGGCGAACCCTTCGCTGACTATCAGGCCTCTAAGTTCAACCAGTTCCTTCATCTGTCGCTCTAAAAACGGGCCTTTCGCGCATAAAAAAACCGGACTGACACTGCCAGCCCGGTTCTCCGGAAAATCCCTTAGAACGGGATTTCATCATCCAGATCGTTATCTGGCGGAGCATCCCAGCCACCGCCACGACTGCCCGACGCGCTACCTGCGCTACCGCCGCTACTCCGAGAGCCACCGCCGAAGCCGCCTTCACTGCCACCGCTCCGGCTTCCACCACCAAAGCCGCCGCCGTTGTTACTTCCGCCACCGTAGGACGAACCACCACCGTCGAAGCCACCGCCTTCATCACCGCCACTACGGTTACTGTCGAGGAGCACCAACTCACCGCGGAAGCGATCAATCGTTACTTCCGTCGTGTAACGCTCCTGACCAGACTGGTCGGTCCACTTACGGGTCCGCAGTTCACCTTCGAGGTAAACCTTGCGCCCCTTGCGCAGAAAACGCTCAGCCACATCGCCCAGGCGATCATTGAAAATGACGACGCGATGCCATTCCGTACGCTCGCGGCGCTCACCGGACTGACGGTCGTTCCATGTTTCAGACGTGGCGATCGTCAGATTGACAACCTTCCCGCCTGACTGCGTGTTCCGGACTTCCGGGTCCTTGCCCAGATTCCCGACCAGAATCACCTTATTGACGCTACCTGCCATTCCGTACCAACCATTTATTCTCGAATTGTTCTTTTCATGCGGCTCAGAAAGCCCATCTATGAAATGATCTAGCATCCCTTTGGATGCGTTCCCATCTCACATTCTACTTTCTGCATAGTCTTCGGGGTTTTCGTGAGCTTTCCAGACAATCATTCGATCCGTGTCCGTGGTGCCCGCGCCCACAATCTCAAGAATATCGATGTCACGATTCCCCGTGACTCCCTGACGATCATCACGGGTCTCTCTGGCTCCGGAAAGTCGTCTCTCGCCTTCGATACGATCTATGCCGAAGGTCAGCGCCGATATGTGGAAAGTCTTTCCGCTTACGCCCGCCAGTTCCTTGAACTGATGGGCAAGCCGGATGTGGACTCCATTGAGGGCCTCTCCCCGGCCATCTCGATCGAACAAAAAACGACCTCAAAGAACCCCCGCTCCACCGTCGGCACCATCACGGAAATCCATGACTACATGCGCCTTCTCTGGGCGCGCGTAGGTGTTCCTTATTCACCCGCAACCGGCCTCCCTATTGAAGCCCAGACGGTCAGCCAGATGGTAGATCGCGTCATGGCGCTTCCTGAAGGCACGCGTCTCATGCTGCTGGCGCCGGTCGTCCGGGACCGTAAAGGGGATTGCAAACGCGAACTGGCAGACCTGGCTCGCAAGGGCTTCACGCGCGTCAAAATTGACGGTGAGCTTTACGAAATTGCCGAAGCCCCCGAACTCAATCGCAAGACCCGCCACAATGTCGAAGTCGTGGTGGACCGGATTGTCGTCAAACCTGATCTCGAATCCCGTCTGGCAGACAGCTTTGAGACAGCCCTCGAACTCTCCGACGGTCTCGCCTACGCGGAAGAAGTCAGGCGTGCGGGAGAAACAGCTGCCCCCGCCCACATCGTTTTCTCCTCACGTTTCGCCTGCCCTGTTTCAGGTTTTACGATTGAGGAGATCGAGCCCCGTCTGTTCTCCTTCAATGCCCCGATGGGCGCCTGTCCCACCTGTGATGGTATTGGTACGGAAACCCATTTTGACGAGAACCTGATTGTCAGTGACGATACGCTGACACTTTCTGAAGGTGTGATTGCCCCTTGGAGTGGTGCCAGCACGGACTGGTATGACCAGACTCTTGCAGCCCTTGGCCGCCATTGCGGCGATACTATGAACACGCCATGGCGAGACCTGAAAGCCGAAACCAGGAATTTGATCCTGTATGGTTCCAAAGAGGCCATCGCCATTCCGTATCGTGATGGCAGCAAGGTCCATACCGTTACGAAGCCCTTTGAAGGCGTGCTCAAAAACCTGCGGCGGCGCATGGCGCAGACAGATAGCATGTGGGTCCGCGAGGAACTGTCGCGCTATCAGTCAGAAAAGCCCTGCCACACCTGCCATGGCGCACGCCTGAAACCTGAAGCCCTCTGCGTAAAGGTCAATGACCTGAACATCGCCGAAGCGTCAGATATGCAGATCCGGAAGGCACTGGACTGGTTTTCCGGTGTTGAGGTTACCCTCACCCCACAACGTGCGGAAATCGCACGCCGCATTCTTCGCGAAATCACGGATCGCCTGCACTTCCTCGATGATGTTGGCCTGGACTACCTCACGCTTTCCCGAGGATCGGCCACACTTTCTGGGGGTGAAAGTCAGCGTATCCGGCTGGCATCCCAGATTGGCTCGGGTCTGACCGGCGTTCTGTATGTGCTGGATGAACCGTCCATCGGCCTGCATCAGCGCGATAACGAGCGCCTTCTCGGCACATTGGAGCGTCTCAAGCGCCTTGGAAACACTGTCATCGTCGTCGAACATGACGAAGATGCCATCCGTGCTGCTGATTACCTTATCGATATGGGGCCTGGTGCTGGCACGCGGGGCGGAAACGTCATCGCCATCGGGACACCTGCGGAAGTAGCCAAGAATAAAGAAAGCCTGACCGGTGCCTATCTTTCGGGTCGGAAGTTTATTCCAGTTCCGGAAAATCGACGCACCTCGGACAAAACACTCACATTGGTTGGGGCCAAAGGAAACAATCTCAAGGATCTGACCGTCGATTTCCCGCTGGGGACCTTTATTGCGGTCACCGGTGTATCAGGCGGCGGCAAGTCTACCCTGGTCGTGGATACCCTTTACAAAGCGCTGTCTCGGCAGCTCATGAAATCGAGCCAGTCTCCACTCCCTTATGACCGACTGGAAGGCGTAGAGAACCTCGATAAAATCATCGAAATCGATCAGTCTCCGATCGGCCGTACACCCCGTTCCAACCCCGCCACCTACACGGACCTGTTCGCCCCTATCCGGGACTGGTTTGCCGAACTTCCGGAATCCAAGGCACGCGGCTACAAACCAGGCCGCTTCTCCTTCAATGTAAAGGGCGGCCGCTGCGAAGCCTGTCAGGGCGATGGCGTCCTGAAAATCGAAATGCACTTCCTGCCTGACGTCTTTGTCACCTGTGATACCTGCAAAGGCGCGCGGTATAATCGTGAAACGCTGGAAGTGAAGTTCCGCGGCAACTCCATCGCTGATGTGCTTGCCATGACTGTGGACGAGGCGTTGCCATTTTTTCAGGCTGCGCCCAGAATTCGGGACCGCCTCGCCATTCTCCAGCAGGTTGGTCTCGGCTATGTCGCCCTGGGCCAACAGGCAACCACGCTTTCAGGCGGTGAAGCCCAGCGCGTCAAACTGTCCAAGGAACTCGCCAAACGGGCTACGGGTCGCACGCTCTACATTCTTGATGAGCCCACCACCGGTCTGCACACTGAAGATGTCCGTAAGCTGCTGGAAGTGCTGCATACGCTGGTTGATCAGGGCAACACCATTTTGGTGATCGAGCATAATCTGGAAGTCATCAAGACAGCAGACTGGCTGATCGATATAGGACCAGAAGGCGGTGATGGCGGCGGCAAGATCGTAGCAGCAGGAACACCGGAAGACATTGCTGCGTGCAAAGCAAGCCATACTGGCCGCTTCCTGGCTCCCCTTCTGGATGCGCCCGGTGTTAGGCAGCACCGTGAGCCTACAGGCAAAAGAATCACTCAGGCGATGATTGCCGCCAGCTTGCCCCAAAAAGCAGAGCGAACCCCAGCCAAAACGACAAAAGTGCCTAAGGCAAAAATAGTGGCGGACAAGAAACCTCGTGGCCGCCCCTCAGGCTCCCGCAACAAAACCAAAGTCTGATTCCTGATCAAGTCCTGAAGAGCCCCACTCTTCAGGACAACAAAGGACGCTACGCAAGCCAGGCTACAAAAAGGTGTCAAAGGCCGTCGTCACAATGCCTTCCGGACCAGAGTGATCGGGAGCCAGAAATTCAGCCCCCCGACAGGCGACACCAGAACAGTAATCGCAAAAAACGCAGCCGTACCCTTTCCAATCGGGTATTGCTGGTGCAGACCCCGCGGCGGCAATCAACATACGAGGCGGCAGCCAGATTAGAGCAATTATCAGCGCTCAGCGGTCCGGATTATCCTCACCAGAACAATCCATTTTCTCCCTTCTAAGAAGAATTACCAGCTAACTGGTCGGCAGTTATTTCTGCTGAGTACCGAGATGCTCTTTCCCGCGCTGGCGCGCCAGCTTCTCCTGTAGCTCACGGGCAGCATATCGCTGGCGCTGCTCTTCTGTCCGTTCGTTATGACAATGGGGGCAGGAGACGCCTTGTACGAACATCGGAGAAGCCTTGTCTTTCTCGCTGACAGGGCGACGACAGGCGTGACAGACATCGTAGCTGCCGATTTCCAGACCATGCTTCACGGAAACCCGCTGGTCAAAGACGAAACATTCCCCTTCCCAGAGGCTTTCTTCCTCTGGAACAGTCTCCAGATATTTCAGAATACCGCCTTTGAGATGGTAAACTTCCTCCAGTCCCTCTGCCTTCACAAAAGACGTGGATTTCTCACAGCGAATTCCGCCTGTGCAGAACATGGCAATCTTTGGAACTCGACCTTTGGCCTCAAGCTCCTTGCGCCGGTTTCGAAACCACTCCGGAAACTCCCGGAATGACCGTGTTTTGGGGTCTTCAGCCCTCTTGAATGTCCCGATCGCGACTTCGTAGTCATTCCGGGTATCAATCACGATCGTATCCGGATCAGAGATCAGAGCATTCCATTCATCCGGTGCCAGATACTGACCAACATCCTTGCGAGGATCGATATTCGGCTGCCCCATGGTAACGATCTCTTTCTTGAGACGCACCTTCATGCGGCGGAAGGGCATTTCCGGCGCACGGGACTCCTTGATTTCAAGCTCCTCACATCCTGGCATCGCCCGAATATGCTCCAGAACCTGCTCCATTCCGTCATCTGACCCGGCAATCGTTCCGTTAATACCTTCTGGTGCCAGAAGCAGAATGCCCTTGATCCCCTCGCGATCGCAGACCTCCTGCAAAGGCCCGCGCAACGCAACGATGTCTTCAAACGGCGTGAAGTTGTAAAGCGCGACGATACGGATCGGCGGAAGAGCATCAGACACAGGGGCAACCATCCAGCTCTGCGACCGCAGGCAGACCCACGATCAGGTGATAATGTGCTCCCGCCAATATCAGGCTCGCGCCTTCAATTCCAGAAAACTCCTGAACCTGGGCCTCAGGCGACTGAGGCGGTTGCTGCTTCTGCGAGAGGTAGTCCGCGATCCTTGATCACGCGACGCACCGTCTGGATGACCTGCGATCCAGTAATCAGACGCGTGCATTCAAACTGCCGCTCCGTTCCCTTGTGGCGGGGGCACCAGAAGAAATCCTTGTGATCGAACTGATGTCTCGGGTCGTTCCAGCACGAATTGCAGGTGTGCCAATTGATGATGCGATAGGGCGTAAAGAACTCATTATTCGGATGCGTAAAGCCCGAAATCATGACGACAGGTGTGCCCGAGGCATGCGCCAGCCAAGCCAGCCCACTGGAGAGACCAATGAAAAAACTGGCGTGCTTCAGCCAACGCGCACGTTCCGACAACGGGCGGCTGCCAGTCTCGTCTTCCGCGCCATGGGGAATATGATTGTACACATACCCTGTTCCATGGAACGTTTTCTGATCAATGCAGATCACACGGTATCCGGCAGATTTCAGGAAACCAATTACCTCCTGCCAGCCAGCCGGATTATTCCAGTACTTGCACTGAGTACTGGCCTGCGTCGCAATCACCACATACGGCCCCTCAATAGGCGGGGTATCCCCATCCTGGATTGTGATGCCAGGAGGGTTATCGTTCCAGGGATCAACACCCAGAATATAAGCTGCAGTCCGGTGCAAACCTACATGCCGAAAGTCCGTTGGCTGATGTGTCAGCTCCGTATCCGTGAAAAACAGACCTATATTGTATGAAGCGTAGAAAGCGGACGTAAACGTCTTGTTTGCCTGAGCTTCATCGTGCCCGACCAATGTGATGTCTGGATTAGCCTCTTTCACCAGAGGCAGAATGACATCTGCAACTGAGCAGGACACCTTCGCACCCGTCTGCTGCGCAAGACGAATAGCTGCCGGAAGCCAGGCAATCGTGTCTCCAAGGGTTCCAACAGGCAACTGCACCAAAACAGGCCTTCCCGTGAGGGATAGCTCGTGGTGCAGAATGTCCTCCCGCGTACCGTCAGGCTTTTCCAGCCAGACATCGATCAGGAATGGAACAAAGTACTTTTTGGTGGATGAGACCATGCCGCCTTTTAAACGGGCATCGAAGAGAATATTCCCGGTCGAATAGTCCGATAGTCTCACATGCCATTGCCCCAGTTCCGGGGCAATATCCGGCACCATGACACGGGCACCATCATTGAAGTCAAAGCGGACGCCCTGCCCTCCTTCCACAACGGGAACAGATGGAATGGCCAGATAGGGGCTCTTCTCGTCCTCCTTCTGCACGGGATTACCGTCAGCAGGAGGAGCGCCTTCCTGTGGAAGACCGGAGGCAGGTGTTACAGTTTCTGCAGGCTGGGAAGAAACAGAGGTCACATCAGACATCAGTAAAAGCGTCTCCAAACCGTTCCCGCAGGCCGTACAGAGACAGAAACCCGCCTCCACCGCACCCACAAAAGCAGGCTCAATATTAAAAGTCCAAAACCATGTTCAAACCTGAATTCATCTCTTGAAAAGAGACTTTCCACAGTCTGCCACAAAACAGTGCCAAGGTTAAAATGGACTCAAGATCTTTGGACATTAAAAGAAACGTTCACCCGTTCAAGACAGATCGTTCCCAGAGCGGAAATGCTATGCGATACCCAGAGGATCATGACAGAGCATACTGCAATCCGTGGCCCCTTCCTGACCTTCCATGCTGACCCTTTTACGGTCGACCCTATGGATGCACTCACGCACCAGCCAGACGGCCTGATTCTTTGCAAAAACGGCATCATCACCGCTGCTGGCGCATGGGAAGATCTGAAACACCAGATCCCGGATGGCACCACTGTAGATCATTATCCAAACCGGCTGATTTCAGCCGGAATGATCGATACCCACGTCCATTATCCCCAGCTCCCTGTGATCGCCTCATATGGGGAACAGCTTCTGGAATGGCTGGAGACCTATGTCTTCCCTGCTGAAGCCCGTTACGCAGATGTCACCTATGCACGCCAGATCGCCCGCAGTTTCCTGAAAGAACTTCTCCGCGTCGGTACAACAACGGCCGCCGTGTACTGCACGGTTCATCCGGAATCCGTAGACGCATTTTTTGAGGAATCAGAACGCCTCAATACCTGCATGATCGCAGGGAAGGTCCTGATGGACCGCAATGCGCCTGACAACCTGCGAGACACCGCCCAGACAGGCTACGATCAGTCTGCCGCTCTTATCGAACGCTGGCATGGTCGCGGACGACAGCTGTACGCCGTCACACCACGCTTTGCCCCTACCAGCACACCCGAACAACTGGATTTGGCTGGATCTCTCCTTGCTACCCGCTCTGACCTCTTCATGCAGACGCACTTGCTCGAGAACCGGTCTGAGATCGAATGGGTCAAGGAACTCTTTCCCGACCGTTCATCCTACCTGGACGTGTATAACAAGTCGGGGCTTCTGCGCCCTCGCGCCATTCTGGCTCACGCTGTGTATGCACAGGAAGAAGACTTCCAGCGCTGCCATGATACAGGCTGCTCCATCGCACACTGCCCCGGCTCCAACCAGTTTCTGGGCAGCGGGTCATTCCCCCTATTCAATGCCTTGAAACCCGAGCGACGTGTCAAAGTCGGCGTTGGCAGCGATGTGGGAGCTGGCCCCTCCCTGTCTCTGCTTCAGGTCCTCTCAGACGGCTACAAGGTCGCTCAGGGGTTAGGCACGAAACTTCATCCTGCTCAGGGTCTCTGGCTGGCAACCGCCGGAGGTGCTCAGTCTTTAGGGCTTGAGGATCATATTGGCGCCATCAAACCCGGCCTGCATGCAGATCTCTGTATCTTCGATCCTACTGCAACACCTCTCGGGAAAATCCGGACCCAGACGGCTGAGACCCTGTCCGATCTCCTGTTTGCCCTCACAATGCTAGGCGATGACCGTAGCATCGAGGCTACATATGTGGCTGGTCAGAAGGTTCACAGCCGGGATTAATATCTGACCCGAAGGGCTTCAGCCGAATCTGCGCTGCCGCCCATCGGTCACCGGCCCTTCAGACTCAACAGGCAGCCCCATCAGAATTCTCTCATCTGGGAGATCAGCCACTACAATTTCTGCTTCCGGATCAACAGCCAGTGTCCGACGGACGTTGAACAACAGGTGCAGAAAAATGGCGGACAATGCCCCAAGAGTAATACCGCTTCCGAAGACAATCTGTGCCCACATCGGAAATGTATCGGAGATATGAGGCTGTGCCGTCGCGAGCATTCCCAGTCCGATGCTGGTTCCCACGATGATGACATTGCTCTGACGGTTGAAATCCACCCGCGTCAGGGTTTGAACACCAACCACAGCCACTGTCGCGAACATCGCAAGAGCGGCCCCGCCAAGAACGGGTAACGGAACCGCCGCTACAATTGCTCCGAGTTTTGGTAGACACCCCAGCATCATCATGATGACAGCCGCAGACGCCACAACCCAGCGGCTCTTCACGCCCGTCATACGAACCAGGCCGACATTCTCCGCAAAGCAGGTGTAGGGAAAGGAATTGAAGACCCCACCCAACAGCGTTGCAATACCATCAGCTCGCAGCGTCCGCGCGATATCCTCTCGGGTAATGGTTTTCCCGACGATCTCGCCAGTCGCATAAACGTTGCCGATCGTCTCAACCATGGTGATGACCATGACGATCACCATGGAGAGGATCGGCACTACATGGAAAGCTGGCGTCCCAAAGAAAAACGGCTGCGTGATGGACACGAGCGGCGCAGACGCCACGCCTCCAAAGTGGGCATCGCCCATCAGCCACGCCGCCAATGTACCAATGCAAAGTCCGATCAACACAGCAATCGTTGAAATGAAGCCACGAAACAGGCGCTGTACGAGCAGAATACTCGCCAGTGTTCCCAGCCCGTAACACAGACTCCGCAGCGGAACCTGATCCTGCACCATGCCCGGTCCATGGCCAGACACGATGTCATTGGCAGCCACCGGCAAAAGCGCTAGCCCAATCACCAGAATGATCGACCCCGTCACCACAGGCGGAAAAAACCGAACCAGCTTCGCAAAATATGGTGCGATGAGCAAACTGACGATCCCCGCCACAATCACCGATCCATAGATCGACAAAAGCCCCGGCGTTCCACCGCCTACCGCAGACCCAATGGCGATCATCGGGCCAACAGCCGTAAACGTCACACCTTGCAGAAGCGGCAGACGAACACCCACCGGTCCAAACCCGACTGACTGCAACAAGGACGCAATCCCGCAGGTGAACAGATCCGCATCAATCAAATGAATCAGCGTTTCCTGTGGCAGGTGCAAAGCCCCTGCCACAAGGATCGGAACAATCACCGCGGCTGAGTAGAACGCAAGAATATGCTGGAAGCCATAAGCCCCCAACCGCCAGAGCGGGAGCTTCTCATCAACCGGATGAACCGCAGAAGTATCAGACGCCATCAGGTTTCAGCTTCCACGATATGTGGAATATCCATAAGGCGCAGCGAGCAGCGGAACATGCGCATGCGTGCCCTCACCCAGACCGAACACAATTGGCACGATATCCAGAAACGGCGGATCAGACAGCACATGCCCCGCCGCCCGAAAATACGCACCAATTTCGAATTCCAGACGATAGGTGCCACGTTCCAGCGGGATCTCCCGCAAGGCGGGGCAACGCCCATCATGGTCCGTCACGCCTTCGAAAAGAACGGCGTCTTCCTGAAAAAGCCGGAAAGACACCCCAGCTGCCGGACGGCCCGAGACCGTATCCAGAATATGCGTGGATAATGAGCTCATGATGCCACCAGATCTTTCAGTCTCAACCCTGCAATCGCATCGATCTGCGAGAGGGCTTCCTTCAGTTCCGCCTCGGGCGTCCCGCCCAGACGACGTTCCATTTCATCCATGATGACCGTCTTGGCCACCTGACCCGGCGCTGCAACTTTGCGCACGCAAATTACAAACGGCATGGAAAAAGCCTTCCCATAGGCCGCATTCAGCGTCTTGAACCGTTCATATTCCGCAGGCGTCAGACGGTCCAACCCGGCAGAGGCCTGCTCGGATGCGGACTCCGCTGTCAGATCCGGATCAATTCCCGCGCGATGCCCAAGCTCAGGATGCGCCCGAACCAATGCCAACTGAGCCTCCTCGCCCGCATTCCGCACAACGTCAGAAAACGCCGCAAGCATGGTGTCCACATCCGCAAATGACCGCGCTGCCAAAGCCCCCTCAGCCACCCAGGGCGAATGTTCGTAAAGTCCGCCAAACGTCTGGATGAAAACATCCGGCGTCATGGCATTCACATCGGAAATCTTCATGCCGGATGCACACTCATCCAGTGCCGCGCAATATCAAGCCGGGATGCCACCCAGACATCCTCATGAGACGCCACATGCTCCAGAAAACGCTGAAGGGCCAGCGCACGCGCAGGCTTGCCGGCCAGACGGCAATGAAGCCCGATAGACATCATCCGCCCCCCTTCCGCATACAGCATGTCGAACGTATCCCGCAGATATCGGAAGAACTGCTCGCTCTCGGTAAAGCCGTTGAGCGCCGCGAACTTCATGTCATTGGCATCAAGCGTGTAAGGCAAGATCAACTGCGGTTTGCCATGGGTACGATCGTAATAGGGAAGATCATCCGCATAGGAATCGGCATCGTAAACAAAGCCGCCTTCTTCCACGACCAGACGGGCCGTGTTCGGGCTGGTGCGGCCCTGATACCACCCCAATGGGCGCTCCCCGACTACTTCCGTATGAAGCGCAATCGCCTCACGGATATGCTCGCGCTCTACGTCTTCTGGGAAGTCCTGATAATCAATCCAGCGCAGACCGTGCGTAGCGATTTCCCAGCCGCTTTCCTGCATTGCGGCTACGGCATCCGGATTGCGCGCCAAAGCCTTGGCCACACCGAACACGGTTGTGGTCATACCAGCCTTTTCAAACAGACGATGCAAACGCCAGAACCCAGCACGGCTCCCGTATTCGTAAAGGCTTTCCATCTGCGCACAACGCGCGCCCACGATGGATTTCGTCCCGACCATTTCAGACAGGAAAGCCTCCGACCCCGCATCTCCATGCAGGACCGAGTTTTCCGCGCCTTCTTCATAGTTGATGACGAACTGAACTGCGATCCGCGCGCCATTTGGCCATTTCGGATCAGGCGGCGTGCGGCCATAGCCGATCATATCACGGGGATAGGTGTTGGTGCTCATCTGTGCTGCTCCCCCCTCAAACCGTTGGCGGATCAAGGCTGATCAGTTCTTCCGTGTCGTAGGACAGCAGACTTTCCAGATGCTTCTCGCCATCTTCAACAAACAGGTCACGCGCAATACCGCGCGTCAATTTCTCAACGCCAAAGCGCATGCCGCTGATGGACGCCCCGGAAAGACCCATGCTGGGCATGGACGCAAACGTAAAGTTGTAGATTGCCGCCAGCATCGGCGCCTTCGGATCGGCCGGATCTTTCGGCAGGAACTGAAAGCGCTGCCCCAGATACGGATGGCTGGACAGAAGTGTGCTTTCCTCTCCCTCCGGCGCCGTGAAATGGTCGCTCCACAGCATGACGGAGTCCGCAAAGTCCTGCGTTTCCGGACGATGCTTCAGATCAATCGAGAAACCCGTACCAATAATCAGGAAGTCAAAGCGCATCTCGCCATTGGGCGTTTCGACCACAACTTCATCGCCATCCATCCGCGCAGAATTCCATGGCGTACCGGGATGGAACGCGAAGTTCTCATGCTTGCGGCAACGCCAGAACGTATCCTGCGGCGGCGGCTGATTCAGATTGTAGATGCAGCGCATGAAGCGCCAGCGGGTCAGATCCGGAAGCTCCGAGAAATGCGCGAGAAAGCCCGCGTTTTCCATCCAGCGATACGGATTGATGGCCGGAATTTTCGTACGGCGCAGACACAGATCCACACGCCCCACACCGGATTCCAGCGCCGTCGCAGCATTATCAAAAGCGGACGCACCCGCACCCAGAACGCCGACCCGCTTACCCTTCAGAGCGGCGAAATCAATATTCTCATGCGTATGAGCATAAACCGACTTCGGAAGGTTGTCTGAAATGAACGGCGGGACAAACCATGCTCCGCCACCGTCAATCCCCGTAGCCAGAACCATCCGACGCGCCCAACGCTTCGTCTCAACACCTGCAGCGTTCCGGAAGGTCAGGCGCAGCAGGCCGTCCGTCCACTCCACATGAACCAGTTCCTGATCGTTGACGACCGGCAGCTCCAGGGTATCACGCACCCAGTCCAGATAAGACTGCCAGTCATGCCGCGAGATCTTGTCAAGCGACTGCCAGGCTTCCTTGCCATACCGGGCTTCATACCAGGACTGTGGCGTCAGATTGGGCACACCCAGATCCGGCCCCGTCACATGCTTTGGCGTCCGCAGCGTGATCATTCGAGCAAATGTCACCCAAGGGCCTTCCCCGCCCTTCGCAGCGCGCTCAAAAACCTGTGCATTCGTCACACCCTGACGACGCAATCCGAAACAGGCCGTCAGCCCCCCCTGGCCGCCGCCGATGATGGCAACATCCAGAACATCTTCCCCATCTTTCTGAACCGGAATATTCCAGTTCCCCGTCGCATACCTGATCTTCGCCAGATCCTCATGAACCTGCGCCGAAAGGGTGGCCAGGCCGTCAGTCGGGGAGGAGGAACGTGTCATGAGCATCTTATCCTAAAGAACAGGCACAGGATCGTGGTCTTTCATAAGAAATGACCAGAGTTTCTTCCTATGTCAAAATGACAGGGTTCACCTGCCGCTCTGAAGTGTTTCATAGAGGGGTAATCTCGTATATCTCAGAAAAACGTCCCTGCCGTTCTCGAAAAAAGAGCGTATCCCATGCCGGTTTTTTCCCGCTTCCTTCGCTACTTCCTGTCCGTTGCCCAATACGGCTCGATCCGGAAGGCCTCTGAACATCTGCGGATTGCGGCATCTGCCATCGATCGTCAGATCCTGCACGGTGAGGAAGCTCTCGGCACCCCCCTCTTCGAACGGCTGCCCAGCGGCTTGCGACTGACCGCTGCCGGCGAACTCCTTTATACCAAAGGCAAGCAGTGGACGCGGGAGATGCAGGAAGTCCGCACGCAACTGGAAGATATGCGCGGATTGAGACGGGGACAGGTGGACATCGCTCTGCCAGATGCTCTGACGACCGGATTTCTGCCACGCATTCTCAAAGATCTCCGAAAAAGCCATCCAGGCATCACAATCTGCACTCACGTTCTGGATAACGCTGTCATTCAGCAGGCCCTCATCAGCGGAGACGTTGATTTTGCGCTTCTCCTGAATCCGACACAGGCCCGTGGCCTGCTGGTCCGAACCCATATCGATTATCCTTTAGGCTTCGTCTGTCTTCCCGACCATCCGATTGCCCACCACAAGGACGCCCGCTTCAGCATCTGTGCTGAATATCCGATGGTTATGCCCCAGCAGCCTCTTGCGCTGCAGCGGCAGATTGAAATTCTGGAAATTGACAGCAATGTCAGCGTTCAGCCTGCAGCATCCTCAGATAATATCCAGATGATCAAGTCACTGGTTCTGGAGGGCGTCGGGCTGGGAATCCTTAGTCGTCTGGATGCCATGAAGGAAATTCTTAGTGGCGAACTGGCTTTTGTCCCCATTTCGAACCGGGACGTATCCCCACTGACCCTGGCTCTGTGCGTAGACCAAGCGCGACAACTTTCCGGAGCCGCGAGACTGGTGATTGCAGAAGTGGAAAAAACCTTCCTACACCCGACAGAGATATAACTTCAGAAGCAGCATGCTGAACGACAAACTCTACACCGCGTTAGGAAGGGCAGGCATAAGCCAGAACATCTAAGGACAATCCTATGTCTTTTCTCAGGATATTTTCTGCCAGCGCCCTCATCTACTGTCTGTCAGGAAGCGGCGCCCTCGCACAGACGACTGCCGACATTCGAATCGTTCAGGGCGGAGAGAATGTTGTCTGGAAAGCTGCGCCTCCCATGTTCCCAAGTGGAACACGTATGTCCTTCCTGTATGGAGCCTCAGACAAGCCCGGCCCCTTTACCATGCGTGTTATGATGCCCGCAGGGTCAACCATTCCACCCCATACGCACAACATGGATGAAATGCTCACGGTCTTGGCAGGAAGTGTGCATCATTACATTGGCGAGAGCATCACAGCGAACGATGAAAAAATCCTGACAGCCGGAGGGTTTGTTCATCTCCCTCCCAATGTTCCGCACGCACTCAAAGCTGGGACACAAGGCGCCATTGTGCAGGTTTCGGGAACAGGTCCATTTACCATGACCTATGTGAACCCACAGGATGATCCGCAGCATACAAATCGTTAAGACCGTCAGACAAAAAAGCCCTGCTTCACATGTGAAGCAGGGCTTTTTGTATCAAAATGAGCTGAGAATTTAGTGGCCAATAATTCCCAGAACCAGACCTGGCGTCAGTATCTGCGGTAACACAACTTCCGATCCATGCGCCGGATAATAAACATAGAGAGGGACGCCATCGCGCCCGTGAGCTTTCAGGTAAGCGGAAATTCCAGCGTCCCTGTTGGTCCAGTCGCCCTTGAGATAAGCGACATGCCGCGCACTGAACGCCTTACGGACAGAGTCCACATCGAGAGCCACCCGTTCATTCACCATGCAGGTGATACACCAGGACGCCGTCATATCGACAAAAACCGGCTCTCCCTTTGCACGAAGGTCTGCCAGCTTCTCACTTGAAAACGACTGAATTTGATTGTCAGCTGACGTGACAGGAGACGTCGCTGTTGCAGATACCGGTTCGGCAAGACTACGGGACAAGCCTGCCCCACATACGACCATGCACAGAACGGCTACAACACGGCAGAAGAGAACTGTGCCTCGTCCACCTTCCCGCATCGCACGATGCTGTCCTATGCCGTAGATCCAGGCCGCAAAGCCCAGCAACACAAGACCGCCGCCTGCCACAACTACGAAATTCACACCGCGCTCAATTGTCGCCACCCACAGCAGCCACACACAGGTTGCCAGAAGAGGGAAGGCCAAGGCCTGCTTCAACACACCCATCCATGCTCCCGGCTTGGGCATCCGCGATGCAAGACCCGGAACACTGGCCACCAGCACATAGGGAGCTGCCAGCCCAAGCCCCATGGAAAGAAAGACCAGCAGACCCATCACAGCGGGGCCACCCAGAGCTCCTGCAATGGCCACCCCCATGAACGGAGCCGTGCAAGGCGTCGCGACGATGACAGCCAATAGCCCCGTCATCATGTCGCCAGCATGACCTGCACCGTGTGGATGCAACTGACCTAACCGCCCCGCGCTGATTTCAAAGACGCCAAGTAAGTTCAGAGCCATGCCAAACAGCAGCCAGCATACACCAACCACAAATCCCGCTGATTGGAACTGGAAGCCCCATCCAGCTGAAGATCCGGCAAGGCGCAGTCCGATCATCAGAAGACCAAGAACTGCGAATGCTCCTGTAACGCCCAGCGTGTAAAACAGTGCACTTTGCAACTGCACACGCCTCCCCACGCCGCCCATCTTGGCCAGTGACAAGGCTTTCATGGCCAGAACCGGGAAAACACAGGGCATGAGATTGAGGATCAGACCGCCGACAAAAGCAAACAGCATCACACGGAGCCAACCGGCACCGGTGGGTACGGCGTCTGCGGAACCAGGTGCGGGCGCCGCTGCGGCTTCTTCTACCTTGGTTGGACCCACCGTCTGTTCAGCAGAAATCTGGATAGGGCTTTCCTGACCAGCCTCATCCTTCAACACGACCAGCCCCTTAAGCGGCGCATCCCGATGAGCAGTTTTCAGAAACTTCAGGTGAAGAGAAAGCTCGTCTTTGCCAACGCTCAGCGGCTGCGGAGCAACCTGATCAATCAGGCCACCGTCTTCCGGCAAAAACCAGGCTTCCGAAACTGCTGTAGCAGACAGTCCTCTGCCTTCAAGCGTCAGGACACCATCAGCAGAAACATGCGCCTTGAAGGGAGAAGGAATCGGCATTTTCGCATCTGCGGCCTGAAACAGACCAGCCTGAGCGCCTTCAGGAGCGGGACCGGAAGACGCAGGCAGTGTCAGCGAAAAATCACCGCTTTCAGGAATGCAGACTTCGGCACAAACAAGCCATTCCGCATGTGCATGAAGTGTAGTCCCGCCAGTCCCTTTCAAGGTCAGACTGGCTGGAAGCAGCACATCTCCGACATAGGCATAGGACATGAGACCGCCTTCACTCAGGCGAACTGGCATCGGCCAGTGGATGTCCGAAGTCTTGCCAGTTGCTCCGCCCTGCGCCGTTACATCGAGGGTCGGAGTGTCCCCGGCATCTCCGGGGTTAATCCAATATGTGTGCCAGCCCGGTTTGAGTTGCAGCCTCAACCCAACACGCAATGACTGGTCCGGACCGATGGAATCACGGTCAGTAACCAGAGTTGCCGTATCATTGGCTGAGACGACAGCAGGGCTTTCCGCTGCAATAGAGGCCCCATTGACACCAAGACCACATATCCCCGCTGCAAGCAGGGCCAACAGACTTAACACACGACGCAAGGTAGTCTCATTCCCTCAGGACAAAACAGGACAGCCTGCATAACACTCTATGTCTGAGAAAACAGTGCTTTTCCACAAACAGGACTAAATAAATCCTGTTTTATGGTTTTTGTCTCAGGGAATCAGTTTCTCCGCTCTCAGGCGCTCAAACAAATCAAAGAACGAGTCTGGAGTATATTGCCACCCGTCAAACCCTGCCAGACGGCTCTTGGACATGTCCGTCACACATTCGACAGGACGCCCCAGATCCGCGTCCGTGTGCCAGGCAGACGCCAGGTGATCGATCCGACTTTCGGTCAGGCCATATTTCTCAGTAATCTGCGCCCACAAGTCTCCATCTTGCGACAGGGTTTCCTCAAGATCTGTCGCGTGGCCGGGATAAGGTGCTGCTTCCAAACCGAACCATGCAGCAAGGCGAGGCCACAGCCACTTCCAGCGAAACACGTCTCCGTTCACCACGTTGAAGGCTTCATTCCGTCCGCTTTCAGATGTTGACGCCCAGAGAAGCTGCCTGGCCAACTGACGGGCGTCAGTCAGGTCGGTAAGGCTATCCCACTGTACAGGCGAGCCAGGGAAAACGAAGGGACGTCCTGTTTCACGGCAGATCGTCGCGTAAACAGCCAAAGTGCTCCCCATATTCATCGCGTTCCCAACTGCATATCCGATGATGGTGTGGGGACGATGTACGCTCCAGGAAAAGCCGTATTTTTCCGCAGCGGCAAACAGCACATCTTCCTGATCGTAATAGAAATTGGCCAAGGGCAGACGCGGCATGTCCTCGCGGAATGGCGTCTGGGGTGGCTCACCTGAAGCATAAGATTCAAATGGCCCAAGATAATGCTTCATACCCGTTGTAAGCGCAGCGTGCTCCAGCCTCTCTGGCGCGGGAAGTGCCTCAAACACATTGCGGACCATCGCGGAATTAACGCGACAATTTTCTTCTTCCGTAGGCTGACGAAGCCAGGAACAGAAAAAGACGTGTGTGGGCGTCAGATCCTTCAGGGCCAATTTAAGATTGTTCAGATCCAACAGGTCTGCCGCAATCGGCAGAACGCCGGCCATGTCCTGTCGAGGCCGGCGTGCCAGCCCGTAGGCAGTCCAGCCCTCGGCAACGAGACGCGTCGCGAGCGTCTGGCCAACAATTCCAGTTGATCCGACAACAAGAGCAATACGGGACATCAGGGTCTCCTTTCCCGAAAAGTAGTTCGCCATCCATTTGAGCCCTTGGCGTGAACAGTTCCAGACGGCACCATATTGTGCCCTGGATACCAAAAGGTTCCCAAAAAATGACAACTTCCCTCCCAGCCCACTATCGCCGGGCTCCCTTTGACGAAGACTGCGCGCCACGCCGGGTTCTGAGACTTTTCAGCGGAAAATGGACGACCATGATCCTCCATACGCTCCATCTTCTGGGAGGAAGTTCACGCCCCGGCCGCCTTCAGCGGAGCATTCCTGGTCTTTCAAAAAAAATGATGACCCAGACACTAAGAGAGCTCGAAGAAAAGGGACTCGTCTGTCGTGAAATCCACCAGATCATGCCACCCAATGTGGAATACAGCCTGACATCTCTCGGGAAGGTCTTCGTCGAGCCCATTGAACAGCTCTACTTGTGGGGGATCGACCATGCAGATGCACTGGCAGCGCTGGAGGCAAATGAAAGCGGGGCAGCGGCCTCAGTCCCTTCACTGGAAGCCGCAGAATAACGCATCACTTTTTGGACAGAGGGCCTCATCCTGTGGCACTCCTGCTTGAAAAGGGCCCTCCCGGCCAGAACAGACCTCACCTTGCGCGGACATGCTCCAGCTTCAAGGCATATCAAGGACATTTCAGACCGATGTGTTCCCCTTCACGGCCAGTCCAGTCACGAACACCCCGTCAAAAGAAACGCCATTCCTTCATGGCCTTTCTAGTTTTCCTGGCGGCCCTGCTGGCAACACCCTTCAGCTGGGCTGAAACAACACCTGCAAAGACCGCAGCGGCGACAGTCAGCCCCACGTCGGCTCCCCTGTCGGCTCAGGAAGCCCAGCAGCTTCTGAATGTTCTGAATGACCCCAAACAGCGTGACAGCTTCACACACACGCTCTCGCTCATGGCGCGTGGTGTCAAACAGACAGACACGCCTGCGGCAAGCCCTGCCTCCAAGGCCGCGACCATGCCGGACGTGTCGCCAGAAATTGATAACGGTCTGAAAAGCGTTCGTACGCAGTCTTTGGGATATGTGCACAACTTCCTGAACCTCTTCAGTGATCTGGGGCTGGTCGGTCACTGGTTCAGGTCACAGATGCTGTCGGCAGAAACACGCGCGCCAATCCTGCATGCATTTGGAATTGCCGCGCTGGTTATTGCATGTGGTCTGGGGCTTGAACGGACCATCGCGCTAATGCTGCGCAAACCGCTCCAGAACCTAACGCTCAAGGCACAGGCGCGGGAAGTCCGGAACATTCAGGCGCTCCCTGAGACAGATCCGGCACCTCTTCCAGCAGACACCGACGCCACCAGCAACTCCAGCCAGACCCGCGCAGAAGACCAGAGACGTCAGGTCGAGACGCTCCGTTTCCTGTCCCGTATTCCTTACGCTCTGGGGCACTTTTTGCTCAAAGCCCTGCCTGTTATGGCATTCCTGCTTCTGGCAGGTCTGGCGGTGCTGGTTCTGCCCCTGACTGAGCGAACGGTGAACGTTATCCTGACGCTCGCATACTCATATGCCGGGGCACGCACACTCTACCTTCTGGTCGAGACGGGCCTCACTCCACGATCACCGACCATCCGTCTCCTGCCAGCCAGCACGCCGACAGCCTTCATGGTGACACGGTGGTGGAACGTACTGGTCGCGGCTCCCGCCATTGTCATCTGCCTCTCAGAACTTGGCGCACAGTTCAATCTGGCCCCCCGTGGGACGGATGCCATGATCAGAGCCGTCGTTCTTGTTGAACACGTGCTGATCGCCGCCTTCATCTGGCGCATCCGTCACATTGTCAGCAATGCGCTCCAGCCCAGCACCGTTGGCAAGAAAACAGGAATGTGGACGGTTATTGCCGCCATCACGCGCCTGTGGTGGGTGCCTGCCATGTTCCTGGATATTTCCCTCTGGATTGTCTGGGCAGCCCATCTGCAGGGCGGCTACGCCTGGATTCTCAAAACGACAGGCGTCACGATCGGTGTGCTGGTAGCGTCCCGTCTGGGTGCGGTTCTGGCCTATGGGCTTCAAGACCGGTTTTTCCGCGTCAATCCACAGCTTGTGGAGCGGTTTCCGGAACTTCAGAAACGCGCTGACCGATACTACCCTGTTGCACGCATGGTGCTAACGGGGGCCATTCTGTTTCTCACACTGGTTGCCATCACAGAAGCATGGGGCCTGCCAACCTTCGGCTTCTTCATCAAGAACGCCCTGGGCCGTCGTCTGATGGATACCGCACTGACGATGCTGATTGCAGCGACTGTGGCTGCTGCAATCTGGGAAATGGTCAACATCATGCTGAACCGGCAGCTCTCGTCTTTCGAGACCTCAGGCCAGCGTTCCCGAGCAACCCGCCTGCGTACGGTGATGCCAATCATCCGCACCGTTCTTCTGGCCATCATCATCATCATCGTTGCCGTGACGACACTCTCGCAGATCGGCATTAACGTAACGCCACTTCTGACCGGTGCAGGTATCCTTGGCGCAGCCATCGCTTTCGGTTCCCAAAGTCTGGTGAAGGACTTCATCACGGGCTTCTTCATGCTCGTTGAAGACGCAATCCAGGTCGGTGACTGGGTTACGACAGGCGGCGTCTCGGGAACCGTGGAAAACCTGTCAATCCGGACTGTAAAGGTGCGAGACATTACAGGCGATCTGCACATCATTCCGTTCTCGTCCGTGTCCTCCATTGCCAACACGGCGCGCGGCTACAACCAGATCGTCATCAAGCAGCAGCTTGATCTGTCGGAAGACCTGCCACGCGTCTCTGCGATCATGGAAAAAGCCGTCAAAGAAATGCGTGCTGATCCGGTTTTCGGGCCGATGATCCTGTCCGACTACACAGATCTGGGCGTGGATCAGAGCGACAGCGGAGGCGCTACCCTGATTGGTAGCATCCGAACCACGCCGATGATGAAATGGAAGGTCAAACGCGAATTCAACCGTATCGTGACCAACCGCTTCGCGGAAGAAGGCGTCAAATTCTATACGCCGACGGCTTACACCACCACACCGCCAGGCAACACCATGCAGTTCAAGGTCGCCAACGACACAGGACCGCGGACCGTTCAGCCCTCACCTGAGAAAGCCTGATTCCTACAGAAGGCGTTTTAAAAGTTTGGGAAGAGCGTAAAGCTGACCAGAGACAGGTAAAACATCACTGCCAGCAGAATATGGCACATGTAGAGCGGGGCAATCACATAGCCCCGCCGCCTTGCCCATCCCATGAGAAGACCAAAGGCAGCAACGGCCACGGCTAAAGCGACATTCAGCATAAGTCGGCTGTCACCATTCGCCAGTGCGACAATCATGAAAACCGCGCCAAGTAGGGCAAACCCGACATGGACTGGCAACAGAGCCTTCAACGGACGCTTGCTTCGGAGAACGCAGAGGCCGAGCCATACGCCTGCAATAACTGTCAAAGTGAAGCACAACATCGAAGCAATCAACATCTTCGAGTCACCTTTTCTCTCATGTCTTTCCGGACATTACCGGATCCGGGAGCAAAATGCTTGCAAGTATTCGTGCGCACATCATGCGCCTCATATCAGATCGACACGCAGAGCATCTTTCCAGGACGCCCTATCGAAGGGATCCTAATTGATTCACACTCACAGACTTCGCCTATAGCGCCCAGCATCCCGCGGAGTGAAACCAGAAACGACAACGGCCAAACGCCAGCGCAGACAAAGACGCCCTGATCTCCGCAATAAAAAAGCCCGGCATCTCTGCCGGGCTTTCAACAATAGAGAGATCAACTGACGTCTCTATTATCGCTCATCTCACATCAGCGCAGAATGCCAGTGTGACCCACACTGTAACGGCCTGGCTGCGGCCAGACGGTCAGGCCATGTGGCTCTGCTCCAACAGGGATCTTGCGGACAGCACCTGTATCCGTGTCGATGGCATAAACCACGTCGTCAAAACGACCAGACAGCCAGAGCAGTTTGCCGTCAGCACTGACATTCCCCATATCCGGGCTGCCACCATCCGGAATCATCCAGGTCTTAATGACCTTGTCCGTCGCGAAATCGATGATTGACACTCCACCCGGACCACCGCGCTTGCCGTGAATGCGATGGGAACCACGGTTCGCCACATACATGACCTTGCCATCACGGCTCGGATACAGGCCATGCGTGCCAATACCCGTCGGGATAAAGCCGGTTTCCGTAAAGGAGTCACCATCCACGACGAACACACCGTCAGCCATCATGTCGGCAACATAGAACTTATGCCCGTCTGGAGCCGTCAGAATATCCTGCGGCATTCCGCCCTTGGACAGCTTCAGCATACCGATCATCTTCAGGTTCACGGTATCGACCTTGGCAACATAACCGCCAAACTCGCAGGTAAAGATCGCGTACTTTCCGTCAATGGAGAAGTCAGCATGATTGACGCCTTTGCACTCCGGCGTCTCGACTGATCCCTTTAGCTCCATCGTGTGCGGGTCGCGGAAATCAAGACGCTTGTGGGCTTCAGCTACCGTGATCGCGTACTTGCCATCCGGGGTGAAGTACATGTTGTACGGATCATCTACTGCGATATTTGCGCCGGGCTTTGCGGTCGCAGGGTCGATCGGCGTCAGGGAGCCATCCGGACGTCCCTCACTGTTGTTGGTCACCCACAGCGTCCGCAGATCCCAGGACGGCACGACGTGCTGCGGGGAGCGACCAACGGGGTAGGTATCCACAACCTGAAAAGACACCGGATCAATAACGGAGACGCTGTTTCCACGCAGATTCGGGACATAAACCCGCGCCGGATCATGAGCAATCGCCGGGGAAATATGGGACGACGTGGTCTCGCTATAAATATTGTGCGGATCAATCACGGCTGGCATGCCCGGAATGGTCTGCACCGCATCTGAAGCAACCGGAGCGGCCACAGGAACAGATGCGACAGCAGGTGCTGGCGCTGAGACAGGCACCATAGCTGGCGGAGCTGCTGGAGCCGCCGGGGCCGGAGGCACAGGAATCGGTGCACTTGCATCCGCAGGAGCCGTGGTCTGGGCGTGCGCCGCAGAGGCTCCCAGCAGCGTCAGCGCCGCCAGAAGGGGGGTCTTGAAATTCATGGATGGCTCCTGTTGAAGGACTGAAGTGCCGTTACAGCGGTGCGTATCTGCATCTCTGTGCCGATACGTCCCAGTCCGGGCGTAGCCTGGCGCGGATCCCCGCCATAAACGCCATCGGTTACACTGGGTTTTGGAGCGGTGCGAAGCGCTTCCTGACGGACCAGGGACGGATCCACGGCCAGCATCAGGGACGTATCGCTCAGCTCCGCATGCATACCCACTTCTGCTGCATGGCCCTGCGCTTTCAGGGCATCAGCATACTGATGGGGAATAACTTCATAATAATCGCGCAGGTCCAGAACTGCTGCCTGACCCTTCCATCGCGTATTCAACTCCTGGGCCACATGCGCCATGGACGCCTGATAGCCCCCATGATCTCCGAGAAAAACGATTTTCCGGAAACCCTGCACACGAAAGCTTTCAGCGGCACCTTTCAGCATTCCTTCGAACACGGCAGGCGGCACGGAAATTGTTCCCGGAAAACGCATATGAGAGGTTCGCGGGGAGGTTGAACCTTCCGGCACATAAGCAATGACGGGGGCCACAAACGTCTGCCCGGCCTGTCTGGCGATTTCGTCAGCCAGAACCTGCGCCCGCACATTGTGCTTGCCAACAGCCATGTAAGGCCCGCTTTGCTCCGTCCCGCCGACGGGAATGATAATAGTATCCGTACCGCCATGAACGGAGCGGTCGATCTCCGTCCAGGTGTGGCAGGCGAATTCAACTTGTGCCGCCGTTCCCGAGCAATGCATCACGGCCTGCCCGAATGCCAGCGGAGCCATACCAATCCCCAGGCCAAGCATCACACAGGCGGAGCGCAATAGACGGGAATAAATCGGCATAAGACAGGCATCTCTGAAAATGGTCGTCTTTCCCTACTCCATCCGGGGGTATGTTTTCCAGAGCACGCCATCTTTTCGCTCTTGGAAGATACAGTATAGAGAGCGGTATGCCTTTTCCTGTTTCTTATGACCCCGATGCGGTCGACAGCGCCGCCCATCTGATTCAAGTCGCACTGACGCCAGTTTTCATGCTTTCTGGCATTGGAACACTGATCAACGTTTTCAACACACGTCTTGCCCGTGTGGCAGACCACCTAGAAGACGTGCGAAAAAAACTGGCCGCCCCACCTTCCGACACCGATACGCCAGACCCTTTTTATACACCGGAACGGCTGGCAGCCCACGAGCTCAGACTCCATCGGCGAATCTTTGTTCTGGACGCAGCCATCATGCTCAACGCCATCGGCGGGGCCTCGACCTGCGGCGCGGCAATGGCTCTTTTCGTCGGCTCGCTGCGCGATGCAAGCACATCCACATGGCTGCTAGCCTTTTTCGGCATAGCTCTAGCCTGCACTGTTGGCGCTCTTTTCTTCTTTCTGGCGGACACGCTTCTCAGTTGGCACGGGCTACGACGCGACGGGCTTTCTCTTTCGTCCCCCAAGAAAAATTGAGGCCTCGCGCAATTTTATTGCGCGAATTTGCTCGTTCCCAAATTTTGATACCCTAAATTGTTAGGGAAGCGACAATAGAACACCCCTGAACTGAAACGTGAAATAATCGCTGCTTCAGGTCAGGGGAGTGCATTTCATGAATTGCAGCAAAGTTCTGGCAGGGATTTATGCGTTAAACGCAGGTCTGATCCCGCATCTTCATTTGTTGCTTTGAAAGTGGTTTCTGGAGTTTCTCCCGTCCCACGCCATCAACGGCAAGTAAAACGGAGAAAAATTCCATGACGTCCATGACCCTGATCCACCTGATCGGCCTGCCAACCAATCTTCTCGCCCAGTTCTCAATGGTCGCATTCGTGCCTGTTATCGGCGCTCTGATGATCGCTACTGTTGCAGCTGACCGCGTTTCTTCCAAAGGCTGACATTCAGCCTTTGGTCACGCCTTGGCTCCTCGCGAGCAGGGCTTCAGTGACGAACGGATAAATAGGAGTTCGGATCCAGACGACGACGCCACAAGTCGCTGATCCAGCAGCCCATGATTCCGATCATCATGCCCACTGATGTGGACCCGATCCAGTGTGACGGTAGCAGCGCCATTAAAACGCCTGCACCTCCTGCGATGGTCCAGTTCAGTGTACCAATCAGGGCAGATGCTGCTCCTGCCTGATGCCCGTGATGCGTCAGGGCCAGAACACCAGCGTTTGGCCCGACAAATCCGAGCGACGACGTCGTACAGAAGATCAGGATACAGAGTATCCAGGGATTTTGCGGCCCAACCAGCCCCAGCGAACAAACCAGCACACCAAGCAGTGTGAAAGTCAGAACAGCTAGCATTCCGTATTCCATGACTCTGGTAAACAGAAAGCGCTGCGCCATCCGTGCATTGATCTGTGATCCAATGACGAAGCCTACCGCGTTCAGCCCGAAGAAGATGGCGAACAGACGCGGCGAAAAATGCAGAATGCCTTCAAAAAGAGCCGGGGCATTGGAAAGATAGGCAAACATCGTAAAGGTGCCAAAGCTCGCAACCATGGCGGCAGAGCAGAACAGCGGCTCTGTAATCAGCCCCCAGTACCGGGTGACCACTCCTGTAAAAGGAAGCGCAAACCGCTTCTCTGGTGGAAACGTGTCTGGCAGCAGGAACCACGTTCCAATGAACAGCAACACTCCGAACCCTGCGCCAACCCAGAAGATCAGTCTCCACTCCCCCAGATCCAGCAGAAAACTGCCGATGGAAGGTGCCAGAAGCGGCCCGAGACCAAAAATCAGCATCAGCTGGGACATCAGCTTCACACCAGCCGGCCCGGTGGCAACGTCCCGCACCATGGCTCGTGGCGCTACCGACGTTGTCGCCCCTCCCATGGCCGCGATGAAACGCAGAATGCAGAACAGGTGGAAGTTTGTGACCACGGCCAGCAGGGCAGACGCAATCACATAGACCACCAGCCCCAGCAGAAGCGGTAATTTACGTCCATAGCGGTCACAGAGTGGGCCGAGTGTAAACTGCCCGATCGCCAACCCGGCGAGCCAGGCTGTTAGCGTCAACTGGGCTGAACCCGCCCCCTGCCCCAGATCATGTTCCAGCATGGGAAATGCTGGCAGATACATATCTGTCGAAACCGGTCCGAGAATGAAAATAAGACCGATCAAAATCCGAACGACCGGCGAAAGGGTCGTTACAGGAGCATCAGGGGTGGAGGAAGTGGACAAAAGTACACCACGTCATGGCAGGGCGATAAACAGGAAAACGGGCCCCTCATTAAAGAGAAGCCCGTTTCGGTACTCAACGCCTTTTTATGCGCCCTGACCATCCCCGAAAAAGCAGAAACGATCAGGAAAACAGGGAAGACTGGAAGATTATTTCCCCCAGCCAGCCAGCACGCTGTCCTTCACACTCTTCGGAAGGCCAACATAATCAAGGCGGGCATTGTCCGCGTCACCGTTCTGGAAACCCCAGGCGAAGAAGTCACGAACGGCCTTGGCTGCCTTTGCATCCTTCGGGTTCGTCGGAACCAGAAGGAATGTTGCAGTCACGATAGGCCAAGCGCCTGCGCCAGCCGTGTCGAGCAGGTTCACAGCATAATGATCAGCGTGAACCCAGTCAGCAGCGTTTGCAGCTTCCACGAAGCTCTTGAGCGTCGGGGACACGAATGCACCCGTATGGTTCTTCATCTGGGCAATATTCAGATGGTTCTGTGCAGCATAGGAATACTCGACGTAACCGATGCCACCTTCGGTCTGCTTGACCATTGCTGCCACACCGTCGTTGCCGCGAGCGCCAGAGCCACCCGGCCATGCGATTGACGTGCCAGCACCCAGCTTCTGCTTCCACTCAGGGGAGACCTGGGACAGATAAGACGTAAAGACAAAGCTCGTGCCGGAACCATCCGCGCGATGAACCGGCGCAACGTCCGTTTCCGGCAGCTTCAGACCCGGGTTCAGGGCCTTGATGCGGTCGTCATCCCATTCCGTGATTTCGCCATCATACAGGGCAGCAAGCGTCGGGCCGTCCAGACGCAGGCTGCCTGGCTCGATTCCAGGAACGTTAGCGACAACGACAATGCCGCTCATCACGGTCGGAAACTGATACAGGTGTTCAGCAGCCAGACGATCGCCAGCCATCGGCTTGTCCGAAGCGCCGAAGTCGACGGTACGGGCGATAACCTGATCCTGACCGGCGCTGGAGCCGACGCTCTGATAGTTGACGTTGACGCCGATCTGCGTCTTGGCGCCAGCACCCCATGCCCCATAGATGGGAGCGGCAAAGCTGGAACCTGCACCGGTGATTTCCGCAGCACGGGCGGAAGACAGCGAGACAGAACCAAGGGCCGTCATTGCGACAAAACCGAAAAGCGCAAGCTTGTTCTTAATCATGATGATCCCTAACCGGGCATTGGTAAACGGAGTTATGTACTAGCCCCAGCCCTTCAAGGGAAACAGGGGGAGCCTCATGATAGTTTCATGACAGGCTCAGAGGGCCTGATGCACAAATATCACACCCATTTTTCATTCCCTAAAAGAGCTAAATAACGGGGGAAATTCGTCTTTTCCTAAAAGACACATATTTTCAAAGAGATGACAGGCTTTGTCATAAATGAGTCTTTTTCCCGTCATGAAACCTTCCCACTCTTCGAAAAACGGAATCAGATACCTCCGCTGTGGATCACCTGCCATTCATGCAAGGACGCACCACGGCAATGACTTTTTCTCTCCGAAGAACAACTGCTCTTCTGGCGACTTCGACCCTGATGTCTCTTGGAATATTCGCTGGACAGGCACACGCGGCTGACCAGATGGAAATCATGGAACGTCAGATCCACGCGATGCAGGCGCAGTTGAATGCCCTGAAGAAAGAGCATAACGACGAGATCAAGCGGGCCAAAGCCGTCCTTGCCCGCCAGCGTGAAGAGGCTGAAAACAACCCTTACGGTCAGCGCAGCAGCTACATCGGCTCACACCAGCAATCCACAGCGCCGCTGATCACCGTGCGGCAGGGAACAGGTGGTCCGGACAGTGGCCGCCCGGCGTCAGATCGTGCAGATATCACCTCCTGGGCTGACTTCCAGCGTGCAACCTCCCAGGACGAAGAAGTCACTGTCGGCGGTGTGAAAATCGGCTTCCCGAAAGGCCGCCCCACCATCCAGTCCTCTGATGGAGCTTATGCGCTCTCCATCGGCCTGGCATTCCATGAAGACTTTGGCGGGTTCTTTAATTCGGGCCCACGCCGTGGTGAAAGCCGTGGCGCTTTCAATAGCTTTACCTCCAACATGCGCCGTCTGCGTATTCCGTTCATGTTCCGCTACAAGAACTGGGTTGCAGCCGTCACGCCTGACTTTGGTGCGAACCATAACGACGGTTATGTCGGACTGTACGAAGGCAACCTGAACTACACGGGCTTCCGCAACACGATCCTCACAGCTGGTTACTTCCAGCCTCGCGTGACGGAAGAGGACTCCGAGAGCTCCAACGACTTCTTCACACTTGAACGTCCGAGCATTACCGACATGGTCCGCAACATCGCTGCTGGCGATGCCCGTTTCAGTGTTGGTGGGCTGCATTATGAAAAGCGTTGGTGGGTTGCAGGGTACTTCACGGGCCAGGAATGGGGCCACCGCAATGGCTCTGACAATGGCAGCACCTATTATGGTGGCGGCAGCAGCAACACCGTTGACAGCCAGACAGGCGGAACACTTCGTGTTGCGGGCCGTCCGGTTGCCACAAAGGACTGGGATGTCCACGTCGGCGTATCAGGCATTTCCGCATTTCGCGTAGCCTGCAACACTGGATCGAGCACCACCTCCTGCTCCCGCTCCACGTCTTTTGGTCAGCGTCCCGAGTTTGATATCGGTGAAGCCAACCTTGCTGGAACGGGCACGATCAGCAATGCCGCACAGGTCTGGGCTGCCGGTCCTGAACTTGGCGTTCGCTGGAAGCGCCTGATCGTCAAGGGTGAGTACTATCATGTTGGCGTTCAGCGCTCTGGCGCTGGCCTGAAGTCTGCTGGCTTCCAGGGCTGGTACGGCTCCGCAGCTTACACGATCCTCGGCGACCCACGCATGTACAACTATAAGGAAGGCGCGTTTGGTGCCCCTGGCGTCAAGTCTTCTGAGGAGTTCAACCCTGCTCTCAACCAGTGGGGCGCTCTTGAAGTTGTTGGCCACTACAGCGTGATCGACCTCAACAGCAACCTGAACGATCCCAATCCAAGCAATGTCATCCGCGGTGGTCAGCAGACTGTCTGGACGGGTGGCCTGAACTGGTACCCCAACCGTCATTTCCGCTTCATGCTGGATTACAGCCACTTCATCGTGTCCCGCAGCATGCAGGCGACTAACCTGTACGGTCGCACTGGAAACTCTATTGCAGCCCGAATTCAGGCTGGTTTCTAACACTTCACCTTTTCTCAGACAGGCGGGGCGGATCATGGATCCGACCCGCCTTTTTCATTTATGGAGCATGAGACAAGAACAATATCGTCCGCAGCAGCCAGCTTCCTGTCGCACAATGACACGCACCTCATTGTGGTTTCTGTCTAAAGTAGTCGGCCTTCGCTTGTATTACGCTTGCGATATTGGCCCCGACAGACGAGCTGCCCCTCCAGGACGCCCTTTCGCTTATGTATGTCTCTTTGCCCCGTTTGAGTTCCCTCGCAGCAACGACCCTTTTATTATCTCTGGCTCCTGCCCTTCCCGCTTTCTCTGCCGATAGACTGGAAATCATGGAGCGCCAGATCCGGGCGATGCAGGCTGAAGTTCAGAAACTCAAGAAAGAGCGCAATGAGGAGATCAGGCAGGCACGGGCCGTCCTGGCACATCAGCGCGAAGAGACAGAAGCGAATCCCTACCGGCAACGCGCGGCCTTTCTCCCGTCTCCTCCCCTCCTCCAAGCCATGCCGGCCATTGCTCCGCTCACAATCCGCAGACCTGGTGCCCACCCGCAGGACACGCCGCCATCCGACCGCGGTATCGTGACATCATGGCGGGACTTCCGGGCCGCCACAGCTCAGGATGAGGAAGTCAACGTCGGGGGGATCAAGATTGGCTTCCCCAATGGACGTCCAACCTTCAAGACATCTGACGGTGCCTACGCCTTATCCATCGGTCTGGCTTTTCAGGAAGATTTTGGAGGTTTCCCAAGCGTTTCACGTAGGAATGGGGAGGACCGCGGCAACTTCAACAGCTTCACGTCCAACAGTCGGCGTCTCCGCATTCCGTTCACTTTCCGCTACAAGGACTGGGTCGCAAACGTCACGCCCGACTTTGGGCATGGCAATAATGACGGGCAGGTCGGCCTTTACGAAGCCAACATCAATTATGCCGGCCTCCACAACACAGTCCTGACCGTTGGATATTTTCAGCCGCGCGTGACGGAAGAAGATGCAGAAAGTTCGAATGACTTCATGTTTGTCGAACGCCCGGCAATCATTGACCTTGTTCGCACGATCGCCGCTAACGATGCCAGATTCAGTGTCGGCGGCATGCACTATGCCGATCGCTGGTGGATTGGCGGGTACTTCACTGGCCAGGAATGGGGTAACCGCAACGAACGTGGTTATTACGCCAGCATCGGGGACAATATCACAGATAGTCAGACGGGCGGGACTTTCCGTGTTGCGGGGCGCCCGGTCGCGACCAAAGATGTGGACATGCATGTCGGCATCTCGTCCATTGCGTCTTTCAAGGTGGCAAAAAGCGCAACCGGCCGCAGTTACACCTTTGCTCAACGCCCGGAAATCAATCTGGGTGAATCCATTCTTATGACCACAGGCGCCATCAATAATGTTGCACAGCTCTGGTCGGCAGGGCCGGAGTTTGCATTGCGATGGAAGCGGCTCCTGGTCAAAGCTGAGTATTATCGCATTGGGGTCGAACGCTCGGGCGGCCTGCCTTCACTTGGATTTCAAGGGTGGTATGGGGCCGTTGGGTACACGCTGTTTGGGAACCCACGACGATACAGCATTCAGGAAGGAGGATTTCTTGCCCCAGGCGTTTCTCCGGATCAGGAATTTGACCCGCTGCATGATCGTTGGGGAGCTCTGGAAATCGCAGCCCGTTACAGTGTGGCGGATCTAAACAGCCGCATCGGTGATGCAGATGGCGTCCGTGGTGGACAGCAGACTGTCTGGGCGACAGGCCTGAGCTGGTATCCCAATCGTTATTTTAAATTTATGCTGGACTATAACCACTTCATCGTCAGTCGCTCTTCCGCCACCGTTAACCTCTATGGTCGCAACGGAGATGCGGTTGTCGGACGCATTCAGTCAACATTCTGAACAGCATTCATTTGAAACCCAATGAAATGTTCCGGAAAATTATTTTTTCCAGACAAACTCTCCCGCTCCAGAGATCTTCCAGTTATTGTAGAATTTTATATTCGGTATTTGGAAAGACTTTCTCTTGCTTAAATGGCTTCTTGGGGCGTTCCTCTGCCTTCTTGTCGTTTGTAGTGCGATCATCGGGGGCGGCTGGTTCTGGATCGACCAGAAAGATTTCTCTGCGCTTGCGACCCAGAAGCTCGAAAAAGCCACAGGCCGAACGGTCACGATCGGTTCTCTACGCGTTCGCGCTGGACGTTGGATCACGATAGACGCCAAGGACCTACATCTGGCCAATATTCCGGGAGGGAGCCGTCCAGATATGGTGAGTGTGGGCGCCCTGCATGCCAGGATAAGAGTGACCTCACTTTTGCATGGGCCAATTGAAACACGCGATGTTACGATTGACCACTTCTCAGGTCTTTTTGAACGAACGCCGGACCGGACGCCTAACTGGCGCTTTAAGCCTCAAAAAACTTCCGATCATGCAGAGACCGAACACTCCGGCTCTGACAAGCCAGACCTGAGTTGGTTTCCGGGACTGCGTAACGCTACGATTACGGACAGCGATGTCACTTATCGCTCCGCAAAAGGCTCTTCGTATCAAGTCGGCATGCAGCATGTGACTTTTCAGTCCGATAATGATGCATCACCTTTGATTATGGCGTTTCAGGGCGCGTACAACGACACTTCCGTTATGCTGGATGCCACCATGCAGCCGCTTAAGGTTCTACGCCGCGCGCCAGAGCCCTATGCGGCTAAAGCACACATTACTTCTGGCGATCTTGTCATCGATTTCGACGGCACCCTGACAGACGCTCTGAACTTTGATGGTGTGAACGGCAATATTGCCCTTTCCACACCAACTGCGTCTCCAGTGTTCGAACTCGCTGGGCTATCGGGCACTCACCCCGCTGTTCCACTGGCTCTGAAAGGAACCTTCAGCCATACTGGAGACAACTGGCATCTTACGAATGCCTCAGGCAATTTCCAGAACAGCAAAATAAAAAGTGGGACCTTCGATCTCAACGAGGGCGGTAACGGCAAGCCCGATATCATTGCGACAGACCTGAATCTGGGGCGCGTAGATCTCAATGATCTGAATAAAGCCCTCTCATCCGGAAAATCTTCCGGATCAACCGATATTCCGTTGATTGCCCCTGCCAATCCGGATCCGGTTCTGCACGTCAAACTCACCGCAGATGAGATCCTCTACAACGCCCTTACATTCTCGAAACTGAAACTGGAGGCATCCCAAACACCGGGTCGCATTGACGTCAGCACTTTAGCACTAGGTTATCTGGGCGCGGGGCTTCAGGCCAACGGTCACATGGAAGATCAAGGCAAACATTCGCGCGTCACAGCCAACATCGCTCTATCCCATGGTGATATTGATCGCCTTCGCCGTACCGCCGGTCTCGCTCCCGTCCCGGTCAAAGGTGCCCTGTCGATCCGTATTATCGCTTCAGCAAATAATGTCCGCACTTTGAACGAAGCTACACGGAAGGCCGATCTGGTTGCCGCGGTCAGCATGGAAAAAGGCGAAATTGCCCGTGAAATCGTGGAAGCTGCATCCATGGATCTTCGGCTACTGTTCCGGCACGCCAAGGGAACGACACCGATCACCTGTATGCTTGGTGTTCTGGAGATGCACCAGGGGATTGGAAAAGTTGTTCCGCTCCGCCTGAAAACCAGTACAGGCGTCCTGGCCGCCAAGGCAGATTTTGATCTGAACCGTCGATGGTTAGACCTTGTTTTCGCGAGCCGACCATTCTCAACAAGCTTTTTTGCTCTCGATATCCCAATACGTGTGAGCGGGCGTTTTGACAGCCCCAATTTGAGCATTGCGAAGTGGTCGAAAAAGGGACGGGATCTTTTGGCTGATTCCAACGAATTGACAGTCCTCCCTGCCGCACTCCGCTCCTTTGCATCATCGAATGCCTGCGTTCGCCCCACGCAATGACACACTATTCCAGTGGTTGGGACGACACCGATTTGCTCCCTCAATGTGCGCAGGTTATGCAGACCCCATAGCGCTTGGAGAGTTTCTGTTATGCGTATAGCAATGATCGGTGGTGGTTACGTCGGACTGGTCTCCGGTGCGTGCTTTGCCGAATTCGGTTCAGATGTAGCCGTTGTCGAGCGGGACCCCAAGAAACTGGCAGCCCTGCGTGAAGGCCGTATTCCCATCTATGAGCCGGGTCTTGATGCCATTGTTGCCAAGAATACCGAGACCGGGCGCCTAACATTCGGAGACGACCTGTCAGCCGCCATTAGTGGGGCGGATGCTGTCTTTATCGCCGTCGGCACCCCGACCCGACGCGGCGATGGTCATGCAGACCTCACCTACGTCTATGCTGCAACAGAAGAAATCGCCCGATCGGCCAAAGAGGGCCTGCTCGTCGTTACAAAGTCTACGGTTCCCGTCGGAACGGGACGCGAAGTGGCTCGTATCCTAAGAGAAACACGTCCCGAGCTCACATTTGACGTTGCCTCAAACCCCGAATTCCTACGCGAAGGTAACGCGATCGGGGACTTCATGCGTCCGGATCGCGTGATTATCGGAATCGATACATCCGGTCCCGACGAGGGCGAGCGGGCGACAAGAATCATGCGTGAAGTCTATCGCCCTCTGCATCTTATTGAGGCACCGATCGTCATCACCGATCTTGAGACGGCAGAACTCACCAAATACGCGGCCAATGCCTTTCTCGCCATGAAAGTCACGTTCATCAACGAGATGGCTGATCTTTGCGAAAAAGTGGGAGGCAATATCCATGATGTCGCGCGTGGCATGGGCCTCGACCAGCGCATTGGTCGGCGCTTTCTGCATCCAGGGCCCGGCTATGGCGGGTCATGCTTCCCGAAAGATACACGCGCCCTGACAGCCATCGCGAGTGACGCTGGCGCTCCATCCCGCTTGGTGGAAGCCACCGTGGCGGTAAACGAAGACCGCAAGAGTCGCATGGCAGAACGCATTATTGCTCAGGCTGGAGGCTCCGTCCAAGGAAAGACAGTGGGTGTTTTAGGCCTGACCTTCAAGCCAGACACTGATGACATGCGTGAGGCCGCTTCTCTACCTATCCTCGCACATCTTCATGACGCAGGCGCCCGGATTCAAGCCTTTGATCCAGAGGGCATGGAACCTGCCCGTGCGCTTCTTCCTGACGGGGTCATTTATTGTGAGGATGCACTGGAAGCAGCTACCGACGCTGACATTCTGGTCGTTCTGACGGAGTGGAACGTGTTTCGCGCCATTGATCCGGACCGCCTGAGCAAGGCCATGCGAGGGAAGGCAATTGCTGATCTCAGAAACATCTGGAACCCCGCGACCATGCGGGCGGGCGGATTTGACTACAGCTCGATCGGCCGAATCTGAGCATAAAAAAAAGCCGGCTCCATAAAGGAGCCGGCTTTTTTTGAGACATCGTTTTCCTAGAGATCAGGACTTGTGAACGGGAGCAAAGGTTCCGTTTCGAAGGCTCATTTCAAGTTGCTCCAGAGACTGTCCTTTGGTTTCCGGAACATAGCGCAGCACGAACAGGAATGCCGCTGCATTGACGAGGGCGAAGAGCCAGAACGTCATGTGCGCACCCAGCCCCTGAACCAGCGAGAGAGTCGTCAGGGAGATCAGAAGATCTGCTCCCCAATGGCTACCCGCGACAAGGCTCATACCTTTGCCACGGCAGGACAGCGGATAAACCTCAGCACCAACCAGCCAGACCGCAACCGACAGACTACCCGTGTTGCAGATCGTGTAACCCATGATCGCTATAACCGTGATCCATGCGCCAGCACCGCCCTTCATATGAAGAGCAAACATTGCACCGAGCACGATCAAGGAAATAACCGCACCAGGCAGCAAACGTAGGATCAGTGTCCGGCGGCCCCAGTTATCGACAGCCCAACCACCAAAGATCGTCGCGCAAACCATCGCCAGACCAACAGCAACGGACGTCAGAAGAGCAGATTCCTGTCCGAAGCCTGCATCCGCAAAGATCGTTGGAGCGTAGTACAGAACCGCATTGATGCCGGTCAGCTGACAGAGCAGCGCAATACCAACAGACGCGATAAGCGCGGGGCGAACCCAAGGCTTGGCAAGTTCTGACCAAGGAGCCTGCTCATCATGGTTGTCTATGATGGCCTGAAGCTCATTCTGGGCAACTTCTTCCGAGGACCGCACGCGACGCAGAACAGCAAGAGCTTCGTCTGTACGCCCTTTAAGCGCGAGCCACCGTGGGCTGTTGGGCAGAAAACCCATTCCGACAAAGAGAATCAGTGCCGGCAGCATGCCGATGCCGAACATGATCCGCCAGCTGCTGTCCCGGAGAAAATAGCCTGTCAGGAAGGAAATCGTGACACCCGAAACAATCGCAAGCTGGAAGCCAACAACCAGGCGTCCACGCCGGTTGGGTGGCGAAATTTCTGCAATGTAGATCGGGACAATCTGGGATGCCGCACCAATCGCAAGCCCCAGAATCAGACGCGATACGATAAGAACCGTAACCCCTTGAGCAGCCGATGCAAGCGCAGTGCCACCAAGAAACAAGGCGGCAGCAAGCATGACCGTCCGGCGGCGGCCAAACCGGTCTGAGATGCCACCTGCCCCAAGACAGCCAATCAGCGCACCGAGAATGATGGCGGACGTTACAATTTCGGACCCGATCGTATCGAGATGAAACTGCTCACGAATCTGTAGAAGTGCTGACGATATGATCCCGGTATCATACCCGAAAAGCAGACCACCCGTTGCAGAGATGGTGGCGATGAAGTTGGTCAGCGCTTCTCCGCTGAGCCGTCGTGAAACATCAAGGGACTGCGTCATTAGGGTCTTCTTCCGTCCGTGAGCAGGGTCATTCGGGGTGGGTGCTTCTTTAACGTTACAGCACCTAAAGGAACATCATAAAAGTGAGTATTTTCATATTTCGATGATATTTATGTTATTTATCACCCAGATGTGACATTCCATGATGCAAGTTTGTCACATCTGACCGCATTGCTGGCGGTTGAACTTTGTCTGTCACCACAGGGACAAAGCGAACATCAGGCCCGCTTTCCCAAGACTAGTCCGTTTTTAGGAAGAGACCACGATCACCATACAGCGAGGAGCGGCGTGGTAGGCCTGTTCTCCCGGAATATTGAAAACTCCCGTCAATAACGGGGTAATCAGACAACAGATGGATCAGAATCCATCCGCTCTACAAATCATACGATCGATAAAAAATCTGTAGCTCTTTTGTGACTGAGAATAGTCACGATATCATGGAGCGAATTTTCTAAATTGGAAATATCAAGGATACTTCCGAGAGAAATTCTGGCGCGCTGCGGAAAGTCACCATCCACTGTAAAAACATTGCTCGGGACCAATGCGATACCACGATGGCGCGCATATGATACAAAATCTACGCTGCTCCACCATTCAGGAAGCTTTAACCACACATGTGGACCATTGGGATCCATGCCGTGGCTATCCCCCAGAATGTTTCGGGCGATCGACTGCCTGAGTCGTAATTCCTGCTTAATAGACCCCAAAATCTCTCTGGACTGTCCCGTTTGCATCCAGCGCAATGTCAGTGCACTCAATAGCCCTGCGTTTGTGAGGGCAAACGCCCGAACGGCAACAGCAAAGCGTCTGGTCATTTCGGCGTTTGGCAGAGCCACATAAGCGGTTCGCAAGCCAGGGCTCAGAACCTTCGCCAAGGTAGAGATATAGATTACACGGCCATGGTCGAGGGCGGCCAATGCAGGGATGGGATTGTCGTGGAGCAAACTGTAAGGATCATCTTCCACGACATAGAGACGATTATCGTGGACAATCTTCAGGACGTCCTTACGGCGCTCCAGCGACATTGTTACGGTCGTCGGGTTCTGAATAGCGGGAATACAATAAAGCGCTTTTGGCTGATATTGTCGGCAGGCTATTTCCAGTTGTTCGGGTAAGAACCCATTTTCGTCGCCATCTACCCCGACAAGAATAATCCCGAGTTGATCAGCAACGGTCCGTATCCCGGAATAGGTAATACGATCCGTCAAAATAATATCGCCGGGGCTAGCCAGAATACTCATGGCTGCCGCAAGAGCAGTCTGAGCGCCAGGTACAACCAGCACATCATCTGGGCGTCTTGATCCAATAACGGGCTCAATCCACTTTACAGCATGCTGGCGCTCTTCCAGTGTTCCGCCCGTGACCCGGTATGACATGAGATTGGAGATATCCTGCTTCTTCAAAAGAGCCGCAAGATCACTCTGCATAATGCGTTGAAGTGGAGGGTTTTGAGGGATCGGCGGCAAATTCATCGTCATATCAACAATGGCCGCTTTGGGAGATCGCCAATGGCTAACCTCGGCCCCCATCCTGACAAAAGTGCCGCGCCCTACTGTTGCATTAATCAGTCCACGACGATGCGCTTCCCTGAATGCCCGCGTTACGGTTGTAAGATTTGTCTCAAGGGCACTGGCTATTTCCCGCTGTGTAGGAAGCCGTTCACCACCGTGAATAATACCATTACGGATTGAGGCCGCCAAAGCCTCTACAATCGCGAGGTACATAGGCCCGTTATAAAGGCCTACGTATTCATTCCATTTTTCTAATAATTTTTTGTTTTTCATCGATAAGACGCTTAATTATTTTCTAAGCGACTTCAGGATAAAACCGAAAAAGCGGTCCATCGCCGGACCAATAAAATATCCAACGAATATGGATGCAAATGCCAAAGGCCATGCAAGATATTCATACGGTGAAAACCAGGCCTGGCCTTGGATAATCGTTATGACGGTTATAGCAACCAAAACGAAACCCCAAAGCGAAGACGACATAAAGGGAGCGAAATACCGCCCGTAAATCCCATTTTCTTTTTCAGAAATCGCTTTCGATATACCAATATGATACAGAAAAATCATTGATGAGACAAAGCAGCCAAACAATGCCATCCAGCTTGTGTGGAAGTGATTTTTATCGTCAATGTACGTGTAGTAAAGAGCCAGCGCTACATAGGCATGCGCCAGGAACAGTCCCAGAACCATGCCAAAAAGCCGATGCTTTAGAACCGTCTCAGCTTCGACGTTTTTATTATTATAAACTTCGTTCTTATTAAATTGCTCAATCATGATTCTATTCTCTGTCCTGCAGCACGATCGAAGGCGTCGAGGTCAGTATATCCTCTGTCCATGAGCCTCCACTCTTTGGCGCAGATTGTCTGCCCTTTAGCGCCAATATGCAAATTTCTGCAAACAGATAACGCCGTTGTAAATCAATACAAATGAAGACAATTCTGGAAAAATCTGCACCATCATGGCATACAATATTTCTGTAGGTCGCTATCAAACATATACTTTCGCATATCGTATTGTTTTATAATGATTTTTTTATGTATGGAATTTAATATAAAAATATTATCTTCGCATTGAAGTATGTCTTCTCCCAAACCCTTCTAAATAAAGGACGCAAAAATTTTATAGATTTTTTAAATTGTACGTTTGAAAACCAAAAATGTATGTATCGGAAGCATCTAAGTTCAAAATACTCTGTGCTCTCTTCATGTTCGCAATGTCACACGAGTGCACCTTAAAAATAAAATCTTTCGACATAATGACCTTGGCTTACTTTGTAACTCTGTGAAGGTTTTAAGAAAGGAGAAGATATTCCTTTCAAAAACACATCTCATTCCATTAGCAGGCAGAGCATTGATCCACGAACGGAAGAGATGCCTGTGTTTTCCATATCCAGGAATAACCTTTCCGCTTTTTGCCTCAGTGATACACGATGACGGAACTGGTCAAATCGCAGTCATGCTGGTCTCTTCTCTCATCCAAAATTCAGCGCCGGACAGGACGCAGAGATTCTGAAGATTTGTTGCAATCTGCATTTCTGAAGCTTCTGGAGCTCAAACCATCCAACATTCGCAATGTAGAAGCCTATCTTGTAAAAACAGCCCAAAATACGGCCTATGACAGTCATCGACGAGAACAAAATGGCCCCGTTGCCTATGTTGAAGACGACGATATAAAAGAACTTCCCTGCACAGGGCCCACGCCCGTCGAAACAGTCATGTCTCGACAACGCTTGGACATATTGGAAGACGCCATAAAAGATCTCGACCCGCGAACACGAGAGATATTTCTACTTCATCGGCTCGAAGGCTTGTCTTACCCACAAATTGCAAAACGTTCCGGATGCTCAATTAGCAATGTGGAAAAACATATCAGCAAAGCTTTGGCCTTTCTGACAAAAAGACTTTTGGATTAAGATTTATGCCTACCCTTCATGAGACGGCAGCTTTCTGGTTTGCGCGTTTGAATGCTCCCGATTGTTCGGAGCAAGATCGCGAGCATTTTTCTGTATGGTATCACCAAAATACCGCCAACGCGCAGGCGTATGAGCTTGTTTCTTCTATCTGGCGTGCATCCGGGAAAGTCGCTTCGCACTCTGCGGAAACACCACTCACTATCGCCGCATATCGCTTCAGCCGCCGCAAAATGCTGGCTGGCGCTATAGCGATGGCTGTTGGCTCATTTGTTCTTCTTCCCGCCCCGGCAGAAGCGACGATACGCGCAACCAGAACCGGCCAACAAATTAGAGTGTCCGTTTCACCTGCAATGACAATTCTGCTGGATAGCGACAGCTCCGTTGCCATTCACAGCGAAAAAAACACTCTGGATCTGCTGTATGGACAGGTCGAAGTTAACCTCAAAAACTGTGAAGCCCGTAATACGATAAACCTTGATCAGTGGAATATTGGGCTAATTTCAGGAACGTTCAATCTGTCGAAGTCCTCCCTTAAAAACACCATTACGGTTTTAAACGGAGCAGCAGCTCTGGCACATCCGGATATGGCCGGATCGCAAATACTCAAGGCGGGCGAACGCGCTACGATTTTGCCGGATAATAGGTTGCTAATTGATCGTCCGTCTTTGGAAGATGTACTTGCCTGGCGGAGTGGGCGACTGGCATTTCGAGATACGCCGTTAAGGGAGGTTGCGGATGAAATGAACCGCTATTCGACCAGAAAGCTGGAAATCAGTCCTTCTGCTGCAAATCTGCGAATTTCAGGGTTCTATCATTTTGGGCAGAACGAGACCTTCGCGCGCCTGCTTGAAAATTTTCTGCCCATTCGCGCCAGCTTTGAGAAGACCATCACGATCGTTAAGCTTTAATGACAACGATCATTTTCCACTGAGGGGATACGCCTCCCATTCGTCAACGAAGCAGACACCCATTGCGGCTTTATGCTTCGGAGACTCACTCATGCTTCGCCTCAGACCGTCCTTCCGACAGGCCATGCTGGCCGCGACGATTTTCGCAAGCCTGCCAGACTCAGCTTTTTCAGCCACTCCCCCCTCCCTAGATCTGCATATTGGTTCGCAATCACTGTCCTCTGCCTTGGCAGAGCTTTCCCGTATCAGCCATCAGGATATCCTGTTTTCAGAGGCAGCACTGGGATCACGCACAGCTCCCACATTAAACGGAAAATACACGTTTGATGAGGCATTACGGCGGCTCACACAGAATAGCGGCCTGCTTGTTTCCCGAGATGTCAGCGGCGCCATCACCGTCAAAACAGGGGGTGCATTGCCAAAAAAAACTCCGCGCCCCGTAGCCGAAAAGTCTGCCCCCGTCCGTGAAGAGGCTATGGTCGTTCTTGGCACGGGGCAATCAAGACAGGTTCAGACACTCTCACGAAGTGAATTGCACAAAGCCGCACCAGGGACCTCTCCCCTAGCCGTGCTTTCTGAGCTCCCTGGCGTCAATTTCCAGTCTTCCGACCCTCTAGGGGCTTATGAGTGGGCTCAGCAGATTACCGTTCGTGGGTTTTTTACCGATCAGCTCGGCTATACCCTGGACGGAATTCCACTCGGAAACATGCAGTACCGTAACAACAATGGCCTAGCCATTGGGCGCGCACTGGAGACAGAAAATAACGGCCCCGTCACCCTTGCCCAAGGTACCGGTGGCTTGGGCACGGCCTCAACCAGCAATCTTGGCGGCACGATCCAATTTTCGTCCATTGATCCAACAGATCATTATGGACTGGACGTTTCCGGAACCGTGGGAAGCTCGAACACGTGGCGTGGATTTGTGCGACTCAACAGTGGCATTTTACCGGGCGGAGGAAAATTCTACGCCAGCTATGATTACCAGTATGCAGACAAGTGGAAAGGCTGGGGACAACAAAAGCAACAGCAGCTCAACTTCAAATATATTCAGCCTCTGGGCGATGCCGTAAAAGCCACCACTTACTTGGACTTTGATGACCGTCGCGAGGACGATTATCTTGATCTTTCTACCAGCCTGATCAAGCGATTTGGCTATAATCATGACGACATCAGCAACAACTATAAGCTGGCTGAACAGATTGCCCGTGCTTACCAGGCAGGACAAACTCTGCCCTCTCCATACACATCTCCAGACGATACATATTATCGTGGGGGCGGTGTTCGTCAGGATATGGTGGGCTACGAAAAATTCGATTATCACCTACTCCCGCACCTGACAGGCTCCACGACAGTTTATGGTCATTATGACCGTGGACCGGGCACGTGGTCTGATCCGTACGATCCCACGCCTGCCAATCTTGGAGGGTCGCCGCTTTCTGTTTCGACAACAGAATATCGAATGCAACGTGAAGGCGTTCTGACCAGTCTCGCGTATCAGCGCTGGAACCATAAAATTGAAGCCGGCTTCTGGTTTGAAAACAATCTTTTCAGTCAGGCTGCAAAGCTCTACCCGCTTCAGGAAGGGGTAACCCCGTCAAATTTTCAGCGCTTTTATGAAAATCCGTTCGCCGTGCAGTGGCAATATACATTCCGCACGCATGTTTATCAGTTCCACTTGGAAGACAGCTGGTCCATCACACCCAAGCTCCGTGTAAATGCTGGCTTCAAATCTTTGGTGTCGAGCAGCTCTGTAACAACCGCCCAAAGCGCAAATCCGATTAATGCCTCCATTTCCGCATCCAATGGATTTCTGCCTCAGGTTGGCGTTCTGTATCGCTTTAATCGCCATCATGAAATCTTTGCAGATTTCGCACGCAACATGTCTGCCTATACGGCGTCAGCTTCAACCGGGCCGTTTTCAACGACACAGGCAGGATTTTCTTACATCCACAACAAGCTGAAACCTGAAACAACGAATACAGAAGAACTTGGCTACCGTTTCCATAACGACAGCGTGCAGGCATCTCTGACAGGCTATTACGTCGATTTCGAAAATAGACTTCTGGCCTCCTCCATGAGCTCTGTCATTGTGGGCAACCAGAATGTGCTTGAAAACGTAGGAAGCGTAACATCTCGCGGTGTAGAAGCCGCAGCAACCTGGCGCTTTTTCCGGAACTGGTCTCTCTACGGCGCCTGGTCCTATAACGACGCGCATTACAACGATAATATCAAAAGCTCTGATGGGTCCATTCTGCGCATTTCGGGCAAGCAGGTGGTGGCTGCCCCACGCAACATCGGAAATTTCAAGCTCGCTTATGATGACGGGACCGTCTGGGGCCAGTTTGGAGGCCAATATATGAGCCGCCGTTTCTACACGTTCCTGAACGACTCTCCCCTGCCAGGGCGTGTCCTGTTCAACCTGTCAGCCGGCTATCGTTTCTATCGCCCGGGAATTCTCAAGGGGCTAGAAGCACAGGTCAACGTAGTGAACCTTTTCGACAAAGGATACATTTCCAGCATTGGCACCACCGGCTTCAAGAACAGTGATCCAACCGGGGCCTATCAGACGCTCCAGGCCGGTGCTCCACGGCAGGTCTTTTTCACCCTGAGCAAACATTTCTTCTGATCAGCCAAGGAAAATTCTCATGCCATCACTATCACGTCGCGGCATTCTGGGAGCCGGAGGTGCCTTGCTGTCCACCACTCTGGTCAAGGGCGCTTTTGGACAAAGCACGCCAGCCATCCCGCACGAGCCTTTTTCATTCCTGTTCATAACGGACACGCATCTCCAGCCAGAACTGGATGCCATGAAAGGCTGCCAGATGGCCTTTCGGGCAGCCTCCAAAGAACAAGCAGATTTTGTCCTGCAGGGTGGAGATCACGTTTATGACGCAATGGAAGTTTCTCTTCCTCGCGCACATAAGCTGCTTGATCTGTATGAAATGACTGAGCAGGAACTTGGCAAAAAGGTTTACCATACCGTCGGCAATCACGACTGTTTTGGGGTCTATGCCAAAAGCGGGGCTTCAACGCAGAATGCGGAATTCGGAAAGAATTTTTTCCGTAAGGCTTTTGGCGAAACCTATTATGCGTTTGAGCATAAAGGTGTTCATTTCATCGTTCTGGATTCCGTGACCATCACGCCAGATCGCGATTACGAGGGGCACTTTGACGCACGGCAAGTAAGCTGGTTGAAAGCCTATCTTCAGAACGTCCCTGCAACAGCACCGATTATTATTTCGACGCATATTCCCATGGTGACCGCATTTTACACCTATGCTGACGAAAGCCCGTCTCTTTTCAAGCACCAGGCACTAAGCACGGTGAATACACGAGAAATTCTGGCCTTACTTTCCGGACATAATGTTCTGGCTGTTTTCCAAGGCCATACTCACGTTTTGGAACAGGTGGAACATAACGGCATCCAGTTCATCACTGGCGGCGCTGTCAGCGGAAATTGGTGGCACGGACTACATCTTGGAACCCCTGAGGGCTACATGATGGTTCATGTCGAGAACAATACCGTTCGCACGGAGTATAAAACTTACGGATTTCACACCGTCTCCCCTCAGAATACTTACTGACTCAAACTTGGTTTTAATTGGGGAATTTTTTTCAAGCTGATCTGCCTTCACTCTGATTTTGCAATCGATTTGAAAGCGGCTCAGCTCATTTGTCTCTTTACCCTGATACGCTTCAAACAAAGCCATCAGGGCAACCTATTACTGCAGCGATCCCAATGCCTTATCTTCGTAATAACCTTCAATGACGTACGTCAGTTCATCCACAAGACAGATACGGGGGCCTCGAAACCGGTAGAACGCAATAACCTTGATAAGGCTATGCTCGCCGGAATGACGTGTAGCGCGCGCGAAATGCACCGTAGCCGCGCTGTCACCGTCACAGAGGATATGTTGGATGCTAATATCCAGCTTTCGGAGACCGCTGCGTAAAGCGGTGGTGTGGGTGCGAAAATCATCAAGCGTCATCTCCTGTCCATCGACGAACTGTCGATAGTCCGTCGTCATGAAATTGGAGAGTTCACTGATATCTGAGGTGAAATCCGTAAAAGTGGCGAACATCTGGCGGATTGTACGCTCGTGTTTCTCCAATGGCATGAAGCCTCCATTAATTTTCTGAATGTCATCAGAAGTCATATTGGAGAAAAACATGGCGCGCTTTCGAAAATAGGTCATATTTCGACTCATGTGCGCCAAAATATCTTCTCCCATACCAAGGATGCTTTCCACAGATACTGACATCTCGTGGTTATTGGCAGGACAGATCAGCCAACCTCAGCGTCGTATAACGGACCTTCATATCCACAAGACCGGCCAGATTATTCTGATGGAACACGGGATTATGGTCGTCAAAACTGAAGGAGCTTACTGGCTGATCGGCCCTGGACAATTTCTCTGGGTCCCGCCGAAGACAAATCACGATGCTCGCTCTCATGGAGCAATTTCTGGATGGAGCCTGTATGTCAGTGAAGATAGGTGCGCATCCCTTCCGGTCAGGCCTTTTGTCGCAGACAGTACGCGCTTGATAATGGCTCAAGCCGAGCGCCTGACATCTGTTATTGCTGATGGAAAATGGGATGACCGTACAACGCGCCTGGCTGAAAGCTTTTGGGATGAACTGCTTTCCATCCCTCGCAGTTCCGTCACATTGCCTGCCCCGAAAGACGTCAGGCTAAAGCTGGTCACCGAAGCTCTGAGCAGTGACCCGGCTGATGTGAGAGAACAGCAGGACTGGGCAAAGTTTGCTGGGATGTCCTTACGCTCTTTCGTGCGCCACTTTACCGCTGATATGGGAATGTCATTTTCAGTCTGGCGCCAGAAGCTCCGCATTCTCAGCGCGCAGGAAAAACTGGCGCGTGGCGAGAGGGTCACCTGCGTAGCTGCCGCGGTAGGCTATGAGAGTCTGGGTGCTTTCGCTGCGGCGTTTAAGAAAAGCACCGGATACTCACCAAGCGACTACACGAAACGGGTCACCAGAAAGATTTAAAACCTTGACGCCCTTGTTCAGGAAAGGGCGTCAATTTGTCGAACCTGCCTGCCGTGATCAGAAGTCTACTTTCAGACGACCACCAACCATGCGTGGCGTTCCTGGAACGCCGAAAATACCATTCAAACCCGTGTCCCGTGTTACGTCGTAATGGCGGTTCAGCAGATTGTTTGCATAGGCCGAGACAGACCACTTTCCGCTCTTAGGTGCGAACGTCAGACCAGCGTCCAGCAGGAAATAAGCTGGCAGCCGGTAAAGGTTATTCCCAGGAATATTTAACTGGGATCCGCGGTAACTGTAATCGACATAGGGCGTCAGCCCCCATGCTTCACCGAGCTTCACCTTGTAGGACGCAGAGCCCTCAAGCGTCAGCTTTGGAATTCCCATATCGACGTTATTGAAATTCTTGTACTGCGCGCTCAGCACGCCCGTCTTGATGTACGCGAGAGCGACTGCGGTTGAGTCGATAGCGTTGAAATCCTTATAGTTCCCGCGCTCGTATCCGATATGTTGGTGCAGAACCAACCCCGGGATCGGGTTGGCATCAATCTCCATCTCCACGCCCCAGATACGGCTCTTGGGAATGTTGACGTACTGGCCGACCACGCCATAACGCGGGATAACGGCCAAACCGATCATCTGCTGATTATGATAATCGTACCAGAATGCATCACCATTGATACGAAGCTTGTGATGCAGATAATCGGACTTGAAGCCAACTTCATACGCCAGAAGGGATTCCGGCTTTGTTGGATTAAGCTGCGATTCAACAACCGTATTGTTGGCTGTGAACCCGCCCGGCTTGAACCCTTTCCGAATTGACCCATAAAACATCAGATTATTGAACGCCTGATATTCAATGCCGCCCATTCCGGAAAACTGATTGGTCAAAGCACCATGTCGGCCATACCGGTTGTCAAAAGGCGTTGGATACGCCCGAGTGTTATACCGCATAGTCCGCATATTATAGAGCGTACGGTCATCGGATTCATGCGTCAGGCCCGCCTGAAGATGCAGCCGCTTGGTAAGGGCAAAGCGCAAATGTCCATACTGACTGAACGCCTGCTGATCCTGATTATAGCTGGTCCGCTGCACATAAGGCCGGGACCCGGACTGGGAATAATCATTAAAAATGGAAGAACGCATTTGCGTGCGGTCATAATACATCCCCACCGTCCACTGAAGGCGTGACTGCGGGTTACGCGATGCTAACTTGACCTCTTGCGAGAACATATTGGCATTCGTGTTGACGTCCACGTCATAGATTGCATAGCACGTGCCATCCAGATCCATGAGATTATGAACGTACATCTGCTGGAATGCGCTGATAGTCGTCAGGTTCGCAAATCCCAGGTTCCGGGTGATGTTAACGCCTGCTCCCCAGAAGGTGTTGTTATAAGATGGTTTTGTCTGTCCCTCATTGCCTGACAACTTGAGAAATTCCGGGCGAAAGCCCCACGAGGTGTCCCTGTTATTGCTGTACGCTGGCGTATTTCTCGATAGGTCCTGAATATTATAGACGCCAATAGCCTGGGAATTATCCTGCATCCAGTTCCCGCTAAAAACGATGTTCGTCTTATCGTCAGGCTGCCAGGCAACCTTTGCGCGCAAACCGCCTTTGTTGGCATTTCCCAAAGTCTGGCCTGTGTTGATGTTTTTCTGAAAGCCTCCCCCCTGCTGAGTAAAACCAGCAATCCGGTATTGCACGTTGGAGGTGATGGGGCCGGATACGTAGAGATTAGTAATGCTGCGATTATAGGTCGCAATGTCTTCAGACGCACCATAGTGAAGCGCCTTTGTCGGGTCTGCCGTTTGAACGTTGATCTCACCGGCCGTTACGGTTTGTCCGTGCGTGTAACCCGATGGCCCGTTGCTGACATCCACACCCGCCATATCAAACATCGCAGCGCCTGCCATATATCCAATAGGCAAAGCTACGCCGTCCACATAGGTCATGACGGATGGCGTATTGTTGGAGGTAAAATCGTTTAGCCCCACACCACGCAATGTAAAATTGACACTGGAACTCGCACCTTGAGGCTGCACCGTGAGATTGGGCGCAAGATTCATCAGACCTTTAACGTCGGTCACCTGATGCCTTGCAAGATCCGCAGCATCGATATGAGTGACTGAAATGCCCTGCTTCTGTCGCGCCGCCTGCCCAAACACGTTTCTCGTCTGCCGAACCATAATCGTCTCAGGCTGCGAAGATTGCATGGCCTTTCGATTATTCTGAACGGGAGACAACACAGGCTTTTGTGCAGTTGCCCCAACTTTGGGGTGAGACGCATGTTTGTGAACTGCGCCCTTTGTGATTGGGGCCGCGACAGATGTTTCCGTAAAGACGGAAAGCGTCATGGCAAGAGCGGTGCCGCACAGAAGAAAATAATTGTTATATCGGAACATTTCAGGTCTCCCCGGAATATCTCCGGTTATGAAGGTGGCGTGTTTCATGCACTCGCATGAGCGAACTTGGTGGAGAGGGACGTGTGGAGGCAGACGTGACTTACACGCCGTAATCTCCAGTAATCGCCTCCAGAGAACGGTTTTTGGTGGACGGTCCGAACAGGAGGATACTGAGCGCGCCACCGAACAAAATGACGGCGGTCAGCCCAAACACTCCTGCAAAGCCTACTTTGGGATATGCGGCACCAATCAAGAGCGGGGCAGCAATCGCTCCTACTCGACCAAGTGCCGATGCTGTTCCCATGCCCGTCGCGCGGAGAGACGTTGGAAAAATCTCCGGAGTGTAGGCGTAAACCCCGGCATACGTTCCATTCATGAAGAAGGAGAGCAGAAGGCCGGATACAAGAACTGCGGTCGAAGAACTCGCCATCCCCAGACCAAGAGCGCTGACCATCGCGGCAGCTAGATAACCTACAATGGTCGCTTTTCGTCCCCACGCTTCGTTGAAATAAACAGCGCTGAAATACCCGGGGATTTGTGCCACGTAGATTGCGATTGAAAAGCCGAAACTATGCGCAATGGTAAAACCCCGAGCGATCAGAAGCGTAGGCAGCCAGGAAAAGAACGCATAATAGCTGAACGTAATGGACATCCAGAGAAGCCAGCTCATGACGGTGACCTTGCGCAGGCGTGCCGACAAAAGCTGCGTGAATTGCTTGGACATACGCGTGCATGGTGATGATGGCGCGCTTTCTGCCTCATAAGCCACCGATGGGCGCCCTAGTTCTCTTTCGATGCAACTGAGAACAGCATGAGCTTCCTGCCCCCGCCCGACGATCTGAAGCCAGCGGGGAGATTCTGGCAGAGATCTGCGCCACCAAAGGAGCAAAATCACCGGACAGGCTGTCAGAGTCAGAGCCCAACGCCACCCGTCCGCTGATCCCGGGATCAGGGCGTATCCCAGCAGAGCCGCAGCAACGAAGCCAAACGAGAAAAAGCCGGCCAGAGCACCAGTAAAGGCTCCGCGATAACGGCGCGGCACAAATTCTGAAAGATATGGAGCGATAATGGCGGATTCAGCGCCAGTCCCAAGACCCGCGATCATCCGTGTCAGAATAAAGCTGTGCCAGTTTGTACAGAAGGCCGAAGCCAAAGATCCCAGACAATAGCAGGCCAATGCCCACATCATGACGGATCGGCGACCCCATCTGTCTGCAACCAAACCGGCATACAGCGCACCAATGAAATATCCCAAAAACGCGGAGCTGCCCAATAGCCCCAGCTGGGACAGGGACAGGCCCCATAAATGCTGAATAGCGGGCATCACGAATGCCAGAATGGCTCCATCAAGCCCGTCAAAGCAGTACCCTGCTCCTCCCACCAGAAGGAGCTTGTAATGAAATCGGGAAAAAGGGAGCTGCTCCAGCCGTTCTGAAATAGTCATCGATAGCGTTCCCGACACAAGGGAGAATGAAAAAACAAACTTCGTCAGGAAAAATCAGCGTGTGCCTCAGGCCTAACGAACGATGAGATTTTCTTTTTCATCGGGATATTTTGTCAGTATTTCGTATCCGGATTCAGTGATCAGAACTGTATCCGAATGCCGGTATCCACCCTGCCCTTTGATATAAATTCCCGGCTCAATACTGAAAATCATACCCGGCTGAATGACGTTATCTTCACCCAGAGCAAGGAACGGAGCTTCATGACTGGTAACGCCGAAACTGTGGCCAGTTCGGTGCAGCGGCGTTTCATAACCCGCGCGATGCGCAATAGCCTGACAGGCCGCATCAATTTCGGAACCAATCGCACCCGGCTTAAGCATGCCGTATGCCGTATGGCGCATTTCCATCATGGTATTGAAGGGACGTTTCGCGTCTTCGGGGATATGATCCAAGAAGAACGTTCGCTCGATTTCCGCGCCATATCCGTTAATGCGTCCCGCAATAAGCCCCATGAACGGGCCTCCTGGTTCACAAGGTGCGGTCAGGCATGAAAAATTATGCGGATCGTCTGTATAGGCAGGCGGCTGGATGAGACCGGCAGCCTTGCTGGACATGACATTATAAGCCGGTGCTTCCGTTAGGCAGCGATGATAAAAATAGGGTGTCACGTCTGAAATGGCCTGAGCCACCATCACACCTGGCTTGACCTTGCCCATCATCATGGCAAGAGCCTTGGTCATCACGTCACTTGTCCACGCGATACGTGAAATCTCATGGGCAGACTTAATCTGCCGGACGTCATCGACGATATTCAGGATCTGGCACCGAGGTCCGATCGCTGCCTGCAAATAAGCCGGACAGGCCGCCTCAATACCGATTGTGCCCTGCGCTGGCAGAATGCTCGCCAGACGATCAGACCATCGCGCTCCAGCAGGGGCTGGGAACTCGGCATACTCCGCAAGTGTCAGGGCACCGACCTTGTGCCGCTCCACATGCGGGATCTCAAGCCTGGGAACAATGAACGTCGCGTCAGAGGCAGTCAGAACCAGTACAAATGGACGCTCATGAACGAAATTAGCGAAATTTGTCAGGTAATAGATGTTGTCGGGATCAAAAGAGACATACGCCGCATGGCCGGCTGCCTCCATCTTTTCCAGGACCTTCTTATGGCGTTCGGCCATTTCGGCGGGAGAAACCTGCAAAGCAGTAAGAGGCGGCATTGTCATGTCTGACCCTGTTGTGCTGGAGGGAGGTCTCTCAACGCTCCCATTCAAATTCTTATAAAAGCAATACAACCTACTTGTTTCTTGTGCGTCAAGATAAATTATTTGCGTATCGGAATGATTCGACCCTATCCGTGCGGAACGTTCCCTCCCCTTTGAATCAGGGAGTTTTCAAAGCAATCCGAAGGAATTCTTCGCGGGCAAATCTGCGCCAGACTTCAAAGGATCGATAGAGGTCCTCCAACGGAATGCCTCGTGCCGTTTCAACTGCTAACCCGCGCAAAAGCGCAGCATTCAGAAGTCGCAGATCAATAAACTCCTGACTGGGCGCCACACCCCGCTTTCCGGACAGCCACCGCGTCATGAACTGGTCAATGCGGGCGAGAACCGGAGCCGTCACTTCTTCCAGATCCGGATCGCTTCGCCTTGCCAGCTCTATTTCCACCGTCGCAATAAATTCCGGCCCGGCGGTCACGAGTGCCCACATCGTATCCAGCATGGCATCAACACGCTGCTCAGGTGTTTCCTTGTTGCTGATGGCCTGCCTGTAGAGGCGCGCGCGCTTAAGAGCATAATGACGCAGGACCGTGGCCATAATCAGTGATTTTGTAGGGAAGTGGTGCTGCAACGCCCCAAGACTGACACCCGCCGCCTTTGCGATGCGCTGTATTGTTGTCGCGGCATAGCCCTGCGTCTGAAGTAGATTGACGGCCGCTTGCACAACCTTGGCACGCGTCGAGGCGCTACGATCAGCCTGCGTACGCCGCCGCACGGGGACGGAAGAAACACTCATGAGATTACAGACAGGCCCCTGATGCCAAAATCAACGATAGGGAAATTCTCTTACAGTGAAGCTTCCGCTTCCGGAAATTCCTCTTCAATTCCATTCGCCAACGCTTCTTCCAATCAACACTTTCTTAGGGTTGCTGTTCTAAGCAAAGAGCTCGGGACATGACGTTATCGAGATCATCAGTCTCTCCACATCTCAAATGAGCCTCTCAGATTTGCCGGGAGGGAGGCATTTCCAGAAACCACTATGCTACCGCAGACCATCTATCGATTTGAAAATATCAGAGCGCTTTTCTGGCCTCTCTCCATCCCACATTTGGAATCCAATATGAAAATTCCGATTAACGCCGTCCTCTAGAATGCATTTTCCTCAAAAATTATTTCTCCTGAAAAGATCAGGACTTTTCAGAAACTCGGTGTTTTCTTTTTGATTTTTCGGCAGTAGAAAATCGTGAAAATCAATATTTCCATTTTACAAAAACCACCTGAAATCATACTATTAGTTTGTTTAAAATAAACTATCCGCATTCAACGTCCACGAAGAAGCATAGGAATCACATGACAACGACAGTCAGTTCAGGCAGCTCCACGACCGTTAGCGGTACGACACAAAGCGGTTTCGTTGTCCGTGGTGGCGGCACACTGAATGTCTCAGGTGGCGGGAAAGCCAGCAGCATCGCTGTTTCTTCAGGCGGCGTTGTCAATGTCAAAAGTGGAAGCGCCTCTGGCATCGTACTGAGTTCTGGCGGCGCGAAATATGCTGCCAATGGCGCTCGGCTCTACACCTATTCTGGCGCGACAGTCACAGGCGTCACGGTTTTTTCCGGTGCTGAAATCAATAATCGAGGTGGTGTACTCAGCAACGTCACCGTTTCCTCTGGTGGATTTGCCCAGGAGTTCGGTAACAGCTACGGCCCATCCAAGGACTATTATACGACTGTTGCCAATGGCGGAGAATTCTCCGTACAGGCTGGTGCGTCGTCCATTAGCGCCACGGTGTCTTCCGGTGGAATTTATACAGTTCATTCAGGCGCCATTATCAGCGGTCTGGACATTACCTCTGGCTCTTTGCTGACATTTGCAGACTTCAAGGCTGGTTCCAGCATGTCAGCCAGTGTCAGTGGCTCGACCTTGAATGTTTATTCAGCAGGTAAGCTTGTACAGTCCGTGGGCCTGGATACGACTGCCTATGATGGTCATAAGTTCGACGTCTCAGCGTCGTCGGGTCAGTACGATAGCGGCGGCATCCGGGTTACGGTCTGCTATCTGTCCAACACCATGATTTTAACGCCAGATGGTGAAAAGGCCGTTGAAACCTTGCAGATTGGTGATCTGGTCATGGTCAAACGGAATGGCAAACTTCAGCCAGAGCCAATCCGCTGGGTGGGCCGTCGTTTTGTGGACGTCAAAGCCAGTGCAGACCCGGACAAATGGCCCGTCTGCATCAAGGCCAACGCACTCGCCGACAACGTCCCCCACAAGGACCTTCGTATTACTTCGGAGCACTGTCTACATCTAAATGATCTGATGGTTCCGGCGCGGATGCTGGTCAATGGTCGTTCCATCACGACAGATACGTCCGAGAGCTTTTTCGAAATCTTCCATGTGGAACTCGAAACACACGGCGTTCTTATCGCCGATGGAGCAGAAGCTGAAAGCTATCTGGACACGGGAAACCGCACTTCGTTCGAACAGACCGGAGATGTTGTTCGCCTGAACAATCAGACATGGGTGTCTGATGCTGCGGCGCCGCTAGGTGTAAACCGCGAGCAGGTCGAACCGCTTTATACGGCGCTTCTGGAACGTGCGATCAAGCTGGATATCGGCGAAACGTCGCGTCCCGCAGAACAAACAGATGACCATGATCTGCATTTGGTCACGACGGACAACACCGTGATTTATCCATCACGGACAATGCAGGGATCGGTTCTGTTCCAGATCCAGCCGGGCGTCACATCGGTTCGTCTGGTTTCACGAAGCAGCCGCCCAGCAGATGTCGTTGGTCCATTTGTTGATGACCGTCGCAATCTCGGCGTTCTGGTTGGGCAAATCAAACTCTGGGACAGCACCATTTGCCATTCCATCACGTCCCATCTTTCTGCATCCGAGGATGCGGGCTGGTACGCTGAAACCAACGGTGAAGCCCGTTGGACGAATGGCAATGCCCTGGTGTCTCTGGGAAACCGGAATGCTGATGCGATCGGGATGCTGGAAGTTCAGGTTCTGAACGCAGGGCCATATCTTCTGGAGAGCAAGGAAGATTCAGCGCTCCAGCTTTCTTTCGGCTAAGCCGTTAAAAGGATCAGGAGCTTTTGGTAAGAAAGCTCCTGACCTTTCACTTTCGCCAGGTCAGGAGTTCTCAAGAAAAGGCCTACCCTGACGCGTTTCTCTGAGAAAGCGCCCGTTTTTCTCTTACTCCCCCAGAGAAACTGTGCGTTTTTGCTCATCTTCAAGAAGCTGGGTCTGCAGTTCCTTTCCCACCACACCGACACAAAGCGCGAGAGAAAGAGCCCCCGCATCAGGGTGACCCTTGCTTCTTTCACCATGGGTTCTAGCGCGCCCCATGCGAGGGAGAAGATCTTTCGTAGCCTCTGCTGCGGCTTGTGAGGCATTGGCGGCCCTAGACCACGCAACGGGCAGAGCTGCCCCCCCTGCAAGCTCCTGCTCAAGCATTTCCACAAATGGCACGAGAGCATCAATGAGGGTTTTGTCTCCAGGCTTGGCTTTCCCAAGAGACATGATGCGCTCCATCGCCTGCCTTACTCCCTGAGCAAGCTGCGTTGGAGAAGGAAGCGCATTGTCGTCCAGCGCCAGACTGAACGCTCTCAGGCCCTCGCCCCACAAAGCGCCAGACGTTCCGCCCGCACGATCCGCCCAGGCATCTGCCGCTGCTGAAAGAGTAGTTGCAGGCCCAGCCCCTGAAGTCGCGGCTCTGGCAGCCGCGGCTTTGGCAGCAGCCGAACCGCGGGCCATTCCCTGCCCATGATCTCCATCTCCCGCCACCGCATCGATATGACCCAGCTCAGTTTCTGCCGCTGCAAGAGCCTCGGCCAGGGTGTTCATAACTCCCGAGACGCACTGACCGCCTCGTCGCCCTTCTGCCGTGGACGATTTCATGTATGTCACGCTGGTCTCGGCCGGCGCGTCTTCGAAGGTTGTATCTACTTCTTCAATCAGACCATGGCGCAACGCGGCCGTATCAACTGGAGCGCACCAGAGGCGCTCCAGTTCTTCATCAAGCCAGGTCAAGGTCAGTGAACAGCCTGCCATATCAAGACTGGTGACATATTCTCCAACCAGAGGGGCCACAGCCGTCAGGCCTGCTTTTTCCAACAGGGGCGCCAGTGCTTCCCACAGAACAAACAGTTCCTCCTGTTTCGTGCTTCCCAACCCGTTGAGAGTCAGAGCCACACGCCGGGATGCTTCGGCAGGCAGTTCGCTTAGGACTTTTTCCAGCAGGATCTGTGCCAGGACCTGCGGTGTCGGAATACTCTCTTCCCCGATCCCCGGCTCCCCATGCACACCAAGCCCCAGCGCCATTCGGGCATTCGGAACGTGAAACAGCTTGTCTGCTTCGCCCGGCAGTGTGCAGCCATCGAAAGCAACGCCGAATGTTCGTGTCTGACGGTTTACGCGATGACCAATCTGTTCGACAGCGTCCAGATCCAGCCCTTCTTCCGCAGCAGCGCCCACAATCTTGAAAATTGTCAGATCACCCGCAATACCGCGCCGACGTTCCCTCTCGTTTTCTGTCGCGCTGGCCACGTCATCCATGGTTGCAAGAATGCGAACGTCATATCCCTCTGCCCGCAACCTGTCGGCGGCGATACCGAAGTTCAGAACATCTCCAGCATAATTGCCAAAGCCCAGAAGAATGCCTCCTCCGAGATCAGCCTGACGCACGACGCTTTGAATTGCCTGCGTTGACGGAGACGCGAAGATATCTCCAGCAATGGCCGCATCTGCAAAACCAGTTCCCACATATCCGATGAACGCCGGATAGTGCCCTGACCCTCCCCCTACGACGACAGCCACCTTACCTTTTGAACCCGGTTTGGCGCGCACAACACCCCCCCGGACCATTTTGACAAGGTCTCGATGCACCATGCTGTATCCATGCAGGGCCGAGGCTGCGAATTCGGAAGCATCGCCACAGATCTTGGTCATGTGAGTCTCTCCTTTATCAGGATGAAAAGCTGCTGACGGTCAGGACGCGTCGCGGTTGAGGTAATGACGGGCGAGGGAGTCCAGAGAGATGGCGAGCACAACGATGCCGCCGCTCACAACGGACTGCCAGTACGGCGAGATACCAAAGAGGACGATGATGTCTTCAATGATCCCGATGATCACGGCCCCCAGAACAGCGCCAACCGGGCTTCCCAGGCCACCCGTTGTTGCAACGCCCCCAATGACGGCTGCCGCAATCGGAGACAGAACCCATGTGTCACCGATGGATGGCTGTGCTGTTCCGAGACGCGCGACCATGAGAATGCCAGCCAGAGCAGACAGGAAACCGGCGAGCGCGAACGCGCCCATACGAATGGCATTGACGCGAATACCGAGCATTCTTGCAGCCTGCGGGTTGCTCCCGATGGCGTAAATGTAACGCCCGACAGGCGTACGCATCATGACGAATGCAACAACAGTCAGACACACAAGCAGAACCAGAAATGGAACCGGGACGCCGAGGACAAGACCTCTACCAAGGAAGCTGATTTCATGCGGCACCCCGGTAATGGCGACGCCGCGTGTCGCCACCAGATTGGCACCGCCATAGACGCCCGCCATACCGATGGTCAGCACCAGAGAATGCAGACGAAGCTGAGTAATCAGCAGGCCATTCAACAAGCCACATCCCGCTCCCATCAACAGGCACAGAGCGAGCGAGAGCCAGGGATTCAAACCGACCTGCACCATCAGCATTCCGCCAACGACGCCAGCGAGGCCACCAATCGCACCAACGGACAGGTCAAGCTCGCCAAGGATCATCAAGACGGCCTGCCCGATGGTGACCAAGCCGATGAACGCAAGCGCACGCGCGATGATGATCATGTTGAATGACGTCAGGAAGTGCGGCGACAACAGACACGAAATCCCGAAAATCAGGATCATCGCACCAATGACGCCACCCAGCGGATTGGCGACCATTCTGGCTATAAGCGCACGAATGGAAGACGCCTTTGGAGGCGTGGGAGTTGCTCCAGGGAGTGTGGTTTCAAGCGACATGACGGGTCTCCGTGGCGCCGATGATCGCGCCCACAAGCGTATTGACGTCAGTGGTAGCCTGGTCGAACGACCCGGTGGTCCGACCGCCGTACATGGTGATGATTCGCGTTGCGCAGCGCTGCAACTCAGTCATCTCAGAAGAGACGAGGATGATGCCGACACCCTCTTCTGCGAGCTGTTGCATGATGCGGTAGATCTGGAATTTCGTGCCGATATCGATACCCTTGGTGGGCTCATCGAAAATCAGGATGCGAGGACGCCGCGCCATGGCACGGCCGATAATGGCTTTCTGCTGGTTTCCCCCGGACAGGAAGACAATTTTCTTGCCGACAGAGGATGTTCGCACATCAAATTTCTGGATCGTTTCAGAAACAATTGATTTCTCTTTGCCAGAAGAAATGATGCCACCGCGCTTCATCTTTTCCAGCACGGAAAGACTGATATTTTCCCGCACACTCAGAAGCGGAAAAATACCATGATGTTTCCGTTCTTCAGAAAGATAGACCATGCCCATAGCCACGGCCCGATCTGTTCGGCCACGAGGTATTTCTTTACCGTTAAACATGCACCGTCCGGATTTTGCGGAATGATACCCGAACATGGTCTGCATCACTTCCGAACGACCAGCCCCCACCAGCCCCGCAAAACCAAGAATTTCGCCACGACGGAGCTGAAAAGAGACATCTGAAAAGCCCGGTCCCGTCAGGCCTTCCACACTCAGAAGAATATCAGAATCATCAATGGCACCCCGCGGCTGAAATTTCTCTTCAAGCTGAACAGAACTGCCAGACATCAGACGGATAAGCTGATCTTCCGTCATGCCGTCCATCGGGTACGTCCCAACACTGCGACCATTGCGCAGAACGGTCACTGTGTCTCCCAGACTGAAAATTTCTTCCATTTTGTGCGAGACAAAAACAATTGCACAGCCACTGTCCCGCAACGTGGTGATGATGCGGAAAAGATGTTCCGTCTCGTTCGCCGTGAGGGAAGATGTCGGTTCATCCAGGATCAAAACCTTGAACTCATCCCGGCAGGCCGCACGCGCAATCTGAAGCAGTTGCTGATCTGATACGCTGATGCGACTGACGGTCTGTCCCGGCCGGGCATGAATCCCAAAGCGCTCGATAAAACGGGATGCCTCCGCTTCCATGGCCTTCCGGGAAATCGTCAGATGACCAAATCCCGAACGATGGAACGGCATGAACATGTTTTCAGCCACCGTCATGGACGGAAACAGATTCAGTTCCTGCGGTACGTAAGCAATACGGGAGAAAAGGCTATGATCCGCCAGAGCATCCTGCCCCTCGATCAGGACCTTTCCTTCGTCAGGCGTGACAAGACCTGTCAGGGTCTTGATCAACGTGGATTTACCCGCGCCATTTTCTCCGGCCAGGATATGGATTTTGCCCGGCTCAAGCGTCAGATCGACGTGATCGAGCGCGACCACACCGGGATAGCTTTTACGGACAGCTTCAACCTGGAGAACCGCCATGATCGTTACTCCTGCCTCAGAGCCAGGCTCAGAGGGTTTTCTTGGTGATGACGTCGATGCCCGTATCGATGTATTTGGGTGTTTTCTGCCCCATCGCGCTCTGCCATGCAGAGACGACAGCCCAGTAACCCTGCATTTCCGGGCGGCTGGACGCTGTTGATTCCGCAACACCATCCCGAATAAGCTGAAGCATATCGTTCAGGTTATCGAGGCCGACTTCCTGGACTTTGCCTGCCTTCCCGCTTTCCCGAATGGCCTGCCCGATGCCCACAGGACCAGATGCATCACAGGCAACCCATCCCACGAGATTGGGGTGCGCCTGCATGATGGCAGAGGCCTGTTTTTGACCTGTCTCGATGCTGTCGTTGTCGATCCCGGTCGCGACAACTTTGATATCCGGGTATTTTGCAAAGACCTTCTTTTCACACTCTGCACGTAAGGTGTGGTTGGGCGCTGTTGGCACACCCATCATGATGGCCACTTCACCTTTTTTGCCAATCAGTGTGGCAAGCCGTTCGGCCGCAATCGTTCCCTGCTCGCAGAAATCGGCGCCTACTGCCGTGATATTCATACCCTCCGGAGGGAGAGAGTCGAAAACGGTCATAGGAATTTTCTGCTCGATGGCTTCATCCATCGTCGCGCGATTTCCCTTCTCGTCTAGCAGATCAAGAATAAGTCCGTCAGGGTGCGTAGCAATCGCTCTTTCTATGATGTCATTCTGGGAAGAGACATCAGCTGTTTGCGGTGCACGGTATTCGATTTCGATTTTCTGTCCCGTGGTTTTGGTGATCATGTCTGCTGCGGCACGAGCACCCGTATTGAGCTTGTCAAACCACGGATGGACAACTTTCGGAATCAGAACAAAGCGCAGCGGCGTGCTTGTGTCAGCGGCCTGTGCAGCAAGTGGCGTTGCGGCCAGAACAGCACCAAGGAAAAGAGCTTTTTTCATGTTCGTCTTCTTTCCAGATAACCCGTTCCGGCATCAGATCGGAAACAGGAGAAGTATTTTCAGCAGTTGGATGTTTGCAGATGATGCTCGGAATATTTCCGGCTCAATTCTTCAATGCCCGCAACGTTGCCTGCAGACGGCCCAGACGGGTCAAAGCTATGCGCCAACCAGGCATCCACAATGCTTTTGGCCAGTTCCGGCCCGATGACACGTGCCCCCATGGTGATGATCTGGGCATCGTTTGAAAGGGCAGCACGTTCTGCAGAATAGGTGTCGTGCGTTAGCGCGGCCCGAATTCCCGGAATTTTATTGGCGGAAATACAAACGCCAATTCCCGTTCCGCAGCACAGGATTCCCCGATCAAAATCCCCGTGCGTGATCGCGAGACCGACCCGCTCACTTAGCTCCGAATAGAGCTCAGGATGATCATCTTCAGGATGGGACATATCAACAACCGTATGCGGCGTTGTGGCTCGAAGATGTGCGGCAATGAGACCTGCAAGACCTTCTCCGGCCCGATCGCCTCCAATCGCAATACGCATGATTTTTCTCCGTCTTTATGGGTTACGTTCAGGGGAGGTGCTTGATCCGCTCGCCCTGACGGTGGAGATTTCCGCAATTTTCAGATTGATCCCCGCATTGCGGAGCGTGTCCTCCAGGTCTTTTTCAAGACCTGAATCCGTGATCACCACATCGAATTCCGTTAGATCGGAAAAACGATTGAGCGTGATGACACCAAATTTCGTACTGTCCACGAGCAGGATTTTGCGATCGGAAATATTCATCAAGGCCTGCTTGGCTTTGATGATATCCTGCTCCTGATGGTACGCCGTCATCCCGCGGATTGCCGCGACGGACAGGAACAGCGTGTTGACGCGCAGCGATGCCGCGGCCTGCTCACACAGTGTTCCGAAGAACGCGTCAAAATCCATGTTATAGCGACCGCCAAGCAGCAGAAGATTCACATTGGGCTTGCTGGTGAACAGGCTCGCAGTGCCCATGCTGTTCGTGACAACTGTGAGAGACGCACTGTCAGTCAGACGCTCAGCCAAAACGCGGGATGTTGTTGAATCATCCAGTGCAATGATTTCACCTTCTTCAACAAGGCCTGCCGCCACAGCCGCGATAGCCTGCTTGGCTTCCATCGCCCGATGGCTTCGCTGGGAAATACTGCCCTCTGAAAACGCTTTTGGAGGCGTAGTCACACCCCCATGCACACGACGCAAAACTCCGCGTTCCGAAAGGACCTGAAGATCACGGTGAATGGTCATGCGGCTGGTGACAAAACGTCCGGCCAACTCGTCAATTTGTGCGCCACCACGATCCCGGACATAGTCCAAAATGTTCTGGCGGCGTGCAGAGGCAGAGCGCGTTTCAAAGGTTGCTTGGGGCATCATGCGATGACCCCCTCAGCCAACGCCTGAAAATGCTCCACATTCCAAGCAGCCCGCCCAACGAACACTCCATTCACATGAGGCAGAGCGACATAGCCAGCCGCATTGTCCTGCGTGACACTTCCGCCATAGAGGAGCTTGACCGCAGACCCTGCACTGGATCCGGCAATGTTAATCAGGATCTTACGCAGATGATTATGCGTTCTCTCAACAAAAGCCGCATCTGCAGGGCGCCCTGACGCACCTATGGCCCAGACAGGTTCATATGCAATGAGAACCTGTGGAACATCGTCTTCAGACACCCCATGAAGGGCGATCTTCAATTGGCGTGCCAAAGTTTCATTTGTTACGTTATAAGAATATTCATCAGCTGTATCACCGATACAGACGAGTGGCCTTAATCCATGTCGCAGAGCCGCATGAACCTTGAGATTGACGGTTTGATCCGTTTCTCCGAAATAGGTCCGGCGTTCTGAATGACCAATTTCCACCAGTTCCGCACCACATTCCGAGATCATGGTCGGAGAAATTTCTCCGGTCCACGCCCCCTCGTCCTGCCAGTGCATGTTCTGTGCACCTACTGCCACACGGCTTCCTGAGAGCCTGTCACAGACATCCTTTAGAGACGTAAATGGTGGGATGACGAACGGCTGGATAGCTGCCGGGAAAGACATCCGTGCAAGCTCGTTCGCGGCCGCGACAGATGCCGCAGGCCCCTTGTTCATCTTCCAGCTTGTACCAACCCAGATAGCGTCACGCTCCATCGTCCATCTCCGATTTGAGCACCCGATTCGTAACAACTATACTGTTATAAATAACTTCATCAATGAGAATTTCGTCACAAAAAGACTGTTACCACCGGGATTTAGGATGATGTTTTACGGATATAGCAAAGGCCGTTAATACTTAATTATCTGATATAATTGGGTATTATGCGTGACAAATGACGCTGATTGCTCCACGGATTTTCATCACATAAATACGTGATAAATGTTACTTTTTATGTGATATCCATGTGGAATTACGGGTCAGAAGACGTATTCATCACTTACTTACGCAGCCAGATTTTGGCCTAAAAACGATCAACACAGAATGAGGCAATTCACCCTCTCTTTCGAGAACAGGACAAACTATGTGACCGGGATCGCGTGACACGTGCACCGTGAGGTAGACGGCTTTTGAGCAAAAAAAACGGCGGGACAAAGCCCGCCGTTTCTCAATTCATTTTATTTATTTGCAATCAGGGCTGCACAACCCGAAGCACAAAGCCCGTCAATTCACTGACAGTCTCTGCCTCCGTCCGGTCAGCTCCCAAGCGCAGCTCCGGAGATAATGGAGCTTCGTAAGGTGCTGAAACACCCGTGAACTCTGGAATTTTTCCCGAACGTGCCGCAGCATAAAGCCCTTTGGGGTCACGCTGTTCGCAGGTTTCCAGAGGTGTATCCACAAAAATCTCGTGGAAGCCCTCACCTACAATCTGGCGCGCCAGATCACGGTCTGCCTGAAGAGGCGAGACCAGTGCGACAACGACAGCCTGGCCGCTCTCAGACAGAATTTTTGCGACATGCGCCGCACGACGAATGTTCTCGCGACGGTCTTCCGGCGAGAAGCCCAGATCGCTGCACAGTCCGGCCCGTAACGTATCTCCATCCAGAACGGTGGCTTTCACACCCTGCCCTGCCAGAGATACTTCTGCGGCACGAGCCACAGTGCTCTTGCCGGAGCCCGGGAGGCCCGTCAGCCAGAACACGCCACTCTTATGACCACGCGTCTGAGCTTGCTGTACAGCAGAGATACGGCTGGCCGTCGGGTGGATCGCATGAACACCATCTTCGAGTTCAGCAGGACCAATCAGCGGTGCGCCGCCAACAATCCGCTGATGACGATCGACCAGAACGCCACGTCCATCGCCCATTCCCGGAGAGAACGGGTCAAACAGCACGGCGTGAGAAGCAGCGAGCGTGATTTCAGCAAATCCGTCCGGCGGGACCTCATCGCCCTGACGCAATGTCAGGTCATCCAGATCGACAACCGCATCAATGGACGCCACCGTCACATCATGCTCTGCTGTTGTCAGACGAAGCGTGAAGCTTTCCCCAACACGAAGAGGCTCACCCCGCAACCAGAACAGACGCGTGCGAATACGGGCAGAGCGCTCTGGTGCTGACGCTTTATCATCTGCCGGGAACAGCAGGTCCCCACGATCCGGCACCAGATCCGGCTCCAGGCGCAGCGCAATGGATTCACCCGCACCAGCAAGCGGCAGTTCCGGCGCATGCCAGCGGCAGACTTCTGCAACGGTTGCAATCTGGCCCTGGGCACCAATTGCCAGACGATCGCCCGCACGGACAGTGCCACGCTCGATCCGGCCGGCGACGTAACGCACGCCATCAAAGCGATAAACGTCCTGCACCGGCATCCGGAACGGCAGAGACAGACGGGACGTCGGCGGCGGCACATTGGCCAGAGCCTCGATCAGTGTCGGCCCCTTGTACCAGGCGGACCGCTCGGAACGGCTGGCAATATTGTCACCATCACGCGCAGACGCCGGAACAACGGCTTCAACTTCGATTTCCAGACGACCAAGAAGCTGCCGGACATCAGACTCGGCCTGAACGATCTTGGCCTCGTCGAAGCCCAGAACGTCGGACTTGTTCAGCAGCACAATGACGTGCCGAATCCCGATCAAACGCAGCAGCATGGCATGACGCCGCGTCTGCTCCTGCGCACCCTCCTGAGCATCCACAACCAGAACGGCAGCTTCCGCATCGGCAGCACCCGTAATCATGTTGCGTAGGAACTGGCGATGGCCCGGCGCATCCACAATCACGAACTCACGGGAGCCCAGACGGAACGGAATACGCGTGGAATCAACCGTCACGCCCTGATCGCGCTCGATCTGAAGGGAGTCGAGCAGGAAGCTCCACTCCACCGCCAGACCACGCTTGCGGCTGCTTTCAACGATCTGCGCCAGTTTGCCGTCCTGAAGGCTGTCCGTATCGTAAAGCAGACGTCCAATCAGAGTGGATTTACCGTGATCGACGTGCCCGACGATCACGATCGGCGTGGCGGCCGCGCGATACGCTCCAGAGAGTTCCTGGGTTGCGATAATGTCACCCATCTTACAGATACCCCGCCACGCGTAGACGCTCGAATGCGTCTTCTGATTCATGATCCATGGCACGCCCGGCGCGCTCGGATGTCTTGCTGCTTTCCAGCTCGGCAATTACTTCGGCTACGGTCGTGGCATTGCTCTCGATCGGGCTTGTGATGTCCTGGTCACCCAGAGAGCGATAACGCTTACCATCCTTGGCAAAATACAGATCTACAAGGGGGATGCCTTCGCGTTCAATGTAGCGCCAGATGTCGATTTCCCGCCATGCCAGCAACGGATGCACGCGAATATGCATGCCGTCCTCATACGGCGTGGCGTACTGGTCCCAGAATTCCGGCGGCTGATTGCGAACATCCCAGCGATGACCGGCGCCACGCGGGCTGAACACGCGCTCCTTGGCACGCGTGGCCTGCTCATCACGGCGAATACCAGCAATCACACCGCGCAGCTTATGCTTGTCGATCATTGCCGCCAGACCCGCCGTCTTGCGCGCTGCGGAACGTGCAGCGGGCGGCAGGGACGGATCGATTTCTTCGACTGGGGGGCAGTATCCCAGAAGGAGGTCCAGATCCCACTTCTTGGTGTACTCATCCCGAAAGGCATACATTTCCGGGAATTTCTTCTCGGTATCCACATGCATGACCGGGAACGGCACGCGCCCCATGAACGCCTTGCGCGCCAGCCAGACCATGACGTTGCTGTCTTTCCCGAGGGACCACAGCAGCGAGAGGGGCTTCAGTTTCCGATAGGCTTCACGCAGGATGAAAATGCTCTGAGCTTCGAGCTGGTCAAGATCATCCATGACGCGCGGTTCCGCCAGGGTTTGTGTCCGCGTCATTGTCCGCTCCATGTTCATGCCGGCCGATGAATGCCGCATTCTGTCTTGGTCAGACCGGCCCAACGACCTGCCCGCCCGTCTTCTCCGTCTCCAACCGGCCGTGTGCAAGGCGCGCAGCCAATCGAAGTGTATCCTTTTGAAACCAGAGGATGCCGCGGCAGGTTGCGACGACGCATCTCTGCTTCAATTTTCTCCATGCCCCACCCCGCAAGCGGGTTGAGCTTCACGGTACCATCCGGCTGTGGTTCCACAATGGGAAGAGCTGCCCGTGTTGAGGCCTGACTGCGCTTGCGCCCGGTCAGCCAGACGTCAAATTCCGGAAGCACCAGTTCCAAAGGTTCCACTTTACGCAGGGCACAGCAGGCATCCGGATCGAATGCCGCGAGCTGATCCTGTGGATCTCTGTTCTCAAGTTCCCGAGCCAAGGGAGAAATCGTCCGGACGTCCTGAAGGCCGAGCGCATCTGAAAGCTCATCACGATAAGAGAGCGTTTCTGGGAAATGTCGCCGCGTATCCAGAAAGAAAACCGGCACAGACGGGTCTATCCGGGCAATCTCATCCAGAAGAATGGCCGACTCAGCTCCAAATGAGGAAATAACAGCGACGCGGCCTTTCAGGCTCACGAGCGCCTCCTCAAGTGCGTGACTCTCCGGCGTATCCAAAAGATGTTGAAGTTCGGATTGTGAGAGAGGCATTTACTGCACCCATATCCCTGTTCACACGCGCCAGAATCACGACGTGAAGGAGACATAGGCGCGCTTCACCTATTATTCAACTATTTTATTTTGTATAACCATATTAAATGGTTTAATTGAGTATTTCTCATCGATTGAAGCGCGGCAGAATTTTTGGCCTGATTTACCAATTAATGGTCAAATTTCCCGCAAACGACTCACCCCACAAACGGTGTCATTCCTGAAAATCCCCACACCACAAAATCTGGCACACTTCATGCATGAACCAAGGTATGAAACTGCATTCATCCTTTTTTGGTCAGGGCCTTCCGCGCTTCCTTGTCGGCCAGACCGTGCAGCCGCAGATGGTGGCGGAACTGATAATAGGTCAGCCCCAGAAGATCTGCGGCCTGCCGCTGGCTGAACTGCGCCTCCTTGAGGGCCGCTTCCAGCAACGCACGTTCATGACCTTTAACTGTCTCAGCAAAATCCAGCGGGAAGGTTTGGGGAACGTCTCCCTGAACATGACCTTCCCCGGTCGAGGCTGGAGCCATAACGCTGCTCCAGTCAGGCGTGACGAACGGATCAAGCACAATCTCATCCAGACGGCGCTCAGGCTGATCCATACGATACACGCTGCGCTCCACCACATTCCGAAGCTCACGGACGTTGCCGGGCCAGTCGTAGTCAATCAGGCGCTGCAAAGCTTTCTGAGAAAACCCCGCGAAAAGCTTTCGGCCAAGCTCTGCGCTCATCCGCGTCGCAAAATGGTCGGCCAGCAGGGGAATATCGTCCTGCCGGGCTCGCAGAGGCGGGACATTGACCACATCGAATGCCAGTCGGTCGAGCAGGTCCGGGCGGAATGTTCCGTCCCGCGCCATGGCCGGAAGATCAGCGTTGGTGGCACCAATCAAACGCACATCCACGCGAATTGTCTCACTGCCGCCAACGCGTTCGAAGCTGCCATACTCGATAACGCGGAGCAGTTTTTCCTGAACCGCCAGAGAAGCTGTGCCGATTTCATCCAGAAACAGCGTCCCGCCATCTGCACGCTCGAACCGAGACAAACGCCGCTTCTGCGCACCCGTAAACGCGCCAGCCTCATGTCCGAACAACTCGCTGTCCAACAGCGCTTCCGGAAGGGCCGCGCAGTTCAGCTTGACCAAAGGTGCGTCCCAACGATCCGACAGCAACGCAAGCCGCGCCGCAACCAGCTCCTTCCCCGTCCCGCGCTCCCCGATCACCAGAACGGGGCGCTTCAGGGGAGCAAGACGGGAGATCTGGTCCAGCATCGCCAGAAATGCCGGAGCCCGCCCGATGGGTGTCGGAACCTCGTCCGCTTGGGTGGATCTCGCCATTTCTGAGCCTCGTTCGCCACTTCAGATTGTCACAACCATAACATCCCCAAAACGAGCCCGCTGACAAGACAGGTCATTGTGCTCTAATTCAGTTCTCAGGAAGGAAAGCGTCATGGGTATTTTTTCTCGGCTCGCCGACATCGTGAACTCCAATCTCAATGCGATTCTCGCCACGGCAGAAGATCCGCAGAAGATGATCCGCCTTGTCATTCAAGAGATGGAAGACACGCTCGTTGAAGTGCGTAGTCAGGCCGTCCGCACCATCGCAGAACGCAAGCAGCTCGAACGCCGCGTGCGCACCATGATGCATGAAGAAGACGAATGGCACCGCAAGGCCACACTGGCCATCGAACGCAACCGGGACGATCTGGCCAAGGCGGCGCTCTCAGCACGTCACACGGTCGAACAGTCCCGCGAAGGGCTTGAACGTCAGATTGCACAGGTCACGGAAGGTCTTGAGCAGCAGAACGACGACATCACCAAGCTTCAGGCCAAACTGGCGGATGCGAAATCCCGTGAGAAAACCCTGACCATGCGTGCCCGCACGGCAGAAGGCCGCCTCAAGACGCGTGAAAAGCTCTACGATACCCGCATTGACGACACGCTGAACCGTTTCGAACAGGTCGAGCGCGCTCTGGATGAACTGGAAGGCAAAGCCGAAGCCTATGATCTGGGACGTCGGTCTGGTCGCCCCTCCCTGCACGAAGAGTTGGCCGCTCTGGAGACGGATGCGGCTGTAGAAGATGAGTTCGAGACTCTGAAACGCCGGATTGCAGAAAAGAAGCGCGAAGCCTGATGACTGCTGCAAGAAAGTCTGAGTCATGAATGAGGATATCGTCGCTCTTGTCCTGCTTTTTGGCTTTATCCCGGCGCTCGTCCTGGGCCCGCGCCTGCTGCGTGCCCGGACGGGCAGCCTTCCTAATCAGGGCATCTCAGATCCACATCTGCAGGCTGCCCTGACACAGGCCGAGGCCCATGCTACGCGTCTGGAAGAAAGGATCGACCAGCTCGAACGCATCCTCGACGAGGATATCCCGGGTTGGAGAGCTAGGAGTTCACGATGACATCCCGCACCGCCCTGCGCATGCTGCTGCTGTCCATGCTGACAGGGGCAGTTTCTGCCTACCCGGCTCAGGCCGCGCGCGTCACCATGTCCGGATCTGATCTGGATATGGCGATTCCCTGCACAGGTCAGGTGCGGATCGTCGTAGACCCAAGCATGAAAGACGGCGCTACTTTAGACAGCAGCAATGCAACGCAGGTGACGATGCGCAGCGGCAAGGAAGAGTCGGACAGCCGCATCTCCATCGCCACGAAAAGTTGCGCACCCAATGGTAAGGTCACGATCAGTGTGTCGCCTTATACCGGCGTCTCGATCCATGACAGCCATGACACGCATTTCATCATCAAAGGAAAACTGGCGTCCCTTGATGCCAGCCTCGACTCCGCGACGATGGATATCGAGAATACGCAGTCGCTTGATCTGAGCATGCATGGTGCCTCCAGTGTGCATATCGGCTCTCTCGAACGGGCGGCCCAGATCGTGGCTTCCGGCACATCAACGCTGATCGCCGACTCTGCACAACTGACCGCTTTATCTGCACAACTGTCGAACGATGCCTCTTTCATGGTTTCACAGGGTAATATCGAAGCCCTGACGATCGTGACGTCAGACAATGCGACCGCCACCGTTCATGGCAACGCTTCCGTTGCAACGGTGACAGCCAATGGCACAGGCGCCGTCAATATCGAGCGCGTCTCCGGCCCGATCGTTCGGTCTGGCAGTGGCGCGGTAAATGTCGGAACTCCGGCGGCAGTTGCTCCGCCGCCGACTGTCGTGACACCGGCCGCACCACCCGTTACGGCGACGCTGCCAGTTGCTCCTCCGCCCGTTCCCAAAGCTTCGGTACCGGCTCCTCAGCCGCCAGCCTCAACAGAAACATCGCCGCAGATCACCCAGCCTTCTGTTCCGGCTCCATCAACATCCGCAGCGCCAACACCGGCACCATTACCTCAGAAACCGGCCCAGCAGGAACAGGAAGCCGTTCAACCTCCTATTGTCGCGCCCCCCCCCCCCGGCTGCCGTCGCACCAAGTACTCCCACCCCGACGCAGCAGACACCCTCAGTCAGTGTCCCCACGGCGCCGTCGGAGGCTCCTCAGAAGCTGCCACAGACTCCCCTTCCGGACACTGTGGCACCGCCGCCTGCTCCTTCGACGCCAACAGCTCCGGTCATGCCGCCTCAGGGCGATACACCAAAACAGGGAGGCTGATGATGAAGACATCCCAGGATCTGGTACGTTTTGCAGGGAGCCTCCTCGGCCTCCTGCTTGCTACAGGAACGATCAGCCCGGCCTTCTCTCAGGACGCAGCCCCTGCCATTCCTGCTCCCCCGGCTCCACCGGCGCTCCCAGCGTTTCCAAGTCCAGAACGTGTAAGCTCCTCCACGGGAGCTACGCTGGAACTGGCACCGACCTGCCTGACAGATCTTCATGTTGTTGAGGGTGATACAGCTAAGGTTCTTCAGGGCAATGGCAACCTGACAGCCGCCGGGGACAAGACACTCAAACTTGCTCTGAGTGACCTGTCCTGCAGCACCGAAGCCAGCTCGACAATTCAGGTTCCAGCCGGGACGAATATCCATCTCCGCGGCAACAAGACCGACATCACTGTCACAGGGCCATCCGGCCATCTTAGTGGCTTGTCCGGTAGCGGTGACGTACGCGTCAACAGCGCGACGGGCGTGGATCTGCGGATGACCGGATCCGGCAATGTTTCCATTGCTACGGTGACAGGCGATGTACACGTTCTCAATTTCTCAAGCGGAGACCTGCTTGTCGGGCTCGTAACAGCACCTCGTGTTGAGCTGTCCGCGACCTCATCAGGAAACATGCTGCTCAGAAGTGGCTCAGTAGAGAACCTCTCCATTCGGGATCTCGGTTCGTCCGATATCACGGCACATGTCAGTGCCATCTCAGCCAGCCTGTCACTTTATGGCTCTGGGAACGTTCTGGTCGATAGTGTTTCAGGAACATTATCCCGCAGCCACTACGGCTCGGGAGACCTGACAGTTCATACCACAGGCCCCGGCGTGCATGTCACCGCAGCCGCACCGATTAATGGGCAGGCGATCACAAAAGATATTTTGGCCAGCCTTGGTCAGTCCGTGAATTTCGATTCCGGCACGCAGCAAGGCTGGGAGGCTCTTGGCTCTTTCGGCAAACATAGCAGCGGTCACCATCTGGGCGGTCTGCGTCTTGTTCTGATCGTGGTCTGCGTCTGGCTGGTCCTGCGTCACGCCAGACGTTATCGCAAACGGACCGGGGAGTCCTTTTTTGCTGCTCTCTGGGCGGATATTGCTGAAGGCCTCTCCGCTTTCACGCGAAACTGGCAAACACGCATGGCTGACCGTCGCATGGGAGGACAATCATCTGCAGGTGACGCCCCCCATGTCTATTACACACGCCGTGCTGTCGATCTGTATGAAGAGGTTATTCACACAGCCAAGGATCAGAGCGCGCGTCACAAACAACGCCACGCCCCGGAGACGACATCTTTCAGTTCAAACCATACTCTGGTGCGCCTGAACGACCGCCTGGCTCGTATGGAGCCAAGGTTGGCACGCATGGAACAGTTCGTAACCTCCCCGGATTTTACGCTGGAGCGCCAGTTCCGTGACCTGGAACGCTCCGCCTGAGCAAGACAGACTTTGACGTAGCCGGGCGCGCAGGGTAGGGGCTGAAGGGTGAATGCCGTTCTTGATCCCATAGCGGCCCTTGGCCGTGCCGTCCTCGGACTCGTCCGCCAGTCGGGTGCTCTCGCCATGTTTGCGCTGGAAGGGCTGTCGCATCTCGTGCGGCCACCGTTCTACTGGCGCATCTTCCTGTCCACGCTGATCGAAACGGGATTCTTCTCCCTTCCGGTTGTGGCCCTGACAGCCTTGTTCTCCGGGGCCGTCATCGCTTTGCAGTCCTATGTCGGGTTTGGGCAGTATCACGTCCAGAGCGCCATCGCCGGGATTGTGGTTCTGGCTGTCACCCGCGAACTGGGGCCGGTTCTGGCAGGACTGATGGTTGCCGGGCGTGTCGGTGCCGCAATGTCTGCCCAGATCGGTACCATGCGCGTCACCGATCAGATTGATGCCCTGACGACACTTTCGACCAACCCGATGAAATATCTGGTGACGCCACGTCTTCTGGCAGGAACCATCGCCCTGCCCTGTCTCGTCATCGTGGCGGACGTTCTGGGTGTTCTTGGCGGTTTCACCGTATCAGTCGCAAAACTTGGTTTTTCACCGTCCACCTACATCACGGCCACGCTGGATTCGCTGAAGACCATGGACGTGGTGGTCGGTTTGGTTAAAGCAGCGGCTTTCGGCTTTCTCATTGCTCTTCTGGGTTGCTACCACGGCTATAACAGTCGGGGCGGTGCGGAAGGCGTGGGTTCAGCTACCACAGCGGCCGTCGTGGGCGCCTCCATTCTGCTTCTGCTGTTTGATTACCTCCTCACAGATCTGTTCTTCTCCCAATGAGCACACCCAAAATCCGCATCCGCGGCCTTTCGAAGGCGTTCGGCTCCAAGGTCGTGCTCGACGGGATCGACCTTGATGTCGAGACCGGCACCTCAATGGTCATCATTGGTGGCTCCGGCTCAGGAAAATCCGTTCTTTTGCGGTGTATCCTCGGCCTGATCGAGCCCGATGCTGGCACTATCGAAATTGATGGCGAGAACGTTCTCACGGCTCCACGTGGGCGGCAGGAAATCCTGCGGCGACAGATTGGCATGTTGTTCCAGAACGCCGCCCTGTTCGACAGCATGAGCGTCGCGGACAATATTGCCTTCGGACTTCGGGCCAAGCACTCAGACCGTGACGGCCCAGTTCCGTCCCGATCCAAGGCGCGTGAACTGGCAGGCGGAATCCTCCAGCAGGTTGGATTGGACCCCTCCGTTGGGCAGCTCAGCCCGTCTGAGCTGTCAGGCGGCATGCAAAAGCGCGTCGGACTGGCTCGTGCCATTGCCGGACAGCCCAACATCCTGTTCTTCGACGAACCGACCACAGGCCTTGATCCCATCATGGGGGCCGTCATTGACGGACTTATCGTGGATTGTGTTCAGAAGCTGGGCTCAACGGCGATCGCCATCACACATGACATGGCTTCAGCGCAGCGGATCGGCAATCAGGCTGCCATGCTTTACCAGGGCAAACTGGTCTGGCAGGGGCTGGCCGCAGACCTGATGAACTCAGGCAATGCAATGGTGGACCAGTTCACGCATGGACGCCGGGAAGGTCCGATCACTATGGAACTTCGCAAATGAAGCCGTTCCGACGCCCTCCCATATCCCGCAGAGTCTGGCAGCGTCTTGGCCTGACATATCTCATCGCACTGCCGATGGTGTTCATTCTGTTCATGCATCCGCCCAAAAGCCAGAATATCCTTATTCAGGCACTGATCCTGCTTCTGATCGTGACGGCTGCCCGCATCATGGCACGCATCATCATCCGGACAGACGATTAACGCCTTCTCTGACTGGATCATAACGGGAACGCTCCCTATATCGGGAGCATCCAGAGTCCATGTGAAGAGAGATTCCCTTGGCCAAGAAACCAACCGCACGCTTTGTCTGCCAGTCCTGTGGGGCTGTCTATTCCAAATGGGTGGGCAAATGCGAAGCTTGCGGGGAATGGAACACGCTGGTTGAGGAAACTTCCGAACCCACAGCCCGCAAAACGGGCAAGCTGAGCACCGGGCGTCTTCAAACCGTTCGTCTTGATGGCGAGGCCAAGCCGCCCCCACGCATCACGACAAGCATCGCAGAGCTGGACCGCGTTCTTGGCGGCGGTCTTGTACCTGCATCCGTTGTTCTGGTTGGCGGTGATCCAGGTATTGGTAAATCCACCCTGATGCTCCAGACAACCTGTGCGCTAGCTCGGAGTGGTCACAAGGTTCTGTATGTCTCGGGCGAAGAATCCGTCGATCAGATCCGCATTCGTGCGCAGAGACTGGAGCTGGACCGGGACAGCAAGACACTGGATTCCCTGGATCTGGCGGCTTCCATCAATGTTGGGGACATCGTGGGATCGCTGGAAAACGATCGGTCCCATACTGTCGTGGTCATTGATTCCATTCAGACCATGTGGCTGGAAAGTGTGGAAAGCTCTCCAGGGTCCGTGGCGCAGGTCCGGGCGAGTGCTTTTGAACTCATCCGTCTGGCCAAAACGCTTGGCTTCGCCCTGATCCTGATCGGTCACGTTACGAAGGAAGGGTCTCTGGCAGGGCCGCGTGTGCTGGAACACATGGTTGATGCTGTCATGTATTTTGAAGGTGATCGCGGTCATCAGTTCCGCATCCTACGTGCAGCCAAAAACCGCTTTGGCGCAACCGACGAAATCGGCGTCTTTGCCATGACTGATACGGGGCTGACGGAGGTGCCCAATCCCTCCGCCCTGTTCCTCGCCGAGAGACGCGGCAACATTGCTGGATCGGCTGTGTTTGCCGGCCTTGAAGGCACACGTCCCGTTCTTCTGGAAGTTCAGGCGCTGCTATCCCCCAAGGCTGGAGACGGGGCACCACGTCGCGCCGTTGTCGGATGGGATACGTCTCGCCTGAACATGCTGCTGGCCGTGCTGGACGCGAGATGCGGCTTGAAACTCGCGAACATGGACGTCCACCTGAACGTGGCTGGTGGGTTAAGGGTCAATGAACCCGCCGCAGACATGGCCGTTGCCGCAGCTCTGATCTCCGCAGCGACAGGTCAGCCCGCATCTTCAACCGCTGCTTATTTTGGGGAAGTAGGCCTTTCTGGCGAAATTCGACAGGTCAGCCAGGCTGATCTTCGGCTTAAGGAGGTTGCGAAGCTGGGATTTGTTGAGGCTATTCTTCCCAGACGGGTTTCTGCCGCTTCCGCTCGCGTCAAGCCGCCCGCAGGCCTCAAATTACGCGAGATAGGGCACCTTACAGATCTCGTAGGTCTTTTCACCGAAACCAGTGCAGGCTGAATAAATCCTACGGGCACATAGAAAATAAATCGTGAATTAACGATTTATTTGCGACATATTATTTCCTTCTCTGTCTAAGCTTTACGAACCATGACGGCCTGATTCTTTTCAGACTACTGAACGTCCATTGAATGTTCTGTTGTCGGGTGCTGTCCCTTCGAAAGCGAGTATTGAGATGGCGAGCCAGCAGACATCCTCCTCAACACCACTTCCTTCAGGAAATGGCCCCGTTATGACCGTAAGCTCAGGCCAGGTGGTCAACGGTGGCACCATTTCTCCTGATGCAACACAGGTTGTTTCAGGAGGAACGGCAAATGGCATGCTGCTTCAGGGCAGCTCGGCTTTTTCCGCTGGCAGCACTGGCGCCGGCATGACAACCCAGTTTGCTCGGCAGGATATTATTGCTGGTGGCGCAGCAGTCTCCACAATCGTGAAAGACCTCGCCATCCAAACCGTTCTGAATGGGGGGGTCGCTTCAGGGACAGTCTTGAGCGGATATCTCCCCCCCTATGCGCTGCAGAACACGAGTTCTTTTCAGGTCATCGAAAGCGGTGGCATCGCTATCGATACTGTTTTTTCTGGAAAAACCGGAGAGGCGCAGCGTTATACAGGCCTCACCCAGTCCTTCAGCTACATCAAGACATTCCAGACTGTCGAAAGTGGCGGCACAGTCTCGGGCAACCGGATCGGATTTGGCGGAGCGTCCACAATTGAGGCTGGAGGCAGCTCTGTCGACGCGACCCTTTCTGGCTTCTCCAGTAGCTGGAACGGGTGGAATTTTCAGACGGGACAAGGTGTAAATGTGACGTCCCACGTCTACGCTACTCTGGATGTTTCAGGCTACGCAGACAAAACGTCCGTTTACAACGAAGCGATCATGACAGTCGGGGGTACGGCCGATCATACCACCGTCTTTTCCGGCGGAAGCCTCACCGCACTAAACGGCGCCACGTTGTCGCACCTCACAGTCAGCAGTGGTGGCACCGTGAGCCTCGGCGCCAGTACAGTTCTGACAGATTCGCTGACAATCGAGCGAGGGGGTGGAATTGTTTTTTCGGATATTTCTTCGACAAACGGGTTAAGCGCGGTTTTTGTTTCTACTCCGTCGGTCCAGAATGTCACAAGCGGCGCGACGGTTCAGGCGTCTTCTGAAGCCGCAACACCAGCGGTTTTTCTGGACGTCATGTCCAGTGGAACCGTTGTGAAAGAGATTGCTGTCACAAGCGCGTTCTCATCCCCGATCTATTTTCGGAATGCTCCTTCGGGCGGGGGGACAGAAATGCTTTACGGTACCCCCTGCTATTGCCCGGGAACGCTAATTCAAACTCCTCAGGGAGAGCGGCCTGTAGAAGATCTGGTTATTGGTGATCTGATTTTAACAGCATCAGGGGATGCTCGTCCTATTCGGTGGATCGGACGTCGCGCCTATGACCCACTTTTTGCCCACGGCAACCGGGACGTCTTACCGATCCTGTTTCACAAGGGGTCCTTGGGAAATAACCTTCCAAAGCGGGACCTGACTGTTTCTCCGCTACACGCCATGCTGATCGACGGCTATCTCATTCCTGCCCTGCATCTGGTCAATGATCATTCCATTCTTCAGATTCAGAAACCGGAGACGATCCGATATATTCACATCGAGCTCGACAGCCATGACATTCTGCTTGCGGAAGGCGCACCTTCAGAAAGCTTTCTGGATGACAGATCCAGAGGGATGTTCCACAACGCACATGAATATGAAGCCCTGTATCCTGATGCTCCCCGACAGCATCCCAGATACTGCGCACCACGTCTCGAAGATGGGCCTGAACTCGCCCAAATTCACAGCCGCTTGAAAGAGCATGCAAAATGTCTCTTTCCGAATGAAGCCGCCTGATCTGCAAGGATAAGTCTTCCCTGTGCCACAGTTTCTGGCTGGTTATATCGACATTTGTAACCGTGAGCGCATCGCTGGGTGGGCGGTTGATCTAAAAAATCCAGATCGACCTGTCCGCCTGCACATTTTCCAAAACGGCCAGTTGGTTCAAGAAATTGCGGCTACAACATTTCGCGCAGACCTGAGAAACGTAGCCCGAGACGGATGCTGTGCTTTTGACTGGGCCTGGCACGAGCCGCCACCGCATGAAGGGTGCCTGATAGACGTTCGTGACAGCCTGCAGGATCGTGCTTTTCAGGGTTCTCCTTTTTATATTGAGCCGCAGCCCAGCCGTCTTGTCGGAACGATAGACATCGCGGACCGTCTACATATTGCAGGCTGGATCATGGATGAGCTGAATCCAGACAGAACTGTCTGGCTAACAGCCGTAATTGATGGCGTACAAACCGTGCGCTTTCCTGCAAACCAGTTTCGACGCGACCTGCGGGACTCTGGTCTGAATTCCGGTCGATACGGTTTTGACTATGTATTTGACGCCGCGTTGGATCCGCAACAAGACCACGTTATTCAACTATTCCATGGTCAGGAGCGGTTTGGTGAGCCCTGTCACCTTCCGACCGCCGAGCATCTGGATAAACCTCTCAAGCATTATTTCAGCACTCTACTCCAAGGATTGAATACCCCAGCGGCGAGATCAGAGGCTCTGACGTTCCTGACCAAAGCGGCGGAGACCCTGCGACAGCAGACTGGGTCGGATATTGCCAGTATCGATGATCGTGCCTTTGCTTACCGGGCCAACCGACGCCATGACGATGTCACCTCAGTCATGCCCTGCGCCCTTTTTGTAGACGACCGCGTTCCCGACCCTACAGTGGATGCTGGATCCGTAGCGCTGCTGTCTCATATTCGTGCAACACAGGCGATTGGGTATAATTGCTGTTTCATAGCATCCCGTCAGGCACCTTCAGAGGAGGATTACCTCCGCCTTGCCTCACTGGGCATCGACTGCCTGATGCAACCAGTCTTCACTGGCCCGGAAGAAGCTCTCAAACGCCTCGGACCAGGGCTGGATGTTATCTATCTTCACCGGTTGAATAATGCTGAAAGCTATTCCGCCTTATCCCGCGCCTTCGCCCCAACAGCGACACTGATCTGGAGCGTTGCCGATCTCGCATCACTTCGCCTGCAGCGTCAGGCAGGGATAGAAAATCGTCCTGAGCTTGCGCGAACAGCAACGCGTATTGAAGTGCGGGAAAACATGTGTGCCTGGCTGGCAGACAGCGTACTGACCCATTCTGCAATCGAGGCCGAACGTCTTGAGCGCATGGTGCCTACAGCAAATATTCACGTTGTCCCTTGGGCGGTTCCCGTCAAAACCCGTTCCCGGCGACGCCAGGACAAGCCCGTCATTGCGTTTGTTGCTCACTTTGCACATGCCCCAAACACAGACGCTGCAAAATGGCTCATTCTGGATATTCTACCGCGCCTTAAGAAACGCATTCCCAATCTTGTTTGTCGCCTGATCGGGAGCGCCATGCCGCACGCAGTTCATATGCTTGCAGACGAAGACATAGAAGTTACAGGGCACGTCTCCAACCTTGAAGATACCCTGTCCGACGTATCGCTTTGTGTCGCTCCGCTCCGTTATGGTGCAGGGATCAAGGGCAAGGTTTTGGATGCATGGTCTGTTGGGCTGCCGATTGTCATGACGTCCGTCGCAGCGGAGGGGCTCGTAGATGCGTCCAGCCCGCTATGGGCAAAATCCATCGCTGACAGTGCGGAAGATTTTGCGGAAAAAACAGCTGCTCTTCTGGTGCCATCTGCGGCAAAGGCTCAGATAGCGGCCGCAAGGAAGCTACTGAAAGAGCGTTTTTCCGAGAAGGCTATACAAGCCAGTCTGGAAGACATTCTTCCGCCCGTGATGATCGAGACGCCCCCATTGCCAGAGGACAGGTCAGAACCCGTCCTGAACTAACAGTTTTCTAGAACCTGAATGTCACGTTTGACTGCGCATAGCTGCCACTTTGCGCGCCCGCTTTGCGCAAACTCTGTGACGCCATGAACCGCGCTCCATAGATCTGCCAGGTCAGATGATGGTTGATCTGAAGCGTCAGCGAAGCCTGCGGTACGACGCCCACATATCCTCCCCGATAAGCATGAGCGAATGTGTATGGGCCTGATGAACTCCAGATCGTTCCGTTTGCGTTTTCCCGCCACATAAACGGTGCCTTCAGACGCAGGGACGCAAAGCCTTTCCAAGGCGTGATGCTGATAACCGGCGACAGGCTCACCAGATTGGACGGTGAAATATAGGTTGTCGTATCCAGATAGTTGGTCTGTGGATTAAACGGCGCCATGTAAGTGCGCACCGTTCCGTTCTGACCATCCGACCCACCGGAATAAATATCTGCCTGCACACCCAAGAAGGGATGCAAGGGAGAAGGTGTATGCCTGTAACCTATGATCGTGTTGACGGCCCACGCACGAACGCTGCTTTTCCGCTCTGTCCCGGCGTATTGGAATGTTCCGTTCTGGTAGAGTGCTCCCACCGAGTATTCGACGGAGGCGGATGTTCCATACCAGCGAAACCCCAGATTACCGCGGGAGGATGTCCCTTTAAGAACGCGCGCTGCTGTCGGAACGGCAGATAGGCCGCTGCTGTATCTGTAGCGGATATAAAACAGGTCCAGAAACGAGTGAACGCGCTCGCTACCAACGGAAAATGCTGGAACGATCATCGTGGTGTTTCCACCGTAAAGGCGCGTCCCATAATCCTCGGTGTTGTGGAACATGAGAGGACTGTCTGTTTTCGTCTGAACGAAATCGTATGCGTCCACGCGGATCCGGGGCCAGAGGGCGTAAAACCGGCCACCATTCCAGGACAGGGGAACGTTTGGAGTTTCACGATTGTACAACATGTAGGACGGAGCATCGAGGAACTGCTGGCGTCCAAACATAAAGCCTGTCTGTGCCCCGGCGACTTTGCCCTTCAGTTCGACGAACCCCTGTTGCAGGTCCAGCCTCTTGCGATATGTCGACCCATACCCGAACCCCTTCCAACCGCCTGCATCCGCATTGATGAGCTGACCAAAAAAACGCACGTGCTCACCCAGATGCAAGTCTGCCCCGATCAAATTCCGAATGCCGAAGCGGCCTGACTGGGCTTTTCCACTACGCCCCAGAAATGGCGCTTCCTCATACCAGTTTCGTAACCGCGATTCTCCCGACAGGGTCAGCCAGATCGTGCGACTATTGTTCAAGGCGATGAATTTGAGTGGATCAAAAAAGTCCGTGCGCTTGCTTTTGTCTCGCAGGTAGCTCCAGTCCTCCGCCCAGGCCGCTGCACCGTAGCGACCCACGGGACCAAACCCGGCCGCTTCACCGTTTCCGTAGTTGAAATCACCCCACGGCCCCTGATGACCATTTGGTGCACGGTTCTGCTTGGCAGTGATTCGCCGTGGCTGACCGACCACGCCGGCATGAGGATAATCCTGGATGATCGGTCGCTCGGTGGAAGGAACCTTGATCCACTCCTCCTCTATCGGAGGGGACTCAATCGGACTGGCTTTCAAAGGAACGGTCTGGGCACCTGCGTGATGGCCCAGGTTGACCGTCAACAGAAGCACTCCGGCAATGAGGCTTCTTTCATGACGGAAAGAGACGACAGAAAGAAGCATCGAGAACCACAATTTGACATGAAGAGGCAACGAAAACGAGTGAGCCTCATATTACACAGTATGTAAAGAGAGATTTTATTTATAACTTTTTTATTTAGTGGTTCATAGATCCGGGCGAGAGATGGCCATCTGGCCACGTGTCAGGTCTCGCAGGTATTCCGTGATCATGTCTGCCTCTTCAACAGGTACAGCGACCGTCAACCACGCACCTTCTCCATCAAAGTCACACAGTGTCTTTTCTGCCCGCCACCCCGGCAGTTTGGCTTCAACCTGCGCATAAACCGAGAATGGGCAATGAAACCGCAGGGGCAGGGTTTCGATCCGCTCGATTTTGGCCGCCTCTCGCAGACAGGCCGCAGCCGCACCGCCATATGCCCGAACAAGCCCACCGGCCCCCAATTTTACACCACCGAACCACCGGGTGACGACAACCATCACATTGTCGAAATCCTGCCCCTCAATCGCAGAAAGGATCGGGCGCCCTGCTGTTCCGGAGGGTTCTCCATCATCGCTGGCACGGTATCTTTGACCCGTCCGGAAGGCCCAGCAATTATGAGTCGCGTCCGGGACAGCAACCTCAGCAAAGAACGCCAGTGCTGCGGCTTCATCTGCAACAGGGGCCGCGCGCGCAAGGAAAGTGCTGCCCTTGATCACACTTTCATGTTCAGCCAAGCCATCGAGAGTCCACGTCATGGCTTCCATTGTGCCCCATGATGGCGGAAATGTCAGGTTGGGGTAGGGAAATGCTGCCCGTTCTGTTAAGGGTAGGCCCCATGTTTTCGGATCTGATCGGCCGGCTGAATGCCGCCTGTGCACGTCGTGCGCCACTGGTGGTGGTTCTGTTTGCGCTCCTCTGTGCGGGATGTGTCGCACTGAGTATCACGCGCCTCAGTGTGACAACTGATACCGGCAAGATGTTTGCCAGCGACTTGCCGTGGAAACAGCGGACGGACGAGATGAACCGTCTCTTCCCGCAGGATGACAATCAGCTCGTTGCTATCATCGACAGCCGCATTCCGGAACAGGGTCGGGCCACGGCACGGGCGCTTGCTGCGGAGCTCAGCAAAGACCACGAGCACTTTGAACTGGTTAGCCTCCCCGGCGACAACCCTTTCTACAACAGCCACGGCTTCCTGTTTCTGGACAAGAAGGACCTCGAGCCCCTTCTGGATTCCATTGTTTCTGCTCAGCCCTTCCTTGGAACCCTGGCAGCGGATCCTTCTGCCCGAGGTCTATTCGGCGCTCTTGGCCTGATCGGAGACGGCATTCAAGCAGGACAAGGCATTCCCAGTGGCTTCAACGGTGCTCTGGACGGCTTTGCGGACTCTTTGACCAAAGCCGCAGCTGGTCACCCTCAGGATTTGTCCTGGCAAAATCTTCTCGTTGGTCGTCTGGCAGAACTGGGTAGCCGTTACGAATTCGTCGTCACGAAGCCCAAGCTGGATTACAGCTCTCTTCAGCCTGGCGAAGGCGCCACGACGGCGATGCGCAAGGCAATCGATAACCTTGAGTTCGTAAAATCCGGTCAGGCCACGGGCAGCATCACCGGTGAGGTCAAGCTAAACGACGAAGAGTTCTCGACCGTTGCGCACGGCATGGTGCTTGGTCTGGTCGTTTCGCTGGTTCTGGTCGCACTCTGGCTGATTCTGGCCGTACATTCGATCCGCGTCATTGTCCCCATTCTGCTGACACTGATTTCAGGCCTTCTGCTGACGACCGGCTTTGCTGCGCTTAGCGTGAAGGAACTCAATCTCATCTCGGTAGCGTTCGCGATCCTGTTCGTGGGCATTGCGGTGGATTTTGCCATTCAGTACAGCGTCCGCTTCCGGGGACAGCGCAACGAAGATGGCTCCATGCCGTCTCTGCATGACGCCCTTGTTCTTACCGGACAGGAAAGCGGGGCCCAGATTCTGGTCGCGTCGCTTGCAACGGCTGCGGGCTTTCTGGCCTTCACCCCGACAAGCTTCATCGGTGTTGCTCAGTTAGGCCTGATTGCTGGCTTCGGGATGCTGATTGCCTTCCTGTGCACCATGACACTGCTCCCGGCCCTGCTGACGCTCTTCCGGGCGAAGCTTGGGAAAGGGGAGCCGGGCTTTACGTTCATGGCGCCAGTCGATCACATGCTGCGTCACAAGCGCAGAAAGGTCGTGGGCGTGTTCGCACTTCTCGGGGTCGTGGGCGTTGCCCTGATGCCGCTGCTGAAGTTCGATGCAGATCCTCTTCATACGAAGAACCCCAATACAGAGGGCATGCACGCCCTTCATCTTCTGGAAGATAACCCCCTCACCACCCCATATTTTGCTCAGCTTCTGGTCCCGAATGTTCAGGATGCGGCAAAGAACGCAGCTGCTTTCTCCCAGCTATCGAGCGTCCATGATGTGCTGTGGCTGGGAGCGCTTGTCCCGGACGATCAGACCGACAAACTGGCTATGATCGAGGACACGGCTTCCATCCTTCTCCCGACGATTACCGTTCAAAACCCTTCCCCTGCCCCAGACGCAGCGGCCATTCGTGCATCCGCACTCGCAGCAGCAGCCAAACTGGACAGCGTGAAAGATCAGCTTCCTGCACCACTTGAGAAAATCCGCCAGGCCCTCAACACACTCTCGACAGCCCCTGACGCAACACTGGTCAATGCCAGCCATGCCCTGACACGCTTTTTGCCGGATCAGCTCTCCATGCTCCGCACGGCGCTTCAGCCGAAGCCCATCACGATCGACAATATCCCAGATGACATCCGGAAGGATTATGCACTTCCTGATGGTCGCCAGCGCCTGACGATCCATCCCAAGGGACAGATTTCCGAGACGCCCGTCATGCACCGGTTTGTGTCCCAGTTGCGTTCGGTCAATCCGGATATCAGTGGGCCAGCCATGGAGATCACCGAAAGCGCGAACACCATCGTTCATGCCTTCACGATTGCTGCCATTTCGGCTCTGATCATGATCGGCATCATTCTTCTGGTGGTGCTGCGCCGCATTCTGGATGCAGCTCTTGTTATGGCGCCGCTCCTGCTCTCGGCTCTCCTGACTGTCATCCTGATTGTCACGGTTCCGGAGACACTGAACTACGCCAACATCATTGCTCTTCCCCTGCTTCTCGGGGTTGGCGTGTCTTTCAATATCTATTTCGTGATGAACTGGCGCGAAGGCATCAAGGGTCCGCTGACGTCTCCGACCGCACGCGCGGTTCTATTTTCTGCCCTGACGACAGCAACGGCCTTTGGATCGCTGGCAACATCTGCTCATCCGGGCACTGCGAGTATGGGCCGTCTGCTTCTGATGTCGTTGGGCTGCACACTGATCTGCACACTCTTCTTCGTACCGGCGCTTCTCCCGAAACGTCCGATTGACGACGCCTGAACTGACATAGTTCGTCACTAATGTGAACGGCTGACCGCAACCGTTCTTTAACTCACAGGTTGAGACCTTCATAACCATGAAGGATCTCTCCGTGAGTGCAGACCATTCAGGACTTCCGCGAGGTATAGACCATGTCGGTGTGACCGTACCCGACATCAACCTTGCCATCCGCTTTCTCGAAGCCGCACTAGGCGCTGTTGCGCTATACCGCAACGTTACCCACACCCAACCCCAACAGGGTCCGCAGACAGAGAAGATACTCGGGCTGCCAACCGGCAGTGTGGTCTGGGAGATATGTATGATGTCTCTGGGGCATGGGCCCGGGCTCGAACTCTTTGAAATTCATGGCCCAGACCAGAGACCGGCCGTCCGCGCCTGTGACTTCGGCGTGCAGCACTTTGCCGTCTATGTTGACGATATTCATGCGGCCTGCACCCGCTTCACCAAAGCGGGTGGCGAACTTCTGACAGAGCCACAGGGGCAGCCTTCTCTCGAAGCTGGCCCTGGTAACATGTTCTGCTACGGCCGTGCGCCGTGGGGCATGATTATCGAGCTTCTGTCCACGCCCTCACGCAGCCGCTTTGACGATATCGCCCCAAAGCCTCGCTATCAGCCCCCAGCACGACATGAGGAACAATAAGCCATGCGCCCTCTCTCTCTGCTTTTTGCTTTCGCTCTTGGCGTTACCGCATTTTATCACGCGGCTGGAGCTGCAGATCCTGCACCTCCCACAGCATATTACTGGCACAACTGGACGGACCATAATGGCGTCAGCCATATGACGCGCTGTCCGTTTCACAATTATATTCTGAAAACCATGTCCAAGCCGGCAGGCCCGCAATGGCAGGACCGCCTCACGAGCGGAGAGGCTCAGATCATCTCCACCGTGCAACCCCCACATTGGGATGGAAGCTGGCACCCTGACCCGAAAGTCCAGTGGATCATTCCCCTCAAAGGCACATGGTACGTCACCGCAATGGACGGAACACGTGTCGAGATGGGACCGGGGGATGTTTCTTTGGGTGAAGACCAAATGAGCCGCAAGGATTCACAAGGTCACATCGGGCATTTTGCAGGAAATGTCGGCGATGATGCTGTGACACTCATGGTCATTCAGACTAATGAACAGCCGACCACAGATCAGCCATGCCGGTTCAAATAAAACCTCCTGCCAACTGTACTGTCTTTTCCTATTCGCTCGGTATTGAATTTTTCTCAATTGTCACTTTTAAAAAATGAAAGGAAAATACCGTAGACAAAATCGGTTTTTTTAAAGTGTTCGATATCCGATAACAGATAAGGCCCATTTTCGTTAAATACATAATTTGAAATAAATGTGTTGTAATGGACACACCAAGAAAATCTCACTCCAAAATCGCATTGTTACCATTGCGCACAGGAGACATTTCCTTTCAGTTTTGTAATCGAAGATACATTGAGACATGAAACGAAAGGATATCTGCCAGCAATGAACACCTCTTTTCCAACGTTGGCCCGTCCGGGCTTTTCACTGAAACCCTCCCGGACTTTTTTGAAAATTGCCTTGCTGGCTGGTATTTCCTACACAGCGCTTCCTGTTCCTGAAGCCTGTGCAGAGACGACGACGAAGCATCTTTCTGCCGCTCACAAGTCTTCTGCGAAAAAAGCGGCTGCACCCCGTGCAACAGTGCAGTCCGCACGTCCTCAGACATCGGTTCAAGCCAAGCCCGTTACAGTTGCGCCTGTGTCTGCGCCCGTTCAGACAATTACGAATTCCAACCTACAGCCAGGCACATCACCTGCCGCGGAAGTCGTTACCGTTACAGGAACGCGTCTTTCCCAAACGCGCCTGACGAACGTTATGGCTGGCTCAACCGTCGATGCTGCGCAGCTTCGTGCCCGTGGCTACACGGACATGGGCATCGCCCTGATGCGTGAGAACACCGCCTTCACGGTGGGTGACAACTCTCCTATCGGTTCACAGGGCAGCTTCGGTGCTGGCCAGTCGTTCGTTTCTCTTCTGGGCCTTGGCTCACAGCGGACCCTCACCCTCGTTGACGGCATGCGCATGGTGGGTGGGTCAACCGCTTCCAACTATGGTGCAGGCTCAGGCTCGCAGGTTGATGTCAGTGCAATTCCGACATCCCTGATCAAGAAGGTTGATACCCGTCTCGGTGGCGCAGGCGCGGCTTATGGTGCTGATGCTGTTGCGGGTGTCGTGAACTATCAGCTCGATGATCATTTCAAGGGTGTTGATTTCAACGCACAGGGTAACTGGACGCAGAAGCTCGATGCGCCGCAGGAAAAGATTACGTTCAAGGCTGGCACAGACTTTGACCACGGCAAGGGCGGCGTCGTTTTCGACGTGGAATATCGCAATGCTGGCGGCATGGTCGCGAATGACCGCCCCTATACAAGAGGCAGCCTGTCCACCACATACGCTCGACCTGCTTATGGCTCGACTACGCCCTACGCTCGCGTGCTGACACCAGGCGTTCGTTTCCTGCAGAACTCGGTCACTGGTCTGCCGACCACAAGCGCCGTTTACGGTCAGCTTCCAGTCAAGGCAGGTAAAGCCGGATACGCTATTCCTAACGCTGCCGGACAGGCGCTGATGTTCAGCCCTAACGGCCAGTCTCTCGTGCCTATCACGTATAACTCTGCTGTGCAGGACGGACTTCGCGCTTCAGGCGGGAACGGCATCGCGCTGCAGGATTACAACCAGCTTTATGCGCCATCTGACAAGCTGAACCTGACCACGCTCGGCCACTATGATTTCACCGATCACCTGCATGCAACATGGCAGGGATGGTATGCTCGCGGAACAGCGTCCAGCCTGGTTGGTCAGGGTACTTGGAACACGCCTCAGTTCGATGACCCACTGAGCCTGCAAAGCTATCAGACGAACACGGTCGTCAATGGTGCGTACAAACTCAGCACGAACAATCCCTACCTGACGCCCGCCGTACGTGCACAGATTGTCAATGCTCTTCAGGCAGCAGGAAAGCCGACAGATACGTTCTATCTGTCACGCCTGAACCAGGATCTTGACGCAGGCATGTATCGGACCACCATGCAGATGTTCCGCTTCCAGGGCGGCCTGAACGGTGATTTCGACACAGTTGGCCGTCATTTCGAGTGGTCTGTGAAGGGTGTGTACGGCAAGTACATGAACGATACTTGGGAACCGTCTATTGCTACCCAGAACCTGACCAATGCGCTGAACGCCACGACGGACGCCAGCGGCAATATCGTCTGCTCTCCAGGCTATACAAATTCTACGGCAGTCACACGGAGTTCCACCTGCTCGCCGTTGAACCCGTTTGGTTATAACCAGATGACGCCAGCCGCCCGCGACTACGTCATTTCGGATGCGCACAGCAAAAACACAAACGCGCAGCGCGATCTTCAGGCAGAAATTCACAGCACGGTTGCTCACCTGCCGGCTGGTGATATCCGCTGGGATCTTGGCTACGAGCATCGTCGTGAAGGCTACAACTTCAACCCGGGCAGCTTCTTCCAGGGTGAGCAGCAGGCGGACGGAACCTACAAGCAGTACGGCAACTCAACCGCCATCCCCATTACGTCGGGCGCCTATCACACGCATGAAGTTTTTGGTGAGCTGGATATTCCGCTCGTTTCCCCGAACATGCATGTCCCGGGCGTTTACAGCCTGTCCGCAACAGCAAACGGCCGCTTTATTAACAACAGCATGACCGGCAACTACTGGACGTACATGTTTGGTGGTGCGTGGTGGCCAACGCAGGATTTCGGCCTGTCCGGGAACTATGCCCAATCCGTTCGTAATCCGTCCGTAACTGAGCTTTTTGCCCCCCAGAGCACGACATACAGCACAGCAGAAGATCCCTGCTCCATCGAGTACATCACCTCGGGGCCTGCTCCTGCAACAAGAGCGGCCAACTGCGCAAAGGAAGGAATTTCCAAGGGCGGTTTCAGCTCGAACATCAATTATTACACGGCGCAGGGCAAATCAGGCGGCAACGCAAAGCTGCAGAACGAAACGTCTCACAGCTACACAGGCACGCTGGACTTCCATCCGCACTTCGTCCGTGGCCTCGACATGACGGCCTCTTTTGTTGATGTCAAAGTCAACAATGAGATCACATCGCTGAGTGTCGGCGATCTGATGAATGCCTGCTATGATTCAGGCTCTTACCCGAACAACGCATACTGCAACTCCTTCAAGCGTGATTCGGACCACCAGGTTGAGAGCTTCACGTCCGGCTATTTCAACATTGCCAACCAGCATATGCAGATCCTGCAAGCGAACATTGATTACTATGTTCCGCTGCAGCGCCTCGGCCTGCCGCAGTCTGCTGGCAACATCGAACTTCGTGGAAACTATTCTCACTACCTGCGCAATCAGCAGACATATCTTGGCAACACATATCTCCTGAATGGTGATACGCAGTCTCCGAACAATCTGTTCACGCTGGACTTTAACTATACGCGTGGCCCGATTTTCTTCCAGTGGCAGACTATTTACTATGGCAAGTCCAAGTACGCCCTGCAGGTTTCAGACTATACGTACGAGCATAACAACCGACCGGGCTTTGCGTATTTCAACACGACGTTTGGTTATCAGATCACCAAGAACATTGATGCCAACTTCATGATCAACAACATTACCGGTGCACTCCCCAAGTACCCCGGTACAGTCGATATGACGCGCTATTACGATGCCATCATGGGACGGTCGTTCCAGCTAAACATCGGTGCTCATTTCTGATCTTTTCGATTTAGATATGACACGAGAAAGAGGGGCTTCTGGCCCCTCTTTTTTTGTGCTCAGCACCGGAGACGTCACGAAAACTTCGCACTCGCGTGGGAGAGATGCTCTGTTTTCGTTCTGAAAATTCCGCTTAACTGGAAGCATGAAAAAGCTTCTTGCCAAGGCGTTTAGCGCGAACCTTCTGACCCTTATCAGCGGTTGTGCTTCAACGCCGCTTCAGCCGACGCCATGGATCGGGAAGCCAACTGTCATTCTGATTTCTCTGGATGGTTTTCGAACAGAATATCTTTCCAGAGGGCTGACACCTCACCTATTAGAGCTGGCTCGGAATGGCGTTTCTGCTGAGGGTATGCGGCCTTCTTTCCCATCCATTACATTCCCTAACCACTACACTTTGGTGACTGGCCTCAGACCTGACCACCATGGGATTGTCGGGAATACAATGTATGATCCGGATCATCCCGGAATAAAATTCACCATGCAGAGCAAAGACTCCTATTGGTGGAATGAAGCTGAGCCAATCTGGGTCACCGCGAAACAGCATGGACTGAATGTTGGCACACTGTTCTGGCCTGGATCAGAAGCTATTATTCATAATATGCGGCCAGACGAATGGCTGCCTTTCCGTTCGCAGATGTCTGACAGCGAACGCGTGCACACACTGCTATCCTGGTACGACGCGCAACCTGCGAAGCGTCCTGAATTCAGTACACTCTATTTTAATATCGTTGACACACAGGGCCACCATTTTGGGCCTGACTCGGTTGAAGTTGAGGCTGCCCTGGAAGATGTTGACGATGGCATCGGGCAACTGATCGAGGGGCTGAAAAAACGTCATATTCCCGCTGATATTATAGTCGTCGCAGATCATGGGATGGCGTCCGTTGGGGAAAATCATATCATTCCCATGGATCAGATCGCGCCAGCCTCCTCATATCATTGGATCACGGGAGGCGCTTACGCCGGGGTAAATGCTGTGCCGGGAAAAACGGCAGTTCTGGAGAAAGCGCTCCTTCAGTCGCACTCGCATATGACATGCTGGCGCAAAGCTGAAATTCCGGAACGATTTCACTATGGAAAGAATCCCCGTGTCCCTGCCTATATCTGTCTTGCTGATGTCGGCTGGATGATTCAGGCCACTACTCCAGACAAATCTCAGAACCCGTATAAGGGCGCTCACGGCTATGATCCCGCAGCACCGCAAATGAGCGCCGTTTTCGTTGCGAATGGCCCGGACTTCAAAGCCGGTAAGGTGCTGCCGCCCTTTCACAATGTCGATGTCTACTCTTTGATGACGCATTTGCTGGATATTCCAGCGCAACCCAATGACGGCACACTCAAGACATTTCTGCCAGTGCTGAACACACCCTGAAAAATCATAAAAAAAGCCGGGGCTGACCCCGGCTTCTTCTCGTGAAACACCTCTAAATCAGGCGCTTTCTTTGACCTTGTGCTTGACCTTGACGTCATGCCCCTTGAGCATTCCATGCCAGTACAGGCGGGGGAAAACTTCGGTTTTCAGGAGCCAAGCGAAGCGGCTGGGTTTTCGCTGATCATACGGGAAACTCGGAGCAACCTTCCCGCCATACAGGAACTCTGCCAGCACGACTTTGCCGTAAGACACTGTCAGTGGGCAGGCACCATATCCATCATACGCCCCTGTTTGAGGGCGACCGTCGAGAGAGGCCAGCAGGTTCGAGACCACAACGGGAGCCTGCTCGCGCGCGGCAGCAGCTGTCTTGGCATTACTGGTACCCAGAACATCTCCAGCGCCGAAAATGGTATCGTACTTCACATGACGCAGGCTTGTAGGGTCCACATCCAGCCAGCCACCGGCATTGGCAAGTGGGCTTTTCTTCACGAAATCCGGAGCGGACTGTGGCGGAACAACGTGCAGCATGTCGAATGAACGAAGAACAGTTTCGTCCGTGCCAACAATCTGGAAGGTGGCTTCACGTTTCTCCCCATCGACCTTGATGAGGTTCTCCTTCTTATGAAGATTGACCCCATAAAAATCGATCTGCTTCTGGAGGGAAGGCACGTAGTAGGCCACACCAAACAGCGCGTCTCCCGCCATGCAGAAATCGACTTCCGTGCGATGAAGCGACCCTTCCTTGCGCCAGTGATCGCTCGCCAGATAGACAATCTTCTGCGGTGCACCAGCACACTTGATGGGCATAGGAGGCTGTGTGAAGAGCGCCTTTCCACCATCAAGATGACGAATGCATTCCCACGTGTAGGCAGCCGTTTCCCGGGAATAGTTGGACGTCACGCCATTCCGGCCCAGCGTCCCGGGTAGTCCCTCGATTTTATCCCAGTCCAACTGAAGTCCTGGGCATACAACCAGCCGACGATATTCCACCACACGGCTACTTTCGAGCGTCACCGTGTTCGCGTCAGGATCGAAAGACACCACACTGTCTCGCAGCCAGGTCACGTCTTTCGGAATCAGGCCACCTTCCTGACGGAGCGTTTCCGCCAGCGTCATCACGCCGGCTCCAACCAGCGTCCAGCCCGGCTGATAGGCATGCGTCGTAGATGGTTCGATGATGGCAATCGACAGGTTGGGTCGCTGATGTCGAAGCTGCGCTGCAATGGTGATGCCTGCAGCACCCCCACCAACGATGACGACGGAGAAGCGATCCTGCGGGTTGGAATCTGTCATTTCGATGCTCCAGAGTCACGGGCTGACAAAAGAAGACCCTAAACCAGACGGGCCAGTCTTTCGGTAAGAAGAGTGTAGAACGCGTCGGAATCAATGTGATCAATCCATAACGCATTAGGGAGGCGATCGGTTACCTTCCAAAGATCGACAACGCTCTGTCCCAGACAAAGCGGTGCTTCAATCTCGATCTCGACGTTACAGTCCCGTCCGGAGAACAGGTCTGGCCGCAGCAGCCAGCCAATCGTCAGCGGGTCATGAAGTGCACCGCCTTCCCATCCATATTTCAGCTTCTCAAAGCGGTCTTCAGCACCCAGCATCCGGACAACCATATCGCCCACAGGTGTTCCGAGCGCAGCAATCGGTGCCAGCCGGGCAGGAGTCGCAATGGCGCGGTGAGTCACATCGAGGGGGAGCAGCGTGACAGGAATACCTGCACCCATCACGATTTTCGCAGCGTGGGGATCAACGAAGAAGTTGAATTCCGCAGTTGGTGTGATGTTTCCACCTTCGCGCTGCGCGCCACCCATTGCGACAATCCGGGAAATTTTGGGCGCAATATCCGGGGCGTGCGTCAAGGCGTGCGCCAGATTGGTCAGAGGACCCAGGCAAACCAGCGTAATGGCGCCTTTCGGCTCCTTCCGCAGCACATCGATCAGATGGGTAGCGGCGTCCATCGGCTGCTCACGGAGACGAGGGGTTGGCAGGTTAGCGCCCCCCATTCCGGTTTCACCATGCACGTATTCCGCACTGATCGGCGCCTTATGAAGAGGCCGTGCGGCACCGGCAAAAACCGGTACATCCTCACGCCCTGCCAGTTCGAGCAGGGCGCAGGCGTTTTTCGTGGTCTGGGCGAGCGACACGTTGCCAGCAACGGTCATGATCGCTTCGACCTGCAGTTCTGGCGAGGCCAGCGCCAGCAGGATTGCCACGGCATCGTCCTGACCGGGATCCGTGTCGATAATAATCCGGCGGGGGCTGACCTGCGTCATCATGCGTCCTTTTCGTCGTCCTTGAACCAGGCCTCAACCGTCCCCGTGACCTTCAGGGTCATCGGACGGCCTTTGCGGTCCACGGCCTTACCAACAGACAGACGTGCCCAGCCCTCGCTGATGCAGTATTCCTCAACATTGGTCTTTTCTTCGCCCTTGAGGCGAACACCAACGCCGCGGTTCAGCACGTCTTCATTGTAGTATGGGCTGTCCGGGCTGGCGCACAGGCGGTCGGGAGGGGTATCGCTCATAATCGGTTCCTTTCTGTCTTCTGTGACATCTTCTGTAGCGCCGGATGGCCTCGCCTCCAAGTCAGGATGGCTCCCCGGAGACAACCGGCGCTGCTATAATGCGTTTTCCTCCTCAGGAGACCATGAGTTATCATGACATTCATTCGCTTCCGCCGAACGATGGGCGCTACACTTCTCAGCCTTACCTCTCTCGGTGCCGCCCTGTCCGGTTGTGCATCGCAGGATGACGGAGACTCCTATTCCGTCAGCGTCCCGGTGGCAGCGGGTCAGGCCATGCGTCTGGATCACATGATTTCTCATGTTCCAGGTCAGGCATGGCGTCTCACTTATCGCAGCGCAGATGCCCGTAATCCGAAGCAGCTTGTTCGGGTGTCAGCGGAAGTTCTGGTTCCCGCAGGCAAGCCGCCCGCTGGTGGGTGGCCTGTCTTGGCCTGGGCTCATGGAGAAAGTGGGCTGCATCTAACATGCGCGCCTTCTGTCATGGGCCTCGGGACTGTTCAGGAACGCTTTTATGGTCCCTGGCTGCGACAGGGCTTTGCGATCGTCGCCACAGACTATCCGGGTCTTGGGGAGCCCGGCGAGGCATTGCTTCTCAATGCCCGTTCAGAAGGGATGAGCGTCCTGGATTCCGTTCGAGCCGCTCACGAACGTCTTCCTTCGATTTCAACGACAGTACTTCTCAGTGGTCATTCGCAAGGTGCTCAGGCGGCTCTGGCAGCCTCTGCGATGGCGGCGTCCTACGCGCCTCAACTGCATATTCTGGGAACGATCGCTGTTGCTCCGCCCTATCTGGATGCGCAGGGCGTTCAAGATCTTTTGCACCCTCGTAATCCGCACAACTTCTCACCAGCTGTTCCGGAACTCCTGTCTCTTGGCGCGTCTCTGGCTCAGGCTGACCCTTCCTTTGACGCCAACGCTGTCTTTACAAATCGGGCTCTGGCTTTGATGCACGACGCCGGAAGCACATGCAGTTCGGATTTCTTTCCGATGGTCCACCGTTCAGGCCTGACACCCGCCACGACACTCAAGTCCGGCGCCGATGCCGTATTGGCGCCAGCACTGAAATGGGCTGAATATCCGTCCCTGTCGCTCTCAACGCCTGTCATGATTGCAACGGGCACGCAGGATCTGCACTCCTCCCCAACCGAGCAGCATCGTTTGGTAAATGCACTATGTGCTGCAGGGACTTCCGTCAGCCACACAACCTATGGGGGTGCCAGCCATAGCGGCACTCTTGCTGCGGTCACCACAGATGCTCATGGTTTCGCACGAACCCTTCTTGCTGGACAGAAGCCCGCGAACAACTGCCCTGCACAATGACGATCCTCATTACAGGGGCTGGTTCTGGAATTGGTCAGGGATTGGCACATCGCCTTTCCAGGCCATACCAGACCCTGTTGTTGGGAGATCTGCATTCGGACAGCCTGAACCTGACTCAAGCGCAATGCTCGTCCTTGGGGGCAGTCGTTCATACCCGCTGCATCGACGTGCGCGACCGAACGGAAATGGCTGAGTGGATTAGAGAAACCGGTCGCTCCAGACTGGACATGGTATTTGCATGCGCAGGCCTGACTGGTGGTCTTCCGCCCTCCCACGGACAGCCTTCGGTCATGGAACGTGAAGAACATGCGAGAGCCATTTTTGAGACCAATCTGACGGGTGCCCTCAACACCCTTTTCCCAGCTATCGAACAGATGCGTCAGCAAAAGCCGGACAGAAACGGTCACAGAGGCCGCATCTGTGTCATGTCTTCAGTCGCCAGCTTCGTCTCTTACCCGGGGACCCCATCTTATTCAGCCTCCAAGGCTGCAATTGATCGGTTTGTCGTTGCCAGTGCTCCGAGCCTGGAACGACAGGGAATTTCCCTCACAAGCGTTTGTTGCGGGTTTGTAAAAACTCCGATGGTGCGGGCCAATCGTTTTCCCATGCCAGGTCTGGTCTCCACAGAAGATGCCGTGCGCCGCATTCTGCGTGGAACGCTACGGGGACAGAGACGAATTATGTTTCCGTTCTGGCTTGGGTTGGGTGCACGTCTGACAGACCTTTTGCCGCCGCGTCTGGCTGAACGTTACTATTGCAGGCAGCCCTCTGCCCAACCGGGCGGAATGCCCGATTACTGACCAGTCTCACGGTACGAAAATGACTTTTCGTGTCCTAATAGTAATGACCAAAAGAACATAATCGGGGATAAGCTGTCGGCATGAATTTCTGCCGCTTTTTCATTGACCGCCCCGTCGCAACAATCCTGATGTCTCTTGCCATCTTCATGGCCGGCGTCATCTGCTATCCTCTTCTGCCCGTTGCGACGATGCCTGATGCCACCACAACCAACATCATGGTCGTGGCATCACAGCCGGGTGCGGACCCACAGCAGATGGCAACCTCTGTCACGACCCCGCTGGAGCGGCGCCTTGGCTCCATTGCCGATGTGAAGAGCATTGAGTCTGACACGAGTCAGGGTCAGGCGCAGATTTTCATTGAGTTCTCGTCCTCCCGGAACATCGACGGTGCCCTGCGAGACGTACAGGCAGCTCTTCGAGCTGCCCGCAGCGATCTTCCCACCGGCACGCTGGACGATGATCCGCAGGCCTTCAAACTGGATGGCAGTGGTTTCCCGGTTTACCTGCTCAGTGTCACGACAGACCAGCTGACACAGGCCGAGCTCTATGATGTGGCCAATATTCAGGTCAAACCTTATCTGGCCAAGGTCAAAGGGGTAGGTCGCGTGGAGGTCGTTGGCTCATCGAACCCGGCCGTTCGCGTGGAGCTTAATCCGGGACCTCTGTATAAATGGGGCATTGGGCTTGAGAATATCCGCTCGGCCCTCGCCTCTGCCAATGCCTTCACTCCAAAGGGTTTCATCGACAGTCATGGCACACGCATGCTGCTGTCGACCAACGATCAGGCCGTCAAAGCGAGCGAATACAGGGATCTGATTGTCGGCTACCGGAACGGACTGTATCCCGTTCGCCTTAAGGATGTCGCAAACGTCTATGATGGTGTGCAGGACGTCTATCAAACGAGCTACATCAATGGTCACCGGGCCATTACGCTCATCGTTTCCGGTCAGCCCCACGCCAACACCGTGGCGATCGTGGACGGGATCAACGCTAATCTGGACAAACTGCGAGAGGGTCTGCCGGGTAGCGTCAAATTAACTGTTGGCCTGGATACATCCCGCTCCGTTCGGGCCGCCCTTGATGATGCGAGAGACGCCCTCATCATTTCCGTCATTCTGGTGGTCTTGGTCATCCTGCTTTTCTTCCGCAGGGTCATGACCACTGTCATCCCGGCCGTCACTGTGCCGATTGCCCTGTCCGGCACGCTGGCTGCGATGGCCTACTTCAACTTTACTCTGGATGTTCTATCTCTGATGTCCCTGACGATCGCTGTCGGGTTCGTTGTTGATGATGCCATTGTGGTGCTTGAGAACATTGCGCGGCACATTGAAGATGGGATGGATCATTACGAAGCCAGCATTGTTGGCTCGTCGGAAATCGGCTTCACGGTCCTGTCCATCAGTGCCTCGCTTGTAGCTGTGTTTATTCCTCTGCTGTTTTTGCCGGGAACTGCGGGCTCGATCATGTTCGAGTTCTGCATGACGATGATTTCCGCCATCGTGATTTCAATGTGGTTGTCCCTCACCCTGACACCCATGATGTGCGCTCGCATGCTTGAGATTGATCATGGGACCGCCCCCCGTAAGGGTCTTACAGGCGCCATCGTGCGCTTTACTGAAGCGGGGCTGGATGGACTCGTGCGTCTTTACGCCCGTTCCATGCACTGGTGCCTGCGGCACACGATCCTTATGGGTCTGACCCTTCCCCTGAGCTTTATCCTGCTCGTGGGTTCAGTCATCGTCATGCCCAAGGAATTTATCCCTGAGCAGGATATTTCCCTGATTGGCAGTCGCATCCAGGGCGATGCGACCATGTCCTTTGATGAAATTGACCGCAGGCTGCGTACTGTTGGTGCAATCGTGCAGCGGGACCCGGACGTAACATCCACGACCATTTTCAGTAACGATAAAAACTCCGGTCAGCTCTATCTGCATTTGAAAGAGAAAAGCGAGCGCGCTCCGGTAGCGACAGTGCTGGCCCGTATTCGCAAGGCTGTTCCCGTTGAACCGGGAGCAGACGTGATGTTCTGGAATGTCGGCGGCAATAGCCAAGGGGGAAGCAGCCAGAAAAATACGGGTGCTTATCGATATGTTCTCCGCAGCGAAGATATTGCCAGCCTGACAGGCTATCTCCCTAAAATGCTGGGAGCGCTGCGTGCATCCGGGCAGTTGGTCAACCTTTCTTCCGCAACGGAAAGCCAGTCCATCGCCGCTTACGTCACGGTCCATCGCGATACGGAAGCACGGTATGGCATCACACCGCAGCTGATCCAGAATGTTCTGTATGATTCCTACGGCCAGACCATCGTCTCCACGATCCACCTTCCCCTGACGACACACCGGGTCGTCATGGTTCTGGGACCGCAGTATCGAACTGATCCCAACATGCTGCATCAGGTCTGGATTTCAACTTCTGCAGGCACAGCAGCGGGTGGTGTGGCATCCAACCTGATTAGAGCCAAGGCCTCCACCAGCGGGACTGAAAGCACATTTGCATCTCTTGCAACGGCATCTATTCAGAACTCACTGGCCAACCAGATTTCCGGCAACAGTTCCAGCGGTGCCGCTGTATCGTCTTCGACAGAAAAGATGATCCCGCTTGAAAACGTGGCTTCCATTCTCTGGAAACAGCAGCCGCTCGATGTCACCCATCGTTCGGGGTACTATTCGACCGCTATTTCCTTCGATCTGGCGCCCGGCGTGACCTATGCTCAGGGCGTGCAGCTTATTCAGGACACGCTGAAAAGCACCCATGCTCCAGAAGGTGTTCTGGGCGAATTCACGGGGACAGCGGGCGATACAACCAAAGTCATGATCAATGCACTGTTGGCGTTCGCAGCAGCCATTGCCGTCATGTATATTGTGCTTGGCATTCTGTATGAGAGCCTGATTCATCCCATCACCATTCTCTCCACGCTGCCCTCTGCCGGCATTGGCGCCATCATAGGGCTATGGTGCTTTGGAATGCCCTTCAGCGTTGTTGCTGTTATCGGCATCATCCTGCTGACAGGCATCGTGAAAAAGAACGCCATTCTGGTGATCGACTTTGCCATTCACGCAGAGCGCCATGATGGATTGTCGCCCAAGGATGCCATTTTCAAAGCATCCATCACGCGTTTTCGCCCAATTCTCATGACCTCTCTCGCTGCGGCCCTCGGTGCTGTGCCGCTTATCATCGGACATGGTTACGGGAGCGAGATGCGGGCCCCGCTGGGCGTCTCTGTGCTCGGAGGCATGATCGTAAGTCAGTTGCTCACGCTTTATACGACTCCGATCGTCTATCTCTGGATGGATGCGATTGGAAAATGGGTCCGGCGAATGATGCTCCGCATTGGAAAGCTCTTCCAGCACCGCGCTATGCCCAACAGTGTGCAGAACCAGAGTTAAGCCAGACGAGCGGACTACTTTTCATTTTGAAGCCTGAAATGCCACTGCGTTTCAGGCTTTTTTATAACGTCGGCAAGTTCACTGCTGGAGGACGGTTTCGACTGTCCGCTGAAAGAGGAGCAATGTCCGGGATGACCTCTACTTCGGTTCGTCCCATGACCCGCCCCGTCAGAACCATGTGGCTATTGGCATTATAAATATGAACAGTATCGCCTTTGCCACCTGCCTCCAGAACGTTTCCTGACACTGTCAGGCGAACTCCCGGCAAGGTGTAGGACAAAACCACGGGTGATCCCCGCCGCACTAATTGAGGGTGCACAAGTTGCGAGGATGCCAGAACCTGTCCCGCAGACAGACTGCCTCTTGCTTCCAGGCCAACTGCATCATCAACGGTCTGCAACGCGTCTTCAGGCACATCGGATGACCGGACCAAAGTAACACTCACATCTTCCGGCAACACAGGCTGCCCAGGATGAAGCCCATGCCGAAGCGTCACGGCCCGGACCTCCATGGTCACGGAGCCATTCACCAAAAAGGATGTTGCTTTCCCACCCGATGTGGCTGGAACCTCCATCCGGGCATTGAAAGGGCCACCCCCTCGTGGTGGGCGCTCCAGATGCAGAAAAACTGGAGCGGCCTGATCCTGCGCAGGAACTGGCACAGACCGAAAACCACTTAGGGTAATTTCAACATGAGCGTCCTGAGGCAAATCCAGCCCCTGGCGCAAAACCGGTAGAATATCATCTTCCCCAATTGAGCGTGTAGCCCGCGTCACCGTCGTGGAGACCAAAGGGGATGCATCTGGCCAGTCCACACCAAACTGTGCAGCAATTGCTGTCAATTGCGGGCCACCTACAACATAATTCGCGCCGAGTGCAGGAGCGTCTCCGATATCAGCGTCCTGCGCTGACGTCAGGCCTGAAAACAGATCGGAAAGATGAACACGGGCATGATCGATACTGATATTCGTGCGGAGCGTGGCCGCATGGACGGAACCCGTTGCTACGGCTGAAAACACCAGCAGTCCGACTTGCCACCACCCTCCTTTCACGCTCAGCGGCCGCCAAGGTTGTTGAGCGTCTGCATCATGTCATCTGCTGACGTAATGACCTTGCTGTTCATTTCATATGCACGCTGCGCCGTAATGAGATCTGTAATTTCCGTCACAACATTGACGTTCGAGTTCTCAACATAGCCTTGCATGACACTGCCATAACCCGTTGTGTTCGGGGTTCCGAGCATTGCATCGCCAGAGGCCGTGGTGGGCGTGAACAGGTTCTGGCCCATCGCGTCCAGGCCATTTTCATTCGTGAAGGTTGCAAGCTGAAGCTGACCGACAACAGTTGAATTGTTCTGCCCGGCGACGGTTACGCTGACCTGCCCGGACTGATCAATACTGACATTCTGGGCATTATTGGGGATCGTGATGGTCGGGCTTAGCTGGTAGCCTTCAGCTGTGACGAGCGATCCCGTATTGTCCATCGAGAAGGTGCCGTCTCTCGTGTAAGCCAACTGTCCGGAGGGGAGCTGGATCTGGAAGTATCCCTTGCCCTGCACGGCTAGATCCAGAGAATTGCTGGTTTGTTCAAGACTTCCCTGATCGTTGATGCGATAAATAGCGGCTGTTTTCACGCCCAGACCAACCTGTGCACCAGCAGGCACAGTCGTGCCTGTATCAGACGAACTCGTGCCAACCCGACGGATATTCTGGTAGATGAGATCCTGAAACTCAGCACGGGACCGTTTGTATCCGGTCGTACTCATGTTCGCGATGTTGTTGGAAATGGTTTCAACGTTGGTCTGTTGGGCCTGCATGCCCGTTCCAGCGATATCGAGTGCGCGCATGTGGCTTTAATCCTTGTCCCGTCAGGACGTCTGTCAGGCGGAGACCTGAACGATTTTATCGATGGCGTTCTGCTGACGTGTCGCCTCGGCGTTGACGAACTGCGCCATGAAATCGAAATTGCGCTGGATATCCATCATCTTCGTGACCTCGGACATCATCTGCACATTACTGCCCTCGACCATGCCTTGCAGGATCGAAGGCCTGTCCACGGCATCGGTTGGCTGGTCTGATCGGAGAAGATGACTGCCCTCAGCCTGGAGAGTGTTATTGTCCCGTGCAGTCACGATACCAATCTGCCCGGCTTCACCGGTTTCAGTGGTTACGACACCATCGGAAGAAATGGTGAGTTGATGATCCGTTGCTGGCAGCACGATGGGCTGCCCCTCCCGGTCCAGAAGGGCGTTACCACTTTCGTCCACTACCGTTCCGTCCTGCTGCCTCTCAAAACGGCCAGCGCGCGTCAGTCGCACACCGTTGGCGGTCTGCACCTGGAAATACCCCTCTCCACCCAAGGCAAGATCGAGCGGGTTTCCCGTCTGCTGCATGTCGCCCTGCTGAAAGTCACGATAGGTCGCGCGATCCTGAGTATAGGCCTGGGTCTCAGCGCCTGTGGGCTGGGTACTTCCGTGCTGGCGGGAGAGATAATCACTGAACAGAACGTTTTCGCGTTTGTAACCAACTGTGGAAGCATTGGACATGTTGTCTGCCACCACCGACATGGCGCGTTGCTGGGCATCCATGCGCGAAAGGGCAATATAGGTGCTGTTCTCCACGGCTGAAGCTCCGGCATTCCACTGTCATGGAGGAAGCTTAACTGTCAGACCCTTTCCCAATCGTTAACTGCCCCCGTCAGGACGAGTCGTCCTGACGGTATGGAGAGCCTGCTGCCAGGGCTTCGGCGTCATCCAGAAGAGCGCTGCGCTCTTCTTCAAGAAAAGCCGCAACAGCTCTTCCCAGCCCCGTATCCAAAAAGGCGTGCGCCGAGCGCGTAAGAGCTGGCAGATAGCCGCGCTGGATCTTGTGTTCCCCCTGCGCGCCAGCTTCCACACGGGTCAACCCATGGGCAATGGCGAAATCGATGGCCTGATAGTAGCACAGCTCAAAATGGAGGAAGGGCCACTCACCGTCACATCCCCAGTTCCGCCCGAAGAGAGTATCTTTTCCCATCAGATTCAGGGCCCCCGCCACAGGGAGACCTTCATGCTCCGCAAGCATCAGAACGACGCTATTGCCCAAGCGCTCTGAAAGCATCGGGAAAAAGCTTTCAGACAGGTAAGCACTCCCCCATTTTCTATCGACCGTAAACTGATAGAATCGATAAAAGGCTTTCCAATTCCCAGCGGTAATGTCCGCGCCTTGCCTTGTCACGAATGTAAGGCCAGCGGTCTGGGCTGTTTTGCGTTCCTTGCGAATGGCCTTGCGCTTACGGGATGACAGGGCATTCAGGAAATCCTCGAAAGACGCGTATCCCTGATTTTGCCAGTGATACTGAATGCCTAGGCGCTTGAGGTAGCCGGCGCTTTCAAATGCCTCCATCGAGGCATCATCGCAAAATGTCGCATGTACGGAGGACAGACCTAGTTGCCCGGCTGCTTGCATTAAAGCCGATGCCAGCGCGCGTGCGACGGCCTGTGGTTCCACTTGATCAGGCCGGACAAGAAGGCGCGGACCGGGGACTGGGGAAAACGGAACTGCGCACTGGAACTTGGGATAATAGTGCCCTCCAGCAGCCTCATAGGCCCGCGCCCAGGACTGATCGAAGACATATTCACCCATGGAATGGGCTTTTCCATAGAGAGGAGCGAGCGCTGCAATCGTTCCATTGGGAGCGCGTAGTGCAGCATGCCTGACAAGCCATCCGGTTCGGTCTGCGACTGATCCACTGTCTTCCAGAGCCGAAAGAAATCCGAAGGATACAAAAGGGTTTTCATCGCCGGCGCAGGCATCCCATTCAGCCGGGCTGATTTCATGGATGGACGCATGAAGCGTCAGCGTCCACTCAGTCGTTTCTGATGGTGGGGGAGTAGAGGCGCTCATGACGGCTGATCCTGCAAACGTACATAACCCATAGGGCAAACGTGTTGATCAGGAATGGAAAAGGCAACGTCTTGGTGTCTTTTCCATGAAGTTGGATGGGCAAGAAGCCCATCCAGTCCGGTGAAATCAGACGACTTCGAACAGGGCTTCCACTTCAACCGGTGCATTCACTGGCAGGCTTGGAACTCCGATTGTGGAGCGGGCGTGACGACCTGCATCTCCGAAGACTTCAACCGCGAGATCAGACGCACCGTTCATGACAACAGCATGTTCCGTGAATTCGGGTGTGCAGGCAATGAAACCACCGAGACGCACAACCCGCTTGATGCGGGACAGATCACCGCCCAGAGCAGCCTTGGCCTGAGAAATGACGTTGATGAGGCATGCGCGTGCACAGGCTACACCTGCATGATTGGAGACTTCGTCGCCCAGCTTGCCGGTAATGAGCAGCTTGCCATCCACGAGAGGAAGCTGACCCGAGACGACCAGCAGATTGCCTGTCAGGACAGTCGTAACGTAATTCGCAACCGGTGCAGCAGCTTCCGGCAGTGTGATTTCAAGGGCGGCGAGACGATCTTCAGGGGTGTTGGACATGAGTGTTCTCCTGTGAATGGACTGTCATGTTGAAGCGCATGGACGTTGATGCCAAGGGTGAACCGTCACACGGCTGATCCCTCTTCGCCGGCAAGTGTTCGGCGACTGCGCTCAAGCTCTTCGGCATAGCGACGCAGAGCGTGCTGTTCCGTCAGGATACCAACTACCTGACGGGACTGAAGATCTTCCACGACAACGAGGGCATCGGCTTCTGCCCGTTCGAACAGTTCCACGGCTTCCCGAACTGTCAGCAGAGGCGTCAACATGGCGTTTTCAAAATGGGCGAGGCTCTGCACAGGCGTTGAAGCCGCGGGAACGGCCTGGAGCTCTGCCACATTAACCATCCCCACATAGCGGCTATCCCGATCGAGCAAGACAATTCTCTGCGCGGAGCCCAAAGGAAACAGAGCCTGTGCCCGGTTCAGGGGGGTATCAGAAGAGATGGTTCGTACCTGTCCGCGCATCATGCGCCGAACGTTCAGAGAGCGCATCCATCCGATATCCACGGCAGAGCGAATGGATTCACCGCGCAGATGAAAGCGCCATGTGGCGAAGCTGTAGCCGAACAGACGTCTCACAGTGAGGAGCGACAAAACAGCGGCCACGAATGTTGCACCACTCATGGAAATACTGCCTGTCAGTTCCAGAAGCAGGCACACCATGGTCATGGGGCTACCGATGATGGCCACGGCCATGGCGCTCATGCCAATCAGAGCACAAGCCGTCAGGGACACTGGCGCCAAACCGATCCATTCAAGCAGCGCGCCATACACCGTCCCGGCAAGGCTACCGAGGTACAGAGATGCAAAGAACAGCCCCCCGCGAAATCCGGAGCCGATGGAAATGCAGGAGGCCAGCGCTTTCAATATCAGTAGGCCAAGGGCCAGACGGGGCGTAATCCATCCCGCAAAAACCACTCGCATGGCGTCATGTCCCGCCGACAGGACTGATGGGTGAATGACTGCTAATCCACCAACCATCAGTCCGCCGACAGCAGGCTTCAGCCACACAGGGCCAGGGAGCTTGCGAAACAGAACCTCGGTCTGGGTCACACAATACATGACGCCGATGGCGGTTAGAGCAGACAGAATGCTGATGACAACAACACTGACACTCCCATCCCACGTCAAAGTCTCCGGATCTGCAATCACAACCGCGGCAGGCATATGACCAAACAGATGCGCCACACCCACACCGGCAAGAGCCGCAACAGCAACGGGTGACAGACTGACGAGAGAGTAAGAGCCGATCACGAGTTCAAAGGCGTAAAAGGCTCCCGCCACGGGCGCGTTGAATGCCGCACCAATCGCCGCGCCAGCAGCGGCGCCCACCAGAACACGCAGATCTTCACGACGGACCCGGAAAGACTGGCCAATGCGGGACCCAAGAGCAGAGGCAATCTGTGTAAAGCCTGCTTCGAGGCCGATGGAGCCCCCTATGCCATTGGACAGGATCGTTTGAAGCGCAACGATCGCGCTGTCTCGCACAGACATGCGACCACCATGCAGAGCATTGGCTTCAATGGGATCGACCGGGCGGCGTGGCATGACTTTTGCAACCACCGCACCGAATATTCCAAGGACAAGGCCGCCCAGTGTCAGGACGAGGAGGAGACGCCATGGCGGGAGCCATGTCAGGCCGGAAAGGTGACCGTCCACCGTGTTCCCGCGACCGAATAGTGCGCTGTGAAGAAACAGGGTGACGGTTGTAACAATCACAACACACAGCCCGGACAGTCCCCCGACCACGGCAGCCAGAACAGTCAGCCAGATCTCGTCAGCGCGTACCATCGCACGCAGCGTCACGGGAGCCTGGGTGGGGTGACGAAGGAGCTCGCGCAGATGGCGACTCACGCGAAAACGCAATTCGTTACGGGTGGGACTGGTGGACAAGAGGTCTCCCCGGCGGCAGGTGTAGTTCTGTTTGGCTGGAACGCTGCTTGCGATCAACCGCTGTCATGGAAGGATCATGCATGAAACTCAACGCCATCGAACGCGGGGATGGACAGGAAACGGTCGTTTTCCTGCATGGACTGTTTGGACGCGCCCGTAATCTTGGTTTTCTTCAGCGTGAGGCAGCCCAGACATTTCGGACGATCGCCCTGGACCTTCGCAATCACGGAGACAGTCCGCACGGTCCCGTTAGCTACGCCGCCATGGCGCAGGATGTGCTGGAAACCCTTGATGATCTCGGGGTCGATTCTTTTTCGGTCGTCGGACATTCCATGGGGGGAAAGGTTGCAATGATGCTCGCTCTGGCAGAGCCAGACCGTGTAGTCCGCCTGATGGTCGCTGATATGGCCCCCGCGCGGACCCAGCAGGGCCATGGAGATATGATTGCCCGGCTGGATGCCATCACGTTTCCGCCAGACCTGACCCGGAGTGGCGCGCTGGACTTGCTGGAACCCGTCACAGGCAGCAGAGCCGTCGCGGAGCTGATGGCTCAGAATGTTCGCCTCGACGGCACGCCGGGCTGGGCCATTGGGTTTGATGACATTACGCACGGGATACGTCTGATCGAAGATTGGCCTGAAATTCAGGTTATTCCTTATGAACGGCCTGCTCTGTTCCTTCGTGGGGGCAATTCCGACTATGTCAGGCCGGAGCACCATCCCCTGATCATGGCCCTGTTTCCCCACGCCCGAATACAAACTCTGGATGGCGCAGGTCACTGGCTGCATGCGGAGCAACCCCGCCCTTTCATCGCTGAAATGATGGCGTTCCTCAACGAACCAGCCAACTCCCCAGACTAACCGGTCAACACGTTGGGAGCAGTTTTCCGCCCCTCTTCCGCCACGCGCCAGCAATACCAGGCCAGCGCGGAGCGATGTGGGGAAAAGGGAAGCGTTTCAATTTTCAGGGCTTTGGGCTTCGGAGCAATGTCCAGCCCTTTAATCCGGCGCCAGCCTTCCCGGACACCAAAGTCATCCACCGGCATCACATCGGGCCGGTTCAACGTCAGCATCAGCAGCATCTCAACGGTCCATCGTCCGACACCACGAAGGGTTATGAGCCGCTGGATCAGGTCCTCGTCTTCCAGTTCATCAGCGTCTTGTCGGCTTGGCACAAGTCCATCCAAGCGAGCCTGCGCAACGCCCCGCATGGCACTCTGCTTGCTGGCAGACAGGCCGCAGGCACGCAGAACATCTTCGGACAAAGCAAGAAGGGCACCAGGTGCTGGAGGCGTGCCATCCTCGGACGCCTCAGGGCCAAGAAGGCATAGCCTCCCGAAGATACGGCGCGCAGCCACACCATGAAGCTGCTGTCCGGCGATGGCACGGAGGAGGGCGTCATATGGCTCCTGATCACCTCTTCCCTGAAGGCGGCATGGACCAATCCTCCGGACTGCGGCTCCAACATCCGGATCAACGGAAAGACACGATATGAGACTGTCTGTCATGAAGCTGTCTTTCCTGCCAGGAACATGGCGCTTTGTCTCTTTCGTGAACTGCCCATTACTGCCATGATAGTGACAGACGCAATGCCCACCCCCAGACCGGATACCAGCCTGCCGGATGACGAACCCGCCCGCCCTGGTGCATAAAGCCTGGCGATGACTTGCCGCCACCTTTCCTCTTTTGAGCAGGCCCGCAACGTATGAGCGGGAAAATGCCGTCTGCCAATGGCAAGGTGGAGCGTCGCGAGCCAAAGCTGTTCGCTGCGTCCCTACGCCCTGTGAATGCACATCTTCAGTCACCGAAGGGATTCCGGTCCCGACTGAAGGATTATGTCCCACCTGCGAAAAGCCCGGTTCGTCCCGTCCTGACGCCCATGATGCGTCCACAGACCATTGTGGAACCGGGGCCGACTGTTCCGTTCTGCATTTCTGCTGGCCTTCATGCGGCAGTCCTCGCCCTGCTGCTTACGCAGCATCAGGGCGTGCATGGTTCACCTGCAGGAAGCGAGCAGCCGCAGGTTGAGATGGTTTTTGACCAACCTCCCTCAAAAAGCAGCATGCAGGGGCCGCGCGCCAATGATCAGGGGGGCGCTCCGCCACCACCGCCTGCCCAGAGCCAGGAAGAAACCCAGCAGGAACAGCAGCAGCCAGAGCAACAGCAATCTGCGCCAACACCTGCCGTGCCGACGCCTGAAACGCCATCGGCCCCACCCGTGCCCGAAGAGTCGTCGTCAGAGCTTCCCAAGACCACGCCGTCCCAGCAGGTTACGCCGGGCGCCGCACCCAGCCAGAGAAGCACACAGACGACATCGCACAGTCATCGTGCCCATCGCTCGAACCGGTCACAGAACAATAATCCTTTCGCCCATCCGATGGATCTGTCCTTCGGTGAACAGCCATCCCCCTATCGCCATCGCCGTGGACGCGCAGCGGGATCTGGAGGACCGATTGACATGTCACTGGGGCCGCTCAGCATGAATGGCGCCATTAACGCGCCTTATCAGACACGCACCAGCGTGAAGGGCGTCAGTGAAGATTACGGCAGCGAGATTGATCGCTGGATCCGGTCTCACATGTATTATCCGGAAGATGCCGCCCGCGCCGGAGAGGATGGTCCATCTTCTGTCCATGTTGTTCTGGACAGATTCGGGCACGTCAAAACAGTCCGGCTGACGGGCCAGTCCGGCTCCTACTCACTGGATGCTGCCACGACGGGCATGTTCCAGGGGGCCAAACTGCCGCCAGTGCCGCCGGACATGAAGGGCGACCACTTCGATATCGATGTGACGATCAATTATATTCTGATCCGCCGCTGATCCGCAGTTTCGACATCGGCGAAGTGATCCCTTACACTTCGCCGGTCTATTTATCACTGTTCCGGAGCCCTGATGCGCCGTTTCCTGCCTGTTCTGCTGCCCCTCTGTCTGGCTGGCTGCTTCAGCATGCCCCGCCCTTTCTCGGACCCGGGACAACAGGCCCGGCAGCTCGCAACGGCAAACCTGCCTCCTGCCCGACTGGCCGTTCCGACATCTTCTGAGTCCCTGTTGTCCGATGATGCTGCGAAACTTTGGGCTCATGACGTTGCGGAAGCCATGGTGGCACAATCGGTGCCGGCTATTGCCCAGCCGAAAAAGCCTGGGGACTGGTGGCTGAAACTGAGCGCAAGCACACGCAACGGGGCGGTGGTGCCGCACTACGTCATCATGACGCCTGAGGGGAAAGCCCGCGCTGAAGGCGATGGCGCACCGGTTGATATGGCAGGCTGGAGTGCGGGAGATCCGTTGGCCATTAAGGGCGCCGCAATGCAGGAGGCTCCGGAACTGGCCAATCTCCTGACAGGTATCCAGGCGGATATGATGCAGCAGGACCCTCACAGCCTCATGCGCCGTGCCGCTCATATCTATTTTGAAGGCGTTAAAGGAGCGCCCGGAGATGGAAATACCTCTCTAGCCCGGGCGTTCTATGCCTCGCTGCCTGACAAGACAAACTCTGTGCAGACCAACGCCAAGAACGCGGATTTTACGGTTCAGGGCGTCGTGAAGGTCACAACTGCGGGGACAGTCGATAAAACTTTGATGCAGCACATCGAGATCGTCTGGCATGTCATCACGCCAGACGGCAAGGAAGCCGGGGCAGCAACACAACTTCACGATGTTCCGGCTCATTCGCTGGATAATGCGTGGGGTGATACGGCTATCATGGCTGCTGAAGAAGCCGCAGGCGCTGTACGGACCATCATCACCAATTATTCCGGCCGGGAGCACAAGCCGCTGCCCGCGTCGACACAAACTGTGAAACCATCTGACGCAAAGCACGCTTAATTTCAGCTCACGCATTCTGTGAGCCCTGTTTTCGAGGTTTTCATCCTCTGCCCTTCATGCCCTCGGAAAGAGAGCCGAATGCTTGCCCGCGCGTCACAGACTAAAGAATCTCCTGTCATCGTCTGGTTCAGGGATGACCTTCGCCTAGCAGATCACCCCGCCCTACAGGCTGCTGTGGAAACCGGGCGACCGCTGATCTGCGTTTACGTTCTTGATGATGAGACACCTGCACTCCACCGTCTGGGAGCGGCATCCCGGTGGTGGCTTCATGGCGCACTGGCCGAGCTGAGGAAATCTTTGGCTCAACACCATGGTGCGCTCCTGACGCTTCATGGCTCCGCAGAGACGCTGATTCCTGCGCTTGCAAAAGAAACCGACGCTAACTGCGTTTTCTGGCATCACCGGTTCCATGCCAAAGAGCGGGAGCAGGACGACCGTATTGCTGATGCGCTCAGTCAAAACGGTGTCTCCGTCACGGCAGAATGGGGAACTGTCCTGCTGGATCCTGAGCGGGTTCGCACGAAAGAAGAAAAATTCTACCGTGTTTTCACAGCTTTCTGGAAAGCGTTTCAGCTTCAGGATGTTCCCGATCCTATAGATGCGCCGTCCCACCTGTCGTTCTACACTGTTGAGAGCGAATTGCTTTCCGATCATCGTCTTGATGAGCAGGCTCTCCTTCCTACCCAACCTGACTGGGCCGCCGGGTTGCGGTCTCACTGGGAGCCGGGAGAAACGGAGGGACAGGAGCACTTGGAGGACTTCTTGAAACATGACTGTACCCGTTACGGAACCGGTCGGGACGAGCTAGGGCGTGAAGGAACTTCGCGCCTGTCCCCTTATCTGGCATCGGGGGCAGTCTCTCCGCGGCAGGTCTGGGCCGCGATTCAGCGTAAAGGGGCTTCCGAAGAAGGAGCGAGAATTTTTCTCTCCGAAATCGGGTGGCGTGAGTTCGCGAAATACACCCTTTTCCATCAGCCTCTTCTGCCTGAGACCAGCCTGAATCAGAAATTTTCATCCATGTCGTGGCGCTCGAGCCAGACAGATTTGGAAGCGTGGCAACAGGGACGAACCGGCATTCCTGTTGTGGATGCTGGCATGCGGCAGCTCTGGGTGACAGGATGGATGCATAATCGGGCGAGAATGATCGTCGGATCATTTTTGACGAAGCATCTGCTGATTGACTGGCGTGAGGGGGAAGCCTGGTTCCGTGACACTTTGGTGGACGCGGATTGGGCAAGCAATGCCATGAACTGGCAGTGGGTTGCGGGAACGGGCATTGATGCCGCGCCGTTCTTCCGGATTTTTAATCCGACCAGACAGGGTGTGAAATTTGATCCTGACGGCGATTATATCCGTCAATGGGTGCCGGAGCTGAAAAAGCTCTCAGGAAAGGCACTGCTCGAGCCCTGGAATGCGCGCGAAGATGAGCTGCGACACGCCGGCGTCATGCTGGGAAAAACGTACCCACGTCCGATTGTCGAGCTTCAGGACGGTCGGGACCGCGCTATGAAAGCGTTTCGCTCTCTGTAACCTAACAAGATACCAGCCGGATTGCTCCGGCTGGTGAGGCTGTCTCAGAGACCGCCATTCAGAAAGTTCGTCGCATCGCTACGGCTTTTCTTGCCCAGCGCATTCAGACGGTTCTTCTGCTCCTGCGGCGCATTGCGCAGCTTCTGAACCTTTTCCGTCTGGGCAGTACGAGCTGTGTTCAGCTTGTCACGCTCGTTGTTGATCTTGTTCTGAATGTTGGCTTTTTCGTTAGCCGGAGCATTCGTGTACTGGCTCTTGAGAGCCTGAATCTTCTGTGTGCGCTCAGCCTGGGAAGCAGCCGACTGCGTCTGGTAATTCTTTACGCGGTTGTTGAGATTGTCTTCTTTCTGGGAAAGGTTACCAAGAAAATCGTTCTGTGTGCTTTGCGTGGCAGCAGCCGGGTCAGCAGCATAAGCGCTGGAAGCCACTGAAACAGAACCGGTCAGCAGGCTGACAGCAAGAAGCGAACGAAAGAAAATACGGTTTGTCATGAAATCTCCTGTAGTCGTCTTGCGGGAAGACATCAGCATTTCATGGCGGGAATGTGGCTTCCCGACAAATCAGTCTTTATTCGAGGCCTTCCGCAATTGCTGCAATGCGGTCAGGTTGCATGATTGTAATGTGAGTGATGCCACGAATGCTTATGAGACCTTCCCGTTTAAAGGCACTCAGAACACGGCTGACTGTTTCAATAGTCAATCCGAGATAATCAGCAATATCGGTTCGCGGCATGGGCAGATCAAGCTCAATCGGCGCATGAGGCTCCGGCACGGGCGCAGAGAGCAGGCGCGCGCGTTCCATCAGGAAGGTGGCAAGACGCTCGCGTGCCGTCTTTCGGCCCAGCAACGTCATGCGTGCCTGCATCAGGGTCAGTTCACGCGACGCTTCCTGGCGCAGTCGATGCTCCAGATTGGGAAAGCGACTTGTGAGTCGCTGCATGGACGCATGGGGAAAACGACACAGAACCGCAGTGCCGAGCGCCTCTGCACCAAATGCATAGCTCGTGGACGCTGCAAGCCCCAGGAAATCTCCACCTTCAGCAAAACCGGTAATCTGACGGCGCCCGTCTGGAAGAAGTGTGAACAGTTTGACGCGGCCACCAGTCACAACGAAAAAATCGTGGGCTGGATCGCCCTCCTCTATAAATGACCGTCCATCCAGAACAGTCATTTTTGAAGACTCACTGGCAAGTATAGCAAGATCACAATCGTCAATCGCATTACAGATACTGTGTTCGCGACCAATGCAATGAGCGCAGCGATCGTGGATTTCGTCCGGGATACGCGTTGATGTCATGATGATTGGAACTCTCCCGGCCTGTAACATTTGCTGTGCCGCCACACCCATAGCACATAATTCCCCAGACTTGATCCAGGTCAAGGTGAGGCATGGGGAGGAGTGCTTTGTGAGGTCAACTATTGTTGATGGAAACCCTTTAATATGAAGACTTCAGCTCTTGCGCTGGTCGCTGCCCTAGGCCTGGTGGCATCTCCTGCCTTCGCTCAGACGACAGCTCCTGTCGTTGCTCCTCAGGCCACTGTTTCCGCTCCCATGACGGCGGCTCCTGTGCCACAGGTCAACATTGCACCGCCGTCATCCGGGCACTGCGGCCTGTTCGAGACCTGTGCGAACACGAAGATCGGCCTGGGCAAGGGCGATTTCCTAATCCGTCTCTCTGCTCTTGGTGTTCTTCCGCAGGATACATCGTCCCGCGTGAAGGTGATCGGTGGTCGCGTCAAGGCAACCAACCAGGTCGCTCCTGAATTCACGTTTGAGTATTTCTTTACGGATCATATCTCTCTAGATCTGATCGCAGCCAGCACACGTCATGAGCTTGCCGCGGAAGACACGGCTCTCGGCAAGGTTGATCTTGGTAGCACGTGGGTTCTGCCGCCGACACTGACGCTGGCCTGGCACTTCCGCCCGCACAAGCGCTTCAACCCTTATGCAGGTGTGGGTCTGACACTGGCATTCTTCCACAACATCAGCCCGGCAGGCGGAGCAGTTCAGAAGCTTGATCTGCGCACCACGGTTGGTCCGGCAGCCAACGTTGGTTTCGATTACCAGCTCGTGGGCAACTGGTTCTTCAACTTTGACGCCAAGCAGATGTGGCTGTCCGTTCCGGCATTCGTCAACGAACGTGGTGGCGCTTCTGGCCCATACATTCACGCGCGTGACAGCCTGAACCCGACCACGGTTGCCGCTGGTATCGAATACCGCTTCTGATCCGTTCCTGCGGTTCAAGATCTAAAAAGCAGTTCATCCTTCACGCGGTGAACTGCTTTTTTTATGTAATTTTTGGGTCAAAACGATAAAATTTTTGCAATATGTTGCGGGAAGCCTTTAGAAAATCCGAGTTTTCAGCTTCTAGTGATGCTGACCGATGATTATGTCACGTAGCGATTGCCATGAAATCGTCGGGGTTCAGGAATAGCAGGGCGGTTTATGCTTCTGCCGCATTTGCGGCATTGGTCGTCTGGCAGATACGGGGTTTTCAAAAAGTATGCGTGTTGCGCGCGCCAGCGCTCTGGCTCTCGGCCTGCTGGGTCTGGTTTTCCTTGTTCTTTTCTTGAGAACCTATTTTTTCACTCCGCCTCACGCGGCTACCCCCGAGCAACCGATGTTTGCACGGCAGAATGGTAGTCTCGTCTTGCGGGATGGCAGCCCTTTGCAGAAACGCCTTGTGGTCGCTCCGGTTTCCCTGTCGCATGATACAGCTGGAGTGGCCCTACCAGCGCAGGTCGTTGCTCTGCCTGATCATCAGGTCAATGTGCTGGCGCCAGCAACTGGCCGGATCATGAGTGTCGCCGTTCAGCTCGGCCAGCATGTTTCACGTGGGCAGGTGCTGGCGACAATTGCAGCCAGCGATCTGGATCAGGCCTGGGCTGACGATCGTCGTGCGCGTGCTGCACTGGATTTCTCCAAGCGTGCCTATGACCGTGCACGCGGCGTTCTGGCTGCGGGCGGAAATGCCGTTAAAGATCTTGAATCTGCACGGAATGATCTGGCTCAGGCAGAAGCAGAAGCTATGAGAACACATCAGCGCCTGCAGGTTCTGGGCGCACGCTCTGATTACGCTGCGCAGGGGCAGGTGCCGCTGGTCTCGCCCGTAGATGGTGTCGTCTCAGCAACCAACATGGCTGTGGGACAGAACATCACGGACTCAACGGCCATTCAGATGACGCTGCTGGATCTCTCTTCCGTGTGGGTCGCTGCTGCCGTTCCGGAAAGCCGCATGTCTGATATCACGGGTGGCGCAACGCTGGATGTCACGTTCCCTGCCCTTCCCGGGCAGACATGTTCCGGTCCAGTTGCAACACGAGACCCTGCATTGAAGCCTGATACACGGCGCCTCAACGTTTATGTTGTCTGCCCGAATACGGAAGGCTTACTGCGTCCCGGCATGTTCGCTTGGGCAAATCTGGGGGTTTCGGAAAACGATGTTGTTCGGGTACCGAAATCCGCGCTGCTGATGAACAACGATCAGGTTTCAGTTTTCGTTGAGGTTGCTCCGGGCACTTTTCGTAGGCGTGAAGTCACCATCAATTATGATGAAGGTGACGATGTGCTTGTTCTCTCCGGCTTGTCAGCGGGTGAACGTGTTGTGACCAGCGGCGCCATCCTGCTGAACGACGACTGACCGGACGGGCCAGCCATCATGATCGAACGTTTTATCTCCTGGTGCTTCGTGCGCCGGAACATCGTCTTCTTTGCTGCCGTTCTGCTTGCCGTGATGGGAAGCATTGCGTGGCGTATCCTGCCTGTTGAAGCCTATCCGGACCTTGGGTCTGTCAGCGTTCTTGTGACGACCCAGCAGTCCGGTCTGGCTGCGGAGGAAATGGAGCAGCAGGTCACAATTCCTCTGGAGCGCATGCTTGCCAGCGTTCCCGGTGTTTCGGACAGCCGCTCCACCAGCACATTTGGGCTCTCCCTCATCACGCTGATTTTCCGCGATGGGACGGATGTGTTCTGGGCCCGGCAGCAGGTTGAAACCATTCTTGCCAGCAATCCACTGTCCAATGGTGCGCAGCCCTCCCTCGGGCCGATTTCCGGCCCGACAGGCGAGATCTATCGCTATACGCTGGAGTCAGACGACAAGAACCTGATGCAACTGTCGGACGTTCAGAAATGGACGGTTATTCCGGCAATTTTGCACGTCCCTGGTGTTGTGAGCGTCAATAATTTTGGCGGCTTCACGCGAGAATATCAGCTCGTTCTCAAGCCTTCCTCCCTGTTCCGCTATCACATCGGCCTAGAAGATATTCTGTCCGCGATCCGGAACAACAATATCAACGCAGGTGGTGGTCGGGTCACGCGAGGCGAGCAGTCCTATATCGTCCGCGGTGTAGGCATGATCCACTCCCTTGAGGACATGGGTAATATTGTCGTTGCCCAGCGCGATGGCGTGCCTGTTCTGGTGCGTGATCTGGGGACCATCCAGTTCGGGCATCAGGTGCGCGAGGGTATTCTGGGCAAGGACCATAACCCCGATACCATCGAGGGTGTGGTCACCATGCTGAGTGGTGAGAATCCGTCTGTAGTGCTGGAAAACCTGCACCAGACGGTTGCCAAGCTTCAGACACAGCTCGCCCCTCAGCACATCCGCGTCGTTCCCTATATTGATCGCGACAATCTGGTTCTCTCCACGACCCACAAGGTCACGGAGACCATGATTGAGGGTATTCTCCTTGTAGGCGTGATTCTGACGCTGTTTCTGGGAAGCCCCCGGAGTGCCATTGTTACCGCCATTACCATTCCACTGGCGCTGTCAGTTGTCTTCACCCTGATGCACTTCCTCGGCATGTCGGCGAATTTGTTCTCGCTGGGTGCGGTCGATTTCGGTGTGATTGTCGATGGTGCCATCGTCATTACCGAGACAATCCTGCGTGTTAGAGAAGAACGGCCGACCGAAGCTCTGAACTCCCAGGAAGTACTGACCGTCGCGAAGCGGGCAGGTCATGCCATCTTCTCCTCAACACTCGTCATTATCCTCGCTTACAGCCCGCTCTTTGCTTTCGAAGGAAGTGAAGGGAAGCTGTTCCGGCCGATGGCTTATACTGTCAGCTTCGCTCTGCTGGGTGCCCTGCTGTGTGCTCTGGCGCTGATTCCGTCTCTCAGCTTTCTGGCGCTCCGCAAGCCACGTCATATCTGGCATAATCGCCCGCTGGAGTGGCTGCATGGGCGCTACATCCACTGGCTTGGCCATTTCATCGATCGCCCGCTGATTGCTTATGGCGCTGGTCTTGGTGCCCTCGTGGCCGTCGTGTTTCTTGGAATCAGCATTGGCAGAGAGTTTCTTCCCGATCTCGATGAAGGCGCCCTGTGGTTGCAGGTGCAGATGCCGACCGGAATTTCAATGGAAAAAGGCGAGCAGATCGCCAACGAACTTCGAAGCGCCGTTCGGGAATTTCCGGAAACCTCTTACGCCATCACACAGCTTGGTCGATCCGACGACGGTACTGATCCTTGGACACCATCTCATATCGAGATGCCGGTTGGCCTGAAATCCTATGATCAGTGGCCATCGGGGGAGACAAAAGCCCAGTTCGTTCAGCGTCTGCATGCACGATTGTTGAAAATTCCGGGCATCGAATTTGGCATCAGTCAGCCGATCGAAGACAACATGAGCGATCTGGTGGGTGGTGCGCATAGCCCGCTCGTGCTTCGCGTTTATGGAAATGACTTCGAAGAGCTGCGCCGTGTTGGCCAGCAGATTGTCGATGTGCTGCACCAGGTTCCAGGAACGACGGAAGCTTCCATTTTCCAGGAACCGCGCATCCCGCAGATTGATGTCACGGCTGACCGTCTGGCGGCAGCGCGCTATGGCATCAACATTTCTGACATTTCAGATGCTGTGTCCTATGCAATCGGTGATGCACCAATTTCCACGGTGTATGAGGATGACCGCTTCTACAATGCTACACTGCGTATCCCTCGCAAGGATGCACAGGACCTGCAAAGCCTGTCGCAGTTTCCTCTCCTGACGGCGCAGGGGGCCTACGTTCCCCTGTCTCAGGTGGCCCGTGTAAACCTGCGCATGGGTGAAAGCAATATTGCCCATGAGCTGAGCCATCGTCAGATCACTATCCGTGTCGACAATGGCGAACGCCCGCTGTCACAGTACCTTGCCGATGCGCAGGCCCGCATTGAACAGTCCGTGCATTACGACAAGCAGAAGTACACTTTGGAATGGGCAGGCACATTCCAGCAGCAGGAACGCGCACAAAAGCGTCTTGCCGTTGCTCTGGCCGTCATGTTTGCCATGATGCTGGTGCTGCTGTTTATCGAGTTCGGTAAAATCAGACAGGCACTGCTTATTCTAAGCGTTGTTCCGCTCGCGACGCTGGGTGGCCTGATTGCGCTGCATGTGCGTGGAGAGACCCTGAATATCGCTACAGCTGTGGGCTTTATCGCCCTTTTCGGTGTGGCGGTGCAGAACGGCATCATCATGATTTCAAGCATCAACAGACATCGCGCCGAAGGCCGTTCTGTACGGGATGCCACGATCATTGGTGCAGGTGAGCGTTTCCGTCCGGTTCTGATGACGGCAACCGTTGCAAGCGCCGGTATGCTCCCGGCAGCACTGGCAACCGGCGTTGGCACGGACGTGCAGCGTGGGCTTGCAACAGTCGTCGTAGGTGGGCTTGGGATTGCCACACTGCTGACCCTCTTTGCATTGCCCGTCTATTTCAGTGAGCTTGAAATGTGGGTGGAGCGTCGGGATGCCCGTCGTCCGCGCCCGTCTGAAGAGAATGGAGCCCCGACATGAAGCGGGTTCTTAAAAATACGACCGCCCTTCTAGGGTCGGTTCTGATATCAGCCTGCGCAGTCGGTCCGGACTTTCATCGTCCGGGCCTTCCAAAGGATGTGAACTATCAAGCTACGCCACTCGCCGGGACGGTTGGCAATGCCCAAAGCGGGACAGGAGTGGCTCAACACTTCCAGAGTGGCGTGGACATTCCTGGAAAGTGGTGGGAAGTCTTCCGCAATCCGCAGCTCAATACGCTTGTTGAGCAGGCTCTGGCCAACAACCAGTCCATGAAAGCCATGCAGACAGGGTTGAAGTCTGCATGGGAGCAACGGCGGATTGAAGGGGCGGGTCTGTATCCGACGATCTCGGCCTCTTTCAACCCAACACGCAATAAGACCTCACGCGTCTACTCTCCGGTGCCGAACAACAACAGTTGGCTGTATAATGTTCATACTGCTCAGCTGACGATCGGGTATGTTCCGGATCTTTGGGGCGGAACGCGGCGCGCAATTGAGGCGGCGGGCGCGCAGGCCGAAATTCAAAAATTTCAGCTTGAAGCTACCGCTCTTACCCTGATCTCTGATCTGGTGAGCGCTACAATTGATGAGGCCACGCTTCGTGCGCAGATCGAAGCGACACAGGATCTGATTGCCGGCCAGAAATCGGCTCTCAAGCTGATTACGGCCCGGCAGAAATTCGGAGACGCGTCCGAGCAGGACATGGTGGCGCAGCTTGCTTCGGTGGCGCAGCTTGAAGCTACCCTTCCCTCTCTGAATCTTCAGTTGGCTCAAACCCGGGATCAGTTAGCTGTTCTGGTTGGGGTGGCACCCAATACTCCGCTGCCGACCTTCACGCTGGAACAGTTTACACTTCCGCAGACATTGCCGGTCTCCCTGCCCTCAGATCTTCTGAATCAACGTCCGGATATTCGGGCGGCACAGGCACAGATTCAATCTGCAAGCGCGCAGATTGGTGTGGCGATCGCCAACCGTCTGCCCAACGTGCAGCTTAGTGCCCTCCCAGGGCAGGCCGTCGGGACCATGAGCGACTTCTTCAAACCCGGATATGGAAACTGGACGATCGCTGCGACTGTCATGCAGCCAATCTTCCAGGGCGGCTCCCTCCTGCATGCCGAGCGGCAGGCACGCGACAACCTGCTACAGGCCAACGAGACCTATAAGGCCACAGTCCTGAGTGCCATTCAGGACGTCGCGGACAGCCTTCATGCACTGGACTTTGATGCTGATGCGCTGATGGCGAATGAGAGTGTCTATACTGCTACGGGGAAGAGTCTGAAGATTGCTCAGGCTCAGCTTCGCTTGGGAGATGTCAGTGAGCTGATGGTGCTTCAAGCCCAGCAGTCTCATGCTCAGGCGCGCCTAGCCTATGTTCAGGCCCAAGGCGCAAGGTTCTCTGATAGTGTGGGTCTGTTCCAGTCCCTTGGCGGCGGCTGGTGGAACCGTAATGACCTGGGGATGACTCCTGAAGCACAGAAAGCTCTCGGAAAGTCTCTGCTGCCCTGGTAATTTTTGCGCCAAAAATCATCTTTTACCATGAGAGTGTTTTTGACTTTTGAGTCTGAGACGCTCTCTTGTTGACGAAACTCAGAGCCAGTACGGCATTGTTTCGCCAACATATTTTTCTTGGCCTCTCTCGTCCTGCCATCATAAATTTTAGAAGAAATGCCGGGTCATGCAGTATGACGTCTTACTGCATCTCCACCACTTTCGTTTCAGGAACACCCCCTGTTTTCCGATCGGGAAAACGTTTGACGCGCGAGAGGCACAGGAGTCTCTAATGTGCTGACATCAGCTTCTAATTGACTTTTTGAATAAAAAATGCATTAATTAAGGCATTATAGGAATAGTGTATTCCTGTATAATATTTCCCTTAAAATAAATGGTTTCAATATGGATTTAAATTTTCCAAGGAAACCGGGTTTCCTTATTGCTGTTTTGTCACTTCTTTCTGGAGTGATCGGATATTCCCCTTCTTTTGCCGGGGATGTTCCACTTTATTACAAGACATCTACAGGCTCTATTGCCCCTGTTACCGTAGGGACAGGTATAAATTCGCAGGGCTATCCCGTTGTTCCCACTTATAAAGGCAAAGACGGGGCGTGGCATTCCACAACTGTTATTGCCCAAGTCTGCGGAACAAATGCCGATGGCACTCCTGTTGCATGCAATATAGCAGACCAACTCCCCTCAAGTGTCCTGACTACAGCAAAAATCAATGTGCAGTCAGGCATTGCTGGCCTGAATGATCAGGCTCAGGTTACGGCTGGGGTCAACACAGCTTCACAAATTTTGACACAAACAGGTTTATCTGAAGGGAATCAGGGGAGTATTCCCCTAAATCTGACGAGTAATGGCTGGCAGGGCGATGCTCCATCCCATCTCGCAGGGCCACGAATTACTGTTGGTGTTTCCATGAACAATATGGCCGATCAAATGGCCATGTTTGGTGGACATCGCCTGTACGATAGCGTTTTCAGCAAGTTCTATGCCCTTCCATATGGTGTTGGAGATAATGGAGGATGTGTCCATTCTTCAGTCATGACCTATGCCCCGGGAACAGGCGCTAACTGTGGTGCAGGGGGTTGGGACGCCGTCACGGAATACGAACTCGCAACCAACAATCCGCCTTGGTATATTGCTGGTGCAGATTTTCCAGATGAAAATGGGACGTCCCATAGTGTGACGTTTACAACGTCTGGCGCAATTATTCGACCAGCTCTGCCCGCAAGCTACACTGACTACATGCACTACCACATGAATGTCATGACCAATATTGTAGCCGGACCAACGCTTTATTCAGGTCTGTCGCTGGATGGTGTGCAGGGACATCGCAATCAGGACCAACAGTTCTACGGAGGCATGCTGGAATCATGGAAAAATGATTCTGACAGTACTGGAACATTCACGCAGTTTACGATGACCGGACAATGGCAGCCTATCAGTGGCTCTGCCGTTGATAGTGGACACGTGCCACAGGTTGGCACTCAAAACACAGCGTCAGCCGCCGATCGAGTAGATGCGCTGGATCAAACCCAGTATGCCGAATTCACGCATCCTTTCATTGAGTTTGGGACGTACATCAAACACTTCACACGTAACACCAGCTGTGAAGTCATCATCAAATCCGGAACAGATGGCGAAGCCATGAAACGGTTGGGTCTTTCTCGCAAATGCGATGAAGAACTCGACAACTGGTATCATGGCCCAGACTACGGCGCGACCATGCATGGTTTGACCATCGGGGCAGGGTTCGACAATAAGGTCAGCCAGGATAGCTATGGTCTTTCAGTCGCGGGCCTCTGGCCGGAAGGCATTCGGGCGTGGCTGGGCTCCGACGGAATAGATTTTGATGGAGACGCTTATAAAGTTGGCTCCCGGATCGGTTCAGCCGCTGTTGTGGGCACGAAAAAAATGATTGCTGAGTACTGGCAGGAGCCAACAGCAAACATTGGGTACCTGGAGAGCGTCAAACTTTGGTCTCAAACTGATACTCTCTCAGAGACCAATAATGCTAATACGGGGGGAGCAGCCGCGAATGGTATGGATGTTTCCTATTGGTTTGGTCCACGCCAGTCATCTTCATCATTTAACGTAGACGGTACATTTGAAGCAGCGATTGCCTTCAATCCTGGCTGGGCCAAAAATGGTTTGGCTTTGTGCGGGTCTAATGCAGCATCGTTTGATATGACGTCTTCAGGGGCGGCGTGCCTCACAGTCGATAGCTGGGGTAATACGTCGACGACAGGTTCCTTGGCAGCAGGGAATGGTTTGACTGTGAGCAGTGGCACGACAACACTCAAAGACGTAGTAGCTACGTCTTACAAGGAAGCGTTGAAAACACCTGCTTCCAGCTCTGCGCCCTGTCAGGTCGGAGAATTTACTGATGATGAAAACTACCATTATGTCTGTGTTGCAGACAATTCCTGGAAACGAGTTGCTTTAAGTTCATTTTAATTTTTTAATATTTATGTTTTGAGCGGGTTTAATTTACTTTTTTATTCGCACACACAAAAAATCTCTTAATTTTCTTGGGTCATGTGTCTTTATCCTCCTGTTTTCTACTGGATAAAGACATCCCAACAGGGCTTCCCCTACGAGGAGAGTCTCGGGTATGCAGGCAGACAGCATCTGGTTGCCTTGTTTTTGCAGCGCCGGGTCTCTCAAGCTGAGGAGTGCTTTCCCCCATGGTGCCGTCATCTGTAGCTATCGCCCTATTCGTCAAGAATGAATTTTCTGACATTGCAGGATGGATTGCCTGGCACCTCGGGCTGGGAGTGAAAACCCTTTTCATTTTTGATGATCACTCCACAGACGGAACATGGGAAATCATTCAGGCTGCGGCCAAGTCTTTTAATATTCGTGCTTTTCAAACCGACCCGGTAGCAGAACCCGATTTCTACTGGCGTCAGCGAAACTGCTTTATGCAGGCTGCTGAAATGGCCAAAGGTCATTATGCCTGGCTCGGATTTCTGGACGGCGATGAATATGTTTACTTTCGTCATGCAAACAGCCTTCCAGAATTCCTTGAACGCTTCCCCCATGCCGATGGGCTCGCGTTAAGCTGGCGTATTCAAGGGAGCTCCGGACGGGTCGTTCGCCCCCGTAAAATGACAGTCGAAGCCTTCACTCAGCATTCGACACCGGAGTTGGGCGACAATGTTCTCGTCAAGAGCTTTGTCAGACCGGAATGCATGGGCGACACGTATCATAACCCACACTGGTTTGACGTCCCGGCAGAACGCTATGTCAGACCCAATGGGCAGTATGTTCCTTCAGCGAATGCCGTGCAGGAAATTGACTGGGAAGATGCTTTTGTCCTGCATTACATCTGCCGCAGCATGGAGCACTACATCCAGCGCATCAAACGCCGCCTGAATGCCGATCTCAGTGACAGTCTCGGCTATTGGGACCATTTTGATCGCAATGACGTCGAGGACTTTGAGCCTCTTCGGTTCATTCCGAAAATTCGCCCGATTCAGGTCAGCATTAATCGAAATATGGTCGCGCGGGCTATTGAGGATTTAAGAAAGCAGTATCCTCCCACAGTAGCGATTTCAGATTACGAGGGTGAAATACTGGAATCCCGTGTCTTCAGCATTCACTCTGCATATTTTGAGACACAGCTCTGTGTTGATGCCAGTACGGGAGATGTCTGCCACGCTTCTCCTGCGGTGATGTCCGAACGTAGCTTGTTACCCGTGTATGGTGCCGTTTTCGCTGATACGCCCGATTTGATTACGTTCTTCGTGCGCGACGGTGTGCATGTCGAGCACAATCGTGCGCTAAAAGTTTTTGGAGACGACAGGGTTTTCAGTGAACTGACTTATCAGATTGCGAAAACCATACAGGACAAGCCTGAAGGGACAGCGCTGAGAACAACTCTCTCCGGAGAATACCTCTGCTTCATTCTTCCTCATGATGGTATCGGACAGGTAGAAGCTAATCGCAGACAGGCAAAGGACTGGGAAGAAGCGTCACTCAGGCCCGAGTTTAATGTCACGTATAGCTGGCAGAGGATGACGGCACCTTTACCAACATCTGGAAAGATGACGTTTGATTCTTTAATCACCTGGCTTCGGAATGAAAAAGACGCTCCAAGCATCTATCTTTTCCTGAAGATGATCGCTCTTCTATCACCCAGTGATCGCGAGAAACTTCATAGACATGTCCCCGGACTTCTCTGGGGATTTATTTGAAATTGAAAAGACCGGGCCAAGGGATCACTCACCCAAGGCCCGGGATATAAAAAGCTGGTTTTACGCTGAAACCGGCACGTTCCGAAGGAAAGCTACGCTTTCCACACAGGCCGCAGCAGCTTCACGGCCTTTGTTCTCAGCGTCTTCCCGTGAACGGGCAACAGCCTGTGCTTCGGTGTAAGTTGTCAGGATACCAAACGCGACTGGCACTTCCGTTGCGAGCTGAGCCTGCATGATACCGATGGTTGCACCCAGCGAGATAAACTCGAAGTGGGCGGTGTCTCCCTTGATGACGCAGCCGAGGCAAATCACGCCCTCATATTTGCCCGATTTGGCCAGGCGCTGGGCAAGAAGCGGCAGCTCAAACGCGCCAGGAGCATCATAGACGTCCACATCCGTAATGCCGCGCTCTTCCATCCATTCGAGCGCCCCGTTCTTCAGTCCACCTGTGATACCAGTGTTAAAACGGCTGACGATGATCGCCATTTTGGGGGCTGGAGAAAGGCGCAGGTCAGGGGCGACGGGAATATGCTTGCTCATGCGGGCTGTTCCTGGAGAAAATGGCCCATCCGCGTCCGCTTGGTGGCGAGATAGGCCCGGTTAAAAGGGTTGGCTTCAATTTCCAGTCGCTCGCGGGACTGCACATCAAAACCGAAGCGGACAAGGTTGGATTCCTTGTCCGGATTGTTCGTCAGAAGGCGAAGGGAGGTGACGCCCAGATGCCGGAGCAGGTCAGCGGCTGCATCCCATTCACGGGCATCCGCGGGCAGGCCCAGAGCCTCGTTTGCCTCTACGGTGTCCATGCCGCCATCCTGAAGCTCATAGGCCCGGATCTTGTTGGCAAGGCCAATACCCCGGCCTTCATGACCGCGCATATAAACCAGCACGCCGCATTCAGAGGCCGATATCCGCTCAAGAGCTTCCCGAAGCTGAGCGCCGCAATCGCACCGCAAAGAACCCAACGCGTCACCCGTGACACATTCTGAGTGCAGTCGAACCAGCGGGGTTCCCTGAGACGGATCTCCCTTCACGAGGGCTACGTGTTCGACACCGTCTATGGCCCGGAAAGCATGGATCTTCAGATCATGGCCACCGAAAATGCTGGGAAGAGCAGACACAGCCACCATTTCACCGGTAGCAGGGACTGGTGTGCTGATCAGTTGAGCATCATCCACGGAGCCACGCCCGTGCTCGCGGCACCACTCCTGCAAGTCCGCAATACTGACGACTGGCATTCCATGCTTTGCGGCGAAGCGGCGTAATTCGGGCAGGCGCATCATGCTCCCGTCGTCCGCCATGATTTCGCAGATCACGCCCGCAGGCTCGAGGCCAGCGAGACGCGCAATATCGATCGACCCTTCCGTGTGGCCGTTACGGGCAATTACACCCTCTGGATGAGCGCGCAGAGGAAAGATGTGGCCCGGCGAGATGACATCGGCTGCTGTTGCGTCAGGGCTGGCAGCAACAACGATTGTCCGGGCACGGTCTGCGGCCGAAATGCCAGTGGTTACGCCTGTAGCCGCCTCAATGGAAACTGTGAAGGCCGTGCCCCGCGGGTCACGGTTGCGGCTGACCATGGGGGGTAGACCAAGACGGTCCACCTGCTCAGCTTCCAAAGGAAGGCAGACCAGACCCCGCGCTTCACGCACCATGAAATTGATGGCGTCGGGAGTAGCGAACTGCGCCGCCATAACCAGATCGCCCTCATTTTCACGGTTCTCGTCATCAACCATGACGACCATGCCACCTGCGCGAATGGCTTCAATGGCAGCTTTCAGGGATGGCTTCATGACGCAACCTTTCCAAGTGTAGGCGAGAAGCGCAGCAGGTTTTCGACGTACTTGGAGAGTACATCGACCTCCACGTTCATGCGTGTTCCGACTGTGAGGGACGAGAGGTTCGTATGGTCCCAGGTATGTGGGATGATTGTCAGACCAACCTCAAATCCGGACTGGTTTCCCCGAACGATATCATCATGCAGTTCGTTGACCGTCAGGCTGATCCCATCGAACGTGATGGAGCCTTTTTCCACGACATACTGGCGCAGGGCCTGTGGGACGAAAATGCGGAGGGCGTAAGAGTCTCCGGATTTTTCGACACTGGCAAACGTGGCAACATTATCGACATGTCCCTGCACGATATGCCCGGACAATCGGGTATTGGCTGCGACCGCACGTTCCAGATTGACGCGGGAACCGGCTTTGAGCTGCTCCAGAGGTGTCCGGGAGAGAGTTTCGCCGCTCAGATGGAATGTTGCCACGCCAGCCGCATCAAACGTCTCAACCGTCAGACAGACGCCATTCACTGCGACGCTTTCGCCTAGCTCAAGATCCGGAAAGCCCGTTTCGACGGTCAGGTCCATGGCCTTGTCACGGAGGGATACGGCTTTGACAGTACCCAGACGCTCTATGATTCCAGAGAACATGCGCTTTCCCTCAGCAGTCGTAGCGGGCTCTCGTCCCGCGATTGAAGTTCGATGTGATCAGTGTCGCCGTCTTTGCGGATGGTCAGCCAGTCGTCCCATAGACCAGCGTCGGACACTGTTTTCAGAAGAGATGGACCGGCTTCCACCATGGCCCAGTTCACGCCGCGCTCGGCCAGCATGGCGGGTACAGAGAGAAGGTCAGGACTGATCAGAACCGTGAATCCGGCCTGTTCCATCCCGTTTTTCCAGTCTGCGGGCAGACGCCCCTGCCGATCACACACTACAAGAAGGCGTGGGCCGCGATCCGCGTGATCCGCTACCCGACGCACTGTAAAGCGCGGCTTGTCAGCCAGCACGGTTCCGATGCCCGTGATGATGGCATCGGTAGCGCGGCGGAGACGATGAGCCAGCGTCAGTGAGGCTTCGGACGTGAACGTCGTATGTCCCGTCGGTGGAATCATCGTACCATTTGAATCCAGAGCCTGCTTGACGCTGATCCAGGGACGATGACGAACGACACGACTCAGGAAAGGCGCCAGCAGGGCACGGCAGTCGCGTTCAAGATCTGCCATTTCCGGGACATCCGAAAGGAATGTCACGCTGCGCCCGTTCGGCATCTCCCGCAGCCGCTCTGCGCCGCCGGCAGCCTGCGGATTAGGATCAGCAACGCCGATCCAGACATGCTCGACGGGACTATTGCGCAGCGCTTCACTGCAGGGAGGTGTACGCCCCGTGTGATTGCAGGGCTCAAGCGTCACAATTGCGGTGCGCACATCGCCCAGAACGCCGGCATCGCGAGCCTGTGCAAGAGCCATTGCCTCCGCATGAGGCTGCCCGACCCTCGGATGAACGCCGATGGTAAGAACACGACCTTCTGCATCGAGCAGTGCGCATCCGACAGACGGATTCGGAGAGGTTGCTCCCAACGTGTCGGCCGCATGGTCAAGGGCTAAGCGAAATCCTGCTCGGACCTGGCTTGCGCTCGCTGCGCTGGAAAAGGTGGTTTGTTTCAACAAGGCTGCGGTCACGGTCCCATTATTCGGGACGTTCGCAGGGCGCACGCCGCCCTCAGCCGATGCTCGCGGTAGGAAAGTGCGAAGATGCACGCTCCTCCCACCCGAGCAATCGGGCAAGTGCTGCGTTCTCTCTCATCCGGACTATGACCGTCGGCTCCGGAGTCTCACCGGATCTGCTTGACCCTTCCTATCCGTGGATAAGAAGGCGCTCGCGGGCTTAGGAGGGACCGAAATCCCTTCAATACCGCCGGTGGGGAGTTTCACCCCGCCCCGAGAACGTCTGTTCAGTCAGGGATATGAGACCGGGAAATCACAGATTACAAGTAGAATCGAACACAAAGAGACGTGAAAACTGCTTATGTGTCATATTTCGTGATCTTGTAGGTTTTCCTAAGCCCCATAGAAAAAGCCGCCAGAGAGGACTCTGACGGCTTTTTTTTACTGTTCTCTTTGAGTGAGAGACAGCAATCAGTGCGTGGAAGCATCCGTGTGACGCTGAATGGCATCCTGCGTTGCGTTCGCACCGCGAGACACATTGTGGCCCACGGAGCTGACGTCCTGACCAGCACCCCGAACAGTGTTGCAGGCCGAGAGAGAGACGGCGGCACCAGACAGTAGCGTCAGGGAAAGTGCAACACGGGCGACGGACTTGATGGACATTGGGTATAACTCCTTGAAGAAGCGTTCGATATCGAAACGCTATTCGCGGAGGAAAGTTCATCCGCGAGAAGACGTTTGTATGGCCCGATTGTTTCAAAATGAAACAGCGCTCGACCGCATCTTTCCAGCATCTCGTTCCGGTTAGCCCAAGGTGAAATCCGCCAGTTCATCTGCAAGTTTCTCCGGGTCAGGGATACGGTAGTTCATTTGGAAACCACCTCCAGCCCCGACAGGCTCCAGGCCAGAACTATCGTACAGATAGCGGGCATGATTGTTGTTCGCCTTATCGACCAGACACTGGTTCGCCCACATATCCGGGCTATGTGCCAGCGTCACAACCCTTCGCTGAGGGAAGAAAATGCTCGTATGAAGACAGGCATCATTATAACCAATCACCAAAGGATTTGAGGCCCAGAGCTTGAGCTGATCCCGGAAAGTCATTTGGCTGGGATAAACCGTTCCTATCCCTTTTGCTCTCAATGCCGCCGTCAAAACGGACTCATTTTCTACCCTGACGTTGCCCTGAGAGAGTTTTTCCTGCGAGAAAAAGAGAACGCGTCCCGGGTGATCCTGCGCACCTTCGGGTAAAATCTTTCGCCCGATGCTGTGAGCCAGATCTGCGAAGACATCATGAACGAGTGACAGCTCTTCAAATGCAGCCGCTGCAACCGTGATCTGTGGAAAGCGCGCTGGTGACAGAACCTGCATGAAGTGATCTTCAGTCAGATCAAGCGCCGTCACGATCGTCCGAAAATAGCTTTGTGCCATCAGTTGAGCGAGAGGCTGGGGGCTGCTGAAAACGAGCTTCAGCCGTGAGCGCGCATAGGGAGGAAGACTCCACAGGCGGGACAATACGTTGGCAAAAAAATAGAGGTAGGATGGATTAATGTTTCCAAGGAAAAAATAATCGAACTTGTCGCTCAGGACTGGGCAATCCGGGAGGTCAGGGCAGTCCCGGGAGCAGAGAGGTGTGTGGAGTGAGCCCGCACCCGTATAGAGCATCGCCTCAGGAACGCTTCGGCCCGAAGGTTCGAAAAGTCCCCACTGCGGGGCGGTTCCAGGCGGGACAAAGACAGCATTCCTGACGTCCCGCTTGCTTGGGAGATCCTGAATCAGAAGTCTCCGGCCAACAAAACCCGTACAGTCTTTCAGGGCCATATTCCGACCTTTCCTGAAGCGTGAAGCAGCCTCCAGCAGGCCGCGCAGACAGTTCTTGAATGTGTTTCGCTTGCATCGGTCAGCACATCAAGCCCAACTTCCGTGCAAAGAATGGCTCAGAACTGATGACAGCAGGGGGGTGCGCTGTTAGAAAGCGCGCAATTCTCCCCCTGACGGATACCAGACGAGGCCGTTTCATGAAGATCGTTGCCTGCAACAGTAATCTGCCGCTGGCTCGTGCGGTGGCGAGTGAACTACGGCTGCCCGTGTGCAAAACCGTGGTCAAACGCTTCGCGGATGGCGAAGTCTTTGTCGAAATTCAGGAGAACGTCCGCGGTGAGGACGTTTTCGTGGTGCAGAGCACCTGCATGCCGACAAACGATCACCTGATGGAACTTCTGGTGATGCTGGACGCACTGCGTCGTGGATCTGCCCGCCGGGTAACGGCTGTCATGCCGTATTTCGGATATGCCCGACAGGATCGTAAATCCGGCCCGCGGACACCGATCAGCGCGAAGCTGGTTGCCAACCTTCTGACGGAAGCCGGCGCCAACCGTATCCTGACGATGGATCTGCACGCCATGCAGATCCAGGGGTTCTTCGATATTCCGACGGACAACCTCTACGCGGCTCCGCTCTTCGTGCGGGACCTCAAAACGCGCCTTCCGGACCGGGAACTCATGATTGTGTCTCCTGATGTTGGCGGTGTTGTCCGCGCACGTCAGCTTGCACAGCGTCTGAACGTTGACCTGGCCATCATCGACAAGCGCCGTGAGCGTGCAGGTGTGTCAGAAGTCATGAACGTGATCGGCGATGTCTCGGGACGGTATTGTGTGCTGGTAGACGACATTGTGGACAGTGGTGGATCGCTGTGTAACGCGGCCAATGCTCTCATGAGCCGGGGCGCAGAAGGCGTGGAGGCTTATGTCACTCACGGCGTTCTGACTGGTAATGCCTGCGAGCGCGTGAAAAACAGTCCTTTGAACATGCTGACACTGACGGACAGCATCCCTGCTACCCAGGCGCTGCTCGATACGCCAAACATTCGCCAGATTACGACTGCTAATCTTCTGGCTCGCGCCATGAGCGCTGTTGCAGACGAAAGCTCGGTTTCCTCTCTCTTCGACTAAGCTTTCCCATCTCTGGAGATTTCATCCATGCCGAAGATCCTGACCAAGCCTTACTGGTATCTCCGGCACGGTGAAACGGATTGGAACCTCAGAGGTCTCTCCCAGGGCCGAACAGACATCCCCCTGAATTCTACGGGGCTCGCACAGGCCGTCCGAGCAGGCCAGATTTTCGCGGATCTGTTCCGGAAGGGAGAAAATCCCTTCGATCGGATTATCGCGTCTCCCTTATCTCGCGCTCTTGTCACGGCGGAACACACGCGCGATGCCATTCGAGACAGTGGAGGCCCTGACCTTCCTTTGATTATCGATCCGGAGCTCAAGGAAGTCTGCTTCGGAGTGCAGGAAGGGCAGCCCATGGGGGAATGGTACGATCCATGGATCGAAGACGGCTATACGCCCGAAGGTGCTGAAAGCTTCGCTACGCTCCAGGCACGCGCTGTAGGGGCTGTTAACCGAGCGCTGCAAGCTGACGAAACCCCTCTCTTTGTCGCGCATGGTGCATTGTTCAGAAGCCTTCGCGCAGGAATGAGCCTGCCAGTCAATGTCCGATTGCCAAATGCCGTTCCTCTGCATCTGACACCAGAGGTCACAGGATGGACAATCCGCGCATGCCTGCCGGAAATAGCTCAATAGTCTTTCTGCGTATCTGACGCGGGCAAGGTTATTGCCCCTTGTGCGCAAGCGCGGGGACAATTAGGGCAGGAAGGACTTTGATTTACAAATCGGAACCTTTCTTATGATGCGTATGCGCTTTCTGGTGGCATTGACTGCATTCAGCAGCCTGGTTGCCCCAGCCTTTGCCCAGCCTCAGCCAGAGCCGCTCCCTCTGCCTGCCGCCATCCCAGACCCGCAGGACAAGCCCTTTCCCGGCGCTCTGACGGTTGCTGTGGATGCGACAGACACGGCCCATCACGTCATGTCCATCCATGAAACGGTTCCCGTTCCGAAAGAAGCTGTAGAGAAAGGCGAACTGATCCTGCTGTATCCCATGTGGATTCCGGGTGATCATTCCCCGACAGGCGTCATTGAGCAGCTTGCCAGCCTGAAAATCCAATCAGGTGGCAAGACGATTCCCTGGAAGCGCGACACGGTCAATATCGCTGCGTTTCATATTCCCGTTTCCGCTACGACCCCCACGCTCGACGTCCATTTCCAGCTTCTGTCTCCGGTTACGCCGGGTCAGGGCCGTGTCGTCATGACACCATCCATCGTCAATGTTCAGTGGGATCAGGTTTCTTTGTATCCGGCTGGGTATTTCACGCGGGATATTACGGTCAAACCAAGCGTTCTGGTGCCGCATGGATGGCAGATTGGCTCCGCTCTGCGCGCCTCTGCCTATGGCGATGAAACTCACTTCAATGCAACGACCTATAATACGCTGGTCGACTCCCCGATTTATGCGGGCCGGTATTTCCGTAAGTTTGATCTGACCGGGCCGGATCATGTGCCTGTCGCACTCAATGTTGTTGCAGACGATGCAGAATCCCTGAATGCAACGCCGCAGCAGATTGAAGCCCATAAGAACCTCGTCAAACAGGCTACGGCTCTTTTCGGCTCCCATCATTATGACCATTACGACTTCCTGCTCGCTCTGACGGAAGAGTTGGGCATGATCGGGCTGGAGCATCATCAATCCAGCGAAAATGCTGCTGCTCCAGGATATTTCACGGAATGGGACAAAACGTTCCCTGAGCGTGATCTGCTCGCGCATGAGTATACGCATTCCTGGAACGGCAAGTATCGTCGCCCGGCTGATATGTGGGCTCCAAACTTCAATGTTCCACAACGCGGCTCCCTGCTCTGGGTGTATGAAGGCCAGACCCAGTATTGGGGGAATGTTCTTGCAGCCCGTTCAGGAATTGTGACGAAGGATCAGGGCTTCGAGGCGCTGGCCTATATGGCAGCAACCTACGAAAACCAGACAGGCCGCCTGTGGCGCCCGCTGGAAGACACCACCAATGACCCCGTTATTGCTCAGCGTGCCCCTCTGTCATGGCGCGACTGGCAGCGTTCGGAAGACTACTATGTGGAAGGTCAGCTTGTCTGGCTCGACGCAGATACGCTGATCCGCAAGCTTTCCAACGGGCAGAAATCTCTGAACGATTTCGCGAAGGCCTTTTTCGGCACGAATAATGGGAGCTTTATTGTCAGCCCCTATCAGTTCGATGAAGTGGCTTCGACCCTGAACAGTATCCAGCCATATGACTGGGCCAAATTCCTGCATGATCGTCTGGACACCATCCGGTTGCATGCTCCACTGGATGGCCTGACAAACGGTGGCTACAAGCTTGTCTACACAGACAAACCAACATCATTCATCAAAGCATCGGAGGCCGTTCGCCATAGTGTGGATCTGACGTTCTCGCTTGGAATGAGCGTCACGCGTGATGCCAAGACGGCGCGTGTTCACTGGATGAGCCCGGCATACAAGGCCGGCCTGGCGTCAGGAGAGACAATCCTGGCCGTCAATGACATGGCTTACACTGGGGACCGTTTGCGTCATGCCATCGCGGATGCGCAGAAAGACCCGAAGCAGCCGATCAGACTTGTGGTGAAATCTGGCGAGCATATCAGCACGATTTCCATCCCATATCATGATGGCCTGCGTTACCCGCACCTAGACCGTGTGAGTGGCACACCTGACTATCTGGGCGCGATCTACGCTCCCCTTTAAGCTGCCCCGATTTACAGCATGAAAGACCTTTTCAGAGTTCCCAGCGAAAGGGGGCTCTGGAAAGGTTGTCCCGTCCTCAGAAAGCTCTGAAGACGGGCGCTGTGAGGCAGGTCAGAGAATATGTTCGCCAAGGATGCCGCGGCTCAAGAAAGAAACTGCCGACTTGGAGACGTCATCAAGCGCTGTAAGAGCATTGATAACCAAGCCATCAACTTGCTCTGCGGTTTCGCAGGAACGCTTTAAGTCTTCAAGACTGGTGATACGTCCAAGGTAAACACCTGCATCACGCACAAACTGTGGGCACTCAGCGATGTCCACGAGCTTCAAATTGAAGCTTTCCCATGCAAGCGCACGGATTTTACGAATGTTATATGTTCCGTCCGGGGCAAAACCTAAATATCTATGGGTTCTTGGATGAGAAATAGAAATGGACCCATCTTCGTTATTCCATACCTTATAAGTCAGCACTCTGGTGACGCGAGAGTCCCCATTGACCCTTAGTTCTTCTCCACTAGACGTGAATACGTGAACATATTCACTTCCTTCACAGTATATTCCAATTAACGGAATTCCATTTTCAGAATCTGTAGACAGCTTACCGTCGAGGGATGTCAGCCTGTGGCCAAAATGGTTTTCAATATGAAAGGCGACAAAAGAGCTTCGACCATCGAAATGTTCGCTCAGTATTTTTCCTGGAGTTGTATGAAATGAAATCCAGTTATGCGCGATTTCATGAGCTTCGGCCTTATAGGCAGGCTGGAACACAGGAACATTGGGTGGTGCAAGGATGCTCTCAAGCTGAGTTATAAAACAGGATGAGGTAGAGCGTAGAACACGTGCAATCGTATGTGTCTGCTGCGAGACAATATGATCCATCCACTTATAAAAATCACGGATGTAATCGGCAGATATAGTGCTCTCGATAGCATTATATTCTGGATTATTCACGACAGTATGAAGCGGGTCGTTCACATCTCTGCGCACGTCTTCCAGATGGCGATCCCGGTTAATATAATGCTCCAGAGACCTGGATTGGTAATGAATAAGGCGTGCGCCCTTCCACGTCGGAATATTCCGGGTGAAACCACCGCTCGGAGATTCCCACTCAACAGGCAGACCTTCACTGTCTACACTGGTGCCGTGAACATCGACATTATGGACCTGGTAAACCGACCTCGACAACCGATCAGGACGGAATATAACTTTGGTATGCCGGTTCCAGAAAAGCTCATTACTGCCCGTTCGGGTGTAATTCAGAAATGGAACGCCTTCTGGGCGACTAACATACCCGTTTGTGCCAACACAGCACCAATTAAACGCAACGAGCGATGCATCGCCTTGTTCTGACAGATAAGATTTTATATTTTTCCCATACAGATCGAGATATTCGTCTGCATCGAAAAATGCAATCCAGTCAAACTCATGACCATATCGAATGACGGCATCATTATAAGCACGCACCTGACGCACATTATGAATGTCACGGTTAACGGCGTTTCTCATATAACGAATATCAATTCCGCCCTGCATGGAAAGAATTACTTCTTCCGTTGCGTCATCGGAGAAATCATCATAAATAATTAGAGTATCGAAACCTAGCGCCTTATACCACGCGGCCCAATAAATAATTTCTGTTTGTTCATTTTTTACAACCAGACATACTGCAACCTTCATGTCTCATACTCCCACTTAGACAGACGACAGCATGAAGGGTTTCTTACTGTCTCGCCAATTTTAACCCAGGCTTAAGTATTTTCAAGACCTGCAAAATTAATTATTAATAAATGCTCAATTAGTACCAGATCGAGCACCTACCTTAAGCGTTCTGTACGTTAAACCAGGTTTTCAACCTGCGAATTGCCTCTTCAATCAAATCAGTTGAGAGCGCAAAACTGAAACGTATGAATCGGTTCCCATGAACAGGGTCGAAGTCTACACCAGGCGCTGTCGTGACCCCCGTTTCCAGAAGAAGCTTACGACAGAACGACAGACTATCCTCTGTGAGATGTCCAATATCCGCGTAAATATAGAATGCACCATCCGGTGGTGCGATATGCGTCAGTCCAAGCGCGGGCAGAGCTTCAAGAAGCAGATCGCGGTTTCGCCGATAGGTCTCAATATGGCCATCGAGCTCCTGCCGACAGTCAAAAGCGACCAGTCCTGCATGCTGACTCAGTGCCGACGGTGTGAGGAAAAGATTTCCCATGCGCGCCCGGGCAGCATCTATCTTGTCCAATGGCACAATCAGCCACCCCAGCCGCCACGGAGCCATACTGAAGTATTTTGAAAAGCTGTTGACCACCAGCGCGTGTGGGTCATGTTCCAGAACACTATGGGCGGGCTCCCCGTAGCTCAGACCATGATAAATCTCGTCTGATACAATCCGGATCCCACGGGCCTTGCAGACATCAATGATAGCCTGCAATTCACTGTCTGGCAGAATTGTTCCCGTTGGATTGGCAGGGCTGGCAATAATAAGACCGTCTGGAGCAGGCTCCAGTTCGGCCACGGCTTTTGCCGTCAACTGGAAGCGTTCAGCTTCTCCGCAAGGAATTTCCACCGGCACCATATGTAGTGTGCGGAGCGTATTGCGGTAAGCCACATAACCCGGTCGCGCGAGCGCGATACGCTGCCCAGGCACAAAACAGCTCGTCAAAGCCAGGACAAGCGCCGGGGAGGCGCCGCAGGTCAGGATCACCTGCTCTGGCTGAACGGCGACGCCGTAGGTCTCTTGGTAATGCCGGGCAATCCGCTCCTTGAGCGGCTGGCTTTCCCAGTATCCCATGGGATCTGTCGCCAGAATATGCTGTGCCCGTTCAATGGCTTCCTTCGGCGCACCAGTGGAGGGCTGACCAAATTCCATATGAATGATGCTGCGCCCCTCCGCCGCAAGCTTGTGAGCAAGCGCACTAATGGAGATGGCGTGAAACTGGTCAATGTCCGGAACGGGCATGAGAAACTCGGTACAAAACTTCAGAAGCGGCGGTAAACCAATTCAGGCGTTTCTGCCTGCTCCACCGCCTTCTCGACGATGTCATGAAATGGTGAGCGGCTGCAAACCGGGTCCATGTTGGCGGCATTCCCTGTCAGAGCCAGCGCCTGACAACGACAGCCTCCCCAGTCGATCTCCTTGCGGTCACAGGCCCGGCAGGCTTCCGGCATCCACTCCGTTCCACGGAACATGTTGAACAGGTGGGAATTGTTCCAGATCTCGGCCAGCGATTCATCCCGGACGTTCGGGAAGGTTACATTCGGAATGATTTCCGCAGCATGACAGGGAAGAACACGACCAGACGGGGAGACGTTCACGAACCGCTGCCCCCAGCCACCCATGCAGGGCTTGGGACGGTCTGCATGATAATCTGGCGTGACGTAATCAATGGCCAGACCTCCCTTCTCACGCTCGGCTTCTACAGCACGCGTGGACTCTTCGAGCTGTTCTCTGCTGGGAAGCAACGCATCGCGGTTTTTGAGGCCCCAGCCATAATACTGGGTATGAGCAATTTCGACGCGGCCAGCCCCAAGCTGACGTGCCAACTCAAACATTTGCGGAATGCGCGCGACATTTTCCCGATGGACAACAAAGTTCAACGTCATGGGAATCCCGGACGCCTGAATCAGCCGGGCGGCTTTAAGCTTGCGAGGCTGCGCGCCTTTCAGGCCGCCAATGCGTTCGGCGCCTTCTTCCGTCACATCCTGGAAAGAAAGCTGGATATGATCCAGCCCGGCCTTATCCAGCGCATCAAGTTTGGCTTCATCCAGCAGGACGCCGGACGTAATGAGGTTTGTATAAAGATTCAGCTTGCGCGCCAGCGTCACCAGTTCGACCAGATCTGGCCGGGCCATTGGCTCACCGCCCGAGAAGTGAACCTGCAGGACGCCCATCTCTGCTGCCTGTTCAAGCACCCGTCTCCATCCAGCCGTATCCAGCTCTGCCGCCTTGCGTTCCAGATCCAGCGGATTGGAGCAGTATGGGCAGGCAAGCGGACAACGATGGGTCAGTTCAGCCAGAAGGCTCATCGGTGGCTGGGGCAAGGTCATGCGCGCAGAACGCCCTTTTCCGTCAGATCAGAAAGAAGCGCGAGAACATCCGTGGAGATGACTTCGCGCGGGGCGGAGAACTGTTCCGTCAGCTTCTCTACAATAGAGCCAACAGCCAGCTCTCCATCCACAAGACCCAGGATATGTGGGGCGGCGCCTTCGATAATGAAAGCCTTTTCGGGAGCCTGGACAAGCCAGACATCCCGAACACGGTCATGTTGCAACCGATGACCACGCGCGAAGGACAGGACGATCTCTTCCGTCACACTCATGGGACAAAAGCGCCCGGCGGGATATGCCCTTCAACATACGCGTAATCCAACGCATCCAGCATGGACCACAGAACGGAGCACTTGAACTCCAGAGCACCCAAAACTTCGCGCTGTTGTTCCGGTGTACGGGCATTTTCCCGGACATAGGCCAGCGCAAAGTCCGAATCCCGAGGAGCCTGCGTCAGACGAGGTGTGAAATAGGCCAGCGTTTCTTCAGAAATGAAGTCGTAGTGCCGCAACATCCCCGAGACACGTTCGCTAATGATCGTCGGGGAAAACAGCTCGGTCAGGGACGACGCGATAGCGGCCAGAATGGACTGATCACGCACAAAATTCACATACGCATCCACGGCAAAGCGCGTCGCGGGCAACAGGCCGTCCGTGCTCTCCACGTAGTCCCGATCAAGACCCAGACCATCCGTGAGTACGAGCCAGCGCGCGACACCGCCAGTTCCCGGCTCCGTACCATCATGATCCTCGATGCGGCGACGCCATTCGCGGCGCAGTTCGGCGGTCGGGAGGCGAGCGAGGAGCGTGGCGTCCTTGGCCGGGATCTTCGCCTGATAATAGTAGCGGTTCAGGGCCCAGGCCTGCACCTGCTGCTTCGTCAGAAGCCCGTCATGCAGCTTGCGGTGGAACGGATGACGGTTGTGATAGCGCTCAGCACCAATCTGGCGGAGGCGAGCTTCGAGCTGGTCAGGGGTCAGGAGTGTCATGGTGTTTCCAGTCTGAAAGTCATGCCGTCTTCGGACACGGTCCACCCCGCGTTCTCGACGTCTTTGCGTTCCGGACTGTCTTCCATCAGAACCGGGTTCGAGTTGTTGATGTGAATCAAGACTTTACGCGGTTTTGAGCAGGACGCGAAGCACTCCACCGGGCCACCACTATCCCGGACAGAAACGTGCCCCATACGCTGACCTGTCTTGGGGCTCAGTCCCGCTCGGATCATTTCATCGTCGCGCCACAGAGTACCGTCAAAAAACAGCAGATCAGCTTGAGAGGCACGTTCAATGATTTCTGGGGTGATGTGGGCGCAGCCGGGGATGAACAGAACCGTCTGAGTCCCATCTGTGATCGAAACACCCAAAGTTTCATCAGGCCGCGACCCTTCAGCCTCCGCGTAAAGCGGGGCTTTCCCCGGCACAGCAAAGGCTGTGAGCGTCAGGCCTGACAAGCTGCCATCCTTCAGCTTCAAAGCTATAGGCGCATCAAGCGCCAGAGGAACGCGCGGGACAATTGCAGGATCGAGCGCACCGAAGATCGGATTGGCCGCCAGTTGCTCCAGTGTGGAGTCACTCCCCATGAGCGTGAAAGGCTCACGTTCCCGCAGAGTCAGCAAACCCGTAATGGCGTCAATTTCACCACAGGTGAGAATGACGCTCTGGATCGGCGTCCCGCGCAGACTACCCTGATGGTGAAGGGCCGGAGTCTCGATAATCTGCTGCCGGAGATCAGGGGAAGCGTTGAGAACAAACCAGTGTTCTCCATCAGCACTCACGGCAATGGAGGCCTGAGTGCGAGGGCGTGCGCCCTGTCGCGTGCGGGCGGCTACACAACCTGGCGCTGCGGAGTTCCATTGGGGGAAACCACCGCCGGCCGCGGAGCCGAGCACGATGACATCAATCATTTTTCAGAAAACCGTTTGGGAAGCATGAACAGAAAACGGCCGCCCCTGTGGGAGGCGGCCGCCATTTTTCCCCGAAAGGGAAAAGATGATTACTTCTTCTCGCCGCAGACGTACGAGTTGATTTCTGCGCCTAGCGGAATTTCGGTAACTTTCGGCGTGTTCCAAGCCATGGCTGTTCTCCTAGCTCCAGGTTCGCCAGCAGGGCAGACCCCTACCAGCTCTGATCATTATTTAGTTACCTCTTCCCACTGGAGTTCAAGAGGGTTTTTGGGCAGAACACGCAACTGTGTCCTCTGTCAGGGCTTTTACCCTGATGTCACCCCTCCCCGCTTCAGGCGTCAAACATGTCCGGCTGTCCGACAGAGCCTTCCGCAGTTTCCAGCCAGAAAGGCTCTCTTCCGCCGGAAGAGGATGCATCCGGCCCAAGTCGACCCAGTCAGCGGGCAGGAGATGAGCTGCCAGATCCGACGCTCGACCGTAACATATTACGTCAGCACCTGAACGTCAGAGACATCTGCGTCCTGATCCTGACGATTCTGGCCGTGTTTTACTCGTTGTATTTCACCGCTCCCATCCTTTTGCCCTTTGTGTTCGCGCTGGTCGTCAACCTGATGATGATCTCGCCGATGCGTTTTCTTCGGCAAAAACTGCATCTGCCCAAACATCTGGCTGCGCTGTTGCTCATCGTTGCCATGTTCGGTGTGGTTGGTGGAATTGCGACAACAATTTCTGTCCCTGCGGCAGGATGGATTTCCCGTGCCCCGCAGACACTGCCTGCTCTTCAGAGCAAACTGGCCGTCATGCGCGGGCCGATTGAAGTCATGGAACGGGATTACATGCGGCTGTCCGGCATGTTCGGCGGCTACAAACCCTCTGGCTCGCACGCTGTGGCAGCGCCAATCGGGGGAGAGAATGCCCTGAGCCGCCTTGGGACGTCCGTTCTTGCGGGCACCAGAGAAATTGCAGGCGGCTTCTTCTCCATGCTGCTGATGCTCTTCTTCCTTATGACGGAAGGAGACACACTGCTGCGTCGGATTGTGGAAATTATGCCCACATTTCGAAAAAAGCGTCGACTGGTTCAGATCACGACCCAGATTGAACGGAATGTCTCGCTTTACCTCGCAACCATCACGATGATGAACCTGCTGGTGGGGCTTGCGAACATGATCCAGTGCTGGGCAACGGGCATGCCCAATCCCCTGCTCTGGGGGGTCCTGGCTTTTCTGCTCAACTACATCCCGATCATCGGCCCCCTGACCGGAATGGTGGTCTATTTCGTTGTGGGGCTCTTTACCTTCCCGTCCTTGCTTTATGCGCTGGTTCCACCTTCCATCTACCTGCTGATTCATGTGCTGGAAGGAGAAACCATCACCCCCATGCTCCTAGCCCGGCGCTTCACGCTGAACCCGGTTTTCGTCATGGGGTCTCTTCTGTTCTGGGACTGGATGTGGGGCATTTCCGGTGCTTTTCTGTCTGTCCCGATGCTCGCCGTTTTTAAGATCATCTGTGACCATATCGAGGTTCTGGCCCCACTCGGCCACATCCTTGGCGGATCCCGCAGACGGTCTCTCAGCAGCGCAATAACAGCACAGCTTCAGTCGGAAACCTGAGGAACATCTGGTCAGGCAAGGGGTTTTCAGGCTAGAGGCAGCGACATTGTCCTGCCTCAGGAAACATCAAGGAGACCCTCATGATCCAACAGCCCCGACGCGGTGTCTGCCTGGTGATTTCAGCCCCCTCCGGTGCGGGCAAATCCACGATTGCAAACGCTCTGCGTGCGTCAGAGCCATCGTTGAAGCACTCTGTTTCCGTGACGACCCGTGGGCCACGCCCTGGTGAAGTTGAAGGTGTTCATTATCACTTCCGGGATATCGAAGCGTTTCGCACGATGGCAGAGGCCGGCGAACTTCTGGAGTGGGCAGAAGTTTTCGGCCGCGGCTATGGCACTCCGCGTGCGCCTGTTGAAGAAGCGCTGGAAGCCGGTCATGACATGGTCTTTGACATTGACTGGCAGGGCCATCGCCAATTGAGAGCTGCCCTCCCCACAGACGTCGTGAGCCTGTTTGTTCTGCCACCATCACTCGAAGAGCTGGAACGCAGGCTTCACAAACGAGCCTCTGATGATCCCGCAGAGATTGCAAAGCGCATGAAAGCCGCGCTGGATGAAATCTCTCACTGGGCGGAATTCGATCATACGGTCATTAATTCTGATCTGGACACAGCTATTTCTCAGGCCAGATCAGTCCTGACGGCCGCTCGGTTGGCAACCAGACGGCAGAGAAATCTCTCCAATATTGTAGCGGCTTTCAACAAGACCGCCTGACATCTTCAAAAACTGAGTTTCCGGAAGGCCGCGATTTCCTGATTGCGGTCTTCATTTCTTTTCCAGAATGACAAAACATTTCGGTATCAGAATTTGCGTAGCCAGACGTAACGAGTTCGTTATGAATAATGACAGCAGCATTGGTGCTGCAGAAGGCCGTAGCTTATTGGGAGTCGACGGTATGTCATCAAGGCGTCTTTTTTTCCTCGCAACCACGTCTCTCCTGGCGTCCTCTGTTGAAACCCATGCTTTGGCCGCAACTCCAACGGCAGCAACGGATACTCATCACAAGGTAGTACATCACCATACGCCTGCGCAGGCAGCGACCACACCCACGACCGTAAAGCGTCAGGCTGTGCAGCATCGCGCTGCTGAAGGTGGCAATGAGAGCATGATTGTTACAGGCACACACGCCAGTAACAAAAGGGCTCGTGACAGCTCAAGCCCAGTAACAGTCGTGTCCGCCGCAACATTGCGACGGTCCGGCCAGATGAATCTGGCAGATGCCCTGACCCGCACCTATGCTTCGATCAACGTCTCTGCAAAGGGAAGTGATACCGCAGCTCTCACATCCTCAATCCGGATGCGTGGCCTGAACCCGAACCAGGTGCTGATCCTGATTGATGGCAAGCGCCGCCACGTCACAGCCAACATTGTTCAGAACGCCGGGCCGCAGTTCGGTTCAACGCCAGTCGATCTGAACATGATTCCGGCGAACATGATCGACCACATCGAAGTTCTGGAAGATGGCGCAGCAGCCATGTATGGCTCGGATGCGATTGCCGGTGTGGTGAACATCATCACCAAAAAGCAGAATCACGGCCTGAACATGTCAGCCCAGACCGGCGCGAACGCCTACAATGGCGACGGCTGGCAGTACCAGCTCAACGCTGATGGCGGCCTGAAACTTGGACATGATGGCTATATGCACATCAGCGGACAGGTTTATCACACGGATCACTTTGTCGCTGGCGCGAATGACCATCGCCTTCTTGGAAGCTGGCCCACTGGCGCGAACACCAATGGCTACTACACGGGTGTTGTTGCCAACGCTGTAAACGTGCCGAAAAACTCCAACAAAATCATGAGCACCCCCGAAGAAACCCGCGAAAATCTAGGGATTGATTTCGGGAAGCCGATTACTGAAAAAATCGATTTGTATGGGCAGGTGACCTACGCCCATCGTCACGCCGAAGCCATTCAGAACTACCGCGTTCCTAGCATTGCCCCGACGCTTTATCCCTCCGGTTTCTCCCCCCTCGAAGTCATTGATGAAGACGACTACGCCGGTGAACTCGGCCTCAAAGGGCATGATTTCTATGGCTTCGACTGGGATCTGAGCACGGTTTACGGTGCGGATCAGGACAAGATCAGCAACAAGAACACGGCCAACACCGGTATGCTGGGCTCTACCTGCAACAACGGCAACGTCGCCAATTATTCCTCCACCGGGTGTGGCTGGTCTCCCACGACTGTGCGTGCGCTGAACTACCGTAATGCCCAGTGGACCAACAATCTGGATTTCCGCCGGAAGATCAACATCTTCAACACCGTCCCGATGGTTCTTGCCTTTGGGGGTGAACATCGCCTCGAAATGTATGACATCGTCGCTGGTGAGCCCGCTTCTTACGAAGTCGGTGGCACGCAAGGGTATGCTGGCCTGCGACCACAGAATGCAGGCTCCTGGAGCCGAAACATCTGGGCCGCATATATTGATGGCGATTTCCACCCTCTGAAGCATTGGGATCTGGATTTCGCAGGCCGCTTCGAGCATTATACAGATGTTGGCAATGCCCAGAACGGCAAGGTCTCCACACGCTACGACGCAACGCCATGGCTGGCCTTCCGCGGAACGATCAGCACAGGCTTCCGCGCCCCGACCCTCGCCGAGCAGCACTACAGCACGATGAGTGTGAGCCCGACCAGCGCCAGCGGTCTTCTGCCTGTCAGCTCCGCAGCAGCACAGATCCTGGGTGCCAGCCCGCTCAAGCCCGAATACTCCGTAAGCTCCAGTGGCGGTGTCGTCGTGGAACCGGTCAAGGGCTTCCACGTGGAGGCAGACGTCTATCAGATCAATCTGCGCAACCGCATTTCGCAAGGTGGAACCACGAAGGGTCAGGCGGCTGTCGACGCCATTCAGGCCATGGGTTACGCGCTGCCCGTCAACTCCTTCGATATCAGCAACGTCTCAGCCTATTACTTTGCCAACGTTGCCAGCACGCGAACACAGGGCCTGGACATCAAGGCGGACTACACGTTCCACCTGCATCGCTACGGTAATCTCGCTCTCAGCATGGCGCTGGATCTGAACCGTACCCGCATGCATCATGTTGCCAGCGATACAAATGGCAACCCGCTGCTCAATGCGCAGACCATTGGGTATCTCACGACGGGCTACCCACGGAGCAAGATCATCCTCAACGCGTACTACACGGTTGGGAAATGGGACATCAACGTGCGGCAGACGCGTTACGGCGAGACCACCAGCATGATGACCTATCAGGACTGGACGCCAACCTCTGCTACCTGCGCTGCTGCCGGCGGGGCTGCCCTTCGTTACTCCAACACCTGCTTTGGCCAGTTCAAGAACACTCCGCGCTGGCTGACCGATCTTGAAGTCGGCTATCGCTTCAACGAGCACTGGCATGTGGCTGTTGGCGGTAACAACGTCTTCAACGTTCGTCCCCGCAAGCTTCCGGAAGAGCTGAGCTCCTACGGTGCCGCTGTCTATGACTCCAACTCTGCACAGGTGCCGATCAACGGCGGCTACTACTACGGCCGTATCAACGCGACATTCTGAGCCTGCAAAGGGCTGCCAGGGAGAAAACCCGGGCAGCCCTTTTTTCTTACTTCGTCGTGTATCCACCATTCACAAGAATGGTCTGACCCGTCATCCACCAGCCATCAGATACGAGCGTCCGGACAAAGGGGACAACATCCTCAATATCGGTCAGGCCAGTCTTGCTCAGAGCAGACAGGGCAGCCGCCGTCTTGTGATATGCGACGGCATCCGCACCTTCCTGCCCATAGAAGAAGGGCGTATCCATTGGCCCGGGACCAATCGCATTCACGGAAATGCCTCGTGCACCGTACTCTTTGGAAGCAGCCCGTGTGAAATGCTCGACGGCCGCCTTGCTTCCCGCATAGGTGGCGTAGAACGGCGTGTAAGCTCCCAGAAGTGACGTAACGAGCGTCAGAATCTTGCCGTTGTCGTTGAGATGTTCTCCGGCTTCTTTGATGAAGAAAAAAGCCGACTTCGTGTTCACGTCGAACATCTCGTCGAACTCCTGCTCAGACGTCTCTGCCATCGGCTTCTTGAGCACTTTGCCGACCGTATTGATCGCAATATCCGGCCGACCAACCGCAGCCACAGTGTCAGCAAACAGCTTGGTGTTCCCACCCGCGGTTCTCAGGTCCTGCTGAAAGGCGACGGCCTCCACGCCCTGAGCTTTGAGAGCCGCGATCGTTTCGTCCGCATCGGGTTTTGTCGCTGCACTGTTGTAGTGAATGGCGATGGCGCGAGCCCCATGAGCCGCAAGATCCCGAGCGATCAGGCCGCCAAGGTTCTTGGCGCCCCCAGCAATAAGAACCGTTTTTCCTTTGATACTGTGATCTGTCATGATCCGGTCTCCGCGTTTTTGAAATGGAACGCGCAGGCTACCGTCTGACGGGACACAACAAAGACTGTATTCCTGACGACACCTGTCAGGAATCACGAACAAACTCAGGGCCCTGCTCTGCGGAGACTTTTTTGGACCGGATCGACCTTTTCCGCATTTTCACCAGAGTCGTTGAAACTTCCAGTTTCACACGCACGGCTGACATGCTGAACATGCCACGTTCGACCATCTCCACAGCCATTCGTGATCTGGAAACGCGCGCAGGAACACGCTTGCTCGCCAGAACCACGCGCGCGGTCTCTCCCACTCAGGACGGACTGGCTTTTTACAAGCGGTGCCTGCGCGTCATCGGAGAGGTGGAGGACATTGAAACGCTGTTCCGGAAAGACCGTGATGGCCTCAGCGGTGTCGTAAGGGTCAATATGCCGGGCAGGATCGGGCGCCTCATTGTTGCTCCGGCTTTACCCGACTTTCTGTCCCGTCACCCTGGCTTGTCCGTTGATCTTGGCGTCACGGACAGAGCCATCAATCTGGTGGAAGACAGAGCGGATTGCGTTCTGCGCGTGGGGCCGTTGCAGGATTCCGGTCTCATCAGTCGCAGGATCGGAGAACTCAATCTGATCAACGTCGCGAGTGCGGCCTATCTTGACCAGTTTGGCTGCCCTGCCCACCCAGATGCCCTGAACGATCATTACGTGGTGCGATATGCATCCCCCGTCACTGGCCGACCGGAAGACTGGGAATGGCAGGAGGGCGGAAAGACCAGAACTGCTTCGCCACCCAGTCATGTGACGGTTGATAATGCTGAAGCCCTCATTGCCTGCTGCCTGGCCGGGCTGGGTCTGATCCAGATTCCGGCCTACGACGTGCAGCAGCACATCCAGGCTGGAGAGCTCGTCAGCGTGATGCCTGAATGGTGTGCAGAGGCTCTGCCCATGACCATTCTATATCCACACAGGCACTCCGCTGGTGATCGCGTAACAACATTCGTGGACTGGCTGGAGCCTCTCATCAAAAGCCACGTTCTAACGTGATTCAGGCTGATGGTGCTTCAGAATCCGTTTGTGTTGCGGCCTGCACGGCCGCAGCAAAAGCGGTCGCACTTCCCATCGCGTCTGCCATGGTGGTCGGCATCAGGATGGTCGTTCCACGGTTTTTGTTCATCTCAAAAACGCGGTTGATCTGAAGAATCTGCAGGGCAATCGGTGAGGCTTCATACGTTTTGGCTGCAGCCGCGAGTTCCACAGCAACAGCACGTTCGGCACTGGCGAGCGTAACGCGCGCTGCGCGTTCCCGTTCTGCCTGCGCCTGACGGCTCATCGCATCCTGCAAATTATCTGGCAGCTGAACATCACGGATCTCAACGGCCTGCACCGTGACACCCCATTCGCGCGTCTTGACCTCAATCAGGTCCCGAAGCTGGTCATCAATCCTGCGACGATCCTCCAGTAACACAGCAAGGTCGGAGCTGCTGACCACTTCACGCAGGGTCGTCAGGGCCACCATGGACACGGACCCCTCGTAGTCATCCAGCTCCGTGATGGCGCGGAGTGGATCATGAACCATCCAGAAAACAACAGCATCCACATCCACCGGCGTCGTATCACGCGTCAGGGTTTGCCGCGTATGCACCGGAACTGTCCTGATCCGCTGATCAACCACTTCGGTGACCTGATCTACAAAAGGGATGATGAGAAACAGGCCAGGTCCCCGCAAACCCTGAATTTTACCGGCTCGCAAGACCAGAGCACGCTGCCAGGAATTACACATTTTCAAAGACAGAAGGACGAGAACGCCCAGCACCACGCCGATGATCGAGAAGGCGAGGTTAAAGGTCAGAGCCTGTAAGCCCCCGCCGGCCAGAATACACCCGAGAGCCAGTGCGATAGACACCGAATTGACAGGAAGGCCATTGCTGCGCCGCGACACGGACGACGGAAGTGTTGGATACGAAATCATGACTATGCCTTTCCGGCGCCGGTCTCGGGTGCGATTGTGGGCGAAGACGCTTCAAGAAGGTGCTGCATGGCGCGGAGGAGCGCATCTGGATCGAGCCCCAAGGCATGGCTCCGGGCGATTGTTGCCGCAGCGAGATCCATGAGCTCTCCCTTCTTTCGATCAATATCGGCCGATGGAGGATGCTGGCTCACAAAACTGCCTCGCGCCCGATAAGTCTCGATGGCACCCAGCCGTTCCAGTTCCGCGTAAGCACGCTGCACAGTGTTGAGATCAACTCGAAGATGAACTGACAACGCCCGCATCGTGGGAAGCTGGTCTCCCGGAGAGAGCAGACCAGACCCTATCGCTGTCAGGATACGCTCCCGCATCTGTGCGCGCAGGGGCAGGCCACTCGCAGCAGAAAGGGGGGTCGGAAACAACAATGTCTCTATGTTTGCAGACATGCATACAAGATGCACTAATATGCACCCTCCCTGTCAAGAAATTTTGGAAGACCGCCGCTTCGTGATATGCGCTGCTGTTCTCTTTTCATTGGCTGCGGACAGCAAGGACAGACGCCCCATGACAGCGCCTCAGACCGGAACGGACACTTCTGACCGAAGCGGTTCTCCGCTGATCCTTGCCCTTCCAAAAGGGCGGATTCTCAAGGCGTTAGCCCCCGTTCTGACACGAACAGGCATCGAACCCGATGCGGACTGCCTTCAGGAAAGCAGCCGTCGGCTGCGATTTGGCACCTCTTATCCAAATCTGGATGTTGTGCGCGTCCGTTCTTTCGACGTCGCAACTTTCGTAGCGTATGGTGGAGCGCATATCGGTGTCTGTGGCGCAGATGTCCTGATGGAATTCGACTATCCGGACATTTACGCACCGCTTGATCTCGGAATTGGTGGCTGCCGAATTTCCGTGGCGCGCCCCAAAACCGTCACTGAAGATCCGGCAGCGTCCCAGTCACGCCTGCGTGTCGCCACGAAGTATCCGACCATTGCACGCCGTCACTTTGCGTCCCGCGCCGTGAATGCAGAAATCGTGCACCTGAATGGTGCCATGGAGCTTGCGCCCACCCTGGATCTGGCGAGCGTGATTGTAGATCTGGTTGATACAGGCTCCACTCTCCGTGCCAACGGCCTTATGGAAACCGAAACCATTGCCCACGTCACAAGCCGCCTGATCGTCAATCGCGTCGCGCTCAAAACGCGCCCCGAAGAGATTGGCGCATTGATCGAGCGTTTCCGGGCAGCCCTCAACACTGAGGGAGCGTCAAAATGAAACGTCTCGATACCCTGAGCGCCAGTTTTGAACAGGATCTTGCGAACCTTCTGGCAGATCGCAGCAGCGACGAGCGCAGCGTTGCAGAGCCCGTTCGGGCCATCCTGGCTGATGTTCGTCAGCGTGGGGACGAGGCGCTCTGTGACTATACGGCCCGCTTTGACCGCCTGACTCTGCCTGCTGAAAACCTACGCATCAGCGCGGAAGAAATTGCCACGCAGGCAGATCTTGTCCCGTCAGACCTGATGGATGCTCTCAAAACCGCTGCCCGGCGCATTGAAGCGTTCCATGCTGCACAGATGCCGAAGGATCTGGATTTCACGGACGACGAAGGAATCCGGCTTGGCATGCGCTGGACGGCTCTGGATGCCGTAGGTCTTTATGTGCCCGGCGGAAAAGCCGCTTATCCCTCCTCGGTTCTGATGAATGCCCTTCCCGCGCGCGTCGCCGGAGTGCCGCGCGTGGCCATGTGTGTTCCGTCTCCCGATGGGGTGCTGAACCCACTTGTTCTGGCAGCGGCCCGTCTCTGCGGCGTGGAAGAAATTTACCGGATCGGCGGCGCACAGGCTGTGGGCGCCATGGCGTATGGAACAGAACTGATTGCTCCGGTGGACCGGATTGTCGGCCCCGGCAATGCGTTTGTGGCGGAGGCCAAGCGACAGGTCTTTGGCCATGTTGGCATCGACAGCATCGCCGGGCCTTCAGAAGTTGTCGTTGTAGCCGATGGGAATAATGATCCCCGTCTGGCAGCAGTCGATCTACTGGCGCAGGCTGAACATGATGAACAGGCACAGGCCATTCTCATCACTACGGATGCCGCGTTTGCAAAGGCAGTAACGGCGGCTGTCCAGACAGAGCTGGAAACCCTTCCCCGTACCGCTATCGCGGCCAAAAGCTGGGAAGACCATGGTGCAGTCATTGTCGTTCGGGATCTGGATGAAGCCGCCCGGATTGTGAACCAGCTTGCTCCTGAACATCTTGAAGTGCTGCTCGACGAACCGCGTGCCTTCAGTGCAAAAATCCGCCATGCGGGGGCCATCTTTATGGGCCGCTACTGCCCGGAAGCTGTCGGCGATTACGTCGGTGGTCCCAACCACGTTCTACCCACAAGCCGCACGGCCCGTTTCGCATCAGGGCTTTCTGTGTTCGACTTCATCAAACGCACAACGACCATTGAGGCGGATGAAGCCGGACTTGAAAAGATCGGCCCCGCTGGTGTTGCTCTCGCACAGGCGGAAGGGCTGGATGCTCATGCTCTGAGTCTTTCGCTACGTCTGGGCCAGATCAAAAACTAAGTGTTCGCCCGCCCTTACGAGGGCGGGCAAATCTTTAGGCCGTCTAAATCCTGACAGTGCCGATTGGCAGCAGGCTGCAATCCGCCCACATAAATTTCGAGCGTTCCCTCCGCCTGGTCGGCTTGGGGCTTTTCTCTGCCACATGCAAAATCTTTGGGCGGGCGGGACAGGTAGAACGTATTGATCGGCCGGTTTTGTTCGGCAGAGAGCCGAAAAACAGTCATAATCCGATCGGCATCCGGGCCGTAGAGATCCAATCCACAGCCTGCAACCGGGTAGAGCGCTACCTGCTGCGCGTCCCCAATCAAACCTGTCAAAGACCTGGTAACGCCCGTAACAGGAAAATCGGCCTTCCACAGGTCATGTGCCTGCGCGCGTAACGAGCGGGTGTCCAGGAATTGCAGCAAGGCACAAACAATAAGTAGGCTGCCTCCCACCCTTCTCGGTATGAAGCGGGATAGACGGATAGCCGCGATCAACAGGCCATATTCTACAGGCCAGAAGCATCGTCCACTCGCACGAAAAACGTCTGCCAAAGGGGGCGACAGGGCTATGTGCCAAAGCCGGTATGAGCCTGCATATCCCATGTTGGAAACAGCGTAGAGCGCCATAATTCCAAGGAAAATCGACAGTCCGGCATGCCGCCGCATCGCGCTCAGAAGTTCGCGCCTGCAAAAGACCACATCACAGAGCAGAAGCAAAAGAAGCCCTACACCGAGATAGGAATAGCCCTCAAAAGACTGGGTCTCCATGCCGTAATGCAGCGCAGGAATAAACGCTAGCAGATTAGAATGCATGGGCCAGATGGGCGACAGCAGGTTCATGGAGAACAGGCCATACCCGCCAGCACCTTGAGCATACCGGAAATATCCCAGCACCTCGCTGACGATCAGGACCAATGCAATTCCAGCTCCGCATGAACAGGCTACCTCACGCCACGCCTTAGCCCTCCGACACAGAAGCGTCAGAGCTGCTGCCGCAATAGTCCCAGAGGCCAACAGCATCAGGATCGGATGAATAAGCAGACAGATCACAAGAAAGATCGGCGTCAGCCCCAAAGCCCACTTTTTCCCCCGCACAAGGGAGAAATAAAACGCAAATGCCAACAGAAGAAGGAATTGCCCCATCAAACTGAGATGAATGATACGTCCCAGAAAAAATGGCATGCAGAGAGCCAGGATGGCTCCGGACATCAACGCAGTAAAACGCCGTTCACCCGCAGCGGATAGCGCCAGAACCATAGAGACCGGCTGCATAAGGAAACAGAACACCAGCCAGAGCCTGTAAGGTACAAATCCGGCGGGAAGCAGAGCCACGAACGGTTTGAACAGTAACAACAGTAACGGTGTACTGTCTGTCATTGCTACGCTGGCACCCCAGGGGGCCAGGAGCGAGTGTGTGTCCAGCAAAGGCCACTGCCACACATCGCTTAGGAAATACCGCTGCCCAGCGACGGCCTGGATTCCGTCCTGGAAAACTGGAAAACGGCTTAGACTGTCCAGCGGGACAAGGTGCACGCCCACGCCCAGCCCCATGAGCACGGCAAGGACCAAAGCCCAGACAATCGAAGGCACCACTCGCACCCACTCATACCTTTTCGCCACGCATGTCCTCGCCTCCGGGCGGAGCTGTCAGAAGCCGTCCCGCTTTTGTTTCATATTACCGAGGCACCAGCCCATTTCTGCCATTTTCATACCCGGTGCCATGGACAATCGGTATGTCTTGTGAAAAGTCCACAATCATTTCGGCCAAAAACATCAGAAAAACCGCGTTAAGCTTGACCTTTTGCCGGACAGTCCGCACATAGCGGAACTGGATTTTCAGGCTCCGATCGGGGCCACTGCCATCCGCAGACCTTTACCCTGTCCCTGAAGCAAGGATTCCCATGTCCAAAGAAGACCTTATCGAGTTCACCGGCACCGTCATGGAACTGCTGCCCAACGCCATGTTCCGTGTCACGCTCGACAACGAGCACACCATTCTCGCCCATACGAGCGGCAAGATGCGCAAGAACCGTATCCGCGTTCTCGCTGGTGACCGCGTAAACGTTGAAATGACCCCATACGACCTGTCCAAGGGCCGGATCACGTTCCGCTTCAAGTAAGAGACTGCGGCGTATGCCCCTTTCCCAGTCTCCCGTGCCTGAAAACGGCATGACAGATCGCCCGGCGCTTGTTCTGGCGTCTGCCTCTTCCCGACGTCTGGCTCTTCTGCAGCAGATTGGAATCGTGCCTGATGACATCATCGGCACAGATGTGGATGAGGAACCGCGCCCCGGTGAACTTCCCCGCGCGCTGGTCCAGCGTCTTGCCCGAGCGAAAGCTGACCATGCAGCAGCACAGCGTCAGGATGCAGCTCTGGTGATCGGTGCGGATACTGTCGTTGCGGTTGGACGACGCATTCTCCCCAAGGCGGAGGATGAACAGACTGCACGCGCGTGTCTGCGGCTGCTTTCAGGCCGAAACCACAAAGTGCTGACCGCAGTGGCTCTGCGTCCCACCTCTGCCTGGCCGGACGGTGTGGCCAATGAGCGCCTTGTGGAAACGGCCGTCACGTTCCACCGACTGACTGACAGCCAGATCGACGCACTGATCGCCAACGGAGATTGGCAGGGCAAGGCTGGCGGCTACGCCATCCAAGGGGCTGCCGCAGCTCATATCCGGCAGATTGGCGGCAGCTACTCTGCTGTCGTGGGTCTTCCGTTGTTCGAAACCGCACAGCTTCTGCGCGGGCAGCCCCGTCGTCAGGGTGGGTGGATCGCGTGATCGAGATCCGCGCCGCCTGCTCTCCGGGCGATGTGCGGATTGCGGTTACGGACTATGAGACCCTTCTGGATGCGGCCATTTGGCGTCCCGGCCTTCCGGATGGGTTTGACGACTGGCATATTGCGCGCATCCAAACGGTCGCTCCCGCATTGGGCGGGGCCTTTGTCACACTCCACAACGGAGATAATGGCTTTCTGTCCTGCCGGGATGCGCTGGTTCAAGGAGAACTGATCTCCGTCCGCGTCAGCCGCTCCGCACAGAATGGAAAGGGCCTCCGCCTGCGTAAGGCAGAGCCTGTGCCGGATATGCCTGTTGCACCGACGCTTCTGGCATGCGGCCCTTCACCACTGGAAGAGCTGGCAGACCGCTATCCTGACGCCCCTCTGTACGTTGATGCACCAGGTATTGCCGCCCGCCTTCCGGCCCGACTGCGCCCCCGGTTTCAGCGATGCCAGCAGGCTTTTGACGACACGCTGGAAAGCGACTTTGACGAACTTGGCTCCGAATTTGCAGATCTTGGCCAACTGACAGCCAGTATCTTTCCCACCCCAGCCCTGATCGCCATAGACCTGGACAGCACCAGCGCTCCTGACTTCAAGGAAAACGTTGCAAGTTTTCCGGCCCTGGCGCGACAGATCCGCCTCCGCAATCTGTCAGGCACTCTGCTGGTTGATCCCGCAGGCGTTAAAACCCGCAAGAGGCCTGCCCTCGTCGGCTTCCTGCGCGATGCCCTGTTGGATGATCCGTTGAAGTCGCAAGTGCTCGGGGCCACGCCTTCCGGCCTTCTGGAAATCACTCGCCCGCGGCGCAGACCTCCCTTGCACGAACTTTTGTCCTCCCCACATGGGAGGGCGCTGTCAGTGCTCCGCACCATTTTGCGAGAAGACCGCAAGGGTCGCACTCTGACAGCATCCATTTCTCTCATCAGGGCTCTGGAGAACGATCCGGAAGCCCTGAGTGACTTTACTTCCCGCCGGGCCGCTCCACTGGAGCTGGTCATGGATCCAAACGCATCCCCCGCAAGCTGGAGCCTGTCATGAGTGCCACCTGCCCTATCTGCAATCGCCCAACGGAACCGGCTTTTCGGCCCTTCTGCTCACAGCACTGTGCAGACATTGATCTGGGGCGCTGGTTCAACGGTAACTACCGCGTTCCATCCTTCAGGCAGGATAATGAAGAAGACTCTGAAGAATATCCTCATACTGAGGGTTGATCCCAAGCGAATCATCAGCTAAACCCCGTTTCCGCAGCGGGTATCTCACCTTAAGCCCGGTGCCCAAGTAGCTCAGTTGGTAGAGCATGCGACTGAAAATCGCAGTGTCACTGGTTCGATCCCGGTCTTGGGCACCATTTTTTCCAGAAAATAAAAATATGTTTGTGCTAAGCCTTAATGCCTAGCACGTCTGAGCTGCGCACAGGGCCGTCATTCCTGATCCACTGCATCGATCTGTGGAGGCAGGCGCCGATCAATCCATTTCACCAGAACTCTCAACACCGTATTGGCACTGAGAATAAAGACGGTCAGCAGAGCTGCTTCCGCAATCATGTCGCACCCTGTGCACGCACCGATGGCAGCTGAGCACCAGAGTGTTGCCGCAGTATTCAGGCCCCGCACATTGGGGCCATCTTTCATGATGACGCCGGCGCCAAGAAATCCAACGCCTGATACCACGTAGGCAATCACGCGAATGGCCGAAACATCGCCGCCAATACGCTCTGCGAGATCTACGAAAGCAGAGGCACCAATCGCGACCAGCGCATTGGTACGCAACCCGGCGGTCCGTTGGCGGAACTGACGTTCCGCCCCGATCAGCGTCCCAAATACAAAAGCAGCCAGATAGCTTCCGAACGTATCCAGAAAGGAGTGCGCATCAAAGGTCTGGGTAAAATGCATTGTTATTCTTTCGCTGCCTGCCGTGTATCGCGGTTCAGAAGCCTTGGCTGTTTGCAATCATACGGCGGTCGGACGCTCCATGGTTTTCCGCAGAGGATACAGACTGAGATTTTCGATAGTTGCACCAGCATTCGTTGCCTGAAGACTGAGTGTATCCAAGGGACTTGCAGGAAACACCAGAGCTGTCCCGACCGACAAGCCATCATTGATGAAGATTTCGAGCGCACACGCATCCAGAACCAGTTTCAACGAGAAACGTCGGCTGTTTGCCGTTAGTGGTGTGGAGAACCTCTCCGTGAAAAATGGCTGCGAAAAGCCATGCAGATCTCCGCGATCCAGCCAGAGCTGAGCTGAAAATGCGTCAAACCCGATAGAGAGAGATTCTCCCTGTCCGTTGGAGAAGACAATCAGGAAGCGACCCGCTCGTCCCTTGTTGCCATCAGGTTGCGGGTTTCTGCGCTCATCCACGGTTACCGTCAGGGAGAGTTCAATGGCCTGCCCTGTGGGGATGGAGACCTGAACGCCGCTCTGGGCAGCAATACGTTCAACCCGAAAAGGAATCTGCTCGCCTCTCAGCATTTTCAGTCCTCGAGGACGCTGCACCAACCGTAGCCAGTTCATATCGTCCCGCCTGAGCGACAAGGTTCGCGGAAGGGTCATAAGACCGCGCCAGCTTCTGTTCGGGACCTCTTCGCAATACTGCCAGTTCCCAAACCAGGCGAAATAGACAGCCTCGTTGCCCGGCATGTTTTCATAAACCTGCATGGCGTAGCTGTCTTTGGCGAAGTCCGTCAGACCTATGACCGTATTCTCGGGGATAAAGCGCTCACCGTCGAAGTCACCTACAAAATACTGCGTGACACTTCCGCCCTGAGGTCCACCGGGATTGACTGAAACGAACAGAACCCAACGGGACGTCTTCCCCTCATCCTCAACCTGCAATTCAATAAGATTGGGACATTCATAATCCACGCCGAACAGACCTGCTGGCCCGAAATCACTGAGATGCATCCAGTGCTTCAAATCAATTGATCCGTAGAAGGCCACCCTGTGAGCCCGAGCCTTCACGACGACCATGACCCACTTTCCACTGGGTTGGTGCCAGAACACTTTCGGATCGCGGAAAGAGTTCAGCCCGATATCCAGAACAGGGTTGTGCTCGTAGTCGATAAAGCGCTTACCGCCATCCGGACTCCATGCCAGATACTGCGTCTGCTTCTGGGGTGTAGCGCGCGTGTAAAGAGCGACCAGACCACCCGGCATGGATGGTAACGGAGGAACCGAAGGAGCCGCTGGCGGAAGTTCAGCTGTTGTCGGTGGATCAAAGACATGTCCGAAGGGAGCATTCGTCCCCGGACCAAGAACATCCATGTTTTCCGGCGAAAATGGTACATCTGACGTGGCCTTGGTCAAGCCGGGAGCCAAGGCCTCAACTGCCGCCTGCGTTGCCGTCTTGGGAGCGGGTGGAGTGTCCCCTTGCGGAGGGGAGCTTGCCTTCGGGGGGAAAAGACCAGAATCATTATTTCGGTCCAGAACCACGCACCCTGAATACGCCTCGCCAGCGGCTGTCTGATCAATCGCGATAGGTTGATCCTGCCACGTGTATAAATCCGCACTGGTTGCATGCCCCCAGTGCACCTGACCCGCATAGGGTGCAAAAGGGTCGTACTGGTAATAGAGATGATACGTCTGCCCGTCGAAAATCAGACCATTGGGATCATTCATGAAGCCGGTTTGTGGCGAGAAATGAACCGTGGGGCGATAGAGATAGTCACTCTGCGTTCTGACAACGGGCTGGCTTGCTATCCCCGGATGATTGCCCGGCTCCTGATGGGAATTGCTGGGTTCATCGTGATGAGGAGTCATTGCAGACATCGGCGTTTCCTCGGCGGCTCTGGCAATCCGGCTACTGCCAACAGCAGCTCCTGCGGCTAGAATGCTGGCCAGAGCCGTGCGGCGCCCGAGTTCGGGCCTGTCGTTTCGATCTGTCATACCTCCACCATACAGGAGGATCCTTAAGCCGGAAGCCTTTCAGGAAAGCGCCCGTCTTCAAAAAGAGGAAGGACATTGCATGTCCGTTGCGAATACGCACATAAGGGCGTCATGAAGCGCTTAGACCCTTTCCTGATGGCCCTGATCTGCGCGATCGTCCTGGCCTCCGTCCTGCCCTGCCGCGGGGAAATGCAACATATCCTGCAGCAGGTCGTCACGGTTCTCATCACCCTGATGTTCTTCTTCCAGGGGGCCAAACTTGAGCGCCATGCCATTATCGAAAGCGTGCGTGACTGGCGCCTTCAGGGAACGGTTCTACTCTGCACATTTGCTCTCTTCCCGCTTCTTGGCATCGGGCTGCATCTGCTCTTCCGCAATTTGTTCCCGAATGCGCTGTTCGGAGAAGATCTGTGGGCTGGCATTCTTTTCCTGTGCTGCCTGCCTTCAACCGTTCAGTCCTCGATTGCCCTGACTTCGATTGCACGCGGCAATGTTCCTGCGGCCATCTGCGCAGCCACTGTGTCGAATATTGCAGGCATTGCATTGACCCCGCTTCTGACAGGCATTGTCCTTGGGCACGTTGGTGCAGGTCATTCACCCCTTGAGAGCGTTCTGGACGTTGCCAAGGAACTGCTTCTTCCGTTCATTCTCGGGCAGATCCTTCAGAAATGGATTGGCCCGATTGTCAAACGCCACAAATTCCTGATTTCGTTCACAGATCGTGGCTCCATCGTCGTGGTCGTCTACACCGCGTTCAGTTCAGCCGTTGTCGAAGGCATCTGGCACCGCGTTTCACCGCTTCATTTGCTTGAGGTGGCGCTGCTGGACAGCTTCATGCTTGCGCTGGTGCTGGTAGCCTCGCATTTCATGGGCAAGGGCATGAACCAGTCCACGGAAAACAGCATCGCGCTTCAGTTCTGTGGTTCAAAAAAATCGCTGGCCTCTGGCGTTCCGATGGCGAGCGTTATCTTCCCCTCTGCCTCGGTAGGCATCATTGTTCTACCCCTCATGATCTATCACCAGATCCAGCTTTTCACCTGCACGCTTCTGGCGCGTCATTATGGAAAACGCATAGGCTTGGAAACACATTCAAAGCCTCATTCCTGAGCTTCATGACAAAGCTGTTAAAGAGGTTTCTTTTTGTCACGAGGTGGTCTTTGACCCCCTTGGGTTCGTAGACCAGTGTGGCCCCAGTTTGAAAACCGGAGCTACAGAATATGCCGTCATACTCGACCCTGGTTCAGGAAAAAATTCCTGAATCGTCGGTACTCAGGCCTGTACCAGACGGCATTCCACAATCCCTTCTCTGCCGACTTTTCCGCGTTCAGCAATTCAATGACATTCACGAACGAGCTGCTGAGCTGCATCTGCACCTGCCCTTGGGCAAAAAGCGCTTGAAACGTCTGGAATGTATTCGAAGTGCTGGTGCACTGTTTATTCATGTTCCCAAAAATGGCGGAACATCAATCTGGAGGGTTCGAAAAACCCTTGGCTCTGAGCTGTTCTGTGTGATTCCATTTCTTCGGCGTTGATTGGGGATGGTGGAAGATGAAGCAGCCTGGTTTCTTTGATGTTGAAGAGCGCCTTGCTCGGCTGAGCGGGCTTGGCGATCAGCTGGAGGCCTTTTCCCGGACTGTGGATTTTGAGGTGTTCCGCCCTGATCTGGAGCTGGCTCTGGCCTATTCAGACGGAAGTAAAGGCGGACGTCCGCCGTTTGATCCGGTGCTGATGTTCAAAATTCTGGTCATCCAGACGTTGAACACTTTGTCTGATGAACGGACAGAGTATCTGATCAACGACCGCCTGTCGTTCATGCGCTTTCTGGGATTGGGGCTGTCGGACCGCGTGCCGGATGCCAAAACGGTCTGGCTGTTTCGTGAGCGTTTGACACAGGCGGGTGCCATTGAAAGGCTGTTTGACCGATTTGACGCGACCCTGCGGAACGCCGGTTATCTCCCGATGTCCGGCCAGATCCTGGATGCAACACTGGTGGCTGCTCCAAAGCAGCGCAATACGAAGGCTGAGAAAGCGGATCTCCGGGCAGGACGTATTCCAGAAGACTGGCAGGACAAGCCCGCAAAGATGTCGCATAAGGATCGTCATGCACGATGGACACTTAAGTTCACGAAGGCGAAGCGGCAGGACGATGGAACCATACCGTCGAGCGATCTCGCCATCCCGTTCTTTGGCTACAAATCCCACGTCTCCATCGACCGGAAGTTTCGGTTCATCCGAAAATGGAAGACGACGGATGCCGCCGCCAGTGATGGTGCGCGATTGAGAGAGGGGCTGTTAGATAAAACCAATACGGCCTCAAGCGTTTGGGCTGATACAGCTTATCGCTCGAAAGCGAATGAGGACTTCATGGACAAAGAGGGTTTTGTCTCAAAGGTTCACAGAAAAAAGCCGCATCTCAAGCCTATGCCCCGACATATCCAGAAATCGAATGCTGGAAAGTCCGTGATCCGATCGCGCGTCGAGCACGTCTTTGCCGACCAGAAATCACAGACGGGATTGTTCATCCGAACTGTCGGTATCACCCGGGCCACCATGAGGATCGGGCTGGCCAATATCGTCTACAACATGCGCCGCTTCCTCTTCCTCGAAAGATTGAACGCGAGCGCATAGTCATCCAGCGGGAGAGCAGTCCCCGATCTGCTCAAAACGCAGATCAAAAGCTCCCCCAAAAACCGTCAATCAAATCGCCAAAAGCCTGAAATCACGAGCCAGGCGCATCAACCAACGGTTCTTCGATCCCTCCATCTGTAACCAGCTTTACGGCTGTTCCATGATGCATCAGACGTTCCGATACTATCGCCACGTCACACCAGAGCTGTCCAAGGAACTGCCGAGCTTTGCCATTTGGCGTGATCCGGTAGAGCGATTTGTTTCTGCTTGGGCGTTCGCAAGAAAAGGCGGCACTTCGACAGTCAAGATCCACCCTTCTGTAAATGCACTTTACCGCTCATTCCACACGCTGGACGATGCCATCACACACGTGGAAAGCCAGTCATCTCCATATGACGTAGACCACGTCTTCCGCCCGCAGGCCTGGTACATTTGCGGAAAGGACGGACAGCTTGAGGTGGATAACCTGTTTCCTATGGAACAAATTGCGCAACTGCCCGAACTCGTTCCAGCCATGCGGGGCCACGTCATCCCACACCTGAATCAGAACCCGCACGCAATCGAAGTTACGGCACTACAAGCTCGCAGAATCCGCAAGCTCTACCAGCAGGATGAAGCGCTGCGCCCGTAACGCCAAGAATAGACAAAGGGAAAAATAGGACCCTTTTCTCTAAACTGTCACAAAGCATACAGCTATCGCTCTATAAATAGCCCCGGAAAGACTGTGTTGTTGCGAAATTACCATACACCCTAAATGTCATAGTGTGACTTACATGATCTGATTGAAGATCACTGCAAACCATGGTCTTTCTCGGCCGAACCAAACCCACCTGGCCGAGAAAGACCCCACAGACGATGCGCCTTACACGCCTCCTCTCGACCTCAGCGCTGATCGCATTTGGCACACTGCCAGCATTTGCAGCGCCTGTTTCAGATACGAAACATCCAAATCAAAAGGCTCATCCGAAGACGGAAATAGCCGCCCCATCCATGATGGGTAATACGGCTCCGACAGATGTGCATGAAGAGCATGTCTCCGTCAGCGGTCGGCATTCTTTCGACGGCGTAACACGTCGTGCCGTTGGCGGCGGCCTGATGGAGAAGCAGGACAGCGCAAAGTCTGTGTCGGCCGTCTCGCGTGACTTCATCGAGAAGCAGGTTCCGGGTGCTGACCCGATGCAGCTGATTGCCCTGCTGCCGGGTGCGAACGTCTCTTCGACTGATCCGGCAGGTCTGACAGGCAGCTCCATGAGCATGCGTGGTCTGGACCAGTCACAGATCGGTTTCACACTTGAAGGCTTCCCGATCAACGATATCGGAAACTTCGCAGTCTATTCTCAGGAAATCGTGGACTCCGAAAACCTGCGTACGGTTCGCGTCGCACAGGGCTCGGCAGATCTCGACAGCCCGCATATCAGTTCGACGGGCGGTGTGGTCGACATGTACATGATCGATCCTCAGATGAAAGCAGGCGGCCGTCTGGGCGTCAGCTATGGTTCCTACGATTATACCCGTGGCTTCCTGCGTCTCGACACGGGCAAGATTGGTAACACCAATCTGCGTGCCTACTTCTCCGGTTCTTATGCCACGGAAGGCGTCAACAACAGCGACGCAACAAACCGCAAGCTGCACGCAGAAACCAAGATTGTGAATGACTGGGGCGACGGTAACCGCGTCTCTCTCGCAATCGTTGGCAACCGTCTGTACAACTATCTGACGCCTAGCGTGAGCAAAGCATCTTGGGATGCCTACGGCCGCGGGGTCAAGGACCGTTACGTCGCCCCTGGCAAGAATGCAGCCGGCCAGAGCATCTCCAATACGGTGTGGAATTCCACTTACAATCCTAATGCTTCTGACAGCGGCACATCATATTACAAGCTGCACCAGAACCCGTTCACCAACATTTATGCCAGTGCCCCATCTACCTTCAAACTGGCAGACAACCTTGTTCTGACGGAAACCCCGTATTTCTGGTACGGTGATGGTAGCGGTGGTAGCGCATATCTGACAGACATGAACAAACTGTCTTACGGATCGCAGGCTACAACAGGTAGCCTGAACGGCGTGACCAGCAAGCGCGTTCTTTACAATCCGTCCATTACGAAAACCTATCGTCCGGGTGCAGTTACGAAGCTGACACTGACCACCGGCCAAAACCGCCTGATGGTTGGTTACTGGTTTGAATACGCCAAGCAGGCTCAGCAAGGCCCCTACACTGGCGTCGGTGCCGATGGAAATCCGTGGGATATCTGGGGTAGTTCAGCAAACGTCGTTCTGGGTAACGGGCAGACTTACATGTACCGCAATACCCTCACGCAGACACGCGTGCACACCATGTTTATTGGTGACACATTGTCGTTGCTGAACAACAAGCTAACAATTGATGCTGGATTCAAATACGCCATTGTTCTGCGTAGCGGCACCAATATGCTGCCGGACACCTCCACTGGCCGAAACACCAGCAAGACCTATGCTGAGCCGTTGCCAACTGTAGCGATCCGCTATCAGATCAACCCGGAAAACCAGATCTTCGTTTCCGGCGCCACGAACTTCCGCATGCCGACCAACTACTCCCTGTACGATGCGGGTGCTTATTACACGGGTTCCGGTTACGCGACGCATGCCAACACAAATCAGAACCCGGAAATCTCCATTTCTGAAGAAGTTGGTTACCGTTATACCGGTAAGACCATCATGGGTTCGATCACTTATTTCCACTACGACTTCACGAACCGCCTGATGTCCACCAGCCAGTGCATGGACGCTGCTTGTAACAATTATTACACAACTAACATCAATGCGGGCGGTCAGACGACAAACGGCGTAGATGCTGAAATCGGAACTCGTCCCGTCTTCCGTTATTTCCGCCCATACGTCTCGTTTGAATACGTTGATGCCCGTCTTGGTAGCAATCTCCAGGCAGGCAGCGGCACCGGAATTGATTATCTACACACCAAGGGTAAATTTGCCCCTGAAACGCCGAAGTTCCAGGTTGGCTTTAACCTCGACTACGACGATGGTCATCTGTTCGGTGGCTACAACCTGAAATATGTTTCCCGCCAATATTCCACGTTCATGAATGACCAGTCCATTCCTGGCTATGTTCTTATGAACGCCAACATTGGTTACCGCTTCCAGAACCTTGGTTTTCTTCAGGCTCCAAACGTTCGGATCAACTTCTCCAATCTGTCGGACCACGCTTATCTGGGCTTCGTGAAGGGCATTCAGACCAACGCGACTCAGCAGACCGGTATTTTCGGTAAGAAAATCAGTGGATCTACTCCGACCTACGCCATCGCAGCTCCGTTCTCTGCTATTGCGAGCGTCAGCGCCGGTTTCTGATCTTCCGACCAGATATCGCTTCGTACAGTCCTCATACCAGTCTCTGATATGAGGACTTTTTTTGTACCCTACGCCGAATTTTCATCATGACGTTGACAGTTCACACGTCATGCACAGATATAAGCCAAGACCCCGTCGTCTTGACGCTAGAGGAAACCCATGGCTGGCAGAACAAAGTCCGCAGAAACAACAGCACTGGATATTTATCTGGAGCGGTTGCAGGACCATCTGGCAATCGAGACCAAAGCCATCGAGACCGTTCTTTCAGAGCTTCCATTCTGCGAGCGCTATGGAAGTGTGAGCGCCCAGATGGAACAGGACCTTATCCTGCGTCGAAAACATGTCAGCGACATCACGGCCCTTCTGAGCCGACATGGCCGGCAAACGCCCGCAGCGCATGAGACCGTCTCTTCTATTCTCAGCACTGTTTCCAGTTTGTTGAGCACTGGAGAGGAAAGTAATCTCCTCAAAAACGTACTCACCGACGTCAGTTACCGCGCTCATCAGATCGCATCTTTGAATATGCTGGCGATCCTTGCAGACCGCTTGGGTTTCAGCAGCGACCTGTCTCTTCTGGAGCGGCTTCGCAATGAGGAAACAGCTTCGACTGACAAGCTACAGCAGAATTTGCCAGTTATCGTGACGCAGTATCTCGCCAATCACTAAAAACATAGTCGCCCTCTTCAGTCAGGCAGGCCGTAAACCTGAATCTGACTGAAATGCAGGTATGTTCTTTCACCTAGGATTGTAATCCTTACAAATCTCGCTCGGATACCTTCTGGGGTCAGCCAAATATAGGGGCTCCCGTCGGCACCACCGAAAATCTGTCCGTCTTCCTTACGATGGACTTCGGCCCAAGCCTTTCCATCAACTGAAACAGAGATTGCCAGATTGTTTGCACGCTCTAATGCAGTATCAAGTCGATTAAACAACCGCACTTCATGAACGCTTACTTCTTCCTGAAGATCGACCTGCCACCACGGGTCTTTTTCTTCAGCAGTATGGTGCGCAGGGAAATTACCGATTTGTCCTGAGAGTGGGCCTTCTGCGTCATCTTCTGGAGAGATGTCCAAAAGTGCTGAAGACTGCGTAGCGGTGCATCCCTCTGACAAAAGCGGCCACATTGAAATCGGAAAAACGCAGGTTACACGCGCATCAGATAATTTTTTCCAGTAATCGGCCAGATAAGTGTCGTGAACAGCATTTGTCATCGAAAAAAAGCTTTCGCGCTCTGACTGCGTCATTAACTTCCAGGTGTTTTGACCACTAAAATTCCCGACAACGCTCCGCTTTGCACGGATTTCAAAGTCCTGCTCGGATTTTATATTATAATGAGCAATAAAAGCGATATCCATTATACTGTGATTTCGCTCGTTTTTTTTAAGATACGCCCACGCGTTTTCAGGAAAATTTTCATAGTAACCAAGCATCGTCTCTCCCAAAACATTCGTGGCCCTGAGATCCGGTGCTACCGTGAGAAGATTATGGTGAATTGCTTCATGCGGGTTTTCAAAGATAACCTGATAAGGAACAGCCGCTGACCTTACGAGGATTTTCGTAAATGGCGTCGCTCCGTTCTCGCGGCGCGTATAATTGGTCAGGACGGAACCTTTAGGTCGAATTTTATGCCCATTATTGCCAAAAAAAGACCAGTTGAAATAAAGAGCATCATTCTGCGGGAATTTTCCAAGAAATTTTTCGATGTTGTCGCAATCTCTCAGACACAAAAACTCATCGACATCTAGAAACATATGCCACTCTGTCTCAGTCGAGTAGTGGCGTAAATAATGAAAAAACATCTGAAACTGGGCACCGACAACCCCATAGTGAACAAATGTCACTTTAGGATTGGGGCCAACAGTTAAAGGAAGAACTTCATCATAAAGTTCGCTTGGGTCGTCATCATTGCAATATATGTAGACGTGCTCGAACCCTATCGAAAAATGATAAGTAAGCCACTCTAAAATATAGGGTGTTTCCCACCGTACCGTGGTCACAAGAGAAAACTGATGCTTGGGAGTAGGCCGTTGTCCTCCTCCAGCAATCACTTCACGAGGTGCAGTACCGTAGGCTGTCCAACTATCCATTGATCCGGCATAGGGTGGGTTGTCTTGCTTCGTCAAGGCCATCTTCCAAAACACTCTTCGCTCGTTTCTGCTCTCGCGTTAGAGTGTCGCTATGTCCAGCTTCCGCTTCCTTCACGCCGCCGACATTCATCTCGATAGCCCCCTTAAAGGACTAAGCCGTTATGAGGGTCTTCCACTGGAAGAAATCCGGAATGCAACCCGACGAGCTCTGGATCGTCTCATCGATATTGCCATTGAGGAAAAGGTCAATTTTCTAATCCTCGCAGGCGATTTGTATGATGGGAGCTGGCAGGACGCCAGTACCGGCCTCTACATGATGAAATCTCTTAGTCGCCTCGTACATGCTGGAATTCGAGTCATTACTCTTTCGGGCAATCATGACGCTCAGTCCGTCATCGCACGTGAGCTTCCTCGTCCGGCTGGCATTGATCACTTCAGTTACGATGCTCCTGAAACCATACGACTGCAAGACATCCAGGTCGCCCTGCATGGTCAGAGCTTTCGTGACAGACATGTTCGAAAAGACATGACGCCTACATACCCTGAGCCTGTTTCCGGATGGTTCAATATTGGTGTTCTCCATACCTCTCTTTCAGGCTACGGCGAACATGAAACCTATGCGCCCTGCTCCGTCGAAACGCTTGCGTCAAAGCACTATGACTATTGGGCTCTAGGGCATGTTCACGCCCAACAGATTGTTTGTCATCATCCATGGATTGTTTTTCCTGGAGTACTTCAAGGGCGACACATCCGGGAGACAGGCACTTGTGGCGCAATGCTCGTCAGCGTCGAAAACAATATTGTCCAGTCTGTCACACCAGTTGCCTGTGACGTCATACGCTGGAGCCATATCGTCATAGATATAGCTGATATGCATGATCTGGATGACCTCATGCATGCCGCGAGGCTTCGTATGGAGCAAGCTCTGGCTCAGGCCGAGGGACGCACCGTTATCGCACGTGTGACGCTAACGGGAACAACCACTCTGCATGACAGCCTCTGTGCATCCACCTGCTGGCAAGACGATTTAAGGAGCGTTGCTGTCTCTCTGGATACCGGTCAGAACCAAATCGCCTTGGAGAAGCTCCGGAACAAGACAACCTCTCCGCCCTCTACAAATACACTCCATGACCTAGATGCGGCTTTGTCGGAGCTCATGAGCGATCCCGAATTTATAGCAACGCTTTCTGATGACTTTGAGATGTTCTTCTCCGCGCTTCCTGGATGTGTCGAGAGAAGTGCTTTGATGGCTGATGAAAATAGTTGGCCGCTGGAAGAAGCAAGCTCTGCCTTACGCGCACGACTGATGGGGAGCGCAAGCTGATGCGGTTTGATCGTCTTGATCTGTTCAGATATGGCGGCTTTCAAGACCGCAGTATTACCTTCCCAAAATCGGAAGGGGATTTTCACGTCATTCATGGACACAATGAAGCCGGGAAATCCACGATGCTTGCGGCTATCAGGGATTTTCTCTTTCAGTTCCCGCATCACATCAGTGCTGACTGGTTAAGTGCAGCACCCCTTCTGCGAGTTGGCGGGCAGGTAAGTCACAATGAAGCGGTACTGGAAGGCATACGACGTAGAGCCCGCACACAGACCTTCTACGCCTCCGATGACGCCACCCCCAAAAGTGACGAGTTGCTGAGACAATGGATGGGAGACCTGGACGCTAAAAGCTTCGAAACCGGATGGGCTCTTGACCATCGTCGCCTTCGTGAAGGCGGTGAGGAAATGCGCCGCCTTAAGGACGATGCAGGCCTGCAAATTCTTTCTGCAGGTCTGGGCGTCGGCGGTTTGGGCGGCCTGATAACTTCACTCGAAAAAGAAATGAATTCTCAATGGCGAAAGGGAAGCAGTACATCTGCCATTCTGAAGGCAAAGCGTGACCTTTCAGAGCTGAATAAAACCCTAAGAAATACCGCAGTCCTCCCTCACGATTTAACTGTCGCCCGCGAAACGCAGGAAAAAGAAGAGAAAGCCCTTTCTGAATGTAATGCTGAACAACAACGCCTTGTCGTGCGGCAGAGAGGAAACTCTCGGGCCAGAAACATCAGCATTCCCTATCTTCAGCTTATGGATCTGCAATTACAACTTTCGCAATCAGGACTTCCTGAATTTTCTTTCTCTGAATGCGACAATTTTGAAGTTATTCTTTCAGAAATAAAAACAGAAACAACTATCGAATCTGCAACAAAATTAAAATTGGAGTCGATATCAGAACGTATAAATGAGTCCGCACCTAGAGGCAAAATTTTAGATGATGCAAACCAGATAATATCATTAACTAACAAAAATGATTTTATCAATAAAATCGATATCGATACAAATTTAAGGTTAGATCGAATTCGCAATGATGAGATCTGGATGGAGCAGTTTTGGGTACGACATCGCGCAACGCCCAATCGCCTTCCTGACGCAGGCGAACTGGACACCTTAAATAAAAAACTTCAAGAGCGAGAAAATTATCTGACCCTTGAGCATGAAATAAAAGATCGTTTGAAAAAATTACGCCAAGAGTTTGATTTAATACGATCTTCTAGTTTTTCTTCTGACAAGCAGAAAACCGTCTCTACAGCCGATTTCGAGCAATTAAAAACCAATTTGAACTATGCGAGAAGCCTAAGTGGAATTGATGATGAAATTGAAAAATTAAAGACGGATTTGAAAACAGCCATTCACGACACTAATGTAGCATTTGATCGTCTGCTTCCTTGGTCAGCAAGTGCTGAAAATCGTTGGGCTGCACTGGATGGTCTTCCTGTTCTGGAAAAAGAGATAATTGACGAAGAATATCTTAAGTGGCGTGATTTTGAGGAGAAGTCTCTTCAGGAAAATAGCCTTCTCCTCAAACTCCAAGAATCGCTTTCGAAGAAAAACTTTGATCATGATCTTTTGGAAAAATCTGGAAATGCTGTTTCCATTGAAGCTCTTTCAAATGCACGAGATCTCCGCGATACGACCTGGTGCAACATTCAGGGTATTTTACAAGCAGAGAAATATCCGGATCCATCTGTTTTAAACGCATTTTTCATTCTGCTAAAAAACACAGATATTCTTGCGGATCAGCGCCATGCCCATGCTGAGCAATCGGCTCGACTGAACGATCTTAGCCATCATATTAGCAGCATTAAAATTGAAGCTGCTCAGGTTGAGAAACACATCCTCTTTATTAAATCACAACAAACTTCTCGTCAAAATACTTGGTTTGAAACATTAAAATATCTTGGGCTGCCCGCACTTCCACCTAAAGAGTTTCTGAGCTGGTGTGACGCTAGAATTGATGCTCTTTCCAAATCAAAGCATCAGGAACAAATTGCAGAATTTTTTCAGAAAAAACAGCAACAAAAACGTTCTGCATTAGAACAGTTGTTACCTTATCTACAGGAGGCTCAGACGGATAATTTTGTTCTCTGCCTCCATCATGCTCAAAATATTCTGGATGAATATGAGGCTCATTTAAGGAGTGCACTGGATAAAAAACAGGCCCAAGAAAGACTGCAAACTGCTATCGCAGCTGAAGAGCGTCAACTCGAAACGCTCAAACATAATTTGGCCGCATGGCAGGTTTTATGGGAAACAGCTTGTGCCTCTTGCCATTATCCTGCTGGAGCCCGGCATGTTGATCTTGTTGATGTGCAAGAAGCGCGATCAATTCAAATCCGTTTGGAAAACGAAAAGAAAGAACACCATAAAAATTACGCGGATATTCTGGAATTTAAAAATTCTCTCAATTCCATGCTTGAAAAGCATAACAAGACCTCGTTGGAAAATTTATGTATCTCACTTCAACAGTCCGAAGAGGCTGAACACAAACGTCAAGAATTCATAACCCAAAGAGCAACACTCCAGGAAACTCTCGAAGCCACATCTATAAGGCTCGCCTCATTGCGGCAAAGCCTATCTCCCATATTAATGAAGCTTGGCATTTCATACAGTGACGGTCTCCATAATGTCGCTGCGGAACTTAGGCATCGCGCCACTCTGCTTCAACGCCGTGATGAGCTGAACACTATTATTCTTTCCGCGGGTAACGGCCGGGCTCTTGAGGCCCTTCTGTTAGAAGCAAAGAAGTCTGATCCTGAGACCCTTGAAAGGGAATCTGACGAACTTGAGCAGCAGAGTCTTATGCTAAAGCAAAAACACTCGGAAATTGAAAAGAGGCTCTGGGATGCTCGGCAAATTTTGACATCTCTGGAAAATAAAGGCGGCGCGCACGAAACTGCCGAGCGGATACAGGAAGTCGAGGCAGAGCTGAATGATCGTGCAGCGCGATATGTTTCGCTTCGCCTTCAAAGCCTGATGTTACGTCGTCTCGTGGAAAAACAGCGCCAGGAAACTCATGGTCCTTTGCTGGAGAAAGCAGGAAGCATGTTTTCGCACCTCACACGACATCGATATGCAGGAATTGCTTTAGAGGACACAGGAACGGACAATCTGACCTTGTCCGGCCTTCTTCCAGATAAGTCCTCTCTTGTTCCCGTACACTCCATGAGTGAAGGGACGAGAGATCAACTTTATCTGGCATTACGACTTGCCTCGGTAGAACAATCTCTCGACCGTGGAATCCAACTTCCCTTTATCGCAGATGATCTTTTTATAACATTCGATGAAGAAAGATCTCTTTCGGGACTTAAACTTCTTTCTTCAATATCAAAACGAACTCAGATATTATTTTTCACACACCATGCGCATATTGCAGATATTGCAAAGAATTTTGGTCATATTACTCGTCTTTGAAATATAAAATTTAAAGGATATTTTAATTTTTATGTTTTAGAGACATTCCTCAGACACATAACGAAATTCTATATTTTCATTCCTATGCCTGAGTAATTTCGTTATAGCAGACCATTCCTGTTTTCTTCTGGAGGCTCCATAGAGTTTCTGCCATGACCCAAAAAGGGCCTTCGCCAGAGCTGCCCGCTCGCATTATTCCGCTTGCGACGCTTGCTACTCCGTCCCAAGGGCTGCAGCCCGTCGTTCAAAGACGACAAGGTGCCTCTCATGAAACGATTGAGAGCCTTCTCCCCTATTTCAATGAAGACAGAGCTCTCTTCACAATCTCACGACATACTGGTGGAAACCTGTATATTGACCGTGAACAGCTCATCAGAACCCATCAATCTGAAAAGCCTGCTCTAGGTCACGAAATTCTTCTGACTAATGACAGCATTCTTATATCTGTGACAAAGGGCGGTCTGCTCAATCACCTTCCTGTCCTATCCGGCCTTCCTGTGGTTCATTTCAAGACCCAGTCAGGCCCGGGTCGCTTTCTTCTCACCTGCTGTGAATTAATTCTCGATGGTGCCTTGGAAGCCAGCCCCTCTCAAACGCAGACGCGCTTGTTCAAACACCTGACAGACCTTCTGATCACAACACTTCTGGATTCTCTCGATCTGGAGTTAAGCGTTGCTGGTCGACGCAAACACCGTCAAAAACATATTCGATCTTATATTGAAAGCCGATTACAAGAACCTGATTTAACACCAAAAAGCATTGCCAATGCCTACGGCATTTCATCCAGAGCGCTTTATTTGCTTTTTGATGGAGAACCTGGTGCTGTCTCAGGTTGGATTTTAAACAAGAGGCTGGAGAGAATTTATAAGGACCTTCAATCGGCTGAATACACATCTATGGCCATTGCAGAAATCGCTGCAAAACATGGCTTTAGAAATGCGGCTCATTTTTCAAGGCGCTTCCGTCAAAAATTCGGCCTTTCGCCCAGAGAGCTGCGTCAACGAAAATTGACTGGCTAGAGTTTCGTTCGTTACCTCAAGATCAAAAAAAGCGGAAGAATAATCTTCCGCTTTTTCCTATTCTTCTTAAGTCGCCGAAAAGCGATTTATTAGGCAGTAGCAGCCCCGGCAAGCAAACCTGCAAGCAACCGAGCAAACCCAGTCGGATCTGGTAGAGGCTCGCCTTCCTGAACACGCGCGAGATCCAACAGCACGCGTGCAAGATCTTGAATGTTTTCCTTCTTTTCAACGCGCTGAGCCAAGGCTTTAATCAGCGGATGGCGAGGGTTAATTTCCAGAATTGGGAGCGTTTCCGGAAGAGCCTGTCCTGATCGGCGCATCAGCCGCTGCATGGCCAAGTCCGGGCCTCCCTCAGACGTAATCACGACCGCACTATTCGTCAGGCGAACCGTACTCCGGACATCTTTCACTGCATCGCCCAAAGCCTCTTTCAACGCAGGAACCAAGGTGTCTACGTTAGCTGCCTCGACTGTTTCCTCATTGTCTGTCGAGAACTTCTCAAGATCTCCATGAGAGTAGACGACTGACCGCAAAGTTTTGTCGTTGTATGAATGAAGCCGCTCTGGCCAGAAAGCATCTACTGGATCAGAGAGAAGAAGAACCTCCAAACCCCGGGCATGGAAGCCTTCCAGCTGTGCAGATGCCTTCAGAGCGTCAAGGTTGTCACCTGTGAGGAAGTAGATAACGTCCTGTCCGTCCTTCATACGCGAGATATAGTCATCAAGCGTCGTTAGATCGTCACCATGGGTTGTATGGAAACGTGCGAAACTGGCAATTTCCTGACGGTGCTCGCTATCTTCCCACAATCCCTCCTTGAGAACCGCCCCAAAGTTTTCCCAGAATGCATTAAATCCAGCATCTGCGTCCTTGGCTCGGGTTTTAATCTCCGTCAGAACGCGTTTCGTCACGGCCTTGCGGATACGAGCAAGAACTGGTGTCGCCTGTAACATCTCACGAGACACATTAAGCGGCAGATCTTCTGTATCCACTACACCCTGAACAAAGCGCATCCAGTTGGGAAGCAAATCTGCCTCATCTGTGATGAACATGCGTCGAACATGAAGGTGGATCTTGCTTTCCCGAGACTGCTCCATGAAATCAAATGGTCGAGCGCTGGGAAGAAACAGAAGGGCTGTGAATTCTGTCGTACCTTCTGCATGCCAATGCATTGTTGCATAAGGTTCATCAAAAGCACGCGCAATGTGCCTGTAGAATTCCGTGTACTGTTCAGGGGTAATGTCGGCCTTAGGCTTGCGCCATAAAGCTGTTCCTTCGTTGGCAGCTTTCTCTTCGACTGTTCCATCCTCATTGACCTCACGCAAAGTGATTGGCCAGGAAATATGGTCAGCCCACTTGCGGATAATTGACCGGAGACGCCAGCTGTCCAGGAAGTCTTCCGCATCACTTTTCATGTGCAGAACAATGTCAGTACCAGGCGTAGAGCGAGTGGAAGGCGTCAGGGTAAAAGCACCCTTCCCGTCTGAAGACCAAGTCCAAGCCTCGTCTGCCCCAGCCTTGCGGGACGTCACATCCACCCTGTCGGCAACCATGAATGCCGCGTAAAACCCAACACCAAACTGACCAATCAGACTTGGGCGATCTTCAGCTTTGGCGGCATTCAGTTTTTCACCAAAAGCGCGTGTGCCTGAACGGGCGATCGTACCTAGATTTTGAGCCAGCTCATCATGCGTCATTCCCACCCCGTCGTCGGAAATGACCAACTCTTTCTTGTCTTTTTCCGGGGCAATACGAATTGACGCATTTTCGGGAAGAGCAAGAGCAGAGTTCGTCAGCCCTTCAAAGCGGCGCTTATCTGTTGCGTCGGCTGCGTTCGCAACAAGTTCACGCAGAAAAATCTCTCGATCCGAATAAAGCGCATGCACGACAAGATCGAGCAGACGCCCCACCTCTGCACTGAATTCATGCTGTTCCGGCTGGCCTTGCGTTGCACTCATCGTCATCAATCTCCTCTTAGGAAAGTAACGAAGATATGCGACGTCAGGGTCAATTTTTCAACAGACGTCAGAGATAACTTGCAAGCGTCATACCCTTCATATTTGCGATAATGGAATATGATGCCTGGAGCTGATTGCTGGTATCATTCAATTGGACGGAAACCTGTGCCAGATCCGCATCCTTCGCCGTTCCAAGCTGGGTCGTAAGAGCGGCTTTCATCTGTGCCAGCATCGTACTCTGACTGGTCAAGCTGTTCTGCTGTATTCCAAGTGAACCACTGATATCGGATAGCCCTTCTGTTACACCGGTATTCGCCGTCTGTAATCCTTGAACCAGCTGTGTGTAATCTGTGGTCCCTGCGTCATCAGAACTCAGAGAGGCAACAACCATCAGGTTTCGCATGAGATCTCGGATCGGAGAGCCCGTTGACGTTTCTGACGATGTACTCCCCTCTGTCGCAACGATGCCTGCAGAAACTGTTTGATTAGTCCCAACGGTGATTTTTAATTTCTGCTGTGCAGCAGTAACCGGGTCAGTCGAAAGTGCAGCGGAAAATGGCTGATTCTGGCTGGTGTCTTTTGCAAGAGAAAGCGTCTCTGACAGAACATCTGACGCACTACCATTTTCCATGTTTTTCACAGTCTCCTGTATAGAAGATGCGAGGCTGGAACTGCTTAAGCTGGTGCTTACGGGAGCAGTGGAAGACTGCAACCCTGCAAAAATATAACTTCCTCCCTCCTGCGTGTTCAACAAATTACCCAAAGACGATAAATATGATTTAGCCTGTTCGGAGGCAGAACTTACTGCCGTTGGGGAAAAATTCCCGACAAGAGTTGAAAGAGTTTCATTCAGATTATCTGCGATTGTCGCAATTTGGCTGACTGTACTCTGCGTGACTGTTAATCTGTTTTGTGCCATGGTCACGTTGGAGTTCCAAGACGAAACCTGAGTGATTGCAGGCTGGAGCGCTAGCGCCTGAGCACGTGTTTCCCCAAGCTGGGCGTAGTTGCTGGATTTTACGCCCGTAGAAGCTTGTTCCTGAAGATTATCTTTTATCTGGGATAACGAAGCCAAGTTTAGCGTCTGTTGATTCGATAATCCGCCATAACCAAACGATACCGTAATTCCAGTCATAATCAGCTTCCAACAGCATTTAAAAGAGCGGTAAACATGGATTGTACGGACGAAATAACTTTCGCATTGGCTGAATAGGCGTTCTGTAATGTAACGATATTGGCCATTTCAGTATCAACAGAGACAGTTGATGTTCCTGCCAGGCTTGAAGAAAGATTGGTCTGCGTTGTTTGTGCAAGAGACAGACTGCTACTTGCATTATTAGCTGTCGCAGCCTGGTTGGCTGTCAAAGACGTCGCAAGAGCCACAAGGCTTTGACTTCCACTATATCCGGTAGACAATTTCCCCGTCACACCTAAATTATTGGTAGGGGCGGCTACCTGTCCTGTGCCATCTGATTGAGTGGTTCCAAACGCATAAGACAGAATGTTCTGGACAACACTGCTACTTGCGGTGTCACCAGATACAAGAAGCGATGGATCGTCCTGATAGGACTGGGAAACCTGAATGTTCTGAGCAAAACCAGCGCTTCCCTGCGGCACAATGGACGTCTGGGACGCATCGGGAATATTGCCACTGGATGTTGTAAATAAAGACATTCCCTGCGCATTGAAGCGGCTAGCTACAGTATAGGCTAGAGAGTCAAATTGGGCCTGCATCGTTGGGAGCGTGGTATCTCGCAGCGTTATATCGGCTCCGAGGCTTCCACCGGTCAGATGACCAGTAATATCTTTTCCGTTCAGGGTAATTGCCGGAATCGCATTAGCGTCTGAGTTACCCGGATAGCTCATACTGGTTGAAATTTGCGCTGCGGCTGTCGTCAAAGGCCAGGTGCTGGAAATGGTGTCTGCTGAACCCGAAGACGTATTGTGTGTAGGGAGCGTGACACCGTCTTGCGTGGTAATGGACATGTCTCCATTGGAGGAAACCTTCCAGCTCACACCCAATTCACTGGAGAGCGATGACAAGGCCGTAAAGCGCTGATTTTCAATGTCCGCAGTATCGAGCCCCTGCCCTTTAAGAGCCATGATCTTGGTAGACAAAGAGCCAATAGTCGTCAGGTTGGTATTGATATCCGAAACTGACGAGACAACACCATCCTGTGCGTTCTGACGTTGCTCCTGCACAGTGTCTGCAAGAGTGTTCAACGACTGGGTAAAACTATTGGCCGCCGAAAGAACTGTGCTTTGGGTGGTCGAACTGGACGCGGAGCTGGTCAAAGAAATAAGGGCTGACTGAAGATTTCCCAACTGGTCAGAAAGTGTCCCGCTGCTACCAGAATCTGCAGAGGTTGAACCTTGTAGAGCCGTGACGACAGAGAGCGCGTTGCTCGTTGTCGTATATTGGGAAACATCTGAATTCTGGGAATATAAAGCAGTCTGGATATGTGCGTTTGTAGCCAGACTGGTCGTTGCGCGTCGCACGCCGCCACCCGTCCCGTCATTTACGACAGACTGAACGTTTGCGACTTCTTTGATGTAACCTGCAGTAGACGCATTGGCGACGTTCTGAGAAGCCGTAGACATTCCATACTGGACGGCCTGCAAGCCAGAGACGGCGATTGAAAGTGAATCAGTCAGCCCCATGATAGAGAGTTCCCCTCACCCGGCCTTACTGAATCATCGCCAAAGTGGTCTGCAGAAGCTGATTTGCAGTGGTTACGATTTTTGTATTCGCTCCATAAGCCTGCTGCGCGACGATAAGTTTGGTAAGATCGCTGGTCAGATCCGTCGTTGAACTTTCAGTGGAACTGGTGCTGAGCGTCCCTGCCCCATTCGTGTTCACTGCATTGACTGTCGGTGCACCAGATGACGCCGTTGCCGTATAAGCCTGCCCGTTCTGGGCAGAGAGTCCATTAGGGTCTGCGAACGTCGAGAGTGGTATTTTTGCAAGGAGCTGAGAAAGCCCATTATCAAATGTCGCCATCACGGACCCGTCGCTTTGCGTAGACAGACCCGTGAAGGTACCGCTTGTGACGCTGTCCGTCGTCATTGTGGGATTGGTGCTATAATTACTGCTGTCTGTTGCCAGGCTCACACCGGACGTGCTTCCGATGGTTCCCAGATTGACGGTCATATCCTGCGGCAGCCCCGTATATGAAAAGGTTGCCGCTGACCCCGTAGACTGGGACGCTCCATTTACAGATGCCAGAGAACCATCACTGTTAAACTTCACTGTGGCTGAATTGCTCGAATCTGCTGAATTACTGACGGTCCAAACCAAAGGATCCGTGGAAGACTGTTTCCAGTTCAGGCTCACCTCCTGAGCATTTCCCTTACTGTCATAGGCTGTTGCCGTAGATGTATTGGTACCTTCTGCCCCAGAGGTGCTGCCAATTGCAGCAGACAGAGAAACAGTTGTGCTCTTGGTCGGCTGAAATGCGACGGAATCAGAGATTTTGATAGGTGACAGAGTGCTACTCAAAGCACCCTCTGAACCCACCTGATACCCTTCCAGATAATAACCCGAAGTGTTGACCAGATATCCCTGGTTGTTTTGTGAGAAGTCACCATTTCGCGTATAAAACTGCTGGCTGCTGAACGTCGGCGCTGTGCTGGATGTCCTGCTTCCCGTGGGTTGGACAACGTTGAAGAATCCGTTGCCTGAAATTGCGAGCGCCAGCGTATTTGTGGAAGAAACAACCATACCCTGATTGTCAGTATGCTGCCTGGTTGTCGCAGCCACACTGTCGCTCAGTGACTCCCCGTCGCTTGCTAGATCGTTGCTCGTCACATAATCGGCAAAGCTTGTTGTTGCAGCTTTATATCCTGTCGTTTGACTATTCGCGATGTTGTTGGAGAGATCGCTGAAAGCATGTGACTGGGAATTGAGGCCACTGACAGCCGTGTTGAGAGAATTGATGATCGACATGGCGGACTCCGGCAGAAACTGGGCTTCGGGCCTCACGCCCGGGTGTTATCTGACCTGACAGTTCCACACCATGCGTTAACGAAACCCTTACACTCGCGGAAAACCTCCTTCCTCCCACGCTCCCTTTCCTTTCTGGCAGACAGAAAACCTTCCCAACAAAGCACTTCAGGCACTGGTTCTTTGTCACGGGACGAGGCAGTATATGCCGACATGCCAGTACCATCAGATGACCCATCCAAGCCCAGAATTCCTGACGATTCTCCCATAAAGCCGGCGAGATTCGTGCATGGCAGCATCATGCGTCATGTCATCACCATGGCTGGAACAGGGGCCATTGGCCTCATGGCAGTTTTTGCTGTCGATCTTCTGAACTACTTCTACATCTCCCACCTGCATGATTCTGCCCTGACGGCCGCCATCGCTTTTGCGACGTCTCTAAGCTTTCTTCAGATTTCAGTCTCCATTGGCATGACCATTGGACTTGGCGCCTGCATTGGTCGTCTGATCGGCGCGCGCCAGCATGCGGAGGCCCGAAGTCTCGCATCTGCTTTCATTGCTGTCATGGTTGGCATCGCGGCCGTTCTCGGAACGCTCACGGCGGTATTTGCCACGCCACTTCTCAGGCTGCTTGGCGCTCAGGGAGCAGCTTTGGAAAACGCGGCGACCTTCCTGCACATAGTGTCGCCAGCTCTTCCATTAGTGTGCCTGGGAATGGCTCTGTCAGCTCTGTTGCGCGCAGTTGGGGATGCCAAACGGTCCATGCGCATTACCCTGACAGGTGCGCTTGTTTCAGCTCTGCTGGACCCCTTGATGATCTTTGTGCTGCATCTCGGTCTGGAAGGTGCAGCCATCAGCACCATTCTGGCGCGATGTGCCATTACAGCGAGCGGCTTCCTGAACCTTCGGGGGCACGCCATGCTGGAATGGCCAAAGAAAGAAGCCTTTGAGCCTGCGATGCGAAAAATTGGCGGCATTGCTGTCCCGGCGATTGCAACCAATCTCGCCACACCAACAGGCGCACTGTTCGTAACTCACGCCATGGCACAGTTTGGGCTGGATGCTGTTTCGGGACAGGCAACTATCGACCGCATTGTGCCTGTTGCGTTTTCATTGGTTTTTGCTTTGACAGGTTCTGTCGGACCTATCATGGCGCAGAACCTTGGTGCCCAACAATTTGATCGGGTGCGTGAAGCCCTGATGGCCGCGCTGAAGCTGACAGCGCTCTGTGTGGGAACCACCTGGTTTGTTCTTGCCGCCGGGCACAATGTCATTCTCCAGCTTTTCAACGTTCATGGTATTGGGGCGGAAATCGTACGCCTGTTCTGTTGCTGGCTGGTCCTGAGTTATATGTTCGTCGGGCTGCTATTTGTCGCCAATACGGCATTCAACAACCTTGGGCACCCTTTTTACTCAACCGGCTTCAACTGGGGACGCGCCACACTGGGAACCATCCCGTTTGTGTGGTTCGGCTCAGCTTATGGCCCGATTGGTATTCTCGTTGGGCAGTCTCTGGGTGTCGTTATTTTTGGCACGTTTGCAGTTCTGACAGCTTTCCGCGTCATTGGACGGCTCGGGCCGCACACAGCTCCCTGACAGACGCAGGCATGAGATCATGCCTGCATCGTTGAAACTCAGGGAGCGGGGTTTGAATGCACCTGGTGAATGGCGTTGATCTTGGCTTCCAGTTCAGGCGTGATCTGTAGACGGGTTGAATCCAGAATTGTCTGAAGCTGATCCGTGCTAGTGGCCCCAATGATATTGGATGTCACGAATGGACGCGACGTCACAAAAGCCACAGCCAACTGAACCGGATCCAGTCCTTCCTCACGGGCCAATGCGTGATAGGCCTCAATGGCAACATCCACACCGGGCTTCTCGTAACGCTGACCACGATTAAAGAGCGTAGTTCGTGCGCCAACAGGGCGTGCTCCGTTCAGGTATTTCCCTGTCAGATATCCCTGAGCCAGCGGAGAGTAGGCCAGAAGCCCGACATCTTCCCGCAGGCACATCTCTGCCAGACCGATTTCGAACGTCCGGTTAATGAGATTGTAGGCGTTCTGAATGGATGCCAAGCGCGGAAGGCCATTCTGCGAAGCCGCAAGGAATTGTGAGACACCCCACGCTGTTTCGTTTGAAACACCGACATGACGGATTTTACCTTGTGCGACCAGATCACCCAATGCGCCAAGAGTTTCAGAAATCGGAACTTCATTGGCTGCCGACACATCCCGAAACGTCGTGCCGCCTTCACCAAACAACCCGATTTTACGGTCGGGCCAGTGAAGCTGATAAATATCAAGATAGTCCGTCTGCAGACGACGCAAAGAGCCTTCAACTGCATAGTGAATCTGCTTTGGCATCAAACGGGCTTCCTCACCGCCGGGCCGAAACCACGGTGAAGAACTGCGTCCAACAACTTTGCTCGCAATAACAAGTTTGTCACGACCGCCGCGAGCTTTTAGCCAACTTCCAACAATGGTCTCAGTCGCGCCATAAGTCTCAGCACGCGGGGGAATGGAATAAAGTTCAGCAGTATCAATAAAATTGATCCCCTGATCGAGCGCCATATCGAGCTGCGCATGCCCTTCGGCTTCCGTATTCTGCTGACCGAAAGTCATTGTGCCCAGGCAGATTTCACTGACCTGAAGACCGGTGCGTCCAAGTTTTCGATGTTTCATAGAAGGTCCGATGAGATGATTTCTTGGATGTCAGGTTGCGCATCCAACAGATAAATGCGCAACCGGTTAAGCTGAGTCTCTCCTGTGCCGGGATCAAACGCAAGGGCAGGGCATGCATGTTTGCGCTGCCCTCGACCAAACAATTTCATTTGTTCCAATTGAATATTTCTTATTCAAAACATTCAAACATACCATTCCGGAATAAAATCGAATTTTTATAAAGTCTTCTATTTTGATTTTTTTACTCATATGGCCGGATCAGCGGATGTGGCAAAAACAGTTCGGTAAAATCTCAGCTCTCTCTCAAGAGCATCTTCGACAACTTCACGGGCTCTAAAACCGTGACCTTCGTCCGGGTAAACATGGAGATCAGACTGTGCCAGTTTTGTTCTCATGGCTTCAGCCTGTGCGAGAGGCACCACCTTGTCAGCACCGCCATGCAGGAACAGGACAGGAACGGAAATTTTCTCTGCATGTGTAAGAGGAGAACGTTCCAGATACACAGCTTCCTTTTCGGGATAAGGCCCAATCAGACCATCCAGATAGCGTGCTTCGAATTTATGCGTCTCTGCTGCCAAAGCCCTTAGATCCGTAACGCCATAAAGAGAGGCGCCTGCCGCAAAAAGATCAGACTGTGCCAGCGCTGACAGAACCGTCAGCCCTCCTGCACTGCTTCCGCGAATAACGCAGCGTGTTGGATCAACCAGCCCTTGTTCAATCAGAGACTGAACACCGGCCAGGCAATCCTCGACATCTGCAACACCCCATTGTTCGTTTAGGGCTTCCCGATATTTGCGACCAAACCCTGTTGAACCGCGGTAATTGACATCAAGAACAGCGAAACCGCGGGAGGTCCACCATTGCACTTTGAAAGCAAAGCCTGAATTGGCACGCCCTGTTGGACCACCATGAGCCATAACAACCAAAGGCGGTTTTTCGCCTTCTTTTAGATGCGAAGTGCTGCTCGCTGGTTCATAGAAGAGCGCATATGCCTTCGATCCATCGGCTGTTGGAAAGGAGAACAGAGAAGGCTTGGCAATGTCGTCAGACGTAATCGTATCAGGCAGCACAACACTTGGGCGAAAACGCTCGAAATTCCCATCCATATCACCAACAGCCAAAGCAGGTGGAGCGTTTTCGGGGGCATCAATCCAGGCAAACTGTCCGTTCGACAGACGTTCTGGAACGTTGACGGGCGCTCCCATCTGAACAGTTTTCCAATGTCCCTCTGCAAAGAGCAGAACGCCAGTGAGGCCTTCCCGAATTCCTAATGCGAGCAGCTGACCGTCAGGCAATGGCGTGAGCGTTCTTTGTCCGAAGACCCAATGCGGCAGACCAATCTCAGCTCCAGCCTCTGGGAAAAACTGCTCTTTCCATCCCGTTTGATCATGCACAAATTTAACAGGCGTCCAGCAGCCCTGAGCATCTGATGTCGCATAAAGGCTACCATCTGCTCCCCAACGCGGTTCAATAATACTGCAGGGTGTCTGGCCACTCAGATCTGTGGCTCGTCCAAGCTTGAGGCCGGTTCGGTCAATAGGTGCCACATACAGTCGGGTGACTGTCCACGGCATTTCCGGATTCTGCCAGGAGAACCAGGCCAGAGAGGCACCATCCAACGAGGGGCGAGGGGCTGCATAGAAATCAGCCCCGTCTACCAGAACCGTTTCCTGGCCCGACCGTGATACATGAACTAGCGCCGCTATTGGCAGACCTTCGTCATGCGTTTCACGAACGCAGAAAACACCGTCTCCGGCTGTATCCCATGCCAGATCAGCATAACGCATTTCCGGTGCACGATAGCCAGATAACGCCTGAAACGTGCCCTCTCTGTTACTGAACCACAGGCCGCCGACCTTTCGGTCACTGAAAACGACTTCTGGATATCCGTTTTTCAGGCGGACATCCCACGCTCCTCCACCATATTCGTGAACACGGGTTCCGACGGTTCTCTCTGGCGGTATCAGATCTACGAGTGTTCCATCGTGACGTCGTCCGACGATCACCGTGCGGCCTTGCTCTTCTGGTCGGGTCTCCTGCCAGAATACCCAGTCTTCGACCGTTCTGAGTTCAGAGAAAGAAAGAGTGCGGCCAGCCACGAGTTCAGGGCCAACCCAGGAGGGCCAGTTTCCGGCTACGTGAGGAGGGCAAAGCTCAGTCATTTTTCATCCCGTGTCTGATGTCCTAATATCGTAGCTGGCGGTTTTGCCTTCCGCCATATTCGCACAGGATCACGACACTGTTTCATCTCACGCAATTTCTCGATCACCTGCTCCAGGAATATGGCTACGGCGTTATCGGCGTGACAGTCATGCTGGAAAGCATGGGCCTGCCACTGCCAGCGGAAAGCATCATCATTGCTGCGTCCCTCTATGCAGGAAGTACGCACCATCTCGAGATTCGATGGATTGCCCTTGCCGCTGTGACAGGCGCCATCATGGGCGATAATTTCGGGTATCTGCTCGGCCACCATTTTGGTTACAGCATCCTGAAGAAACACGGCAAGAAGGTCGGCTTGACTGACGAGCGCCTGATGCTCGGCCGCTATCTTTTTCGCAAACACGGCGGGATTGTTGTCTTCCTTGGACGCTTCGTCGCTGTTCTGCGTGTGTTCGTTGCTCTTCTGGCTGGAGCAAACCGAATGCCCTGGCATTCGTTTCTTTTTTTCAACGCGCTGGGCGGTCTCTTCTGGGCTGGAGGCTATGCCTTCATCACTTATGAACTCGGTAAGCAGATCGAAAAGATCACTGGGCCGGTTGGAATTGCTCTGGCCGTCGTAGGAGCCTGCTGTCTGGGAGGAGCGTTTCTCTTTCTCAAAAAGAACGAGAAACGACTGACTGAAGAAGCCATGAAACAGGCTGAAGAAGATGAAAAGCGCTCAACCGCCGGAGCCCACGAAAAAGGACAACACTGATGACCCGTCTTCCCCAGACCAGCTGGTCTCTTGATAATCTGAATCGTCTGGATGGTCAGACTGCGCTCATTACGGGCTCCACAGGCGGCCTGGGTTTCGAAATTGCCTGTGGGCTGGCTGAGCGTGGCGCTTCCATCATTTTGAGTGGTCGTAACCTGGAGAAGGGCAGGGCGGCTCTTAACCGCCTGTATGAACGTGTTCCAAGTGTGCAGGGCCGCTTTGAAGTGCTGGATCTTGCCTCACTGGCATCTATTGCAGCTTTTGCCACCGCTTTGCGCGAGCAGGGACGCCCCATTCAGCTTCTTGCCAATAATGCTGGCATCATGGGCCCTGCATCCCGTCTCACCACAAAAGACGGGTTTGAACTTCAGTTTGGTACCAACCACCTTGGTCATTTTGCTCTGACCGGACGGCTGCTCCCTCTATTAGCCGCGGGCAATGCGACAATCATGACTGTCGCTTCCCTTGCTGCCCTGAAGGGTGAAATTCCGTTTGGTGATCTGAATGCCCGGCACCGCTACAATCCGATGGCACGTTACCGGCAGAGTAAACTTTCAAATCTGCTCTTTGCTCTGGAACTAGACCGCCGGGCCAAGAAAGCTCCCTGGCCCATTCATTCACGGGCTGCTCATCCCGGTTGGGCGGCAAGCGATATTGTCTCCAATAACGGCTCGCTTGATCGGAATGGTACCCCGATTGGTCGCTGGGGTCGTAAAATTGCCCGAAGCTTCGCCGGCCCTGTGTTTCATATGATGGGACAGACGGTGGAAGAGGGGGCTTGGCCGCTTCTCTATGCTCTGGCGTCTCCTGAAGCGCATGACGGAGGTTATTATGGGCCTCAGGGCAAGGGAGAAAGAACCGGTCTCCCGGGTGGAGCCGGACTGCCAGAGGCTGCGTCAGACCATACGCTTGCAAAACGCCTCTGGGCAATTTCTGAAGAAATGACTGGCGTCAAATACGGCCTTCTCTAAGGCCGTATCTTTACAGGCGACGTGTCTCAGGGCCGAACCATGATCATAATGACAATGATCACCATGAGAATGGTCGGTACCTCATTTGCGATCCGGTAATATTTCTCGGAATGCGGATTACGGTCTTCTGCGAACAGACGACGCCATTTGCTGCATGCCCCATGAAAACCCATGAGGCCAAGAACACAGACCACTTTTGTCCACCACCAGCCGCTGTTCCAGTCCACCAGACCCGGCACCGACGACATCATACCCCCCACGAGCACGGTGACAATCATCGCAGGCGTCATGATCTGACGGAGAAGCTTGCGCTCCATGATTTTGAAACGTTCGCTCTCCGCAGTACCAGGCGTTGTCTGGGTATGGTACACGTAGAGGCGTGGCAGATAGAATGTCCCCGCCATCCAGGCCGTGAAGGCCATGATATGGAGGGACAGGAACCAGCTCAGGTGATCAACAACGAAGTCCATCAGTTCTCTTTCTGGCTTTGAAGCGTCTTGCGAAGCAGCGGTACCAGTTCGGAAAGATGATCGATCCTGACGAAGCCTGGCGTTGGCCAAAATGCCGGAAGAGGGAGGTCTTCTGAACGAAGAAGCACACAACTCATACCAGCACGCCGGGCGGCTTCAGCACCCGTGTCACTATCCTCAATCACAACACAGTTTTCTGGCAGAACACCTTCTGCTTTTGCAGCGTACAGATAAACCTCAGGAGATGGCTTCGGTTCATCCATGTCATTTGCTGAATGGACCCGGTTTTCCGGGAAAAACATGGTCATCTGTGTCCGTTCAAACTTGGCATCCATCTCAACGACAGACGAGTTCGAACCAACACGAAACGGCAGTTGCAAACCACGTATTCCATGTAGCATTTCTGGCGCACCCTCTACAGGTTCTGCCATTTTCTGCATTAGACGTACAAGATTTTCCCTCATTTTGAGTGCCGTATTTTCAGGTAGAGCACGTCCTGTTTCGTGCTCCAGTTCCTTCACGACCTGAGAAAGTGCCTTACCTGAAAACCGGTCATGAGCCTCATCATCTGAAATCTTAAGACCCAGGGACCGGGCGAACTCTGCTGTGGCCCGGCAGGACGCACGCTCACTGTCCACGAGTACACCGTCACAGTCGAAGATGACCAGTTTCAGCTGGCCTGCTGCATCCAGAGCCGTGGTCATATCGCGCGCACCGCCTCAACGAGGGCACCGACGTTTTCAGGCGGAGTGTGCTGCATAACGCCGTGTCCCAGGTTGAAAACATGCGAACGTCCGCGAAGCGCGTCCCGGATCCCCTGAGCTTCACGCACCATGGCCTCACCGCCAGAAAACAGGACCATCGGGTCCATGTTCCCTTGCAGCGTCACGTTTGGTACCAGCTCCGCAATCTGCGCCGGATCAGCCACTGTATCGAGCGCCAGCGTATTGATCCCGGTCTTTTCTGCGTATTCGCGTATCATGATCCCTCCGAGACGCGGGAAACCGATAATCGGCGTATTCGGATGCTTCTCCTGGATATGACGCACGATCTGCCGGGTAGGTTCAATCACATAGCGACGAAATGCGTTGGGAGGGAGAATTCCAGCCCAGGAATCAAAGAGCATGACAGCTTCAGCGCCCGCTTCAATCTGGCCGCAAAGCATCTCTGCCGTGTTGATCGTCAGGGTTTCAATCAGACGATCAAACAGCGCTGGATCAGTTTGCATCATTTTGCGGGTATTGGCGAAATCCCGCGATCCGCCGCCCTCAACCATGTAACAGGCGACCGTAAATGGGCTGCCGGCAAAGCCGAGCAATGTCGTGACATCTGGGAGTGATTTACTTAGTCGCGAAAGTGTTTCCCGAACAGGTGCCGTGGCCTCCTGTACACGCTTGGGATCAAGTTTTTCCAGATCTGCCTGAGAACGGATGGCGCCAAGAACCGGGCCCCGACCATCAATGAATTCAAGGGACTGACCCATTGCCCAGGGCAGAATGAGAATGTCCGAGAATAGGATTGCTCCGTCCATTCCATACCTGCGGATCGGCTGAAGGGTGAGTTCTTCAGCCATGTCTGGAGTCATGCAGCGTGTCAGGAAGTCAGCCTTGTCACGCATGGCACGAAATTCGGGAAGGTAACGCCCTGCCTGCCGCATGAGCCAGACCGGCGGGGGCCAGACAGCTTCACCCTTGAGAGCTCTCAGGAGCGGTTTCGAGGATGGGGAGAGGGGTGCGTTTTCCGAATTCATGCCGCTCACTAACCATGAAAGAAATAAGAAAGAAATCCTGGAGGATAGGATGATCCCTGTGGATACCGGGGTACCCGGCTCTCTAAAAATGTACCCCGTCTTACTCACACTGTGTACAACTGCAAAACCCGCAGTGGACAAGGGGGTGTAGGATTCTATCCCGATTTGCTCACAGACCCCCTGTGTACAACCCCCAAAATTTGGGGGCGTACCCAACAATCCACGGTACTCGGTACCTTCCCGCAAACTTCAAGTACTGTCCCCATGTACCCCAGTACTGACACAATCTTTTCACCGGGTCATACGCAGTACTGGTACTCGTGCTCGCCGTCGATAGTTTGGAGTCGCATCTTATGACCTTGCTCAATAATTCCATAATCCTCGCAAGTGGCTCGAGTGCTCGGCGAGTACTTCTGGAAGAGAGTGGTCTGATCATTCAGGTTCGACCGGTAGATCTGGATGAAGAGGCCTTGCGCCAGCAGTGTGAAAGTGAAGGAAAATCTCTGGGAGACACGGCTTTGGCTCTCGCGGATGCCAAAGCGAGGCTTGCGGCCGACGTATCGCCGGACACCAGTCTGATTATCGCGGCTGACCAGATCCTCGATCTGGACGGAACAGCCTTTGCGAAGCCGCAGGATCTCAATGAGGCGAAGGCGCATCTTAAATGCCTTCGAAACCGCACGCATACTCTTCAGACGGCTGTCGTTTTGTATCGGGGCACACAGAAAATCTGGGAGACACTCGCTACTCCTCAAATGACGATGCGCCCCTTTTCCGATGAATTTCTGGAGCTCTATCTAAAGGAAGAGGGAGATAGGATATTGTCCTGCGTAGGGGCTTATCGGCTGGAAGGCTTGGGTATTCAGCTCTTTTCCAAAATTTCGGGCGATCAGGATGCTATCCTTGGGCTTCCACGACTTTCGCTTCTTGAGAAGCTGCGTCAGGAGAACGTGATTCTAGCCTGAAAAAGTGTTTTTATGGCTTGTCACGATGAAAACATCCTTATATACCGCGCTCATCCGGCTCCACCCCAAAAGGGGCTGTAGATGAAACACGTGGGGCCATAGCTCAGTTGGGAGAGCGCCTGAATGGCATTCAGGAGGTCGTCGGTTCGATCCCGATTGGCTCCACCAGTTTCTTCCAAAAAATCTGAAACTTCTGCTCTACGATTTTTGTGTCTTTACACACGACGCGCTTATCGTTGGATCAGACCTTGCCCTTTCAATATGAAGATCAGGTCTATGTCCAAATTCAGGGCAGTGGGCGAACGAGGTCTGCGACCAGACCGTTCGTCGCTATGAGAGCATCTTGAGGTCCAAGTTCCAGAAGAAGGCCTCGGTCTCCACCATTGATGACGACAGGGGGGCCATCCATTGCACTCTGATCAAAAGCTGTTGGTACAATACTGCGCTGGCCGAATGGGCTGACACCGCCAATCTTGTACCCTGTCCGCTGTTCTGCCTCCGGGCGAGAGAGCATTTTGGCTTTTCTCCCCCCAAATGCTGCTGCAACCCGTGTGAAATCCAACTCGCGATCAGCAGGCAGGACAACACAGGCAGGGCGCCCGTCAATCTGCACCATCAGGGTCTTGAGAACATGATCCGGGGAAAGACCCAGGGCTTTGGCGGCGGCGATACCTAGTTTCCCGGCGGATGGATCATAGTCATAAATGCGACGCTGATAGGGTATGGACAGAGCATCCAAGGTCAGGGTTGCGGAAGTATCCTGTGTGTTCATTCCTGTTGCTCTTATTCTTTCGGCTTGTTGTGTCAGGATGGCAGGTAGGGTCAGGGGATGCTAGACTATGAGCTTCTTTAATAAAGATGACAGGGTTTCATGGCCGCTGGTTTCCTAGCCTGTATGTTTGCTTCGGCTTTGCATTATCGTATTCCTCCCCGTGTTCTTCCTGCCATTCAGCGGGTTGAGGGTGGAGTGATGGGCAAGGTTAGCCAGAATAAGGATGGATCAGTGGATATTGGTCTCATGCAGATCAATTCGCGGTGGATCCTTCCTATTTCATCCATGCTGCACCAGAGCCCTGCCCAGATTGCAACGCGACTGGCCCTTGAGCCTTGTTTTAATGTTGCTGCCGCTGCGATGATCCTTCGCACCGCTCTGGATAATGAACACGGGAATCTCATGCGCGCCATTGGAGATTACCATTCACGAACCGTGCCATTGAATATGGCGTATCAGCGTAAGGTTCTTGCCGCAGCAACCGAACTTTACGTAAGGCCGCCGTCCCGAGGATAGCCAAAGGGAGAATGTTATCTTATAACGTTTTTCCTTTCCATCCGTCCGGGGAAACTCATGCGCTGTGTCCGAACCCTGTTTCTGGCTGGTTCGCTTCTGACTGCGCCTTTTGCGTATGCTGCTCCGTTGCCTGTGGTCTGCGTTGAGGCAGCCTGGTGTAATATTGCAGCGCAGATTGGTGGACCGGCTGTTCAGACACAGTCTTTAATTTCAACTCCGGGCATCGATCCCCATGAATTGACGCCAACGCCATCCATGGCGCGGAACATGGCTCATGCCAGCGTCATCGTTCTGAATGGCGCGACCTACGATGACTGGGCAGTCCATTTTTCTCCTTCATCAGCAACACGGATTATTGCAGCAGAAGAAGCGGGATGGCGCGCAGGGGATAATCCGCATCTGTTCCTCGATCTGAACGCCGTGCGTAAAGTGGCCTCAGCCGTGGCGGACGCGTTTATAGCGCGGGGCTTGGATCAGACGGATATTCATAGTCGCCTAACGAGCTTTCTGACACAAGTTGATGCTCTGTCTGGCCAGACAGCAGCCATCAGGCAGAAACACGACGGGACTATCATCGGTGTCATGGAACCGGTGGGAGTTGATCTGATCCAGACGATGGGACTTAGGATCATTGACCCCGGGTTCGCCCTGTCGGTCATGCATCATAGCGAACCGTCTCCGCGCGATGTGGCTCAACTGGAAACTGCAATCGACAGCAGACAGATCAGATTTCTGATCGTCAATCCTGCCGTCAGGTCTCCACAGATTGACCGTATGGTAGAGCGGGCCAGGGGCAGCGGTCTGCCGCTGGTTATGATAGGAGAGACGCTCCCTGTCAGCCAGCAATGGCAAGACTGGGTCTCGTCGATCCTTCAGTCCGTTCAGCAGGCACTTGATGGCCAGTCCCAATAACCTTGTTCTTGAGAATGTTACCCTCTGTGCAGGCCAGACACGTGTTTTAAATCAGGTTTCCCTGACCGTGCCTCTTGAAGGCATTACGCTTCTGTCAGGACGAAATGGTGCAGGAAAATCGACTGTTCTGCGGGCCTGCCTGGATCTTGTAAGGCCTGAGAAAGGACAGATCCTGATTGACGGCCTCTCCCCCGGAATGGCCTGTGAACGCATTGGATATATGCCGCAGGGCTTGAGCGATGCGGCTCTCATGATTCCGGCGATCAGTCATGTGATGGCTGCCATGGACGGTGCGCGCTGGGGCGTGCCTGTTCGTTTTGGTCAAAGAAAAAGGGAGGCCGAGAGGCTTCTTGCCCTGACTGGAGCACTCTCTTTCTCAAAACGGCCTCTGGGACATCTGTCAGGGGGAGAGCGACAGCGTGTCTGTCTGGCACAGGCACTTGCTGGTCAACCGGGTCTGCTCCTTCTGGACGAACCCCTTGCCGCTCTGGATCACGACGCGCAGCAGCAGATTGTTGTCCTGCTGGTATCACTCACCCAGACCCTTGGCGTTTCAATCCTTATGACATCTCATGAAACTGCTGCGCTGGAAGGAAAAGTAACGCGCGTTCTGGTTCTGGAAAATGGCGAGTTGCATGTTCGAATTTGAATTCATGCGGCATGCATTTCTGGGATGCACGCTCGTCTCTGTTCTCGCAGGAACTGTGGGATGGTTTCTGAGCCTGCGGCGACAGGCTTTTGCAGCCCATGCACTGTCCCACATTGGCTTCAGTGGAGCCGCAGGGGCAGTCTGGCTTGGCGTTTCGCCTCTCTTTGGAATGATTGCTTTCAGCCTTCTGGCAGGACTTGCCATAGGAAGCGAAGGTGAGGGACGCGGTAAAATTCCCCCTCAGAGAGACAGTACGATCGGCCTTGTGCTTGCTGCCAGCCTTGGCCTGGGCACCTGGTTCCTGCATGAGGCCAACGGAGCCTCCAGCATGGCGACGACACTGCTATTTGGGGATGTGCTCGGAATTGACACTCCGACGCTGTTCATTCTGGCTGGAGTGACGGCCCTCTGTCTGTTGGGGCTGGTTTTTCTTGGACGGCCGCTTCTGTTTTCGAGCCTGACGCCAGAAGTGGCGCGTGCACGGGGTGTTCCTGTGCGCCTGACGTCCCTTGGATTTATGGCTGTAGCAGCTTTGGCCTGTTCAGCATGTGCCGAAGTCTCCGGAGCATTGCTGGCCTTCAGTCTCATGATTGGCCCGGCAGCTACGGCATTGAGGCTAGGGCTATGCCCGGCGATGGGACTACTGGTTTCCGTATTGCTCGCGCTTGTCCTGTCCTGGGGCGGTCTGATGCTGTCCTGGATAACGGATATCCCCATTCCATTCTGGATTGGGTTGGGAGCAGGGATTTTTTATGGATTGGCGAACCTCTGGACGAGGCTGCGGACTAATTAAGAGATCCGGCGAACCAGTGCACGAATACGATGAAAGCAACGATACAGATGTGCATGATGATCAGGATTCTACCAGAAATATAGGGCACATCACGGGTGGTATCGGGTGTGGGCGTCAGCATAGAAGGTCTCCGGAGCAGTCCTGATATTCATATAGAATTCTGGTTTTCGTGGCCACAATAAGTGGAAGCTCACTTAATTTTCAAAAAAATAGAAAAATGCGGAAAAACTGAATAGATTGCGATATGTTAATGTCATTATGCCAAATGATACAAAAACATCTCGACCTGCTCGTGAAAAGATAGACCTCTCACAGGTTGAGGTCTCACCGAACGCGAAATTGATCCTGATGCTTGCAGCCATGGTTGCTGCAATCTGCGGTGGCCTCTACGGCTACGACACAGGCATCATCTCCGGTACATTGCCTCTGATTGGCGATGATTTTCATCTGAACTCTACAATGAAAGAAAGCGTCGCTTCGGCTATTCTTCTTGGAGCAGTATTCGGCGCCTTCGTGGCCGGGTCTCTCTCAGAAAAATTCGGACGGCGCACCACAACGTGTCTCGTGAGTGGTGTCTTTGTCCTTGGCGCGACAGCGTGCGCTTTCTCGCCGGATGTATGGAGCCTCATTGCTGCACGGTTTGTGCTTGGACTTGCCGTCGGTGGTTCCACACAGGTTGTGCCGATGTATATTTCGGAGCTGGCCCCCCAGGAACGGCGGGGAAGCCTTGTGACGATGTTCAACGTGGCGATCGGCCTCGGTATTCTGATTGCCAATATCATCGGTCTTACACAGCGCACGAACTGGGGCTGGCGCCCTATGGTGGGGATTGCCGCGATACCGGCTTTCCTTGTCTTTGTATCCATGTTCTTCATGCCAAAGAGCCCGCGCTGGTCTGCTGAGAATGAAGGCATGAAGAATGCCATCCTTCACCTTAGCCGTATCCGCACTACAAAAAGGGCAGTTCGCAAAGAAGTTGAGGCCATTCGTGAGAACGCAGAGGGCATCAAGCAGGAGAACCGGGGGTGGCATGGTCTTTTCCAGCCCTGGGTTCGACCGGCTCTCGTCGCAGCACTGGGTGTAGCATTCTTTACGCAGTGCGGTGGCCTGGAGATGATGATCTACTACGCCCCAACCTTTCTGAATGATGCTGGTTTCGGAGCTTCGTCAGCGCTCTGGGCATCGCTTGGTGTTGCGATCGTTTATTGCATCATGACCATTCTGGGCTGTCTCTTTGTGGACAGGATCGGTCGGCGTCGTCTGATGTTGATCATGGGGCCAGGGGCAGCACTCTCGCTGGTTGGCCTGGGTATCATGTTCATGCTGCACCCTGCCGCAGGCAGTGCAGGGTCATATCTGATTGTAGCGTTCCTGCTGCTGTTCATGATGTTCAACTCGGGTGGCATTCAGGTCTGTGGCTGGCTGCTGGGTGCTGAAATGTTCCCGCTGTCCATGCGTGGACAGGCGACCTCCCTGCATGCTGCTACCCTGTGGGGGGCTGATCTGCTTGTCACCAGCACGGCTCTTACGATGGCAGAGGGCATTGGTCTGACATGGACGATGTGGTTTTATGCCCTCGTCAATCTGGCTTCGGTTATCTTTGTCTTTTTCTTCGTCCCAGAAACATCCGGTGCTTCTCTCGAAGATATTGAAGACGCCTTGGTGGAAAACCGTTTCCGGCCCACTCGCGACAACAAGCGTATTGTGCCGGAAGAGGATGAAGAGGACGCACGTTCCGCTGCATGATAGCTTTCCCTTTTTGAAGGGAAACATGCATGTTGGATGTTATTGCAAAACGGGTTGTTGCCGCGCGAAGTGGCAGCAACCCGTTTGTCATTGGGCGTATGAAATCAGGCTGGCTTGTTATTGGTGAAACGCAGCCTCTTGCAGGATATTGCCAACTCCTCGCCGATCCTGTTGTGCCTTCCCTGAATGACTTGAAAGGTGAGGAGCGGATTCAATATCTTCTGGATGTTGCTGCCGTCGGGGATGCTCTTCTGGCTCTTACCGCCTCAAACCGCATCAATTACGAAACATGGTGCAATCTGGCACCGTCTCTTCATACACATATTGTTCCGCGGTATGCTTCAGAACCTGAAGAGCTACGCATCAAGGCAGCCAGTATTGCTTATGATTATGCGTCTGCGCGCCCATTCAGTCTTGAGCATGACGGGGCCTTCATGGACGTCATGCGGCGTGAGCTACATATTCAGCCTTGAGAAGGCTGTCGGATCGCGAGAAGAAACCAGAGACGGAAGATAGCGGTCTCACAACGTGTCTGGCGTTGAAGCTCTCTTCGCTTCCAGAGGATTTTGATTCTGGCTCTTAACGTTCGGGCTCCGGCCAGTTCTGACAGAAGGGTCTTTGCGTCTTCTGTCAGGATATCCGGTTCCTGGAACAGGTGCTGAACATTGGACTCAAAGATCGTCATGAAGACGCCGGGTCCACGTCTGAGAGCACTTAAGCCGCGGCTGAGAAGCGAGCGTTTGGCTCCGACGGTGTTGCGCGCGTGCTGGCGATAGTAGCTGACACACCGCTCATCAAAAAAGACTTTACCGCCAGAGGCCATCGTAACGAGATAAGCCCACCAGTCATGCAGGATGAAGGGTGGAGGCAGTCGCTCATATAAAAGCTCATATGTCGCCGCGTTGATAACAACCGTATGCCCGGTTGCGATGTTTTGCGTCAGAGCGGATGCAAAGTCAGGGGCTCTGCTGAGGGACGCCGACTTACTGAACACGTTGAGCGAAGAATCTGTCAGATACTGACGGGCACAGTATAACGCTGGCTCATTTAGCGGCTGTTTCTGGAGCCATTCCAGCGCCCATTCCAGCTTTTGAGGCTGCCAGACATCATCCTGGTCCGCGAACGCTACGAACGGCGTTGGAGGAATGGAATCCAGAAGATGCAGATAAGACCCCGTCACGCCCATATTGCCCATGACGGATGTAATTTCGACGCAACGCCCGTGTCCGCGATGCTCTTCAAATGAGAGCATAATCACACGGGATGCATCAGTTGACCCGTCATCACGCCAGTAAAGGACCCAGTCCGTGTGGGTCTGCGCGAGAATGCTGTCGAGCTGTGCGTTGAGATAGGTTTCGCCGTTATGCAAGGACAGTAGAATGGCGACACGGTCTGTCCTGTCGGCGGTCTGGCTTGCTCCTCCCCGTATCATCTGTGGGTTCCAGCGGCGAATGCCGGAGTGGGGAGAAGACATAATATCCTTGGTTAAGACGGGTCAGGGAAGCTGGGCAGGAGGGTCATCCTGCGTAATTGCTGGATGACCCATTTTTTCAGATCGCAGCGAAAAGCCGGTGGACTGTCCGTGCGACGCTTTCACGCCATTCAGGCAACCGAACGCCAAACACACGATGAAGTTTTGAACAATCCAGTCTTGAATCCTGCGGACGCTTGGCCGGGGTCGGCCAGTCTTCAGTCCGGATTGCACTGACTGTTGGCATGGATTGACCATGCTTTTCTGCTTCTTCCAGTGCAGCGACAGCCAGACCGTGCCATGTCGTCTCGCCTGTACCGCTGGCATGATAGATGCCAGCAAATTCCGGCTTCCAGCCATCTTTCTCGATGAGGGCCAGAATAGCGAGAATAGCGTCAGCCAGATCGTCAGAACTGGTGGGGTTGCCGCTTTGGTCGCCAACAACCTTGAGCGCCGGATTTTTGGCCCCAGCATTGATCATGGTCTTGACGAAATTTTTGCCGTGCGCGGAGTAAACCCAAGAGGTCCGAAGGATGATGCTCTTTGGGTTTGCCGCCAGAACAGCCTGTTCGCCGTCAGCTTTTGTGCTGCCATAGACTGTTTCAGGGCTGGTAGGATCCTCTTCCGTGTAAGGAGATCCCTTGTCACCGGAGAAAACATAGTCCGTTGAAACGTGGATGAACGGAATGCCAGCCTTTGCGCAGGCTTCCGCGAGCGCCTTTGGGCCTGAGCAGTTGGCGCGTTCAGCTCCAGCTGTTTCCGTTTCTGCCAGATCAACGGCCGTCCAGGCAGCTGCATTTACGACAGCTTCAGGGCGGTATTTTTCGATAGCTGCGGAAATGGTTTCCGGCTTGTCAAAGTCGAATTCAGGGCGCCCAACACGGATGATCTGATCACCCCCGATGTTCGCAAGAGACGTCGCAAGCTGGCCATTGCCGCCCGTGACGAGGATAGGACCTGTGCTGGACATAATGCGACTCACTTTTCGTAAGAGAACCAGCCCTTGGCTGCGGAGAAGTGCGGAGCGACCTTATCCTTGTCAGAAAGGATAGCCTCTTCTTCGGCGATGGGCCAATCGATGTTCAGGTCCGGGCAGTTCCAGATGACGGCGCGCTCGGAAACCTTGCTGTAAAGCGATGTGCATTTGTACTGAACTTCCGTGTTCTCTTCGAGAGTCACGAAACCATGCAGAAAGCCCGGCGGAACCCAGAGCTGAGACCAGTTTTCAGCAGACAGCTCTGCAGCCACCCACTGACCATAGGTCGGGGAACCCGTGCGTGCATCTACAGCAACATCCCAGATTGCACCGCGCGTCACACGAACCAATTTTCCCTGCTCATAGGGGGCAAGCTGGCAGTGAAGCCCGCGCACAACGCCCTTTTCGCAGGATAGGCTCTGATTGTCCTGAACAAAAGGAAGGTTGATGCCCGCTTCCGTCATACGATCGAAATTGTAAGTTTCTGAAAAGAAACCCCGGTTGTCACTAAAACGTGGCGGCGTAACAAGAATGACGTCGGGAATGGCGAGACGTTCAACCTTCATAACAAAATCCTTTTTTATAAATGACGTTTGAGAACCGGAGGCCAAATAGAGATTGCCTCCGAAAAAACGCTGTCTGAAAACTCAGACAGCGTTTGGGGTTTTTATTTCAGGAAGCGTGGTCCGCGAGTTCAAGCAGAAGGCGCCCAAGCTCTGTCTTGCCCATTTTCTTCGCATGGGCACGAAGCTGGTCAGCGTTGATGAACTTGTTGCGAAACGCGACTTCAGCAGGTGAGCCAACCAGCATACCCTGACGGGACTGAATGGTCTGAACGAAGGTTCCAGCCTGCATCAGGCTGTCCGGCATGCCGGCGTCAAGCCAGGCACAGCCGCGCCCAAGGCGATCGACCTGCAACGTTCCCTCTTCAAGATACATCCGGTTAAGGTCAGTGATTTCCAGTTCCCCACGAGGGCTTGGCTTTACCTTTTTGGCAAAATCCACAACGCGGTGATCATAGAAATACAGACCTGTGATGGCCCAGTGAGACTCTGGCTCGGACGGCTTTTCCTCAACCTTCAGGGCCCGACCGCTTTCATCAAATGACACCACGCCATAACGTTCTGGATCGCGGACCTGATAGGCGAAGACGGTTGCTCCTTCCGGACGGTTCGATGCCGCACGGAGTAGAACGCCGAGATGTTCGGAGAAGATCAGGTTGTCGCCAAGGGCGAGTGCGCAAGGCGCCCCTTGGATCCAGTCTTCCGCGATCAGAAATGCCTGGGCCAGACCGTCCGGGGAAGGCTGGATGCGGTATTCAAAGTTGACGCCGAACTGTGAACCATCGCCCAGAAGGCGCTGAAACTGTGGCATGTCATGCGGGGTCGTGATGATCATGATATCCCGGATTCCCGCCAGCATCAGCGTGGAAAGAGGATAATAGATCATCGGCTTGTCATAGACCGGCAGGAGCTGCTTTGAGGAAGCAAGCGTCATGGGATACAGGCGTGTGCCTGAACCACCAGCCAGAATAATGCCCTTCATGGGCTTCGTCTCGATCGTGCTCATGAGCGTGTTCCCAGTCGCTGTCCCGTGTAACGCTTGGAGCGGATTCCTTCCCACCAGTCACGGTTGTCGAGATACCACTGAACCGTTTTGCGGATGCCGGTTTCGAAGTCGTTCTTGGCTTTCCAGTCCAGCTCTTTCTCGGCGTGGGACGGATCAATCTCATAACGGAAGTCATGGCCGGGACGATCTGTCACATAGCGGATCAGACGTTCACGCGGGCCTTCCGGGTCAGGAAGAAGTTCGTCCAGAACAGCGCAGATTTTCTTGACGACTTCCAGGTTCGTCCGGGGCTGACGGGCACCAATAGCGTAAGTCTCTCCCGGCTCGCCGATTTCGACAGCGCGGACAAGGGCTTCAGCGTGGTCTTCAACAAACAGCCAGTCGCGGATGTTTTCACCTTTGCCGTAAACCGGCAATTCGCGACCTTCAATGGCGTTGATGGTCACGAGCGGAATGAGCTTTTCCGGGAAGTGCCAGATGCCATAGTTGTTGGTTGTGTTGGTGACGAAAGTTGGCAGGCCATAGGTGTGATACCAGGCACGAACCAGATGATCGGAAGAGGCTTTTGAAGCGGAGTAAGGGCTGCGAGGGTCGTAAGGGGTTGTTTCAGTAAATGGCGGATCGTTTGGCTCAAGGTGGCCAAACACTTCATCCGTTGAAATATGGTGGAAACGGAAAGCCGCTTTCTCATCATTCCCAAGGCTGCTCCAGTATTTCCGGGCAGCTTCAAGAAGAGAATAAGTGCCAACAATATTTGTCTGAATGAAAACGCCAGGACCATCAATCGAACGGTCTACGTGGCTTTCAGCAGCCAGATGCATGACGGCATCAGGGCGATATTCCTCAAAGAGGCGCTGCATCTCAACGCCGTTTACGATATTCGCCCGTGCGTGGGAATAACGCGGATCAGAAGCGACTTCGGCTACGGTATCTTCAGAAGCTGCATACGTCATGCAGTCTACATTCAGCACGCTGTGTTCGGTGTTTCTGATAATATGACGCACCACGGCTGAACCTATGAAGCCGCAACCGCCTGTCAACAATATCCGCATTTCAACCTCTTAACATCACGGTAGGAGCTCCAGCCCCGTCACGAAGAAGTATCTTACAGTGTTGTACAAGAGGCGCAAACTTTGATCATGGTAATATTAATGAAACCAATTCCCGTAACCATTAAGGCCTCGCCCCGAGTTCCTTAATGAGCTACCCAGACATTCCTGTTAGGCAGGAGATTAGAGGCATGCTGGCTGATATACTGACCCGATCGCTTGTAGACGTTTTGGAGCGTCCGGATCTGAGGGTCGTTGCTGCAGGGCTGATGCCCGAGCTTGATATTTCGCTGGAGCAGTCTTTTCAACTCGGTGAGAATCTTCTGTCTGAACCTCATTCGGTTACAGGCCGCGCATGTTTGAAGCTGGGTGAACCCTGTTTGCGAATGCCGGGTCTGGCTCCGACATTCCTTCGACAGGCCGTTGAGCTTTTCCGGCTTCTTCACAATGGAGCTGACGCCCGGCTTGCGAGTTTTGCAGCCGCTCGTGTTGCCGCTCTCTTTCATGCGCTTGATACGAACGCGGTCAATCCCCTTCCGCAGGAGCTGGCTCTCTGTGCGGGAGACGTTCCGAACAGCACAACGCTTCTGTCCCTTTGGGGAACTCTGAAGAAACACCTGTCGGATACGCCTGAGTTCACCGAAGATGACGCAAAGCGCCTCAGACCCGTTCTGGTGCGTCTGTGGCACGTTATGGCGCCGGCAGAGACATTGATGAGTAGTGGCGGGGATTCCCGTCTGGCCGTTGATCCCGAAACTGGCCTGAACAAGTATTCCTGCTCTCATCGTCCACGCCCCTGGGCTGTGACGTTCGGTTCTTCCACAGCTTCATCTTTGTCAGAGCGGGGGTTCGGGGGAGCAGAATTCGCGCGTTGCATGATGATGAATGCGCTTCTGTCCAAGCAGGACCCTGATCTTGTGCAGGAAGGGATCGTCAGAAGCGCGCGCGCAGGTATTGGGCGCCACTACGGATTGCCTGAAGATGCCGTTCTTCTGTCTGCGTCTGGCACGGACTGCGAACTTGCTGTTCTTGCCCTTGTCGCTGCTGGAACAGACCGACCAGTTAGTTCCATTCTGCTGGCGCCCGACGAGACAGGAAGCGGCGTGCCCCTTGCTGCGCGTGGCCGTCATTTCGCGGGTGACAGCGCATGCTCCACGACAGTCGGGAAGGGAGAACTGATTGAGGGATTCCCTGAAGACACACAACTGTTCGGGGTTACCATCCGGAATGAGGATGGAACTTCGCGTCCGCTTGAAGACATCAATGCCGAATGTAGGGAACTGGCCAGACGAGAAGTGAAAGCTGGCCGACATGTCCTGCTTCATCGTCTGGATCAGTCAAAAACGGGTCTTGCTGCGCCTGATATGGAAACGGTTGCAGAGTTGCAGGCTGAGTTGGGAGAGCATCTGAGTGTAGTAGTAGATGCCTGTCAGGCTCGCCTCAGCCCGTCGCGTGTTTCGGAATGGGTCCGCGATGGTCTGATGGTTATGATCACAGGGTCCAAATTCTTTACGGGACCGCCGTTCTGTGGGGCACTTCTGGTGCCAGATGTGATCCTGGAAAAGATGCCAGCGTTTTCGCTTCCAAAAGGCTTGAAGTCTTATGGAAATCGAGACGAGTGGCCTGAGCAGGCTGACAGGCACGCGTTGAATAATGGTCATAATATTGGTCTGGCCCTACGCTGGCATGCCGCTCTCGCTGAAATGGATGCGCTCTTTTCGCTTCCTGATTCCCTGATCCGCCAGAGACTCAATGATTTCATGACCGAGGCTGTTAAGCTGGTAGAGGCCAGTCCTACCTGCACGTTACTGCCCGTCGGGAAGCCTATTGATGACGGTCGGTGGGACGCTGTGCCGACCATTCTGTCATTTCTGGTGGAAGACCCCAAAAATCCGGATGCGCCTCTCGGACTGGAAGATGCGCGTAAGTTGCACCGGTGGCTCAATGCAGATCTTTCACCATGGATAGGGGAGGGGGAGCCAGCACTTCTTTGTGTTCTTGGCCAGCCCGTTCCGGTTCCACATCCCTTGGTAGCTGGCCATGCCGGGGCTTTAAGACTGTGCGGCGGCGCGCGTCTGGTCTCAGGAGAGCCATCGCACGAAGGCCTGGACGAAAAGCAGCGCTTGCAGCGGGAATGCGCAGACGCGAAGCGGGTGCTTGCCAAACTTGAGCTCATTTTGGAAAACTGGGACGTTCTTCTGGACGCCAACCCTGTTCCCCGTTACGCGCCTCTCTCATGACACAGACAGACCAAGCCGTCCCTCATGGACACTTTCTTGATACGCCTGAACTGCCGCGCGGTATTACCCGCTTCTGGCTGATCAGACATGCCGTTGTAGAGGCGAGCGCGCGAAAGACCATGTATGGCGCGATGGACGTTCCGCTTTGCAGGGATGCGATGGCAAGCCAGCAGGGTGGATACGCTGCTTTGGCCCGACGTCTGCCGTCCGATGCTGTCTGGTATACCTCACCCCTGCAAAGGGCACGCGATACTGCCGCGCAGATACGCTGCGCAGGAGCATTTACACACGCTGACGTCACGGTTGACCCAAGATTTATTGAGCAATCTATCGGAGAGTGGCACGGAACGCCGCACGATCAGTTTCTCTCTCTGCTGAGGCTGCCGCCCAATCCATTTTGGTCTTTGTCAGCCAGTGAGCTTCCGCCGGGCGGAGAGAGCATGCTGGATGTTTGTGCGCGCGTCTCCCATGGGCTGGAAGATCTTGCCAACGCAAATGCTTGTCAGGATATGGTTGTTGTGAGCCACGGTGGCGCGATCCGGGCGGCACTTTCACATGCTCTGGCCATTCACCCTGATATTGCTCTGCGCTTCACTATTCAAAATCTATCGATTTCGATTATCGAGCGTATCAATGGGCTGTGGCGTGTTGTGGCTGTTAATGAACTGCCAGATTTTCGGGGATAAACCGGGGATGCCCCTGAAGAGGTCTTGTGGTCAGGTATTCTTTTTCTTTAAGCGAGCACTTGTCACATCAACAATCCAGTGCATCAGGCAACCGCCGAGTGCAGCCAGAATATAGGATGCGTGATGGTACTCTTGCAGAAGCTTGTATGTCAGAACTGCGAACAGCGCCGGGCAAAAATTCTTTAAAGCTTTTTCCATGAGATCTTTTTGTCGTCAAAAATGGCGATAGGAAGATTTCATTAGCACTAAAGAAAGCTCTTCTAGGGGCTATTGTTTTTAATTTTTGTGAAAATGCTCGAGCGAATGCTTTTTAAAAGCGAAAGCAACCGAATTTAAAAATTTATATTTTTGAAGGGTAAGACCGGAAACGGAGCTTGGTGGGCACACAAGGGCTCGAACCTTGGACCCGCTGATTAAGAGTTACGCCCGGCGAAATACAGTTAAGACGCAATAAAACGCAAAACCGCGCAATAACAACGCCTTATAAAAGGGCGTCTGAGACGGTTTGTGCAAAGAGACGCACCGAAACGCCCCTATTGCTATTTCAAATGAGTCCGGATTGAGTCCGGAAAAACTCGTCAGCGGGTTCAGAGAGGGGAAATGGGGCAAAATGAAATTCAGGGAGCTACACAATTACGGTGTTATAGGTGTTATAGGTGTTATAGGTGTTACTCACATATATAATATATTGATTTTACTGTGTTTTTATCCGGTTTTCTCACTAACACCTTTCGATTTCGTAGGTGTTAAAGGTGTTATTGAGGGCTGGGCATGAGGTTTTCGAAGCGGGAAATAGACGCTCTCACCTGCCCGCCGGGCAAACGGGACGCTTTGTTTGCGGATACAGAGACCAAAGGTTTCCTTGTTCGTGTCACTGACACGGGAGCCAAGCTGTTCCTCTTTCAGTATCGCTACGCAGGAAAGGTCCGTCGCCTCAAGTTGGGAGAGTATGGGGCGCTGACCATTGCCCAAGCCCGGAAGATGGCTGAGGAAGCTCGTGGGCGCGTTCTTGCTGGCGGAGATCCCGTGGGTGAACGCCTGGCGGAAGTAGTCTCCTATCAAGCCTCCCTACAGGAACGGGCCGCACAAGCGGCGATAGATGCCCTGACGTTGGATGTGCTGATTGATCGCTGGGCTGCCATGGCCCTCAGGGAGCATAGCGAGACCTATAGGCGGGAGGGTCCGCAACGCATCCGGTATAACTTCCAGCAGTTCCTGAATCGCCCCGCGCAATCCCTGACAGTTTCTGAGTTACAGGCCCGGCTCGATGAGATTGCAGAACGGCACCCCACCACGGCCCGGCGCCTGCAAGCCTATGCCCGCGCCATGTATGCCTGGGCGGTGAAGCGTCAGCTGGTCGAGGATAACCCTTTCGCCCGACTGATTGTTGAAGGGCGTGAAGTCTCAAGGGATCGCGTTCTGACCGATGAGGAAATCGGGGAGATATGGCGGGCGGCTGGACAGATGGCCTATCCCTTCGGGCCGTTCTTCCGGTTGTTGTTGCTCACCCTGCAGCGGCGGGCAGAGGTTGCAGAAATGCGCTGGGAGGAAATCTCACCTGATCTGACAACCTGGACCATTCCTGCGGAGCGAACAAAGAACAGCAGAGCGCATATCGTTCATTTGTCGGAACCTGCACGGCATGTCCTGGCTGCGCTGCATAGGCAGACAGATCCGAAGACAGGGGCCATCTCTCCTTATGTCTTCACGAATACAGGCAGGACGCCGATCTCCGACTTCTCAGGGGCCAAGGAACGGCTGGAGAGACTGATTGAAGTTGAGAGAGCTGAAAAATCGCCGGGAAAAGAAGTCTGCGCCATGCCCGCACCGGGCTGGCGATTGCATGATCTGCGACGAACAGGCGTGACGGTTATGGCCCGCCTAGGGGTTGGGCCTCATGTGGCTGATCGGGTGCTGAACCATGTTCAGGGGACGATCAAGGGGGTAGCGGCTGTCTATCAGCGGCATGAATTTCTGAAGGAACGGGAGATTGCCATGGATAGTTGGACGACTTACGTGCTTGTAATCAGTAAGTAGTATAAATGTGAAGCTATGACATTTTGACATTAAGCAGTTGATAATCTTCGACGATTTTCGGTCATATAAGATAAAATATAAATTTAAACTTTTTGAGGCTTCAAAAGTTACAAGTAAGTCGTTATAAGGCGACCCATAGGGCCAACTGAGGCCGGGCGCTGTCGTATGACAGCGGGATAGGAGGCTCGGGAGTTTATACTCTCGGGCCTTTTGTCTGTTTAAACTCCGTCAAAGCAGTAGTATTTCACACCAAGGTGCTCCTCGGTTTCCTTTAGTGTATTGTCAATAATTTTACATGAATTGTGGAGATTAATATAAGGAAGGTAACTCTTATCATATCTACCTTTTACCAAGGGATACAATAAGAGATCAGCAACTTGTCCCATTCGATGAGATTTGTTGAAAAAATTTGGATTTTTTAAAAGGGATGAAGAAAAATCTCGAGAACCAAGAGGATTATATTTCGAAGAAGTAACTGGATTGAAATTTATTCCTTTTTCTATCATTTCTGTATGATATCTGCAAATATCAGCGTCTTCACGCTTGCCAGTTTTTTCTATGTAAACGGCTAACTTTCTTCCATCTCTCAAAGCTATTTTGGCAGCTCGTTCTATGAGAATAGAATAAACGCTCTTACACAGATTCCATCTTTCTAGGGCTGGGTAATGAGAATATCTTTCTAGGTATCCCGGCCTATGGACTACACAAGCTGTTGCATGTCCTGGAATATTGCACAAAAAATTACTAAGGTCTTCCATGAAGGAATTAGCTTTATTCTTTTGTTTTTGGTCTCCCAGCCAAGACCATTCATTCTTTTTGGAACGAATTTTTGTGGAATGCAGCGGATAATTTATACTATATTTTTCGCAGATTTTATCTAAATCGACGGTAGTTTGACGTGCCTCTTCAGCCTTTATGAGGATTCCCCCCATTGCAAAATAGTCCATCCCATCATTTCGAGGGGTGGATGGACGATCGATGAAGCGAGATCCGCTATCATCTACAAAGAGGTGATAAGTTGGAGTAGGCATTACTCGGGATTATCTACTCCACCTGAGAATTTTCGCAACCAAACTTTGCGGCTATTTTATGTTGACATGGATGCGTGGATTAATTTCGAAAATCCAAAATTATACATTCAAAACTGATATGGTGACTAAGCTGCCAGCCGCTCACAGAACGAAGCCAGTTCTTGATGATGCAGTAGATGCACGCCTGTTGTGGCTGCGAGCTGTCGGGCCGGGATTGTGTAACCGGCGTTTGAGGCAACGATAGCCTCATCTGCCTGCTGGTGCTGTTTGGCGGTGTAGATCTCCTGCACGGCTTTGTTGCCGACCGGCTGGCTATAGAGTTTGCACTGAACCACGATCTTCCGGCCGCCTTTGGTAGCAATGATGTCCGCTCCCTGGTCGCCGCTGGCCTGTGTGACGCGGGCGTTCCATCCGGCTTGTTCCAGAAGCAGGGCACAATGCCGCTCATAGTCGAAGGGGTCCATCTGAGGGTCGAATACGCGTGGATCGCTCAGTGGCTTTTGATTGAGAACAGCGCCGGGCGGCATACGTTGGGCGATTTCTTCAATGCGTGCCTGTGCTTGGTCTGCTAGCCCCTGCCATTGATCGGCCAAGCCTTCTACCTGCAGAAGAGGCGAAACGCGGGTGTTGCAGAAATAGCCGATCTCCTTGGCCCATTTGGTCAGATGAATTGTGCCATAGGCGTCTGTTGTCACCAGTTGAAGGCGGCGAACCTGCAAAGCTGTGCCTTGGTCGCGAATTTCCTTATCGATGATTTCCCAAGCCCGGCGTTTACGTGCGGCCCGGCGGCGTGCCCGAAGTACAAAATATCCGATCAGGCCTGCTGCTATCAGAACGAATATCAGTAGTCCGCCCGATCCTGTATCTTGGGTTTTTGCAGAACTGGGAACAGGACTAGATGTGACAGACGGCACAGGCTCACTTGGCGTATTGTCTTCTGGTGCCTCGTTGGTTGTGGCCTCTGTGTCGTGGCGGGGTTTCTGCCAGCCTTTAGGCAGAATATCCGTGGTCTCGCTAGAAGGCTGTGAGGCTTCTTGGTCTGGGCTTGCGGGGGCTAGCTGCACTGGCCCGTCTGCTGGGGCTTCTGCGGAAGACTGGGGAGGTATGGGTAGGCCAGCGGATACCTGTTCTGGAAGGAAGAACAGTGGGGGCATCCCTGCGCGTGGCGGATCGCGGCGTAAGAGAAGCAGTCCGTTTTGCTGGCTGATCTGTTCCCATTTCTCGCTGGGCTCAACCTGGAAGCATCGGCCATCGGTAATGACGAAGTGGACCCAGCCTGGATCGTTTTGGCGCGGATCTGCATGATTGGCGAGGGCGCGTGTGGCTCGTGGGTTTACGCAGGCATAGGACTGCCCGGCGGGATGAAATACCCCATCTGCGAAGGCTGTGATGGGAGCAAACAGCGTGAGAGCCAAGAGAAGTGTTCTGGTGTTAAGGCCGCGCATTGTTTCTCCTGACGTTCTCAATGACTGTTTTGCTCAATGTTCTGGGTTCTGATGCAGTGCGCTCAGTCCTGCCTTCTCTTGCGAGTAAGCCGCACAGTTTTCTCGATGTCTTCCAGAGCGACGCTCACGTCTATGTCCGGCTCGCTTTCCATCTTTTGGCGGTCTGCAAGTTTGCGGCTTGAATCAAAGGCTTCGTATCGTTGGTGGGCAATGTCATCGGCCTGCTTTTTGGAGCGCCGTCCTACTCCACGAAGAACTGGAAGCTCGTTACCGCTCAGAAAGTTATCAAGGATGCCCGTCCACTCCTGAAGGGCAATCGTGCTACGTCGCTTGGCTCGAAATTCTGCCGTCTCAAGAAACATCGTGACGATCTGGTTGAGTTCTTGGATTTCCTGATTGCCCAAGTAGTTTTTGGCAGTGGTTACATCTGCCTTGCATACTCGCCTACTGGACCATGATGTCAGACCCATGTTCGGTGCATTTGGGTCAGATCGTTCAATGATCAGTTCAGCCGCTGTATGGCTGGTTATTGCGTAGAGCATCTTGTTCTGGATAGTGGCGTAGAAATTTCGAGATACTGGGCTGTCTGCGTCATAATCGGGGCTCAGGCTCAGAATGTCGCGAACCTTGTGATAGAAACGCGCTTCTGATGCCCTGATATCCCGGATGCGCTGGAGTAGCTCATCGAAATAGTCATGTTTGGGGTCCTTCAGGCGCTCATCGTCCATGGCAAAGCCTTTGACGAGATACTCTGAGAGGACGCTGTTGGCCCAGCGGCGGAACTGGGTTCCACGTTGCGAGCGGACGCGCATACCAACGGCGAGAATGATATCGAGATTATACACCTCGATTTCGCGAGAAACCTCACGATTCCCTTCCATTTGAACTATTGGGAATTTCCCAATAGTTGCCTCACGTACGCATTCGCCCTCTTCGTATATCGCCCGGATATGCTGATTGATTGTGGTGACGTCGCGGGCGAATAACTCAGCTAACTCCTTCTGGCTGAGCCAGACTGTTCCGTTTATGGCTTTGAGTTGGATTGAGGTCGTGCCGTCTTCGGTGTTGTAGAGAATGATCTCGCCGTTGCTCATAGGGACGTCTCCTTTTTCAGGCGCACGCCGGGGCCGCCTCCGTTTTTGGGGAGGAACTCTACGCCTGCGGCTTCCAGGGCTCTTCGGATAGCTGTGATCGTCGTGGATCGTGGGGCAGTCGCACCGTCCTCAAAACGGACAAGAGTGCTTTTAGGAACGCCGCTCTCATTAACTAATTCATCTCGGCTCCAGTCCAGCAATCCTCTTGCTGCTCTTACCTGTGCCGGTGAAATGGTATCCACAATATCATTTCCGCTTGCTTCTGATGCGGGAGAGTGACACTCTCCGTATCGTTCTGCAAGGAACAAACTGATTTGCGGCTGGATGAGGCGCTACCAACGCCGCGCCCAGCCTAACCACATACCGAGAGGGACCTCGGCAATGGCTATTCATGCCTTTACCACGTCCGGCTTGCGCCGGGCAGTGATTGCTTCTGCGCACCTTGTTTCTGAGGCCGCGCCTGCTGTTCTGGGTGCGGGTCTGTTCCTGCTGTCTGTCGTGACACTCATTCAGCCAGAAAACCTGCACGGCCCGGCGCAGGCTGGTCATCACCATACCCATTCCTCCCTCCTATTGGCGTCTGCGAAAGCGGAAAGGGGGGCGTTCATGATGAACGATCAGTCCAAGGCCAGAATGGCGATTGTAGCGGGTCTGGGCCGTCTCGCCGGGCTGGCAGCCATGACAGGGACAGACGCCATTACGGCGGACTCTCTTTCATTCTGTCCGCCTCCTGTGGATTCACACCTGGTTGGTCTCTGCGCGGATCTGGCTGCCACGGAAAGAGAGCGGCAACGTCAGCTTGACCAGGCACACAGTCTTCCGGCGTCTCGCCTGGGGGGACTGCTGGCCCGGCGTCAGACGTTGATTGCTGCGGTCTGTGAGACGAAGGCAGGCAGTCTGGACGGTCTTAAGGCCAAGAGCAGAGCCACGCGGCTTGTGCTTGGGGATGCGGTGGTCCCGCGTAACATGCGGGAGGCCCTGATGCGCTCCCTGCTGGAAGACATGCAGGGAGGGCTCCTGTGATGCAGACGTTCAAGGTTAATGCGGGTGGAGAGAGTGCGGCTGATGTGTCGCCTGATGCCGTTCTGATCCGTCTGTGCGGTGAGTTCGTGCAGACTGTGCGGGCCAAGGATGTGCTTATGGAAACGGTTCCAGCCAGTCCTGAGGCTCAGGCTGTTTCTGATCGGGCACGTGAGCTGCTGGATGATCTTCTGGTGCAGCGTGCGACAACGCCGGAAGGCCAGAAAGCCCAGATGGAAGCTCTAAAGGCATTAGGACGGCCGGTGCTTGATTATGAGCAGATGATCCGTGAGGCTCCAGACTGGTTTGGGCAGGTCGCTGCGGCCATTATACGGGATCAGGCACAGGTCATGCAGGTTCGCCCGGCGGAGCCAGTTGTTTCCGCTCCTGTGGGGCCGGTGTCACCCTATGAGGCTGCTGTTCGTATGCGCCGGGCTCAGAGGCTTAAGGATCAGAGGACTGATTACCTTGAAACTCTGGAAGACGGGCAAGAGATACGGAAACGGCGCTGGTCTGCCCTTGATGCGCAGGCGGCCGAAAGTGTCGAACTGCTGTTGCATGATCTGATGCCGCTTCTGCCGTCTTCCTCCCTAGCGGATGCTGTGGTTCAGGTGTTCGCGGCACTGGAAACGCTTCAGGCAGTGGATCTGGAGCCGGTGGGCGGAAGTGCTCCCCTGTATCGGTCCGAGTATGTCACACGGATCATGCGGTGTCTGTCCTCAGCATTGCCCGTCCTTATGGCAGCCTGTGGGCAGGACCTGACGGACGTTCTGGACCCTGCGGCGCTGAGCCTGCCAGAAGCTGAGCACGGGCTTTTCAAGACACTCTGGCAAGGCTCTGAGGTGATGGCATGACCGGGCATTCTTTAGCCTCGTCTGGACTGGTCCACGCTGGGTATGTTCACGGCTTGTTTCCTTTTGGCGCTGGGTGCATGGTGACGGATGGCGCGGCTAGGTCTGGCCGCCGAACGCCGGAACCCCACGTCTGGCCCGCCGCGCCGCTCAAATTCATGTGTGGGGACGGCTGGCGTGGGGCGGCTATGGGTGAAACTACCAGTACATGGGTAGGGCTGGCTGATGCCTTGCATGACATCGTGTCTGCGCAGGTCTGGGATCAGTGTCTTGTCGCTTGGGATGCCTGTAAAGCAGCGGGTGGATATGCCAGTTTGGAGAAAGCATCTAAGCAGGCGCAACTAAGATATTGGGCTCGCACTCAAGGCTCTACGTCTTTGGTACCTAATGTGCAGAAGCTGCTGATCTCGCCTGAACTTCAAGACATGAAGACAGCCTTCTCTTTGCTACAAAGAGAGATTGTATCTTTTCTCTGTTCTGGTGAGGGAAGAGTAAGATTTTATAAGCCACTCCAAGGTGATTACTCAGAGCCCCCTAGTGGGTTCTGGAGGCAATCTACCCTCTGCCATTATCCGCCGCGGACAGAACCGCCTTTCTTTGAAGACGTATTCCGGGCGTGCTGGATACAACTGGGGTCTTCAGTCCGTGTCCCGGTGGATTTCATCCAGATATTACAGGCGGTAGAGGCTGTTACTCCTGAACCTGCGGTCTCCAGTATGAAAAAGCCGGGTGGTCCTGGTCGACCTGAGAAAGCCGAGACCACGTTTGCTCGAAGCGCTGCGCGTGCCTGGCTTGAAGAGGAAGGTGAGCTTTTTGAAAAGCGTGGAGAGCAGGCAGACTGCGAGCGATACGTTTTAGGTCAGCTCGAAGCAAAAAAGTTGACCCTCAGTGAGGCCAAAGTTCGAAGTGTGGTCAAAGAAGAAAGCGCAAAGCTGGCGGCAAAAAAAGACATCGAAAAGCTAAAGGCAGAAAAGGAAAAGGCCCGGAAATCCGCCAGTAATTGGAATGGTTAGTAATTCCTTTCTGACCTAACTGGCCGATTTTCCAAGGCGTTCCTGCACATCCTCGCATCATTCGGACATGGCGTGACGCCGCTGTCCGTGACGCAAGGAAGGTAAAAATTCATGCTTTCTATTAAGGACAAGGGGTCATCCCCTGCGCCGCTGGTCGTGTCTGAGAGGCAGGCTGCGGCAATGACTGGACTAGGCCACCGAACACTTCAGGCGATGCGTCTTAGTGGAAACGGGCCTGCCTTCGTCAAGCTAACCGAACGACGTATTGGCTACAGCGTCGCTGAGCTCCAGCGCTGGATCTCCAGCCGTTCAATGCGGTCAACGGCAGAATCAACGGTGCGAGCCCAGCGGGAGGCCGCACCATGCTGACAGCCTCTCATACGGTTTCACGGAGTGCGCCTGCATCGCGCCGGGCCGGTGATCTGCTTTGGCCGTCTCTGGAAGACAGCAAGCCGGATCTGCTTACGCGCCTTATGACGTTCTTCCGTGGCTGTGACGATTACGTGCAGAACAGCCCTTGGCGTCGTGACATGAGCGAGACCATGCGTCTGCATGGCCGTGATGAGTTCCGTCCTGTGCCGTCTCAGGATGCTGTGATTGGCTTTCTGGCAGCGTGGTCAGAACTGCGGAAGGTTCTGCTGGCTGACGACGCCTTTCTTGCCTTGGTCCATCCAGACATGCGGGAAGACGCGCCTGATCAGTTCCAGTCTCTGAAGGCTGCCCTGGTGTGGTTCCGCATTGGACTAGACCGGGATGTTCGCACGGTCGAGGCGAGGAACTGGCTGGATGCTCTCGGCTGGCAGGACGTTCTCACGCTGGCAGAAAAGCGGGATCAGGCAGCTGAGCGGTTGATTTCTGGAACTGCCATCGTCGGGCCTGAAGGTGACATCGTGGCTCTACCTACGGCCCGGCGGGAGGGCGCGGTATGACTCAGGTAATGCCTTTCCAGTTCGAAGGTCAGAATGTTCGGGTGCTGAACCGTGAGGGTGTCGCCTGGTGGGTGCTGACGGATGTGTGCGGACTTCTCGGTCATAGCAATCCGTCTGTAGCGGGTCGGCGTCTGGATGATGACGAGAAGGATACCCTAAACATTGGCGAGGGTATCCGGGACGGCGGTGTCTTTGCTGACGGTCGGGCTCAGTCCGTTGTCCTCATCAATGAATCCGGTCTCTGGTCTTTGGTCCTTACAAGCCGGAAGCCTGCTGCAAAGCGGTTCAAGAAGTGGGTGACAGGTGAGGTCATTCCGTCAATCCGCCGCACGGGTGCGTATGTCGCTTCTTCTGCTGGAGACACGTCTGAGACGCTGATGGCGCGTGCTGTTCTGGCGGCTCAGGAAGCTCTCCAGCGAAAGGATGCCGAACTGGTGGCGCTGGCTCCGAAAGCCTTGGCCTATGATCGCATCGCCGGGATGGACGGACTGCTAACCCTCACAGAAGCGGCCAAGGAATGTGGGTGGCCGCCGCGTCGGTTTATGGCTCGTCTTCACGAGATGCGCTGGATCTATCGGGCCGGAAACAAGAGCCGATGGATTGGTTATGCGGACAAGGAACGGGCTGGCTATCTCTCTTACAAGCATTTTGAGCAGACGCACCCAGAGGGGCATTTGGTAAGCCGCCCTCAGGTGGTGCTGACCCTTAAAGGGCTGGCCCGTATTGCCCAGATCCTCCCTGCTCAGGAGGAAGTGGTATGAGCTCTACTCTTGGGCATTTAATCACATTGGGTCTCCAGCAGCCTGCGCGGGTGAGTGGCAGCGATTGGAGCGAGGAAGACCGGGAGTGCTTGAGAAAGGCTGAAAAGCTTGTCCGGGCCTCTCAAAACAGGGTCATTGCAGGTTGTGTCCTTATCCCGGTTGGTGAGAGCGAAGACGCTCTTGCAAGGCTGGTGCGACGCATTAACGAACAGCGCGACGATTACTGGCCAAACCCTATCTGCAAGGAAGATTTGGCGGGAGGCTTTCTTCTTCTGCACGATCTGACTGTGCCGCTCCTCTGGGGCGCAGAGTGGTTACGAGAGCAGATCTTTCTCCAGACGGACGAAGCAACCTCAGCGGCTGTACGGGCCCTTAATGTCTTTCAGGCGCAAATGGATCTGCGGCGTCAAATGCTGGTCTGGGGTGGAGAGGGAGAGTTACCACCTTGCCCTGAAGAGGAATGGCGGATTGCTTCGTTGGCTCTCACCCGTCTCGGTGAGGTGGATACAGAGATCTGGAGCCAAAAGGCGCAACCCGCATGAGGCAGCATGACGCGGGCACGCTCTCACGGATGCTTGCGGAGCGCATCGGTGTTCTGGCGCGGGAGCTGCTGCCGAACGGCCGGAAGGATGGCGCGGAATGGCGGTGTGGGTCTCTAGCTGGCGAAAAGGGACAGAGCCTTGCCGTCCATCTGAATGGTTCTCGTGCGGGTGTCTGGGCTGACTTCAGTTCAGGAGAACGCGGGGACGCGCTGGATCTGGTGGGAGCTGTCTTGTTCGCGGGAGATCGACGGGAAGCCATGAAATGGGCTGTTAGCTGGCTCGGGCTGGGTGATGGTTCTGCACCGACTTTCCGTACTCCTGAACGGAGGCAGCCTGTTCCCGATAAGCGGAGTGAGGAATTGGATCAGGAGGCCCAGCGCAAGCGGGCTTCTGCGCGTCGGCTATGGCATGACACGGCACCTGGTATCGCAGGAACGCCAGTAGAGGCTTATCTCGCCGGGCGCGGGATTGTTCTGCGTGAGCTTGGGCGTGCTCCTGGTGCGCTACGTTTCAATCCGTCTGTCTGGTGTGGGGAAGTGCAGAGACCGCTTCCAGCCATGATTGCGGCCATCTGTGGCCCATCCGGAAAGCTGGTGGCCGTTCATCGGACGTGGCTGGGTCAGATGCGCGGCGGCCAATGGGCCAAGGCTGATCTTCAGAACGCCAAGAAGGTGCTGGGATCGTTCGGGGGCGGATGCGTGCGCTTGTGGCGTGGAGCCTCTGGCAAGGCGTTGGGTGTAGCTCCAGACGATGACGTGACGGTTATCGCGGAAGGCATTGAAACAGCGCTGTCCGTGGCTGTGGCGTGCCCTGAATTTCGTGTGCTGTCTGCGGTCTCACTGAGCAACATGGCTGCCGTCGCTCTGCCAGACACGCTCAAAAACATCATCATCGCGGCTGACAATGACCACGGGAATGAAAAAGCCCGTCGCGCACTGGAAGCCGCTCTCAAGAAATTTGCATCGCAGGGCCGCACTGTTCGGCTCGCCATGCCTGAAATCGTACATGGAGACTGGAACGATGTCCTCCGGGGAAAAGACACAGAAGGGCAGCAAGAGCGGCCAATCTGAAATTCGTAAGGGAATTGAGAACGCCAAGGTGGTTCAGTTTCCGGAAGCGGGACGAAATGACGCAAAACCGCAGGAAGTCAGTGAAGACCGGCGGTTTATTTATCGGGATGATGGGATCTGGCGTCGTAACGGTGATGGCGCTCCGTTTTTCCTCTGTGAACGTATCGAGGTTCTGGGAGAATCACGTGATGAAAACGGATTGAACTGGGGGCTTCTCCTAGCTTGGCATGATCGTGATGGTCACCGGCATGAGGAAGCTTTTGCCCGTGCCTTGTTCGCGGGAGATGGCAATGAGATCCGGACCCGGTTGGCAGACGGCGGCCTAACGCTGGGCGCGGGCGCTAAAGCCAAGGCAGCGTTCCTGGAGTGGCTGGCGAGCCTGAAAAGTTCTCAGCGGGCGAGAAGTGTCACACGGATCGGCTGGCACCAGTTCGGAGATGGAAGCGCATTCGTTCTGCCGGACGCAACCATTGGTGAGACCTCTGAGCGTATCGTCCTGCAAACGCCGGACCGGGAAACCTCGCTGTTCGGAGTTGCTGGCACGGTTGAGGACTGGAAGATCCAGATTGGTGCGCTGTGCATGAAGAACAGCCGTCTAATCTTCGCGGCCTCGTGTGCCTTTGCTGCGCCTCTTCTGGGGCTGCTGGGTGAAGAGGGCGGCGGCATCTCCTTCAAGGGCTCTAGCCGTCTGGGTAAGTCTACGGCCTTGCGCGTGGCGGCCTCTGTATGTGGGGGTACACCTCAGAACGGGGCAGCGAGTTACATCAGGAGCTGGCGCTCTACGTCCAACGGTATCGAGAGCACGGCCTTGGCATCCTGTGATGTGTTGTTGCCATTGGATGAGATCGGGCAGTTGGACCCGCGTGAGGCTGGTGAGATCGCCTATCTGCTGAGTAACGGGCAGGGCAAGGCGCGTGCTTCTCGGACGGGTGGAGCGCGGACCGTGGCGCGATTTCGCGTTTTATTTTTGAGCACCGGCGAACTGGGGCTTGCGGATCTCAACCGTGAAGCCGGAAAGGCGACAAAGGCCGGGCAAGAGGTGCGGTTTGCCGATCTGCCAGCAGACGCCGGGCATGGCCGTGGATTGTTTGAAGACGTGCATGACCATGACACGCCAGACGCTTTCGCCCGTCACCTGCGCGTTGTCACAGGGCAGTATTATGGCGCACCGCTACGGGCGTTCCTGTTGCGGCTTACGGATGAACTGCGGATGAAAGGGAATGACGCCATACAGGATCGGTTGCGCGGTCGTATGGCGGATCTGACGGCTCAGTGGTTGCAGTCCTACCCTGAGGCATCCGGACAGGTGCGCAGTGTGGCTGCACGATTTGCGATGGTGGCAGCAGGTGGAGAACTTGCGACGGAATACGGGCTGACAGGCTGGGACCATGACACGCCCGGCGTGATGGCGGAGATCTGTTTCGCTGCATGGCTGGCAGAGCGTGGAACGGTTGGACGGCGTGAGGATGAGCAGGCTGTTGCCCAGGTGCGAGACTTCATTGCCAAGAATGGTGAAGCCCGGTTTGAACGGTGGGTTGATTTTGTCCAGGGGGATGCAGCGCAATCGGAAGAAAGCCAGCCGCCGGGAGAAAGGTTCAGGACGCAGAACCGGGCAGGCTGGAAGCGCTGGATGAAAGGCGAGGAAGGAAAGCATGAATGGCGTTACTTCCTGACAGCGGAGGGAATGTCTGAAGCTCTATCAGGGTTGAACCGGCGCAATGCCACACAGACTCTGATTGAGACGGGCTATCTCCTGCCTGGCAAGAACAAGAACTCGACTGTCATTTCTCCGCCGGGCCATCGCAATATCCGGGCGTATGAGGTGAAGGCTTCTATTTTGGGAACAGAAGAGGGGGATCGCTGAGGCGATCTCCTTTCGCCATGCGCTGGACGCATGAGTTCAGGGTGTCTCTTTTGAGTATACCGATACGAGACGGCTTTGTGAGACACGGGATTGGCGGATTTCCTTGTCTCATTTGGGTTGATTTTTCTATATGAGACACTCTATGAGAAAGGTCTAGACCCAAACGAGACACTTGGAACCGCCATATGACTATCTACGGTTACGCCCGCGTCAGTACCACCGATCAGGATCTCACAATTCAGGAGCAGGCTCTCAAAGCGGCTGGGTGTCAGGTCATTCGTTCCGAGAAGGTGTCAGGGACTTCAACCGCCGGGCGTCGAGAGCTGCAAACCCTGCTCGCTTTCCTACAGGTAGGTGACGTGCTGGTGGTAACGCGGATTGATCGCCTGGCTCGATCCATCGCGGATCTGCAAACCATCATGCTCACACTCAAAGACAAGGGCGCGGCTTTGCGTTGCACGGAGCAGCCGGTGGATACGACCACGGCAGCGGGCAAAGCGTTCCTGGACATGTTGGGTGTGTTCGCGGAGTTTGAGACGAATCTGCGGCGTGAGCGTCAGCTGGAAGGGATCAAGGCCGCTAAAGAACGTGGCGTCTATACCGGCCGCAAGTCCTCGATTGATGCTGACGTGGTGAGGAAGCTGAGAGATGAGGGAATCGGGCCTGCTGAGATAGCCAAGCGTCTCGGTATTGGTAGGGCCAGTGTCTATCGCATCCTATCTGCTGATTTCTGAGCCTGTTGCGGTCCGAGTGCCTGGTCTGCGCGGGCAGCGCAGGAAGTTTCCTTCCCGCGTTTTTTGCCTTTCTATGCATTGAGCGCATATCGTTACCTTTTGAGGCTGGCATATGCGGATGGGCGTGTTTGGGAGGTGTTAAAGAAAAGTCCCAGTTTTCTGCGGAATAGCCATAAGAGCCAATAACACCTTTTAGAAGGTGTTACGCCTGAACTACGAAAGATGTTATTGAAAAACTGTTATAAAACAGATGCTTATCAGTCGAATAACACCCTAACACCTTTAACACCGTTTTCAGGGCAAGGGTAAGAAAGGCAGGAGCAGAGACCTCAGAGGCATGCGTTTTGTGCATAGGTCTGAAAAAAGGAAAGGGCAGGGCCAGCAGGATCAGGCGGCAATCCGAAAAATGTTTGGGTCCCTCCTGGAGGGTTTGTCGTCCGGGGGTAGTTCGCACCCTGGTTAGACCGACTCTCTACATAAACCGAAAGTAGGCTTTCTGTTGTTGCTGCTGTCGATCATATACGGGAGCAAAAAAGAACTGAGGTTTTTCAGATGAGTCCGGATTGAGTCCGGAAGATCTATAGGGTGGATATAGACCCTGATCTGGAAGACGGCTTAGGCGCCGCTGAGATCATCTAAAAAGCGCAGATTTTCAAGGGTAAGACCGGAAACGGAGCTTGGTGGGCACACAAGGGCTCGAACCTTGGACCCGCTGATTAAGAGTCAGCTGCTCTACCAACTGAGCTATGTGCCCGTCGCTCCGTTTCCGGTGACGCGCCTTATAAAGGGGAAGCGGGAATGCTTGCAAGGGGTTTTTCAGATTATAATGAATAAAATCCAAAAAAAATGATGGCCCCCTTTGATAACCGCCTCTTATTCCCGGTTGAGAAGACGCATGAGGCTCTCAAACTGTTCAAGAGATCGGTAATCGATCTTTAGCGAGCCGCCCTTTTTTCCATCGTAAGCGATGTGGACTTTAAGTCCCAGCCGAAGAGCCAGATCTTCTTCAATCTGGACAATTTCTGCGTCCCGGCGCTTTTTCTGAACGGCTTTCTTCTCTGATTTCTCAGCGACAAGAGCTTCTGTCTGGCGGACATTCAGCCCTTTTTCCAAAACAGTTTTGGCCGCAGCTATCGGGTCTGGATGGCTCAGAAGGGCACGGGCATGTCCCGCTGAGAGTTCACCGCGGCGAACATGGGCCCGGATCTCTGGCGGCAGGTTCAGCAAGCGCATGGTATTGGTGATGTGAGGCCGGGATTTTCCGACGGCGCCGGCCAGTTCTTCCTGCGTTAGGGTATAATCTGTGATGAGCCGCTGAAGGCCTTCAGCTTCTTCGATCGGGTTCAGGTCGGCGCGCTGAAGGTTTTCCACAAGCGCGGCTGCCATGGCATCCGTGTCATCCAGCTGGCGCACATGCACGGGAACACTATGCAGCCCAGCAAGCTGAGAGGCGCGCCACCGCCGCTCGCCAGCGATAATCTGGTATCGCTCAGGGTTGGCCGGGTCTGGTCGGACGAGGAGGGGCTGCAGAACGCCGCGGGACCGAATGGAATTGGCCAGTTCTTCCAGCCGCTCAGGGTTCATGTCCTGGCGTGGTTGAAAGGGGCTGGGCTCCAGCACGTCAACGGGCAGGGACGTATGCTGCTGAACAGGCGCATTGGCGCGCGTAGCACGGGCCAGCTGGGGAGCCTGATCGCCCAGAAGGGCGGCAAGACCACGACCTAGGCGCGGGGAAGTGTCCTTTTTGGCCATCGCAGCTTACGCCTTTGTCCTGTTCGCGGTTCGCTTCAGAAGTTCGTCCGCCAGTGCCACATAGGCGACTGCGCCTGTGGAACGTGCATCATAATTCAGCACCGGGCTACCGTGGCTCTGGGCTTCGGAAATACGAATATTTCTTGGGATCAGCGTTTCAAGTACCTGCTCACCGAAGAAACCCCGCGCATCTTGTGCGACGAGTTCTGAAAGGTTGTTCCGCCGATCGTACATGGTCAGCACAATGCCTTCGAGATGCAGATCTGCATTGAAGGCACGACGCACACGGTCAATGGTGCGCACAAGCTGACTGATCCCTTCCAGCGCAAAGAACTCACACTGTAGCGGCACGAGAACGCTGTCTGCGGCGACGAGGGCATTGAGCGTGAGAAGGCCAAGGCTGGGCGGGCAATCGATCAGGATGGTATCGTAGTCGCCTTCAAGGGAGCGCAAAGCATCCCTTAGACGATATTCACGACGCTCATCTGCGATCATCTCAAGTTCAGCACCAGCCAGCTCATTATTGGCGGTGATAATCGAAAGATTTTCGAATTCTGTCGGCTGTGCGAGAGCCTGAGGCTCCGCTTCCTGCATCAGGGCGGCATAGGTGCCAATATTCCGCTGATCATACTCAATGCCCAACCCGGTCGAGGCATTGCCTTGAGGGTCCAGATCAACGAGCAGGACGCGCTGTTTCCGTGCCAGCGCTGCGGCTAGGTTGATTGTGGTCGTGGTTTTGCCAACACCGCCCTTCTGGTTGGTGACAGCAATGATGCGGGTGGTGGGGGATACGGAATTAGACGACACGCTTGAAATCACTGACCTTGATAATGGCTCCGCCGGGGTCGGTGCGGCTGGGAAGAATGGTAGATGTCATGTGCCAGTCACGGCTTGCCTCGGTCAACTCATCCTGCGCCTTTATGCCTTTGAGAAACAGACAAAATCCGTTTTCTTTCAGCAAAGGACGCGCCCATCCGAGCAGTTTGACCAGCGGGGCCAGCGCACGGGCGGTAATGATGTCGGCTTCTGGCGGGGTTGCCGCTTCAATTCGCTTTGGAATGACCGTGACTTTGGCTCCGCAGATGCGAGCAGCTTCTCGGAGGAAGGCACATTTCCGCTGATCGGACTCAATCAACGTCACAGGATTATCTGTTGCGATTGCCAGAATAAGGCCAGGAAAGCCTCCGCCTGAGCCCAGATCAGTAATGGTTGCACCAGCAGGAATCATGTCTGCAAGTTGCAGACTGTCCTGGATATGGCGTGGCCACAATTGGCCTAGATCTTTTGGGCTGACCAGATTGATCTTCGCATTCCATTGCACGAGCAGGTCTGCGAAGCGTTCCAGTCTCTCCTGCGTTTCACGTGAAACGGTGGTCATGACAGGGTCCTTACATGGGCCAGCAGGGCAACCAGCGCAGCGGGGGTTACACCTCGCACACGTTGCGCAGCTGCAAAGCTGGTTGGTCGTGCCTGAGTAAAACGCTCACGCATCTCACTGCTCAGGCCGCCGATAGCGTTGTAATCCAGATTGTCCGGAAGGGCGATGGCGCTTTCGGATGCGAGCTGCTTGATCTCGCGATCCTGCCGCTGGAGATAGCCGCCGTAGCGGGCTTCCGTTTCCACATGACGGCGGATACGGAGAGGCAGAGCACCAAACCATGGCGCCAGATCCAACACCTTCGAATGATCGCCGTTGCTGGCAAGAACATCCAGAACGCTCCGACGTCGCCCATCTAAAGAGACCTCAAACCCGACGTCCTTGAGGGCTTGGGGCAGGAAGGTCGTCGATGCTGCCAGTGCCATGGCTGCGTCAATCTGGGTCTTCATGTTGGTAAAGGCTTCAGCGCGTTCAGATAGAATGCAGCCGGCTTCCATGCCTTTTGGCGTAAGTCGTAGGTCTGCATTGTCAGCCCGGAGGCTGAGGCGATACTCAGCCCGGGACGTGAACATGCGGTAGGGCTCGCTGATGCCGTGCAATGTCAGGTCGTCGATCATGACACCCAGATAAGCATCGCTCCGATCCAGAATGAGCGGATCGTTTCCGGCGGTCGCGCGGGCGGCATTCAGGCCAGCAAGAAGGCCCTGAGCACCGGCTTCTTCATAGCCTGTCGTGCCGTTGATCTGCCCTGCAAGGTAAAGGCCAGGCAGGCTGCGCAACTGAAGTGAAGGCATCAGCTCCCGCGGATCGACGTAATCATACTCCACAGCGTATCCGGCTGTGACGATCCGCGTTTTTTCCAGCCCCGGCATCGATGCGATCATGAGGGCCTGAACATCAGCGGGAAGGCTGGTGCTGATACCGTTCGGGTAAACAAGGTCACCCCCGGGATTTCCCGGGAGCGCTTCGGGCTCAAGAAAAACCTGATGGGAAGACCGCTCTGCGAAACGGACAACCTTGTCCTCAATTGACGGGCAATATCGTGGGCCACGGCCTGCAATCGCGCCACCATACATGGCTGAACGGTGCAGGTTTTCGTTGATGATCCGGTGCGTTTCCGATGTGGTTTGGCTGATCCGGCATGAGACCTGGGCGTTGGTGATGCTGCTCGTTAGAGGGCTGAACGGCTCTGGAACTTCATCACCCCGATCTTCAGGCAGGCTCTCCCAGTCAATGCTGTCGCGGGCAATGCGTGGTGGTGTCCCAGTCTTGAGGCGCCCCATACGAAGCTTTAGAGCTTCCAGTCGTTCTCCCAGCTTGGTGGCTGGCGCTTCACCGATGCGCCCCGCAAGCTGCTGTTCATGGCCGACGTGGATGACCCCGCGCAGGAACGTGCCTGTCGTGAGCACCACGGCGCCACACCGGAAGGACCGACCGTCTTCGCAGATCACACCACGAATATTTCCGTTCTCTTCAATCAGATCTCCAACAGCTCCAGCCATGATCGTCAGATTAGGTGTTTCTGCCAGCAGGGTTTGAATAGCCGTTCTGTAAAGGGAGCGATCGGCCTGCGCGCGCGGGCCATGGACAGCCGGTCCCTTGGAGCGATTGAGCAGCTTGAAATGGATGCCAGCGCGATCAGCGGCTTTGCCCATCAGACCATCCAGCGCGTCAATCTCACGCACGAGATGTCCTTTGCCGATGCCGCCAATGGCAGGGTTGCAAGACATAGCCCCGATGGTTTCGAGCTTGTGTGTCAGCAGGAGCGTCTTGGCCCCAAAGCGCGCTGAAGCTGCTGCTGCTTCACAACCAGCATGGCCGCCGCCGATCACGATGACATCGAAATCGCTCAAAACTTACTTCCCGATACAGAACTGCCCGAAAATTGCATCGAGCAGGGATTCAACATCAACACGTCCTGTCAGACGTCCCAGAGCCTGCATGGACAGGCGTAACTCTTCTCCGCGCAACTCGGGCCACGTGGCACCTCGGGCGAGATCCAGGTGCGTAACAGCTTCCTGAATGCCTGCACGGTGGCGAGCACGGGTCAAAGGCGGTGCTCCGGCATTGGCCGTCATCGCAGAGACCCGTTGGGTCAGGAAAGCTTGTAGTTCTGACAGACCTTCACCCGTCTGGGTGCTGATGCCTAGCATGTTCGGGGGCGCTGGTGCGATGTCGATTTTTGTTCGGACTGCAATTTCATCGGAAGACAAAGCCTCGGCTGCTTCATCTGGCCCAATGAGGTGCAGAATAACGTCCGCCTGTTTCACGTGAAACAGTGCCCGGCGAATACCTTCCGCCTCAATCTCATCTTCAGTTTCCCGCAGCCCGGCGGTGTCGATCAGACGAAGACGAACGCCATCCAGAACCCAGTCTACTGCAATGGCATCCCGTGTTGTTCCTGCACGGTGAGTGACAATAGCTGCGTCATATCCTGATAACGCATTGAGAAGGCTTGATTTTCCAACGTTTGGCGAGCCTGCGATCACGACCGTCAGCCCTTGTCGCATCAGTTCTCCACGGTTGTCCTGAAGATGAGCGGACATCTCGTTATGTAGAGCTGACATCTCGGCCAGAAGAGTGTGTTCCACCTCGGGGGGAAGGTCTTCATCAGGAAAGTCGATCAGAGCTTCCTGATGGGCCAGAACAAGCCTTAATCGTTGAGCCCATCCATCATAAAGGCGGCTTAGCGCCCCATCGGCTTGTTGTAGGGCCTGTTTGCGCTGGCTTTCAGTCTCGGAATCGACGAGGTCTGCGATGGCTTCTGCTTGCAGGAGATCCAGTCGGCCCTTCTGCACGGCGCGCTTTGTAAATTCTCCCGGCTCTGCAGGACGGGCGCCCAGATCCGTCAGGGCGTCAGCGACACACGCAATAACGGCCGGACCTGCATGCAGGTGTAGCTCGAACCCATCTTCTCCGGTGTACGATTTTGGCCCTGGCAGCCAAAGCACCACAGCATGATCCATCACCTCGCCCTGATGGCGAAGGCTTCGGAGGCTGGCACGCCGAGGTTCGGGCAAGGACCCGCACAGGCTTTGGAGAATAGAGGCGCTTCCCGGTCCGCTGGCGCGCATGATGGCGATCGCTGCGCGGCCTGCGCCTGTGGCCAGAGCAAAAATGACCTGAGGGTCCGAGGAAGAAAAGGGGTTCATGCCCCTTTATGTAATGCAGGACGTCGTCATGTGAAATCGGCCTCCACAAAAGAAAACGGGCGGCCCGTTTCCGGACCGCCCGTTCCTGTCAGACCGATAGGGTCAGAAGAGGCTTATTGAGCCTCGTCCACACCCGTATGCGTCTGCGGGGAGAAGGTCCAGCCTTCGCCGTAAGGCTGTGGCATGTAAGCCATCCAGCCTCTGGATGACACGTTCCAGCCTGCTGTGGAAACCGGAGCACCTGTTGTACGGAGCTTACGGATGTCTGCGGCAGATAGCGTGCCTGGAGCCTGGTTGCCCCAGCTCTTGCGCATGAAGTTAACGGCATCAGCGATCTGCTGGTCAGACAGATGATCGCGGAAGCCCGGCATGGCAACAGCAGATGGTGCTGTGTTCGTCGGAGGCAGAATGCCGCCGAAGGTCACGATGTTAGCCATCGACGTTGCATTGTCGGTGATGACAACCGGATTGCCAGCCAGAGGCGGGAACATACGGTTGACGCCTGTACCGTCATTCATATGGCAGATGGCGCAGTTATGCAGGTAAACCTCTGCACCTGCATCACCCTTACCGCCAGCTTCCAGCAGGGCTGTTGCCTTGCCATCGTCCTGACCAAGGTTCTTGCCTTCCGGCACGGCAGGCATGCTCTTCAGGTACTTGGCTGTGGCGTGCAGATCGTCATCAGTCCAATGCTGCGTGCTGTAGGCCACCACGTCAGCCATCCCACCGAAGACGGCGGAATGGTCGATACGGCCGCTCTTCAGGAATTCAGCAATATCGTCTTCAGACCAGCGGCCCAGACCTGTGTCGCTGTTGCTGCGCAGGCTTGGTGCAATCCAGTTGTCAATGGGGGCACCACCGGACAGGTAAGCATTGCCGTCCTTGGCCGTGTAACCCTTGACCTGCATGGCCATGCCACGAGGTGTATGACACTCGCCGCAATGGCCCGGGCCGTTCACCAGATATTCGCCGCGAGCCACTTCCGGATCGGAGATGCTCTTGTCCAGACCCGGTGTAACGGTTGGAACGAACATGGCGCGCCAGATGGCCAGCGGCCAGCGCATGTTCATCGGCCAGGAGATGTCCGGCTGCTTGTTCTGAAGGGCGACCGGCTTCACGCCATGCATGAAGAAGGCATACATGGCCTTGATGTCGTCGTCAGACAGGCGGGCAAACTCAGGATACGGCATGGCCGGATAAACCGTCGCGCCGTCCTTGCGGATACCCTTGCGGATCGCCTTGGTGAAGTCTTCCAGTGTGTAGCTGCCAATACCGTATGTCGGGTCAGGCGTGATGTTGGTGGAGTAGATCGTGCCGATCGGGCTCTTGATCTCCAGACCACCAGCAAAAGGCTGACCGTGCAGGCTTGTATGACAGGCAACGCAGTCAGACAGGCGGGCCACGTAGGCACCGCGCTGAATCAGGGCGTCATCAGCGTCCTGGGCTTGGGCAGCGCCAAAAGACACTGCCATAAGGCCGACTGCGGCCGCGAATTTCCATCCCTGTTTCATCTCAGATACCAGTCTGTCCCGAGTTAATGCCTTGAGCATGTCACGTCATTCCTTTCAGCGTGACGGTTTCCCGTCACGGATGGTCCGGCGTTGCAGGCGCAACCGGACCCTGAGGGACGTTGAGGAATTCGCCGTTCGGGACGCCTGCCTCATTCTCTCGGGCCTTGACTTCGTCTGCGTAGGACTCGTTGGCGCGCTTTACGATGAAGTTGCGGATGTCTTCGATTTCAGCCGGAGACATGGACGTGTCGAAACGATCCATACCGTAGGCCGTCAGAGCACCCTTGCCGACGAGCTTGTAGAACTTTTCAGGCCCGCGGATCGCACCGGACCAACGCAGGTCAGGCAGAACGCCGCCAGAGATGCTGTTGTCGCCGTGGCAGGCAGCGCAATAGGTCTGGAACTGGAAGTAGCCGTCCTTGGTCTTGGCTTCATCCCACTTCTCAGGCGGCTTCACCGGAACAAATCCAAGCTCGTTCTTGGCAGGCAGCTTGTCGTTGCCATCAAGAGCGAAGGCGATGATCCGTGAGTGGTTGACGGTCCAGCCGGATGTCCGAGCTACGCCACCGAGGAAGAACGGATAGATACCGCCCCAACCCACTTCAACCGCAACATACTGCTTGCCGTGAGCCGTATAGGTCACAGGAGGAGCAATGATGGCGCTCTGGGCTGGGAACTTGAACAGATCCTTGCCTGTCGTGGCATCGTAGGCATGGAATTCACCGGTCGCGAGACCCTGGAACAGCACGCCGCCGGCTGTGGCAAGAAGGCCACCATTCCACGGACCCTTGTGGTCAACCGTGAACGCTGCCTGCTGCTTCTGCGGATCCCAGGCCACGATCCAGCCCTTCAGATCTTTCAGGAACTGGGCTTTGTCAGCCTTGTGCTGCGGATCGTTGTCATCCAGCAGGCCGATCTTGTTCATGTCCAGACCAAGGTTCCAGCTATCGTGGTGAGCTTTGAAGCCACCCTTCTGCGGGTCATAGACGAACGGTACCTGCTGAGCCGGGATGTAAACCAGCTTCGTCTGCGGGCTGTAAGCCATGGCAGCAAAGTTATGGCCACCCAGATCGCCCGGAATGCCGTACCAGGGCTTGCCGTTCAGCGTCCACAGAGCGTCGGGATTATAGTTCGGACGGCCCGTTACAGGGTCCAGACCATTGGCCCAGTTCTCGTAGGTGTAAGGTTTGCCGGAAATGAACTTACCGGTCTTGGCATCGAGGATATAGAAAAAGCCGTTCTTTGGCGCATGAACGAGCACATGGCGCATTTCGCCATTGATCGGCATGTCGAGCGCCATGATCTGCTGAACCGAGGTGTAATCCCACTGGTCCATCGGCGTTTCCTGGAAATGCCAGACGTATTTGCCGGTATCAGGATTGATGGCCACGATGCTGCCGAGGAAGAGGTTGTTTCCTTTTCCTTCAGACCGGAACTTGTAGTTCCATGGTGAGCCGTTACCGACGCCCAGGTAAACGAGATCTGTGACCGGGTCATAGATCAGCGAATCCCAGACGGTACCGCCGCCGCCCTGCTGCTTCCATGCGCCGCCCTTGCCCCATGTCGGGTAAGCCTTGGACATCAGCACATCGTCAGAAGCTGCGCCGTCCGGCTTATTGTCGGGGTTTGGAACAGTGAAGAAGCGCCAGTCCACCTTACCCGTTTCAGCGTCATACGCTGTCACGAAGCCACGGGCGCCAAATTCTGCGCCACCGTTACCGACGATGACCTTGCCCTTGGCAATACGCGGAGCGCCATCAAGCGTGTAAGAGCGCTGATGACCGAGCTGTGCTTCCTTGGGAACGGTATAAACGCTCCAGACCAGCTTGCCGGTCTTGGCGTCCAGAGCGATCAGACGACCGTCGAACGTGCCAAAATAGACCTTGCCGTTCCAGTAAGCCGCACCACGGTTGACCGTATCGCAGCAGCCACGGTCAGCAATGTTGCCGGGAACTTTTGGATCATAGGACCAGAGCAGCTTGCCTGTTGCTGCATCCAGAGCTTTCATCTTGCTCCAGTTGGTCGTGGCATACATGACGCCATCGATGATCAGCGGCGTACCTTCCTGCCCACGGTTGGTATCCAGGTCATAGTGCCATGCCAGTTTCAGATTGCCGGCATTGTCCTTGGTGATCTGGTCCAGGGGGCTATAGCGCTGCTCGGAGTAGGTCCGACCATAGCTCATCCAGTCTCCTGGATGCTGGTCGGCATTGGTGATGGCGGTACCGGTGTCCTCAGCGAGGGCAAGAGGGGAAGCTGCGCAGAATGCCAGTGCGGCCGCGCAGCCCAGAAGGCGCTTCTTCGTAACGTTGATCGGCGTCAGTAGACCAGAAACCATGATCCGACTGTCCTTTTTGCAAAGACTGTTCTTACTGCTGATATTCCGGACCGCTCAAGTCCTGATGGATGCCTTACAGGTAAGGAATCATCAGTTTTTGAAGTTGCCTGGAAAACCAGCATCACGAGAACTTACTACTCCTTATCTTATTGTTTATAGAAAACTGAGCTTCTGACGTTTCCGTGAGCGTTATGCTGACAAAAATCGAAAAACAACTAGATGAGAATTGTTCTCAAAAACTAATGACCTGTATCTGAGCGATCCTGTCGCAGTTTTGACACACGAATGGCTATTTCCCAACAGATTGCAGAGTATTTCAGGAAAGAATACGAAAATAGTTCCATATGTTATTTGAGAATATCGGCTTCCCGGAATATGCAGAGCATGCATACGTTTTTTTGATCGGGACTCTTTTAGGGAAGCATGATTGACGCTTTCCAAGGCATCAGGCAGCCTAGCTGTATGCCACAGCTATCCTGTTATTCTCCTCTTGGAGCCCTTACCATCAGTGAAGACGAAGGGCGTATTGTCGCTCTCGACTGGGGATGGGGACGCGATCAGGAGGAAACTCCGCTCCTCGTAAAAGTTCGGGATCTGCTCGAACAGTATTTCGATGGCGAAAAGGTAGATTTTTCCAGTCTGCCATTTTCTCCATATGGCACGCCGTATCGCCAGAAGGTCTGGCAGGCAATCCTTGAAATCCCCTACGGAGAGACCCGGACATACGCCCAGATTGCGGCACAGGCTGGTGGATCAGCCCGGTCCATAGGCGGAGCAATGGGCGCGAATCCGATCCCTGTTCTGATCCCGTGTCATCGTGTTGTGGGAACGAACGGGCTTGGAGGCTATTCGGGGCTGAATGGTGTTGTAGACAAGAGAATTCTCCTCAATCTCGAAAAGGGTGAGTGAGAAAGTCCAATAAAAAAGGGGAGCCATGGCTCCCCTTTTTTTGTGACGCAAACAACAGGATCAGTTGTTCATCGCGTCGAAGAAGTCCTGATTGGACTTGCTGTACTTGAGCTTGTCCAGCAGGAAGTCCATGGCATCCATCGTGCCCATCGGGGCAAGGATGCGACGCAGGACCCACATTTTGGAAAGCTCACCGCGCTCAACAAGGAGCTCTTCCTTACGCGTGCCCGACTTGGTGATGTCAATGGCCGGGAAGGTGCGCTTGTCAGCCAGCTTGCGATCCAGGATGAGCTCGGCGTTACCGGTGCCCTTGAACTCTTCGAAGATCACTTCATCCATGCGCGAACCGGTATCGATCAGCGCAGTGGCGATGATGGTGAGCGAGCCACCCTCTTCAATGTTACGGGCCGCACCGAAGAAGCGCTTGGGGCGCTGCAGGGCGTTTGCGTCCACACCACCTGTCAGCACCTTGCCCGATGAAGGAACGACGGTGTTGTAGGCGCGGGCAAGACGCGTAATGGAATCCAGCAGGATGACCACGTCGCGCTTGTGCTCGACAAGGCGCTTGGCCTTTTCGAGAACCATTTCCGTCACCTGAACGTGGCGTGTTGCCGGTTCGTCGAAGGTGGAGGACACGACTTCACCACGCACCGAGCGCGCCATGTCCGTCACTTCTTCCGGACGCTCATCAATCAGAAGAACGATCAGGAAGACTTCAGGATGATTGGCTGAAATGGACGCAGCGATGCTCTGGAGCATCACGGTCTTACCCGTACGGGGCGGAGCAACGATCAGGGCGCGCTGGCCCATGCCGATTGGCGTCACCAGATCGATTACACGCGGGGTGTAGTCGCGCTGGTCCTTTTTGCCCTTGCTGCGCGGAGAAGACTCGCTGGCGGCTGGCTCGGACTGCTCAACTTCCATCTTCAGGCGGCGCTCAGGGTAGAGCGGCGTCAGATTGTCAAAGTTGATACGAGTCCGGACAACGTCCGGGTCCTCGAAGTTGATGGTGTTGACCTTCAGCAGAGCGAAGTAACGCTCTCCGTCGCGAGGCGCACGGATCTGGCCTTCGACGGTATCGCCAGGGCGGAGGCCGAAGCGACGAACCTGAGTTGGGGAAATATAGATGTCGTCAGGGCCAGGAAGGTAATTTGCTTCCGGGCTGCGCAGGAATCCAAAACCGTCTGGCAGGATTTCCAGCGTCCCTTCGCCGTAGATCGCCTGATCGCGCTCGGCAAGGGTCTTGAGGATGGCAAACATGATGTCCTGCTTGCGCATGGACGAGACGTTCTCGATCTCCAGTTCCTCTGCATAAGCCAGCAGATCGGCCGGAGATTTTTTCTTGAGTTCGGCGAGATGCATGAAAGACGCGCCTTATGTGCCCTTTGGGCAGACCTTAATGGGGGAGGATGTGCCTGCCTGATGCAAGAACTGGATCGGAAGCAGTGGTTCGGGATGTCTGGCACCCATGAAGGGCCGGGCATCGCAAACGGGCATCATCCGGTTAGGAAAGGAGACCGGGCAGCTGATAGCCACCAAGAAGTCACGCTCGAATTACCGGAGCGCACAAAGGGGTGTCAAGCCTCGTGCGCTCCGGGGTGGCACTTTGATATAAATCAGTTTTTCAGCATGGCATCTGCGGTGCGCAAAGACAGGGCCATAATGGTCAGGGCCGGATTGGCTGCCGTGGCACTGGGAAAGGTTGAATGATCGCTGATCCAGAGGTTGTCGATATCAAAACTCTGACCGTATGGGGTGACGACAGCAGAGCCGGACTCCGTCCCCATCCGTGCCGTTCCCATCATATGGGCTGCCCGATCAAGAAGACGTAGATCCTTGGCTCCGATGGCTTGCCACATGCGCGTTAACAGACGCGATGCATGAGCGTGCATTGCCAGCTCGTTCGGGCCGTAGCTGTGGGTAATCAGTGGCTTTGGCAGGCCCAGGGCATCCTTTTCATCTGACAGAACAACCCGGTTTTCAGGGCTGGGCATGCAGTCGCCGTGAATCCCCATGCCGATACTGCGGTTGTACCCGGCCAATGTTCTTACGAGATCTGCTCCACGACGGTTTGACCCACGTGCAATGTTGGAGGCCCAGGTGATCGGCATCATTCCGAGAGACTGGATCAAATAGCCCCCCGCAAAATCGGCATCTTTGGGACGCATCATGTCTTCTGTGATTGTGAGGGACGGATAACCCCGGTTGGGGCGTACCTCCTCATCAATTTCTCCCCAGATCTGCGTCGAGATATGGGTCATGTAGTTTTCACCGACCTGTCCAGAGCTGTTTGCCAGTTCGTTGTGCAATAGCAGTCTTGCCGTTTCGACAGCACCGGCAGACAGAACAAGGCGCTCACAGCGTTGACGGACATTTTCACCGTTTCGGGTGTAGACGACGCCGGTGACGCGCCCAGCCTGGTTCGTCTCGATTGTATGGACGTGGCACCCAGAGCGAATTTCAGCACCATGCGCGACAGCAAGCGGAAGCCACGTATTGTCTGCGCCTGACTTGGCCCCGTTGCGGCAGCCCTGATGACATGCGCCGCAATTTGCACACGCTTTACGAGTTCCAAAATGAGGCTGGTTGAAATCACGCGTAATGAGAGCCGTTGGTCCATCAGCATGACGAATACCAACGGCGTCGCAAGCTTCCCGCATCTTCATCGCAGCCGGATTGGCTGGTGGAGGGGCGTAGGCATAACGCCGGGTAGGATCCCATGGATAGTTGGATGGACCCGAGACACCAATGAAGGTTTCAACCTCTTCTATGTAGGGGAGGAGTTCTTCATAAGAAAAGGGCCAATCCACACTGCGGCCGGTTTCAGTATGAAGCCGAAAATCGCCAGCATGAGGGCGGGGTAGAAAAGCACCATAATGCAGCAGGGAGCCGCCCACGCCAGTGCCACTATTATTTCCACCGAAAGGTTGAGGATTGCGGCCACCAGACAGACGTTCATGCAGCCAGTAGATTTCGCGCGCCTCGATCTCGTCAGATGTATAACGGGAGGGTGAAAAGTTCGGGCCAGCTTCAAGGACCAGGACACTCTTTCCGGCCTGGGCCAGACGAGCGGCAAGAGGAGCGCCGCCTGCGCCACTCCCGATGACAATGACGTCCAGAATCTCTGTTTCGGCATAGGTCTTCATGGAAGGGTCTTGTCTCACGGTTTGGCTGAAGGGATTTTGGGTGAAGGTTCGAAGGATTCCCGCTCATTGGCATCAACAGTCTGGAACCCTTGGAACACACCATCCCCACCGTTGAGGTTGGCGGAAATTCCTAGCGCATCCTGAACACGAGCATCGGCGAGGAAGCATTCAATCGCGTCTGCCCGGAGATCAAAAGACCACTTTTGCATCTGTTCAGGCGTCAGGCGGTTCGCCGCATTTATGCCGTGGCGTCCTTCCGCGATTTCATCGAGCGTCTGACCAATCGCTGAAGCATTAAGCGCCGGGAACGGCATGCTGTGCTGAGCTTTGGCGAGATCATCCAAAGTCAGTAATGCCTGCTCCCACGCCGTGACGTCCGGAGGAAGTTCTGCAAACCGCCAGCCGTCGCGTGGTCCGGCAAGGGCGGTATCTATGCGGACGGCCAGATTAAGAGGACTGTTTCCCAGAATATCTTCCTGAGGAAGCAGAACCGGCAGGAGGGCCTCAAGAACCGCAAAGGCTTTTGGGGAAAGGACGCGTGGCGCCTGTAACAGGTCGTCCTCAAGGCGCGTGACGAGAATGTCGCGCGTCCTTCCAGAAAGATGATCGGATGCAAGAAATTCGGGATAATCCGAGGGAAGGGGCATGACGGTGTCCTTTGGTCTTCTTTTCAAAGTCCCGGCATAGGGATAGTTCCTGGCTCCCGTTTGACCGCAAGATGCACTATCCTGTTTTTGTGATCCTGTCGTATGTCCGACGGAACGGGAATTTTATAGAGATCCATCCCTTGATCGGGATGTTTGTGCAAGTAAGGAGTGACGATGGCGGTCGAAATCCGGGTACCGGCGCTAGGGGAAAGCCTGACGACCGCAATCGTCGCGCGGTGGCTGAAGCAGTCTGGCGACTATGTTCAGCACGATGAAACAATTCTCGAACTTGAGACAGACAAAGTCAGCGTTGAGGTGACTGCCCCGTCCGCCGGGCGTCTGGAGAATTGCATCGCGGTTGGCACAGAGGTGGAAATAGGGGGTCTTCTGGGAGAAGTGGACGAAACGGCTGAAGCGCCGACTGTCGCTCCCGTTGCTCCTGTCGAAGCGGTAAAGCCTGAGCCTGTTTCCACGCCTGCCCCCGAACCTGTGCCTGCTGCTGCTCCGAAGCCGGAACCCGTTGCTGCACCGGCCAAAGCACCAATTCCCTCAGCGCCAAGGGCAGATGATGGTCGCGAGCGTCGTGTTCCCATGTCACGCCTTCGTCAGACTATCGCACGGAATCTGAAAGCAGCTCAGAATACGGCTGCCATTCTCACGACGTTCAATGAAATTGATATGTCAGCGGCAAAAGCTCTGCGGGCAGAATATCGTGACGAGTTTGAAAAAAAGCATGACGGTGCCCGGTTGGGCTTCATGTCATTTTTCGCCCGGGCTGTTGTTGGAGCGCTGAAGGATTACCCGGCACTTAATGCCCAGATCGAGGGCGATGAGATTGTTTATCGCGATTTCGTCAATCTGGGCATTGCCGTGGGTACCGAGCGGGGACTTGTCGTCCCGGTTCTGCATGAAGCCGATCAGATGAGCTTCGCCGAATTGGAGCGTCGGATTGCCGACTATGGAAAGCGTGCGAGAGTTGGGTCTCTCAAGCTTGATGAGCTTTCTTCTGGAACGTTTTCCATAACGAACGGAGGCATTTTCGGCTCACTTCTGTCCACGCCGATTCTGAATACGCCGCAATCGGGTATTCTGGGGATGCATGCCATTCAGGATCGACCCGTTGTGCGGGATGGTCAGATTGTTGTCAGACCAATGATGTATGTCGCACTTTCCTACGATCATCGAATTGTCGATGGTCGGGAAGCAGTCAGTTTTCTTGTTAGAGTGAAGCAGCTTGTTGAAGATCCAAGACGCCTGTTGCTCGACCTGTGACTTTTTGGGGAGATGGCGCGTTAAGGCGTGGCGTCTCCCGCTGAACGCTGGACGGTTCTGCCGATCCCCCGCGTTCATTGAACCATTATGAACCGAGGGTAATCCTGTCCATGCGGCCTGTTTCCACATTGTATCGCTCTGCCAGACTTCTTGTCGTGACAACCGCATTATGTGGTGGCGGTCCTTTGTTGTCAGCGTGCGCACATGCGGATCCAACTCCTCCGGCATCGAGTGCACCAGGTGGAGATGTTTCTGTTCCTCCGCCTGCCAGTAATCCTGTGACAGATGCTACGCCGGTGGTTCCTGCGGTTCAGATTCCGCCACTTCCTGTCGTCAGCAATGCAGAGGCCCACAAGGAAGCTGCGCGGCTCGTGAAAATGATGGCAAAGACCGTGAAGGGTTTTACGACTTATAAGCAGGACCGTCGGGAGGCATTTGTCTCTCTTGCTCAGGCTGAAGTTGCAAAGGCCAATCAGCCTGTATCACGTCCTCAACTGATTATGGTTGTGGATCGTAATGAGCGTATTCAGCATCTTGATTTTGTTCTGGCATTACCAGACGAGCCTTGGGTGTCCCTAGGAGGCACTCCTGTTTCAACAGGAACAACAGGCCGGAAATACTATTACATTACTCCGACAGGCATATTTCAAAATTCAGCCGACCGCTTAGGCTATCGTGCTGAAGGCACAAAAAACAAATATGGTATCCGCGGGATTGGTGCCAAAGGATCTCGTGTTTGGGATATGGGATGGCAGACGGCAATGAAGGGCTGGCTCCCAAAACATGAAACCGGGCAGATCCGGCTGGAAATTCACGCTACGGACCCACAGTTTCTCGAGTGGAGACTTGGTCACTCTGCGTCTGAAGGGTGTATCCGAATTCCAGCGACGATGAACCGCTTCATGGATCATTATGGTCTGATAGATGCGCTTTACGAACAGGCGGCCAGCTATGATCCTCGCTTTGCGGCACTCCTGCCCAAGGACCGGGAGGCGACCCCGATCGCAGGAGATTTGGTTGTTGTAGTGGATTCCGGCCCATTGACGGAACCGAAGATTGACCCCATCGCGGACAAGCGACCGCTACCCTGATACATTCCAACACCAAAATGTTTCATAATATTTATGACAGATTTTGGTATTCCGTATGAAGTTTCTATTACAGGTTGGTAATTCCTGTTCTCAGCGCTGGGTAGTAACAGTAATGAGCGTTCTCTATTCCACGGGAGCGCGCAATTCCAATGATCAGTACCAGAAAAAAAATCGTCCTGCAGACAGGCGTTATGGCTGCGGCGATATTTTTTGGTTCAACGACCAACGCGGCAGAGCTCAAGCAGGCTGACACCGAAAAGGATGCATCCAAAGAAAAGCCGAAGGTCGAAAAGCTCACAGTTCTTGGGCATGCTGCACGTATCGCTCCCGCAACGGTTCCGCTAGACATTGCGCAACCGACATCAAAAATTCAGTCGGGGTTTTTGGAAAATAATATTATTCCGCTCGCCAGCGTTGATGACATTATTCAATTCCAGCCAAGCGTATTTTCTCAGAACCCGAATGGTCCGGGAATGGGAAAAGCTGAAACTATGAGTCTGCGTGGTTTTCAGGACGGCCAATATAATATGACATTCGACGGCATTCCTTTCGGAAATGCTTCGGATATGGGTCATACGACGTCCTCACTGTTTATCTCTCACTTTCTGGGGGAGGCGCAGATTGATCGTGGTCCGGGCACAGCGTCAACGATAGGAAATGCGACGTTCGGCGGAACCATGGGATTTACGTCTAAAAACCCAGCGGCGCGGATGGGAACAACGCTTTACGGGACGTACGGTAGTTTCAATACTCGCGCAGGTGGCATTGAATTCGATACAGGCAAAACCAGAATGGGCCGTGCTTTTATCGATATGCAGCACGAGGAAACCAATGGTTATCTGACCAATTCTTCTGAGCGTCGCAGCAACCTGATGTTCAAGGATGTTATCGATCTGGCGCCAGAAACAACGCTTACGATTGAAACGACGTATAACAAGGAATGGCAGTACACGACCCAGGGCGCCACGCTGGACGATTATAAAAAATATGGAAAGAACTACGGGTTATGCAATGACCCATCGAAGCAGTGTTATTATGGGTATCAGCCAAGCGTTTATACATCTGATTTTGATTATATCTCCCTTAAGACAAAGCTTTTGTCCTGGCTCACATTAGAAAATCAGATTTACACCAGTGGTTTTGAGCATGATTATTCTGAAAGCACAGACGCAAGTCAAGGTGATACCGCAGCAAACGGTGTGACATTTTATAATGCCGCCGGGAAAAAGGTGGCGACTTATAAAAACGATATTCCTGGAAAATATGCAGATGCGGCGTATCGGACATATGGCGATACCCTTCGTCTGAAGGGGCATACGTCTTACGGTGATATTCTTCTGGGGGTTTGGGCGGATGTTCAGAAAGATCGCCGCTATACATATGCCATTGATCTGAGCCAGAATTCCGTTCCGGTTCTTGGTAAAAATGGTTCAGCATATAGCTACGATATTTCAGACCTGAACACGACAATTCAACCGTATCTGGAGCTTAATTTTCATCCGTGGGCAGGAGCAACAATTAAGCCGGGTGTAAAATATTCCATATTCAAAAGAGATTATGATGCAGGCATTAATAAGGGGACAAAGCTCCCACTGAAAGACACGCAAAGCTATGGATCATGGCAGCCATCCATTGCAATTAATCAACGTATTATGAAAAACTGGAGCGCTTATGCTCAGGTTGCGCGCGGCTTTCTCGCGCCACCACTGTCTGTTTTTCAGGTTAGTTCCGTTGGAAATGTAAAGCCTGAAACCACCATGAATTATCAGGTGGGATCGGTATATCATGGGCGCAACTGGATGCTTTCTCTGGATGGATATTACATCAATTTCTCGAATTATATTGCCTCTGCGCAGATTCAGGTTCCCAATATCGGTACGACATCGACATATGTGAACAGCGGTGGAGCAGTGTACCGAGGAATTGAACTCGAAGGGCAATATGTCATTGGTTACGGTTTTTCCCTTTATGGGAACTACAGCGTCAATGACGCAAAATATAAGCACACCAATGTTCGCGTTGCCAAAAGTCCAAACGCTTTGGCGTCTTTCGGGCTGCTCTATGAGAGTGAGCATGGGCCCTATTTTTCAATCATGGGAAAATATGCCGGAACGCATTGGGGCTTGGACAGCACGACTGATGATGCAGATAATACGGTCTTCAAAAATCAGTACAAAATCGGAAGCACTGTGACGGCGGATCTCGCCATGGGTTGGCGCATTCATCATATTGGCTCGTTTTTCAGTAACGTGACCCCAAGCATCAAAATTGCCAACCTGTTCAACAACCGCGCCATCAGCGACTTTGCGGGGAACCAGTCTTATGGCGATGCCCCACTGTTCTGGCGTATTGCTGGCCGGAGCGTGTTCTTCAACATGACGGCGACGATGCCATGATGCGGCGACTGTCTTCGCTCGCTATTCTGTTTGCCTTGGGGGGCTGTGCCTCTCAGGCGCAGCCAGATGTTCTCGAAAAAATTGTTTTTCTCGGCCGACACGGGATCCGTAGTCCGACACTTTCACCGCAGGAAATGCAGCATCGGACGGGTCATACCTGGCAGACATGGTCTGTAGCGCCTGGAGAAATGACACAGCACGGTGCCGTAGCGTTGGCAGCGATGGTGCAGGCTGTTCAGAGAAACTATAGCGCAAGCGCTCTGTTTCATGGCGCCGAGAAGTGTCAGACTATGAAGCAGGAGACTGTTGTCTGGGCTGATACGGCTGATCATCGGACGCGACAGACGGGGGACGTCTGGGCCAAAGAAATAGCCCCAGGATGCGCCATAAAGGCCCAGTGGGCGACGACGGGTGTCGATCCGGTTTTTAATGCGCTTGGAAGTCAGGCCGGCCAGATTGATCGTGGAGTTTTGGAGCAAGAATTTGTAGCCGCCACGAAGACATTGTCCGAACCGGCCTCTCATAACGCTCTGAAAGCCGTTCAATCGCTCATGGCGCCGGAGGCATGCTCGGAGAGTAATTCGTCGCCTCAATGCTTTTTAGGTGCGACGAAGATTGAGTGGAAAAAAGGAACGCCACATCTTCAGGGCGGCTTCGTAACGGGAGGCATGGCTGCAGAAAGTCTGTTGCTGACTTATGCAGAAGGTTTGTCTCTGGCTGACTTCAAGGTGGCTGACAAAGATGCGCCGGACGTTCTGGAAGCTGTTATGCCTGCGCATGAAGCGGAAAATCATCTTCTGAGGCGTCTGCCCGAATATGCCCGCGCTAGAAACGGGGTGATGGCGGAGAGTATTCGTGCGTTTTTGTCTGATCGCCCGGTTCGGTCTATCCCCGGGATATCGCCTTCCACAAAGGTGCTTGTTCTGGCTGGCCACGATACCAATCTGGCTGCGATGATGGCCCTGTTTGGGCTCGACTGGTCTTTCCCCGATCAACCGGATTCTACGGCCCCAAATACCGTTCTGGCGTTCGAACGCTGGCGTCACGCAGATGGCTCACGGGATGTCAGGATCAGGGTTTTTCACCAGTCTCTGGCAGAACTGCGTCAGGGAAGGGCTCCTGATATCGAGACGTCTGCCTTAACACTGTCCCCTTCGCGGCCCATTCTTTTTTCTACGCAGTGAAAAATAAAAAAAGCCCGGATGAGAACATCCGGGCTTTTTCGTAACAGATCCTTTGGAAAGGCTTAGTGAGCCCAGCCTTCAGGAACCTTACCACCGTTCTTGGCCAGCTCGGCATAGACCTGCTTGATGAGCCAGACGTTCATCGTTGCTGAGTCGTCTGTGCTGCCCGTGTAGTGCAGTTCGCCTGCAAGCTGCTTGCGTGATTCCAGAGAACTGTCGAGGCCGAGCAGCTTCAGAAGATCCACAATCGAGGTCTTGTAGTTCAGCGGCTGGCCAGCCTTGGATGCCAGATCCGAAAGAACGGCATCCACATCTACTGGTGCGGCTGGAGTTGCAGGCGTCGCTGGGGCTGCGGCAGCCGGAGCGCCAGCGGAAGCCTGTGCATCAGCCGTGCCGGAAGTTGTCGGCGTGGCTGCTTCTGCATGTCCGAAAATCTTGGACATGATCGAGCTGAAAAGACCCATAGGAAATTCTCCTGACGGTTTGAAAAACAGTGTCGGGGTAGACAACGCCTACCCCGTGTCACCTGTTCCGCTCAGTAACGATATTCTTCGTGCTTGAACGGACCAGCAACCGGAACGCCAATGTAGTCAGCCTGCTTCGTGGACATCTTGGAGAGTTCAGCGCCGACCTTTGCGAGGTGCAGGGCAGCAACCTTTTCGTCCAGAGCCTTTGGCAGGGTGTAAACCTTCACCTCGTACTGGCCCGGCTTGGCGGTCCAGAGTTCGATCTGGGCCAGCGTCTGGTTGGTGAAGGAAGCGGACATCACGAAGGACGGGTGGCCCGTGGCGTTGCCAAGGTTCACGAGACGGCCTTCGGAGAGCAGGATGATGCGGCGGCCTTCGGCCAGCTCGACTTCGTCAACCTGCGGCTTGATGTTGTTCCAGCGATAGTTGCGCAGGGCTTCAACCTGGATTTCGCTGTCGAAGTGACCGATGTTGCAGACGATCGCACGGTCCTTCATTTCGCGCATGTGGTCGATCGTGATGATGTCCACATTGCCCGTGCAGGTGACGAAAATGTCGCCGCGCGGTGCTGCGTTTTCCATGGTGACGACTTCATAGCCTTCCATGGCGGCCTGAAGGGCGCAGATCGGGTCGACTTCGGTCACGAGAACGCGGCAGCCTGCGTTGCGCAGGGAAGCAGCGGAACCCTTGCCCACGTCGCCGTAACCGGCAACCACGGCAACCTTGCCAGCCATCATGACGTCTGTGCCGCGGCGGATGGCGTCCACCAGGCTCTCGCGGCAGCCGTACAGGTTATCGAATTTGGACTTCGTGACGCTGTCGTTCACGTTGATGGCCGGAACCTTCAGCGTGCCAGCCTTTGCCATCTGCCAGAGGCGATGCACACCCGTCGTCGTTTCCTCAGACAGGCCGCGGACGTCCTTCAGGAGTTCCGGGAACTGGTCGTGCATCATGACCGTGAGGTCGCCGCCGTCATCAAGGATCATGTTCGGCGTCCAGCCGTCCGGACCCGTGATGGTCTGCTCGATGCACCAGTTGAATTCTTCTTCCGTCAGGCCCTTCCAGGCAAAAACCGGAATGCCAGCGGCGGCGATGGCTGCTGCGGCGTGATCCTGCGTGGAGAAGATGTTGCAGGACGACCAGCGGACCGTTGCGCCGAGAGCTGTCAGTGTCTCGATCAGCACGGCGGTCTGGATGGTCATATGGAGGCAGCCAGCGATACGGGCGCCCTTAAGCGGCTGGGAGTCCTTGTACTCTTCGCGGAGTGCCATCAGGCCGGGCATTTCGCCTTCAGCGATGGAAATTTCCTTGCGGCCCCAGTCTGCCAGGGAGATGTCGTGTACCTTGTAGTCCTGCGTGGTCATGATTGGCCCTTACTGCCCGTCTTGGATGGCAGCAGGTATAGAGATTTGGCGGAGCCACGCAAAGTGTGGCTCCGTCGCATCTGGTCTGTGTCAGTTCGGCTGTGCGGTGTCAGGCTTCGTCTTGACCGTCAGGTGAGACTGCTTTGTCCGCTTCAGATGGCTCTTGTATTCTGTCTTGCCCTGCTTGGACGTGTTGGACATGGCGTGTGGGGCCGCAGGGGCTGGCTGGTCCGGCTGTTCCGTAATGGTCCGGGGATTGGTCGGAAGATGGTTCGCCGGCTGATCAATGGTGGAGTTCTGGGCCTTCTGCGCGGCAGTGTTGGCCGTTTGCGTCTGGTCGTTGCTGGGGCTGCTGATGGCCTGCGCGAATGCTGTTGACGAGACCGCAGGGGCAGCCATCAGAACAGCGGTGGCAAGCAGGGAAGCTTTGAGGCGAATGGACATGATTATATTTCCTTTGATGGTGAAGAGCTGGCTCTTCCAGGAATAATCTGTTAACTCCCGGCCAGCGTAACAGTTGCCATAAAGAGCATATTGCGTCTGCTGTGCGGCCATGTCAGAGAACGGCAGATTACCCTCTGTCGTGCTGTTGAGTGCCGACAAAGGTCCAGAATACCCCCTGAAGAACAGGAGGATGCCGTGTCAGAGAACTCCACCTACAACTTTCCTTTCACGGTGATCGATCCTGCGTATCAGGAGACGGGGAAGCCTGCGTTCGCGAACGGGCTGGTCTGGGCTGTTCATGCTGTACCCGGACAAGACCTGCGACCTTTGGGTCAGGAAGAGGTTGAAGACCTTCTGACACCGGGCCACGAGCTGACGTCGCAGGGCTGGTTCTGGCTTCATTTCGATACGGTCCATAGCTCCGCACGCTCTTTCGTCGCGCATTTACCCGATCTGCCTGAAGATGTGTGCGGGATGCTGGCAGAAACGGAATACGGGATCGCACTTGAAGCGGCTGATGACCTGATCTGGGGCGCGCTACCTGCTTTTGATGATGCCTTGTCTGAAGATGACCGGGAGATCTGTGCATGGCGCTTTGCAATGCGACCCGATCTTCTGATTACAACGCGGCGCAATCCGATCCCGGTTCTTGGAGCCGCTTACCGGTCTTTGAAAGCCGACCATATTCCTCCGACGCCGGCAGGAATTATTGATCGTGCCCTTCGGGAGTTCACAGGGACAGTGCGGCGTCAGCTTGGCCAGCTTGATGACGACCTGGATCGCGCGGAAGATGCTCTTCTACTGATCGAGCATCGTTCTGATCTGGGTCATCTGGGTGGCATTGTTGGTAAGGTGCGGCGTCGGGCGACGGAACTGCGTCGTGTTGTGACGCCAATTGATCGCGTTCTGAAAGACGAAGATCTGGATCTTCCGGATTGGGCAGAGGACGAACTGCGGGATCGGGCGGAGCGCCAGGTGCATGCAGCTCTGGACGATCTTATCGCGCTTCAGGACCGTGCCCGGTCTTTGCAGGATGAACTGGGGTCCAATCAGGCAGAAGAAACTAACCGGCGGCTCTATATCGTATCGGTTGGCACAACCTTGATGCTTCCTGCTACGTTCGTAACGGGATTCTTCGGAATGAATACCGGCGGAATGTTTCTGGCTCAGGGGGCCTGGGGGACCATTGAAGCTGGTTTTGTCTGCTTCGTTTTCATGAGTGTGACGTTTCTGTTCATGAAATTCGCACGTCTTCTCTAAAAGCTTGGCAGGTTAGAAGCCGTAGAAATTTCGTTGGATAAGGTCTTGGCCTAATCGCCGGAGCGGTTAGTCTACGTTCTGTTACGAAAAGATACGGTTATTTTGACTGTGCCTGATGATGGAGAGTGGACAGTGATAGCGCTTTTTCAAAAGAGCATTGCTCTTGGTATCGTGGGTATCAGTCTGGCTGCATGTTCACCCGAAGCGTATACGCCCGAAAAAGCGATCGCAGCGGCAGCGGCAGACCCGACGGGCGTCGTTGGAAAATTCGAGATGACTGTCCAGCGCGTCGGGCGGCAGAATAATATGGTCTATCTGGATTCCGCTGATAACTATCGGGATCCGAAGACGCTTATCATCGCCATTCACGAAAGCACGGTAAACGACTTGCTACAGGGAACATCCCAGACCGCAGAGCAATATTTCATGCATCGTCACGTTCAGGCTTCAGGTCTGGCCAAAAGGGTTTTAATCGGCCGGATCAAGGCAGATGGCACGATTGGTAGTACTTACTACCAGACACAGGTGTTTATTGGTGGCGTTGAAGACATAAAGATCCTGCCTTCGAAGTAAATGCCGAAGGCCCGGACGCTCTGAAAACAGCTCTATCGGGTGTCGTTTTGAATGGGGAGGCAGATTAGCTCTTCCCGATGGGCTCAAGGATTACTCACGCGCTGAGACCCCGTTTGGGGCGATACTCGGCCCAGAAACAACATGTCTTCGGTCGCGCTGTCGACTGTTTCTTGGAGCGCTTCGCTTGCTTGAAGCTTGCTGCCAACAGGAATGATAATTTTCAGGGGCGCTCTAAGACGGCAGAGACGTTCCTCTGTTGTAGCGTTCAGGTATTTCAGATTGATAACTATCTAATGTCACGGCGGAAACCGGACTGGGTCTCACGCAGGGTTGGCCTGCGATATGACATGGAATTTCCAGATAGGCTGGTTTTTTCTCGCGTAGAGCTGCTCGGAGAACGTGATCTATTTGCCCCGGGGCTGTTTCAGCCGAAGTGATTTTCTCTGCGGCTACAGTGATGCGGCCGACTATGGCGATCTGACTGGGTAAAGCGCGATCCGCCCCTTCGTCATCTGTGTTTGATATTCCTGAAATCAGGATGACAGGCAGGCTTTCAGCGTAGGCTTCGCGTATGACGTTCAGGGCCGAGGTTGCTCCAGCCCCGAGCGTCATGATCACTGCAGCTGCACCATTAACACGGGCATAGCCTTCTGCGGACAAGCTGCAATTCAGCTCATTGCAGCTGTAGATTTGCTTCATGCCGCCATGAGCCAGCATTTGATCCAGCAAAACGAGATTGTCGTCGCCCGTCACTGCGAAATGGTGCTTCAGCCCAATCTGGGTAAGGCGTTCAGCAAGATAGTGCCCGACGGTGAAGGTCATGGTGCACGCGCCTCGGGGGCGAGGTCAGTTATTTGCCTGTTGCGGGCAGGTTTGGTGCCGGTGGGTTTACCGTCGGCGGGGTAGCTTTACCCAGGGTTGGTACGCCATGGGGTTGCTGTGCCGCATATTTTTCGAAGGCTTCCTGCGTGCCGATATAGGCGCAGTCGCAGATGTCACGGTCTGCGTAGATATAGCGCAGGCCTTCAGGTGTGGTGCGGGTCAGGAAAACATGCTGGGGCATGAGTTGAAGTTCGGCCCGGCGGGACGGCGAATTGGCCGGATGCCTGACAAACCCTGCTGAAGCGAGTTGCTGCTCCTGCGGGCTGAGAGGTTCGGACACGCAGCCTGCAAGGCTGAACGCTGCGAGGAAAAGGGCGGCTGGTACGGAGAGGGGAGAAGAGAGTTTAAGCATAGCAAAGATCCTAACTGTCTGGGCGGTGTGGGGTTCCATTGCATGCGAAGTGTGACTTGCACGAGATAGGTTGAGGAGGGCGTTTACAACGCGTCTTTAGGCAGGTGGATCATCTGACCTGTTCTGGCGGACTGATAGAGCGCTTCCATCAGTTTCTGATCTCGCAGCCCCTCTTCGCCAGACGTTCGGGGAGGCTGGTTCTGGAGAATGCATTCAGCAAAATGGTCGATTTCCAGAGTAAACTGGTTCTCGGCCGGGATGTGCCATTCGCTGACGATTTTATGGTCACCCTGACGTCGTCCAATGCGCAGGCGATGCCCCGTATAGGCAAATGCGTTTTCCAAAGAAATCCATCCTTTTTCCAGGTGGATGCGCAGGTCTTTGCTTTCGTGTGCACCGTAGCTGGTGGCGCAGTTGGCAATTACACCTGACGGGAAGCGGAGCATGAATGAAAATGTTTCGTCCAGATTTTTGTAGCGTGGATCATCAGGAGGGCTGACCATCTGTGCGAACAGACTTTCAGGCTCTTCTCCAAGCACAGAGCGTGTCCCGTTGAGACAATAGAGACCGATATCCGGAAGGGCTCCTCCGCCAGCCAGTTCGGGTTTGAGGCGCCATTGATCCGCGTTTCCCTGCATCTGGGTATTGATGGCTTCTACAAGTTTGGGTCGTCCCAGTTCGCCGCTTTGAACCAGTTTTCTGACAAGTTGATTGAAGGGTTCATAATGGCAGCGATAGGCAATCATGAGCCTAACACCTGCAGCATGGCAGGCTTCAATCATGCGTTTGGCGTCTGCGCTTGAATTTGCCATGGGCTTCTCGCACAGGACGTGTTTGCCTGCGGCGGCAAGCGCTTCTACCTGACTGGCATGCAATGCGTTGGGGGTTACGACATACACGACCTGAATGTCGGGCCTGTCTGCCAGTTTGTGAATTTCATCATAGGTAAAAAGCGAATCTTCCCCGATCCCATAAGCATGTCCTGCGTATCTGGCTTTTTCCCTGCGACCGGAAATGAGCGCTACGGGTTTAGCCAGCCGACATTGAAGGAAGGCAGGAAGAATTTCCCCGAGGGTCAGCCGTCCCAGTCCCATGACTGCGAACCCGATACGCTCGGATGGTGGGAGGGCGTGTGGAGGCTGTGCTTCAGGAACGTCAGCGTCTCCGCGCCAGTTTCCAAAAGTAATCTGACCCTGTTTGACTGTTCCCGTATCTAATTCGGAGGGGAGAAGATGTTTGAGGTCAGAGGACGGTGTTTGAGGCATTGTCACAGCTTTCCCTGAGAGGTTTTCAGGAAAAGCAACGCAGGTTCAGCCATGAAAGGTCTGGAAATCACCTGCACTCACGACAATCGTGAATTCCGTGTCCTGATGTGTCAGCTGGGGCGTCTGACATGAACTCGGAAGGGAGGCTGATCAGCGTTTCGAATAAACGAGATTTCGGCTTCGTGCCGTGCGGGGAGCCGTCCGATCTGTTCAATATTCTGGATGTTGGCGGCCAGGGGAAGAGGTGTTTCTCCCAAGGACCACAGGAACCCTGCGCCAGGTTTGATGGGCGGAAGTACCTTCCCGGTGGCTACATCAATCAGGCTGGCGGATTGAGGGGTTAGAAGAGTGGACAGGCCACGCATGACGTCTTCCGTCATCGGAAGAAAGCGCTCCCAGTTTTTTGGAATGGAGGCGTCGGTGTTGATTTCGCCTTTTCCCGGCACGGGGACGCTTTTCAGAAATTTGTCGTGCCCTTTTAACTGAAAAAACAGCAGCCCTTTTTCAGCATCATGGGCCTCAAATACGGGCAGCGGGCGGGGCATTGAAACGCGCTTGGTAAACGTAATGTCACAAGGAAGGTTGAGGGGTAGCGCAATCAGGGCTGACATGCCGGGATAGACGCCAGGCTGGAAGGGAGTCGGAGAAAAATAGTCGCTGATCGGGTCATGATCCAGAACGCGGCTATGCCAGTCCATGAACCACAACTGGGTTTTGGGAAAAGTCTGGCTCATTTTTTCTCCATATCAGTAACTGCAAGGGCAAGGCATTTCTTCATAACGCCTGGCAATGCTGCGCGTGTTGTTGACCGAAACGCGCCAAAGGATGGGTCGATCCCTGCATTATGTCCCGCAGGGAGGGTCTTTGCGTAAACCATGAGCTTAAGTGTGAAATGGGTAAAGACATGAGTGACCTCTCCCCGTAAAGACCACGGCCCAAGTGTCGGGGCATGGTTCATGGCATCAGCTTCAGTCCAGGGGGCCTCGCGCCACTCCGTCCCCGGAAATTCGTCCATGCCGCCGAGAAGACCTTTTTCAGGTCGGGCTCTCATCAAAACCCGTTCGCTTGTATCCAGAAGGATAAAGTGCACGCCGTAACGCGTGGGACGGGCCTGTTTGGGCGCTTTGCGAGGAAGTGTGGACGCTATTCCTCTGGCATGGCCAAGGCAGGATGGACGCCAGGGGCATGTCAGACAAGATGGGTTGCGGGGTGTGCAGATTGTGGCCCCAAGATCGAACAGGGCTTGGGCAAAGTCTGATGGACGATCCTGTGCTTCTGCTGACTGGTTGAGGAGCGCTGCCTGTTTGGCCAGAAGCGGGCGCGAGGCGGGGAGAGGGTTTTCTATGGCAAAAAGGCGTGATGTCACGCGCTCGACATTCCCATCGACCGGTACGACGGGGCGGCCGAAGGCAATCGCGGCGATGGCGCGCGCGGTATAGGCCCCGACGCCTGGAAGCTTCAGAAGGTCTTCGACCGTGTCCGGGAATTGCCCGAGTTCTGCAACGCGTTTGGCGCAGGTGTGGAGATTACGAGCACGGGCGTAGTAGCCGAGCCCGGCCCAAAGATAGAGAACGTCTTCCTGTGGGGCTGCGGCCAGATCCTGCACGGTCGGGTAATGCGTGAGAAAGCGTTCGTAATAGGCTATGACAGCCTTTACGGTCGTCTGCTGAAGCATGATTTCGCTCAGCCAGACGGCATAGGGGTTAGGCCGCTGTCCCGGGAGGCTGCGCCAGGGAAGGGTGCGGCGGTGAGTGTCGTACCAGCGGAGCAGGTCGGAAGCATCAGGAGTCACGGAGAGGGATATGACGAAGGATCACGGTCCGGACAAGAACCTTCGTGGTCGGGCGGCGGGAATGGACCAAAAGCCCGCATGGATTCCCAAGCGGGGAGGAGCGCGGCAGATTGGTGCTCTGGTGCCGGGAATTACCAAGCCGGCGTTCAAGAAGAAGTCTCCGCTTCTGGTTCGGCTTTCCATGGACTGGGAAGATTTTATCGGTCCACGTCTGTCTCGTGTGACCGAGCCGCGTCGGCTGTCGGCAGGGTCTCTGACGCTGGCGTGTTCGGGGCCGATTGCCATGGAATTGCAGCATCTCGCACCTCAGATCATTGAACGGATCAATACAGCCTGTGGTCTGCGGGGCGAGCATCTTATTCTTCGGTTGAAGATTGTTCAGGACATGACAGCATTTGAGAGGCCCAAGCCGCCAAGGCCCAAGCCCGTTCAGGTTGATGTTCCTGAGATTGAGGATGACGAGTTGCGGGATGCCCTGCAACGCCTTGGTGGCCATATCGGAGCGCGGGGTGGCCGCAGGCGTCGGTGACAGAAGTGTTTCACGTGAAACGACTTGTTTCATGCCCTGAAAGAGCCCTTTTCAGGGACCAGAGTTCTGACGATATGGAAAGTTGAAAAGCGGCTATTTCCAAGGAGACAAGCCATGAACATCACGAAAAAATCTGCTGGAGCCTTGGTGCTGGCCGCATTGATTGGTGCTGCACCGTTCTCGGCCATGGCGCAGCGTGGCGGCGGTCCGGGCGGTGGCGGTGGTGGCTTCCATGGTGGAGGAGGAGGCCGCGGTGGTCCCGGAGGTGGCGGGATGGGCGGATTTCGTGGTGGTGGCGGTTACGGTGGTGGCCCGGGGGGTGGATTCCGTGGCGGGCCTGGCATGGGTGGCTTCCGCGGTGGTCCGGGTGGTGGTTACGGCTATCGTGGAGGCCCCGGTTGGGGCTTCCGTCCCGGCTATGGTGGCTGGGGCGGTGGATGGGGTGGCCCGCGCTTCGTCGGTTGGGGCACGCCTGGGTGGGGTGGATGGAATGGCTGGGGCGGCCCGGGCTGGTTCGGTTACGGCTGGGGTACCCCGGGCTGGGGCGGCGGCTGGGGCTGGGGCGGCTGGGGCGTCGGTGCTGCCCTTGGTGTCGCAGCTGGCATGGCAATCGAAGGTGCTGCCAATTCCTATCCCGGCGGGTACTACCCTGGTGGATATCAGGGGGGTGTTCCTGCTGGCGGGTATGCCGTTCCGCAGGGATATTATGGAGCGCCAGCCTATTACGGTGGTGTCCCGCCTTATACCTGGGGGTATTAAGGCGGGAGTTTAAAAGCGCGGCCATTTCGTCAGTTAGTGACGAAATCGGCGGCGCGGTATCCCTGAGCGAACAGATGCGCGCGCAGACCTGAAAAATTGATCTGCGTGCCAATCACCTTCTTCACGTTCGGTTTTGCGTGGAAGGCTAGGCCTAGCCCGGCGCTGGCCAGCATTGGAATATCGTTCGCACCGTCCCCAGTTGTGAGCGCAGCACGAAGCTGAACACCCCGCTCAGTTGTCAGGGCTTCCAGATGAGTCAGCTTTGCATCTGGCCCCAGAACCGAGCCGCCTAGCTTTCCAGTCATCTTGCCATCGACGATTTCAAGAATGTTTCCGTGATTTTCGTCGAAGCCACATAGCTCTGCCACCCGTTGTGTGAACCATGTGAAGCCACCTGACACCAGAGCCGTCCGAGCATTGTGCTTGCGCATGGTCTGCACGAGCTCTTTCGCGCCGTCCGTCAGGGTTACATTCTGCCAGACATCTTCCAGAACAGATGCTGATTTTCCTGCGAGCAGAGCAACGCGTTGTTCAATGGACGTTTCGAAGTCGATCTCTCCATTCATGGAGGCTCGGGTGATGGCTGCAACCTGCTCGCCTACACCAAGAGCTGCCGCCATTTCATCCAGCGTTTCTCCCGTCACGATAGTGCTGTCCATGTCTGCAACGAGAACAGCTTTGCGGCGGCCACGGGTTTTTAGCAGCAGTGTGTCGACCTGATAGGGGGCCAGCGTTGCGCGGATTGTTGCGGCGCTTGCGGCGCCGGGCCCAGGTGTAGGGCATGGAATATCGACGGCTTCCCCTTCAGACAGAACGATAGGGGCTTTGCCTTTCACCAGAGAGCGGGCGACGTCGATGGCTTCTGGTTTGAGGGGGCCAGCCTTGCGGTCGGCAATGAGTGTCAGAACGGAAGGAAGGGACATAAGCTCTCGTAACGATCCAGCGCGTGTGGCAGGAACAGGGGAATGAACGCCCCAAAGACAGCAATCATTGTGGCTGGCCCGACGTGCTCCGGCAAGTCTGCTCTGGCTCTTGATCTTGCGCGGACCTTCAATGGAACAGTGATCAATGCTGATTCCATGCAGGTTTACCGCGATCTTCATATTCTCACAGCGCGCCCCGATGCAGCGGATGAGGCGATTGTTCCTCACCGACTGTACGGTGTTTTGGATGCGGCAACGCCGGGAAGTGTGGCCTGGTGGCGCGAACAGGCTCTGACCGAAATGGACGCGGCCTGGAGGGCTGGGCGTCTGCCAATTCTGTGCGGCGGTACGGGCATGTATCTCCGCGCTCTTACAGATGGTCTCGTGGAAGTACCTGATCCGGGGGATAGCGCGCGACAGGAAGCCCGAACACTGGCCCAGGACATTGGCCCGGCAGCTCTGTATGAGAAGCTGTTGGAGGTAGACCCGGAAACTGCCTCCACGCTGCGCCCGAATGATACGCAACGCATCTCCAGAGCATGGGAAGTCTGGCGTGGGACGGGGCATGGTCTTGTCTGGTGGCGGGCTCAACCCGGTCTGCCAGCGGCTCCCTGCCGATTTGTTTCCGTTCTTCTTGATCCACCTCGGGAGGAATTGCGGGCGTCTCTTGATGCCCGCTTTAGCCAGATGCTGGATGCCGGGGCGCTGGATGAAGTGCGTCAACTTGTTGCACGGGGTCTGGATTCTGTATTGCCAGCCATGCGCGCGCATGGGGTTCCTGAGCTTGCTGCGGTGTTGCAGGGTGACGTGACGATCGAGGCTGCGCGACAGGCTGCTGTTCTGGCGACCGGACGATATACGCGCCGACAGGCGACGTGGTTTCGGCATCATGCCTTGGGATCAGATGGCAATTCGATGGTTTCGTTTCGTAGATACACCCCATTTGCGCAAGAATCGAAAACAGAATACGAAAAAATTGAGAATTTTATATCTGAGCGAGTTGACGAATCCTACAGAACTGTCCTAAATCCCGCGCCTCATACCCCTTAGGAGGATACGGTGACGGCTTCTGCTGAAAGAGACGCAACAACAGGCAACGAGGCGCTGAATGGCGCGGAGGTGCTTCTGCGCGTTCTCGATGAACAGGGCGTAGAGGTAGTCTTTGGCTATCCGGGGGGCGCTGTCCTTCCAATCTACGATGCGCTCTTCAAGCAGGACCGTATCCGCCACATTCTTGTCCGTCATGAGCAGGCTGCCGTTCATGCGGCTGAGGCCTATGCGCGTTCGACGGGCAAGGTGGGCGTTGTTCTGGTAACGTCTGGCCCGGGTGCGACCAATGCCGTGACCGGCCTTGTCGATGCGCTGATGGATTCGATTCCGCTGGTCTGCCTGACCGGTCAGGTGCCGACGAAGCTAATCGGCAATGATGCGTTCCAGGAAGCGGACACGACGGGCATTACCCGCCCGGCCACGAAGCACAACTATCTGGTGCGGACGCCGGGTGCTCTGGCCCAGACGGTGCGTGAAGCTTTCGAGGTGGCGCGTTCCGGTCGTCCGGGGCCTGTGCTGGTTGATCTGCCCAAGGACATTACAGTTGGTCAGGCTCCGCTAACGGCGCCAGCGCTCTCACGGTTGAAGCGTTTCCGTCGTCAGGGTGGGCCGGATGCCGAGGCGATTGCCCGCACGGTCCAGGCCATGAAGACGGCCAAGCGCCCGCTGTTCTACACGGGTGGCGGCATCATCAATTCTGGTCCGGAAGCGTCTGAGCTGCTGCGTCGTCTGGCGCGCAAGACGGGTTTCCCGGTCACGTCCACGCTGATGGGGCTGGGAGCGTTTCCGTCTCCTGATCCGCAGTTCCTTGGTATGCTCGGCATGCACGGGTCTGTTGAGGCGAACATGGCCACGCATGGCTGTGACCTGCTGATCGCTCTGGGTGCGCGTTTTGATGATCGCGTCACGGGCCGTGTGGACGCGTTTTCGCCGAATTCGTTTAAGGTTCATGCGGATATTGATCCGAGCCAGATCAACAAGATCATCCGCGTGGATGTGCGTCTGGAAGGTGATGTTCGCGATACGCTTCAGGCGCTGCTGGACGCATGGGACGATACGCCGGCACCGGATCTGAGCACATGGTGGAACCAGATTGCGTCCTGGCGTAGCGTGGATGGCTTTGGCTTCACGCAGGATATGACGCCGTCTGCGGTTATCCGTCCGCAGCATGCCGTTCGTCGCCTGTACGAAATGGCGATGGAAACGGGGCGGGACACGTTTGTGTCCACCGAGGTGGGTCAGCATCAGATGTGGGCGGCCCAGCACTTCCAGTTCGCCAAGCCGAACCGCTGGCTGACGTCTGGTGGTCTGGGAACGATGGGCTACGGTTTGCCAGCCGCTGTGGGTGCGCAGGTTGCGCATCCGGATGCGCTGGTGATTGATATCGCGGGTGAAGCCTCGACCCTGATGAACATTCAGGAACTGGGGACGATCGCGCAGTATCGTCTGCCGGTGAAGATCTTCATCCTGAACAACCAGTATATGGGCATGGTGCGTCAGTGGCAGGAGCTGCTGCATGGGTCACGCTATTCCCAGTCTTACAGCGAGGCGCTGCCAGACTTCGTAAAGTTGGCGGAAGCGTTCCAGGCAACCGGGATGCGTGCGACCTGCGTGGGTGAGCTGGATGATGTCATCCGCCGGATGCTGGAGCATGACGGCCCTGTCATCGCGGATATCTGCGTGGCGGAAAATGAAAACTGCTACCCGATGATTCCATCGGGCGCGGCTCACAACCAGATGCTGCTTGGCCCGGATCAGGATTCCGCGGCGGCAGGTCTGACCGAAGAAGGGATGATGCTGGTCTGATGACGGAGACAATCCAACATTCGGTCATCTCGGTTCTTATTGAAGACGAGAGTGGCGCACTGGCCCGCGTGGTGGGCCTGTTTTCAGGCCGGGGCTACAACATTGAGAGCCTGACTGTGGCGCTGGTAGATGCCGAGCGCAGCCTGTCACGCATTACGGTTCTGACGTCGGGGACGCCGCAGGTTATTGAGCAGATCAAGGCGCAGCTGAAGCGTTTGATTCCGGTTCATGCGGTCTGTGATCTGACGGAAGAAGGCCCGTATGTGGGCCGTGAGCTTGCTCTGGTGAAAGTCGTTTCCCGTGGCGAGAACCGCACGGAAGGTCTGCGGATTGCGGATTCCTTCCGGGCGCGCCCGGTTGATACGACGGCCACCAGTTTTGTGTTCGAACTGACGGGGTCTCCCTCCAAGATCGACGCTTTTATCGAGTTGATGCGCCCCCTTGGCTTGGCTGAGGTTTCGCGCACGGGGATTGCGGCCATTGGTCGTGGCCCCTCTGTCTTTCACGTTAACGAGGAACATGTCTGATGCGGGTGTATTACGATCGCGATGCCGATCTGAATCTGATCAAGAGCAAGAAAGTCGCGATCATTGGCTACGGCAGCCAGGGTCACGCTCATGCCAACAACCTGCGTGACAGCGGCCTGACCGACATCGTCATTGGCCTGCGTCCGACGTCCTCTGCCGTTAAGAAGGCAGAAGAGGCTGGCTTCAAGGTCATGTCCCCGGACGAGGCTGCTGCCTGGGCCGACGTGGTCATGGTTCTGACGCCGGATGAAGGCCAGGGCGCCCTGTACAAGGACAGCCTTGAGAAGAACCTGAAGCAGGGTGCAGCACTTGCATTCGCACACGGTCTGTCCATCCACTTCCGCATTATTGAAGCCCGTCCGGATCTGGACGTGTTCCTGATCGCGCCGAAGGGCCCGGGCCACACGGTGCGTTCTGAATACCAGCGTGGCGGTGGCGTTCCGTCCCTCGTTGCTGTGGCCCAGAATGCTTCTGGCAAGGCGCTGGACATCGCTCTGTCCTACGCTTCCGCAAATGGCGGCGGCCGCGCAGGCATCATCGAGACGAGCTTCAAGGAAGAAGTGGAAACCGATCTGTTCGGTGAGCAGGCTGTGCTGTGTGGCGGTGTCGTTGACCTGATCCGCGCTGGTTTCGAGACGCTGGTTGAAGGTGGCTATGCCCCGGAAATGGCTTACTTCGAGTGCCTGCACGAAATGAAGCTGATCGTGGATCTGATCTACGAAGGCGGCATTTCCAACATGAACTACTCCATCTCCAACACTGCGGAGTATGGTGAGTACGTGACGGGTCCGCGCATCATCACGCCGGAAACGAAGGCCGAGATGAAGCGCGTTCTGACGGACATTCAGGATGGGACGTTCGTTCGTAACTTCATCCTTGAGAATCAGTCTGGTGGCGTTGGCTTCAAGGCTATCCGCGCTCGCAATGACGCTCACCAGATCGAGAAGACCGGTGAGAAGCTGCGTGCGATGATGCCGTGGATTGCCAAGGGCAAGCTGGTCGACAAGGCCAAGAACTGATCTTTACGGATTAGGGCCCCTTAGTTGCTATCGGCTAGGGGGTATGAAGAGCACGCATTTCGAGGCTGAGATATTTCAGCCTTGGAGTGCGTGTTTTTTTATGCGCTGTGCGGCCCCCGCCTGCCTACGCCGCAGATGACGCATAGGACGAATCGTTGGCTATGACGGGGCGTATCTGTTGCTGTGTCAGAAAGACCCTGAAGTGAAGGGTGATCCCAAAAAAATGCCGATTTTTTGAGTTTTTATAGGGTATTTTACTCTGAATTCCCAAACGGTTGTTCTTCTTGGGAGCGTCTGGCGGCAGTGGGATGATCTGTAATGTCGGCCCTGCTTCTTCCGGGAATGTGACATATTAGCGAATCAGGCCAGAAAACCCTTGCATCCGCAGGAAGGGGGCTCTAACTACCGCGCTTCTTGGCCCAAGGGGGCGATTTCGCCCAACAGGCTGTCTACTGGTTTGGGGGTACGTGATGAACGCACTTGCTCAACTGGGGATGGTATCGGAACTCCCGAGAGATATCCAGAACAGCGCTGCTCACTCTGTTGAAGAGGAGCGCAAAGACTATTTTATTGAACGGGATGGCGAACGCTATGCCGGTAATCATTTGCTGATCGATTTCTGGGATGCCCGGAATCTAGATGATCCAGCACGGATTGACGAGACGCTGCGCGAGGGTGCTATTGCAGCCGGTGCAACGATTCTGCACAGCCATTTCCACCACTTCACGCCGAATGGTGGTGTGTCTGGTGTTCTGGTGCTGGCAGAAAGTCACATCTCGATCCACACATGGCCAGAGCGTAATTACGCTGCGGTAGATGTGTTCATGTGCGGCGCCTGTGATCCGAATCTTTCGATTCCGGTCATGCAGCGCTTGTTTCAGGCTGGCCGCATCGAAGTTGATGCCGTACGCCGTGGACGCGTGCAGGACAGGAACGCTAGCGCGGCCTGATTCTCGGATAGGGGCCAGCCGAACCGGCTGGTCTTTACTCTGCTATTAAATCCCGACAAGGAACCGATGACCATGGCTGAAACATGGATCAACGAGACCCTGTACCCTGACTGGGGACAGCGTTTTCTCGTAACGCGCGAGCTCGCGCGCGTAAAATCTGATTTCCAGGACATTGTTGTCTTTGAAAGCTCCAGCCATGGCCGTGTGCTGGTTCTGGATGGCGTCATTCAGATCACGGAACGCGATGAGTTCGTTTATCAGGAAATGCTGACGCATGTTCCGATGCTGGCGCATCCGTGTGCGAAGCGCGTTCTGATCATTGGTGCGGGTGACGGTGGCGTTCTGCGTCGCGTTCTTGAGCACAAGACCGTTGAAAAAGCCGTCATGGTGGAAATCGATGGTGCGGTAATTGAACTCTCCAAGCAGCATCTGCCGAACATTGCGAGCGATGCCTGGAATGACCCGCGCGCTGAAGTGATTGTCGGCGATGGTATCGACTATGTTGCCAAGGCTGCTGACGGTTCTTTTGACGTCATCATCGTGGACAGCACGGACCCAATCGGTGTGGGTGAAGTTCTGTTTACGGACGAATTTTACAGCAACTGCGCACGTATCCTGTCGGATGAAGGTCTGATCGTGAACCAGTGCGGTGTTCCGTTCATGCAGTCTGATGAACTGTATGAGACGAGCCTGCGTCGTGCGAAATTCTTCCCGCATGTTTCAGCTTATGTTGCCGCTGTCCCGACTTATGTCGGCGGTTTCATGACGCTGGGTATGGCTTCCAAAGGCCAGGCTCCGAACACGCAGACGCTGGAGCAGATTCGCGGACGTGCAGACGCTGCCAAGATCCTCGGCACGACACGCTATTGGACGCCTGAAATTCACGTCGGTTCTTTCAATCTGCCGCCGTATATTGCCGAGCATCTTCCTAAGACGGAGAAGTAAGGCCTGATCCTTCGCTCTTTTTAGGAGTGAAGGATTTTAAAGACAGCTTTCGAGGCTACTGCTCATGCGTTCCAGAAGCGTAATGAGAATGTCTCTTTCCAGCGGAGTGAAGCCTTTGAAGGCTTCCTCGCTGGCTCCTTCCATAATCGGAATCACCTGCTGGCTCTTGGTGAGGCCAACTGGCGAAAGCCGGATCTGACTGACGCGTTTGTCGTCCGGGTCGGGTTCGCGTTCGATCAGGCCGTCGCGCTCCATGCGTGCCAGCAGTGTTGCCATGCCTGGTTGCTCAATCCCTGCGAGCTCAGCAAGCACCTTTTGAGTGCGGACTTCGCCTTTTCCGAGGGCAAGGAAAACCGGAATCTGTCCTGCGCGCATTCCAGCGGGTTTCAGTTTCTGTTCCATCAGGCGCGTGAAGAGGCGCCCGGTCTTGCTTGTTAACGAGCCTATGGAGAGGCAAGGGGCCTGATTCTGCATGGGGAACTGCCTTCAGGTGGATAGTGTGGATAACATATATAACATGTTATGTATTTATTTTAAGAAGACTGCTCATATCGTAAAGCGGTTTTCCTGATCTCTTTGGAAATCAGGAAAACGAGAGGAAGCACTTACAGTTTGGAGGTGGGTGGCAACGATTTGCACTGATGGTCGCGGTACAGGCCCCATTCTTCACAGGTCTGGCCGGAGGGCAGGTGGCACATACCAACCTGTCCAGACGGCTGACTAACAATTTCCAGAGTTCCTCCCTGCTTTGTGCAGGAGACGCTGGCGGGGTTTGCCAGACCTATGAGATGCGGCTTCTGCGGTTGCTCCGCGCTGCATGCAGCCAATAGGAGAAGAGTGGCGGCACAGACGCTGTTTTTGAGCGAGAAGCGCATATCAGGGTGCCGTCCTTGTAAAGAAGCGGACGTTGTTTTCCTTGGCGCCAAGGTTTTTTACGGCCTCTGCGAATTTCTGGAAGTGCGGCGTTTTGAGGTGCACATCGAAGGCAGCCTGATCGCGATAGGTTTCGACAAGCACAATGAGATTCGGATCTTCGTTGGATATCATCACGTCAAAGCTATGGCAGTCGGGCTCGTCCGCGTTGGAATGCTTGCTGTCATAAGCACACATTTCAAGGAATTTTTCCCGATTTTCTGGGGGAATGGACAATTCTGCAATAACAGTCAGTTCGCCAGCCATGAAAGTTCTCCCGTTCTGGTTACAAAGGTATGCGGCAATCGTAACGCAGAACTAACCGTAACGATTGCGAAGAGATCAGGAAACTGGCAGGATCGAGTCCGACCAATACGGGAGAGACTGGCCTTGAAGGCTGGCGCCGAAGGAGCAACCGCCCCGGAAACTCTCAGGCCAAAGGACCGAGTTGGTCGGTAAATTCTGGAGAGAGGTGCGCCTGACGTACCCGCCGACGGGATAGCGATCTCAGGCAAAAGGACAGAAGGGGCGGCGCTTTCCGGAGACTCCGGGCGCGTCTGCACCTTCACGTTCTGACCGGGCCGGACCTACCCCATGACCGACTCTCTCCAGCGTACCTCTCTCCATGCTCTTAATCTGGAACTTGGCGCCAAAATGGTGCCGTTTGCGGGTTATGAGATGCCGCTTCAGTATCCCGCAGGGCTGATGGCCGAGCACCTGCACACACGTAGCAAGGCTGGGCTTTTTGACGTCTCCCATATGGGGCAGATCCGGATTGCTGCTCGCAGTGGTGATGTGCGTGATGCCGCTCTGGCGCTCGAAAGCCTGATCCCGGCCGATTATGCGGGGCTTGCGAAGGGGCGGCAGCGCTACGGATTTCTGACCAATAACGCCGCAGGCATTTTGGATGATCTGATGGTCGCCAATATGGGTGATGATCTGTTCGTTGTGGTGAATGCGTCCTGCAAGGAGCAGGATGCAGCACTGATTGAAGCGGCGCTTTCCGACCGTTGTGTTGTGACGCGGCAGTTTGATCGCGCGTTGATGGCGTTGCAGGGGCCGCAGGCTCAGGAGGCTATCGCACCTCTTTGTCCGGCAGCGGTCGATATGCGTTTTATGGATGTGATCGAGACGGAGCTTGCTGGTGTTCCGGTCACGCTGTCGCGCTCGGGTTACACCGGTGAAGATGGTTACGAAATTGGCTGTGCAGCCGCGGATGCGGAGACTGTTGCGCGGGCGTTGCTGGCTCAGTCACAGGTTCTTCCCATTGGGCTTGGAGCCCGGGATTCGCTTCGTCTGGAAGCGGGGCTTTGCCTGTATGGCAATGATATCGACACGACGACCACGCCGATTGAAGCCTCTTTGGCTTGGGCCATTCAGAAAGCCCGCCGCGAAGGGGGCTCTCGTGAAGGAGGCTATCCGGGTGCGGCGATTGTTCTGCGTCAGGCCCGTGAGGGTGTCAGCCGCAAGCGTGTTGGCCTGATGGCGGAGGGGCGTGCGCCTATTCGTGCGGGCGCAAAGCTTTTTGCGGATGCGGAAGGCCAGAAAGAGATTGGTCTGGTGACGTCAGGGGCGTTTGGCCCGACGGTCCAGGCGCCGGTGGCGATGGGATATGTCGCAACAGATTACGCAGGGAATGACACGGCACTCTTTGCCGAACTGCGTGGAAAATTCGTTCCGGTTCATGTTCGGGCGATGCCGTTTGTGGCGCCCGGTTTCAAGCGTTAAGCCAAGGAAAAGCAGCGATGACGACTTATTATACCAAATCGCATGAATGGATCCGTCTGGACGGGGAAGAAGCGACCGTAGGCATTACGGCTCATGCTTCTGAAGAGCTGGGCGAACTGGTGTTCGTGGAAGCCAAGGATGAAGGAACGGACGTGGCGGCGGGCGATGCTGCTGCGGTTGTGGAATCCGTCAAGGCGGCGTCTGACATTTATGCTCCGGTAGCCGGTGTACTGTCGGGTTTCAACACGAAGCTTTCTGATGAGCCGACGCTGGTTGGTAATGACCCAGAAGGTGAGGGCTGGATCTTCAAGATGAAGGTTTCTAACCCGGAAGACGTGACGTCCCTTCTGACGGCAGAGCAGTACAAGAGCCTCTGACGTTCTGTGATGGGTCTGGCTTTTGTCGGGCCCATTTTTCTTTCCCTGCCCATCAAGACTTCCAGAGAACGATACCGTGACGATCCTGTGGCCTGAACAGACCGAAGACTTCAGCTCCCGCCATATTGGCCCACGCTCCTCTGAAATTGCGGAGATGTTGCAGACGATCGGGGCGTCCAGCCTTGAGGATCTGATTGACCGGACGGTTCCGAAAGCCATTCTTGATCGTGGCGATCACGGGATTGGCGCGGCGCTGACGGAACAGCAGGCTCTGGCGCGTTTGCGGGAGATTGCGTCCCGGAACCGCGTTCTGACGTCCATGATCGGGCAGGGATATTACGACACGGTTCTTCCGCCGGTCATTCAGCGCAATATTCTGGAAAACCCGGCCTGGTACACGGCTTACACGCCGTATCAGCCGGAAATCAGTCAGGGCCGCCTTGAGGCGCTTCTGAACTTCCAGACGCTTGTGGCGGATCTGACAGGGCTCGATATCGCCAATGCGTCCCTGCTGGATGAGGGCACAGCCTGTGCAGAGGCGATGGCGCTGGCCAAGCGTGTCTGCAAGTCCAAGTCTGACCGGTTCTTTGTGGATGCTGATACGCATCCGCAGACGCTGGCTGTTCTAAAGACGCGGGCCGAGCCTCTTGGCTGGGAGATTGTGGTGGGTGATCCGGCGACGGATCTGGATGCGGCGTCTGTGTTTGGTGCGCTGCTGTCTTATCCGGCGTCGTCCGGGGCAGTGCGTGACCCGCGCGGTGTGATTGAGGCAGTTCATGCTCAGGGCGGTATTGTTGCCGTGACCTGTGATCCGCTGGCTCTTGTGATGCTGGAAAGCCCGGGGGCTCTGGGCGCGGACATCGCCATCGGGTCCATGCAGCGTTATGGCGTGCCGATGGGCGGTGGTGGCCCGCATGCCGGGTTCATGGCGACGAAGGATGCTTACAAGCGGCACATGCCGGGGCGTCTGGTCGGTGTTTCACGTGATAGCGCCGGGCGCCCCGCTTACCGACTGGCGTTGCAGACCCGTGAGCAGCATATCCGCCGCGAGAAGGCGACGTCCAACATCTGCACGGCGCAGGTTCTACTGGCCGTCATTGCGTCCATGTATGCGGTGTATCATGGGCCGGAAGGGCTAAAGGCGATTGCGGGTCGTACGCATCGTCTGGCGACTATTCTGGCTGCGGGTCTGAAGGCTCTTGGCGTGACGGTTGAGACGGAAACGTTCTTCGACACGCTGACAGTTCATGCTGGTTCCGATGCGCAGGGCATTCGTGCCAAGGCTCTGGATGCCGGGATCAATCTGCGTAATGCGGGCCACGGACGGATTGGTCTATCCTGTGATGAGACGACGACGCCTGAAACCATCCGGACACTGTGGCAGTGCTTCGGGGCGGATGAGGCGCGCGTTGCGGTTCTGGAGCGGGAGCTTTCTGTTGAAGACGCTCTACCGCAGGCGTTGTCCCGTCAGGCGGCTTTGCTGACGCATCCGGTGTTCCATGTTCATCGTTCGGAGACGGATCTGCTGCGGTATATGCGGTCTCTGTCTGACAAGGATCTGGCGCTGGATCGGACGATGATTCCGTTGGGCTCCTGCACGATGAAGCTTAATGCGACAGCGGAAATGATTCCCATCACCTGGCCTGAATTCGGGCGGATTCATCCGTTTGCGCCGAAGGATCAGCAGGCTGGGTATGCGGAACTGTTTGCGTATCTGGAGCGGACGCTGTGTGCGATTTCCGGCTACGATGCTGTGTCGCTTCAGCCAAATTCTGGTGCGCAGGGTGAGTTTGCGGGCCTTCTGGCGATCCGTGGGTATCATCAGGCGCGCGGAGATATGGATCGGGATGTGTGCCTGATTCCGGCGTCCGCCCATGGAACGAACCCGGCTTCCGCCCACATGGTGGGGATGCGTGTTGTTGTTGTGGCCTGTGACAGCAATGGTAACGTTGACGTTGAGGATCTGAAGGCGAAAATTGCGCAGCATGACGGGCGTGTGGCGGCCATCATGATTACTTATCCGTCTACGCATGGTGTGTTTGAGGAGCGGATTGTCGAGATCTGTGATCTTGTTCATGCGGCTGGTGGGCAGGTTTATCTGGATGGTGCGAACCTGAATGCGCAGGTCGGTCTGGCACGGCCGGGTCTGTACGGGGCTGATGTTTCGCATTTCAATCTGCACAAGACGTTCTGCATTCCGCATGGCGGTGGTGGACCGGGCATGGGGCCGATTGGTGTGGGCAGCCATCTGGCGCCGTATCTGCCGGGCCAGAACGGGATTGCCGTTTCTGCTGCGCCATATGGGTCAGCGTCCATTCTTCCAATCTCTGCGGCGTACATCATGATGATGGGGGATGAGGGACTGCGCCGGGCGACGGAAGTGGCCATTCTGAATGCGAACTACATCGCGGCGCGTCTGGAAGCGCATTACCCGGTGCTATATCGGGGTAGCCACGGCTTTACGGCGCATGAGTGCATTGTTGACCTGCGGCCGATCAAAGATGCGGTTGGTGTAACGGTGGACGACATTGCCAAGCGTCTGATTGATCACGGGTTCCATGCGCCGACGGTCAGTTTCCCGGTGGCGGGGACGTTCATGATCGAGCCGACAGAGTCCGAGGGGAAGGTCGAGCTGGATCGGTTCTGCGATGCGATGATCGCCATTCGGGCAGAAATTGCAGATGTGGAAGCAGGGGCAGTTGCCGTAGAGGATAGTCCGCTACGGTTTGCGCCTCATACGACGGCCGATTTGGCCAGTGAGTGGGGTCGCCCCTATGCGCGGGAGAAGGGCTGCTTCCCGGGTGGAGTTAACACGTCCAAGTACTGGTCGCCGGTGGGGCGACTGGATAACGCGTGGGGCGACCGGAATCTGGTGTGTTCGTGCCCGGATATTTCGACTTACGCAGACGCGTAATATTAATCTGTTTTGTGAGTAAAAAAGGCGCCCTCAAAAGGGGCGCCTTTTTTACCGTCCATCAGGATGTGACGGTGACCCACTCTGCAGACGTCAGTTCTGCCAGACGCGCCGGGGTGAGCATGACGGAGGCATTGGTGGCACCTGCTGCAGGGATCACGATGTTAAATGCGCGCAGAGACTCATCGCAATAAACGGGAAGTGGCTCTGATAGTCCAAAGGGGCAAACGCCGCCGGGCGGATGGCTTGTAAGTTCCAGCACTTCTTCTCCGTTAAGGAAGCGGGGACGACCTCCCAGAGCGTCTTTTGTCAGACGATTATCCAGACGTTTTGTTCCTGCCATGACGATCAGCACAGTTTTAGCCTGTGGACCTGACCCAACCTTCACGCCAAGTGTTTTGGCAATCTGATCGGGCTCGACATTGTGTGTGGCAGCAGCCTCCTCAGCAGTAGCCGTGGAACGCTCCGTCACGATGATGGAGAGATCAGGCGCGCGCTGGGCGAGATCAGTCCTTACGCTTTCAAGACTCATGAATAGGTGCCTCCGGAAATTTCAGGAAGATGTTTCATGTGAAACATGGGGGAGATTTCAGAAAACGTATCTTGTAGAAATGGCAGCGCACAGGGGCGAGGGTCATTAGTTTACCGATGAGAACCAGATCCTGTATCTTTTTTTGTGAGGAAAACATCGTGAGTCATGCTGCCTGTGTTGTCGCCATTCTGACTGTATCGTCTGACCAAGCACGAGAGCTGGAGCTGGAACTGGTACGCTGCATTGTTGCATCACGTGCGGAAGAAGGCTGCCAGCGTTACGTAATCAGCCGCGATCAGGACCATGCAGGACGCTTCACGGCCGAGGAGCGCTGGGCTTCGACTGAGGCTTTCGAGCAGCATCTGCAGACGCCGCATTTCCGGTCTCTTGCCGCGTTGCTGGATCGTTTGGATGCTTCGGTGCAGTTGATGAAGGTGACGCCGCTTGATGAAATCAGTGACGCGATCTGAAAGCTGTTTCAATTCCAGCGGGAATATGTCTCTTCTGATGTGTCGCTGTTGGGGCGGCAAACCATGCACGAAGGAGAGACACCCATGACAGCAACCGTAACATTTCAGGTCGAAGGCATGTCCTGCACAGGGTGTTCAGGCAAGCTCCAGAAAGCCCTTGAAGCTGTTCCTGGCGTTTCCGCTGCGGATGTGACCCTGGAGCCAGCACAGGCCGTTGTTCAGTATGACGATGCCAAGGTTTCTACGGCAGCGCTGAAAGAGACAGTGGAAGACGTTGGCTTTGATGTTGTTGGCTGACTGAGAGATTGCCTTTGGCGGTCAGAGCCTGAGGTGCAGGCTCTGAGCTGCCATAATGAAGTGGACGCCTGTTGTATTGCCCGCTTCCAGTTCTTCATGAATGCGCAGAACGGGATCCTGCTGGCGTCTGAGTGTCGGTTTGACGTGCGTAATTACGACGGGCAGATTTTTGAGCGAAACGCCTGTGACCTGCTGAAGGTCTTCCAGTTCTGCCTCTACCCAGTGCGGCGTCAGATGCCCGTACAGGTGGCTATCGGAAATGGAGTTGTCATAAGAGCACTCTATCATGATGGCATGGAGATGTTTCTGACGCACAAGGGGCGCGATAGCCTGCCAGAGACGATGCAGGTGATCTGAGTGCTGTGGGGCGTCTGGCCCGGTATCTCCGAGATAGAGCAGGGCGTCTGGGCCGTTTGTGAGCAGAAATGCTGTCGATTCCACACCTCCGTGGTTCAATGGATAGGCCTGAACCTGCAAAGATGTTCCGCTAATAGGTGTTGGCTTCTCGGGTGTTAGATCGTCATAGCGGTATGTGCTGAGCCGGGGTTTGACGCCTTTGTCGCCCATGTTGGGCCAAATCTGCCAGTTGAAGATATGGTCTGCGAGAATGGCGTTGACGGACGCAAAAGCCATTATCGGCTTGGGTGTGTCATCCGGGGAGATGGCGATTAGACCGGCAATATGATCCAGGTGAGCATGGCTGATGAGATAGGCCGCAATGGTCGTGTGAAGGATTTCCCCTTCCGGAGTCAGTGTTGCGGACTTGAGGGAAAGGGTTTTGAACGCACCCGCTTTTGCGGCGTCTTTCAAGCCATGCAGAACGGTTCCCGCATCGCAAAGAACGCCTTTGTCGGAACCTTCAGGCCGGATTAGGTAGGCGCTTAACGTTCCGTCATCCAGGCCTCCGGCGGCTCCCAGTACGACGATATCAAAGTCTGAGGCGTGCGCTATGGGGGCACAAAGAAGCAGAGGGAGAGCGGCTAGAAGTCCCTTCAGGACGGGGGCGATGCGCATGAGCGGACGTTCTTTTCCGTGAGGAGGGCTATTTTCGATAATGCGGTAGCGACAGTCCCTTGAGAAGGGCAAGTGCGCGAAGGGCAAACCCTGCGAAAATGGCGATGGCAGCCGCCAGTGTGGTGTCACACCCTGCTTTTGTCAGCAGCACATAGCTGCACGATGAGAGGGCAACGGCCGTAACATATAGTTCTGGACGAATGATGATGGATGGGACGCCAGCCAGCACATCGCGAAAAATGCCTCCCATGCAGGCACTGACAATTCCCATCAGAGCGGCTGGAACAGGTGGGATGCCATAAGCAATGGCTTTGGCTGCGCCATACACGCCATAAGCCGCAATCCCCATCCCGTCGAACCAGTCTACGGCGCGCTCGGACCAGAGGCGACCTGGCGTGAACCAGACGAGCAAAGCGCAGACCATGCAGACTGTGATGCCAGTGGAGTTATGCATCCATGAGACAGGTGCACCGATCAACAGATCGCGCACGGTTCCACCGCCAACACCTGTAATGGCAGCGAAGAACATGAAAGTCAGGATTGTCAGGCGTTCCCGTGCGGCGGCGAGGGCTCCTGAAACGGCAAAGACGGCCGTTCCGGCAATATCCAGAATGGGCAGGACGGAAGTTGAAAAAGCCTCGAAAGCGGGGTGCATCATGACGGGTGCCGTAACAGGGAAAGCGGGTACGAAAAAGCCCGGCGCAAAGGCCGGGCTTCTCCGTTTTGCAGAAGTCTGCTCGGATTAGACCGAGTAGTACATCTCGAACTCGACCGGGTGGGGTGTGTGTTCGAACTTGTAGACTTCAGGCCACTTGATGTCGATGTAGCTCTCGATCTGGTCCTTGGTGAAAACGCCGCCTTCGAGAAGGAATGCGTGATCTTCCTGGAGGGCTTCGAGGGCTTCACGGAGCGAACCGCAGACCGTCGGGATCTGAGCCAGTTCTTCCTTCGGCAGTTCGTACAGATCCTTGTCCATAGCGTCGCCAGGGTGGATCTTGTTGCGGATGCCATCAAGACCAGCCATCAGCATGGCTGCGAATGCGAGATATGGGTTTGCCATCGGGTCCGGGAAGCGGACTTCAACGCGCTTTGCCTTCGGGTTCGTGGCGTGCGGGATACGACACGAAGCTGAACGGTTGGCAGCGGAGTAAGCCAGCAGCACGGGCGCTTCAAAGCCCGGGATCAGGCGCTTGTAGGAGTTGGTGGACGGGTTCGTGAACGCGTTCAGAGCCTTGGCGTGCTTGATGATGCCGCCAATGTAGAACAGTGCGTCTTCGGACAGGTCCGCATACTTGTCGCCAGCGAAGGTTGGCTTGCCGTCTTTCCAGATGGACTGGTGAACGTGCATGCCGGAACCGTTGTCGCCCGAGATCGGCTTCGGCATGAACGTGGCCGTTTTGCCGTAGGAGTGGGCAACGTTGTGCACGCAGTACTTGTAGATCTGCATGAAGTCAGCAGATTTCACGAGTGTGTCGAACTTCGTGCCAAGCTCGTGCTGGGACTGTGCAACTTCGTGATGGTGCTTCTCGATCGGAAGACCCATTTCGCCCATCGTGGAGAGCATTTCGGCGCGGAGGTCATGCTCGCTGTCCACTGGCGGGACCGGGAAGTAGCCACCCTTGACGACAGGGCGATGGCCCATGTTGCCTTCAGGGTAGGCTTTCAGAGATGCGCCTGGGCCTTCGATGCTGTCGAGCTGGTACGTGCCGAAGTTCGGGCCGGTGCCGAACTGGACGTTGTCGAAGATGAAGAATTCAGCTTCCGGGCCGAAGAAAGCGGTATCGCCGAAGCCGGCTTCCTTCAGATAGGCTTCTGCAAGCTTGGCCGTGGAGCGGGGATCACGATTGTAGAAATTGCCTGTCTTGGGATCAATAATGTCACAGAACAGGATCAGCTGCGGCTTTGCGGAGAACGGGTCCATGACGGCCGTTTCCGGATCTGGCAGCAGAACCATGTCGGACTCGTTGATCGCTTTCCAGCCCTGGATGGACGAGCCATCGAACATGAAGCCTTCAACGAACGTGTCGTCTTCAATGGTGGAGACCGTCTGGGTCGTGTGGTGCCACTTGCCCTTGGGATCGGTGAAACGCAGATCGACGAACTCAGCCGCATGTTCCTGGATCATCTCGAAAACGCGGGCAACGGCCTCGGGCTTCGGTGCTGGTGGCTTGCCAGCTGCGGCGGTTGTCTTGGGGGAAGCAGCCTTGGCGGAAGCGCGGCGTGGAGCTGCAGCTTTCGGTTTGGCGGTGGAGGAAGTAGGGGCTTTTCTGGCCATCGATCTGTCGCCTTGCATCGTGTGAACGGCTTCAAAACGATTACGGGACAATTTCCCATCTGTCGAGTACGACATACACCTTCATTTCATCATCAATTGAAGAAAGAAAGTGTCTCAAAATGGCACTTGGCCTGATTGGACGCGTTTTTCTGGCCGATCAGGGATGGGGAAGCTCTGACTTGCCGGGGTGTTGTCCGATCGGGAAAATTTTATTGATCGGGAATTCCATAGTTACTGTGCGGGTACTGATTCCAAAAAGACGTTTGTTCAACTGAGATCGTGAGGTGAGGACCAAAGCGCAGGGAATGGCTTTTCAGGACGAGCGGGTCCTGCAATGGTGAGGTCTCTCTTCCGTTCCATGTCTTAAAAGCTCTGGTCCATGAAAACGCCCAATACCTATCTGTCCTCGCTGCCCACGACCGTTTTCACGATTATGTCTCAGCTTGCTGCCAAGTATGATGCAATCAATCTGGGACAGGGCTTTCCGGACACTGAAGGTCCGGCGGATATTATCAACGTCGCGGCCGAGGCGCTGAAGGACAATAGAAACCAGTACGCGCCACTAACGGGGCTGCCGGAGCTCCGGCAGGCTGTCGCTGAATCAAACCGGCGTTTTTATGGGCTTGAGATTAATCCGGCGACAGAGGTCGTTGTGACGTCTGGAGCAACGGAGGCTCTGGCAGCCTGCCTGATGGCTGTTGTGGAAGCTGGTGATGAAGTGGTTCTGATCGAACCCCTCTATGACACCTATCTTCCCATGCTCAAGATGATCGGCGCAGTTCCCAAGTGCGTCCGTCTTCAGCCGCCACACTGGAAGCTTCCCGAAGAAGAGCTTCGTGCAGCCTTTGGCCCCAAAACAAAGGCCATGATCCTGAACTCTCCGATGAACCCTGCGGGCAAGGTCTTTTCACAGACTGAACTTGAGCTGATTGCAGGATTGGTGAAGGAACATGATGCCTATGTGATCTGTGACGAAGTTTACGAACACCTGACGTTTCACGTGAAACACATTCCCCTCATGACGCTTCCTGACATGCGGGAGCGCTGCATGCGCATTGGGAGCGCAGGCAAGAGCTTCTCTCTGACGGGATGGAAAGTCGGGTATGTCACAGCGTCCGCGGCTCTGGCGTCTGTGGTTGCCAAGGCTCATCAGGTGCTGGTGTTTGCCACGGCTCCTAATCTTCAGCGCGCTGTGGCGCATGGTCTGAATAAAGACGACAGCTACTACAAAAGTTTGTCCGCTGACCTGGAATTGCGCCGAGACATTCTTGTGGAAGGATTGCATCGCCTCGGTTTTGAGACACTTCCCGCAGATGGAAGTTATTTTGTCGTGGCGGATACGTCACGTCATGCTCACGGGCGGACGGATGTGGAGTTTGCCGAATGGCTGGTTGAGCATGCAGGCGTAGCAACAATCCCGGTCTCTGCCTTTTATGACCCGGAGGGCGCTGAACCGCCACGCAACATGATCCGCTTTGCATTCTGCAAGAAGCCGGAAATTCTTCAGGACGCCCTGCGTCGCCTCGAAAAAGCACTCACCTGAAGGCGGCCTCTTTCAATTCGCGTGCTATGACCCATTTCTAGTTCTTCACCATCCTCTCAGCCAGGAGATTATCCCGATGTCCATTGCCGCAGATGCGCTGGGAGCCCTTGCCACAACTGATGCCCTGTTTTTTGACCGCCCCGGTTCCCGACTGACGCGGGAGGGTGCCGAAGCACTGGTTGCACAGGGATTGGCAGGGGTAGATGATGGAGAACTGTTTCTCGAATACCGCGAAAATGAGGGGATCTCACTGGATGACGGGACAATCCGATCAGCGAGTTTCACAACCTCTTCCGGCTTCGGTCTGCGCGCAGTCTTGGGAACAGAAACGGCTTTCGCCCATTCTGATGAAATGAGTGAAGACGCCCTGGCACGTGCGGTTAGCACGGTCGGTGCCGTGCGACAGGGACGAAGTGGCGTGATGGCGCCGGGGCCGCGATCAACCAATCAGCGTCTCTATTCTGACTCCCGACCGCTGGAGGGAACGGACTTCGCAGCGCGTGCGGCAGTTTTGGGCGAAATTGACGCCTATGCCCGTGGTGTGGATACCCGCGTTGTTCAGGTCAGTGCCAGTCTGAGTTCCGAGTGGCAGGCCGTGCAGATCATGCGGCGTTCGGATGCTGGAGATCGCGTTGCGGATCTTCGTCCGCTGGTCCGTCTTAATGTATCGGTCGTGGTTGAAAAGAACGGTCGTCGCGAGAGTGGTAGTCATGGACAGGGGGGACGGTATGAACTGGATCGTCTTCTGGATGGCGCGACATGGAAAGCAGCAGTTGATGAAGCTCTGAGGCAGGCTCTGCTGCACCTTGATGCAGCGCCGGCACCTGCAGGAGAAATGGATGTGGTGCTTGGACCAGGATGGCCAGGTATTCTGCTCCATGAAGCTGTTGGCCATGGGCTGGAAGGGGACTTCAACCGGAAAGGAACATCCTCTTTCACCGGTATGGTCGGGAAGCGTGTGGCTGCTCCTGGGGTGACGGTTATTGATGATGGCACACTACCTGAGCGTCGAGGATCTTTGAGCATCGACGATGAAGGAACGCCAACGGGACGGACTGTTTTGATCGAAGACGGTATTCTGACGGGCTATTTGCAGGATCGCCTGAATGCTCGTCTGATGGGTGTGTCTTCCACGGGAAATGGGCGTCGGGAATCTTACGCTCATGCCCCTATGCCACGTATGACAAATACGGTGATGCTTGAAGGAACAGCAACGACCGACGAGATGATCCGCTCTACAAAGCGTGGACTGTATGCCGTCAATTTTGGCGGTGGTCAGGTTGATATTACGTCCGGGAAGTTCGTTTTCGCGGCGTCTGAAGCTTATCTGATTGAAGATGGAAAAGTGACGCGCCCGGTGAAGGGGGCGACGCTCATTGGAAACGGTGCAGATGCCATGAACCAGATTTCGATGATCGGGTCAGATGTGGCGCTTGATCCGGGAATTGGGACATGCGGCAAAGCTGGTCAGGGCGTTCCTGTCGGAGTGGGGCAACCAACGTTGAAGTTGTCTGGCCTGACGGTAGGTGGCACAGCCTGACAGGGTAAAACTCTCCGGCTTTCCGGCTCTTAAAGTAGCCGTAACTCATTCCGGATATTGCAGCTGGCAGCATCGTGCCTATTTAAAAGGCATAAGATGTTTTGAACTGTAATGTCCGGTTTTTTATTTTTGCCATGGTCATTGCAGCTCAGGAGTTCACGTTGTGAAAGGAGCTCCACCATGGGGCATAATTACGCCAAGCCACTGACCAGTCAGGTCCGGATGGAGCGTGTGCTAAGCCGCTTGCCTGAAGACTGGTCTGTTCGCATTGAACGTGAGCCGGGAAAAGGGTGGCGCGCCTGGATGCAACCGCCGATGCACTCAGGTCAGTGGAGTGAGCCGCACAATGATCTGGCTGATGCGCTGGAGGAAGTGTGGCGCGCAGTCCGGTAAGTCTTAGAAAGCAGGGTGGTAAATCAGCATGGCGAATACACGGTTGACCAAGGGATAGACCAGAAACTGGATTGCCAGCAGCAGGACCATCGGCGCGAAGTCCATGCCGCCTGTGCTGGGAAGGATATTCCGAATAGGGGCCAGAATCGGTTCGACGACGCGCGCGAGGGTGTTGAAGAGCGAGTAAAAAAACCGGTTACGAATATCCAGCACGCCAAAGCCCAGCAGCATGGACAGGATACAGTAAGCCAGAAGAGCCCATACGAATGCCTGAATGATCATCAGGATAATGGCGTGCAGGGCAAGCATGCTGAAAACCTCGTCGGAAAACGCGGAAGACCGGGTAAGCGGCCAGCCAGGAACAGGTTTTGTATCTGCCTCGGCGAGACAGGACAACCTCATCCGGATTGCTTGACAGAAACCGGGCTGATGGGAACTATCAAAAGTGCCATGGGGCTGTAGCTCAGTTGGGAGAGCGCCTCGTTCGCAATGAGGAGGTCAGGGGTTCGATTCCCCTCAGCTCCACCATGGCAATTTCCAGGAATTTAGTCCGGGGCGAACATGCCCAGGTCAAGATGATGACCGTTTGAGTAGTTCAGGCCTTGGATACGGCCATATTCTACGATGCTAAGGTTGGTTCGGTTCAATGCATCCCGAAAGGTCTTTTCATCCTTTCGGTCTACCAGAGCGAGGGTGCAACGAGGATTCTGCTGGAGATAAGCTGCCGCGGCTTCTGGGCCAATCAACTGCGTGTGTTCACCCACCAGGAAAACCAAGCTTGGCTCGGAATAAGATGTCGAGACAAGCACAGTTTGAGCGCATGGCTTCACGTCTTCAAAAAGTGCAGCCACTCGGGGAGCCAGTCGAATGGTTTGCAGGTTGGGGATTACAGCCAGGAAGAGGCCGGCTTGTGCAATGACAGCGGCACCCATCGCGCAAAAAGCTGCCTGCTGCCGATGATTGCGGATTAAAAGAAGAATTGCTCCTCCCATGAGAGGGAGTGCTCCGCAGAGCGCCAGGCATTCGCGGATCGAAAGCATGTGCTGCATTTTATACAGCACGACCGTGCCAGCGAAACAGAAGGCCAATCCAACTGCGGCCCATATAACGCCGTAGAATCCGAGAGCGATTTTGCTCCATTTGGAAAGAGCTGGACGACCCCAAATCGTTAGAGCCGCGGCAGTCAGGATTGCAATGGCCGGATATGTGGGCAGAACGTAATGCGGAAGCTTCGTGGCGATTAGTTCAAAGACCAGCCAGTGCGGGATAATCCAACTCAGCAAAAACCGGACTTGAGGCAGTTTGCGATTTTTCCAGACTGAGGGAATTGCCAAAGCAGCAAAAAAAGATCCAGGCCAGAATGCTAGCGCAAAGACAATAAGATGGAAGCCCGGTGGTAGGCCGTGAGCTTCCTGGCCATGTGCTACTTTCCCCAGAAAATTACGGCCAATGGCGCGTGAAAAGAAGTCCCCATGACTGACAACATCAATCGCGACACACCAGGGAACGACTACGGCGAGCATGAGCAGCCAACCCCAGCGCGGACGCAGTCTGGACCACCACTCTCGATCACGTTCGACAGCCCATAGGGCCAGTGGGGTACAAAAGCCTGGAATGAGAACAACAGGGCCCTTGAGCATTAGGCCGACGCCCAACGCCAACCAGTAACCGCACGCAACCCAGACGGATGTCGGACTGTTCTTCTGACGATCGAGAAATGCCTTCAGAAGCATTGCTTCAAAGCACAGGATATCCAGGAGTAGGACTGTATCGATTGTCGCCATATGGCTTTCGGCGACAAAGAGCGTCGAAACCATCAGGAGGCCCGCAGCCATCAGACCGGTAACTGCTCCGAAAAGTGCGCTTCCCATCCAGGCTGTCAGGGGAATGATAAGGGCGGCGGCGATGAGGCTTGGAATGCGATAGGGCCAGGTTTTGCGAAGAACGTCTGAGCCAAAGAGTTCTTCCGCAATTTTTGCAGAAGAGGCTTCAAGCCAGTAGATGCCAGCCGGCTGCAAATAGCGTGGCTTGTCTTGAAAGCGGACGTCTACAAAATTTCCGGACGTGAGCATCTGCTCTGACGCTTCCATATAACGTGGCTCGTCACGATCCAGCGGGGGCAATGTCATGCGTCCCGGCAAGGCAAGCAGAAAGGTCACTAGCCCAAGGAGGGCATAATGCCGGAATGTCAGTTTCATGCAGAGGCTCCGTTCCGGTCCATCAGAGAATGGTGGCCGGAAAGTGTCTGAAAGGCCATCCTCGTTAAAGGATGGATCAGTGTTCGGTCAGACGATCGGGCAGGTGGGTTCGGTTTTGCAGCCACATGACACCCAGAAGATCACGGATGCCGACAAGAGCCCGATTGAAATTGGTGTATTTTGATGAGCCGTGCAGACGAGCACGGTGCTGAACTTCATGGCAGATCAGCGGGGCGCCATAGTGTCCAAGGAGGGCCGGTAGAAAGCGGTGTACACCCTCAAACTGCGGAATACGCAGGAACATCTCACGAGAGAAAAGTTTGAGGGGCGCTCCGGTGTCCGGGCAACCATCATTCAGAAGGCGACGGCGCAAGCCGTTGGCCAGCTTTGTCGCAATGCGCCGGGAGAGACGGTCATTCCTTTTTCGACGGACACCAACCACCAGCGGCGGCTTGGAATTGGCTGAACGTGCCAGCTCAAGCATGCGGATGATGGAAGAAGGATCGTCTTGACCATCGCCATCAATGGTCGCCATCCATTCGCCATGAGCGGCGGCTGCTCCGGTTCTCAGAGCAGCAGATTTGCCAAGGCGCCGTGGGTGGCTAAGAATTCTGAGATTTGGAAGATACTGACGTCGTGCTTCAAGAAGCTTCTCGACAGTGGCATCTGTACTGCCATCGTCGATGGCGAGAATTTCAGTATTTTCCGGGAAGCCATCAAGAACTCCAGCGAGTTCCTGACAGACAGGTAGAATATTGTCCGCCTCATTCAGGACTGCCATGACAATGGAAAGCGTCACAGGAGTCTGGGATGGGCGGACGGATGTCATAAACTCAGGCCGCAGAACGGCGCAGCGCTTCAGGAAGATTCTGAATGCTCTGCTCAATCAGCTGAGCAGCAACGTCCGGGCTTTCGGAAAGACGAGAGGCCACAACATCGCGAGCTGCCGAGATGGCAATGGCTGTTGCGCGCTCTTGAACTTCACGGATTGCAGCGCGTTCTGCGGCTTCAATCCGGTCGTGCGCCATCTTCTCGTAACGGCCGGCTGCTGCTTCTGCTTCGTGACGGGCGCGTTCTGCCAAAGCAGCAGCTTCCGTCTCTGAGCGGGCAATCATGGCCTGCGTTTCTGCCAGCGTCTTCTCACGCTCGCGGGTCGCATCTTCGAGCATCTGCTCTGCCTCACGGCGGAGACGGGCTGCCTCGTCCAGATCACGGCGAACGCCTTCTGCACGGGCATCAAGATGGCTCGTGATGACGGCCCAGAGCTTGCGACCAAAGATCACGAAGAAGAGGACAAATGCCAGGGCAGTCCAGAAACGGGGTTCTTGGAACATCGTCGTCTCCTTAGGCGCTGACGCGTTTCACGGCGCTGGCGACAGTCTGTTCATCCTGTTCCCCGATCAGACGGGAGACCAGGTTCTGAGCGGTACCAGTAGCAATCGCGGGGAGGCTGGAAAGAGCCTGCTCGCGGGACTGGGCAATCCGGGCTTCGGCGTTTGCGACTTCAGCTTCGAGACGCTTTGCGGTTTCCCGTGCATGCGTTTCAGCGCTGAGGCGTGCCTCGTTCTGGATGCGCTCTACATTGGCCCGAGCCTGTGCGGCCGCTTCATGGCGGGTGCTCAGGAGTTCGGCGCTTGCGCGGTCGGACTCGGCTTTCGCACGGCGGGCAATATCGAGGTCGTTCTGGATGCGGGTGCGTCGGTTCGACAGCACGCGCTCGATCCGCGGCAGAGCGGAACGGCTAAGGACGACATAGAAGCCGGCAAAAATGACGGCTCCCCAGGCGACCTGTCCGATCAGCAGCGGATCATGGACGTTCAGCTGCGGCATGCCCGCAGCCACAGCTCGGCCCGGCACAGCCGCCAGCGGAGCGGCGAACAGGAAAAGACGTGGCGTGCGGTGCATGTTCGACCTCAGGCGAACAGGATCAGGAAGGCGATCAGCAGCGCGAACAGAGCAACGGCTTCCGTCAGCGCGAAGCCGAGCATGCCGAGGCCGAAAACGTGCGGGCGGGAAGCCGGGTTGCGAGCGATGGAGCTCACGAGCGTCGAGAAGATGTTGCCGAGGCCGATGCCGACGCCTGCGAGGGCGATTACTGCAATACCGGCGCCGATGTCACGAGCGGCTTGAACGTCCATGGTCAGGTTCCTTTAGGGTCGATACAGGGGTTGTGCAAAACCGCGCTCAGTGAGCGACGGCCTCGCGCAGATAGATGCAGGTGAGAATGGCGAAAACGTATGCCTGAAGCACACCCACCAGCAATTCCAGAGCCGTCAGCGCAATGTTGATCGCGATCGGGGCAACGGCCAGGATATGACCGAAGAAGCCCAGACCGGCGAGCATGATTGTGAAGCCGGCAAACACCTCGAGCAGAACGTGACCGGCCACCATGTTGGCGAACAGACGGATCGACAGGCTGACGGGGCGAGAAAGAAAAGAAAGAATCTCGATCGGCACGAGCAGCGGCGACAGCCACACAGGGGCGCCGGCTGGCATGAAGTGCTTGAAGAAACCCAGACCCTGAAAGCGCAGGGAAGCCAGGATCGAGATCACGAACACCGTTACGGCCAGCGCAAGTGTCACTGCGATATGGCTTGTATAGGTGAAGGAGAAGGGAAGCAGGCCGAGGTAGTTGCCGGCGAGAATGAAGAAGAACAGAGCGAACACGAACGGGAAGAAAGCAGCGCCTTCTTCACCCATCGTGCCGATGGCAAGGTCATGAATGAAGTCGTAACCAATTTCGGCTGCGGCCTGAAGACGGCCAGGAACGACGGAGGCTGGGCGCATTCCGATGAAGAGGAATGCGAGCACCAGCACAACGGCGATCAGCATGAACAGTGGAGACTGTGAGAACCGCAGAGCTTCGCCCAGAGATCCGAGAACCGGATGGAGCTCGAACTGTCCGAGCGCGTCAATCGTCGATCCGGCTGCCACGCTGGCTTCTCCCGTCATCTTTCAGCTCGGGCACCATGCCCGGCCCATTCAAAACCCGCCAGACATTCATCATGCCGGCACCAAAACCTAGCAGGGCAAAAATCAGAAGGAAAAGAACCCTGTAACCCAGCCAGCGGTCAAGAGCGTAGCCTAATGCCACACCAACCGCCAGACCGGCTACGAGCTCCGTTCCGACCCGGATCGCAACCCCGAAAGATGCGATAGAACCCGCATCTCCATCGGAGGACTTCGTGGAAAACTCTTCCGCGTGGGGATCAAGCTTTTTGCTTGCGCGCTTCAGGCGCACATCAAAGCTGTCATCCTCGTCGGAAGGGGCGTGTCCCACGCTGTCTGATCCCTTACCCTGTGCGCATCCTGTCCACCGGGCACAATGACCGGATTCCTTCTCAGCGCAGGCGCTAGCTACCGACGTGTCCGCAGGCTGTCAATGTATTCCAGCAGTGCAGACGTCGGAAGACGCCATATTTTCATCAACTCACCAGTCTGAGGCGTCGACCGCGGGGTGTATCGCCCGACGAATGATCGAACGGCAACATAGGAGATGTATCTTCCGCGTTCGGTTCGATCTGTGGTGCGTCTGGCATGTGCTGCCCGAGATAAGCCTCCGAAAGCGTTCGGAAGGCGTAATCGAGCATCGACGATGCGTAGGCAGCGCCCGGATCACCTTCGACCGTGCCCGCAGGCCCGAAGCGGGTATAAGCGAATCGTTCTACAAAAGCGTCCAGCGGGGCACCAAACTGAAGACCGATGCTGACAGCCTGCCCGAGACAATCCATTAAACCCCGGGCCATTGGCGTTTCTCGGGTCGGGATGATGCTGACTTCACCCAGGGTGCCGTCTTCAAACTCGCTCGTGCGCATGAAGAGACTGTGACCGCCGACAGCAGTGCGCTGAGTAAATCCGGTTTGGCGCATTGGAAGCTGACGCCGAGCGCCCCGTTCCAGTTTGGCACGCAGATTCGCCAGTTCGGGTTCTGGCAACTCCGGAAGAAAATCGACGGAGCGTTCCATGGCCTTATGCATGGCGGCATGGGCTTCCGGCCTTGTCGGAGGAAGGGGAGCTTCACCAGCAAGAGCCATCGCAAGGGCGGATTCGGGCGTCAGGCCTCTGTAAGCCAGTCTGGCAAGGGTCGAGGCGCGGAGATGTCCATCGCTTCGTAGGGGCGAAAAGACCGGCGCCAACCCACAGGATTCAACACCTAGAAGTGCGTCGACAGGTCCGGGTCCGGAAAATCCCGTTTCCACAGGGGAAAGGTGCTGGCCTTCCATGGCCGCGCAGGCCTCTGCCGCGAGAGCACGTAGCCCCGGTAGAGATGCGCAGGCGGGAATGGTCGGAAGCGAGAGATTTGTGCCTGCATGCGCGATGCTTGTGGCCAGTGCGGCAATGGCTCTGGCGGCCTCTCGTCCTGCATCACTGTCGTAGTCGAGCCCCATGGATGCGAGGCAAGCATCCAGGTCCGTTAGCAGGATAATGCCTGCGGGTTCTTCTGACGGATCAGCGGGCAGATCAAAGAGCGGCAGTTCGCCTGTTCGCTCCACGCGTGTTGCTGCGTGAAGTCGACGCAGGGAATCGCAGGCCAGCTTCAGGCAGGCTACGAAATGCTCTGGTGCGAAACCGTCCTCCTGAACAAAGCCAGACAGTCGCACAACAAAGCCTGGAATTTCGTCAGGGTGACGTTCCCACAGGGCAATGTTGGGGGCGAGCTGACGCATCAGCAGAAGATAAGACAGGCTCCGGGCAGGAGAGGGGGCATTGGCTGGCGTTCCGGGGAGAGGCGGACACGCATCAATTGTGTCAACCCAGCGTGCCGCTTCCGTCGAAAGGCGGATGGGGCCACCATTTTGCGTGATCTGGGCCAGCGCCTGCGCGGCATCATCCTCCCAGGCGGCCGGAAGGGTGACGGAGCGCGTGGCGCTGTCGTCCGGATCGGTGGTGACCCGAAGCGTTCTCATGCGAACGCCGGTCCAATGAAGACGGGCTGTCATGCTGCGAATCTACGCTGCGTTCCGGTGCCCCGGAAGCGGGAAAACGTGCCTTTTGGCCGGGTTAATGGGTGGGAACATGGGGATATGGGGGATAACATTTTCCCGGGCTGATAATCTCTGTTTCCAAAGGGAGGGTTGGACTGCGGCGATGGAGTCCGCTAGTGCAGGAAAATGATTTTTTCGAAGGTGATGTCATGAGCGCAGCCACGGGAACAGCGCCTGCCGCAGCTCGCCACGATCGGCTTGAGCTTCTGGCTGGGTTTCTGGTGCTGGTCTTTCTGGTCGGGATGCTGGTTCTGGCGATGCTGGGTCATCATCGTCATGATGATGGTGGCTACCAGGTTCATGCGTCTTTCAGCCAGATTGATGGTCTGAATGTCGGATCAGATGTGCGTCTGGCTGGAATTACCGTCGGCCATGTGATGTCTGAGGTTGTGGATCCGAAGACTTTTCAGGCCCAGGTGACGTTCACACTGTCCCCGGACGTGAAGCTACCAACAGATTCTGCAGCGATTGTGACGTCTGACAGTCTGTTGGGCGGAAAATACATTGCGCTGTCACCGGGTGGCGCTGACGCTCTTATCAAGGCTGGTGGGGCGCTGACGGAGACGCAGGGATCTATTAGTCTTGAGCAGCTTCTGAGCAAATTCATCTTTTCGGTCACGGATACGCTTCAGAAGGCTCAAAAGCCCCAGAAGCCTGCTGGTGGCCTGTCAGACGAGCCGTGAGTTCCGAGGATTTTCCATGGCTGGATCGTGATGGGCAGCCAGTAGCCTGCGTCGAGAAAGTGCGCGTGCTGAGAGAAAATGATGCCGAATTGCGTCAGACCCTGCAGGATGCGTTTGAGGACGGTATTCTGATGGGTGTTTCCCCAGATGCCATGCGCCAGTCCTTCATCGCCATGCTTGCCGATCTCGTGGACCCGAAATCCCAAGGAAACGCCTGATCATGACCAATCGGTTTCTGTTTGCCGGTGCGGCGCTTCTGGCTCTGTCTGTAACGTCATCGGCGTTTGCTGCTGTAGGGGTTGCTCCCCCGGCGATGTACCCCGCTAATACCTGGCAGGGACGGACACAGGCTGTCATTCGTGTTCTGGATCGGCTGGATGCCCATATTGAAACGCTGACGATCCCGGTGGGTGCAAATGCCTCCTACCGAACGCTTTCGGTTGCTGTTGAGGCGTGTGTCAGTCGTCCGGAAACATTGCCGGCTGACTCTGGTGCGTTGCTGCACCTGCGTGATTCGGGAGATTCGGCTCGACCACCCTTCGACGGGTGGATGTTGCAGAATGAGCCATCTCTCGGGACTTATGGCAGTTCGCTTTATGATGTGCGTGTTGTGGCGTGCACGGGAGATCGTGTTGCGCCGGACGCTGGACCGCTGCCTGTCATAAAAGCGCCTCAACTGGCCGGTACGACAGCAACGGAAGATGAAGGGGGGACCGATCAGTCCGGTTCTTCATCATCATCTGAAGGAGGAGCGGTTCCGCTGGCGCCAGACAGCCACGCACCGATTCCTCTCGCGCCGCCCTCTGGTGGTGCGCAGTCTCTTGTGCCTCCCGCACCACCGGCATCAGCCGGACCGTCCTTGCCTCCTCCCGCAGCCGATCCCGGCCTGGAATAAGGAGTGGGCGGAGCGGGGGTACCCCTGAAACTGGAAAGAGAAGCCTACTCATGATCCAGATTCCTTTTCCGCCTTCAAAAGCTGCAATCCTGCTGGATTTCGACGGAACACTGGTCGATATCGCTCCTACTCCTGAAAGTGTGGTTGTCCCCCCGGGACTGGCAGACGATCTCCTCCGCCTGAAAGATATGCTCGGCGGAGCGCTGGCTATTGTGACTGGCCGACCGATCGCCCAGATCGACCATTTTTTGCCCGGCATTCCTCATGCCGTAGCGGGGGAGCATGGAGTGGCCGTGCGGACCTCACCTGAAAAAGACATTACCCATCCTGCTCTCCCCTCTGTGCCGGCTGACTGGCTGCAGAAGGCGGAAGATATCGTCTCTTTGCATCCCGGTGCGAGTGTGGAACGCAAGAAGGCTGGAATGGTCCTGCACTATCGTCAGGCGCCGGAGGCGGAAACGGCATTTCGGGCGTTGACGGAGCAATGGTCACCAGAAGCTGGCGGTTTTCGTTTGCAGGACGCTCACATGGCTATCGAGCTTCGTCCGTTGGGCGTGGACAAGGGGGGAGCCGTGCGGGAGTTGATGTCTGAAAATCCTTTTCGCGGTCGCTTGCCACTCTTTGTCGGGGATGACGTTACAGACATGGACGGAGTGAGGGCTGCGCGCCAGATGGGTGGTGCTGGCTGGCTCATTCCGGATGATTTTCCTGATGCAGTCACGTTCCGCCGGTGGCTGCACGATTTATCGGAGGGGCATGGATGGGGCGCCTGATAGTTGTTTCCAATCGTACACCAGCGCCCGGAGAACGGACGCAGCCTGCGGGTGGTCTGACTGTTGGGTTGTATGATGCTGTTCAGACACGGGACAGCCTCTGGTTCGGCTGGTCCGGGGAACAGTGCGAAGATGCACTGGACCGGCCTGTCATGGAGGACCGTGCTGGGAATGTGACTTATGCCACATTTGATATGACGCCCCGGCAATATGACAGGTTCTATCTGAACTTTTCCAATGGCGTTCTCTGGCCGTTATGCCACTACAGAACGCAGCTTATCCGTTACACGCGTGAAGATTGCGAGGCTTACTACGAAGCCAATGCCGTCTTTGCCGATCGTCTGGTTCCTCTTCTGAAAGAGGACGATACGATCTGGATTCATGATTATCATCTGTTCCCGCTGGCTGAGATGCTGCGGGACAGAGGGGTCAAGGGCCGGATTGGCTTTTTCCTGCATATTCCTTTTCCACCTTGGAGTGTGGCGCGTCTCCTGCCGCAATTGCAGCGCCTTCTGAAAGGGCTTGCAGGTTGTGACCGAATTGGTGTGCAGACACCCGAGGATGCCCAGAATCTCAGGGGATGTTTCGCGGAGTATGGCCTCAAGGCAGAAGTAGAGGCAGTTCCGATCGGGATTGACCCGATCCGTTTCAGGCAGCAGGCCATTGAAAGTGCATCCACGGAAGACGTGGAGCAGATTGTGGACAGTCTGGTTGGAAAGCGCCTGATTATCGGTGTGGACCGGCTGGATTACTCCAAAGGTCTGCCTGAGCGGATGCGGGGGTACGAAATGCTCCTGAAAAACTATCCGGAATATCGCGGCAAGGTGACGTTCTTACAGATCACGCCTGTCTCCCGGACGGGTGTGGAAAGCTATCGTCTTCTGAAGGAAGAGCTTGATGGCCTGGTGGGAACGATCAACGGGGCATATGGCACGCCGGACTGGGTGCCGATCCGTTATACGACCTGGCCGATTTCCCGGAATGTTCTGGCAGGGCTCTATCGGGTGTCCGATGTCGGTTACATCACCCCGTTGCGCGATGGTATGAATCTTGTCGCCAAAGAATTCATCGCGGCTCAGGATTCCAAGGACCCGGGCGTGTTGGTTCTGTCACGGTTCGCTGGTGCGGCACCTGAGATGCCAGAGGCGCTTCAGGTCAATCCGCTGGATGCTGAAGGGATGGCCGATGCACTTCATGCGGCACTCACCATGGACGTGCAGACCCGTCATGAGGCATGGTCCGCACTTTACGGCGAAGTCTCTCGCAACACAGCGGGAAGCTGGGCCAAGCAGTTTCTAGATAGCCTGGAGGCCTCTCGCACATGACTCTGACCGGAACGAAGCAGCCCGATATGACCAGGATACTGGGAGGGCTGTTCGTTCTGGCCGGGGTTTTGGCGCTCGGGACGGCATGGTTTGCGGAGCACCGGCTTCTGCTAGCGCCGTGTGAACTGTGCTTGTGGGAACGGAGGCCTTGGCGCGTTCTGATCGGGATTGGCGCTTTGACGTTGCTTTTGCCGCGACGTTACGCACGATATCCCGTCTTTGCGGGTCTGCTGTGCCTGGCGGTCAGTATCGGGTTGGCAGTTCTGCACGCTGGCGTTGAACACAAGTTCTGGCCAAGCCCTGCTCCTGAGTGCCGTGCGCCGGTTTTTCATGGCGGTAGCTTCAAGGACTGGATGGCAGCGATGCCGTCCCGGCCAAACAAGCCCTGTGATTCGCCGGATTATCTGTTCGGCCTTCCGATTTCCATGACGGAGACGGGCGGTTTGTATGCTGTAGTCGTATTTGTAGTGGCCAGCCTCGGAAGCGTGCGCATGCTGCGCTCCCGAGGCTGAAACCTGTCAGAGTCTCGGGCGACCGCGTCCGAAGATCAGGCTGATGATCAGCAGTACGAGGAAGATGAAGAACAGGATCTTGCCGATATAGGCGAAATCTGCCGAAATCCCACCGAACCCAAGCACGGCGGCGCACAGGGCAAGGATGAGGAAGACAACCGTCCAGCGAAGCAGATCCATTGGTAAGTTTCCTGGGTCATAATGTTCCTCCGGTTGGAGAAACGGGGTGAGCAAGCCAGAACGGCACAGAGCCTCTCCGGTTCAATTTCGTAATGGCTGTATCGCTGAACATATTGAAACGTGGCGCCCGCTTCTGCGTCGCCTGGGTCTGAGAGAGGCACCATGACCAGATTCCGCTCACTTTATCATCAGGGTTTTGCCCGGATTGCGGCCTGTACGCTTCCCGTTTCTCTGGCTGAACCGCATGCCAATGCGGAAAGGGTTCTTGAGGTCCTGAAGGAATGCGACCGCCAGCGTGTTGCTACGGTTGTTTTTCCGGAACTGGGACTGACCGGCTACACGCTTGATGATTTGCGGTTCCAGGATGTGGTGCTGGATGGTGCCCGAACTGCCCTTGAATGGCTCGCCAGGCAGACGGCTGACCTGATGAGTGTTGCTGTTGTCGGGCTGCCGCTTTGCCGGGGGGAGCTGCTCTATAATTGTGCAGCAGTCATTCATCGTGGGCGTATTCTGGGTGTGGTTCCCAAATCCTATCTTCCACGATACCGGGAGTTTTATGAGCCCAGACAGTTCACATCTGGCTTGGGAACGTCTGGACTGGTGCGGATTGGAAGCGCTGAGGTTCCGTTTGGCGCGGACCTTCTGTTTGAAGCACATGATCTGTCGGGTCTGACGCTGGGCGTCGAGATTTGTGAGGATTTGTGGGTGGCCAACCCTCCGAGCGGAATGCTGGCTCAGGCGGGGGCGAGTGTTGTTCTCAATCCTTCTGCGTCGCCAGTCACCATTGGCCGTACAGATGACCGTTCTCTGCTGTGCCAGGCGCAATCCATGCGGACTTTGACCGCGTATGCTTATGCAGCGGCTGGGGAGGGGGAATCCACCACTGATCTGGCATGGGATGGTCAGGTTTCCATTCACGAGAATGGCCGCCTTCTCGCGCAGTCAGATCGCTTCCCTCAGGGAGAGCGGCTGGTGGTGGCGGATGTGGATCTTGATCTTCTCCGGCAGGAGCGCTTGCGGACGGGTCAGTTTGGTGTCGGGCGTGACCGTTTCAGAACCATTGGGTTCGCGTTGTCTGCCCCACTGGAAGACCTTGGGTTAAAGCGCGACGTTGCAAGATTCCCTTTTGTTCCTTCTGATCCGAAGACGCTGGCCCGGGATTGCTATGAAGCCTGGACCATTCAGGTGAGCGCGCTGCGTCAGCGGTTGCAGGCGAGTGGTGCGCAGCGTGCTGTCATTGGGGTTTCCGGCGGCCTTGATAGTACGCTGGCGTTACTGGTCGCGGTCAGAGCTGCTGATGAGCTTGGCTGGCCCCGGACGCATGTCCTTGCCTACACGATGCCCGGATTTGCCACTGGCAGCGAAAGTCGTGGGCTTGCTCATGCGCTCATGTCAGCACTGGGCGTAGAAACCAATGAGCTCGATATTCGGCCTGCGGCCGAGACGATGCTGGCGGGCATTGGTCATCCTTATGCAGAGGGCAGGCCGGTTCATGACATTACCTTCGAGAATGTGCAGGCAGGGCTGAGAACGGACTTTCTTTTCCGTCTGGCCAATCATCGAAATGGCATTGTCATCGGGACGGGTGACCTTTCTGAGTTGGCGCTGGGGTGGTGCACCTATGGCGTCGGGGATCAGATGTCTCACTACAATGTGAACGCTGGAATGCCGAAGACGCTGATCCAGCATGTCATTCGCTGGTTGGTCCGGGAAGGGGGGCTGGAAGGTGGTGCACCAGACGTTCTGGAGAAGATCGTCAATGCTGAAATCTCCCCTGAGCTCGTTCCGGATGTGGGGCAGGGAATTCAGAGTACGGAACAGATGATTGGCCCGTATGCCTTGCAGGATTTCACGCTTTTCTATGTGCTCAGGTATGGATTTCGCCCGTCACGTATCGCCTTTTTGGCTGAAAAGGCATGGGGACGTGTTACAACCGGTTCATGGCCGATGCATTTCCCTGAAGACCGGCGAAAATCCTATGATCTGGAAGAAATCTGTCACTGGTTAAGGATTTTTATCCACAGGTTTTTTGCCACCAGTCAGTTCAAGCGCTCTGCCATGCCAAATGGGCCAAAAATCGTTGCTGGCGGCTCTCTTTCTCCGCGCGGAGACTGGAGGGCGCCGTCCGATGGTAACGCACGAGCATGGCTGGAAGAGCTTAAACAGAACACGGCTATGTGAACTTTCAAACTTTTGAGGGGTTGGGGGTTCCGTACCATGGCTTTCATGCCAATATGCAGGGTACCATTTTATTCAACGGAGATTTTCCGTCATGGCTTACGCTACGACCAATCCATATACGGGTGAAACGCTTAAAACCTTCCCGGAAGCAACTGACCAGGAAGTTCAGCAGGCGATCACGGACGCGTATGAGGCATTTAAGAGCTGGCGCGACGTTTCCTTTGCAGACCGCGCCAAGGTTATGGCTGCGGCAGGCGCAATCCTTCGCCGTGACATCGATAAATATGCGAAGCTTCTCACCCTTGAGATGGGCAAGCTTTATGAAGAAGCAAAGCTGGAGACCATTCTCTCCGCTGAGATCTTTGAATATTACGCCAAGAACGCAGAAGAGCTTCTGAAGCCGGAAAAGCTTCCGGTTGCTGATCCGAAGGAAGGCGAAGCCATCCTGATCCATCAGCCGCAAGGTATTGTCTTTGCGATTGAGCCTTGGAATTTCCCGTACTACCAGATCGCTCGTATCATCGCGCCGCAGCTCTCTGCCGGTAATACGGTTCTGCTGAAGCATGCATCCAATGTGCCGCAGTGTGCTGCTATCTTCGATGATCTGATGATCGAGGCCGGCCTGCCAAAGGGCGCATTCCACAATCTTTATGCTGCCCGTCATCATACGGCCGTGATCCTGAATGATCCGCGCGTCTGTGGTGTGGCGCTGACCGGCTCTGAAGGTGCGGGCGCCATTGTGGCCAGCACGGCTGGTCAGGCGCTCAAGAAGGCAACGATGGAACTCGGCGGTGCCGATGCATTTGTCGTGCTTGAAGATGCCGATGTTGAAAAGGCTGCCAAGTGGGCTGCTTTCGGGCGTCACTGGAATGCCGGCCAGGTCTGCGTGTCTTCCAAGCGCCTGATCGTTGTAGACGCCATCTACGACAAGTTCCTTGAGATCTATAAGGCTGAGGTTCTCAAGTTCAAGGCTGGTGATCCGATGGATCCGGCTACGACGCTTGCGCCGCTGTCTTCACAGAAGGCTGCCGATGATTTGAAGGCTCAGGTTGAAGAAGCCAAGAAGCATGGCGCTGTTGTTGAAGTGATCGGCGCACCGGTTCCGGAGAAGGGCGCGTTCTTCCAGCCGCTTCTGATGACGAACCTGCATGGCGACAATGAAGCCCGTCACTGGGAGTTCTTTGGTCCGGTCACGCAGCTTTATCGTGTGAAGGACGAGGCTGAGGCAATTCGCGTTGCCAATGACTCGCCGTTTGGTCTGGGCGGTTCCGTCTTTACCAAGGATACGGCGCGTGGCGTGAAGGTTGCCGAGAAGATCCACACGGGCATGGTCTATGTGAACCATCCGACGATGGTGAAGGCTGATCTGCCGTTCGGTGGTGTGGCTCGTTCCGGTTATGGCCGTGAGCTGATTGGTCTGGGCATCAAGGAGTTTGTGAATCACAAGCTGATTGATGTCGTGGATATCGATGCACCGTTCTGATTATGAGTTGGCTGGATCTTGCGATCCGGCCTTTTCATGAAAAACCCCGGACAGGAAACTGTCCGGGGTTTTTTTCGTCTGAGAGATGTATCTCGGAGAGGTTAGACTCTCTGATGGGCCTTCTCTGCTGTCAGATTAATCCAGAGGTGTCTGTCCTGCACATATGCGACGACGCGCGCTTTATGGGCAGCACGCTCTGTCGATGCGTTGGTCATGGAACTGCTGTGCTGCCTGTAATCCGCCAGAATGGCTGGAACCTGCCGTCCTGGTAGTCCAAGTTCAGCAAAAGTGCACCAGAGGTCATAGTCTTCCCAGCCCATTGCTTCACGTGAAACATAGTAGCCGCCGGCTGCTGCCCACGCCCATTTGGCGACCATGGCCATGGCATCAATGCGATTGCCTGAAACCAGTGTCAGGGGATTAGAGGGCAGATCCCCCAGTAGAACGGGTGCGCCGGGCGGTGTCGTTAGATCAGGGGTCTTCTTCGTGACGAGTGGCCCGTTTTCGTCGAAGCACTGGATCAGCGGGTAAGCGTAGGCGATGCCAAATGTCATGGCAGCCAGCAGGGTTTCACAGGCATCCGGACGCAGGATGTTGTCGGCGTCCAGTTGCAGGGTGTGGGGGGTTTCTGCTGCGTCCATGCCGATGTTTCGTGCGCCACCCAGCCCTGCATTGCGGATGGAGCGCCTGAAGATCAGGCGGTTGAAACGACTGGTGTGTCGTTCCATCCAGATCCTGATGAGGTCAAGAGATTCATCCGTTGACCCATCGTCCACCACGATAAGGTCCAGAATGGGAAGTGTCTGGGCTGCGACGGAGTCCAGAGCATCCAGAACGTGATTGGCGTAATTGTAGGATGTCACAATGACAGTGACCTCCGCTTCCCCCAGAATATCATGATGGAAGAGGGTCTCGCTCTCCGGAATGACCGGGAGCGCCGGGGACTTCAGGCGGCTCCGGGCGAGAAGGGTCTCTGCGGCTTGAGCTGCTTCCACATCACCATTGAGAGAAGAGAGTGCGAGTGACATGCGCCGGGCCTGAGCTTCAGGGCTGAAGGGCCAGAGAACGTCATGGTAGGCGTTGCGAGCCAGCGTACGGCGTAGATCGGGGTTGTCGACCAGTTTCAGAAGGGCGCGGGTCCAGTCTTCGGGCGTTTCAGCGAGCAGGCCGGTTTCGTTATCTCTTACAATGCGCCGGAAGGGGCCTGTTGGGGAAACAATCGAGGCATTCCCTGCCAGGGAAGCTTCCAGGAATTTGATTTCGCTTTTGGCTTCGCAGAAGACGTTTCCAACTTCCAGCGGAGCAATGGAAATATCAAATCTGGCGAACTCTTCTCCAAGTTCGGACAGCGGGACCATGTCTCGCCATTCGATCTGGTTTTCTACGGCTTTAAGTGCGGGGAATTCTTCCATCAAAAGAACGGGTCGGTGATTGTCCTTCTCTCTGAATAGAACCAGCCGTGCATTGGGGTGGGTCTTCAGCACATGTGTCAAAGCGGGATACGCAATTGCGAAGTCACGCTGGTGGGTCCGCGAACCTGTGGCGTATCCAATGCGGATCAGTGCGTCTTCAGACGTTGCACGGCCAGGCTCTCCGCGAAGGCGGCAGCCGAGGCGTGATCGACGCAGTGTTTCATGATCATAGACGTTGGGAAGAAGGTGAACGACGGGTCGTAGCTCATGCATCGCAAGGGCCAGCTCGCGTGTCGTGGTCGATCCCTGATCACAGCGGACAAGAGTTCGGCGCATGTCTGCAAAGCAACGCTCGATACGTTCTTCTGTCGCCCCGACAGAGCGGATGCCATCTATGAAGTCGACGCGGGCGTAATGTGGAACGAAGACAATATCATCAGCGTCAAAAATAGTTTTGACGCCCTCCTGCTGGGCAAGATCAAGGATGGTGCTGACATGCCCGCTGTATTCTACGCGCCAGAAGATCAGGACATCGGCCCAGCGGATATCCTCGTAGCCTACTGCGGCGCACGGCTGGATGCGCGCTTCATATCCGGCATTTTGGGCAGCTTCAGCGTTCCGGGTGCATCGATAAGCCACACCCGGAGTGTTGGGTTCTCCGGCGATGAAAAGAACGCGCTGTATGCCATCAAGTGAAGATCCATGAGTGTCGGGGCTGTCGGTGGTCTCGCTCGAGGCAGGAGATACACTGGATGAAAAATCCTCCTTGTCCCACTGAGGCTGCAGTTCTGGAAGCGTCGGAATGTAGGGAATGAACGGCTTTCGAAATGACCGGAGAACCCGGCGCCACAGAGGGGCAGGTTGCGAGAGGAAAGCTTCCAGAGACTCCAGACCAGCACGATTTTCCGTGTAGTGATGTTCAAGCTCTGCCCGCTTCTGGCTCTCTTCCATCATTTTTGTGCGGAACACGTCACGTTCCTGACGGATAGGGTCAAGAATGTGCGTTAGGGATGTGATCTTCTCGTTCCGACTGCGAAGATCTCTTGAAAGGGATCGGCTTTCAATCCGAAGAGTATGGACCGCGCGCTCGGCTTGCTCGGCGGATTTTCTATATCGCTGAAGCTCTTTGTTAGCCCGACGCATGGTCAGGTCATGGGCCAGGAGTTGACGAACCCTGTGACGGAAGCTGCGAGAAGTGTCTGACTGACCCTTAAGGAGTTCTATAAGGGGGTGAGTTCCTGCTGGGCAGAGCGAAATATAATCCGAAAGGCGTATTTCTTCTGAATGCGGCCGGGAGTTTTTTCCGACCACAACAACTGGAATGCTGGAGACTGTATTCTGTTTTTCATGTGCCTGCCGACAGAGGATTAGCCCTCCGTCAGTGTTCTGGAAGACGCTGGTGAATCTTGTTTCCGGAAGATTGCCTTCAAGCTCCAGGCGGGTCCTGAGCTGGGAGCCAAGCTCATCGTCAAGAGTTGCGGAAAGCAGGATCGTGGCTGCTTGCTGAGATTTATCCTGCAAGCCGTTCACCAGCCACGTAATTGTTCTGACGGCGTGGTCACCCCAATCTTCCTGCTGGCAGAAGATTGCCTCGGTTGATGGCCTCTGGGTAAGCAAAATGGCTAAGTCAGCCAGATACTGGTCCTGCAGAGCGGGGGAGAGGGAGGTTGGGAATATGTTTGTCACAGGTGCAATTTACAGATTCGTATAGGATTATGGTGTGAAAAGCATCTTAAGACATTGTAGAGACACAATCCCTCCTTCTGTTTGTTTTTTGTGAAGTATTTTAATTTTTTATTGATTGCCTGCTGTAAAGTTTAACCTGTCATTGCAACTCTTCGTAAAATGCTCCCTTCTGTGATGGGGCATTCCTGCCCCTGCCTGTCTGTGTCTTTTTAAGCACAGTTGGGTATTGCACTGTGAGTGGACCTTTATATTGCTCCGATGTTGGGGTGGTTCTTGTGTAGGTGCGTCAGATCCTTATTGCTTTTGGTGATGAGGCTTTGATATATGCAAGACTCGTCACTCGATCATTTGGGTGGTCTGAGGGCCGCCAGTGCGAGGCAACCTTTTTTAGGAGTGCATGGTAATGGCAATCACTACCGTGGTTGGCGCCTCCGGCCAGATCCTTGCGGTCACGGTCGACGGTGCGCAGGCCCACGCTCTGGCCAGTCAATATTCGTCTGCTATCGCTGGTGTCAGCGGTCTGACGAGCTATGATCTGGTACCAGGCGGAAACAGCAGCCCAAGTAACGCAAGCGTTTCCCAGGGCGTTATCACCCAAGGCGGCAGCTACAGCATCACCGGTGATGTAGCTTATGTTGCTGCGGGTTCATACGCACCGACCGATACGCTCAATGGCGCTGTTTCAATTGACCTTTCAAATGATACCGCTTCCAACATCAAGCTGCTGACAGGCAGCTGGGTCGGCGTTTCGGTTCAGGCTGGAAACCAGAACGGCGTGTTCATCGGTGGTGTTGGCAACAACACCTTCGCTGGCACAAGCAAGACTGGTAACTGGAACATCGCTACCGGTTCCGGTAACGACACGATTTCTGGCACCGATGGCAACAACACCATCGATGGCGGAACAGGCAACAACCTGATCACCCTGGGTTCAGGTACGAACGTTGTTCGTTCCGAGGGCCAGGACACGATCGACGGTTCCGCTGGCACCGACACTGTTACCCTGCTGGGTGGCAGCTCGGTCGTAACTCTTGGCGCCAACGCCACGGTTTACGACACGACGTACGCAAACACCGTATCGGTTGGTAGCAACGGCTTCATCACGGGTGGTAGCTCCAGCACGTACTTCGCGACTGGAACGACTGCTACGGTCGCTGGTGGTCTGAACGATACCATTTCTGCTGCAGGTGACTTCCAGCAGATCCGTGGTACGGGCAACAGCATCAGTGTCGATGGTTCCCTGTCCTTCCTGAACGGTACGGGCAACACCACCATCACGGCTGGCAATGCTACCATGTTCGGTGCATCCGGCCTGAACGCTCAGTTCGATGGTGTGTCCGGTTACAGCCTGTTCGTAGGTAACGATGGTGACGAAGCAATTTCTGCTGCGTCTTCCCATGGTGTCCTGCAGGCTTTCGCAGGTACCGGCAACACGACCGTCATTGGCGGAACCGGTGCCGATACGCTGGTTGGTGGAACGGGCAATGCTACCCTTGAGGGTGGTTCCGGCTCCGCTAACCTGTTTGCTCTGAACAAGGGTGCTGCTGGTGGCAACTACACCATCAGTGACTTTGGCAGCGCAGCTGGTAACCTGATGGCTCTGTACCAGTACGGCCTTCAGAACAACGGTGGGCTTGAGAACGTTCTGTCCAATGCAACTGTTGCCGGTGGCAACACGACCATTGCACTGTCCGACGGTTCTAAGATCACGTTCCTCGGCGTTACAGATCTGAAGGCTTCCAGCTTCAATCTGAGCTAATCTACCCTGTTTGCTGGCTTGCCAGCATTCATGAAGAAAGCTGGGTTCGAAAGAACCCAGCTTTTTTTGTTTGTGCCCACCCCTTCACAGACTTTGGCCTTTTCTCTGATGACAGTGCAGCCCGGCTCTAACGTGACCCTCCTTCCAGGTACAGCTGAAGAAGATTCGCAGAAGGTTTTGCTTGAGAGTTACCGCAGCTCAGCACGTCTGAACGGAATGAGAGCCGATGGGCTACAAATTGAAAACACGCATCTGCGGGATCAGATGACTCTTGTTCAGAGTTCTCTGTCGTGGCGGGTCACCGCTCCACTGCGGCTGGTAAGAGGCTTGTCTCTCGGGCGGCTTCCCTCGGGCAGGCCCCTTAGAGAACTTCCTGATCGCGTTACTGAGCTTTGGAGCAAAGGCGGTCTTCGGGCAGTAGGGGGTGCACTGGCACGCCAGGCTCTTCCTCGCTCTGGCAAGAAGAGAAACTCCGTTCTTTCAAAGGCTACCCAGCAAGTTACGTCTGAAGAAGCTGTGGCTGGCCACTCCGTTTACAGTGATGTGCTTGATGAGGGCGCAGCATCCCTTGCACCAAAAATTCTGATTATCGCAGAAGTCTCTTTGAGGCAGTGCGCGAAGTATCGTGTGTGGCAAAAGCGGGATCTGCTGGAACGCCTTGGATGGGCTGTTCAGGTTGTGGACTGGCGGGACATTGGTGTTGCGATGTCCGGGTTACAGCTTTGTACGCGGGTGATTTTCTACAGGGTTCCTGGCTTCGAGACTGTCATGAAGCTGGTCGCCGAGGCCCATCGCCTTCGCCTTGAGCCGTGGTGGGAAGTGGATGATCTTATTTTTGATGCTGAAGAGTATCTTCAGAATGGGAACATCAGCAGTTTGCCGCAGGCAGAGCAGGATCTGCTCATGTCGGGTGTTACCTTATTTAGGCGCTGCATGCTGGCTTGTGGCCGAGGTATCGCTTCGACCCAGGCATTGGCGCAGGCCATGTTGGATGCAGGCCTGACTGACGTTTCAGTGCTGGAAAATGCGCTTGATCATGAGACGCTTGAGATCGCGGCGTCGCTTCCGACCCATGAAGGTACGGGCGTGGAGCGTGTGTGGGTTTCTTATGGATCAGGAACCAATACGCATGATGAAGATTTTCGGCAGGCTCAGGCCGGGCTGATTGCTGCGATGGAAGATGAGCCGCGGTTGTGTCTGCGGGTCATTGGTCAGCTTAAACTTTCGGATGACTTTCACAGGTTCGGAGACCGTGTGGAGCGCCTGACAGAACTCTCATATCGCGACTATCTCGCGGCACTCTCCCGAACGGATATTGCGATTGCGCCTCTTGAGCCCACGCTTTTCAATGACTGCAAGAGCAATATCAAATTTCTAGAGGCGGCAGTCGTTGGGGTTACGGCCATCTGTTCTCCTCGGAATGCTTTTCTTTCAGTCATGCGACATGGCGAAAATGGCCTGCTGGCCGTTACCGATGATGACTGGAAGCGGAGTTTTCTGACCTTGGCACGAGATGTGCCATTGCGTCAGCGTTTAGCAATTCAGGCCCGTCAGGATGTGATGGAGCGATACGCGCCTGAAGCAATGGCTGTCACGCAGGGGCAGGCTGTTTTTGGTGCGCCCATGATACCGGAACGTAAAGCTCTGCGAGTGCTGATGGCGAATGTCTATTACGCTCCCCGCTCATTCGGGGGAGCAACGATCGTCGCAGAGGAACTGGCAACCCGGCTCACGCACCGCGGTGTTGAAGTGGGAATCATGACATCCCGCCCACGCCTGGACGAGAATTTGTCAGGAAGTATTCGCTACGTCATCAACGGCACGGACGTGTTGTCTGCGGTCATCCCGGAGGGAACGGACCTTATTGGTGCCCTGGACAACCCGCAGATGGCTGAGGTGTTTGCTGGTTGGCTCGATGCTTACCAACCTGATGTGGTGCATGTGCATGCCGCTCAGGGGCTTGGTACTGCCATGCTACGGGTTTGTCAGGAACGGGGAGTTCCTTATGTTCTGACACTGCATGATGCGTGGTGGCTATGCGACAGGCAGTTCATGGTTCGGGAGGATGGGCGTTACTGCTTCCAGACCCGTATTGACCAGCAGGTTTGCCAGATGTGCCAACCTCATGCCCGACACTTGCGAGATCGTGTGACGATCATGCATCAGGCTCTGGCTGAAGCGGCTTTGTTGATCAGCCCATCTGAGGCACATCGTCAGCTTTATCTTGCCAATGGTGTTGAGCCTGAGCGGATTGTTGTGAACCGGAATGGCTTTCGGTGGCCTGAACGACCTCGTCGTCAGCGAACGCTCGGTTCTCGAATCCGGTTTGGATTCGTCGGTGGGACAGAGGCCGTAAAGGGATATCCACAACTCAAAAAATGTATGGAGTCTCTGGAGCGATCTGACTGGGAACTGGTTCTGGTCGATAACAAGATTAATCTTGGTTTCAGGTCCATTCATGCTGAAGACTGGTCAGTGAAAGGGGAGTTGAAAATTGTTCCTGCCTTCACACAGGCTGGACTCGATGATTTCTATGACCAGATTGATGTCTTGCTGTTTCCGTCCCAATGGAAAGAGAGTTACGGCCTGACGGTTCGTGAAGCTTTGGCGCGTGACGTCTGGGTTGTTACGACCGCGCCCGGCGGACAATCAGAGGACGTTGTGGACGGGGTGAATGGAACGCATCTCCCGCTTGATGGACGTCCTGAGACACTGGCTTCGGCCGTCGAATCCTTGCTGGGTCAGGCCGAAAAATTCGATGGATACGTCAATCCATTCAAGAGCAGTCTGGCCACGTACGAAGCGCAAACAGAAGAGCTTCTTGGCTTTCTGGAGCGCGTGGCGAAGCGTAAAGTCAATTTAGTGACCCATTAAAAGCGCTGGTAAAGCACGTAGTCTGTCTTCACTGGCCAAGGCCTGAACCAGTCGCGCTCGGAAACCGGCCTTTTTGTGCTGAACGCGCGGCGGGTTGTTGGCCAGGTAGAGTGCGATCCAGTCGGGGTCGAAAAAGGTTTTGTCAGGAATTTCGCTTCGCCAGAGATGGACTGACGCTACTCCACTTGGGTTGTCGCGGAGAAGCTCTGTCTTGATGAACGGTGCTTGCCCTGAGTGAAGCACGGTGCGCCAGTCTGTATGCATTGGGTTCAACGAAAGAAGGCGTGCCAGACCCCGTTTGCTGCTCCAGGAGGCTGTCATCTCCAGTTCGGCTGCCTGTATAGCCAAGCCGAGGCCTAACTCACCATGCAAGACAATTTCCGGCTTGCTCATGCTGTTAAATGGCTGCTCAAACACGCGCCTTATGGCGGGATGATCGAGGGTTTCCCGTGTCATGACGAGAAACCATGACTGAAGATGGGCTGTAATAGCCTCTGACCGCACCATGCCCCAGGCAGGGGAATGATGGGCTCGCATGTTGTCCACAATGGGCTGCAAGGGCGTCATAGGCCCAAAGATGCTGTCATTCGCAAAGAGAATTTCAGTCGCTCCCGCATCGCATTGCCTGTTGAGCAGGTCCTGCCAGGCACCAAAATCAAGACCGGAGTTTTCTCTGGGATAGAGGGTCGCTGCGATTGGTATAGGGCCAGAAGTAAAACTGTTCCGAAGGACTGTTAATCCTTCCGTATCGTTTGGGTCCAGGCCGGAGACGGCGACATGCAGTTCAAACCCGCATCCCGCAATCTGATCGAGGAGATGGCGGGTGTGTGGGGCCAGTGTTGGTGCAGGCGCGTGATAGGCAAAAAGGCAGATAGAACGCGACATGAAATTCCTGACGATGGAACGCTTGGGCTGCTGAAGCGATTATATCATCGTTGCCTAATGGTATTGTAAGAAATACTTAGGAATGCTGTAAAAGATGGTGAATGTTCAGGTGTTGGAGCTGCATCCTGAGACAGGGACGCACAAGAGGAGAAAAAATGCATCTATGAGTAAGGCATTTCTCGCAGCTGTTCTTCAGGACTCCATAGACTGTACAGGCGTTGCTGCACAGCGAGCAGCTAACGATCTTGTAGATGCTATTATTGATGAACTGAGACGTGAGGGAGGGTTTACTATCTCCTCCTTTGGTACGTTTACCGTGTGCGAAACAAAAGCGCGCCAAGCGATAAACCCGCGGACAGGAGAACCGGTGGAAGTTCCCCCGGGACGGACAGTCCGGTTCAAGGCAAGCCCTGGACTGAAGCAGAATTTATAAAGATTTGGCTGGGGCGGGAGGAATTAGCCAAAAAAGCCGATGTCTCAATAAAATCAAGCAGTTAGGTCGAGGAAAACAGCCAAGTTTGGAGACGACTTTGGAGACGACTTTGGAGATAACTCCGGAGACGAGGATAGCTTATCTGGGCTGTTTTGCAATCCGTTTTGCATCATGCTGCGGAAGCTATTCGCTGGATTGTCCTCAAGCCAACGCCATACTCGTTGGCTAAGGATTTCCCGGTCTCGCTCCCATAACGTCGCTTGATGGCATTTTGAGCTTGGGGAGAAAGCTTCTCCTTCCTTCCCATTCGTACTCCGTTGGCCATTGCTCTTTTTCTGCCGGACTGGGTTCTGTCGATAATCAGAGCACGCTCGAACTCTGCAAAGGAGGCCAAGAGGTTCATGGTGAGACTTCCCATCATGTCATCCCTGATGGTCCCCACTCCTTCAATGGTGATGGCGATGCCCTGACCTCTCAGGTTTTGGATAACTGTCAGGATATCGAGGGTAGACCTTCCAAGTCTGTCGAGCTTCATCACGACCAGCTCATCTCCGGCCTGAATCTTCTTCAGGAGCTTCCCAAACTGAGGTCTGTTATCTGACCTGATGACGCCTGAAATTTTTTCCTTGAAGATATTCGCTTTTGGAACTCCAAGAGCTACCAGGGCGTCTTCCTGTTCCTTCAAATCCTGCCCTACTGTGGACACTCTGCAATAACCGTATTTCATATAACTCTCCTTATAATTTTGGCGGAGATTTATGGCGGTTATTTTCTGGCTGTTTTCTGCGGTTCTATAATACCGCCATATTTCTCAATCTATGGCGATATTATAGCATATTTATTAATTATATAATCTACTCATAAAATTTAAATATCTGCAAATTGCCAATGAATATCACTAACAAATACATCAATGTAATTTTCTATAAAATTCATATGGACAAGGACAATGGAAAAGGCTTTATTTAATAAAAATTAAGGGAGTATATTGTGTCTAATTTGTCAAATTCACAAATTATAATGGAAAGAATAATAAAAGACGAAGCTGAATAGCAAGGATTGAAATACGAAGATTTTTTTGAGTTATATTCAGCATCTCAGTTACTAAAAGACTACGAGGTAACGTATTCAGATATAGAATATAGTATAGTTGGTGGTGGAAATGATGGTGGCATAGACTCAATATACGTATTTTTAAATGGAGAGCTAATAAAAGAGGATAGTGAATACACAAAAAATGGCAAAAACAGTAAAATAGAAGTAATATTAATACAGTCTAAAACATCAAAATCTTTCAAGGAAGACTCTGTTGTAAAATTTAATGAGGTTACAAGGGACCTTTTTGATATATCTACAGACCTAAACAATGAAGTAATTCAAAACACATACAATAAAAACTTAATAAATAAAGTTTCTATATTTAGAAAACTATACACAGATTTAATGAAGGGATTTCCGGATGTGAAATTCTCTTACTATTATGCATCAATGGGGGAGGAGGTCCATCACAAAGTAGAAACCAAGGGCCTTCCCCTGAAATCTACTATTATGAGAATGTTTACGGGAGCAACTTTTTCTCTGGAATTTGTTGGAGCTAGTAAATTAGTCGAGTTAAATAGAAAGGTTAAAAGTACCTCACGAAGCATGGAATTATCGGAATCGCCGATAGCAACCATCAGTGGTAGTTATTTATGTCTTGTCAACCTAAGAAAATACTACGAATTTATTTCAGATAACGACTCAATATCAAGAAGTATATTTGAATCTAATGTCAGGGACCATAATAAAAATGTTATTGTTAATGTAGAAATACAAAAAACTTTAAAAACTGGTACAGAAGATTTTTGGTTTTTGAATAATGGCGTTACTGTAATAACATCAAAAGCTGTACTTTCTGGAAAAACTTTAACTATAGAAAATCCACAAATTGTCAACGGACTTCAAACATCCCATGAAATATTCAATTTCTATTCTCAATTAATGAATTCAATAGATGAAAAAAGAAATATACTTGTCAGGGTTATTTGTGAAGAAAATCCGGAAGCTAGGGATAGGATTATTAGAGCTACAAATAGCCAAACAAGCATACCTCCAGCCTCGTTAAGAAGTGCTGATGAAATTCACAGGGATATTGAAGATTATTTTCGAACATACGGATTGTATTACGATAGAAGAAAAAATTTCTATAAAAATGATGGGAAACCCGCGTCTAAGATTGTATCTATACCTTTTTTAGCGCAGTGTGTAATGTCCGTTGTTTTGCTTCAGCCTAACAATGCGAGAGCAAGGCCATCTACTCTCATTAATGATAATAATAGATACAATCAAATATTTAACAAAAATTATCCGTTACAGTTATATGTGAATTCTTATTTATTCGTTAAAAGAATTGAAGGATTCATGAAAAAAGAACAGATGAGCAATAAAAGTGACTTCAATAATATTGTTTATCATCTGTCGATGTACGCTCTTGTTTGTATGATTAAAACTAAAAATAGAGCTGAAATAATAGAAAAAATTTCGGTATTGGATATTAATTTGTTAGATGAGGATACATTTATACCGTTTAAAAATAAAGTTTTGGATGTATATAATAATCTTGGAGGAGATGATAATACAGCAAAAGGAACAGATTTCGTAGATTTACTTTTATCTTACGTGTGACGTATTTTTGTTTACTCGGGTATATATTATATATACCCGAGTTTTTTAATGTCTGTATGAAGAATCAATCGTCCCAAAAACACCTGATTTGGGAATAGGGTGATTTTGCATGGCTGTGAGTCCGGTTCTGCAATTCTGGTACGGGGATTGCGGGACGGATTTCAGGAGTTCATCGCCCTCCAGGCGGTCATCTTGGAGACGTGGAGAAGTTTCGCGACTTCTCTGGCAGACAGGCCCTGAGCCTTGAGACGACGTGCCTGAGCGATGTCGTCTTCTGTCAGCGTCGGTTTTCTCCCGAGGCGGATGCCCTTTGCCCTGGCGGTCTCCAGCCCTGACAGCACACGCTCGCGGATGATGTTGCGTTCAAACTCCGCAAATCCCGCCAGAAGCAGCAGGAACAGCTTGCCGCCAGCGCCTGCGGTATCAATCCCCAGATTGAGAATCCTGACAGAAATCTCCCGTTTTTTCAGCACGTCGATGAGGGTCAGCACATCGAGGGCATTACGGCCCAGACGGTCGAGCTTCACCACCGTCAGCGTATCCCCGGCCTGAAGCCGTCTGACCAGTTTCTTCAGGGCCGGACGCGATTTCCACGCTGTCGCCCCTGAAACTGTTTCCGTCACAATCTGCGTTTCCGGCACGCCCTCCCGCAGAAGGTCCGTGACCTGATTGTCCGTCTGCTGTCGTGACGTGCTTACGCGTGCATAGCCATATTTTCCCATAATCCCTGTCCTGTTGTTCCGGGACACCTTTGTGGGACCCTTTCAGGCCCTTCCGGTCTCCTCCCTGAATCATAACAAAATCAGGTGTTTACGGGATATGTTGCAGAGCAATTCAGCACGGACAGGGGGCTGGGTGCCGCTCTCCCGATAACGGGGGATGTCGTGTTTTTCCCCTGTTTTTCGGAAGGTTTCGGGCACGGCATGGATATCGAACTCTGCGGAAAACCCTTCTGGCTTCACGGAATCCGGGGAACGGTTCACGGGGTCTGTCAGTGGTCGGAAAAGAGCACCTATCGTCCTCCCATTGGCGGCATGGCGGTCGGGGATACGCTCTTCGTGGACATTCCTGCCGAGAAAACCCTGTTCACCCGCGATTACCAGAGGTTCTGGGTGGTCGCACCTGATGGTCGCCAGTTTCAGGTGGGCCTGAAGTGTTCCGTCCGGGAGGGACAGGAGGTCTGTCTTGTCTGGGGGAATCTTCAGGGGAAGAAAACAGGACGCATCCTCTATGTCCGCAACCTGTCCACGGGTCAGTCCACGCTGGTCTCCAATACCCTGCCGCTGTCAGTTGTGATGACAGATGCGTCCAGAATGGCAGGTCGCCTCCTGAAAGGCGTGCTCGGCTTCGGTCTGCTGTTCGTGTGTCTGATGATTCTCACGGGGCTGGTCAGTCGCCTGATGCCTCATGGAGAAGCCTCGTCTCTGGCGATGATTTCTCTCCTCGCGATGGTCGTAAATCTCGGGGTGCTTGTGGGTGGCATTGCTCTGCTGCGGGTCGTGCTTCGGCTGTTCCGAAACAGGCAGCAGGCTCTTCGCACACTCAGCACCATCCTCAACAGCAACCCCCGCTTTCTTGAGAGCCTGTAACGCGGGTTTGCCGCTCCATCAAAAAGGAAAACCGTCTTGAAGATGATGAAAACAGCGGCTCTGGCTGTGATGCTGGGCTGTCTGAGTGCCTGCTCCTCGGCTGGCAATGCATCCCTGAAGAGTGTCACGGCTGCGGATATCGACCGCTCCATTCGCGATGGTGTGACAACCTCGTCCCAGCTCCGTCAGCTCTATGGCGAGCCGTCCGAAACGTCCTTCGAGAACGGCAATGAGCAGTGGGTGTATGTCTATTCCGCTACCCGGCAGGATGGTCTGTCCATGGTGCAGGACGTTGTAGGACTTGGCGTTCTGGGGACCAGAGACAGCGCCAAAAGCAATATCCTCAAGGTGACACTCCACAAGGACATCGTGGTCCATCACAGCTTCACCACCAGCCAGAATACTGGCGGCAGCGGACTGAGGCAGTAACATCATGAGCAGGTCTTTCCTTCCGGCTTTCATCCTCGTGCTGGCTGTCAGCACTGTTCCGCTCTCCGTCCATGCCCAGAGTCTCACCCAGTGTCTGCTGGCGCATAATCAGGGACTCATCACACCGGCCTGTGCCCATCTTCTGGGACTGTCCGTGCCACCGTCCCAGCCCCAGACACCACCCGACAATGGCGGGGTGCATCTCAGGCAGACCGTAACCTATCAGCCCCTCGACAACGTGTTCGGGCAGGACAGCATTCTTGGCCTTAGGCTCGGGATGACGCAGGCTGATGCCACCAGCACCATGACGTCCTATTGTGGCAAAGCTCCTCAGGTGACGAACACCTATCTGTCCACCACCTACAAAGGGGTAGGGGTCAACACGCAGTATTTCCCGAGCACCCTGACCTGTCAGAAGGGACAGGACAGCCTGACTGTGCGCCTGTCCATTCCTGTCATGGGGGCGGTGGTTACGAAGATTGAACGCTCTGCGTCCTTCCCGATGGAAGCCTCCCCGCATTACGCGGACCTTCAGGCGGATATCGCGTCCAAATACGGTCTGCATCTTCAGCCCATGACCCGCTATGGCACACCGTCCGGGACAGCCTATGCCGGACCGGATGGAAAGGTCGTGACGACCCAGACCGGGACGACTGCGGAAGCGAATGCACCGCTGACCTACACGACACCCCATGAGATGGCCTATCTCTCGGTGACGGTCATTCCGGTCGGTGAAAACCTCTCCAATGTCTCCGGCCTCCGTCTGACACTGGAAGATTTACGGGCTGAAGAGGTCATGTATGCCGAACTGTTCAAACAGATGAATGGCTCGGTCGATGCCAAGCTCTCCGGTAGTACGGTCAAGGCAGCTCTTTAAAGCGAGAGAGTGGAGCGCTGTGTCTTCTGTCTGTCGGGAGATGGAATTGTCCTGACAGGAAGGGATTGCGAACTGGTTTGTCCAGCCTCTGTCTTCGTCAGTTCTGCCAGACGTCTCAGAGCCTCCTCCGGGTTGGTTCTCGCCAAGAGCAGCAGTTCCACATCTTTTGTGGCTTTCAGATGAGCCACCAGTCTCTCCATCCCGGCTTTCGCTGTCAGGTAACGGCGAACCTCGGGGGTGTTCTGCCACGCCCTGTGCTGACGCTCCCGACCTGACGCTACACGTTCCGCCATCCAGTTCACGGCATAGGCAAAATTGTCATTGTCCATCAGGTCGAGTTTGCCGACCTCGTGACGGTCATAGCCATAGCGATGCAGCAGAGCCTCGAACGCAGCTCTGGCTTTCTGGATGTCAGTTCCGTTCCAGAGATTCCAGACACTCGCTTTGGCTTTTGCCTGTTTCCATGCCTGACGGGCGGGGGCCAGTGTCTGTTCCTGTGTCTTGCGGAGAGCCGATGCATCCCGGCTTTTCGGGGCGGGGTATGGCTCGGACGGCAGGTTCTGCCATTGGTTCTGGAAACTGGTGAGGATTTCGGTCAGCAGGGCCGCAAAGCGTTTCTGGTCGTGAAGCAGTTCACGGAGCTGGTCGTCTCTTTCTGCTTCCTGAGCATTGAAGTCGATGACCGACTGGATTTCCGCGTGTGACATCCCCTCCGTAATTGTCGAGCGGGACGAATGCAGAAGCGGAGCAATGGGTCCCAGCCAGTGAGGTTTTGGAGACAGGGGGTTCGGAGGAGGGGAGTGGAGTGCAGACCCGGAAGAGGAGCCAGATTTTTCCTGTTCCTCTGAAGTCTTATCGGAATCCTCAGCACTATCGCTATGGGGGTCAACGGGGGTTTCCCCCTTGCCAGTTGGGTCTCGTGTGTCACGAGGGCCAGGGCTGGCTATCCCTTTTTGTTTCATGGCCTCCGGGTCTGTTCTGAGTTGCTGAAGCTCCGCTTTCTTCAGGCCCAGCAGACGAGTCAGAGACCCCACAAAGACCCCGTTTTCGTCTTTCAGAATGAGAACATCCGGTTTCTTCTGGCCAGCTTCCAAAGTCCAGCCACGCTCTACCACGGCACGTTCAAACGCCTGCCAGCTTTGGCTACGGGAGAACAGCTCCCGGACCTCGTATTTGATGTCGAACGGACTGGCGCCCTGTCTCTGGGACAGTTTCGATTGTGGGTCTGAGAGACAGGAGTTCGGAAGCGGCCCTTCGCAGAGAGCCTTCAGACGGTCACGGAACTCCTCTGGAACAGCGTGATACACTGCTAGGTTATGGCGTCCCTTCGTCAGCTCCAGACCGTGTTTCAGCTCGAACAGACGGGCAACCTTCTCCTGACGTTCATAGCGATGGGAAACATCGAGAACCTTGCCGGTCTCAGGGTGAGTTGTACGGACCAGAAACTGGCAATGGCGATTGTCTGCTTTGCCATCGTGGCGGGTTTTGGTGTGGATGACCGCAAGGCAGACATCTGAGGCCTGAAATCCGAACTCTCTGGCGAGCATCGTTATGCAGTCGGCAAACTGTTCGTCGGTCAGTTTCTCTTTTGAAGAGACCTGGAAGTGCTGGACTGCGTTCACGCGATGAAAGGCTGCTGCATCAGCGATACAGTCATCGACATCCTGACGTCTGCCTTTCCAGAGCAGAATATGCTCGTTCTCGTCAGTCTTCTCGACCAGATGGTGGAAAATGGCTCCTGACCCGGAAGCTGTTTTGATGGGGTTGCTCTTGAGTATCATCGCACCCGCCTTAGAACCCTGTTGATGCGGGCTTTCAGGGTGTCGATGTCAGCAGGCAGGGCAGCGATATCGACCTGCTCCCCTGTATTCAGTCGTCTGGCTATCTGGTTCAGGTTGTTGCCAATGGCAGACAGCTCCCGACGCAACGCCAGCAATTCTTCGGCAATCGAAGCCCCTCCGGCCAGTTCATTGAGCAGAACCCTGCGACACCAGACAGACAGTCTGCGTGCTCCTGCTGTGGTTTTCAGTCTCTCCCGTTCTTCCGGTCTGACCCGGATGTGTAATGTCTCCGTTTTCATGGTTGGTCCTCATTTCTGAGGAGGATTATGACACCACTCTTTGCAGGGAACGGGTGAGACAGGTCTGACAGACACGTTCCGGTTCAGGGAAGATTTCGCGCCTCTTGGGGATTTCTCTGGGTTTTGCGCCAATCTGGGTCTGGTCGGTGGAGGCTGTCAGGGTTTCACTTCATGCTCAGAAAAGGAGGAGGTTGCCCTCTGGACTGAAGCCGCTCCCATCCATGCGAAGAGGCCGGGACACCTTCTTGGTAGTCATTTAAACAAGTTGGAACGAAGAGAGACTGAACCCCTGTTTTCCCTGCTGAAACCTTCTGTCTGACCATGGAGTTCTGGCTGACAGGGGATGCATTGAAATCCTTCACTGTCCTGAAATGTATTGTATGCACCAGAGCTGTCAGAACCCGTGGCATCCCTGTGCGGACATAATGAAAATCGGGATGTCGTGCTGATATCCGGTTTAGTCTCTCATCGGAAAATCCCCGCATCAGAAGCAGCGCTGTTCCGCCAAAGGCTTTCCGCTTTATCAGTCTGTGAGCTGTGGCAATCCTGGCATCGGACAGGGTTCCGTAGCGGTTGCCTGCGTAGATACTCGTGTAACGGGCTCGGATGTCGCGTGTCAGGCCAATGAAGGTCAGACTGGTCTCGGGTTTTCCATAGTCCTTCGTGAGATAAAGAGAGACAGACAGCACATCGCGGATGTCCTTGATGGCTTCGTCCTGTCGCTCAATCTCGTTCGGGAAGGCCTGAAGTATCTGCTCCTCAAGCCATGTTCTCTGAGTTGGGTCGATGTAGAGCTGGATATGATAGTGGGGTGTTTCGTCGTCCTGGAGTTCGAGCGCTGTCATGCCCAGCAGGAGGACATCTTTCTCCCGTGCCTTGCGTCTGACAGTTTTCCAACGTCTGGAGATTTCTGCCTTTGCTTCTTCGTAGGAACAGGCGTGATATTTTCCGGGTAACGTGAGGGTCAGGAACAGGCCCTGATAGCCCAGAAATCTGGTAGCAAAATCATGCAGGCTGTCGGCTATGGCCAGCGTGACCGCATAGTGTTTCCTGAGCTGCCACTGACGGAGCGTATGCGCTGAAAGGCCAGTGTCCGGGTTCTGTCGGTCGGGAACCACGATGAACGATTTGCTGGCAGCCAGCTTTTCGTCATCGAATGTTTTCTGCACCCTATCGTGTTCAGGGGAGAGTTCCAGAACCCTTCGGAGGTTACGGCGTAGCCTGTTGGCTTTGCGTGTGAGAACCTGCCCTGTGATTCGCTGGGTTTGCTTCAGTTCGTCATAAGACTGGGAGAGAAGGTCAAAGCCGGAAACAAGGTCATCGGGCAGGGTTTCAACCCAGTCCACGATTTCCATAGCGACCTGTTCGGTCTCTTCGAAACAGGCAAGGAACTCGCAGTTTTCTGCGACCTTACGGGTAATTTCGTTCTTGTAAATCCCATGCAGGGGTAACAGCCTGCGCCAGACATCGGGTCTGGTGGTTCTTATCCAGTGGTCTATCTCGGCATACTGCACATCATCCTGCATCTTTCCCCGTGTAATCGTGGAGAGGGGCAGAATGGTCTATAATGGTCCTGTCGTAGAAACATGTTGTACTTCCTTCTCCTGACTGGTCTCCGGGATGTTTTCCAGTCCTGAGAGGAAAGTATAGCAGACAGAAATGCAGTTTTGTTTCAGTGCAGGGTTATCGGTTTTTTATTTCCATGGGGTCCCAGCTTTCAAACCTCACTGTGCGAACAACTTTCATCAGGTTCGCTGGTGTTGTCCCTGCATTATAATGGCTTCCCATTCCGGCTGTTTCATGGCCCAGAATCTGGTCAATCCACTCTACCGGGTAGTTCAGTCCATCGCTTCGATGACCAAGCATGGTTCGGAACAGATGTCGGAAACTGTGAAATGTTGTCTCACGAGGCAGACCCGCATCTTTCTTGAACTTGCTAAACCTTTGAGAGAAAGCCGCTCCATATTTATTAGTGGAGGCAGCATAAGGAAGGTCGAAAAATATCCGGTCTTTCTTGGATTTTTCGCATTTTTTAGCGCGTTCAATCAATCCGGTAGAGTTCCTGATATAGGAGTGAACGGGAATGAGACGTTCACCGGCCTCTGATTTTGGGTTCCAGATTTCCTTCCCATTCGCATCTTGATGAATCCGGATATCGAAACAGAGAACGCCCTCAACTTCATGAATATCGCATGGGCGAAGTCTGCAAATCTCTTCCAGCCTCATGCCTGTATAGGTCGCAACGGATATAATCTGTCTGACTGTGTTGATATTAATCCGTGGCTTCCACAGGGTTTCCATGAGAGCCGCCAGCTCCGTTTCCTTGAACGGCCTTCTGTCCACGGTCTGTTCGTTAATGGCCGTTACCATATGCTTCGACCAGATATCGTATTCCTTCTTGTCGTCCAGTTCTCCAATCGAAATGGCATAACTCCAGATTTCGGCCATCTTGTTGATGTGTCGGCTCATCGTATCTGTTGATAAAGTCACGTATCCAGGGTTTCGCGTCCGATGGTATGCGGCAATTTCTCCCAGAGTCATCGTTTCTTCTTTGGGAGATTTTCCCCAGTATTTGGGCATCTGTCTCAAGACGTTGATGAAAGCTGATGAATCTTTACGGGTAAAAGTATGTAGCTCACGAGTGGTGTCAGTGAATCTGCCAAACAGACTGCACGCGGCTACAAAGTGGTTATAGGTCTCTATGGAGACGCTTGCTCTCTTAATTTCCAAATACCTGTTGGCGATGTCTCTGAAAGGTACCGAAGAGATTTTTGGCGGAATCTGGTGGTGCATGACAGGAGCAGCAGGAACCGGCTGGCTCATATCGGGTATCTTGGAGATGGCCTGACCCAGCAGGGCTAACAGTTGACCTTCCCGCTCATGATTGCCTGCTGCCTTGGCAGCTTCCAGCTCTGCGCCCAGACGCTGGATTTCGTTCAAAAGGTGAGCATTTCGGCCATCTATATCCTTCACGAACTGCTGAAGGAATCTGTCAGAAGCTCCTGAGAGATATTTTTTCTTTACGTCAATTCCGGCACTGGCTCCTGCCAGCCAATCCTCTTTGAAATCAGACGGATGGAGCTTCACCATCTCCAGAAGATAATTCTTAAGGTCAAACTTTTCAGGCAAGGCACCACCACCCGACAGGAAACAGAACAGGTTCTCGACCTGTCCATATATCATGCCCGCACGGGACGTGGCGTCTCTCTTCCTGTGCGTGCCTAGAGAGAGCCAGATTTCAGTCTGACCCAAAGCATCACGAATATGTGAAGGGACTACTCTGCGGAAGTGGTAACAGCCATTTTTTCGTTTGAGCATTGGAGCCAGTTTTGGGGACGAAAATGGAGAAAAGTCCCAAAACTCAATTTTTTACCCGAATAAAATCCGTTTGATATCAATGATTTATATCGGATTTTGGCTGGGGCGGGAGGATTCGAACCTCCGCATGGCGGAATCAAAATCCGCTGCCTTACCGCTTGGCTACGCCCCAGTAGATCGCGTTTACGAACGCGATGGATCGGCTTTTAATCCGAACCAATGCGTCTCGTAAAGCCCAATATCAGAATTCAAGTTCCAGTTCGTGATCTGGCAGCCCTGTAGTGCGCATGGCTTCGTCCATTTTGCGGCGGGCTGAGGCCTTCAGGATACCGAGACGTTCAGCTTTGTTGAGCGCCTGATCCAGGGCTGCCATGGTGCTTCCAAGGTCTTGGCTTTCGTCTTTTTCCCAAGCCCGGAGCGCGTGTCCCCAAACGGCGGTCAGGGCATTAATGCGCCAGAGGCCGCCGAGACCGGAACAGTCCATGCCTGCTGCATCAGCGAGCCAGCGCATGGAGTCCACAGTTGCTCCGGCTAAAAGCGCGGCCAGGGCGGGGTCATAGGGAACGGCGTGAAGGACAGCCCTGACGCCTGTGCGATATTCTTCGAAAATATCGAATCGGCGCATCATCAGGTCGAAAAGATATTCGCGAAGTGTGCCGCCATTTCCTTCGTCACGAAGTGCGCTTTCATCGGCCATACGCCCCAGACGCAGCAGCAACAGTGCTTTGATTGGATAGCGGGAACGCACAGCATCAACAGGCAGGCCTGCCTCGCGCGCTGCATCAACTAGAGAAAACCGGTGCCAGCCGTCTGAACCGGCGAGGCTCAGGGCAGACTGGAGGAGAGCAATATCGAAGGCTTCCCTGTCCAGTTCCGGTGTGCTGTCTGATGCCAGCTCATCGGTATCAAATGGGTCCTGCCGCTCTTCCATGCCGGTCTCCTGTAGAAAACTTGTTTCTTAATGGTGGGAGCGTTTGCCAGTGTCAGCAAGTTCCCACCAGAGAGAAACGATCAACCGGCGAGTTCGTCGGCCCGTTTTGTGGCCGCGTCAATGGCTTTTGAAATATTTGACGGCCATGCGTCTGGTGCCATGAGAACATTCAGGGCGGCAGCAGTTGTTCCGTTTGGGCTGGTGACAGCTTTGCGCAGGTCGGCAGCATCGTCGGGCATGTCATCCAACATCCGCCCGGCGCCGTAAATCGTTCCCCGTGCCAGACGGCGTGCTGTCGTTTGGGACAGGCCGTGTGCCTCTCCAGCTTTTTCGAGCAGTTCCGCAAGAAGAAACACATAAGCAGGACCCGAGCCGGAGACGGCTGTTACTGCCAAAAGGTCTTCCTCACTATCGACGCGGACAACATCGCCAACGGCGAATAGCAGTTCGTGGCAGAGGCTTGTCTGTTCTTCTGTCGCCTGAGGAGACGCATAAAAACCGCTGATACCTGCGCCGATTGCTGAAGGGGTGTTCGGCATGGCACGAAGAATGGGGAGAGTGGCGCCGCTTTTAGATGTCGCATCTGACAGGGCGGCACAGGTTCGGCCGGCCATGACGGAAAGCAGTGCAGCCTTCTTCATGCGAGAGCCCAAAGATTCCCCTAGGGCGCTGATCGCGTCTTCCGCTGTCGCAGGTTTTACGGCCAGAACGATAATATCCGGCGTAAAGGTCGATGGAATGTCAGACGCGGCCCGAACGACTGAAAAGGTATCGTCCGAACTGGATCTGTGTCGATCAACGACAATGATATGGGGTGGTGTGGGAGAGGCGAGCCACCCATCGAGAAGCGCGCCTCCCAGTTTTCCACAACCAACCAGCAAAATTGAAGGTGTTGATGGCAAGGTCATGCGTCTCCGACACAATCAAGCATGGCAGCGTCCAGTGCATCCTGAGGAGATTTTCCGCCCCAGAGAGTGAACTGGAAGGCGGGGTAAAAGCGCTCACATTCTGACATTGCGATATCGATCAGGTCTTCCATGCTTTCACCTGGAGGGGTTGAGACACCACGCATCAGGAGCGTATGGCGAAAGGAGGGAACACCGGTTTCCGGATCAATAATGAAATGACCAACCCACAGCTTGTTGTTGGCGAGGGAGACCAGTTCATGCACGTCTGACCGACGTGCTGTGGGGGACCGTAGATCCAGCGTGCAATTCAGATGCAGGGCTGAAAGCTCGTCTGACCAGGTGAAATAGAGAGAGTAGTCACACCATTGACCTGGGGCCTGAGCCGCCATTTCGGACTGGCCAAGGCGCTCGAATTCCCATTCGTAGAGGCCCATGACCTGTTCCATGAGGTCAAGCGGATGGGATTCTGTTTCTGTGGTGAGTGAGGTGCTCAGGGCAGGCATGTCGGATCTCCCAAGGCCGTGGAGGCCGGAACCGGTCATGCACCGGTACGGCGCTCCAGATGTCTGCGGCCAGGAGGGGAATGACCTCTCCTGACGTTGATCACGTTATGTGGCCTTGGTGAAGTGTGCAAGTATCACGCACAGCTTCAATCAGTTCGTACGAAGATGTGTTGCATCCGGATCGCAACGAAAGCGACCGTTTCAGCCCTGAGGGCCACCCTTTTCTTCAGTTGCGAGGTCTTCGAGTGCTGTCAGGCGCGATTCGATGGCAGCAAGGCGTGCTTCTGCCTCGTCCTGTGCCATGCGCGCGCGTGTCGCCATTTCCTGAACGGCATCGAACTCATCACGACGAACCAGTTCCAGCGAATTCAGGACTTCGTCAACGCGGGTGCGGATGATGGAGTGAAGTTCTTCGCGTGCGCCGGTAACAGCCGAAAAAGCATTGCCGGCAAGACCTGCGAGGTCATCAAAGAAGCGGGGTCTGTCAGACATGGGAGAAACTCCTGCAGAGAGGCGGCGTGTCGTGTGTGGCGCGTCGCTTGGATCGTTTTCGGGGGCAGACTATACAGGAAGGATGATTATCGTCACCGGCGGAGCCGGATTCATTGGATCGTGCCTTCATGCCGCCCTGCGTCAGCGCGGGCTGCGGACGGTTGTTGTGGACCGGCTTCGTGAGGGCGTAAAATGGCGCAACCTCGCGTCTCATGCGCCGGATCAGATCATCACGCCTGAGGCGCTCCCGAGTTTCCTCGAGACAGCGCCAAAGATCGAAGCGATCTTTCATATGGGCGCGATCAGCGCAACGACTGCACGAGACGGAGACCTTGTCTGGTCGACTAACGTGGCGTTGTCGCAGTTTCTCTGGCGTTGGTGCGCCCAGAACGATGTCCGGATGATTTACGCTTCATCTGCGGCGACATATGGCGCTGCGGACCAGCCTGAGATGTTCCGTGACGGGCTGGACGCGATTGATCATCTCAAGCCGCTGAACCTTTACGGATGGTCAAAGCAGGTTTTTGATCTGTGGGTAAGGCGTGAGCTGGAAGCTGGGCATTCGGCCCCACCGCAGTGGGCTGGACTGAAATTTTTCAATGTTTATGGCCCGAATGAGTATCACAAAGGGTCCATGATCTCCGTCGTGAAGGTCAAGTATGATGATCTTCAGCGTGGGGCTGCGGCACGACTGTTCAAATCTGACGTTCCAGGAATGGCCGATGGCCAGCAGAAGCGTGATTTCATCTGGGTCGGGGATGTTGTGAACGTCATGCTATGGCTTTTCGACCATCCGGATGTCAGTGGTCTTTTCAACTGCGGAACCGGTGTGGCGCGGAGCTATCTGGATCTGGCGCATGCAGTTTGTGACGCTGCGCATCGGGCTCGGGATGTAGAATTCGTCGAGATGCCTGAGAAGCTTCGTGGGCAGTATCAGTCCTTCACCTGTGCGGATATGAGCCGTTTGCGTCAGGCAGGATATGATGCGCCGTTTACGTCTCTTGAAGACGGAATACGGCAGTATGTGCGTGATTATCTTTCCCGAACGGAGTCAAACCTTTGAGCCAGCCCTTGATGTTCCCTGGGTTTGACCCCGTTGCGTTTCATGTCGGCCCGCTGCCGGTGCGCTGGTATGCCTTGGCATATATGGTCTCGTTCATCATCGCGCTGCCAATTGCGAGACGATTGAACAGGCTGGCACCGGAAGTAGCGACCAGTGAACAGGTCGATGACTTCCTGTTTTACGCTATTTTGGGTGTTCTTTTGGGTGGTCGTCTTGGGTACGTGTTGTTCTACCGACCTCTGGATTATCTCGCGTACCCAGTGGACATCATCAAGACATGGGACGGCGGAATGTCATTTCATGGTGGGGCCTTGGGCGTCATTCTGGCTCTGGCGTTCTTCTCTTGGAAGAACCGTCTGAGCTTTCTGGCTTTTGCGGATCGGATCGTGCCGGTGGTTCCGATTGGGCTGGCGTTAGGTCGTTGCGCCAACTTTGTGAACGGGGAACTGTGGGGCCGTCCAGCATCGCCTGATCTGCCGTGGGCCATGGTATTCCCCACAGGTGGCCCAGTGGCGCGGCACCCTTCCGAGCTTTATGAGGCGTTGACGGAAGGCGTTCTCTTGTTGTGCGTCATGCTGTTCGCGGCAACCCGCCCTAAATTGCGGGCACATTTCGGATTTCTGTCAGGGTTATTCCTTTTTGGATATGCCTGCGCACGGAGCTTCTGTGAGTTTTTTCGGGAGCCAGATGCGAATATTGGTTTTCTGGCCGGTGGGGTCACGATGGGGCAGATCCTGTGTATTCCGATGGCGCTCGCCGGGCTGGGTCTGATGACGTATGCCCTTCGTCGTTCGGCGCAGGAGAGCGCACATGTCTGAGGCTATTCTCAGAAGTGATGGTCTTGGCGTGCCACATGGCTTTTTTACGCGCCTCGGCGGCGTGTCCCCGAAACCTTATGACAGCCTGAACTGCTCTCTGTCGTCTCCTGATGATCTGGCGAACGTGAGCGAAAACCGTGCGCGCGTTGCGCGGCAGATCGGGGTTGAGCCAGAAAAGCTTCTGGGTCTGAAGCAGACGCATAGTGACATTACGGTTCCAGTGACCAGAGAGACGGTTCTCTGGGCTATGGGGCATGGGCAGGATGGCGATGCGCTGGTGACGGATCGCCCTGACGTGGGTGTTGGGGTCATTACGGCAGACTGCGGGCCTGTTCTTCTGGCTTCCGAGGATGGGCGGATTGTGGGAGCCGCGCATGCAGGATGGCGTGGAGCAGTAGGCGGCGTCCTCGAATCTGCTGTGACGCAAATGAAAGCTCTGGGCGCCACGAATATTCGGGCAGTAGTCGGCCCTTGCATTGGGCCTGAGAGTTATGAGGTTGGCCCGGATATGCGGGATGCCGTTCTGGCTCAGGACGAGAACGCAGGCCTGTTTTTCCGTGTGGCGGAACGGGCAGGGCATTTCATGTTCGATTTGCCAGAATACTGCTCGGCGCGGCTGAAAGCTGCTGGTGTTCAGCAGGTTGAAGTTCTGGGTGTGGATACATTGACGGACCAGAGGTTCTTCAGCCATCGCCGACGGACACTCGCAGGCGGTGGCCATATTGGTCATCAGATCTCAGCAATCCGGCCTCGCGTTTCATCATAGTATTGCAGAGTGCCGCAGCGCTTGTGCGGATCGCTGGGACTGTTATCGTTCCGGCATGAAAATGCTTCGTCCTGCTCAGATTCTCTGTTCCATGCTGGTGGCCGCCTGTGCCGGGGGCGTAGCCTACGCCGAACCGTCTCATCTTCTGATTCGTAACGCCCTGATCTTTTCAATGGCCGATGGGCAGAAAGCGCCTTTTAAAGGGTATTTTTCTGTCCGTTCAGATGGCGTGATCGATCATATCGGCCCCGGAACTCCTCCCAAAGATCTTCAAGCGGATCAGGACATGGACCTGCACGGACATTGGGTCATGCCAGGGTTCATATCCGCTCATAGCCATCTCTGGCAGGCTGCGTATCGTGGCCTCGCGGCGGATCAGACGTTGATGGGATGGATTACGGCTTTGTATTCCGGGAAGGCGAGTGTGGCGCGACCTGAGGATATTTATTGGTTCACTCTCGATGGCGCGCTGGATCATCTCGCTCATGGCGTCACGGCTGCCTATAATTTCAATTATGGCGGGGCGAGCCCGAAGATGGTCGTGCAAACGGATCGTTTGCAGTTTCAGGCTGAAACTGCTTCCGGCATTCGATTTGTACATGGTCTTGAGCCATTGCCGGGTAAAGCCGATATGTCACTTGCAAAGGCTCACCAGCATGTTGGGGATTTTCTGGCGTGGTCCGCTGGGCAGCATGTGGGGTCTACATTCCTGTCCGTGATGATTAATGGTGGAACGGGATTTCACGACACCGGAGACGTTGCGAAGATCGAAGGCGCGTTGATGCGGGAGTATCATCTGTCCAACCAGAGTCATTATCTGGAGCCACCTGAGAACGTTTCAGCTCAGCAGGCCCGGTTCCACTGGTTTGAGGATGAAGGCATTCTCGGGCCGCATCTGATTTTCGGGCATTTCATCCATACGACGCCTGAGATCATTGCCCGATCCGTAAAGGCTGGGGCGTCCATGGTATGGAATCCGCTTTCAAATGGTCGTCTGGCGTCAGGGACGGCGGATATTCCGGCCTATCTGAAAGCTGGTTTGCGGGTTGGTATGGGAGAGGATGGGGAAGCCAGTGCGGATCTGGCTGATCCTTTCGAGAACATGCGGACCGGGCTTTATGCCATCCGGGACAAGTATCAGAGCGCTGCAATCATGAGCCCGTATGATGTGGTGCGCCTGCACACGCGGGGGAGTGCGGATGTTCTGGAAGTTGGGGATCGTCTTGGGAGTCTGGAAGTTGGGAAATTTGCGGATTTTCTTGTGATTGATCCGACCAATCTTGGGTATGTGTTTGACCCGTATGCCACGCTGGTTTTTGCGGCGGCTCAGGAAAATCTGGAGCAGGTGTATGTGGGGGGCGTGCTGATGGTTGAGCATGGAAAGCCGCTGAAGCAGGATTTTGCGCATGTTCGGCAGGAAGCTGATCGGCGGGTTGCGGCCTCTGTTCAGCATTAAAAAAGAGCCGGGGAGTAATCCCCGGCTCTTTTTGTGTGTCAGACGCTGTGGGTTTTGGCTTCACGTTCCCAGAAGCGGAGCTTTCGGCAGGTTGTGATGAAGGGTTTAAAATCGCCATCGTTTTTGATGGCGATTACACCATCGTCCATCTCGTCGGGCGTGATGCCGCCTTTTGCCAGAAGGGGGGCAGCGTCCGGGCCGTAGGCGATGAATTTGGCGTGGGCGAAGGCATCTGCCACGAAGTCACGGGCTGTTGCTTCCCTGCTCAGAAGCTTTGTCCCTTCCACGGAAGAGAGCAGCACGACGGCGTCGTAAAGCACGGATGGGGCGCCGACGATTTTCTGGCCAGCCGGGATGGTCTTGCCATCTGTCAGCGTTACGCCGCCGACAACGGGGGCGACCAGTTCAATCAGTGTGCCTTCCGCCTTTGCGGCTTTCTGGAGTGCATCCAGCAAGGCCGCATCCGTACCCTCTGTAATCACGACACCCAGTTTGCGGCCTGCGAAAGAGTCAGGGCCGTTCTTGAGGATGCTGAGTGCTGTTGAGGCGGCCAGATCCGTGATGGGTGTACGGGCGGCCGGAGCTGGGGCGGGGAGCTCTTTCAGGCCCAGACCTTCGGCCACGCCCTTGGCCAGCGTTTCATCCACATTCAGAAGATGGGCGATGACGCGGGAGCGGATGTTTGGAGTTTCAACCTTGCTGAGCTCGAAGACAAACGCGTTCTTGATGTGCGTTTGTTCGGGCTTTGTCTGGCTGATGTAGAACTGGCGTGCCTGGCTGTAGTGATCGGCGAAGAGTTCACCGCGCTCGCGGGTCGTGCGACCGTTGTCATCGGGGAAGTGCCTGTAGCCGGTCTTGGGGTTTTCACGCGGACCTGCACCCCAAGAGTTGGGTTCGTAGTTTACACGACCCTTCGGGTTGTGCATGGCGGCGTGGCCGTCCTGCTGGAAGTTGTGGAACGGGCATTTGGGCGCGTTAATGGGGATATGCGTGAAGTTCGGGCCACCGAGACGCTTTGTCTGCGTATCCAGATACGAGAAGTTCCGGCCTTGCAGGAGTGGATCGTTGGTGAAGCCAATACCGGGGACGACATTCTGGGTGCAGAAGGCGACCTGTTCGGTTTCGGCGAAGAAGTTGTCCACCATGCGGTCCAGCACCAGACGGCCGATCCGGCGGACAGGGACGAGTTCTTCCGGAATGAGTTTTGTCGCATCCAGAATGTCGAAGTCGAATTTGTCGGCGAAGGCGTCATCAAAGAGCTGTACGCCCAGTTCCCATTCCGGATAATCCCCTGATTCGATGGCCTGCCAAAGGTCACGGCGGTGGAAGTCAGGGTCGGCGCCATTGATCTTGACGGCCTCGTTCCAGACAACTGACTGAAGGCCCTGCTTCGGCTTCCAGTGGAACTTCACGTATGTGGATTTTCCTTCGGCGTTTATGAGCCGGAAGGTATGGACGCCGAAGCCTTCCATGAAGCGGAAAGAGCGTGGGATGGCACGGTCTGACATGATCCAGAGGAGCATGTGGACGGTTTCGGGCGAGAGGGATGCGAAGTCCCAGAAGTTGTCATGGGCGGACTGCGCCTGCGGAAAGCCGCGATCGGGCTCTTCCTTTACGGCGTGGACCATGTCCGGGAACTTGATGGCGTCCTGGATAAAGAACACGGGCATGTTGTTGCCCACGAGATCCCAGTTGCCCTCCTCGGTGTAGAGCTTCACGGCGAAACCGCGGACGTCGCGGGCGAGATCGAATGATCCTTTGCCACCTGCGACGGTTGAGAATCGGACGAATGCCGGGACGCGGGTGCCGGTTTTTCCGAGGACGCTTGCGGTTGTGTAGTCAGACAATGAGTCTGTGAGTTCGAAGAAGCCATGCGCGCCGTAGCCCCGGGCATGAACAACGCGTTCGGGGATGCGTTCGTGATCGAAGTGGAAGATCTTTTCCCGGAAATGGAAGTCTTCCAGAAGCGTTCCGCCGCGCGGGCCAGCTTTCAGGGAGTTCTGGTCATCGGCGACGGGAACGCCCTGCTGGGTTGTCAGGGTCGGTGTGTCGCCATCTGCGGTCTGATGGGTTGCGCCTTGCGGGCCGCGCTCGAAGGTCTGGTCACCGATGGTCACGGTGGTGCGTTTGTCTGCCGTGTCGCTCATGGTCCGGTCCGATCTGCTGTCGTCGCGACTGTCCGGACTGAATAATGCCGGGCACGCCGTTTCGAATTCGGTAAGTCGATTTCCGGTTTGGGAAATCCTTCACTTTAGAAGTCTGAGTCCCTGGTAAATGTTCCAGAAAATAATTTGATGAAATGTTCTGAACTGAATGAAAGAATGGGTCGTTACGGCTCCTTACTTGCATCTTTCATGCAGCTCAGGAGGCTTGAATGCCTGTCGATCCTCGCAATCGTTATCCTCAGCCTCCTTTTGAAGGGCAAAGTCAGCCTTTTCCGGGGCTATCATCAAAAATGACGCCGCAGCCTGATTATGGAGAAAAGACCTATCAGGGCTCTGGAAAACTCAAGGGGCAGGTGGCTCTGATTACCGGTGGTGATTCCGGGATCGGGCGCGCTGTGGCGCTGGCTTTTGCCCGGGAGGGGGCGGAGGTTGCGATTTCCTATCTCGAAACCGAAAGTCAGGATGCAAAGGATATTGCCGGGCAGATCGAGTCAGAGGGGCGTCGTTGCCTTCTGCTGCCGGGGGATATTCGTGAAGCGACGCATTGCAAACTGCTTGTTGGTAAGGTTCTGGAAGAGTTCGGTCGTCTCGATATTCTTGTGAACAATGCTGCGTTTCAGAATTGGGCGGAGCATCTGGAGGATATCAGTGACGACGATTGGAAGTGCCACTTTGATACCAACACGCATGCGCTGTTCTATCTGACGAAGGCTGCTCTGCCTCATCTAAAGCCGGGATCGTCCATCATCAATACGTCTTCAGTCAATCTGAAGACGCCGCCTCAGATTCTCGTACCGTATTCCATGACGAAGGCAGCCATAGCGAACTTTACGGTGAGTATGGCGCAGCAGCTTGCGTCACGAGGTATTCGGGTGAACGGGGTTATGCCGGGCCCGATCTGGACGCCGTTCATTGCGACGGGAATGCCGGAAGAGGCGCAGAAGAGCATTGGGTCTGATGTCCCACTGGGTCGCCCAGGTCAGCCAGCGGAACTGGCTGGGGCTTATGTGTATTTTGCGGACCCGCTGAACAGTTACACGACGGGCGCTCTGTTACCTGTGAATGGCGGGATGCCGATGCTCTGATCGGGCCGGATATTCTGGATCTCAGTGGAACGCCTGCTCCTGATCGAGCGGGCGTTTTTCTGTTTTGGGGCCGAAGAGAAGGGTGATGCTAGCCCCTATGAGGAGGACGCAGGTTGTGAGGCCGAAGACGCCGGGGAAACCGGCTTTCGGGTAGATCCAGCCAATCAGGACGGGCGACGAGATGGCGCCCAGACGAGCGATTGCGGAGGCCAGTCCCATGCCTCTTCCGCGCAGGGACGTCGGGAAGAGTTCGGGGGTGTAGGCGTAGATGCCGCCGTAGGTTCCATTCATGAACATGGACAGCATAATTCCGAAAAGCAGGACCTGTGTGGGTGTCTGGCTTGCGGCCATGCCGATGGCACTGATCCCGCCGCCGATCATGAAGGTAGCGACCGTGGCGCGTCGGCCCAGACGTTCCGTGCAGAAGGCTGAGGCCAGATATCCGGGGAGCTGTGCTGCGTAGATCGAGATGGCGTAGGCGAAGCTGCGGGTCACGGTCATGCCGCGCTCGATCATGAGCGTGGGGATCCAGGTGAAGAACGCGTAGAAGCAGAAGGTGATGCTCAGCCACATGGCCCAGCTCATGAAAGTGGAACGTCTGAGGCTGGGGGCGAAAAGGTCGCTCAGGGGGCGGTTTGTTCGTCCGGCTGTATCGGGGGTTGTCGAAAGACCGGCGGCCAGTCCGGCGCTTTGTTCGATGGCTCCGACAATTCGGCAGGCTTCGTGCGTTCGCCCCTGCTGATCGAGCCATCTTGGGGACTCGGGAAGGGTACGCCGCCACCAGAGGAGCATCAGGACGGGTAGGGCTGTGGCAACCAAGGCCCATCGCCAGCCATCCGGTGATGAGGGGACAATCATGAATCCGAGAATGGCTGCGGCGACGTAACCGAAAGAATAGAAGCCCGTGAGGCTGGCCGTGAAGGCGCCGCGATAACGGGATGAGACGAACTCGCTCAGATAGGGGGCGATGATCGTGGCTTCTGCGCCGGCGCCCAGTCCTGCGAGAAGACGGGCGCTGAAGAAACTGCCGAATGTGTGGGAGACTGCCGAAAGAAGAGAGCCGATCGCGTAGAGCGCGAGGGCGCTCATCATGACGGAACGGCGGCCAGACCTGTCGGCCCACCAACCTGCCAGCAGGGAGCCGAGACCGTATCCCAGATAGGTGGCGCTCCCCAGAACACCGAGCGATGGGCCGGACAGGTGCCATTCCGTTTTTAGAACCGGAAGTGTGAAGGCGACGATGGCGGAGTCCAAGCCGTCGAACATGTATCCACAGCCACCAAGGATCAGAAGCCGACGGTGGAAGGGGGTGAAGGGCAGGTGTTCGAGGCGGTGGGCGATGCTCATGGATTCTCTGTAACGCAGGCGACTATGGGGCTGTGACAGACTATCTGGCGGTTTGGGCGTGGGTCCAGCCATGGTTGGGGTAGGCCATCAGGAAGGTAAAATCTGGGAAAAAGGTTGTGTGTGGCGCAGTTTTCCGCTATTTCGCCGCTCGCACAGGCACCCCTGGAGGTCTGTGTGGTGACAAAATTCAATACGCAGGAGCGTAACAGTGGCTAATTTGACGACACTTGCTGTCTCGACGCGCGCGAAGGCTGGTAAGGGGGCAGCGCGCGCAACGAGACGTGCCGGGCTGGTTCCGGCAGTAATCTATGGTGGCAAGCAGGAGCCTTCCATCATTGCTCTTGATCCGCGCGTGATCATGAAGGAACTGCACCGTGGTGGCTGGTCCTCCCGCGTGTACAACCTGGCAGCAGAAGGCGCAGAGCCGGTTGCAGCCCTGATCCGTGACGTGCAGTTGCACCCGGTGACGGATGCTCCGATTCACATCGACTTCCAGCGCGTTGCAGCGGGCACGAAGGTGCACGTTCAGGTTTCGATCATCTTCGTTGGCGAAGAGAAGGCTCCTGGCATCAAGCGCGGCGGTGTTCTGAACGTTGTCCGTCATTCCGTGGACGTTGCCGCTGATGCAGCAAGCATTCCGGAAAGCTTCACTGTTGATCTGAGTGTTCTCGACATTCATGACAGCGTTCGCTGGTCTGATCTGAAGGGCACGGAAGGCGTGAAGCTGACGGGTCATCAGGCTGCTGATCTCGTGATCGCTTCCATCGCTCCGCCGACCATTGATGCGGAAATGGAAGCTGAAGCCGCTGCCAAGGCTGCTGCCGCTGCCGCAGCTGCTACCGCAAAGCCGGGCGCAAAGAAGAAGTAAGTCATGAGGCTCTGGACCGGTCTCGGCAATCCCGAGCCGGGGATGAGCCGTCATCGACATAACATCGGCTTCATGGCGGTTGATGAAATCGCCAGGCGTCACGGGTTTTCCCCGTGGCGCAAGCGCTTTCGGGGGGAGACTTCCGAGGGCGTTCTTGGGGGGCAGAAAATCCTGCTCCTCAAGCCGATGACCTACATGAACCTGTCGGGCGACAGCGTTCAGCAGGCCGCGCAGTTCTTCAAGATCGCGCAGGCCGACATTACCGTTTTCCATGATGAACTCGATCTTGCTTTCGGCAAGCTGCGTATCAAGCGTGGCGGCGGAGCGGCTGGGCATAATGGCCTTCGCTCAATGGATCGCTGTCTTCCCGGACCGGATTACTGGCGTGTGCGGATGGGCATTGGCCATCCGGGGCACAAGGACCGGGTGCACGGGCATGTTCTGGGGAATTTCGCCAAGGCGGAAGAGCCGGAGCTTGAGCGGTGGCTTGAGGCGGTTGCGGATGCTGCGCCTATTCTGGGCAAGGGCGAGAATGAAGCGTTCATGACAAAAGTAGCGCTGCTTACGGCCTGAGTGCCGCGAGACTTCAGGTCTCTTATGGCCGGCTTTTTTCACTGTTATAACGTGCGGGTATCGTTGCCGGAGAGAGTTCTCGGGCGGGAATCGTACTCTGCTGCCTGTTTTGCGGGGTGCAGGTGTTGTCCGTGGGCGTGGATTCTGCGAACACAGGGCAACTGAATTTTGAGACTGGGCTGACCGATGTGGCGGCCTGAAAGATGGAGAGCACAATGGGTTTCAATTGCGGCATCGTTGGTCTGCCCAATGTTGGCAAGTCCACGTTGTTCAATGCTCTGACGGAAACAGCCGCAGCGCAGGCAGCGAACTACCCATTCTGCACCATTGAACCGAATACGGGCCGTGTTGCCGTGCCGGACCCTCGGCTGGATATTCTGGTGAAGATTGGTAAGTCCCAGAAAGAGATTCCGACCAGCCTTGAGTTTGTTGATATTGCGGGTCTGGTCCGTGGTGCATCCAAGGGTGAGGGGCTGGGAAACCAGTTTCTGGCGAATATCCGCGAGACGGATGCGATCATTCATGTTCTGCGCTGCTTTGAAGATGATGACATCACCCACGTTGAAGATGGGGTCGATCCGGTTCGGGATGCGGACATCATTGAGACCGAGCTGATGCTTTCGGATCTGGAAAGCCTTGAGAAGCGCCAGATCAATCTTCAGAAGCGTGCGCGTGGGAATGATCGCGAAGCACAGGCGCAACTCGAACTCATGGAGCCGCTGATTGTGGCTCTCCGTGATGGCAAGCCTGCCCGCACCGCCGTGCCGAAGGGCCAGGAAGGTGAGGCTGCGCGTCTTCAGCTTCTGACAACGAAGCCGGTTCTGTATGTGTGTAACGTCGAGGAAGCTGCTGCGGCGACCGGCAATGCTCACTCTGAGGCAGTTCGGAAGCGGGCTGAGGAAGAGGGCGCTGGCGTTGTGATCGTGTCTGCTGCGATTGAGGCTGAGGTTAGCCAGTTGCCGCAGGAAGATCGCACGGAGTTCCTTGAAGGGCTTGGTCTGAGCGACAGTGGTCTGGATCGCGTGATTGCAGCGGGCTATCGCCTGCTGGGTCTACGGACGTACTTTACGGTCGGCCCTAAGGAAGCGCGTGCCTGGACCATTACGGCAGGTGTGAAGGCGCCTCAGGCTGCTGCTGTCATTCACAATGATTTCGAGCGTGGCTTCATTGCCTGCGAAACAGTTGCTTTTGACGACTATGTGGCCTGCAATGGTGAAGCAGGTGCTAAGGAGGCCGGGAAGTTGCGGATCGAAGGCAAGGAATATGTTGTGCAGGACGGAGATATTCTCCTGTTCCGATTCAATGTCTGACGCTGCGGCTATTCTGAAAGGCCTGACTGATAAGGCCCGTCAGGCTGCTCGTGGATTGGCGCGAGCGGATGAGGCGACGCGTAATCTGGCACTGAATGCTGCTGCTCAGGCACTTCGTGCCAACAGCGCAGCAATCGGTACGGCAAACGAGCAGGACCTGGCCGGGCTTTCCGATGATCGGACAGCGGCATTCCGGGACCGTCTGACTTTAACGCCTGAGCGCGTTGAGGCTATGGCAAAGGGTCTGGAAGACGTCGCAAAGCTCCCTGATCCGCTTGGACGCGTTCTCGCAGAATGGGAGCGCCCTAACGGGTTGCTGTTCCGTCGTGTTGCTGTGCCGCTCGGTGTCATCGGTATGATTTACGAAAGCCGGCCGAATGTTGGAGCGGATGCTGCGGCTCTTTGCATCAAGTCTGGCAATGCTGTCATTTTACGTGGTGGAGGCGAAAGCCTGAATTCGGCGCGCGCAATTCATACGGCGATGGTTGAAGGGCTGACGGCTGCGGGTCTTGATCCGGCTTGTGTACAGATTTTGCCGTCTGCCGATCGTGCTCTAGTGGGCGCGCTCCTTCAGGCTGCTGAGGGCGTGGACCTCATTATTCCACGTGGTGGAAAATCTTTGGTGGAACGCGTTCAGCGTGAGGCGCGGGTGCCTGTTCTGGCTCATGCCGATGGGCTGAATCACACCTATGTTCATGCCAGTGCTGATTCTGAGATGGCGCGTCGGGTTCTTCTGGATGCTAAGATGCGCCGTACGGGAATCTGTGGGGCGACAGAAACGCTTCTAATTGATCGGGCGATTGCTCCGTCACTCCTGCCGAGCATTGTGGATGATCTGGCCAGAAAGGGCTGCACATTCCGGGCGGATGAGGCTGCCAGATCTATTGTTTCAACCTTGCCTCCTGCCAGTGCCGCCGATTTCGATACGGAGTGGCTGGATTCGATTCTCTCCATTGCTGTTGTTGATGGCGTCGAGGAGGCTCTCGACCATATCGCGCGCCATGGCAGTGCTCATACGGAAGCGATTATCGCGGAAGATCCTGAGATTGCTGCTGTGTTCATGAATGGGACCGATAGTGCGGTTGTGCTGTGGAATGCATCCACTCAGTTCTGTGATGGTGGTGAATTTGGCTTTGGGGCTGAAATCGGAATTGCCACGGGACGGATGCATGCGCGAGGCCCGGTGGGGCTCGAACAGTTGACGTGTTATCGCTACGAAGTGCTTGGCAACGGACAGGTGCGGGGCTGAATACGATCCCGACGTTTGGCGATGGCCGACGTATGCGGATTGGGCTGCTGGGTGGCTCTTTCAATCCGGCGCATTATGGTCATCTGAAGGTGGCTCAGCAGGCGTTGCGCTCTCTGCGATTGGATCAGGTGTGGCTGATGGTCTCACCTGGGAATCCTCTCAAGCCTCGAAAGGGCATGGGATCGTTCAGGGCGCGCCTTGCGTCAGCCCGGAAGATCGCTGATGGCCGTCGAATCTGTGCTACGGATATAGAAGCAAGGCTGAAACAGCGTTTTACAGTGAAGACTGTGGCATTGCTTCAGAAGCGCTTTCCTCATGTTCAGTTTGTCTGGTTGATGGGAGCAGATGGGCTGGCGCAATTCTCTCGCTGGAAAAACTGGAGGATGCTGGCCCGTATGGTGCCTATAGCGATTCTGCCGCGGCCAGGGAGTGTAACGCCTGCTTTGCACGGCGCTGCGGCGTCTGCTTTGCGGCGAAATCGACGGCCTTCGAGGGAGGCTGCTATACTGGCACAAAGAAAAGGATGCGCATGGACGTTCCTTTCTGCGCCGCAGAACGATATATCGGCTACAGCGTTGCGAGAGTCCGGGCAAATCTGTCTGGAACCGGATCAGGAGTAAAAGCCATCACCAAGACGACCTCAACCGACCCGAAGGCCAAGACCACGCGTCGGAAAACCAGCACCCCTGATGCGGCACTGGCCGAGGCTGCCAAGGTGCCTGGAACGCCTCGCAAGAAGGCTGCTGCTGCTGGCCCCAAGAAGACTGCCGTCAAGCGCGAGCCTGTGCAGCCTGATGTTCTGACAAAAATGCTGTCCATCATCACGGCCAGCCTTGAGGAAGACAAGGCAGAGGACATCGTGGTTCTGGATCTGGTTGGCCGTGCCAACTTTGCAGATCGTATGGTTGTGGCAACTGGTCTGGCAGATCGTCAGATTGCCGCCATGGCGCACCATATTGAGAAAAAGCTGGGCGAAGATGGCTTCAACCGGGTTCTGGTTGAAGGCGCGAATGGCAGCGACTGGGTCCTTCTGGATGCAGGGGATGTTGTTGTTCATCTCTTCAAGCCAGAGAGCCGTGAGCTCTATGCTCTTGAGAAAATGTGGGGCTCTGATCTAGATTCGAGCGAATCCGAAGTGACTGTCGGTAAGGACGAAGAGCAGGGCTGAATGAAGCTCGTTGCTATTGGGCGATTGAAGTCCGGGCCTGAACGGGAACTGTTTGACCGTTACGCCGCCCGGATTCGTCCTGTGCTGACGGTGACAGAAATTGCGCCGTCCAAAGGCTCCGTTATGGAGCAGAAGCGCAAGGATGCTGCGGGGCTTTTGGGAGCCTGTCCTGAGAATGCTTTTGTCATTGCCCTTGATGAGGGGGGAAAGACGTTTAGCAGCCTGCAGTTTGCAGCCACGTTTGCTCGGTGGCAGGAAACCAGTCGTCCGTTATATTTTTTGATTGGTGGAGCAGAAGGGCTGGATGGATCAGTGATCCAGAGAGCTGATGCCGTTATTGCTCTAGGGGCGATGACCTGGCCCCATATGCTTGTGCGCGTGATGATTGCCGAGCAGGTCTTTCGGGCTCAGGCTATCAATTCGAACCATCCTTATCATAAAGACAGTCGGCCGGATTAAGCCGTTTCTGAGCGATTGGGCATAAAAAAAGCGGGGCTTTAAGCCCCGCTTTTTGCATCTGAAGTCTTCTTATCGGATGGACCGGTTCGGAGCGTCAGATGTGAATGCATCGTCTGGGGCTTCTGCAATTTCCGTGTTGCTCATCGGATGACTCAGAGCATTCGATCCTCTGAAGATTGCACGATGACGGAAGGTAGTTGCATGGCTTTCGCGAGCGACCATGACCTGCGGAGCTTGGCGACCATCGTCTGCGCGGCCATAGATGAAGCCGTATGTCGGGTAGATGCTACCAAGACGGCCGCTACGGTCGTTAAGGGCAACGCGAACGGCGCTCCAGTCATTGTTGGGTGATACGTCAACGACGCGCACGTTGTGCGCAATGCCATTGGATGCCCAGTGAGACTGGTCAATGTAGATCGTACGGTTGTTCTCGACAGCCCGTACCACAGCGACGTGGCCCAGAGGCATACGACGGATGCCACGGAAATTTAGAACCGATCCCGCTTCCGGAGCGTTACCACGGGCGTATCGGCCTGCAGCATTGTACCACCAGTCCCGCGCATTGCCGTGCAACACGACGGCAGATGCTTCTTTTGCATAAGCTACGCACTGAATGACGTGTGCAGTTGAAAAGGTGTGATGATGGTACGCATGAGATGCGCGATGGGAGCGGAAGACACCATGACCACCGTGTGAACTACGGAGGTGTTTGGCCTGTGCATGACTCGCAAAGAACATGACAGCGGAGAGCGCCAGGGCAGAGAAAAATGTTTTCCGGCAACTTTTATGCGTCACGATCTTTTTGATCCTGAATAGGCTTGTGTCGTTCGGGTTACAGGGAGCTAACAATCTTCATGCAACCCTGACAAGGGCAGAATGCATCACTAAGGGTTAAATTTTCATTTCTAATGAAAATCTTTCTCGTGTCGCATTCTGCCTTAATTGTGCCGTATTTGGTCGGGTGGCTTATTTCGTGGTTGTCAGCATGATTTCCACGAGGATGCGTGGGTCAGCCATGACAGCCTGAACGCAGGCGCGTGCAGGAGCTAGTCCTTCCGGGAGCCATGCGGACCAGTGCGTGTTGAGAGCATTGCGGTCTGCGATGTCTTTAAGCCAGATCTGTGCCTGAAGAATGCGGGTATTGTCTGTGCCGTGTTCTTCAAGAATGGCATCGAGTTGAGCCAAGACGTCTTTGGTCTGGCCATCGATATCTTGTGACAGGTCTGAGGCGACAACGCCTTGGGTGAAAACAAAGCCATGATATTCCACAGCCTTGGAAAGAATGGCGTTGGGTTCTGTGCGAATGATGCGGCTCATGGGGGTATCCTGATCCCGAGATTGGAAAGCCCCAGAGTGAGGCGGCTTTAAGAAGCGGTCAATCACCTCTTGGCTCCCTTGTCGTAGGGGGTGGGACGCGGTATCGCCGGGAGGTATCGCTAAACTGGCCGTGCGGGAGAAAAACCGTGGTCCCTTTGAATGTCAAAAGAGTGCCTGTGACGCCGATCAGGCAGAATTGCACGATCCTCTGGGACGAACGGAACCATGCCGTGGTGGTCGATCCAGGGGGGGATGTGGATGAACTGCTCTCCCAGCTCCGCGGGCTGACAGTTGAGGCTATTCTTCTTACGCATGGACATCTTGATCATGCTGGCGGCGCTGATGAGCTCCGGGAACGCCTGAATAAAATTCAATCAGATCCCGTGCCTGTTCTCGGGCCAGATCGGCGTGATGCGTTCCTGCTGAGTAGTATTGAGAGACAGGCCACGCATTTTGGTATGACAGGGATGGTGAGTGTTGTTCCGGACCGCTTTCTGGAAAGCGGTGAGACACTCCAACTTCTGGGCCATGATATCGAGGTGCGTCATATTCCCGGACATACGCCAGGGCATATCGTGTTTGTGGATCATGGCAGTCGTCGTGCTATTGTTGGCGATACATTGTTCCGCCGGACGGTAGGCCGAACCGATTTTGCTTATGGGGATGCTCCTGCGCTGATTGCAGGTATTCGCCAACATCTCATGAGTTTGCCGGATGAGACTGTGGTGCTGTGTGGGCATGGAATGCCTACGACCATTGGGGAAGAACGCCGGTCCAATCCATTTCTTGTTTCTGAACAATAAATTTCAAAGAGGGTTTCCCATGCGTGTAATGGCTTGTTCCATATTAGGTGCGATAGGTGTTCTCGCGGGCAGTATGACGGCTTCCGCCTGTGCCGCAGAAGAACCTATTCGTCAGGCGCAGCCTGTTCTTCCGACAGCACCTTTGACAATCACGACGCAAGACGGAGTTAAGCACTCGTTTACGGTGGAGTTGGCCAAAACCTACAGGGAACAGGAAGTCGGCGAAATGTTCCGCAAGGAGCTGCCCAAAAACAAGGGAATGCTTTTCCTTTGGCCGCAGCCGCAGGTTTCGGACATGTGGATGAGAAACACACTGGTATCCCTCGATATCGTTTTCATTGATTCCACCAATCATGTTCATGCCATTGCGGAGAAGGCGGTTCCGCTGAGTGAGGCAATCCTGAGCAGTGACGGGGTTGTGGCCAACACGCTTGAGCTTGCTGGAGGGGTTACGGAAGAGTTGGGTATCCGCGTAGGGGATACCGTAAGTAGCCCGGCACTGAAGCACTGATACGTGAAGGTTTTAGTTACCGGGGCAGCGGGATTTATCGGCTTTCACGTCTCGCATGCCTTGCTGGCGCGAGGCATGGAGGTAGTCGGCGTTGATACGCTGAATGATTATTATGAC
>NZ_JAOQNM010000001.1:1122500-1260000 GCF_025961355.1 Gluconobacter cerinus | reverse complement strand
AGATGTGCAAGCATTGAATTGAAGCCCCGGTAAACGGCGGCCGTAACTATAACGGTCCTAAGGTAGCGAAATTCCTTGTCGGGTAAGTTCCGACCTGCACGAATGGCGTAACGACTTCCCCACTGTCTCCAGCATCGACTCAGCGAAATTGAATTCCCCGTGAAGATGCGGGGTACCCGCGGTCAGACGGAAAGACCCTATGAACCTTTACTGCAGCTTTGCAGTGGCATCAGGAAAATCCTGTGTAGGATAGGTCGGAGGCTTTGAAGCCGGGGCGCCAGCACCGGTGGAGCCACCCTTGAAATACGACCCTGAATTTTTCTGATGTCTAACCGAGACCAGTAAGCCTGGTCCGGGACCCTGCATGGTGGGCAGTTTGACTGGGGCGGTCGCCTCCCAAAGTGTAACGGAGGCGCGCGATGGTGGGCTCAGGCCGGTCGGAAACCGGCTGTCGAGTGCAATGGCATAAGCCCGCCTGACTGCGAGAATGACAGTTCGAGCAGAGACGAAAGTCGGCCATAGTGATCCGGTGGTCCCACGTGGACGGGCCATCGCTCAACGGATAAAAGGTACTCTAGGGATAACAGGCTGATCTCCCCCAAGAGTCCACATCGACGGGGAGGTTTGGCACCTCGATGTCGGCTCATCACATCCTGGGGCTGGAGCAGGTCCCAAGGGTTCGGCTGTTCGCCGATTAAAGTGGTACGTGAGCTGGGTTTAGAACGTCGTGAGACAGTTCGGTCCCTATCTGCCGTGGGTGTAAGAGACTTGAGAGGATTTGTCCCTAGTACGAGAGGACCGGGATGAACATACCTCTGGTGCACCGGTTGTCACGCCAGTGGCACAGCCGGGTAGCTAAGTGTGGACGGGATAACCGCTGAAAGCATCTAAGCGGGAAACCCACCTCAAAACGAGGTCTCATAGAGCCGTGACAGACCATCACGTTGATAGGCCGGGTGTGAAAGTGCAGTAATGCATGCAGCTAACCGGTCCTAATCGCTCATACTTCTCACATCAAACACATGCACAGAAATCAGCCACACTCATAAAACACCAACCTCCACCCACTCTCAAAAAGACTGGGTGGGCTAGAAGACCTGGTGGCCATTGCGAGGGCCCTACACCCGATCCCTTCCCGAACTCGGCCGTGAAATCCCTCAGCGCCTATGATACTGCACCTCAAGGTGCGGAAAAGTCGGTCGCCGCCAGGTCCCCTAGCCCACTCACCACTCCCACAATACCAACATCACCAATACCACCGCGGGGTGGAGCAGCCCGGTAGCTCGTCAGGCTCATAACCTGAAGGCCGTAGGTTCAAATCCTACCCCCGCAACCATATAATAAGTCCTGTCCAGGACCCACAAAAGCCACCCTCCAGGGTGGCTTTCTGCGTTCCAGACTACTCAATCACACCACAAATCACTCGAAGACCCGAACCACCAATCGGTTGAAAAATATAGCTACATCTAGAATGCCAGATGGCTTCGAGGCTGGGGCTAAAAAAGGGATCCGGATCGCCTGAACAGGTGCCGCTGCCCTGCTGGGCAGCCTTTCTGATGCACAATTTCAGGGATGCCCTGGAAGAGAAAGGCAGCATAAAACCCTGCATTCCAGGACGAAGATCTCGCGAGAGACCTGTCAAATACAACAGGCAGAAATACAAGCGCCGCAACCGCATCGAAATCATGTTCGGAAGGCTTAAGGACTGGCGGCGGGTCGTACCCCGCCGCTACGACAGATCCCCGCATGTCTTCTTCTCAGCCATTCGCCGCGTCGCAACCGTCATGTTCTGGATATGAGCCCTATGCCTAGTCTGAAGATTAGAAAAATCCGTGCCCGCCTGAAGGGCCGGATACGGTTCAATGTGGCTACAGATAGGATCGATTTGATTTCAGTGCAGTTATTTTTAATATCGAGATGAATTATAAAATGATCAATCTTTAGCATCGGAATTATGATTTTCTTTGGTGCTCCAGAAAATAAATGGAAAAATTAGATTAAATTTAAGGAATAATAAAAATATCTTCAAATTATTTTATAAATGTAATTTATACACATATACTACGAATTAAAGGTGTAAATGTACAATACTATTATAAACTTTTTAGTAAGTAAGATTAATTATTTGGTTTTTATGGATAAAAAATTCCAAATGAGAATGTATATTATTTTTATCAACAGTTATATTGAACTATTTTTTGTTATCTACTTTCTTTTGGTGTATGGATGGCGAATCAAGATAACGAAGAGGATTATCCCGTGGCGATTAAAGACCCTAAAGTCATCGAGCATCTGAACACGCAGTTGACCAACGAGTTAACGGCCATCAATCAGTATTTCTTGCACGCACGTACGTTGCGCCACTGGGGTGTGACGCTACTCGGTAAGAAAGAATACGAAGAATCCATTGAAGAAATGCATCATGCCGATTGGCTGATCGAGCGCATTCTTTTCTTGGGTGGTTTGCCCAATGTTCAGCGGCTAAATCAAATTTTGATTGGGCAGAGCGTTGAAGAAATTCTCGAATGTGATCTGAAGCTTGAGAAGAAAGCTCTTGAAGATCTTCGTGAAGGTATCGCGTATTGTGAGAGCGTACGAGATTATGTTTCTCGCGACCTTCTTCTTAAGATTCTTGTGAATGAAGAAGAACATGAAGACTTTATTGACCGTCAGTTTGACCTGATTAAGCAGGTCGGAATTGAGCGGTACATTCAAACAAATTCTGCCGCAGCACCTGATCAAGACTAAGTTCTTTGAAAATGCCCGGAAATCCCGGGCATTTTTTTTGCTTTAAATTAGCAGTACACGTTTTGTGTTGTTGTCTGTGCGATATTCGTATTTGCCAGACCGACATTTCTCCGCTCCTGAATGGCTTGTTTTAAGAGGCAAACCATTCCTGGAACGCAGTTCCCACATTGAGCACGGCACTTCCTGGCAGTGTAAATTTCCGAGGGTCGGGATGCTCCGGCATCAATCGCCGACTCAACGTCTTTGTGGGAAAGTGCGTTACATGAACAAATGATCATGAGCTGCTCGTGGCGTCCTATCATGAGGCAATAATTTTCTATACGCCAAATGAGATTGGTTCGCAAATGCAGTTCGATTAAAATCTCCTTATGTTGTCTGGCCTATGTTCTGAGTGCTCCAACGCTGCACAACTGGCCTGATGGCGAAGTTACTGTGAATGCGGATTACACCAGGAAGGCGAGAGAGTTCTTCTTTGTGGATGCGTTCGTAGTCTGCCAAGTCCCGGGCTGCCACATGCAGAAGATAGTCTGCTTCACCAGTCATCAGGTAGCACTCACGAATGTCGGCGCATTCCTTAATGCGGGCTTCAAAGCGTCTTAGAGCTTCGTCCGTCAGGCGCTCCAAGGTTATCTGTACAATGACTGTTGTCAGGTTATGTACAGACCGATCGTCGATGACGGCATGATAACCTCGGATGACGCCTTTCTCTTCAAGCATTTTGACACGTCTCAGGCATGCTGAGGGTGAAAGACCGACGCGTTCCGCGAGGTCTGCATTGCTCATACGACCGTCATGTTGCAGAAGGCGAAGAATGGATTCGGTAGTGCGATCGAAGATCATGTCACAATTTTCCGTCTTCCTTGGTTATATGCTGCATATATAACGTTTAAGACTGAAGAATATGCTGAATTTATGCAGGAAATTTCATTTCGATTTGCGATAGGGTGACGTATGACGATCTTATCAGCTCCTCACCTTTGGCCTGCCTCCCGGGCGGGTGCCACTCTTACGGTTGATCTCAAAGCTATAGCCAAAAACTATCGCTTTTTGAGGGATAGGGTGGGAACGGCAGTTTGTGCCGCTGTTGTGAAAGCGGACGCCTATGGGCTGGGTGCTGAGCAAGTGGCACCTATTCTTGAACGGGAAGGCGCAAAAGAATTCTTTGTTGCTCATGTTGATGAAGGAATCGCTCTGCGTCAGATCGTCTCACCCGAGACGCGGATTACGGTTTTGCATGGCCCACGGCCGGGGGCGGCAGCTGAGTGTGTCTATTTCGGACTTCGGCCTGTTCTCAACAGTCTTGAACAAATAGATCTTTGGAAACGCGAGGCTGCGCGAGAGGGGGCTGTGCTGGAGGCTGTTATCCAGCTGGATAGTGGGATGTCCCGCTTTGGTCTCTCATGGGCGGATGTCAGGAAGCTTTCTGATGATCAAACTCTTTTGGACGGTATCAGTCTTGGGTTGGTGATGAGTCACTTGGCTTGTGCGGACGATCCAGCCAGTGCAGCCAACCAAATCCAGCGCCAAAGATTTCGGGATATGGCGGCCTTAATGCCGGAAGCCCATTTGAGCCTCTCGGCTTCTTCGGGGATATTCCTAGGTACGGATTACCATATGGATTTGGTTCGGCCTGGCGCGGCTCTCTATGGAATCGCTCCTAATGCTGAACTGCCTAATCCCTTGCAGCAGGTTGTTTCTCTTCATGCCCGTGTTCTTCAATTGCGGGATGTGGGGGTAGGCGATGCTGTTGGGTACGGCTTGACCTATCGTCCAGAGAAACCGCGCCGTATTGCGACGGTGGCCGTGGGATATGCAGATGGTTTTTCCAGGCATAATAGCGGGACAGGTTGTGCGTGGCTGGGAGATATCGCGCTCCCTATTGTAGGGCGTGTTTCTATGGATTCCCTGGCCTTGGATGTGTCAGCCGTTCCGGAATCTCAGCTGCATGCAGATATGTATGTTGATTTGATCGGGCCACGCAGAAGCGTTGATGATGTGGCCGCATCTGCGGGAACTATCGGATATGAAATTTTGACCTCTCTCGGCGGACGATATTATCGCGAATATGTGGAGTAGAGTCATCCGATTGGAGCTGTAATCCCGTTTCAATGATTGACAGGGCTGTTTGAAAGACCCAAATACACGAATGAGCATCGCAAGTTGTTCAAGTGCCCTTTCTTTTGCGTTGAATTCGGAAAATTCATGTATCTCCGCCGCGATCGTGCCCTGACAGCTGTTTCAATCATGTTGGATGTTGCTTTTCACGCGGGGCGTTCCGGTGTGGTGAGTGGCGCGGATATTGCCAAGCGGGGTAACATGTTGCGTCGCGGGATTGAGCCTGTTCTTCAGGCTCTTTCAAGAGAAAAGCTTCTGGATAGTGTGCGGGGCCCCAAAGGCGGTTATCGGTTGGGCCGTCCGCCGCGGACGATTACCGTGCATGAAATTGTTCAGGCCGTTACAGAAGAGCATGCCCCGGATGGTGAAGCAGCCAATCCGTTAATAGAGAAGGTTCTTGAACCTTTTTGGGCTTCAATGAATGTTGAGCTAGCCAAAAAAATGGAAGCTGTGACCTTGGAAGGGTTGTTGCGTCAGGCTGAGGAAGCGGGAATGCAGCGACCTAATCGAGCTCCTATCTCCTTCTCAATATAACTAAAAAATATAGTTATAAAAAATTATCACTAAAATTTGCTGATTGAGGTTGGAGAATTCACCATAATGGATCATTATTTGGTCCGTTATGGTGAATTTTTCGTTGCTACGCTCAGTCCTTTTTCATTCGCTGCATTACGTTGAGAAGGTCTTCGGAGTTTCTTTTGACGTCATGCGAGGGGAAACCTGCGAGTTGATGGTTTATCCTATGTCAGTTTCGTTCCTGCGGAGGGCATTATGAAACGACCAGTTCGTGTTGGAGCAGGTGAGAAGCTTGTTTTGACGGCTAATCGCCTTCTGGACGGAAGAATCGTCTGGCGCGATCATGATGGACATTGGGCGGCTCGAGTTGGGGCAGCGGAAAAACTGGATGCTGACGCCGTGAGCGATGTTCTTGAGGGAGCGCAGGCGCGTGCCCAGCAGGATGGTGTCGTAGGTGTATATGAAGTGGCTGTACGCGACGTTGATCCTCCGGAACCTGTGACGGTGCGTGAGCGAATCCGTGCGCATGGTCCAACTGTACATCCGGAATTTTCAGTGGAGGCCGGGCAATGAACGCTCCTGTTGGCCATTACCAATACGATCAGATTGACCGCGATTTTCTGGCCGCTCGCATCGACGAGTTTTCCGGGCAGGTAACTCGCCGTATCGATGGAAGCTTGAGTGAAGACGAATTCAAGCCGCTGCGGCTGATGAATGGTCTGTATCTTCAGCTTCACGCTTACATGTTGCGGGTCGCTATTCCTTACGGAACGATCGACAGTCAGCAGATGCGGATGTTCGCGCATATCGCGCGTCGGTACGATCGTGATTATGGGCACTTTACCACGCGTCAGAATATTCAGTTTAACTGGATAAAGCTGGAAGAAACTCCAGACATTCTGCGCGATCTGGCGAAGGTGGACATGCATGCCATTCAGACCAGCGGAAACTGCATCCGGAATGTGACGTCGGACGAATTTTCGGGTGCTGCTGCGGATGAAGTCGTGGATCCGCGTGTTCATGCGGAAATTCTGCGCCAGTGGTCCACATTGCATCCCGAATTCACGTTTTTGCCGCGGAAATTCAAGATTGCTATTTCTGGCAGTCCGAATGACCGGGTTGCGGCTCGTTTCCATGACATTGGAATTCTGGCTCGCAGTGGCGCGGACGGGCGTCCTGTCTTCCGGATCTTTGTGGGAGGAGGCTTGGGCCGCACCCCCATTATCGGGCAGGAGATATTTGACGCCGTGCCTGAAGAGCGCCTGCTTGCAACGCTCGAAGCGATTGTCCGTGTCTATAATGCGCATGGACGCCGCGACAATATTTACAAGGCACGGATCAAGATTCTGGTTCAGGCTCTGGGCATTGACGCTTATCGTGAGGCTGTCGACGCTGAGTTGCAGCAGATGGATCTGGAACATTACCGTCTGACGCCTGAAATGGTGGATGCGATCCGTGCGCGTTTTGCTGTTCCGGAACTCTCAGCCCCGGATAACGCCTCTCAGGAGCTCTCAGCCAGACGTGCGGCTAATCCGGAGTTTGATCTCTGGGTTCGAAGCAATACGCATCCGCACCGTGATGTGGGTCATATTATAGCGGTTGTTTCGCTCAAGCCTGCCGGGGGAATTCCGGGAGATGCCACGTCTGCCCAGATGGACCGTCTGGCCGATTTGGCTGACGCATATTCCTTTGGCGAACTGCGGATTACGCATCTTCAGAACATTGTTCTGGGGCATGTTCGACAGGATCGGCTGTATGATCTGTGGCAAGCTCTGAAAGAAGTGGACTTGGCATCTGCCAACATTGGTCTGATCGGTGACATCGTGGCATGCCCAGGGCTGGATTACTGCGCTCTGGCAAATGCACGTTCCATCCCGATTGCCCAGAAGCTGGGTGCTCGTTTTGGGGATGCCACCTTGCAGGCAGAAATCGGCGCGCTACGGATCAATATTTCAGGCTGCATTAATGCATGTGGCCATCATCATGCGGGTCATATTGGCTTGCTGGGTGTGGACAAGCGCGGGGAAGAGTTCTTCCAGATTACGTTGGGCGGCCGGGCAGAGAACGGGGCCTCCATTGGAACCATTCTCGGGCCAGCGCTTCCGGAGGACGATACGGTTGATGCGATTGCCCGGCTGGTGGATTGCTACCTTGGTATAAGGCAGAGGGGCGAGACGTTTCTCGATACGTTGGATCGACTCGGGGACGTCCCTTTCAAGGAGGCAGCTTATGAAACTGTTTGAGCTGAACGAGCGTCCCGCCAAGTTTCATGAGGCATTAGTAACGCTTTCAGAGTTGGCAGAGAATACGGAAGCACGTGCTGTTCTTCTGGATATTGCTGATGATGCGACGGCGCTGAAACCGTATCTCAACCGGCTTGAACTGGTTGTTTTGCGCTTTCCGATCTTCCGTGATGGGCGTGTGTTTACGCAGGCGCGGGAATTGCGGGAGTACCTCCGCTTTTCGGGAGAGATTCGTGCGGAAGGGCACGTCCTTCCAGATCAGGCGGCTTTCCTCAAGCGGTGTGGCGTAGACAACGTCGTTTTGCCGGAGGGAAGTGACGTGGAGCTGTGGGAAAAACAGCTTCATCGTTTCCCGGTAGCATATCAGCGATCTGTGCTGCCTTTTCGTCCTGTTGAGGGCGGCCTGCGGATTGAAGAAGACTCCTAACGGGTTCCGAACCATCCACGGCGCCAGAACCAGAAGAGCGGCAGGATGGTGGATAAAACCATCAAGGTAAGGCCGTAAGGGTAGCCATATTTCCAAGTAAGCTCCGGCATGTCCTTGAAGTTCATGCCGTAGATGCCTGCGATCAGCGTTGGCATGATCCCGATTGAGCTGGCGACGGTGAGGACTTTCATGCCGTCGTTTTGCTCGATGCTGATAAAGCCCAACGTCGCATCCAGAAGGAACTGGACCTTGCTGACGATCTGGGCATCGAAGTCGCTCAGGGAGGCGATGTCGCGGCCTGCGACTTTGAGGCGGGATTTGAATGTGTCAGCCGGCGTTGGTGATTTCCCAGCAGTATCTCTGGCGGGAAGGGGAGACGTGCCCTGATCCTTGGCCTTTTGCAGGCTTTGGCTGATGTAATCTTCCAGATAGATACGAACACGGTCGATGCCGAGGAGACTGTCCCGGACTGTTGAGGCTAGGTCTCCGGCATATCCAAGGCGGCGCAGGGTTTCGCGAAGCATGGCGCCCACGCGTGCGCGATCGCGCGGTTGCTCGGCGTTGAAGACGCGGCGGGAAATGGTGTCGAGAGTGCGCCCCAGGCCTTCGAGGATATCAGCCAGGCGGTTGATGATCTCTTCGAGCAGTTCAACCAGTAGTTCCGTTGAAGACGGCGAGACCTTGCCTGCAGGGTATTCAGCCAGCTTTCCCCCTACGAGATCAAATGCGAAATAATCCGTATAGCGGACCGTGATGATTCTCTTTTCCGTCAGGATGAAACCGACGGGTTTGGAAAACGAGACGTCATCCGCACGGCGTACAAGGGGGGTGGAGAGGTAGAGGCAGTTATCCCGTTCATAGTGGCGGGATGAGCTTTCGATCTCTTCCAGCTCTTCCAGTTTGGGAATGTGCACCCCAAGGAGTGTCTCGGCTTTTGTGATTTCATCATGTGTTGGATTGATGAGGTCAATCCAGTTCGTGGCATTGATATCGACGTCCGGGCCGATCTCGCGGGCCGGTGTGCCGGCGGGCCGGGCGAGAAGCATCAGAGAAAGATCCTTGGTCGGAGGCAGGAGGTGTTCTGACTCATGTCTTGAGGATGCGCTCTGTGCAAGGGGGCTGCCGAGAATTCGGTAAGGGTGGTTTCTTGAAAATGGTGTGGATGGACGTTCCCGTCTGGCCTTGGTATCGCTGGTCAGCCCTTTAAGCGGAACAGAGCCCGGTATGACGACCCCTTCATCTTCTTTGTCTAACTCCCTGCGTTCCGGACCGGACGAGCGTGGCCGGTTTGGCGTCTTCGGTGGACGCTTTGTTGCGGAAACGCTGATGCCTCTGGTTCTTGAACTGGAGGAGGCGTATCGCGCGACGCAGGCTGACCCAGCGTTTCGTGAAGAGCTGGACTACTATTACCGGGATTATGTTGGCCGTCCGAGCCCGTTGTGGTTTGCGAAGCGCCTGACGGAAGAGCTGGGTGGTGCGAAGGTTTATCTTAAGCGTGAGGAGCTGAACCACACAGGTTCGCACAAGCTCAACAACGTCATGGGGCAGATCCTTCTGGCCCGGCGGATGGGCAAGACGCGGATTGTGGCTGAGACGGGTGCTGGTCAGCATGGTGTGGCGACGGCGACGGTTTGTGCGCTCTTTGGGTTGAAATGCGTCATTTACATGGGCGCAACGGATGTTGAGCGCCAGAAGCCCAACGTCTTCCGCATGCATCTGCTTGGGGCAGAGGTAAAGCCGGTAACGGCTGGGGCCGGGACACTCAAGGATGCTATGAATGAAGCCATGCGCGACTGGGTTGCGAATGTGGCGGATACGTATTTCCTGGTGGGCACGGTTGCGGGGCCGCATCCTTATCCTGAGATGGTTCGTGATTTCCAGTCCATCATTGGTACGGAAGTGAAGGAGCAGATTGTCCGGGCTGAGGGGCGTCTGCCGGATGTGATTGTTGCGGCCATTGGCGGCGGCTCAAACGCAATGGGGATTTTCCATCCGTTCCTTGATGATGCGGATGTGCGTCTGATTGGTGTGGAGGCTGCCGGGCTGGGACTGGATTCTGGCAAGACGGCGGCATCTATTTCCCGTGGGCGTTCGGGAGTGCTCCATGGCAACCGGACGTATCTGCTTCAGGACAAGCATGGTCAGATCGAAGAGGCGCATTCGATCAGTGCGGGGCTGGATTATCCGGGGATTGGGCCGGAGCATTCCTGGCTGAATGATATTGGCCGTGCCGAGTATGTTGGTGTGACGGATCAGGAGGCTCTGGATGCGTTCCAGCTTCTGACGCGGACGGAAGGCATTATTCCGGCTCTCGAATGCGCCCATGGACTGGCGCATGTCATGAAGATTGCGCCGGAGATGCCGAAGGACAAGATCATCGTGCTGAACGTCTCTGGCCGTGGAGACAAGGATATCTTCACTGTGGCGAGCCATCTGGGAGTGAACCTGTGAGCCGTATCAAAGCCCGTTTTGAAGCCCTCAAGACGGAGGGACGGGGTGCACTGATTCCGTATCTTCAGGCGTTTGATCCGGATTATGAGACCTCGCTGGAGCTGCTGAAGGCGATGCCGGCTGCAGGGGCGGATCTGATCGAGATTGGCGTGCCGTTCTCCGATCCTTCAGCGGACGGTCCGACGATTCAGGCTGCGGCACTGCGGGGGCTGAAGGCTGGGGCGACGTTGGGTGGCGTTCTGGAGATGGTTCGGTCTTTCCGGGAGACCGATGCCGAGACGCCGATTATTCTGATGGGATATCTGAACCCGATTGATAGCTACGGGCCAGCGGAATTCTGCTTTGATGCGGTTCAGGCGGGTGTGGATGGCATCATTGTCGTGGATATGCCGACGGAAGAGGCGGATCTGCTGGATGCCCATGCGCGGGCCGCTGGGCTGGATATCATTTCTCTCGTGGCGCCGACGACGTCCCGGACGCGTCTGTTCCATGTGCTGAAAGATGCGTCTGGATTCGTGTATTATGTGAGCATCACGGGGATCACGGGGACGGGCAGTGCCAGCCAGGCGCAGCTTGAGGAAGCTCTTCCGAAGATTCGGGAAGCGACGGATCTGCCGGTTGCGATCGGGTTCGGGATTTCGACGCCTGAGCAGGCGCGGGCGGCATCCCGGATTGGGGATGCGGCTGTTGTGGCGTCTGCTTTGATCAAGACGATGGCGGGAACGTTGTCTGAGGGGCAGGCGACGGAAAAGACGGTTCCATCCGTATTGAAGCAGCTTATTGAGTTGTCTGCGGCCGTTCGGGGTTGAAACCTGTTTCGGGTGGTGAATTTGGAGCGCATCAGGGGTTTCTCTGATGCGCTCTTTTTATTTGCAGTCTGATCACGTGCGATTGCGCAGTGACATGCCAAAAAGAATGGCAGATGCCCCAGCCATCAGAAGCTCGATGGCAATCAGGGTTCCGATTAGCCACAGGCCTGACCACGGCAGTGTCATGTAGAGAAGGATGCCGATCAGGAGCGTGAAGACGCCACTGACGGCGAGGAGGCCCCAGCCACCTGTTGTGCGGTGCCCGGCGGCCCAGAAGGCACGGCTAAGGCCTGCGAAGATCAGACAGCCTGCAAGGATAGCCGTAATGAAGACTGATCCGGTTGCGGGCTCTTCGATGAGGAGAAGGCCGCCAAGAATGTAAAGTCCGCCGATCAGGCCGGAAAGCCACTGGTTGGGCAGGGGGAGCCCGCGATGCGCGAAGCTCTGCATGATTTGGGCGATTCCACCGATGATGAGCAGAACGCCCAGCAGCACCATGCTGGCAAGCGTTGTGGCGATCGCATCAAAGGCTGCCAGAAGCCCCAGGACGACCAGGAAGGCTCCCACGCCGATGAACCATCCGGGTTTCAGGCCTGATTGAGGGGAGAACTGCACGGTATTGAAACTGTCGGACATTGGGGTTTCTCCGGACGGGAACAGTGGCCCGTCTGTTCACTGATTTTGCCTGATTAAACCGCGAGGACGCTCAGTGGTTGCAGGTGATCGCGGTGCCTGTTCCTTAAGGGAGATGGTGCCATATTTTTGCGAGGCTGGGCACAGTTCTGTATGGCAAGGCTGGCATAAATGTGCTGGCAACGCTAAAACGCGGCGATTATGAATGGCCTGTACAAGAGCCTTTTCCCATTCTGGCCTTCGTCCCGAAGGCAGGCAGAAAGTAACGAGACGACATGAGCTGGCTGACCGATTACGTCCGACCCAAGCTGCGTGGCCTGCTTCAGCGGGACGTGCCGGATAATCTTTGGACAAACTGCGATTCCTGCGGGCAGATGATGCTCGTCAAGGAAATGGAGCGCTCCCAGAAGGTGTGCCCGCATTGTGGGCATCATATGCGTGCGACGGCAAAGGAGCGTCTGGCCTGGACGTTCGATGGTGGCGAATATACGACCATCGAGCTGCCGAAGATGCCGGTTGATCCGTTGGGGTTCAAGGATTCCAAACGTTACACCGATCGTCTGAAGGACGCGCGAAACAAGTCTCATCTTGATGAGGGGCTTGTGGTCGCTCATGGCCGAATTCAGGGGCAGAAGGCTGTGGTGGCCGTCATGGCACCTGAGTTCCTGTTGGGAACGATGGGAGCAGGTCTGGGTGAGGCTTTTGTGGCGGCCTGTCGTTTGGCTGTTCTTCAGAAGGCCCCGCTGGTGATTTACACGGCTTCCGGCGGTGCGCGTATGCAGGAAGGCGCTGTCAGCCTCATGCAGATGCCGCGTACGACGATTGGCGTGCAGATGCTTCAGGAAGCTGGTCTGCCCTATATCGTGGTCTTTACGAACCCGACGACCGGGGGGGTGTCAGCGTCTTTCGCAATGCTGGGTGATATTCACATTGCTGAGCCGAATGCGCTGATTGCTTTTGCTGGTCCTCGTGTGATTCAGGACACCGTGCGCGAGAAACTGCCGGAAGGTTTCCAGAGGTCCGAGTACCTGCGTGAGCACGGGATGGTTGATATTGTTGCAAAGCGCTCGGAGCTACCTGAGCTTCTGGGACGTGTCCTTGGTATGCTGACTCGCCAAAAGGCGGCTCCGGACGTCGCTGCCTGATGGGTGCCCAGAAGGGGGAGCCGGTCCGTCTGGCTGGTGAATATCAGGGACGGCCGGGCGAGGTTCTTGCCCGGTTGCACCAGTTATATCCCAAGCTGATTGATCTTTCTCTTGGGCGGCTGGAAGTTCTTCTGGCTAAGCTGGGTCATCCCGAACTGCACTTGCCGCCAGTCATTCATGTTGCTGGTACGAACGGCAAGGGGAGCACATGCGCTAATCTGCGGGCGATTGCCGAGGCAGCAGGTCTCCGCGTGCATGTGATGACCAGCCCGCATCTTGTGAGCATTACTGAGCGGTTTCGTCTGGCAGGGAAGCTGGTTGACGAAGATACGCTGGTGGATGCTTTTGAAGAGGTTGAGCGCGTTAATGCAGGTGCGCCCATTACCGTCTTCGAGGTTTTGACGGCCGCAGGTTTTCTTCTTTTCTCTCGCATCCCTGCTGACCTTGTCATTCTTGAAGTGGGTCTCGGTGGACGGCTGGATGCCACAAATGTGGTTCCTAAGCCTGCTGCGTGTGCCATCACGACGATCAGTCTGGATCATCAGGCCTTTCTGGGAGAAACGCTGGAGGCTATTGCTGGTGAAAAAGCTGGGATTATCAAGGCTGGTGTGCCCGTCGTTGTCTCTCCGCAGGCTCCAGAAGCGTTGAATGCCATTCGGTCGCATGCGGAGGCATTGAAGGCGCCTCTGTGGAGCCTAGGACAAAATGTGCACGTTCGGGTGGATGGTCTAAAGCTGCATTATTCTGACCCGCAAGGTAGCCTTGAATTGCCCTTGCCGGGTTTGAAGGGGCCCCATCAGGCAACAAATGCAGCTCTTGCGATTGCGGCTTTACGGGTGTCTGGGTTGAATATCCCGTTGAGTGCGTATGAGGGTATTGCCAGAACTGACTGGCCTGCCCGGTTACAGCGATTGCATGGAACGCTTGCTGCTATGCTGCCAGCTGGGTGGGAGCTTTATCTGGACGGTGGCCATAACCCTGGTGCAGGTGAGGTGCTGGGGGAGGTGCTTGATGGTTGGAAGGATCGACCTGTTCACATCATTGCCGGGGTCAAGCAGAGCAAGGACGTGAGTGGATTTCTCAAGCCCCTCTTGGCGCGGGCAGCAAGTGTTCAGGCTGTGGCGGAAGTTGACCAGCATCTTGCCACGCCTGTGGAGGAGCTTGTTGCTGCGTCCGGGGGAATCGCAATCGCTGGGCCGACGATTGTCAAAGCTTTGGAGCGTTTGGCCGAAAGTGGGCAAGAGCCCGCACGCGTGCTGATTTGCGGTAGTCTTTATCTTGCAGGCGTTGCTCTTGCTCAGGATGGCTGGGTTTCCGTCTGAGCAAAATTCTGTCGGACCAGATCATCCCATTCCTGCATAATGGTCTGGTCCGGCATCCTCGCATCCGCTCTGGAATACCAGTAGCGGGCGTTGGCCAGATCTCCTTCCTGTCGGTGAAGAAGGGCGTGAATACGGTCGTTGGGTCGTATGCCTTCGGCTGATTGCACCAGTTCGTGTGCTTTGGCCCAATTCTGTTTTCCAATCCACCAAAGGGCTGTTTGAGGAAGAGACAGGCCGGTGGGCGGACTGGCGTTCTTAAGGCTGTCGTAGAACTTCTCTTTTGAGATCATGTCCCGCGTCCTGATGTAGCGATTGAGAGGCTGACAGGACTGAAAACGTTTTGTCTCGGCAGGAGATGCACATTGAGACGCTGCTTCTGGAGGATGCTGATGGTAAAAGACTGGCGTGACTATGATCGAATCCTTTCCCTCTCCAGCTGCGTCTGACGCGTCCTCTGATGATGGGGGGCTAGGCGCGCTCCTGCGTCGTTCTCCGCCAGCGAATATCGCGGCAGAGCAGGCGCTTCTCGGAGCTATCCTGACAAATAACAAGGCCTATGAGCGGGTCTCGGATTTTCTGGAGCCCGAGCATTTTGCCGACTCGGTGAATGGTCGGATTTATGAAGCTGTGGCCCGCCGCATTGAGCGTGGCCAGTTGGCTGACCCCGTTACGATGAAGGCCGAATTCGAGCACACGGGTGTGCTGGATGCTGCGGGCGGACCTGCGTATCTCGCCAAACTTCTGACCGCTATGGTGGGGATCGTCAATGCCGGGGATTATGGTCGTGTTGTTCACGATGCATGGGTCCGGCGTCAGCTCATCGATATCGGAGAGACAGTTGTAAACAATGCTTTTGGAGCGCGCCCTGATCTGGATGGTAGTGATCAGATTGCGGCTTCTGAAGAGGCGTTGTTCAAACTTGCGACTGAACGTGGTCAAGAAGGCGGGTTTGTCTCGTTCGGCAAAGCCCTTACGGGAGCTATTGATGTTGCTGAGAAGGCATTTCTACGGACGGGCGATGTTGTTGGCCTGACGTCCGGACTGCGAGATCTGGATAAAAGGACGGGTGGGTTGCATCCGTCTGATCTTTTGATTCTCGCTGGGCGTCCGGCCATGGGAAAGACGGCGCTGGCAACAAAAATTGCGTTCTCGGCGGCGCGCTCGATCATGAGAGACGCTGAAGAGCGTGGAGAAAAGCCTCACGGCTCCGTCGCTATCTTCTCTCTTGAAATGTCATCTGAACAGTTGGCGACGCGTATTCTGTCTGGCGAGGCAGAAGTATCGGGTGAAAAAATTCGTCGTGGTGATATCGGACAGAAAGAGTTTGATCGGTTTGTCCGGGTGTCTCGTGAATTGCAGAAGCTGCCACTTTACATTGACGATACGCCGGCTATTTCGCTTTCTGCGATGAGGACGCGATGCCGGAGGTTGGCGCGAACGCAGGGGTTAAGCTTGGTAGTTGTGGATTATCTGCAATTGATGCGTCCGGCGATTGGGACCAAGCCTGACAGTCGTGTGTTGGAAATTTCAATGATTACACAGGGCCTGAAAGCAATTGCGAAAGAGCTGTCAGTGCCGGTTATCGCATTGTCTCAGCTGTCTCGTCAGGTTGAATCCCGCGAAGATAAGCGACCGATGCTGTCGGATCTTCGTGAGTCTGGCTCTATTGAGCAGGACGCGGATGCTGTGATGTTTGTGTATCGTGATGAGTATTATCTGCAGCAGCGGATGCCCAAAGATAGTGCATACGATAGCAACGAGAAGTTTCAGGCAGCGACTGAAGAGTGGCAGCGGAAAATGGCCCTTGTGCATAACAAGGCTGAGTTAATTCTTGAGAAGCAGCGACATGGTCCGACTGGAATGGTCCAGTTGTACTTTGAGGGAGAGTATACCCGGTTCGGCGATCTGGATACGATCCACGAATAAGGATTGGAAAGCGGTCTTCGGACCGCTTTTTTTATGTCCGAGCGTCACCCGAGATCAAATCTCGAAACGGGAATTAACATCCAAGAAATGTCTGCTTCTCGGATTCACGGAAGGCACCAAAGGTTGGCAACACTTTGTTGCAATCTAATTTTTGGTACAGAAGTGAGTTAAAAAAAAATCGGTTCCGCAATGTGATGCAAGTTACGGAAACCAACAGTTTTCATCATGTCAGAGTGCTGTGAGGGGGGGGGTGGTTAGGGGCCACGTTTCCCAACCGGAGAGTACACGCAAGCTTCGCAATGGCAATGAGCCATATTTGCTTCTTGACCTAGTGGCATATTGCCATTAATTTATCGTTAATCGGTGGTTGTCGTGGGGATGGCTGCTGAGGAAGGAAGGGGGCCGGTTGATGCGTTGTGTTTCGCTGATAGCTGGAAACGTTTCTGATTTGTTCATTCCATCGCCGAGGCAGGTTTGCTGCACTACGACGAATGGGGGAGCGTTCGAATGCGCATTGAAGTCAGCGAAGACACTATCAGTGCAGATCCTCGTCTGGTCTCGTGGGCTGATCAGGTATGTCAGAAGTCGTGCTTTTGTCCCTGTCGGGAGCCATGTCTTGCCGCTGGAGCACCAACTCTGGGTGCAGGGCAGCCAGCCGCAGGGCCAGTTCTTCGTCGGTACGACCGTTCAGGACGCCTTTCAGAAGAAAATCTGTCGAGACGCGGAGGCGGTTCGAGAGAGCGGCGATGAGGAAGACGCTGGGCGCGCGATCGCCACGCTCAATCTTGTTGAGGGTGGAGGCATCTACTCCCAGGAGTCTGGCACATTCGCTCTGGTTGGGAATAACGAGTTCCCTGGCCCAGGCGATACGTGTTCCGATAGCTCGCTGGAGGATAGTCAGGGAGTCCGAGCGCTTGTGTTTGGCCATGTGGCCTTTTTAGCAATGGCTTTATGCCAAATCCAGAAGAAGTTTTTTTTCTTATTGCCTATGGCATTTTGCCAAAAATCAAATTTGCAGCATGAAGGAAGTTAGAATGAGGCAGATGAGTGAAAGCCAGACTCCTCGTCGGGTATCTGCCAGCGCCATTGCAGCCATGTTGGCGGCTGACAGTTGGAAGCCTCTCCATAAAGAGGCGCGTAATCGTTCGATGCGCAAGGCTAAAAAGATTGCAAAGGTATCGGGCGGCACTCCGAAAAGACTGGTCGTGGATCGTGAGAGCGCTGAGGCTCTGCCGCCAGGGCATCCTGTGAGCTGGAACGCTTTGTGGGGCGCTGATCGGGTTCCGCAGTTTCCTGTTTTAGCTCCGATGGGGGCTTCTGCGATTTGGGAAAGTATCCACTGATGCAAACGTTAATTCGGGAAATCCCTTCGGTGACCATTGCCCGCCATATGAAGCCCACTCCAGAACGCTTTCAGCATCATGAAATCGTGGAGCGAAATGGGGTGCATCGTGTCGTTAACACAGTGCAGTCGATGTATGAGGCGGACGACATTGGGGACGACGAGGTTTCTGCTGCAGATCGGTGGTACCGGGAGTATCTCTTTGCAACGATTGGTATTGTGGAAGAAAAACCGTCAGATGGCCGTTTTCGTGAAAAGGGCGATGTGCACACGTGGATGATTGGGCGTGGCAAGTGCTCGGTTCGGATTTCGGAAATTCGTGAGAGGTTGGGATTGTGTGGGCACGTGCGTCTTGAAATGATGCTGGCACGAGAAATGTCTTTTTCTGCGATGGCACGTCATCTTTATCCCGGCCTTTCTGAAGGACGGGCGCGTATGAAAATTTCGGCACAATGTGCGTTGCTTCTTGAGCAACTTTCGTATGCGTACGAAAATATGAAGAATAAAATTTAAATCTATCAGAAAAGTATTGAATTTCGAACGCGATTATTGCATAAGAAAAGTACATAGAAGATATCTTATTTCAAAAGGCCAGCTCAATTTTGAGTTTGGCCTTTTTTATTTGGAAGAGTTTCTAGTGTTGGAACGATTTCACATTTCTTCCGGATCAGTTGTCCTTTCCGGTCACCAAGTTATGGTTGTTATTCTTGGGGATGGTTTAGATGTCGTCGCGTGCCCTTTGGTGAATGCTGAGGAAGCGCTTCATCGGGCAGATTGTTCTCTTGAATGGCATGAATTGGTGGACGCAGGGCTCACGCGGCTTGATGTGCGTTGTCGAGCTATTCCCTGTCGGCGAAAAACTTTTTCGTTAAAGGCCCTTGGATGCGTGAGCGAGGCGACCAGAAGCCGTTTGGAAGTTATGGCGCAGCGGGAGCAGCGATTACGATTACAGGAAGTTCCCAGAACACATTTTCCAAGGAAAAAGCCCATACATGCCGGGCAAAAACATGAGGCTTGGCTTGATGGATGGTCAATGAAAAGCCGACGTGAAGCAGAGCTTCAGATTGATTGACGCTCAGAGTCGGGAAGGGAATGGACAAATGAGCGAGACACAGAGTGAGAAGCAACGGATACGCCATGGGCGATCTCGCCAGCGCAAGGAACAGTTTCTGAAGCATCTTGCTGCCAATGGAAATATCTCTGCAGCTGGCCGTTTTGCAGATGTTCAGAGAAGCACGCTGTATCATTGGAAAGAGACGGACCCTCACTTCGCATTTCTTTGGGATGATGCTTTGGAGGAAGCGGCAGACGCCCTGGAAGCTGAAGCCCGGCGTCGCGCTGTCGAAGGATATGACGAGCCAATTACCTATGGTGGAAAAATTATTTGCAACCCCGAGACGGGAAGCCCGCTCGTCAGGAAAAAATATAGTGATGGTCTGATGGCCTTTCTTTTAAAGGCACATCGACCCTCTCGCTTTAAAACCGGACATACCGAGGACCAGACTGGCTCCATTTCCATCTGTATCAGCCATGACGACAGCGCCCTTTAGACTGAATGATGCACAAAGCGAGGCTGTTCGTTTGCTGGGAGGGCCTGCCCGTCATATTTTACTACGGGGTGGGTCACGCTCAGGCAAAACGTTTGTGTTGATCCGAGCCGTTGTTATTCGAGCGTTGAAGGTTCCAGACAGTCGTCATGGTATTTTTCGTCACAGATTAACGGCTCTTAAGGCGTCTGTTTTGCGGGATACGTTCCCGAAGGTCATGCAGTTCTGTTTCCCACGGGTTCGGTGGAAGCTGGATCGGCAGGACTGTGTCGTGACGTTCTCCAATGGGTCTACCATTCTGTTCGGCGGTTTGGATGATGAGCAGCGTACCGAGAAAATTCTGGGCCTTGAATTTGCGACAGTTTATCTGAATGAGGCAAGCCAGATCAGTTATGGCGCGCGGAATATGTTGCTGACGCGCCTGGCGCAGAAATGTGACTTGGTGAACCGTGAATATATTGATGCCAATCCGCCGAGTGTTGGTCATTGGCTGTATGCGCTTTTCGAGTTGGGAATAGAGCCGAAATCAGGGCAACCCATTTCGGATCGTTCTTTATATGGCACGATGATTCTTAATCCCCATTCTAACAGGGATAATCTGGGAGAGGATTATCTTGCAGCGCTGGAAGCGTTGCCGGAACGGGAGCGGCGACGGTTTCTTCATGGAGAATACCAGGTTGCTGTTGAAGGGGCGCTCTGGCGGATTGAATCGTTCAGACGCGAAGCTGCTGTTGCGGCTCAGACGCGGATGGATATTGCTTCACGCATGAGGCGTATTCTGGTGTCAGTTGATCCTTCGGGCGCATCTGGTCCGGAAGATTATCGATCGGATGAAATCGGAATTGTTGTCTGCGGCGTGGATGCTGATGGTGTCGGACATGTTCTGGAAGATCTTTCTGCCAGAGACAGTCCGGCAGGATGGGCTGCACGGGCATTGCATGCTCTGGATGACTGGCGGGCGGAGCGGATTGTTGCCGAACGAAACTTCGGTGGTGCTCTGGTAGAGAATACCATTCGGAGTGTGCGAGCGACTGCGCCGGTTCGGCTGGTCACAGCAGCGAGAGGCAAGGCTGCGCGGGCAGAGCCTGTGGCGGCGCTCTATGAGATTGGCAAGGTGGTTCATCACGGGCGCTTTGAAGCGCTTGAGGATCAGCTCTGTCATTTTTCAGTCAGTGGATATCGAGGGCCCCGGTCTCCGGATCGGGCGGACGCGATGGTCTGGGGACTGAGTGAACTGATGCTGTCTGGCAGCAGCAGTATGGCGGGCTGGAGCCCGTCAGCATTTTCGTTGGCGCGCTGACCGGCTTCTGGGCTGCAGGCGGGCTTTAGCATTGGAGAATTCATGGACTGGTTGTCCCTGCAACGGCGGTATGCCGTGCCGGCGGGTGCGTCTGCGCGCACAGCACGCCTGCTGGCGTTAAAGCGCGTTCTGGACGGTACGCAATATGATGCCTTGCCTCATCCGTTCTCGCTGGAACGATCAGGGGCGGGGGAATACATTCCGCTTTCGAATAGACGACCATCTGTCCGGAGTAATTTATGCCGAACGGTTGTCGATGAATCCGTCTCGTTACTTTTTGGCGATACGCACTGGCCCAGTTTGATTACGGATAATGTGCGGGTTGCGGAAGCCATGAGTGTTTTCGCCGCACAGACGCGTTTAGCATCACTGATGATGGAGGCCGCAACGTGTGGTTCCATTGGTTCTGTGGTGGTTCTTTTTGAGGTGTCGGCCGGCGTGCCGAAGCTTTCGGTTCTCGATACGGCTTATCTGACGCCGGTCTGGGATGATGCCAGTGGCGAGCTTTTGCGTGTTGAGGAGCGGTTTCTTGTTCGAGGCCGGGATCTTGCTGCGCAGGGTTATCCAATTGGTGAAGATCTATTGGGTGCGCAATTCTGGTGGCAACGGATTTGGACACCAATGGATTGCGCAGTTTCCGTACCCTGGCTCGTCGGGATGGACGGTGGGGTTCGGGATGAAAGCCGGTCCGTACGCCATGGGCTGGGTTTTGTACCGATTATCTGGATCCGCAATCTGGGTGGTGTACATGGGCGTGACCCGGAAGGGGAATGCACTTTTGAACGGGCGATCGATACGGTCATTGAGGCGGACTACCTTCTGTCTCAGGCTGGGCGAGGTCTGAAATATGGCTCTGATCCGACGCTGGTTTTGAAAACTGGAGGTTTTTCGGATGGTGTGGCTCATCAAGGCGGAGCGTCGTCGGCTCTGACGTTGCCTCCTGAAGGGGATGCCAAGCTTCTGGAAATTAACGGCAATGCCGCAGGGGCAGTGCTCGAGCACTATCGGGAACTGCGGCAAATTGCCTTGGAGCAACTGCACGGCAACCGGGCGCATGGTGATCGGATTTCAGGCGTGCAGTCTGGCAAAGCCATGGAAATGATGTGTCAGCCTCTGATCTGGCTGGTGGATCGGCTGCGGCATTCTTATGGCGAGAATGGGCTTTTGGCTGTTTACCGAATGGCCTGCCGTTTTTCCTGTGTGCTGGAAAACGGTCTGCGGTTGGGTGGGGCTTTGGTGAAAGACCTCCCTTATTGTCGCATGGCATTGAGGTGGCCCGCCTGGTTCCCAGCAACGGATCCGGAGCTTCTGTCTCTGTCGCAGGGGCTGGTGACTGCTGTTTCCAACGGGATTCTAAGCCGAGAGACGGCAGTCAGAATGTATGCGACGGCATCTGGAAATTCTGACCCCGGGGCAGAATGGCGTGTGCTTGAACAGTGGGTTGCGCCGGATGAGGCGTGACGTTGAACGGAGGGAAAATATCCGTGTCTGAAGAAACTATTGAGGGTGTGGAGGCTCTGCGTCAGGCGCTTGCTCAAGCGCAGGATGAGGTCAAATCCGTTCGTCGGGAAATGGCGGATGCTGTTGCCCGGCAGGAAGATCTGCAGCGATCGCATGAGGAAATTGTGTCTCGTGTGAAGCAGGAAAGTGACCGTGAAATTATGGTTGCGGCTCTGCGGTCAGAGGCTGTTCGTTTGGGCGCGTATAATCCTGAAGATGTTGTTCGTCTGATTGATATGGGCGGTGTTACCCGCACTGAGGATGGCGCGGTTGTGGGAGTGATTGAGGCTTTAGAACAGGCGCGGCAGGAGCGTGCATATCTGTTCGGAGAAATTGTGCGTCCCGGATATTCGAGTGGCACAACAGTTGGGTACCCGGCACCGAAGCCTGGCGGCATTGAACCTTTTGATGCGCGCGCAGCTACTGAAGCTGATTACGAAGCGCGCAAGTGGCAGTTTCTGGCTCGGGCCTGATAGCGCGACAGTGAATTAAATATTTGCCCGGCCAAATGTGCCGGAATTTTTCATAAATATTTACGGAATGACATTCATGAGCATCGAAAATTTTCCAGTTCAGCTTCAGGCCGCTATTCAGCAGGGTTTTCTGGCGCGGGAGTTTGAAAACGGCCTCAAATCTCGACTGGGGTTTCGACAGGTTGCTGACCGCGAGATTTTCCCTAACGCTATTGGTGAAACTCTTACAAAGACGCGTAAGAGTCTGAAGGCTCCTGTTACGACACCGCTGAATCCAACGGGCAATACCAACTTCGATAATGGAATGAGCCCTGCTGGCTGGTCTGTTGAGCAATACACTCTTTCGATCAATCAGTATGGCGACACGATTGATCTGAATATGGTGACGAGTGGTGTCGGGATTGCATCGCAGTTTCTTGCAAATGCCAACACGAATGGTGTGCAGGCCATGCAGTCTCTGGACCGGCTTGCACGCAATACGCTGTTTGGTGGAGCTCAGAATGGAGTAGGTGGTTATCTGGGTGGCAATACGCGCGTTAGTGTTGCGCTTGATGCTGAAGGCGACACCATTCAGGTCGATGACATTCGGGGATTTCAGTCCGTCATTGTTAATGGTCAGGTTACGCTGATTGGATCCAGCAATGGCATGACTGTGACTGTTGGTTCGGATGTGTACACGCTTGTGCGCGTGGTAGCTGACGCGACCAATGTTTCTACGGCGCCGGGCGGAATCTCCGGGCAGATGACATTCTCCGCCAGCGTGTCTGTTGCGGATGGTGCCGTTGGGCAGCCGGTGGTGGCAGCAACGGCACCGAAGGTGATCCGTCCGAATGGCCGTCTGACGACGGCAGCTCTACAGACGGCGAGTGCAAGCGGTCTCGCGGATACGCTGGGTATCCAGCAGGTTCTGGCTGGTGTTGCGACGCTTCGCCGTAACAACGTTCCTATGATCAATGGGGCATATCATTGTTATCTGGATGATATTCAGCTTCTATCGCTGTTCCGTGACGATGACTTCAAGCATCTTTATCGGGGAGCATATGGTTCGGAAGAGTATCGTTCCGGACAAGTGATTGAGCTGCTGGGTGTTCGGTTTATTCCGACGACAGAGGCCCCTCAGCAGCTTTCTCTTGGTGCTGGTCCTATTCATCGTGCTCTGCTGTTGGGCCAGGGGGCTCTGATCGAGGGTGACTGTGCGCTGACTGGCCATTCGGACATCCCAGACGCTGATCGCGCACTGATTGAGATGGTGGATGGGGTTGCAATGGTGACGCGTGAGCCACTGGATCGACTGCGTCAGATTATCGCTCAGTCCTGGTACTGGATTGGGGGTTTCGCGCTACCGACGGATGTGACGGCAGATACAAACGTTATTCCCACGGCGACGAACAGCTATCTCAAGCGTGGCGTTGTCATTGAGAGCCTGGGCACGGATGCACTTGGCATGACCTTCTAAGCTGATTTCGAACCCCCATGATTCCATGGGGGTTCTTCTGGTGGAGGAGGATTATATGTCTGGGACTGCAAGCCTTTCCTCGGGCCCATTGACGGACGGGGAAAAGGTCGATGTTCGGCGATTCTGCGGGTATCCGGCAATTGGATCGCGGGAGAAAGGGCAGGAATCCTGGCGCTTCTTTCAGGTTGAGGGAGCGTTGGAATGGCGAATTAGCAGCTTGTCTGGCGCCGAGCTGCAGCAGGTACGCTTGTACCTTTCACAGCTTTACCCGTTGGAAACGGCTCTTTTGGGGGCGTCTGAAAATCTGGACACGGCACAGGCTGCGAGTTGGTATCACAACGGTCATGAAGTGCGTGATCGCGTGATGCTTCTGACGTTATGGCGTCGGCGTTTATGCGCGTTTCTTGGGGTGACAGGCGGTTTAGAATTGCAGGATGGCCGATTGGTCATCATCTGAAGGGGGCATGATGCGGGCGGAACAGATCGCGTCCAGACTTTGTCGAGGGTATGCAAAAGCGGCAGGGATTTTAGGTCACTCCGGAGAGCAATACCGGCCGGATAATCCGTTGTCTCCCATGCAAAATATTTATGCACATCCGATGCTCGCTTTTGATTCGAGTGCTGACTTTACATTCTTCCGATCCCCCAATTGGGGTGGGGTTATGGAATATGTGCTTACGGATTGCCGTGAAGATACTGTGGTCGGAGATATTCTGACTTGCGGGGGAAATACGTTTTTTGTTGCGGCCGTGGATGACCTTCGACCTCCGCTGTGTGTGGCATGTAATCGGACTGTGGAGGTCAGTGGCGTTTCTGGGACGCAAGGGAACATCGTTGAGGAATGTCCTGCTGCGATTGTTTTGCGGTCTAAAGGAGAGGGATCTGGGAGTGGTATTCCAGGGTCAGCCAAGCCCGGGCAGTTCGTCATGTATTTACCGCGGCTGCCGGGCATTGTGTTGCAACCCTATATGACGGTCACGACGGATTTGGATACGACGTACACGATTAACGCTGCCGAGATGTCGGACTGGGGTTTGCGTTGCACCATGTCTCTGCAACAGGTCTGAGGAGAGAAAAATGGCGGATGCTTCTCAGGTCGGATTGGCTCTGGCTTATGTGTGTGCGGGAATTTTATATCCAGACGGGCTCGAAAAGCCGTCTGTAACGGGGCGGCAGACGATCGTTCGTCGCGGGTGGCTTTTGCCGAGTGATATATTTGCAGCTCAAAATATTCGGAATAATACGGATTTCCTGACGGTCACACTGGCACCTCAGAAAGGGATTGTTGTGCCAGAGCCTTTGGGGCGCCCTTGGCAGGTTCAGGCGCGTGTTCTGCCCACGGTAACGGTGAAGCAAAGTGCGCAAGCTGTTTGCGTTGCTTTTCCTTCTGAGGGGGTGCCTTCAGGTGTTGTTGGTGTTTGGTACAAGGCGGGGAAAACTCAGATTTCTGCCGCCTATGCCGTGACTGAGCAGGACACGCCTGAAACTGTGGCTTTGGCTTTGGCCGGGCAACTCCCAAAAGGTCTTGCAGACGGAAATTCTGTTCAGGTTCCGGGTTATAACTTAGCCGGAAACGTTGTTGGTTATGGCCAGTCCGTAAGGGTGAACCGCCGACAGAATCAGCGGTATAGGGTTTCGCTCTGGACGGCTGATTCTGGTGTTCGGGATACGCTTGGACAGTTTTTGGATACGGAACTGGCTGAGAAGAGCTGGATTTCCACGTTGGATGGGCGGCAGGCACAGCTTAGGTTCGTGAGTGTTGAGGACATCGATACGATGCAAAATCAGGCATTGTATCGACGGGATTATTTGTACGAGCTGGTTTTTGACACCCTTCAGGTTCAGTGGTCGTCTGACATGATGTTTGGGGCCGGGACTGTTTCTGCTGGTGATCAAGTTAGCAGTTTCGGCGCAATCGAGCCTGCTTTTGATAATAGTGTGGTTCTGCATGCTCTTGAGGCAATGCAGGCGGCACAAACTTCTCAGGCAGCTCAGAATTCATATCCGGGAATGATGGTCAATCAGTTTGGGACTGTCGTCTGTCAAAGCCATTAAAAAATAGAGTCAATATAATAAAGAAAAATTAATTGTTCGATTATCGGAACAATATATTGTATTTCTTGGAGGAAATATCGGCGGATGTCTCTGGTTTATCAGGCGGGTACGCTGAATACGACTGCGCTTACGGTTCCTAACCTTTATGTACAGATTGCGCAGCCACAGCCGCTGGGACTAACGGGTGCCTCTTCATCGAAGCTGGGTATCGTTGGAACGGCAGGATGGGGCCCGGTAGGGCTTCCGGTGCCAGTGGGTGGCATGAGTGATTATCTCTCTGCGTTTGGGAGTAAACAGAACAAAACGACGGATGCTGGGCTGGCTGTAAATATTGCGGCTCTGCAAGGGGCGTCATCGTTCGTTGTCGTGCGTGTAACAGATGGAACGGATGCAAACGCAACGGCCTCTTTGGGAGGCGTTACACTCAGTGCTGTTCATACCGGCGCTGCTGGTAATTCTATCGTTGTGACACTGACCGCAACGGGGGCGGGTTATGGGCTGGCAGTTTCGCATCCGGTTCTTGGAGCAGCATCTTATTCAGGTGCGACATGGAACATTCTGGAAGCCGCTGTCGCGCAGGATTTGTCAGCTCTGGTAACGATCCATTTGCCGGATGCAGTTCCTGATCCTGTTCCCGGAAGCGTGACGCTGTCTGGAGGACTAGATGGTGGGGCGCCTGATACGTCGGCTTTTCTAGGAAAAGACGATATCATTCGGACGGGTATGTATGCTCTTAGGGGGCAGGGATGTGCCGTTGCCACCCTTCATGGCATGACAGATAGCGCGTCCTATTCGTTGCAGGCGGCATTTGGCCTCGGTGAAGGGGTCTATATGGTGGCGGCAAGCCCCGCATATGACAGTGTAAGTAATGCAGTGTCCGTCAAAGCCGCCAGTGGTCTGGATTCTTCAGCTGTAAAGTTGATGTTCGGTGACTGGATCTGGTGGAACGATGACGTTAATGGCATGATGCTTGTTAGCCCTCAGGCATTTGCTGCAGGCATTCTTTCTGCACTTTCACCTGAACAGTCGAGCCTGAACAAAGCACTTTCCGGTATTGTTGGTAGCCAAAAGGCGGGGTTAGGGGGAAGCAGCGCAACCTATTCCACGGCCGAACTGTCTACACTGTTTACGGCTGGGATCGATGTTATCTGCAATCCGGCGCCGGGCGGGACTTACTGGGCAGTACGGTGTGGGCACAATACGTCAAGTAAAGCGACGGTAAATGGAGATAATTACACCCGTCTGACCAATTATATTGCGTCATCCCTTGCTGGTGGCATGGGAGCGTATGTTGGGCAGGTCGTGAATGACACGCTCTTTTCCGATATTCGCTCGACCTTGCTGGGTTTCCTGTCGTCCTTGTTGTCTCAAGGTATTTTGGGTGTTCAGAATTCTGAACTGCCTTACCGTGTTGTTTGCGATAGTTCGAATAATCCCCAGTCGCGGACTGCGTTGGGATATGTGCAGGCTGACGTGGCTGTGCGGTACCAGGGCATCAATGAAAAATTTGTGGTGAATTTGCAGGGCGGCACCTCCGTGACGGTGACGACTGCGGGCGGGAGCGTCTGAGCATGGCAAATCCTTATAGTATTGGTCGCGACTGCCGGATTACAGTTCTCTGGAACGGCCAGCGGGTTGATTTGCGTGATGTCACGTCTTTCGGGGCATCACAGGAGACGCATGCTCTGCGAGCAAGTCCGCTTAATGGCATGCCAGTCGAGTTCAATGTCCCGAATGGCTGGCGTGGTTCGTTTCAGATCGCACGTGCGAGTGCGGCACTGGACAATCTGGTTGCTGCTATTGAAGCTGCTTACTGGAATGCTGGAACGGTTGGGAGCGGTACAATTTACCAGTATGTGACAGAGCCTGATGGCACGACAAGTACGTGGGAGTACACGAACGTGTCCATCAAGTTGAAAAATGATGCCTGGCAGTCGGATCAGATGGTTCATCAAACGGTGCAGTTCTTTGCATCAACGAGGGCAAAGATTTCATGAGTATGCTTCCGAAAGAAGTTCGTCTTGCTGATGGACGATGTCTTTCTCTGAAAGAGATCGATCCTGCGGATATGCTGGATCTGATTGAGGCGGCAGGCTCTGCTGTGACTGGTGCTTCGGCTGCTGCATGGTTGGGCTATGCGGAAATGATCTGTTCAGTTACGGCTATCGACGGTGTTCCAGTGCAGATGCCGGGTACGAAAGAAGAAATTCGTGATCTGGCGCGCCGTATCGGTAAAGGTGGAATTGCAGTGCTTTATCCATGTTTTCATCAGGATACTGATGAAGAGATGGTGGTCGCTACAGCAAAAAACTGAGTAGGCACTCTGCGTTTCAGGAGATGCTTTACCTTCTGGATCATGGGGTGCCATGGAATTTGTTGAAGTCGTGGTCTCGCGCAAGGCGGATGGCTGCGTGTGTTGTGACGGCAGAGCGTGCAGGTCATGTCTTTGACTGGGACCAAAGACAGTACCGAGAATAGGCATGCATACGGATAAATTGTGGAAAGGCGTTCTTTCGTCAGGAATGTTGTTTTCCCGGAATGTGTTGCGACGATCTTTGCTAGAGGGAAGGACGGCTGTCATTCCCACAGTGAGTTTTGTTAAGAGCCGCGAGAGAGGAAATTTGGATTTCCCGAAATTATCGATGGCTTCTTTAATACCTCGCGTGACGTCAGCCGGGAGCTTTTCCTTCTCGAAAAGTGGCCCAGAGACATATGTCGAAGGCACATTAGAAAATGCTCCAAAGCTTGTAAGAAATAAAAGCAGCATTTTTAAAATGGGGCCTAAGCAAGAAAGTCTCGTGCATATTGTGCAGGCTAAATTGGAGAAGTCTGGCCACGCTGTATCGCAAAAAATTCGCGATGATATGCAGTTGAGCGGTACGGAAAATTTTTTTATCAAGCCGGGAAGATTAAGCGCAGCCTCACCGGCGAAGAATTTTTTTTCTGCAAGAAGCCCGAGGCAGCACTGCCGCGTGGCACCTCATGTTTTTTCCCGTAATACGCCAGATTTAGCGGGTTCTCGCCCTGATATTTGGAAGTCAGCAATCAATACCCGGTCTGTCCCTGTTCTAAAATCTGGTGTGCGAGACCTGGAAGGTTGTTCAGCAATTTCATCACAGTTCCTTCCAATATCGTTGGGAAAATTGGGGCGGATACGGCAGCCTGAATTTGAAGAAAATACCTTACCCCACACATTTCACTCCTCCCGATCAGGAATGCCCCCTTTGGGTGAAGAGCAGCGCAAAGACATCAGCGATTTTGGAAAAATGAGCCGTCTTGCTGCGCGACGTGCAACGGGAGGCGTCGATGAAATTCAATTTCCCCAATATCCAGGTTGTAGCATTGGAATTGGATGAGATCAGAGGAGAGCCGCAATGAGTGTAACGCTCTCTGCCATTGAAAACGTGATCGGTTCCATCGGTCGTTTAGGGACGTCCGCGCCGGTTACCCTTGGCTCACTTGTACTGAGCGGTATTGAAGTTCCTGACCGACTTGAGGTTGGTGGCCATCAAATGATGGTCGTGCATAAGCTTCCCGGAGGCGAGCGTGTTGTTGATACGCTTGGAAACGACCCTGGCCGACTGGAATTGCGAGGGCGTTTTTTAGGGCCGAACGCACAGGTCCGAGCGCAAGCCGTGGAGCGGATGCGGATTTCGGGCCAGCCTGTCGCTTTTTCTGCGGCAGGTATGGCAAGTGATGTTTGGATTGCTCGCTTTGTTTATTCATATGAAGCGAAGGGGGCTGTCTGCTCCTATGAACTGACGTTGGAACGGCCAGCGGAAGCCACTGATTTTGGGACAAACCAAAGTTCACTCACAGGCATTCTAGGAAATGATACTGAGAGTGGGCTCAAGACTGTTTCAGATATGGTAGCGCGTATTTCGGAAGGCGTTTTTACAGGCACTGGGCAAGTTAATTCCATCGTAGGCCAGCTTATGCCATTGGCCACTTTAGTAGGGGCGGGGGGAACTGCGGCCAAGGTTGTTGATGCTCTGGGTATGGCAAATACCTTGAGCCAGAGTGGTTCTAATCTTGCGGCTACTCCGTCCGGTATGGCAGCGATATCCCATCAGCTTACGACCGCGGGGAGTGGGTTGATGTCCATCATGGAGAGCACAGGAAGCAATCTGGAAAGTGTCGCGATTGCGGATACATCGTCTCTGGCCGCAGTTGCCGGGAGTGCCGGTTTGCTTAGTGCAGCATCAGATACTGGCGGTCTGGTTAATCATTCTCTGGCGTATGTCAGTGGTTCTCAAGGTGCTTCCGGGCAATTGCCAGTAGTGCACGCGTGAGGAATTATGAAAAATATTGTTGTAACGGCAGCTGATATTTCGCTGTTTCATGTTGCGGCGCGTGAACTGGGAGATGCTTGCCAGTGGTGGAGAATTGCTCAGACCAATGGGCTATCAGATCCAGATTTAAGCAAAGTTGAAACAGTCCAACCTCTGAAAATTCCGATGAAAGACCTTACGCTCTCATCAGGGCTTCCCAATGAGGAGGGAGGATGACCACACGCCAGATCGAAGTTCGAATTTTATGGGATGGAATAGAAAATCCAGATCTTGCGCTTAAAAGTTTCGAACTGGATTCTAATAGATATGAGTCTTGCGATACGGCAGTTTTGACGTTCGCAATAAAGAGGCAGAGGGTTAGAGAGGCACCGTTCTGGTTTGAACAAGATATACCTTCAAGCCCGTGGATTTCTGTTGAAATCAGGGACAATAAAATTTCTTCAGGATGGACCGTTCTATTTCAAGGGCGTGCAGATCATGTACGGAATGTTGACGAGCATTCTCTTGTCGAAATGGAGTGTCGGGACGCTCTCGCGGCACTTATAGACCTGCGCGTGCAGGATTCCTGGCTTAACCATACGGGATCTGATCTGCTGCAGGATATTGCCAGAAGCGCTACACTTGAGACCCGGATTTCTCTTCCTGACGATGGCTCTGACCATATGATGGGTCAGTTTTGGCAAGTAGAGCATAAGAGGGGTGCCCTTCTGTCGCAGCATCGCTTTCAGACGGCGGCAGATCTGGCCTTTGCCGTTGCGAGGGATGCGTTATGTGATCTTTATGCGGATGGGAAAACGCTTGTCTGTCAGCCGTCTTACGTAAATGAGGACACCGCTGAAATTATTGATGTTCGAAATGCCGTATTCGAGACAGATGTTTCTCGAGATCTTCAATTGCTCAGGGGTATTGTGGTGCATATGGCATCTTGGGATTCTCGACAGAGAAGCAGTACGCATATTTATTATGATGGCAAAACATTTTTCCAGGATGCACCATCAGGTGTGACTGTACTCCACAGCTTTCGTGTGCCGGGCCGTCGTTTGGAAGATCTGCGTCGGCTGGCTCGTGGTAAGTATGAGCGTATTTCTGCACATGCAATGTCAGTCCGTATTTCAATGCCTGGTATTATAAGGCTGCGTCCGCGGCAATTTATAAAGATTTCACTGGGGACAACGGAGCAGACGCTGGGTGTGGATCAGGTTGTTTCCCGATTTTCTGTGAATGATGGATTTATTCAGCATGTGGTTTTGCGTAGCCGGAGAAGCGGGGTATGAGTGATACGCGAATGCTAGCTGCCGCCCTTGCGAACCGAAGCGCGCACGCGGTCCTTGGAATTGTGTCCGCAGTTGATCCTTCGAACCATGCCATCAAGGTTCGTATCCAGCCTGACAATGTGGAAACCGGTTGGATACCTGATGTGGGGGGCGTACAGGCCGGAAATCTGCGTGTTTCTTGTCCATCTGAACCAGGGACCCACGTTGCCTTGTTACCCCTTGAAGGGGATGGTGAGCATCTGATTGCTATCGGGGCTGTTTTTGACACGGTTGTGACTGCGCCCGTCTCTCCCTCTGATGGGCAGGCTATTCAGCCAGGGACCATGCTGATCAGGGCAGGATGCGGTGCACCCCCGACAGAAAAAAACGGCAAGGTTGGTGATGTAAATCCTCAGGCTGGTTGGTGTCAGATTGGCTCTGACGGGGTTATCCTGGGGGCAGGCAATGCGCGCTTACATATTGCAGAGAGTGGTATTTCACTGACGATAGGCGACGTAACGGCTGCGTTTTCTGCAAATGGTCTGAAGGTTTCTGGTGGCGATATTCAAACAGATCAGCACTCGTTGACGCAGCACGTACATCTGATGGGTAGCCAGACGACAGGGGGACCTGTTGGATGAGTTCCATCAGTCATTTGTGTGGCGGTGATCTGCTGCTGGAGAACGGTGGCTTACAGGTTATTTCCGAGGCTGACGAAACACGCCAGAGGCTTTTAAGGCGCTTGTTAACCAATCCTGGTGATTACATCTGGCAGCCGGAATACGGGGTGGGTCTGCAAAGCATGGTTGGGGAAGTCGTTGTTCCGGCCGTCATGCAAGCTGCTATTCGGGTGCAGGTTCTCAAGGACCCTGGAGTTGATTCCGGTCATTCTGTTGATGTGACTGTGAGTGCTGCCGATAACGGGCTTTGCCTTTGCCATATCTCCTATGTCGATGCTGACACGGGGCAGCAGCAAACAGTGGATTTTTCCGCCTAAACAAGAAGCGCAGAGCTATGTTCTGCGCTTCCGGAGGACGTAATGTCTCTTTCTCTTCGCTCGTTTGCTACGACGGTTTCCACCGCCGTGGCGACGGCGCAGTCTTCCTGTGCGCAGCTTTTGGATGGCTCTGTTGGATCGCCCGTGCGGGCACTGATGGAAGGTGTCGGTGGCATAGGATTATGGCTGCAATATCTTGTTTTACAAACCTTGCTCCGCACACGTCTGGCAACATCCTCTGCTGAGGATTGCGACAGTTTTGTCGAAGATTTCGGGATGATGCGTTTACCAGGAACGGCATCGACCGGGATGGTGACGATGATGTCATTTTCGCCAGCCCAGCAATCGGCAGTGATTGTGCCAGGAGCCATTGTCCGCACTGTTTCTGGCCTATCATTCGCAGTGATCAAAGATAGCAATCTGCCTGTCTGGTCCGACGTTGCAGGCGGGTATGTTCGGCAGACGGACATGCAGAGCATATCGGTTCCAGTTCAATGTCAGGTTGCGGGATCAAATGGTAACGTACCTGTTGGTGCGCTCTGTCTGATGGGCACAGCTATTTCCGGCATTGACACTGTTACAAATCCAGCGGCTTTTCTTAACGGTGCCGACCAAGAGACGGATGCGCAGCTGCGTGCGCGTTTTCCTCTGTGGCTTGCTGCAAAAGCATCTGGGTGCAGAGCAGCCGTTGGGAATGCTGTTGCGGGTGTTCAGACAGGATTATCGAGTTCGCTTCGAGATGGTGTTGCTGCTGATGGAACTGCACAGACCGGGTATTTTACGGTCGTCGTGAATGACGGAAGTGGCTCGCCATCGGATGCGCTGCTGACACAGGTTTATGAGGCTGTTGACGCTGTTCGGGCCTTGGGAGTCGGCTTTGCCGTCAGGTCTCCCCAGACGCTCGCGGTTAATGTGTCCATGACAGTCGTCGTGCCAATGTCGGTTGTGGTTCAGCAGGCTGCAACAGCGATTGAGAATGCCCTTAGCTTGGACATTGCAGGGGCAGTGGTTGGTGCAGGTTATGCCTATAGCCGCCTATCATATCTAGCGTATGTGGGGGCCGGCGTGACGGTTACCTCCGTTCTGGATGTCCGCCTGAATGGTGGGCAAGCCGATATTGCTGCGAATGGCGAGCAGGCACTCACAGTCGGCATAATTCAGATCAACGTTCTTCAGAACTGACCAAACAGGCCCCCTGCTAACTGTATCGGGGCAGAAGGAAGGCTATGCCTGTTTTCAATACATACCCGCGGCTTGACACGTTGACGGGCGATGAAGTTCTGGTGCTGGCAGATTCCAGCGGCCATCAAACTGTTACTGCAACGGCTTCCCAGATTGCAGGTACTCCAGCAGTTTCCAAGCCGAGTGGGGCATTCTATCAGGATAAAGGAGCAAAGATCAGTCGTTTCGCTGATCGTGTTCTGATCGGGGATGCTGCGGCTAATCCAGGACTGAGCGATCGGGATGCAGCGTCTAAAAACGAGTGGCTATCCCAGACAATGGGAGCCACCTCGATTGGGCCCTGGGCATTGCAGGACGCGCAATGCGCTTCGGTAGCACAGTTTGGAAATAGTGCTTTTGTGGCAGCGTCCCGGACATCTGATGCAAAAACGGCACCAGATATTTTAGGGTTTCAGCCAAGTACGATCGGCATTGCGTCATGGGGTGTCGCTGATGACACTTCTGCACCTACGACCACGACAGCCTACGCTTATTATGGAGAAGCGTGGCGTCTTGCTGGTGTAAATTATCAACCGACTTTCGTCATGGAACTTGAAGCGGTCAATTTTGGTGGCTTGGCGATTGGTCAGTCTACGCCTTATGCCCCCAATGTTGGCGGTGGTGTTTATGGCATTCAGCTCGGTGCGGGTGGTGGTCAGACCTCGGGTACTTCCGATGCTGCTGCGGGGGTCGTTTTTGTTTCAAACCCTGACGCCTGGCAGGTCGGTATTGTTTTCGGCGCGACGGCTTTAAGCGGCACAAACGGGACAGATAATGGATATGCCTCTGCCCTGTCTCTTGCGCGTAATCATGCTCTGGAGTGGCATACGCCGGAAGTTGTTAGTGGGGTCGCGGGCGGTAATGTTGGAGCATTTGTCCGCTCTACCGTGACAGAGCGTTCGAAGGGCGTACGACAGGATTTTATCGATAATGGAATTCTGTTCAGCAATATTGAAGGACAGACACTCTTTTCAGTCGCAAGTGCTGTGGCACCTAACAACACTTTGCAGGTCCAACCTGGGGCAGGCACTCAGGCGGCTGGTCTGTATGTGCAAAGTGGCGAAAACGGATCGTCAAACCTTGGTTTGTTTCCGGAAGAGGGAGGGCAGTTGCAAATCTCTTCCCCGGTAACGAATGCGGCAGGCACACTTCCCGCCACAGTGGGGGGAGGCTTTTTGCATATCAGCGTTAATGGAACGGATTATCGTATCCCGCTGATGACTCCAGAGCAGGCTGGAGGTTGAAGCATGGCCAGATTGTACGACCGTCAGAAAGTGGTCCTTCAGGCGACTGATGGGAAAATTCTTTTAGATACGGGGGTGGTTCCCGGATCAGTCGATGATTTTGCGTCGAGGTTGAGAAGCCTTCTGCCTGTCGGCTGGTTCCCAGCAGCGCCTCAGGATCTGGAGGAGGAAACTGCACCAGTTCTTGTCGCGGTTCTGAGGGGATTTTCAGCCGTTCTGGCTGGAATATGGACATTACTTGATGAATGTCAGCAGCAGACACGCCTCATAACGATGAGTGGCCCATTTCTGGATATGCTGGCGGCTGATTATTTTGGACCGGCTGGTTTGACGCGTCGCACTTCGGAGCTGGACAGGGACTATCGCACCCGTATCGTGTCCTCTCTGGTGGCGCAAAAGAATACGCGTGAATCTGTTTTCAACGCGCTGCTGTCAATCACAGGTGTCGCCCCCACTATTCTCGAACCTCTGAATGCAGCGGATTGCCATGCATTGGCGTCACTCGCCGCTCCTGCCGGTGGAGGAGGTTATGGGTATGGGAGCGCAGGGTTGCGATACGGCAGCCGGCACGGTGGTCAGTTCTTCGTGGAGACAGCGCTGGGGCACGCAGCTGATGTCCACGTAATTTACCAAACAATTGAAAAAACGGCAGCCAGCGGCATAACCGGCTGGGTCAAGGTGAGCAAATAATGGATCGGGCAATTGTATACGCAGGATCAATTCCAATGGATACGGATCTGCTGCGAATAGGGCGATATGGCAAGGCGGCGCTCGGTCATCTGTCTGATATGCTTTATGGCCGGGATGTGACAGCTGCTTCGGGTCTGATTTGTACGCCTTCTCCCTCCGGTCTGTCTGTTACAATCGGGGCAGGGTCCATCACAGCATCTGGGACTATGGATGCTGCATTTCTGGGGGGCGCCGGCGGGGGATATGGAGCGGATGCAACCCCTACAACTTGCCAGTATTCAAGTGATGAGGATGTAACGGTTTCTGTTCCAGGAACTGGCGCGACATATACGGTTTTCGCTCTTTGTACCGAACAGGATGTCGATCAGACTGTCCTCCCGTTTTTCAATGCCTCAAACCCCTCCCAGACGCAGGCGGGCATGAATAACGACGGAAATGCCTTGCCAACGCGGAGACAGGCAGGTCTTTCTTTTGTTGTTTCGACAGATACACCAGCTGTGCCGCCCGGTGGCGCAATTGTTGGGCTATATACTTTGAATGTGCCTCAGGGAGCCACGTCTCTTGCTGGCGTACAGCCGCAGGCAGGGAAGGTTTTTTGGCCAACAATTCCTGAATTGGCAACGCAGACTTTGCTGCGTGCCGCTATGCAGCCTCTACAGCTTGTCACAGCCAATGCATCAGTTTCCATTCCAGTTTGGGCGTCCCGTGTGGAATTACGTGTTGTGGGCGGCGGCGGCGGCGGCGCATCGTCTAATTCCATGACACTGAACGGATCATTTTCAGGCGGCGGCGGCGGCAGTGGGGGAGATGCTTCAGGGATTTATGACGTCAGCCTCGCAACTGGTAGCGCACTGAATGTGACAGTCGGCGCAGGTGGCGGATCGGAGCAGACGGGTGGCACCTCCCTTGTCAGTTACAATGGGCAAACATTGCTACAGGCTGGTGGAGGGCAGGGTGGCTATTTTTATAGCGCCATGGGCTCTGCAGGTGGTGAAGGTGGCGTAGCGTCAGGCGGCACCGTCTGGAATCAGACTGGGACTTCGGGAGGAGATGGCCAAACGAATTCCAGTACCTTTGCAGGTTACGGCGGTAGCGGCCCATGGGGCGGCGGCGGCCGGTGCGGAAACGAAGGAGGGCGCAATGGCACCCATTTTGGTGCCGGCGGCGGGGGCTCTTATTCTACACCTGCAGATGGGACGCACTCGCCGGGCGGCGCTGGTTATTCCGGGTGTGTTATGTACCGTTTTCTGCCGTAGGGCAGGCGAGGGGGCCTCAACTGGGTGTTCCCCTCGTTACGTAGACTCAGTTCAATGAAATTTCGCCGTCCACCATATTGCGCGGCGGCATGTCTTTTTTCAGATTTACAACGTTCTCTCGGCTGACAGCAGGTGCGTTGTTTCCCCATGCATGACGGATAAACGTTGTGACATCTGCGATCTGCTGATCGCTGAGGCGATGCATGAAATCCGGCATCGTAAAGGCAGAAGGGGCTGTCTCGGTCTTGGGTAATGTTGCCCCACTCTGAATGATGTGAACGAGTGACGCCGGATTTTCTCCCATGACAACAGGGTTACCCGCAAGCGGCGGAAAGACGGCAGGATATCCCTTGCCGTCTGTTCTGTGGCAGGCTGCACAATTATCGATATAGACTTTGGCACCTCGCGCGGAAACGTCTGCTCTACGCAGAGTATTGGTGGATGCCGGGTCATAGACCCAGTTTTTCTGCGTTTTGTCGTAAGGCTGGAGAGTGCGCAGATATTTGGCCATCGCAAGAAGATCTGCGGCAGAAAGATGCTGCGTGCCATGAACAATGGCAGACGTCATGGCACCAAAACTTTCTGCCTGCATGTTTCGTCCGGTTTTAAGAAACGCGACGATGTCCTCTTCGCTCCATCGACCTAAGCCAGTTCGGTTTTCCTGACGAAGCGAGGTTGGGACCCATCCATCGACAGCTACTCCACCTGATAGAAAGGTCTCGCTATCGGCCGCTGTAAGAGCTTTTTCCTGCATTGCAAGGCCACGTGGTGAGTGGCAGGCCCCACAATGTGCTGGACCTTCCACCAGATAAGCTCCGCGGGCTATCTGTGGATCTGTAAATGTCTGAAGCGTCTTGGCTTGAGCCTTGACTGGAGCAGGGGAGAACATCCAGCGCCAGAATGTCAGCGGCCAACGCATGGAAAGTGGCCAGCGAATACCATTTTCCGGTGTTGTGAGGGATGATGCCTCAACACCGTCGTGGAAATAAGTGTAAAGCGCGTGAACGTCATGATCTGTCAGGCGAGCATAGGATGGATAGGGCATTGCGGGATAAAGCGTTGCGCCATCTCGGCGGATGCCTTCTCGCAGGGCTTTCCCAAACTCGGCCTCTGAATATTTTCCGATCCCATGCTCCATATCGGGGGTAATGTTCGTGGAATGAACTGTACCGATCGGAAGAGAAAACGATACTCCTCCAGAATATTCCGGTTTCCCATGAATTGAATGGCAGGCTGCGCAATCAGAAGCGGCGGCAAGATAGCGGCCTTCTTCGATCAGGGCAGATTTTTCATCATTGGCTGAGGCATCGTAACTGAAGAACAGGACGCTGCTGGTGAAGGCCAGAAAAGGAAAAAATTTCATGCCTTCACCAATGGACCAGGAGATTTCAGATAGGTTGTACGGATGTGGTAGGCCGCCCAATATGCCAGGGCCGCGACTGTGCCTGTGGGGTTATATCCCATCCCTTGCGGAAAAGCATTGGAGCCGATCACAAACACGTTCGAAACATCCCAGCTTTGAAGATAGCGGTTGAGCGCGCTTGTCTGGGAATCTGTCCCCATAACTGCGCCGCCGCCAAGATGAGTGGTCTGATAGTGGCGCGTGTCAAAGGGTTGGCCAGCGTTGAGATGAACAAGATTGGTCTTCGTGGCGCCCATGGCTTTTGCCAGCGGTTCGATCTTGCTGACAACGTACTGGTTCATGCGGATATCGTTATCTTTCCACGTGAAGGTCATGCGAAGCAATGGCAGGCCGTAAACGTCTTTCCATGTCGGGTCCAGGTCTAGATAAACATCCCGGTAGGCCATGTTGCTGCCATGTGCATCCACCCCGATAGAGTGCTTATAACTGTCGATGAGAGCGCCTTTATACGCTGAGCCCCATCGTGGTGTGCCCCCGCCGCCTGTCCCGATGGCGGCGGCAATGGGTTTCGTTCCGGCTTGATTGACCCACACCGGAGACCCCCCGATGAAGCCAAGCGGGCCATGATCAAAATTCATGCTGTTGAAGTCATCAAATGCGACACCAACGCCGCCTGCACCAATGAACTGGTTGGTATATTTGGACGGTGGAAGCCAGATGCGCGATGACGTAATGGTCTGGTAAACGAAGTTCCGCCCAACTGTGCCTGTGTTCTGAACAGGATCATACGGCTTTCCGATGCCCGAGAGGAGCATCAGATGGACGTTATGAAACTGAAACGCACTCAGAATGACGAGATCAGCTGAGAGGGAAACTTCTTTCTGCGTTTTGGTCTCCAGATACGTGACACCGGTTGCCTTGCTCTTGGTGCTGTCCAAGTCGACACGAAGAACGTGCGCATCGGAAATAAGAGTGAAACGAGGGTCCTGCCGGAGAGCAGGCAGAACATTCACGTTCGGAGACGCTTTTGAGTAGAGGTAGCAGTCATATCCGCTACAATACCCGCAAAAATTGCAGGGCCCCATCTGGCAGCCATACGGGTTCGTATACTGGCGGGATGCATTGGCTGCGGGCAGGGAATAGGGATGATAGCCTACCTGGGATGCCGCATCCCGAAAGGTAGAGGCTGTGAAGGTGTCTTTCATGGCCGGGAGCGGAAAATTATCCGACCGGTCTCCATCAAAGATATTACCGTTTCCGACAATTTTGCTGTTGACCCGATAGGCTTCGCCAGATGTCCCAAAAACCTTTTCGGCCTTGTCGAAAAAAGGTTCCAGCTCCGCGTAGGTCACGCCGTAATCCTGAAGGTTCATGTCCTCAGGAATGAACTTCTCGCCGTAACGTTCTACTACTGAACTACGAAGCCTGAGATCTTCTGGCGAAGCGCGAAAATGGACGCCTGACCAGTGTAGTCCCGCCCCCCCAACGCCTTCGCCTGGCAGGAATGCTGCTAACTGACGATAGGGCAGGGCAGTTTGATCAATGGTATTGCGGACCGTGACTGTCGTCTGGGAAAGATTCTGGAAGAGGCGTTTGCGAATTGCCCCCCGCAGTTCATCAATAGACTCCGGGTAAGCGCCTTCTACGGGCGTCGTACGCTCGGAGCCGCGTTCCAGCATGATGACCGACAGTCCGGCCTCTGTCAGTTCTTTCGCCATGATCGCACCAGCCCAGCCAGCTCCGACCACGATGGCATCTACGTGTTTTTTTGTCATGATTTAAGCCCCTCAGGCCGTTTCACCTGAGATGGAAACCGGACCAAACGGATAGGCTGCGCCGTCCTGATTGACCCAATCCATGAAATCTGCCCGAGCACCCGGGAAGCCCAGCATCAGCCACCCGCCCAGCCCTCTGTTGCCCCCATAAAGAGGATCAGAAAATACACCCTCAAGGGTATTGGTTCGGAGTTGCTCGAAGAAAACCCGGCCAGGAATATCTCCCAACGAGACAGAGCCGCCCTCCAGTGCCGTCAGAATTGCGTCCTGCTCTGCCACAGGAAGATCCGGGAAGGATTTTCCATGTTGCTGGCGAGTATAGGCGTCCAGTCCCTGAAGGCCTTTGCGATACAAATCGCGCGGCACAAACGGCAGCTGATAACCGAGATTAGCCGGGCCCTGTACGAAAGGGGCTGACATGTACCAATTGTCTCCCTGCGCATAAGGCGTTTCCATCTGACGATCTATGAACTCTGCAACACCCAAGGCGCGCGCACCTGGTCCATGTTGATCCTGTGGAAAAAGCCGTTCCGTAGCGGATTCCAGAAGGCGGTACTCGTCAGGTGTGAAGAAGGAAGGGTGGTATGGCTGTTTGGATTCTTCAGCCAGGGCTTCAGCCCAGTGGGCATGGCCCCCAACCATCCAGAAGGATGTGGACCCGAGCAGGCCTTTGACAAAACTGCGGCGAAGAGGGCGGGTCACGGTCGGTTCCGTCGAAGGCACACTGTTCTCCAGCATAAGGGTAGGGTCATATTCGGAAAACAAACATATCCGGAATAAAAGATATCAGACCCCCATAGGGTGGATAGAGGTCGTAATGCCAGAGAACTTTCGATCATCATTTAGCGATGAGCGCTATTTACCCAGCTGAATCGCTGGCTTTCCCATTGGATGGAAGTTGCAGAACACCTGCAGGAGGAGATTTCTGCTTCGGTGCAGCAGTTACAGGGGACGTGCTGTCATCCCCTGCGCCCGTCGGGAAAATTGCATCGGGAATGCTGGGCTGAACGGGGGCGGCAACGCTTGGCGTGCTTGTGACTGCGGCTGGAACGTCCTGTGTGACAGGCGTTGCGGGAGCAGCTGATGCGGTACTGCCTGGTCCATCAAGAGCCTGTTGCTTCACGCCCCCATCAACCAGAGGGTTCCCTACCGCGTCTGTCATCCAGCTCATGAGTTTTTTACGGACCTGAAACTCAAGCTCAACGTTCATGTCCTGCATCATCTGATTGGTCAGGGCATAGAGAGAAGCGCGGGATGTAGCGCTTTTGGTGCCGGTGTCGAGCTTTCGGCTGATCCGTGCATGGATATATCCCGTATGCAGATTTCCCGCATCGGCAATATTCAGCTGCACATCCAGGGCGCCTGAGATCGCATTCTCGCCCTCTGAAGAAATGTAGGCCTGTTTAATGATGAATGCTGCCTGACCCTGCTGTCCACTGGCAACCAGTCGTTGGTTCGCCATTTGTTTCAGGGCCTGATCGGGGGGCGTAGGGGCTTTCGAACTCAGGGAACCTGGGGCCGGAACAGCTTCATCCTGAATGTTGATTGTCGCCACATTCAGGTGCAACTGCGACAAATAGCTGTAGTCTGCGGGAGGGAATGTCTGCGCTGGCTCATCATCTGCACAACCCGCAAGACCGAGTGATAATCCCAGAGCAACAGCTCCGAACCAGTACCGTACACCCATCACGCTATTCCCCATGCTCTTATTGGTCGTCGCGGCCCAATAGGCTCTTGAAACGCCCGAACAGCCCCTTCTTGTGCGGTGACTGTAATACCGGAGGCGGCTCCAACGGAAGCTCCGGCAAAAAAGACCGACGTTGAACAGGCTCTGCTTCTCGAATTTCCGTCACTTCCGGACTGTTATCAGAAGGCTTTTCTGGCTCAGGATCAGTCGGTTTCACAACCGACGCAGCCGGAGCCGCCTGAGGAACGCGGGGCGTCCGTAGCGAAGACGCCTGACCGACACCAAAGTCTTCCGGAAGGAAAGGACGTGCAGCTCTGATGACATCGGCATGTCCGGAATGTCGTGCAAACCATTCTAAAATCCAGCCAGGAATCAGTGGTCCTGACGGGTCATCGCTAATCAGGAGTGGGCCTCTGGGATAGTAGAATGATGGACGGTTACCCGGTATTGCTTCGTTCCACACAAGGTAGAAAACTGAATTTTCCAGTGCATCGTGGAAGCGATAAGCAGTTGCTGTGCCCAGCTTCATTTCAATCTGCGCCCGTACAGGCATTGCAGAAAAAGGAGAGGACACGACCAGAACGTCCGTTCCTCTGCGAGCTGAAAGAAGCGCTTTCATTCGCCCTTCAGCCACGGGCTTCCCATCAGGGCAGGTCAGGGCTTCGCCGCTATCCGCATGTCCGGCAGCAATGAAAATTGCATGGGGCGCATGTCGTCCCAGCCAGAGGCCCGACAGCTCCCGAAAAGCGGTTGAAGGAAGGTCAGTTCTGAAAGAGGTGGCATCGTCCCGGATGTCACCACCAAGAACGCCTTCCGCCAGTGGCCAGAATACCGAGTCCATGCCCGTCAGAAGGCGATTTTGCACATCCGGGCGAAGCGCCATGACATGGCTGCCCTTGTAGGTTCCATCCTCAATCCACCAGCAGGCTTGTCGCCCGCTGTCCTCATCCTGAAAGAGAATAACTTCGAACTGGCCAACAACCGGGTGGCGCTCCAAAGCTATCCAACCTGGATAAAGCTGTTCGACGGGAAGGCCGTCGATCCTGATTCCGTCGAGCAGTGGAAGCGTCATGCAGGTTTTTCTCCAAGCTCATCACGGGTGAAACGGAAGCCGACGTTACAGAACTCACAGTTCATCGTGATGGCACCGTTTTCCACCATGTGATCCAGATCGTCTTCGCCAAAACGCTCCAGAACTGAGGCCAGTCGTGCCCGGGAGCAGCGGCAGCCGTAAGCCAGAGCGCGTGGTGTAGCAATCTGAACGTCTAACGTCCCGAACAGACGATGGATCAGATCACCACTTTCGAGCGTTTCGTCAAAAATTTCCTGGTCCCGCAATGTTTCGGCAAACGTGCAGGCCGTTTCCCAGGCATCCTCTGCCTGAGCGGCATTCTCGATGCCGCCTTCATCTGCAATCCGTTCTAGGACGAGGGCACTGGCACTCCAGCCGTCAACTGTCTTGAGGCAGAACAGCCGGATCCAGCAGTCATGCTGTTCGCTGGTCTGAAAATAGTGGACGGCCATCTCAGAGAGAGTTTCACCCGTCAGCTCCACGATACCCTGATGGCGGTCCATATCCGCCCCCTGGTCGATCGTGAAGGCGAGGTAGCCGTTACCAAGCAACTCTTTGGGGGATGTCGGTAGTGCTGCAGGGTCAGCATCTTCCGCAAGCCGGGCCGTAAAACGCAGATCGCCTGTATCTGTGGCATCAGCCAGCAGCATGGAGACAGGGCCATCTCCCTTGATCTGAAGGGAGAAAGATCCCTTGAATTTCAAGGCAGATGCCATGCCTGCAACCAATGCAAGAGCCTGCCCACCCATGGTCAGGACAGCATCGGGGAGATCATGCCGTGACAGGATGGCGTCTGCCAGTGCTCCCAGTCGAATCAGGCGTCCGCGGACGGGAGACTGTGCCAGATGAAATGGCACAATCCCCCCTGAAACAACCATGTTCGGGACGTTGGGGCGTCCCCTGTCAAGGAATGGCGGTGTATCGATCACCCGTTCTCTCTTCCAAGAGCCCAGAGAAGCAGGCCCTTTTGCGTATGAAGGCGGTTTTCCGCCTCGTCAAAAACAACAGACGCCGGGCTTTCGAACACCCCGGCAGTCACTTCTTCCCCGATATGGGCAGGCAGGCAGTGAAGGAACAGGGCATCGGGTGCAGCTTTTGCCATAAGGGCCGCATCTACTTGGTAAGCACGGAAAGCAGAAAGACGTTGATCGCGATCCTTGTCCCCCATGCTGACCCACGTGTCTGTCAGAACAGCATCTGCGCCCACGACAGCCTCGGCAGGGTTCTGGAAGACCTCGATGGAGGCACCATTCTGGCGTGCCCAGGCAACAGCACGCTCACTGGGCGCGAACCCCTCTGGCGTTGCCAGACGAACATTGAATTTGAGCAGAGCTGCCGCTTCCATCAGGGAAGTGGCTACGTTGTTGCCGTCCCCAATCCACGCAAGCGTCTTTCCCGCAATCGGGCCACGATGCTCTTCAAATGTCAGCACGTCTGCCAGAATCTGGATAGGATGGGAGACCGGCGTCAGACCGTTAATGACCGGAACCGTGCTCCACTTTGCCAGTTCGCGCAGGTTCTCGTCCGTGCCCGTTCGCAGAACAATTACGTCCAGAAAGCGCGACAGAACGCGCGCCGTGTCTGCAATGGTTTCCCCGCGGCCAAGCTGCATATCGCCCGGCGACAGGACAGACACCTGGCCACCCAACTGCCCCATACCCACTTCGAATGAAACACGTGTACGGGTGGAAGGCTGTGCCAGCATCAGTCCGAGCGTACGCCCTTCAAGAGGACGGTCCGGATGTAGCGGATTTTTACGATTATTCTGGAGTGCCTTGATGTGGGCCGACAGATCAATGATCTGTCGGATTACGTCGCCGCTGAAATCGCGAATATCAAGAAAATGCCGTGGCATCTGCTGGTCCGTTCCTGCTGTCCGGGGGGCAATTGCCAGACTCACGACACGTTCTCCTGTTCTTTCTTATGGGCTGCTACATATGCTTCGGCAGCTTCGATCAATTTCTTGCAGGCTTGCTGGCAGTCTTCTTCCGTCACGATCAACGGAGGCACCAGACGCAGCACATTATCGCCCGCACCAACGGTCAGAAGTCCGGCGGCTGTTACGAGCGGCATCACCTCTCCAACAGGCGGAACGCAGTGCAGACCACGCATCAGACCCATGCCGCGGACATCGTCAAAAACGCCCGGTGAACGCTTCACGACATCCCGCAGCATGCCGTCGAAGGCCTCTCCAACCGCGCAGACATGCTCCAGAAAGCCGGGGCTGAGAACTTCTTCCAGAACTGTCGTTCCTGCCGCACAAGCCAAGGGATTGCCGCCAAACGTCGTTCCGTGAGAACCGGGTGTCAGATGTTTGGCCAGCTCTTCCGTTGCGAGAACAGCCCCGAGCGGGAAGCCGCCACCAATGCCCTTGGCAATGGAAATGACGTCCGGCTTGATGCCATACCACTCATGCGCAAACAGCTTTCCTGTCCGGCCAACACCGGTCTGGACTTCGTCGAAGCCAAGATAGATGCCGTGCTCGTCACAGACTGCGCGCAAGGCCTTCATGAAGACTTCAGACGCGGGCTTGATGCCGCTTTCTCCCTGGATGGGCTCCACGATAATCCCGGCAGTTTCCGGCGTAATAGCTGCGCGCAGCGTGTTGGTATTGTTGAACGGCGCATGGTCGAACCCTTCAACAACAGGCCCAAACCCCTTTTGGTATGCAGGATTTCCGGTCGCAGAAATCATGGCCAATGTCCGACCGTGAAACGCGCCGTCAAAGCAAAGAATGCGCGTACGCTCGGGATGGCCGTTCTCGAACTGCGCCCGACGGATCATCTTCACCATGCCCTCGTTCGCTTCAGCGCCCGAGTTACAGAACAGCACAGAGTCCGCGAATGAGTTCTTCACCAGAAGATCCGCAAGCTTTTCAGCCTGTGGAATACGGTAAAGATTCGAGACATGCATGACCTTCGCGGCCTGATCCGCAATGGTCTTCACCAGCTTCGGGTGGCCGTGGCCCAGCGAAGAGACGGCAATGCCAGCCCCGAAATCCAGATATCGTCGCCCGTCCGATGCCGTCAGCCAGACGCCTTCGCCCTGCTCGAAAGCAAGGTCGGCACGTTTGTAATTGGGCATGAGGGAGGAGATCATGATGATCGTCGATCCTGGATCAGGGTGAATGAAAGCTGCAGAATCGGAAAACCCTGCCCCGGTCGCCCGGGGCAGGGCCAAAGATTCCGCAGACACATACTGTGCGGCAGAAATACGATCCGTCAAACCCCTTGCGGGGAAAGAACGGTTGTCAGGCGCGCCTGTAAATCAGATCCCGCGCTAGCCAGCACCCGACCTTCACCGTGTTGACGCCTGAAGAATCCCGCTCGAACAGCAGCGTCCAGTCGCCCGGTGCCGTATGATCGAGCGCCCGAGGGCACGGCAAAACCCAGACGTCCCGTGCCAGCCTCTGAAGCGGTTCCATCCGGCCGTTGCCCAGAAAGCCTGAGAAACCGCCATAGACCACGCCACCTGCCAGTTCGATGGTGACTTCTGCCTCATCCAGCTCCTCACAGCGATAAACACCTTCAAGTGCTTCGATGTCTTCACCGGCAGTTTCGTCACAGGCGGTGAGAATGCCTACGCGGTTTTCACCCGGCCGCTCCATCCGGATTTCGTCTCCCTGCCGAACAATCTGGACGCCGGGTGTTTCAGCCCGCGAGGCGGAAGCACCTTCCAGCATTTCCGGTACCATCAGATATCGAAGCTTGGCTCCGCCGGGAGCGGGCTCGATTCGCGCGGATAGCCCGGTCTCCCGCTCAATGAAGGTGCCGTACAATTCATGAGGCGGCTGTGTCGTCCGATCCGGCTCATAGGGAGCACCCAGTGCTGCTGCCAGGATCTGTCCCGCTGCAACCTGTGCAGGCGACATATGATTGAACATCATAACAATAGACAGGCGCTCAGATGCAACGTGCAGTCTGTGGGACCGCCAGCCTCTAAGCGCGCCACCATGCATCGTCACATCACGCCCGAAAAGTGATGTCCGTTGCAGTCCAAATCCGTAAGGCGCTGCTTCACCATCGCGGAAGGTCACCGGCATTGTCAGACGGTTGTAAAGCCCGTCAGGATCATCGCGCGTCGCATCAATGAAACGCTCCCAGGCAATCATGTCATCCAGCGATGCGCCCAGACCTGCATCCCCGGTCCACCAGATGTTATTGACAGCCGGGCGGAAACCGCTCTCCACGGTTCCTTCATATCCAACAGTCCCATCCGGCATGGCGCGTGTTTCGGCAGCCAGAATGGCCCGTTCCATGCCCACGGGATTGAAAATGGACGTCTGAAGCAGTTCAGCAAAATTCCGCCCTGTTCTGTCTTCCAGAATGTCAGACAGCAGGCGGAAGTTCTGGTTCACATAGGAGTAAGACCTCCCGGGCTGGAACTGGAGCGTACGCGTACCATCAATAACGCGACGTCCTTCCCGATCCCCGAAAAATCCTTCGACTGGTGCGCCATGCAACATCGCTACGGCCCAGTAGTCACGCAGGCCTGACTGGTTGTGTGCAAGATGAAGGGCGCCTGGCGCGGGCTCATCCAGTTGCGGCAACCGGTCGTCCACATCTCCGTCCAGTTCCGCCGGGTCCTGGAAAAGATCCAGCAATACGCCGCAGGTGAACTGCTTCGTGATGGAGCACATGCGGAACAGGGAAGACGGGGTGAACGGCAGGCGCCGCTCCGCATTGGCGTAGCCCCATGTGTGACGGACAAGAACCTCGCCATCTTTCACGACAGCCACAGCCCCACCGGGGCCAGGAAAACGGACAGGAAGGGCGGAGACAGCCGCCTCGAGGCGGGCTGAAAGAGAGTCGCTCATAGCTCGAATGATGACCCTATCCGATCTTGCCGTAAATGCCCTCTTCGCAGCATACTCATCCACTATGGAGGACATACCAACAGCACCTGATTTCAAGGCACTGCGCGAAATGGCCCTGGCCCACGTGGCTCGCTTTGCCACAACCGAGCATAGTCTGCGCCAGACGCTGGAACGTCGTCTTCGGCGCTGGGGCACGCGAGCCGTGCATGCCGGGATGCCTGAAGAAGATGCCGAAGCCACCATCAGAACTCTTCGGCCAGCCGTGGAAGACGTCATTGTCGCCATGACAGAACTCGGAGCCGTCAATGATGCCGGATTCGCCCGTTCCCGCGCTCTGAACCTAACCCGGACCGGACGATCTCGCCGGGCTGTCGCCGCACATCTGGCCACGAAGGGCGTTGATCAGACGACCACGCAGGAAGCGCTCAACGAATCGCTGGGTGAAAGATCAGACGAACCGGCGCGGGAGGCAGAACTGGCGGCTGCGCTCGTTCTGGCGCGCAAACGTCGCGTCGGTCCCTTCTGCCGCCCGGACCGTCCGCAAGAGGATCCGGTTCGCGTTATGGGAATCTTCGCGCGCAATGGTTTTTCCAGGGATGTCGTGCAGACAGCTTTGGAAATGGACACTGAGGAAGCAGAAGACCGCATCATCGCCTTCCGGAGCCGCCCATGAAAAAACTGGCACTCTGCCTGCTGCTGTCACTCACAGCCTGTGGTGGTAGCCGCGAATACAGTCGTGCCAGTTTCAATGGGCCACTCCAGTGCGCGCCTTATGCCCGCTCCCGAACAGGTCTTCAGTTGCGGGGAGATGCTGCCTCATGGTGGCGCCAGTCCGAGGGTCATTATGCCAGAAGCCATGCCCCCATTGCGGGCTCTGTTCTGGTCTTCCGGGCAACGTCCCGTGTACCGAGCGGACACGTTTCCATCGTGCGCAGACAGATTTCTTCAAACACGATCCTCGTAGATCATGCTAACTGGGAACCGGGACGCATTGATCGCAATGTTCCCATCACGGATGTTTCACCCCGTCATGACTGGACACTCGTCCGGGTTTGGTGGGCACCCATTCACAGCCTGGGGCGCCGAGCCTATCCAACCTATGGCTTCGTTTCGGCCTCCGGTCCGGATGATGCGTCCTGAGCGAACGCTTGCACAAACGCCCAAGCCTTGCCACATGAAGGTGTAGCCTTGGCTTTTCGGAGTAATACATTATGGGCAGCATGAGCCCCGTTCACTGGCTGATCCTGGCGGTCGTCCTGCTCGTCGTGTTTGGCGGCGGTGGAAAGATCAGCGGCCTGATGGGAGACTTCGCGAAGGGCATCAAGTCCTTCAAGAAGAATATGGGCGAAGACGAGAACATGACGCCGCCTGAAGCCAATCAGGCGCCGGGTCATATCTCGGCCCCCAATCAGTCGCCCGGCTACAGCCAGACGACCACCAACAGCGACACGCACCGCACGCAGGTCTGATGTTGAATACGACGTCTGATACGGCATGGGCCGAGGCCGCCGGGCAAATCGTCCGGGCAGGCCAGCGGATGGATCAGCGCGGCTGGGTTCCAGCGACAGCTGGCAACCTGTCCGTACGTCTGGCAGATGGCCGCATCGCCATCACGCGGTCAGGAGGGCACAAAGGCTTCCTGACAGAGCAGGACGTGATCCAGATCACCCCTGAAGGCGTACCGCTGGACCCAACGAAGCGGGCCAGTGCGGAAACTCTGCTCCATACCCAGCTCTATGCGCATGATCCGTCGATCGGTGCTGTACTGCACGGTCACTCTGTTGCGGCCACCATCCTATCCATGGATGAACCAACAGACGCGATCACCCTCGCGGGCTATGAAGTGCTGAAGGTTTTCGAAGGCCAGTCAACGCACGACACCAGTCTGGACTTGCCGCTGTTTCACAACGATCAGGATATCGCCCGTCTCTCGACAGTTGTTGCTCCGAAACTGTCGGACATGCGTCTGGGTTACCTGATCCGCGGTCATGGCGTTTATGTCTGGGGTAAAGACATGTTCACAGCATTGGCGCGGCTTGAAGGGCTTGAATTCCTGCTTGCCTGTCATCTCGCCCGTCTCCAGAAGGCACGCTGAACCATGAGCAGACTGACTGTTTATCGGGACGATAGTCCCGAAACGATCCTTCTTGACGTCACTACCCCCGGGGAAATCGCCGAGACCCTGCGCCCGCACAACATCCGTTTTGAACGCTGGACGCCGCCTGTCACGCCTGCAAAAGACGCGACTACGGACGAAATTCTGGACGCATATCGCCCCTATCTCGACACCCTGATGGGTGAAACGGGCGCGGGAAGTGCAGACGTGGTGCGCATCAATGCGTCCACGCCCAATCTGCCAGAGTTGCGCAAGAAGTTCCTCTCGGAGCACACGCACAGCGAAGATGAAGTTCGGTTCTTTGTGCATGGTCAGGGCGCTTTCGTCCTGCACATTCACGGCCGGATCTATTCGGTTCTCTGCACAGCCGGAGACCTGATTTCTGTGCCAGAAGGCATCCCGCACTGGTTTGATGCTGGCCCATCCCCGGATGTGGTCGCTCTGCGCGTCTTCACAGACACAACCGGGTGGATCGCCCAATATACAGGCGATGACATCGCCGAGCGTTTCCCCGCAGACGTTTCCATTTCCTCCTGAAAGTCCGACATGATCCGTCTCGTCCTGCTTGATATCGAAGGCACGACCCTGCCGATCTCTTTCGTTCGGGACGTCATGTTCCCTTATGCGGCCAAGGCCCTTCCGGCTTTGATCGAAGACCACACAAACCCGCAGGTTGTTGCCGCACGAGCAGATATTGCCATCTCCCATCCTGGAGAAGATCCGTTGAAGGTCTGTCAGGACTGGATGGCCAGGGACGAGAAAGCGGCTCCCCTCAAAACACTTCAGGGCATCACCTGGCGTCAGGGGTTTGAAGATGGCACGCTCCGTGCAGATCTTTACAAGGATGTTCCCCCAGCCCTGAAGGCTTGGTCTGAGGGCGGCTTGCGTCTCGCGGTGTACTCCTCCGGCTCCATTCCATCCCAGAAGCTTCTGTATGGCTACACGGAGCAGGGTGACCTGACGTCCCTGTTCGACGGCTTTTTCGACCTTTCCACAGGTGGGAAGAAAGACGCAGCGTCATACACAAAAATTGCGGCAGTCTGCGGCCTGAATCCGGAAGATATTCTCTTCCTTTCTGACATCGGAGCAGAACTGGATGCTGCGTTGGAAGCTGGCCTTAAGGTCTGTCAGCTCGTGCGGCCACAGGATCAGACAGTGCCGCATGAAGGCGTACCGCACGCGACCGATCTGAATGACGTTACCCAGAAATTCAGTCTCCCCGCATGACCCTGCACACTGATTGGCGGGATATCCCGAAGGACGCCCTTGGTACAGTTGCCGCTCTAGGGAATTTTGACGGCGTTCATCGCGGGCATGTGCACCTTCTGAATAGCCTCCGTGCCGCACGTCCAGACCATCCCCTGTCCGTCGTAACGTTCGATCCGCATCCCAGAGAGCTGTTTCGCCCTCAGGACCCGCCGTGTCGGCTCATGCTCCCGGATGTTCGCGCCAAGGCTCTGGAAGAGCAGGGTGTGTCGCACGTTTTCCAGATTCCTTTCGACGAAGAGTTTTCACGGTTAAGCGCTGAATCCTTTGTTCAGGATGTTCTTCTGCGGTCTCTTGGTGTTCGTCACGTCGCCTGTGGCGCAGATTTTGCCTTTGGCCACCGTAGAACCGGAAACACTGACGATCTGGAAGCGCTTCTGGCGCCAAAGGGTGTCGGGCTGACGATCGTGCCGCAGTTAGTGGATGAGGGCGGCCCTATCTCATCCAGCCGCATTCGCCGTCTCCTTCAGGAAGGATATCCTGAACGGGCAGCTCTGGAACTGGGCCGACCATGGTCGATCGTCGGGCCTGTCATCCACGGAGATGAGCGGGGGCGCCTTCTGGGCTTTCCCACAGCGAACATTCCCCTCCGTCAGCATCTTGAACCCGCACGCGGAGTTTATGCCGTTCAGGTGACGCTACCAGATGGGCGTGTCATCCCCGGAGTGGCAAATATTGGCCGACGCCCGACGATCAACGACGGGCAGGAAAGCCGTCTTGAGGTTCATCTTTTTGATTTTTCGGAAGACCTTTACGGCAAGACCCTGAGTGTCGCTTTGATTGCTCTGCTGCGAGATGAAAAGCGCTTCTCAGGGCTCGAGGAGCTCAAGGCCCAGATTGCTCAGGATGCCGAACAGGCGCGCGGTCTTCTAGAGATTTAAAACCCGCATCATTTTTGATGAGCCTTCCAACAGGCTGTTCCGTGAGGAACAGCCTGTTTTTTTATGCCCATATCCAGGGCGGTCTCTGTGTTAATTATATCACTGAATGTCTAATTTATGACGAAAGATGTAAAATTCCCGCTTTCCTATATTGAGAATCATTCTCATTTTCGCTTTAAGGGCAATCGCTTTTATCCTTTTGCAGGATCGTGATGCGATGCACCCGAAACATTCCATCCGGCCCCTTGGGCCACTTTCTCTTGCCGCTGGTCTGACATTGGTGGGCACGGCCGCCCATGCCCAGTCCACCTCGCACCATCACAAAACGCGCCATTCACAAGGGCGGCGCAATGCAGCAGTTCTTCCGAAGGAAACACAGAAAACTACGGCTCCAACGCCTCATTCTAATGTTCAGCAGGCCAGTAGCGTGGAGGCCAGCGCCGCAGAGGCCGAGCATCTGCATGTCGTCGGTTCGCCGATGAACATTCTGCAGACGCCTATGGGGATCAGCCGCCTCCCGGATGATGTTCTGCACACGCCGCAGACCATCAACGTCGTGCCGAAAGTCCTGATGGAGCAGCAGAACGTCAAATCCCTTGATGAGGCTTTGCGCAATGTTCCGGGTGTCACCGCGTCTGTCGGGGAGGGCGAGGGGGGAATGGCTGGGGATCAGTTTCTGATCCGCGGCTTCTCGGCCAGTAATGACATTTACGAAAATGGCCTGCGTGACTTCGGCGTCTATACCCGAGACAGCTTTGATTACGACCACATCACCGTCATCAAAGGACCATCATCGGAAGTCTTCGGGAACGGGACGACGGGCGGAGCGATCAACATTACCACGAAGGTTGCCCACCTCGGGGACAGCTATAGCGGCAGTTTCTCAGGTGGCTCCGCTGATTATTATCGCGGCACCCTCGATTTCAATAAGCAGATCGGTGAATCAACGGCCATCCGCATCACGGGTATGGGGAACGAGAACAACACGGTTGGCCGGAATGACGTCTATTCGCACCGCTGGGGTATCGCGCCATCCATCGCCTTTGGCCTGGGCAAGCGTACAACGCTCACCCTCGAATACCTGCATCAGACCAGCAACAACGTTCCGGATTATGGTGTGCCTGTCATTACCAAGCCGGGAACAAAGGTTGCTGTCCCCATCACGGAATACGGGCTCAACCGCAACAACTGGTATGGCACGACCTATGATCAGGACGCCTCCAGTGTGGATATGCTGACTGCCCGGCTGAAGTTCGACCTGAACAAGAACATCACGTTCTATAACGATCTTCGCGGCGGCAAATACAGCCGTTATTTCTCAGCCTCCCAGCCCGGCTGTGACACAACCTGCGCGACTGATTTCTTCACCAATCCCTCTGCTGCAGTTGTTGACAGGCGTGGTCATCTGGGTGGTCCAGAGCCTTACCAGCAGAATGACTGGTCGGTGCAGGATGTGTTCTCCGGCGTTGCGAAATTTTCGACCGGCAGCATCCGGCACCAGATTATTGCAGGTGTGGATATCGAACACGTTTATGACCGCCGCACAAACTACGCGTACAACTTCAACGGCCAGAACGGTACAAAGGCCGATACCACAAGCCTTCTCAATCCTTCTGCCACGCAGCCGGGTCTATTGTTGGGGTCTGCCGGTCAATACAGCTACGATTTGGTCAATGTGTCCGGGGTCGGCCAACCGCGTTACAAGACAGGCGATGCGACTGATGTTGGGGCGTTCTTCTCCGAACAGTTCTGGCTGACGTCATGGTTCTCGGTCCGCGGTGGCTTTCGCTGGGATCACTGGGACAGTCACTACGCGGCGAACGGTGGGGAGGCCGGGGCAGGCGTCTCTTATGGGCAGACACAGGATACGTTCAATCCCAGTGTCAGCCTCATGTACACGCCAAACAGCAATCTGATGGTCTATTTCAACTGGGCCCAGTCCACGACACCACTTGGCCTGTATGTGACCAGTGGAACCGAGCCCCTGAAATCCTCAACGGAAGGATTCAGCCCGGAACGCAGCAGCCTGTACGAGCTCGGCGCCAAATATAACGCCTTCCACGGCCGCATGGGCTTCACGGCGTCTGTTTTCAGGCTGGAAAAGGGCAACGCCATGCAGACCGATGCGTCTACCGGTGATGTCACGTCATCCAGCGACAGGCAGCGCAATCAGGGCGTCGAACTCAGTGTGTCCGGTGAGATCCTGAAGAACTGGACCATGATCGGCACCTACGCCTACTACGACGCAACCACAGTCAGTTCCCTGACGGCAGCAGATGTTGGCAAGCGTATTCAGTATGCGCCGAAAAATTCGGCAACCCTCTGGTCCACCTACACCATCGCTCCCAATCGTCCCTGGAACCTGACGTTTGGTGGCGGGCTGACATGGCGCGACGGGGTCTGGCTCAATGCCGCCAATACGGCGCGTGTTCCTGCCACCATGGAGTGGGATGCCGTGATTTCCCATAACTTCGGAAAGCACTGGCGGATCGCCATGAATGGCTACAACCTCGATAACCGCCTGAACTACAGCAATCTGTTCTCTGACCGCGCAACACCTGCGGTTGGTCGCTCGTTTCTGGCCAACATTTCGGCCAATTATTGAGCCTTATCTTATGTCAGGCCGGGTTATTCCGGCCTGATTTTTGCGTCCTCGGTGGAGAGCGGTACGTTCATTTCTTTCAGACGGTCCTGAACCCGTGTTTCCAGAACGTGGTCTCTTTTGGTTCCCAGAAGAGCCAGCTTCTTGTTCATCGCCAGAAGAATGTCAGACGTGGCCTCCACAACAGCCTTGCGCCACCAGCCCAGCGCTTCGTCAATCTGGCCAGCATCCACCAGCGCCGTCGCATAGTTGTGCTGCCCCCGGTAATCTCCACCTTCTGCTGACTTCCGATACCAGTCCAAGGCTGCCGCGCGGTCTTGGGGCACAACCCAGCCTTCTTCTAGAAAACGCGCATACAGGTTCATGGATTTGGCATGGCCGTTATGCGCCGCTGTTCGAAACAGATTGAGCGCCTTGGGCAGATCCTGGGGCTGCCCGATGCCCCGCATGGTCAGAATGCCCAGATTATAGCGGCCCCATTCGTCTCCAGCGTCAGCTGCTGCTGCATAACACCGGGCGGCTTCCTGAAGGTCTTGTTCGCATCCCCAGCCGAATTGAAAGCACCGGCCCCGCATATTGTGCCCCGGCCCGAACCCAGCCTTTGCGGCAATGGTAAACCATTCCAGTGCTCCGACAGGGTCCTTGGGAACATAAATGCTCTCCAGCAGGATCTGCCCCCACTGGACGATTTCCAGATGGTGCCCTTTCAGGGCTTTCTCACGGATGATCTCGATATGAGACGGCAGCGGGGGGGCTGCCTCACGTTCGGGTGGGCGGGAAAAGATTTTCCTGAAAACGCGCTTCATGCCGGGGTCACCATCCGCCCTGTCCGAATGCAGAAAATACTGCTGCCAGACTGTACCGCCCCAGGTCGTTCAGGCAAAGCGCACGCTGTTTAAAGCGATGTTTTTGCCGAAGGCGCGGGCACGATCTGCTGAATGTCAAAACCGTCCTTTTTCAGGAGCGCAGGAAGTCCTTCTGGGCCCGCCATGTGTAAAGACCCAACCGCCACGAACAGGGACTTTCCAGAATCATGGAGGGTCAGGATTTTCTGGGCCATCGCTGCATTTCGCTCATCAATCATGTGGAACGTCTGGCGTTTCTCCTGTGGTGTCCGCTCACATTTGCACCACTGTTTGTACTGGTTCAGTCGCGTCAGATCGCTGCGTCCCCACATCGCAATCAACTGATCTTCATCTTTCCGCGCTTCCCCCGACGAAATCTGCTTGATGGTTTCATCAATGAAAGCGTTTTCTTCGGACAGCTTGGGGGAGATCAGGAGGTTACGCTGTGTCTGAACATCTTCGAGCGCGATAACTTCCTTTTTCAGGCTGCCAGCCATTCCTTGAAGGACAAAGTCGACGGCATAATCGGGATAATAGCCATCCGCGCGCGCAGCTGACGCGCTAAGCCCGGCCGCTTCAAGGCCGATTGCCGTAGTGGCAAAGCCTGCCGTGGGAATACAGAGTTCATCTGCCAGGGCATCGAGTTTTTTCTTCCGCCCTGAAGCAATCAGCTTTTCACGGTTAGCTGGTTCTTCGGGTTTGCGAAGGGCTGCCAGTGTCTGGGGATCCTGCAGATTCAGTTCAAGCGCAACAGCCTGGCTTTGCAGGATGGCGGACCGTATGAGCGGCCCAGGCATCAGCCATTCTTCGCGAGAGGCATGAACAGTGCCGTACAGCCAAGACGTATGACCAGATTTCGTGATTTTCCAGAGAAAACCGCGGTCTTGGGATGTCATCAGAAGATGAGGCAGATCAGATTTGGACGGAACAGCTGCCGGCGCCGGACAACGAGGGGCCTGTGCTACCGCGAGAGAAGGAGCAATCGCCAGGATCGCAGTCAGCCAGAATGTCTTCATGAAAATGCCCCCGTACAGATCTTCTGCCAAAACAGATCATGCTTCTGCCCCTGAAACAATCCATGACCAGACCTGTCATTCAATTGTCTTGAAGGCCTGAATAACAGCGTTTTTGGCAGAACATGACGCGGTTTACCCTCAGAAGACTTGACCACATCCCCGCCCAATCTCCATATGGTCCCCCTTATTTTGTGTGAATGACCAAAGTTGGCCCGTCCCATGTCCGACAAGTCCGATACGACCTTCAAAGAACAGCAGGACCGCTACCGCGATACTGTGTTCCTGCCGCGCACCGGCTTCCCCATGCGGGGTGGCCTGCCGAAGCGTGAGCCTGAGACGCTTGCCCGCTGGGCGGCCATGGATCTGGACGGGAAAATCCGTGAGGAAGGGAAGGGACGCCCGGTCTTCACGCTGCATGACGGCCCTCCGTATGCCAACGGGCACATTCACATTGGTCATGCGCTGAACAAGGTGATGAAAGACGTCATCAACCGTGCGCATCGTATGTCCGGTTTCGAAGTCCGCTATCAGCCGGGATGGGACTGTCATGGTCTGCCGATCGAATGGCGGATCGAGGAACAGTATCGCAAGGCTGGCAAGGACAAGGATCAGGTTCCCCTGCTCCAGTTCCGTGCAGAGTGTCGCCAGTACGCCGCGGAGTGGGTGAGCAAACAGGCGGAAGACTTCAAACGCATCGGTGTTCAGGCCGAGTGGGCCAATCGTTACGTCACGATGGACTATAGCTCTGAAGCCAAAATCGTTGGAGAAATCGGCAAGTTCCTGCTGAATGGCGGTCTGTATCGGGGCCTCCGCCCTGTTATGTGGAGCCCCGTCGAGAAGACCGCGCTGGCCGAAGCCGAGATCGAATACCACGACGTTGACTCCACCACGATCTTCGTCGCTTTCCCGATCATCAAGGACCCAACGCCGGGTGACGCCCTTGATGGCGTCTCAGCCGTTATCTGGACCACGACGCCCTGGACCATTCCGGCTAATCGCGCGCTCGCTTACGGTCCGGACATCACCTACGTGGTTCTGCGTGCTGATGAAATCACGGAAGCCAGCGTTGTCCCGCAGGGCGCGCGCCTGCTGATCGCGGAAGACCGTGTTGAGGCCTTCTGCGCTGAAACCGGTATCAGTGCGCATCACATTCTTTACACGCTGCCCGGCAGCGCGCTGGAAGGTGCTATTGCCGCTCATCCGCTACGTGGTCGTGGTTACGAATATGACGTGCCGATGCTTCCGGGCGATTTCGTCACGACAGATGCCGGTACGGGCCTTGTTCACATGGCGCCGTCTCATGGTCAGGATGACTTTATCGTCTGCCGCCAGTTCGGCATTGAAGTGCCAGAACTGGTGCAGGATGACGGTCGCTACGCTTCATGGGTTCCGCATCTCGAAGGCATCCATGTTTTCAAAGCGGCTGACCCGGTCTGCGATCTGCTGACGGAAGCCCGCCAGGCCGGTGAACATGATGACGCACCTGCGACTGGCCTTATGGCCCGCAGCAAGATCCGTCATTCGTATCCGCATTCCTGGCGCTCCAAAGCCCCGATCATCTTCCGCGCCACACCTCAATGGTTCATCGCGATGGATGGGGAAACGAAGCTGCGTGAGAAGGCTCTCAAGGCGCTTGATCCTGTCACCTTCGTGCCTGAGGCCGCCCGCCGCCGCCTGACATCCATGGTCGAGCAGCGTCCGGACTGGTGCATCTCCCGTCAGCGCGCCTGGGGCGTGCCGATTGCCGTATTCGTCGAGAAGCGAAGCGGTGAAGTCCTGCGTGATGCAGACGTCATGGACCGGATCGTCAAGGCTTTCCACGAAAAGGGTGCGGACGTCTGGTACGACACAGACCCGGCTGTTTTCCTTGGTCCAAACCGTGATCCGGCGGATTACGAACAGGTCTTCGATATTGTGGATGTGTGGTTTGAATCCGGCTCTACGCATCAGTTTGTTCTGGGGCAGGAAGGCCTGAACTTCCCGGCAGACGTCTATCTGGAAGGCTCTGATCAGCATCGCGGCTGGTTCCAGTCGTCCCTGCTGGAAAGCGTCGGCACACGTGGTGTCGCCCCCTACAAAGCCCTTGTGACGAACGGCTTCGTGCTGGACGAGCAGGGCCGCAAAATGTCCAAGTCGCTCGGGAACGTCATTGCCCCAGCAGACGTCACGGACTCACTGGGCGCCGACATTCTGCGCCTGTGGGTGCTGAACTCCGACACGAATGAAGATCTGCGCATCGGCAACGAGATCCTGAAGCAGCAGGGCGAACTGTACCGTCGCCTGCGCAACACCTTGCGCTGGCTGCTGGGCGCGCTGGATGGCTTCACGGAAGAAGAGGCTGTCCCCTACGCTGAAATGCCGCCGCTGGAGCAGTATATCCTACACCGCCTCTCGGAACTGCGCGGCCTGATCAGCACGGCCGTCGAGACGCACCAGTGGGTGGGTGTCTATCCGGCTCTGCATGGTTTCTGCACGACGGATCTGTCCGCATTCTATTTCGATATCCGTAAGGACGCGATCTACTGCGACGCTCCTTCTGATCTGACGCGCCGCGCCTCCCGCACGGTTCTGGATGCACTGCACCGTGCGCTCTGCACTTGGCTGGCACCCGTTCTGGTCTTCACCGCAGAAGAAGCCTGGAGCGCCCGTTTCGGTGAAGAGAGCAGCATCCATCTGGAGCAGTTCTTTGAGCCTGAGGCCGAGTGGAACAACCCGGAACTGGGCGCCAACTGGGACGAGATCCGCGCCTACCGCCGCCTTGTCACGACCGAACTGGAAACAGCCCGCCGTGATGGCGTCATCGGCGCCTCTCTGGAAGCCAGTGTGACGCTTCCGATCTCACAGGAAGAGGCAGCGTCTCTTACAGGAATTGACTGGGCAGAGCTGCTCATCACATCCCACGCGGAGATCGAGCTTCTTCCCGGCGAAACAGTTCACGGTGGCCCGGAAGTCGAGCGTGCGCCGGGCCACAAATGTGCCCGTTGCTGGAAGGTGCTTCCGGATGTGGGTGAAAATGCCGAGCATCCGGCCCTGTGCCGTCGCTGCGTCAGTGTGGTGAGTGCCTGATGTCCCTCTGGCAGGAAGGTATGAGCCGTATGGGGCGGCTGGTTCTCGGGCTCGCCCTGCTGGTTCTGGTCCTCGTTCTGGATCAGGCCAGCAAGGACTGGATTCTCTACGGTTATAATCTGCCGGAGAAAGGGTCCGTTCAGATCCTCCCATTCCTGAACTTCACCATGGTCTGGAACCATGCCGTGACGTTTGGAATGTTTGGTGGTCTGGGCAGCAAAGGGCCTCTGGTCTTCTGCACGGTCTCGCTGCTGGCTGTCTGCCTGCTGGTCTGGACCATGACAAAGACGCGCCGAACCCTGGTTGCCGGCGCCTGCGGGGCCATCGCAGGCGGAGCCATCGGTAACGTCATTGACCGCCTGCGGTACGGCGCTGTTGTAGATTTTCTCCATGCTCATGCCTTCGGCTGGTCATGGTATGTCTTCAACATTGCCGATGCCGGTATTGTGTGCGGAGTGGCCGTCTGGCTGATCGACTCTCTTCTTGCTGAACGTAACAGCCAGCCGCAGTGAACAAGGGGAGCTTGCCCCCACGCTGCGTGGACTGTAGGACTATCCCATCATGATCGCGTCCCAGGGTCCCTCAATGCGCCGTAACCGTCTTCCAGTTGCCCGTCTCAGCGTACAGATGGGTGCAATTGCTTCATTCGGCCTGATGCTGTCTGGTTGCTCAGGCAGCGATCTGGAGCGGGCCTTCGGCATGGAACGCTACATGCCAGACGAATACACCGTCACGACGCGTGCTCCGCTGTCCATGCCGCCTACAGAGAAGATGCAGCTTCCTGGTGCTGCCGATGCGCACCGTCCGGACGAGAGCCCGCGGATGCAGGCTCTTGAAACGCTGTCTCCGGATGCAGCCCTTCACCCGTTCAACGGCGAAAACAGCAGCGGCCAGTCCGCGCTGGTTGGCCAGGTGGACAAGGCTTCGGGTGCTCCCAACAATGCCGAGCTCGGTGCTGCCGATGCGGGCTTCGTTGATAACCTGATGTTCTGGAAGGGCGGCCAGGCTGGCTCCGTGGTCGACGGGGACGCTGAAAACCGCCGTATTCGTGAGAACTCGGCTCTCGGGCGTAACCCTGCAACAGGCGCGACCCCGACCGTCAAGAAAAAGAGCGGTCACTTTCTGGGCGTGTTGTAAACAGCACTCTCCCTGCCTTCAGGATTGTGAGTCACCATCCTGTCTGAGAAAACTTCCCTTGCACGCCCGGTCATCCGTCGGCTTTCAGGTCATGTTGTTGATCTGATTGCGGCGGGTGAGGTGATTGAACGCCCGGCTGCGGCTCTGAAAGAGCTTGTCGAGAACGCGATTGATGCTGGCGCCACACGCCTTGTAGTCGCCCTTCGCGCTGGCGGCACAGATCGTATTGATGTCACGGACAATGGTTGCGGCATGACGCCGGAAGAGCTGGACATGGCTGTCCAGCGCCATTGCACATCCAAATTGCAGGACGAACGTCTCGTTCAGATCCGCACGCTTGGTTTCCGTGGGGAAGCCCTGCCATCCATTGGGGCAAGCGCACGCCTTTCCATTACATCCCGAACAGCCGAATCTGACACGGCCTGGTGCATTCGTGTTGACGGAGGCGTCATCACGCCGCCACACCCATCGTCCGGTCCGGTGGGCACGCGGATTGTGGTTACGGATCTGTTCTTCGCTACTCCTGCGCGACGCAAATTTCTTAAAAGCCCGCGTGTGGAAAACAGTCATGCCGAATCGGTCATGCGGCGTCTGGCGCTGAGCGCGCCGCATTGCGCCATGCGCGTCACACTGGACGACAAGGTCCTGTTTGACCTGCCCGAACAGAGCCCCATCGCCCGGACGGCAACGGTTCTGGAGACAACACCCGACACGCTGATCCCGCTTGATGAACAGCGCGGCCATATACGCCTGTCCGGCTTTGCATGTGGCCCTGCCAAAACCAAGGCTACCGGTTCGGGCCAGTTCATCATGGTCAATCACCGCCCGGTTACAGATCCCATGCTACGGACCGCCATCCGTGTGGCGTATCGTCCCGTCATTGAGCGTGGGCGTTTTCCGGTGATGGCTCTTCATCTCAAGGTGCCTCTGGAGCGACTGGATGTGAACGTACATCCTGCCAAGACAGAACTGCGCTTTGCCGATGAAGCTGAAGTCCGGGCACTCGTCATTGGCGGTTTGGGTCGGGCACTCGGTCACGGGTCCAGTGGCGGAGGCGGAATCCACGCCAGCTTTGGGTCACGTCCAGCGCGTCCCTCAATTTCCTACCCGTCGCGGCCAGACGTTCCCGTTGAACTGCCCTCTTTCAATGAGTTCCGGGCAGAGCCAGCAGCATCGTTGCCCTTAATTATGCCAAAGGCAGCGCCATTCGCTCCCGATCGATCGGGCTTTGCTGAGCAGGAGGCCGGTTTTGCGCCGGCTGCGCGTGCGCCCCAACCTGTCCCAGAGCATCTTGACGCCTCTTTTCCGCTCGGTGCTTCGGTGGCTCAGGTCTTCGACACATATATTATTGCCGTTGCCCCTGATGGGGATCTGGTTCTCGTGGATCAGCATGCGGCTCATGAGCGTCTGACCCATGAGCGCTTGCGAGAGCAATATGCCAGCGGGACTCTACGCTCTCAGGCTCTTCTTCTGCCTGAAGTCGTGGACCTTCCCCGACGGGACGCTGAGGCTCTGCTGGCACGGTCTGAAGATCTGTCCAGGCTGGGGATAGACCTCGAATCCTTTGGTGCAGGGAGCGTGCTGCTCCGATCAGTCCCCGCCCTTCTCGGCACAAAGGATGTTCAGGGCCTTCTGCGGGATGTGGCGGACGAACTCGCCAATGATCCGGATCTTGATGCTGGCAATACGGATAGTTTTTCTAATCGTCTGGATGCCATTCTGGCTCGGATGGCCTGTCATGGAAGCATTCGCGCGGGCCGACGCCTGAAACCGGAAGAAATGGATGCCCTTTTGCGGGAAATGGAGCGTACTCCGCGCGCCAATACCTGTTCGCACGGCCGTCCAACTTGGTTAAAACTGACGCGTAGCGAGATCGAGCGTCTTTTCGGGCGTATTAAATAGTCGCCCGATTGTGATCCCATTGCTTGATCTGAGGCATGGACGGCGCGCTCTTGCGGGTGTGTCTGTAAGCCTGTCGCTGAACAGGCGTAAATTTTGGAACCATGGAGTCCGCTGGCTGCGCTTTGACGGTAGCAACGCCAGAAACGTTGAAGGAAGAATACAGACATGCCGGCCAGCTCCAGCGGGAACACGGTTTTCCTTGATGCCCTTCGTTCGGTCGTTGGCCGTCGTCATGTTCTGACCAAGCCCAACGCGACTTATCGCTTCCGTAAAGGATACCGGTTTGGGCTCGGCGATGTGCTGGCCGTTCTGCAGCCGGGAAACCTTGTTGAACTGTGGAAAGCTGCCAAGCTCTGTGCTGAAAGCGGCAAGATCATCATCATGCAGGCCGCTAACACCGGCTTGACCGGTGGCTCTACACCGGACGGCAATGATTATGACCGCGAGATCGTCATCATCAGCACGAACCGGTTGGATGGCATCCACCTGATCGGTGAGGGGCGGCAGGTTGTCTGTCTTCCTGGCTCGACCCTGCATGATTTGGAAGAAAAGCTCGCCAAAATTGGCCGCGAGCCCCACTCGGTTATCGGCTCATCCTGTATCGGTGCCTCTGTTCTCGGGGGTGTGAGTAACAATTCCGGCGGCGCTCTGGTCCAGCGCGGGCCTGCTTTCACGGAAATGGCCCTGTTCGGTCAGATGGGGGCAGATGGGAAACTGCATCTCGTCAACCATCTGGGGATCCGCCTCGCGGGTGATCCGGAGCAGATTCTTTCTGCCGTCCAGGCTGGGCAGCTTCCTGATAGTGCCATCGACTGGAACGCAGGCCGCGGCCATGACGCGGGTTATGCCCAGCATGTGCGAGACGTGGATGCTGAAACGCCTGCACGCTTTAATGCGGACCCCAACCGCTGGCACGAAGCCGCTGGATGCGCGGGGAAGCTGGTTGTGTTCGCCGTTCGCCTCGACACCTTCAAGGCTAATAAGAATCCAGCAGTATTCTACATCGGGACCAACAGCACGCAGGATCTGGAAGACCTGCGTCGTCATATCCTCACAAGCTTCGACGAGCTGCCAATCGCCGGGGAATATATCCACCGCGACGCGTTCAATATTGCCGAGGTGTATGGCAAGGACACGACGGCCATCATTCGCTACATGGGCACACGGTTCCTGCCCACGTTCTTCGGTCTGAAATCCCGGTTCGATATTGCCGTACAGCGCATCCCCGGCATTTCAGGCCACCTGAGTGACCTGTTGCTTCAGGCGTTCAGCAAGATCATTCCCAAGCAGCTCCCGGCACGCATGTGTGATTTCCGGGATCGTTTCGAGCATCATCTCATGCTCAAGGTATCGGCGGAGCTTGCAGCGCCCGTCAAAGCGTATCTTGAAGAATGGCACTCAAAAACGTCTGGCGATTTCTTTGCCTGCACCCCGGAAGAAGGCAAGCTGGCGTTCCTTCATCGCTTTGCAGCAGCCGGAGCAGCCATCCGTTATCGTGCCGTTCATTCAAAGACGGCAGAAGACATTGTTGCTCTTGATGTGGCGCTGCGCCGAAATGACCGGGAGTGGTTTGAAACCCTGCCGAAAGAGATTGAAGATAAGCTGATCGTCAAACTCTACTACGGCCACTTCTTCTGCCACGTGATGCATCAGGATTACGTGGTGAAAAAGGGCTACAACGCCATGGCCGTGGAGCACTCTATGCTGCCAGGTTTGGAAGCCCGGGGCGCCCGTTATCCTGCCGAGCATAACGTCGGTCATCTTTACGATGCGCCGGAAGAGATGATCGAACACTATCGCAGTCTGGACCCATGCAACTGCTTTAACCCGGGTATTGGCAAAGCCACCAAACGCCGGAACTGGGTTGCTGAAAGCGTCTGATTATCCTTTGCCCGGATGGTTAGTGCAGAGTGGCTTTCTGGGCTGTGAGAACGTTGCCGAGAGACGCAACAACGATGCACAGAACGCCTGCCCATCGCGTGATCGACAGCGCTTCGCCCAGAAAGATCCAGCCTGAAACGGCGCCGAGCATGGGCTCCATGCTCAGCAGAATTCCAAGATCTTTCGGTCGAAGTCGGCGCATGGCCATCATGTCAAGAATATAAGGCACGGCCGAGGAAAGAACGGCCACGCTGAGTGCCGCTCCACCTTGCCACGGATGCGTGATGACTGTGGGAATTGTGGGGATCAGGCAGGGTAGAAGAAAAATTCCCGCTGTTGCCATACCCAGCGTCGTCGCTTGCCCCGCATCCAGGATTTTCCCCATGCGTGTGCCTGTGAGGATATACACGATCCACCCGCAGCCACTCAGGAGTGCTGCACAGACTCCGAATATATCCAGAGCATGGGCAGATCCGGCGACGGCTGCCGTCTCCGGGCGCAGCAGCAGATACAGCCCGGAAATCACAAAGAGCACCCAGCACAGGTCGAGCCAGCGACGTGATCCAGCAAGTGCGAGCGTCAGCGGGCCTGTGAATTCAAGTGCAACCACGATTCCCAGTGGCAGGCGAACCAGCGCCACATAAAAGCAGAAGTTCATGACCGCGACAGACGCGCCATAAGGCAGCAGTAGCTTCAGGGCTGCTGGTGTCAGGGTCATGCGAGTCGGGCGCCAGATGGCCAGCAGAATGAGTGCGGCCATGCAGACACGCAGCCCCACCATCCCGGTTGGACCAAAGAGCGGAAAAAGCCCCTTCGCCAGAGTGGCGCCGATCTGGAAGGAGGATATCCCCCCGATCAGTAGCCCTACCGCCTTAAGTTGTCCGTATTTTTCAACAGGCTGCACACCAGTGGTCACGTTCAGACGTCAAGATCTTCGACGGAACGGGCATGCTCCTGAATGAAGCGGAAGCGGAGTTCCGGCTTGCGCCCCATGAGGCTTTCCACGCGTTCGCTTGTCAGCGCGCGATCTTCAGGAAGAGCAACAACCCGCAGAAGCGTCCGGCGTGCAGGGTCCATCGTCGTCTGCTTGAGGTCCTTCACAGGCATTTCGCCCAGACCCTTGAATCGGGACACTTCGACCTTCGCATTGGACTTGAAGTCCGCCTTGATGCGCTTGTCACGGTCCTGATCGTTCATCGCATAGACCGTCTTTGCCCCATGCGTCAGGCGATACAGCGGCGGCTGAGCCAGATGCAGATGACCATGACGGATCAGTTCCGGCATTTCGCGATAGAAGAACGTCATCAGAAGGGAGGCGATATGCGCCCCGTCGACGTCGGCGTCTGTCATGATGATGACGCGGCCATATCGAAGGCGGCTGATGTCGAAAGACGACCCCAGACCGCAGCCAAGAGCTTCCGTCAGGTCACGAAGTTCCTGATTTCCGCGGAGTTTGTCGGCGGTGGCGGAGGCGACGTTCAGAATCTTGCCACGCAGTGGCAGAACAGCCTGCGTTTCCCGGTCACGTGCCTGGCGCGCAGAGCCACCAGCCGATTCGCCCTCGACCAGAAACAGCTCGGTCTCGGAGGCATTCTCGCGGGTGCAGTCTGTCAGCTTGCCGGGAAGGCGCAGTTTGCGGGTTGCACTTTTCCGCGCTGTTTCCTTGACTTCACGACGGCGCAAACGCTCTTCAGCGCGCTCCACCATGAATGCCAAAAGATTATCGGCCTGCTGCGGGTTCCCCCCGAGCCAATGGTCGATTCGGTCACGCAGGGCGCCTTCTACAAGACGCGAGGCTTCCTGATTGGTCAGTTTGTCCTTGGTCTGGCCCTGAAACTGCGGGTCACGAATAAAGACAGAAAGCTTGGCGGCAACGGCGCCAAGAACATCTTCAGCCGTGATCGCCGCTGCTCGTTTGACCTTGCGCTGGTCCCCCCAGGAACGGAAACCCTTAACCAGAGCGGCTCGGAAGCCCGCTTCATGCGTGCCGCCTTGCGGCGTGGGAATCGTGTTGCAATAGGAGGTGAGTGTGGATGTACCAGCTTCCAGAAACGCGACAGCCCACTCTACCTTGCCACCTGTTCGGCCGTCGGCTGCCAGAGGAAGCTCAGCTTCTCCGGCCCAAAGTGGCGTCAACAGATCGGGGTTGGCACCGAGTTCTGCCGTCAGGGCATCTTCCAGGCCGTTCGGAAACTGGATCGTGGCTTCGACTGGTGTTTCGTCGCCAGCCTTGATCAGCTCCGGATCACATTTCCACTGAATGATGACGCCACGGAACAGGGCGGCCTTGGAGCAGCAGAGCCGGTACAGGCGGGATGCGGAGAAATGAAGATTCCCGAAGATTTCCGGATCAGGCGAAAATCGGACCGTGGTGCCTCGGCGATTGGGAGCCTTGCCGACTTCGGCCAAAGGGCCAAGCGGCACACCACGGGAGAAATCCTGCCGATAAAGTACCCGGTCCCTGGCGACCTCCACTTCGAGCTTGTCGGAGAGCGCGTTGACGACCGAACTGCCGACACCATGCAGGCCGCCAGACGTATCATACGCCTTGCCAGAGAATTTTCCGCCCGCATGAAGCGTCGTGAAGATTACTTCCAGCGCGGATTTATCCGGGAATTTGGGGTGAGGGTCCGTTGGGATGCCACGGCCGTTATCGCGCACCATAAGTGTCCGTGGGCCTTCCAGTCGCATTTCGATGCTACTGGCATGGCCGGCTACGGCTTCATCCATGGCGTTATCGAGAATTTCGGAGGCAAGGTGATGATAGGCGTTATCATCCGTGCCACCGATATACATTCCAGGGCGACGACGAACAGGCTCCAGTCCTTCAAGGACCTCGATATCCTGTGCGCCATAATCCGTGTTGACGGCGCCTTTGCGGCCGCCAGTCGCCTTGGTATTTCCTGCTTTGCCTGACTCGAACAGATCGCTCATGTCTGCGTTGTCGCCGCCCCAGTCCGGAACGTCAAGAGAACGCTTCCGGATGGAACAGAACGACTGACTTTCGGCAGCAGATCAGGCGCGGTGCGTGCGACGCGTCGTAGTGCTTTTGGTTGTGCCATGGCGCGGGCGACGGTCAACCGTGGCAGGTGCTGCACAGCTCTCATAGGACGCAGGCTGGGCGACATCTTTGGCTTCGGCGTAGTGAGCCAGATCAGATCCTGTTTCCAGTGCATCAATCTCATCGAACATGGCTGTGCGCTGTTCACAGAAGACCGTGCCGGACTTCAGGCCGCCAAGAGACTGCACATCAGCTAGCTGCGTGATGTAATCATCGTGAGCTGCCTGAGCGCGGCGGCCGTAGGTGGTGCGGAAATAGCCATCGAGGCGCTTTTCCGCGTCCAGAAGGGACGGGCGGAACTTGGCAACGAACGCGTTGTAGCGATCCTGCGATTTGCAGGAGAGAGCCGTTACCATCAGTTCGGACTTCAGGCCCGCGACGTCAAAAGCTTCATGAGCCGGGGAGTTGCCGCACTCAGCTGCGAAAGCTGGCGTGGCATGAGCGGCGAACAGTGTTGTGCACGCCAGGCCAGCACCAGCCAGACGGACGAAGGAACGACGGAAAAACGAAGGCATCGACAAACTCCACAAGGCCGGGACTGATGGCCGGAAACAGACAGACAGCATAATCCGGGCTTGCGGCCCGCGGAAAGATGAATCCGCATGTGAGAAACGTGCGGCAAGCTCTTTACCTGCAACATAATTTCGTGGCGGAAAATGGGCGTTCGCGTTCTCAATTGTAATTTATCGCGCCGACCGCAGAAAAAGCCCTGAAAGTGCGCTTAAGGGAGACGGACAGGCTTTCACCCCGCCTCGTCCTGTTCTACATGCGAACGTCTATCTTGTCGCGGGAAGCGCGGCATTAAGTCTGTCACGAGCGTTGGAGTTGACCGTGCGCCTGCGAGGTTCCGTCATTACCCTGGGATCGGCCTTTGCCTTTTCCCTGCTTCTTTCCGGCTGCGCACAGCAGGCGATCGTTCAACGCTCTGTGACGCCGAACCCCTTCGGCTACCAGAAGGTTTCTGCAGTCTGCCACGTCTCGCCGGTTACAACCGCCGCTGATGGCACGATGAACGTGGACATGACCGTTCGCAGTGACGATGGCCTCTGCGCGATCTCCGTGCAGAAATCCTTCGGCAGCAGCTATTCCTCCTTCGGTGTGAATCCTGCGCCGTCACACGGCAAGGCTTTCCTCTACAACTACGATGGCCACACCTACGTGAACTATACCCCTGCAACGGCTTATGCTGGTGCAGACACGTTCACGGCGGAGCTGATCCCAGGTGGTGGCAAGAAGCGCGAACACCTCGTTGTACACATCACTGTGGACGCGACCGGCGTTGTTGTTGCCAAGCCTGCTGTTACGGCACCGACGCCGAAGGCTGCTACAACCACCACGAAAAAGAAGACAACTACGCGTCAGACGACACGTCGCAAGCACTGAAGCTCTTTAGCTTCGTGACGAAAAAGGCGGGGTTTATCCCCGCTTTTTTTGTATCGTTTTTACCAGATCAGACATGAAAAAAGCCGGCCCCCAGTCAAGGGCGCCGGCTTTCAAGGCCGTTTAAAACGTAAGGCTAAACCTTACTTGAAATCGATTTCAACGCGGCGGTTCTGAGGCTCACGAGCATTCGGGCCTGTCGGGACGAGGGGATGAGCCTCACCAAAGCCCTGTGTTGAAATGAGGCCAGCTGCCACACCGTCACGGATCAGCTCAGCCTTCACACTCTCGGCGCGACGGTTGGAGAGGCCGAGATTGTAAGCCTGACCGCGTGCACCTGGCTGGGCAGCGGACGTGTCCGTATATCCGCTGACTTCAATATGCGTGACCTGGGTCGAAGTGGAATTCTTGGCAGCTTCAGCCACCACAGACTTCGCACGTTCGCTCAGCGCAGCCGAATCCCAGTCAAAAAAGACCAGATACGTGCGTGTCGGGGCTGGCGCTGGCGCAGCGATCACTGCTGGAGCCGGTGGTGCAGGCGGCGGAGCCGGGTTGAACTCGTATCGCAGGCCTAGGAGCAGCGAGTGATTGAAGTTCGTGCGGGTATCGCGGTTGCCCGTGGAAGAGCCATAAGCCTGCTTCTGATCCCAGCCGCCGTAAACGCCTGTCGCCGTAGCGTGATGACCGTTAGGCCCAAGCAGGGAATAGAAACGGTATTCTGTCGTGGCAGAGAGACCAACCACCCAGGGAACAGGGAAGGACAGACCAAAGATGCCCTGATAGGCGAAGTTTCCTGCCGTACCGGTGACGTGCTGGTCGAATGCACCGCTGGGCGCATGAACATAGGTGTTCATGGACTGCCAGCCGTAGCCTACGCCTGCGCCGAAATACGGATAAACCCAGGACTGCCCGATATCCATGTCAAACAGGGCATTTGCCATTACGCCGTAGCTCTGCTGGCGACCACCAACAGAAGACGGGAACAGGCTGCTCTTGAACTGCTGGAGACGATTGTTGCGGTAATTTCCCTCAACCTCGACCCGGAACCCGTTTCCCAGGCCCCAGCCAACGCTGCCGAGTCCCGTGACGCCTGCCTGATAATGGTCACGGCCACTCGGGAAGACAGGAGAAAGACGGACTGTCTGATCCTGGTTGAAGCTCGCGCCGCCTGACCCGGAAACGTACAGTCCCCTGACCGGCTGCGCCTCTGCGGCCCCCATGACCAGCATCGAAACGCCTGCAGTGAGCCCGGCCCGGGCAAGCCAGGTCCTGAAAACGGATCGCTGCATCATGTCATTTCTCTCCAACCAACCCAATTTGAAAGTCTTCTTGCCGAAACTACAGGCGATGGCAACGCGCCGAACCCTTTAATGGGTGATGCGAAAGTTTCACAATGGGCATGTTCGTCGCCCAGTGTGTCCTCCCTCCCACAGTTCAGTGCATCACGTCCAGATCTGCGCGACGCGAACCGAGTGTTCGTTCCAGCGGCGTGGCCACATTCCGAACTTCCAGTTCAATGACCCAGAGGTCCGGATCATAACGACGCTGGCGTTCCAGATACTCTTCCAGTCCGGCAGCACCTTCAACGTCGGCCCGAATCCAGTCCGAACCATTTTCACGAAGAAGGGCAACATTGTCGTCGCGGTCCCTGAGAACGATCAGGACGGCTCCGGCATCCTCATCACCCTTTTTCATGACCATGGCGGACGTGCCGTCGGAAGAAATCCGTCGCATCACGGCGCGCACCCAGAGACCTGTTTTTAAACGTGCACCCATGAAAGTTCCGTCCATATCCTGAAAAGTTAGTGCAGAGGTGCGGTATTTTCGTCTGGGACAGCTTCAAGTGCTGCCTTGTAGGCCGAAGCAGAAGACAGCATGAATCTTGCCGTGTCCATGTCTGCGTCTGTCCCGATCGCTGCCGGGCAATGACGTCGAATGTCCAGAATTCGGGCAACAGGAACGGGGTAGCGCGCTGCCCGAGCCATCTGAACAGCGCCTGCCTGCGGGGCATTCCCGTTTTTCAGAGCGTCAAGCTGGGCATGTAGGTCATCGCTCCCCCGGGAGGTGCAAACCTGAGGCATGACGCCCAGACCTTGAATGGGCCAGCCCAGCGGGGCCTGATTGCGGCTCCATGTCACGAACAGTTCGCCGCCATTGGGCATCTGGCCAATCACCTGAACCAGACCCTTGCCCAAGGTCTCGCTGCCAATGACGACGGCGCGGCGATGATCGGCCAAGGCTGCGGCAAGAATTTCCGCTGCGCTTGCTGTGCGGCCATCCACGAGAATGACAATTGGCGCTCCACTTGTCATGTCGCCGCCTTGAACGGCCCAGATGTGATTGGCCTGAGGATCGCGGCCATGCGTTGTGACTGCTACGCCATGATCGAGGAACAAGGCGGCAGCCGTAACAGCCTGTTGAAGAACGCCGCCACGGTCCCCGCGCAGATCGATGATGATCCCGGCAGGGCGCTTTGCTTTGCCTGCTGCCTGCGTGGCACCAGAGCCATCAGGTGTGTCATCTTCCACCACCTGATCGAGATACTGGCTGATTTCCTCAGCCGTCTGGGTCGAAAAGGAAGTGATCCTCAGAAGTGTGTAGGCATCCATCGTAGATGCAAAAACAGTCTCGGGCGGGACCTGCGCTCTCATCAGCTTCAAGGTCGCCGGACGTTTCCCCTTGGAGGCCAGGGCCAGAGATACGGCTGTGCGCTCATCGCCGTCCAGCCAGCTCTGGACGGTATCAGGAGACTGTCCGTGCGTAGATTTTCCATTCACCGACACCAGACGCTGTCCCATGTCCACCCCAGCCTCCCAGGCCGGTCCATTGGCATTGACAGCCGTCACAACAATCGAATGACCTTTTTGTCCCAGCGTCAGTCCTACAGTGCCGCTTTGGCCGGTACGGCGTGTTCGGTCCGCAACCGCCGGGGTCGGTCCCAGATACCGTGAATACGGGTCCATGTGGTTGAACAGTTCATCAAAGAACCCTTGAAGCAGGGCATCATCACCCGCCTCCCGGATCGTGGATGAGTGGGACCAGGCAGCGTCCATGGCGGCAGTTACAAGATCCGCCCATCCGGTTCGGCTGGTATCGGCTGGGAGGGGATGCTTGAAGAAAGCCTTCTGTCCGCGCGTGATTGTCACGGTTTCAGGAATATGCTGACCGTCACGATCCTCAGCAGGGTTCGTTGTCACGATAATTGTGGGATCAATCGCCGTTAGCCCATCCAGTCCCCAGATACAGAATTCCCTTGCGGAATGGGCATCAAGGGTGCGCGGCGCCAGAAACCCGAGGGCGGCGACAAGAACGTCCCTGGTCATTCCACCAGCAAAGGCCGGAGCGGCTTCAGGTGTGCTGCTTGATGGCGTGGCCTGCGTCTGGGCCAGAGCAGGCTGGATACCCCCTCCCAGCGCCAGTGTGAGAAGGCTGAGGATAAGAACCGGGCGGCACGCCGTCTCGCGAATATGCGACAGAAACAGGATCATGGGACGTGCGGCATGGCGCAAAGAGGGGTCCTTGAGGAGAGGCGGAAAGAAGGAAGTGGTTACCCCATCCATCTTTTGACCACGCCACAAACTTCGGCCCCGGTAAAGACACACCAATGACATTGTTGGAAGGAGTGCAACCAGGTCACACCCCCTCCAGAGTAACGCTTCAGGCTTCCGAGGAAGAGTCTGCTGCCGTTTTCCGCTTTTTCGTTGCGGATCCGGCTGTTTTCCGCGCCGTCGAAGTTTTTGTTGTGGCGCGGGTCGTCTTTTTCTTTGGAGCTTCTTCGCCAGAAGTTGCATCCACATCCGAAGTTTTTTTGCTTTTTGCCGTTTTGGCTGGAGCCTTCTTCGCAGTGGTCTTCTTGGCTGCACCCTTCAGAGGTTTGCCCTTCTCAGCCAGGAGCGCCACCGCAGCATCGAGCGTGATGTCGTTCATGTCCTGATCCTTGGGCAGATTGGCAATCAACTGGCCATGCTGCGCATACGGACCGAAACGCCCCTTGCGGATCATGACCGGCTCACCGTCCTTGGGATGTGCTCCGAGGTTACGGATGGAGGCGAGCTTCTTCGCCAGGCTGTCGACTGCCCGGTTCAGCCCAACCGTCAGAACGTCATCGTCTTTGTCCAGCGTGCCGTAGATCGCACCCATCTTCACATAGGGCCCAAACCGTCCAAGGCCGGCTTCGATCTTTTCCCCAGTTTCCGGATGCATCCCAACCAGCCGGGGTAGGGACAGAAGTCCCAGAGCCTGCTCCATGGTCATGGTGTTACCGTCCAGCCCCTTGGGGATGGTTGTACGCTTGGGCTTGGCCTTCTTGTCTTCCGGGTTGGGTTCCCCCTGCTGGACGTATAGTCCATAGGGCCCACGACGAATGGTGATATCCTCACTGGTGTCCGGATGCTGGCCCAGAACCTTGATGCCGTCCTTGAGGCCCTCATCCGCACCGTCATCAGCGACCAGACGTCGCGTAAATTGGCAGGTCGGATAGTTGGAGCAGCCGATGAAGGCGCCAAACTTGCCAAGACGCAGCCCCAGACGGCCTGTTCCGCAGGATGTGCAGACCCGTGGATCAGTACCGTCGTCCTTGGGCGGGAAGAAGTGATCGCCCAGATCTTCATCCAGCGCGTCAATGACGTCTGAGATTTTCAGATCTTTTGTCTGATCTACGGCTGCCGAAAAGTCATGCCAGAAGGCTGCCATGACATCGTGCCAGTCAGCCCGGCCACCGGAAATGTCATCCAACTGTTCTTCAAGAGACGCCGTGAAGCCAGTATCGACATAACGCTCGAAAAAGGACGTCAAGAACGCTGTGACCAGTCGTCCGCGGTCTTCCGGCAGGAAGCGCTTGGCTTCCAGTCGAACGTAGTTACGATCCCGCAGAACGCCCAGAACAGAGGCATAGGTGGAAGGACGACCAATGCCGATCTCTTCCATTTTCTTGACCAGAGACGCTTCGGAATAGCGCGGCGGCGGCTGGGTGAAGTGCTGCTCAGCGTCAACAGCCGTCGTCGCGACGCGATCCCCTTCCTTCATGGCAGGAAGCAGCTTGCCGTCGTCGTCTTCCGCCTTCGAATCGTCCTTGCCTTCGATGTAAAGCTTCAGGAAGCCGTCGAAGGCAATCGTCGAACCCGTTGCCCGAAGCAGTGTTTGTCCGCTGGCATCCGCCAGGGTGACTGCAACCTGATCAAGCTCGGCAGATTGCATCTGTGACGCCACCGCGCGCTTCCAGACCAGTTCATACAGCCGCCGCTGTTCAGGAGACAGCGCATGAGCGACCTGTTGAGGTGTGCGGAACACATCCGTAGGGCGCACGGCTTCATGCGCTTCCTGCGCGTTCTTGGCTTTGGTCGAATAGGCACGCGGATAATCCGGTACGTACTCGTCCCCAAACGCCTTGCCGATATGCCCGCGAATCGCACCGATTGCCTCTTTGGCCATCGTGACGCCATCGGTTCGCATGTAGGTGATCAGACCGATCGTCTCACCACCAAGATCCACGCCCTCATAAAGCTGCTGGGCCGTGCGCATCGTTGTCTGCGCGCTCATGCCAAGCTTGCGGGAGGCTTCCTGCTGAAGCGTAGAGGTCGTGAATGGCGGCGGTGGGTTGCGCTTTGTCCGTTTGCGCTCAACAGAGCGAACGGTGAACTGACCTGCCTGTACGATGTCACGAGCTTCAAAGGCCAGCTGCTCGTTATTGAGATCGAACTGGTCGAGTTTGTCACCACGCAGATGGGTGAGGCGCGCCTGAAAAGCTGCTTTCGCCGGAGTATTGAACCCGCCAGTAACGGTCCAGTATTCCTTCGGCTTGAAAACCTCGATCTCGGCTTCACGCTCACAAATGAGGCGGAGCGCTACGGACTGCACGCGGCCCGCACTCTTGCTGCCCGGCAGCTTACGCCAAAGCACTGGCGACAGCGTAAAGCCCACCAGATAGTCCAGCGCACGACGGGCCAGATAAGCGTCAATCAGGGGCTGATCCAGCTCACGTGGGCCAGCCATCGCAGCAGTGACGGCAGATTTCGTAATTTCGTTGAAGGTGACGCGATGAACGTCGATTCCCTTCAGGAGCTTCTTTTCTTCAAGAACACTGCGCACATGCCACGAGATTGCTTCACCTTCGCGATCCGGGTCAGTGGCCAGATAGAGGTTCTTTGCTCCCTTGAGAGCCTTTGCAATGGCCGCAATCTGTTTGGCGCCCCGGTCGTCCGTCTGCCAGCTCATGGCAAAGTTTTCGTCCGGGCGTACGCTCCCGTCCTTGGGCGGCAGATCCCGCACATGGCCGAAGGAAGCAAGAACGGTAAACCCGCTTCCCAGATACTTGTTGATCGTCTTGGCCTTTGATGGGCTCTCGACTACCACAACGTCTGTCATTGCCACTCCGGTCTTCCGCGTCACTTCCTGTTCGGCTGTAACGCCACGCGCCCGCCGGGCACGAACTCCACGACACCCCCAAGCTCAAGCTCGGTCAGTGTCGACAGTACTGCCGAAACGGAGAACTGGCAGCGGCGCATCACCTCGTCAACTGTTACCGGTGTCATGGAGAGAAGCGGAAGCACCTCAGACAGCACAAGATCGGGGTCTTCCCAGTGATCCTCCGTACTCACATTCCATGCTGTGTAAGGTTCTGAAAAGCCTTGTAAAATACTAGGTTGGTGCGCCTGCTTTACCCATGGAGGTGAAAGGGGAGCCGGGAGCTCGGAAGGGAGGCAAGAAAGAATATCCTGCACATTTTCCGTGAGCGTCGCTCCGCGCCTTAAAAGCTCATTGCCGCCGCGAGACCGGGGATCGAGTGGCGAGCCGGGAACGGCATAGAGTTCCCTGTCATATGAGATCGCCAGACTGGCCGTAATCAGCGTTCCGGAATGCAATGCGGCTTCCACAACAACGCATCCGAGAGAGATCCCGGCAATCAGCCGATTGCGGCGAGGAAAGTGTCGCGCCTGGGGAACAGTCCCCAATGGCGCCTCTGTCACCAGGCACCCGCGTTCGGCAATACTGGCCTGCAACTTTGCATTTTCTGGCGGATACACGTGATCCAGCCCTCCAGCGACAGCCGCCGCCGTCAGGCCGGGATAAAGGGCTGCCTCATGAGCCGCCGAATCGATCCCACGAGCCAGACCTGAAACAACACAGATTTTCGAGTCCGCCAGCTCGGCAGAGAGGCTTTCGGCCATGCGAATGCCCGCAGCTGAAGCATTGCGTGCTCCAACAATGCCGACAGAGCGCAGAGAGAGTTTAGATGGATCTCCCTGAACAAAGAGCACAGGTGGAGCGTCTTTGATGAAGGATAGCATCAGGGGATAATTGGCGTCCCCCCGGATCAAAACATTTCCGCCCATTTTCCGGAGGGTTTCAACTTCATCGGCCATCTGGTTAGCCGATGGAATAACCGGAAGATCCAGACGGCCAGCCTGACGCATCCGTTCAGGAAGTGCGGAAAGAGCCGCAGTCGGGCCGCCATATTGGCAGAGTAGTCTGGAAAAATTGATCGGACCCACGCCCGGCGTGCGAGCAAGACGCATCGCGTCGAGTCGCTCTTGATCAGACAACCGGAACGGTGGAGCAGAAAACGTCGTCATGTTTTCGCTCCTATCCGAATTTCATTAACAGTTGCCTAAAATCAGGATGATTTTGTCTTGACGTTCACCCGAGGTTCGTTGCCCGTCAGCAGACGGACTATATTGCTATAGTGTCGCACCCAAATCAGGAGGGCGATGAGAAAGGTCGCGACAGGAATGGGAGAACTGGCACCCCGGCCCAGCACGACAACCATCAAAATCGGCGCGACAAGAAATGCTGAAAGCGCTCCAGCCGACGAGATCCGGCTTATCCGCGCTACGGCGAGCCAGACCACGCAGCACGCCACACCAACAGGCCAGCACAAAACCCAGATTGTCCCGAGTCCCGTGGCAACGCCCTTACCGCCCCTGAATCCCAGCCAGACGGGGAAACAGTGCCCGACCACCACCGAGACTGCCGCTACGGCCATGGCGAGTGACGGCGGGCCACCACCGAACCGAAGCGCCAGAAAGACTGCCAGCGCCCCTTTGAGAGCATCTAAAAGAAGGGTGGCCGCGGCCAAGCCCTTGCGACCAGTCCGCAGGACATTGGTGGCGCCGATATTCCCGGAACCAATCTGGCGAATGTCTCCGCCGCCGCCGAAAGCCGTTAAAATCAGCCCGAACGGGATGCTCCCGATAACATACGCGACTGTGGCGACAAGCAGCAGGTTGGGATGTGACAGCGTCATGCCAAGCCCTCAGCCGTGAAGACCTCGCGGCCTCGTCGGAAGGTCCGCAGGACTCGTCCTGTCAGCTTCTGACCATCAAATGGCGTATTTTGGGCCCGGCCCGGTAGTTCGCCAGCCGTCACTTCCCAAACAGCATCAGGGTCGAACAGGCAGAGATCGGCATCCTGACCAATTGCCAGTGTTCCCGCCGAAATGCCCAGAAGAGCGGCAGGAGCACAGGTGACAAGACGCAGGGCATCCATCAGAGGCAGCCCTGCGCCCAGTGTCACACCCAAAAGCGTGACAAGACCTGTCCCACCTGCACGCGCCTGCGCGAATGGAAGACGTTTGTCGTCCGCATCTGCCGGGGCGTGATCAGATGCCACGGCATCAATCGTACCATCAGCAAGGGCCGCACAAACTGCTGCCCTGTCTGATTCTGCACGCAGCGGTGGAGAGAATTTCGCGTAGGTACGGAAGTCCCCAATGTCTTCTTCCGTCATGGCGAAATAAGGGGGCGCTGTGTCACATGTTACTTTGACGCCACGTGTTTTGGCTGTTCGGATCAGATCCAGCCCTTCGGCCGTAGAGACGTGCGCGAAATGCAGTCTCGCCCCAGTCATCTCGGCCAAACGAAGATCGCGGGCAATCATGATCGCCTCAGCCGCGGCCGGAACCTGCGGTAGACCCAAACGGACCGCCAGCGCACTTGCCGTCGCGCAGGCGCCCTTGGCGAGCGAAGGCTCTTCCGGGTGCTGCACAACCAGCGCGTCAAGGAAGCGGGAATAGGACAGCAGATTGCGCATCTGCTTGGCGTCTGTGATGGCACGCGTGCCATCCGTGAACGCCACGGCGCCTGCGTCCTGCAACAGACCCAGCTCCGCCATGTCTCCGCCCTCGCAGCCACGCGTCAGCGCGCCATAAGGGTGAATAGAGACCATACCCGTCTCTTCGCCGCGCACCTTCAGAAGATGCACCAGCGCCGGATTGTCGATTGCCGGAGACGTGTTGGGCAGAACGGCCATGGTGGTAATCCCACCCGCCACGGCAGCCCGCGCACCTGACTTGACGCTTTCACGATACTCAAAGCCCGGTTCACCCAAGGCAACACGCATATCCACAAGCCCAGGGCACAGAACTGCACCCTGACCATCAATCACGCGCGCGCCTTCTGGCGTCTCGGGGCTGTCGATAGCGGCGATGCGGCCGTCTTCAACCGTCAGGCGTCCGATGCCATCTCGGCCAGATGCTGGATCGACCAGACGGACATTTTCAAAAACAGTAATCGTCATGAGGGCATCCGTGCGCGTGACAGGCGATCAAGAACAGCCATACGCACCGCCACACCCATTTCTACCTGTTCGGCAATCACGCTCTGGTCCGAATCTGCTACATCTGAGGCAATCTCGACACCTCGGTTCATGGGGCCGGGATGCATGACCAGCGCGCCCGGGTTGGCCAGTGCCAGTCGGCGGCTATCCAGACCGAAAAAGCGGAAATATTCGCGCGAGCTTGGTACGAGACCGGCGCCCATGCGCTCTTTCTGAAGCCGCAGGGACATGACGACGTCTGCGCCTTTCAGGGCCTCGTCCATGTCCGAGTACAGCGTGACGTTCCCAAGCTCTGCCATGGCGGACGGTAGAAGCGTTGGCGGTCCAACCAGGCGGATCGTATTTCCCATTGCGGTCAGGAGATGGATATTGGATCGCGCGACCCGGCTGTGACCCACATCTCCGCAGATCGCAATGGTCAGACCTTCCAGCCGCCCGAAATGACGACGGATGGTCAGAGCATCCAATAAAGCCTGAGTTGGATGTTCATGCGTGCCATCCCCAGCATTCACCACGCTGGCTTCGACCTTCTGGGATAGTAGGGCCGGTGCACCGGACTGGCCATGACGCACGACCAGAAGATCGCAGCGCATGGCATTCAGCGTGGATGCCGTATCCAGCAGTGTTTCACCCTTGTTCACCGAGCTGGTCGCAACCGTCATGTTGATGACGTCTGCGCCAAGGCGTTTGCCTGCCAGCTCAAAACTGGTGCGGGTACGGGTGCTGTCTTCGAAGAACAGATTGATGACTGTCCGGCCCCGTAACGCATCCCGTGGTGCGGAACGGGAACGGCTCAGGAGTGCATAGCTCTCCGCCAGATCGAGGAACGGAGCAATTTGCCCCGCTGTTAGCCCCTCGATTCCCAGCAGATGCCGGGGGACGGATGGCCGCTCAGGCACTGAGCACACTCGCAATGCGGGCCAGAACCTCGTCACGGCCAAGAGCCGCCAGCGTCAGGTCAATGCCTGGGGAGGTGGTGGATCCTGTCATTGCTGCCCGGAGCGGCTGAGCTACGGACCCAAGCTTCAACTCGTTCTTCTCGGCATAAGCGCGAAGGGCACCATCGATGGCTTCCGCTGTGAAATCCGGCAGAGCTGCCAGATCATGCCCGACGCCTTCAAGAACCTTGCGACCGTTCTCGTCCAGCAGCTTCTCAGCCTTGGGCGTAAAGGTCAGCGGAAGTGTGAAGCCTGCGAAGGCTGCGTTCTCCGTCAGTTCGACCAGCGTCTTGGCGCGTTCCTTAAGGCCGGACATCATGGCCAGAACACGGGCACGCGTGCGGTCATCAGCAACAACGCCTTCACGACCTTGCAGACGCTCCAGAACATCGTTTGTGAGACGCTCATCGTCAGCCTGACGCATCCAGACACCATTGAGGTGTGCCAGCTTCACATAATCCATACGGGACGGGGAACGACCGACGCCATCCAGATCGAACAGCTTGATCTGCTCTTCACGGGACAGAACCTCAGCATCACCATGACCCCAGCCCAGACGGAGCAGGTAGTTGCACAGGGCTTCCGGCAGATACCCTTCCTCGCGGAAATCTACGACGGACTGCGCGCCGTGACGCTTGGACAGCTTGGCGCCATCCGGACCGTGAATGAGCGGCAGGTGAGCGAAGTGAGGCAGATCCCAGCCCATTGCGCGATAGATCATGGCTTGACGGAAGGTGTTCGTCAGATGGTCATCACCGCGCATGACATGGGTGATCTCCATGTCATGGTCATCACAGACCACGGCGTGCAGGTAGGTCGGCGTGCCGTCGGAACGCAGGATGATCAGATCATCCATTTCCACGTTCGCAACGCGGACTTCGCCCTGCACCAGATCCTTGATGACGGTCTCGCCCTCACGTGGTGCCTTCAGGCGAATCACATAAGGCGCACCTTCCGGCGCTTCGGACGGATCACGGTCACGCCAGGTGCCGTCATAACGGGGCGGACGCTTCTCGGCCATGGCCTTCTCGCGCATGGCCGTCAGTTCTTCTGGCGTGCAATAGCACTTGTAGGCTTCGCCTTTGGCCAGAAGCTCAAGAGCGACTTCCGTATGGCGGTCCTGACGGGCTGACTGGAAAACGGGTTCGGCATCGGCCGTAATTCCCATCCAGGCAAGGCCGTCAAAGATGACGTCCACAGCACGTTGCGTGGAACGTTCCTTGTCAGTGTCCTCAATCCGCAACAGGAATTCGCCACCGTGATGGCGTGCGAAGAGGAAATTGAACAGAGCAGCCCTGGCATTACCAACATGCAGCAGGCCCGTAGGGGAGGGTGCAAAGCGCGTACGGATGGTCATGCGGCTCTCATATCATGGTCATGCGGCACGGGCCATCCGCATCGTTCGACCATAAAGTGTGTCACTCTTTTGCAATGTGTTGCCTTTAAGTGTCACAAGGCCGTTACATGAAGAAAAACCCGGTTTTTCAAGCGTGTGTGATTTCCTGCACCAACGATGCGTTCCCTATCCTGTCTTCAGTATTTCCACTGGGGGTGAACATGGACAGGCGAGATTTCAACGCCATGCTGACGGGGGTCGGGCTGACTCTGGGGAGTGGCCGCATCCGGAAGGCCGCTGCGTCTTCCGCACGGGTTGAGACCTTCATGCTCCGCTCCAATGGATGGGTGCCCAACAACCAGCATCTACCCGTCATTCTCTATCGGAATGTGCTCGAGAGCGGCGTGGGCCGTGAAGATGTCTATGAACACCTGTTCGGTCAGAACGGGTGGCCTGCGCGGTGGCGGAACGGGGTTTATTCCTTCCATCACTATCACAGTCTGGGCCATGAGGTTCTGGGGTTCTCTAACGGTTCTGCCCGATTGATTCTTGGTGGCCCTGAAGGGCGGGAAGTCGAAGTTCGCGGTGGCGATGTTGCACTGCTCCCGGCAGGAACCGGTCACTGTAACGTGGGCTCTACAGACGATTTCACAGTCATCGGGGCTTATCCGCCGAGCCAGTCTTTCGACATTCTGCGGAGCGCGCCGTCTGCGGAGCAACTGGCTCGGATCAACGCGCTGACTTTCCCTTCGATCGACCCCGTCCAGGGTAAGGGCGGTTCTCTGTCCCGAGAATGGCACCCTTCATGAAGAATTTTCCTCTCCGCAGACGCCCTTTCCTTGCCGCTGTTGCCGGACTGGCTGCCGTTGGCAGCGCAGCAATGGCCGAATCGAAGCGTGAACTCCCAAGAATCGGTATTATTGGTTCCGGGCAGGTTGGCAGAACGCTGGCAGCCCTGTGGGTACAGGCGGGTTACTGTGTCATGCTTTCCGCCCGTAATATTGCGGACGCCCAAGCTCTGGCGCAGACGCTCGGGCCACTGGCGTCTGCCGGCACGCCCCTTCAGGCTGCTGCTTTCGGCAAAGTCGTGGTGCTTGCCGTGCCGTATGGCGCGATACCTGCTCTCGGGCGCGATCTGAACCGGACATTGACCGACAAGGTCATAATTGACCCTGCCAATCCCTATGTGGGTCGCGACGGATGGATTGCTGATGTTGCTCTCAGAGATGGTGCAGGCATCACCACGCAGCGATATTTTCCCTCTGCGCATGTCGTACGGGTTTTTAATTCCATCGACATGACCAGCCTGCGTGCTGAAGCACACCGGCCAGACCCACGTCTCGCCGTACCAATCGCGGGTGATGACACGGCGGCGGTGCTCAAGGTCAAGGATCTGGTTGAGGCGGCCGGTTTCGACCCTGTCGTGACGGGAGGGCTCGCCAGCGCTCGTCTCTTCCAGCCAGGAAGCGCGGGTTTTGAGCTGGAACGGGACGCTGCGGGTCTCAGAAGCGCGCTGCACCTTCATAACTGACGGGCACAGGAATTACGGCAGAGCGTGATGGACTAAAATCCGTTACGCTCTTCCCGTGACCCGTCCGATATCTCTTGCCGATACTCTGTTGCTTGATGAGTTTGAAACCTCTCTGGACGCGCCAGTCAGTGGTGGCTTTCGTCCGTCGCTGATGGAGAGGATATTGGCAGAGCAGGGGCGGCGGCTGTTCTGCTGGCTCCCTGTCGCGGTTGCGTTGGGGGCCCTCACGTATCTGACACTCCGCTTCGAGCCCCCTCTTTGGCCTGCATCCGGTATTTCGGGCTGCGTAGCGGTGGCCGTCTGGTTCTGGCGAAAGCGTCCAACCTTACTGTCTCTATTCCTGGTACTTTCAGGGTTTTTGATCGGCTTTCTGGACGCCTCATGGCAGACACGCCGACAGCCGCCCATGCCGTCTCTGCCAACGCGAGCCTCTGTCGTAACAGGGCAGGTTATCGCGCTAGAGACACTGCCTCCCAGGCCAGGCAGCGATGAAGGCGGGAGACGGATTGTTCTGGCGCACGCAAAGTTCGATACGCCCGTCGATGCAGGAATGGCGCCTCTCAAACGTACGTTGCGTTTGAAACTCCGTGATGATGATCCGGCATCCTCATTACCGGGCAGTACCGTCCAGATCAGGACAATGTTGCGCTCTCCTTCGGCTCCGTCGTGGCCGGGCGGCCGCGATCTGCAACGCGAAGCCTGGTTCTCTGGCTCAGCAGGGAGTGGGTATGCTTTGGGCACACTCCAGCACGTGGACAGTGCAAACGCGACGGCAGGCCTGGAGGGACTGAGAGAAGCCATAGAAGCGCGCATCGAAAGCGTGCTCCCCGGCCAGACCGGCGGCATCGCCGCGACGCTGCTCGCAGGAGAGGCGGGCGGGATTGATGCCTCCACCCGTCAGGAATTCGCTGCCTCCGGGCTGGCGCATCTTCTGGCGGTCGCCGGACTGCATCTTGGGTTGGTCATGGCTGTCGTCACGGTTTCTGTTCGCGCGTTGCTGACCGCCTTCGAGCGTCTGGCTCTGTATTGGCCCTGTCGAGAAATCGCAGCAGTTTCAGGATTTTTTGCGGGTATCGGATATGTCCTGTTGACGGGGGCTCATCTGCCCAGCGTCCGCGCGCTCGGCATGGCGGCACTGGTCACGCTGGCTCTTGTTACAGGGCGGCGCGCACTGTCCATACGCTCACTTGCCCTGATTGCGCTCGTTATCCTGCTTGTTTCTCCGGTTTCCGTTCTGGACGTTTCTTTTCAGATGTCTTTTGCCGCCGTGATGGGGCTGATCGCCGGGTATGAAGTTCTGCGTGAACCGCTTGCACGCCTTCGAGGTGAAGGTGGGGCAGTGCGCGTCATCCTGTCCCATCTGGTTGCCTTGTCCCTCACCAGCCTTCTTGCGGGGTTAGCGACCCTGCCGGTCAGCATGGCGCATTTTGGTGTCTTCCAGCCGTGGTTCGTGCTCGCCAACATGCTGGCCGTTCCTTTGGCCGCCGTTTGGATCATGCCCGCAGGTCTCCTGTCCCTGCTCCTGATGCCACTGCATGCCGCAGGTCTTCCGCTCATCGTCATGGGGTGGGGCATCCGGATTATTCAGATCATCGCGCACACCGTTGCGATGTTCCCATTTGCTTACGCACCTGTTCCAGCCATGCCAGGCTGGGGGCTTGCTGCCTTGCTTCTCGGGCTGTGCTGGTTGTGCCTCTGGAAGAGGTGGCCGCGCCTCGTTGGATTAGGGCCTATTGGTGTGGGAATTCTCTCCATCTGGATGGCGCCTCATCCGGACCTTCTGGTTTCCGCTGATGCAGGGTTGCTTGCCTTGAGGGACGACGGCGTTCTGATGGTTGGTCCTCATGGCAGTCTCGAAAACCTAGCACTTCAGGACTGGGAACGGGCGCTGGCTCTGCCAACAGGCTCCCTGCCACCTGACTGCATGATGGGTCTCTGCCGTGTCTCACTCAAAGGCCAGACGGTGCTGCTGCGGGCTAAAGATAGCCTGGATGGTGTTCGTTTGCCGTCTGAGCAGGACTGTCAGGGAATTCGTCTGTTTGTGAGTGCATCCCCGGCCCGTAATGCCTGCCCAGGAGTTCCGTTTATTGACCGCTTTTCGGTCTGGAGAAATGGCGCCTATGCGGTCTTTCTCCATCGAGGCGGTCCAGAACTTATCTCGGATCGGAGCTGGCGTGGGAGCCGCCCCTGGGTTCCTGCCATAGGCTCACACGGAATGCCCAATCTGCCCTTGGCTGAGGCAGAGTAGTTTCAATCAGGCAGCTTCTTTTGTACGGGGCGGGGTGAGACGCTTGTCCGGATACAGACACCATTGTGTTGCCGGGCAGCGCCAGCATTCAGGCGCACGGGCCTTACAAACATAACGCCCATGCAGGATCAGCCAGTGATGGGCTGGCCGCAGCATATCCTTGGGAATGCGCGCTACCAGACCATCCTCAACCTGCCGGGTTGTTTTCCCCGGAGCCAGCCCGGTCCGGTTCCCGATGCGAAAAATATGCGTATCAACCGCCATGGTATCGGCCCCAAACGCAACATTCATCACCACATTGGCGGTCTTCCGCCCGACACCAGCCAGCGCCTCAAGAGACTTGCGGTCAGCGGGGACTTCCCCGCCATGTCGTTCCAGAAGCTGCTCGCACAGCAGGGCCACGTTATGCGCCTTGGCCCGCCATAAACCGATCGTCTTGATGTACTGCGCGATCCCGGCTTCCCCAAGTTCCGCCATGCTTTTCGGATCGGGCGCGTGTTCAAACAGCCCCTTGGTCGCTTTGTTGACGGACTTGTCCGTGGCCTGAGCCGACAGAACCACGCTTACCAGAAGCTCGAACGTATTGCGGAAGATCAGTTCACTTTCCGCATCTGGGTTGGCTTCGGCCAGAGCGGTAATGAAAGCCTTGGCCGCGGCCTTGCTCATGGGTCTGGGGGCGTCTGTCATGGCTGAAACTCCGCGCGGGCTGTTGCGTCTGATCCGGACTGTCCGGCAAGATACGCGAAACATCTGAAAATTTCATGCCATCAGGCCGTTGTCCTTGAGGGACAAGACGGCGGAGCTCTTCGTGTCCGATACTTCTAAGCAACTCACCGGCCAGAAACAGGAAGGCCGGAAAATCGACGTTTCCTTTACAGAAGTCCTGTCCTTTGTCTGCCGCCGCTGGCTGGCACATCCAGCGCTGCTGGCCTGGACACTCTCTGGTGTGGCGCTCGCCACACTGGCAGACGTCGTCACACCGATTCTGGCTGGTCGCCTCGTCTCGGATATTTCCAAACATGCTGCCGGACCAACCATCCCGAAAACCGATGAGCTTCTGAGCCTGCGTAATGATGCGTTCCTCATGGTGGGGGGATTGATTGCGCTTGGCTTGATTGGGCTGTTCGGTCGTCGGTCGTCTTTTGTCGGGATTTCACATCTGACGCTGGCAATCATGCACAAGGTCCTCAATCAGGCCTTTGCCCGCGTGCAGCGATTCTCAACGGACTGGCATGCCAATACCTTTGCCGGGTCGACGGTTCGCCGTCTAACCCGAGGCATGTGGGCTATCGACACACTGGACGACACCCTGCTGCTAATGATCGGGCCAGAGGTTCTGGTGCTCGGTGGCACTACGGCCGTCCTCATGTTCCGTTCTCCCCTGATGGGATCAGTCCTTGCGGTTTCGGTGGTGCTGTTTGCCTGGCTCTCAATTATCCTGACGCTTCGTTACGTTGCGCCCAGTGCCCGTGCATCCAATGAATGGGACACGAAAATGGGTGCAGCGATCGCGGATTCCGTCACCTGCAATCCGGTTGTCAAAGCGTTCGGCTCTGAAAAGCGGGAAGAGCAGCGGCTGGACACCATCGTCGAAGGCTGGCGCGGACGTACCCTGAGGACATGGCTGCGCGGCACCAATAGCGCCAATATTCAGGCGCTGGCCTCTCTCGTGATGCGGATGCTCATGATTGGGCTTGCCGTCATGCTGTGGTGGCAGGGCAAGGCCGGTCCGGGTGACGTCGCATACGTTCTGACAATGATGTTTCTTGTGCAGGGATACCTTCGGGATCTTGGCCAGCAGGTCAGTCAGGTGCAGCGTTCCGTCAATGAGATGGAAGAGCTGATCGCCATCTTCCGCCGGGATTCAGCTATTCAGGATGCACCAGATGCCCAGCCTGCACGGTTTACGAAGGGTGAAGTTCACTTCGAGCACGTGACCTTCCAGTATCCGGGCCAGGACAAACCTCTTTATCAGGACCTCACGATCGATATCGCGCCGGGATCACGTGTGGCCCTCGTGGGGCCGAGTGGGTCTGGAAAGACGACCCTCACGAAGCTTCTGCAACGCCTGTATGATGTGAACAGTGGGCGCATCACGGTTGATGGTCAGGACATCGCGCATGTCACGCAGGATTCCCTGCGGTCGCACATTGCCATTGTTCCACAGGAACCCGTGCTGTTTCACCGCACACTGGCTGAGAATATCGCCTATGCCCGGCCTTCGGCATCCATCGAAGACATCAAGGAAGCAGCGCGTCAGGCCAACGCAGCAGCCTTTATTGAGCGTCTGCCGGAAGGCTACAACACGATGGTCGGTGAACGCGGGGTCAAGCTCTCGGGCGGTGAGCGTCAGCGTGTCGCGATTGCCCGGGCATTCCTTGCAGATGCACCCATCCTTATTTTCGATGAAGCAACATCCAGTCTGGATTCAGAATCTGAATCCCTGGTGCAGGAGGCAATGCGCCGCCTGATGCAGAACCGCACCGTCATCGTGGTGGCCCATCGTCTTTCCACGGTGATGGAGCTGGATCGGATTCTTGTCTTCAGTCGGGGTGAGTTGAAGGAAGATGGCACTCATGCCGAGTTGGTAGCTCAGGAGGGCGGTATTTACCGCCGCCTGTTCGAGCTTCAGTCTCTCGAAGGCTAAAAGTTCCAAGGGTCTTTTCACAATCGCGAGACTGTATTGGTCTTTTCTGCATGACAGAACGTTTCCCCTTAGCCTGAATGCTGCTGAGGGGAAATTCCATCATGACACTTCGTTCTGCTTTCGCTGGGCTTTTGCTGGCCGCTCCGGCGACGTTGATGGCCTGCACCGCGCAGGCAGAACCTGTAGCATTCGATCATGCCCGTCTGATCGACGGAACAGGGGACCCTGTTCGTGAAAACGTTACAGTCGTCATTAACGATGGGCGAATTGTCTCTATTGGTGATCCGGCCCCATCAGGAGCCGAACATGTCGATCTCAGTGGCAAAACCCTGTTGCCCGCTCTGATCAGCGACCACAGCCATGTCGGTATCATCAAGGGAACGTCTGGCAGCAACGAGAACTATACCCGAGCCAATATTCTGGCGGCTCTGAAACAGTACAGTGATTACGGCGTCCTTACCGTTACAGCGCTTGGCCTAAACCGATCGCCGCTCTTCGATGATCTGCGGCGGGAACAGCACGCGGGTAAAAATCCAGGTGCGGATCTGTTTGGCGTCGATCAGGGCATTGGTGCTCCCAATGGTGCACCGCCATCGGCCATGGTCAAAGGGTTAGGCCCGGATCAGGTTTATCGTCCGACCACGCCGCAGGAGGCGCGTCAGGACGTAGACCGTATGGTCGCGGAACATACGGATCTCGTGAAACTCTGGGTGGATGATTTCCGGAACGGTGTGCCGAATGGCAAGACGCTTCCAAAGATGTCTCCTGACATTTACCGGGCGGTCATAGACGAAGCCCATCAGCACAATACGCGCGTGGCGGTCCATATTCATGATCTGGATATTGCCAAAGCTGTCGTGGATGCTGGGGCCAATATCCTCGCGCATGGTGTGCGGGATCAGCCGGTTGATCAGGCTTTGATCGACGCCATAAAGGCCCATGGTGTTTGGTACATCGCTACTCTGGGCTTGGACGAGGCGAATTACCTTTTTGCAGAGCATCCGGAGCTTCTGAACGTTCCCTTCGTGGCAGCCGCCATCGATCCTGCCCTGATGGCTCAGCTCTCAGATGCAGACTGGCGTAAACAGACACTTTCCAAGCCGCTTGTCGCGGCTTCGCACACCGCGCTTGCGATTAATCAGAAGAACCTTCTGACGCTTTATCGGGCAGGTGTGAAAGTGGGTTTTGGAACAGACTCAGGCGCTGCTCCGACGCGTTTGCCGGGGTTTGCGGAACATCGCGAACTTGCCTTGACCGTGGAAGCTGGTCTGACACCACTTGAAGCCATTCATCTGGCGACTGGAAATGCCGCTGAACTGCTTGAGCTTGAAGATCGTGGCGTTCTGAAAACAGGGAAGCGGGCAGATCTTCTGATCGTTCGTGGCGCCCCAGACCAAACCATCGCGGATATCGATCAGGTAGATCAGGTGTGGCAGCGGGGTATTCTCGTCAGTCACGGGCCTGTTGTTAGGCATCAGGGGCTCTGACGGGAGTGCATCCTGACGCATATCATTTCGACAAAGTATCTATCGAGCCGTTTTTCTCTGCAGAAGTCTGATTTTATACTGTTACCAGATCTGTTTATGACATAATATTTCTATGAAGCGGGCGGGAATGTAGTGTGGATGAGAGACTGCAGTCTGCTTCATGGAGCTGTCCATGGTCGGGAAAGTGCGTGCTCGATGATGGACAATAAAATCACTGCATACGGCAGGAAAACGCATGTCCTCTTTTGACTACCTTACAAACGATCCCGGCCTTCACCTTGCTTGTGATGATGGATATCTCATCCATCCAGCCCGCTGGCAGGGAAGTCATGCCCTTTTTATTCTTTCCACCCCCATAAAATCACTCTGGCTTCTCTCTCGCAGGCACAGTCAGTCTTGCCCCAGCGAAGAGCGTGGGGTCCTGATCAGGGACATCACTCTTTACGCCGTCAGAGGGGCTCACCGTCTCACATCACATCTTACATTTCCTGAAAGTATGGGATGGGCGTCGAGCGAAGGCGATGATGCCCGCTGGACAGAGGGGCGTGCTCACCTGGAACTCGAAAATGTTCTGGGCAAGGAGACGGGCATGCTGTCTGTGGAGGTCTGTTCAAAAGGGCCCTATCACCTGGAACAGGAGAGTCCGCCGCTCTCCTGTTCGCCGAACGTAGAGCTCAGTCTTCCACACATTCAGTAAGGAAAAGGGTGAGCGCGCGGCCACGGTGACTGATCGCGTTTTTCTCGTGCTCGCCCATTTCTGCGAAGGTCAGGCTTTCGCCTTCGGGTGCAAACATCGGGTCATAGCCGTGGCCATGATCCCCACGGGGAGGCCAGACTGTCTGGCCATGGCATTCCCCAACCACGCAATGTGTTTCGCCGTCTGGCCATGCTAGGCAGAGCGCCGCCACAAACGATGCTGCGTGGTCTGACGTTTCACCCATTTCGCGATGCACACGCTCCATGGCAACGGTCATGTCTTTTGCAGGGCCGCCCCATCGTGCCGAATAAACGCCGGGCTGGCCGCCGAGTGCCGAGACGCAAAAGCCGGAATCATCCGCCAGGGCTGGCAAACCAGATGCACGGGCCGCCGCCAGAGCCTTGATTTCAGCATTGCCCGTAAATGTGTCTGCCGTTTCGTCCGGTTCTGGCAGATTCAGCTCCCCTGCAGACACAACAGTGATGCCGCTTTCTGCAAGCAGGCTGGAGAATTCACGCAGTTTCCCGGCATTGTGGCTTGCCAGAACAATTTTTGACCCACGGGACAGGCGACGCATTACAAAGTCTCCAGTGCGGAAATCTGAGCTTTAAAGAGGGAGGCGGTGCCCAGCTTGGCCAGACGCAGCAGTTCAAAAAACTCGGTTTCCTGAAAGGGGGACGTTTCCGCCGTCCCCTGAATTTCGACGATGCCACCCTCTGCGGTAAGAACAAAGTTCGTGTCGGCCTGAGCGGCACTGTCTTCCACGTAATCCAGGTCCAGCACGGCGCCAGCAGAGGTCAGGCCGCAGGAGACTGCCGCAATTTGTGCTGTCATGACTGAGGACAGATTGGCTTTTTTCAGAGCCATGGAGAGAGCAACCCAGGCGCCGGTAATGGAAGCGCAGCGTGTCCCGCCATCAGCGTTCAGCACATCACAGTCCAGCGTGATGGTCCGTTCTCCCAGCTTCTTCAGATTCACGCAGGCCCGCAGGGATCTTGCAATCAGGCGCTGGATTTCCTGCGTCCGGCCAGACTGCTTGCCCTTGGATGCTTCTCGGTTGCCACGCTGATGGGTTGCGCGCGGAAGCATGCCATACTCGGCCGTAATCCAGCCCTGACCCTTGTTGCGCAAAAATGGCGGGACACGATTTTCGAGAGACGCCGTGCACAGAACTTCCGTTCCACCCACCCGGATAAGTGCTGAACCTTCCGCATGTCGGGCAAAGCCTGTTTCAATGGAAATGGCGCGACCTTCGTCACAGGCGCGTCCGGATGGGCGCTTTGTCATGCGAAAAAATCCTCTCTCAGAACCGAGCCCTGCCTCTACCGCGTTTGACGAGAAGCCTTCCAGCCCCGACATACAGTTTTACCATGATCAGACCTGACCCATCCTTCTTCCGCATGCCGAACTCCTTTGCTTCCGGATTGGGAGAACGGGAAGCTGCGATCCTGCGGGAAATCGTTGAGGAATACGTTGAAACAGGGGAGCCAATCGGCAGTCGCACTCTGGCGCAGCGCTTGAATCTGTCTCTGTCTCCCGCGACGATCCGCAACGTCATGGCAGATCTTGGCCGGGCCGGGCTGTTGTTCAGCCCTCATGTGTCCGCAGGGCGTCTGCCGACCGAGAAAGGCGTTAAACTCTTCGTGGAAGGTCTTCTTCAATTCGGCGCCCTGACTGACGAAGATCGAGCCAGTATCGACAGCCGGCTGGAAATTCATGGCCGGTCCTATCAGGAGACCCTGGCGGAAGCATCGTCCATGCTGTCGGGTCTGTCATCCGCAGCAGGTTTGGTGCTGGCCCCCAAATCTGACGCGACGCTCAAACATATTGAGTTTGTTGCGCTCGGTCCGGGACGTGTTCTTGTGGTGCTCGTCAGTTCAGACGGCCAGGTGGAAAATCGCATCATCGAAACCCCGGCAGGACTGCCGCATTCTGCCCTTGTCGAGGCTGGTAACTATCTTAACGCCCACCTAGGGGATCTGACACTTGGCACTCTGAAAGAGCGTGTCAGCAAGGAAATGGACGTCAACCGCCATGAACTTGACGCTCTGACGGCCAGCGTCATCGAAAGTGGTCTGGCCACATGGGACGCTGATGGCGGAACGCTGTTCGTTCGGGGGCAGGGCAAGCTGCTGGCGGATATCACCGAGATCGAACGCCTGACCACGATCCGTATGTTGTTCGATCACCTCGAAACGCAGGAGACCATGCTTCAGCTCCTGCAACTGGCGGACGCTTCGGAAGGTGTGCGAATCTATATCGGCAGTGAGAGCGGAATGTTTGGAATGTCGGGCGTGTCCATGATCGTCGCGCCAGCCCGCAATGAGGCCCAGAAAATCGTGGGCGCCATTGGCGTCATCGGGCCAACGCGCCTGAATTACGGGCGAATTGTACCCGTCGTGGATTATACGGCCCGGATGGTCGGGCGCCTGCTGGGATAGTGACTGCAACCCTTCCGCCTTTGCGCTGTTGAATCCTGCGTCCATCGGAAAGGAAAGAGTCCATGGCTACGATTGACGCAAAGAAATCCGGTACATTCCTCATTGGTGGTGATCTTAAGGTCCACCGCCTCGGGTTTGGCGCGATGCGCATTACCGGCAAGGGCATTTGGGATGAACCTCCAGACCATGAAGAAGTGGTCCAGACCCTTGAAAGCCTCCCGAAGTTCGGGGTGGATTTTATTGATACAGCGGATTCCTACGGTCCGTTCGTCTCGGAAAACCTGATCCGTGAAGTGCTTTATCCTTACAAAAAGATGGTCATTGCGACGAAGGGCGGCCTGACACGGCATGGTCCAGATATCTGGAAGCCAGTCGGAAATCCGGACTATCTGAGGCAGTGCGTGTTGATGTCCATGCGACGGCTGGGCGTGGAGCACATTGATCTCTGGCAGCTGCATCGGATTGGACCAGACTGCCCGGCAGAAAAGCAGTTCGAGGCAATTGCCAAATTCCGCGAAGAAGGCCTGATCCGGCACGTGGGTCTGTCGGAAGTGAGCGTGAAGGACATCAAGCTCGCGCAGAAATACTTCCCGGTCTCGACGGTTCAGAACCGCTTCAATCTTGTGGACCGTAAGTCCGAAGATGTTCTGGATTTCTGTACCAAGGAAAACATCGGTTTCATTCCCTGGGCGCCTCTGGCTGCCGGAGAACTGGCCAAGCCCGGTACGGACATGAACAAGATCGCGCATAGGCATCATGCAGATGCAGGGCAGATTGCTCTGGCGTGGCTCCTGAAAAGATCACCGGTCATGTTGCCCATTCCGGGGACCGGAAGCAGAGCCCATCTGGCCTCTAATGTTCGGGCAGCATCCTTGAATCTCAACGATGAAGAGTTTGCTACTCTGAATCGACAGGGTGAAGAGGTGTGGAAGAAATCCGCTGCCGGATCATAACGATCACGAGCCGCCGTAAACTGTCACAAAATGACCCTTTTCAGTGGGGGCGACGAACGGCTCGTTTCAGTGCTATGCAGTTTGTATGACGCGCCGTTCCATTCGCTCCCGTAATCCGCAGGACCCCAGGGCCAGTGTGCCCCGCGGGCCCCGTTTCCGCCGTTTCCGTCAGTCTCTTGCCATCGTCGCCGGTGTCGGGCTGGTCGGTGTTGCGGGTGCGGGTATCTTGGGTTGGACCACCTACGCCAAACTCGTGGCTGATCTGCCAAGTGTGGACAGCCTGAGGGCCTATCAGCCCCCGACCGTCAGTCGCATCTATGCGTCTGATGATCGCCTGATGGCTCAGCTTGCCAATGAGCGACGTATTTTCGTTCCGCTGGAAGCGATTCCGGATCGGGTAAAGCGCGCCTTCCTCGCAACGGAAGATCACAATTTCTACACCCATGGTGGTGTGGATGTAATGGCCATTGCCCGGGCAGGCGTAACGGACGTTTTTGCCCGCCATGGGCGCCGTGCTGTCGGTGCGTCCACCATTACGCAGCAGGTTGCGCGTGGGATGCTGCTTAACAGCAATGCCCGCACACTTGATCGTAAAATCAAGGAAGCCCTGCTTGCCGTAAAAATGGAGCAGGTGCTTTCCAAGGATAAGATTCTTGAGATCTATCTGAACTGGGCGGATCTGGGGAACGGCTCTTTTGGTGTCGCCGCCGCGGCCCAGACCTATTTCAACAAGCCTCTCGACCAGCTGAATGATGCAGAAGCCGCGTCACTGGCGGCCCTTCCGAAGTCACCGACACACTACAATCCGTTCCTTCATCCTGACGCAGCCTTGATGCGCCGGAATCTTGTTCTGGATCTGATGGCCGATAACGGTGTCATTTCCCGCGAGCAGGCTCAGGAAGACAAGAAGGAGCCACTGGTCCCGCAGAAGAAGCAGCGGTTTGGACCTTTGCCGGATTCAGAATGGTTTGGGGCCGAGGTCCGGCGTCAGCTCATCAGCTTGTATGGTCAGGATCGCGCTCTTCAAGGCGGCCTTGAAGTTCATACCAGTCTGGATCAGCCCCTTCAGGTATCAGCGACGAAGCTGCTGCATGAAGGTCTGATGGATTACGATCGAAGCCGCGGCGGTTGGCGTGGTCCGGTCATCCATCTTGATGGCATTGACGCAGAAGGTTGGGAAGAAAATCTCGATAAGGTCTCCGGTCCAGCCGGAATGCTAAGGGAGTGGCGTCTGGGCGTCATTCTTCCTGGCGGAACTCATGTTGGCTGGAATGAGGAAGGCCAAGCGAAGACTGGTCCTCTTCTGGCAACAGACATCGCGTGGGCACGTCGGATGCACCCGCTTCGTGCTGGGGATGTCATCATGATTGAACCGCAGGAAAGTGGCTCCGTTGCCCTGCGTCAGATTCCGCAGGTTGAAGGCGCTGTCGTGACGATGGATGTCCATACAGGCCGTGTTCTGGCGATGGTTGGTGGATGGTCGTTCCACGAAAGTCAGTTCAACCGCGCAACGCAGGCTCTGCGTCAGCCGGGCTCTTCCTTCAAGCCGTTTGTGTATCTTGCGGCCATGGAGCAGGGTATTTCTCCGTCCGAGAAGTTTGATGACTCCCCTGTCTCATATGGCGACTGGCATCCCAAGAACTACGAACACGACAATTGGGGCCCGACCACTCTGCACGATGCCCTGCGTGAAAGCCGGAACCTGGTGACTATCCGGGTGGCCGCCCATCTGGGCATGAAGGCTGTTGCAGATACTGCCATCAAGGCGGGGCTGGTGGATGAAATGCCGCATGTGTTGCCTGCTGCTCTTGGTGCCGTCGAGACAACGGTCCTCAAGGAAACAGCAGCCTACGCAACCATTGCAAACGGCGGTCATGTAGTGTCGCCGACACTGGTGGATGACGTTCAGGATCGTCTGGGCAATATCATCTGGCGTGCGCCAGGTCTGGCGTTGGGAACAACGTTGCAGGCTCCCCCAGCTCCACCGGCGGCCGATCCTTCATCCCCCACGATTGCTCCGGTCACGCCTGAAGTTGGTGCAACACCTGCGCCGCCAGCAGCTCCCGTTGCCGGGAGCATTTCGGTTCCCTCCATTACAGACAGCCGTCCCGTGCTCGCCAGTGAAGCCAGCTCCTATCAGATCGTAGCCATGCTGAAAGACGTCATTGCGAACGGCACAGGTCGCATGGCGGGGGCTGGGATTGACCGTCCCATCGCGGGGAAGACCGGCACCAGTCAGGATTTCCATGATGCCTGGTTTGCTGGCTTTTCGCCGGATATCGTCACGATCGTCTGGGTCGGTTTCGATACGCCACAAACGCTCGGACGGAATGCTGATGGTGCCCGTATTGCCGGCCCGATCTGGAACAAGATCATGAAGGTGGCGCTCGCCAACCGGCCGAAGCTGGATTTCCGTGTTCCGGCCGATATCACGCTGGCGTCCTACAACACCGGCCGTATCACTGCGACTGACGGCTTCAAGGCTGATCAGGTTCCGGGTGCGTCGGTGGCTCTGCATGGCTTCGGTGCTGGTACGGAAGCCCTGACAGCGGCAGATACCGGTGCGGATGCCGTTATTTCGGATTCCGAGAGCGATATGACAGACACCAGCGCGCCGAGTGTTGGGTCTTCCCCGAATGCCAAGCCTCAGGCCCAGAAACCTGCTGCATCGGATGGTGACATTGGTGTAGGCGGCCTGTACTGAGGGCAGCCAAACCACCTTATATATAAGTGGAGTATTTATAATGTCGGCTGAGACCGAAGCCCTCTCCGAACAGATCAAGCAGTCGGTGGCACTGCTGAGGAGGCATCTTTAACTGGGATGTCGCCACAACACGCCTCGCGGAACTGAACCACCGCGCGGAAGACCCAGACCTTTGGAATGATTCTGACGCTGCCCAGAAGCTGATGCGCGAGCGAACCATGCTCGCCAATCAGATTGAGGGCGTTGAACAGATCGAACAAGACGTTGAAGGCACGCTGGAACTTGTCGAGCTCGCAGAAATGGAGAACGACACGGATCTGGTGCAGGAGGCCATCGCGACGTTGCGTGGGCTGGCAGCCGACGTGCACAAGCGCGAAATCGAAAGCCTGTTGTCCGGCGAAGCTGACAGCAATGACTGCTACGTCGAAGTGAATGCCGGTGCAGGTGGAACGGAAGCCCAGGATTGGGCCGAGATGATCCTGCGCATGTACACCCGTTGGGCAGAACAGCACGGCTACAAGGTGACCTTCATTGAAAGCAGTGAAGGTGAGCAGGCGGGCATCAAGTCTGCCACCATTCAGATCAGTGGCCTCAACGCTTATGGCTGGATGAAAACGGAAGCTGGCGTGCATCGTCTCGTCCGCATCTCGCCCTTCGATGCTGCTGCCCGTCGTCAAACGTCCTTCGCGTCTGTCTGGGTGTATCCGGTGGTCGATGATTCCATTGAAGTGGAGATCAACGATTCGGATCTGCGTGTGGATACTTTCCGTGCTTCAGGCGCAGGCGGTCAGCACGTTAACAAGACCGATTCGGCCATTCGTATTACCCATATCCCGACAGGCATCGTTGTCGCCTGCCAGACGGACCGCTCTCAGCACCGGAACCGCGCCAAGGCGATGGAAATGCTGAAGGCCCGGATGTACGAAGCGGAACTGCAGAAGCGCGAAGCTGCTGCAGCCCAGACGGAAGCTGCCAAGACGGATATCGGATGGGGTCATCAGATCCGCTCTTACGTCCTGGCACCCTATCAGTTGGTCAAGGATCTGCGGACAGGCGTGGAAAAGGGAAATCCGGACGCTGTTCTGGACGGCGCCCTGGACGACTTCATGTCGGCTTCTCTGGCGCAGCGCGTTGGGGCAACACGATCGGAAGCCAGCGCCTCTGCTCAGTAAGAGTACTTTGGCGCATTAAAACGAAACTGGAAGGCCGGGGCGGCGTAATTAATACGCTGTCCCGGCCTTCTTGTTATAATTCTGTTACAGTTTTTGGAAATTTGATTTTCTGAAGGCAGAAAAAAAGCGGAAAAGTGTACTTTTTCGCCCGCTCTCCTGCGAATATTGGCGCCAGACGATCGAAAGATGAGAATTTTTCGTTTCGGGACAGGCAATAATCAGCTTGACACCATGGCCCGAAGGCTGCCCAATCAGCATATCGGGTATGTTCTCACGACATGAGACGAATCACACGTCCGTGAGGTGAGGGAACTCGATGCAAACACAAGGTCGAGATCTCGCACCGTACAGGTGTGGATCCATTGTCGGTGTCAGTGAGGGGTAAGAAGGTTTCGACATGAAGAGCTACGCCGCACAGCAGCGCAAGCCGACGGACTATATTGTCGCGATCGTCGTGGCCGTGCTGGCTATGGGCGCGGTAATCTATGCGCTCATGAGCGGTGCTGTGGGCAAACTCGTCCACGAAAAGCCGCCCATCAAGACGGAAGTGATCAAGGAGCAGCCTAAGCCGCCTCCGCCACCACCACCTCCGCCGCCGCCGCAGATGGAACAGCCGCCGCCGCCGTATATTCCGCCGCCGAAGATCAGTGTTCCGCCGCCACCCAAGGCGATCCAGCGGGTCACACACGCCAAGCCGCCGCATCCGGTTCCGCCGAGCCCGACGCCTGCACCTGAGCCTGTTCCGGCTCCTCCGCAGGGTCCGCCAGCTCCGGCAGTGCCTGATCACACGGCTGGCGCGTCTCCGATCAACGGCGCCAAGCCGGAGTATCCGGAGGAAGCCCAGGAAGAGAACCGTGAAGGTAAAGTTACGGCTTCCTGCGACATTCTTCCGAACGGTCACACGGCAAACTGCGCGATTGTCAGCTCCACCGGTGGTCACGAGTTTGTGGAAAGTGCGCTCGACTTCCTTCGTCGAGCCCGGTACCAGCCCGCCGTCGTTAACGGCGCTCCGGTTACCGAGCATCACCACATTCTGCACGTTGACTTCACGATGGGCGACTAAGTGTCCGTCAGCCAGTAGTCCAATAAGATTGCCTCTTCGGATCAGGTGGTTCGGAGAGGTTCAGGAAAAGGGCCGGTCCCCATATGGCCGGCACCCCAGACAGCTCCTAAAACGGGCATCTCTAACGAGGATATGGAGTTCATGACCAGACTGTTCCGCCTTCCTGCTCTTGACGTTCCGACGAAGGCGCGCGCCGTCCGGGCCAGCGCCATGGCTCTGACGCTGGCCCTGGCTTCGGGTGCAATCGCACCGGCCGTCGCTTTCGCTCAGCCTGCACCGGCTGATCAGAGTGCTCCGGCTGCCGCTCCGGCCGACCCGTCGGCAGTGCCGCCGGCTCCGTCCTCGGACCCGTCTGCTGCACCTGCTGCTTCTGCACCGAATGATGCTGGCGCTCCGGCACCTGCCGCCGGTGATGCAGCTGCTCCTGCTGACCAGACGCCTGCTGCTGCTGCCACCCCGGGTGAAAGCGCAACGGCCGCTCCTGAAGCTCCGGCTCCGCAGGGCAACCCGTACGGTCTTGGCGCTCTGTGGGCCAATGGTGACGTGATCGCTCGTGGCGTTCTGATCATCATGGTCATCATGTCCGCTGGTACCTGGATCATCATGGTCATGAAGTTCCTGGAGCAGGGCCGTGTGTTCGCTGCCTCCAAGGAAGCTTCCCGTGAATTCTGGACGAAGCCGTCCGTTCAGGCTGGCGCTGCGTCCCTGAAGGCTTCTTCTCCGTTCCGTTACATCGCTGAAACCGGTATCGTTGCTGCAGAGCACCACGAAGGTTCCATGCGTGATGCGATCGACCTGCACTCCTGGACGGAAATGTCCATCGGGCGCTCCGTCGACACCATCAACACGCGTCTTCAGGGCGGCCTTGCGTTCCTCGGTACGGTGGGTTCCACCTCTCCGTTCGTCGGTCTGTTCGGTACGGTTTGGGGTATTTACCACGCTCTGACCGCCATCGGCATTGCGGGTCAGGCATCCATCGACAAGGTTGCTGGTCCGGTGGGTGAATCCCTCATCATGACGGCAATTGGTCTTGCAACCGCTGTTCCGGCCGTTCTGGGTTACAACCTGCTCGTTCGCCGTAACAAGGGCGCTATGGATCGCGTTCGCAACTTCGCTGCAGACGTCCAGTCTGTCCTGATCGGTGGCTTCCGTCACGGCGTGTCTCCGGAAGACGGCGGCATGTCAGCTCCGACCACCATCACCACCAGCCAGCGGGTCTGATACTATGGGAATGAACGTCGGAGGAGGCGGCGGTGACGACGAGGTGGTGTCGGCAATCAACACCACCCCCCTCGTCGACGTCATGCTGGTGCTGCTGATCATCTTTTTGATCACCATCCCAGTCGCCACGCATACTGTGAAGCTGAAGCTGCCGGTTGATGCAAATCAGCCGACCCAGACTAAGCCAAACAATGTTGTTCTGGCAGTGACTGCGAATGGCCAGGTTTTCTGGAACACCACCCTGGTCCCTACGCATCAGGATCTGCTGAACCGCCTCGTAGAGGTGGCTAAGCAGAAACCTCAGCCACAGGTCCAGATCCGTGGTGACGGTGCTGCCAAGTATCTGGCAGTTGGCCAGGTGGTCGCTACAGCTCAGGAAGCTGGTATCGCTCACGTGGACTTCATCACCGAGCAGCCCCACACGAACTGAAGGTCTGCCGGGCCGTTATAGAAAAACGGTCCGGCAACCTCTTTCAAGTCACCCTTTTGGAGAACCGCCGTCATGGGCATGAGCGTCGGATCGGACAGCACGCACGAAGACGAAGGTATCGTCGATATCAACACCACGCCGTTGATCGACGTGATGCTGGTGCTGCTGATCATGCTGATCATCACCATCCCGCTGCAGACACATTCGGTGGCGATCGATCTGCCTCAGGGCAATCCTCCGCCGTCTACCGAACAGCCCAAGCTGGTGACTGTTAGCATCAACTACGACAACAGCATTTCGTGGAACAGCGAGCCGGTCAGCTCGGAAGCAGCACTCCAGGCCCATTTCCAGGCCGCTGCTGCTGAAGGTGATCAGCCTGAAGTCCACATTCATCCTGACCGTCTTGCCGATTATAAAACGGTTGCCCACGTCATGGCTGACGCTCAGCGTCTCGGCGTGACCAAGCTGGGTATCGTCGGTCTGGATCAGTTCATGGAAGGACAGTAATTCGTGTCTTTGTCCCTTAACCGCCGTCTGAGCGCCCGCTCCCTTCTGCTGGCTGGCGCTATTGGTGCAGCTCTTGTTGCTGGGCCTGCTGCCCATGCTGATGATGTGCTGGGCCAAGCTGTCGGCAAGGATCTTCAGCAGGCGCAGAGTGCTCTTGCCGCGAAGAGCTATGAAAAAGCCATGGCTGCGGTTGATGCCGCAGATGCGGTCAAGGGCAAGACGGATTACGAATCCTATACTATTGCCCAGATGCGTGCAGCGGTTGCCGCTCAGTCCGGTAACGTGGCTGCGGCAACGAAGGCGTATGATGTGCTCATCAACAGCTCTCGCACGCCGAAGGCTGCCAAGGGTCAAATGTTGATGGCTCAGGCCACCATGGCTTATGGCGCCAAAAACTATGCGGCTGCCATTCCGCCGACCGAGCGCTATCTGCATGAACACGGGCCCGATCCGCGCATGCAGACCATGCTGATCCAGTGCTACTATCTTCAGGGTGACTGGAAGGGAACGGCTAAGGCTGCTCAGGAGCAGGTGGACGAGACGATCAAGGCAGGTAAGATTCCTGCCGAAAATCAGCTTCAGATGCTTGCCACGGCTTATACGAACCTGAAGGATGCGGACGCCAAGACGCACGCCTACGTCCTGCTGGCAAAGTATTATTCCAAGCCTGATTACTGGGCGATGCTGATCCATGATCTGGTCGCAAATCCTAATCTGGCACCGCCGCTGGTTTTCTATGTTGAGCGTCTGCGTCTGGCGACGGGTGTCCTGAAGGATCCGTCTGACTATCAGGATATGGGCGAGCGCGCTGTGCAGTTGGGTCTTCCCCAGCTTGCGCTGAACCTGCTCAATCAGGGTTACGCCAACAAGTCTCTGGGTAACGGTCCGACAGCTGCTGGCGATGCAAAGTTCCACGCATTTGTTGCACAGCGTGCTGCTGCCGATCGTGCACAGCTTGCGCAGGCTACTGCTTCTGCTGCCACAGACCCTTCTGCCGGTCCTGCTCTGACAACGGGTTATAATCTCGTTCTGAACGGTCAGGCTGATCAGGGTCTTGCCCTGATGAAAACGGGCCTGGGCAAAAATCCGCACTATCCGGATCTGGCTCAGGTCGAATTTGGCATGGCTCAGATGGATGCAGGCCATAAGGCTGATGCCATCAAAACCTTTGAGTCCATTTCCGGTAATGGTCCTGCAAAGGATGTTGCTGAGCTCTGGGCTCTCTTGTTGTCTCGTCCTGCCGCTCACTGAGCTGGATAAGAACTACAAGTTCAAGGAAAACGCCGGGGTCATTCCCGGCGTTTTTTGTGTTTAAAAAGGCAGAACCGAGTCCATGACCTGCTGCCCGTAGCGCGGCGTCTGGATCTGGGTAATGGTTCCTCTGCCACCGTACGAAATGCGGGCTTCTGCCATTCTGTCGTGAGTAACAGTATTGTCGGCCGTAATGTCCTGTGGTCTGACAATGCCACTGACCCCGAGTTCGCGTAGCTCGCTGTTAACCCGGACTTCCTGTTTTCCCATCACGACAAAATTGCCGTTTGGAAGAACCTGAGTGATGGTTCCTGCCAGACGAAGTGTCACCGTTTCATTCCGGATGATCTTCCCCGTCGCGCTGCTATCACTACTGCTGGCTGTGTTCAGACTGTCAGCGCCTGTGACCGCGCTGATCACCCGTCCTTTGATGCCAAACAGATTTGGGATTCCGAATTTTTCATCTGCTGCCCGATTGGCCGTCGTGCCGTTATTGAAAGCAGCGTTATCGGTGATATCCACAATGATCGTGACCAGATCTCCGACCTGAGAGGCGCGCTGGTCCTTGAAGAATGCACGGCTGCCACTTCGCCACAGGCTGGAAGCTTCTTGCGGCGGGGGACGCAGGGGCGGCATTGGCATTGTGACCGGACGGTAGCTGGCTGCCAATGTGGGGTCGGTGATTGACGTCATGCGGGGTGGGCGACCTACCTCGGAGAGCTGGGCCAGCGAGTTACAGGCGGAGAGGGCGGGAATCAGCCCCAATAGCCCCAGGCAACGCACAGCATGACGAGATGGAAGCAGCATGTGTGGGGCAATTCCGTTTGTTATGAACAAAACGACCCAAACATATATTTCGTAAAAAACGGGTTAACTCTGCCTCTGGACGGCCCCTTTAGCGCACTTTTCTCCGGTTTGTGAAATTTACAATATCCATATTATCCCCCGTCTAGGGTTCACGCCGTGCAGGGGGCAGCATTTGCAGGATGGAAGCTGATGTCGTCGTGTGCATAAACAGGGTGGGTTGAAGCGACATCAAGGAAAATTCATTTTTGAGCGGTGATAGTTCGATAAGCGATCACGTAAAAAGCGATACGGAAGAAAGCTGCATGGCCGTTGTGCGGCGTATGATGCGTGTTGCTGTTTCCGTATGTGTGCTGTCCTCGGCCGGTGGCGCCATGGCTGCCGAGCCGGCGTCTGAAACGTCTTCGACCGAAGGACGTACTGCGTCAGATCAGGCCAGTGGGGAAACAGAGGCTGCACCGTTGTCAGCAGGGGCTGCGGAGCTTTTGCCCAAAGCGTCGGCCTATGAAGACCTTGCTGGAAATCTGTCTGCTCCGCCTTCGCTTTTTCCTTTTGTGAATGATGCTCATGGTTGGTTGAGGCGCCATGGAACGATTGCCCAGTTCGACAATATGAACGAGATGATGGGCGCCGTGACGGCTCCGACCAAAGGGTATGGTTACAAGCAGGGCGCGTCTAATGCCGGACAGTATGCTCTGAATATTGTCACGGATTGGAACCGTCTGGCGAAGCTTCAGGGCTTTGCGACTCATGTGATTTTCATAGGACGCTACGGCACAACGGCTAACCGCATGTTTGGAGACTGGCTCGCTCACAGTCAGGAAACCTACGGTGGTGGCGGAAACGTCGTCGTGCATCTTGTGATGGCATATGGGGAGCAGCACCTGTTCCAGAACCGACTGGCAATCGCAGCGGGCCGTATGTCCCAGCTTTCGGATTTTGCCGCCGGTACTGTGTTTTGCTCCTTCGTGAACAATAGCTTCTGCGGTCGGCCCAAAGGTGCTTCTGACAGTGCCTATTATAGCTCTTATCCGGCGTCTGTCTGGGCGTTGCGTGTGAGGGGGCGGCCTTGGCGGCGGGATGTTTATGTCGAGACGGGTGTCTATTTTGCGGAAGAGGGCATTTATTCGGTCGCGCAGCACAGAACAGGGTTCAAGCTGAATGGCTCGAATATTGTTGGTGAAATCTTTCCCGTAGAAATCGGATGGCAGCCCATCTTCCGTCGCCCTTCCGGAGAGCTGGCGTATCCGGGCCATTACAAACTTGGCATAGCCGTGGAGACGATGGGGCGGTCTGAGAACTTTCTGGATACGTTGGGAAACCCGTATGCAGATAGCGGATATTCTGCTGCCCGCCATAGCGGTTCATGGTCCACCTGGCTGATGGTGGACCAGCGCATCAAAGGCTCCAGAATTAACCCACAGGGCGGTGTCACGCTTATGGGGGGCGTTGTACTGAACGAGCCGCGGACTGCACTCAGGGACCGGCAGATCTATCTGGGAGTAACCTGGAAAGGCTTCTGGGCTGCCCGACCGTCAGACTCGATCGGACTGGCGGTCTCGTATGTTCATATCGCGTCAGGTGTGCAGAGAACTGAACGGATTCTTCTGGCTGCCGGCAAGTCTCTGCCTTATCGGGCGACGGGCTTGCAGACGCATCAGGAAGTTGCAGAGCTGAACTACACGTTCGCAATCGGCCGTGCGATGACGTTCGAGCCTGATCTCCAATATTACCATAACCCAAACGGGCAGGTGAACTTACGGGATGCCGTTATGATGGGCTTCAAGAGTCATATCGAAATCTTCTGAATTCGTTACGTGCAGGGAACCGGAAACGGCGCTGATCGTTTCTGATGGCTTCACCGTCTTTTCGGAGGATTACTCCACGTGCGTAAATCGATACTGCTTCTTCTGGCCCTTTCCGTGTCCTGCGTGACGTTGACGGCCTGCGAACACCACCGGACGTTCGGTGAGAAGGTGCGTGACACCGTTGATCCGCCGAAGGGCCCGATCGAACGCGCTGGCCGCTCTGTTGATCGTTCTCTCGGGAACTGATCCTGTACCCCTGCACAAGAGTTGCTCTCTTGCCCCGTGACTGAATGTGGTCGAGAACGAAGGGATGGCGGAACGGCCGTACCTTTGTTCGGTCCTCAGATCCGTCAGCATGGGAGAATGATCAATGCCGCCCGTTTCGGAAAATTCGCTTCTCACGTTGTCTAATTCCCGTGGTCCCTCAGGGCGGCCAGTGTGAGTGCAGGCGATGCGAATTCTTCTGACGGGCGGTCTTGGGTTTGTCGGGACCCATCTCAAAACACGCCTTAAAGACCGGATGCCCGATCATGTTCTGATTGAAGGGCAATTGGATCTTCTGGATCGTGAGGCCGTAGAGCGTGTTGTGCAGGATACACGCCCTGACGCCTGCATTCATCTTGCGGCTGTGTCATCGGTTCTGGAAGCCAGTCAGGACACACGGCGCGCCTGGCAGGTCAATCTTGATGGTACAATGAATCTGGCGGAGACGTTTCAAAAACACGCCCGTCACATCAGATTTGTGCATGTCTCCTCAGCTGAAATTTACGGTGCTTCTTTCGCAGAGGGCATTCCCTTGAACGAAGCAGCGACCGTAGCGCCGTTGAATTCCTATGCTGCCAGCAAGGCGGCCGCGGACATGGCTGTAGGAATGATGGCGAAAGAAGGCCTGCATGCTGTAAGGATGCGGCCGTTTACGCAGGCTGGAAGCAGCCAGGATGTGAATGCCATTCTACCCTTTCTGGCCTCTCAGGTCGCTCGGGTTGAGGCGCATCAGCAGACTAGTATTACGATCAACCACCCGGATGTCGGATACGACATTACAAACGTCCGGGATGCGTGTGACGCCTATATCGATGCCCTGACGTTAGAGGATGCTCCTGCGGATGGCATGATTTTGAACATCTGTAGTGGTGAGACCCGAACCGTACAGTCCATGCTAAATGATCTGCTGGAAATGGCGGGAGTGCACCCAGAAGTCCGTTTGGATTCTACTCATCCGACGCCGTCAGGATTGCAGAATATGGTGGGGGACCCTTCTGAAGCCCAACGCATTCTGGGATGGACAGCTCAGATTTCCTGGAAAAACACCCTTGAGGAAGTTCTGAACGACTGGCGTTGGCGTGTACGGTCCTGACCGTTCAAAATTTTGAGCCAGCAGGCAGAGACTGAAATCTGGCTGCTGGCTTGTGCTCAGTGCTGTTCCTGATCGGCGGACTGTGGGCACAGTGCCCGTTCAACCAAGGCGCAAACAATATGTGCGGCGGTGATATGCATCTGCTGGATCAGGGGGGTCCATGCGGAAGGAACGCGGAGCACGAAGTCCGCTTCGGGAATGTCCACGGATGTCTGGCCAGTAAAGACGACGGTTATAACACCCTGTGCGCGGGCAGCCTTGAGCGCCTCTATGATATTCGGCGAACGTCCAGATGTTGTGATGCCGAGGAAAACATCCCCCTTGCGCCCCAGAGCGAGAACCTGCCGGGAAAAGACGTGATCGAAGCCGTAGTCGTTCCCAATGGCGGTTAAGCTGGATGTATCCGTTGTCAGCGCAATAGCGGCTAGCGGTCGGCGGTCATACATCAGGCGTGCCGTGAATTCACCGGCAATGTGCTGGGCATCGGCGGCGCTTCCACCATTGCCTGCAACCAGAAGCTTTCGGTCATCCTGCAGGGCTGACATGATGGTCAGAGCAATTCCTGCCATCATCTCGGAGCAGGAGTCGTCCTTTGAGAACGCCACCATCGTTTCTGCCGACTGGTTAAGATAGTCCTGCATATAATTCCGCTCGGAAGCAGGAAGGTCATTCAGCAGGGTGGATGTCTGGATCGATGACATCAGGGTCAACAGCTCCTGGAATACGATATAAAAAGCGGCGGTAATGCTTATTGAGGCTCACCGGCATGACACAGAGACAGACTGGCTCAGGGCGCATCTGTCAAGCCGCTGATCTATAAAGCAGTCTCGCTAACTTGTGCGCTAAAGATTGAAACGCTTTTTGCGTGTGGCTCGTTGCAGGCCTGTATCCGTGAGGAGATAGACCCGATGTCACAGCCATCCTCCAGCAATTCCAGTGCTCCCTTCCTGACTGCCCTTCGCGCAAGTGAAGCCAATACGCCTGACAGGAGGCGCTGGTGGAAGGAAGCTGTGGTTTATCAGGTTTACACACGTTCATTCTGTGACAGCGATGGAGACGGAATTGGTGATCTTCCGGGCCTCATCAGTCGGTTAGATTACCTGCAATCTCTGGGTGTACAGGTGATCTGGCTGGCCCCGCATTATGACAGCCCGAATGTTGATAACGGGTATGACATCCGGGATTACCGCAAAGTCGATCCCCTTCAGGGGACTATGGAAGACTTTGACCGGCTGGTAGAAGGCTTAAATGCCCGTGGGATGAAACTCATTGTGGATATCGTGGCTAACCACACGAGTGATCAACATGCCTGGTTTCGCCAAAGCCGTGCCAGCAGGGAAAACCCCTATCGCGATTTCTATATCTGGAGGGATGGCCGGGATGGCGGACCGCCCAATAATTATCTGTCCATCTTTGGTGGAAGCGCATGGCAGAAAGATGAGACAACAGGGCAGTATTATCTGCACTATTTTGCTTGTGAACAGCCTGATCTGAACTGGGAAAATCCGGCAGTCCGGAAAGAAATGTACGAGATGATGCGTTTCTGGCTGGGCCGGGGCGTCGCAGGCTTCCGGCTGGATGCGATCTGCTTTCTGTCCAAGCTACCTGATCTCAGAGACCTGACGCTGGCTGAGATGGAGAGCCTTGAGCATGTGTATGTCACCGGCCCCAAAGTGCATGATTATCTACAGGACATGCATCGGGAGGTTTTCGCAGACCGGGACCTTCTGACAGTTGGGGAAGCTTTTGGTGTGCCCTTCGATGAGACCCCGGCTTTTGTAGAGGAAAGCCGAGGGGAAATGACGATGGTTTTTCACTTCGAAATTGTCCGCCTTGGTCGCCATGACTGGCAGGTTCAGGATTGGACGATCAAGGATCTTAAAGCAGTTTTAAGAGGGGAAGATACATCTTCTGGCCCAGAGGGCTGGCTGACATCCTTTCTGGAAAACCATGATAATCCACGATCTGTCTCATGGTTCGGAGATCCTTCGCCCAAAGGGCACGGCCCGTCAGCCAAGGCGCTGGCAACAATGCTCCTGATGCGACGTGGGACGCCCTATATCTATCAGGGGCAGGAAATTGGCATGACGAATATCCGGTTCGATGGGATCGAGGATTTCGAGGACATCAACGCCAGGGGCATCTGGGACAATACTGTCGGTATTGGAAAAATGTCCGCAAAAGAGGTCTTGTCCAGCCTCTCAAAGATCAGTCGGGATAATGCACGAACACCCATGCAATGGGATGGAACGTCGCGTGCCGGGTTTACGACTGGTGTGCCGTGGTTTCGGATCAATCCAAATCATACGGACATCAATGTGGCCCAGCAGGAAGCTGACCCCGGGTCCATTCTGAACTACTACCGCCGCTTGATTGAGCTTCGCGCTACGCATCAGGCGCTGATTTACGGTACATTTGAAGATGTTGATCCAGACCATCCTTCGGTCATTGCATTTACGCGTACGCTAGAGGACGAGCAGTTTCTTGTTCTGATCAATATGTGTGGGGAAAAGGAACACTATATTCTGCCGCATGGTCTGAAAATATCTGAGGTTCTGATCGACAGCGCATCAGCTCAGGCAGCGGATGTGCTACCTGAGCTTAGGCCTTGGCAGGCAGGCGTTTATCGGCTGGCACCACCCGCGGATATCTGAAGAGACGTCTGCTCAATTAGGCAGCCTCAAAAAGTTCTTTGCCCACCAACCCAGACCTCCGCGATTTGCAGCGTGTCATCCAGAACGGTGAAATCGGCCAGAAGGTCGGGAGTGATTGTGCCCCGATCATGAAGGCCAAGATATGCAGCTGCATTGGTGCTGACGAGCCGTGCAGCCTCCGGAAGTGATTTCCCGGCCTGCACGGCGTTGCGCACAGCCTGGTCAAGGGTCAGGACACTTCCTGCCAGAGAGCCGCCGGGAAGGCGGACAACGCCATCCTGGATCAGGACGTCCTGTCCACCCAGACTGCTGGGGCCTTCCGGTTCACCTGTTCCCCGCATGGCATCTGTTACGAACAGGAGGCGGTCCCCCATAACGCGTGAGGCCAGACGAAAGCTGGCGGGGTGCACGTGGTAGGTATCGAAGATCATCTCGGCATATGCGGTGTCGCTGCACATAAGTGCCGTTACAGGGCCGGGCTTGCGGCCCTCAATCGCAGACATGGCGTTGAAAAGATGGGTCGCACCGACGGTGCCCCCAGCTCCACAGACGAGGCAGATGGCGCGTTCGGCGCCTTCATGATCTGTGGTGGTATGGCCAAGACTGACCCTTACGCCAGCCGCTGCAAAACTGCGCATGGCACTTTCTGCATGGTCCAGTTCGGGAGCAAGCGTGACCACGCGGACACACCCGGTTTCGACAGCTTCCTGAACCCGGTCAGGGGAGGGCGGAATGGCAAAGGGAGGCTGCGCACCCAGCTTGTGGGGACTCACAAACGGCCCTTCCAAATGGGCTCCATGAATGCGCGGACCGTTTTCCACCCCGCGTTCACAGACTTCCGCGACGGCTCTCAGGGCATTCATTACGTCATTCCAGGGTGCCGTAATGGTTGTCGGGAGAATGGTCGTAGTGCCGTGACACATGTGGAACCGGGACAGTGTTTCAATGGCTTCCACACCGTCCATGGTGTCGGCTCCACCGCCACCGTGAACATGTCCATCAATGAAGCCTGGAAGAATGTAACGGTTGCCAGCGTTTTTCAGCGGCTCAAGATCGTGGATATGGGTGCCGAAGGTCACGCGACCGGGGACGATCCGGTCCCGGAGTACGAGATTTCCATCGAGATGAGACGTCATTGTTTCTGGTCCAGTGGGAGAAGGCCCGTCTGTCCGTAGCGGCGAGCGTAGAAAAGAACTGCGAGATAGGATGGCAGAACGAGGAGGGCGAACATGGCCTGAAACCCGACATAAGGCTTTAGCAGGACATAGACCTGCGGAATGATTGCGCCACCGCTATACGCCATGACAATCAGTGCGGAAGCCAGTGGGGTCCAAGGGCCAGCGCCTCGAATGGCAATCGGGAAGATTGTCGGCATGATCATGGCGTTTGTGGCGCCCAGCAAAGCGACGCAAAGTACGGAGGCGTAACCATGCGTCAGGAAGGCCGCAATGGTCAGGATGCAGCCGCCAATGCAGGAGAACTCAAGAAAGCGCTCCTGCGTGATGATGCGTGGAACAACCACGAACCCCGCGACATAACCCGCCAGCATTCCAGCAAGAGTCAGGGAGGTGAAGAACTTGGTCTCGCTTAGGGGAAGGCCAAAGCCCTGCCCATATGTGCCGATGGCATCGCCCGCCATGACTTCGATGCCGACATAGATGAACATAGCCGCAATGCCGAAGACAAGATGCGGCCGGAAAATCTTATCTGTACTTCCGCTCACGCTTGGGAGCGGCGGGGCTTGGAGTTCCGGCAGAGGAAAAAAGATCACGCCCACTGCAGCAACCAGAAGAACGACAGCCATGCTCATATAGGGCGCATAAATGGCATGGACGAAGCTGTTTAGAATGGCGTCCCGTGCTTCTGGTGTTGCAGCAAGCTGCGCTTTCTCAGCGACATTCCCGATATCGCCCATGACGACTGTGGCCAGGACGATAGGCGCCAGAATGCCGGCAAATTTATTGCAGACACCCATGATGGCAATACGCTGGGCGGCGCGCTCCGAAGGACCAAGCAGGCTGACCAATGGGTTGATAACGACCTGCATCAGTGCAAGCCCTGAACCCAGCACCAGAAGCCCAGCCAGTGCGCCGCCATAAATGCGCATGGAGACGAATTGCCCGAAGAGGGCTACGCCTGCCGCACACAAAACCAGTGCTCCGGACAGACCGCGACGCAGACCCAGTGAACGGGCGACAAACGATGCGGGAATGGAGAACAAAAAATACGACAGGTAGAAGACCAGAGGCACCAGAAAAGCGCTGACGTCTCCTAGTGAGAACGCAACCCGGACAAACGAGATCAGCGGCCCGTTCAGCCAGGTCACAAAACCCATCATGAAGAAGATGGCGGCGGCAACACCAAGTGGACCAAGGCCGTATGAGCCAGTCAGGCTGTCCGGGGAACGGTTCATGTCACTTCTGCTCCACAGGCCTGATCGTACAGGCCAAGAACTGTGTCGATTGCGGAAAGAATTATGGCGCGCGGTTGCCGTGGAAGCAGCCCGTCGCGGATTTTTTCGTACTGCACCGGCAGGAACTGGCTCAGAAGCGGGTCTGGCAGCCCTGTTTCCTCAAGCTGGCGCAGAAGCGTTTCAACGGCGGCTTCCGCATCAGGTTGAGGCCAGTAATAGCGGATACGGTCGCTGTAAGCATAGTGACGGAGAATGGCGAGCTTGCTCTCTGTGCCTTCGTAATGGCCATGCCACTGCGCAGGCTGCTGGGTCATGATCCGTTCCATAAGCGCCCGCAGGCTTTCCTGCTGTGGCAGAAGGACGGAGCGGATGCCGTCCAGCCCATACAGGGCTTCACGCAGGGCAAAGGTCAGGCCCGGTCCGACTTTCAGGAGCAGGAAGCCATCTTCCACAAGTGCGCGCAGGGCGGGGAGGGGCTGATAATCGGTCGAATGGGCTTCGAAGATCTGGCCCGGCATCTGGTTTAGCGTGGCCGAGAGGGACTGCGCGCGCGGCCGGTCGTAAATCACGACATCTTCCACACCGAATTCCACGCCCGGCTGAACGACAAGCCCGATCACACGGCTCCAGACGTCGTCGCCCAGCGTGCTGCGGAACAGTGTTTCATGAACCTGAAGTGTGGCGGTGGCAGAGTCCGGAGAGGTTGGCTCCAGATGATCCAGAGCCTCAGCCGTACCACCTGGAACAGGGACTTCCGTTCCAATGATATAGACGGCCTGACCGGGAGCCGCGCTTTCGGCGCGCTGTGCAAGGGCGCAGGCGCGTTCGGCAACGGTTTCATCGGAAAGCGCAACCGGTTCGCCCGCGCAGCCCATGCTGGCATCGAGATGCAGTTTGACGAAGCCCGCTTTCGCAAAGGCTTCGATCATGGTCAGGGCCTTGTCCATGGCCTCCTGTGGAGGCAGGGCTTTCCATGGATTGGGGCCAAGATGGTCGCCACCCAGTAGAACAAGATGCGCCGGGCAGCCGACCTTAGCGGCAATTCCAAGCACAAGATCCCGGAAATCTGCCGGGGTCATGCCGGTATAACCCCCATCCTGATTGACCTGATTGCAGGTCGCCTCGATCAGAACATGCCTCTTGGTCCGGGCAGCGCGTTGAAGCGCCGCCTCCAGCACCAATGGGTGTGCGGAACAGACAGAAGTCAATCCTTGACGTTGGGCTTTCGGAACGTCTGGATCGTGCGTCTGGCGAACGAGGTTCAGGAACGGAGAAAGGCTCATGAATCAGGCGATCGTCACAACTTTGGTCAGATGACGAGGGGCCAGAGTATCCAATCCCTTCGAGCGCGCGACATATTCGCCGAAAAGCTGAAGCACTGGCAGAACGACCAGCGGGCGAACATCTGCGTCTTCCTTAACGGAAAGAGAGACGGTGCCGGGGCCACCAATGCCTAGAACGCGTGCGCCCTTGCCCATCAGATCCTTGGCAAGAATGCTCTCTTCTCCCAGCGTGTCCGGGTGGTACAGGAAGACGACGAGAGAGCTGTCATCAATCAGGCTGATCGGGCCGTGACGGTATTCCAGCGGATGATGCGCTTCTGTCTGGCTGAGGCTCATTTCCTGAAGTTTCAGGGAGCCTTCGCGGGCAACGCCATAAAGCGCACCAGCGCCCAGGAACACGAAATGGGAACGCCCTTCGATCAGAGTCTTGAGCTGCGGATCTGCGGCGTTAAGGAGTTCCTCGGCAGCCTTTGTTGTTTCCGGCGTGACGGAAATACCTGCATAACGCAGGCCCATCAGCAGCATCAGACTGGCCGACGCTGTCATGACGATGCCTTCTTCCGTATGGGTTTCGGCCAAGACGGTTTCGTCTGCGTTCTTCTCGAGACTAGTCTCTTCCGCGCAGGTGAAAGCTGTAACGTGCAGACCGTTCTTTCGGCTTTCGATGGCAGCGGCGACCGTCTCAGTCGACTCTCCGCTGCGTGAAAGAGCCAGAATGTTTGGGCGGATTGAGGACGGTACATAATCCTGCGGGCGGCGTGTCCACTCATTGCCTGCAACAGCACGCGAAAACACACCATTAGCATTCAGGCTTGCCGCGATTGAATCCGCAATATGAACAGATGTTCCACATCCTACGACGACTGTGAAAGTCTCCGGGTCTGGATGCACATCTTGCATGTCTACCTGGTTCCAGAGGGGAAACTGTTCGCGAATACCGCGCTCAGTAGCGTTCATAAGAAAACCTTTCAGGCCCCTGAGCCTACGGTGTCGAGGGTACGGGAGAGGGATTGAATCCAGTGTGTATCTGCTGCCCATCCGGCTTGGCGAGCAGCAGAAATGAGGCCTCCACCAATGGGAGGGAGAAGGGGCGGGCGAGGTGCTCCGCATTGTCTTGCGATGGCATTTCGCAGGTACGCGCTTTGCAGCGTACCGCCCGCATAGCTCCAGGGGAGGTCTAATCCCGGTATTTTTCTACGCGCCGCAAGGATATGCGTGGCCAGATCGGATGCGGCCTGATCCAGAAGAGCCATGGCCGGGACACAACCGTCTTCAGCAAGGGCAGACACATGGCGGGCGAGAGCTGCAACGGCAGAGCGAGGATGCTCGAGGGTGCCATACCACTCCAGAAGAGCAGGCGTGCAGAGTTCCGGGCTGGATGGCAGGCCCATGGCCGCAGTGAAGGGCGCCAGGAAGCTGGCATCCTGCGTGTTTCGACCATCGAGAATGTGCGTCAGAAGTGCCAGGGCGTTTCGGCCGATCTGGTAGGCGCTGCCTTCATCGCCAAACAGGCTGCCCCATCCGCCGACCCGGCAATGCTTGCCCGCAGCATCGGACGCCCATGCCATGGAACCTGTGCCAGACAGAAGAAGAATGCCGGGCTGCCCCCCAAATGCGGCTGAACAAGCCATGTCCACATCATTTGTGAGGGAATATGGAATGTCTCTGAGACTTTCGGAGACAGCGTTTTTTTGCCGGGCGCAAAGCGTTTCACTTTCGCCGTATCCGGCCAGCCCAAGTCCGACAGACTGGGTCTCGACAGGGAGTACCTGCAGAAGGCCCGTCAGCCTCTCGCGCCAGAGGGGTTGGTCAAAGGGGTTCGTTCCGCCTGTCTGCCGGCTGGCGGCGACTGTTCCATCCTGACGAAGGACAACAAGGAGAGTCTTGCTGCCCCCGCCGTCAATCGCTGCGATACAGGGTTCAGTCACGGCCAGGCTTTCTTGCGGGTAGTAGGATCCTGTCTCGATCTGACTAGCCAGAGGCCAGTCATGTCAAGTCATCTTTCTGAGCGAAACGTTCCGATTTCGATCATTTTATGCGTGCTTTTTGAAAAATATGGGTATGCTTCGGCGCACCGTGTCATGGCTCAGTGGGGAGAGCGTCTTTTGGCTTCTGACCGGCTGGCTCAGATCCGGCATTACCTTTACCTGAACGGAATGAGTGGTGTCCACGAGCTGGCCAGACAGGTGGATGCTTCTCTTGCGACGATCCGGCGGGATCTTCAGTTGCTTGAAGAGCAGGGCATTGTCATCCGGACACGCGGCTGTGCGTCCCTGACTGCTTCCATCGATCGAGAGGTTGCGTTTGAGGCGCGGGAAAATCACGCACTCGAACACAAGCGCGCCATTGCGGATCTGGCTTTTTGTCGGATCGAGCGAGGATCAAAGGTTTTCTTTGATGCCGGGACAACCGTTCTGCAGCTCGCGCGGCGTCTGCGCATTTCGCCCATGCCACTGACGGTCTTTTCCAACAACATCATGGTTTCGGAAATGCTGAGCGGTGTTGAAGGTGTCGAGACGATTCTTCTTGGTGGCAGAGTGAGGCATACCAATCGCAGTCTGGTTGGACTTTTGGCAGAGCAGGCACTGGAGAAACTCTGGTTCGATCAGGTATTTCTCGGCGCTAGTGCTGTGCAACCAGACGCGACGATTTCGACGCCTGATGAGGAAGAGGCCAGGCTCAACGCGCTTATGATGAAGCGGACGGAGACGTGCTTTCTTCTTGTGGATAGTACAAAATTTGCGCTCCACTCCACTTACAGTGTCGGGTTCCTGGATCAGGTTTCCTGTATTTTTACGGACACCGATCTTGATGCCCGACAGGTTCAGTCTCTGCGAGACGAGGGGCATGACGTCGTGCTCGCGGGGCATGCAGAAGGAAAGATATAGGATGCTGAACGAGCCCAAAATTCTGGCTGAGGTTTCAGGCCTGGCTGATCTTTATGAAAAAGCGTTGGGTGAGAATGATCTTCAGACCCTGGATGACCTCTTTTATGCGGGGCCGGAGACAGTCCGATACGGGGTTGGTGAAAATCTCTATGGCATCGAAGAAATCAGGGAATTCCGGAAACAGCGTCCAGGAGGTTCTCCGCCACGGGATGTGCTGAAACGCGTCATCACGGTGATCGGTCAGGATGTTGCCGTGGTTGATCTGGAGTTTCAACGCCGGGGTGGTTCCAAAATCGGCCGTCAGAGTCAGACATGGTTTCGTACACAGAATGGCTGGAAGATTCTGGCTGCGCATGTTTCCCTGATGGCCGACATATCCTGAAGACTAACTCTGAAGAGGCGACGGCAGCAGCATGAATCTTTCGGAAGATAAGGAAATCGAGGTTCTCGCAACGGCGAATGGCCTTGTGATACCCGCTGAATTTCATAAGGGGGTTCGGATGAACCTCGACCTTCTGCGTTCCTATGCGACCCTGATCGAGGGAATGGAACTGTCAGACAGGCTTGAACCTGCGTTCGAGTACGAACCATGAGCGGGCTTGAATTTCGCACGCTGGACATTGCTGCGCGTGTTCGATGCGGCGAGTTATCTGCAACAGACGTAACCAAAGCTGTTTTTGCAGACATCGCCGAGCGGGATGGAGCATTGAATTGCGTCACGCGCGCCCTCACGGATCGGGCATTTGCCGCTGCCGCTGCAGTTGATTCTGCTGTTGCGGAAGGCCGTGATCCTGGCGCGTTGGCGGGTGTTCCATTCGGGATCAAGGATCTGTTTGATGTGGCCGGTCAGGTTACGACAGCGGGTTCGAAGGTGCTGGCAAATGATCCGCCTGCGGCGCGGGATGCCGCACTCGTGGCACGTCTGATCGACGCTGGAGCCATCCCTGTAGCACTGACAAACATGGACGAGTTCGCTTACGGGTTTGCGACGGACAATGCCCACCATGGCGTTACACGCAACCCTCATGCGCCAGATCATCTGGCGGGTGGTTCGTCTGGTGGATCGGCGGCTGGGGTGGCGGCGCGCCTGTTTTCGCTTGGTCTGGGGTCCGATACCAACGGGTCCATCCGTGTTCCAGCCTCTTTGTGTGGCGTTTGGGGGCTTCGGGGAACGCAGGGGCGTTTTCCAATTGAGGGTAGCTACCCGTTTGTTGCCAGCCTCGACACAGTTGGGCCTTTTGCGGACAGTGCGGGCGGCCTGAGAGCGTGTTTTGAGGCATTGGTACGGACGGAAAACGCACCTGTTGATGTTGGTGGCTTGAAAGTGGCGCGTCTGGGTGGATGGTTTGCGGAGAACATGTCCGCTTCCATGCAGGAAGCAGTAAACGCACTGGCGGCCCGGCTTGGTGCCAAAAATACGGTGGAACTGCCTGAAGTTGCGCGGGCGAGAGCGTCTGCTTTCGTGATCAGTGCCGCGGAAGGAGCAGCATTGCATCTGCATCGTCTGCGCACACAGGCGCAAGATTACGATCCGTCAGTGCGCGACCGCCTGCTTGCTGGCGCCCTTTTGCCGGCTTCCCTGATTTTCCAGGCGCATCGTCTGAGAAACTGGTTCCGCGCACGGATGCATGAGGCTTTTGCTGATGCAGATATTCTGCTGGCGCCTGCTGTGGTGGGTGAGGCGCCGCGCTTTGATCAACCGTTGATTGAAGTAGGGGGTAAAATGGTCTCTGCGCGTGCCAATCTGGGGCTTTATACGCAACCGCTGACGTTGGCAGGCTTCCCGGTTTTGACGGTTCCGATGAAAACGGCAGGACTGCCGTTGGGAGCCCAGCTTATTGCGCGTCCGGGCAGGGAAGATCTGTTGCTGGCTCTGGGTGAATCCCTTGAGCGGGATGGAACTGCCGAAGCTCGATTGGTCTGAGCATGAGAAGGAGGCGCTTTTACAGGAGTGCCTCCTTCTCTTGAAGTTACCAGGCCGCCACGGACCCATCGCTGCGTGGGTCGGTAGCCCCTTCGAGGCGACCATTCGCATGCCTTACGATGGCTCCGGCATGTCCCATGATGGATGACATGCCAGGAAGCTGCTCAATCACATGTCCTGCATCCTGAAGGGCCTGAACTACGGTCGGATCAAATCCAGGCTCCAGTTTGAGCGACGTGCTTTCCTCCCCCCATGTGCGACCCAGGAGCCAGCGGGGACGGCAGATCGCCTCCTGCAGTGGAACACCATGTCGGGCATAGCGGCTGAAAACGGCGGCCTGTGTCTGGGGTTGGCCTTCACCCCCCATGGTTCCGTAAACTATGACGCGTCCATCATTGAGGCGGGCAGCGGCGGGGTTCAGGGTGTGGAAAGGTTTTGAGCCGGGTAGCAGGCAGTTCCAGCCAGAGGGTTTCAGGCGGAATGAAGATCCACGGTTCTGCCAGAACAGACCGCTTTGCGGCAGCATTACACCGGAGCCAAACTCGAAATAGAGGCTCTGGATCATGCTGACGGCTACACCATTGCTATCAATGGCGCCCATCCACGTCGTGTCGCCCCACTGTGTTTCTTCCGTCCAGGGGAATGCTTCTGTCATGGAAATGCGGGCAGCCATTTCGTCGAGAGCTGACGGGTCTTGCAGAAGGGCGCGAATATCGTCTTCCGCGGTCGAACGGCCATCAATTTCGCGATTTCGGTAACGAAAAGCCTGCTTCGTGGCCTCGATCAGTCCGTGAAGGTGTTCATAACTTTCTGACGCGTCGCATTGGGGAAGACGATCTTCCAGCGCGAGGATCAGCAGAGAGGCTGCACCCTGTGTTGGGGGTGCCATATTATAGAGCGTCCCCATTGAGGTCTGAACATCCAGTGGCGCTTTGACTTCAGCGCGATGAGACAGGAAGTCGTCCAGACGCAGGGGGCTGCCAGCGGCCTCAAGATCGGCCGCCATGCCTTTTGCCAGATCGCCCTCATAAAAACTCCGCAGACCGTGGTGAGCGAGGCTTCGGAGTGTAGCCGCCAGAATAGGCGAGGTCTGAATTTCTCCTTCCTGCCAGGGAATATCGTCAGGGATGCAGAAAGACCGAAAAGCCTCGTTTCCACAAAGCTCTGCCTGCTTTTCCTTCAGAAGTGCGGCTTCGCTCTCCGAAACGACGCGTCCTGTGCTGGCATAATGGATGGCATCGCGCAGGAGGCGATCTAGCGGGAGGGAAGGTTGTTGCTTGGCACTTTCTTTCAGGGCTGCTTCCCATCCAGAGACCGTTCCGGCGACAGTATTGGCAGCCAGACCGCCCCGCCAAGGGATGACGCTGTGACCAGCCTGAGCATACAGATCCAGCGTGGCATTTCTGGCCAACCGTCCGCAGGCATCAATCGCAATGGTCTGCCCGTTGGGGTAGGAAATCAGCCAGAACGAATCCCCTCCGAGGCCTGTCATGTGGGGGTAGACTGCAGCCAGTGCGGCCGCTGTTGCTACAATGGCTTCAATAGCTGTCCCGCCATCTTTCAGGACGTCCAGTCCAGCCTGACTTGCGAGGTGATGGGGGGATGTCACCATCCCGCGGAGAGAATTGGGCGTCTGCATGGAAAATACCCGTCAGGCAGGAGGGGAAGATTGGAGGCGGGAGATATGGTCACACAAAGTCTGGATCAGCAGCTCTTCTGGCCCCTGAGCGGTCTGGTGACGTGTGGCCGCAATAAAATCGACATTCGGGATGCGCGGCAGGGCGGGCATTTCGCAAAGGGAAAGCCCATCAGACTCTCGCAGAAACCCGGGCTGCGCCGTAATGCCGTATCCTGCACGGACGGCGGCCAGAATTGCGCTCAGATTGCCGCTGGTGAAGGCGATGTGCCACGGGAGTTCGGCACGGTTCAGGGCTTCGATTGCAAGGCGTCGGGTGACGCTACCTTCCGGGAACGTCACCAGTGGAATGGACTGACCGTCTGAGAAAGGTGTTTGCGCCGGGCCGAACCACCGCAGCTCTTCGGTCCAGAGCTTCTGGCCGTGCGTCTCGGAAGAGCGACGCATCCCGCAAAGCAGATCAATTTCATCATTGTCCAGAAGGCGCGTCAGGGATGCACTGAGCCCGATGGTCATTGTGATCTGAAGAGAGGGATGTGCCGCGCGAAAAACGCCTAGAATTTCTGGGAAACGCGTTAACAGGAGGTCTTCCGTCACACCCAGCCGGATGGTTCCACGTGGTGTCCCGTCCCGGAAATAGGCAAACAGACTATCTTCAACCTGCAAAAGGCGCTGCCCTAATGAGACGAGGGCCGTGCCGTTTTCCGTCAGGCGTACAGCTTTTGTGCTGCGTGCCAGCAGCCGGGTGCTCAATTGCTCTTCCAGCCGGCTGACATGCTGACTGATCGTGGACTGACTGACACCCAGCATCTGCGCTGCAGACGTGAAATGCAGAGTTTCTGCAACCGCCAGAAACGACTGTAGATGCATGGGATCAAGGTGGGTTTGATCTTTCATGCGAATATGTGAGGTGAGTTTTATCACGAGGTCAACTTGATCTGGTCCCGTTATGAGCGCAAACTTTATTCAAGATTGTACGTCCTTCTGGCGGAGACAAAATGACAGCCCACGGAGCCCGTGCCGTTCAACGGTGCCGCATTCTCGTTGAACCTCCATTCAGCGAGATGGCTGGTAGCCTTTTCCGTTTCTGGCTCGGAACATCCTATCGACATACCCTCGCTCAGGTCCAGATCTGGATGGAAGAAGCAGGCATGGATGTGCGGACCGATGCCGTGGGTAATCTGGTTGGTCGCTATGAAGGGACAGATCCAAAGGCGCCGGTTCTCATGATTGGCTCGCATCTTGATACGGTGCGGAATGGGGGAGCTTTCGACGGCAACCTCGGCGTGATGCTGGGAATCGAGCTGGTTGCAGCCTTGAAGGATCAGGGCACGCGCCTCCCATTCCCAATCGAGGTTATTGGGTTTGGTGACGAGGAAGGATCCCGGTTTCCTGTTCCCATGATCTGCTCCCGAACAATGACGGGGGAGATCAGTGCCGTTCCTCAGGGCGTAACGGATTCTCAAGGCATGACGGTTGCCGACGCGATGCTGGCATATGGCCTGGACCCGTCGCAGCTAAAGAATGCAACGCGCCGACCAGAGGATATTCTGGCCTTTATCGAGCCGCATATCGAACAGGGCCCTTGTCTGGAAGCTGCGGATGAGCCCTTGGGCGTCGTGACCGCGATCGCTGCCCAGACCCGCCAGCGCGTTATGGTCAAGGGGCAGGCCGATCATGCTGGTACTACGCCGATGACTCTGCGCCGCGATGCGCTAGCCGGGGCTGCGGAGATGATGCTGGCAGTAGAAAAGCGTGGGTTGAACGGGGCCGGAAATCTCGTGGCAACGGTTGGGCAAATAGAAGTGACGCCTAATACGTCAAACGTCATTCCCGGCGATGTCTGGTTTTCACTGGATATGCGCGCAGGCTCCAATGAGGTGCGCGACGCACTGGCTGAAGGCATCAGGTCTGATATTCGCGACATTGCGAACCGGCGCGGACTGGATGTCTCGTTTACGGCTCCACAGCAACTGGCAGCGGCAGCGTGCTCTCCGGGGATCATTGAACGATTTGCTTCGGCTGTTGAAGCGGTAACAGGGCGCTCTGCCCCTCGGCTTCTCAGCGGTGCCGGGCATGACAGCATGGCCATGGCGGGCTTCTGCCCGATGGGTATGCTGTTTATTCGCAGCCCTGGTGGTCTGAGCCATCATCCAGATGAAACAGTGCTTGTGGAAGACGTTGAACTCGCCCATCGCACCCTGCTTGCTTGCGTCAAGGAATTTCAGTCATGACTTCATCTTTTGCTCAAATTGATCCGCCATCGCGCCTGCTGATGGGCGCAGGGCCTGCCAATGTGCACCCACGCATTCTACGGGCCATGGCAACGGACGTCATTGGCCAGATGGACCCCGAAATGACGGCTTACATGGATGAAACCATGGCGCTGTATCGGGAAGTTTTTCAGACAAAGAATCATTGGACGCTGCTGATCAACGGTTCTGCCCGTTCGGCCATTGAGGCTGCTCTGGTTTCGCTGGTTTCTCCGGGCATGAAGGTGCTTATTCCGCGGATCGGGCGCTTTGGCCTTCTGCTCACGGAAATTGTTCATCGGTGCGGCGGTATTCCCTGCACTGTGGATATGGAATGGGGGCAGGTTGTTGACCCGGCCGCCATTGAAGCTGCCATTATCGAACACAAGCCTGGCCTTGTGGCGACCGTGCATGGCGATACGTCCACCACAACGGCCCAGCCACTCGCAGAAATCGGTGCTATTTGCCGCCGTCATAACGTCCTTCTCTACGTCGATGCGACTGCTACGCTGGGCGGAATGGAGTTCAAGACGGACGCCTGGAACATCGATGTCGCAACTGCCGGGCTTCAGAAATGCCTTGGTGGACCGCCGGGATCTGCACCGATCACGCTATCGGATCGTGCTGTAGAAGCCATCCTGCGTCGGCGGCATGACGAAGCCGGTATTGCGACAGGCCAGCCGCAGGGTGAGGGGCCGGTGATTCAGTCGAATTACTTCGATCTGGCGATGCTCATGAATTACTGGTCTCCGGCACGGATGAACCATCACACTGAAGCGACGTCCATGCTTTATGCGTCCCGTGAGGCTGCTCGGATCGTGGTTGAGGAAGGTGTGGATGCCCGGGTCGCCCGTCACACGCGTGCTGGACGGGCCATGGTGGCGGGTCTGCGGGCGATGGGGCTGCGCGTCTATGGCGACGACGCTACGCGGATGACCAATGTGACTGGCGTATGGGTTCCTGAAGGGGTTGATAACGCCCGGGTTCGCGAGCTGATGCGCAAGGACTTTGAAATCGAGATCGTCTCGTCTTTCGGTCCACTGACAGGCAAGATCTGGCGTATTGGCGCGATGGGTGTGAATGCGCAGAAGCATAAGGTTCTACTGACCCTGGCGGCGTTTGAAGCCGTTCTCGCAGGTGAGGGCGTCCAGCTACCCCGTGGGGCCGGAGTAGATGCGGCGCGTGCTTCCTGGGATGCTGCCTGAAGTCTTTCGCAGTCAGATCAGGCCGGATTTAATTTTCCGGATGATTTTTCCGGCCTGACCCACTTTTCCTGCCACCGCCACTTTCCTTGTTGACGGTTGCCCAGGCACGGCTCTCAGCTTCTTTCTTAAGGACGCCGTGCTTTTCATAGTTTTCTTCGATGTGCTCAGCCTGGCGTTTCTGCTTGTCTGTGTAGGCTGATTTGTCTCCACGTGGCATGGCCTGTCCTCCTGAAAACAAGGTCTGAAGCGGCATTACGCTTTAAGAACCGTCAGGTTTTGCCAGTAAGATGGTCGGATGTGGTATTTTCATAGAATGTAAGACAGTTTTCTTTCATTAAGGGCTTGCCAAGCTCAAAGCCGTTAGTTAGAAAGCGCCCACCTCGATGGATGCGCCGGTGTAGCTCAGCTGGTAGAGCACGTCATTCGTAATGATGGGGTCGGGAGTTCGAATCTCTTCTCCGGCACCATCGAGGTATTTTCCTCAAAATAGATCAGGCTACCAGGCATACAGTTCCAGTATGCAGACGGACTTTGATGTCTGGTTTTTGTCAGATTATTGCCAGAAAATTTTCTGGCTCTGGGCAAATGCTGTAAAGTGGGTTTACCATTCGGCATCAGATCCTGATGCGTGGGCCACGTTGTGCTGGCTGCACTGTCTTATGGCGGCTCCATGCGTTAGGTTAGGAGCGTCATGACTGACCGTTTTCACAAACGCCTCTGGCAAAATGCCGTCAACCTGTCCCGGACACCGCAGCGTCCACGTGCGTCGTTGCATGTTGTGGAAGGTTTGCACGAGTGCTCCGTCTGTGGGCTGTTCCAGAGGGTTCCCGAACTCAAGCCTGGCTTTTTGGCAGAGTGCGAACGCTGTGGCGCGCAAATTGCACGCCGTCGAAAGACCTCCGTCATTGGTGCGCCTGCTGCTTTCTGTGTGGCCTCCGCTGCGCTCTACATTGCTCTCCTGATCAGTCCACTCATGACGCTGAACGTCTATGGACGTGAGAACACCGTCGCTTTGATGTCTGGCCCTATTGAGCTATCGCATCAGGGCTACAACACCATGTCTTTCCTGGTCGGACTGACAACTCTGGTCATGCCAGGTATTGTCATCGCCTTGATGGGGGCTGTGCTGTATGGCGCGTCCCGCCCCCACATGCCTGACTGGACCCCGAGACTTCTGACCTGGTACGATCGCCTTCGCGGCTGGTCCATGGTGGAAGTCTATGTTCTGGGCGTGCTGGTTGCCTATACCAAGCTCGTGGATCTTGCCCTCGTCGATCTGCAACCCGGGGTGTACCTGCTGGGTGGCCTGATGCTGACGATGGCCGCCATGGATTCCACGTTTGATGACGATCTGATCTGGAACAATCGCGACTTGCGAAAAAGGGTGGACGGCCATCGGGGGCGTATTCTGGATGTTGCTCATCTGGATGCTCACGAAGACGCGCTTCCTCCTGTTGAGCACATGCTGTCCTGTCACGCCTGCGGACTGGTGGTCGCTTTTGATCATCCTGTTTTGCAGGAGGCAGATATGGGCGATTGTCCGCGGTGCGATCAGATTTTGCGCCGACGTAAAAGGCAAAGCCTGGCATCGGCCAGCTGTCTTCTGATCGCAGGCGTTATTTTCTACATTCCGGCCAATATGCTGCCTGTCATGACCTACACCAAGGTGGGATCAGGCGCGCCAAGTACCATTATCAGCGGCGTGATTGAGTTGTGGCAGGCTGGTATGGTGCCTTTGGCCCTGCTGGTTCTTTTTGCCAGCATTACCGTTCCGGTTCTGAAAATTCTGGCCTTGAGTTTCATGATCATCAGCACGAAGCTGAGGTCCCGGTGGCAGTTACCGCTGCTTGGGAAACTCTATCGCATGGTGGACATTATCGGGCGTTGGTCGATGATCGACGTCTTCATGATCTCTATTCTCTGTGCGGTGGTCCATTTTGCGTTTCTGGCCAATGTGACTGCCGACCCCGGCATGATCTGTTTTGCTTTGGTCGTGATCCTGACCATTTTTGCCGTGGAGCTGTTTGATCCTCGGGCAATGTGGGATGCGGCAGGCCTGAACAGTTCTGTGGCTAGCGACGCAACGAGGCGTAGCCTTTCTGATGGCAGGCCAACCGATGGCCCGACCCCTTCTTCTGATACCTCTATGGAGCCTGAAAGCGCGTGAGCGATTCCCGAAATAATCGCGGGCAGCAGCCGGCCTTTCCGGAGGAAGCTCCGGTACGCCGGACCCGCTTCTCCCTGATTCTGCTGATTCCAGTTCTGGCTATTCTGATTTCTGGTTGGCTGGCCTGGAAGCATTTTGCCACGCGTGGGCCCGAGATCACGATTACCTTTGATACTGCAGATGGCCTCACTCCTGGCCAGACGCAGGTCAAGAACAAGGCCGTGACGCTGGGTACAGTGCAGGACATCACTCTGAGCCGTGACATGCGTCATGTGAGCGTCAAGGTTCAGATGAATGCGAATAGCGCCCATATTCTGACAGACAGCACGCGTTTCTGGGTTGTGCGGCCACGTATCAACGGTGCCAGCATCACCGGACTCGATACGTTGATCTCCGGGGCTTATATCGCGATTGATCCTGGAACCTCTGGGGAGCATTACCAGACTGAATTCCGCGGTCTTGAAGCAGCACCGGGCGTCCGCTCTGACCAGCCTGGAACAACATTCTGGCTCGTGTCACCGGCTCTCGGTTCATTGGGTGAGGGCGCTCCCGTATTCTTCCGGGATGTCCCAGTTGGTGACGTGCTGGGCTATACGATGCCGCCCGGGGGGGAGGGCCCAATTGTTGTGCAGGTCTTCATCAAGGCGCCATATGATCATTACCTGCGTACGGACAGTCGCTTCTGGAATGTCTCGGGAATTCAGGTTGGTCTGGGGGCGGGTGGTCTGAAGGTTCAGATGCAGTCGCTGCAAGCGCTGTTCTCTGGTGGTGTGGCATTTGGGCTACCGGATAATCGGAATGCCGTGAACGCGCCTGTTGCCCCTGCAAACTCGGTTTTCAAGCTTTACACAAGCCAGGCCGATGCAGAAAGTGCCCGCTACCATCAGCGCCTCCGTGTCGTGACCTATATCGATACATCCGTGAAGGGGCTTGCGGCTGGAAGTCAGGTCAGTCTGTTCGGCCTGCAGGTTGGAACAGTGACATCTGTAAAGTTGCAGATGCCTTCTCCGCAGGCGCACCCGAAGGTCCGGGTGGAAATGCAGATCGAGCCCGAGCGCATGATGCCGGAATGGAGCGAAAGCCAGCTTGCGCGTGCCAAGGAGTATCTTGCCGCGTTCGTGGCCAATGGCCTGCGTGCTTCCGTCCAAAGTGCCAGCTTCCTGACGGGTGAATCGCTGATCGGGCTACAGTTCGTGAAGAATGCACCACCTGTGACCATGACGTACGAGGGTGACGTCGCTGTGCTTCCCAGTCAGCCAGGTGGCATGGATGGGATTATGGAGTCTGTTTCCACCATCACGGACAAGATTGCAGCGATGCCGCTCACGCAGATTGGTGAGCACGTCAATGACCTGATCGCGCATGCGGATGGCCGTTTGAACAGCCGCGAAGTGACGCAGTCTCTGGTTGCGTTGCGTAATTCGCTCCAAAACCTGGATGCGTTGAGCAAGAATGCCAATCAGCATCTTCCAGAGCTTATGACGGCCTTGCAGGGAACCTTGACCAACGCTCAGACTCTTCTTGGGTCCTACGGCGGAGATACGGATTTTCAGCGTAGCCTTCAGGGCATGATTACACAGATGACGCAGATGGCGCGTTCGCTCCGTTTCCTGACAGACTATCTGGGACATCATCCATCAGCACTTATTACCGGTCGTAGGAACTGATCCCATGGCAAAATATTCGCCTTTTCGTATGCGCCTATTGTCCATGGGGTGCATGTTTGGCCTTGCAGTCTCACTGACGGCCTGTAGCAGTGACCCCAAACTGTATACGCTGGCACCTGTATCCGGGATGGTCCAATCGGGCGGTCCTGTTGTCGTGGAAGTCCGAACGCCTGTTGTTCCTTCTCGCCTCGATCGGGATACTATTGTTCGCCAGAATCGCGATTACCAGACGACATTGGCGACTGGCGATAGCTGGAGCGAAGCGCTTCCAGACATGATAGCCCAGACATTGACGACTGATCTGTCGCAGCGTCTTCCGGGAACAACTGTCGTGTCGCAGGGAGATGCGGTAACGACGACGCCCTCTGCCTATGTAGAGGTAACAATCCGGAATTTCGAAGCCGATGCGGCTGGCCATGCGCTTATCACTGGTGCTGTATCCGTTCATCCTGCCCAGAAGATGATTGGCCCGGTTCTGACTGAAGCGTTTGCCTGGCAATCTCCTGAGAGTGCGCAGCTCAACACCGGGAAGCTGGTAGCCTCTCTCAGTCAGGGGCTATCCGTTCTCGCGGATCACGCAGCTTCCCGGCTGCGATCACTCCCCTCTACAAGCCGGTAAGAGGGACTACCCGAGGCAATAAAAAAGGCTCCCAAATGGGAGCCTTTTTTATTCATACCGTCTCAGCAGAAGAGATTAGAGCTTCTCAACCTGCGTGAAGTCCAGGTCCACCGGGGTCGAACGACCGAAGATGGAAACGCTGACCTTAAGACGCTGACGTTCTTCGTCGACTTCTTCGATCATGCCCGTAAAGGACGTGAACGGGCCGTCTGCAACGCGGATCTGCTCGCCGATCTCGAAGGTGAGGGCAGAACGTGGACGTTCCACACCTTCCTGAGCCTGCTTCATGATCCGGTCTGCTTCTGCAGCCGTAATCGGGGTTGGGCGATTGCGCGTTCCTAGAAAGCCGGTGACCTTGGGGGTGTCCTTGACGAGATGCCATGCATCATCCGTCAGTTCCATCTTCACAAGAACGTAGCCGGGGAAGAACTTGCGCTCTGAATTGACCTTACGGCCCCGGCGCATTTCCGTCACGTCTTCGGATGGGACAAGGATCTGCTCGAAATGGTCAGATAAGCCCTTCTGTGCAGCCTGTTCCTGAATGTGGCTCGCGATCTTTTTCTCGAACCCGGAATAGACATGCACAACATACCAACGTTTTGCCATGCTGCGGACCTAGCCTCCAACGCCAAACAGCTCGCGGACGCCCAGGCCAATGACCTGATCCACGATGAAGAAGAAGATGCAGGTCACGGTAACCATGGCAAGCACCGCACCCGTCGTAATGAGGGTGTTACGACGTGTAGGCCACGTAACCCGCTTGGCTTCGTTGCGCACGTCTTTGATGTACGTGCCCAGATTGAAGCCGGATCCGTTTTTATGAGGCGCCGTCTTACGCGACTCGTCTTTCGGGGTAGTGACCGACACCATCGTCCTCGAATCAAATGAAAATCCGCGTCCCGGTGCCGGAAAAGCTATCCGGTAAAGCGGGGTGGCAGGGGCGGAGGGTCTCGAACCCACAACCTTCGGTTTTGGAGACCGACGCTCTAGCCAATTGAGCTACGCCCCTATCATCGGGGGTACCACAAAGACTGTGATACACCAACGACAGTGGGGCGGAAAAGATAATGTTCAGGGATGAAAGTCAAGTACCCATAAGCATCTAGGTTCATATTTTTCATTTCTGGCATTCCCCCTCTTGCGAGGATGCTGAGGAATGGAGTATGACACCGGCAACCTAAGGGCGGGCGTAGCATAGTGGTAATGCAGTAGCCTTCCAAGCTTCTGAGGAGGGTTCGATTCCCTTCGCCCGCTCCAGCAGGTTCCCCAAAAAATCTGATCCAGGCGACTAATCAGAGCTGGGTACTTCTATGTGCCTTTTCTGCTCTGCCAAGCGTCTGGCCGCAGTTCCTGTGAGCTGATTGCATACTCCGCAACTCTCTTGCTCGATGCCGGCATTTTATCTCTGCTTGAACACAGTCCCCAATGATTGTCAGGCAATTCCGCAAAATTTTAGAAATTCTGAGCTCTCCCTGACAGCAGCAGGCTGGCATGCGCGCTGCTGTTTTTTGGGAATGAAGAATTTGCCTGCAAAGAGCAGTGTTACGCTGAAAAATTTAGTTGTGCGGTAAGGTTGTAGCTCTGCCTCGGTTGCACTGGATCATGGGGACGTGCTAGAGGCGGCGCCAAGTGGAGGACCGGGTTCAGACGAATCCTGCGTAGGGTCGTGTGTGCCTGAATCCCAACGGATTTGGAAGCAAGGGACCGGATAAGCCGGTTCCGGCCGCATCCTGCGGCGGAAAAGTGAGACGGAACACGCGTGTGACGGTGACACAGGTGCCGCAGATGGGACCCACAGGTGGCTTGGCTCAACGCTATGCCCGAGCGCTTTACGACTATGCCTCAGAGCAGGGAGCGCTCTCTGATGTGCTGGCTCAGGTTCGGGGACTTCGCGATGCGATTTCCCAGAGTGCTGACCTGCGGACGTTCCTTGTGGACTCCCGCCTTGATGCACATCGTTCAAGCAAGGTTGCTGGTGCCCTGACCGAGAAACTCGGTTTCGGAGATGCCGTCCGTCGCTTCGTCGGCGTGATTGCTGCTAACCACCGTCTTGCTGATCTCGCTTCTATTCTGGACGGCGTGCTGGCCCTTGATGCGAGCCTCCGCGGCGAAACCGTTGCAGAAATCCGCTCCGCTCAGCCTCTTACTGACATGCAGCGCAGCCAGCTTCAGGGCCGTCTGGCCGAAGCGGGTTACAGCCGCGTGTCCATGATCGAACGTACAGATGCCTCCCTGATTGGCGGCATGACTGTGCGTGTCGGTTCTACATTGTTTGATACTTCGATCGCCGGGCGCCTGACTCGCCTGCAGAACGCCATGAAGGGAGCCGCGTGATGGATATCCGTCCCGCTGAGATTTCGGACATCCTCAAGCAGCAGATCGCGTCTTTCGACAAGGTCGAGACCGTTTCCGAGACGGGCACGGTCCTGTCGATTGGTGACGGCATTGCTCGTGTTTACGGCCTGACGAATGTCATGGCTGGCGAAATGGTCGAGTTTGAAGGCTCTGGCCTCAAGGGCATGGCGCTGAACCTCGAAGCCGACAACGTCGGTATCGTGATTTTCGGTGATGGCGACGAAATCCGTGAAGGTGACACGGTTCTTCGCACGAAGTCCGTTGTTGAAGTTCCGGTTGGCAAGGGGCTCCTTGGTCGCGTTGTTGACGGCCTTGGTAACCCGATCGACGGTCGTGGCCCGCTGACGGACGTGGAATATCGCCGCGCTGAAGTGAAGGCTCCGGGCATCATGCCGCGTCAGTCGGTTAGCGAGCCGATGCAGACGGGCATCAAGGCCATTGACGCTCTGGTTCCGATCGGGCGTGGCCAGCGTGAGCTGATCATTGGTGACCGCCAGACCGGTAAGACGGCGATCCTGGTTGACACCATTGTGGCCCAGAAGCCAGTCAATGCTGAAGGCGACCCGAAGAAGTCTCTTTACTGCATTTACGTTGCTGTTGGTCAGAAGCGCTCCACGGTTGCAAACCTGGTTCGTACGCTGACGGAGCAGGGTGCGATGGAATATTCCATCGTTGTTGCTGCCACGGCTTCTGATGCTGCACCAATGCAGTATCTGGCTCCCTACACGGCTTGCGCCATGGGTGAGTACTTCCGTGACAACGGCATGCATGCTTTGGCTTGCTACGATGACCTGTCGAAGCAGGCTGTTGCATACCGTCAGATGTCACTGCTGTTGCGCCGTCCGCCGGCACGTGAAGCTTTCCCAGGTGACGTGTTCTATCTGCACTCCCGTCTTCTCGAGCGTGCAGCCAAGATGTCTGATGCCAACGGCGGCGGTTCTCTGACGGCTCTGCCGGTCATTGAGACGCAGGCTGGTGACACGGCTGCATACATCCCGACCAACGTGATTTCCATCACCGACGGTCAGATCTTCCTTGAGACGGACCTGTTCTACAAGGGTATCCGTCCGGCTGTGAACGTTGGTGGTTCTGTGTCCCGTGTGGGCTCGGCCGCTCAGATCAAGGCGATGAAGCAGGTTGCTGGCAAGATCAAGCTCGAGCTGGCTCAGTATCGTGAAATGGCTGCGTTCTCGCAGTTCGCTTCCGATCTGGATGCTGCAACGCGCAAGCAGCTTGATCGTGGTGCACGTCTGGTCGAGCTGCTGAAGCAGCCTGAGACGTCCCCGCTTCCGGTTGAAGAGCAGGTTGTTGTTCTTTTCGCTGGTACCCGTGGATATGTTGATCCGATCGCCGTGGATAAGGTTGTGGCCTACGAGGCTGCACTGCTGACGGAAATGCGCGGCGCTGGCGCTGGCATTCTGACGGCCATCCGCAACGATCGCCAGATCAAGCCGGAGACGGAAGGCAAGCTCAAGGAGCTGCTCGAAGCTTTCGGTAAGCGCTTTGCAGCCTGAGGATAGTCCATGGCTTCGCTGAAGGAACTGCGCGGTCGGATCACGGGCGTCAAATCGACGCGCAAGATCACGAACGCCATGAAAATGGTCGCAGCATCCAAGCTGCGACGCGCCCAGTCCCAGGCTGAGGCGGCTCGTCCCTACGCCGAGGCCATGGGCCGCATGATGGCGGAACTGGCAGCGGCAAGCCGCGGCGCTGATGCGTCCAGCCTGCCGACGCTGCTGGGCGGTACGGGTAAGGATCAGGTCCATCTTGTGGTGGTCCTTACTTCGGATCGTGGTCTGGCGGGTGGCTTTAACGCCAACATTGTTCGGAGTGCGCGTCAGCTGATCCGCACGCTGCGGGATGAGGGTCGGACAGTGCGTCTTCTGCCGGTTGGCCGTAAGGGTGCTGATATTCTTGCAAAGGAATATCCGGATCTGGTGGTTGAGCGCGTGGCAGGGACGGAAGGCCGTGACGTCGGTTTCGACAAGGCTGAGTATGTGGGCAAGAAGATTGTCGCCATGCTTGAAGCCGGCGAGATTGATCGCTGCACGCTGATCTACAACCGCTTCGTCAACGCGATGACGCAGATTGCCATCCAGCTTCCGCTGGTGCCTCTGTCCGTCGCGGAAAATGACAATGCGGCGCCTGCCGAGGCTGCCCAATACGAATTCGAGCCCGATGAGGCTACGCTCCTGGCCAATCTTCTGCCACGCAATCTTCAGGTGCAGATTTTCTCTGCCCTGCTGGAGAGTGCAGCAGGTGAGCAAGGTGCACGGATGACGGCTATGGACAACGCGAGCCGGAATGCCAGCAAGGCAATCGACCGTCTGTCCCAGAAGTACAACCGTACGCGCCAGGCCAACATTACCAATGAACTGATCGAGATCATCTCCGGCGCAGAAGCCGTTTGAGATCACGCAGGAGACGAACCGATGTCTGAGACTCTTAACCCTTCTGCCCCGGCTGCAAATAACGTCGTCGGCCGTGTCACGCAGGTGCGTGGCCCGGTTGTTGACGTGCAGTTCGAAGGCGATCTTCCGTTTATCCTGAACGCCCTGCATGTTCAGAACGGCGATCACACGCTTGTTCTGGAAGTTGCACAGGAAATCGGTGAGCGTCAGGTCCGCTGCATTGCCATGGACACGACGGACGGCCTGAGCCGTGGCGCGGAAGTCCGTGACACTGGCAAGCAGATCATGGTTCCGGTTGGCCCGGCTACACTTGGTCGTATCCTGAACGTCATTGGCGAAGCCATTGACGAACGTGGTCCGATCGTTAGCGACAAGTATTTCCCGATCCATCGCAAGGCTCCGTCCTTTGAGGAGCAGGCTGCTGCGTCCGAAATTCTCGTAACAGGCATCAAGGTCGTTGACCTTCTTTGCCCGTACCTGAAGGGCGGCAAGATCGGCCTGTTCGGTGGCGCAGGCGTTGGCAAGACCGTTATTATTCAGGAACTCATCAACAACATCGCGAAGGCACACGGTGGCGTGTCCGTATTCGCAGGTGTGGGTGAGCGTACCCGTGAAGGTAACGACCTGTATTTCGAAATGCAGGACGCTGGCGTTATCAAGATCGCTGAAGACGGTTCCACGGAAGGCTCCAAGGTTGCTCTGGTCTATGGCCAGATGAACGAGCCACCGGGAGCACGTGCCCGTGTTGCTCTGACGGGTCTGTCACTCGCAGAATATTTCCGTGACGAAGAAGGTCAGGACGTTCTGTTCTTCGTGGACAACATCTTCCGCTTCACGCAGGCTGGTTCGGAAGTGTCCGCTCTGCTGGGCCGTATTCCTTCCGCCGTGGGTTATCAGCCGACGCTGGCAACGGAAATGGGTGCCCTTCAGGAGCGCATTACGTCCACCAAGAAGGGCTCCATCACGTCCGTTCAGGCCGTGTATGTCCCTGCTGACGATCTGACCGATCCGGCACCTGCTGCGACCTTTGCTCACCTTGATGCCACGACGGTTTTGAACCGTTCGATCGCAGAAATGGGCATTTATCCGGCTGTTGACCCGCTGGACTCCACGTCCCGCTCCCTTGACCCGAAGATCGTCGGTCAGGAACATTACGACATTGCTCGTAAGGTTCAGCAGACGCTTCAGACCTACAAGGGTCTGCAGGACATCATCGCGATCCTGGGCATGGATGAGCTGTCTGAAGAAGACAAGAAGATCGTTGGTCGCGCACGTCGTATCCAGCGCTTCCTGTCCCAGCCGTTCCATGTGGCTGAAGTGTTCACAGGCGCACCTGGCAAGCTGGTTGCTCTGGAAGACACGATCCGTTCCTTCAAGGCTGTTGTAAACGGTGAATACGATCACCTGCCAGAAGGCGCGTTCTACATGGTTGGCGACATTGACGAGGCCATCGCCAAGGCCGAGAAGATGAAGCAGGAGGCCTGATCCTGATGCCCCTACGCATCGAGATCGTCAGCCCGGAAAAGCGTCTTGTTGACCGTCAGGTCGACATGGCGGTGGTCCCGGGCATGGAGGGCGATATTGCAGCCATGCCGGACCGTGCACCGCTGATGCTTCAGCTGCGTGGTGGCGTTGTGGCCCTGTATGAAGGCGACAAGATCGTCGACCGTTATTTCGTGGGCGGTGGTTTCGCAGATATGGGCGCAGAACACTGCACCATTCTGGCAGATTCTGCTCAGCTCATGAGCGAGCTGTCTGCGGATGATGCCCGTGATCGTCTGCGTGATCTGGAAACCACATGGGCCCAGATCGAGCCGAACGATACTGATGCGCATGATCGTCTCAGCCGTGAAATCCAGAGCGTTCGCGCTGAACTGGAAGCTGTTGAAGGTCCTGCTTCAGTCTGAGGCTGAACGCAGCATCTATGAAAAGAGAAAGAACCCATCCGGTCAGTTGACTGGGTGGGTTTTTCTTTGTCCGCAAGCTTCCTGTATGCTGCCGTCCAGACTTTACCAAGTGATGGTGGCGCGTAATGACGGACTCTTCCCCTGACACTGAAATTATGTCCGAGGGCGTTGATCTCGCCCCTGTAGAGGCAATCGAAGGTGCAGGGGATGTAGTAGACGCAGAGCGGGAAGAAGGCGCGACATCTGAACCGATTGCAGAAGATATCGTCGAGCTGACGGTTGTCGTCCGGGAGAGCGTCAGTAGTGCGCTCTGGGAAAACAGCGTCCCAGTTTTGCTGGAGCTTGCGGTTCGTAATCTTGCAGATCGGGATCTCTCAGATGTTGAGATTACGCTGCATTCCAAACCCGGTGTGCTCCGAACAACCTCTTGGCGAATTCAGTCTCTCGGAATGGGACAGTTTCGGGCGTTAGAGCGCCTCGATGTGGAACTGGATAGCGCCTATCTCGCCTCGCTGAGCGAAGCAACACGCGCTGAAGTTCATTTTACAGTCTCGGAGATACAGCCCGATAGTGCGCGGGTGACGCTTCTCGAGCGTGTTTTTCCTTTGACTGTCCGCTGCCGAAGCGAATGGGGCGGATTACAAGGGCTGCCCGATCTGCTTGCAGCCTTTGTTCTACCGAACGATCCTGCTGTCGCAAAAATTCTTCGTTCAGCTTCTCTTCTTCTACAGGAGGCCGGCCACAGTGGCGCTTTGGAGGGATACCAGGGTGGTCGAAAGCGGGCGTGGGAACAGGCACAAGCGATCTGGTGCGCAATCGCTGGCTTAAACATTACGTATGTTAGTCCCCCGGCCTCTTTTGTGGAGGCTGGCCAGAGGGTGCGTCTTCCCACTCAGATTGTGGAAGACCGGCTGGCGACTTGCCTGGATACAGCCTTACTGTTTGCGTCCTGCCTTGAAGCTGTTGGCTTGCGGCCATTACTGATCATGCTCAAAGGTCATGCTTTTACCGGGCTTTGGCTGTCTCGGGAGCAGTCTGGAACCTCAGTCATTCAGGATCTGCCTGGATTGCGGAACAGGGTAGCCCTTGATGATGTCTGTGTGTTCGAGACAACGCTTGTAACTGCAGCGTCTTGCCCGGATTTTGCAAAGGCCTGTGAGCGTGGGCTTGCACAGCTTCAGGATGACGGTGAAGACTCGAAATTTGAAGAGGTCATAGACGTCCACCGCGCCCGACTGCGCCGCATTCGGCCGTTGTCATCGCTTGTGCCTAATACTGATCCGGCCGAGAGCGATGATGTGGAGACCTCTGCCACGCCTCAGTGGAAAGCAGCGCCTGATCTTCGGGAAGAACTCGGAGACCATGAAAACGAAGAGACACCGGAATCCCGTTTGGATCGCTGGTGTAAACGGCTACTGGATATTTCAGGCCGAAGCCGCCTTCTGAACCTGCCACGCTCTGAGAAACAGATCATCGAGATCTGCTGTGCAGATCAGGGAAGGTTGGAAGACCGTCTGGCAGAAATGCGGGGAGGGGAACGGAAACCAGCGCTCAGGCTTCGAGCTCGTCCCGAACTGATGGATGGGTCTGACCCGAGAAGTGCTGCGCTCCATCAGCAGCGTCATCATGACGATCAGCACAGGGCTATTGCTGCAGAGGCTCTGGAGCACGGTGAACTGCTGGTTGCCCGGGATGAAGCTGGCTTACAGTCCGCTCTTACAGAAATCTATCGCAAGGCGCGTGCGGCCGCGCAGGAGGGAGGGGCAAACATACTTTTCCTGACTCTGGGAGAGCTTGTGTGGGAACCTCGGGGGCGGGATCGCAAGGCGAGAGCCCCCTTGATTTTGGTCCCCGTTATTCTGGAACGTAGCAGCATTAACGCTCCATTCCGGTTGCGCGCGCATACCGATGAAAGTCGGGTGAATGGCAGTCTTCTGGAAGTTCTTCGACAAAATTTCGCCATGCGGTTTCCTGAGCTTGAAGGAGAGCTTCCTGAGGATGAGGCTGGTTTGGACGTTGCGCGCATCTTTGACATTTTCCGCGCAAAAATCCGCCAGCTCCCGCAATGGGAAGTTCAGGAACGTGTCAGCCTGACGACCCTCTCTTTCGCCAAGTTCCTCATGTGGAAGGATTTGCAGGAAAGACGGGACGCGCTGCGTATTAACCCGGTTGCCAGTCGTCTTCTGGATGGGGTTTCAGAATCTGATGACACTGGAAGTGGCTTCTCCACGGCTGTGTTCGAGGGCCAGAAATCGCTGGATAACGCTCTGGACGAGGCTTCCCTGCTTTGTCCCATGGAGGCTGACTCGTCCCAATTGACCGCCGTAGCCCGGGCGGCAGCGGGTGAAAACTTTGTCCTGATCGGTCCGCCGGGAACCGGCAAAAGCCAGACGATTGCCAATATCATCGCTGATACGCTGGGACGGGGTAAGACGGTCCTGTTCGTCGCAGAAAAGAGAACTGCGCTGGAAGTCGTACGGAATCGTCTGCGTTCTGTAGGGCTGGGTGAGTTCTGCCTGGATCTGTTTTCGCCTCAGGCGGGGCGTGGCGCAGTGCTGGAACAGTTTCAGCAGGTTCAACTGGTCAGGGAAGAGTTTTCAACAGCGGAATGGACCTCGGCCCAAAGCCGTCTGATGGCAGTCCGCCAGGATCTGAATGCCTATGTGCAGGATCTGCATAAGCGGTGGAGCAACGGATGGACTCCCTATCAGGCCATAGGCGTGGTTCTGGAGGCTGATCGTAACGGCACTTATCCGCTTGCTCTGAAATGGTCAGCTCCAGACGCCCATACTGAAGCAGACTGGGAGTCGCTCAAGAATGCGGCCAGTTTGTTGGCGGGCCTCTATGAGCGCTTCGGGCGGGATACCCTGTCGCCTCAGTTGTCGGGAATAGAGCAGGAAGACTGGACGTCTCGCTGGCAGGATCAGATCCTTCAGCAGAGTCAGGCCTTGAGAGGACAGCTTGATGCGCTGTCTCAAGCAACGGATGATCTGTGCCGCGTACTGGGTTTGACTGGCACTGACCGATCGTTGGCTCAACTCCATCGACTGCAGTCGTTCTGTGCTCTGTTGTATCGGCCGGAAGCGGCCTGGGGAGCGTGGGCCCTTTCCGAAGATGCGCAGGACAAGGCTCAGGTTGTTCTTGCAGAAAAAGAACGGATTGCACGTCATTGCACTCTAGAGCAGGGGCTGGCTGTGCGTTGGAGTGATGCGAAAACACTCCCGTTGGAAGACTTGCATCGTGAGTGGAAGGACTCCGAAGACAAATGGCTTCTTTCGCGCAGGAGTGCTCAGAAAGCTGTACGCCGACGACTTGAAGCGAGTGCGAAAGGCGTCTTGCCGGACGACTTGAGTGATGAACTGTCCCGGCTTCTGGACCTGTCTGCGCTGGAACGCGACCTGAAGGGAGCCCCTCATAGAGAGGTTGTCGGTTCTCTCTGGAGTGATGTGACGACCGATTTTGGCAAGATCGAAGCCGCTCTGCTCTGGGGAGCTGAGATTCGCGCTGCATTGGCAAGCTGCGTCCCGGATCTCGCAGGATTGCTCTCTGTGAGACGGCAAATCCGGGAGCTGCTTACAGAAGGGCGCGATCTTCTTGCAGAGAGTGGGCCGGTAGGTCTGAAAATTACGGGGTTCAGGAAGGCACTTTCGGCTGCTGAGGAAAGCCTGAGCCTTTTGGCCGACCTGGCGGGAAGTCCTCTTCTTGCAATCGAGCCAGATGGCGAAGACTGGCTGCTGCGTTTGTCTCAACATCTGACTGGCTGGCTTGAGCAGGGTAAAAATCTGCGGGACTGGTGTGCATGGCGAAAGGCCTGTCATACAGCTGAGCGTCTGGGATTGGGTCCGTTAGTAGAGGCGCTTGTGGCAGAGCGCGTGGCTCCGAAAGAGCTTCAATCCGTTCTGACTGCCGCTTATGCCCGATGGTGGTTGGCAGCAGCCGTTGATGAGCAGCCACGACTGCGCGGTTTCGTTGCCGCAGCGCATGAAGAACAAATCGAGCGCTTCAAGACCTGGGATGGAGACGCTGCCAGTCTGGCAGGGCGTCTGATCCGGGCAAGGCTCTCAGGTAATATTCCCGCTCAGGACGTGCGGCGGCAGGACTCACAGTATGTGATGATTCATCGTGAAGCGCAGAAGAAAGCCCGGCATATGCCGATTCGTCAGTTGGCTGCTGCTGCACCACGGGCGGTGAGAGCGCTTACGCCCTGCTTCATGATGAGCCCTCTTTCCGTAGCGCAATATCTTCCCCCGGATAGTGAGCCGTTCGATCTGGTTATTTTCGATGAAGCCTCGCAAATCCCGACATGGGATGCCATCGGGGCCATCGGACGTGGCCGACAGGTGATCGTGGTCGGAGACCCCAAGCAGCTACCGCCGACCAGCTTCTTTGCGCGAAGTGAGAATGAGGACGACGACGGTGAACTCTGCGATATGGAGTCCATTCTCGATGAGTGTCGTGCGGCTGGTGTGCCGGAAATTACGCTGAAATGGCACTATCGCAGCCGGCACGAGAGCCTGATCGCGTTTTCCAACAGTCAGTATTATGGCGGCGACCTCATCACGTTCCCCTCGAACGTGACGCAGGATCGAGCCGTTTCCTTCCGGTTTGTGGAGGGGGGCAACTACCAGAGAGGTGGCAGCAGAACCAATCCCGCAGAAGCCAGAGCTGTTGCGGATGCTGTTGTAAGGCATTTGAAGACTGACGGAGAGAAATCTGTTGGCGTCGTAACGTTCAACGGAGAACAGCAGACACTGATTACTGATCTGCTGGAAAAGGCCCAGATGGAGGATTCCTCGCTGGTGCCGTTCTTCAGCGAAGAGTGCCCGGAACCCGTCCTGATTCGAAATCTGGAAAATGTGCAGGGAGAAGAGCGGGACGTGATGTTCTTTTCCCTCACCTATGCGCCGGAGCTAAAAGGGGCGCCTTACGTTTCGTTTGGGCCGTTGAATCGTGCGGGCGGTGAAAGACGCCTCAACGTCGCTGTGACGCGGGCGCGTGAAAAACTGGTTGTTTTTGGTTCCCTGCGCGCTGAACAGATCGATCCGTCCAGAAGCTCTGCAGAGGGTGTACTGCATCTTCGGAAGTTCCTGACTTTTGCGGAGCATGGTGCAGGTGCACTTGCCGGTTTACACCACGGGTCCGTTG
>NZ_JAOQNM010000001.1:230000-1117500 GCF_025961355.1 Gluconobacter cerinus | reverse complement strand
GCGTATAGACCGTACCCGAAACCGACACAGGTGGACTGGTAGAGAATACCAAGGCGCTTGAGAGAACGATGCTGAAGGAACTAGGCAAATTGCTCGTGTAACTTCGGGATAAACGAGACCCAATCGTGGGCAACCATGGTTGGGTGGCACAGACCAGGGGGTAGCGACTGTTTAGTAAAAACACAGGGCTCTGCGAAATCGTGAGATGACGTATAGGGCCTGACGCCTGCCCGGTGCCGGAAGGTTAAGAGGAGATGTGCAAGCATTGAATTGAAGCCCCGGTAAACGGCGGCCGTAACTATAACGGTCCTAAGGTAGCGAAATTCCTTGTCGGGTAAGTTCCGACCTGCACGAATGGCGTAACGACTTCCCCACTGTCTCCAGCATCGACTCAGCGAAATTGAATTCCCCGTGAAGATGCGGGGTACCCGCGGTCAGACGGAAAGACCCTATGAACCTTTACTGCAGCTTTGCAGTGGCATCAGGAAAATCCTGTGTAGGATAGGTCGGAGGCTTTGAAGCCGGGGCGCCAGCACCGGTGGAGCCACCCTTGAAATACGACCCTGAATTTTTCTGATGTCTAACCGAGACCAGTAAGCCTGGTCCGGGACCCTGCATGGTGGGCAGTTTGACTGGGGCGGTCGCCTCCCAAAGTGTAACGGAGGCGCGCGATGGTGGGCTCAGGCCGGTCGGAAACCGGCTGTCGAGTGCAATGGCATAAGCCCGCCTGACTGCGAGAATGACAGTTCGAGCAGAGACGAAAGTCGGCCATAGTGATCCGGTGGTCCCACGTGGACGGGCCATCGCTCAACGGATAAAAGGTACTCTAGGGATAACAGGCTGATCTCCCCCAAGAGTCCACATCGACGGGGAGGTTTGGCACCTCGATGTCGGCTCATCACATCCTGGGGCTGGAGCAGGTCCCAAGGGTTCGGCTGTTCGCCGATTAAAGTGGTACGTGAGCTGGGTTTAGAACGTCGTGAGACAGTTCGGTCCCTATCTGCCGTGGGTGTAAGAGACTTGAGAGGATTTGTCCCTAGTACGAGAGGACCGGGATGAACATACCTCTGGTGCACCGGTTGTCACGCCAGTGGCACAGCCGGGTAGCTAAGTGTGGACGGGATAACCGCTGAAAGCATCTAAGCGGGAAACCCACCTCAAAACGAGGTCTCATAGAGCCGTGACAGACCATCACGTTGATAGGCCGGGTGTGAAAGTGCAGTAATGCATGCAGCTAACCGGTCCTAATCGCTCATACTTCTCACATCAAACACATGCACAGAAATCAGCCACACTCATAAAACACCAACCTCCACCCACTCTCAAAAAGACTGGGTGGGCTAGAAGACCTGGTGGCCATTGCGAGGGCCCTACACCCGATCCCTTCCCGAACTCGGCCGTGAAATCCCTCAGCGCCTATGATACTGCACCTCAAGGTGCGGAAAAGTCGGTCGCCGCCAGGTCCCCTAGCCCACTCACCACTCCCACAATACCAACATCACCAATACCACCGCGGGGTGGAGCAGCCCGGTAGCTCGTCAGGCTCATAACCTGAAGGCCGTAGGTTCAAATCCTACCCCCGCAACCATATAATAAGTCCTGTCCAGGACCCACAAAAGCCACCCTCCAGGGTGGCTTTCTGCGTTCCAGACTACTCAATCACACCACAAATCACTCGAAGACCCGAACCGTCAGTGTCCAACACAGGGCAGCTATAATATTTATATGACTTCCTATAGACGTACTGGAGTGGTTTTTTTACGATTTATTAACGGTGACAGGCGATCCTGTTTGGGGGATTATTAAATTTTTATGGTGCAGACTATTTCTTTGATTGTTCCTTTTTATAATGAAGAAGGATTGGTTGCGGTTTTTGCAGATAAGGTTATCCCTATTCTGGATGAAATCTCCGGTGTGAAGTGGATAATTGTTTGTATTGATGATGGAAGTAAAGACGCAACGTTAGAACAATTGGTGGCTCTTTCATTTAAAGACTCACGGTTTCAAATTCTTGAACTCTCACGGAATTTTGGAAAGGAAGCTGCTTTAACAGCTGGATTGGATGCCGCAGATGCTGACGCAGTGGTTATCATCGATGCTGACCTCCAAGATCCTCCGGAAGTTATTTCTCAGATGGTGAAGGCTTGGCGCGAGGGAGCTGAGGCTGTGCTTGGAAGAAGGGTTGATCGTTCATCTGATAGTGCTCTCAAACGTAGAACAGCAGCATGGTTCTACGATCTTCACAGTAAAATTTCTCACGTTCCAATTCCTGAGAACGTTGGTGACTTTCGTTTAATGGATCGATGTGTTGTAGAGGCTCTGAAGAGACTTCCCGAGAGACAAAGGTTTATGAAGGGTTTGTTCGCTTGGGTGGGGTTTCGAACGGTTATGATTGATTATGTTCGAATTCCACGTTCCGTGGGTACAACTAAATTCTCCGTTTTTTCTCTTTGGAATTTTGCTTTGGAGGGCTTCACAAGTTTTTCTACTATTCCAATTCGCCTTTGGACTTACTTAGGGATAATGGGAGCGTCATGTTCCATTTTGTATGGATTTTTTATTGTCATTCGTACAATTTTTTTTGGAAATTCCGTTCCGGGTTATGCATCTCTTTTTACAGCGATTGTGCTCTTTAGTAGCGTTCAAATATTAAGTATAGGAATGATGGGAGAATATATAGGTCGTATTTATATGGAAACTAAACAAAGGCCAATTTATGTTTTAAGAAAAAAATATAATTAATCTTATTTACTATGGGTAAGATAATTTTATACTAGAAATTCCAATGCCTAAAAAACGAGGATCTTTATATATTTTTGTAACTCGATCAATTTCTATTCTTAAATGAATATTTTTATTTTTTAGAGAAAGAATAGTTAATGAATAATTATTCTCTTGTTGGGAGACGGACCAATCAGCTAAAGATTTATCGTATAAAAACACCTGTACATGTTTGGGTTCGCCAGGAGCCGAGCGAAGGCCAAGAGTAATCGTAACTTTCTTAATATTTTCTGGCATAATAAAAAATAGAAATGCTTGATGTCCTTCATTCCAAGTCCCCCATTTTTCTGAACCTGACCACCCATTTTCTAAAACTTCTGAATGAAAGGAATTGCTTGATGAGGTGAAAATCGTCTCATTAAGGGGAAGTGGTATTGGCGAAGATAAAGGAACAAGCTGAAGCTGAAGCTGATGCTGTATTCCAGTACAAAGAACGAAGGTGTTTAGGGCACCGCAATGGGCTTGCGTGCGGTCAGTCCATGATAAGGCACTTGTAAATCGGTGAGCACCGTCTAGAATAACAAGAGTTTTGTTGTCTAGTACATGAGGTCTTTCTTGTGCTAGATGGCATTCTCCCTCTGGTATAGATCTAGCTTTATACATCGTATTAATGTAAGCGTTTTGATAGGCCGCAGCATAAATAATAGGCATATCTTCTTCTAGGTTGGTTGCGTCGCATTCTAGACGTGGATAAATTTCCACACGATCAAATTTTTGTATTATTTTGAATAGACGGTTATTTTTTTCTGTCGAGGCGTTCGTTAAATTGGATTCAATAGCATAGTCTTGAGAGCGTAAATCTCGTGTGTCTATCCATTGGAGTATTACGGCCAACCCTAATAGGGCTCGGGCGGCACGAGGCCATATCCTGTATGTGTTTCCAACTGTCCCAAGTAAAATGATGTATGCAACTGGCCAGAACATTCGTCCTGATGATCGCATCTGTTCAGCACCTGGGACCATAATATGGGTCTGCACAATTAAAGTATGGAAAAAATACATTTTATTCGAAGCTGCGATTCCTGTAAGAGCCATACATCCTAGTAAAAGCCCAATATTGCGGAGTAAGCTGCTACGTAGCAATATCCATGCACGTTTCTGGCATGCGAGAACAATTATAAGAAAAAGAACGCCGGATCCCAAATACTGGTATCCTTCGTATTGACCTCCTGTGGCATCAATTTGTGCTTGGGTTGCGTGCGGGAATAGACTGGAATGGACTGGCCAAAGTGGTGATGCGAGGTTCATGGAATAAATTCCATATCCTCCGCCGCTAGTGCCTCCCCAGTACCCAAAAATTCTTCCAGTTATTAGGAGGCAGGTACCGCTAGAAATTATTGCGACTATACTGACCCAGCTAACCGTCCAATATTTTTCTCTGAAAAAAATTGATAGAGGAATCGCTCCTAAAAGAGCTCCTACCATCACCATTAGGTAAGGGTGAATAAAAAGAGTTAAATTTGTAAGTACTGCCAGAAGCCATAATGGCCAAGAGCTTCCTTTACTTTGAAGGTCGAGTGATTTAAAATAGAGGCCTAAGGCGAGAAGAAGTATCCAATGAGCACAAAGGGCCGAGTGATTAATTCTAGCTAGGAAGCTTGGGAAGCAGGCGCTCAGCAGACTAACGCTAATTGCTGGGAATAGGTGTTTTTCGCCCATTGACCGTAATGCAAACACGGCACAGATGGGTTGAAGAAACCAGCATAAGGCGAGAAATAATGTGATGCCCTGCTGCATTCCCGGAAAGAAAATATGTACACTTCTAAGGAATACAGCCTCGAGAGGAATGCTATCTGTCATTGCAATATTGGTGCCCGCGGGGCCTACGAGGCGATCTGCCACAAGGAGAGGTAGATGCCAGTCCTGTTTTAAAAAGTAAGCCTGCCCGATCATATGCTGAATAACGTCTCCCCTAGCCGCCTGAACAACGGGTGGAAGTTTTCCCGAGATAAGGGAAGCGGGAAACGTATATAAAGCTAGAACGATGCCTAGCACGGCCGGGAATGTGTAAGCCTGTATAATATCAAAGAATATATTTGATCTAAAGTTTATTTTTAACAAGAATATATCACTCTAGACTGGAATTGTCAGATTTTTTATATTTTTTTCTAAAATGCTAAGTTTTTCTTCGTCTAATAATCAGAAAAACACTAGATTATTAATCAATAAGATCTAGTCTCAGTGACATCCCCCTACTTTTCCACTGCAAGCCTTACAATTGCTGCATCCTTTTGCCGGGATAGCAACAGGGGTGTGAGATTGTAACCCGCACGCATTTTTCAGGCGTCCCCAGCTCGCTGGAAAGAGACGTGCATACCAGTAGAGTGCTGCGATACTGACCAGTAGAATGGCAACGATTGTTTCAATCATCATGCGTCTCCTGTGACAGCCCTGGCGACGTGATAGACGATGAAGGCTGCGACATAGGCCAAACCAAAAAGATACGCTGTTGCTCCCAGAACGACTTTCATGGACCGGGTTTCCCGTCGCATGACAGCCAGAGTCGAGATGCATTGCGGGGCATAAACATACCACGCCAGCAGCGAGAGAGCGGTAGCAATGCTCCATTGGCTGGAAAGAAGTGGCAGAAGCTTCGCGGATGCAGCGTCTTCACTCACCCCGAGTGCATAGACTGTCGCCAGCGCGCTGACGGCGACTTCACGTGCAGCGAGGCCGGGAATCAGGGAAACGCAGATCTGCCAGTTGAAACCGATGGGAGCAAAAATCGGGAGCATAAGGTGGCCAATCCGTCCCGCAAGGCTGTAGTCAATAGCAGCACCAGTTGCTCCGGCGGGGGGAAGCGGGAAACTGGATAGGCCCCAGAGCAGGACATTCAGCGATACAATGATCGTACCAACCCGTGACAGGAACATCACGGCACGCTGCCACAGACCGAGCGCTAGGCTCTTGAGATTAGGGCGCCGATACGGGGGGAGCTCCAGAAGGAGTGGATGTTCTTCTGATTTGACCCCACGCGTCATGATACGGGCGGCGATGATGCCGCTGACGATCGCCAAGGCATAGAGCCCAAACAGAACTAGACCCTGAATTCCAAAAATCCCAAGAACTGTTTTGTGCGGGATGAATGCGCCAATCAGCAGTGTGTAAACTGGCAGACGGGCGGAGCACGTCATGAGTGGAGCAATCAGGATCGTGACCAGCCGATCCCGGGGATTCTGAATGGTGCGTGCGGCCATAATGCCGGGAATGGCGCAGGCAAAGCTGGAGAGAAGTGGGATAAAAGACCGGCCACTCAGACCAGCCAAAGCCATGACGCGGTCCAGAAGGAATGCTGCACGGGGCAGATATCCAGACTCTTCCAAGGCCAGAATCCACAAGAAGAGAATCAGAATTTGCGGGAGAAAAACAATGACTGTTCCTGCGCCTGCGATAACGCCATCAGCCAGTAAGCTCCGCAAGACACCGTCAGGCAGCGGCCTGAGAATGAACTCCCCAAGCATGGTAATACCACTTCCCAGAGCATCCATGAGAGGTTGTGCCCATGCAAAGACTGTCTGGAACATCACGAACAGCACGACCAGCAGAATGACTGGGCCCCAGACAGGATGCAGGAACCAGCGATCCAGTCGATCAACTAATCGGGCATGGCCAGCAGAGCGATCCGTAACATATGCCTGAAGCAGACGTCGGACTTCCGCATGAAGGTCCGCGTCCGGGGCAAGCGCTTTTGGCGGAGGCGGAAGAGGGCGGTCCAAAGCTTCCAATAAAGGCTGAACACCCTGCCTGTTCAGGCTGATGACAGGCACAATCGGCATGCCAAGTTCTTGCTCAAGCCCGGCAATATCAATGGTCATGCCATTGCGCTTGGCCTCATCCATCATGTTGAGTGCAACGATGATGGGGACTTCAAGCTGACGAAGTTCCAGCAGAAAACGCAGATGGAGCCGAAGATTGGTTGCAGAAATAACGCTGATCAGAAGTTCAGGACGTTTTTCAGTACGGTGCTGTCCCAGGCAGACATCGCGCGTGACATCCTCATCCGGGCTTGTAGAGGCCAGACTGTAAGCCCCAGGAAGATCCAGAACGCGGATCGGGCGACCTTGCGGCGTGGAGAAAAAGCCTTCTTTTCGCTCGACCGTGACGCCAGCGTAGTTCGCTACTTTCTGACGGCTTCCGGTCAACTGGTTGAAAAGCGAAGTCTTGCCGCAGTTCGGGTTTCCAACAAGGGCAGTCTGTAACACATGAGTCGCAGGAGACGGAGGGGCGGGAGACGTCATTATGATGGTCAGACTGGGCGGCGCAGAACAATACGCGCTGCTTCTCCTTTGCGGAGCGCAAAACGGGATGTGCCAAGACTAACAGCAATAGGGTCTGCGCCGATTGGACCGGTCGCCACAATTTCCACTCTCTCGCCCGGAACAAAGCCAAGTTCACCGAGGCGGGCAGAAATGGGGTCTGCCAGTGTCAGCTCTTCGACCCGATCAATAATGGCATGATCTCCTTTGGAGAGTGTATTCAGATACCACATCAGTTTCTTATCCCAGTGCCTCCCAGCTCTCCCTTGGGCGTGCTGGCCGTTTCCCTAGATAGGCTCATCCGGCGGGAGCGAAAAGAGAGAGATGAGAATTATTTGCATCCACAGTTTACTTATTGACTGTGTGCCTCAGGATTTTTCTTGCGTGATATCATGTGGGCCGCCTCAAGAACGCCAGAAAGAGCCCGTCTGATAGGGCTGAATGGTCGGAATGAGCGTGGAGATGCTATGAACGCCTTCGCATGACCGCAGAGGAGCCGTGACCTATGAAGAGTATGACGAGAGAAGACGAGATTCCGGCAGACGGCTGTGTGCATTGTGCCACCAGTGAGGTCCCCGGTGAGAAGCGCGTTGAGCAACCCCAGAAGAAGGCACTGCTGAACCGCATCCGTCGGATCGAGGGTCAGGTTGGTGGTATCCTGAACATGGTTCAGGATGACCGTTACTGCGTTGATATTCTCACACAGATCTCTGCCATAAAATCCGCGCTGGACGGTGTTTCCATCCAGATCCTGTCCACGCACGCTAATGGTTGTGTCAGGAAAGCCGTGCAGACGGACGGTGGCGAAGAGGCGATTGACGAGCTTTTGCAGGTCGTGCGCCGGATGATGCGCTGACGCCTCCTCTTTTCCATCGGTGGATTTAACGGTCCTGTGTCGCGTCCGGGGCTGTGTCAGAAGGAGCGTCCATGCTCATCGCCTGACAGGCCTTGAGCTGCTGCTGCATCTTCGGAGTTAAAGGTTTGCTCTGCGTCTTGAGAGTTTCAAGGCGCTCGCAGAGTTCCATCTGCTGATCCATGGTCAGGCCTGCCAGAGGATCTGCCTTTACCTTTACGGCCACAGGCGCCTTTGGTTCGGTTGTCTGGCTGGGGGCAGCATATGCCACTGTGGCGAACAGAAAGGCAGAGGCGGTGAGAAGAGCTTTTTTCATTATAAGAACTCCTGAAAAATGAAGATCAGAACCAGCTTCTGATGCCGAGGCTGAAGCGTACCGAGCCGGGCTTTTCGCCCTGATCCCGTACGATCCTGCGAGCCTGTGTCAGATGGCCGGAATATGTGACGCCCACATAAGGCGCGAATTTTCGCCATAGCTCGTAACGAAGCCTGAGCCCGGCATCGACGTCTGACAGGCCTGCGCCTGCCTGCCGGGCTGGATCAGACTTCGTATAGAGATTGAACTCCGCCTGAGGTTGGAGAATAAGGCGATTGGTCAGTAGGAAGTCGTATGATCCTTCGACGCGGGCACCAAAGCGCCCACGGTCACTGACATACCCCGTGGCCTGAAACTCAAACTGGTATAAGGCCAGCCCTTGAATACCGAAGGCCCCCCACGTCCTGGCCGGGCCATCATCCAAGTCAACACGCACGCCGCCCTGAAGGTTCCAGTATGTGGAAATGGCCCGGCTGTAGAGAATATCCTGCTGGCCATCGCTAAGGCGCCCTTTCTCAAGCGTGCCTTCAGACTTGATCCAGAGTCGGTCATAATCCGTGCCGTACCAGACTTCACCGTCCCAGCGGAAATCAGTGCCGGCGGGGGCATAGCGCCCTTCTGCCTGCTCCAGAATTCCATGGAACCAGCTGCTCTGGTCCATCATCACGGGCATAATGTTGCCAAGATGCGTGACCGCGCCCGGAATCGGAGCATCCGCGGCGTGATACTGCGTGGTGTCTTCGGCATGAGCCATACCGGTTCCAGCCAGAAGCATGGTTGCTGCCCATGCGGCTTTCATGACACCACCACGGTGCGGAACATGCCCAGATCCATGTGATAGAGCAGATGACAGTGATAGGCCCACATGCCGGGAATATCTGCCGTCACGAGATAGCTCATGCGAGATCCCGGTTGTGAAATGATGGTATGCTTGTAAGGGCGATAATCGCCTTGGCCATTCTCCAGTTCACTCCACAGGCCATGCAGATGGATCGGGTGTTCCATCATGGTGTCATTGATCAGTGTGAAGCGGACACGCTCTCCTTTTTTCAGGCGGATTGGTCCGGACTCTGAGAACTTTCGGCCATTAAAGCCCCAGATATAACGGTCCATGTTTCCCGTCAGATGCAGGATAATCTCCCGTGATGGAGGCCTGCGGTCTGCGCCCGGTCGTGTCGCGCGAAGCTGCCCATAATTCAGGACGCGCCGGCCATTGTTTTCCAGTCCATCCCCTGGGCTGTTTGTCCGATCAATCGGCATCATCGCGACGTTCTGGTTTTCGACATTAATCGGCGGCGGCCCAGGATCGTCGATTTCCATCTTTGGCATGGACATATGCCCCATATGGCTCATGTCCATGTGAGACATATCCATTCCAGGCATGTTCTTTATGTCTGTGCCATGGGCCATTCCGGGCATCGCCATGTGGTCCATGCTCTCTCCCGGCTTCATGTTGCCCATACCCATGTCGACCATGGTGCGGACGGGGCGTGGATCCATGGGCGGAATCAGTGCACTTATGCCCGAGCGAGGCGCCAGTGTGCCGCGGGCAAAGCCTGTTCGGTCTTCGCTTTGAGCAAAGATCGTATAGGCTCGGTCTTCCTTGGGCTGAACGATGACGTCATATGTCTCCGCCACGCCGATGCGGAATTCATCAACCGGAACTGGCTCCACGTCGTTGCCGTCTGCCTGAACGACAAGCATTTCAAGACCCGGAATCCGCACGTCAAACAGCGTCATGGTGGCGCCATTGATAAAGCGCAGACGCACACGCTCGCCTGGGCGGAACAGGCCGTCCCAGTTCATGTCTGGCGCGTTGCCGTTCAATGTATAGGTGTAGATAGCCCCTGAAACATCCGCGATATCGGTTGCGGCCATGTTCATCCGGGACCAGGCAAGCCGGTCCTTCAGAGCGGCCATGGCGCTCCCCGCATCACGGGCTTCTTTGGGAAAGGATGCGGCTGTTCGTTGACGGAAGACGTAATAGTCATCCTGCATTTTGAGATTGCTGACGATGTCATGGGGCATGACATCCGTCCATTCTCCCAGAAAGATGACATAATCCCGGTCGCAGGCATTCGGATCAGGACGAATGGGGTCAATGACGATAGCGCCATACAGTCCCATCGCTTCCTGCATGTTGGAATGGCTGTGATACCAGTATGTGCCGCTCTGATGCAGGCGAAAGCGATAGCTGAAAGTCTCGCCCGGTGGGATGCCCGCAAAGCTCAGGCCCGGCACGCCATCCATATTGGACGGGACGCGGATGCCGTGCCAATGGATCGACGTTGTTTCATCCAGCGCGTTTGAGACGTTCAGTGTAACGGTTTCGCCCTGTTTCCAGCGCAGGATGGGGCCAGGCACTGTTCCACCGATACTGGGGGCGTGCATGGATTTTCCATCGAGAGAAATATGCGTTCGGCTGACCTTCAGATCCCAGACATTGGAAGGGGTTGAAGGCAGAAGGCCTGTAGACGTGCGAGTGCTCCCTTGTGCTTTGTGAGGCAGGGCGCCCAGGCACGCTCCCGCACCGAGGCTTGTAACAAAACGCCGCCGCGTCAGGGGGCGTATGGGGTCGAATGAATTAGGCATCAGCTGAAAACCGGGAAACGGTGCAGGAAAACCGAAGCGTACGGATGCACACTCCAGCCGCAGCAAAGCTGCGGATCGGGTCGTTTCAGGAAATCAGCTGTTTGGGGGGAGGGGGCGTCGGAATCCAGTCTGTTCCAGACAGCGATGTGTGGCCTGTTTTGGCAAAGCGTCTGGCAATCGCAGGATGCGCCGACAACGAGGGTGTGTTCGCAAGCGTCAAGAGAGGCTCAGCCGACACAGAATGGATGTGGCAGCAGCCCTGTCCATGCCCCGCGTGGTGATGATCATGGAGAGTGGGAGTTCCGAGGCCCGGCATACTGTGCTTGTCGCAGGCATCAGTCGTCTTGTGAGTCATGGATGCGCAGTGCGTCATGGCCATGGCGTGTGCCCGTGATGCTGCATGCGCCGGAAAGGCACCAGCCATCAGTCCCACCTGCATCAGCAGGCAGGCAATGATGCCAAGCCATGTCCGGGTATGCGTTTTGAGCATCACAGATCCCTGTCTTCCACAGGCGTCTGGATGTCCTTTCGCCTGCCTCTTGCAATGACCCTATACCCAGGCAGGGAATGAATGGAAGAGAGATTTCACCCACAGAGCATACACAAAAAGGAGGGAGACAGGATTTCTCTTGGATACCCCCCATCCGTACACATTATTTAATACGTTATATTAACGATTTTAATTTCAAAATCGCCCGGAAACCGCATAGGAGAAAAACATATACCCAACAGGGGTATGAAAGAATCGCAGTATTCCAAGGATACTGAGTAAGCCAGAAGGAAAATGACCATGACGCAGACAGCACATCTCAAAGTGGAAGGAATGTCCTGCGAAGGATGTGCAAAGCGTCTGCGCGAGGCGCTGGAACACGTGAGCGGCGTCTCGTCGGTTACAGTCGTACTGGCTGGCGGACAGGTTACGGTGGTGTACGATCCCGACGTGGCAACTCCTGCGGGGCTGGCCGAAACTGTTGAAGAAACAGGGTTCGACCTGGTTTCCTAACGCGCGTCGCCTTCTCATTCAGAGAGGCGCACGGTACACAACACCCGGTTCAATCTGTGAAACCAGTCCGGGTGTCATGCTGCAGCGTTATATTGTCAAATCGAAACAAATTGTGCGGCAGAGTTATTTTTTCTGGGCAGGTTTTATGACACATCACGGCATTGACGCATCCAGACGTTTCCTGAAGTTCTCGGTCTCCGGGTCTGCCCTTCTTTGTGGGACTGTCCTGATGGGCTCCGCTCCTGATGCTCAGGCTGCTGAACGCGGAGAGAAAACACGCCAGAAAATGTCTCATTGCCGCATTCAGCACAAAGATGCGGGGGGACGGCAGGTCTGCGGGAAGCCGATGGTTTCTCCGGAAACTACAGCAGCTATTGCTACAGTACCCGTGGCCCAAAGCCCCGATCTGGCCTCGACCGTAGACGGCGGAACAGAGAACCTGCGTGTTTATGGAACGCCGCGCTCCTATACCGCACCCGCCGTAGAGGCATGGGGTAAAACGCTCGTCGCATTGAAGGATATTCCGCACTCCATTTCTGTCATCACACAGCAGCGCATGGAAGATTCCAACATGCTGACGATGACGGACGCAATGCGGCAGATTAACGGTATCCGCGTTCTTCCCGGTTCTACCGCCAACAGTAATTTCTATTCACGCGGCTATCAGCTTACGACGTCCATCGATAATACGCCGAACGCTGCTGGAACGCTGAATAATGCAAGCTTTGATCTGTCCATGTTTGACAGGATCGAGGTTATGCGCGGATCGGCCGGATTATTGCAGGGCGCTGGTGGAGCTGGCGGCGTTGTCAATCAGGTGACAAAAAAGCCCGGCAAGGATTTTGCTGCAAGCGGAAGTGCCTCGGTTGGTAGCTTCAATAATTATCGCGCCGATGTTGATCTGACCGTTCCGCTCAATCGCTCCAAAACGCTACGGTTCCGTACGGCCGACGTCTTTCAGGATAACGATTACTTCTACAAGTATGCCCATAATCGGATGTGGCAGGCTTATGGCGCTTTGGAATGGGACATTACACCGTCCACCACATTCCTTGTGTCTCATGCAGCCCAGAAGCAGAATATTGATGCACCCTATTACGGGCTCCCCGTCACGACCACGCGGACGCTCTGGTATGGCGGGCGCGATGCGAACCCCACGCCTCCCTGGGGCTACAGCAATTACATGACGCAGCAGACGATCGCCTCGCTGACGCAGAAGCTTTGGGGCGACTGGAGCGTCACAGCACGTGGGACATTCTACGACCAGAGTTACAATACATCGTATAATTCTCCGGACACTCTTCCGGATGTGCGTACCGGCCTTACAAGTTACGTAGACAGTGGGACTTTCCCTTATCGTGGGACCAATATATCCAGATCCGCGGACATCTACGCAACAGGCAGCTTCCGCCTTCTGCACCGGACGCACCATTTGCTGCTGGGCTTTAATTATAATGCCTACAATACACACGTTGCCTACGGAGCTGTAAATTCAGACGCGCTCTACTCTGATGTCAGCATTAACAATACGGCAGTTGTAGGGAAACCGGCTGCAGGCAGTATTACCTATAACCCGGCGGACGGGGCTGAAGGCACAGACGACAATGCTTATCAGTGGGGGTTCTATGGTCAGCTACGCCTTGAGCTGATCCATCATCTTTCGCTGATTCTTGGCGGCCGGGTGTCACGCTTTTCCGAAAAGACGCGGGATGGCAGTCCGTCTCCGGAAAGCCCATGGAGAACCACGGCGAATATTCATGGTCAACTGACGCCTTATCTCGGCACGGTGTATCAGATCACGCCCAACCTCTCCTGGTACGCCAGCTATGCCAGCATCTTCACACCTTCGGTGGGGCGGCTGACTTTCAACGGAGAAGGTTTGACGCCACAGCAGGGCAATCAGGTCGAAACGGGTTTTAAAGGCGAGTACTTCCACGGGCGCCTTAATATTTCGACAGCCCTGTTTCGTATGGAGAGTGTGAACCAGCCTGTTCAGGACCCGGATCACACCAGCTTTTATATCACGACCGGCCCAATCCGTCGGCAAGGCTGGGAAGCGCAGGTGGATGGCCAGATCCTGCCGGGACTGGATGTCTCCATCGGATACACATATCTGGATACCAAGGTTTCCAACCCGAAAGTTTCAGACTTCGGGGGTGTTTTCTCACCGCATCACATGTTCAAGTCCTGGGTACATTACAATGTGCAGCAAGGTCGTCTGAAAGGGCTGAATTTTGGTGTCGGGCTGGACGCATACAGTAATCTTCGGGGCAGTTATGCCACGACAGTTCAGGGCGGTTACATGACGCTCGACAGCGTCATTGGATACCGGTTCAACAAGCATCTCAAACTTCAGTTGAACGCCTATAACCTGACAGACCGATATTATTACGAGCGTGCCAGCGGCGTCTGGCAGTTTAATTTCCCGGCCGCTCCTCGCAGTTTCATGGCAACGCTTCGTGGCACATACTGAACCCCCGACACCCCCACATTCTCTTTCTGACTGGAAGGTTCTGCTCCCCTACTGGCGGTCGGAAGATCGCTGGAAGGCGCTGGGCCTTCTGGGCAGTATTATCGGTTTATCCTTCCTAGATGTTCAGGTCGCAGTGTGGTTTGGGAAATGGGACCAGACCTTTTTTGACACGATGTTCGCGTACCGTGTTGCAGCCTGCATTGCGTTACTGCCCATTTATATTCTGATGACGTCGCTTAGCGCCGGAATGAGAGTTATCCAGCAATATATGACACAGGTGCTCTCCATGCGCTGGCGCCTGTGGAATACAAGGGTCTACCTACGCCAATATCTTTCTGATGACGCCTATTATCATCTGGAACATGGTCAGAACCGGGCGGATAACCCGGATCAGCGTATTGCCGATGATCTGGCCCAGATGACCGTTTGGACGCTCCGCCTCGGGCTGGAAGCCATTCAGGCTGTCACAACCTTTTTGTCCTTTGCGGTCGTACTTTGGACAATTGGTGGAACGCTCTCATTTGTCTGGCATGGCTGGCACATCGTCATCCCCGGATACATGTTTTTCGGAACGACGATTTCCATTCTTCTGGTCTCGTTCGTGCTTGAGAAAGCAGGTGGCCCCCTTGTCAGCGCTAATTATCGTCAGCAGCATTACGATGCTGATTTACGCGCGACCTTGCTGGATGTTCGCCGCAACGCGGAACAGATCGCGTTCTATGGTGGAGAGGCTGCGGAGCACTTCCGTTTGTCCGAATGCCTGAACCGTATTGCCAAAAACTGGCGCAGCGTCATGACCTATACCTGGCGCGCCAATACTGTGGTCGAACTCTATACGGGTGGCGTTAATATCGTTTTGTGGGCGCTTCTTGTACCGAAGCTGCTGGCCCATGCTCTGACGTTTGGTCTGTATTCGCGAATCAATTCAGCATTCATGAATGTGCGCCGAAGCCTGCAATGGTTCATCGAAAATTACACGGATCTGGCAACGCTTCGCTCCATCCTTCAGCGTCTGGGGGAATTTGAGCGTGTTGTCGTGAGCCTTCCGGATGGTGGTATCGTGCGGGAGCCGACAGATGCCGATGGGATTGAAATCAAAGCTCTCTCTCTGGATCGCTCTGATGGTTCTCGCATCGCGGATATAGGAAGCCTCCATATTCCTGCCGGAGAGCGGTGGTTCATTAGCGGGCCATCCGGGGCAGGGAAGAGCACCATGCTTCGTGCCCTCGCCGGACTATGGACGCAGGGGAAGGGGCATATTTCTTTCAACATGCGCGATGCCATGTTCCTGCCTCAGCGCAGTTATGTTCCGACTGGCTCTTTGCTTCAGGCCCTTAGCTATCCAGCAACCCCGGATCGTTATGCCCGTGACGCCTGTGAAGAGGCGCTTCTGGCGGCAAATCTGGGGTGCCTTATGCCAGATCTGGAGAATGAAGCGGCCTGGGGAGACGTGTTATCTCCGGGAGAGCAGCAACGACTGGCATTTGCTCGGGTTTTTCTTGCTCGACCGTCCACGCTGTTCCTCGATGAAGCAACGTCTGCTTTGGATGAGAAGAACGAGGCTGATCTTTATGCGCGCCTCCTTGAACGCCTGCCTCACATCACCCTCATCAGTGTTGCGCATCACGCAGCCCTTAAAGCATTTCATGGCCAGGAAATGATTCTTCGAGAAAAAAGCGTAACTGTTCATCGTCTTTTATAATACCATATGGGGGTATATTATTTCCCCTTTGTTTTGGAGCCTGTGGCTTCGTGAATTCCGTCCGCTCAGGAGAGTCCCAGATGTCACAAACGGTCAGTTTTCCAGTTGGTGGAATGACCTGTGCGGCCTGCGCTGCGCGGATCGAGAAAGTTCTGAACCGCAAGGATGGTGTTCAGGCAGCTGTCAATTTTGCGTCTGAGCGTGCGCAGGTCGAACTGGAAGGCTCAGGCACCACCGTCGGGGACGTTATTGCCGCAGTGCGCAAAGCCGGTTTCTCGGTAGATGAGCAGAGTGTGGACTTCGCAATTACGGGCATGACCTGCGCTGCCTGCGCTGCGCGGATTGAAAAGGTCCTGAACCGGATGCCGTCCGTGCAGGGAAGCGTGAACTACGCTGCCGAGCGTGCGCATGTCACTTATGTTCCAGGCATTGTGACGCCTGACGATCTTGCGACCAAAATCGCCAAGGCTGGATTTGGGGCATCTCGTCTGGATGAAGGCAAGCGCGAAGATCCGAAGGCAAAGCGTGAAGCTGTGTGGCGTCGGGAGCGAAACCGCTTTCTGCTGACATTCGTACTTGCGTTGCCGCTTTTCATTGAGATGTTCGGAATGTTGCTGGGGCGTATGGAGACAGTCCCGCTTGCTGTTCAGTTTGTAAGTGCGACGCTGGTTCAGTTCGTCTGTGGCGCTCATCTTTATCGCCGGGCCTGGAATGCAGTTCGGGGCGGATCGGCGAACATGGATGTGCTGGTCGTTCTGGGAACGAGCATCGCGTATCTGTTTAGTGCCGTCGTCGCGATCCTGCACTTGCCCCAGCCAGTTTATTTTGAAGCCAGTGGTGCAATCATCACTCTGATTTCACTCGGCAAGCTGATGGAAACGCGCGCCAAAGTGCGTACCAGTGCGGGGATTGAAAGCCTGTTGCAGCTTCAGCCGCAAACCGCACATGTCGAGCGGGACGGTGTTCTGGTTGATCGTGCGGTAGCTGATATGCACACCGGAGACATCTTTGTCGTCCGGCCGGGCGAGAGTGTCCCGGTGGATGGCGAAGTGCTGGATGGTGCTTCCGATGTGAACGAAGCCATGCTGACGGGCGAAAGCGTACCGGTTCTGAAGCAGGCCGGGAGTGAAGTTTTCGGCGGGACGATCAACGCGAACGGTATGCTTCGAGTGAAGGCAACAGGTGTTGGCTCGGATACCGCTCTCGCGCGGATTGTTCGCATGGTCGAGCAGGCGCAGGGATCGAAGGCAAATGTCCAGAGACTGGCAGACCGTGTTTCCGGCATCTTCGTTCCCGCCGTTGTCGCATTTGCTGTCGCGACTTTCCTGATCGGATGGCTGGTCACAGGTTCCATGACATGGAGCCTGATTTCAGCAGTTTCTGTGCTCGTCATTGCCTGTCCCTGCTCGCTTGGTCTGGCTACACCAACGGCTATCATGGTCGGGACAGGGCGAGGGGCTCAGAATGGTATTCTGTTCCGAAATGCCGATGCGCTGGAACAAGCCGAGAAACTTACGACAATCATTCTCGATAAGACTGGAACCCTGACGCAAGGTCGTCCGACTGTCACCCGTTTGCATCCTACTGAGGGAGTTTCGGCTGACCGCCTGCTGGCCGTGGCCACATCGCTGGAGCAGAATTCCGAGCATCCTCTGGCTCGGGCTATCGTGGACTATGCCTCAGCTCACCGTGCGACGATTTTGAGTGTGGATGGGTTCAAGGCCATCCCAGGTCTGGGCGTTGAGGCACAGATTGACGGAGAGGCAGCTTTGCTCGGATCTCCGCGCTATCTCACGCAGGCAGGCTACAGTCTGGATGCTCTTCCTGTGGCGGCGCTCGAAAATGAAGGGCAGACCGTAATTGCGGTCGCCGCGGGAGGACGCTTGCTTGGCATCGTCGCGTTGGGGGATGGCCTTCGCCCGGATGCCATTTCAACGGTTGCAGCGCTGAAGGCGCGTGGAATCAAGGTTGTCATGCTGACGGGCGATAATGAGCGTGCCGCAGCGGTTGTTGCGCGGCAGGTTGGCGTGGATGATTACCTCGCTGGCGTTTTACCGCAGCACAAGGCTGAAAGCGTGACGAAATATCGTGCTGAAGGTGCTGTTGTGGGGATGGTCGGGGATGGCATCAATGATGCACCGGCGCTGGCAGCAGCGGACGTGGGCTTTGCTGTCGGGGCCGGTTCTGCCGTTGCGTTGGACACGGCAGATGTCGTGCTTATGAAGAGTGAATTGGCGGCCGTTCTGGATGCCATTTCCCTATCCAGGGCTACGCTTTCGAAGATCCGGCAGAATTTGTTCTTTGCATTTATCTATAACGTTCTGGGTCTGCCACTGGCCGCACTGGGCATGCTGAACCCGATTGTCGCGGGTGCAGCCATGGCCATGAGCTCAGTCTCGGTCGTTAGTAATTCCCTGCTTCTGAACCGCTGGAAACCACACTCTCACTGAGCCGGCGTCGTGAGGCGGCGCTGAACAAAGGAGATAAGGGTTCTGGCGCCATGGCTCCAGAGCCCCAGAAAATCATTACTCCCCACATGTCCTGTCAGACCGGCATCCGTAAATTCGGCCTGCCACCGTTGTGCCAGTAGCCGGGCACGATCGTTGGAAAGCCACTGATCGTTCCGGCTGGCCATCATGGCGACGGGAACCGGAGAGGGAGCCTCTGAGAGTGGAGCAAACGCGTTGATGCGAGATGCTTCCGGGTGCGTCGTATGTTCAATATCCGCTGGCGCAACGAGGAACGCGCCAGCGACATTGGATGACTCATGCTGTGCGAGCCACCGCATGGTCAGGACCGCACCAAGGCTATGGGCGATCAGGAGGACAGGTTTTTCAGCCTGCTGAATGGCCTGCGTCAGTGCAGCGTCCCACTCTTCCGGTGTTGGATTTTCCCAGTCTGCCTGATGCAGGCGAGGCAGGCCAAAAGCAGTTTCCCATCGGGTCTGCCAGTGGTGCTGTCCGGAACCGAAAAGTCCTGGCACGAGCAAAGGCGTGAACTGTGTTTTGATGTGATGGAATTCGGCGGCAAGAACCGTCTCTTCAGACGAGTGCTGAAAGGAAAGCGCTCGAGCACTCGCTGCTAGGTCCAGAGCAGTTGCGCGGCCAGAGAAAAGGTTCATGCCCAAAGCCTCCAGAAACCTGACCGGGAGACAATTCCCGATCAGGATTTGTGATCTGGATTAATAACGAACATAAATCAGAGTTCAATAAAATAACTATATTATAAAGTTATTTTATTGAACGTTTTTAGGCCAGTCCGTCGAAAAGCTGTGTGGAGAGATAACGCTCCGCAAAAGACGGGGCGATAACAACAATCGTCTTGCCGCGATTGGCGGTTTTCTTGGCCAAAGTCATGCCAGCATAGAGTGCGGCGCCAGAGGAAATTCCGATGGGAATACCTTCGACGGCGGCACAGAGACGCGCTGTTGTCAGCGATTCCTGCTCTGAAACCTCAATCACGCTATCCAGTGCCCGCAGATCCAGCGTATCCGGCTGGAATCCGGGACCAATACCCTGAATACCGTGGGGGCCAGGTTCATCACCATGTAGAACGGCGCTTTCCCGTGGTTCTACACCAAAGACCTTGATCGCCTTGTTGTGTTTCTTGAGGCCGTGCGCAATTCCGGAGGCCGTGCCGCCAGTGCCCAGTCCCGCTACAACCATATCCACTTGCCCGCCGGTGTCATTCCAGATTTCCAACGCGGTTGTCTGCTCGTGAACTGCCGGATTGGCGTCATTTTCAAACTGACTTGGCATCCACGCGTCAGGTAGCGTTTCCATCAGTTCTTCTGCCCGGCGGATGGCACCGGCCATTCCGTCATTTGCAGGTGTCAGCTCGGTTGTCGCGCCCATGAGACGCAGCATCTTGCGCCGCTCAATGGAGGCACTTTCCGGCATGGTGACGATCAGGCGATACCCTAGTGCAACAGCCGCAAATGCAAGCGAAATGCCTGTATTGCCGGATGTCGGCTCAATGAGGGCTGTCCGTCCCGGCGTGATCAGCCCGCGGGCCTCGGCATCGCGGAGCATGGCAACGCCAATACGGTCCTTGACGGAGCCTAGCGGGTTGAAGAACTCGAGCTTCAGCAGGAGGCGCCCCTGCAGCTTTTCCTGTTCCGTCAGGCGGGGCAGTGCAACGAGCGGCGTGCCCCCCACTGTCTCCAGGAATGAGTTGTAAATCTTACCGCGCGGAGCGGCATAACCTTCGAAGGGAGCGGGGGAGGACAAGGCCTTTTTGTTCATATCGTTTCTGTATCACAGGACGTGGAAAAGGGCAGGACGGAATTTGATCTTAAAAAACGAAATATAAAAGTAATATAATATATAATTTTACGAATCACTTATTGTTTATCGTAATATATTGACGATCTGACGTTTCATCCGTTATGAGAGCATGAACTGATCCACCGGAAGGGCATCCTGATGATGTGTCGAATGTGCTGCTGGCAACCCCCGTGTTGCCGACTTTCCGCGAGCCGGAATTCTTTCTCTTCTCATTCGTAATTTCCCGACAGCACACAGATGTCGGGCGCTTTTAAGGTTCGACGTCATGCTTGGTTCCACAGTTATCGAAATCAATGGTATTTTTCTCGGCGTTGCCATTCTGGTCAGCGCAACGGGCGCGCGCCGCTTCTATGCCGCCCATGACAGCGTTCGCGGGCTGCATAACCAGACCCTGACAGATTTATCCGCCCTGCGCCGCCTGGTCTCGCAGCATGCACGGTCCGTTCTGAGGCCGATCTGAAATAAACGATTTACGTTTCTTCCTTTACACCTCTTCTCTTCCCCTGTCGGTCCGCTAGAACGGTAGGCTGAACAGATCGGCAGATGGGAGTGTGTGTGGGAGGAAACGGTTTTCTGCGAATGATCCGCGCGCTTTCCGTCAAGAAAGGCGTTGCTCTTGCGGTCGCGGCATTGGGGCTCGTCATTCTGGCGAGCTTATGTGCTCCGCTCTATGCCCAAATGGTGGGAGTGGACCCGTTTTCTTCCAACATTGCTGGAACTACTATACGTCACGGCCAGTCACTGGACCTGATGCAGCCCAATGATAATCCTCTGCATCTGGGTTTGACGCCTCTGGGGCCTGACTGGTCACCGGGCGCCTATATGCTGGGTTCTGATTCCCAGGGACGGGATGTCGCGTCTCGTCTGTTGTATGGCGGTCGAAGCTCCCTGTTGATCGCGGCATCGGCCGCACTGCTGTGCCTGTGCCTCTCGGGAAGTATCGGTATTTGTGCCGGATATTTCGGGGGCTGGGTGGATATCGTCCTGTCCCGATTGCTCGATATCCTGTGGGCTATTCCGGTTTACCTGTTCGCCATTTCACTTTCGGTGGTAACGGTAGGGCATGGCCTTCATCTGGGGTTTATAACGCTTGCTGCCGATAGCTTTCTGATTCCCATAGGCATTATTGCGCTGGTTTATGTGCCGTATGCCGCCCGCCCATTGCGAGCCCGTGTCCTGAGTTTGTCACGAGCAGAATTCGTCATGGCGGCCCGGGGAATGGGGGCCTCGGATTTTCGTATTCTCCGACGTGAAATTCTGCCCAGTCTTGCGCCTTCTATGGTTGTTCTCGGACCTCTCGTCATGGCCCTTTGCCTTCTGGCGGAATCGGCGTTGTCCTTTCTGTCTCTTGGTGTGCAGGCCCCTGCAGCATCATGGGGAACGCTCATTCAGGATGGAGAAGGCCTTCTTTATACGAGGCCAATTGTCGCCATAGCGCCGGGCATAGCGATTGTCGTGACAGTGCTGGCCTTGAATGTTCTGGGAAATGCCCTTCGGGATCATCTGGATCCGAAGGGAGCCGGTCGATGATACGCAGTTTCCTGTCGCGCACCGGGCAGATGGCGCTGGTGATTTTCGGCATTTCCGTTCTGGTGTTCTGCATTTTCTTCGCCACTCCAGGAGCAGACCCGACTGCGCGTATCGCAGGAAGAGGCGCCAGCCCGCAGGTCATGGCGCGGATCCGCGCTGAATATGGATTCGACCGCCCGTTACCTGTTCAGTACGTGCGCATGATGGAGAAACTGTTCGTCAGCAGAGATCTCACATCTTTCGTCAATCACGGTCAGAAAGTCGTGCCCGAAGTGGTGTCTGCGGCGCCGGTAACGCTGTCCCTCGTTGTATGGGCTGCCTTCTTCTGGGTTGTGGGATCTCTGGGGATTGGTGTTGCGTCCGCGGTGCTGAGGGATAGCTGGGTGGACCGGGTCCTGATGGTGCTGGGTCTGATCGGGCTGTCCATGCCGGTTTTCTGGCTCGGGGAGGTGATCAATCTGTTCACCCAGAGTCGCTGGCACGATACGTGGCTGTTTCGATGGGTGCCTCCGCTGGGATATGTGCCGCTCTCTCAAAGTCCAATCGGCTGGGCAAAATCCCTGCTTCTTCCATCGCTGACGCTCTCGGTTTCCTTCATGGGGCTATATGCCCGTATTCTGCGATCAGAGCTTCTGAGTGCGATGGGAGAAGACTCTATCCGCACGGCAAGAGCGAAAGGCGCAGGGCCGGCACGTGTGTGGCTCTGGCATGGATTGCGACTGTCATGGTTGAGCTATGTCTCGCTCTTCGGTCTGGATTTTGCCCAGTTGCTAGGCGGCGGAGCGTTGCTGACAGAGGTCGTGTTTGCTTTGCCGGGCGTGGGACGTCTGACCTATCAGGCTCTGGCCACCCTGGATCTGCCTCTGATCATGGCGACAGTTATGTATGCAGCCGTGTTCGTTGTCATTGCGAATGCTCTGGTGGATGGACTGTATGCGCTCCTCGATCCGCGTATCAGGGATGGTCAGCATGGACGCTGAACAGTTGCTCGATATTCAGGGCCTGAAGCTGAACCTGCCCGATGGTACGCGGCTCCTTGAAGGTGTCTCGTTTCACCTGAAAGCTGGCGAGGCTCTGGGGGTCGTGGGGGAATCCGGATCGGGCAAGAGCCTTACGGCCATGAGCGTCATGGGGCTTCTTCCCGGCCTGAAAGCATCCGGGCACATCCTCTTTTCTGGACAGGAACTGGTCAACCTCCCGGACAAGGTGATGCGTAAGCTTCGGGGCGCGCGGATTGCGATGATCTTTCAGGACCCGATGACGGCTTTTTTGCCAGTAAGGTCTATCGGGGCGCAGATTGACGAGCAGATCCGTTTGCATCATCCCGTCAGCAGACGTGAGGCCCGTGCACGGACGGTGCAGCTGCTGGAACGGATGGGTGTGCCCGACCCGGCTATGGCCGCAAAGCGGTACCCTCATCAACTGTCAGGGGGTCTGCGCCAGCGCGCCATGATTGCGATGGCACTCTCCTGCACACCGGCCCTGCTGATTGCCGATGAGCCCACGACAGCGCTTGACGTTACCGTGCAGGCTCAGATCCTGACACTGCTGCGCGAAATTCGGGAAGAAGGCGCCGGTGTCATGCTGATTACGCACGATATGGGTGTTGTCGCGCAGGCCTGCACACATGTGGCAGTCATGTATTCCGGACTGGTGGTTGAAAATGGCCCGGTTCGGGATGTGCTGGATCGTCCTTTGCATCCCTACACTCAGGCGTTGCTTGCGGCCATTCCACCCCTAGACGGTCCCAGACCCGAACGGCTTCCAACCATTCCAGGTCAGCCGCCGACACCTGATGATCGTCCAACCGGGTGTGTGTTTGCTCCCAGATGCAGCGTCGTTCGGCCAGAATGTGCCGTGCGTCCGTCGCTGACTGAAATCGAGGAGGGACGACGCGTGGCGTGTGTCCTGTATGCGGCATGAGTGTTCTGCTGGAAGCGCGCAATCTGGAGAAATCGTACCGTCTTGGCCGGGGACGTGTGCTGCATGCTGTCTCGGGTGTTTCCCTGCAGGTGCGGAAAGGAGAAGCTCTGGCGCTCGTCGGGGAATCCGGATGCGGAAAGTCGACCCTGGGACGTACTCTGATTGGTCTGACACAGCCGACATCTGGCAAGGTTCTGTTCGACGGGCAGGAAATTTCCGGACTGTCCGATCGCGCGATGCGCCCTTGGCGCGCGCGAATGCAGATGGTCTTTCAGGATTCTTCTGCTGCCTTCAATCTACGCCGAACCGTGGGGGAGTCTCTGGCCGAGCCCCTCCGCATTCATCGTCGTCATGGGGTTAGGGAGCGCGTTGCGGAACTGCTTGATCAGGTGGGTCTTTCCCAGTCAGTTGCCGGGCGTTTCCCGCATGAGTTCTCCGGGGGGCAGAGACAGAGGCTGAACATTGCCCGCGCTTTGGCGCTAGGGCCGGAGCTTCTTGTCGCAGACGAGCCCGTTTCCGCACTGGACGTTTCTGTTAAGGCTCAGATCGTCAATCTGTTTGGGGATCTACGGGCTTCTCTGGGCGTGGCATGCATCTTTATCTCTCATGATCTGTCCGTTGTCCGGCAAATGGCAGATCGGATTGCTGTCATGTATCTGGGCAGCATTGTGGAAGAGGGACACGGTCTGGACGTGCTGGACCGGCCGGCACACCCCTATACCAAAGCATTGCTGGATGCGGTTCCGCGCCCGGATCGGGCCTTGCCGCCGCCTTTGCAAGGCGACGTGCCTAGCCCGATCAATCCGCCATCAGGGTGTCGTTTCCATACCCGCTGCCCGATTGCCCAGCCGCGTTGTGCAACAGAACGTCCTGTACTTCAGCCGTCCGGTGAGGGACGGCAGGTCGCCTGCCATTACCCGCTGTGAAGTTGAAACTCAGCGAGAGGCCGTTTCGAAAGCCAGTGGGTAAAGGGAAGCGACCAGTAACAGAGCCATCGCATAGTTGAAGCTCCGTAACAGAAGCGGCCGATGAAGCCACCGTCTCATGCCTGCGCCAAAGCCAGCCCAGAGCGCGACGGAAGGGCAATTCACCAAGCCACAGATGACGCCGGCGATGGCAAGGTTGAAGAAGAACCCTTCCTTCGGAACATAGGCTGCAACAATACCGACGGCCATGACCCAGGCTTTCGGGTTGACCCACTGGAAACCAGCAGCCTGCAGGAAGCTGATGGGCTTTCCTTTCCCATTGGCTTCGGGCGTTGCTGAGGATGTGGCAATTTTCCAAGCCAGCCAGAGCAGATACGCCGCGCTGGCATATTTCAGGCCAACGTAAAACCAGGGCGCATGTTCAAACAGGCTTCCCAAGCCAAGGCCGAGAATGACCACCATCAGGACAAACCCCAGCGCAACCCCAAGCATGTGTGGGATCGTTCGGCGGAAACCGTGTGTCAGCCCGGAAGACGCCAGCATCATATTGTTGGGACCGGGCGTAACGGATGCGACAAACGTGAAAAGAACGAGAGGCGCAAAAGCCTGCCAGTAAGTCGGCATGACGGAATTTCCTGTTGCAGACGGGATTATCCTGATCACTATGACAAGAACTACCGGAACAGTACCGGTACAGTTGAACAGGATTCTTTCAGACTGTTCCGGAGGTTTGACCATGACAGTACTACCAACTCAGCATGGAACGTTTCCCCTCTGGAAGCCCGTCCGTGGTGGTGACACAACGCTGGTTGAGCAACTCGAAACTGAATTCGCCGAACGTATAGAGACACACAGGCTCAGGCCCGGCAGCCGCCTGCCGTCAGTTCGCAAGATGGCCGAAAGCGCAGGGCTCAGTCGCTATACGGTGATGGAAGCGTACGAGCGTCTTCTGGCGCGCGGGCTGGTTTTGTCACGGCCATCCGCAGGGGAGCCCGCAGTTACGCCGACATATTGCGGCCATGCTGGGCGGCCAAGGCATCGCTGCGCATCCGGATCATCATCTGCTGATGACGGCGGGTGTCACGCATGGAATTGATCTTGTGCTGAGATTGATGGTCCAGCGGGGAGATACGGTGCTGGTTGAGGAGCCGGGCTGGCCTCTGATTTTTGGTCGTTTGGCGGCTTACGAGGCGAGAATCATCAGTGTGCCGCGGGGACGGGAAGGGCCGGATCTGGAGGTTCTGGAGCGTCTGGCTGCGGAGCATAAACCGAAGCTTTTCCTGATTAACAGCGTTGTTCACAACCCCACGGGATATACTCTCGGAGCCGCAGCGGCGCATGATATCCTGCGTTTGGCCGAGAAATATGACTTCATGGTTCTGGAAGACGATACCTACGCGGATTTCCATGATGGAACTGCTATTCGTCTTGCATCCATGGACCGCCTGCAACGGGTTATTCTCGTCACAGGCTATGCCAAGACGATGGCGGTCGGTCTAAGGGTAGGTGTGCTGGCGGCCCGTCCGGATATTGTGGCGCGGCTGACGGACCTAAAACTTCTGGCTGGCTTATGTACGCCGCAGCTGGGAGAAAACGTCATGGCGCGTCTTCTGAAAGATGGGCACTACGGTCGGCATCTTTCCCGGCTCCGGCAGAGGGTGAATCAGGCGCGCCAGAAATGTGCTGATGCGCTCATCGGATGTGGTCTTACGCTTCCGTATCTTCCGCCTGCGGGTATTTTCGTCTGGGCGGATTGTGGGCAGGATTCTGAAGCCGTTGCGCGGGCAGCATCTGCAAAAGGGATGCTTCTGGCGCCTGGAACATTATTTTCTCCAACGCAGGCACCGTCGAGCATGTTGAGGTTCACCGTCAGTGCTGTGGAGCAGCCCGAACTCTGGTCTGTTCTGAAAGGTCTTCTCTGAGGCGGCGCGCTGCAACAGCCATAATGGCTTGCTTAAAGATGCTGCATAGCGAAGCGAAAAGTGAGCTCGGTCTTGAGTGCCAGTGGGTGTTATTTACGCTCTCGAAAAAGCAACGCGTTATGCGTATCTTGGATATGGACGGCAACACCCTCTTCAGTGCAGGACTCTGCTAGTCTCCCATTTTCATATTCGGGGTTTCCCCATCTTCACCAGGGTCGAACTTTGACAGTCCAGCCAGCCTTCTTCCGTTTTGCTTTGCGCGTGTTGCCTCATGGAGGGCAAGGATCATGAGACAGGCTGTACAATTTTATCTGGGCGATGAGCACTGCACTCTGAATGGCCTGAACCCGACCCTGACTCTTCTGGACTGGCTGCGAGATCGTGGCAAAACCGGAACGAAAGAGGGCTGTAACGAAGGTGACTGTGGTGCATGCACCGTGCTGGTCGTACGATTGGATCAGGATCGGCTCGTTTGGCGCGCTGTGAATGCATGTATTCAGTTTGTCAGCATGCTGGATGGTGCGCAGGTTTATACGATTGAGGACCTCGGTACGCCTGATGCACCGCATCCCGTGCAGGCTGCTATGGTGGAACAGCACGGTTCGCAGTGCGGTTTCTGTACGCCAGGTTTTGTCATGTCCATGGCAGCGTATCGCAAGACCCCTGGTGCAACTGTTGATGACGCCCAGATTGACGACGCTCTGGCTGGAAATCTTTGTCGCTGCACCGGGTACGCGCCGATCGTGCGCGCCATGAAACAGTCCATATCGGCCGGCCCGGACCGTTTCGATGCACAGGTTGCGACGATCACGGAGCGTCTCACAGCCCTGAATGACGGTGAAACCGTTCAGGTGTCTGGCGCAGAAGGCACCCTTACAATTCCGGCGAGTGTAGATGTTCTGGCTGACACACTGGTGCAGCATCCCGAGGCCACGATTGTCGCCGGGGCAACGGATGTGGGTCTGTGGGTGACCAAAGGCATGAAGCAACTGCGGCATGTCGTCTCGATCGGCCGTGTCCCTGAGTTACGGAAGATAGAGCGCACGGATGAAGGCCTGACGATCGGTGCTGCCGTGACTTATCAGGAAGCCAAGCCGTTTATCGCAGACCTCCTTCCCGATGCAGCAGAGATGATCCGTCGGCTGGGTTCAACGCAGGTGAGGAACAGCGCGACAGTCTGTGGAAATATCGCCAACGGTTCTCCAATTGGTGACGGGCCGCCGATGTTTATTGCGGCTGGTGCAACCCTGCATTTGCGACTGGGCAATGAACGTCGCTCCATGCCTCTGGAAGCCTATTTCATTGCTTATGGAAAGCAGGATCGGCGGCCCGGGGAGTTTGTGGAAGCCGTTACCCTTCCGGTTCCTGAAAAGGACGTTCAGTTCCGCGCTTACAAGATTTCCAAACGGTTCGATCAGGATATCTCAGCGGTTCTGGGGGCTTTTTTCATGCGCCGGAATGCAGACGGAATCATTACGTCTATCCGGCTGGCCTATGGTGGGATGGCAGCAACACCGAAGCGCGCAGCGAATGCTGAAGCAGCTCTGTTCGGCCGCCCATGGGATGAAGCGACGCTGGACGCCGCAAGAGCCGCGATTGCACAGGACTTCACGCCTTTGACGGATATGCGCGCCACAGACTGGTATCGCCGGACAGTCGCCGCAAATCTGCTGACGCGCTTCTTTGAGGAAACAACGGGCGGCCCACAGGCGCGTCTGGCCCGTACGGGAGGGCAGGCCCATGTCTGAAGCTCGCAAGATGCCGATGGTTCAGGGGGCGGCCTCCACCAGCATGAAGCATGAAAGTGCGATTCTGCATGTGACAGGGCGTGCGAACTACATCGACGATATGCCGGAGCCGAAAGGCATGTTGCATGTCGTCCCGGGGCTAAGCACCAAGGCTCATGCGCGGATCGTGTCCATGGATCTGAGCGCCGTTCGCTCTGCGCCGGGCGTGGTGCGGGTTCTGACGGCAGAGGATGTTCCGGGCGAGAACGAGATCAGCCCGGTGCATGCGCATGATGAGCCACTGCTGGCCACGGATCATGTCTATTACTGGGGCCAGCCGATGTTTGCCGTAGTGGCGACGTCCCGGCAGGCTGCCCGTCAGGCCGTGCGGCTTGCGAAGATCGAGTATGAAGAAAAGCCCGCTATCCTGAACGTTGCTCAGGCGCGTGAAGCTGGCGGCGATCTGGTTTGGCGTCCACTGGTCATGAAGCGCGGTGATGTGGATGCCGGACTGGCTGCCGCGCCGCGCCGTCTGTCCGGCAATATCACGATGGGCGGGCAGGAGCATTTCTATCTTGAAGGCCAGGCCGCTCTGGCTCAGCCGGGTGAGGCTGGGGAAATGCGTGTCTGGTCTTCCACGCAGCATCCGTCTGAAACGCAGCATCTGGTGGCGTGTGTTCTGGGGCGGCCCCATCATCTGGTCACGACTGAAGTGCGCCGGATGGGCGGGGGCTTTGGGGGCAAAGAAACGCAGGCCAATGCTGCGGCCTGTCTGGCGGCTATTGCGGCTGATCTGACCGGGCAGGCTGCCAAGATGCGTCTGGACCGTGACGACGATATGATGATGACCGGCAAGCGGCATGATTTTGTCGTGGATTATGAGGTCGGCTTCACGGATGACGGGGACATTCTGGCGGTCGATATGGTTCTGGCTGCCCGCTGTGGCTGGTCCGCCGATCTGTCCGGGCCTGTTGTGGATCGTGCGCTGTTTCACGCGGACAACGCGTATTTCTATCCGGATGTGCGGTTCCGTTCCGAGCCACTGCGCACTAACACGCAGTCTAATACGGCCTACCGAGGGTTTGGTGGTCCGCAGGGCATTGTCGCGGCGGAGCGTGTTATCGAGGAAGTCGCATTTGCGACAGGGCTTGATCCTGTGACTGTGCGGCTGCGCAATTTTTATGGAACGACAGACCGGAACATCACGCCGTATCACATGACGGTGGAAGACTCGATCAGCCGGGAAATCGTCACGGAACTGGTACGGCGCTGCGATTACGCGAAGCGCAAGGAAGAAATCCGCGCGTTTAATAAAACCAGTCGTTACATCAAGCGCGGGATTGCCCTGACGCCGGTAAAATTCGGCATTTCCTTCACGGCGACACATTACAATCAGGCGGGTGCGCTGGTTCATGTCTATACGGATGGTTCCGTACAGGTGAACCATGGCGGGACCGAAATGGGGCAGGGTTTGCACACGAAAATGGTGCAGATTGCCATGCGTGAGTTCGGGCTGACGTCCGATCGCGTTCGCATCACAGCCACTACAACGGGCAAGGTTCCCAACACGTCCGCAACGGCGGCGTCTTCTGGGGCAGATCTGAACGGCATGGCAGTTCTGGATGCCATCACCAAGATCAAGCGCCGCATGATCGCGTTTGCCGCCGAGAAGTGGAGCGTCGCTGAGGAAGACGTGCAGTTCCTGCCCGATGGCGTGCATGTTGGGTCAGATGTCATGACCTTCCAGCAGTTGGCCTGGCAGGTTTATTTCGCCCGCATTTCCCTGTCTTCCAACGGGTTCTACAAGACGCCCAAGATCTCCTGGGATCCGGCAACGGGGCGGGGACGTCCGTTTTTTTACTTTGCCTATGGTGCGGCCTGTGCGGAAGTGTCCGTTGATCTGTTGACAGGTGAGAACACCATGGACCGCGTGGATATTCTCCATGACGCCGGGCAGTCCCTGAATCCAGAAATCGATGTCGGGCAGATCGAAGGTGGCTTCGTGCAGGGAGCAGGCTGGCTGACGATGGAAGAACTGGTCTGGGACCCGGCTGGTCGTCTGCGGACCCATGCGCCCAGCACTTACAAGATCCCGGCCTGTTCCGATCGGCCACGGATTTTCAATGTGGAACTGCTGGAAAACGCCCCGAACCAGGAAGAGACGATTTTCCGGTCCAAGGCCGTTGGGGAGCCTCCTTTTGTGCATGGCGTGGCAGTTCTTCAGGCCATTTCGGACGCTCTTGCCAGCCTGAATGACTACAAGACCTGCCCGCAGCTTGATGCGCCTGCGACGCCAGAACGTGTTCTGCGGACTGCCATGAGCCTGCGTGGCGAGAACGACTGACCATGCTGGAAGCCATCCGCCGCTGGCGTGATGCGGGGGAAGCGGTGGCCAGAATAACGGTTCTGGTCGCCAAAGGGTCCACGCCGCGTGAGGCCGGGGCTTATATGCTCCTCACACAACGCGAGCAGGTTGGGACCATCGGTGGGGGACGTCTGGAGTGGGACTGCATGGCGGATGCCCGGGCCCTCCTGGCCGATGGTGCAGACCATCTGGAGCGGCATATCCCGCTGGGGCCTGCCATCAACCAGTGCTGTGGCGGCGCTGTGACGGTGAGCATCGAGCGCATACGAAACCTGGATGACATTGAGCGTCAGGCCTGGAAAGAGCGGGAGACGCTGCCTCAGTTGATTCTGTTCGGGGCTGGGCACGTAGGGAGAGCGCTGGCGAAATCACTGGCGCTTCTGCCCCTCAGGCTTGTCTGGGTTGATGCCCGGCAAGATGAGTTTGGGCCTGTTCCGCCAACAGTCGAAGCACAGGTCACATCAGACTGGGAAAGCACCTTGAATGCAGCGCCTGCTGGTTCGGGCGTTCTGGTGCTGACACAAAGTCACACTCTGGATGCCCTCATTACGGGGGCAGCGTTGGCACGAAATGATCTGCGATACGTGGGGATGATCGGCTCTCGTACGAAACGCAAACGCTTTGAGAGTGCGTTCCGGGCAATCGACATCCCGCAGGAGCAGATTGATAAACTGGTCTGCCCGATTGGAGATTTCGGCGTCCGGGACAAGCGTCCTGAAATGATTGCAGCTTTCGTGACGGCAGAAATTGCGGCTCGTTTGCTGGAAGTTTGACGGCAGTAGGAATCCGGGACTCGCTCATGTAACGGAAGCTTGCAAAATCGTACGGGATTCGTGATTTCCGAGTGGATAATTTTCGATATTTCTGGCAGTTTTCCAAGCCTCGCAGACATCACGCCGTTGTGATGTAACACCACGTTCAAGTGATGCATCTTCTGCGCTTATGGTGAGCCTATGAGCACTGACTTTCGGATGCAGCCTGCGCCAGGCAGCAGGTTTCTCTCGACAGCACGACGTGCAGGACAAAAGTTCTGTGCTTCATCCTCCCGTTTTCTCCGGACTGGAGTAGCGGCAGGGGTTGTGCACCTTGCCCTCTTTTCAGGATCTGCCATCGCAGCAGGTGCGGCGATACCGCAGGCCGACAAACCACCATCCCTCACGGCGGCCGATCAGACTTTTGTGGAAGATCTGGAACATCGGACGTTCCGCTGGTTCTGGGATACGGCCAACCCCAAGAATGGGCTGATCCCTGATCGCTCTCCGCTGCCGAATGGCGCTGCGAGCATTGCGGGTGTGGGCTTCGGTTTGACGGCTTATGGAATTGGAGCGGAGCGCGGATACATAACCCGCCAACAGGCTGCGGACCGCACGCTGACGACCCTGAGATTTCTGATTGGTCTGCCGCAGAATGACAAGGTTTCAGGTGCGGCAGGGTACAAAGGCTTTTTCTACCATTTTCTGGACCCCAATACCGGCCTGCGTGTCGCGAACTGGTCTGAACTTTCCAGTGTAGACACAACGCTTCTCATGGGCGGCGTTCTGTTTTCCCAGTCTTATTATGACCGCGATACTGCGCAGGAAAAAGAAATCCGCGACATTGCCGATCGCCTGTATCGCCGTATCGACTGGACGTGGATGAAAGCGCATGGCCCTTGGCTGAGCATGGGATGGTCGCCGCCCAACACGTTCATCACGACGGACTGGAAGGGCTATAATGAAGGCCTGATCATTTATCTTCTGGCCATTGCATCGCCAACGCATCCCCTTCCAGCAGAAACATGGAAGACCTGGACGGCTACTTACGACGGGCAATGGGGAGATTTTCAGGGCCATAAGCTGCTGAATTTCGCACCACTCTTTGGGCACCAGTACAGCGAATCCTGGATTGATTTCCGTGGCATTCAGGACGATTTCAATCGCAAGCATGATGATGACTATTTCCAGAACGGGCGTGAAGCTGTGTACGCGCAGCGCGCTTACGCACAGGCGAATCCCGGAGACTGGAAGGACTACGGCGCCAATATCTGGGGTCTGACCGCCTGTGATGGCCCCGGGGACATTCAGCAGGATTATGACGGCAAGCATCGCCATTACCTCGCCTACAGTGCGCGTGGTGCAGGCCGGGATTACATTCTCGACGATGGCACCATTGCACCAACAGCCGCAGGTGGATCGATTGCCTTCGCGCCTGAAATTGCTCTTCCCGCACTGGAAGAGATGCGCAAGCGCTACGGAAGTCGGATTTACAATCAGTATGGCTTCCTGGACTCCTTCAACCCCTCATTCAAAGACAAGAATGATTACTGGGTAGACGGGCAGCAGCTTGGCATTGATCAGGGACCTATTCTGCTGATGCTGGAAAACTGGCGCAGTGGCTTCGTGTGGAACACGATGAAAAAGAATCCTTACCTGCGTGACGGCTTGAAGCGCGCGGGATTTCAGGGCGGCTGGCTGAACGAAAAAACAGCGTCCAGCCAGGGCGACCGTCCGCTGTAATTTTGTAGGTCGTCCCGGTTAAAAGGCGCGACCAAGTGCCGCAACGAGCGTTCCGGGCGGAAGTGTCTGGGATGCTCGTTTAGGGCTGGTTTCGTAAAAGATGTTTTCTGGCTCGGGAAGCGAGACAGTGTTTGTCCCCAGATTAACGGCGATGGTCAGCAGGCTGCCGTCCCCAAGAGTCCAGGAGGCAATGACAGCTTTCTCTCCCAGAATATCAGCTCCCGCGCTGTAAGCTCCTTTTAGGTGCGGCGTAATTTTGGAATGGCGCAAGGCCAAAAGTTCTTTTGTTCTGGCAAGCCATGCCTGACCTTCCGATGTGTCCCGTTCGGCTCGGTCCGGGCGAGACATTCGAAATGTTTTCGGGTCAGTGGGGCTAGGAAGTGTCGCAAGAATTTCCGGGTCCGTCAGGTTGCAGTATTCGGCAAACTGTTCTTCGCGCCCACGGCGGACCTTCTCGCCAATGGCCCCGTGAAAATCCGAAAAGAAATAGAACGGCGTTTTTGAGCCCCACTCTTCCCCAAGGAACAGCATTGGCGTCATGGGGCAAAGAAGAAGCAGCGCATAGGCGGCTTTAAAGGCGTTTGGATCAGAAAGGGTGATCAATCTTTCCCCCAGAGGGCGATTACCGATCTGATCGTGGTTTTGTAAAAACGTTACGAATTTTGTTGGAGGTAAATCGCTGCTCGGACTGCCACGCGTTTTCTGGCGCGGCGGAAAAAATTCGCCCTGCCACGCAAGCCCCTCTGTCAGGACACGTTTAAGAAGGCCGGTTGTTTCGTGATGAAACGGCAGGAAAAATCCTTTGTCCTCTCCGCTGAGCATGACGGTCAGGGTATGGTGCCAGTCTTCGCTCCACTGTCCGGAATAGCCGTCGCGAAGAAGGCCTGCGTCATTGTTCTCATTTTCAAGAATTAAATGAACATGGCGGCCCTTTTCGACAGTCTTGTGAATGCGGCTCTGAAGTTTATAAAACCATTGTCGATCCGTAATGGCCCACGCGGCATCGATGCGGAGGCCGTCGAAGCGATATTCCATCAGCCAGTAAAGCGCATTGTCGATAAAGAAATCTGCTACGATTGGGTTATGGAAGTCGATACCGTCACCCCAGGGTGTGTCGTAGCGCGGGTCGAAGAAGCCCTTTGCATATTCCAGCAGGTAATTCCCATCTGGGCCGAAGTGATTGTACACAACATCCAGAAAGACCATCAGACCCAGTGAATGAGCATGGTCGATCAGGTCCTTCAGGGCTTCCGGCCGGCCATAAGCTGGCGTTGGGGCATAAACCAGCACGCCATCATATCCCCAGTTCCAGTGACCACTGAAACTGTTGACCGGCATGAACTGAACCGTTGTGATGCCCAGATCCGCCAGTTCCTGAAGGCGGGCTTTCATGCCTTCATAATTGCCTTCGAGACCCAGATGCGTCTCGTAAATGATCGTTTCTTCCCACGGGCGCCCCGTCCAGTCAGATGTTTTCCAATCATAAAAATCGGGGTCAAGAATTTCGCTTCGCCCATGGACGCCATCGGGCTGAAAGCGGCTGGCCGGGTCAGGAACCGTGACGTTGTCGCGGACGCGGTAAAGGTATCGCGCTCCGGCACCGCAAGGTGCTTCGGCGACGAATGTTCCATCTGCGTGTCGCCTCATGGCGATAGGCGGAAGGTCCTCCACCTCCACGAAAACTCTCTCACAGGAGGGAGCCCAGAGCGTGAACCGTGTCCGATCGGGAGCGATGAGTTCTGCACCCAGGCGGTTTTTAAACCTGAAGGAAGACATGCGCTGCGTCCTTTGTCTCAGGGAGCTGGAGAAAGATAAAGCACGGCAAGGGGGGGGAGGATCAGTTCGACAGAGTGTGGCATGCCGTGGGCAGGAATATCCTCGGCATACACCTGCCCATGATTGCCGAGATTGCTTCCACCCAGATGGGCTGCGTCTGTGTTGAGGAGCTCTCGCCATTCACCGCGCCATGGAACGCCGATGCGGTAGTTCATGCGAGGAACAGGCGTCATGTTGCCCACAACAAGAACAGGGCGTGCATCTGGAGACTGTCTGAGCCAGGCAAAAACCGTGTTGGCGATATCGTCAGCAACGAGCCACTGAAACCCTTCATGCTCATCATCGGAAGCATGAAGAGCAGGGTGAGAGCGATATAGTGTGTTGATGGAACGAACCGTGTCATACATGCCGCGACCATACCCGTCCCACAGCCGATACCACGCCAACTCACCTTCATGATTCCATTCGTGCGGTTGAGCCAGCTCTCCGCCCATGAAGAGAAGTTTTCGGCCCGGATAGGCCCACATCAGGGCGTAAAGTACGCGCAGATTGGCATGTTTCTGCCACTCATCTCCCCGCATTTTGGTCAGGAGAGACCCTTTTCCGTGAACAACCTCATCATGGGAAAGTGGCAGGATAAAACGTTCCGAATAAGCATAGATCATGCCGAAAGTGATGTCGTTTGCATGGTAACTGCGCCAGAGCGGATCAAGCTCCATGTACCGCAGCGTGTCATGCATCCAGCCCATATTCCATTTATAGGTAAAGCCTAGGCCGCCTGTTCTGGCGGGCGCTGTCACGCCTGGCCAGGACGTTGATTCTTCCGCGATCAGCATTGTGTCAGGGTGAAGGTCTTCCAGAGTTTCTGACAGATGGCGCAGGAAATTGACCGCTTCCAGATTTTCGCGTCCTCCATGAATGTTGGGGCGCCATTCTCCTTCCTTGCGGCTGTAATCCCGGTACAGCATGGATGCGACAGCATCGACACGCAGACCATCGACGTGGAACTGTTCCAGCCAGTGCAAGGCGCTGCCAGCCAGAAAACCACAGACTTCGTTGCGCCCGTAATTATAAATCAGGGTGTGCCAGTCCTGATGATAGCCTTCCTGCGGGTCTGCATGTTCATACAGGTGTGTGCCATCGAACTGGCTAAGCCCATGCTGATCGGCAGGGAAATGGGCCGGGACCCAGTCGATAATGACGCCGAGGCCAGCTTGATGGCAACGGTCAACGAAGTTGGCAAACTGGGCGCGTGAACCATGGCGCACTGTAGGTGCATACAGGCTGAGCGGTTGGTATCCCCACGAGCCGGAATAAGGATACTCCGCGATCGGAAGCAGCTCGAGATGAGTAAATCCCAGATCCTGAAGATACGGAATGAGCGCATCACCAAGCTCCTCCCACGTCATGATGTCATTGCCATGCTGGGGATGCCGCCATGAGGGGGCATGAATTTCGTAAATTGAAATGGGAGCCTGACTGGCATGTCTGGCCGCACGTGTGCTCATCCATTCCGCGTCGTGCCAGACAAAGTCATCTGGTGCCGCAATAACAGACGCATTGGCCGGCGGAAGTTCTGCGGCTTTGGCATAGGGGTCAGCCTTGGCGGGAAGAACGTGTCCATCCTGAGAGACTATTTCGTATTTGTAACGCTCTCCGGCGTGCACTCCAGGAATAAATAACTCCCACACGCCAGACCCATGACGCAGGCGCATGCAGTGCCGGCGGCCATCCCAGATATTGAAATCGCCAACGACGGAGACACGTTTGGCGTTCGGTGCCCACACTGCGAAGCGGACGCCATTTACGCCGTCAACGGCCATGGGAATGGCGCCCATCATCCGGTCGATCTGCTGATGTTTCCCTTCCGAAAAAAGGTACAGATCCATGTCGCCCAGAAGCAGGCCAAAGCTGTATGGATCATGGGTGTCCTGCCAGGCGTCGGCCCAGCGGATACGCAGGCGATAGCGGGCGGAGCGGGGGAGCGTGGCGGAATACAGGCCGCGATCATCGATCCGACGCATGGTCTTTTCCAAAACCTGCCCTGATGCCTGTTCCACCATGAGATGGACTTCCACAGCATCGGGGTAAAAGACTCTCACAATATCCTGCCGATGATCCCGGTGGCGGCCCAGGAGTGCGAAGGGGTCACTGCACTGCCCGGCCATAAGTGCGTCTGTCATGGATTGAAGAACGGGATCGACCGGACGAGCCATCATGCAAAAATACCTTCAGGAACGGGTGCCCGTACGGGGCGTGAATGGAACAAGTGAAGATGTTGCTGCGTCGCCTGCGGTGCGCGGCATCCGTGCAACCTGCCGTGACAGCCGTGGACGTGCAGATGCCGGATCGGCCCGGCGTGGGGCGATATCACTGCCCGGCTCTGTCATGACTGTTTCATGGCCGGTCATGTCCTGCAGCAGGCGGGCGTATTGGGCGGCTTTGCCATTCCAGGACACATCGTGCAGGGCCCCATTCCGCTGCATCCGTGCCCAGACAGCCTTTTGACGAAACAGTGCCTGCGCGCGGCGGATTGCCAGATAGAGCATGTCCTCTGTGGTGGGGGAGAACAGAATTCCGTTTGCAACGCCCTCTGATACAGCGGCTGAATTGGCATCAATAATGGTGTCGCTCAGCCCGCCCACGCGGGCTGCAATCGGGATTGATCCGTAACGCAGGGCATGAAACTGCGTCAGGCCGCAGGGTTCAAAACGGGAAGGGATCAGGGATGCATCGACCGCAGAGTGCAGTCTGTGTCCAAGTGTCTCGCTGTACCGCAGATGGCAGACGAAATTTTGTGGATACCGGCTACGTAGGGTCGCAAACTCCTGCATGATGCCTTCATCACCCACACCGACAACAGTGAGCTGGATATTCTCCTGAAAGAGGCGAGGGGCCAGCTTTGCGAGAAGGTCAGCCCCTTTCTGTGTTGTCAGACGACTGACCATCCCGAGAAGCAAAGCATCCGATTTCTGGGGAAGGCCAAACTCAGCCTGAAACACACGCTTGTTCGCACGGCGCGCGATGATGTCTCCAACCGCATAAGGAAAGAAGACGGAGGGATCGGTCATGGGATTCCATTCCCGAAGATCCACGCCGTTCAGAATGCCGGTCAAAGCGTTGGAACGAGCCCGCAGGACGGTATCCAGCCCCATTCCTTCCTCAGGAGTCTGAATTTCTTCTGCATAGGTTGGTGACACACTGATCAGACGGTCTGAAAACTGAAGAGCGGCTTTCATGAAGCTGATCTGGCCGTAATATTCGAGTTGGTCGAAGGTAAAAGACCACTCCGGCAAACCGAACGCGTGTAGCATTTCGCGGGGGAAGAGCCCTTGGAACGCGAGGTTATGTACGACATGGGCGACCGGCGGCGTCGGGCCCTCCATATAGCGCAGATAGGCGGGAACCAGCCCGGCATGCCAATCGTGGCTCAGAACTGCGTCTGGTTTCCAGTCGGGTAGTAATCCGGAAGCAATTAATGCGGCCGTTCGGCATAACACCGCATAACGGATGCCGTTGTCGCTCCAGGGCTGACCGTCTGGCGAAAGATAGGGATTTCCGGGACGATTGTAGAGATCTGGCACGTCCACGGCATAAAGCGTGCCTCCATCAGTGCGGCCTTCCCAAAGAATAACGGAATATCCGAGAACATTATCGATCCGGATTGTTTCTTTGCGGTTGCACAGTGCATGCAGAACTGCCGGATAGCCGGGCACAATGGTGCGTGTGCTGATCCCGTGAGGCTCAAGTGCCGCTGGCAGTGAGCCAACGACATCTCCCAGTCCCCCGGTTTTGATCAGCGGATAGATCTCCGCCGCTACGGAAAGAAGCTGCAGCTCTCTCACAGCTGATGCGGGCGTATTCTGCGTCATCACACACACACCTCTCGCTATCCTGCGGAGTTGGATATTTTTTGGCTTTGTCGATGAAACAACGCCTGATGGATGCTGTTGGAAACGCCTTCACAAATAATTTATAGTCGTGTCAGAAGCCCTTCCAGCGTTATCGCCCCAAAAGCTGCACGGCTCTGCCATGGGGCAGGAAAACCGACTTGCGTTTTTGCTGGAACAATCAAAATGAGCGGTTCGCGTCAGAAGGGATTACAGGAAGGAAATCCTAATAATCTCGGAGCTACCTATGACGATTCCGGGGTAAATTTCGCCGTTTTTTCTGCCCACGCCAAAGCTGTTGAAGTCTGCCTGTTCGATGAAGACGGAACACGCGAGACAGATCGGATCCGTCTGCCTGAATATACCGATCATGTTTTTCATGGATGGATCCCGAATCTGAAGCCGGGGCAGTTATATGGTTACCGTGTTCATGGGCCTTATGAGCCCGACGAAGGGCACCGGTTCAATCCGAATAAATTACTCCTGGATCCATATGCCAGAGCATTCCATGGGGACCTTAAATGGGATCCTTCCCTGTTTGGCTATGAGCTGGATAGCCCGGACAAGGATCTGAGTTTCAGCACGGCAGACAGTGCTGCATTCGTCCCCAAAGCCATCATCATTGACCCGACGCCGCAGCATTTTGACCATCCCGATACACCCTGGACGGATACGGTCATCTACGAGATGCATGTGAAAGGGTATACCCGTCAGAACTCTGCCGTGCCCGAGAAACTGCGGGGAACCTATGCCGGACTGTCAGACCCGAAACTGCTGAAAAGTATTCGGGATATGGGCGTGACGGCGGTGGAATTCCTGCCGGTTCAAAGCTTCGTCAACAGCAAATTTCTGGCGGATAAGGGCCTGCGAAATTACTGGGGCTATAATACGATCGGCTTTTTTGCCCCTGAAAGCCATTACGCAGCAGAGCCTGATAATGCGGCTCAGGAATTCCGGGCTTTGGTGCGTGCCTGCCATGAGGCGGGCCTCGAAGTTATTCTCGACGTTGTTTACAATCATACCGCCGAGGGTAACGAGCTTGGTCCTACGCTTTCATTTCGGGGCTTGGATAATGTTTCCTATTACCGGCTCATGCCAGACAGCAAAAGACATTACATAAACGAAACGGGAACCGGAAACACATTCAGCCTGACGCATCTGAACTGCATCCGCTTTGTTGCGGACAGTTTGAGATATTGGGTCAAGGAAATGGGCGTTGATGGATTTCGGTTCGACCTCGGAACAATACTTGCGCGCGAAGAAGATGGTTTTCACAATGATGCAACGTTTCTGCGTGTCTGCCGGCAGGATCCGGTCCTGTCGCATGTGAAACTGATTGCCGAGCCTTGGGACGTTGGCCCCGGCGGGTATCAGGTTGGGAATTTTCCGCCGGGCTGGGCGGAGTGGAATGACACGTTCCGGGATACTGTTCGTGATTTCTGGCGTGGCGAGGCCAAGTCAGGCGCCCTTGCGCCCAGGCTTCTGGCCAGCCCGGACCGTTTCAACCACAGTGGGCGGCAGACATGGGCCAGTGTGAATTTTGTCACGGCTCATGATGGCTTCACGCTCATGGACTGCGTCTCCTACAACGAGCGCCATAACGATGCGAACGGGGAGGAGGGTAAGGATGGCTCTCCCGATAACCGATCCTTCAATTATGGCGTGGAAGGACCGACAGAAGACCCGGATATTAATGCTACTCGCTGGCGCCAATGCAGGAACATGCTGTCCACACTGCTGCTGTCACAGGGAACGCCGATGCTTCTGGCCGGTGACGAATTTGGCCGGACGCAGCAGGGGAACAATAATGCCTACTGCCAGGACAGTGAGATTTCATGGCTGAACTGGGAGATCGGCAAAGAAGGTGCCCAACTTCAGAATTTTGTTCGCCGCTTAACAGGATTGAGGCGCCGGTATCCCATTCTCCGGCGTGGGCGCTTTCTGACGGAGGCTTACAATAAAGAGCTGGATGTTCAGGAACTCACCTGGCTGACTGCTGGTGGCAATCAGATGATGCCGGAAGACTGGGGGCATGATCAGTGTTTTGGTCTGATGATCGACGGCCGTAGCCAACGGAGTGGCATCATGCGACGCGGATCAGATGCGACTGTGCTGCTTGTGTTCAATGGATGGAAAGATGCCGTTCCATTCATACTGCCAGAGACAGGAGAAGGCCGGTGGAAGCTTCTGCTGGACACCAACCAGCCAGACGCTGGTAGCGAGATCGAGAAAGAAGTCTTTGACCAGAAGCATGAATACACCGTCACCGGTCGGTCTCTGCTGCTGCTGGAACTGATTTGTCGTGAAGCTGGCGAGTGTGCCTGACGGCGGACATGGCGGATGAAACATTGCATCCATGTCAGACCTGACGAAGAATGACGGACCCTGTTTTAGGAAAGGACTATTTTATGCGTCTCATTCTTGCCCTGCTTCTGCCGTGGCTGCAGTTTTTCACCATTGGTCGCCCGTTTGCAGGCATTATCTGCCTGTTCCTTCAGGTGACTGTTATCGGCTGGATTCCGGCTGCAATCTGGTCCGTGTATGCGTTGAGCCAGTATCGCACCGATCAGAAGCTGGCTGCTGCACGCCGCGGCTGAGCCTGTAACGCCCCATAAAAAAGCCCCGGCGTCGAAAGGCGCCGGGGCTTTTTTTTTATATTCTCAATTCGGGTCTTTAGATCGTATCGACTGTTCCACCATCAACCCGCAAAGCTGCGCCTGTCGTGGCAGAGGCGAGGGGAGATGCGGCGTAAACAACGATATTCGCGACTTCGTCGACTGTTGCCATGCGCTGAAGGATATTGCTTGGGCGGTGCTTCCGGACGAAATCCGCCGCAAGCTCTTCCACAGGCTGAGTGCTGTCAGGGTTCTGGGCCTTGAGCATGTCTTCTACACCCTCGGAGAGTGTCGGTCCTGGCAGGATAGAATTTACCGTGACATTCGTTCCCGCCATATCCTTTGCCAGACCGCGGGCCAGACCCAGCATGGCCGTCTTGCTGACACCGTAATCGATCATTTCCACAGGAATGTTGATTGCCGATTCCGACGCAATGAAAAGGACACGGCCCCAGTTACGCTCTTTCATGCCGGGCATATAGGCGCGGGCCAGTCTGACACCGGAAAAGAGATTGACCTCGAACAGCTTCTGCCAGCTTTCATCCGTGGTCTTGAAGAAGTCATTGGGGCCGAAAATTCCGGCATTGTTGATCAGAATATCAACTGCGCCTTCAGTGTTCACAAGCGTGTCACACCCTTCGGCAGTGCCAACATCCGCCACCACACTGCGGAAAGTGCCACCAGGAATACGTTCCCGCAGAACGTCCAGCGCTTTGTCTACGCTTTCCTGTTTGCGGCCGTTGATGATGACGGTTGCGCCAGCTTCTGCCAAGCGCCGCGCTATGGCGAGCCCGATCCCGCCAGTGGACCCTGTGACAAGGGCTGTACGACCACTCAGATCAATTCCAAGCATGGCGGGTTTCCTTCTTCATCGGATGGCACATGGCGAAGGAAACGCAGCACGCTCTTGATGGTCGCAAAGGTTTTATGGAAAAGAACTCTGGCGGGAGGCTGCGCTCCTGTGAAGATCTGTTAGTGTGAGGTCGGCCCTCGTCCATCCGGGAAAAGCGGCGTGACCGGGAGAGACAGCATGACGGCCGGTTCAGAAGTAGCGCAAGCCAGCGGCAACGCTCTTCCTCCTTCGATCGTGCATCAGATCAGAACAGCCCTTGAAGACTTCTCGGAGCATCTGCTGGCTTTGGCAGTCAGTCTGGGTGGTGGAGCTGCTGCTCTGGTTCTCCGTGACCATGATCGGGAGTGGGTCATTGTCTCTGGTGGAGACAGCCACTTTCTTGCCGAGCTTGAGGGTCAAAATCCTGAGGCTGTTTGCCGTCTTCCCGTTTATGAAAGCTCTCCTGAAGTCTGGTTGTGTGTCAGGCAGAAAACGCCAGGCCTGGAGAATGTCCAAGCCCTTTGCGCGCGCCATATTGCCAGGTCATTTCCAGTGGCAGACGGCTCCGGAGTGGCCAGTCAGCTTCATCGGCTGGATCGGCGTATCAGAAGAATGGCCGAAGCCGCGGAGATGGGTTTTTTCCGCTGTAATCTGACGCGTCGGCTTCTGTTTGGAGATGAGCGCTTTGCCCAGATCTGGGGGCTTCCCCCCGAACTGCTGATGCAGGGGCTTTCGCTGGAAGATGCATATGCCTGCCTCCACCCAGATGACCGCGCAGCATATGAAAGTGTTGCAGAAGACGAGCTGCGGGAAGAAGGCACTTTCGAATTCCGTTTCCGCATCGTGGTCTCACATGCGCAGGGTCCGACAATGGTGCGGCATCTGCTTATTCGCGGCTGGCGGGATGATGATCGGCCGGGTCACGATGATCTGTGCTCTGTCGGCGTGGTCATGGACGTTTCAAACGCCTCTGCCGTGGCTGAGGCGCTCAGATCCAGCGAAGCCTTTACCCATCTTCTTCTCTCCAGTTCGCCAGATTGCATTCATATTCTGGACATGGATGGATGCATCCGGTTCATCAATGCAGGCGGCATCGAGGCAATGGAACTCGACAGCCCGATTATCCTGCATGGTGTTCCCTGGGCTGATCTGTGGCGGGGGCAGGCCCGTATCATGGCCACTCAAGCCGTCAAAACGGCACTGAGTGGAGAGGCGGGACGCTTTCAGGGGTATGCCAATACCATGCGGGGGAACCGCCGCTTCTGGGATGTGGCCGTTACGCCGATTTTCGGAGAAGACGGGGACGTCCAGCGGCTTCTGGCGACGGGGCGTGATCTGACGGAAGTCAATCAATCCAGTCTTCGGCTCCAGCTTGCACTGGATGCAGGCGCCATTGCCGGAACATGGATGTGGGATGACAATTCTTCTCTCGTGATCGGGGATACGCGTCTGGCTGAAACGCTGGGCCTTGATGCAAAAGCGCTGGAGCAGGGCGTTCCTGTTACGGCGTTCTACGCTGCTATCGAGCAGGAAGATCAGGGGCGCGTTGCGGCCGCCATCACAAACGCCCTTCACACAGGCGGGCGATGCGATTTCGAATTCCGTGTCCACACACCAGCTGGCCCGCGATGGTTTGAAGGGAATGGGCGTTGCGATCTGACTGAAGACGGGCGACCGCTCCGTTTTCCTGGCATCGTGCTGGATATTGATCACAGCAAGAGACAGGCCCTTCGTCAGGCGGCACTGGTAGAGCTTGGAGATCGCCTGAGGGCACTGGAAAACGCTGATGAGATGGAAGGCGTCGCCGCGCAGATCCTGTGTCGCGAACTTTCCGTAAGCTGCGCCGCCTACGGAACAGTCGATGAGGCGGGAACGGGTCTGCTGATTGGTGCAATGCGGACAGTGACGCTGGGGTCAGGCAGTCATGTCCAACGTCAGGCGTCTATCCGCGGATTCCATGCATTCCGTGACTATGGTGATTATGGGCCTCTGTTGGCTCGCGGGCGTACTGTCGCAATTTCAGATGTGCGTCTGGATACTTTGACGCTTAAGCGTGTCGAACGCTTTGAAACCCTCAACATTCGTGCGCTTTTGAATGTGCCCCTGTTCAAGTTTGGCAGGCTCGTGGGTGTGATGTGCGTCTATTCCACTGTTCCGCATGTGTGGACCGAAGAAGAAATTGTCTTCACCCGCGCTGTGGCGGATCGCACCCATGCTGCCATGCGCCAGGCCAAGACCCAGCAGGAATTGCGTGAAATGAACGTCATGCTGGAGGAGCGGATCCGCCAGCGAACGCGGGAACGTGACCGCCTCTGGACCATCGCCAAGGACCTGTTCGTTATCATCAGCCGAAGTGGTCACTACATGGCTGTCAGTCCCTCCTGGTTGCGGGCGTTGGGCTACACACAGGAAGGTTTGATCGGGCTGAGGATTGAAGCCCTGTGTCACCCGGATGATCAGGGCGCCGTTTGTGAGGCGTTCGATCGGGTTCGACACAGCACGCCCTGGTCCGACGTCGCGCTGGACGTGCGGATGAAGCACCGGAACGGCACATGGCGGCTCTATAACTGGAACTTCAATAATGAAGGGGACACCATTTACGGTGTTGGCCGTGATGTCACCGAGCGCAATGATCTGGAAGAGCAGTTGCGCCAGTCCCAGAAAATGGAAGCCGTTGGCCAGCTAACGGGTGGTCTCGCCCATGACTTCAACAATCTGCTTGCGGGAATAGGCGGGAGTCTTGAGCTGCTTGAGACCCGACTGACGCAAGGTCGCACCATTGGTCTTGATCGGTATATCACTGCGTCGCAGGATGCGGTGCGACGTGCAGCCTCACTGACGCACCGTCTGTTGGCCTTCTCGCGTCGGCAGCCTTTGGATCCCGTGCCGACAGATGTGAATGGTCTGGTCAGTGGTCTGGAGACCCTTCTTCGCGGAAGCGTTGGCCCACTGGTGTCTATTCAGTTTGATCTGCAGCCAGGAATCTGGACGACACGGGTTGATGCCAACCAGCTTGAGAACGCCGTGCTTAATCTCTGTATCAATGCACGTGATGCGATGCGAGAGAGCGGCGGGACCATACGGATCGTGAGTGCTAATACATCTTTGGGGTCTGTAGCCAGCCACGAAGCCGGGGTGCCTGTTGGTGACTATGTGCTTTTGAAGGTTGAGGACAACGGTTGTGGGATGGCGGAAGAAACCCTGCAACGGGCGTTTGATCCGTTTTTTACGACCAAGCCTTTAGGGAAAGGGACGGGCCTGGGGTTGAGCATGATTTATGGTTTTGCCCGTCAGTCTGGTGGGCAAGCCCAGATCAGATCCCGGCCCGGAGACGGAACGTCTGTTAGCCTCTGGCTCCCTCGCTACAACGGGCCTGCTACTTTGTTACCAGAAGATGTTCCTGACGGTGATATTCTGACGAAAACGGCGTCTGTGCGGCTGTCTGGAAAGCTGGTGCTGATTGTGGATGACGAGGAAGCCGTACGCCTCATTGTCAGTGATGTTGTCGGAGATTTGGGGGCAAGAGTTCTGACAGCAGAGGACGGTATTTCAGCTCTGGAATTGTCAGATCGTTTTTCGAATGGCGTTCAGCCCAGCGTGATGATCACGGATATTGGTATGCCAGGGGGCATGAACGGGCGGCAACTCGCTGCGCGCATGAGAGACAGATTTCCCGATCTGAAAATTCTGTTCATTACGGGCTATGCGGAGCAGAATATTTTGGATGAAGGACTGCTTGAACCAGGCTGTGCTCTGCTTGTGAAACCGTTCAGCACAGAAGCTCTGGCCCGCAAGCTTTCACAGCTGGTGGTGCCAGCCTGAACTCAGCCCGCCAATCAGGCGTTTGATATGTAAGAACAAGATTTGAAAAGGAATTTCTGATGAACGATGAGGTGCCATATCTGGATAACCAGACAAGAATTACACTGAACGATGGCCGGATCATTCCGCAGCTCGGGCTGGGCGTCTGGAAGACGCCCCCTGAAGAAACAGCAACGGTTGTGCGGGAGGCTGTGAAGCTCGGATATCATTCTGTCGATACAGCGCGTCTTTATCGGAACGAAGATGGCGTTGGTGAAGCTCTGGCGGATTATCCTGATGTATTCGTGACAACGAAGGTCTGGAATGACGAGCAGGGCTACGACAATACGCTGCGTGCCTATGAGGAGAGCTGCCGGCTGCTGCGCCGTCCGGTTCTGGATATGTATCTCATTCACTGGCCGATGCCGGAGCAGGGTCAGTATGTGGAAACATGGAAGGCACTCGTGACCTTGCAAAAAGAGGGGCGCGTGAAGTCCATTGGAGTGTCCAACTTCGAGCCGGACCATCTCTCGCGTATTATGGATGCAACTGGCGTCGTTCCGGCGGTCAACCAGATTGAGCTTCATCCATTTTTCCAGCAGAAGGCGCTGCGGGCCTTTAACGAGCAGCACAATATCCGCACAGAATCATGGCGCCCGCTCGGGAAAGGGCAGGTGTTGGATAATGCGACGATTGGGGAGGTTGCCCGGAGCGTTGGTCGGACACCCGCTCAGGTCATTATCCGCTGGCATCTTCAGAACGGTCTGATCGTGATCCCGAAATCAGCGAACCCAAAGAGACTGGCTGAAAATCTGGACGTCTTCGACTTCACCCTCACGGAGAGTGACATGGCCGCGATTGAAAAACTTGATCGCGAAGATGGCCGTATGGGCGCGCATCCGATGACTGCCCGTTTCTGAAAAAGAGAGCGTCCAGCGGTTCCCTCGCTTCTGGTGACGGTCAGGGTTCTCCTGTAATGGTGCCGGAACCAAAAATTCCGACGATGGCAGGAGAGTTGTCATGACGACACTGAATGAGCAGGACTTTCGCCGGGCGATGTCCCATTTCGCAACGGGTGTCGCAGTTGTGACCGCCAAGGGAAGCGAAGGCGAACAGGGTGCAACCATCAGCGCCCTGACATCTGTTTCCCTTGATCCGCTCCTGCTTCTGATCTGCCTGCATCGTGGCAGCTCGACTTATAAAGCGATTGCTGAAGCCGGACGTTTTGGTCTGAGCATCCTGAACAACAGCCACAAGGATGTGGCTATGCTGTTTGCTAGCAGAACGGCGGACAAATTCGGGTCAGACGTTGTGGTGCGGGCGGAAGACGGCACGGCCTTCATCGATGGCGCACTGGTGCAGATGCATTGCGAACTCGTCGAGACGTTTCAGGGCGGGACGCACGCGCTCTTCATGGCGAAGCCCACGTCCATCACCGTTCGTGATGAAGCCCCGTTACTGTACTTCCAGGGTCAGTTAGGAATTGAAGCGTAACCATTCGCCTGCTTTGGTTACAGGGATATGACCTGTAGGTCATGATCTGAAAAAGTGATGGAAATTTCGAAGCTTTTTTCGAAATTCCTCATTTTTCGTTGTTGAGAATAATTATCATTAGTGTTATCTCCGCGCTCGCTTTTCGGAGATTTTGTGATGCGGGTACGGTCGTGTCTTATTCCCTGTGCAACGATGTTGCTGGGGCTGCCTTCGGGTCTGGTGCTTGCGCAGGAGCCGGAGAAGGAACGTCCGAGGCATTATCAGCACCCTCCTTCTGGACGCGAAAAAGCCGCTGAACATTCCAGGCATGCGGATCATTCCCCTGAACTGTCACGAGAAGAACGTCTGGAAGTGAAGGGCAGTCATGTCGGGTTGCTAGCGGCTGGCGGAAATGCTGCGACCAAGACATCCACGCCACTTGAAGACGTGCCCCAGAACCTGACCGTCATTACGCAGGCCCGCATGACGATGCTGAACGCCCGGAGTATTTCCGAAGCAGTTCGCTATGCGGCTGGTGTTTCCGATTATGGCTCAAAGGATGATCCACGCGGCTATTTCGGAACAATCCGTGGATTTTCGCCGGATATTTACCTTGATGGCACACGGACGCCGGACGCGACGACGTCTTTTTCCTACAGCATTGAGCCATGGGGCCTTGAGGAAATGGACGTGCTGCGGGGTGCTTCGTCCGCGCTGTATGGGTCGGGACAGCTTGGCGGCATTATCAATGCTGTCAGCAAGCGCCCGCGGTTGAATCAGCAAAATCAGGTGACGTTCCAGACCGGGTCTTACAGTCGTGTTCAGGGTGCGGCAGATGTGGGTGGAGCGTTGAACGCCTCCAAGACACTCCTGTGGCGCTTCAACGGATTGATCCGAAAATCCGACACGTATGCCAAAAACATCAAGAACAATGAGATTTATGTCGCGCCTTCCGTCAGCTGGCGTCCGGACAGCAAGACGGATTTTACGATCCTTGCCAGTTATGAGCAGGTCGATGGTGGGTCCACGTCCCAGTTTCTTCCCGCAAACGGAACGCTTTATGCGAGCCCATACGGCTATATTGCGCGCAATTTCCTGAACAGCGATGCAGACTATGATGTTTACTCAAAGCGCCAGGTTTCCATTGGCTACAGCTTCACACGTCATCTGACGCCAAACTGGACCATCAGTCAGAACATGCGTTACGCGCATATTGATGCATCATACCGATATGTAACGGCTGTTGCCCTGTCTGCTGACCAGAGAACTCTGACGCGTCAGGCTCTGCTGCAATCCTCAAACTACAACAATGTCACGCTGGATACGCGCTCAAACCTGAAGCTCAGGACGGGGCCTGTTCACCATGAGTTACTGGTCGGTGTGGATTTTCGCAGTGACTTTATGGCGTTCCGTCGCGGGCAGAAGACAGCGCCCTCTCTTGATCTGTACAATCCCGTTTACAATCCGATTTCCTGGCCGACCTACGGTACGACTACCAATACAAACGAGACAGAAACACAGACAGGCCTTTACGCGCAGGAACAGGCAGACTGGCATCGTTTCTACCTGACGCTTTCTGGCCGTGAGGATTTCACGCAAAGCCTGACGGTCAATAATCGGACCGGGGAGCAGACCCCTCAGCAGAACAATGCCTTCACCGGGCGTGTTGGGTTGCTTTACAAATCCGCCATCGGTCTGGCGCCATATGTGTCTTATGCAACGTCTTTTCAGCCGCAGGTTGGAACGACACGTGAGAACACGCCTTTTCTGCCGACACGCGGACGGCAGATCGAAGCTGGCCTGAAATACAAGCCCCCACATGGCACGCCCTGGGGCGAAGATTTCATGTTAACGGCTGACTTCTTCAATCTGGTCGAAAGCAATGTTCTGACGACTGACCCGGCTGATTCGACCTATGACATTCAGACGGGCGAACAAAGAACACGGGGCTTCGAGGCGGAGGGCGTGGGTCGACTCCCTTATAAGATCGATATGCTGGCGTCGTTCACCTATCAGGATCCTCGCATCACGAAAACGACTGTCGCGGCCCAGAAAAACCAGCGTCCAGTGGCCATCCCATCTCACATGGCATCCCTGTTCCTGAAGCGTGATTTCCATCTGGCCCGAAACTGGGTGACGGGTCTGGGCGCTGGCGTGCGCTATACGGGCAACACGGCAGGCGCACTGCCTGCGACCTTCACGGTTCCAAGCCAGCTTGTCTGGGATTTGCAGGCGCACATCGATTATCAGCGCTTCGGAATTCAGTTCAATGGCACCAATATTGCAAACCGCCACTACGTCGCCGCATGTACGCGCTCGGTTGCTTGTGCATGGGCGCCGGGGCGGGCAGTCTTCGTCACTCTGTCCTATCGTTGGTGAGCGACCGGTAGTGTTCGAACTCCTCTCTGTAGTCCTGACAAGTCTCGCGGCTGGACTGTTTTACCTGTCTGTACCGTCTCAGTGTCTGCTGCGCCGATCTCTTTCGTCGCGTAAGGGCTTATTGCCGGGGCTGCTCAGCCTGTTGGCTGCTTTGGGGGTGATGAGCCTGAGAATGCATTTTCTGACCGCACTGCTGATCGTCGGAACCGTGCTGATGCTGGCGTGTATTCTGCTGCCTCTGACGCTGGCGATTTTCAGGCCTCAGGGGCGCACATTGTGAGTGGTACGACGCAGCCCAAGCCATTGGATGGCACAGGATGGATCGGGAAGGTGTTGGCTGGACTGATACTCGGCGCCACGCTGGCTATCGGTCTGATGGGCATTTTGGGGCTGCTGTTTCACGCCGATGCCCAGCTTAAAACCGCAGCATCCCAGATTTTGCGCTGGTTTCCCGGGCCTGTCTGGGGGCTCGTAGTGGCATTTTCTTTCCTGTTCCGCTCACCCCGTCAGGCATGGCTGACGCTGGTTCTCGTCAATGCCGGGGTGTGGGTCCTGTTTTTCCTGCTGCATGGTGTCATGGCATGAAGATTCGCGGGGATGTCGTCCGGCTTTACCGGAATGTTCATAGCTGGGTGGGCATTATGGCAGGGCTATTTCTGTTCATCGCCTTCTACGCAGGCGGCATGACAATGTTTGAATTGCCGCTGGGGAACTGGGCCTCTCGCACAGCTACGTTGCCAGCGCCGGTTCCGGCAGATCGCCTATCCGAACTGGTGCAGAAGGCCGAGACGGCAGATCCGTCCATGATTGCCAACCATACTGTGGTTTTGCATCCGGATGAGACCAGTCCATCGAGCCTCATGTGGGTTGTCTCATCAGACAGGGACCATGGGCCTGCACGGACAGTTTATGCAGGTCTGGCCGCAGATGGCACACTCGTTACCCAGACGAGAACACCCTCGCAGGTAGGGTATTTCCTCAACATCCTGCATCAAAGAATAGGCCTTCCCCTGAACCGGGAATATGGGCGCCTCATCATGGGGATTGTGGCGCTCTTGTATGCTGTGGCGCTTGTGTCGGGCACGATTGTTCTGCTGCCCTCTCTGGTCCGTAATCTCTTTGCCGTCAGACTGACCGAAAATCTGCGCCGCATGTGGCTCGATTTCCATACGTTGCTGGGTGTTTGCTCCCTGCCGTTTCACATCGTGATGGCTGCAACGGCTGCTGGGTTTGCATTTCATCAGCCCATCATGGCGTTGGAAAAAACCCTGTTTCTGCCAGCAGTGTCCGCACATCCGCCTCAGAAAAATCACTCGCACCAGGGTGACCGGCCTCAGGCACTTCTTGAGCCGCTGGCGATTGTCGATGCCTTCCGAAAGCAGGTTCCGGGGCTTGAGCCGGACGCGCTGGCCTATTCCAGCCGGGGCGGGAAGCTGTCTTTGCACGTGACGGTACAGGACGCGGCACAGATCAGCCGTCGGCCGGATGGTGGGTATGGCGAGGTCAATCCTTACACAGGGCGCCTGATCTCAACTGATTTTCTGCCCAACCATCAGAAGCCGGCATTCCAGGCCCTCACGTTGATCTACGCTCTGCATTTCGGGACTTACGGAGGATGGTTGATCCGGTGGGGCTATGCCGTTTTGGGGTTTGGTGGAGCATTCCTGTTTTACTCAGGCAATCAGCTCTGGATCTCATCGCGCAGGCGCCGTGACCGCTCGGCTGGTCTGACGGAAGACGGCTTTGGAACGCGCTGCCTTTCGGCTTTGACAACAGGCTGCATGATTGGCTGCGTCAGCGGTGTATCCGCAGTTCTTGCTGCCACGCCTTTCTTGCCAGAAGGCGGCCACTACCAGGCAGCTGAGGCCCTGTTTTACGCGGTCTTTTTCATCTGCCTCACTGTCGCTGCGTGTTGGGGCGGAACGAGAAGTCTTCGTTCCCTTCTAACTGCGGCTGGCGTGCTGACCCTGCTGATCCCCCTGACGGACATGACACGCTCTCTGACGTCGGGAGAGGTTACGTCCTTGGCTGCGAGTGTGGATGGTGTGGCGCTTGTTTATGGAGTGGTTCTCATTGTGCTGGCCCTCAGAAAGAGCCCGCACAGGGGGACTGAAATACGCATCCCGGTTACGTCATAAGGGGGACGGTAAGCTCCACATTTCCACGGCCGTATCAACGGCCTGCGCAACTGGAAACAGCCGCGAGGGGGCCGCCCCGACATGGCCATGTTGCAGCATGGCCTGCCCATCCAGTTTTGCCCCTACAGCCGGAAAGCGCTCCACATTCGTTTGCGGCATGCGGAACCGGACCCAACGACGTTCCCCATCCACCAGCAGAGTAGTTCCGTCTTCAAACGTGGGGCCATGCGGATCTGAGAGCCGTTCCGCCAGATGAAGTGCCGTACAGGTTTCCCAGCCTGTGCCGATCATCAGCACGTGAGCGCCGCACTGGTTCAGAACCGCGAGAGGTGAAACAACGCCAAACGGGTCTTCAAGAGGCTGGCTGGAGAGGATGTCTGCAGCGCGTGGACCCCGGGCTGTAAAGGACACCTGCGGATGCAGGCTTCGGAGCGTCCCAGGCCACGTGCGGAAGGTCTCGGCAACTGTGCCAATGCCCCGCGTGGAGGTTGTGCGGGGATCGAACGCAGGCATGCTGGCCCGGATCGTGTCCCACCAGGTCTGTGGAACGGGTGGATCACACCATCCGGCGGGATCGCTCAGGTCCGAAGACTGCGCAGGCATGACGATCGTGCCTTCCGGCCCCACAACCTGAAGAAGAGCCTCGATAACACTTCTTGCCCCGCCACAGATCCAGCCAATACGGCTCATGGCCGTATGAACCAGAACCGTCATGCCGGGTTCAAGGCCAATCCGTCTGAAATCAACCGCCAGCCGTGCCTGGGTGACAGGCCCGCGGGCACGGGCAATGGCAGCCGCTTCAGTCATGTCTCAGCCACGGCCCCGATAGCCGGGAACGTCCTGTGAAGGAATCCAGACGCCTGCTGGCGGTTCACCTGTCTGCCAGAAGACATCGATTGGAATGCCGCCGCGGGGGTACCAGTAGGCTCCGATGCGCAGCCATTCCGGATCGAGCAGTTCGACAAGGCGTTCGGCAATCGCAACGGAGCAATCCTCGTGGAAAGCACCGTGGTTGCGAAAGCTGGTCAGGTATAGTTTGAGAGACTTGCTCTCCACGATCCATTTGCTCGGGATGTAATCGATGACGATGTGCGCGAAGTCCGGCTGGCCTGTCACGGGGCAAAGAGATGTGAACTCCGGTGCCGTGAAGCGCACAACGTATTTGCGACCCTGATGAGGGGAGGGCACACGCTCCAGAACGGCTTCTTCCGGGCTGTTTGCGGCAGGCGTGTTACGGCCAAGTTGGCTCAGGGCGTCAGTTCCCGGGGCGGAAGGCCCCGTTGGATGATGGTCAGACATGGTGGATTCTTCTCGCGGAAAGACTGTGTTTTCCGAAGATGTGGACCAGCTTTGCGCCTCACTCAACCCGGCCCCTTTACGAAAAGACTGCGACAGAGTTTGCATATTCGCGGGATTCGGTGCAGAAGACGGCGCAAATTCTCATCTTCGATGCACCGTCTGGAAGACCAAATGGAAATCCGTAACATCGCCATCATCGCGCACGTCGATCATGGCAAAACCACGCTGGTTGACGCGCTCCTCAAGCAGTCCGGCTCTTTCCGCGAGAACCAGCACGTTGCTGATCGCGCGATGGACAGCAATGACCTCGAACGCGAGCGTGGCATCACCATTCTTGCCAAGTGCACATCCGTTGTCTGGAAAGACTCGCGTATCAACATCATTGATACGCCGGGCCATGCTGACTTCGGTGGCGAAGTCGAGCGTATCCTGAGCATGGTGGATGGCGCGATCATCCTCGTTGACGCTGCTGAAGGCGCTCTGCCGCAGACGAAGTTCGTTCTGGGCAAGGCTCTGGCCCGTGGCATCCGCCCGATCGTGGTCGTGAACAAGATCGACCGTAGCGACGCGCGTCCGGACGAAGTGCACGAAGAAATCTTTGATCTGTTCGCATCCCTGGGCGCTGACGAGCACCAGCTCGACTTCCCGATGCTGTACGCTTCCGGCCGTCAGGGCTGGGCTGATCTTGAGCTGGACGGACCGAAGAAGGACCTGTCCCCGCTGTTCGATCTGGTTCTGCGCCACGTCCCGACGCCAAACGTCGACAAGGATGCGCCTTTTGGCATGGTTGCAACCATCCTTGAGAGCGACAACTTCCTTGGCCGCATCCTGACGGGTCGTATCGACCAGGGCCGTGCGAAGGTGAACATGCCGGTTCGCGTGCTGCGTCCGGACGGAACGGTTGTTGAAACTGGCCGTCTGACCAAGCTGCTGTCTTTCCGTGGTCTGGACCGCGTGCCGGTTGATGAAGCCGAAGCTGGTGACATCGTGGCCGTTGCTGGTCTGTCCGAAGCAACGATTCCGGACACGATTGCTGATCCGTCCATCAGCGAGCCGCTGCCGTCCCGCCCGGTTGATCCGCCGACCCTGTCCATGACCTTCCGCATCAACGATGGTCCGCTGGGTGGCCGTGAAGGCAAGAAGGTTACGTCCCGTCAGATCCGTGACCGTCTCTTCAAGGAAACCGAAGGCAACGTGGCCATTAAGGTTACGGAAAGCCCGGAAAGCGAAGCTTTTGAAGTTGCCGGTCGTGGTGAACTTCAGCTTGGCGTTCTGATTGAGCAGATGCGTCGTGAAGGCTTTGAGCTGACGATCGGTCGTCCGCGCGTTCTCTTCCGTGAAAACGAAGAGACCGGCGATCGTGAAGAGCCGTTCGAAGAAGTTCTGGTCGACGTTGACGAGCCGTATTCTGGCGTTGTCGTCGAGAAGATGTCTCTGCGTAAGGGTGTGATGCAGGACATGCGTCCGTCCGGTGGTGGCAAGGTTCGTCTGACGTTCCTGATCCCGTCCCGTGGCCTGATCGGCTATCACGGTGAGTTCCTGACCGACACGCGCGGTACGGGCCTCATGAACCGTCTGTTCCATGGTTATCTGCCATATGTCGGCACGATCGAAGGCCGTCGTAACGGCTCGCTGATCTCCGCTGAAGACGGTCAGACAACGCAGTATGCGCTGTTCGCCCTTCAGGATCGTGGCACGATGTTCGTGGACGCTGGCGAGAAGATTTATACAGGCATGATCCTGGGTGAGCACTCCCGCGAGAACGATCTGGACATCAATGCGGTCCGTGAAAAGAAGCTGACCAACATGCGTGCATCCGGCAAGGACGAAGCCCTGCTTCTGACGCCGCCGCGCCGTATGAGCCTTGAGCAGGCCATCGCCTACATTGAAGACGATGAGCTGGTTGAAGTGACGCCGTCCGCCATTCGTATCCGTAAGCGTTACCTGGATCCGAACGAGCGTAAGCGCGCTTCCAAGAGCCGCGAAAGCTGATCTTTCCCATCAGGGAATAGATTTCGAAGAACGCGCACCGGGTTTCCGGTGCGCGTTTTTTTATGGCTGAGAGTCGAGAGGCAAGAAATCAGGAAGTCCTCGACGGGACTTTGGCGGAATTGAGGCGTCTTTGCGAAGAGGAACCTCTATCCCCCTGAAATTTCATAAAGTTAATGCACGACGAAGACGCGCACTGGTGCTAATTTCAAAGCATGGCCACTTCGAGTTTTCTGAAATGTGGTCCGTTTTTCAGTTCTCTGGAGCTTCGTTCTCAGATGCGCCTTTTCAATCGTTCCCTAATCGCCGCCGTTTCTGCTCTGGCCCTGACAGCTGCTCCGGCTTTCGCTGATCCAGTGTCTGCTCCGGTCGAAGCAACGCCTGCTCCGACGGCCCCTGCCGCTCCAGCAGAACCGGCTGCGCCTGCCGCCGCTCCGGAAGCAGCATCCACGGATGCCGCAACGTCTGACAAGACGAGCACCACGAAGAAGCATCATCACAAGAAGCACCACCACAAGAAGCACAAGAAGGCTGCTGCTGCTGCCTCCACGACGGATGAAGCAGCACCGTCCAACTAATGGCGGCTTACCCGGTTTTACCGGGTGGTAAGTAGAGGAAAGCGGGATCGGCGCAGGCTGGTCCCGCTTTTTTTGTTTTTACTGTACGGTTACCCCAGACTTGTTGCGTTCAAGATTATCGTCCCGTCAATTTTCCGGATTTGGATTGCATGACTTCTTATCTTCTGTCCTGGCATGGAACACTGCTTGCCAGCAGGGAAGCCTGCCTCTGCACAGCATCCTTTGCAGACGTCTTGCTAAAAGTGGTCGCACCAGTTCTGGTAGAGGACGGCTATGAAGTGACACCTGCCCGGTCTGGGCTCGTGCTTCGCGAACTGCCTGACACAACACGACCTTTGTGTGTTCTGAGGATGGGGACAGAATTTCTCTCCAGCCGGAATTCCATGGATCTGGACTGGACGGGGCATCACATGGACTGGGAGAGCTTTCTTCCAATCCGGGCATCTCTCATTCCTGTCCTTCATGCTCTGCTGTCGCGCAGATGGTCTATGGGGAAAGGGCCTTTGCACCTCCCATATATTCGTGAATTTTCTCTCGTAATTGGGGAGCAAGCATGGCCTCTCGAAACTCTGATGGCCACGAGAGAAGATGATATCGTTCTCTTGGAAACTGAAGGCGAAGAGACCGTCTGGATCTTGGAATCTTGCCCGCCCAAAGTCTTATCTCAACTGTTGAATGCCCTGTCTGAGAGTCTCATGGGTATTGATTCAACGTCCGAAACTGAATGGCTGAACAGGCAAATTCTCAAAGTTTCCGTCGCTCCGCATGAAATCATTCATATTCTGTATCTGGCGTTGATGTGCGCAGAGCAGGGGCGATTGGATTTTGCCCAGGAATTTTTGAAATGTGCCCGACTGTATGATGAACGTCCTGATCTCATCTACTTTCAGGCCATTCTGTCGGAGCGGATGGGAGATCATGCTGCCGCGACAGCGCACCTGTCTCAGGCGCTTGCACAGCAGTTCTCTGATCCGAGCATAATCAGGCAATTTGGGTATCTTGAGACCAGAATGGCAGAAGGAGAGAACATGCTTCTTCTTCTCCCGGAACTGATGCAACAGGTTTCAGGAAGTTGTTTCGATCCTCTTTTTGATTCCCTGCTGCTCCCCCAGAAAATGGCCACAACAAATAATCAGGATGTGGTGCAGGCCTACAGTCTGATGTTTGAGCAAACCTGTTTCAGTAAAGGCCGAGACCGTGGCCTGGAGCTTTTGCGGCATGAGCAGACATGTAATGGCATCCGTTACTGGAGCGAGATTTGTTTAGGGCATGACGCGTGGCTGTCCGGGGATCGAACTGCCGCAGACAGGCATTATGGCGAGGCCAAGACCCAAGCCATCGAAACCGGCATCATGCCAATTCACTATAATTGCGGTGTGTTTTCGTGGCTGCCTGAAAATGAAGTTACAGGCCTTGAAGACAAAGTCGTGGAAGACCGTCTTGGAACCTCAGGGTGGACTTGGAGGTCCAGTGTTCTTCCGGGGCAGGAGGACGTTCAGCCAGAGCTTTGTCTGGTTTTCGGATGTGATACTGGATACTTCCAGTTCATTCCCAAGCTAGTTCTGTCTCTGCTGAAGGTGTGCATGGCCCGACCGAAGGGTGGCCGCATCCGGCTCTGTCTGGGTATCGATAGCCCGACGAATGAACAGTTGGACTGGTTGGAAGAGATAGTCAGTGCCTTGTCAGTGCATGATTATGGGCTTGATTTCACCTTCGCGCATGGCCCGCTGACCTACCGCGACGGTGCAACCTATACGGCCATTCGATACCTGATTTTTCCGGAAATTGCCGAGCGCTGGAGCTGTCCGGTCATTACCGCAGACTGTGATGGCTACTTTCCGTCAGATTTTTTGATGCTCTGGGAAGAGATGAAAGCCACGGCAGATTATGGCTTCCGCCTTTATGCTTACGATAAGGCCGGGCATCAGTTTTTTGGAGAGCCGTGGGGTTTTGGGGCTGGTATCTCCTACTTTGGGAATGCGGAGAAAGTGCCCGACATCGCCCGTTTCCTGCATAATTATCTTCAAATTGCCTACAATCCGGATAATCCGACCAACTGGTGTATCGACCAATGCGCTTTAGTGCAGGCTTACAAGCAGTTTGTAGCACCGGATTGGGAGACGTTGCGTATTCGCTTTATGGATGACGGAACACCTTTGATGGTGATGCCCCATCATGTTGGTGGCAAGCAGGAGCTGCTTGAGCACGAAGGCACAGTGTCCGCAGAGGACGTTCAGGCTTTTCTGTCCGCCTGAGGGGAAGAGTATGGCTGAAAGCTGGTTCTGGCAGATCACGTCAGATCGGTCTGCCAGAGAATGAACGCTGCTATCAGCCTTTATAAAGCTGATAGCAGCATTGTTTTACAGGTAGCGATCGAGAGAGAGATCCAGTGACGGGATGGCCGTCTGTCGGCCGGAGATCTGGTCTGCAACGATCTGGCCGGAGCCCGCTGCCATCGTCCAGCCAAGCGTGCCGTGACCGGTGTTAAGCCATAGATTGCCGTAGCGCGGAGCTGGCCCGACGATGGGTGTGCCATCTGGCGTGCAGGGACGCAGGCCGGTCCAGTAACGGGCGGCGGAGAGGTCGCCGCCGCCGTACATCTCGTTGAACGACAGTTCCAGCGTTTCACGACGGTCCGGGCTCAGGCGTAGGCTGAAGCCAGTCAGTTCGGCTGTTCCGCCAATACGGATGCGATCTCCGAGGCGCGTGATGGCAACCTTGTAGGTTTCATCATTCACCGTGGATACCGGCGCACGGCTCTCGTCTGTGATTGGCATGGTCAGGGAGTATCCCTTGACCGGATAGATCGGCAGACGCAGTTCCAGCGGCTTCATCAGACGCGGGGAGTAGCTGCCAAGAGCCAGCACATACGCATCTGCTGTCAGGCGCCCAGCGCTGGTACGAATGCTCACGATGGATTTGTCAGCCGCTTCGATGGCTTCAATCGTGGTGCCAAGACGGAACTTCACACCCTTCTGCTCGGCCATGGCGGCGAGACGACGTGTAAAGAGATGCGCATCACCCGTCTGGTCGCCTGGAAGGCGGAGGCCACCGCGCAGGCGATGGCGGGCATGGGCCAGACCTGGCTCATGCGCAATGATTTCATCGACGTTCAGAAGCTGATGATCCACGCCGCTTTCTGCCAGAAGACGCATGTCCTCGGCTGCGTGTTCAACCTGGGCATCCGTCCGGAAAAGCTGGATCAGACCCTTTTGGTCACCGTCATACGCGATGCCGGTTTCGTCGCGCAGGGCGTCGATTTTATCGCGGGCATACTCCGCAATCCGAAGCATACGGCTCTTATTAATGTCGTATGCTTTTTCCGAACAGTTCGCGAGCAGCTCGCCCATGAAGCGGAACATGGCCGTATCGAAGCGCGGGCGGATGATCAGCGGGCTGTGTTTGCTGGTCATCCATTTGGCGACTTTGAACGGCAGACCCGGCATGGCCCATGGTGTCGAGTAACCAGGGGAGACCTGACCGGCGTTGGCGAAGGACGTTTCAAGCCCTACGCCAGGCTGCCGGTCAATAACCTCAACTTCATGACCTTCCTGAGCAAGGTACCAGGCGGTTGTCACGCCGATGACGCCGGCGCCCATGACGATGATTTTCATGACAGTTCTGCTGCTTTCCGATTGGTAGAAAACCGTATTTTCGATTTGGTACCGATCAGATCAGCACCAGCGGAAACGGTTGTCTACCCCCGGCTTTTCAGCCCGGAACGCCCTTGCTGGTGGAATATTCGAAGTGCAGGGCTGTATCCGGATGAACTATGGCGTGAATGGCATGAACTGCCATCGCACCTTCAGAAAATCCCTGAAGAATTAATTTAAGCTTACCAGGATAGGTTGCCACATCGCCGATGGCGAAAATGCCCGGTGTGCTGCTTTCCAATGTCGCCGGGGTGACCGGAACCGTGTTGCGATGCGTGTCCAGACCCCAAAGAGCGATCGGGCCGAGATCCGTGGAAAGACCATAGAATGGCAAAAGCGTGTCAGCTTCCAGATGGCGGGATTCGCCAGCCAGAGTGGTGACTTCCACCGCAGAAAGCTGGCCGTCCGTACCGTGCAGGGCGTGAAGCTGGTACGGGACGACCTTTTCAATGCGGCCTGCTTTGATCTGATCGTCGATGCGGGACAGTGTCTCCGGGGCACCGCGGAAGCGGTCTCGGCGATGCAGCAGATAAATGTGCTCAGCAACATCTGAAAGCGATAGAGCCCAATCCAGAGCAGAATCGCCACCACCGGCAACGACAATTTTCTTGCCTGCGAAATCAGCGCGCTTCTTGACGTAATACTGAACTGCACCCGTGCGCTCGTACGCTTCCAGTCCGTCTAGCGGTGGGCGGTTCGGACCGAATGCGCCGGCACCAGCGGCGATGATGACAGCCTTGGCTTTCACGGTGTCGCCACGTGCTGTGGTGAGCGTGAAGTCTCCACGGTGGCCCGTCAGGGTTTCCACGCGGGAGCCAAGCAGACGGGGAACGTCGAACGGTGCAATCTGCTGATCCAGCGCTTCGATGAGTGCGCCGCCCTCAATGGAAGGGTGCGCCGGAATGTCATAGATCGGCTTTTCCGGATAGAGCGCCGCGCACTGACCACCAATGCTGTCGAGCGCGTCAATCAGGACGCAGCTCAGTTTGAGCATTCCGCATTCAAAAGCTGCGAAGAGGGCGGTCGGACCGGCGCCAACAATTGCGACGTCGGTGGAGAGGGTTTGAGGTGAAATCGTCATATCTGTTTCTTAGGCGTTTTGAGTTGAATGGGGTAGACCATCCCGCATGCGGTGCGCCTTTGTCATCCAACATATTAATGCAACAGGCGGAACCGAACGCTCTGCCTGCGCGGTGATGAACGGGCTTGTTCAGCGGGATGTGACGGTTCATCTGCTGGAACTGGTGGGAAACGGCCCGCCCGTCTTTCCGCTGGACGACAGAATTCCCGTAAAATCGCTGTTTGAAAAGCCGGTAAAAATTTTCAACTCCTGGCCACGAATTGTTGGGAAACTGGTGCGCTATCTGAAGCGTCACCGCATCGACACACTAATTGTCGTGGAAGCCACACATGCCCTGTATGGCGTGGCTGCGGCCCGTCTGGCTGGGTGTCGATGCATCGTGTGGGAGCACTTCAATTTCAACATCATGCTGGGGCGTCGCAAACGGGTCTGGGGGCGGCAGATTGCGGCACGATGGGCTGATGATGTGGTGGTCCTGACGGCGCGTGACAAAGCGCTCTGGCAGGCAGGACTATCCCTCAAAGCGTCTCTGTCAGTTATTCCGAATATGGCCCCCCCGGTCTGGCAGACAGCTTATGCGCAGGCTTCTCGTCTTGTTCTGACGGCAGGTCGGCTGACTGCTCAGAAAGGCTATGATCTCCTTCTGAAAGCCTGGGCGATTATAGAAGCCGATCAACGCGGAGCAGGCTGGTCTCTGCTTATTCGTGGAGACGGACCGGAACGGCTCATGCTTCTGCAACAGGCGGCGTGCCTGAAGCGGGTGACGATTGCACCCGCGACCCCTCATCTTGACGACGATTACCGGCAGGCCGCGCTCTACGTGTGTTCATCGCGCTACGAAGGGCTGCCGATGGTTCTGCTTGAGGCTGCCTCAGCGGGATTGCCGGTGGTGGCGTTTGATTGCGAAACTGGCCCGGCGGAAGTGGTTGTGCCGGAGGAAACAGGAATCCTCGTGCCACCAGAGGATTATATCGGACTTGCTGAAGCTCTTCTGGCTCTGATGGAGCAGAATGAAAAAAGGCGGCCCATGTCTGACATGGCCCGCCTTAAAGCACTGGAATTTCAGGAAGGCGCCATCATGGATCGATGGATGGCTCTCCTGGGTCAGTCCTGACTTTTCTTCAGCCTGCTGCCTGAAGCGTTACTTTCCGCTCAAGTGCCATACCTAGTGCCGTTGTCACAGCGTCTTCAGAGAATGTGGCGCTGGTGTATGTCTGCCCGGCTTCAATGATGCCAGACAGGGTTTTGGCGGAGTGTAGCGCCACAATTTGTTGGGCCATGTCTTGGGTGGTGGACTGGACGAGGCCACGCAGACTGTCCGGAAGCGCCAGTCCTTCTGCGGCCACAGGCGTCATGATGCAGGGCACGCCCGCAGACAGGCTTTCCAGCACCTTGCCCTTGATGCCTGCCCCGAACCGGAGAGGAGCGACATTGAGGCGCGCCTGGTTCAGCACGCTGTCCAGGTTCTGGACATGCCCAAGAACCCGGATGCGATCGCTGGCCAGAGCATGGATGCTATCTGGCATCTCTGCCCCAACCAGAGTGCAGGTAATGGTCGGATCCATGGCCCACACCGCCGGCATGATGTCATTCACCAGCCACTGCACGGCATCACTGTTTGGGGCATGTGCGTAATTGCCAATGAACAGTACGCCGTTTCTGTCGTGGCTTGTGGACGATGTGCTGGCCGCAGGTGTTGCCCATGGAACCACATGCACAATGGCTTGCGGCAGATCTTTCCGAAGCTGGGCCGCTTCTGCTTCAGAGTGCGTCAGGACAGCATCCGCCTGTAGCGCTGCACGGTATTCCGCCACACGAATCTGATTGGCCTTTGCCATCAGTTCCGGTCGGCCCTGCACTGCAGCCTGACGTGCCAGACGCAGGAAGTGAAGGTCTGCGACGCTGTAGAGGACGTAGGCTTTCTGCTGGTTGCGGCGGACGAGTGCCATGTAGCGCGTCGCGATGTCTTCACGGTGCAGATACACGACGTCGAAGCTGTTCAACTGGCGACGCAGAACGTCTTCAACGGACGCAAAGAACGGTAGTCCCTGCACCTTTACACTCGGCAGTGAGTCCAGAGGTGCGGTCATGTCCATTTGGTCAGCGGCTACGAAACAGACGTCATATCCCAGAGTTTCGAGGGCCATCATGTGAGACAGGATCGCCTGCGACCCTGCATCCCGCTTGGCATCGGGGCGAAGGCTGTCAATGACGAGTGCGCGCTTGCGTTGCGTGGTGGCCTTCGTGGGCATTCCCCGGCGACGGCGCGTGGCATGAAGAGACTGTTCTGCCAGACCACTCACGGCCAGCGCACGGGACTGTCGGAGTTTTTCCACCTGTCCGAGGAGGAAGGACAGAACCTGATCGCCAGACTGCTCGTCAGCGGCAGCAGACACAGCGCGGGCTACAGTCTGCTCCATATCCGCGTCGAAGGCGGTTACGGGTTCCAGAACCTGTGGCGTGCCCAGAAGTGCGCCGTCCTCTTCCCGACGCACTTCCAGGACATGGCGTGTGAGTGGGGAGAGGCCGCCGGGCAGGATCACATCGAAGCCGCAGAGCAGGGGCCGTCCGCTCTTGGCAACATCGGGGCGACGACCGTTTGCCACAATGGAAGCGAGAACCACACCGTTATCGACGATCTGCAGAGTCACGACATCTTCGGGATTGGCAGGGTTTGTGGCCCAACCGGAGATGCGATTGCGTGTAGCGATGTCGATGAAGCCATCCAGAGGGGCCACTGGCGACGGTGCCAGAACGGCCTGTGGAATTTTCTGCTCCATCTGGTCCATCATCCAGGGCGTGTTGCCCAGGGGAGCGTGATCGGTGGCGCGACGCACTTCCAGAACGTGACGATCCAGCGGAGACAGACCGCTTGGAATGTCAAATCGGAAGCCACAGGCTCCACCAACATCTGGCCTTGCCATTGACGTAGTGACTTCGCCGAGAACAACCCCATTATCTAGGATCTGAAGACGAACGGCGTCAGTGCTGCCCGGAACGCGTGCCCATCCTTCAATATGGGTGTGGGTTACGACGTCTAGGAAGCCTTCCAGAGCGCCCGTTGCCACACGTGTTTTCGTCGAAAGAGCGTTCAGGCGCGTCCGGATAGTGGCTAGTTGAGCGCCTTCTTCAACACGCGGTGCGCAATAGCGGGCCTGAGCCTGCGCTGCTGCAGGATAGAGCGCATCATACTCAGAGGCATTGTGGAACATGCCGCGAGAGCTGTCGTCTACAAAGGTTTCAGATTCTGCACCGTTCGCGAAGATAACGTCGTGGCTTTCCAGCTCAATGTGGAAATAAGCCACCTCATCCATGCGTTCTGCCTGAAGGATGCTCTTGCCATTGACCAGAGCGACTGCAGGGATCAGGACCCCGTCCAGATACATGGCGTGGAGCGGCGAAACGGACAGGTCCTGCTGGGGCAGATTGTTGCCCAGAGAACCGCTCCGGAAAATGACTGGCAGGATGTCGCGGTTGCCATTGGCGAACGTACCCGAATAGCTGCGGCGACCGATCCAGTGAATAGCCCGCAGACCGTTCGAGCGGGTCTGAACCAGGTCACCGATTTCAAGCTGCTCGACGGGAATTTCCCCGCGGTTCGTCAGAATGAGCGTGCCGCGGCAATAGCACGGCGTCCCTTCGGCGAGGAGCAGGGTGCCGCCTGTACTGTCAGACTGAACTGTGAAGAAATCGGCGGCGTAATCGCTGTCGAGAGCAATCGTATAGGTGTCTGTGCCGTTGGAGATTTCCAGCGTGGAAGGGTCTGTCAGGGTTGCTGTTGTGCTGCTGGACCAGGCGAGTTCCGGCAGATCCACTTTTGCACCACTGGCAAGATGGATATTCTTGGTCGTGCTGCCGGCATAAAGTGCCAGGCGGCTGCCATCACCAACGCTGATGTTCGAGGCTGTGCTTCCGCTGTGAACGGCAGCGGTCTGACTATTCGTTAGAGCAACGTCGGACAGAGCTGCGCCGCTTGTGGCGCTGTAGTCCGTCATTTCCAGCAGGGTCAGGGACGGATCGTGATCCGATTCACCATCCAGCTGCCCTGTGTTGATATGCAGGGTCTGGAACTGGCCTGCATTGGCGAACCCGTCCGTGCCGATGGTGTGATCAAGGGACTGAGCGTTACCTTCATAGATGTAGGTGTAGCGGTTGCTCGCGTCTTCCTTGGTTTCCATGTCCGTCAGGCCAGCGTTGGCATAGACCTGATTGGCGTCGCTCCACGCCACGTCATTGAAGTCACCGAGGATGCCGATCTTGGCGGTTGGATTGCTCGAAAGCTGGTTCTGGACGTAGTTCGTGATGTACTGGGCCTGCGCGATACGGTTGTTAACCGTTGCCGTCGTGCCACCATGGTTTACCGGGGGCTGGGTCGCGCCATAAAGCTCCGAACTTCCAGCCTGGGAGGACAGATGCACGTTGATGAGTGTGACATCCTTCCCGTTGAACTCGAAGGTTCCAACCAGTGGCAGGCGGGTATTCTTGAACGTGCCGCTCAGTTCCTCACTGCCGATGGTGGTAACGGGCTCTTTCAGCGTGACGCGGTCTGCGTTGTAGAGGAACACGCTACGGATGTTGCCGCCCGTGACACCGCCCTGCGTGTTATTGGCAGGATCAACCTGCGCCCACGAGTAGGTCGGGCCACCGGCATCTGCGATTGCCTTGACCAGCGCTGCGAGGTTTTGCTCGGCGCTGACCGTACCGTCGCTGGTTGTGCCGCTGTCGTCCTGGATTTCCTGGATAGCCAGAACGTCCGGGTTGTCGAGGTTCTGCACGATGATCTTGGCAACCTGCGCCAGACGGTCTGCATTGGCCGGATCAAGTGCGTTGAAATTCTCGATGTTATAGTCACTGACGAGAAGATTCTGCTCGTCCTTGTGGAAGGTCGTGACCGGAGCAGGCGTTTCCGTGTGAATGACCGTGACCTGTGTGGTCGGGATCAGTTCATAGACGCCGTTGTAATAGGTCAGAACACCCGTGATATCGCCAAGCTTGTCACCGACTTCGGCACTGATGGCCGAACCAGGGGTGACGCCGCTGTCGTAATAGATTTCGACGCGCTGGGTGTTGATGCTGCTCTCGGTGCTTTGAAGCGCACCGGTGGGCGTCAGGAGGCCATTACCATTATCAGGCACGACCCATGTGGCATTGGACGCGGTGGCGCCGGTCGCCACGACATCATGCAGGGTAATGACCTGACCGATGAGGTTACGATAGAAATCAAGAGCGTTCGTATCGGGGCTTAGAGACGCCGTGCTCTTGTTAAGATCGATCGCCTGCTCAAGGTCCCCGAGGTAAGACGCTGCTGGAACCGTCAGGCCGCCCTGACCAATGACCGTCGGGGCAATCTCTGCGTAGGCCGCGCCCGTATCGGTGTAAGAGACCAGATTGATCTCCGGCAGCGTGAGGGATTTGCTCCAGGAGGTACCGGAGTAGTTCGTGACGGTGCCGGTAATGGTAACGGTTTCACCCACGGTCGGAAGGGTGGCTGTCTTACCCGCATAGACAAAGATGCCCGTGCTGCCGATGCTGTCCTTGTCTTTGCTGGCCTGCTGAACCCAGAAGCCGATGCTGCCATTCGTATCGATTGCCGTGACGACGCCAGTGGTTGTGACGCTGGCGCCCGCATACGGGCTGTAATAGCCGACGCCATTGATCTGCTGGATCGTCAGGGTCTGGGGCGTGGTGCTGGTTCCGCCAGACGAGCTTCCGCCTGTTTCCGATCCGGTGCCAGTGCCCGTGCCACTCCCGGTATCGGAGCCCGAAGAGCCTCCCGTGCCGGTGTCAGAACCACCGGTGTTGGTTCCTGTTCCTGAACCGCCTGTAGCGCTCCCGTCATTGGCGGCTCCCGGTGTGACCAGAACCGTTCCCGCAGCGGCAGTGGTTCCGTAGCCTTCGATACCAGCCAGTGAGGGGTCATCAATTGCCCAGTCGGAAGCGCTGTTTGTGTCCGTTCCATCCGGAATGCGGGAGGCGCCGGCAATCAGCTTACCCGTCAGAACTGGAGCGCCAGCATAGGTCGGATCACCGCTGCCACCGTCTGAAACGGCAATGGTATCTCCAATCTCAGACCAGGGCGTGGAGGTGAACGTCCCACCATTGGCGGTATCGAGATCATCGCCAGCCTTGCCGGTGAAATTCTTGACCAAAAGGACAGTTTGCGTGCCGTTCTGCAAAGCATTCGTCTGGTATGGGGTCACCCAGTAGCCAGCGCTGTTGGTCGTCCCGAGTTGAAAAACGTTGTCAATTTTGCCCGCGACGCTGCCGTCACCATCAACAACGATCAGTGACCATTCACTGTAATCTGTGTCGGCATCCCCTTTGACTTCAATAAATTCGTTCGGATCTCCCGATGCACTTGGATTGAACATGAATTCATTGATCAGAAGATTGGATGTCATCGGCAAATACCCTGACTGGAATGGTCTTGTTCAGAATGGTTACTGAAAAGTTAAGAACCATTTCTCTGTGTATGTAATAAAGAGTCAATAAGGATTGTTTGAATTTTTCAAATAATCACAAAACGTTCACTTTATTTCGTTTTGTGTCATGTTTTATGCTTGTGACGAGCAATGCCCTGTTGTCAGAAAGCAGAACATCCACCGCTTGATGGATGAGGCGTGCGGCGTCACATTGCGGGGATGCAGATACGTCTTCCCGATCAGCCCTCGACCGAACATCTTGCCGCCCGAATCGCCGGGCTGTGCGCTCCGGGCGATTGCATTGCCCTGTCAGGCGGTCTGGGGGCCGGGAAAACTACCTTTGCGCGGGCATTTCTGCGGGTTTTGGCCCGTGATCCGCAGATGGACGTTCCAAGCCCGAGTTTTGCACTGGTTCAGCCTTATGACACCTCTGCCGGGCCGGTTTTCCACTATGATCTGTGGCGGCTGGATGGGCCGGATGCGCTGTATGAACTGGCCTGGGATGAAGCCTGCGAAGGCATCATGCTGGTGGAATGGCCAGAGCGCGCTGAAGATCTCCTCCCTGCCAATGCGCTGCATCTGACGCTCACCTCGGGCGCGACAGAAGACCAACGGTTTGCAGAGCTAACCGGCTGGCCGAACGAGCGCCTGAGCGGGATTGCGCTATGACCGTTGTGACGATCGCGGGCACCGAGCCGTTTCTGGATCGGGTCGCTCATGAATGGCTGAAACAGGACCCCGCTGCCGGAACGGATGGTCCGGGCTTGCTGCTCGTGCCGAGCCGTCGTGCCGGCCGTGCGTTGATGGAAGCGTTCCTGCGCGTGCTGGATGGCAAGGCATCCCTCCTGCCGCGCATTGTTGCGATAAATGACGTGGATGAAGAGGCGCTGGCGTCCATCGGGATTGATGTCTCGTTGCCCCCGGCTGTTGAACCACAAAGACGGCTGGCTGTTCTGTCCATGCTGATTCTGCAAACGCCCATTGTCAGTGTCGGAGTGGACAAAACCAAAGGCATTGATCGGGCATGGCCTCTCGCCAAGGCCCTGGCTGACCTGATGGATGAGGCCGAGCGCAGTGGCGTCGATCTGGCAAAAAGCCTGCCGGACGCTGTGGAAGAACGCTTTTCAGAACACTGGCAGCAGACGCTGAAATTTCTGGAAATCGTTACGACCATCTGGCCGAAATGGCTGGAGGAAGAAGGTCTATCGAACCCCGTCGCCCGTCAGGTCACGCGTCTGAAAGCGCAGGCAGCGGCGTGGCAGCATGTTCCTCCCCACACGCCAGTTTGGGCGGTGGGGTTCGCAGATGGGTCCGCAGCGGTTTCAGATGTGCTGGCGGCGGTTGCGACGTTACCCGCCGGGCTGGTGATCCTGCCGGGTGTTGATCTGGACCTGCCTCAGGCGATGTGGGACGCGCTTCCTGCGTCACACCCACAGGCTGGTCTTAAGGAAATTCTTACGGATCTGGGGCTGATACGCGACGATCTGACGGATTGGGACGGCGGCAGGGATCGGGCCAGAGAGCGCCTGATGCGTGGCGTCATGCTGCCGGAACAGGGGATTACGGCCTGGGGGCGGGATCTGAACCCGCGTGATATCTCTGGCCTGTCCCTGCTGCCCGCACAGGATCAGCAACAGGAAGCGCAGTCCATCGCGCTGATCCTCAGGAATGTCGTCTCCGTCCCCGGCCAGACCTGTGCGCTTGTGACGCCAGATCGCAGCCTTGCCCAGCGTGTTGGGACCGAGCTTCTGCGGTTCGGGATTTATGCTGATGACAGTGCGGGTGAGCCTCTGGCGCAGACGCCAGCCGCCGTGTTCCTGCGCTTGATCGCCACGGCGGCCGAGGCCCAGCTTTCACCGGTGGCTCTGCTTTCTGTTCTGAAGCACCCTTTGACGTCTCTTGGTCGGACACCGGGCAACTGTCACGCCTCGGCCCGTCGGCTGGAGCGTCTGTTGCTGCGTGGACCTGCTCCTGCACCCGGTATTGCAGGCCTTAAAGCGGCGCTTGAGACCTATATTCAGAACCAGCGTGATCCGGACAATGGGGCAAGCGCGGATGCTCCTGATGAGCCGGAAGGGCCAGCAGCGTTCATCGCCCGGATTGAAGCCGCTTTCGAGCCTTTGCTTGGCCTGTCTGGCGCGGTTCCACTCCCTAAATTGCTGGAAGCCTTGATCCATACTGCCGAAGCCCTGGCCGCGACTGAAACAGAACTGACCGCAGAGCCCGAAGAAGGACTGCATCCGGGCGGGCGTCTCTGGATGGGGGACGATGGTGAGGCGCTCTCCCGCCACTTGGCCGCTTTAATTCAGCATACTGGCATCCTGCCCCCCCAAAGGCTGGCGCATCTGGATTCCTTCCTGAACACGTCCATGGCCGGGCAGATGCTGACGGGTCTGCGCGCGCATCGGGGTGGTGTAGAACTGGCCCATCCGCGTGTCACCATTCTCGGTGTGCTCGAAGCGCGTCTGTTGGCGTTCGATGTGGTTGTTCTGGGTGGATTAAACGAAACGGTCTGGCCACCTGCAACAGATCCGGGGCCATGGCTGAGCCGCCCGATGCGGACGCGTGTTGGTCTGCCGTCTCCCGAACGACAGATCGGCATTAGCGCTCATGATTTCGTCTCAACGGCTCTGGCCGCTGGGGAGGTTGTGTTCTCCAGCTCCGCCCGGCGTGACGGTGCACCGGGTGTGCCCGCCCGCTGGATGGTGCGAATGGAAGCGTTTCTGGGTGGCCGTGGGCAGAAACTGCCGATGCATCCCGCGCTCGAATGGCAAAAGGCGATGGATCAGCCGCTGGATGGCGCGGAAACCGTGGCGCCCCCTGAGCCAAGGCCACCTGTGACACTCCGCCCGCGTCGTCTGAGCATCACGGAGATCGAGACGTGGATGCAGGACCCGTATGCCATTTACGCCAAGCATGTCCTGAAGCTGAAGGCGCTTAAGCCGCTTGAAGAAGGTGCGGAACACGCGGATTTCGGCATGATTGTGCACGAGGCCATGGATCGCGTTCTTAAAGACTATCCGGACCGCTGGCCGCAGAACGTAGCCTCATCCCTGAAGCGTGCCTTCGCGGAAGAACTGGCCAAGGCCAATATGAGACCTGCACTGGTCAGTTGGTGGGCCCCAAGGCTGGAGCGTATTGCGGACTGGGTTGCCGTACAGGAGCGGAGCCGTCGAGAACAGGAGCACGCCACTGCGCGGCATATGGAAGTGTCTGCGTCCTTCAAGATCGAAGCTGCACGTGCACCGTTCGAACTCCGCGGCCGGGCAGATCGCATTGACATTGACGAAGATGGCAAGGCGACGATCTTCGATTACAAGACCGGCTCTCCGCCCACCGGCAAAGCCGTGGAAGGTGGATGGTCCGTTCAGCTTGTTCTGGAAGGGGCATTGCTGGCCAAGGGTGCTTTCGAAGGCGTTCCGGCTGCCGAAACGAAACAGCTTCTGTACTGGCACCTGACAGGCGGCGATGATCCGGGGAAAGAGAGCGAAGTCCCGAGCCGGAAATCCAGCCTTGATGCGGCTGCCCTGATTGGTGAGGCCATAGAAAAACTACGCGGCCTCATTGATGAGTATGACCAGCCTGATCAACCCTATCGCTCCCAGCCCTGGGCCGGACATGTGCCGCGCTACACGGATTACGCCCAGTTGGCACGGGTGGATGAATGGCGTGCGGCCTATGCGGAAGGAGATGACTCATGAGCGAGACCCGCAATCGCGCTGACGTTATTGCTGAAGCTGATCGCACGCAGATTGCCGCATCTGACCCAATGGCGTCCGTCTTCGTGTCCGCGTCTGCCGGATCAGGTAAGACGAAGCTGCTGATTGATCGTCTGCTTCGCCTGATGCTGCCCCTTGAAGTAGAAGCAGGTGATGGGTCGATTGTGTTGGCTGAAGGGGCAAATCCGTCCCGTATCCTGTGCCTGACCTACACCAAAGCCGCCGCCGCCGAGATGGCCAACCGTCTCCAGTCCCGGCTCGGCGAATGGGTGTCGCTCCCGGATGAGCGTCTGGGTCGGGAACTTGAGAAATTACGTGTCCCCAACACGGACGAGACGCGCCGGGCGGCCCGTGCGCTGTTCCTGAAGGTTCTGGACCTGCCGGGCGGTCTGCGGATCGAGACGATCCATGCGTTTTGTCAGTCGCTTCTGCGCCGTTTCCCACTTGAAGCCTCAGTCGATCCGCATTTTACCCTGATGGAAGACACGGATACGACGCTGGCTTTGCGGGAAGCCATGGAAGACGAACTCGCCAAGGCTCCGAAAATCGTGGCGGAGGTGGCGGGGACTATCGGGATCGACCGGTTCTTCCAGCGGATCCGCGCTCTGAACATGGAAGAAAGTCGCGTCCGTCCCCTGCTGGATCGTTGGCAGATCCTGCCGGATGCTGTGCTGAGCGCCTATCGGGGAGCCCTGAAAGCCGGGCAGGAGGCGGCATCTGATCTGGAAGGGTTGATCTGTAAGCCTCCAGAAGAAGAGCGACTGCGTTCCGAATTGCAGGCTCTTCAACCTTTGGCAACAGACAGTGCTCTGAAGCTGGTTGTACCAATGCTTGATTGGTTGGCGTCTCCCGTTGAAAGTCGCAATCCTGCTGTCTGGATGGGGAGCTTCATTGTTAAAGCCGGGACGCTTAGAAAAATAAACGGTTTTGCCAGCGCGCCAGCCCGGAAGGTTCTCCCGCATCTAGAAGATATCATTACGCGCGAAGGCCAGCGCCTGCTGGACCTGACCGAGAGCATTAAGCGCGCCGTGCTTCTTTCCCTGAACCGTGCACTTCTGTCCCTTGCCGCGCCGATGCTGTTCAGCTTCCGAGAGGGCAAGGCCGCGCGTGGACTGGTGGACTACAACGACCTTATTCAGGAAACGCGGAATCTGCTGGAAGATCCAGGTGCGGCCTGGGTGCTCTACAAGCTAGATGGCGGGATCGACCATCTTCTACTGGATGAGGTGCAGGACAATTCGGGCCTTCAGTGGGAGATCGCCGGAGCTCTGACATCCGAGTTCTTTTCCGGTGAGGGCGCCTGGGAGCAGGGGCCGAGACCCCGCACCGTGTTCGCGGTCGGTGACTACAAACAGTCCATTTACGGATTTCAGGGCGCTGATCCTGAACAGTTTCATAGCTGGAGAGCCGAATTTGCCCGCCGCGTTCAGAATGCGGGTCTGCCGTGGCGTGATCCGGATCTGAACGTCTCGTTCCGCTCCGTCACGCCCGTTCTGTCTTTTGTGGACGCGGTCTTTTCCCAGCCGAATGCCGCACATGGCCTGCTGGAACAGGGGCAGGAGACACTTCTTCCCCATGTGTCCGCGCGTCCGGGGCAGGGTGGGCGCGTTGAACTCTGGCCGCTTGTTCCGGTGTTGGAAGGCGAGGACGATGATGAAGGTCTGACGCCCTGGCAGGCTCCGAAAACCAATACCGGCCAGCGCAGTGCGCCACAGCGTCTGGCGGAGGCCCTTGCCGGGTGGATTGATCAACAGATTGGCCGTTCGCCGCAACCGGGACAGGCGCCTTTGAAAGCGGGCGATGTTCTGATTCTCGTGCCGCGTCGTTCGTCATTCCTGCGCTCCCTGATCCGGGCGTTGAAGTCGCGGAATGTGCCGGTGGCAACACTGGTGCGCGTTGGTCTGACACAGCAGGTCGCTGTGCGCGACCTCATGACGCTCTGTGCGGCACTGCTTTTGCCACAAGACGATCTGACACTGGCGGCGGTTCTGACCTCACCCCTCGGTGGACTAAGCGATGATTCCCTGATGGCGCTGGCGACGAAAGACGGTCGCGCCCACGCCCTTGGCCCGAAAGGCCAGCCGCTCTGGACTGTTCTGCGGGAACGTCATCGGGAGCGTGCGGAGTGGCAGGCAGCGTGGACGATGCTGTCCGCGCTCTATGCACGGGTGGATTATGCCACGCCGTATCGTCTGTTGGCCGAAGCCCTTGGCCCGCATGGTGGGCGCACAAGACTGCTGCGTCGTCTTGGGCCGGAAGCGGCTGAACCTGTGGACGAACTGCTGACAGCCGCCCTACGATACGAAGGACTGCACCCCCCTTCGCTTCAGGGATTTCTACATTGGCTGGAAGCCAGCGAAATCACCAGTAAGCGTGAAGCCGAAAGCGAGACCGGGGCTGTCCGCGTCATGACTGTGCATGGATCGAAGGGATTGCAGGCCCGGCTGGTCGTGATGCCGGATACGTTGTCCCGTGCGCCAGCCAGTGGAGACTTTCTGTGGGAAGAAGCTGCGGGGCTGGATCTTCCGATCTGGGTGCCGAAGAAAGATGCCGGAACGGATGTTACGACGGCTTTGTCTGCGCGGGATGCGGAAAAGGCGCGGGCGGAGAACAACCGTCTGCTCTACGTGGCACTGACGCGCGCCAGTGACTGGCTGGTGATCTGCGGAGCCTCCACGAAACGTCAGCCGGAAGACACTAGCTGGTATCGTCAGTGTCAGGCCGGCTTCGAAACGCTCGTCAATGCGCGATCCGAACCGCTGGGACTGGGGTGGGACGGAGATCGTCTGCTTCTGGAAGAAGAGCGAAGTGTGGCTCCCGCGCCGGATGCCGCGCCGCAGATCGTCACGCCCATGCTGGACTTGCCGGTCTGGCTAGGCCGTGCGCCCGAGTGGCGCGCGGATGTTGCGCCAATAGAAGACGCCATGACCCGGCCTCTGGCGCCAAGCCGGCCGGATGGCGCGGAGTTTGGCGAAGTGCCCGCAGCCCGCTCCCCGCTGGAACTTCTGGCGGGGAGGCCAAAGCCAGTTCGGGAACAGGCCATGCGGCGCGGCACGATGATCCATCGCCTGCTTCAGCTTTTGCCGGAAACGCCTTCCGAAGACCGGCTGGCGCTCGCAACCCGCTGGCTCTCCAGACCTGCGCTCGGGCTGACAGAGAACGAGGTCGAGCGTCTGACGGATCAGGTCATGGGCGTCCTGCATCATCCGGATCTCGCACCTCTGTTTCAGGCAGGCAGTCGGGCCGAGCAGCCAATATCGGGCATCAGTGAGGGGCGCGTGGTTCTGGGGCAGGTGGATCGTCTGTGGATCGGGGACGGAGAAATCTGGATCTGTGATTACAAAACGAACCGCACTCCCCCGAGTCGCGTCGAGCGGACACCCAAAGCATATAGACATCAGATGGCGGCCTATCGGGCTGTTCTCCAGCAACTGCACCCCGATTTTTCCATTCACTGCTCGCTGGTCTGGACGGAGGGGCCCTCTGTGATGGTTCTTCCAGATGAGCTTCTGGATCGTGTACTGGAGGAGTCTTGATTTAATGGGCAGGCTCTTGCAGTCCTGACCAGAGAAGCCGATATCGGTTTACAGAAACACGTTTCATCACAAGGAACACGTCCATGAGCGCAAATACGGTTGCCGTTACGGATAGCAGCTTTGAAACAGACGTCCTGAAATCTGACGGCCCGGTTCTGGTCGATTTCTGGGCAGAATGGTGCGGTCCGTGCAAGATGATTGCCCCGGCGCTCGAGGAAATCGGCGCTGAGTATCAGGGCCGCCTAAAGGTCGCTAAGGTCAACATCGACTCCAACCCGGAAGCCCCGACGCAATACGGCGTTCGCAGCATCCCGACGCTGATCGTCTTCAAGGACGGCAAGCCGGTTGCACAGCAGATGGGTGCGATGCCAAAGAGCCAGCTCAAGGCCTGGATCGAGAAGTCCATCTGATCTGACGGCTGCTCGCGTTTCACTGTCCCTCATCTGAGGGCAGTGGGGGCGTGGTCAGAGGCGATTCCTTTGTGTAGGATCGGGCCATGCGTCCGAAAGCCTCTGATTTCCCGTCCCCCGTCATCGTAACCTCCAGTGAGGAGGTTGCACGGCTCTGCAACAAGCTGAAGCAGGAGCCGTTCGTTACCATCGATACGGAATTCGTTCGGGAAAAAACCTACTGGCCCGAGCTCTGCCTCGTGCAGCTTGCTGGTGCCGAAGACGTCGCCGTTATCGATACGCTGGCGCCGGGCATTGATCTGGCTCCTCTGGGTGAACTTCTGGATGAGCCCGGATGCATCAAGGTGTTCCATGCCGCACGGCAGGACCTTGAAATCTTCCTTCATATTTTCGACCGGCTCCCGCAGTCCCTGTTCGATACACAGGTCGCAGCGATGGTGGCCGGATTTGGCGATCAGGTCGGCTATGACAGCCTCGTGGGGGCGATCACTGGCAATGCGATCGACAAGGCCCATCGGTTCAGCGATTGGTCAGCCCGCCCCCTGACGAAGGCCCAGATCGCTTACGCAGCAGCAGATGTGACGCATCTTCGTACGGTCTATCTTGCACTGCGCAAGCAGCTTGAAGACGAAGGTCGCCTACGCTGGGCTGATGCTGAACAGGCTGTTCTCACGTCCGAAGAGACATTCCGCCCTGATCCGCGCCGTCTTTGGGAAAAGCTGAAAGCCCGCACGAATAATCGCAGAATGCTTGGTATCCTGCGCGAGATAGCAGCATGGCGTGAAAAAGAGGCGCAGAACGCCGATATTCCCCGGCAGCGGGTTATTCGGGATGAAAGTCTGCTCGAAATTGCTGCGATTAAGCCGGAAAACGTTGAGACGCTAGCGCGTGTCCGTGGTGTAACGCGCGGCTTTGCTGAAGGACGTATGGGGCAGGGACTTCTGGAAGTCGTTCGTGTCGGTGAAAATCTTCCAGAATCCGAACTGCCCAAGCCACCGTCCAAGTCTGATCGTGGACGGCCATCAGCAGCACTGGTTGCGCTTCTTCGGGTGCTTCAGACAGCCAAATGTGAAATGCACAAGGTTGCGCCGCGTCTGGTGGCGTCTTCCGAAGATCTGGACCGGATTGCGCTTGGTGAGACAGATGTCGGTGCTCTTAAGGGCTGGCGTCGTGAAGTTTTTGGGCTGGATGCGTTGGCGCTCGTACGTGGCGAGATTGCACTGGCTGTCGTAAAGGGATGTGTTGAGCTTCAGCGGGTTGCACCAGACGGTGAACCTGCGGACGCGTGACAAGCACCTTCGACGCGGGCATGACTTTCTGGTAAGGAACGTCACCCAAAAGATTCCGGTCCTGTAAAAAGGGTCGGCGGGTAACAGGATAGTGGGCCAAGACAGGCCCGGATGCGCGACAGAGGAACGATATATGGACTGGACGGACGAGACGATCGCCAGACTTCGCGAGTTGTGGAGTCAGGGACTTTCGACCGCCGAAATCGGCCGCCAGCTTTCCATCACGAAGAATGCTGTTGTTGGCAAGGCGCATCGCCTTGGCCTGCCGCCTCGCCCGTCACCCATCCGGAACCGCAAGGTCAAGGATGGCGAAACGCCGTCAACGGAAGTGCCACGGCGCAAACCCCCCGCCCGGAAGGCTGCGGCACCTGCCGAAGCAACTGCTGACCTTTTGGGGGACAAGGTAGACGCCAAGGTCACCCCAGCCAAGGTGGATGCGCCCAAGGCCGCTCCTGCAAAGGCTGCAGAAACTGTGGCGGCCCGTCCTGTGGTTGCTCCAGTTGCACGCGCGGCTGCGGTTCCACCCCTGAAGGCTGAAGCGCCCGCCAAGCCGCCTGCTCCGGAACCCCGTGTGGCTCCGCCGGTCCGTCCGGCTCCGCCGCCGCGTTTTACGGCCAGCATTGATCGTCCGACGCGTCGTGGGCCGTCCTGCTGTTGGCCGATCGGTGATCCGGGCACCCCGGGGTTCCATTTCTGTGGCGCAACCCCTCTGCCGGGTAAGCCCTACTGTGCGGAACATGCGGCCATCGCCTACGTCAAAATCCGCGACCGTCGCGATTAAAAAAAAAGCCGTCCAAATGGACGGCTTTTTTATTGGCTATTTCTGGCCATCCGTCTGTTCAGGGATGGTTCGCCAGATCTCCCATTGGTAGGGAGGGAAGTTGCCTGTCATGGCCGAGGCCAGGCGTCGAAGGTGCGGTGCCCGTAAGGTTCTCGAACTGCTCCGGATGCTGTGATGCCGTAACATCCCCAACAGCTTTCGGGTGGTGCAGGTTGTCATACTGGAGCGGCGCGATAGACAGCGTCTGGTCCATGGTTGGCAGGGCCTTGACGGACCACCCGCCACCCAGGCTGCGGATCAGGTCCACATCTGCCGTATAAAGGCGCGTGGCGACCTCTACCTGATGGATGCGGCTTTCCAGTGTGTTTTCCTGACTGAAAATCGCTTCCAGGTATGTGCCAACGCCACCTTGATAAAGGGTCATGGTCATATTCTGGGTGTCGAGATTGGCTCTGACGGCCTGCTCCAGAGCGGTATTTTCTTTGGAGAGGCGCTCAGTCCGGGACAAGCCATCTTCGACTTCGCGGAAGGCATCAAGAACCTTCATGCGGTATTCGTCGCGCGTTTCCCGGTATGCAGACCACGTTCTCTGGAGTTCCGCCCGACGCAGGCCACCGTCAAAGAGTGGCATGTCGAGGCTGGCGCCATACGTCCAGAGTGAATTGGCCAGATTGGCAAGATCGAAGCCATTGGACGCAAAACCGCCGCCCAGCTTCAAAGCGATATGCGGGTAGAATGCCGCACGGGCAATGCCGATTTCCCGGTTGGCTTGAGCCATTTCGCGTTCGGCCGACGCAATGTCTGGCCGACGTTGCAGCAGTTCGGAAGGCACGGTGGTTGGGATGCTCGGCTGGATGAAGCTGAACGTCTGAACCTGCGGAATATGGAACGCCGATGGAGACGAGTTGGTCAGAACGGCAATGGCATGCTCCGTAACCTGACGGGCAGCCTGAATATCCAGCTGAGCAGCCTGCGTGGTGTAGAGCTGTGCCTGAGCACGGGCCAGATCCAGACGTGGGGCTGCCTGATTCTGAACCTGATTTTCCGTGATGGTGACAGCCCGCTTATAGAAGGCGATGGACTGTGAGTAGATCGCATCCTGCGCATCATAGCCGCGCAATTCAATATAATCGCGCGCCAGTTCGGCCTGGGTGCTCAGGCGCGCCATGGCGAAGTCTGCCGCGCGTTGCTGGGCAAACTGCTTCTGGGACCGAACGCGGTTCCGGATGGACGACCAGAAGTCCGGCTCCCAGGACACGAGGCCGCCGTAATCCTCTTCCGTTTGCGTGAGCGTGGCACCATTGCGGAACAGACGGTCAGCAGACTGTTTGTTGTCTGACGCACCGGCTTCCAGGCTGGCATGGGGGAGCAGTTCGGACCGCGCCGCTGCTACGAGGGACCGTGCCTGAATGAAGCGTTCTGCCGCTGCCTGAATGTCCCCGTTGTCTGCGGTTGCGCGTTCTTCAAGCCCGTTCAGGAGTGGATCATGCAGCATGATCCACCAGTTTTCCGGAAGGAGCGTATCAGCAGGCGTGGCGACAGCGAACGGCGCCTGACCCTGCCAGCTCGCCGGGACGACGAAGCTGGGGGCCTTGTAGGTCGGGGCGAGATCGCAGGCTGACAGCCCCAGAAGGGAGAGGGCTGAACCGCATGCGAGTGAAAAACGGCGAAGGATGGGGCTGATCATTGGTCTTTCCCATAGCCTGACTGGTTATAGCCGCGCTGACCTTCCACGACATTGACCTTGTCGCCTTCCAGCACATCGGCTGGCGGGTTGGAGATGATGCGGTCTGTCGGGGAAATGCCATTCTGGATTTCGGTCGAAGTGTCGGCCATGCGACCGACGGTGACGTTCCGATAATGGACGCGGCTGTTTTCATCGACGACGGCGACCTGCATGCCCTTTTCTTCGAAGACGAGAGCACTGGTCGGGATTTCGTAGAGATGTGCGTCTTCATTGTGGGATTTCAGAGCGGCTGACGCAAAGGTCCCGGGCCAGAGCACTTCATCCTTGTTCTCCAGGGTGAACTCGGCCACGGCTGTACGGGTGGTCGGGTCGAAGCCGCGTGATGTCGTCAGGTAATGCGCTTCAAACGTGCGGCCACGATACTGGGGCACACTGATGGTTGCGGTCAGATCCGGCTGCAGAACATAGGAGAATGTTTCCGGCACGGACACGAACAGACGCAGCTTCTGTACATCCGCAACCGTGAAGAGTTCGGATGCGCCACCCGTTGAGTTCAGGCCACCGCCGCCATTGTTGACATAATCACCGACGTTGATGTTACGGGCCGTCACGACGCCATCAAACGGTGCAACGATGGTCTTGAACTTCTCGAGAGCTTCGAAGTGATCAACGTTACGTTGTGCTGCATCCACTTCTGCATGGGCAGACTGTTCGTTTGCGTTGGACACCGAGACGGACTGCCCTGAAACGGACTGAGACCGCCCCATGGCGCGCCAGCGCTCGGCCGTCACGGTGGCGAGGTGGTACTTCGCCATCACAGAGTCCAGATCTGCCTTGGCCTGCGCATACTGTGCATCAAGGGCAGGGGCATTGATCTCGGCCAGAGCGTCGCCAGCCTTCACGTGTGCACCGTAGTCCTTGTACCACATCTTCACGTAGCCAGAGACCTGCGGGTAGATCGGCGCCTGATACCAGGCATCAATCGTGCCGGGGAGCGTCAGGGCGACCTTCTCAGGTGACTGTTTGGGCGTGACGACCGCAACGTTCTGGATCGCGCCAGCTTCAGTGTCAGCCTTCAGTTCCGTTGCCGCATGGGTTTTTTCGACAACGATGAAGCCCACGTAAAGCGCGAGAACGCAGCTTCCCGCAATGGCGAAGATTTTCGGAGAGCTGGCCATTAGACAGTTTCCTTCTGACGCGAAGAACGATTGTGGAGGATGGCGTAAACGCAGGGGACAAAGAGCAGCGTAGAAATCGTTGCGACCAGCAGACCGCCGATGACAGCCTTGCCCAGTGGCGCGTTCGTAGAGTTCGAAATGGCCATCGGGATCATGCCAACGATCATGGCGAGTGCGGTCATGAGCACGGGGCGGATACGGCCGAAGCCGGCCTCCAGTGCTGCCTTGAGGGCGTCACCATGGATTTCGAGGCGTTCACGGGCGAACGAGACCACGAGGATGGAGTTGGCCGTGGCCGTTCCCATGCACATGATGGCGCCCGTGAGAGCCGGAACGGACAGACGCGTATTTGTCAGGAACAGAGCCCATGCAATACCGCCCAGAGCACCCGGCAGAGCCGTGATGATGATGAACGGGTCCAGCCAGGACTGGAAGTTCACAACGATCAGCAGATAGATCAGCACCACGGAAACGCAGAGCCCGAAGACAAGCTGTGAATATGCACCATGCATGGTGGTGGCTTGTCCGTGGACGTCAATTTCAGCCGAGCGCGGGACGTTATGTGCGTCGGCCGCCAGTACCTTTTTCACGCCGTCCAGAACGGAACCCATGTCCGTGCCCTCGACGTTTACGTAAATGTCCATCTCGGACATCGAGTTGTAGTGAGACACTTCGCCCGGTGTTCCGGCTGCGATCACGTTGGCAACGGCACCCAGAAGCTGCGGGTCGATGTTCTCCGTGTTGCCTTCACCTTTGTCCACCGGAATGGTCAGCAGATCGCTCAGATGCGTCATCTGATCCTGTGAGGTGTAAAGGTTCAGCGGGAAGGTGACGTTGTCTTCCGGGTCAAGCCAGAACTGCGGGTCCACAACGGCTGAGCCCGAGAGCGTGTACAGTTCGTTCTGGGCAATATCGGCTTCCGTCACGCCTGTTGCCTGACCAAAGGTCCGATCACCGTTAACCATCAGCGTCGGCGTGGACATGGTCTGCTGGATCGTGACGTCTGCAGCACCTGGAACCTGACGGATCTTGCCAATGATGTGACGGGCATAATCGTAGTTCAGCAGGGCATCCGGACCGGAGATCTGAACGTCAATCGGAGCAGAAGATCCAAAGTTCAGGATTTTCTGGGTCAGATCAGCAGGCTGGAATGTGAAGACCGTGCCGGGGAAACGCTGTGACAGATCCTTGCGGAGCAGCTTGCGATAGTCCCAGACAGGGGAGGCATCATTTTTCAGGGCAATCGTCAGGTCGCAGTCCTGCGTTCCGACGCTTGGTGTGGGCATGAATGCCTGATTGTGAGGGCCTTCTGGCAGGCCGCAATCAGAAATGATGCTTTCAACCTTGCCTGCCAGATCCTGATGAATGCGATCATCCACGAGGGCAGCGATACGGCCAGCAACCTCGATACGCGTTCCCAAAGGTGCACGCATATGCATCTGGAGAGTGCCGGATTTCACTTCAGGGAAGAAGTCTCGCCCTGCAAAGGCATAGAGTCCGGTTGAGGCAATGGAGATCAGCATGAAGATGCCGACGAAAGCGCCACGGCGGCTGATGCAGCGCTCCAGCAGGCTGCCATAGCCATCACGGAACCGATTGAAGCGGGTTTCGAATCCAGCCTGAAACCGGCCAAAGAAGCCTTTGGGTTCAGGGTGGCCATGATCGGTTTCACCATGTGCGCCATGATGAACCTGTCCTGCGAGAAGATACTTGGCCATGGTGGGCACGAGCGTACGGGACAGGATAAAGGACGCGATCATCGCGAAGATGATGGCTTCTGCCATCGGCATGAAGAGGTAGCCTGACACGCCATCCAGCTCGAAGAGTGGCAGCCAGACAATGCAGATGCAGGTTGTGGAAACGAAAGTCGGGATGACGATCTGGTTTGCCGCATCAATGATGGCGAGTTCCAGATCCTTGCCCATTTCAAGATGGGTATCGATGTTCTCGATCATGACGGTGGCGTCATCGACGAGAATACCAACGGCCAGCGCCAGGCCGCCCAGAGTCATCACGTTGATGGACTGACCCGCCCAGCCCAGCCCGATGAGCGCACACAGAATGGCCAGCGGAATGGATGTGGCGATGATAACAGTAGAGCGCCAGGAGCCAAGGAACAGCAGGACCACGATACCGGTCAGGAACGCGGCCGTGATCATTTCCTGAACGACGTCTTTGATCTGGTCTTTCACCATCACGGAGGCGTCTTCAAGGATTGAGACATGCACATCAGGTGGCAGAATTCGACGCAGACGCGGAAGAAGCGCCTTGGTCGCAGCCACAACATCCAGAGTGGAGGCGGTACCACCCTTCTGGGTAATGACTTCTACAGCCTGACGGCCCTTCACCAGCACCAGGTTTGTCTGAGGATGCCCACCGCGATAGACGTCCGCGACGTCCCTCACATAGATGACCGCATTGCCAACCCGTTTGACGGGGATATTGGCGATGTCTTCCATGCTCTGCGGAGCTGCGTTGGTCTGCACCATCCAGTCGGTCGCATCGATCTTCTGGTCACCGGCCGGCAGAACAATGTTCTGCTTGCGCAGGGCAGCCTGTACGTCCGCAGCAGCAAGGTGATGGGCACGAAGCTCTGCCTGGTTCATGGAAACCATGACAAAGCTGTCCATACCGCCATTCGGGTGAGCCACGACGGCACCCGGAACGGTTGCGAGCAGTGGACGAACCGTAATTACGCCGAGTTTGAACAGATCGGACGGTGTTTGTTTGTCAGATGTGATCTGTAGGGCAATGACCGGAACCTGAGATGGGTTCAGGGCCATGATCATTGGTGCAGGCACCATGGGCGGAAGGCCCAGGAGCACTGTCTGCGAAATTGCCGTCACTTCTGCTTCGGCTTCCCCGATGGGCGTGCCGGGCTGGAAGTAAATATCTACAATCGACCGACCATAATAGGAGTTGGACTCCATATGTTCGATGTTCTGAACTGTTGTCGTAACAGCCAGTTCGAAGTTGTAGGTAATACGGCCAGCAAATTCCTGTGGCAGAAGACCTGGATAGGTCCAGACCGCTGCGACGACCGGAATCTTGATATTGGGGAATACGTCCGTTGGCGTCCTGAGGATCGAGAGGATGCCAAGCATCACAATCAGAATCGACAGGACGACGAACGTTAAGGGTCGTCTTAGCGCGGTGACAACAATGGCATTCATTGGTTGGCGCGTCCTGATGCGGTTTAGGTAGATGCGCCGATATACACATTATGTTGTAAAGTTAGATTTAAACTCCCATTTAATACAGAGATTTAATTAAATGCAGATTTAATCTGTTGTTTGATGCCGTAAATTCTATACGGCGTGTAATGAATATATATTTATTAAAAGCAAATTTATTATAGAAAAAACAGATTTGTATCGGAAGTTTTCTGTTCTGGTCATTGTGTATACGAAAAAGCCCGCCCCCCAGTCATGGGAAGCGGGCTTTTCGATACCTTCAGAGAAAGATGGAGGCTGGATCAGCCTTCAGCTTTTTCCTCAGCAGCTTCCGGAGCAGCCTTCGCAGGTTCCACGATCGGGGAACGTGGGGCGACGCCATCCGTGATCATTTCGAGCTGACCGGTGATCTGGCCACCATCTTCAACCTGCAGACGACGGCACTTTGCCTTGCCGATCAGACGACCGCTGCCGCGGATGGTGAGGCTGCCGTTGACGGTCAGGGTGCCGTCAATCGTGCCGGCAACTTCTGCATCTTCAACTTCGATCGCACCACGGAAAACACCGCCCTGTGCAACAACGACTTCCGCCGCCTGAATCATGCTGGACTCGACAGTCCCTTCAACGACCAGACGCTCGGCATCCTGAACCGAACCCTGAACGCTGATACCACGGCCGACGACCAGCGTACGACGCTCCGGACCCGTCTGGCGCGGTGCTCCCGGTACGCCTGCTGCACCCGGACGGGGCGCAGTTGCCGGCGTTGCGCCCGGCAGGTTGTTCGGGGATGGCGGCGCCGGGAAAGGGGTACGACCCATAGATGCGGGGTCCTTCTGCTGGTTGGGCTGAGGGCTGGCTGTTCCGGATCCGGACGCAGGAGTGGTCTGGCTGGAAGCATCCGGCCGGTTGGGAAAGATGGGCTGCCCGGCGAGCTTGCTTGTCTCGGCAGGCTTTGCGTCTTCTTCCGGTTTGCGTCTTCTGAACAAGGAAACCCCGCTACGGATCTGGAAAGAACAAGGACTATGTCTCGGCCGCTCGACACCGGACCTGCTGGTGCAGGGTTCGTCAGGAACGGCCTCTGACAAGGCTTACACGGTCACGCCCCGAACGGACAACCCGCGCTTGCGTGCAAATGTCATAATCTGACATGCGCAGAACAGGAGAGTGCATTCGTCCCGGGTGTTGGCGTGTTCCCAGAGGGCACCTATGATCGTGTTGATTTAATGGCGCAGATGGCGTCTTGAACGATTTTTTGCCTTTTTGTGAACTCTGGAGCCTTAATGTCAGCCCCCAAGCACGATCTCCTCTGCATCGGCAACGCGATTGTCGATGTTCTTGCCTCTGTTGACCCGGCTGTTATTGCCGATCTTGGTGCAACTCCAGGCAGCATGACACTCATCAATGCGGCAACTGCGCAGGACATTGAAAACCGTATTGCTGTTGAACGTGTTGCTGGTGGCGGTTCTGGTGCCAATACGGCGGTGGTTGCGGCTCGTATGGGCGCAAAAGTTTCTTATCTTGGCAAGGTTGCTGAAGATCAGGCCGGGACGCATTTTACGCAGGATATCCGCGATCAGGGCCTGACTTTCCCGTCCCAGCCACTCGCTGCGTCTGAAAAAATTCCGACCGCGCGCTGCATCGTGCTCGTGACGCCCGATGGACAACGCACCATGTTCACCTATCTCGGAGCCTGTACGGAATTTACACCGGCAGACGTTCATGAAGAGACAGTCACGGATGCTGCCATCACGTACATGGAAGGCTATCTTTACGATAAGCCCCATGCTCAGGCGGCTTTCGAACATGCCGCTACGCTGGCCCGTAAGGCTGGCCGTCAGGTTGCTCTGACGCTGTCAGATACGTTCTGCGTTGGCCGTCATCACGCGGCATTCCGTGGGCTCGTTGCCGGTCACGTCGATATTCTCTTTGCCAACGAAGCCGAGCTTCTGGCGCTGTATGAAACGACTGATTTCGAAGACGCTCTGCGTCAGGTTGCTGCAGAAACCCAGCTGGCTATCGTCACGCGGAGCGAAAAGGGCGCTGTCGTCATCAGCAAGGGCGAGCGTCACGACGTTCCGACTACGCCAGTCAAGGTTGTGGATACGACCGGCGCTGGTGATGCATTTGCGGCCGGATTCCTTGCTGGCCTGAGCAAGCAGCATGATCTTGTGACGTGCGCGAAGCTCGGCAATCAGGCTGCTGGTGCCATCATCACGCGCTTTGGTGCGCGGCCGCAGGAAGATTTTGCTCTGCGCGCCTGATACATCACGGGATGACCTGGGAAGCTATTTCCCGGTTCATCCCATAGCCCTGCGCTTCAAAGATGCTTCTGGGCCAATCCTGACTGGCCGACTTCCTGAAGATAGGTCCAGAGTGCATCCAGATCGCTTTCCGAGATGGCGCTTTCCGGAAAAGACTCCATGTGTTCGCTTGGCCACTTCCTGACCTGCTTCGGGTTGCGGATGATGGCCCTGAAGCCTTTGGGGGTTATGTACTCTGTTACCGGGATGGGCCGCCCGAGATCCGGTCCCATGCTTCCCTCGCCAACGCCCATGAGCTGATGGCAGGGCAAACAGTTTTCCGCAAAAATGACCTGTCCTTTTGCGGCGGGTTCACTTGTGCCAGACGGCAGCTCATTACTTGAGGATGGGGTTATGGCAGCGAGCTGGTCGACCCATTGTTCCTGCTTGATGATGCCAACTTCCTCACCGGTCCACACAAGGGCAAACGGTCCAAGGTCATGGCCGTGAGGACGGCGTTTAGGCCATTCCTTGTCTTCAATAGCGATCCACGCAGTGACGTGATGTTTGCGAGCCTGCTCAAAGACACTCCTGGGAATTTCCGCCGTAAAAAGATCTGTGGCCTGAAAAGCCAGCGCATCATCCTGATGGATCAGCGCTGAAAGCGGGATCGCGGGAACGTCTGGTCCAAGAGGCTGCTTGATATGGGACAGATCGAGCCTCTGGGTTTCCGGGCGGTGCAGAAGCTCTTCAACGCTGAATTTATGGACGGTATCGCCGTCTTTGACGCTCAGAACTGTGGATGGATTAGCCCAGGCTGGTGAGGCTACAAGCCCGACGAGAAAAAACAGTCGTTTGAAAACATGCCGTCCGTTCATTCTTGCCTTCACCCCTCTAAATCCTTGTTAATTCAAAAGTCTACAGTTCCCTGATATCATAATGATCTCGGAACGGAGTGAGTAAACAGCAAAAAAACGAGCGGTCCGACGCCTTAAAGATCCGACCAGCCAATCTGCTTCACGTTTTCACGTGTGAAAGCATCTCGCACACCGGGATCGAGAAGCGCCGCGAGTTCGCCTTCCTGATCGTAGGTGGGCATGAAGCGATGCATCATGGCGTTTTGAGCCGTGGCGGGGTGGAAATAAATTTCACTGACGCCTTGGGGAAGCTTCGGAATGAGGGCTTGAATGCGGTCAGGGGTCATGTGGCCAGACCAGCGCAGCCCGAAGCACCAGTCATTGGTCTTCAAGCCTGCTTTGTGGATCTGATGGCGAAGGACTCCAATCCAGCGACGCAAGGCGCGATCACCGATGCTATCTTTTGCGTCCACAGGCTCAGGTGGCTCAAATGGAGAGCGCACAGCTGTCAGGCCATGCTCCAGCCCCATTTCAATCAGGAAGCGCCCGACAGTGGGGTGGAGATGCATATGCTTGTGGGCATTCGCGTGATCCAGCGGAAGGCCTGTACGGGCAAAGACGCGGTACTGCGCTTCAATTTCCCGGCGGATGGCGCTTCGGGCATGGGGGCTGAAGAAATATTCGACGCCAAGCCGAAGCTGGTTGCGGCCAAACCAGCCCTGTTCATCCGTGATGGCGGGAAGATCCAATACGGACTTTCCCTCAATAGCGACGACGTGCAATCCGACTTTTAGGTCAGGCATGGCTTTCGCCCGACGGACAGCGTCCGCTGCGGCATCTCCGGCGACCATCAGGCTCGCTGTTGAAAGGACGCCCTTGCGATGGGCTGCCTCGATGGCTTCGTTGACTTCCAGGCTCATGCCGAAATCATCGGCGGAAACAATGGCGCGACGGGTCATGATGAAGCTCCGGAACAGGGGGCGAGGGTCATGAAAAAAGGGGCATGGCCGTCAAGCCATGCCCCTTTTCGAGAAAACGAGGCCGTCAGGGACGGTCTCAGGCCGCGTGACGGTCCTTGAGGAATTGGAAGAATTCCACACCTTCGCGCAGACGACGCTTCATCATTTGCGGGCTGCGGATCATCTCGTTCAGGATGGAAGCGATCTTGGAGCCGCGGAAATAGAACTTCCGATAGAATTCCTCGACGCTCTCGAAAATTTCCGTATGCGACAGGTGCGGGTAATGCAGGGGAGCAATCTGCACACCGTTCTCGTCAATCAGCTCGGCCGCATCGACGTTCAGCCAGCCATTCTCGGTTGCCTGCTTGTGGAGTGCCGTGCCCGGATAAGGAGCGGCCAAGGAAACCTGCAGCGTGTGCGGGTTGATTTCCTTGGCGAAAGCGATGGTCTCCTGAATGGTTTCCTTCGTCTCGCCCGGCAGACCAACAATGAATGTGCCGTGGATCTTGATGCCCAGCTTATGGCAGTTCTTCGTGAATTCCTTGGCGACTTCGACGCGCATGCCCTTCTTGATGTTGTGAAGGATCTGCTGGTTGCCGCTTTCGTAACCCACGAGGAGAAGGCGCAGGCCGTTCTCCTTCATGATCTTCAGCGTGTCGTAAGGGACGTTCGCCTTGGCATTGCAGGACCACGTAACGCCCAGCTTGCCCATTTCACGGGCAATCGCTTCGGCGCGCGGCAGATCGTCCGTGAAGGTGTCATCATCGAACATGAATTCCTGCACGTCCGGGAAGTACTGCTTGGCGAGACGGATCTCGGCAGCAACATGCTCCGGGCTACGCGTGCGGTAGCGATGGCCGCCCACCGTCTGCGGCCACAGGCAGAACGTGCAGCGGGATTTGCAGCCACGGCCCGTGTAGATGGAAATGTACGGGTGCTTCAGATAGCCGATGAAGTAGTCGTTGATGTTGAGATCACGCTTGTAGACTTCCGTTACGAACGGAAGGCTGTCCATGTCCTCGATCATCGCGCGTTCTTTGTTCGCGATGATCTCGCCGTCAGCGTTACGCCAGGTGATGCCGTCCACTTCTGCCAGTGGCTTGCCCTCGGCGATTTCCTTGATCGTGAAATCGAACTCGTTGCGCGCCACGAAGTCGATCGGGCCACCCTGTCTCATGCTCTCGTCAGGCTGCACGGCAACCTTGGCGCCGACCATGCCGATCATGATCTTCGGGTTGGCGTCTTTGATCATCTGCGCCACGCGGACGTCCGATGCGAAGGACGGCGTGGAGGTGTGCATGACGACGAGGTCGCGATTCTTCACGTCCTCAAGGATCGGATCCATGCCCATCTTCGCCGGGGGGGCGTCGATCAGGCGGGAGCCGGGCACCAGAGCTGCCGGCTGAGCCAGCCATGTTGGAAACCAGAAAGACTTGATTTCACGCTTGGCCTGATAACGGGAACCAGCACCACCATCGAAGCCGTCGAAGGAAGGAGGCTGGAGAAAAAGGGTTCTCATCATGATCGGACACTCCTGTGGGTGGTGGCGCCAGACTGGAACGCTGTGGCGCGCGCCGAAGATTTACGTTTTCTTCGGGCGATATGGACCGTTCTGCCGCGCCATGCAACGCGTGACCCTCTTGCACTGCCCACCATGATGGCTGCGGAGAGCCAGTCACGGATGACCAGAAGAGGGATCGCAGCGGGCAAAGGACACTCCGTTGCACGGTCTATAATGCGGCTTCCAAGGCCACGAATGGCCCAGGTCAGCCCCAGCAGAAGCCAGGTCCACCATGTATTGGGACGAAAAAGAACGGCTGTGACGGCCCAGAACAGCGGAAGCTGAATGGAAGACAGGCCATAGCCGACGGGTTCCACATTCTTGACGGTTCTGCCCCAGCGTAACTCGTGAGAGAGCAGCTCGCTGAGGGTGTGTTCGCCAACAGTGGTATGGGTGAGGGACGGCGCAATGGCGATGCCCTGACCACGCTGACGGATAAGCTGACCAAGTTCAGCATCGTCCGCCACGTGATCGACAAGAGCTTCCAGGCCGCCAATGTCAGTCAGTGTCTGTCGCGTGAGAGCCATGGTGGCGCCCAGACAGTCCTGACGACCCAGCAGGCGTGACATCATCACGCCTGGCAGGAAATTGTGGTTGATCTGACAGGCACCAAGTTGCTGGACCAGCGTTCCACCAGCTGTGCGCCCGGCATAAAGAGTCGTCACAAGTCCGACACCTGGAGCTTCGAGGCTGGAAACGACGTGCTTCAGGTAAGTCGGAGCGCAGTGAATGTCAGAGTCTGAAATGACCAGAACATCGTGGCGCCCCTCATCGAACATGTTGATGAGGTTGCTGACTTTCCGGTTCGGACCGTGTTCGTCAGCATTGATCACAATGCTGACTGGGATCTGAGGGTATTTCTGACGAAGATCCTGCACGACAGACAGGGCCGTATCGGCTTCGTCGTGAACGCCAAAGACAATCTGGAAGTCCGGATAGTCCTGCGCGAAGACACTCTCAAGCGCTTCGCGGAGCAAAGGCTCATTGCCGTGAAGAGGCTTGAGTACTGTAACAGCTGGCCAACGCCTGCCCGACATGCGGACGGCCTCGTCCTCTCGACGTTCCCGCGTGCGGAAACGTGCAAGAAGGGTAGCCCCCGTAAGGACCTGAATATTTCCAGCTACAGATACGAGTGTACAGAAGCCAGCTGCAATGGAGAGAGGTGAAGGCACGGCGGTCTTTTATCTCCCCTTCACATCAGGAAGGAAGAGCTTCGTAGCCGCGCGAGACTCAATCATGCAGGAATTTGGTCGTTTTCCGGTCCAGCAGATCTGCAAGACCGCTTGCACCGCCCTGAGACAGAGCGCCGCCGAAATCGGCACGTTGTGCGGCAACCTGGCTGATATGGGCATCCAGAAGAATGTCTGTGATGCGCCAGCCTGATGCACCACTCGTCATGATGTAATCGATTGGCGTGCCACCATCAGAACCGCCGCCAATGGTCGTATCCACAATCTGGCCACCCGTTGGGTTAGGGCGGGTCTGCGGCAGGATAGTGAAGACGGCGTTGCTTCCCGGTTTGAAAGAAGATGCATATCGCGCGATTGTGAACTGACGGAACGATCCAAGCAGGCGGGTGCGATCAGCTGCGCTCAGATTATTATAGCGCACCCCCACAGAGCGACGCAGAATGGCCTCAAGATCAAACGCATGGTCAACGGCCGGCGCAATCATTGTGGCGCGTTGCTGTGCGGTCTTCCCCGTCGTCTGCGCAGTTTTCAGAGCATCATACAAACCCTGAATTGGCGCGGCTGGCGCGGATGCAGAGCTTTCGCTGGCTGCTGGGGCGGTCTGGGCTTGCGCTGCTGCCACCGGGACGCCTGCGAAGAGGCTGGTCACAAGAAGGGACAGAGTCGCGTTCTGGGCAAATCGGGAATTCATGGTCATGCTTTCGTCCTCTGAGACGTTTTATGCAAGAGGTCATGCTCTTGCTGCACGGTATCAACCGCCGGATGCGGAAATCGTTCTGTGGTCGAATGGCCACATCACTACATAGAATTGCAACCAACGACATTGAGGCCCACATGGCAATGAGGCTATAGCCAGTCAATCAAGAGTCCGATGCGCCTTCTCGGTGCCGGTTAACACAAACCGACATTGCCTAGGTCATACGGGCCTCATTCAGATGTTTAGGGCCCCGGCGCGCTGTCATGGCGCACACTGTCGGTGGCTAGAACCAGAGGATTATAATGGCCGTTCCTTTGATGCAGGCTGTCCGAGTCGGACGGTACGTTGTCAAGCAGCACCTCACGGGCCGCAAGCGATATCCGCTGGTCCTGATGCTCGAACCGCTGTTCCGCTGCAATCTGGCGTGTGCCGGTTGTGGTAAGATCGACTACCCGGCACAGATCCTGAACCAGCGCATGAGCTTGCAGGAATGTCTGGATGCCGACACGGAAGCAGACGCCCCTGTCATTGCCGTTGCAGGTGGTGAACCCCTTCTGCACAAGGAAATGCCTCAGATCATCAAGGGTCTGATTGCGCGCAAGAAGTACGTTTACCTTTGCACAAACGGTCTTCTCCTTGAGAAGAAGCTCGATGATTACGAGCCATCCCACTTCTTCTCCTGGGACGTGCATCTGGACGGCGACAAGCTGATGCATGACTCGTCGGTCTGTCAGGACGGCGTGTTCGAGAAGGCGACGGCAGCAATCCGGGCCGCCAAGGCTCGTGGCTTCCGCGTTTCCATCAACTGCACAGTCTTTGATGGTGCGGTGCCTGAGCGTCTGGCTGCGTTCTTCGATGAAGTCATGGCTCTGGGCGTTGATGGCATCATGACGGCTCCGGGCTATGCTTACGAGCGCGCTCCGGATCAGGCTCACTTCCTGAACCGCCAGAAGACCAAGCAGCTTTTCCGCGATGTCTTCCGTCTGGGTAAAGGCAAGAAGTGGCGCTTCACACAGTCGCCGCTGTTCCTGAACTTCCTGGCTGGCAACGAGAACTACCACTGCACGCCATGGGGCAAGCCGCTCCGTACCGTGTTTGGCTGGCAGCGTCCCTGCTATCTGCTGGGTGAAGGCTATGCCAAAACCTTCAAAGAGCTGATGGACGACACTGAGTGGGAGAAGTATGGCACAGGCGCATATGAGAAATGCGCTGACTGCATGGTTCACTCAGGCTACGAATCCACAGCTGTGATGGATGCCGTTCGTCGTCCCTGGCACATCGCCAAGGTCGCACTGTTCGGACCGGAAACTGAAAAGCCGATGGTTCCGGAAATCTCGCTCGCCAACCAGCGCCCTGCCGAATACGGCTATGAAGCGCAGGTTGAGCAGCAGATGGAAAAGATCACGACAGGTGGCAAGCCGGCGCGTGGCCCGCGTGTGCGTGTAAATGGCCGTCCGGCAGCCAATACTGTGACTGCGGCAGCTGACGCCGCTGACTGACACAGTCTTTTTTTGGACTGGATGATGCAGAAAGACCGGCCTTCAAGGCCGGTTTTTTTGTATTCTGTCATACAGAACTACGAGTGTGGCATGAATGTCATGGTGTCGAACGGCAGTCCTGACTATCATCAGGGTCTCATTACTCCGGCCGGACCATGTTGACCCCGATCTTTGTTATTTGCCTGCTTATTCTTCTGAACGCTGTTTTTGCCATGGGAGAGCTGGCACTTATTTCAGCCAAGCGCCCCCGGCTGGAAGTCCTTGCAAAGCAGGGTTTCCGGGGCGCGCCCGCAGCACTCCGCCTTGCGGAAGACCCGCATGCGTTTCTTCCTACCGTTCAGATCGGCATGACGCTGGTTTCGATTCTGGAAGGTACGTTTGGTGGAAGCCAGATTGAAGCCAACATCCGGGACTGGATAGCAACCGTTCCCGCTCTGCACCCCTTTGCGGGTGAGCTCTCGATTGTTCTGGTCGTTGCGATCATAACTTTTGCGATGCTGGTATTTGGTGAACTGGTTCCCAAACAGATTGCCTTGCAGCAGCCTGAGATCATCGCGTCTCGGCTATCCTGGCTTCTGGTGGTCGTTGCCCGCGTCGCTCAGCCTGTCGTGTGGCTTCTGAGCGGCACGTCATCGCTTGTGCTGCGCCTGCTTCGTGTCGGACCTCTGACCCGTGCCGCTGTGACGGAGGAAGAACTCCGAGCGGTTCTGGCTGAAGGCGCACGCGCGGGCGTTCTGGAAACGGACGAACAGGCCATGATCGAACGCCTGCTCCGGCTGGCTGACCGTCCCGTCCGTGCCATCATGACACCTCGTAATGAGCTGTTCTGGGTGGATCGGCACGCTGATCAGGAAACGCTCGTGCGCAAGCTTAGGCAGTCATCCTATGCGCGTATCGTGGTGTGTGAGGGAGACGTCGATCATCCGGTTGGTGTCATTCTGGCCAAAGACATCATGGATCGTTTGTTGTTGGGAATGCCGGTGTCTATTGAGGCAGCATTGCGCGAACCACCTGTCATTCCTGACAGTTTGAGCGCGCAGGACATGATTGAACGCCTGCGCGGGGTAAATATCGGCATAACTTTCGTTCTGGACGAATACGGCTCTTTCGAAGGTATCGTGACGCCGTCTGACGTTTTCGAGGCCATCGTCGGCGAAGAGAAAACCGAAGCCAATTCCTTCGAGCTTCAGGCCGCTGAGGGGGGAGATGAATACCTGTTTGAGGGTTTCATGCCTGCTGACGAACTGCGCTCGCGTCTTGATTTACCCGAGCTCCCAGGGGGTGGCAGCTATCATACCTTGGGTGGAGTGATACTGGCCCTGTTGCGCCGTGTTCCGGCCAGAGGCGATAAGGTTGCTTTCGAAGGATGGCTTTTCGAAGTGCTCGAAATGGATCGTCGTCGTGTTGCCAAGGTCAAGGTTAGTCGGCAGGTCCTGGCGGAAGACTGATTCCAGTCTCGATCAGGCGCGGCTCACAAACAGTGCCTGACGTTTTCCCTCTTCATGGGCGTAAGCCCCCTTATGCCCGTAGCTCTGCACCATTTCTGACGATGGAAAAGTGGTCAGGAGCTCTATGACGCGTTTCTGCGAGGAAATTGCGTGCTGGAGTAACTCGCCATTACGCTTACCCAGCGTAATCATTTTTTCCAGGAGACTACTGTGCTCGGGGAGGAGAGGTGTGCCAGTAAAGGCGCAGGCATCCTTTTCAGAGGCGGTTGCGATTGCCGTCTCCAGTTTCGTCGCGGCAGCCTGCTTCTGAGGGATAAGCTTCAAAGCGTCAGGAAGTCGTGCTTCTGACAGAGCATTGTTTTCAAGTGCCAGAATCGCAATGAGCTCTTCCATTGCTGTAATGATGGACGTGGTCATCATTTCTGTTCCTGCATAGCCAGCATTTGCCGATTGATGGCGTCTGTCATGCCCAGGCCGCCGTTATTTTCCATCTGCTTCGCAATCTGCTCGACCAGCATGGGACGAAATTGCTGCTCTCCTGCTCCTCCACTGAACATATTCTGACTGTCATCGCTGGATTGGAACATGGGTTGAAGCATCTGGTTGATGGTCATGGATTCAAAATCCCTCGCTGCCTTGAGGGTCTTGGCAGCATCGGGGGCATTGTCATGCAGGGCATAGCCCTGTGATAACGACGGTAGATCTGAGACGGTCATCAGCGCATCTCCAGCTCTGCCTGCAGGGCTCCATCTGCTTTGATAGCCTGCAGAATACTGATCATGTCACGAGGGCCAACGCCGAGTGCATTCAGGCCCGACACCAGTTCCCGTAAAGTCGTTCCACCCGGAAGAACGGCTAAATGGTTATTCTTGCCAGTATCAACTTTGACATTGGTACGAGGGACAACAGCGGTCTGGCCGTTTGAAAACGGCCCAGGCTGAGAAACCTGTGGGGTTTCCGTGATCTGAACGGTCAGATTGCCCTGCGCAACCGCCACTGTGCTGATACGGACGTCAGCGCCCATGATGATTGTTCCGCTGGCTTCGTCCACGATAACCTTGGCTGGGTTGTCGGGCGTCACCAGCAGGTCTCCAATGCGAGACAGCGTGGGGACCGGGTCACGGGTACTGAGGTCCAGCAGGACTGTTCGAGGATCCTCGACAACAGCGATGGGACCTATTGTGCGGTTGATAACGGCTGCCATTCGGCTTGCTGTCGTCAGATCAGGGTTCCGTAGGCTGAGATGCAGATTCTTGCGGTGACTGAGATCGAACGGAACCTCACGCTCTACAACTGCACCATTTGCGATATGGCCACTGGTCGGAACGTTGCGGGTCACGGAAGCAGCAGCACCGCGGGCACTGAAGGCATTTGTCGCCAGGCTACCCTGCGCGACGGCGTAAACTTCGCCATCAGCTGCCATGAGAGGGGTAACGAGGAGTGTTCCCCCTGTGAGCGATGAGGAATCCCCAGCGGCAGAGACCGTGACGTCAATCCGATTTCCGCCATGGGCAAACGCCGGTAGGTCCGCCGTGACCATGACCGCTGCGACGTCATGAGTCTGTAACTGTGTCTCCTGATCCCGAATGTTGACACCGAGCCGGTTGAGCATGGAAATCAGAGTCTCTCGGGTAAAAATGGAATTTGTCAGCCGGTCCCCTGTGCCGTTGAGACCCACCACGAGGCCATAGCCAATCAATTGGTTGGTTCTGACGCCTTCCATGTCCGTGATGTCCTTGATGCGGACGGTGGCAGCCAGCGTCAGAGACGGGATGCACAGGATAAAAGCGCAGAAAATAGCGGTTAGGCGCCGAAAAATTGGATGAGAGCTGAAGAGGACAGACATGAAAGTTCAGTGAAATCCTGACGGGTTAAACTGTAACAAAGACCCTTTGACACTCAGGATGACGCGGTATCGTAAAGAAACACCTAACACGGGCGCGGAATTCTGCGGTTGAAGGAGATATGGAATAAAGATCTACGGGGTTGGCGAAATGATCTGTGATGGCTATAAGCCGCGCGTTATCGCCCGCGGCTATCGATCGGACGTTGGCGGATTAGCTGGGATTGGATGCGCATGATTACGCTACCGCCGGATTATACCCCTTCCGACGAAGAAGAATTCATGAACCCCCTCCAGGTGGAGTACTTCAGGCAGAAGCTTCTGCGCTGGCGTGCGGACCTGCTGAAAGAGGCTGACGGCACACTCGCCAGTCTCTCAGAAGGCGGGATTCATGAATCTGACATTACAGACCGTGCAAGCGTCGAAACGGATCGTGCTTTCGAGCTGAGAACCCGTGACCGTGCGCGTAAGCTTATTGCCAAAATCAATATGGCACTGCTCCGGATTGAAGACGGAAGCTACGGTTTCTGTGAGGAAACCGGCGAGCCTATTGGTCTGAAGCGCCTGGAAGCACGTCCGATTGCTACGCTTTCTATTGACGCTCAGGAACGTCACGAGCGCATGGAAAAGGTACATCGCGACGATTAAGGGGGTTGCACTTGGCGCGCTGAAGAGATACGAAGCGCGCCAAGGCACCGGTACTGCTGCTGTAGCTCAGTGGTAGAGCACTCCCTTGGTAAGGGAGAGGTCGACAGTTCAATCCTGTCCAGCAGCACCAGTCTTTTCTTCTTGAAATATGATGCTCAATTAAAATTCTTAGGCTTAACTGGCCCAGAAAACGCGTTTTCTCGCTCAGTGAATTTTAGGGCTAAGGCTCACAGAGAAACAATTCTCAAAATTGTCTCGATGTTAAAGCGGATGCGTTCTGCCTGAGCAGCCTCGGACATCAGTTCCCGTTCGAATATGATCGATCCTGTGTATTGGTTGGTGAAGTAATAGTAGCTGACGGCTGCTATAGTGATATTGAGCTGGACCGGGTCAACGCCCTTTCGGAAGAGTCCTTGCGCCACACCGCGCTTTAAAATCGTGTCAACGAGTCCGACGAAGCGTCTGCTGACAATCTTGACGGTTTCTGAAGACTTTAAATGTCGGGCCTGTGCCAGATTTTCGCTATTCACCAGTGAAATAAATTCAGGGTTCCGGATGTAATAGTTCCAGGTAAAACGAACGAGTCGTTCAAGGGCTTCTCTGGGATCTAAACTATCCAGATCCAGCTTTTTCTCAGATTCGCGAATATCAAAATACGCATTTTCCAGAACTGTCTGGAAGAGTTTCTCTTTGCTTTCAAAATAGTGATAAATCATGCGCTTATTGGCATTGGCTTCTAGCGCGATTGCGTCAACGCGGGCCCCTTCAAGACCGTTTTTTGCAAACTCTTTTTTTGCGGCCTCGAGAATCCGGCTTTTTGTAGCTTCTGCGTCGCGGATTCGAGGGCGGGGCGACTGTGTGTCTGGGGACTGTGCACTCAACGGGAAATCTCGCTTTTTGCTGGAGCCGGGCCTGAAGTTCCCGCTTTATGGCCGGAAACGCGCAGACGTCAAAACATCACATAAAAAATAACATATAAAAGAGATTTACTTATCACTATAACGTGATTTATGAGATTTTTCATTCTGCGCTACCAAAGTAACCAGATGGTGCGAAAGGCGCTTTGATCTCTCCATTGTGGAGGGGCGAAACCAGGGGGCAGGATTGAGAAAAATATTCCGCGGTGGCGGTTTTTTCGGAAACATTTTCGAAGGGGCGGCTTTCTTGTGGAGGGTAATATTTTCAAACCGATGCCTGGGTAAGAGATAAATCCTTTTCCAGCGCACCGCTCACAACAGGCGGTTCAACAGTATCTTGACCGTTAAACAATCCTGGTGCGCCGACCGTCTGCTCACGGGACAATCTGAAACGACGATGCGTCATTGAGTGCTCGTCAACAAAGACAGGGAGAAGCCGTCAATGAACAAGATGGCACAGAAACTGGCTCCATCCGGAGTGGCTCGTGACTTTGGGTTTTTCATCGATGGTGAGTGGCGCCACGGACGTGAGATGTTCGAGCGCAAGTCTCCCAGTCATGATGTTATTGTCACGCGAATTGCACGTTGCACGGAAGACGATCTGAATGATGCGGTGGCCGCCGCGCGTCGTGCATTTGAGAATGGCACATGGGCTGGTCTGGCAAGCTCAGAACGCAGTGCGATCCTGCTGAAAACGGCTGAGCTTCTGAAGCAGCGTCGCGATGACATCGCTTTCTGGGAAGTGCTGGAGAACGGCAAGCCGATTTCTCAGGCCAAGGCCGAGATCGACAACTGTATTTCCTGTTTCGAGATGGCTGCCGGTGCCGCGCGCCTTCTGCACGGCGACAGCTTCAACAATCTGGGCGAAAGCCTGTTCGGAATGGTTCTGCGCGAGCCGGTGGGTGTTGTTGGCCTCATCACGCCTTGGAACTTCCCGTTCATGATCCTGTGTGAGCGCGTGCCGTTCATTCTGGCATCAGGCTGCACGGTCGTCGTGAAGCCAGCGGAAGTCACCAGCGCCACCACGTTGATGCTTGCCGATATTCTGACGGAAGCCGGCCTGCCAAAGGGCGTCTATAACGTCGTGACAGGCACTGGAAAGAGTGTCGGTCAGGCTCTGACGCAGCATCCGGATGTGGATATGCTGTCCTTCACTGGTTCCACGGGTGTTGGCCGGTCCTGTATCCATGCGTCCGCAGACAGCAACCTCAAGAAGCTTGGCCTAGAGCTTGGTGGCAAGAACCCGATTGTCGTCTTTGCGGACAGCGATCTGGAAGATGCGGCCGATGCGGTGGCCTTTGGGATCAGCTTCAACACCGGGCAATGCTGCGTCTCGTCCAGCCGTCTGATCGTTGAAGAGTCTGTGGCTGATAAGTTTGAAAAGCTTGTTGTCGCCAAGATGGAAAAGATCCGCGTGGGCGACCCGTTTGACCCGGAAACGCAGATTGGCGCCATTACGACGGATGCTCAGAACAAAACCATTCTCGACTATATCGAGAAGGGGAAGGCCGAAGGCGCGCGCGTTCTGTGTGGCGGTAACAAGGTCGATCTGGGTCGTGGACAGTACATTGCGCCAACGCTCTTCACGAATGTGAAGCCGGATATGTCCATTGCGACGGACGAGATCTTTGGTCCGGTGCTGTCCGTCTTCCGGTTTAGCACCTTGGAAGAAGCAATCTCGCTGGCCAATGACACGGTTTATGGTCTGGCCGCGTCTGTCTGGACGAAGGACATCAGCAAGGCCCTGAAGGTGACGCGTAAGGTTCAGGCCGGGCGCTTCTGGGTCAACACGATCATGGCTGGCGGCCCTGAAATGCCGCTGGGTGGTTTCAAGCAGTCTGGCTGGGGTCGTGAAGCGGGTATGTATGGGGTGGAAGAATACACCCAGATCAAATCCGTTCACGTAGATCTCGGCAAACGGACGCACTGGATCGCATAATGATGACTGGTTTCGATTACGTTATCGTTGGTGGCGGCTCGGCAGGATGTGTTCTTGCCGCCCGTCTCTCCCGAAACCCGGCGGTGCGCGTCTGCCTGATCGAAGCAGGCAAGCGTGACACCAATCCGCTCATTCACATGCCGGTTGGCTTTGCGAAAATGACGACGGGTCCCCTGACATGGGGGCTTGTCACCACACCGCAGAAGCACGCCAATAACCGCCAGATTCCTTATGTGCAGGCGCGTGTTCTCGGTGGTGGTTCATCCATCAATGCCGAAGTCTTCACGCGTGGCCATCCATCTGATTTCGACAGGTGGGAGCAGGAGGGAGCTGACGGCTGGGGCTTCAAAAACATCCAGAAGTACTTCATCCGCTCTGAGGGAAATTCCATTCTTGCCGGATCATGGCACGGAACGGATGGTCCACTCGGCGTGTCGAACCTGGATTGCCCGAACCCTGTCAGCCGCGCCTTCGTACAGAGCTGCCAGGAAATCGGAATTCCGTATAACCCTGACTTTAACGGTCCAGTTCAGCAGGGCGCTGGTATTTACCAGCTGACGGTGCGCAATAACCGGCGCTGCTCTACGGCCGTTGGATATCTGCGTCCCGCTCTGAAGCGTAAGAACCTGACGGTTATTACTGGTGCGATGGTTCTGAAGGTTGTCTTCGAGGGGAAGCGCGCAGTCGGCGTGCAGTACATTGCGGACAAGCAGATGCACACTGCGCGTGCTGAGCAGGAAGTGCTGGTCACGTCCGGTGCAATCGGTACGCCGAAGCTGATGATGCTGTCTGGCGTTGGTCCGGCTGCGCATCTCAAAGAGCACGGTATTCCCGTTGTTCATGATCTGCCGGGTGTGGGTCAGAATCTACAGGATCACTTTGGTGTCGATATCGTTGCTGAGCTGAAAGGCCATGACAGTTTCGACAAGTACAACCAGTACAAGTGGATGATGTGGGCTGGCCTGCAATATTCGCTGTTCAGAAGTGGTCCAGTGGCGTCGAACGTCGTGGAAGGCGGAGCTTTCTGGTACGGCGATCCGGCTGCAAGCTGCCCGGATCTTCAGTTCCACTTCCTGGCGGGTGCGGGTGCGGAAGCGGGTGTGGCGTCTGTTCCGAAAGGGACGTCTGGCATCACGCTCAACAGCTATACGCTCCGTCCAAAAGCGCGTGGGTCTGTCACGTTGCGTTCGTCCGACCCCCGGGAAGCACCGATTGTGGATCCGAATTTTCTGGGGCACCCGGACGATCTGCGGACAACGGCAGAGGGCGTTCGCCTGAGCTATGAAATGTTCGGCAGCCACTCGCTTCAAAAATACATCAGCAAGGTCTGCCTGCCAGAAGGCGGCGGCCGTACGCTCAAGGCATATGAGGATTATGCCCGTCAGCAGGGGCGCACATCCTATCATCCGACCTGCACGTGCAAAATGGGCAGGGACGAGATGGCCGTTGTTGATCCACGCCTGCATGTGCATGGCCTGGAGGGTATCCGGATTTGCGATAGCTCGGTCATGCCATCATTGCTTGGGTCCAACACCAATGCGGCAACGGTCATGATTGGTGAGCGAGCGGCGGACTTTATTCTAGGGAATGCTTGAGAACGATAACCTTCTCAAGCGGCGCCTCATGCATCGCGATTTTTACAAGATCATAAGTAACTAACAAGATAGTTATAGTGGATCAAAGGCAATGACCAAGACCAGAACCGCAGCGGAAGCCGTCAGTCTTATCAAGGATGGTTCCACCATTGCGATTAACGCATCGTCCGGGCTCCTGTGCCCCGACGACGTTCTGAAGGCGCTCGGGGAACGTTTTGAAAAGGAAGCGGCCCCGAAGAACCTGACGACGATCCATCCGATCGCGACGGGTGACATGTTTGGGACCAAGGGCGTGGATCATATCGCCCAGCCTGGCATGATCAAAAAGATCATCGGCGGGTCTTACCCGTCCGGTCCCAGCAATGCTGAGCCACCGCTTATCTGGCAGCGCATTCTGGCCGAGGACGTCGCCGCTTATAACCTCCCATCTGGCGTTATCTTCGACATGCTGCGCGAAGGTGCGGCTCTGCGTCCTGGCGTGTTGACGAAAGTTGGTCTCGATACATTCGTGGACCCGAAGCGGGAAGGCGGTGCGATGAATGAGACCGCACGCTCCAATCCCATCGTGCGTCACATGGACTTCGAGGGCGAAGACTGGCTGTATTTCCCGGCGCTCAAGCCGGACGTTGCGATCATTCGCGCCTCGACAGCGGACGAAAATGGCAATCTGACATTCGAGCAGGAAGGCGCAACCCTTGGTGCCATGGAAATGGCTCTGGCAGCTCATAACAACGGTGGGCTGGTCATCGCGCAGGTCCGCCGCGTGGCAGAACAGGGCACGTTGAAGCCGCATGACGTCAAAGTGCCGGGTATTCTGGTGGACGTTGTTGTGGAAGCCCCGGATCAGCTTCAGACGACTGCCACGCCTTATGATCCTGCAATTTCCGGCGAGATTTTCCGGCCTCTGTCGTCTTTCGCCATTCCGGACTTCAATCCGGGCAAGGTGATTGCGCGACGTGTGGCGCAGGAGCTGAAGGATGGCTGGGCGGTCAATATCGGCTTCGGTATTTCCGCCAATGTGCCGCGCATCCTGCTGGAAGAAGGGCTGCATGGTAGCGTGACATGGGTCATCGAACAGGGGCCGGTTGGCGGCGTTCCACTGCTGGATTTCAAGTTCGGTTGCGCGAGTAATGCCGAGGCCTTCGTCGCCTCTCCTCATCAGTTCAGCTACTTCCAGGCGGGCGGTTTTGACTGCTCCCTACTGTCCTTCCTTGAGATCGGGGCTGATGGGTCGGTCAATGTCAGCCGCCTTGCTGCCACGCCGCATCGCACGGCAGGGGCAGGCGGGTTTGTGGATATTACGGCACGGGCCAAGCGCATCATCTTCTCAGGCAATTTCAATGCCGGAGCCAAGATGCACATTGAGGACGGCCGGCTCGTGATTGATCGGGAAGGCAAGATTTCCAAGATCGTGCCAGAGGTTGATCAGGTCAGCTTCTCAGGGCGCAGAGCCACCGAAACAGGGCAGGACGTCACCTACGTGACGGAACGCTGTGTTCTCAAGCTTCTGAACGGTGAGCTGACGGTCACGGAAATCGCGCCGGGCATCGACTTGCAGAAAGACGTGCTCGATCAGGCATCCACGCCTCTGAAGGTTTCTCCTGAACTGAAGGAAATGGATGCCGTTCTGTTCAGAGATGCCGTGATGGGGCTCACGCTCTGAACGCCCCAGGCCGTCCTTTCCGTGAGTGGAGTCTGAAAGAAGCGATGACAGTCGACGATCACAGTTTCCTGACAGGTCTGTTCAATGCCGCCATTACCGCGGCCGATGCAGACCTCGTGCTGGCTGCCAACCTGCCGGAACGCCCGAAAGGCAAGACGGTCGTGGTTGGGGCCGGGAAGGGGGCAGCCCAGCTTGCCGCAGCCTTTGAGCGCGTGTGGGATGGTCCGCTGGAAGGCGTTGTCGTCACCCGTTATGGCTATGGCTACCCTACAGAACAGATCCGCGTTCTGGAGGCCTCCCATCCTGTTCCGGATCAAGCCGGTCTGGCTGCAACGGCGGCTTTGTTTGAGGCGGTGCGCGGATTAGGTCCGGATGATCTGGTCGTTGCACTGATCTGCGGAGGTGGGTCAGCCTTGCTGCCGTGCCCGCCAGAAGGGTTCACGCTGGAAGATGAGGCAGAGCTCAGCCGGGTTCTCCTGTCTTCTGGCGCGCCGATTTCTGTCATGAACAGCATCCGCAAGCAGTTTTCGGGGATTAAGGGCGGTCGTCTGGCCGCCGCAGCGTCCCCGGCGAGAGTCGTTTCACTCATAGTCTCGGATGTGCCGTTCGATGATCCGGCACAGGTGGCCTCTGGACCAACCGTGCCTGATACGAAAACACGCGAAGACGCGCGGCATATGGCCAAGGCCTGGAAGCTCGCACTGCCGCCTAAAGTGCAGGCATGGCTCGACGGAGAACTGGGGCAGGCGCCACGTCCGGAAGATCCGGCATTTGCCGGGAACGAAGTTCGTATCGTGGCATCGGCTCATCTGTCTCTTGAGGCAGCAGCCGCAGCGTCCCGGAATCTTGGAATTCCAGCTGTCATCCTGTCCGACGCGATTGAAGGGGAAGCCCGGGATGTCGGGAAGGTCCATGCAGCGATCGCGCGTGAAGTGATTATTCGTAATCAGCCATTCCAGAAGCCGGTTGTCATCCTCTCGGGGGGAGAAACAACCGTGACATTGCGTGGACGTGGACGGGGTGGTCGTAACACGGAGTTTCTCCTGTCGTTTGCGCTCGCGGCTGAGGGCCTTCCGGTTTCCGCACTCGCTGCGGATACAGATGGAATTGACGGGTCTGAGGACAATGCGGGTGCCTTTGCAGATGGCGAAAGTATGGGACGACTGCGCGCGCGCGGGATCAATCCGTCCGTCCTGTTGACGGAAAACGACGCCTATACTGCCTTTGAGGCATTGGATGACCTGTTTGTGCCAGGTCCTACCGGGACAAACGTCAATGATTTTCGCGCTATTCTGCTGAGGTAGAAAAAGATGGCGAAGTAAAAACTGTTCCTTAGCGAGAACGAATTCATTCTGGGTATTATGAACATCAAGTTCTTTTGATTTCAAAACGCAGAATGGACTTGAAAACAGATCAGTCATTATACTAACTAACTGGTTAGTTACTAATTAAGGGAATCGGGTTATGTTTCTCAATGAAATGCAGGAGCAGGTTCGCGAGACCACACGGTCCTTCGTGGATGAAGTCATCCGCCCTGCTGCTGAGGCCCTCGACCGTGAAGAACGCTTTCCGGCCGAAATTTACGAAGAAATGGGCCGTCTTGGCCTGTTCGGCATTGCTGTTCCGGAAGAGCTCGGAGGGCCTGGCTTCGATACCCTGACCTATGCCGTCGTGATGGAAGAACTGTCCCGCGGCTATGCCAGCATCGCCGATCAGTGTGGCCTGGTGGAACTGATTTCCACGCTCCTGGTGCGTCACGGCACGGATGAGCAGAAGAAACTGCTGCCAGACATTCTCTCCATGAAGCGCAAGGTTGCTTATTGCATCACCGAGCCGGAAGCCGGCACGGACGTGTCCGGCATTCGCACCACAGTTGAACGTGATGGCGATGGTTGGATTCTGAACGGCGGCAAGATCTGGATCCATAACGCCCCGGTGGCGGATCTCGGGTTCGTTCTGGCACGGACGGACAAGGAAGCTGGAAACCGTGGCATGTCCATTTTCATTGTGGACCTGCATGCCAAAGGCGTTGAGCGCGGCCCGAAAGAGCACAAGATGGGTCAGCGTGCCAGCCAGGTTGGTGCGCTTGATTTCTCCGATGTGCGCCTCGGCCCGGATGCTCTTCTGGGCGAGATGAACCGTGGCTTTCACATGATGATGAGCGTGCTGGACAAGGGACGTGTCGGCATCGCAGCGCTCGCTGTTGGCATCGCACAGGCTGGTCTTGAAGCCGCTGTCGATTATGCCGGAACGCGCAAGCAGTTCGGCAAGCACATCTCCGAATTCCAGGGTGTTCAGTGGCTTCTGGCCGATATGGCCAAGGACATCGAAGCGGCCCGTCTGCTGGTTCATTCCGCTGCGGTGAAGATCGATAACGGTCAGGACGCCACGCGCTCCTGCTCCATGGCAAAATGCTTTGCTGGTGACGTGGCTGTGGCCCGTACAGCGGATGCTGTGCAGGTCTTCGGTGGCTCTGGCTACATCCGTGGCTTTGAAGTTGAGCGTCTGTATCGCGATGCCAAGATCACGCAGATCTATGAAGGCACGAACCAGATCCAGCGCATGATCATCGCGCGTGAACTGCTCAAGAAGGGCGCCCGTACATGAGACAGGTCGCTCTCGTCACCGGCTCTTCACGCGGGATCGGCCTCGCCGCGGCGGAAGCGCTCGCTAAAGAAGGCTTTTTTTTAGCGGTAAATGGACCGGTTGATGACGCAGAACTGCGTGCAGCCGTGGCCCGTCTGGAAGGGCTGGGCGTCAAGGTTGTGGCCGCGCCGTTCGATGTCTCCGACATCAGCGCCCATGAGGGTGTTCTGGCGCGGATCGAAGACGAACTCGGCCCGCTGACGACGCTGGTGAACAATGCGGGCGTCGGCGTCCTCCAGCGGGGTGACCTGCTGGAGGTGTCCGAAGCAAGCTGGGACCGGTGCCTGACGATCAATGCGAAGGCGGTGTTTTTTCTCTCACAGGCTTTCGCAAAGCGCCTTCTGAGCCGGGAGCGGTCAGCGGATGCGTTCCATTCGATCGTCAACGTCACATCGTCGAACGCGACGGCTGTGGCGGTGCAGCGGTCTGAATACTGCGCGTCAAAGGCTGCGGCGGCCATGGTGTCCAAGGCTCTGGCTGTGCGTCTCGGGATCGAGAATATCGCGGTTTATGACGTTCAGCCTGGCCTGATCGCTACAGAAATGACGGCTGCCGTCATTCAGCACTACCGCCAGCGCGCGGAAGAGGGGCTGACCCTGCTTCCCCGTGTTGGAGAGCCCTCGGACATGGGGCGCATCATTGCGGCCCTTGCCACCGGGAAACTGCCTTACACCACAGGCCAGGTCATTTCGGCGGATGCCGGAATGCTTGTGCCGCGCTTCTGAGAAACGGTTATGAAGATCATCCTGCCCGACGAAACCGGCCGGAAGATGGATTACCATCTGATCGGTACTCCTGTTCCTCGCAGTGTCCTTCCGGCTAATCCGGCCCGGATCGTTTATTCGGCGGCCCATGTCGTCGCTGATCCGTTCACGGATAATGCACCGTCCGGCCGCGCAACGATCGACTGGAAGAAGACGCTTGAGTTCCGTCGCTATCTCGTTGGCATGGGCCTCGGCATTGCGGAAGCCATGGATACGGCCCAGCGCGGCATGGGGCTGGACTGGCCCGGCGCGCTGGATCTGATCCGTCGCACCAAGGCCGAACTGCCGGATGCGATGGTCGTGAACGGTGCGGGGACAGACCATCTGGACCCGAAGGATGCACGCTCTGTCGATCATGTACTGGCGGCGTACCTAGAACAGGTCGAGGCGATCCAGAAGGTTGGCGCACGCGTCATTCTGATGGCCAGCCGAGCCCTCGTCCGCGTGGCGTCCAATGCCGAGGACTATAAGCGGGTCTACCGCGAGGTGCTCTCTGCCTGTGATGCGCCTGTCGTTCTGCACTGGCTGGGCAAGGATTTCGATCCGGCTCTGGCAGGATACTGGGGCACGGATGACTTCAGTGAGGCGCTGGAAACAGTCCTGAGCATCATTGAAGAAAACGTCTCGAAGGTGGACGGCATCAAGATTTCCCTTCTCGACAAGGAGAAGGAAATCATCATGCGCCGCCGCCTGCCAAAGGGCGTGCGGATGTATACGGGTGATGACTTCAATTACCCGGAACTGATCGCTGGTGACGAGCAGGGCTACAGCCACGCACTTCTCGGCATTTTCGATCCGATTGCACCGCTGGCGGCGCGTGGTGTGAAACTGCTTGGCGAGGGGGACGTGAAAGGTTTTCACGACGCACTCGACCCGACTGTTCCACTCGCTCGTGTGATCTTTCAGGCCCCGACGCAGTACTACAAGACGGGTGTGGTGTTTCTGGCCTGGCTAAATGGCTTTCAGGATCACTTCGTCATGCTGAATGGTGCGCAGTCCATGCGGTCCCTCCAGCATTTCACGGAGATTTTCCGTCTAGCAGATGGCTGCGGCCTGTTGCGGAACCCTGATCTGGCTGTGCACCGCATGAAGTCGCTTCTGTCGGTGTACGGGGCCTGATCATGCGGGACTTTCGCCACGATCATTCGGCTCTCGCCCTCAATACCGCAACGCTTGGCCATAATGTGCAGGGTGTCGGGGCAGGGTGGTCACCGGAACAGACGATCGCTGCCTGTGCTGAACGCGGCATTGGCGGGATCGTGTTCTGGCGGCGGGAGATCGAGGGCCGGGCTGCGGAAATTGGAGACCGGGCGCGTCAGGCCGGGGTGCAGGTTGTCGGCCTGTGCCGGACGCCCTTTCTGGTCGGTCCGCTGGGGCTTCAGAGCGAAGAGGCGATCCTGTCGGATTTCCGTCAGTCCATCGATCAGACAGCCGCGCTCGGAACCGATGTTCTGACCATCGTTGTCGGTGGTGTGGAAACCGGCACGAAGGGCGTGGCTCACAGCCTGGACATCGTGGCGGACCGGATGGCGAAGGCCATTCCCTACGCCGAAGCCTGTGGCGTGAAACTCGCCTTGGAGCCGCTGCATCCGGCCTATGCCGGAGACCGCTCCTGCCTCACGACCACCCGTGACGCCCTGGATCTGTGCGACCTTCTGGCGTCGGATAGCGTGGGCGTTGCGATCGATATCTACCATGTGTGGTGGGACACGGACCTGCCACGCCAGCTCGCTCGTGCGGGAAACCGCATTCTGGGCTTTCACCTCTGTGACTGGCTCGTTCCCACAACCGACATTTTGCTTGACCGCGGGATGATGGGGGACGGCGTTGCGGACCTGCGGGGGATCCGCAGGGAGGTGGAAGCCGCCGGGTATTCCGGCTTCTGCGAGGTGGAAATCTTTTCCGCGAACAACTGGTGGAAGCGCCACCCGGCTGACGTGCTGGACACGATGGTCGAACGCTTCCGCACTGTCTGCTGACCCATCGGAGGGCATCATGAAGATCCTCGTCCCTGTCAAACGTGTCGTCGATTACAACGTCCGCATCCGCGTAAAGGGTGACGGATCTGGGGTCGAGCTTGCGAACGTCAAGATGTCGGTCAATCCGTTTGACGAAATCGCCATCGAAGAAGCCGTCCGTCTCAAGGAAAAAGGCATCGCCACGGAAGTGGTCGCTGTCTCTATCGGTGTGCCGCAGGCGAAAGAAACACTACGCACTGTGCTCGCCATGGGCGCGGACCGCGCCATTTTCGTCGAAGCCACGACGGATGTGAATGTGGATATCGAGCCTCTCGCCGTCGCCAAACTGCTGGCGAAGGTGATTGAGGATGAGAAACCAAACCTTGTCATCGCAGGCAAACAGGCCATCGATAATGACATGAACGCGACTGGTCAGATGCTTGCCGCCCTGCTGGGCTGGGGCCAGGCCACCTTCGCATCATCCGTCGAGATTGAGGGCGACAGTGCAACCGTCAGCCGTGAGGTTGATGGTGGTCTTCAGACCATCCGCGTGAAGCTGCCCGCCATCATCACGTCGGATCTGCGTCTGAACGAGCCGCGTTATGTCGCGCTGCCCAACATCATGAAGGCCAAGAAGAAGCCGCTCGAAGAACGCAAGGCGTCTGACCTCGGCGTGGACATTGCGCCGCGTCTGAAGGTTATCCGCACGGCTGAACCGCCTCAGCGTCAGGCTGGTGTGAAGGTCAGTTCCGTTGATGAGCTGGTTTCGAAACTCAAAAATGAAGCAGGAGTGATCTGATGTCTGTTCTGCTGCTCGCTGAAGTGGCCAATGGCCACCTCGTAACCGATACCGTTGCCAAGGCCCTGTCTGCCGTCAAAGCGCTGGGCGATGTGACGGTTCTCGTTGCCACCCAGAACGGCGCGGAAGCTGCCGCCGAAGCTGCAAAGCTTGAGGGTGTCTCCAAGGTCCTACTGGCGGATGATGCGTCTCTGGCTCATGAACTGGCTGAACCTGTCGCGGCCCTCATCGTGTCTCTGGCCTCGGGCTATAGTCATATCGCTGCGGGCTCGACGGCATTCTCCAAGAATGTTCTGCCACGCGTCGCGGCTCTGCTGGATGTCATGATCCTGTCTGATGTGACGGCCGTGAAAGATGCCGAGACGTTCGATCGCCCGGTCTATGCCGGTAATGCGATCCAGACGGTGCAGTCCTCCGATCCGGTGAAGGTTTTCACCATTCGTACGGCGGCTTTCTCGGCTGTTGGCGAAGGTGGCTCAGCCAGTGTGGACAATGTCTCCGTGCCGGCTGCTCCGGGTCTCTCGTCCTGGGTGGAAGACAAGGCCGTTGAATCTGAACGTCCGGAGCTGACGGCTGCGAAGAATATCGTCTCAGGTGGTCGTGGCGTCGGATCGAAAGAGAACTTCGACACCATCGCCAAGCTTGCAGACAAGCTGAACGCTGCCATCGGCGCCAGCCGTGCGGCTGTGGATGCAGGCTACGCGCCGAATGACTGGCAGGTCGGGCAGACGGGCAAGATCGTGGCGCCTGATCTGTATATCGCGGTCGGCATTTCCGGTGCGATCCAGCATCTGGCGGGCATGAAGGATTCCCGGGTGATCGTCGCCATCAACAAGGACGAAGACGCCCCGATTTTCCAGGTCGCGGATTACGGGCTGGTAGGAGACCTCTTCACCATCCTTCCCGAACTGACGGCAAAACTCTGACAGGCCCCGGCAGCCTGCAGGGAGGAGAAAGACCATGACTACGATCGAACGGGAAAGCATGGACTATGACGTTGTCATCGTCGGCGCTGGCCCTGCCGGTCTCTCCGCGGCGATCCGGCTCAAACAGAATGAGCCGGACCTCTCCGTGGTCGTACTGGATAAAGGGTCTGAAGTCGGGGCGCATATCCTGTCAGGCGCGGTCATTGATCCGTGCGCGCTGGATGTGCTGCTTCCGGAATGGCGGACCATGGATGCGCCCATCAACGTGCCGGTTAGGGAAGACAATTTCTTCCTGCTGACGGAAAAGAGCCAGATCCGCCTGCCGAATGTTGTGATGCCAAAGCTCATGGACAACCACGGGAATTACATTGTCTCGCTGGGGAATGTCTGCCGCTGGCTGGCACAGGTCGCAGAGGGTCTGGAAGTGGAAATCTTCCCCGGCATGGCGGCAAGCGAAGTCGTTTATGACGATCAGGGTCGCGTTACGGGTGTGGTGGCTGGCGAGTTCGGTAAAAACCCGGATGGAACGCCGGGTGATGCCTACGAACCTGGTATGGAACTGCGCGGGAAATACGTGTTCTTCGCCGAAGGTGCGCGGGGATCACTGGCTCGTCAGCTAATGGATCGTTTCGCGCTTTCCGAGGGCAAGGATCCGCAGAAATTCGGACTGGGCCTCAAGGAAATCTGGGAGATCGATCCCGCCAAACATCATGAAGGTACGGTCACACACACCATGGGGTGGCCGCTGAACAGCAAGGCGGGTGGCGGGTCCTTCATCTACCATCTCGACAACAATCAGGTCTGCGTCGGGTTTGTCGTCCATCTGGGCTATGAAAACCCGTATCTGGACCCCTACCGTGAGTTTCAGGAGTTCAAGCACCATCCGATGGTGGCCGAACTTCTGAAAGGCGGAAAACGCGTGGCTTATGGTGCGCGTGCGCTATCCGAAGGTGGTTGGCAGTCCATTCCGAAAGTGACTTTCCCTGGCGGCGTTCTGCTCGGGTGTTCCGCCGGACTTGTGAATGTTCCGCGCATCAAGGGCAGTCATAACGCCATTTTCTCCGGCATTGCCGCTGCCGATGCGGCCCTCGCTGCGTTAGCGGCTGGGCGCGCTCAGGACGAACTGACGGATTATGAGGAAGAACTGCGAAACGGCCCTGTCGGGACAGACTTAAAGGCCGTCCGTAACGTCAAACCTCTGTGGGAGCGGTTTGGCCTCTTGGGCGGTGTTGCGCTCGGTGGTCTGGATATGTGGATGACAACTCTGACCGGACACTCTCCCTTCAGAACGCTCGGACATGGAAAGTCCGATGCCGCGGCAACAGGGTTGGCTGCCAGTTTCAAGCCGATTGAGTATCGCAAGCCGGACGGGCAACTCAGCTTTGATCGCACCACAAATGTGGCGTTTGCCTTCACCAACCACGAAGAACGCCAACCCTGCCATCTGACACTCCGTGATCCATCCATCCCAATCCAGGTGAACCTGCCGCTCTACGCTGAGCCTGCCCAGCGTTACTGCCCGGCGGGCGTGTATGAGGTTCTGCGTCCAGAGAATGAACAGCCACGGCTCCAGATTAACTTCCAGAACTGTGTGCATTGCAAAACCTGCGACATCAAAGATCCAAGCCAGAATATCGTTTGGACAACGCCGCAGGGAGGTGATGGACCGAACTATCCAAACATGTAAACTCAAATAAAAAGAAATATAACTCGTCTCTTTTATTTGATTTTACTTGAATAAACAACCTGAGAACATGCTGCGTTGAAAGACTATTCCCATAATGGGAATCTGAATTAAGGAATAAGGCAATGAGTGGCATCGACCTTTCGGCACCACCGCCGCCAGTGTCTCTGAATGGTAAAAGTGTCCTGACGGCAATTCTGGCTGCTGTTGCGGGTCTGATGTTTGGTCTCGATCTGGGTGTGATTTCAGGGGCTCTGAAATTCATCGGTCTGGAATTCAACGTCACGGACTTCGGCAAGGAGTGCATCGTCTCATCGATGATGGTTGGTGCGGCGGTAGGTGCTGTCTGCGGTGGGCGCCTGTCCTATCTCTTTGGCCGGAAGCGCCTGCTGCTGTCTTCAGCTGTCCTGTTTGTTCTCGGGTCGCTGCTGTGCGCGCTGGCAACGTCCGTCACGCTGCTGATTGTGGGGCGTATGGTGCTTGGCGTGTCTGTTGGCATCGCAAGCTTTACCGCTCCACTTTACATCTCCGAGATTGCGCATCAGCACTACCGTGGGTCTCTAATCTCAGTTTACCAGCTCATGATTACGGTCGGGATTTTTGTAGCGTTCATCTCTGATGCGCTGCTGGCTTATTCCGGGTCATGGCGCTGGATGCTCGGCATTGTCGCTATTCCAGGCGTCGTGTTTCTGCTTGGCGTTCTGCTGCTGCCTGACAGTCCCCGTTGGCTCGTATTGCGGGGCCGTAAGGACGAAGCCTTTACGGTTCTGCATCAGCTGCGTGGCCATGAAGGCGACGCACGCGCCGAGATCTCGGACATTGAAGAGCAGCTTGCGCAGATTGAAGGTGGCTACGGCCTGTTCAAGGCCAACGCCAATTTCCGCCGCTCTGTTTTTCTGGGCATCCTGCTTCAGACCATGCAGCAGTTCACGGGCATCATCGTGGTGATGTACTACGCCCCCCGCATCTTCGAAGTCGCAGGTTTTGGCGATAACGCAGCCATGTGGGGCACGGCCATTGTCGGTCTGGTAAATGTGCTGTCGACGTTCATTGCCATTGGCTTCGTGGACAAATGGGGCCGTCGCCCCATGCTGATTGCCGGCTTCATTATCATGACGATCGGCATGGCTTCAGTCGGGACGCTGCTTTACTTCGGAACCGGTAATAGCGAACTTGCGCGATATGGCGCAGTGATCATGCTCTTGGCCTTCATCGTCGGATTTGCGTTCTCTGCCGGTCCGCTGGTGTGGATCCTGTGCTCGGAAGTTCAGCCCATCAAAGGGCGTGATTTCGGCATTGGTTGCTCCACCTTCACGAACTGGGTCACGAACATGATCGTCGGCCTGACGTTCCTGACGCTCCTGAACACCATCGGGAATGCCCAGACCTTCTGGATGTACGCGGCGTTCAATGCGTTCTTCATCTACCTCACCCTGAAATTTGTGCCTGAAACCCGCGGTGTTTCTCTTGAGCAAATCGAGCGGAATCTGATGGCGGGCAAGCCACTCAACCGGATCGGTCTGTGATCCTGCCCCTCGGCACGACTGTCCCGGCGCTTTCACACCTGCCGGGACAAACCGCCTTTGCGGCGGTTTTCCCTGACGGAGACCAAAGACAATGACAGTAAAGATCGCCATTAACGGTTTTGGCCGTATTGGCAGACTGGCCCTTCGCAGCATTCTTGAAAGCGGCCGGGATGACGTTGTGCCCGTCGCCATCAATGGCCCTGGGTCCGTTGAAGACAAGATTCACATGCTGACATATGACAGCGTGCATGGCCGCCTCCTAGGGGAAGTCCACGTCGAAGGCGATATGCTGACCCTGACCCATAACGGGCGGTCTTACGGTCCCATTCGTATTTCATCCGAGCGTGACCCGTCGAAGGTGCCATTTGACGGTGTTGATGTAGCCCTTGAATGTTCCGGCCTGTTCACCACCAAGGAAAAAGCCTCCACGCTTCTTCAGGCCGGTGCCCGGAAAGTCCTGATTTCAGCGCCTGGCACGGATGTGGACGCAACCATCGTCTACGGCGTGAACAATGACATGCTGAAGCCGGACATGACGGTCATTTCCAATGCCTCCTGCACAACGAATTGTCTGGCGCCGCTCGTGAAAGTGCTCGACGACAATTACGGTATCGAGTGCGGATACATGGTGACGATCCACTCTTTCACCGGAGACCAGCAGATCGTTGACCGGCGGCACAAAGACCTTCGCCGTGCCAGAGCCGCCTCGCTCAACATGGTGCCTACGTCCACGGGAGCGGCCAAGGCAATTGGTCTGGTTCTGCCGCACTTGAAGGGTCGGCTGGATGGCACGTCCATTCGCGTGCCAACGCCCAATGTTTCGCTGGTATCGTTCGACTTTCTGTCCCGCCGTCCACCGGAAACAGCCAAGGACGTCAATCGCGTCATGCAAGAGGCTGCTGCGGGCCCCTTGAAAGGTGTGCTGGCCTATAGCAGCGCGCCCTTGGTTAGTAGCGACTTCAACCATTCACCCGCATCTTCGAATTTTGACGCCACGCAGACGGCCATCATGGAATGTGGTCGAATGGTTCGCGTCTGCTCATGGTATGACAATGAATGGGGCTTCTCGAACCGTATGATCGATACAGCTGTTCTGTTCGGTACCCTGTAAACGGACGACGGCATTTGTTTCAGGATGTGTTTCGGCGCATAAAAGCACTTTCCTGACTGGAGAGTGCTTTTGATGATGTCCCGTCTGAGACTTCTGGCTGCAATGGCGTGTTTTGGTGCGCCACTTCCTGCTCTGGCACAGGCGATAGCGCCGATGCCGGCAAGCTGTGACAATGCCAAATTCCTGAGTGACCAGCAGACCTTCGAGCAACGTGGCGCCACCCGGACGGATCTTCCCGAGCATATTTGCGGGCGCGTCATCGCCATTGCACCCCATGCGAAGCGGACCCGCAGCGGATGGCATGGCTATTTCTACCTGGATGTAGGGCAGGGCGTGTCCATCCGGATTGTCTCCGGGCTTGATGAAATGACTGCCCCACAATGGCCCTGGGTGCAGAAGGGCGACACCGTCGAGGTTCAGGGGCGGTACTACTACGACAGCCTGCGCAAGCAGGGGATTGACTGGACGCATCACGGCACCAGCCGCAAATGGCCGTGGCCCGGCTATGTGACCGTCAACGGACACCGCTACGAATAAAAAAAGCCCGTAGGAATGTCCTACGGGCTTTTTCGTGACGGGCGGCCTAGTTGGTCGCTTCGTCTTTCTTCTCGGCGCTGCTGTCGCCTTTGACGCCGGTCCCTTCGATGATCTCGAAGTCCAGTACGTCGTTCTTGAGGCCAATCTTGACGGCCCCACCTTTGGCCAGTCGACCGAAGAGCAGTTCTTCGGCCAGCGGCTTCTTGATGTGCTCCTGAATGACGCGTCCCAGAGGACGTGCGCCATACAGGCGATCATAACCCTTCTCGGCCAGCCATTCCTTGGCGGCAGAGGAGATTTCGATCGTAACGTGACGGTCAGCCAACTGGGCTTCGAGCTGGAGAACGAACTTCTCCACCACGCGGCCCACGGTTTCCGGCGTCAGGTTAGCGAACGGAATGATCGCATCCAGACGATTGCGGAACTCAGGCGTGAAGGTGCGTTTGATTGCCTCTTCATCCTCACCCGCACGGCTGGTCCGGCCAAAACCGATCGCTTCCTTGGACAGGTCAGCCGCGCCCGCATTCGTGGTCATGATCAGGATCACGTTGCGGAAATCGACTGTCTTGCCGTTGTGGTCTGTCAGGCGGCCATGATCCATGACCTGAAGCAGGACGTTGTAAAGGTCCGGATGGGCCTTTTCGATTTCGTCCAGCAGCAGGACGGCATGAGGATGCTGGTCAATTGCATCAGTTAGCAGTCCGCCCTGATCAAACCCGACATACCCTGGAGGAGCGCCGATCAGACGGGAGATCGAATGACGCTCCATGTATTCGGACATGTCAAAGCGGATCAGTTCGATGCCAAGAGACGACGCCAACTGACGTGCAACTTCCGTCTTACCGACGCCCGTGGGGCCTGAGAACAGGTAGTTGCCAATCGGCTTCTCAGCATCGCGCAGGCCCGCACGGGACAGCTTGATTGCCGCAGCCAGTGCGTCAATCGACTTGTCCTGCCCGAACACCATGTTCCGCAGATCCCGCTCCAGGTGGCGCAGGGTCTCGCGGTCATCCGCCGTGACGCTCTTGGGTGGGATGCGGGCGATCTTGGCGATTGCATCTTCCACATCCCGCAGCGTCACGGTCTTGCGGCGCTTGTTCTCAGGCACCAGCATCCGCGCCGCACCGACTTCGTCAATAACGTCGATGGCTTTATCGGGCAGTTTGCGGTCATGCACATATCGGGCTGCCAGTTCGACGGCGCCACGCAGGGCTTCGTCGGTATAGCGAACCTTGTGGTGCTTCTCGTAGCTGCCCTTAAGGCCGCGCAGGATCTTGATCGTGTCCTCGACTGACGGCTCAGGGACGTCAATCTTCTGGAAGCGCCGGACTAGTGCACGGTCTTTCTCGAAGTGCTGACGGAACTCCTTGTATGTCGTGGAGCCAATGCAGCGCAGCGTGCCTGCAGCCAGAGCTGGCTTGAGCAGGTTCGATGCATCCATCGCACCACCAGACGTCGCGCCCGCACCAATGACCGTGTGGATTTCATCAATGAACAGGATCGCACCGGGCGTCTGGTCCATTTCTGTCACGACAGCCTTGAGGCGTTCTTCGAAATCACCGCGGTAACGTGTCCCAGCTAGCAGGGAGCCCATGTCGAGAGAGTAGATCGTGCAGTCCTGCAAGACTTCAGGCACGTCTTTCTCAACAATACGCTTTGCCAGGCCTTCCGCGATCGCAGTCTTGCCGACGCCCGGGTCACCCACATACAGCGGGTTGTTTTTGGTGCGGCGGCACAGGATCTGGATCGTGCGCTCGATCTCCTGATCGCGACCAATCAGTGGATCGATCCGCCCTTCACGGGCACGGTCGTTCAGATTGACGCAATAGGTCGCAAGTGCCCCGTCCTTGGCTGTTTCCTTGCGCTCTTCACGCTCGGAATTATCCTTGGATGCCGCGGCAGCCTTACGGCCAGCGCCACGGTCCGGCGCTTTGGCGATGCCATGCGAGATGAAGTTCACGGCGTCGAGTCGCGTCATATCCTGCAATTGCAGGAAGTACACGGCGTGGCTTTCACGTTCCGCAAAGAGCGCAACGAGAACGTTGGCACCCGTAACTTCATCGCGGCCTGTGCTTTGCACGTGAATGGCCGCGCGTTGAATCACGCGCTGGAAAGCCGCCGTTGGTTTTGGTTCTGTCGGACGGTCGGATGCAAGACCGGCAAGGTCCTTGTCCAGAAAGTCCGTCAGATCCGAGCGCAGCTTTTCGAGGTCAATTCCGCAGGCGCGGAAAACCGTCAGTGCGTCGGCGTCTTCTGTCAGAGCCAGCAGCAGATGTTCGAGGGTGGCATACTCATGACGCCGATCACCTGCGAATGTCAGGGCGCGGTGGAGCGTCTGTTCGAGCGTACGGGACAGCATAGGGTGGCGCTCCTCTCGACCTCTCGTGGAAGAGGTATCTTGTCGTGGTGCAACACGTAACGCCAGTCAGAAACGTAAGGCTGAACAAGAAATTGTCCGATGCCTGTATGACTGTGGCGGGAAATCAGTCTTTTTCGATCGTACACTGAAGCGGATGCTGGTTCTGGCGGGCCAGATCCATAACTTGAGCGACCTTGCTCTCCGCAACTTCGTAGGTGAAGACGCCGCAGACCCCTACGCCCCGCTGATGCACATGCAGCATGATGGTGGTGGCTTCTTCCCTGTTCTTGGAAAAAAACCGTTCCAGCACGTGCACGACAAACTCCATCGGTGTGTAGTCATCGTTGAGCATAAGAACCTTGTACATCGACGGCTTGCGCGTTCGTGTACGAGGGCGAACGACAACGCTGATCTCAAGATCTTCGTCATCGGGCAGGCGTGGATTTGTCGGACCTTTTGGGTCCGATGATCCCGGCCCCATCCTGACTGGTCCCAAAATGGACTCGGCTTCAGAATGGGAGGTGGCTGGTGAAGGGAGATCGTAAGAAGACATGACTGGTATGATATGGGACGCTTCCCCCGACTTGAGAAGGGGGTAAGGAGGAGTACATTTCGTGAATATCGCCATCTTCCTGACATGTTCTGGTCGGGTTTGGGTCATGCTTACGAAAAATTAAGCAAACTGCCCCAAACCTTGTGGACGGGCGCTTTTTGTTGCGCCTAGAGTAACGGGATTAAGGACTGCGTTAAACAGTCCGATGTTTCCAGCGTTCAATGTTTTGTTCAGAGGCTGCCACATAATGCGTTTCCCTGTCCGCAAGGCCCTTCTGTTATGCGCTCTGACTGCAGTTGGTGCGGGCTCTGCCAAGGCACAATACGCAGGCCACACGTCCAGTTTCGTGATGGATGCACATTCAGGCGCCGTTCTGTCCCAGTCGGACGCCGATCTTCAGCGGTATCCTGCATCCCTGACAAAACTCATGACGCTGTATCTGACCTTCCGTGCGCTGGAAGCACATCAGATTACGCTGGATCAGGAAGTTCCGGTTTCCATTCATGCTTCCATGCAGGCTCCGTCCAAGCTCGGGCTGGTTCCGGGCACCCGGCTGACCGTTGAGCAGGGCATTCTGGCGCTTGTCACCAAGTCAGCGAATGATGCTGCGTGCGCTCTGGGTGAGTTCCTGGGTGGCGGCGACGAAGTCCGTTTTGCTCAGCTCATGACGCAGCAGGCGCGTGCGCTGGGCATGGCCAACACGACGTTCCGCAACGCCTCCGGTTTGCCTGACCCTGATCAGGTTACGACAGCGCATGATCTAGGGCTTCTTGCACAGCACCTGATCAACGATTTTCCGCAGTATTATCACTATTTCGGTGTGCCTTCCTTCTATTTCCATCGTCATCTGGTTCCCAACCATGATCCGATGCTGAAAATCTATTCGGGCGCTGACGGCATGAAGACGGGTTACACCGATGCTGCGGGGCGAAATCTCGTCACGTCTGCCATTCGTGGAAATGTTCGTCTGATTGGTGTGGTGCTCGGGTCTTCCTCGAATGCGCGTCGGTCCATGGAAATGGCGTCCATTCTGGATGATGGTTTTGCTTCAGAAGGCGTCGCGCCACAGCCTCTCCTTCATCCGGTCGCTCCGCGCACTGTCATGATCGCGTCTGCGCGTCGTGGTGGTCGTTTCGCTCATCATGGGACGATGGTTGCATCCAGCCGTCCTGTTGAAGTGGCGGATGCGCCAACGTCACCACGTCGTTATGGGCGTGTTGCGCATCATGCTGTCTCGGTTCGCATGGTCAGTGCGCACCATGTTGCTGCCCATCACAAGGCAGGTCGTCACCCACGCGGGTGAAAAACTCGCCTCCGTGCCTTGCGATCCGCTCGTGACGGTCGCATTTTGTCCCGACCAGTTTTGAGATTGAGGATCGGGCGGTAGACATGGATGATAGTTCGCGTGGGATTGTTCTTTATGACAGTGAAGATTTCAAACATCTAAGAACGGTCGGTCATCTTGCAGCGGCAACGCTGGATATGATCACCGAGCATGTGCAGCCGGGCGTTACGACGGAAGAACTCAACACTCTTATTCATGAGTTCACTCTGGCTCATGGTGCCACGCCGGCTCCCCTGAATTATCATGGCTTCCCGAAATCCTGCTGCATTTCGATCAACCATGTTGTGTGTCACGGCATCCCCGGTGAGAAGAAGCTGGCCAACGGCGATATCGTCAATATTGACGTCACGTCCATTCTGGATGGCTGGTACGGGGACAATTCCCGGATGTACATCGTCGGTAAGGCCCCCAAGAAAGCTGAAAAACTGGTTGAGGTGACGTATGAGTCCCTCATGCTTGGTATTGAGCAGGTCAAGCCAGGCAAGACGCTGGGCGATGTTGGTCATGCCATTCAGGCCCATGCGGAAAAGAACCGCTTCTCCATCGTGCGCGATTTTTGTGGGCATGGCATCGGCCGGGACTTCCATGCCGCTCCGAATGTTCTGCATTACGGAAAGCCAGGGCAGGGCGTAAAGCTCGTGCCGGGAATGGTTTTCACCATTGAGCCGATGCTGAATATCGGCAAACCTGAAGTGAAAATTCTTGATGATGGCTGGACAGCTGTCACGCGTGACCGGACGCTGTCTGCACAATTCGAGCATATGATTGGCGTGACGGACGACGGGTGTGAAATCTTCACGCTGTCCCCGAAAGGTTACAACAAGCCCCCATACGGAGCTGGCGCATGAAAAAACTCTTTGCCCTGATTGTCGCGGGCCTGACGGGGGGCACGGCGCTGGCTGCTCCCACGGCAGCCCCTTTGAGCTCTGCCCATGATCCACTGGCCTTTGGCCCGGATCATACCTCTCCGGGCGTTCTGGTCTCTGGCAAGCATGGCATGGTGGTTTCTGCCCAGCATCTCGCTTCTGATGCTGGTGCCAAAATCCTGGCGGAAGGTGGCAATGCCATCGACGCTGCGGTGGCCGTTGGCTATGCGCTTGCTGTCGTTTATCCCGCTGCAGGGAACATCGGCGGTGGCGGCTTCATGACGATCCGCCTGAAATCCGGGCAGACAGTGTTTGTGGACTTCCGGGAGCACGCCCCGGGTGCTGCGACAGCCACCATGTATCAGGATGCGTCTGGCAAAGTCATTCCGGGGCTTTCAACGGAAGGCTGGAAAGCAGTTGCCGTTCCGGGGACGGTCGCAGGCTTGGACACGATCCTTCAGAAGTGGGGGCGTTTGCCGCGGGCAAAAGTCATGGCCCCAGCCATAGCGCTCGCCCGTGACGGGTTTGTGCTCAATGAAGGCGACGTGCAACTTCTCGACACGTCCACAAAGTATTTCCGTCAGGACCCATACGCACGTTCTATTTTTCTGCGCCAGGACGGATCGTCCTTTCAGCCTGGAGACCGGCTGGTTCAGAAAAATCTGGCCAATTCTCTTGAGCTGGTCGCCAAGAATGGTCCGAAAGCGTTTTACGAAGGTCCGATTTCCGCTGAAATCGTGCGGGCCAGTGAAGAAGGTGGTGGCCTTCTGAAGCCGTCAGATTTCACGAACTATCATATCCGGTTTCTTGAGCCGATCCGCTGCACCTATCGTGGGTACATGATCGACACGGCCCCCCCTCCGAGCGGTGGTGGCATCGCGCTATGCGAAATTCTGAACATTCTTTCCGGCTACGATATGCACGCCCTTGGCTTGCACACGGCGGCGTCTGCGCAGCGTGAAATTGAAGCCATGCGACATGCGTACTCGGATCGACGCGATCTTGGGGACCCGGCATTCGTCAAGAACCCGATCGAACATCTGAATGATCCTGCATATGCCGCACAGGTCAGGGCAGGGATCCCGCTTGATCGCGCCCTGCCGTCCAGCACTCTCCGCGCAGGTGAAGCGCTGCCGGTTAAGGCTGACCAGGCTGCTTCCGACACGCAGGAAAAGCACGAGACGACCCAGTTCTCGGTATTGGACAAGAGCGGCATGGCCGTTTCCGCGACATATACCCTGAACGGGTGGTTCGGCTCAGGTGTCATGGGTGGCAACACCGGCATCTGGCTCAATGACGAGATGGATGATTTCTCGGCCAAGCCGGGCGCATCCAATATGTTTGGGATTGTCGGTTCAGAAGCCAACGCCATTGCGCCGGGCAAGACACCGCTGTCATCCATGTCACCGTCGATTGTCTCCAAGGATGGCAAGGTGATTATGGTGATCGGCAGCCCCGGTGGTTCCCGCATTCCGACGATCACACTCTCGGCCATTCTGGGCGTGCTCGATTACGGACTGGACATCCGGCAGGCCGTGGATCTGCCGCGAATCCACGAGCAGTGGGAGCCGTCTGCTGTGGAACTGGAACCAGGTGCCTTGACGGACGACGTTATGGATAAGCTGAAATCTGAGGGATATGCGCTGTCTCTGCACCGCCCATGGGGTGTGGCAGAAGGTATTCTTGCGGACCGTCCAAGCCTCTCTGCACATAAAACCGGGCTCATTTATGGGGCTGCTGATCCGCGTCATGCAGGGGGTGAAGCCGCGGGTGAATGATAGGGGGTTGTCAGACACCCCTATCTCTGTGTTAGGAGAGCGCCGGGAGGTCGGCTTTGGACGGATACCTTGCCAACCCGGTCAGGTCCGGAAGGAAGCAGCCGCAGTGAGTTTTATCCGGGTTAAATGTCCGGCCTCCTACCTAGTGCAGCCTGTAGGCGCGGCAGTTTTACTGCTAGGCGCCCCGGTGCAAGACCGACAGAGTGCGGTCTCATTCCCCGCTCTGACGGCTTTCCAGTTTCATGACTGACGATATCGACGATCTTCCCCTGCCGCCCGAGAGCGGTGGTGGCTTCTTTGGTGAAGCCCCGGCCGAGCAGGTTCCAGTTCCTGTTCAGGCAGAAAAAAGCACGCCTTATCGTGTCCTTGCCCGAAAATATCGCCCCCAGACACTCGATGACCTGATTGGTCAGGACTCGCTGGTACGAATCCTGCGTCGGGCGTTTGAGCTGAAGCGTGTGGCGCATGCCTTCATGCTGACGGGTGTGCGCGGTGTGGGGAAAACCACGACCGCCCGGATTATCGCACGCGCCTTGAACTGCATTGGGCCAGACGGGAAGGGTGGACCGACCGCGGAGCCGTGTGGCGTCTGTGCAAACTGCACCGCCATCCTCGCGGACCGGCATCCGGACGTTCTGGAAATGGATGCAGCGTCTCGCACGGGCGTTGATGATGTGCGTGAAATCATTGAGGCGACCCGTTTCCGCCCGATGCAGGCGCGCATGAAAGTCTTCATCATCGATGAAGTGCACATGCTGTCTCGCAATGCGTTCAATGCCCTGTTGAAAACGCTGGAAGAACCTCCGTCACAGGTTACGTTCATTTTTGCCACGACGGAGTTGCGGAAAGTACCGGTGACGGTGCTGTCCCGCTGTCAGCGGTTTGACCTCCGGCGCGTGCCTCAGGCGCTGCTGACCGAACATTTTGGGCGTATTGCCGAAAAGGAAGGAGCCACTCTTTCCGAAGACGCTTTGGCGCTCATTGCCCGTGCAGCTGATGGCTCGGTCCGTGACGGACTATCTCTGCTGGATCAGGCGATTGCACAGGGTGCGAGCGACGCCGATGCCGTGTCAGACATGCTGGGTCTGGCAGATCGTGGACTGGTCTTTGATTTGCTTGATGCCCTTATGGCTGGCAAGGCAGCAGAGGCCTTGGACCTTACCGATCAGGCCTATGCGCGAGGTGCTGATCTCGGCGTTCTCCTGACGGATCTTCTGGATCTTCTGCATCTTGTTTCCCGTCTCAAGGCGATGCCAGGTCTTCGTGAAAGCCGGGACCTTCCAGAAGCCGAAAGACTGCGTGGTGGCGTGCTGGCAGACAGGCTCTCAACCAGCAGTTTGGGACGCGCCTGGCAGATTCTTCTGAAGGGTGTGAACGAAGTCGAATCCGCGCCGGATCGTCGTCAGGCGGCTGAAATGGTCCTGATTCGACTGTGCCACGCCAGCCTTCTACCGACGCCTGACCGTCTGATCCGTCAGTTGACTGAAGGCGGGGTCGATCTCTCCTTGCCATCAGGCCCTTCGGGTGGAGCAGCTCCGTCCGGAGAGATGTCGTCTGGATCGCAGACTGCGCCTGTGCTGTCGACGTCCGTATCGTCCACTGACACGGGTGGCCCTCGTGCGCATGTTCGTCTGGTGGCCAATGGCGGCGAAATTATTGAGCCGGGTTATGCGGAGGCTGCCCCTGAGCTGGCGCCGGAACCCGAACTTCCTCCGCCCCCGCCGCGAACATGGCGCGAGATGGTCGCTCTGGTGTGGGACAAGCAGCCGCAGTTGCATGGGGTTCTGCGCTCGTCGGTGCATCTGGTACGTTTTTCACCCCCCGATGTGCAGGTTCGCCTGGAAGACCCGCACACCAAGGCGGACCGTCTCCTTCAGAATTTTCTTGAAGAGATGTTTCCCGGCCAGTGGCGCATCAGTCTTTCCACAGCCGAAGGTGAGCCAACCCTGGACGAACAGGGTGCGGAGGTAGTGGCCATCAACCGTGCAATGGTTGAGGCGCACCCGTTGGTCCAAGCCATTCTTGATGCTTTCCCCGGTGCGAAAATCGGCGATGTGCAAGACCACTCTCTTGATGAATACGGTCTTCCACCCGAAATAACCGCACCATTGACGGAGGACTCTCCTCCGGATCTGGAATTCGCGCCTCTGGACGCTGATTTCCTTGATGAAGATGATCTGAACTGAAAGACTAGGAGACGTTATGAAGAACCTTGCAGGACTGATGAAGCAGGCCAGCCAGATGCAGTCCAAAATGGAAGAGGCCCAGAAAAATCTGGCAAATCTGACGGTAGATGGTTCGGCTGGCGCTGGTCTCGTGACGCTTCATCTTACGGGTAAAGGCGAAATGCGGGGTCTGAAAATTGATCCGAAGCTGGCCGATCCGAATGAAATGGAAATGCTGCAGGACCTGATCGTGGCAGCCTATACGGATGCCAAGAACAAGGCTGAAGCGGCCAGCTCTGAAGCCATGCGCGACGTTACGGGCGGTCTGGATCTGCCGCCGGGTCTGAAGCTTCCGTTCTGATCTGAACAGTCTTTCTGCGGGCGTCACATCATGATGATCAGCAATGACATCGAGCAGCTGATTTCCATGCTGTCTCGCCTGCCAGGGCTTGGCCCTAGGTCAGCCCGTCGCGCTGCGCTCAGTTTGCTGCGGCAGCCAGAGGCGCGGATGTTGCCTTTGGCGCATCTCATGGAACGGGCTGCCACAAGTGTCCGCACATGTTCCCTTTGTGGCAATCTCGACACCATTGATCCCTGCCACATCTGTACGGATGCAACCCGTGACGGCGGCCTGGTGTGTGTGGTCGAAACTGTGGGCGATCTGTGGGCACTGGAACGTGCTGGCGTACATCGCGGGGTCTATCAGGTTCTGGGCGGGACGTTATCGGCGCTTGCCGGTCTCGGGCCCGAAGATCTGAATGTCTCTTCTCTGCTGGACCGTATTGCCGAAGGTGGCGTGAGAGAGGTCATCCTCGCTCTTGGCGCGACAGTTGAGGGGGCCACCACAGCGCACTGGCTTCAGGAAAAACTGGCATCAACGGGCGTGGTCGTCAGCCGTGTCGGACATGGTGTTCCTATGGGGGGCGCTCTGGATGTGCTCGATGATGGCACGTTGGCTGCCGCCCTGATTGCACGACGCGCATTATGATTTCCGCTCTGGTCCCCCGTACGGCGATTGTGACCGGTGGCGCGCGTCGGATTGGTCGGGCGCTGGTTGAAATGCTGACCGGGCAGGGTTTTTCTGTCGCCATTCATTATCGCGACAGCAAAACAGAAGCGCTGGATCTGCTCGATCACATTGGCGGCCGCGGATGTGTAATTGGCGCAGATCTGTCGTGTGAAGCGGATGTGAACAGGCTGGCTGCTGAAGCAGTTCAGCAGCTTGGTCCGATCGGTGTGCTCATCAACAACGCTTCAGCGTTCATTCGTGATGAAGTCGAGACTGTAACTCGCGAAAGCTGGGACCAGCATCTTGAGCCGAATCTGAGGGCCCCGTTCGTCCTGTCTCAGGCGATGGCAGCAGCCCTGCCGGCAGAGGCTGAAGGGCTGATTTTGAATATGCTGGATCAGCGCGTGTGGAATCTGACGCCACATTTTATCAGCTATACCGTGTCCCGAGCAGGCTTGTGGACGCTAACTCAAACGCTTGCGCTGGCACTGGCGCCGCGTATTCGCGTTAATGCCATTGGCCCAGGGCCTGTTCTGCCAACAGTAGGCCGACAGTCTCAGGAGCATTTTGACAAGATGTGCGCGCAAACGCCTCTGAAGCGTGGGTCGTCTCCCGAAGAAATCGCTGAAGCCGCGCTCGCGCTATTTTCTCTCCCGTCCGTCACGGGGCAGATGCTGGCCATGGATGGCGGGCAACACCTGAATTGGTCGCCTGCGCGATAAATCAGGGCTGAGGTTTCAGCGCACCAGGTAGATAATCTTCCACAACCAGAGAAATTGGTGCGTTGTCTGAAGCACGTCTGAGTACTGCACGGTTTTCGAGCACGATTCCTGTGGCGTTATTTGGAAAACGTGTTTCGAGTCGCTGGCGATGAAAATTCGTCTTCGAGACAGCTTTGCCGAAAGGCGTATCTGTCGTTTCCAGCAGATGGTTCATGTCATCTGTCAGGCGTTCCGGCACATACCAGTTCCAGGCATCAGAGAGCGGAACATCCCCACACAGCAGCTGAACGTGACGTGTGCGAACCTGCCGAGGGTCTGAGACCTCCAGAAGACGCAGGGTTTCCTGTGAAGGCTGTTCTCCAACGGAGAGGCGCACGACGCGAATGGGAACGGAGCAATGCTCCTGAAGAACTGCTGTTGCGCTGGGATGACGCTCCAGACGGTCCTTTAATGCACGAACGGCTGCGCCATCCGGGGACAAGGCGTCTCCCGGACCGGCACAGCCGCTCAATACTGCTGCAAAGGAAAGAGCACGGACGACCTTAGTGGTCGTCGCGGTCGTCCTTGTCAGTCGAAACTTCGATGTCGTTCGAGAGATCATCGTCATCATCCAGATCGTCGTCTGCTGCGATGACATCGTCATCTGCATCATCGTCCGTGTCCAGATCGACGTCTACATCATCCTCGTTCTCGTCCTTCGGAGCGTTCGGATCTTTCTCCTCAGGCAGCGGTCCTTCGCTACGCTTGAGACGGCCGATATCGTTCGGCTGGGTGGTGCCACATTTCGGGCACACCGTAGGGACGCGGTTCAGGTCATAGAAGCGGGCGCCGCACTCAACGCACGTCCGTTTTAGACCGAGTTCGGGTTTTGCCATGTTGCGCAAGCCTGCCAATGCCTCGGATAAGGAACGCGGCCATGCCAGCTTGTTTCCGCCATGTCAAACTCCAAGTGTCCCGAAATCTGCATGAGGGGACGTATTTCAGGGTGATTGACACACAGGAATGACCCTCGCATGAAAGTGCACATGCAAGCGCGACCTCTGACAGTTTCCGCGTCCCCGAAGGGACTTTCCGGCCGTACCCTCGTACCGGGTGACAAATCCATCAGCCATCGTTCGCTGATGCTGGCCTCCCTCGCACATGGCCGTACGAAGGTTTACGGCCTTCTGGAGGGTGAAGACGTTCTGCGCACTGCAGACGCCATGCGCGCGCTGGGTGCGACGATCACGCGTGACGGCGCCGTCTGGACCATCGACGGCCGTGGCGTCGGTGAGCTGACGGAGCCGGCAGATGTGCTGGATATGGGGAATTCCGGGACAGCAGCACGGCTCCTGTCCGGTATTCTTTCTTCCCACCAGATGAACAGCGTCATGACCGGGGATGCTTCCCTGCGCTCCCGTCCAATGCGTCGTGTGATGGACCCGCTTTCGAAGAACGGTTCCGAGTTTTTGTCCCGTGAGGGCGGCCGTTTGCCGATGGCCGTGCGTGGCAATGGTCAGGCGACACCGCTTGAATATCGTCTGCCGGTTGCTTCTGCGCAGGTGAAGTCAGCAGTTCTTCTGGCCGGGCTGAATGCTGTTGGCCGGACGGTTGTGGAAGAGCCTGTCGCCACCCGCGATCATACGGAAAATATGCTCCGTCATTTTGGCGTGGATGTTGATGTTTCCGTTCTGGATGCTGGTGGACGCCGAATCGAGCTGACCGGACCGGTGAAGCTCACCGCACGGGACGTGACAGTTCCGGGTGATCCGTCGTCTTCTGCATTCCCGCTTGTGGCTGCGCTGCTGGTTCCTGGTTCCGATCTGCTGATTGAGAATGTTGGTTTGAACCCGCTTCGGACGGGTCTGTTCACTACCCTGCTCGAAATGGGTGCTGATCTGACCATTGAAAACGAGCGCATTGAGGGCGGGGAGCCTGTGGGTGACCTTCGCGCACGATACAGCAAGCTGAAAGGTGTGGATGTTCCGCCAGAGCGCGCACCGTCCATGATTGACGAATACCCCGTTCTGGCCGTTGCCTGCGCTTTTGCGGAAGGTTCCTCCCGCCTGCGTGGTCTGGAAGAACTTCGGGTGAAGGAAAGTGACCGTCTGGCTGCTACGGTTTCCCTGCTCAATGTGAATGGTGCCGACACCGAAGTGGTTGGCGATGACCTGATTGTCCGTGGTTTTCAGGGCCCACTGGGTGGCGGAAGCGTGACAACACACATGGATCATCGCTTGGCCATGAGTGGGATCGTGTTTGGTTTGGCGGCGCAAAAGCCAGTTCATATTGATGATACGGCCTTCATTGAAACCAGCTTTCCCGGTTTCGTTGACCTCATGAATGGTCTGGGTGCGGATATCCGGGCATGAGCCGTCCGCTCGTCATTGCCGTTGATGGGCCAGCAGCTGCCGGAAAGGGGACGCTGGCCAAGGCGCTCGCCTCCCGGCTGTCCTTGCCCTATCTGGATACGGGTCTCCTGTATCGTGCGGTTGCAAGGCGCATGATTGATGCCGGTTTTGACCCCGCGGGAGATGCTTCTGCACAGGCGGGAGCGCTTGAGCAGGAGGATCTGCGGAGAAGCGATCTGCGCGTTCCGGAAATCGACCGCGGCGCCTCACTCGTAGCTAGCCAGCCTGCTGTGCGTGAAGCTCTTCTGGAGCGTCAACGTGTGTTCGCCGCCCAGACAGGGGCCGTTGTTGACGGGCGGGATATCGGCACAGTTGTTTTCCCGGATGCGGACGTAAAGTTTTTCATCACGGCCTCCCCAAGGGCGCGGGCCCTTCGCCGCCATCGCCAAGTGCATGGGGACGCAGCAATCACAGAGGCGGAACTGGACGCTGCAGTCGCTGAGATCATTGCGCGTGACTCGCGGGATTCTTCTCGGGATACTGCCCCTCTGGTGCAGGCCGCAGATGCGCTTCTGATTGAGACAGATGAACTTTCTGCAGAACAAGTGCTTGAAAAGGCGCATGAAGAAATCAGGCGGCGCATAACTCGGATCTGAGTTGCGGTATCTGCCCGTCTGACACCTGTTTTTTTATTGACAGAGCGCCTGTGGAAGGTGTTGTTGCGGGTTAGCACCTTGCCCGAAGGGGGGAAGTGTCGTCCGTCATGCGTTTTGCGTGCGGGCCATAATTTAACGGACCCGGTCTGACCTTTTGAGGCAGCGGGGAGTCGTCATGCCAGATTTCGATCCGCGTGGCGCAGACGTGGATGATCGGTTTCAGGCCGAAAATCCGGGAATATTGTATTTACATGGCTTCAGCCACACAGGCCCCTGCCGCTCACGGCATGGAAGATTTTGCAGCCCTCCTCGAAGAGACCCTGGGCCGCGACACCGGTTTTGACGGCTCCGTCGTCACTGGCCGCGTGATCCGTCTGACCGACGAATTCGCTATCGTTGATGTTGGTCTCAAGAGCGAAGGTCGCGTTTCCCTTAAGGAATTCGGCCCGCCAGGCGCTGCTCCGGACGTAAAGCCGGGCGACGTTGTCGAGCTGTATGTCGAGCGTTACGAAGACCGTGACGGTTCCATCGTTCTTTCCCGCGAGAAGGCTCGTCGTGAAGAAGCATGGACCGCTCTGGAGCGTGCATTCGGCAACAACCAGCGCGTCAACGGCACGATCTATGGTCGCGTCAAGGGTGGCTTCACGGTTGATCTGGGCGGCGCAATGGCGTTCCTTCCGGGCAGCCAGGTTGATATCCGTCCGGTTCGTGACGTCGGCCCGCTGATGGGTCAGCCGCAGCCGTTCCAGATCCTGAAGATGGATCGCGCACGTGGCAACATCGTTGTGTCCCGTCGTGCCGTTCTTGAAGAGACCCGTGCAGAGCAGCGCTCCGAGCTGATCCAGGGCCTGAAGGAAGGCATGATCCTTGACGGCGTCGTCAAGAACATCACCGACTACGGTGCGTTCGTTGACCTCGGCGGCGTTGACGGCCTCCTGCATGTCACCGACATCGCATGGAAGCGCATCAACCACCCGTCCGAAGCTCTGCAGATCGGTCAGCCGGTTCGCGTGCAGGTCATCCGCTTCAACCCGGACACGCAGCGTATCTCCCTCGGCATGAAGCAGCTTGAAGCTGATCCGTGGGAAAACGTCGCCATCAAGTACCCAGCTGGCGCCCGTTTCACGGGTCGCGTCACGAACATCACCGACTACGGTGCATTCGTCGAGCTGGAGCCGGGCGTCGAAGGTCTGGTGCACGTTTCCGAAATGTCCTGGACGAAGAAGAACGTCCATCCAGGCAAGATCGTCGCTACTTCCCAGGAAGTCGACGTCATGGTTCTGGACGTGGACAGCTCCAAGCGTCGTATTTCGCTTGGTCTCAAGCAGGTTCAGCGCAACCCTTGGGAGCAGTTCGAAGAAGAGCACAAGGTTGGCTCTGTCATCGAAGGCGAAATCCGCAACATCACCGAGTTCGGTCTGTTCATTGGCCTCTCCGCAGACATCGACGGCATGGTTCACATGTCCGACCTGTCCTGGGACGAAGCTGGCGAAGCAGCTATGGCGAACTACGAGAAGGGTCAGGTCGTTAAGGCCAAGGTCCTCGACGTGGATCCTGAGAAGGAGCGTATCTCCCTGGGCATCAAGCAGCTTCAGGAAGATCCGGCAGCCGACACCCTGTCCCGCATCCAGAAGGGTGCTGTTGTGACCTGCGTCGTGACGGCAGTTCAGGCAAACGGTATCGAAGTGAAGGTCGACGATCTGCTGACCGGCTTCATCCGTCGTGCAGAGCTGGCTCGTGACAAGGCTGAGCAGCGTCCGGAGCGTTTCGCAGTTGGCGAAAAGGTCGATGCGAAGATTGTTTCCGTTGACCGTGCTTCCCGCAAGCTCGCGCTGACGATCCGCGGCCGTGAGGTCGAGGAAGACAAGGCTGCGATCAGCGAATACGGTTCTTCTGACTCGGGCGCTTCCCTGGGTGACATTCTGGGTGCGGCAATCCGTCGTCGTACTACAGACGTCTGAAGAGACTGAAAATCAGATAACTCTATGTTGTCATGATTTTAGAAAAGGGCCGCGCAAGCGGCCCTTTTTTGTATTTGAGATGTAATGATCTTCTTTCTTGTCAGGGGCTTTTGTTGCTGTAAACCTTCAGGTAAGAATTGAGTATCGTGATGGCAGCGGTCTTGTGGTCTCTTGCCCGGAAGACTGATTGCGTCGGTTTGAGATGGGAGTGGGCGCTTTGCGCTCAGGAGATTGATGGCGGTTATTTACAACACAAATTATACCCACAATCCCAATTCCTACCTTACGCTGGCGGTTGAACGGGCGGCGCGATCTCTATTTGGTAATGACCAGGTTGTTGTCGCTGACAATATGTCCCTGGGCAGTATTGCTGCTTCTGGTGAACATGATGTTCTGATCTGCCTGGACGCGCAGCGGATTAATCTTCCACTGATCCGTCGCGTTCGACCTGCATTCAAGACCTTGATTCTCTGGACGTTTGAAGACCCGTTCATGCGGGACTTCAATGTTGAAAATGCCGGTCTTTTTGATTTCGTCTTTACGAACGATCCGTCCTGCGCCGAATACTACCACGGCAAGGGGCACTACCTGCCTCTGGCAGCGAGCCGCTCCATTCATGAGCGTAAGGTTCTTCCGGCTGCTGAGCTGGAATATGATATCTTTTTTGCTGGCACGATGTGGCCGAACCGCGTCCAAACCCTGCGACGCGTGATTGCTGCCTTCCCGGATGCCAAGCTGAAGCTTGTTTGTCCTGGTAACGAATATCTGCCGCCGCTCCCCGCAGATCTTGCAGCTCTTGCGATCCAGCGCCCGATCAGCCACGAAGCGTTTATTGACTTCGCGAATGTCAGCGCTGTCACTTTGACGATGTTCCGTGATTACGCCAGTCATGGCGACGTCAGCCAGGCCACAGCTCCGGGGCCACGCTTTTTCGAACTTGCTCTGGGCGGTACGGCACAGGTTGTCGAAGCGCCGGAAAGCATGGGCAGCGAGCATTTCGATACGGTCGAAGGAATCAGCCTTGCGCGTGATCCTGATGGCGTCGTGGATGCCGTTGCCCGTATCCTGAACAACAAGAACACACGCCGTAAAGCGGCGCAGGCGTCCCAGAAGTCAGTACTGGCGCATCATCTGTACGAGCATCGTCTCGAGAAAATGCGTGATATTACGGGGGCTGATTTTGGCCGCCGCAAAGCCGCCGACATCGTGCCGGTCGAGCGTCGCCGTCGTCTGCGGGTGCTGATGTGCACGCATTCCACAATTCATGAGCAGGCGTGGGGCGGTGTTGAAGTTTACCAGCAGGCACTTTGTTCCCTGCTTGGACGCGACGTTGAGTTTTTCTACTGGTTGCGTCGTGGCACGTTCTGCCGTCTGACGACTGCGAGTGGGCAGGAACTCGAACGCTTTGACGTGCCGGAAGTGGGCTGGCAGGACGCGATGTGCGATGCGCCTGAAGAAATGGCGTTTTCGAGCGTAATCAGTCAGTACAACATGGACATCGTCCATTTTCAGCATCTTGGACATCACGCACTTTCATTGCCCATCATCGCCAAAGCCAATGGTGTGGGCGTGGTTTTCTCCGCGCATGACTTCTGGCTGGTCTCGGCTCGTTACAACCTGCTGAACCACGAACTGCGTTATGTGGAAGATGAGGTTCGGTCAGTCCTGTCGGCAGATATCACGCTGAAGGCTTCTGAGAATGTTGATCATGGTGGTGAACAGACGCGTCGGGCCTTTGTCGCCAAGATGCTTCACTCTGTTGATGCCATCATGTTTGGGACACAGCACTCTCGTGATCTGACGCATGAGATCTATCCGATCCTCAACGAGAAAATCAGTCTGATCACGGGCATCCCGAGCCCTGAGAACACTGTGCCCGTCAAGCCGAAGAGCTATGCTCCGTTGGGTGACGCGCCGTTGAACGTTGCGATTGTCGGTAACTTCCTGAGAACCAAGGGTGCAGATACGATCCTGAGCCTGATCGAGATCGCTCATCCGGATCATTTTGTCTTCCACATCTTCGGTTATGTGCACCCCGAGTATGAAGCTGTTCTGAACGCAAGCAGCCGCTCGAATGTGAAGCTCTATGGCCGTTATGACATGGGTGACATCGAGGCTCTGAAAAAGGCTGATGTCGCGCTCAACCTGTCGATCTGGCCGGAGACTTACTGCATTTCCTTGTCTGAGGCCTGGCAGAACGGTCTGATCCCCATTGTGACCGATGTGGGCGCTCTGGGGGATCGTGTTGAAGACGGCGTCAACGGTTTCAAGGTCCCCATCAATCGCCCAAGCATGGTTCTGGAACGTCTCGAACTTCTGCGTTCTTCCGAGCCTGTCCGTAAAAAGATTATGGCAAACATTGGCCCGCATCTTTGGACGCATGCCCGTGACTATGCGGACGGCTTGCTGAAACTTTATCAGGATGTCGTGCCACGTCGTCCGATGGGTGTTGCAGATCTTCGCCTGGATGCAGGGCAGGTGCATCTTCTGCCGCACGCATCATGGCGTCATCAGGCTCCGCCACGTCATATTTTTGACCCGCCGACCACGCGCGATCTCTCTGTCGAGCTCCCCATTCCCGTATCGGACTGGTTCTCCATCCAGGGCGCTGAATGCTACATTGACGACGTTTGTCATCATGTCTTTGCCACGAACGAAGACGAAGATTTCAAGGGCGCCAATGAGTTCCATATCCGTGGCTGGTTCCTGCTTCCAGGTGTCAGCACAGCAGGGCGTATGCTGACTGTGCTGATTGAAGAAGGCGCAGACAGTCCGTTGATTTTCCTTGAATGCGAACGTGAAATTCGTGGTGACATTGTTGAAATGTTCAACGGATCTCCGCGTCGTTCAGGGTTCTCTGGTAAGACAGCCCTGCGTGGAAAATGGTGTGAAGGTCGTTTCCGTGTTGGTCTGATCAATGTCATCAACGGTCAGGCAGCTTTCCAACTGACGTCTATTCAGATCGAAGTTGAGGGCGGCAAGATTGACGCGATTCATCGCTCAGCTCCCTCGAACGACGTGATCCTTTCTGACTTCAATCGTGTTTCCCATAGCGATGGACTGCTTCGCGGTATCAAGCTGTCTGGTTTCCAGAAGAATGAACTGCATCCGTATGGCAGTGGCATGCTGGAAAACTTTATTGACGAATTCACGGGCGTCATTGGAGAGCCGGTTCAAGAGATTGAGCCTTTTGGAAGCATCTATGTTCGCGGCTGGGCTTTCCTGAAGAGTCTGTCTCGCGCAGGGCAAATTTATGTTGGCCTGATTCAGACGGAGCGTGACGAAGTGACGTTGTTCGCGACAGACCGTATTGCGCGTCAGGACGTGGCAGGCGTGCATCGTGATGCTCCGCTCTGCGCAGGTTTTTCGGGTACACTAAGCCCGACGCAGGGTTATGCTCGCCCGATGGATGGCGTCTATCGGGTCGCGCTGATCAATGTGACCGGGGACGTTTTCGGAACGCATATTACGGATCTGGTCGCGACGTTTGATGGTGGACGGATTGTATCGACAGGCCGTGAAGGTCTGACACCGGAACAGGCTGAGCGTTCGGAGCGGCTTCTGAATGAGAAAGCCATAGCCTGAACCTGGGGGTCAGTTTTTCATGTCCGATCCGGTTCCTGAGTCTTCTCCCGCTGCGCGCGAGCCTCGCTGGCGCCAGTTTGATGCGCAGTGGTATCTGCTGCGCTATCCGGAGGTTGGGGACTGGATGCGCGATGAAGGCCATCAGGATCTTCATGCGTTTTATCTTGAGACGGGCCAGCGCTACGGCCATTCTCCTAACCGGTATTTCGACGAGATCTGGTATCGGGAAACCTATGCGGATGTCCGCCGGGACCTGATCCAGGAAAAATACCGGTCAGGGTTTGAGCACTATTGTGCCGAGGGCTATCATGGTCATTCGGCACACTGGCTGTTTGACGAAGTCGATTATCTTCGCCGTTATCCGGAACTGACCCGACGCTCCTTGCAGGAGCAGGGGTTCTCCAACGGCTATGATCATTATCTTGAAGTTGGCGAAGCGCGCTATTACAGCGGGCATCGTTTTTTTGACGATGAACTCTGTCGCCGGCTTGCTTTACGTTATCCTGATTATTTTGACAGCCGGATTGGCCTGTTTGCATCGTGGCTCAGCCTCCCGTCTGATATCGCGGATGCGGGGCGTGTCTCCTGGTATTTTGATCCGGTCTGGTATCTGGAGCGCTATCCGGACGTTCGGCGCGATATTGCTGAAGGGCGCTATAGCAGCGCGCTTCATCATTATCTCACCAACGAAACGCCGCGGCTCTTTGATCCGCAGGAAATGTTCTCCGAGCGCTTCTATGCAGACACTCATCCAGATGTGGTCGCCTGTCTGGACATGGGCTCTTTCCGCAATGGCTATGAGCATTTTTTGCTGTTCGGGGCACATGAGGGGCGTGCGCCTGAAGCCGATGTAGATCTCGCCGCTCATCTGAGCCGTCCGCAGGTCCGTAACGATGTGCGGAACCATCTTTATGACAGCCCTTTTGCTCATCTGGTTGCGGCCAGAATGGGTGAGGGGCAGCGTGCTTCGCTGGTCGAAACCCCTGAGATTGAAGAAAGCCAGTCAAGGCAGGTGTTCGAGCGCGAAGCAGAAGCGCTTCTGCCGGCATTGGCTCGCCATCCGCTGGATTTCACCGTCGTGGGCGTTCCGGAACTCAGTGTCATTGTCGTGGTCTATGACCGGATTGCGCTGACAATGCAGGCTCTGGCGTCATTGCGCGCAAATTACTCCGGGGCCATCCAGCTTATTGTCGTGGACTCTGGTTCACACGATCAGACACGTCGTCTCGACGAAATGGTTCATGGCGCTAAAATCCTGCGCTTCAGATATAACATTGGATATCTGGAAGGCTGCAATATTGGTCTTGCAGAAGTCGATGCGCCGTTTGTTCTTTATCTGAACAACGATCTACGGCTCTATCCAAACAGTGTTGCACACGCTTTGCAGCGTCTGCGTTCAAGTGATGACATTGGTGCGGTTGGTGCCAAGCTCATTCGTTCGAATATGCGCTTGCAGGAAGCAGGCTCCATCATCTGGCGTGATGGCGCAACTTATGGATATCGCCGGGAAGACAGTCCGAACCTTCCTGAAGCAAACTTTGTCCGGGACGTAGATTACTGTTCGGCAGCATTTCTGATGGTGCGGTCGTCCATTCTGATTCAATTGGGTGGCTACGACCTGCGGTACCGTCCTGCTTATTTTGAAGATACGGATCTGTGTGTCCGCATTCTCAAAATGGGCGCGCGGATTGTTTATGATCCTAATGTCGTGGTGGAGCACCTTGAGTACGGCAGTTCCGGCTCTGTAGGATCTCAGACGCTGATCCACGCCAATCTGCGCATTTTTTCGCGTGCACATCAGGATTTTCTACGGCATCAGCAGCCGGCTCATATTCGAAATGCTGTGCAGGCGCGGGAGCGTCGTTCAGATCGCAAGCATATCCTGTTCATTGAAGATCGCCTTCCTCTTAGGCGTCTGGGTTCAGGGTACGTCCGTTCCAATGACGTGGTGCGGGCTATGGCGGGGCTGGGATATCAGGTCACCGTGTTTCCCCTCCTTCCAAGGGACCAGAGTGAACTGGACCTGTTTGGAGATTTCCCGGAGACGGTAGAGCTGATCGCGGATCAGCATCTTTCTACCTTCCCGGATTTTATTCAGGCGCGTGCCGGATATTACGATCTGGTATGGGTTGGCCGCACGCACAACATGGCGCGCCTCCTGCCTATCATGAACGAGGCCAGCCGCTATCTGCCGACAGCGGGTGCGGTGCTGGATACGGAAGTGATTTCTACGCCACGCACGCTGGAGCGCATCAAGGTGCTCAATCTGCCGAAGCCGGCATTGAGCTTTGATGAGATGCTACGTCGGGAACTGGAATGCGCTCATTACTGCCAGCAGATCGTTGCGGTCACTGAGCAGGATGCAGATCTGGTGCGTCGCGCCGGGTACGAAAATGTCTCCGTTCTGGGACATGAAATGCGGACCCGTCCGACGAAGGCCACATTCGACGCCCGGCGAGATATTCTTTTCCTCGGTGCGTTGCATGATGAAGGTGCGCCGAATCATGACAGTCTGGAGTGGTTTGTAGGGGAGGTTCTCCCTGCACTGGATGATCTTGTGCCGTCAGACGTTCGATTCACGATTGCGGGCTTCATTCATCCCTCGGTGGATGTGAGTGCGTTTGCGCGGCACCCTCGTGTGGATATTGTTGGTCCGGTGCATGATCTTGCACCGCTGTTCAACAGGCACCGCGTCTTCGTTGCGCCTACGCGGTTTGCCGGTGGCTTACCGTTTAAAGTGCAGGAAGCTGCCGCATTTGGCGTGCCGATGGTTGTAACGACTTTGCTGGCGGGGCAGGTGGGTTGGACAGACGATGTTGAATTGCTGTCTGCGCCTGCGGATGATGCCAAAGAATTTGCGTCTGATGTCGCCCGTCTTTATCAGGACAGCACACTCTGGGCCCGACTGAGAAGTGAAGCGCTGAAGGCGGTGGAGCGGGATTGCGCACCAGCGCGGTTCCGACAGGATCTGTCCAAGATCCTTGAGGCGTGTATAGCTTGAAGACGCCACGCACCCGGGGCATGAAGTTTAAGGAAACAGGTGAGGCTATGTCGACAGAAGTGAAAGATCGTTCCTCTGAAACGGAGCGGAAAGTGTCTGGCCTGACCGGACGTGTTCTGGTGTGCAGTGGCGGCCGCTATGAAAGTCAGGCCAATGCCCAGATCCGTGAATCGATCATGGATGGATGGGGTGAGTGCTTTGGCGAAGAGAACGTTACGGCTGTTCACATTTCTGCGGCAGCAGCGTCCATCAAGATCCTGAAGCCAACGATTGTTTTCGCCATCGGGTCATATCTGCCGGAAAGCACCTATTTTGGTGAGGTCTGCCGTGAGGCCAAGAAGATTGGCGCTGTCACGGTTTTCTGGGCCACAGAAGATCCCTATGAACAGGATGCGAACTATCGCATCGCCGATGACTTCGATGTCGTTTTCTCCTGTGATCGCTGGGGCCATAACTTCTATCAGCGTGATCTGGTGTTCCACCTGCCGCTGGCTGCAAGCCCGAGTCTGCATTACATGCCAATTGAAGAGAATGTCGAAAAGACGATCGATGTTCTGTTCTGTGGTGTGGCGTTCACGAGCCGTAAGGACATTGTCCGCAATCTGCTTCCGGTTCTGCGAAACCTGAACATCAAGATTGTTGGTCCTGGCTGGGGCGAACTGGGCATTGGCTTTTCGGATGCCCGTATTGAAAAATCCCAGCTGGTAGAGCTGTATCGCCGTTCCAAGCTGGTGTTGAACCTTGGCCGTTCACTTCACTTTGAGAACAAGCGGTTTGTGATTGCTCCTTCCACGCCTGGTCCCCGGACGTTCGAGGCTGCTCTGGCAGGCGCGTTCCAGGTCTTTCATGAAGATACGCATGAGCTTCGTCGGTATTATAATGCAGACGAAATTCCGGTCTTCTCAAACCGGATCGATTTTGAGCGGCTTGTGGAGAAGTACATCGGAGACGATGAAGCCCGTCTGGCTATGAGCCGTAAGGCACAGGCCAGAACGATGGAGCAGCATCTTTACAAGCACCGTATCCAGCAGGCCCTGTCGGTTCTTCAGGCTGAGGGCTTCCTTGGCTGAAAAGCGACTGGAATTTGTGATTTTATTAAAAGCCGGGCTGTTGTGCCCGGCTTTTTTGTAAGGATATTCGGAAATGCAAACCATCTGGCTTATGGCGTTGTTGCTGATTGCTGCATTTCTCGAGGTCGGCGGTGATGCCCTCGTACGAACTGGCCTGCATACAGCCGGTCTGGGACGTGTGGGCTTTATATCAGCTGGTGCGCTTGTACTGCTGATTTACGGAATAACCGTCAATCTTCCCGACTGGGACTTCGGACGATTGATGGGCGTGTATGTCGCACTGTTTTTTATCGCAGCTCAGGTCGTGGCGTATTTTGCTTTTGGTCAGACCCTGACCTTGCCTGTCTGCATTGGTGGACTGCTGATCGTCTCAGGTGGTGTTCTGATGACGGTCTGGCGTTGAAGGGATCAGGCCGGAAAATGATATCCCGGCCTGAAGTTAGAGTGTTTACTTCGGCTGTGGGCCAAGGACGATCTGCGCGAGATCATCTGGGCGAACCCACTTGCTGAACGCGGCCTGCACCTGCGCAGGTGTCATGTCGTAAATCGCCTGAGCTGCTTCTGCTGGCGCATTCAGGGGGAGCCCCAGATCAATCAGATCCAGATAGCTGCCAGCTAGAGCGCCAAAGCTGGCGCGTGCCATGGGCTGGCGACGCAGCAGAGACGCCTTGGCCAGATCCAGACTTTCCTGAGAGACAGGCTGGCTGCGCATATCCTGCACATCCTTGATTGCAAGGGCGCGCGCCTTGTTCACTTTGTCCGGGTCCGCACCGAAGCTGATGCCGAAGGAGCCGCGGGTCCGGGAGTAACTGAAGGCACTTCCTGCCCCGTACACGTAGCCTGTGCGAACGCGCAGATCCTGCATCAGGCGGGAAGAGAACCCATCCCCAAGAATTTCGTTTCCGACAGCCAGAGCATGACGATCAGGATCCGTGACCTTCATGCCAATGGTCTCCACGAGTTTCACGTCATCCTGTGACCGTCCTGGATCTGCGACGACAGCCTGAGAGGCCTTGCTGAGAGGAATGGACGGTAGATCAACGACAGGGGCAGGGCCTTCAGCCTTCCAGCCGCCAAAAGCCTTTTCAACCTGTTCATGAGCATCTTCAGGGCTGATGTCCCCGACAACCACAATCGTCGTCAGGTCCGGGCGATATGTGGCGGTGTAATAGGCTTTGACGTCAGCGAGTGTAATTTTGCTCAACGTAGCTGGAGTGGCCTCGCGAAGGGTCGGATCAGTTGCAGGGACGAGTGCCCGGCGCGTGGCACGGCCAAAGCGGTAGGTTGGAGACTGAAGCTCACCCGCCCGGGCCTGAATGGCTTCCATCTGCGTGACATGGAAGGCCTTTTCCGGGAAGGCAGGGTGCAGTTCGTGCTCTGCCAGCAGGGACAGACCCTTGCTGAAATTCTGGGTCAGTGTGCTGAGACTGAAACCAGGGCCAGCGCTTTCGTCTGCCGAGATGTCATCAAGCGCGCTGGCCAGGGCCAGACGGTCCTGGGAGGTGCTGCCATACAGGAACATGTCAGATGTCAGGCCCGCGACGCCTTCCTTGCCAGCAGGCTGCTGCAGGGATGCATTCTGCCGGATGGAGCCGATCAGCTCGACGGTATGGCTGACATGCTCGGGCTGGACCAGAAGGTGCAGACCATTCGAAAGCGTATAGGCCTTGGGAAGAGGTGCGGCGGCCGGAATGCTCAACCGTGCGAGGGCTTCTTCCGCCCATGCGGGGAGGCTGACTTTGCCTGATGGTGGCGTGTTGAAAGACTCTGCGCCACCAAATCCTTTACCGCCAATGGCTTTGCCCTTTTCACTCGGCGTCAGGGTGGCGCTGATGGCGTGTTGTGGATCAAGGAGCGTTTTGGCCAGCTCATCCACTTGTGCCTTTGTGACGTTCCGGAAGGCCGCGATCATATCATCCGGGCTTTCAAGATGCTGGATGGCGACAGCCTGGGACCAGTTCTCTGCGAGTTCCGAAATGCTATTCGCATTGAACTCCAGAGACGCAATCTCTTTGCGACGGGCGGCTTCGATCAGATCCGCAGGAATTCCGTTTTTGCGAAAGCCATCCATAAGAGACGCAAGCGTCCGGCGGAGGTCGTCCGGGTTGGCTCCCTTGGGGAATCCTGCGTAGGCGACAGCGAGGCCAGCCTGCGCATCCGGGTCATACATGAACCCGGCGTCCAGAGCCTTACCGTCCGGCACCAGACCGAAAAGCACACTGCGCTGGCTGGCAATGGCATCGGCCAGCAGTGTTACGGCAGCATAGTTCGGGTCACGCTGTCCCGGCATCCGCCAGGCCATGGTGACAAGGCCGATGGGTAGATCTGTATCCAACGACAGGGACTGTGCCTTGGCTGGCGTGGGTGTGACAGCAGCGCGGGCAGGAAGTGTAGCCGCTGCAATATTGCCAAAGGCTGCCTGAACTTTCTTCAGGGTGTCCTGCGGGTCCACATCGCCCGTAATGACGAGGATGGCGTTGTTGGGAGCATACCAGGAGTTGTAGAACTGCTTCAGCAGCGGGGCAGTCGTGGCATCGAAAGAGGGACGCGTCCCGAGTGCGTCATGCTCGTAAGGTGTGCCTGCGTAAAGTGCGGCACGCACCTGAGAGAGATAGCGGTAGATGGGGCTCGACAGGTCGCGTGAGACTTCCTGCTCAATGGCGCCTCTTTCATGGGCCCATTCTTTCTCTGTGATGTTCAGCCCGCGCATACGACCGGCTTCGATCCGCAGAAGGACATCAAGGTCCGCAGCAGGGGCCTTGAAATAGTATTGCGTGACGTCAGACGTCGTATCGGCGTTATCATTGTTGCCGAGCTGAGCGCTGATGGTGGAAAGCTGGTCCCGGGAGAGTGTTTCGGAGCCGTTGAACATCATATGTTCAAGGGCGTGTGCCGTTCCCGGAAAACCCTTGGGTGCGTTGACGGAGCCCACTTCATAATTGAGCATCGTCTGTACGACGGGTGCCAGAGTATCCCGCACAATCACGACACGCAGGCCATTGGGCAAGGTGGCGCGGGTGACGGAGGCCGGTGCTGCCGTGGCAGCCTGAGGCACCGCAGGGGCAGCATGTGCGCCCGTCAGGAGAGGCGGGGCCAGCATGGAGGCTGCGAGCAGTGTCACACGGGTCAGGCGGGAGAAACCGGGCATAGGTTATTAACTTCCTACGGGTAAAATGTTCTGCCAAGCAGTAAATCGACTGTCAGGGATGCTGTCTACCGAGGGAGGATTGCTGAAGGATGAATAAAAAATCATGTGACGCGGTCAATCAGAGGCCGCTAAGAACAAAACTACTATGACCGCTTCCAATTTTATCGTCCGCTTTGATGACTGGCTGATTGACCGGCTCTTTCAGCCCGTCGCAAACAGACTGCCGTCAGTTCTTCCCGTTGTGCAGTTGGGCATGAGCTTTCAGCTCGGCTCATTAATGCTGAACGGCGCAGCGCTGCTTCTGCCGATTGTGCTGTTTGGCGCAACGATGGGCGGGGTGGTGGATACATCGCTGATCTGGTTCATGAACCTTGCATTCTTTCTGGGCATGAAAAAAACGATCCCGATGATCCGGCCAAACATGCTGAATCCCCTTCGCCCCATGATGCTGAGCATGCGGATGATCGCTATGGCATTCCTCATCTATCAGCTTTTCCGCAGCCTAGACGGGGTTGGAATTGGCTGGATTCTGTCTCAGCTCATGACGCTGTCTCAGCTGACGTTTGTGATCGGTCTGTATTTTGTGGCCTGCCAGCCTCAGCCCCCCCGACAGCGGATGTCTTCGCGGACAGGCCCTATCATTGAAGGCGTCTGGGCCGGAAACGGTAGTATTCGCTGAAGGAGACGGGCAGTGAGAATCCTTCACTGTCTTCTAACGCGGGAATTCGCGGGTACTGAGCGTCACGTTGCGGAGCTCGCGAACCAGCAGGCTCTGACACATGACGTGACGGTCCTTCTGGAGCGCCATACCGCTGATCTTCGAACAGGCGGAGATATTGCGCATCACTTTTCACCCTCAGTCCGTATCGTAAGGGCTTATCGCGCAGGATATCTGCCGACATTGACGGCGCTGGTATGGAACGAGACCTTCGATATCATCCATACTCATCTGGGTAAGGCGTCGATCCGGGCAGGAGTTTTGAAGATTCTGGGACTGATGGGTGAGACTCCCGTCATCGGTACGCTCCACAATGCTTATCGTGCCCGAACTTATGGAAAGCATGACGGCCTGATCTGCATTGCCCGGTGGCAACAGGCCAGCCTGCCGGCAGGCTTTCGGAACCAGAGCGCAGTGATTGCAAACTGGACCATTCCTTCCGTCCTCTGCCATCTGGAGCGTACCAGGCTTCGGGAAGGCTTCCGGCAGGAGCATCGCCTTCCACCGGACGCTTTTGTAATTTGTGCCGTTGGAAGAATGGTGGAAGAGAAACTGTTTGATTGTCTCCTTCAGGCTTGGAGACAGGCTGTTCTGCCACCCGACACTTATCTTGTTCTGATTGGGGACGGTCCAGAACGTGCGCGGCTTGAAAACGTCTGCGTAGAGTACAGGGATCGCATCATTTTTGCGGGTTACCGGTCAGATGTGCCGGACGTGTTCTGTGCGTTTGACGGATTTGTTCTGCCCTCCAGACGGGAGCCGTTCGGGCTGGTGCTGCTGGAAGCGATGGCGGCAGGATTACCGGTCTGCGCGACAGCAGCGGGCGGTGTTCTGGATATTCTCGAAAATGTATCGGACTGTCTGGTTAAGCCGGATTGTATCGACGCACTTGCTGCTGGGCTTGTGCGCCTGAGGCAGCAGCCGGGCAGAACATGGGACCTGTCCTTCCATGTTCTGGAAGAGCAGGCCTTAAAGACAGAGCAGTTCTATCGCCGTTTCTGCTGAGTATCGCGATCAGAGATCGTAGTGTTTGGAGACGTAGCTGGAGAGGCCATTCGGGTTGTGCATGATGTGCCAGCTTTCTGAAAAAGAGGGCACGAACTGGAACAGGAAGACCAGAAGCGACAGAAAAAACAGCAGCATTCCTCTACCGACAAACTGGATACGCCGCCAGAAATAGAGTGGCGGGATCAGGATCCAGAATGCAGAGCCGGGACGGAAGCCTGCAGCAATCAGGGCGCGGCGATCTGTCAGCATGGAGGTGAAGATGATCGCAAAGCTGAGAAGAACGGCGATGATGCTGGACTGGCGGTCAGGGATGTTACCGAACCAGGCCAGAACATTGACGATCATACTGCTGACGAAGGGCCCAAGAATACTCAGCCATGCCCAGCGGTTCGAGACCCTGCTGGGGGGCAGAGCAGGCGGGACCCCTTCGGGCTGCGGCGGCCAAAACGCGCAACTGCCGGCCGGATGCCATTCCGCACCAAAGGCCTCGGTCCAGCATAGAGTTGAGTGCTCAATACTGCCGGTCGAGATGAGGGCACGCATACCATCTTCAGAAAGCGGGCCTTTGCGGCTTCCGTGTTCTTCGTAAAACCAGCTCACAGTCCGTCCTTGGTTTGGGCAGTTGTCATCATGCTGACAGAATGGCGGCTCAATCTGACTGAAAGAGATGTCTCAGGCAATACTGAAGGCTTCAATCTGCTGGGAAGGGTCAAGTGATGAGAAAATATTCGTTTGGTTTAATGGCTGTTCTTTGTCTGGGGATAAATCCAGCTTTTGCATCAAAGGCCACTAGTTTTCAGATCAAACTCGCTTCTCCCACAACAGTTGACCGCCAGATAGTGCTTTATACCTGTCAGGGAAACGGTGATGCAGCCACGCAGCTTCTCTCGCGCTTGCCGCAAAAACGCGTTGCCGTTCAATATATCAATGCAGATGCCATCAGTCTGGCTGTCCTGCCAATTGAAGGGCACACGCAGGTGTTTTCAAACGTAATTGCTGCGGATGGCGCCAAATATGCTGCGGCTCAGTATGTCTGGTGGAACAAAGGAAACGACGCGTTCTTTTCCAGTGAGATGGACGACAAAGCACTTGTGACGTGCCATGCCGTTTCAAAATAAAGATATCATGTCGGTATCGTTTCAATTTTTCAGCAAACATGCATGATGCGGGCTTATCACGACTGATAAGGAAAGCAGGTCATGTCCGTTGTCTGCATGCAGGAATTTCTTGAAAAGCTCCCCAAAGCTGAACTTCATGTTCATCTGGAAGGAACGCTGGAAGCGGACTTGAAAATCAAGCTGGCTGAACGGAATAATCATCCTCTCAGGTCCAGCTCTGCGGAAGAAATCCGACAGGGTTACGTCTACCATGATCTGCCCTCTTTTCTGACGCTGTATTACGAAGGCGTCGAGCTTCTGCAGACCGAGCAGGATTTTTATGACCTCTGCTATGATTATCTGGAAAAAGTCGCGCAGCAGAATGTTCTTTATACTGAGATGTTCTTTGACCCGCAGCTTCACACTCGTCGCGGGATAGCGTTCGGAACGGTCATCCGGGGCTTTAATGCGGCGCAGGAGGAAGCAGAGAAGGACTTTGGCATCTGCTCTCACCTCATCATGTGCTTCATACGTGAAATGAGTGCGGACTCTGCCGACGAGACCTTTACCCAGGCTCTCCCTTATTTTGAGAGACCGGGTCGGAGCCGCATCATTGGTGTGGGGCTGGATTCAGACGAGAAGGGTAATCCGCCAGCCAAATTTGCGAAAACATTCGCCCGCGCAAGAGCGCTGGGCCTTCACTTGACCATGCATTGCGATCTCGATCAGCAGAATACGCATGAGCATATCCGGCAGGCTCTTCAGGATCTGGGCAGCGAGCGCCTCGATCATGGATTGAATGTGCTGGAAAAGCCCGAACTGATTGCGATGGCTCGGGACAAGGGCGTGACATTCACGCTGTGTCCGTCTCCGAACGATGTCATCAGGCCGGGGCGGTCCCGTCAGGATATTCGGGACATGCTGGCAGCGGGACTGAAAATCACCATCAACTCCGACGACCCGGGTTACATGCAGAGCGTGTATATGACGGAGAGTTTCGCCAAGGCTCAAAGTGCAGCGGACCTGACACAAGACGAACTCATACAGATTAGCCGAAATGCCTTTCAGGCGGCCTGGATTTCGGACGACGAGCGGGCGCTTTATCTCGACGCACTGGAAACATTCGCGCGAAACCATAGGGTTGAGATGTCATCCTGAACGTGGAGCGCAGCGACGTCCCCGAGATTTATGCCCTTTGCCACAGGGCATAAATCTGGAAGTTTAAAAATAAAATCAGGAATTATTATTTATTAAAAAATTCAAATATGTTTTATTATTTCTGAAAAATTACCAATAAAGTATAAATTAAGAAACTCAGGTATTAATTAGATACAAAACAAGAATTGATTATCTTTCTTTTAAAGCGACTATCGTCGCATGGCACCAGTCGCTCCTGTTCTGTCCCGTCTGTCTCAGCATGTGCAATCGGCAGCGCTGTGGAGCGTCATTGGCCTCCTGCGCAGTGTGGGGCCGCAATACGCCTCGACAGCGGGCGGCTGGTTGATGCGGAATGTCGGAATGAGGCTCCGGGCAACCCGCATTGCGGATCGGAACCTTCAACTCGCTCTTCCTGATTTATCCCTACCGGAACGACAGCAGATTATCCGGGATGTATGGACGAACTTGGGGCGGAACGTGACAGAACTCCCCCATCTTGCATCCTTTACCCGTACGGAAATGGGACCGGGATGGGAGATCGAGGGTGAAGAGCATATTGATGCCCTGAAGGAGAACGGCTCACAGGCTTTGTTTTTCTCAGGGCATCTGGGGAACTGGGAGCTCATTCTGCCCATCGCAACTAGTCTGGGTATGCCAGTTGCGGGTTTTTATCGGGCCTCGTCCAATCCGGTCATCGATCTTGTGACGCAGACAATGCGACAGAAGGCTCTAGGCCCGACCGGGACCATGTTTCCTAAAGGACCCAAGGGGGCCCGGCAGGCCTTAACGCATCTTCAAAGCGGTGGCTCACTGGGTTTTCTGGTCGATCAGAAAATGAATGACGGGCTCGCCATTCCGTTTCTGGGACGGGATGCCATGACGGCGCCAGCGGTGGCGCAATTGGCCTTGCGCTTTAATCTGCCCATCATACCCGTCCATATCGTGCGGCTGGGGAACGGTCGGTTCCGTATGGTATGTGAAGCCCCGCTTCAGGCTGAACGAACGGGCGATCGTCATGCGGATATCCGGTCAATTTGCATCGCCATGAACGAGACGCTGGAACGGTGGATCCGCGAAAGGCCGGGAGCATGGCTCTGGCTTCATCGCCGCTGGCCCAAAGAGCAGGTCGCTCTTCCCGCCGTGTGAAAAAAGCCCCGCGGCCGGATGGCAGCGGGGCTTTTTTGTTTCAGGGGAGAGGATGTCCGCTGACAGGAGCCTGTGGGCTGCCAATCAGATCAAGGATCTGCTTTTCAAGTTTCGGAACATTGATGCGCAGGACAACTTCGTTCTTGCGCTCGCCCAGCCCTGGCTCATAGCCCGGAGTCCAGGAGACAACGTCTCCATAGCCGGGGCCAAACTGGCTGTTCACATCCACGAACAGATCCTGCTTTTCCGTGATGATGCTTGGGTCCAGCCAGACGGATGCTGCAATTTCATCCCAGAGCGGAAAGCCGCTCAGATGCCACTTCATGACATGCCCGATGGACGTGCCTGTGGCTTCCAGCTTCTTCAGAAATTCCGGCGTCAGTTCCGTATCTGTCGACGGATCGGCCGGAACCATCACGATGTGCTTCCACGGTGCGCGGAGAGCTGCACTTGCGCTTTCCGGGTCCAGACGGAAGTTAAATTCACGACGGGGGCTGTTCAGGAATTCGCGCGCGAATTGATGCGCCACAACGCCGGGCCGTGTCTGGCGCGGGTTCAGGCCACCGCCCATGTAGACGAGTTCTTTTGCAAGGCTCGCAAATTCCGGATCAAGTGTTTGGGCCAGTGCGATGTTGGTCATCGGACCCGTTGCAATGATGCTGACCTGTCCTGGGTATTGATGGACCATCCGAATGAGGAAGTCAGCTGCGCGCTCGGTTTCCGGCTTCTTGACCGGATTGCCATATGGCAGGTCCGGAACAACATCCGGGCCATGATAGTAGGGAAGGGGCTGCTCGGTCTTTTCGACCCATTTTTTCATCCACACCCCTTTCCAGATCAGCTTTCCGTAAAGGGCTTCCCAGCGGTCCGTCAGCTTTTCCGAGTTCAGGAACGGGTAGGTGGCGCCCGGAACAACGGGAATGTCTGCCCGGCCTGCCACTTCCACGCCACGGAGTGCGTCATTCGTCGCTTCTTTCTGCCAGACGTCACCCGTGACAGTCGTGATGCCAAGCACGCGGACGTTGGGAGCCTTGATGATCATCCACTGGGCGATGCTGAAGCCGTCATCGTCAAAAATGACAAGGCGGGGGTCAGCTTTCGCCTGCGCGGAGGCTGCCAGCAGGCCGCCAGCGACCAGTCCAAGCGCCAGCGTGCGGCGCAGGGCCTTCCGCGTTTTTCTAAAACGTTCCGGCTTCGGGACGGTGGGGTGAAGGGGCATAGGCAGAGGTTCCATAGCTGGTGGCAGGCAAGGACGTGACAATACCGCAAAGGAAATCATTGCACAGAGGCAACAGGGCGTTCCATGCGAACGCAATTCTAGAACGCGAGTGGCCCGCTGTCCTTGACTTCCTTGATGACAAAAAACGTCCGTGCCTGTCGCACTCCCGGAAAGGCAATGAGCTTTTCTGCGTGAAGCCGATTGAAATCCGCCATGTCTTCCACACGGATCTTCAGCAGATAATCGAAATCGCCCGCGACCAGATGACAGTCCAGCACCATGGGCATGGTTTTCACAGCCTCTTCCAGTTCTGCGAAGCTCTCGGGAGTGGATCGGTCTAGCACGACGCCCACCAGAGCGATCGTTCCCAGCCCGACTTTGACGGGATCAATCTCGGCGCGAACGCCACGGATATAACCGTCCTGAAACAATCTCTGGGTGCGCCGATGACATGTCGCGGCGCTCACGTTCACACGCTCGGCCAGTTCGGCATTGGACATGCGCCCGTTGCCTTGCAGAAGGCGAAGAATGTTCCGGTCGATTGCGTCCAGATCTGGTGTGATGGAATCTTTCATTATTTCCTCAAAAGATAAGAGAAACATCCATTAAAATTCTATTTTAAGACTAAAATACAGAAATTATTGCCTGAATTAGAAAGCACCTTCGAAGAATATTTCACTACTGCTTTCGGGTGTGAACACCTTGGGAGGCTGTCTGTGAACCTTGAGAAATTTGAGCGCTATCCGCTGACTTTTGGAAAAACGGCTATTGAGCATCTTCCACGTCTGAGCGAAGCCCTGGGTGGCAAAGTGCAGATCTATGCCAAGCGTGAAGATTGCAATTCGGGCATGGCGATGGGCGGCAACAAGCTCCGCAAGCTGGAATATATTGTTCCGGATATTTTGGCCTCTGGTGCAGATACGCTGGTCTCCATCGGCGGTGTGCAATCCAATCATACGCGCATGGTCGCAGCGACAGCGGCCAAGCTGGGTATGAAATGCGTCGTCGTGCAGGAGAAATGGGTCCCGCATTATGATGCTGTTTATGATCGTGTCGGCAATATCCTCATGACTCGCCTCATGGGGGCTGAGTCCCGCATTGTGGAAGATGGTTTTGACATCGGTATCCGTCAGAACTGGGAAGATGCCATCCAGTCCGTGAAGGATGCTGGCGGCAAGCCCTATGCCATTCCGGCTGGTGCATCCGTTCATCAATATGGCGGCGTTGGTTACGCTGCTTTTGCGGAAGAAGTCGCGGAGCAGGAAAAGGAACTCGGCTTCACGTTCGATTACATTATCGTCTGTGTCGTGACGGGCTCGACGCAGGCGGGAATGATCGTCGGATTTGCCGCGCAGGATCGTGCAGATCGGGTCATCGGTATTGATGCTTCCGGAACGCCGGAGCAGACGCGCGAGCAGGTGCGGGAGATCGTGGACCGCACAGCCGAGCTGGTAGAGCTTGGTCGGACAGTGCGGGACGATGAGATCGTTATCCTCGAGGACTACGCCTATCCTGCTTACGGGGTCCCATCCGAGGAAACGAACGAAGCCATTCGGCTGGCTGCGCGCACGGAAGCCATGATGACGGATCCTGTCTACGAAGGGAAATCCATGCAGGGCCTGATTGATCTGACGAAGAAGGGATATTTCCTGGACGGGTCAAAGGTTCTGTACGTTCATCTGGGCGGCGCACCGGCCCTGAACGGCTACAGCTACTATTACCGCAACGGCTGATGCAGCCATAAAAAACGCCGCGTCCCAGTCCGGGGCGCGGCGTTTCTTTTTTTCGGCGGTGAAGCCGGGTTTTAGCTGTTGTGACCGTTCAGTTCACGCAGCACATCTGCCGGACGCATTGGCAGATGGCGCAGACGCACACCAATGGCATTGAACACGGCATTGCCGATGGCAGGAGCCACGACCGTCACCCCCGGTTCACCAAGGCCCGTAGGCTTTTCGGTGTTCTGGACGAACTCGATGTCCATGTCCGGCACGTCCGGAAGACGGACCGGCGTGTAGGTGTTGAGGTTGCTGTCCTTGATCGTGCCATTGACGATCTCGGTGCCTTCAAACAGCGCCATGCTCAGGCCCCAAAGAGCTGCACCCTCGGTCTGTGCCAGTGCACCACCCGGATCAACGATCGTGCCAGCATCCAGAACCAGCCAGAGCTTCTGACAGGTGATGACGCCGGTCTTGCGATCAACGTGGACCTGTGCCGCTCCGGCCGTCCAGGTCGGCATACCGCGTTCCTGTCCGAAGCTGGTCGCGATGCCAATGCCGGTATCCGCCGGAAGCTGCGTCTTGCCATAGTTGATCTTGTCGGCAAGGCGCTGAAGGGCTGCGGCCTGACGCTTGGCGCCGCCTACAGCATTGGGAGCGGAGCCTTCGTTCCGTCCTGTCGCTGTGAACATGGACAGGCGGAATGCCAGTGGGTCCTGCTTCGTCTGGTGAGCCAGTTCGTCGAGGAAGGACTCAAGCGCCCAGGGCGTCCAGCCTGCGGACACGGAACGCAGCCAGCCCGGACGGAAAGTCTTGTTGGCCAGATCGTTCGTGATGGCGCGCACGCGGGTTGGCCCGGTTTCGTACCAGTGATCAGCGCCCGCAATCGCAAACGGATCGTAGGACTTGCCGTCTTCGCCCTTGGCCAGAAACGCCGGTGCCATGACGAGTGTGGGCCAGCCTGCTGTTGCAGCATAATCCATCGCCACAATCTTCTTCTGGTCTGCATCGAGGGCGACGCGAATCGTCTGAAGAGAGGGAGAACGAATGGAGTCAAACGCCATATCGTCCGAACGTGTCAGGATCAGCTTGACTGGTGCACCACCAATGGCCTTGGACGCCAGAGCCGCCGGAATGGAATAGTCACCGTTCAGGCGACGACCAAACCCGCCGCCCAGCAGGTAAGTGCGCATGACAACCTGCTCTTCTGGCACCTGAAGCGCCTTGGAGAGCTGAGGCAGAACGAGGGACTGCCACTGGTTGCCGGTATGGATTTCCCACATGCCATCAATATGACGGGCCACCGCATTGACCGGCTCAAGCTGGTAATGCGCGACAGAGGCACAGGTGTAGCTGCGTTCGAAGGAGTGTGTCGGATGGGCAAATGCCTCGTCCACACCCTTATCGTTGAAGACGCGAGCGCCAGTACTCTGATCTGCAATCAGCTTGCGGCCATGCTCGATGATGTCTGCTTCCGAGACATTGATCGTCGGGCCGGGATTCCACTGAACCTTTAGAACGTCCGCAGCTTTGATAGCGGCGGGATAGGTCTTGGCCAGCGCCACAACCCAGCCTGGAACGATGCCGGACGGATCATCCAGAACAACATAACGAATGTAGCCGGGGATTTTCTTGGCTTCGCTGTCATCGACGGACTGCACCTTCGCGGCGTAACGCGTCGGGGGCATCTTCGGGCGGCCATAGACCATCCCTTCGAGCTTCACGTCGATGCCGTAGATGGCCTTGCCAGTCGTTTTGTCTGGAATGTCCAGAGCAGGAACCGGCTTGCTGATCAGGCGGCGTTCACTGGCGGGCTTGAGCGGCAGCTTGGCCATTTCGTCAGCCGTGAAGCTGCGCGTCGGCTTGGCTTTGGAAACGATCTCGCCATAAGAGACGCTCTTGCTGCCTGCCGTGACCGTGCTGTTGCGGGCAACGCATTTGTCCGGCGTGGTACCGAGCAGCTTTGCGCCTTCCTCCAGCATGATCGTGCGGGCAGCGGCGCCAGCCTGACGGAATGTGTCCCACGTATCCCAGACGGACCAGGAGCCGCCGGTCACGAACTTGCCAGCCCATTTCGGAGCGGTGTCCACTTCCGTAATCTTGATGTGATCCCAGTCGGCTTCCATTTCGTCCGCAATAATGCGGGCGAGGGCGGTGCCGACGTGCTGACCCATCTCGGCACGGACGACATTGACGTTAATGGAGCCATCCGGCGCGATGGCGCACCACATGTTCGGCTCGAACGCGGCTTCCGGCGGCATGGCAGACGGATAGGTCTGCGCAGCTTCGGCCTTACGGGCGAAGCCGAACATCAGACCTGCGCCTGCTGCCGTCATCAGAAAACTGCGGCGAGACAGGCGGCCTGCGTCGGATCTCTTGGCGATCTGTTCGATCTTAGCCATTGGTGGCGCCTCCCTGCTGCGCGGCAGCTGCTTCCTTGATGGCCTTGCGGATGCGGACATACGTCATGCAACGGCAGAGACTGCCGCCCATGACGCCGTCAATCTCTTCATCCGTTGGCTTCGGATAATCTTTCAGAAGGCTTGCGGCCTGCATGATCTGGCCGGACTGGCAGTAGCCGCACTGCGGCACCTGCTGGTCACGCCAGGCAACCTGCACGACGTGATTGCCTTCCGGGTCCAGCCCCTCAATCGTGGTGATCGAGGCGCCTTCGATGGAAGACAGAGGCGTGATGCAGGACCGTGTGGCGCGCCCACCGACATGCACGGTGCAGGCACCACATTCGCCGATGCCGCAGCCAAACTTGGTGCCGGTCAGGTTCAGTTCATCCCGCAAGACCCACAGCAGAGGGGTATCATCCGGTGCATCGACCGAAACGGGCTGTCCGTTGAGTTCAAATTTCGTGGTCATATTTCGTTTTCCCTGTCCTGCCCGGATCAGTGCGAGGCGTTAACGGGCGGTGCGGACAGCGTGGCGCGGGCAGCCGCGGCCTTCTTTTCCAGATCCGTCCAGGGGGGCAGAGTGGTGCGGGTGCGGCGGAGATACGCGGCAATACGGGCCATGTCATGGTCCGAAAGGGCCGTGTAGAAGCTTGGCATGGCGATATTGTCCTGACCTTCGGCAGCGCCGATGCCATGCAGCATGACCTGGAACAGATTGTTCGGCTCATCCAGCCAAAGCGCGTTGTTCAGAGCCAGTTCCGGGCGGCCGGAGACCGGCATCGGGCCGGAATTGTAATGGCAGGCGCCACACGCCCCCTGATACAGGCGCGCATCCGCATCCAGTGTCTGCGGGCCAGTCAGATCCTTGCCGGACATCTGCATGGCGCGAGCAATGGCAGCCTGATCGCCCTGAGAGCGCTGTGCAGCCTTCGCGACGTCTGCATAATAATGAGCAATGGCATGCACATCTTCTTCCGGAATCTTGGACAGGAAGCGATGCGGCACCGGAGACATCGGGCCAGCAGCAGAACCATGCAGCGGAGCGACGCCGAAGCGCAGGTACTGGAAGAACTCGTCTTCCGTCCAGACAACCGGTGTTGGGTTGTGGTCATTCAGCGGTGGAGCAATCCAGCCATCAATGACAGCGCCGTCATAAGCATGGCTCAGCTTCTCGGCGCCCAGAAGGTTACGTGGCGTATGGCAGGCACCGCAATGGGCGTTACCTTCGGCCAGATAGGCCCCGCGGTTCCATTGCGCATCATGCTTTGGGTCGTTCTGGTAGCGGCCTGGTGTAAAGAACAGGAGCTTCCAGAAACCCTGACCAATCAGACGGATGTTGATCGGGAAGGGGACCGTGTTGTCACGCGGCTTCAGGTGTACGGCCGGACGCGTCATCAGATACGCATACAGGTCCGAGACGTCCTGATCGTTGACCTTCGTGAAGTGGTCGAACGGGAACGCCGGATAAAGCTGTGAACCATCACGGGCAATGCCCTTGTTCATGGCGCGTTTGAAGGCTTCCAAAGACCAGTTGCCGAGACCCCATTCCGGGTCAGGCGTGATGTTGGAAGAGAAGATGTCACCGAATGGGGTGGCCATCTTGAAGTCACCGGCCAACTCGGGGCCGGGGCTGCCATCCACGCGGGTGTGACATTCGGCACAGTATCCACCGGCGGCAACGATTTCGCCACGCTTGATGGCGTCTGCGGAAAAAGAGGCCGCAGCGGGAGGGGAAATGGGGGCGATTGCGGGGTACCACGCATAGGCGAGGAAACCGAGGCCGCCCACTGCACCGAGGCCCACAATACTGGCGGCTATCCGTTTGAGCATTCTTGTACTGTCCCGGCACTGTTTGAAAAACTGCCGTCCACAACGTGACGGATGATTGTTCCCCTCAATATGGCACGGGCACCGGAAAGGGAAGATTGAGATAACTCAAAATTCGGTCTGATCGAGGTCAAAGTGCAGTTTTCATCGGGATCGGGTTTCAATGTCACACAAATGGGGAGGGTGTTCACTCAAATTTACGAGATGATGCGTCAATATTCATATTTCAAAATAGGGATTTTATTGGTCCTATATCGGCGTGTCATTGTCTGTTCACTCTTGAAAAAACGATTCGGAGCAATTGAATATTTTGTCACTCGGTGCCAAAATGAATTCGTTCTTCTGGGGCTGTTCGCAATCCTGTCGCATGAAAAGAAGAACCTCCCTGTTTCCGAGCGCGTCTGAGCCGGAGTAGAGTGGGGCAGATCGTTGTGTGAAAGGGCGGCTCATTATCATTCGTCCGACTTACGTCCGGAGCCTCGCTGGAGGGGCTCTGGTGCTGTCCATTGTGTTGGCCCTGTGCTGCGGTCGTTACCCGCTGTCTCCGCATCGTGTGGTGATGGTGCTTGGGCGGTTACTTCACCTCTGGGGAGGGCAGGATCCTGTTGCCGATGCTGTGGTCCAGCAGGTTCGGTTGCCGCGGGTTGTGGCCGGAATTCTGGTGGGAAGTGCGCTATCCTGCGGTGGCGCAACCTATCAGGCCGTCCTTCGGAATCCCCTTGTTTCGCCTGATCTTCTAGGTGTTCTGAGTGGCTCTGCCTTTGGGGCGGCACTCATGATTGTTCTGGGTGCGTCCCCTGCATGGATTCAGATCGGTGCGTTTGCTGGTGGTGTCGTGGCCGTGGGGTCTGGAATTTCCATTTCGCGTCTGTTGCCACAGGGCGGCCTTCTGACATTGCTGATGGGGGGGCTTGTGGCCAATGCCGTTTTCACAGCGCTTCTGTCTCTTGTGAAATATACCGCTGATCCGATGGATCAGTTGCCCGCTGTTGTGAACTGGCTACTGGGGACACTGTCCCAGACGGGATGGAAAGAGCTTTCCTGGCTGACTGTTCCAGTGCTTGTTCTGGTCGCTGTACTGGTTTTACTTGCGCCTTTACTGGATGTACTTTCTCTCGGAGACGATGAAGCGCGGAGCCTTGGGGTTCCCATTCAGATTATGCGGCCTTTCGTCATTCTGCTTGCAACGCTGGCCTGTGCCATGACGATCTCCATGGCGGGTATTATTGGCTGGGTCGGGCTTCTGGTGCCGCACATATCCAGAATGCTGGCGGGCGCAGAGCATCGGCGGATGATGCCGGTCTGTGCCTTGCTGGGAGCCGCCGGTGTTCTGCTGGCGGATACCGTGTCGCGCAGCCTAACCTCCGGAGAAGTGCCACTCGGGATCATGACGGAGCTTTTCGGGGCCCTTGCCTTTATTCTCGTGCTCCGGCGTCTCCGCGGGGATGCCACATGAGTGAGGATTTTCTGTCCTGCAAGGGTATTACGCTGAAACGGTCGTCTCGATCCGTGGTGCTGAATGATGTCAGCCTGACGTTCCGGCGTGGTGAACTGATTGGGCTTCTTGGCCTTAATGGTGCGGGCAAAAGCACCCTTTTGCGCATTCTGATGGGATTGCTCAAACCGACGTCCGGTGAGGTGTATCTTGAAGGTACGCTGTTATCATCTCTGCGGCCTTTAGACGTGGCGCGGCGTCTGGGGTATGTGCCTCAAGCACACGCGATGACGTTCCCTTACACGGTCCGGCGGATGGTCGAGCTGGGGCGTATTCCCCATCATGGCGTGTCAGGGCGCCTCGGAGCGGAAGACCGGCTCCGCGTTGATCAGGCCATGGATCGTCTGGGACTTCTCGCCTTGGCAGAGCGTCCGGTGACGGAGCTGTCTGGCGGCGAAAAGCAGCGTGTCGTGCTGGCGCGAGCCCTTGCACAGGAGGCTGTCGGGCTTCTTCTTGATGAGCCAATGAGCGGTCTGGACTATGGTCATCAGCTTCGTTTGATGAGTCTGCTGGCAGAACTGGCCGCTGAAGGACATCTCATTCTTCTGACGTCCCACCGGCCGGAAGAATTCTTTTCCGCCGGCCATCGCGCCCTTATTTTAGAGGAAGCGCAAATTGTGGCGGACGGCCCACCCGAGCTTATTGTGACGGCTGAACGCATGTCCCGTCTTTATGGCGTTCCTCTGGCGCAGATTGATCATGCCGGGAAACGTTTTTTCCATCGTGAGGAGAGTGAATGATGAGACTGTCTCGACTGGCTGGAGGGCTTCTGGGTCTTTCGCTCATGGCCACCACAGCATTTGCTGCTCCTCCCACACGTCTGGTGGAGGGATGGTATGCCCATAACGCCACGCTCATTATGCTCGGCGCGCAGGACAAGATCATCGCGACGGTCGCCAAGCCATCAATCATGCCGTGGATGTTCCGCCTGGTGCCGTCGCTTTCCAAAGCTCAGCCTCTGGACCCGGGAAATCTGAACGGAGAAGAGCTTTTACGTCTTGCACCGGATCTGGTGTTTGTCACGGCGTCGAGCCATTCCGTCGCGGCGCTCTCCAAGGTTGGTCTGCATGTTGTCCCTGAGGGCTTTGATCGTTTCATAGGGCTTCTGGAATGTGTGGATAGCACGGCCACCCTTCTTCAGACGCCCTTGGCGACGCAGCGTGCGCAGGCTTATCGTGTGGCTTTCCTTAAGGAAATTTCGCAGGCGGCAACCAACCCGCAAGGGCCCAAAGTCCTTCACGTTGAATCTCTGAAACCTCTGCGCGTGGATGGAGATCAGAGCATTATCGATCAGTGGATCCGTTCTGCTGGTGGACGTAATGCGGCTGTGGGCGTGCATGGAAACAAGCAGCCTGTTTCTGTCGAGCAGGTGCTCTCTTGGAACCCGGACATCATTATTGTGGGTGCCAATGCAGGGGATCCTGCCCAGCTTGCCAGCGATGGCGTCTGGTCTCAGCTCGTAGCTGTCAAAGCTGGCCGTGTTTACCGCAATCCGGCGGGAATTTTCCCGTGGGATCGGTACAGCCCTGAATTACTCTTGCAGGTCGACTGGGCCCGTCAGATTGTTCAGACGGGTCATGTGGATGAAGCTGGAATGATTGCAAAGATGCAGCAGTTCTATCGTCAGTTTTACGGCATTACGCTCCGGACTGAGGATGCGCGTCGCATGCTTGCAGCTCTGCCGCCGGAGTGACACGATACGGCAGAGTGATACGGTGAAAATCGTTTCAGAGACTGATCCGTAACTGCAAGGAAGCCTTGAATGACCCGGACCACGCCTTTCCCTTATGGTTCTTTCTGGAAGAAAGTGTGTCTGGGGAGTGCTTTGCTGGCTGGCACGGTTTTTGGAGGCCTGGCCCAGGCGGCACCTGCTCTGATGCCTGTGCCGCAATCCGTCTCGGCGTCCAATGGTGTGGCATCCCTTGCAGGAGGTGTCCGGATTGTCTGGGCCACCCCGCCGTCCCCCCTTTTGCAAAGAGCTGCAGCCCGTTTTTCTCAACGACTTGGTGCTCTGACAGGCGCATCTTCTGCGCATGGTGGCCCATACGTTCTGCATATCAGTGCAGCCTATGATCCGGCCTATCTCACGGTTGGGGCCAAAGAGCATTATGCTCTCACGACATCAGCAGATGGCGCCCATCTGGAAGCTGATGGACCGGCAGGCGTTGTGCATGGGCTGGCCACATTTCTGCAGCTTGTTCAGAAAACATCAGATGGAGTTGTGGTAGAACGGCTGCATATTGATGATGCTCCACGCTTTGCATGGCGTGGCCTTCTGTTGGATGTGTCCCGGCATTTCGCTTCTGTAGAGACCGTCAAACGCCAGCTTGATGCCATGGAGCTTCTGAAGCTTAACGTGCTGCACTGGCATCTGAATGACGGGACCGGCTTCCGTGTGGAGAGCCGTGTTTTCCCAAAGCTGACGAGCGTTGGATCGCACGGGCAGTATTATACGCAGGCTGAGGTTCGAGACATTGTGGCCTATGCTGCGGATCGCGGTATCCGCGTTGTGCCTGAATTTGACGTGCCGGGTCATGCACTCGCAGTGTTGCAGGCCTATCCGGAACTGGCGGCACAGCCGCTGCCGGAGGTCAACGCTGTTGGTGAAAACCTGAATAACCCGGCGATGGACCCGACCAATCCCAAAACGCTGACATTCATTCGTGCTCTATATGCGGAAATGGAAACACTCTTTCCGGATCATTATTTTCATTCGGGTGGTGACGAGGTTCTCGGCACTCAGTGGACCAGCAATCCAAAAATTGCGGCCTATATGAAGGTGCACGGATACAAGGATGCACCAGCCCTTCAGGCAGCCTTCACGGCGCAGGTGGAAAAAATCCTGTCCAGCCAGGGCCGCGTCATGATGGGGTGGGACGAAGTCAGCGAAGCGCCAATTCCCAAAAATGTTGTTGTGGAAGGGTGGCGCGGCTCCAAGTGGACGGGTTCTGCCACACAGGCCGGGCATCCGGTTGTCGTGTCTTCGGGCTATTATCTGGATATGTTGACGCCGTCCCGGACGCATTACGCCATTGATCCGTATGACACCAAGGCGAATGGCATCACGCCAGAAGAACTGGCGGAGACACATCCGAAGATCACCCCGCTGCTTCAGGCTTTCATCCAGGACCCGAATGCAGCGCCTTTGACCGATGACCAGAAGAAAATGGTTCTGGGTGCAGAAGGCGCGCTCTGGACAGAAGTTGTCTCCGAAAACATGTTGGATGCCCGTCTGTGGCCCCGTACTGCAGCTCTGGCTGAGCGGTTCTGGTCTTCTGAAAACGTGCGGGATGTGGATGATCTGGAGCGCCGCCTACCTGTGGTCATGGCAGAACTCCAATCAACAGGTTTGCAAGCAGCGCAGCATGAAAATGCGTTGAAGGAGGCTTTGGCACCTGCGCATACTGGCCCTCTCTCCACGCTTTTGAGCGTTACGGTTCCGGTGCGCAATTACGCCTTGAATCGTCTGGCGTCCAAAAGTGGCGATGCCATGCTGTCGGCGCCGGTCGCGATTGCTGATCCGGATGCTTTTGAGGCTATCCGCTTCAACGATATGGCTAAACGGTATGTCGCGGGTGAAAAGAGCCTGAAGGTTCCCTTGAAGGCCATGCTGGCAAGCTGGGCTGCCAATGATGAAGCTTTTGTCGCAATTGCCGCAGATGTGCCTGCTCTGGAGGAGGTTACGCCCGTATCTCATACGGTTGCGGCCCTCTCCAATGCTGGCTTGAACGTTCTGAACGGAGCTTCAGGAACAGCTTGGCGGCTGGATGCGCAGCATCTGATCGCTGCACAGGAAGAGCTGTTTCACAACTCATCCAACCATCTGCTGTCCCTGAGGCGCGAGCAGCCTCCCGGGGGGCTGCTCATTGCCATTCTCCCTGGCATTAAAGCGCTTATTTCCAGCCAGAATTAATGCCTTTTTCCATACCTCGCTTTTTGGGGCGAGGTATGGCCCTTGGCGTCCAGGTCGTTTCGACTGTAAACTTAAGTTACAGGCCCGCGGACGGACCAAAAGGCCTGCCTGTTTTTCACATTTAGGCCTCTCATATGCATCAGAAGAAACTCTCCCCCAAGGCCGCTTTGCTGCTGTCCGCCAGTCTTGGCCTGGCAGCGCTGCCTTCGATTGCGTCTGCCAAGCCCGCAGCGCCTCAGATTACTTATGACCAGTATGGTCTGGATCTGGCCGGGCGGGATGTGAGCGTCAAGCCGGGAGACAGTTTCTTCGATTATGCCAATGGCAGCTTCCTGAAAGCGCTCGAAATTCCGTCGGATATGAGCAGCTACGGCCCGTTTAACGCGCTGGCTGAAGCATCCCGTCAGCGCATTCAGTCCATTCTGAAAGACCTGTCCGCGCATCCGGTCGCTCAGCCTCAGACGATCGATGAGAAGCTGGGCACCTATTATGCGTCTTTCATGGATGAGAAGGCTGTCGAAGCTTTGGGTTCCAAGCCGCTGGATGCTGAAATCGCAAGCATCCACACAATTACGGATCTGAAGGCATTTGCGCAGTTTAGTGGGGCGTCGTCCGATACGTTCGGATCATCGCCGTTCGCGCTGGACGTGGATGTGGATGCGAAAGATCCGACGAAATATGCGCTCAGTGTCGATCACGCCGGGCTCGGGATGCCGGATCGGGACAATTATCTGAAGCCGGAATTTGCATCCAAGAAAGCGGCCTATCAGGCGTATGTTACGAAGCTTCTGACGCTTGTTCACTGGGCTGATCCCGCCAAGTCAGCGGCAGACATTGTGGCTTTTGAAACCGAGATTGCCAAAGTTCATTGGGCGCGCACGGAACTCCGCGATCCGGACAAGACCTACAACCCGATGACGGTAGAAGCTCTGGTCAAGAGTGTTCCCTCTTTTGACTGGATGACATGGTTGCGGGCGTCAGGTGTGCCTGAGGCCGGGCTGGCGCAGCGGGTTGTTATTGTTGGTGAACCTTCCGCCATCAAGGCGGAAGCGGACCTGATTGCAAAGACGGATCTGAATACGCTGCGCGCCTGGCAGGCGTTCCATACGGCGAGCAATGCTGCATCGTTCTTGCCGGATGCTTTTGTGCAAACGCGTTTCGCCTATGTGAAGGCCATGTCAGGCCAGCCTGCTCTGGCAGCGCGTTGGAAGCGTGGTGTGGATTTCACGAGTTCCGCCATGGAAATGGCGCTCGGCAAAATCTACGTGGAGCGCTATTTCCCGGCTTCGGATCGTGCGGCCATGCAGACGCTGACGGGTAACCTGAAGGCGGCTTTCCACAACCGCCTCGAACACAACACATGGATGAGCGCGCAGACGCGTGAAGCCGCGCTGAAGAAGCTGGCCAGCTTTGAAATCCAGGTGGGTTACCCGAATGAGTGGCGGGACTATTCCGATCTGGTTGTGAAGAAGGGCGATGTGTACGGCAATGCCGAGCGCGCTTTCGCTTTCGACTGGCACTATCAGTTAAGCCATCTCGACAAGGTTGTTGACCGCAACGAGTGGCTGATGTCGCCCGCAACGGTGAACGCCTACAACAATCCGCGTTTTGTGGAAGTCGTGTTTCCTGCGGCGATCCTTCAGCCGCCGTTCTTCAACCCGAAGGCTGATCCGGCTGTGAATTACGGGGCGATCGGTGGTGTCATCGGGCATGAAATGACCCATTCTTTTGATGACAAAGGCCGCAAGTACGACGACAAGGGGCGTCTGCGGAACTGGTGGACAAAGGAAGACGAAGCGCGCTTTCAGAAGCTCGCAGATCGGTTTGGTGCGCAGTATGACGCGTTCGAGGTTCAGCCGGGCGTGCATGTGAACGGTAAGCTCACGATGGGCGAAAACATTGCCGATCTTGGTGGGCTGACACTGGCGCTGGATGCTTACCATGCCTCCCTGAATGGGAAGCCAGCTCCGGTCATTGATGGTCTGACGGGCGATCAGCGCGTGTTCATGGGATGGGCACAGGTCTGGCGTGAGAAGGTTCGTCCAGACACGGAGAAGCAGATGGTTGTTATCGACCCGCACTCGCCGCCGAAAGCTCGGGTAAACATCCCGATGCACAACGTGGATCTCTGGTACAGAGCCTGGAATGTACAGCCGAGTGACAAGCTCTATCTGACCCCGGATCAGCGCGTCAAAATCTGGTAATTGCGTATGATGGGGTGGTGATCCACCCCATCTACTCGCTGGTTTATGGGCGCATATAATGGGCTGCCGCAACCATGTTGATGAGTGCAGCTTTCGTCTCCGGCCATTGGCGGGTTTTCAGTCCGCAATCCGGATTGACCCAAAGGGCATCCGGGCTGATGACTTTGCTGGCTGTCCGAAGCAGGTCCACCATTTCCTCGACAGACGGCACGCGTGGGGAATGGATATCGTAAACGCCCGGCCCGATTTCCGCAGGGTAGCGATAGGCTGCGAACGCATCGAGTAGTTCCATGCGGGAGCGGGCGGTTTCAATCGAAATCACATCCGCATCCATTGCGCCAATGGCGGCAATAATATCGTTGAATTCCGAGTAGCACATATGGGTGTGGATCTGTGTGGCGTCCTGCACACCCGAGGCTGAAATGCGGAAGCTCTCCACGGCCCAGTCCAGATAGGATTGCCAGTCTGCGCGACGGAGCGGCAGGCCTTCACGCAAGGCGGCTTCATCAATCTGGATGATGCCGCACCCGGCTTTTTCCAGATCGCACACTTCATCCCGGATCGCGAAAGCGATCTGTCGGCATGTTTCCGCACGCGGCTGATCGTCTCGTACGAAAGACCAGTTCAGGATCGTGACGGGCCCCGTCAGCATGCCTTTCACAGGGCGGTTGGTGAGGGATTGGGCGTATTCCCACCACTCAACCGTCATGGCTTTTGGGCGTGACACATCTCCGAAAATGATGGGGGGCCGGACATAGCGAGATCCGTAGGACTGAACCCAGGCGTGCTTCGTGAACGCAAAGCCGGAAAGCTGCTCTCCGAAATATTGCACCATGTCATTGCGCTCAAACTCGCCATGCACCAGCACATCAAGATCAATCTCTTCCTGCCAGCGGATGGTCCGGGCGGTTTCTTCCCGCAGGAAGGCGTCGTAAGTCTCGGAAGAGAGCTCTCCTCGTGCATGATCCGCACGGGCTTTGCGGACTTCAGGTGTCTGGGGGAAGGAACCGATTGTTGTCGTCGGATACAAAGGCAGCTTGAGTTTGGCCTGTTGCAACGGACGGCGCGCGGGGAAGGGTGAATGGCGCTGGGCGAGAGCTGGGTTGCGATCTGCAGAGCGTGCCTGAACGGCAGGATTGTTGATTTTTGTGGAAGAGCGACGTGCCTGAAGCGCCGCAGCATTTTCGGCTAAAGTGGTTTGCACAGCGCCCCGGCCTTCATTCAGCGCGCGCGCCAGTGTGTGCAACTCCTCAATTTTCTGAACGGCGAATGCGAGCCAGGATTTCACATCCGCGTCCAGATCTGTCTCCCGTTCCAGATCAATCGGTGTGTGGAGGAGAGAGCAGGACGGCGCAAGGATCAGGTCACGCTGGCGCGCCAGCGGTTCAAGATGGTCCAGAAGCGCGTTCAGGTCGGCCTTCCAGATATTTCGCCCATCCACTACGCCGAGAGATAGCAGTAGGTCAGGTCGTGCTTTTTCCAGGATGGATGCAAGCTGCTCGGGAGCGCGGACAAGATCTACATGCAGGCCGTGAACTGGCAGGCTTAGGGCGATGTCCTGATTGTCTCCGAGCGCACCGAAATAAGTGGCGAGCATCAGTTTGAGGTCTGGAACAGCGGCTGTCAGAGTGTTGTAGGTCGTTTTGAAAGCTGCGGCAGCATTGTCCGGCAGATCCAGAACAAGACACGGCTCGTCAATCTGAACCCAGTCTGCGCCTTCTGCTTGGAGGGTTTTCAGAACCTGTTCATAAACGGGTAGCAGGGCAGGGAGCAGATCAAGGCGAGCAAACGCCGGGCCGTCACATTTTCCCAGAAGCAGGAAACTGACAGGACCGAGCAGAACAGGGCGTGTCTCAATCCCAAGCGTCTTGGCTTCCCGATATTCGTCCACCGCTTTTGTGGAGGCGAGGCGGAACGTCTGGTCTGCTGTGAATTGCGGGACAAGGTAATGGTAGTTCGTGTCAAACCACTTGGTCATTTCGGCGGCAGGAACGTCCTGAGGTGCGCCATGAGCATGACCGCAGCCACACTCTTCGGATGTCGTCTGGGAGCCGCGGGACATGGCGAAGTAGGTTCCCAAGTCCACCTTGCCCTGCACGTTGCCGTAAATGGCAGGAACAGCACCGACCATTGCGGATGTATCCAGCACATGATCGTAAAGCGAAAAATCGTTGGAAGGGATGATCTCGGCACCGAGGTCTTTCTGGCGCTGCCAGGCGGACGCTCGAAGGGATGCGGCTGTGGAAAGTAGATCATCGGCGGAGGAATTTCCCGCCCAGTACTGTTCAAGAGCGGTTTTCAGTTCACGGCGGGTGCCGATACGCGGAAAGCCCAGAGTTGCGACGCGGACGGTCATGAAAGCCTCGACAGGTTCGTGGCAGTGCGCTCGCAGGGCATGCAGGATCGTTCACGCCCCGAACAGGAAATGTGCGGCGTGGAGACATGCGTGACCCGTCCGGAACGCCCCGCCGGAGGATGTTATGTGCCGTGGCAGGTCTCCTGGCTTACGGGTCTCCGCGCTGATTCCGCCTTCCCGGACTTTCGCCCAGTGGCCTGTATGGAATCGGCACTCGCCGCTGACAGTTGCGGGGGCAGCGCCGGCTTTGCACCGGCTTCCCTCTTAGCCAAGCCGGATGCGTGAACATCCGACATGGATCCATGACAAGCCTTATGACTGCCGCATGTTCTGAAAAAGAGTCAATAGCTCTTGCTCATATAAAGAACTCCTTATATGTAAATCCGTATGGAACAGGCCCTCATCATTTTCCAGGCACTGGCAGACATGACCCGTCTGCGGATTCTGGCCCTTCTGCGCGAGATGGAACTGTCCATCGGCGAGGTGGCGCAGGTGCTCGGGCAAAGTCAGCCCCGCGTGTCACGGCATGTGAAGATCCTGGCAGATGCGGGATTGATTGAGCGCCGCAAGGAAGGAAGTTGGGTCTTTTTGACTTTGGGTGTTCCGGAACGTCTGGAGCCTGTCTTTATGGCGCTGGATCGATGGACTGCGCGGGAACCGGCGGAAATCCGTGCGGATCGTATTCGCTTGCAGGCCATTCGGGATGTTCGTGCGCTCGCGGCGGAAGACTGGTTTGAAACCCACGCAGCAGAATGGGACGCATTGCGTTCCTTGCATGTGTCCGAACAGGAGGTCGAAGCAGCGATCGTAAAGACGCTTTCAGCATCTCCGATCGGCCGGCTCGTGGATATAGGCACGGGAACAGGTCGCATGATGGAGCTGCTGGGGGTCGGCGCTCAAACAGTCATCGGGTTTGATCGCAGTCCCGCCATGCTGCGGCTGGCGCGTACCAAACTGGCGGAAGCTGGTCTGGAGCAGGCTGATCTGCGGCAAGGGGACTTTCAGGCCCTTCCGCTGCCGGAGCATTCAGCCGATGTCGCGGTCATGCATCAGGTTCTGCACTATGCGCAACATCCGGCTGCTGTGATTGCGGAAGCCGCGCGTATTCTGGATGCCAACGGTCGATTGCTGATTATCGATTTTGCCTCCCATAACCGGGAAGAACTTCGCACACGGGATGCGCATGTCCGGCTTGGGTTCACCGATGCGCAGATGGCGATGTGGTTTCGCGCTGCGGGTCTAGTTCCCGCAGAGCCAGTGGCTCTTGAGGGCGAACTGACTGTGAAACTCTGGCTCGGCCAACGCCCCAACTAAGCTGAATTATTGAATAAGGAGCTGGCGTGATGCCCGCACAGACAGGGCCTCTGCCCGCAATTTCGTTCGAGTTTTTTCCTGCAAAGTCGGAAAAGGCAGCCGCCACGCTGCTGGAAAACGCAAAAACGCTAGCTGCTTTTGGTCCGCAGTTCATGTCCGTGACGTATGGGGCAGGTGGGTCAACACGGGACCGCACCCTGGCCACCCTTAAAGACATGGTTCGGGAAACTGGCGCGCCAATGGCTGGGCATCTGACCTGCGTGGGGGCTTCCAAGGAAGACGTCAATGCTGTGGCGCAAGCGTACTGGGACGCGGGTGTGAAGCACATTGTGGCCCTGCGTGGCGATCCGCCACCGTCAGCCGGGGGCGTCTATGAGCCTCATCCGGAAGGCTACGCGGGGGCTGTGGATCTGGTGCGCGGATTGAAGGAGATTGCGCCGTTCGAAATTTCCGTTGCGGCGTATCCGGAAACGCATCCTGCCGCGCTTAGCCCGCAGTCGGATCTGGAGCATCTGCGAGCGAAGATTGATGCGGGTGCGGACCGGGCTTTGACGCAGTTCTTCTTCGAAGCGGACACATTTCTACGCTTCCGGGACCGCGCTGCGGCCATTGGAATCGAGCGGCCGATCGTGCCGGGTATTCTTCCGGTTGGAAGTGCTGCGCAGGCCTGGAAGTTTGCCGATATGTGTGGTGCAAACGTGCCGAAGTGGATGCGCGACCTGTTCGATGGATTGGATGAAACGCCCCAGGCGCGGGCGTTTGTCGCGGCCACGATTGCAGACCGGCTTTGTCAGACACTTAAAGCTGAAGGGGTGGAGCAATTCCATTTCTATACGTTGAATCATGCAGATACAGCATCAGCCCTTTGCCGCCTTCTTGGGCGACGTCCGATCTGAAACGGAGAGGGCTGGATTTCCTGCGTAAACGGGGTGACAAAAGGGAATGACAAGATTCCCGATCGTTCTTCTCGACTACGATGGTACTCTGGCGGAAACGCAGCCGGCCATTCTTCGCAGCCTGAAGGAAGCCTTTGAAGCCAGCGGCTACAAGGGCCCTTCATCAGACGCCCTGAAGCATCAGCTGTCAAAGGGTGGGACGCTTCAGACGCTGTTTCAGGCGATCGTTCCCGACAGTGATGTTGATGATGCACAGGCTTTTGTTCGTCACTATCGGGCATATTACCCTAAAGCCGATCAGGAAGAGACCGTTCTGTTTGACGGGGTGAAGTCAGTACTCGACGATCTTAAGGCTGACGGGGCAACGCTGGTAATTCTCAGCAACAAACATGCTCCAACTGTTCATGCCAGTATCGAGCGCTTCGGGCTTGGTGGGTGGATCAGCAATGTGATTGCGTCCGAACCAGCCTACCCGCACAAGCCAGACCCCCGCGTTATGACGGACCGTGTGCGGCCGTTGTTCCCGGAAGTTCCTGCATCGAATTTTCTAATGGTTGGTGACACGGCGGCAGATCTTGGGTTTGCCCGCAATAGTGGCATTGCATCCTGCTGGGCGAGTTATGGGCACGGGTCTGCAACGCAGTGCATTGATCTGAAGCCGGATTTCCAGATCGACAGTATTGCCGGGCTTCTGAACGTCGCCCGCTAATACAGTGCGGTTCAGCCCTTGGGGGCTGGACCAATGCTGCCGCGAGCGACGAGTTCTGTTTCCAGAATGACGTTCTTGTTCTGGCGGCCGTCCTGCTGGGTCAGGAGACGGACTGCCTCCATGCCTTTGCGCTCATGAGGCTGGCGGATTGTGCTGAGGTCCGACAGGGCAGCGGCAGGAATGTCATCAAATCCAAAAATCGACACGTCTTCAGGAATGCTGAGACCCGCCGCACGAATTGTCTGCATGGCGCCAATTGCAACGCGGTCGCTCATTGCCAGAATTGCTGTCGGCGCATTCTGTCGGTTCAGTAGAAAGCGCGCGCCTTCAGCACCGGACTCTTCAGAGTTGATCGGAATTTCCCAGGCCGGCACGTTTTCGGGGGCAATACCGGCTTCCTGAAGGGCTGTTAAGTACCCCTCAAGACGCATGGCAATCGTGCTGTGTGCAATATTGGCGCGACGCTTGGCTGTCAGGATGCCAAAATAGTCGTCATGGGCTGTTTTGAGAGACAGGATACCGAAGCGACGGTGTCCTAGCTCAAGCAGGGTCTTTGCCGCGTTGTAGGCGGCTCCACGGTCATCAATGCCGACATATGGCACGTTGTCCAAACGGGGCTGGTCCACCACAACGAGCGGAACGTTCCGCTGCTGCGCCATCAAAACGCACCGGCTATCGGGGGCCACGGAATAAAGGATGTACCCGTCGACCGCAGCATTGCCTAGCGAAACAGGTGTGTTCATGTTGCGGAGGCTGCTGCCTGCTGAAATCAGGGCCAGATCCGTTTCCATCTCATCGCAGCTTTTTGCGACGCCGTTCAGCACGGCGAGAACGGCAGGATCAGAAAATGCGTATGGAAGATCTTCACTGAAGAGAAAGCCCAGTGCCCCGGAATGCCCGGTCGCAAGCTGTTTCGCTGCCGGATCAGGGCCTGTATATCCAAGCTCCTGTGCCGCCGCGAAGATCTTTTCCCTCAGCGCAGCCGAGAGTTGGCCCGGCCGGATATAGGCATTCGAGACTGTCGTGTGGGACACCCCGACCTGTGCCGCTACATCCTTGAGCGTAACCTTGCGACGACCGTACTGACGGGGTGTTTTCATATGTTATCCAATAATGAAAACGCTGCCTTCGTGCAATCCTGACGGAAGAACGAGAAGGCACCTAATATGCAAGTGCCTCAGGTAAATGCTGGTCTGAACGTCGTCTGCCCATCTTCACGATTACGACAAGAGGGTAAACGTCTCAGTTTTTGGGCTTTGTTGTCGCAGTATTTTTCTGCGGAGCTGGTTCAAACATCGCCCGGCATTTCGGGCTGAGCTGATCCATCTTCTTTCTCATACAGGCTGTAATCTTGGCTTCGTTAGGAATGGCAAACGTGCACAGGCGGATGGCATCACCTTGGCAGGCCTGTTTCTGCTCGTCGCGTGTCGCGGCTGACGCCGTGCCAGACAGGGCGGCAAAACCGGTCAGGCAGGCCAGAAGCATCAGATAGCGGGTCATGGACCTTCTCCTTTTCCATCTAAAAGCGTTTGAAAAGCAGCACAGTTTCCGTTGGCTCGCACGGTGAAACAGGGGGCGGTGCAAGCCGGGTTCTGGTCATCGGGAGAGCGGACGGACGATGCGCGCAAACCTTGCGCCTTCCAGGGAAGAGCGTTGGGCACCGGGTTTGCGTGAAGGGGCTGTAGCCGTTGGTGAGACTGCCAGTCCGTCAGGGCGGAGTGTCATGATGAGCATTCTGGCGCGAGCGGCATCGGGCGTATCAGCCATGCAGTAACTGATGGCGCGGGACTCTCGCTGAGACTCAATCAGTCCGCTGCGGCGAAGGGTGCCGAGATGCTGGCTCAGTGTTGGTTGGCCAATGCCCGTCATGGTCTCGATTTCACTGACAGCATGTGAGCCATCGAGCAGGGCCGACAGGATCATGAGGCGTTGAGGCTGCGCGAGCAGGCGCAGCCATTCGGCAAGATTTCGGCTTTCTTCGAGGGCGAGAAGAGTCATGGGCGCGGCTTCTTCGGCTGAAGGAACCAGTTCGGACCTGCTTTCTGAACTGCTTCCTGGGTCTGAAGAGGGGGGGCAATAGCAGCCTGTCCAGGCTGCCAGCCTTCCGGTGTCAGCACGTTGGAGCGATCCACTTCCTGCAAGGCGGAAAGCATACGCTGCAACTCGGCCACTGACCGGCCAACGCTGGCAGGATAGCTCAGGATGGCGCGAATAATTCCCGTCGGATCAATGAAAAAGACGGACCGTACCGTGGCGCTGTCCTGTGCTTCCAGATCCATCATTCCGTAGGCGCGGGCGACCTCCATGGAGGGGTCTTCAACGATCGGGAAAGGAATGCGGACATTGAAGCGTTCTTCAATGGCCGTAATCCACGCCAGGTGAGCGGGAAGACTGTCAGCGGAAAGCCCAAGGAGAACGCAGTTCCGTTCGCGGAAAAAGGTCTCCACTTTGGCAAAGGCAATGAACTCGCTCGTGCAAACGGGTGTGAAGTCCGCCGGGTGTGCGAACAGCATGACCCAGCGGCCTCTCAGCGAACTCAGTACGAATTCACCGTGGGTTGTGCGTGCCGTAAAATCGGGGGCCTCGTCGCCTATGCGAAGGGGGAAAAAGGCGGAGTCTTCAGTGAGTGGGCCTGTCATGATGCTGTATCCAGCCTGTCCGGGTCTTGACTGTTGATAGTTTATTACTTTATTAAACACATAATTGTTTTCTTGGAAATGTGTAACTCCAGAGGTGAAAACGCCATGCCTGATGCTGCCATTGACGCTGCAACTGCCCAGATTGGACGTGTGCAGAGTGGTGAGGTTCCATCCCCTGTAGTTTGCACGTTCTTTGATGAAGCGACAAATACAGCCAGTCACGTTGTTCACTGCCCGATTACCAAGCGCGCTGCGATCCTCGATAGCGTGCTGGACTATGATGCTGCTGCGGGCCGGACATCCAATGGTTCTGCACAGGCGATTGTAGATTATGTGCGCCGGGAAGGGTTGTCTGTTGACTGGCAGCTGGAAACCCATGCGCATGCCGACCATCTGTCTGCAGCACCCTGGCTTCAGGAGCAGCTCGGCGGAAAACTGGGAATTGGCGCGAACATCGTGCGCGTCCAGAATGTATTTGGAAAAATCTTTAACGCGGGTACGCGTTTTGCACGGGACGGATCTCAGTTCGACCATCTTTTCCAGGATGGTGAGACGTTTTCCATTGGTGATCTGCCGGTCACGGTCTTGCATGTGCCAGGCCATACGCCAGCAGACATGGCGTTCGTGATCGGAAACTGCGCCTTTGTGGGCGATACGATCTTCATGCCAGACTTCGGGACCGCACGCGCCGATTTTCCCGGCGGGGATGCCCGTCAGCTTTTCCAGTCCATCCGTCGGCTTCTGTCCCTTCCGGAAGAAACCCGCCTCTTTCTTTGCCATGACTATAAAGCGCCGGACCGCGATGACTACGCATGGCTGACCACTGTGGCTCTGGAACGTGCCCATAATATTCACGTTCATGATGGTGTGAGCGAGGAAGATTTCGTGGCGATGCGCACAACGCGTGACGCCACTCTGGCGATGCCGAAGCTTCTGATGCCGTCAGTGCAGGTCAATATGCGTGGCGGTCATATGCCAGAACCAGAGGCTGACGGCATCAGCTACATCAAGATACCCGTCAATCGCCTCTGAGCCGGTTGACCGATTCAGATATTTTTGTCGGAGAGCACGTCATGCCAACCACGTCTTTAACGGATCGCTACGCTGTTTCCCCTCAGGTCACGCCGCAGGATGTTGCGGATCTTAAGGCCGAAGGTTTCCGGAGCATCGTTTCGTTTCGCCCGGATGGTGAAGCGCCGGATCAGCCGGATGCGGCTGCCGTCGAAGCGGCTGCAAAGGCGGAAGGGCTGGCGTTTATCGCAATTCCTGTGAAGGCGGGAACGGTGCCAAGCGATGCTCAGGTGTTGCAGGCCAGAGAGGCACTGGCGTCTCTTCCGGCTCCGGTTGTTGGTTATTGTCGGTCAGGAACACGGGCCGCCCAGATCTGGGCGCTCGCAGAAGCTGGTACGCGTCCTGCTTCGGAAATTCTCGCAGATGCCGCGCGTGCCGGTATTGATCTGGGTGGGTTGAAGTCGCGTCTGGATTCTGTGCCTGCGCCGACCATGGCTGCACGTGAAGGCGCGCGGCATTTTCAGGTTCTGGTTATCGGCGGCGGTGCGGGCGGCCTTTCCGCCTCCGCCAGTCTGCTCAAGCGTAATCCTGCCCTGGCTCTGGGGATTGTTGAACCCTCAGAAGAGCATTTCTATCAGCCGGGTTGGACCCTCGTAGGGGGCGGTGTTTTCAAGGCATCTCAAACACGTCGTCGGGAACAGGACCTGATTCCCAAGGGTGCTGTCTGGCTGAAAACGTCTGTTGAACTTTTCCGCCCCGAGGCGCGTGAGGTTGTCCTGAAGGATGGCACGGTTCTGTCCTATGATGCGCTGATTGTAGCGACAGGCATCTCCCTGAACTGGGACGCTATCCCTGGCCTGAGCGAAACGCTGGGCAAGAACGGGGTGACGTCCAACTATCGCTTTGATCTGGCGCCTTACACATGGCAGCTGGTTGAAAAGCTTAAGGGCGGTAAGGCTATTTTTACGCAGCCGCCTATGCCCATCAAATGCGCCGGTGCTCCACAGAAAGCCATGTATCTGGCCAGTGACGCCTGGCGTCGTCGGGGCGTTCTGAAAAATATTTCCGTCGAATTCAACACGGCCACACCGGGTCTGTTTGGGGTGAAAGAGTTTGTTCCCCCTTTGATGAATTATGTGCGGGATTACGGTATCGCCCTCCATCTGGGATCAAAGCTGGTCGAGGTGAATGGTCCTGCCCGGACTGCCGTTTTTGAGCGGAAGACGGACGCAGGCGTGGAGCGTGTGGAGAGCACGTTTGACATGCTGCATGTCGTGCCACCTCAGGTTTCCCCCAAGGTTGTCAGGGAAAGTGCCATTGCCGGGTCGGACGGTTTTGTTGAGGTAAATCCGGAGACGCTCCAGCATGTCCGGTATCCGCAGATCTTCGCTCTGGGGGACGTGATTGGAACGTCCTGCGCCAAAACGGCAGCCGCTGTGCGGGTACAGGCCCCTGTGGTTGCAACGAATGTTTTGGCTTTCTTGAAGCGCAAAGATCCGGTGTCTGGATATGACGGATATGGCGCATGTCCCTTGACCGTTGAGAACGGCAAGATTGTTCTTGCTGAGTTCGCTTATGGCGGGAAGCTGGCGCCCACGTTGCCGAAGTGGCTGCTCAATGGCCAGAAGGCGACCCGCCTCGCTTGGTGGCTCAAAAAATACGTCATGCCGGCTCTGTACTGGAAAGGAATGCTCAAGGGGCATGAGCTCTTCGTTGCGCCCAAGTCCCTGAAGTCCGGTAAGAAATAAGTATCGGCCAGACTGATGCAAATCGCGCTTGAGCTGTTCTGTGGTGTCATTATCGGTTTTACGCTGGGGCTGATTGGCGGTGGCGGATCAATCTTGGCTGTTCCGCTGATGGTCTATGTCGTGGGAGTGAAAAATCCCCATGTCGCGATCGGGACAAGCGCCATGGCTGTTGCCGTCAACGCACTGGCGGGGCTTGTCAGTCATGCGCGACAGAAAACCGTCAAATGGCGGTGTGCCGCGGTTTTTGCGCCTTTTGGTGTTGTCGGCGCCTTGGTGGGCGCTGCGCTAGGTAAGGCTGTTGACGGGCAAAAACTGCTGCTTTGCTTTGCAGTCCTGATGATTGTTGTCGGTATTCTGATGCTTAGGGGACGTCGGAATCCTGGCATCGCGGGCGCCGCCTGTAATCGCGACAATATGCCCAAGGTCATGGCCAGCGGAACGGCCACAGGGCTTTTGTCGGGCTTCTTTGGCATTGGTGGTGGGTTTCTTATTGTGCCCTCGCTGGTTGCCTGCACGAGGATGCCCATTCTGAATGCAATAGGGACGTCTTTGGTCGCCGTCGCTGCTTTTGGGGCCAGTACTGCTCTCAGCTACATGCTGTCCGGGTACGTTGACTGGACGATGGGCGCGCTTTTTGTTCTTGGCGGTGTGGTGGGTAGTACGCTTGGGACCTCAGCAGCCCGACGCCTGGCGGGAGCCGGTGGTACTCTGACTACGTTCTTTGCATGTGTGATCTTTGTGGTGGCTACGTATATGATCTGGCGGAGTCTTACTGCCATCTAAACTTGCATATTGGATTTCTGGCGACGTCCATCATCTGTGATGTGGTGCTGAGGCATTCATAATTAAATTAATTATCCCGTTTATGCAGGAAATACTACGCTTCAGGAAGAGCTGAAAGAAACCTGTGAGGGGTTTTTGAACGCGTCTGTCAAAACGAGGTCACCGGAAAAGTAATTTGCCAGCATCTCATTGGTGTATCGGGCTTTTTTCATGTTCCATTCCTCAATCGTTATGACATACTGAGATGTAATGGTCAGACGATTGGGAGAATGAATGGTGACGGATGTTGGTCAGCGGTTGCGGCTCGTTCGTGTTGCAAAAAATCTTTCCCAGCGTGAGTTGGCCAAGCGTACCGGTGTCACCAATTCCACAATTTCCTTGATTGAGTCGGGGGATATGAACCCCTCAATCGGCACTTTGAAGCGTGTTTTGGACGGTATTCCCGTCACCCTTGGCGATTTCTTCAGTTTCGAAACAGAAGGGCAGGAAAAATACTTCTATCTGGCTGATGATTTAACTGAAATCGGGCAGAGTGGTATTTCTCTGCGGCAAATCGGCGGGAACCTGTTTGGTCGCGCACTCCAGGTCCTGCACGAGCGTTATGACCCTGGGGCTGACACCGGTGTCGCGTATGCGCATGACGGTGAAGAAGCTGGCGTTGTCATTCGCGGTCAGGTGGAAGTGACGGTGGAGAACCAGTCCCATATTCTTGGGCCGGGAGACGCCTATTACTTTGACAGTCGCAAGCCTCATCGCTTTCGCTGTATCAGCGACGAAGCCTGCGAAGTGATCAGTTCGTGTACACCTCCGACGTTTTAAAAACGCCGCAAGCGCTAATGGCTCTATGCCGTCAGAGCGCGCTTTTCCCTGAAGCCGTCGCGTAGATAATGTTGTAGCGGGCCGATTGTGTAGTGGCGCCTTACATCACGATGGGCAGCAAGATAGGCCTCACTGTTCCACAATGTCGTGGCTAGTCCCGGCCCCTCAACGAAAGCGAGCTCTGTTGCGCCAATCCCTATGAAAACGCGCACGCTGTCATCATACAGATGCGTGTATTCTTCGGCTGTTACCAGAAGAGCCTGAACAGCATGAGCACCTTCTGTATGAGGTTTGGTCAGGTATGCGCGGAGAGCAGCCTCATCATCAGCATCAACAAGCCCCGTCACCTTGTTTTTCAGACGATCTCTCCAGGCCGCATAGGGAAGGTGATGGTCATGCAGATAAGTGAAAACAGTACTCTTGAACTCATCGCGGATCGCTGAGCGCGGCTCATGTTGCCCGTCATCACAGATGGAGATTGTCTGTGGATCGACTGAGTCGTTATCGAGAATGGTGAGGTTTTCGAACCCGAAGAGCCAGGCGTAATGCGTGATCCATCGCGCCAGTGCAGACAGGTCATGCGTCTGATCGCAGGGTCCGGCTCGTGTTCATAGAAATATATAAAGAGATCGGACCCACTTCGCTATCCCGTCCAAAATGGGCAGAAATGATTGGCCCTGAACTTTACCGTTCACTGCTCACAATTTCATGAGGGGTGTTTTTTAGGAGAAACGCACCAATCTTAAGGCTTGTGGAAAGCCTCTCGGTTTCGTTAAGGCTAGATGCAAGACCTTATTCAATCAGGGAGGCAGGGCATGTCCCAGTCATCATCTTTAGCGGTAAAGGAAGCTTTTCCGCCGCATCTGGCAGATATGAGGGTCAGTCGCTCACCGGGCAGGCCTATCAATCTTCTGCTGAAGGATACGATTCTTTCAGCGATTGCCACGGTCCTGACGGAAGAGGGCTATCAGGGCCTCACGATCGGAAAAGTTGCCAAACAGGCAGGTGTGTCTACCGCGACGGTCTATCGCCGCTGGCCTACCAAGCAGGCCATGTTCTTTGATGCCATCCGTCAGTGGAAGTTCAGCCTCACGCCTGAAATCGATACGGGCAGTTTTCTGGGAGACGTCGACCAGCTGATCGAAGCGCGTATTCGCTTCCTGGCAACTCCGCTGGGCCGCACATATGGTACGCTCCTGGGTGAAGCCGTGCATAACCCGGAATTCGGCACTGTGCTTCGCGAAGTCAGTATTGAGCCAGCTCGACAGCAGATGCATCGCTTTCTTGAGCGCGCAAAGAAGCGAGACGAAGAGGCTTTCTGCTATCCGGCGGATACAGTTTTGGATGTCATTCTCAGCACCATCCACTTCCGTGCCATGGATACGCTGTGGAACAAGAGCATCGAAACGGAAGTAAACATCCGTGACCTCAAGGCTCTGACCCGCTGCCTGATTGGGACGCGCCAATAGGGGTGTGTTTCAGAAGCCGCAGGAGACGCGGCCGCCGATGAAACGTGGTGTGCCGGGAATGTAGAAATACGTTGTTGTCGCCATTCCTCCGCTTTCGAAATACTGGCGGTTCAGAATGTTCGAGGCGTAAATCGTTGCTTCCCAATGCCCGGATGAGGGGCGAAGGGTCGCATGGGCGCCGAGTAGGAAGTAGGGAGGCAGGCGATAAAAGCCGGTGCCTCCTACGGCAATGGCCTGGCTGCCGCGATAAGACCAATCCGGGCCAATATCCAGTCCCAGATGGTCAGTCAGTGCCTGCCGCCACTCTGCCTGTCCGTTCAGGGTGAGTTTTGGCTGGCCGTTATCAACACCAGCGAAGTTATTGTTAATGGCCTTCCAGACACCTGTCTTGGCATAGTAGGCGTTTGTGGCAGCACGATTGACGTTCGGAAAATCCTGATAATTGCCACGCTGCCAGCCAATGTTCTGCGTGACAAAGACATGCCGAACCGGGTGCATTTCCACCGTACCCTCAAAGCCCCAGCTCTCGGACTTTGGGACATTGGTGATTTCGCTGAGTGGGCCGTAATTCGGGATCATCACGGTCCCGACAACCTGCTGTCCGTGGAAATCATTATAGAATGCCGCGCCATTCAGGCGGAGCTTTCCCGGGATTGGATCACTTTTGAAGCCAACCTCGTGGGTCAGGACCGTTTCCGGGCCAAACGGATCAAGCTGCGCCTGAATCTGGGTATTATTGGCGCTGAACCCGCCGGGTTTGAAACCTTTGCTCAGCTTGTAATACACCATCGTGCTCTGCAACATCTGCCAAGACACGCCGACCTGTCCTGCGAACTGAGCCGAGGCAGTGCTTTCAGGCTGGAAAATATGTGTCGAGCCACCAAAAATTTCTGATTTCAGACCCGTCAGAGAGCGGTCGTCGATCTCGTGCAGTAGGCCCCCAAACAGCGTGACGTTATGCGGCAGACGATAGCTGATGTGACCGAACTCGGACGTACTTTCCTGGTTCATTCCAAAATTGGTGGACATCATATAGCCACGGGCCGAGTAGTCTGTGTAATCGAACAGGAAGCGCTGTTTCATACGGCTGCGCTGATAAAATGCTCCGACAACCCATTGCAAACGACTGTTCGGGTCGTTTGAAGACAGGCGCAACTCCTGCGTAAATGCGTTCGCACTGATCGTTCTGTACGTATCCGCCTGTGACGCAGATGTGCCGTCCTGATCCGTATATTCCCCTTGGCGTTCCGTCTCGAAAGCGCTGATGGACGTGATTTTGGCAAAGCCGAGATCACGGTCCATATGCAGGTCAAAACCCCAGAACTGGTTGTGCTCACTTGGTTTGAGGCTGCGAGGTCGGCCGATCAAATCGGCGAACTGTGGCTTGAGAGACCATTCAGCTTGCTGTCGCCCCAGTGAGGGCAGGCTCTGTGAGCCGATCAGGCGATAGACCGGAACGCCGGTGACGACTTCGCTGTTATCCTGCACGAAATGACCGGATAGCATGATGGTCGTGCGACTATCGGGGCGCCAGCGGAGCTTGCCGCGTAGGGCCCAGGAATCTGCGTCCCCCAGATGTGCGCCCGTGAGAGGATTGGTCTGCCAGCCACCGCCCTGTCGCGTTTGACCGGCAAGACGGAAATCCAGTCCTTTCGCCAAGGGGCCGGACACATAGGCTTCGCTCCGGCTACGGGCGTAGGACGCAATGTCTTCGCTCGAGCCATAGTGCCAGGTGCTTGTTGGGTCCGCTGTCCGAAAGCGGACCTCGCCGCCTGTGTCAGACTGTCCGTGCATGGTGCCGACTGGGCCGGGAGTGACAGTTGCATCTGCCAGATCGAACATCAGGCCACTGGCCATGGTTGAGAACGCAAAAGGCACGTCATCGAAATAGGTCAGAACGGTCGGAATATTGTTTTGTGTGAAATCGTTGAAGCCGATCCCGCGAAGGTAGAAGTTTGTGGAAGCCGTGCCGTTAATGGACTGGATCGTCAGATTGGGTGCCACGCGTTCGACATCCCGTAACGTGACAACGCCACGTTCAATCAGCCGCTCGGCAGTCAGACGCGTGTCTGCGTCCGGTTGTTTCTGTGCGGACTGGAAGGCGAAATCCGTTCGTTTGACGCTGACTTTGATCGTCTCATCAGCCTGCGCATTAACCGATTTCGGGTGTGTGTGCCGGGGTGTCTTGTCATGCTGCTGTACGGCAGGCGCTGCCCACAGGGCTGATGGAAGGCCAGCAAGACTGGCTCCGAGAAGAAGAACCCTGCGGAACGACATGGGGACACTGGTCTCCGGGAGCGGAAGAACGGGAAATTGTGGCTTTTATACCGCACGTGAACTGCAGAGCCAACAATCAGGAGGGAAAAGGTCCAGTTCCGCTTGATTTGTTATGATATAACATAATAAGGAGTCGCACTTAGAACCTTCTTCGCCTTCTGAGGACAACATGCTGCCTTTTGTGTCTGCTCGATCTTTTATTCTGCTGCTTGGGTGCACGACTGCCCTGTGTGGTACGGCATATGCTCAGGACGCAACGACAGGCACGACAACCGATACGGAAACGTCCCGTTCCAGCTTCGGTCATTCTGACGACCAGCACGGCACAACCGTGACGGAAACGAGCCGTCAGGGTGAAGACAATATTGTCGTCAATGCCCATCTGGAACGTGCCCGCGACGCGCTTCAGTCTTCCACGGGTGCCACGACCTATCATTTCAGCCGTCAGGATATTGAGACCAATCCGGGCGGTGACAATGCCCCGCTCACGTCCGTTCTGCTTCAGGCTCCGGGTGTTGCGCAGGATAGTTATGGACAGATCCATGTTCGTGGCGACCATAACGAAGTCCAGTTCCGTCTGGATGGCGTTGCCCTACCGGAAGGCATGAGTGTTTTCGGGCAGGCGCTGATGACCCGCTTCGCACATTCCATGTCTTTGACGACGGGCGCGCTTCCCAGCGAGTACGGATTTCTTCAGGCCGGTGTGATCGATATCAACACCAAGAACGGCTATTCCGATCCCGGCGGCAGCATCTCCATCTACGGTGGCGCGCGCGACTATTTCTTCCCGTCTCTGCAATATGGTGGTCACAAGGGGAAGTGGGACTGGTTCGCTACGGCTGATTATGTCCACAACCGTGTTGGCATTGAAAACACGACCCCCAGCTTCAATGCGATTCACGATCTGACCAACCAGTATCACTTCCTCGGTCACGCCCGTTACACGGTTGACGAGAACACCCGGATCAGCCTGACCGCCGGTGTGTCCAATGCCGAATATCAACTCCCGAATAATCCGGGTCAGCAGCGCCAGTTTGCCAATCCGTCCTATACGGGCAGCACTCTGTCCCAGAACCAGTATGGAAACGGCGATAGTAACAGCTTGAGCGAGCACCAGAAGGAAATCACGGATTTCGGCATGTTGTCCCTTCAGAAGGACATGGGCCGCCTGAGCTTCCAGACGTCTGCCGTGCTGAGATACAGCTCCCTGCGTTATTCGCCTGATCCGCTGGGCGATCTGGTTTATAACGGCATTGCACAGCGCGCAGCACGCTCGGTTTTCTCAACCGGAAACCAGACGGATGCGACCTGGCAGGCCGCGAAGAACCATACCGTCCGTTTCGGATATCAGGTCTATGTTGAGCGTAATACGTCCAAGTCTGATTCAACCGTTTATACGCAGACGGGTGAAGATGATGACGGCAATGCCGTTTACTCCGGCGATACGACCAATATTCATGATGGTTCTGGCCGGACTGGCTGGATGTACGGTCTGTACGCTCAGGATGAATGGCGCCCTATCAAAAACCTGACCATCAATTACGGTCTGCGCTTTGATGGTGTGGATGAATACACCCATTCAAAGCAGGTCAGCCCGCGCATCAATATCGTTTATAAGCCCTGGCATGGTGGAACCTTCCACGCGGGCTATTCGCGTTACTTCACGCCACCGCCGTTCGAACTCGTGACCGGAACGGCCCTGTACAAATATACGGGCACCTCTGCACAGCCCGCGAACTACAAAAACAGCACGGTCAAGGCTGAGCGCGACCATTACTTTGACGCAGGTTTCTCCCAGACGATCCTGCCGGGCTGGCATGCGTCGTTTGATGCCTACGTCAAACTGGCGAAGAACATGATCGACGAAGGGCAGTTCGGCTCCCCAGTCATCCTGTCTGTGTTCAACTATCGTCGCGGACAGGTCCACGGGTACGAGTTCTCCACAGACTACACACGGGGTGCCTTCAGTGTTTACGGCAACTTCTCCTGGTCGCGCGCCATCGGCAAGGATGTGGTGTCTGGTGAATGGAACTTCGATCCGGAAGATCTGTCGTATATCAAGAAGCACTGGGTCCATCTTGATCATGACCAGCGTTGGACGGCTTCTGCGGGGACGAGCTACACGGCTTTCTACAGAACTGGTCATCCGCTGCGTCTGTCAGCAACGATGGTTTATGGAAGTGGTCTGAGAGCGGATGGGGCGACGCCGAATGGTGCTTCTGTCCCGCAATATGCGACGTTCAACCTGTCGCTGGTCCAGTCTTTCAAGGATCTGTTCCACGTTCCATTCCTGAAGCAGACGCAGGTTCGTCTGGATGTGACGAACCTGTTCGACAAGACGTATCTTCTGCGTGATGGCAGTGGAATTGGCGTTGGTGCGCCACAGTATGGTCTGCGCCGTACAATCCTGACCGGTATTGATCAGCGGTTCTGATCGTCTGAACTATCCAGAGTTGAAAACGGGGGCAGCTGCGAAAGCAGTTTGCCTCCGTTTTTGTATGGAACGCGGCTGAAAAGGCCTATTCGGCAACATCCATTTCAGGGACGATCGACTCACTTCTGATCCAGGGTGGGCCGTCCATATTCAGAACGTGTGGGATTTGAGACAAGGGAACGGCTTTTGAAAAATGCCAGCCTTGCAGGAAGTCACACCCCATCAGACGCAGCTCTTCTGCTTGCTCAGCTGTTTCTACGCCTTCCGCGACAACAACACGGTTCATGCTGTGAACAATATCGATAACACCTTGGATAATGGCTGTATCGATACCGCGTTCCGTAACGCCTGAGGTAAAGACGCGGTCGATCTTGATATGATCGAATGTCACGGTTCGGAGATGGGTGAGAGATGCAAAGCCGGTTCCGAAGTCATCCAGTGAAATCTGGACGCCTGCGCGATTGAGTTTCTTGAGTTCATCCAGAATATGCTGGTTGTGCTGACCGAAAAGAATTTTTTCCGTAATCTCGATTGTCAGTTTTTCAGCCGGAACAGCATATTTCTTCATTTCACGGAAAAGCCGTTCCGTAAAATTATGATCCCGAAAATCATCTGACGTTACGTTGATGGAAATGCGGTCAAAAGGAATCTTGTGTTGCAGCAGATACCGGATGTCCGTGAGAGCCTGTCGCAGCACGAAATTCCCAATTGCAATACTAAGCTCCGCATCGTCGAAAGCATCATAAAAATATTGCGGGCTGAGAAGACCGCGCTCTGGATGATCCCACCGTAAGAGAGCCTCGAAGGAGGGAGGGCGTTCCTGATTTAAAGGGAGGACCAACTGATAGAAAAGTTTGAACTGCTTCTTTTTCAACGCGGCCTGCATGGCTGTCCGTAGCCGCGACCGACGCTCCGTTTTTTCTTTCATGAAGGGAGCATATTTTTTGATTCTATTGCGGCCGTCTGCTTTGGCTTCATAAAGTGCAAGGTCTGCACAGCGCAGAATTTCGCGCTTCCGACTGTCATTCAGTTTTGAGACGGCATATCCCAGACTGGCACTGCACAGATGCGTCAAACTTCCGCTACGAAACCGAAATCGCATGGCCTCAAGAATTTTCTGAAGCTTGATTTCAAAGATCTGTGGATCGTTTGACACCATGATGATGGCAAATTCGTCGCCGCCAATGCGTGCGATGAAACAGTCGGTCGACTGAAAGGTCTTCAGACGACCTGCAATTTTTTTCAGCAGGCGATCACCGGATTCATGGCCCGATGTATCATTGATGATCTTGAACGTATCGATATCGAGCAGGCAAAGGCAGAAATGCCGGTTGTCCGGATGTTCCTGTGCGAAAAGGACCTTCAGATACTGTGAAAATGATGTGCGGTTGGAGATATTGGTCAGGAAGTCAGTGTTGACGGCTTCCTGCAGTTTCAGCCGGTTTGCTGTCAGGCGTTGTTCGGCACGTTTGCGGGCGGTGATGTCAAAGCGGATGGCCACATAGTTGATGACTTTCCCTTTTTCATTGCATCGGGGAACAATAGTCGTATCGACCCAGTATAATTTTCCGTTCTTCTTTTTATTGCAGATCTCACCGTGCCAAACGCCACCTTGCGCGATGGTGCGGTACATCTTCTGAAAAAAACTGGAATCATGAACGCCTGAATGAAGCATTCGATGATCTTGCCCAATCAGTTCAGCCCTGGAATAGCCACTGATTTCGACGAATTTTTCATTAACGGAAAGAATTTTTCCTTTAGTATTCGTTACGGCAACAATAGCCGAGCAATCAAGAGCATGGAGAACAAAGGAATCGTGAGAACTTTCGGACCATGCCTGAAGTGATTCAAGATAAGTTCCGAAATTCTGTTCCTGAAAAGTGTTCACTAAGCCTGTCCCGCTTGACCATAAATCCGAGTGTCGCGAGAAAACACTAAAAAAATACTAACAACGTTCTTTTGTGTGGGTATATCTGAAAGATAATATCACAAAAAGACCTTTTTTCAGGTCATAAGCGTTAAGGCAAAACCGTTCTGTTCGCCAGAAATAGCTTTCTGGGAAATACAGAAGGGCTTTAGCGCACGATATTTCATGGATTTGCTGAATTTATCCTCAGCAGAGGATGCACCGAAAAGGTGTCAGATCTGTCGTCCGGCTGGTGGGGTACCGAACGACAGAATGTCGGATTGGGAATATCCGGAGTGTTTAAAGAGAGCCTTCCCAACCGCCCCCTAGAGCGCGGTAAAGATCTGTCATTGAAACGGAAACGCCTGCTCTTGCCTCGGAAAGGGCGCTGCGTGTTGCGAGAAGCGCGTTTTGTGCGGTGAGAACGTTCAGGAAGTCGCCTGCACCCTGACTGTATTGTAGCTGCGCAATGTGAACGGCTGTTTCGTTCTCGGTAACGCTTTCTTCAAGTCGTTTTTGCCGGTCCTGAGCTGTACTGAGGTCCGTCATGGCATCATCGATTTCCTCCCATGCGTGGAGGATTGTGCGCTGCAGAGCAATGGCGGCTTCTTTCTGCTGGGCCTTGCGAAGGTGCAACTGTCCTGTCAGACGGCCGCCCTCAAAGAGGGGCAATGTCATGGTTGGGCCAAAGCCGTACTGACGCGACGCCCATGATCCAAGTCCGCTGAACTGGAGTGCCTGAATATCCAGGCTGCCAGACAATGTGATGCGCGGGTAGAAGTCTGCAATCGCCACACCGATACTTGCCGTTGCAGCATGCAGGCGTTCTTTGGCCGCGCGAATATCCGGTCTCCGGTCCGCGAGTTGAGATGGGAGGCCCGTTGGAATGTTGGTTGGGACGGGCGGAATAATGCCCGGTTTGTTCAGTGTGCTGGCCAAGGCACCGGGTTCACGTGCCACAAGGAAACTGAGGGCATTGATCAGATGCACGCTCTGGCTTTTTAGAGGAGGCAGACGGGCTTCGAAGCTGTGCATCTGTCCACGGGAATAGGCGACATCCAGTTTGGTGGCAGTTCCCTGTGTAAAGCGCAGCGTTGTCAGGTTCACGCTGTGATGGGCAATCTCGATGCTCTGCTGAGTAATGGCAATCTGAGCCTGCACATTGCGGAGTGCAATATAGTCCTGTGCGGTCTCCGCCATGAGGGAGACAAGCACATTGCGCTGCATGTCTTCCGTTGCATGCATGGCCGCTGTGGCGGCTTCAACCTGCCGCCGGACATGCCCCCAGAAATCAACTTCCCAAGAAGCACTCAAGCCGTACTGGGGAAGGTTGAACGAAGGATTGCCCTTCGCGCCATCAGCGGCGGCAGGGCCAAATCCCTGCGCACCACTGGCAATATCGCCGGGACTGGCCTGCTCGGTTGTTCCCAGAAGTCCAAGGATACCGTTGGTGCTGGCGCGCTCCCGTGCGTAGGACGCTGCTCCATCCAGGCGGGGCATTTGCGCGGCACTGGCAATCCGTCGTTCTGCGGTGCTTTCAGCCAGATTCAGGGCTGCTGTTCGCAGATCAAGGTTGCTGCGAGCCACGTCAGCTTCAAGCTGTGTCAGCACCGGGTCGTTGTAGAGACGCCACCATTGTGGATCGAGTGCAGCCTGCGTCGGATGATCCGCGGCTGGTGTGACGCTCTGATGATATTGCGCAGGCGCGTGATCTGGTGGGGCGTGATAGTCCGGACCGACCGTACACGCAGTCAGGGCCGTGACGGACAGCAGGGCCGTAACCCGAGAGAAGAAAGAAAGGCGCATGGGGTGTCTCACTGCCAGGCGTAACGGTTGTCGCGGGCGTGGGGCCCCTCAGGCTGTGAGGCTGTATCGACTTCCGCTTCAACAGACATGCCGACACGGACCTTGGCGGCGAGAGGCTGACCTGCATCGAATGTGAGTTTGACCGGGACGCGCTGGACCACCTTCGTAAAGTTGCCAGTTGCATTATCGGGCTGGATTGCCGCAAAGGCCACGCCAGTCGCAGGAGCCAGACTGTCCACGTGGGCATGGAGGGGATGACCGGGGAAGGTATCGACCCAGATGGTTGCCCGCTGACCTGTTTGCATTTTGGTCAGCTGGGTTTCCTGGAAGTTGGCGAGGACATAAGCTTTCTGTACCGGCACGACAGCCAGCAGGCCTGTGCCGGGATGCACATAGGCACCCACGCGGACGCCACGCTCACCGATAATGCCATCAACCGGGGCAGGAATGGTGCAATAAGACAGATTGAGTTCGGCCTGATGTTCTGTGCTCTGTGTCTTGAGGAGAGCGCCTTGAGCACGCTGGATTTGTGCCTGAAGAACGGGAATTTGTTGTTTCGCACTGTCCACGCCGGCTTTGTCGCGCGCGATGGCCGCCATGGCTTCACGAAGACGGGCATCCGCGCCCTGTTGCTGCTCCAGAGTACTGGCCCCCCGGGCAGATAGATTGTGGTAGCGCGTTGCATTTTGCTGGGCGAAAACAAGGCTGGCCTCGTCGGCTTTGACGGTATCGGATGCGGCGGCGATCAGGCTGTCCTGCCGTGCGAGGGCTGCCTGTAGATTACCAACTTCGCCTTCGGCTGCGGCTACATCGCCCTTGGCTGCTGCAAGCGCTGCGCGATAGTCATCGTCTTCGATATGGGCGAGTTCTTCCCCCGCGTGAACGTATTCGTTGTCTTCCGCCAGAACGCGGTCGATACGGCCGGACACCTTCGGGGCGACGGCTGTGAAGTCGGCTGTGACGTAAGCATCATTGGTTTTCTGGTGCACGCCATCACCCACGAAGAAGCGATCGGCGCTCCAGGCCAGTCCGGCCAGCACAACGACGGCACACCCGGCGAGAAGAAGAGGTTTTCCATAAATCATGTCTGAGAGATCCGGATCTTAATGGGCGGGGGCGGTGAGGGGAGCCGCTGGAACAGAGGTGGGAGTGGGTGCAGGTTTGGGCGCCGGGCCTTTACCGGGCGGATAAACGCGTTTTGGAAGGATAATGGCCAGAACGACGTAAGCTGCGCACAGCACTGCAATCACGAGGTATATGTCTGCCAGAGCAAGCACGACGGACTGTTCATGCACGTAGGTGTGGAAGATTTGCAGCGCATTGCGTGAGACATGTGCACTGTCAGGTGAGCTGTTCTGGATGGCGTTCTCGATCGGATTTCCCATGCCTGACAATGCCGTCGCATTGTTGCCGGAGCGGTCGAGCAGCATGTTGGAATGGTATTGCTCACGCCGTCTGAGCAGGATTTCGAACAAGGCGGCAGCAACAGCATTCGCCATGCCCTTGAGCATATTCACCATGCCGGAAATGAATGGTCCATCTGCCGGTCCGAGAGACATCGTGGCCAGCATCAGGACGGGAATGACCACCATGGGCTGCCCCACGATCTGGAGGCCCTGCAGAAGATAGAAATTGTCTCGCACCCAGTCCGGGGTGAGCCACGTTCCGAGGAATGCAGCCAGTCCGAGGCAGCTCATGCCAATGCCGAGCAGATAGCGGCAGTCCACTGAACGCATGTTGCAAAGAGCTGCTGTCAGCGGAAGCATGATGAGCTGTGGCAGGGCAACCATGAGCGCAATAGGTGCCGTTTGCGATGGGCGATACCCCCGGACTTCTGCCAGATAGGTGGATGGAACCTCCATCATGAGGCCACAGATCACCAGGACACCCACAAGCGTGAGCATCGACATGGCAATGTTACGGTTCTTCCAGTACTGGAGCCGGAAAAATGGTGTGTGATGGTGCCATTCGTGGAACAGGAAGCCCAGAAACAGGGCGCCTCCCCAGAATGTCAGGTGGGAAATAATGGGAGAGCGGAACCAGTCCAGCCGGTCTCCCTGATAGAGAACCGTCACGACACAGAGAATGGACGGCACACCAATGAAGAACCCGCGCCAGTTGAACTTCATGAAACGTTCGAGGTGTACGGGGTCTTTGGGAAGGCCATAAGCCATCATCGCAATGGCTATCGCACTGAGAGGGATGACTTCCCAATACAGCCAGTGCCAGCCGAAATGCTCGAACCATAAGGCTTCCAGTGGGCCACCCAGATTAGGGCCAAAGGTCGCACTCATGGCGTAACCCCCAATACCAAACACCTTGATGGGCGGCGGAAGGTATTTGAGCATGACCGTCATCAGGACAGGCGGCAGACATCCCGCGCTCAGGCCTTGTGCTGCGCGCAGAAAACACAGGGAAATCATGTCCGGCATGAACGGCAGCGGAATGGACAGCAGGGCAAGCACTGCCGTCATGAAGATCGAAAACCGGTAGATCGAGAACGTCATGTAAAACCATGGCGTGAAGGCCATGGCGGCAATGTTAAAGGCTTCATAGGTCGAGATGAACCAGGTGCCTTCATCATGGCCGATATGCATGGCGCCACAAATGTCCGACAGGCCGATTTCGGTGATGTGTTCGTTGAACCCCGCAACATGAACGGCCAGCAACATGCCAAGGCACCCGATCAGGGTGCGCATCCCGAAGGGCGGCATGTAAGAGGGTTGCGCGGGTGGCGCTGCGGTTTGTGAAGGTAATGCCATCAGCTGCTCTCTTGGTGTCTGAGCGCATCTATCGAGGCATGGCAGGCGCAGAAAACCCTCACTTCAGGTAAGTGAGGATTCCACTTTTCGGAAGGGTGAGCGAGAAGTCTTTCATTTCTGTATGTTGGACCGCATCGTTCCTGTTTATGCTCACAGGAACGTTTGCCGTTACACGCAGGAAGGATGTCGCATGTCAGACAAGCAGCCTCTCGGACGTCGTTATGATCTGGATCTCCTGCGTTACCTTCAGGTGCTGGTGGAGGAGCAGAGCGTCTCCCTTGCGGCGCGCCGTCTCAAGGTGAGTGAGCCCGCCATGAGCCGGCATCTGGCGCGTTTGAGAACCGTGTTCGGGGATCCGATCCTTGTCATGTCAGGGCGGCGCATGGTGGCGACAGCCTTTGCGAACCGTATTCGGGATCGTGTGCAGACGCTCGTTCGGGAAGCGGATGACCTGCTCAATGATGGCGCCACGCTGAACCTGAAAGCCATGTCCCCGAAGTTTACCATTCGGGCGAATGATATTGTGGTGGGAGCGTTCGGCCGACCCATTCTTCAGGCGCTGCAAAAGGAATGTCCTGACTGCCGGATCGTGTTCTCACCGGAATCCGAAGGCACGGCCAGTGAAGCTCTGCGGGGGAACAAGATTGATCTTTATATTGGCGCGACGGATGAACTGAGTCCTGAAATCATGCGACAAACCCTGTTTGAAACGTCGTTTAGTGCGCTGGTCCGGAAAGGCCATCCTATCCTGAAGGATAAGATAACGCCCCAGTCTCTGGCCGCGTACGACCATGTGAGTGTGTCCAGAAAAGGCCGCTCAAACGGACCGATCGATGCGATCTTGAAGGAACGCTATGGGTTGTCACGCCGGATTGCGATGGTTGTGCCGACCTATCATTCTCTGATCGCAGCCATTGGCGAAACTGATCTCATTCTGCCTTTGCCCAGAACTGTTATTGAGCGTTTTCCGCTTGAACGCATGGGGTTGGACAGCTTCGAATTTCCGTTCGAACTGCCGCCCGTTCGGCCTTTTCAGGCCTGGCATCCACGCGTTGACATGGACCAGTTGCATCGTTGGTTACGTGAAACCGTGCATCATGCCGTGCGGCAGGAACTGTGGCGAATTCGCACTGTGTGAGATGTGTTTGAAGAATATTTTATATTATTGTTGAGAATCATTTGCATTCGCACTCGTTCTGAGGAAGATAGCGCCAGTTTCGGCATGCAGATGTGATGTGCATGGTCTTGGAGGAATGCATTTCCCGAATAAGCCGTCCGTTGGAATGCGATGATGGCGACGGGATTGTTCCGGGTGATCAAGGCTGGCGACTGTTTCGTCTGTGTGCTGTCGGCCAATCAGTTCAGGTGGTTTCATGCCTTCGAAAAACGAACATCTCAGCCCGCGATCTCTGACAGATAGCCTGATTTCCACCGAGGCAGGTCAATCCTCCACCGTCAAATGGCAGAAACTGGCTCTTCTGGCTCTGGGAGCCGGGCTGGGCGTGACGGAAACCGGAGAGGCAGACGCTCAGGATGCCGGGGCTGCCAACGATGCGGCTTCCGTCAGTCTTCCTGCTGTTAAAGTTCACGGACAGACCGACACGGCTGCGCCGGAACAGACCAATACGAACAACACCACACTCGATATCGGGCGTATGCCGGATACCGTTCGGGAAACGCCTCAGATCATCAGCGTCGTTCCCAAAGCGCTGATCGAACAGCAGCGTCTGTTCACGCTGGATCAGGCTCTGGCCAATGTTCCGGGCATCACCATGTCTACCGGTGAGGGGAACGGCGGCCTGAATGGCGATCAGTTCCGTATTCGTGGCCAGCAGGCCCGCGGCGACATTTACGAAGATGGTTTGCGGGATTTCGGCACCTATGTGCGTGACACGTTCAACACCGAAAGTGTTGAAGTGGTCAAAGGTCCGAGCGGCGAGTATTTCGGTGCGGGCAACGTGGGCGGTGTGATCAACCAGACGCTGAAAAAGGCGCATCTGGGAAATCATTACGCACTGGATCAGTCCATCGGAAGCGGGATGCAGTATCGTGGGTCCGCAGACGTTAATTACCAGCTTGGCAAACATACTGCTCTTCGCGTGAACGGCATGTACAACAAGCAGGACGTGACAGACCGGAATAATGTTCGGTCAGACCGCTATGGTGTGGCGGCTGATCTTGGTTTTGGCTTGGGAACGAAAACGACTTATCACCTGAACTACCAGTGGCTCGGAAGCCGCGGAACGCCGGATTACGGTGTGCCGATGATCCAGATTGGCAATACGTACACGCCAATTACCGAACACGGATTGAACCGAAACACGACATATACGCGCAATTTTGACCGGGATAATTCCAATATCCACATGGTCACGTCGAAATTCGCAACTGAAATTGCAAAGTGGCTGACACTCAGCAACGACACGCGTTTCAGCCATTATCATCGTGATTACGCAGCGACCAATCCCAGTGCCTGTTCCGGCACCTGTGCTTCCAGTTTTCTTGCCGGCGGAAATCCGTCTTTGGCCTATGGTGCAGGCGGTGGTGCTGCTTACCAGCAGGATGGCTGGGGCATTCAGAACGTTATGATGACGCGGTCGAAATTTGACACGTGGTTCCTGAAGCATGATCTGCGGGCGGGTGTGGATATCAACTACACCAAGGACGACCGGATCATGGGCACGTACGTAAACCGGACGAACAATCAGACCATCCGCAACCCATACTACTCTTCGCCAGGCACATATATCACCTGGCCATCCAGCGGGCATCGGACCGCAGATTTCCGGGATCTGGGCCTGTTCCTGGCAGACAAGGTTCATCTCACCAAGAAACTGTCCATTTTTGGAACGTTCCGCTGGGATAGCTATAAGAGCACGTACTGGAGTGCTGCGGCTGCCTCTTCTGGTACTCAGGCGCAGAGCTCCAACAAGTTCAGTCCGTCTGCCAGCATCATGTATGACATCACCAAAGACGCGACCGTCTATTTCACGTTTGCTCGCTCTTACAAGCCTGTCGGAACCGATGTGTCTTCCCAGATTACCAATCAGGCCAGCGTCGGAGACGTTGCGGTCAATGGTCGTGATCTGAAGCCGCAGCGCAGTGATCTGTTTGAAGTTGGAAGCAAGCTGGATTTCTTCAACAAGCGCCTCGGTGTGACGGGAGCACTGTTCCAGATCAACCAGAACAACTCTTACACGTATGATGACGATGGCAGCATCATCACGGGTTTCCAGGATGCTGGAACAGGCCGCCGGATCCGGGGTGTCGAGCTGAGTGCGACCGGCAAGATCACGCAGGCCTGGGATATCTATGCCACCTACGCATATATGGGCGGCAAAGTGACGAACAGCGCTACGATGTATGGCAATCAGGCGCCCCAGCTTCCGCACAATACGTTCTCGGTCTGGAGCACCTACAACTTGTCACATCTGGTGTTAAGAGCTGGTCAGGGTACGCTGAAGGCTGGCGGCGGTGCACAGTATAGCTCCGGCTACTGGGCTAACGAGGCCAATACGGCGCGCATGCCTTACAACTTCTCGCTGAACGGTATCGTGTCCTACGACTACAGCCGTTATCATGTGCAGTTTAATGCCAATAATCTGACTAACCATCTGAATTATGGTTCAGCGTTCAGCTCAAGCCGCGCTGTTCCGATGTCAGGGCGGACGTTCATGGGAAGCTTTGGCCTCAATTTCTGAAGCGAGCTTCAGACAGAACTGTTTGCAGCCCTTCCGGTCATTGGCCGGGAGGGTTTTTATGGTGAGTATCGGTGAAATATCATGGCGTCGTGCGGACAGCCCGTTGGTCCAGATTTTGAAAACGAAATGCCAGTTGTGAGTTGCCCTCCGCAGGTACAGGCTCAATTACTTTTGGGCCAAATGCATGTAGACAGGGGATGGTTGGCTGAGGCTTTTCCATATTTTGAAGCGGCTGCACGAAGACGGCATCAGCGGGGTGCCTGATCCGGAAGGCGCGAAAGTTTTCTTTCAGGCCGCATCGGAAGGAGGGGACTGCTGGGCAGACCTTAATCTCGCTCGTCTTGCGCTGGCACAGCAGGATGTCCCTGTTGCGGTATCCTGTTTCCAGAGGGCTTTGCAATCCGGTTTCCCGGATGTTTCCCAGGCTATTATTGGTCTGATTGGGCTTTGTGAAAATTCTGCTTTGCACGCCGTGAAAGCACAGGCCATCCGGCAGCTTGTACAGAAAGAGCCGCCGCGCATTGTCTCCACCACATTGGGTCAGCTTTCGTCCGGCGAAAGATTATGTGCGGAGTAGCGACGTCTGCCTTGGGCTTACAAATTCATACACTTCTGTCGCAGCGCGGGACGGGCAAGCGATGTCATATGATCGAGCTATTTAAACCTTGTTCATGGAGACGTGCGTCTTGAGGTCTATTTTCCAATACTGTCGGCGTCCGGTATGGAGCCTGCTGGCCGCGATATTTCCGATCATGCTGGCTCTTGGGATCGGGCAGTCTGCAAAGGCCGCCTCCATTGCAGGTCTGCTTCCGGTTGCGCCTGTCATATCGTGTGAAATGCTTGGAAAAACGGATTTGGCACCGTTTGTCGGTGCGTCTGTTGATCATCAGGGTGCGGTTGTTCTGGAAACGCCAAAAGGCAAGTTCTGCAAGGTTACCGGGCAGATCGCTCCGACCATTTCCTTTGAAGTTGACTTGCCCATGGAACACTGGACGCAGCGGTTTCTGCTGGGCGGTTGCGGTGGCTTGTGTGGCATGACGCGCGTCGGTGTCAGCAATGCTGGCGCCTGCGCTCCTGCTTTGAATGGTGAATTTGTCATGGCCGGTGATGATCTGGGTCACACTGGTCCCATGATGGGATTACAACAGGGCTTCTTCGGCAAAGACCCGCAGAAGCGGATCGATTTTGCATATCGCGCCAATCATCTGACGACGGTTGCAGCCAAGGCGCTGACGAAAGCGTTTTACGGACAGGCTCCAAAATATTCCTATTTTGTGGGCTGTTCGGATGGCGGACGCGAAGCTCTTATGGAAGCGCAGCGTTTCCCGGATGATTTTGACGGTATTTCCGCTGGTGCTCCGGCCGCACTCTTCACCGTGCAGAACTCATTCTACCATGCGTGGAATGTCCGCGGGAACCAGCGCGCTGATGGCACGAGCATCCTGCTACAGGATCGTGTTTCTATTCTGCATGACGCGGTTGTTAAGCACTGCTCCACATTGTCTGGAGTTGCGGATGGTATTCTGGAAGAGCCGAGAGCCTGTCATTTCGATCCTGCGTGGGTGCGGTGTCCGGCCGGTCAGACCAATACGTCCCATTGCCTGACAGCAGAGGAAACACAGGCAGCCCTCCGGATCTATAGTGGTGCAACCGACGCTTCCGGACGGTCCTATATTCTGCACGGGCCATTCCCCGGTTCTGAAACGCAGTGGGCGTTGCCTTCGTCCCCAACGGGCGAGAGCATGAGTAATGGAATTGCCGCGTCTGCCATTGCCTATGTCATTTCACCAGAGGTGAACGAAAAGGCCACGGATCTGACGCTGTTCCAGTTCGATCATGCGACGTTCGACGTCATGAACGAACTGGCACCGCTCTATAATGCCGAGAATACGAACCTTCATCCGTTTCAGCGCCGCGGCGGCCATCTGATCCTCTGGCATGGACTGGCCGATCAGTCGATTTCCCCCGTCAACACGATTGCCTATTATCAGGGTGTGCAGAAGGAAATGGGACGTACCCTGACGGACCGTTTCCTGCGTTTCTATCTGCTGCCGGGTGTTGGGCATTGTGGAAATGGTGACGGCTTCCCGCAGGTGGACTTCCTGTCTCCGCTGATGGCGTGGACGGAAACCGGGACTGCACCGAACGCGATCCTGACGGAAAAAATCGCACAGTCCGATATGCCCATGGGAAAGGCGGGAAGCGCAGGGAAAGCCGGGGGCGGTCAGATCCATGCAGCGGTGATGCCCAGTCAGCCGTATGCTCGACCCAACGCTGCACCAACTGCCAGCCGGTCGGTTTATCCTTACCCGTTTATTGCCCGCTATACGGGGCATGGCGATGTGAATTCCGCTGCGAATTACCATCCTGTGAAGACATCTGGCGTCCTGCCAATGACGTTTGACAGTTATTCCAACTCTCTGATCGGGCCCGATAATCAGAAGGATTACACGGTGCGCGATGGGAAGCTGGCCGTACAGGAGCATACTCATGGATGATAAACTGAACGCCGTTCTGGATCTTTATTATGAGCTGATCCTGAAAGAACGGCAGGACCATGCGGACGGGATTTCCCGCCCCGCGTCCGAGCGTTTTATGGCAGTAGGCCCGCAGACCGGGCAACTGGTCAACATCCTGGCGCGCAATCTCAAGGCGCCGACGATCCTCGAACTGGGAACGTCTTTTGGCTACTCCACCCTGTGGCTAGCGGAAGCAGCACGCCGGACGGGTGGGCGTGTCATCACCATGGAACTGGAGCGGGAGAAGGTTGCCTTCGCCAGAGACATGGCAGCGCGTGCCGGTGTGGAAGAACACATTGAGTATCGTATCGGTGATGCGGTTGAGATGATTTCAGAGCTGAAGGACAGCATTGATTTCGTCCTCCTGGATCTCTGGAAAGATCTCTATGTGCCTTGCCTTGAAGCCCTGATGCCGCATCTGCGGCCAGGCGCCGTTCTGGTCGCGGATAATATGATTATTCCGGGCGGTGAGGACGCCCGGCGCTACCAGGAATTCGTTCGCTCACAGCCGGGGATTTTGAGTGTTCCGCTCTCCGTCGGGACCGGGCTGGAAGTCAGCCGTTTTCTGCCCGGCTAAATTTTCATTCTCTAACAGGGCGTGTGCGTCCTTTTCTGGAAAGCTCAATGTTCAGAACTTTCATGAACCGTTACGGAACCCCACTGACGACAGGATTTTTCCTGATCTCGGCCATTACCGGGGTGGCACTTTTCTTCCACTGGGGCCCCGGCGCTTTCCATCCGATGCATGAATGGCTGAGTATGGTCCTGCTCGTGCCGTTCGCGCTGCATCTGATCAAGAACTGGACGTCACTCGTCAATTACGCCCGGCGCGGAACACTCTACATTCCGCTTCTGGTGGCACTGGCTTCAACAGCCTATTTCTTCCTGCCGCAATCGTCCTCAGGCCATGCTGGCAACAAGCAGGTTGCCTTCATGCTGGTACCGCTGGTGACGCAGGCTACTCTGTCTCAGGTCGCTCCACTCGCGCATATGGATGGGGGAATGCTGGCCCATAAGCTCTCTGCGCATGGCCTGACGGTGACATCTGAAGACCAGTCGATTGCGCAGATTGCTGAGGCGAATGGCAAGAACACCAACGATGTTTTGGCCATGGCGTTTCAGAGTGGTGGCCATGGACATCAGCATGGCTCATCAGAACACGACCATCACGAGCATTGATAAACGCTGGATTGCCCCGTTCAGGAAACGGGGCAATCCAGCTTAAAGCTCAGCCCATTGCCGCAGAAGGTTGTGGTAGGTTGAGGTCAGACCCAGAACCGCTGGGTGATCATCGGGAAGCGCCTTGCGGGTCTCGATGATGGAGCGGTCAAAATCGTACATAAGAGCGCGCTTTGTATCGTCGCGGATCATGGATTGCGACCAGAAGAACGATGCCCATCGGCTCCCACGCGTAATGCGGTTAACGCTGTGCAGGCTGGTAGACGGATAGACCACCATGTCGCCCGCAGGGAGTTTGACGTTCTGATTGCCGTACGTGTCCTGGATGACGAGTTCTCCACCGTCGTAATCTCCGGGCGAAGACAGGAACAGCGTTGAGGAAACATCCGTCCGGATGCGGAAACCTGCGCCCGGAATAGGCCGGATAGCATTATCAACATGAGCGTTGAAATGCATTCCGGTATCGTACCGATTGAAGAGCGGCGGATACACCCGCAGGGGCAGGGCTGCACTGTTGAAGACAGGATTGCGGCCGAGGGCACGCAGAACAATGTCCCCAAGTTCCCGACACACCTCTGAATCCTGAGGGACCTGCAGGTTCAGTTTTGCCTTCGCGGATTGCTCCCCTGCCGTGACGCGGCCATCCGTCCATTCCGCTGCCTCCAGGCGTTCACGGCAGTAGCGGACTTCCTCTACGGACAGAACATTCGGGACGTGGATCAGCATGTTTCCGGGGCTTCCTTGTTTTGAGATTCGACCTTTCTCAAGGCCGGTTCAAAAACTCGCTTGTAAATAAGAATGACTCTCATTATCGTTCATAAAACTCTTTGCGGATTTCTGCAATCCATGTGGCGTTTTGTGTCAGGGGGTTGAGCGCGTTCCGCGTCAGCATCCAGCAAAGAACAGGTATGGTTCAACCCCGAGACAGGAGGGCGCAGCGTGTCGCCCCGACAGGCACAGTAATGTCTCTTACCTTCTCCCCCTGGCAGATGTTTCTTGGCGCCGGGCCGGTTGTCCGCTGCGTCATGACGCTTCTGGCGGCGGCATCCGTCGTCACATGGACGATCTTCATTGCCAAAACTGTTGAGCTGATCCGTTTGCGGGCGCAGCTCAAAAAATCAGAAACGGCGCTGGAAGACGCAGACACACTGCATCTGGGAGAAGAATGGACGCGCGATGGTGCGGGTATCGCTCATGCCATGGTGCTGGCCGCAGAAGCGGAGCGCCGCCGCTCGGAAGATATTCCTGCCGATCGTGACGGCATCAAGGAGCGGATTGTCCTGCATCTTGAGCGTCTGGAAGCTGCTGAAGGCCGCCGCCTGATGAGGGGGACCGGCGTGCTCGCCACGATTGGTGCGACGTCTCCCTTCATTGGCCTGTTCGGAACGGTATGGGGCATCATGTCCTCCTTTACCGGCATTGCTGCCGCTCATGCGACCAGCCTGGCCGTTGTTGCTCCAGGCATTGCAGAAGCCCTGCTGGCCACGGCGCTTGGTCTGGTCGCGGCTATTCCTGCCGTTGTGATTTACAACCATCTGGCCCGCCAGACCGCGGCTTGTCGCGCCTGCGTCGCGGATCTGACGTCACTTGTGATGCGTCTGGTCTCCCGTGATCTGGCCCGCACGGCGCTTGCAGCAAGCGGCAATGTCGTCCGCTTCATGGCTGCCGCGGAGTAATCGCAGGCATGGCCATTCATATTCGTCATGCCGATGAGGCGGTGCTGGAAGCGCATGAAATCAACGTGACGCCCTTTATCGACGTCATGCTCGTTCTGCTCGTGATCTTCATGGTTGCTGCACCTCTGACGACAGTCAATGTCCCGGTTGATCTGCCATCTTCTACTGAAACGCCTGCTCCCCGCCCGGATGAACCGGTTTTCCTGACCGTCAAGGCTGACCATACGCTGGCTCTGGGCGAAGATGCCGTCAGTTCGGATCAGCTTATTGATGCACTCGGCAAAGCGAGCAAAGGGAACAAGGAAGAGCGCATTTTTCTGCGGGCGGACAAGACCGTCGATTATGGAACGCTGATGGATGTGATGGGGCAGCTTCGGAAGGCCGGTTTCCTCAAGGTCGCGCTTGTCACGCTCCAGGGGCAGGAGGCTGGGGAAGGGCCGTGAGTTCTTCACCCGCGTCTCTCCCCACAACCTTCCGGGACTGGTATCAGTGGTATCAGCAGACCGAAGACCAGCGGAGTGTCCGTGTCTGGGGTCTGTCTGGTGCTGCCATGACTGTTCTGACAGGCATCGCACTCTGGTGGGCCGTGACACATGCGCCGCCACAGGTTGCGGCCCCAAGTGCTGCCCCCCCGCCTGCCATTGCAATTGACATGTCCCCCATGCCGACACCTGCGCCGGCTCCTCCACAGGATGTCGATCCCGGGCCGCAGCAGATGGTCACGCCGCCGGAACCGCAGCCGGATACGCCTCAACAGGTGGATGCCCCGCCGTCTCCGGCACCGCATCCGCCCGTGCCTGTTCCAAAGGTGGAGAAGGTCAAGGTTCACAAGAAAACAGCAAAGAGCCTGCCTCAGCCGGTGAAACCGATCCCGATGCAAGCTCCTGTTGCTGATAAGATGACCGCTCCGCCTGCTGCCGATAGTACGCCCTCCCAGAGCAGCAGCGCGGCGTCTGCCTCTCACGCGAGTCACTCCAGCAACGCGCCCGTGACCTGGCAGGGCGATATTCTGGCGCGTCTCGAACGCTTCAAGCGTTATCCGGCAGACGCTCTGGCGCAGCATCAGGAAGGAACTCCTGTGCTGTTTTTCGTCATGGATCGACGCGGGCATGTTTTGTCTGCAAAAATCCGGAAAAGTGGTGGTTTTGCATTGCTGGACGAAGAAACACTGGCGGTTGTCCGGCGTGCAGAACCGTTCCCGCCGCCGCCGGAAGAGATTGCAGGGACGACAGTTTCTCTCACTGTTCCTATCGAATTTTCCGTCGAGGACCAGTAAGGGGAAAAGCTGAAGGAATGCTCCAGTCAGATCGTGGCTGGAGATGACATCGAGGCTGGACGTCTCCAGTTTCCGTAAGCGTTAACGTCAATCAACGCACAGAACCGAACAGCCCCCCTGCGCTGTGCCGGGCCTGTGCGTCTGTCGTCATGCAGTCCTCAGACCCGTTGCTCAGGGTTAATGCAAGGATGAGAAGATGACCGTTACTGACACCACAACCATTGCTCCCCCGGAAATCCGTCGTGTCATGCACGAGTTGAAGCGCCGAGACCTGACCGTTGTGGACGTCGGGCGTGTGACGCCACACATGATCCGCATCACGCTTCAGGATGAGAGCCTTCGGGATTTTCCCAGCCTGTCACCGGATGATCACATCAAGATCTTTGTTCCACAGGGTGATGGGGACATGGCCCGTCGGGATTACACGCCGCGCGTGTTTGACCGCGCTGCTGGGACGCTGGTTCTGGATTTTGTGGACCATGATGGCGGACCGGCGGCGGACTGGGCCCGGAATGCCAAGCTCGGTGATCATCTGGCCATTGGTGGCCCTAAAGGATCGCGCGTCATTACGGGGGATATTCGCAACTGGCTTCTGATCGGGGATGAAACCGCACTTCCCGCTATTGGCAGGCGCGTCGAGGAACTGGATGCCGGAACGCCTGTCACCACACTGGCTGCGGTGACAGATGCTTCAGAGGAACAGTCCTTCGAAACGAAGGCGTCCTACACACCTGTCTGGGTTCATCGTCCAAGCGAACAGGCGCATCAGGCGGAGCCGTTCTTACGCGCCCTGAAAACCATTCAGATCGTGCCGCAGACATTCATCTGGGTTGCGGCTGAAGCATCCGTTGCACGCTCTATCCGAAGTGTTCTGGAAAACGAGCGTGGAATTTCGCCGCAGTGGATCAAGGCGTCTGGGTACTGGACGAAGGGCTGAAAATGAAAAAAAGCCGCGTGTATTGAGCAGGCGGCTTTTAGGGCAGGCGTGCGTTACTGGAAGGGCAGATAGCGGAAGTCGAAGAAGATCTGGCTCATACTGGTATGCGGATCGCCGCCAATGCCTTTCCAGATGTCTCGCCGTGCATAGGCAAGCTGGGTGCCACCTTCAACGGTACCAAAACGACCTTTGAAGAACCGCCACCAGGCACCGATCGTCGCCTCTGAAACGCCGCGTGTGTTGGCGGAGCAGGTGAGGGACGAAAGCTCCTGCAGGCAGCCCGCATTTGAGTACAGCGGGTTGCCGTAGCCGTAAGACGACCCTTCACTGTTGAAATAAGCATGTCCCACGCGCTGTGTTCCAAAATATCCATACACATCAATATGCGGGTTGGGATGTGCAATCAGGCCTGCCTGTGCCTGAAGACCGAAGAGGGGCACCGGGTCGCCCTTGGCATTCAGTGTCGCGTCTGGAAGCAGCACGGAACCGTAGCGGTTGATGCCCCATCCCGCGAGACCGGCTGCGCGGAATTCTAGCTTGCCTGAAATGATTGGCAGGATCAGCGATCCTCCTGCGCCACCGGCAATGGCGGTGTTGTTGTGGCCTGTATGATTGATGGTCACCCGATCATGTGGGAAATGCAGGATGCCTTCGACTTCGTAATGGCCCCAGCTTGGATCGTAAGCCAGTTTGCCAATCAGGTCTGGCGCGATTTCGTTTGAGAAGTTTGCTGTGTCATTTGTCAGGCCAACGCCGTTTTCGCCAATCGTGGCTGTGTTGCCGTTTGGCAGGGACACCGTGCCGTTGGTGTTCGTGAAGCCGGTGGTGTCATACAGGGTTGCCGGGTTTTCGATGGAGAAACCGGCCCAGAGGCGGTGGTCCATGAAATCCTTGACGACGCGAACCTGCCATTGGCGAGCCCATGTCTGACCTGCCAGCATGGAGGCTTCAATGGTTTCCGGAAGGCTTTCCTGACGGGCCACGATACCAATACGGCCGGGCGTCAGAAGGCTCCAGGCCTGTCCGCCAAGGAAATGCCAGCCAGCTTTGTTATCATCATAGGCCAGATAGGCCTGACGCATCCGGAACGCATAGCTGTTGCTTTCATACGGATCTGTCGTCACTGCACCGGCGCCAAAATCGGATTCAAAGAAGCCTGAAATGGTTGCTTCGGAATTGATGTTGCCGCGTGCCAGAAGAGAGAGACGGCTATACCGAGCGCTCCCTTCGAAATTGTTGGTGTGATACCGCGGTTCATTCGGATACGGCATGTCCTGCCAATAATTGAATGTGCCAGACGCGATATGGCGGTTCTCAAGAACGGCCGCCATGTCTACAAATCCACCCAGCATGAGCGTGACAGGGCCAAGGTGAAACACGCCATGGTCGCCCACAGCGCCTGCAGCCTGCGCGCCGATTGTTTCACGCGGATGTGGGCCGACACCATTTTCAGCAAAGCGCACCATGACATCTTCTGTCCGTTTCCCGACCACGGCCAGTTCAGATCCGGCGCCAGATTCAGTCACCCCGTGGTCGCGACGATCTCGTGCAACACGGTCTCTTGAGTCTGATGAGGGGAGAGCGCGGGAGACGTGTCCTTCAGGCGAGTTGGCGTGGGATGCGAATGTTTCTTCTGAAGCAAGTACCGTTGGGTGCTGGGACGAATGGAGTTGTGGCGCATGTGGTGCAACTCCATGAATGGCGGACTTCGAAGGCGTGCCGCGAGCGACCATTGTCGTGTTCGTCGTTGTCTTGTCTGCTGGCTGAACCGTGTGATGATGCTTGGCCATCTCTGAGCGCAGCATGACAAGATCGCGATTGATCTCTTCCTGTTCCTGCTGAACATGGGCCTGCGCTTCCTGAAGGCGGTGCATCTCCTTTTCCATGCGAGACATCACATCGTCATCTGCGTGCGCCTGTGAATGTACTGCGAGCAGACCGAACGCTGTGCTCATCATCAGGAGCCCGCGGATAGAAAAAACAGTGCTGCAGGCCATGCGCAGAGGGAAACGGGACAACTACGTTCTCCATGTCAAAAGATGTCTAATCTATGACACGAAATCGTGATCTCAAGAGTTAAAAAAGGTTTCAGACTCATGGACAATCCAGAGCCGGAGCAAAATTTGGGGGATGTATAAGATTGGAATGTCTGAACATTCAGCTTCATTCAAAACGCTGGGCACAAACAGAAAATTCCAGCTCTGAGACCGTACAGAGTACGATCAAAGCTGGATATCTGCGTCATTTCATTTTGAGAAATGTGCCTGTAAGCTTTTGAAAAGCTTGGTGTCCCGTACGGGATTCGAACCCGTGTTGCCGCCGTGAAAGGGCAGTGTCCTAGGCCTCTAGACGAACGGGACTGGAGGCGTGAGCGGGTGTATAAGGGGGTTCATTTGTGCCGTCAAGCACTTGAAACGTCAGAAATGAAAAAAGTTAGATTTTGTCGTTCCTGCCAGGTTTCCACTCTCAAATGCCCTGCCAGATGCAACAGTGGCATCGTCCGATCTTCCAGCAACGGGACAAATGGTTTGTCCCCTGCACGGAAGACAAGTGCCTTCAGGCGTGTCCCGCCGTCTTCCCCCTGGAACATCACGCGCAGGGTGTTTCCGTCCTTGCCAATACGATCAGTCTTGACGCATCGCACATTGCTGATTGCCAGAACGGGCTCTTCATTGCCGGGGCCAAAAGGAGCCAACCGCGCAAGCTGAGCAGCGACTTCCAGAGACGCCCCCCTGAGTGTGGTGAGACCGTCGATCCGTAATGCATCCTGAACTGGAAGAGCGCGTGCTTCGGAAAGCGTGTTGTCCAGTAGTTCATGGAATGTGGCAGCATTGCCTGCTTCCAGCGAGAAGCCGGCAGCCATGGCATGGCCACCACCCGTCAGGAGAAGCCCGGACTGTCTGGCCGCGATGATTGCAGCACCGATATCCAGTCCAGGAACAGAGCGGGCAGATCCTTTGATAATTCCGTCCGCGAGAGCGCCGACCAAAGCCGGACGATTGAAACGTTCTTTCAGCCGTCCCGCAACAATGCCCACAACACCAGGGTGCCAGGTTTCACCATGCAGGAAGATCACCGCGTGATTGGCTTCGATCTGCTGTTCAGCCTGCTCCATAGCCTGAGCAAGAATGCCAGCTTCGACGCTCTGACGTTGCCGGTTCACGTTATCCAGCTCATCCGCAAGAGCGCGAGCTTCCACGACGTCTTCGGAAAGCAGAAGTCGCAAACCAAGATTAGCCTTGGAAATACGGCCTCCCGCGTTGATGCGTGGACCTAAAGCGAAGCCACAAGCCATTGCGCTGGCTTCTTCCTTCACGCCTGCCACAGAAGACAGTGTGGCTAATCCCAGGCGCTCTCCGCGTGCCATGACGCGCAAACCCTGCATGACAAGTGCACGGTTCAGCCCGGTGAGAGGCATGACGTCACAGATCGTGGCAAGAGCCGCGAGATCCAGACGCTTAAGAAGGTCAGGGGCAACACGTCCATCCGTAAACCAGCCGTCTCGCCGAAGAAGACGGACGGTGGCGACCATGGTCAGGAAAGCGACGGCCGTTGCGCAGATTGCGCCAAGACCAGAGGTGCAGTCGAGGCGGTTCGGGTTAACGACAATGCCGTTTGGCAGGATCGAACCATCCGGCTTGTGATGATCAAGGACAATGACGTCCGTTTGGCCGTGAAAGCCGTTCAGAATGTCGATCGCAGCAGTGCCGCAATCGATGCAGACGAGCAGGGTTGCCCCCCCGGAAACCAGCTTTTCGAGTGCTGGTGTGTTGGGGCCGTAGCCCTCGGTCATGCGGTTTGGGATGTGTGTGCTGACGGTACAGCCAAGTTCCCGGAGGGTGTCACAGATGAGCGCTGTGCCGCAGGCTCCATCCACATCGTAGTCGCCAAAGAGGCCGATATGTTCATGCTTGCGGACGGCTTGAGCAAGTCTGTCAGCAGCTTTGTCCATATCCTGCAGGCAGGAAGGGTCTGGCATGAGATCCCGCAGGCGCGGGTCCAGAAAGGAGGCTGCTTCCGTGGCTGTGACACCACGGGCAGTCAGGATACGGGCCAGAAGTTCCGGAATGGCTGCTCTTTGAGCCATTCCAAGGGCAAGACGGTTATCCGCCTCTGCCAGACGTGGATCACGCCAGATCCACCGACGGTTGCCTGCGCTGCGGGATACGCCGAGTACCAGGCCCGTATCGTCTTCTAACATGCTACTCCATTCAGGATGGTCGATTTGTCTTCAGGCTGAAGTCGTGATGGCTTTCAATATAGCGAACTGTGCCAGATTTTGAACGCATAACGATCGAATGCGTCTTGGCGCGGGTTGGGCTGATCCGTTCCACGCCCTTCAGCAGAGAGCCGGTTGTCACGCCTGTAGCGCTAAACAAAACGTGACCGGCGGCCATATCATGCAGACCAAGAAGACGCGTCGGGTCTTTGCCGTCAGCCATCTCGCGGGCGCGTTCACGCTGTGCATCGTCTTCAAACAGGAGGCGGCCCTGCATCTGACCATTCATGCAACGGATGGCAGCGGCTGCCAGAACACCTTCGGGAGCACCGCCGGAACCTGCGTAAAGATCTACGCCGCCGCCATCGATACAGGTTGCGATAGCCGCAGCAACGTCACCATCGCTCAGAAGCTGAACGCGGGCACCAGCCTGACGGGCACGGGCAATCAGTTCTTCATGGCGCTCGCGGTCCAGCGTACAGAGCACGAGGTCTGACACGTCGCGGTTCTTGGCCTTCGCAAGGTTGCGCAGGTTTTCTTCGATGGAAGAGTCCAGATTGACGACATCGTCCGGCAGATCCGGGCCGACGACAATCTTTTCCATGTAGATGTCCGGGGCGTGCAGGAATTTGCCGCGCTCGGCGAGGGCGACCACCGTAATGGCATTCGGCAGGCTCTTGGCGCACAGGTTCGTGCCCTCAAGCGGATCGACCGCGATGTCCATGGCTGGGCCGCCGGAGCCGACCTTCTCACCGATGTAAAGCATCGGTGCTTCGTCCATCTCGCCTTCGCCAATGGTGACGACGCCATCAATGGCAACCGTATCAAAGGCGGCGCGCATGGCCTGAACAGCCGCACCATCGGCGTCGTTCTTCAGGCCGCGGCCTGTCCAGCGGTCAGAGGCAATGGCGGCGGCTTCCGTGACGCGGACAAGCTCCAGCGCCAGGTTGCGGTCAGTTACGCGGTAGGGAAGAACATTTGTAGGATCGATCACTGGAGAGAATCCTCGATCTTGAGCACCAGGGGAGCTCCCTTAACAACAGGGAGCGCGGAAAGTGCTGTGATAGCTGCAGAAATAGCCTTTTCTGGGGCCTGATGAGTCACCAGGGCCAGATATGCACGTCCCGCTGCAGCATCATGTTGCGAGACAAAGTGCACGGAAACATCATGGTCCCGGAGAACCGATGTCAGATCAGCCATGACACCCGAGCGATCTTCCACATCCAGACGAATATAGAAGGCGCTCTTCAGTTCCCCGAGGCTGGTGCAGGCAACGGGGGCTGGTGTGTTCCTGACGCCCCAGACCGGAAGGTCTGCACCACGGGCCAGATCGATCAGGTCTGCCACCACGGCGCTGGCTGTCGGGCCTTCGCCCGCTCCCCGGCCGGAAATGGTGATAGGACCACTGAACGGGCCTTGTGTGGTGACGGCATTGAATACCCCTTCCACGGCGGCGATGGCTGCCTTGGCGGGGACCAGACATGGGCGAACCCACGCCTCGATCCCGCTGTCATTGCTGGCACGAGCCATGCCGAGCAGTTTGATACGGTATCCCAGTTCGTTGGCGAACGTCAGATCTGCCGCTGTCACATCTCGGATACCGTGGACAGGAAGGGTGTCGAATGCGATGGGCTGAAACGCGATGCCGGCAAGGATGGCCAGCTTGTGAGCCGTGTCCCATCCGTCCACATCCGTGGAAGGCTCAGCCTCCGCATACCCTTTGGCCTGAGCTTCGGTCAGAACATCTCCGAAATCTCGGCCAGTCGTGCGCATTTCCGTGAGGATATAGTTGCAGGTGCCATTCAGGATGCCGCCCACGCTGTGGAGACGATCTGCAGCCAAACCTTCACGCACAAGTTTGATGGCAGGGATGCCGCCAGCAACAGCTGCTTCGAACAGCAGAGGCGCATTATTTTCGGCTGAAAGACGTGTCAGTGCGGAACCATGCAGGGCGACCAGAGCCTTGTTGGCGGTCACAACAGGCAAACCACGCGTGAGCGCCGTTTCCACCATGTTGTGCGCCGGGCCTTCAGAGCCACCGATCAGTTCGACAACAACGTCGATCTCCGGGTCCTGAGCAACGGATACGGCGTCGTCATGCCAGCGGGTGGCAGACAGATCGACGCCGCGATCCTTGCTTTTGCTGCGCGCTGTAACCGCCACAACTTCGATCGGGCGGCCAGCGCGGGCGGTAATCGTTTCAGCGTTCTCCCGCAGGAGACGAATGACGCCGACACCGACAGTCCCAAGTCCGGCCAGTCCGATCCGCAGTGGTTTCACGATGATGCAGCTCCAAGAAGGTCAGCGGTCGATGCACCGGCACCGTGCCGGTTCATGAAGCTCTTGATGGCCCGCGTCGCCTGACGCAGCCGCTGAGTATTTTCAACAAGTCCGATCCGGACGAACCCTTCGCCATATTCGCCAAATCCCAGGCCGGGTGCGACGGCCACACCAGCTTCTTTCAGCAGGAGCTTGGAAAATTCCACGCTCCCCATATCAGCGAAAGCGGGGGGAATAGGGGCCCATGCGAACATGGATCCGGCGGGGGCAGGAACGTCCCAGCCCGCAGCGTTCAGGCCACGCAGCAGAACATCCCGGCGATCCTTATACATGGCGCGGATGTCCGACACGTAATCCTGCGGGCCGTTCAGAGCCGCAACCGAGGCCACCTGAATCGGCGTGAAAGCGCCGTAGTCCAGATACGATTTAATGCGTGTCAGGGCCTGAATCAGCTTCGGATTGCCAACGGCAAACCCCATGCGCCAGCCTGCCATGGAATACGTCTTGGACATGGAAGTGAACTCCACGGCCACGTCTTTCGCGCCTGGTACGGCGAGCAAAGATGGCGGCGGTTCATCCGCATTGAAGTAGATCTCGCTATAGGCGAGGTCCGACAGGATCCAGATGTTTTCCCGGCGCGCGAAGGCCACGATTTCCTTGTAGAAATCGAGATTGGCGACAAAGGCCGTTGGGTTGGACGGGAAGTTGACAATCAGCGCGGTCGGCTTCGGAACGGAGTGACGCACGGCGCGGTCTAGTGCGCGCAGCATGTCCTCATCCGGTGTGGCTGGAATGGAGCGGACGGACGCGCCTGCGATGATGAACCCGAACTGATGGATAGGGTAGGACGGGTTCGGCACAAGGATCGTGTCACCGGGGCTGGTGATGGCGGCGGCCAGATTGGCCAGACCTTCCTTGGATCCCAGCGTCGCGATGACTTCCGTTTCCGGATCAACTGAGACGTTGAAGCGGCGTTCATAATAGTTCGCCATGGCGCGGCGCAGACCGGGAATGCCGCGGCTCACGGAATAGCCATGCGCGCGCGGATCACCCACGGTTTCGACCAGCTTCTGCACGACATGAGCCGGCGGAGCACTGTCCGGATTGCCCATGCCAAGATCAATGATGTCCTCACCGGCCGCTCGCGCGGCAGCCTTGGCCTTGTTCACTTCAGCGAACACGTAGGGCGGCAGGCGGCGGATGCGGTGGAACTCTTCGGTCATGACCAGCTCAGGGTGAGAAGATTAAGGGAGGAGGCACGATAGACAGGTTTTTCCGTAAGAGGAACAGTCCTTTACGGGGGCATGGCGCAGGGAAGGGCTCAGCCCCCAATCCGTACGCGGACACCGTCCCCAATGGCTTCCGCATGAATGCTGATGTCAGATGCCGGAACACCTCTTTTGACAAGAGCATCAGCTACGGTCCGGGCGCGCAGGAGGCCCAGAGAGATTTCTCTCGCCTGATCTGCGGCGGAGAGCCCTGCATCCGCACTCATGGCTGCCCCAAAGCCCAGAATCGTCACCTTCTGCTTGCCGCGATGGGATAGTAGGCGCTGGTAATCTCCAGACGGGTCGCCCACTACATGATCTGTGGAAGGCTGAAAGCGGATCAGCGTTCCTTCGGGCGTGGAGCTGTCAATATCCGGGCGAAGCGGGCCGCTCAGATTGGCGTCCATTGGAATATCAAAGCCAGGAAACTGGGGTGGCGGTGGCGGTAATGCGCCAATCTGCGGATATTCCCCGGGAGGTGTCGGCGGGATCGATTTGGCGATGACGGGAGGAAGCTCTGCTTCTGGCTGCTTCTGCTGGTCAGATTTTACAGTCTTCACCGGTGCGGGCGCCTTGGCGGGCGTTACGGCCGCGCTTGTCGCTGTATCTGTTGCGGCAGCATCCTGAGCTGGCTGCCCGGCAGAGGTCATGGTCAGGCTGTTTTGTTCGTCTGAGTCCGTGCCCGTTGGATTAACGGCGGAAGGGGCTGTCCGGGGTGGTGGTGGTGGCGCTACCGGCAACGTGCCGCGTGCTGCGGTTTCACGCTGGGCAAGATTGCGCTGGGCTTCCAGCTGCATCGTGAGGTTGATGCGGGCTTCCGGGGACGGCATCTCCGGCAGTTTCGTGGGGGTGCGGCCTACATGCGGGTAGGGCTCGTTCTGGCCCGGCGGAGGCGGACGCAGCTTGGCAATTTCTCCGCCTTCGAAGCTATGCCACCACCCGGCGGTCGTATCGACAGGGTCCTGATGCTGGCAGCCGGCAAAGAGGGGAGTGGCCAGCAGCAGCATGAACGGGATCTTTCCCGCATTTCTGCGCGTTACCGCTTTCCCGGGATGCGTCATGTTCCCTGAACCCACTGTGCCGTTCCTGCCTTCGCCAAATCTCTGAACAGGGCGGAGACTAGCCGTTCGTGATCGGGATGGCGAGACTTCGTCTTTCCCGGACTTGGCATGAAGGCAAACGAAGAGCAGGATAGGGGGATGAAGACGCACGATGGATCTGGAAACGACATGGACATCACCAGAATGACCCTTACCCGTCTGGACGACGAGCCCGATGCCCCAGAGGCCCCGGAAGACGACAACAAGACGCTGAACAGCCCGATCAGCGAACTCGAAAGCCGCCTGTTCGACCAGCGCAAGGTTCTGATCTTTGGTGGGATCAACGACAAGATCGCCCGTGACGTGACGGGGCGCCTGCTGGCGCTGGCCGGTTCGTCCGACAAGCCGATCGACGTCTATGTGAATTCCCCGGGTGGACATGTGGAGAGTGGCGACACCATCCATGACATGATCCGCTTCGTGGATTCGATTGCGCCCATCAATATGATTGGTACTGGCTGGGTCGCCTCCGCTGGTGCCCTGATTTATGCAGCGGGCCGCCCGGAGCGTCGCGTTTGCCTGCCGAATACGCGGTTCCTGCTTCATCAGCCGATGGGCGGTGTGCGCGGTCCGGCAACGGATATCGACATTGAAGCTCGTGAGATCATCAAGATGCGTGAGCGTCTGAACCGGATTTTCGCCAAGGAAACGGGACAGACCTACGAGAAGGTCGCCAAGGATACGGACCGCAACTACTGGATGTCCGCGAAGGAAGCGATCGACTACGGGCTTGTTCACCGTATCATCCACTCCGCGACCGACCTGAAGTAAAACTACAAGCTCCAAGGGGCACGGCGTGCCGCAGGGCACGCCGCGAAGACTATCATGAAAAGCCTGGCCGAAATCTATTCCCACCTTCCCGACGCACCGTCGGAGAAGACGCTTGAGCGCGTCGATTATGAAGCGCGCCACTGGAGCAGCCCAATCAAGGGGCCTCTCAAGCCGGGAACGGAAGAGCACAAGAAGGCTGTCGCGCAGATGTTCCGCGACACGTTCAATCCATACAAGCCTTCGGTCATTGACTGGCCGGAACTTGATCCGGAAACGCTGCATCGCATCACGTCCCTGCCAATCTGGGATATTGCTGTTCAGACTGAAGGCAAGGCACGCCTCCGTATGGCCGCCTATGCGGCGATGATTGATGACCCGGACATGAAGGACGCTCTGTCCCGCAATGCCTGGGAAGAAAATCGCCATAAGGAAGTTCTGACCAAGCTGGTTGAAGCCTACAAAATTCCGATGGCGCCTGAGCCTCTCTATGTGGAGCCGAAAGACACGGAATGGGCCTACCTGGTGACGGGCTTCTCTGAATGTGTGGACAGTTTCTTCGCCTTTGGCCTGTTTGCCTTGGCTGAGCGTGCAGGGCTCTTCCCGCCGGAACTGATCGAGACATTTGAGCCTGTGATGCAGGAAGAATGCCGCCACATTCTGCTGTTTGCGAACTGGCTGGCCTGGCATCGGGCAACAATGCCGTTCTGGAAGCGCCCATGGTTTGAAGCGCGTGTTATCGGCGTCTGGATCTTCCTGGCGTATGAGCGCATGGGCTTGGCGCGCAGCATCGACGAGAGCGGTGAAGAGCACACGCAGGACAATAATTTCACGGTCACCGGGGCCAAGGACATGACGAATATGGACGTCAATGTTCCTGACCTGATGCAGCTCTGCCTTGATGAGAATGACCGCCGCTTTGCGGGCTATGATCCGCGGTTGCTTCGGCCGACAACCACTCCGGCCATTGCAAGAGCGATTATCAAGGGAGCAAAGACATGGGCATGTCTGCGCAGCAAGCTATGCCCCGCGAAGTCTGCTGCCTGAAATAATTTTTGGGACTTCGGAAAACCAAAAGGATCAGGTTCGCCTGATCCTTTTTTTGTGCCCTGTCTCAGGTTTGTAGTCTGCCGAAAAGCCCGTAGCTATCAGGTCTATGCCTTGTAATGCTTCGGGCTGAAGACAGGGCAAGAAAGCGTTTCTTCAATCTGGTATTGGCTTTGCTGTCTTCCGACAGACAAAAAAAGAGGCCCCTTGTCGGAGCCTCTTTTTGCTGAAGTCAGTCTTCAGTTGATGCGTCGTCATCACTCTCTGGGCCTGTCATCATGGCTTCTGCCACGACCCCGGCTTCAGAACGTACGCGACGCTCGATTTCCTGCGCCATTTCAGGATGGTCTCGAAAAAACTGCTTGGCGTTTTCACGTCCCTGACCAATGCGCTGGCTATCGAAAGAGAACCATGCGCCGGATTTCTCGACGATGTTCGCTTTCACGCCCAGATCAAGAAGTTCACCGACCTTGCTGATACCTTCACCGTACATGATGTCGAACTCGACCTGACGGAACGGCGGGGCCATCTTGTTCTTGACCACTTTGACGCGCGTCTGGTTTCCAACGACTTCATCCTTGTCCTTGATGGAGCCGATACGCCGGATATCAAGACGAACGGAAGCGTAGAACTTCAGCGCGTTACCGCCGGTTGTGGTCTCCGGGTTGCCGAACATCACGCCGATTTTCATGCGGATCTGGTTAAGGAAGATGACCAGTGTGTTCGATCGTGAGACGGTTCCGGTCAGCTTGCGCAGGGCCTGGCTCATGAGGCGGGCATGAAGGCCGACGTGGCTGTCGCCCATATCGCCTTCGAGTTCTGCCCGGGGGACCAGCGCGGCCACTGAGTCCACAACCAGAACATCAATGGCGCCGGAACGAACCAGCGTATCGACAATTTCCAGCGCCTGCTCACCGGCATCTGGCTGGCTCAGCAGAAGGTCATCGACGTTGACGCCGAGCTTTTTGGCATATCCAGGGTCAAGCGCATGTTCCGCATCGATAAAGGCGACCGTACCGCCCTTTTTCTGTGCTTCAGCCAGAACATGCAGTGCCAGCGTGGTTTTGCCGGAGCTTTCCGGACCATAAATTTCGACAACGCGGCCGCGGGGCATGCCGCCAATTCCGAGAGCGATATCAAGCCCCAGGGAACCGGTTGAAATGACGTCAGCCTGCTCTTTCGGGCGCTGGCCCATCCGCATGATCGACCCTTTGCCGAACGCACGCTCGATCTGGCTGAGAGCGCCTTCAAGCGCCTTGGTCTTGTCCATTCAATCCTCGTAATCGTTCATGGCTGGTGGGTAGGAACACGATAGACCTTGCCAGGCCCTCCGCATAGGAGGGCACCTCTCACCGGAGAGAATTTCATCGTGTTCTGAGGTGTCGTGTTCACAAATGTTCTGGTCATCATATCATGAGAACAAGAGGCTTCGCCAAGGGGGTAGCATTAGAAAAAAGAAGATTCTTTTTATCTGATCGGAGAATGGTTGCCGGCTGGCCTTCTGAGTTTCCATACATAAGCGATGACTGCGGCCACGACCTTGAAATGCTCTGCCGGAATTTCACTTTCGAGAGGCAAGGGATAAAGAGCGCGGGCCAAAGGAGGATTCGCTACGATGGGTACGCGATGGTCCTGTCCTAGTTCGCGAATGCGCGCGGCTACCTCGTCAACACCTTTGGCAACGACCTTAGGGGCACTTGATGCCCCCTTTTCATAAACAAGTGCGACGGCATAGTGCGTTGGATTGGTCACAATGACCGTAGCGGTTTTTACGGCGTCCATCATGCGCTGCCTGGCTACCTTGGCGCGCATGGCTTTCAGTTTGCCTTTAACATGCGGATCGCCTTCAGTATTTCGGTATTCTTCCTTGAGTTCTTCCCGGCTCATTTTGAGTTTGGCTGTATGCCGAAAGCGCATCCAGAAGATGTCGCCTCCAGCAATCACAAGTTGAGCCAAAATCATGCCTGTGGCGCCACTGAGCCCCAGACGAATAACAGTCGTCAGAATGGCGCTTGCGTTGAGGCCTGTCATACTCCGGGCGTCAGGGATAATGCCTTTCGCCAGGTGCCAGAGTACGGTTATGAAAATAAGTAGTTTGACGAGCGCTTTGCATGTATCCGGCAAGGTCCCGCCGCCCAAAATCCTCTTAAGACCTCCCATAGGAGAAACACGGGACATCTTTGGGAGTAATGATCCGGGATGAATCAGAAAGCCGGTTTGCAGGAAGCCCACACCTAGCGTGAGTGCCGTGATGAGTCCTGCTACGGGAAGGGCGAGTGCAAGCCCTGCGGTGATGGTGTGTTGCGTTGTGGAAAGAAGGCCGCCCTGTACCATCGAAATGGTTCCGGCATTGTCCATGAGACTTTTCATGCTGTGCACAAAGTTGGGCACCAAAAACGGAAGAAGCGCGAAAATACCCAGGAGGCCGCCGAGCAGGACAGTAAAGCTCATGGCTTCCCGAGAAAGAACGATTTGTCCGTCGTCTCGGGCTTTCTGGAGCCTTTGTTGCGAAGGGGCTTCTGTTCTGTCTTCCGCGTCTGCCACGCGTTAAAGCCCCGGCAGTGTGCGGAGCACATCAAAAGCCTGCCCTTGCCAGACTGTCAGCATGGCCTGGAGTGTTAACCCCAGGAGCGCAATGCCTCCCAACATTTGTAAAGGGTTGGCGGCATTATAAATTTGCAGATTTGGGAGCAGCCTCGTCATGATCCCGAGCATCATTTCCCAGACGAGCGACAGGATCAGAAATGGAGCGCTAAGCTCTAGCCCAAGGGAAAATGCCTTACCCGTCATCTGAATAATACTGCGCGCCGCATCTCCCAGAATGGGCCAGTGTGGAACTGCCGCATGTTTCATGAGCGCCCCTCCCGGCGGAATGAGGCTGTAGCTGCCAATCACTGCGTGAATTGGCAGAAGGTAGGCACCGGTGATCAACAGGATCAGAGGGGCGAGCAGATTCATGAAGCGTGCGGGCGCTGAGCTACTGGAGCCAAGGTCGGGGTCTGGCTGGAGCACGCTGGAAATACCGATGAACATGGCGATCATCTGACCAGCAATAGGGAGCGCCATCGTAATCAGGCGTGCAATCCATCCGATCAGAAGGCCAGCGAAAAGCTCCACAGATATCATTCCTGCGAGCGCTATCGGGCCAAGCGTGTCGAGCTGCGAAGTGTTCAGCAAAGGGAGGACCAAGGGAAGGATCAGAAAGGTAAGCGTCAGGGCAATTCCTGCTCTGATCATCATGGGGAGTGACTGTTCCCCCAGTCCTGGCATCACCATGACCGTTGCACCCGTTCGGCAAAGAACCAGCACAAACGCCAAGGCCCATTCTGTCAGAGCTTGTCCTGACAGATCCGTTGGAAAAGGAAATGATGTCACGTTGTTCCGACGAGAATGAGCTGATCAAACAGATGTCGGGTGAACGTCAGCAGGGTTGCCGTCATGAAGGAGCCTGCCATCATCATGACAACACCGATGGCGATCACTTTGGGGACAAAGGACAATGTGCTCTCATTCAGCTGCGTGACGGCTTGAAAGAGTGACACCAACAGACCAACGGCCAGCGCAGTGAGGAGAGCCGGAGCGCTCAGTTTGAGGGCGACAATGAAGGTCTGCTCCAGAACCGCTCCCAGATCGATTGCCTGCATTGGTCAGATCGTCATTTTCATAACGTCCTGGTACGCCTGCACCATTCGGTCTCGAAGGACCGTGGACGTCTGAAGCGCGAGCTGGGCGTTGGATACGGCTGTGACGATCTGGGTCATGTCCCCGCCGCCATGCAGTCCGGCAGCAGACTGTACTTCTGCATCATGGCCAGTGTTGATGACGCTGCTGACGGCCTGCGACATGACAGAGCCGAAATCGCTCGAGGCAGCCGTGCCATCAGGAACGTCGTCCGTCACTCCTGTCTGAAAGCGGCTCTGAAGGCTTTGGGCATAGGCGCTATGCGCTTGGGAGAGGGACGTGATCATAAGTTATTTCAACAGGTCCAGTGTGCGGGACAGCATGGTACGGGTGCTTTGCATGGTGTTGAGGTTGGCTTCGTACGAGCGTTCGGCTTCGCGCATGTCCATCATCTCCACCATTGAATCCACGTTGGAAATTTTCACATAGCCCTGTGCATTGGCCGCTGGATGAGACGGGTCATACTTCGTCTGGAAGTCAGACATGTCCCGGCCGATTTCCTGCACATCGACGGTGGAACGATCAGTGTCGTTGTCCACGTGTTCTGCGAAGGTGATGGTTTTTCGTCGGTAGGGATCCGCGCCGGGTGTGGAGCCTGTCGTGTCTTGGTTGGCAAGGTTTTCGGCCACAATCCGCAGGCGCTGGGCCTGAGCATCCATCCCGCTGGCAGAAATGCCGATGGTGTTGGAGAGGTTCATGGGTCAGCTCCCCTTATTTGCCGAGAACTGTCTGAAACATGCTCATGTATTTTCCGTAGATATTGACTGCGAGATGCTGCTGGTCGCTCACGTCTGCCACCTGTTCCATCTGCTGATCGAGGGAAACCTGGTTGCCATCCAGAGACTGCTCGGTTTCAACGTCTTGCACATGCGTGACGGAGGCTGATGAGCCGATATGTTGAGGCTGCGTCGCCGTGGGCGTGATCTCGAACTGGCTTAATGCCGCTTCAAAAGGGGAGACATCCTTGGGCGTGTAATTAGGGGTATCCGCATTGGCGATGTTACCTGCAAGAACCTGCTGACGCGCCTGAAGCCAGTTCAGACGGTCCTGACCAAGGGCAAACAGGTTTGTGCCACTGGTCGCTGTGGTGTCCGTGTTGCGCATTGCTGCAGTTTCCTTCCATGCAGAACCCTGTTTCGGCCCGATAGAGTTGATCATGGCGGAAAGTACTTAATGAATGGTTGATACCATCCATGATTCTCCGGCCTCCGATAATAATCGGGGGCGTGATGAGCAGAATTCCAGCCGCTATTAGGCGTCTATTAATCTTTGTCCGGCACTCTTTTCCAAACTGAAGGAAATACGGTGCCATGACCCTCCATGACGGTTTAACTGCCTGTTCGGCGTTAATGTTCATAATAGTGCTTCTTGTCGGTCTGAAGCCTTTGCTGAAGGCCGTCCGCTCTCGCCAGGGAGGGCATGGAAAGTCCGGTGCCGGGTTGTCTCTTGTGGGACAGATGGCCTTGGATCGTACCCGGCGACTTTCAGTCATACGGTACGGTAGCCGCGAAGTTCTGGTTTTGACTGGTGGCAGTCAGGACGTGCTGCTGGAATGGCATGATGACAGAACCGGTTTTGCTGCAGCGCTGGAGGCGGCTTCGTGAAGTCCTGCCTTCTCCTGTTTGTGCTCCTGCTCTGTCTGTTGTGTCCGCATCTGTCATATGCTCAGGCCGTCAGTATTGATCTGGGGCAGTCTGGCGGGGCTGGAACGACCAGCAGGCTGGTGCAGCTCAGTGCCCTCATTACCGTTTTGTCGCTTGCCCCCAGTCTTCTGGTGATGGTGACAGCCTTTACGCGGATTGTAATTGTGTTGTCGCTGCTGAGAAGCGCACTCGGCGCGCAGGGCACGCCGCCGAACACCGTTCTGATCGGGTTGGCGCTTTTTCTGACGTTATTTGTGATGCAGCCAACGCTTCAGAAATCCTGGGATACAGGCATTGCTCCCATGATGGCGGGGCAGGTTGGTGAGATGGAAGGGTTAAGCCGGTCTGCGCAGCCTTTTCATGATTTCATGGCCGCTACGGCACGGCCTGCAGACATTTCAACCTTTCTGGACATTGCCCATGAAAAGCCGCCTCAAAAAATTGAGGACACACCGTGGCGTGTTCTGGTGCCGGCTTTCATGATTGGAGAGCTGCGGCGCGGTTTTGAAATGGGATTTCTGCTGTATCTGCCATTCCTCGTCATCGATCTCGTTGTTTCGAGTGTCTTGATGAGCCTTGGCATGATGATGCTCCCCCCCAGCACAGTGTCTTTGCCCTTCAAACTGATCTTCTTTGTGATCGTCGATGGCTGGTCACTGGTGGCGGGGGGCCTTGTAAGAAGCTTTACCGGGTAATCAGTTCGTTGTTCCGGCGGCAAGGCCTGCGCCGCGCGGATCGGTGTTTCCGTGGCAGTTATTGCCGTCAGTGCACGTTACTGCGTTGACGCGACCTCCGCCGGAATGGGCAATTTCTGCCCCCTGAGTTGCAGCCCGTGCCGCATCGCCTACAGCATCCGCAGCGTCATTCTGGCCAGACGCCGCAATCGCAGCCTTCAATCCGCGACGGTCTCTTAGAATTGCCGCTGCGAGAAGGGGGCGAGGTGTCGCGGCGGGAGATGCACCAAGTACGATGCCCGTGCTGCCAGCGATACGACCTGTTCCAAACAGATTGTTCTCGCTCAGGCTGCAGGCAACGGCCATGCCATTACGGTCCGTGACGACAAAGGATGTGGAGGCTGGAAGTGCGGGAAGAGCGCTACCTCCTGTCTTGCCGTTATCCAGAGCTGCCTGTGCGGCAGCGACATCCGTTGCGCCCGAAGCGCGCCAGGCGCTGACAGCGCCCTGAGCAGATGAACCGGTCGTATAGCGAATGGCTGCGCCAAGGCCGCCATCAGCGGGTGGGGCAAGGAACGAAGCGCTGATGCCGTTGGCTTGTGTGGTAAGAGCAACCGTCTCGACCGGCAGGGTTCTGCGTAGATCGCTGGTGTTGAGGCCCCCACCAGCTTTTTGAGCGGCTGTGCTGTAAACGTCCGCCAAGGCACCGTTATACAAATCGCCAACACCTGCTGAACGAACACGCTCCAGAAAGCCAGCCAGACGAGGCTGGATCAAAGTATCCCCAGAAGTCAGGGTTCCAGCTTCGCCACGACCGAAGATCGCCCGTGCATTTTCGTCAGCCAGAAGGGCAGTGCGTACGACCGCAAGATCAGAGGCAAGGGCCCGGCTCACGGTAATGCCGTTGCTGGCAAGGTTCATCGAGGGGGCGATCAGGTCGTTGAATTCAACCGAGCCATAATGGTGCTGGATCAGGAACAGGCCGCGAAGCGTGGCAGGCGTGGATGCCGGGCGATTGCCACCTGCACTGCTACCAGCAGCAGGGAGGAAACTGACGCTCTGCGCAGGGGCGCCGGGCTGGGATATGAGGCATGCGCCTCCACCGCCCAGCGACGCGCGGGAGGGAAGGGTCACACCAAGGGCAATGGCTGTGGCCACTGCGGCGTCTGCAGCATTGCCTTTGCGTGCCAGAACATCGTGGCCAACAAGTGCTGCCTGTGGTTCGTCAGCGACCACTGTGCCGATGCTGCCTGTGAGAGCCGGGGCAGGAGCTGTGCCCACGAGGGACGTGAAGCCAGGAATGCTTGAGCAGGCAGTCAGCAGGAGCCCTGAGGCTACCGAAGCCAGAAGGTGGAACGACACGCGGCCTGCCTTACGGGAGCCGCGGAGGGAAATCTGGTTTCGACGGTGCGCCACCTGGCGTTTCTCCACTATCTGGTCTCGGGTCCGGCAAGTGAGATGCTCCCCATTCGGGAGAGACCTCACATTCAGTTTGCTCAGTCATAACGGTAATCCCTCTGTTGTGGGAGAGGTCTTGGTCGCTTCTCTTTGTGACAGTCTTTCATTAATGGCCGCGGACAGTTACGGTGCCGCGTCTTCTGCAATCCGGAGCCTTCTGTGAAACATCGCCTGTCCGCAACGGTTTTCGCCGTTTTTGCTGCGCTTTCTTCCTACGGGAATGCTGCGATGGCCGCTTCGGGAAGCCCCTCAGAAAACTTTACGCCTGCACAGCGTGCCGAAGTGGTTCAGATCCTTCGGCAGGCTCTGAAAGAAGATCCTTCCATTCTGACGGATGCCATCCGCTCCCTGCGAGAGAAAGCGGAGCAGCAGAAGCAGGATTCGGCTCTTGAGGCTGTAAAAACGCATCTGCATGACCTGCAGACGGCTCCTGACTATGCTGTTCGCGGTAATCCGCACGGAAAAATTACCGTGGTGGAATTCTTTGATCCGCGCTGCTCATATTGCCGGGCCATGATGCCGGAAGTTGATCGTTTTCTGGCCCGTCATCCGGATGTCCGTCTGGTTGAAAAGGTTATTCCAGTTCTGGGAAGCGGCAGCGTGCTGGATAGCCGGGCCATTTTCGCTGCCAGCGCGCAGGGGAAATATGACGTGATGCGTCAGGCCCTGATGGCGGATACCACCAAGCCGACCATGGAACGGATCACGGAGCTTGCGAAGGCAAACGGTCTGGATGCCGATCGCCTGAAAGCAGATATGAGCTCGCCTGCGACTGTCGCTCTGATCACGACCAATCTGGATCAGGGCCGTGCCATCAATCTTGACGGGACGCCGACGTTTATTTTCGGTTCGGCTGCCGTTGCTCCAGGTGCTCTTAATGAAGAGCAGATGGAAGCCTTCCTGGAGCAGGCTAGAAAATCCTGAATTCTTAAGAGAAGCTCTTCGGTGCCGGAAGGGCCGTCGCAGGGAATGTGAAAAGCCTAAATTCCGGATCCCAATTAGTGCCGTAATTGAGTGCCATATGAGCATGGAGGCGTTCTCGTGAAGATCGTCTTCCATGTAGAAAGGCGAAAACTTCGCCACTGTCCGTTCACATGCTGGCGGACTACGATGCAGGTCTCTTACAGTTGAAGAAGCTGGGCTTTCCCGGCTCTTCTTGCACCAAGGTATATCGAAACTGTTTTCTCTGTTTCCGTCTGAAAATAGCGCTTCACGTCTTTCTGGCTCCCCTTCAGGAAGACAGCCCTTATTGATGGGTATCCTGAATGTTACGCCGGATTCGTTTTCTGACGGCGGTCATTTTCAGGCCCCGGAAACAGCGCTGGCACACGCCTGGTCCATGCTCACTGATGGTGCCGACATTCTGGATATCGGGGCGGAGTCAACGCGACCCGGTTTTCGCTCAGTGCCGGCCGATGAGGAATGGGCACGGCTTGAGCCGATTATTAACCGTCTTGCGCCTGAGGGCATTCCAATCTCGGTTGATACAACGAAAGCCGTGGTAGCTCGGAAATCTCTTCAGGCGGGTGCACGAGTTATCAATGATGTCTGGGGCTTTCAGGCCGATCCAGATATGGCGTTCGTGGTGGCAGACAGGGGAGCCTCGGCGGTTCTTATGCACAACCGGCATGATTGCGATGATCAACTGGACCTATTGGCGGACTGGCGCCGGTTTTTTGATCATTCACTCAATCTGGCTGAGAAGGCCGGGGTAAAGAAAGACTTCCTGATTCTGGACCCGGGAATTGGTTTTGGAAAAACACAGGATCAGAACGTCCAGGCCGTGGCCTCTCTTGGTATTCTGAAGCAGGAGTATGGTCTGCCGGTCCTTCTGGGGCTCTCCCGGAAGTCTATGTTTGGATATCTTCTGGGCCGTCCTGTAGATGAACGGCTGGCGGGAACCCTGGCTGCGAATCTTTTCGGTGCAGACGCTGGCGCCGACATTCTGCGTGTTCATGACGTTCGGGAGCATGCAGACGCGCTGGCAATGCGCCAGATCCTGAAGGACTGTAAATGATTACCGCCCCGCTGACTGCCGTCTTTGTTCGGGATCTTTGTCTGTTCGGTTATCATGGCGTGTTGCCGGAAGAGAACCGGATCGGGCAACGCTTCATCATTGATATCGAGATTCGTGCAGATCTCTCAGGGGCTATCGAGACAGACGACTACCTTCAGGCCGTCTGCTACGGCACTTTGTGCGATATCGCTTCTGACATCGTGACCGGAAAGCCCATGGGCCTGATAGAGGCCCTGGCGGGACGGATTGCTGATGAGGTTTTGAGGCGTCTGGGTCGTGTTGAGCAGGTTCTTGTGACCGTGCGTAAGCCGTCTGCACCCGTGCCCTATCCCGTATCGGAAACCTCGACGACAGTTGAGCGCCAGCGGGTTCATGAGGTTGCGTTCTCGCTGGGCGCCAATCTGGGGGACCGTGAGGCAATTCTGGCAGCCGCAACAGATTGCCTGTCTCTGGAGAGTGGCTTGCAGTTTCTGAGCGTCTCCTCCCTGTACGATAGTGCACCGTGGGGTGGGATCGATCAGCCGGGATTCGTCAATCTGTGTGTAACGGGTCAGACAACGCTGCGTCCTCATGCGGTGCTGGCGATTTGTAAGCGGATTGAGCGGGAGTTGGGTCGGCAGCCGGGTGTCCGCTGGGGCGCACGGGCCATCGATATTGATCTTCTTCATTATGATGAATGCAGTATTTCTGACCGCATTTTGACGCTGCCGCATCGTCATCTGTTTGAGCGGGTGTTTGTTCTCGAACCTCTGGCGGAAATAGCGGCAGAGCGTGTGATTGGTGGACGTCGGGTGGCGGACGCGCTAGCAGTCCTGCCTCGAACCAGCGGAGATGTGACCCGGCGTGACCCGGATCGTGCCGCTTCGGGGAACGAAGGAGCCTGAAACCCGACATGACTGACCGGAACGCCACGGCTGCAAAAGCCAGCAATGAAGATCTGCGCCCGCTCGAAGGCTTGTCTCGGCCTGCCGATGCGCAGGAGCGGATTGCGGGCGCAGTTCGTACAATTCTGGAAGCGATCGGGGAAAATCCGGAACGCGAGGGCTTACATGACACGCCTCAGCGCGTGGCAAAGATGTATCTGGAAGTGTTCGAAGGTCTGTATGAAGACCCGCGCGATCATCTGAAGACGCAGTTCTCAGCAGACCAGCACCACGGTGCTGTTATCGTCAAAGATATCCATTTCCATTCCATGTGTGAGCATCACCTTCTTCCGGTGCACGGTAAGGCGCATGTGGCCTATCTGCCGGCAGGCGGGCGTTTGACTGGCCTTAGTAAGCTGGCGCGCGTTGTGGAAGGTTTTGCTCGACGTCCCCAGTTGCAGGAGCGCCTGACCGATCAGGTCGCGCAGGCCATGGAAGATGTGCTGGCGCCGGAAGCTGTTCTCGTTGTGATTGAAGCCGAGCATATGTGCATGAGTATGCGCGGTGTACGCTCGCCGGGTTCCACTACGGTTACAATGATTGCCCGGGGAACCTGGAAGCATGACCATGCAGCCCGCATGGAGATCCTGTCTCTTCTGCGAAGCTGAAAAGCTTTAAAGATCCGATATGCTCATGTCTGCCCGGTTCCACCAGCAGGCTTGGGCAGCGCGCTCGACTTGCGGAAGATAGAATGAGGGATCGCCGCTGAGCTTGACCGTGTTGGTCGGGGTTTCTTCAAGCTCAATTTCATGAACGCGAAGCTTTCCGCCCTGATCGGCCAGAATGGCTGTCAGCTTGGCAAGCAGAAGGGCAGTCATGACTTCGGTCGTAGGGTCGCCTGGCGTGACGACGATCCTGCGTGCGCGTTCAGGTTCGTGATCCCGGAACCATGCCAGCAACGGGTCTTGCTCCGATAGCTGCAAAGCATGGTCGAGACTGTTATCCACAAAGTCATGCCAGCGGGTTTTGGCCTCTGCGAATGGCAGAATCATGTTCTGGTGACCATCCAGCCGTTTCTCTTCAACCGGCCGGAGTGTCACCTTCACATATTCATTATGCCCATGGGGAACCGCACACTTCTCACTGGTGCCAGTAATAAGCCTGTGGCCCATGCAGAAACGGCGCGTAAAGACGAGTTCTGCGGTCATGCTTTGCTCTCGCAATAACGGCGCCATCCTTCAGCACGGAGCTGACAGGCCGGGCATGTGCCGCAGCCATAACCCCAGGCGTGCTGATGTGTGCGATCTCCCATATAGCAGGAGTGGCTCTCCTGATTGATAAGATCTACGAGCGCTTTTCCGCCAAGTTCTTCCGTCAGATCCCAGGTTTGGGCTTTGTCGATCCACATCAGGGGCGTGTGCAGCACGAAGCGCTGGTCCATGCCCAGGTTCAGGGCAACCTGTAGTGCTTTGATCGTATCGTCGCGGCAGTCGGGGTAGCCCGAATAATCGGTTTCACAGACGCCCGTAACGATATGCTTGACGTTGCGACGATAAGCCAAGGCGGCTGCGAATGTCAGGAAGATCAGGTTGCGACCCGGCACAAAGGTATTGGGCAGACCACTTTCGTTGAAGCCAATTTCGGCTTCTCGGGTCAGAGCGGTCTCGGACAGGGCGCCAAGGGATGCCAGATCAATGGTATGATCTTCACCCAGCCTTGCTTTCCATTCTGCAGAATGGGCTGCCATCTGCGCGCGCAGGGTGTCACGGCACTCAAGCTCGACAAGATGTCGTTGTCCGTAAGCGTAACCTACCGTCTCAACACGATCGAAACGGGACAGAGCCCAGGCGAGGCAGGTTGCTGAATCCTGGCCGCCAGAAAACAGGACGAGGGCGGCGTTGCTCATGGAATTCCGATCATCTTGTGAGTTTGCAGGGAAAGGCGCCAGCGCGGATGTGCCAGACAATATGCAACAGCAGCCTGCGTGTTCTCCAGGCGGTTAGGTCCATCCATTGGCTGCAACCAGAAGTGCTGGAAAGACAGCGTGTCGAACAGTTCGGGCGGAAGCTCGATCTGGGGATATACGAGCTTGAGTTCCGAGCCATTTTTCTGGACCAGGGCGCCGCCCGGCTTGGGGCTGACGCAGATCCAGTCGATCCCGTTCGGTGCGGCGATTGTTCCGTTGGTTTCAACGGCAATCTCAAACCCGCGTGCCTTCACGGCAGCAATCAGTTCCGCATCCAGTTGGAGAAGTGGCTCTCCTCCCGTGAACACAACATAACGGCGGCCCGAAGCATCAGCGACGCTTTGCCAGCATTGTTCGATCGTATCCGCCAGAGTGGCAGCGTCCTGAAAGCGGCCGCCTCCTTCACCGTCGGTTCCAATAAAATCCGTGTCGCAGAAGCGGCATGCTGCCGTTTCACGGTCCTGCTCTCGGCCTGACCACAGGTTGCACCCGGCAAACCGGCAGAATACCGAGGCGCGACCCGTCTGCGCACCCTCTCCCTGGAGGGTGACGAACATTTCCTTCACAGCATAAGACATGACCGCAGCATTTCGGCGAGGACGCGGCCAGATGCAAGGGAAAACATTCTTTTATCTGCGGACAGTCGTTTCGACGGCACGCAGGGGTGGGCAGAAACGTCTTTCATGGTAGGGAGAAGCCCATGGAAGACAGCAACTCCCGTACTCCCATACTCGATCTGGCTCCGCAGAAGGGATTCGGCCGTATCCGGGCCGCATTGGATGACCTGAAGGCCGGCTTTCGGCTGCTGCCACTGGCTGTTGCTCTTGGCTGGCTGGACATCAAGCTTCGTTATCGCGGGTCAGTGCTGGGGCCATTCTGGCTGACACTTTCGACCGCAATCATGACGGCAGCCATGGGGGTGGTCTACGGCTATCTTTTCCATATGGATCTGCCGCATTACCTGCCATTCCTGTCGCTTTCGATTGTATTGTGGGGGTATGTCAGCGGCGTCATTAATGATGCGGCAACAGCTTTTACTCAGAGTACGTCGCTATTCCATGCCAGAAGAATTCCCGCCACGCTGCCGGTCATTCGACTGATTGTCCGTAACGTGCTGATGCTGCTTCACAACGTGGTCGTGATTGCCGTTGTGTTTGGCATCTATCATATCTGGCCCAAGCAGAGCTGGAGCCTGCTTCTGAGCGTCCCGCTCTGGCTTCTGGACAGTTTTTCGATCATTTTGCTGATTGGTATGCTGGGGGCACGCTTTCGGGATATTGCACCGATCATGGCGTCACTTCTGCAGATCTTCTTTTTCGTCACACCCGTGATCTGGAAGCCGGATCTGATCTACGCCGGGCGCCAATATCTACTGCTCGATCCCTTTTACCCCATTATTGAAGTCATGCGTGGCCCACTCATGGGGTACGAGGTCAGACCCGTTCTTTGGTATGCTGCTATCGGACAGGGCATCCTTCTTTGGGCCGCTGCTGCTGCATTGTTCTGTCGTATGCGTGCCCGTATTCCATACTGGATCTGATGTAATGCCAAGTATTGTCGTTGATCAGCTTCGGATCGATTTTCCCCTTTACCATGGCCAAAGTCGCTCATTGAAGCGGCATGTAGGGGATAGGTTATCCAGTCTTCGTCCTGGTTCTCCGGCAGCGCATCTTGTTCAGGATGGCCGTGAGAGAACTATTGTTAGCGTTTTACAAGATATCAGCTTCAGTCTCGCGCCGGGTGAGCGGCTTGGTCTGATCGGCCGAAATGGTGCCGGCAAAACGACGCTTCTTCGTTCGCTCGCGGGTATTTACGAGCCAGTACACGGGCGTGTTCGCCTGGAAGGCTCAATCGGGACATTGCTGGATAGTAGCCTTGGCATGAACGTGGAGCTGACAGGACGCGAAAATATCCGCCTGTTTGCGCTGCACGGTGGCCTTTCCAAGCAGCAGACGGCGCAATTGGATCAGGATGTCGAGGCATTTGCTGATCTGGGCAGTTATATGGATATGCCCGTCAAAGCCTATAGCTCAGGAATGACGGTTCGATTGGCTTTCGGTTTGGCAACAGCCATGACACCGCAGATTTTGCTCATGGACGAATGGTTCCTGGCCGGGGATGGTGCCTTTATGAACAAGGCACGGGAACGGTTGGAAGCCATGGTTGAGCACGCGGATATCTTGGTGATTTCAACCCATCAGCCAGATATTATGCGGAAATGGTGTACGCGGGTTATCTGGCTGGAAAATGGGAAAATCCGGATGGATGGACCTCCGGATGAGGTTCTGGAGGTTTACCTCACAGCCTGAGTGAGCCGGTTCAGGCCATCGTATCCAGACTCCTGCTTTTGTCAGTGGCTCCAGACGTGCTGCTTGTTGTGCTTTCAGAAATAATATTGCCGGACGAATCTGTAACTGTGGTGGTGACAGTGCCATCAGCGTTTGTCGTCGTGGTTGTCTCTTCGGCGGAAGAAGAGGAGGATGACGCGTTCGAGCTCTGGCCGGTTGCTGTGGCATAGAGCGCTGACATATTGGAAGCAGTACCAAGAGCAGAAATGGAAGACATAAGTGCATCCTGAGAAGATGGGAGGATGCTTAGAGTTTCTGCTTGGGAGGTTAAGAATTTCTTACGAAATTAAAGGCTCTTTGTAGCCAAATGTAACGCTAATTACTGAAAGGCTAAAAGACGGAAAATCCCGTTTTTACTGTAGATTTTTTGGGGGGGGATTTAGTGGCCACTCTTTAAGGAGAGTGGCGCGAGTGACGGGGCTCGAACCCGCGACCTCCGGCGTGACAGGCCGGCGCTCTAACCAACTGAGCTACACCCGCAAATCGCTTTAGGCGATCTTTGGACCGTCCGTTCGGGGCCGTGTTGGCTTCCTCTCGGTCGGTGGCGGTGATTTAGCAGCGTGCTCTGGGGGTGGCAAGAGCGTTTTTTAAAAAAATGCTTTTTTCGAACAAAAAAAATGACTTGCAGGAAAAACGTGACCTGCGAACAGTGTAACTGTTTGAAACGTTTGATTGGGTACGTGCGGTAATGCGGGTGTTGAAGCGATTGGGAGCCGTTGGACTCCTTTCAGGGGTTCTATCGGCTTGCGCGCCTACCGGGCCTCATAATTGCAAGCTGTATATCAGTGGCGTCATGCCCATCATCAATGAGTCTGGATCGCCGATTGTCCGAGCCGGCATAAATGGGCATCCGGCGGCTCTTATAGTCGATACCGGGGCTACGACTTCTGTAATCGGGAGTGCCTATATCTCGCCATTTGGACTGGAAGTCATGGGGCCGGTCGGTACCATGACGGGTGTAGGCGGCAGCGAACTCGTTCAGGCTGTTCGCATCAAGAGCCTGGAAATGGGGCCATCCAGCGCCAAGAATTTTGCGGTCATTGCCGGTGGGAAGTTTGGGGGGCATGCTGATGGTCTGCCTGTCGTTGGGCTGTTCGGGCAGGAATTTCTGGCAAACTACGATACCATCGTCGATGTGCCTGATCATGTTGTCCAGTTGGTTCGCACGGAAGACTGTTCGTTTCCGACACCAGGGTGGGACGGAACAGTCCACAAAATTCCCGTTACCCACTCTTCGACAGATGGATTGAAAACGAGGCTCCAGATCAAGATTAATGGCAAACCAGCCGAGGCGATCCTGGATACAGGTGCTTCCTCAACTCTGGTGACAATGAGTGCAGCACGAAGGGCAGGGGTCACTCAGGCTATGCTGAATAATGATCCCGTCATGCCTGGCTATGGGGTCACGCGAGACCCTATAAAAATCTACCGACATTTCTTTTCTACGCTGGAAATTGGGGACATTGTTTTCAGAAACATCAGACTGGATGTTGTTGATGATCTTTCAGAAAGCGATGTTCTTCTGGGTAGTGACTTCCTGAAGCATTACCGGGTTTGGATCTCTCGGGATGATTATCTTTACGCTCAACATGATAAAGATATTCCTGCTGCAGACGCGGGTCAGAGTACAGCCTCGCAGCCGTAATCTCTGAGAGCCCTGTTAACGGAGTATAAATCAGTCACTGGTAAAACAGCCCTTCATGCCTCTCGTGCCGTGCGGACTTGGGGCAGGTTCTGTTTTGACAGGGTGATCTGGAATGTTCTTTTCGCGCGAGCCTGTACGCCCTGAGAGCAGTGGCATCACATTGCCGCTGCTGTGCGTAATTCTGGCGTTTCCTATGATGCTGCTGTTTGGAGTAGCGTACTGGCGCGTACGAGAAATGTCTGGCTACGGAATTTTAAATTGCCTTGCGCCAGATGCTTTGGTTTTTCTGGGCATAATTCTCTCCGACATTCTGATCTTTTGGAAAGTGTTTCTTCCAGTCAAGCGGCTGTCGTACGGCTTGTCTCAACTGGCAGTTCAGGATGTCTTCTCTTCTGGTAACCCTTTTCCTGATCTCGCTGGCGTGCATGAACGTTTGCTAGGTCTGCAAACTGATCTGGAGAGAAGTCAAAAGCGTGCTGTCGAAGCTCAGGCGTCCATAAAGAACGCTCAGGAAGAAGCTAATCGTTCCCAAAGTGAAGCGATGGCCGAAGCGGGCTCGCGCGATGAGATGATAGACGTACTTGGGGCTGCGTTGAAGAACCTCAAAGCAGGTCGCCTTGACCAGAAACTGGAGGAGGCTTTCCCAGAAAAATACGAGCGCCTTCGACAAGATTTCAATGCGACGCTGACTGATCTTCAGAGAATTCTGATGTCTCTGAATGATAGCGTCGGAACAATCTCTTCCGGATCTGCCGAAATTGCGTCTGCCGCCGATGACCTTGCTCATAGGACGGAACAGCAAGTCAGTCGGCTTGAAGAGACGACGCAGTCCGTTGGAAGTGTGACGGAGACGGTCAAGAAAACCGCAGACGCGGCAATGCATGCCAGTATTGTGGTGACCCAGACGCGTGAGCGCGCCGAGAGTTCTCGAGATGTCATGGCAGCAGCAATGGCTGCAATGCTTGATATTCAGCAATCATCCAAACAAATTGCGCAAATTCTGGGGCTTATCGATGATATTACGTTCCAGACAAACCTACTGGCGTTAAACGCTGGCGTAGAGGCAGCCCGGGCTGGAGATGCGGGACGAGGGTTTGCTGTTGTCGCCACAGAGGTACGAGCTCTTGCTCAGAGATCGGCCAATGCTGCGAAAGATATCAAAAATCTTATTACGTCCAGCACGCAGCAAGTCAGCAAAGGCACGGTCCTTGTTCAGGAAACTGGTGCTGCCATGAAGACCATCGTTGAAAATGTGGGTGAGATCAGCGTGCTAATTGGAGAAATCGCGACTGCTGCGCAAAGCCAGGCAAACGATCTGTCTGAAATTAGCCTGGCAGTAAACCAGATGGATCAGAATACCCAGCAAAATGCAGCAATGGTCGAGCAAGCGACGGCTGCAAGCCATAACCTCAGCAAAGAAGCGCGAGAATTGGTGCAGATTGTTCATCATTTTCATGTCGGCGATCGGAACGTATTTGGAGCCGTGCATGCGCAGGTCGATCATAATATCGTTCCCGCGACCTCTTTATTTTCAACGAATGATTTTCAGACCTCTGATGACGGCTGGGAGGAGTTTCGATGATGACAGTGCTTTGTCTCCCGGCAGATATGGGAACTGCATTTGCAAAGCATTTTTTGCAGCAGCTTAGAGACCAAGCGACAGATATTGTTTTGGATGGTGGCGCTGTCAAACGTCTGGGGGGACGGTGTTTCGAAATTTTACTCTCAGCTCAAAAAACAGCTCATGGGCGCCAAGCCCGTTTTTCTATTCAAAACCCATCCGCTGAATTTCAGAAAGCTCTCGAATTGTTGGGAGGCACCTTCCTACTCGAGAAGGAAAATAACCAATGAATATAATGATTGTTGATGACTCTAGAACGATCCGAGATATTCTGCGAAATATATTGGAGAAAGCTGGATATAATGTCTGTCCTGCAGAGGATGGATTGGACGCGCTAGCAAAGCTAAAAGTATTTGATCCGAATATTATTATTACGGATCTGAATATGCCACGAATGGATGGCTTAGAGCTTGTTAAAAAGCTGCGATCCGGACCTAAGACGCAATACGTACCAATTCTTTTTTTGACGACTGAGGGAAGTCCAGAAATTCGCAACAAAGGACGTGAATCTGGGGCCACGGGATGGCTGTTAAAGCCATTTACTGCGGATCGCTTGCTTGAGACTATTGAGCGAGTGTTACCATGAACGATCAAGATGGCTTGGAAGAAATTCGTCAGGTTTTTTTTCAAGAATGCGAGGAACACTTATCTGTACTTGAAGACGAACTCGGAAGCATCGGGGCGTCCCCGGATAAGCTGTCGAAAATAAATACGATATTTCGTTTAGTTCACTCTATTAAAGGTGGAGCTGCAGCGTTCGGAATGGAAAATCTGGTACGTCTTGCTCATTTATTTGAGGAGGTACTGGAAAAATTTCGATCAGGTCTACTTGATATTGATCAAGGTTCAGTCGAAATTTTTTTAAAAGCGACTGATTTTTTGTCTGATATTGTTTCATTTTATCGATTTGGTACTTCATTATCTGATTCGAATGAAACCTACGCTGATCTCAACCATTATTTAAATGATGGAATCGATCCAGATCAAAATTTGATATTGAATTCCATGGTACCGGAAGAGATAAATGAATTTAAATTTCAGCCGGTCAAAATAGATATCGTAGATCAAAAAGAAAATACGTTCTTCTTTGAAATAAATCCGAAATATTCATTTTATTCGAACGGTGACGATGCAATAAATTTTCTTGTATTTTTACAGAATAAAGGAATTATTGAGGTTGAATTGGATGCTACTGAAGTTCCGTCTCTGACGTCTTTTGAAGCAGATGTATGCTATCTCAAATGGAAAATAATTCTGAGGACACCTGAAACCAGGGAGAATATTGAAGAGATATTTGAGTGGTCAGGGGGAGACCTTGGCTACAAGTTTATCGAATCTCCCTTCTCCAAAGATAATTTAGAATTACAACCTTTACCCATCCCGACGCATGAAAGTTCAAATGATGGTTTAGTCGATCCTGCATTAGTGAATCGAGTTTCTCAATACGAAAATAAAGAGCATTCTACAATTCGTATTGATACATGCAGAGTAGATAAACTCGTAGATTTAGTAAGCGAGCTGGTCATTAACCAGGGAGCCATACGGACTCAGATGCAATCAAGTAATGTTTTTCCCGGATCGTCACTTGATATCGCAGTTTCTGAATTGAATCAGCTTACCCAAGAGTTACAAGAAAATGTAATGGCAATGCGTGCGCATCCCATTAAAGCTGTTTTTCAGCGTACGAACAGAATTGTGAGAGAGGCAGCGCGTCTTTCTGGAAAGCATGTGGTGTTTCATATCGAAGGTGAGGAAGCAGAGATTGACCGATCAATCTTGGAAAAACTTTCTGAGCCCTTAATGCATTTGATCCGAAATGCCATAGATCATGGTCTAGAAGAACCAAATATTAGAAAAAATAGTAATAAAAACAATGAAGGAAATTTATACTTAAGAGCTTTTATTCGTTCTGGACGGTTTATCATTGAAGTAGAAGATGATGGATCCGGATTAAATTGTAGTAAAATTTATAAAAAGGCAATTTCTAAGAAAATTATCATGCCAGGAATTCATCTTGAAAAAGAAGAAATTCAAAATTTAATTTTTTCCCCAGGTTTTTCTACTCTTGATGTTGTTTCGGAATTGTCTGGTCGCGGTGTGGGGATGGACGTAGTAAAGAAGACTGTATCTGAGATAGGTGGAAATATTTCGGTTTTCTCTGAAGAAGGAAAAGGAACTAAATTCTCTATTTCCTTGCCTATGACGCTTTCTATTATTGATGGTTTAATATTTAAATCCGGAAATCAAAAATTTATTGTTCCAACAAATTATGTTGTTGAAGCCTTTTTATTGGAAGAAAAGAAAATATTAAAAATATCAGAAAATGAATTAAAATATTTATACAGAAATGAATTAATACCTATAAATATTAAAGAGAAAAAATATCTATCAATATGTTTGGTTTTGCAAAATGAGAAAAAATCGAACTATGCTATAGTTGTGGATGAATTAATAGATCAATCAAAATTTGTGATCAAATCAATAGAAAAAAACTATAAAAAACTATCCGGATTTTTATCTTCAACTATTCTTGGAGATGGAAGTGTAGCGCTAATTATTGATGTCGATTCTGGCATCGGTAGTTTTTTGTAACTAATTATCTGGAATTGGAATTTAACAGATGTCAAAAAGTCTGGTTTTTTTATCCAATAATCAAGAATACTCTATAGATATATATTATGTGAAAGAAATAAGAAATTGGATAAAATCAACCATTATTCCAAAATCTCCAGAGTTCGTGGAAGGTATTATAAATATTCGTGGGTCAGTTATACCGCTGATAAATTTTGGTAAAAAAATTAATAGTTATAATGAAAATATTTTAAAAAAAGCTATTATAATTTTGGAGGGGGATAATAAAATAATTGCCTTTTCTGTCGATGATGTTTTGGAAATACTATCTTACCATAAGGAGGATTTGCGACGAATAAATTTTAATGAAAATTGCTCTATTTTAGAGGGGATTATTTCTTTTGATGAGAGGAATATATTTAAAATAAATGAGTCGTTTTTTATAAAAGAATGCATAAATGATTAATAATCAGAAACTTCTAAGTAAAAAAGATTTATTAACTATCGCAAAAATTGTAAAAAAAATATCTGGAATTCATCTTGATCAAAGTAAAAAATATACTATTCAATCAGCAATTTCTCGGAGAATTAGGGAGGTTAATGCTAAAAATATAAACGATTATTTTAAATTAATGGAATCTATGGAAGATGAATATGAAAAAGACAAGATAATATCGGCTTTAACAACAAATGTTACGTCATTTTTTAGAGAAAAACATCACTTTGATTATTTGCATAAATTATTATGCTGTGATTTCCATGCGGAAATAATGAGAGAAGAAGGAATTCGTATTTGGTCTTCCGCCTGTTCAAGTGGAGAAGAAGCCTATTCTGCTGCAATGACAGCAGCTGAAGCAGTAAATTATTCGCATATAAAAAAAATAAAAATTCTAGGTACTGATATTGATCCGGAGATGATAAGGCGAGCTCAAGATGGCATCTATTTCAAAAATAATATTCCAAAAAATTTCTCAGAAAAATTTAATAAATTTTGTGATTTTTCTGGGGAAGAATTCTATTTTTCAAGAAATATTAAGGATTTAGTTTTATTTAAAAAACTAAATATTATTGGTGAGTGGCCCTTTCACGCGAAATTTCATGCAATTTTTTGTAGGAATGTCACAATTTATTTTGATAAAAAAACGACTGATCTTTTGTGGAGAAGGCTGTCTAGTCGTCTTCACATCAAGGGTGAAATTTATATTGGTCACTCTGAGAGAATAACTAATTTTGAAGAATTGGGTCTCCGCCCTATTGGAATAAACGCTTACAAAAAAGTTGTGTGATGCAAGTGCACCATAAAATTTTCGACCCTTATTTACGGCATTCACCTGTATCAGTCTTGATTGTAGATGATTCGCTTACAAGTCGGGCGCTCATAACGCTTTCATTGAAGCGAGACAAACGTATTCAGGTAGTTGGAACTGCAACTACACCTCTTGAGGCGAGGGATATGATTATCCGACTGAAGCCAGATGTTTTGACACTTGATGTTGAAATGCCGGGGATGAATGGGCTGCAGTTTCTTGAAAAGATCATGCGTTTACGCCCGATGCCGGTTGTTATGGTTTCCAGCCTCTTATCTCCACATGGGGAAATTACAGAACGGGCTCGGCAGATGGGCGCTGTAAGCTGCTTTTCTAAAATGCCTACTTTGCAAGGCGAGGACGCGTTTGCGGGGCTTGGAGAAGCTGTGGTTCAAGCTTCTTTATCGCGAACGGCGACCCACTCAGTGAAAAAAGACGTAAGCGATGCCATCGTGGCAATCGGTGCATCTACAGGTGGTGTAGAGGCTCTTTCCGAGGTTTTGCAAAGCTTTCCTGTTGATTGCCCACCCACTGTAATTGTGCAGCACATGCCGAGGCAGTTTTCTGAGAATTTTTCTCGGCGTTTAAACTCAATTTCCCGCCCTCAGGTTAACCTTGTGACCGATTTTTGTCGCCTTGAACGGGGGCAAATTTTGATTGCGCCTGGAGGCGAGGCGCACACGGAAATTGCTTATGATGAAAACACTGCGTCTTACATCTGCCATTTGGTGCCGCGGCCGACAGTGAATGGCCATAGACCTTCGGTGGATGCGCTTTTTCTCTCTGTCGCTAGATCAGCTGGCTCCCGAGCTGTTGGCGTTATTTTGACCGGGATGGAAGCTGATGGTGCGCGAGGGCTACTGGCCATGCGAGAGGCCGGGGCCAAGACAATCGGGCAGGATCAACAGACTTCAGTCATCTATGGCATGCCCAGAGCCGCATTTGAGTGTGGCGCTGTAGAGACGCAACTCCCCTTACCTGAAATAGGCGCTGCTATTCTTCGGCTGGCCGATCCCCACAAAATGGAAACTTATCAATGATTTCTGCTTCCTCCATGTCTGTTCTGCTTGTGGATGACCAGACATCCATTCGTTCTCTGTTAAGGAACAGTCTTGTTCAGTTAGGCTTTGTGAAAGTTTCTGGCGTCCGTAACGGGCTGGAAGCTCTTGAACATCTGAATGCAAATCCGACGCACCTGATCATATCAGATTTCAATATGCCAGATATGGATGGTCTGGAGCTGTTAAAGGCTGTGCGCGCGTCGTCTACGATCGGAAAAACGGGTTTCATTATGTTGACGGGGCAGGCCAATAAGGAGCTGGTACAGCAGGCTATTTCAGCCGGAGTAAACAATTTTCTGGCTAAGCCTTTTACCACAAGCTCGCTAAAATCACGGATCGAGGCAGTATTCGGTCCCATCTGTGGAGCGTAACTCTGTGGATCAGATCAAACTCGCTGTTTTGTTTCAAGGAATGGCACAGCAGTGGGCTCAGGCATCATCTTTCTGCAGAGATGTTGAGACCGTCATGCTGGATGGTTGCGGCCAAAACGCGGTTGGCTCTCTGCAGGGACTGGACGTCCTGATGCAGGAGCTTGAGCAAATGAGTGCGCTCTGCCTGCGTCTTTCGAGGCAGTCTGATGTACAGCGTGTGACAATTGCTAGTCACGAAATTGAACAAGTGACCCTGGAGCATCTTCGCGGGATGCTTAAAGGACAGCCTGTCGCTCCGTTCACTGCCGCGGATGTAGAACTATTCTAAGTGTCCCTCAGCTTGGCTGACTAGCGTCGCCAGGTTGGGAGTGAACCATTGTCCGATGCTTCTGGAGGCCGCGTAAAAGCTGCTCCGCATCTGAAGGCGTAAAAACAAAACCGACGGGCCCATATGCAGGGTGCTGAAAGGCCAGCAATGACCCCTCGGTCAGCGCATCAATCTGCAAAGCCCAATTTGTTTTATACACGGGAGCAAAGCGCGCTCCTTCAATCGGCGCTGGCGGGCGCTTTTCCAGTAGCGCGGTGCGTGCCATCCCCAAGCTGGTAATCAACTGGTTCAACTGGGCTTCGTCCAGAGAAATGTCACCGGTCAGGCCGCTTCCATCCAAAAAGGAGAGAATGATCTTTTGCCCGTCTTCTGAGCGGGTTACCTGCATGCGCGGGTTGCTAGTCATCTCGAGCGCCTCTTTTCAGGGGGTTCCAACGGGAGAATTCTGATGGAATGGACCACTCCATGTCCACCAACCCAAGCGTGTAGCCGTTTGGGTAAGAGCTTCTTCTGCTTCGCGGGCTTTTTGTGGGGTAGGGAAGAGGCCAAAGCAGGTAGCGCCTGATCCGCTCATACGCGACAGAAGGCAATCCGACTGACTTTGAATCGCAGTGAGAACGTCAGAAATAACCGGGGCATGAGTAATCGCGGGCGCCTGAAGATCATTCGCCGTTTGCAGTAATAGATCCACAAGGTCCCGCATTGATGCCCATTGGCTGGGGAGCACCGGTTTTGTACGCTGGACGATACCCCCCATTGCGGCAAAGCTGCGGAAGATATCGGGCGTTGACACACCAACGCCTGGATTAATCAGCAGAATTCCGCCGTTCGGCATGTCTGGTGCTGAGGTCAGAATTTCCCCAATCCCTTCCATGCGTGTCGCTTGCTGGCGAACGCAGACGGGAACGTCGGCACCAAGGGGCTCTGCAAGTGTGCAAAGATCGGACTCTGTTGCGTTCCAGACGCGTGAAAGGAGGCGCAGTGTACACGCGGCATCAGCGGAGCCGCCGCCAATACCTGATGCGACAGGTAGATCCTTTTTCAGTGTCAGCCGGTATGCGTCATGATAGCCGCTTTTTGCCTGAAGCGCACGGGCGGCCTTAAGAACGAGATTGCTGTCGTCGGCTTCAAGGCCTTTGCCAAATCGTCCTTCAATGGACAGAGAAAACCGATCGCACTTTTCTCCCACACTGATCGTGTCGGCTGCCCCGGCGAAGACTGCGAGACTGTCGAGCAGATGATACCCGTCAGGCCGCCGCCCAGTGACATGCAGATAGAGATTGATTTTGGCGTGGGCGGTATCTTGAAGACGGGTCATTTGTTCTGTTCGAATGATTTGAGATGTGGGCCGCCCTGCTGGAGGGCATTCAGAATGAGAGTGCGATCCTGAGGCTGCGGATTGTCATCCAGAGACTGGTTCCATTGATCCTGGGCCTCCGTGTGGCGACCGAGATACCAATAGGCAACGCCCAGATGATAGCCGATTTCGGCGTCACTCGAGGCATGCTCCGCAGCTTGAATAAGAATGGGTAGCGCAGTTTTCAGGTCACCTTTGGCCTTGAGAAGGGCCCAGGCGTAGCTGTCCTGAATAGATGGATCGTTAGGCTGGAGTTCCACCGCGCGCTTAAGCAACTGCAGGGCGTGGTCTTGGTCAATATCGTGTTCGATACTGGCATAACCGACGAAGTTAAGAACTTCTGGCTGGTCAGGGGCGAGTTCCAGCGCATGGTGCATATCTTCCTGCATCATGGCCCAGTCTCCGTTTTCCTGGGCAGCCATGGCGCGGCCGAGAAGTATCGGCCAGGCAATCTCCTTTCGAGGAGGAGAGGCCTTGAGAGCTTTCGTATAAAGATCGATCGCCTCGGCATGATGGCCCATCTGATCCTGAACTTCAGCCAGTTGAACCAGAAATTGCGGGTTACCCGGAAGCAGGGTCAGCGCGCGATGAAGCGCATCGGCCTGAAGTGGAAGATCGTGGGAGCGGCTGGCCAGATTGATTCGCTCTTGGGCAGCCAGCGCTGTCAGAGAGTCCGTGCTGGAAACCGAATTGAGTGTCTCGAGGCCCTTCGAGATCTGATTGCCATCACGGAAAGTATCGGCCAGGAAAATGCGTGCAACCGTCAGGGTAGGATCAAGATAGAGGGCCTGTTGCAATGCGATGATGGCCGGATCGTGAGGAATGCCTTCCTGCTGAATAACGTCCGTAATCATCAGGGCAAGTTGCAGGTTTAGAATTGCCGCACCTTGAGAGGGAGAAAGGGGAGGTCGTTTTTTCAGGTTATGCTGAAGTGGCCCAATGATCATGGAGGCAAGAGGGGAACTCACGCCCAGTGCAGCTACGGCATCAAGTGCCGCCTTATGCTGGCCCTGATTTTCAAGCCAGCCACCATAAATCTGGGCGTAAAGAATCTGGAGTGTCAGCGGATCATCGGGGCTGTTGCCAGTCTTCTGATAGAGAAGTTCCGCCTGATGTTGAGAAGGCAGTCGCTCCGCAATCAGCGCGGCATGGAATTGGTACAAGCGGCGTGTAGGGGCGAAGGTTGCAGCGGCGTTGAGGGTGGAGAGTGCCTGCTCGACATGGCCTTCGTCTGCCTGCGCCCATGCAAGAAGAACTGGCGTTGCAACAGAGACCAGAGGGCCTCGATGATTGTTGCGGCTCAGCGTCTGGCGCATTTCCGTCCAGGATTTCCGAGTAACCGCGTTCTGGGCAAGGACGAGGGTAGCAATATCGCTGGCGGGAAGCGTTTTGGCGAACGTCACAGCCTCATCTTCATGTCCGGTCATGGCAGCGTAGCGCAGAGCATCTTCGCGCAGCTTCAGATCGCGGGAAGATAACGTCAGGACATGTGAAAGCGCGTTATAGGCAGCGTCGATCTCACCGCGTTGCATCATGACACTCGACGCCAGCAGCCAGCCGGTCAGGGATTTCCCAGGATCAATAGCGGGCATTGTTTCCGGAGGAGGGGCCGCAAATGCTGAGGGTAGGAGGGTTCCCGCCAGCAGAAGTGCCGAGAGACCCGCGCGAAGCGAGTGCGAAAAAACCGGAATTGATCTGGGCCAGCCGCGCGTGATCTGCATAATGGGTCAATTCTAGACCGCATGCGGTCATACGCCAACCTGAACGGATTTTTCATGACACCCCAGCCTGTTCCGAGCCGGGCAGAACTGCTTGCCGCGCTACAGCTGCAATATGACTGGGGTGTGGACGAGGTTCTTTCAGAAGAGACAATTGACCGCCTCTCGGATGTGCCTCGGAGTCTGCCTGCGCGAGTGGACACCTTACACGCCCGACCGGCGTTACCCAGGGAAATGCCATCGCCTGCACCTGTCTCGCCGGGGCTGGAACAGGCACGTGATCTGCCTTCCCTGATTCGGGCGAGCGAAACGCTTGATGATCTGTTTCTGGCGCGGACGGCAACGCATCGGCTCAAGCCCGTTTTTGTCGATGCTGCTCGTTTCATGCTGATCGGAGAGGTGCCGGATGCGGATGAAGATCGCTCTGGAGAACTTTTTGCGGGGCGTGCCGGTGAGCTTCTGGATCGAATGCTGGCCACTGCAGGGCTGGAACGCTCCGTGCTCTCAATGGCACCAGCGGTTCCATGGCGGCCGCCGGGAGGGCGCGGTGTAACGGATCAGGAGATGCGGTCCTGTCGCCCGTTGCTATTGAAGACGATTGCCCTGTGTCGGCCACCGTTTCTGGTGACGATGGGAGTGACGCCCCTGCGGCTGCTTCTGGGGGATCAGGCCATGCTGAATCGGCTACGTGGCAAATGGACGGAAATTCGGATTCCCGAGCTGGATGCACCGGTTGCTCTGCTGCCTATGCGACACCCGTTACAACTCGCTGCCAGCCCTGCTGCACGCCGGAATGCGTGGCAGGATCTTCTGGTTCTGATGGAGCGATTGGGTGCGGAAAATACAGAACTAAATAAGTCCTGATTTAAGCCTGTAAAAAACTTCGCGAAAACGCAAAAAACTACTCGAAAACAGGTGTTTGCCACTGGATTGTTCCAGTGTGTGGCGATATCATCGCTTAGTCCGAGGCTCTGTTCTGGTTAACCAAAACTTGCCAGCGTGCCAGAAACCGGGTAGCACCCGGCGGCTATGCGAAGGATTACCCCTTTCATCTCAGGTGGCACGGCGCGAGCGTTGCTTGTGAGTGTGCTGATTCTGACCGGTGGAACTTTTTCCCCGGTGCGTGCTGACGGTGTGCAGACTCTGCCGCCTCAGCCAGACCATGCTGGCGATGAAACAGCGTTTGCAGAAGCCCGTCCCAGCCTCGGTGGGGACGGCATTGTATCGCTGCCACACCCTCTGACGGCCACTATGGCCAGTCGATATCGTCTGATCCTGCAGGCGCAGCGTCGTGGTGACCTGCAAGAAGCCATGGAGCAGACGCGTTTGCTTACGGATCGCGTCCTGCTGGGCGATGTTCTGGCAGATCGCTATCTTGCGCCTGGTGCTCATCCAGGGGCGGACCAGCTCCGTGACTGGTTGAAGAACTATTCAACCCAACCGGACGCACCTGCAATTCAGGGGCTTTTGGTAAGGACTGCTCCGGCAGGCTCCGTTCAGGTCCAGACTTTTGTGAGGTCTCTGGCGCCTGAAGATCGTCCTGAAACCGTTCACCTGCCCAATAGTTCCCCTGCGGACCCACTGGCGCATGCCTTCACGCGTAATCCCCTCCTGGATCGTACGATTCAGGAGCGGGTGATGCAGGGCGTGAAAGGCGCAGCCAGCGCACTGCACCTTGTGGATATTACGCCCGGCATGACCCCTGCCTATGCAGGGCAGCTTTACGGAGAAATTTCTCTGGGGCTGCTTTCACAGGGAGATGCTCAGAGCGCGCTGCGTCATGGTTGCGCCGGCTTTGAGCGAGGAGGTCATCAGGTTGGTCTTCCTGCTTATGTCGCTGGTCTGGCTGCCTGGCGTCAGGGACATCTTGATGCGGCATATGAGCTGTTTGAATCGGCGGCGAATGCTCCAGTTACATCGCCCGAGCTTCATGCAGCCGCAGCGTTTTGGGCTGCGCGTGCAGAAATTCGCCGTCACGCAATGGCGGCATATGTGTCCTGGCTCCATCGTGCCGCGAACCATCACGAAACATTTTATGGGATGCTCGCCGCTCAGACACTGGAGCTTGGACGTAAAGGCCATGCCCGCCTGCCAGACAGCGTAACGGAAATCACGCTCCATGATCCTGTTCCGGTTCTTGGGGAAATTGACGTTGAGGCCATCAGTGCGCTCCCACAGGGCCGACAGTTGTTTGCCCTGCTTCAGATTGGCGAGCGTGCACGCGCCGAGGCGCTGATGCGGCGGATGTGGACGGACGTAGCGCCTGATAGTGCGCGGTCCCGGTCCTTGCAGTTGGTTGCCCAGACTGCCGGATTTGAAGATCTGTCCGAACAGCTCGCGTCGCTCATCATGAATGGGGAAAACCGGCCACAAGCGGCTGGTGCGGATTTGCCGATGCCCCGTCTCAAGCCGAACCATGGCTTCCGGATGAACCCGGCTCTGGTTTATGCCCTCACGCGCGTCGAATCGAATTTCGATGCTGCCGCTACATCTGGGGCGGGTGCGCATGGGCTGATGCAGATCCGGCCGATCACGGCAAGCTTCATCACACTGCATCACCAGACATATGATGCCCATGGAATGGCTGTTATTCCCGTGCCGCCTGACATGGTAAATCGCCTCCACAACCCGTCATCCAATTTGGAAATCGGTCAGCTTTACGTGCTGTATCTGGCTTCCCAGTCGAGCCATACATCTTTGTCGGCGCGGCCTGAGGGCGGGGATCTTGTACGGGTTCTGGCGTCTTACAACGCAGGCCCTGGCGCTATTGCCCGCTGGGAAAGTGCGCAGACGGCAGATCTGCATGATCCGCTGTTCTTTATGGAAACGCTGCCCAACACGGAAACGCGTGACTATGTGCATCGCGCCCTGACGTATACGTGGCTTTATGCACATAAGATGGGGCTCTCTTCGCCATCTCTGAAAGCGCTGACGCATTCTGAGTGGCCATCATTTGGCGCGGAACAGGCTCTGGCTCATGAGCAGATGGCGCTGAACTAAGAATAAAAAAACCTCGCATCAGCATTTTGATGCGAGGTCTCTTCAGAAAATCGCCCGGCCTGAGTGCCGGGCTTTTTTGTTTCCGGGGCTTAGCTTTTCTGGGTCTGGATGCCCAGATCTTCCATTTCTTCATGAACCGCGGACGCTTTGGCGGAAGAGTAAACCTCCATGGCGGAAGCTCCCTTGGGCTGTTGCAGGCGGATGAAGCAGGTGATGACTGCGGCAAGCAGATACAGTGCTGCGTAGATGTAAACGACGCCCTGCGTGCCGTAGCCGGTAACAAACAGTGTTGCCAGTGCCGGGCCCAGGAAGTTGCTCAGGCCGCCGCCAAGGTTCTGCACGGAAACTGCAGCACCCTTGTGATCGGGTGCAATGGCGGGGAAAATTGCTCCCATGGGCACAAATGCGTTGAGCGTTAAAGCCAGGAACAAGGCACCGATAATTGCGGTGAACATGTTGCCGGGCATCAGGTGCGGGATGAAATAGAAGGTAAGGCTTGCCATTGCGCAGCCGACAAAGCCGAACCAGCGCATCTGACGCAGCCAGCCGATCCGGTCTCCAATGAGGCCCCAGACCACATTGGTCACCGGCTGAACCAGGAAGAACGCACCATAGATCCGCAGCCATTGCGGCATGGTGAAGCCAACTTCCGGAGACGTGTAGAACAGCGGCATGATGACCGGAAAGCCGAAGAGAGACAGATTGCAGATGACGCGCGTGATGAGTGCCAATGCAATATCGCGGTTCTCAACAATCAGCGTCAGACTGCGACTGATCTCGATCAGCTGTTCCTTGACTGACACCTTGGCTGCCAGTGGCTTGGCTTCAGAGGGATCTTCGCGGATGGTCAGGCAAGCCAGTGCGCCGCCAGCCAGAACCCAGGCCAAAGACATCCACAGGGTCGGCATGAATCCGAAAGCGGGGATGGTCCAGCTTGGTAGGAAAGACGCGATGATGCCGTAACCCAGCGTGAACATCGACCACACCCAGCCGATGGCAGAGGCCAGACGATGATCCGGGGTTTTCTGGACGATCCAGAAGAAGAACGCATAGAAAAACAGCGGGTACGCGAAGCCGCGCAGACCATAGAACAGCATCATCATCGGGAAGGAGTGTTGTCCGAGGCCGAGCCCGAGGAACGCGACGTGGCACAGCGCCCACCAGATGGTGCCGATCGCCATGATGCGGCGCGCGCCATAAACTTCGGCCAACACGCCAGACAGCCAGCTCGAAATGGCGGCTGTTGCACCGTAAATGGTGAAGAGCATTCCTGCCTGTTTGGGCGTAAAGCCGATCTGCGTGACGTATTTGGCAAGGAATGCAACTTCGATGCCGTCGCCCGTCATGTACAGGGCAACGGCGATATAACCCCACAGCAACATCACCGGCATGCCCCAGAGGATGCGGGATTTGGTGACGGCTGATCGATGGGGTGGAGAAAGCTCTGTGGCACTCATGAATGTCATGCCTTCCTGAAGGAAAGGGAGGATGGAGTGTCTTCACACGGCAACGATGACAGATCGGTGCCTTCCAGAGGGCCAAGCAGCGTGACGATTCCGGGGGAGGCCAGTCCAAGAAACTGTGCTTCGATACCACTGAACACACCTGCCGAGCGCGATGCCGGAGGCAGGATGTTAAAACGTTTAGCGCTAAAGATAGGCTGTTTTCTAAACATGGCGAGCTCCTTTGACAGCGGGAATATGCGTTCGGGTTGTCGTTCGGAGGCCGGCAGTTCCTTTCTCCTCATGTCATCCGCGCAGGACATTCTGACGTGAGGAGAACGGAGCAGGCAGGCCTGCTGGAAAGCCGTCACCGATAACCGTGTGAGTACGATCTCGCGGACGATAACATGATTCTGTTATATTCAAATAGTATTTATGTTATTTTTTATGCCATAAACGCATCATCTGATGTGACTATTCCTCTAAAAGAGCTCAACAAGCGCGACGCCCGCAACGATCACGACAAGAAGAATCAGCAGGATCACCGTCAGGCGCTTTTCGATGAACTCGCGCACAGGTTCGCCAAAGGCCTTGAGGAGTGCAGCTTCCAGGAAGAACCGTGCCCCGCGCGTTGTGATGCTGGCAGCGATGAACGGCAGCAGCGGGAAGTGTGCCGCGCCGGCTGCCAGTGTGACGAATTTGTAGGGGAGAGGTGTGAGCCCCTTGCCTAGAATGATCCATATGCCATATCGGCGGAACAGGTCTTCCAATGCCAGAATGCGCCCGTCTGCATGATAGAAATGGGCGATGGGCATACCGATATGCTTCATCAGGAAAGCGCCGAGCAGCCATCCGATCACGCCACCTATCACGCTGGAGACAGTGCAGACTGTTGCGAGAAACCAGGCCCTGTCCTGTCGCGTCAGGATCATGGGAACGAGCATCAGGTCAACGGGGATCGGGAAGACCGACGCTTCTGCCATGGCGATAATGATAAGCCACCATACGGCTTTGGGTGAGGCGGCAAGGTCGGTGATGCGACGATAGAGGGAATGGATCACGGTCTGGTCCTGTGGAGGAATATCCGGTCTTCCTATCCTTCTCTGTCACTGAATGAAAATTCATTGCTTCGGAAAACAGGGTAAAGGAAGCACAAAGCTCTTCCTTTTCTGAAAATGGATGCCCCGTGCCCCAACGTTACTCTCTTCTGGCCCGCCTGTTTCATTGGGGCATGGCGGCTATCATTATCCCGGTCTGGATGATTGGATTCTATGCGGGGCGCCTGCTACCGCGTGGGGCTTCTCCTTTGAAGGGGGAACTGCTCTCCATTCATAAGGAGATCGCATCGGCAGTTGTGATCCTGGTTGTTCTCAGAATGGCTTGGCGCGCAACGCATCGGCCGCCAGCGTTACCTGACACTATTCCGGAAGAGCAGCGCATTGCGGCGCGCGTGCTTCAGGGGTGTCTTTATCTTCTGATGCTGACCACGCCTCTCACGGGATGGCTGATGGCCTCTGCTCATGGGGCGCCAGTCCAGATGCTGTGGACGGTGCATCTGCCGGCGCTCATTCAGAAAAGTTCGTTATTCGCGCCGATCCTGGGTGTCATGCATCAGTTTTCTGCCTGGATTTTGGGGGTTCTGATTGCCGGGCATTGTGTGGCGGCGCTGATGCACCGTTTTTCCCGGCGGGATCAGGTCATGGATATGATGCTCTGAATAAAACAGGCCTCTGCAGATATCTGCAGAGGCCTTGGACTATTTTGCTTTATTGCGGTGAAGCAGGCTGCTGAACCGGGAAAGGCTCAGCCTTGAGCGCAGGGCGTGGATGATCCGCCATCTGCGTCTTCAGATACGAAACCGCCGCATCAAGCTGTTGATCCTGCCCCTTAAAGGTGGCGACCGGCATGTTCTCAATCTCGATATCCGGTGAGACACCCTTGTTCTCGACCAGCCAGTGGCCGTTCATGTCGAAATAGGGGTTTTCGGCTGTCCGGGCATTTCCGTTGTCAATCAGACGGTCACCGTCCGAAAGCCAGACACCGGCGCCTGCTGTGCGTTCCCCAAGGAGCGGCGCGATGTGGAGAGACTTGATGCCTTGAGAGAAGGTCTCACCGTCCGAGTAGGTCATTTCATCTGAAATCACGATAAGATGGCCCTGGAACGCCTGTTGCATGTCGATGGCCGGAGCGTTGCCATAGCGGCTCCAGAACATCCAGGAGCGGCGCATGAGCTGCGTCAGAACCCAGCTGTCAATGTTGCCGCCATTATTGCCGCGGACGTCAACAATGAGTCCATCCTTGTCGATATTGGCATAGAACTCGCGGGCGAACGCCTCCATGTCATCGCCGACCATGGCTTGCAGATGCAGATAACCAATGCGTCCATGGCTGGCGTGATCCACAAGATCAGCACGGCTGACTTCCCAGTCCCGTGCGCGCAAGGACTTCTGCTTGCGCCAGCTTACGGCTGTCACGACTGTTTTGTGTTCTTTGCCATTGCGCAGAAGAGTCAGAAGAACCTGTTTTCCAGCCTGATTGGCCAGAAGCGTAGAGAGGTCGGGCTCGTCGGCTGCGGATTGTCCGTTCACGGCAACAATCAGATCTCCGTCCTGCGCATCAACGCCCGGAGCAGCCAATGGAGACTGCTGATCCGGTAGATCGCGGTCTCCTCTATAGATATGTGTGATGCGGAAGCCTTTTGCTTCGCGGGTAATCTGTGCACCCAGTCCGGCAATCAGGTTCGCAGCCGGGTCTTCGAGGCTTTGTGCCGGCCGGAGCTGGGAGTGCATGGCGCCAATTTCAGCAACCATCTGGCCAAGCAGATCATCCAGATCCGCACGGTCTCCAAGTCGATCTACAAATGGCGCGAAGTGGGCTCGAACGGCTTTCCAGTCTACGCCATGCAGATCGCGGTCATAATAATGATCACGGTGAAGGCGCCAGGCATCGACAAATTCGTCTGACCATTCCTGAGCAGGGTCGATGCGCAGTCGTAGTCCGTCAAAGCTGACCGCTTTTCCTGCGACATCATCAGGCTTCTTGGCCCCGACCGGCAGCAGAAGAACTTCGGGTGCCTGCTTCGCGCGAGGGGCCACGGTCATGATCGTTTTGCCGTCTGCCGAGAGGCTGAAATCTTCAACCTTGGGCGAAAAGGTTTCGATCTTGTGCTCGTTATTGTCGATATGGATGGACTTCAGAGGGTTGGCGTCATCGTCCGTACCATCCACGGTGAACAAATAATCGCTGGCAGCTGCCAGCCCGTGATAATCCGCAGCAGGGACGGGAACCTGATAGAGACGATCTGCCAATCCGTTCCATTCAAACGCGGGAAGAGGCTTCTTCGAAGCGTCCTTCTTCTCATCTTTCTTGTCGCTCTTTTCCTTGCTGTCGTCATGATCCAGCTCGGTTGGGGCCTGGAAAGGAAAACGTTCTCCGGCCTGGAGTGCGAGGGCATAGATGCCCGTACGATGTGGAAACGCCGGTCCTAGATTGCGGTCTCCCCAGGGAGAGCCGTTAGCCAGCGAGAATGTACGATCAGACAGGAACCACAGCCATTTTCCATCTGGGGAGAAGGTCGGGCTATAGGATTCGTAACGGTCGCTCGTCACCCACTCCGTCCGTCCTGTTTCCGGAGAATACAGGGCAATCTGACGTCGCAGATTGGAGCCGCGTGTGCGTACGAAGGCGAGGGCCTTTCCGTCTGCGGCCCATGAAAGGGAATCGAAAACGTTCGTGCCGTCCTGAGTGGCATCATCAACGAGCTTCTCAGCTTTGCTCGAAAGGTTGAGCAACCACAGGCGCCCCAGCAAATCCGTATGCGCGGCGTATTTTCCGTCTGGTGAGATTTCGAGAGCAACAGGTTCGGTTGAGGCTGGCTGGCTGAGTGCTTCTCCCTTGCCGCTGCCATCTGCTGCAAAACGCCATAGTGCAGATTCGCCACCCGCATCACTGAACGCAATGACGGATTTGCCATCCGGCGTCACGCGGGCGAGGCGCAGGCGGACATTGTCTGGGGTGGACAGGACGATCAGACGCCGTGGGGAAGCTGCTGCCACGACCGTGTGGCCGCGCATCGTGAAGATAGCGGCATCGCCTTTGGGAGAAATGGTCTCCGACGTGGTGAAGCGGGTCGGTCGATCCAGCCAGTACGGTGCACGAGGTGCATTGTCCGAGACCAAATTGACGGGGATCTGGTGGCTCTCGCCTGAGGTCAGATCCAGCGAAAACAGGTCTGCCCCTTTGCGGAACACAACATGGTCGCCTGAGAGTGATGCTTCCAGAACGCTGTAATCCGTAAAATGGGTTAGCTGTCGGGCATCTGTCCCGTCGGTGGCAGTGCTCCAGAGGTTGTAACGCCCATTTTCGTCGGAAATAACGATCAGACGATCTCGCCACGGCATGGGACGGATCAGGTTCGCTGTGCGTGTGCCAATACGTTCGGCTTCAGTTCCGGACTGAAGATCAAACCGCCAGAGTTGCGAGAGTGCTCCTCCACGATAGGCCCGCATATGATCGCCTGTTACCGCGAGCCCAAACCGCACGGCATACAGCCATTTACCGTCCGGGCTAATGGAAGCGTCATTGACATTGGCAAGCGGATAGACGCGCTTTGCACCCGTTTTCGGATCCAGAGCTGCGACATTATAGCTGTAGTAAGGGCCAGTTGCGTCCGGCATGGAGTACAGGATGCCTGCATGAGCATCCCACCCTGCGATATGAAGTTTGGGCGCGTTTTCAAACGTCATGCGTCGGGGCGTGCCGCCGGAACTCGGCATGATGTAGAGCTCTGTCGGCCCATCAAAATTCGCCAGAAATGCGATTTCTTTGCCATCGGGCGAGAGGACAGGCTGCGGGTCAACGGCATTGGCGCCATGAGGCGCGCTGGTCAGGCGCTGGGCCGTGCCTCCCGTCAGGGGCACACTCCAGACTGACTGTTCCGCGCTGAAAAGAACGGTCTGCCCCGTGAGTGACGGCTCCCTGAAGTAACCGGGCTCAGCCTGGGCGGTTAGCCCGTAGGTGCACCCCAGAAGAGCCGCGCATGAGAGAAGGGAACGTCGGAGGGAAAACCGCATGATGTGAAGGACTTCTCATATGAAAATATCCTTCGATGATGCTGCGGTTTCATATCGCCGTCGAGACGGCAGGTGCGTTTTGAGGGTGGGAAAACAAAAAACGCCAGCCCTAGATGGGCTGGCGCTTCGTGTTTTGCCGTGAAAACCTGGATCAGGCGGTCAGAGCAATGGCCTTGTCTTCAGCTGCTACCAGATAGGAGCTGTTGGACAGGACCTGAACAGCCAGCATGGCAATGCTGTGCGAGGACCGGCTCGGAAGCGAGATTGCGGCATGACCTGTGGTCCAGCGCATGGTCGTTCCTTCAGGAACGCTCCAGCCAGACAGCTCTTCCTTGGCGAGATGTGCCGGAAGCACAGTGGTGCTGCCTGCCTCGTAGAGGGCAATCTGGCCAACGAGCACACCGAGTTCGCGGCGGTCATCAACAAATGGGCCAATCACATCGGACGGGCGGCTCGTGCGGGACATCAGACGCACAGAGCGAACCTTCTCCGGCAGCATGAACATGGCATAGCCGTTGGTCTCACGCGTTTGCCGGATGATGGTGCCGTCTTCCGTCATGAGATGCAGGTCAGCATCCTGCGTCAGGACTGCACTGTCAGCCTGAGACACCAGACCTGCCATGTCTGCCCGTGCTTCGATTGCGCGGAACAGGGGCTCGACTGTTGTCCGGTCCGTCGTGAGCGGGGCCGCTGCGTCTTCGCTCCAGCTTTTGACGCTGCCGCCGATGCTGAAAACATTTCCGTCCTGACGGAAATCGCCGCGATTGCCCGTGTCGAGGAAGCTCTCTGTCAACAGGCCGTTGGCCATAATGACCGAGTGATCTGCCGTCTCGATGTGGAAGTAATCGTAAGACGTGATGCTTGTGTCGTAGTGAATGGAGCGACCATTGATCAGCATCCGAGCCGGGACAAACTTTCCATCAAGGAACAGGCAGTGTTCTGCCGTCACCAGAAGGTCCGTGTGTGGCATGCCGGGGGCGATGGCGTCCTTCAGAATACGAACCGGGTAGCCTGCTTCGTCTGCAAACGGACCTGGACGTACCGTCATGTGACGACGTCCGGCCCATGTGACAGTGCGAACGTCTTCACGGCCGTCAACATACACAACCACGCTGTCGCCAAGGCGCAGGGTCTCGACAGCGACTTCACCGTCCTGCGTGCGGATCATTGAACCTGCGAGGAAGCAGATGACGCCGTTTCCATTGCTGGTGTTAACCGTGACCGGGTTGCTATCGGTTGGAGCGTTTTTGTAGCTGCTGTCGTAGGTAACGCTTTTGGGGCTGATTGTGCCGCTAGACGTGGTCAAAGTTACATTGTCGCTGGTCATGGTGGCAGACGTTACGGTCTGACCATTCACGCCGAGGCTGTCGCCTTCCTTCAGGTTGGCCAGAACCAGCTTGTTGGCTGCGTACTTGTCGCTCGGAAGGATCAGCGTGTTGTTGCCCGTTCCGAAAACGACCTTGGTGCCGTCAGTCGGGTAAGTCGTAATGGTGGCTTTGGCGCCATCATTCAACGTCAGGGTAGACTGGAGCGCAGAGCTGTCCGTGAAGGACGTACCTGCGCCATTGACCGTGATGGGGCCTGTAATGGTGGTGCTGTTGCTGGCCGTCTTGACGGTCGAACCGTTGGAAATATTGAGGTTGCCAGCAATTCCGCTGCCGCTGACGCTGCCCAGCGTAATGTTGGAATTATCAAAATTGAGCGTGCCGCCGGTCGCGATCGATGGCTTGAGGCCCGGATAGCCAGACCAGTCCTGCGAGACATTCGAGAATGTCGCAGTGCCGCCGTTATCAACCTGAAGGACGTTGTTAGCCGTCAGCGGGCGCTGGATGTTGGCCGTGCCACCTGAAGCGACTTCCAGATTGTTGACAGCCAGAGCGCTGGTGCCGGAGGCGATGTCGAGAGTGCCTGCAACCTTGATGTTGACGCCGGAAAGCGTTGATGTCGCGCTTGAGACGGTAACGGTCACACCTGATGGGATGGTGACCGTGCCTTGATTCGTCTGTGTATCAGGAACGTGTGTTGCTGGTGCGCCATCGTAGCTCCAGTTCGACACATCACTCCAGTTGCCGCCGGTTGTTGGGCCGACCCAGGTGTAGAGATCGCCGTTTGTCCAAGCGGGTGTAGATGTTGCCATGATGTGATGAAAATCCAGAATGCAGGGGTGCGCCGTATTGTTCGCAGAGTGAAGTGGAATTGCTCCCATCGCTTCTTCTGCAGACAAACGAAAGCTATTGATGGCGTAATTCGTTCAATTAAAGCTAACAGTCAATGTAAATGATGAAGATGAATAATTTGTAAAAAACCAACACCTCATTGCCCGGCTTATTCAAGCCGGGCAAGAAACGTTCAAATCGAAAAAAATTATGGATTTATCGAGAGATTTTTTAACCGACCGCAGATTTGAGGCCATAGCCTGCTGCGAGTGGGCAAAGTGGCAGCATTGCAAACAGGCATGCTCCCAGAAGGTCGAATCCGGCGCTTGATGATGCACCAAGCTGCCCGGCATAGGACGAAGCCGCACCGAAAATCAGTACCGGCGTTGCGAGAGGTAGAACAAGAAGTGGCAAAAGAACGCCACCACGACGCGCCCCCAACACGATTGAGGCTGCCATGCCACCCATCAGGGACAGGCACATCGTTCCAAGCATCAGCCCGAACAAGAGAAGCGGAAGTTCGCTCCCTTTTACGCCCAGCATGATGCCAAGCGGGATCGCTGCAACAAGAAGAGGCAGGCCGGTTGTCAGCCAGTGAGCAATCATTTTGGCGAAGGCAACGGCATATGCTGGAAGGCCCGTGAGCATGAGCAGATCCAGTGAGCCATCTTCCAGTTCAGAGCCGAAAAGTCTGTCCAGCGGCAGCAGCGATGCGAGCAGTGCACAGACCCAGATGATGCCCGGCCCCATATGGCGCAACAGGTCTGGTGAGGGACCAAGAGCCAGAGGGAAAAGGCTGCCACACAATATAAAGAAGAGCAGGGATGCGAGCGTATCCGCCCCAAACCGATAGGCAAGTCGCAGGTCGCGGTCGATCAGGGCAAAGAAAGCGGTCATGACAGCCAGAGCGGTTCAGCGTGAGCAAGGGAAGGGAGTTCGTGCGAGCGCGTGTTATCCAGAGGGAGCGGCACATGCGTCGTAACAATCATGGCACCCCCATTGTCACGATGTCTGGCCATGATCGCTCCAAGCCGTTCAATGCTCGCCACATCCAGACCGACGGTTGGTTCGTCCAGAAGCCAAAGGGGTGCTCCTGACAGCATGACGCGTGCGAAAGCTGCCCGGCGTTTCTGCCCCGAGGACAGGAGGCGTGCTGGAAGGTCAGTCAGGAATGCCAGATCAAGGGCTTCCAACACGTCTTCCATGCTTCCGCTACCCAGGCGATCGGCCAGCGCAAGATTTTGCGCCAGCGTCAGGCCAGGCTTGAGAGCATCCTGATGGCCCAGCCAGGCCAGTGCTCCATAGCGCTCAATCGTGCCACCATCAGGCTTGCGAAGGCCTGCGATTGTTCTGAGAAGAGTGGATTTTCCCGCACCATTCGGGCCGGTGAGTATCATCGCATCGCCATGAGCAAGCGAAAGGCTCACATCATCCAGAACCAGCCGGTCTCCACGGAAAATCGTAATATCCCTGACATCCAGAAGCACGGAAGGTGTTGTCGGGTCGGGCGGCTGGGTCGTCATGGGAAGCGTTCTGTCCGGTTCACGGTCTCATCAGCTTAGACCCTCTGAGCGCGGGAACTGCAAGGGGGCGTCTGAAAAGCTGCAATCTGGTGAATTCTCATTCCCGCATGCAGGAAAGGTCTCGATAGCCAGTGCGAGGTCCGTTAAGAGGGCTGAACGGTATAATGATCACACGTCTTGTTAAGGGATGTCTGGAACTGACTGATCTGGTGTTACAGGCGAGCGGGATCGCCAAGTCTTTTGATGGCAACGAAATTCTTCGTGGTCTGTCACTTGATGTTGAACGTGGCGAGCTGATCTCGATTATCGGACCGTCAGGGTGTGGCAAGTCCACGTTCCTGCGGTGCCTCAATTTTCTGGAGCATCCTGACGCCGGAACTGTCCGTATTGAAGATGTGACACTCGCCTGTACGGGCAAAAGCTGGACACGTGCCAATGAGGCACAGGCCCATCGTTTGCGGGCGCATGTTGGCATGGTCTTTCAGGCCTTCAATCTTTTCCCTCATAGAACCGTCATTGATAACGTCATGATGGCACCGATGCGCGTGAAGGGTGTCTCACGGGACGAGGCGCAGGCGACTGCCTGTACGCTGTTGGAAAAAGTGGGGCTGGCGGGTGTTAAAGACCGCTACCCGGACAGTCTTTCGGGCGGCCAGAAGCAGCGCGCGGCAATTGCCCGTGCGCTCGCCATGAAGCCATCTGTCATGTTGTACGACGAGCCGACATCCGCACTCGACCCGGAGCTTTCAGAAGAAGTTCTGTCGGTAATGCGGGATCTGGATGATGATGGGATGACGCAGCTTGTCGTAACGCATGACATGCGCTTTGCCCGTGCCGCCTCGGATCGCGTGCTGTATGTGGAGGCTGGTGAAATCGTTGAAAGCGGTGACCCGGACCTGATGTTCGCCAACCCGAAAGAGGGGCGCACACGGCGCTTCCTGCGGACGCTCCTGTGATGAACAAGTTTTTTGCGTGTCTACTGGCGCTGGCTTTCATGCTGGCACCCTCCGTTCATGCCGTAGCAGCTGACGAGACTGTCGCATCCGCGCCAGACGCTCTGGTCGTGCCGGGGGCTCGGGATAACACCGATTTGCCCTGGGCTTCGGATGGTGAGGCCAATGTGCCTTACGTGTTCCATGATCCCGAGCATGAGTCCCGGATGACCGGGTTCGAATACGATCTCGTCAATGCCATCGCTGAGAAAATGCATCGCAAGGCGCGTTTCATTCAGAATGACTGGGATGGCCTGATTCCCGGCCTGTCGCGTGACCTTTACAGCATGGTTGCAGACGGCATTGAAATGACGCCGGAGCACAAAGCGGCGGTCCTGTTTTCCCGTCCTTACTATGTGACAAGCGAGCGGATCATTCTTCGCAAGGAAGAAACGGGTCTCGACACGCTGGAGGCTCTCAAGGAACATAAGATCGGCACGATCAAGGACACTACAGCCGAGCGAATGCTGCGCCGGCAGGGCGGCTCTACGATCCGGTCTTATGAAGAAGAGACAAATGCCTTTTCAGATCTGCGGAACGGAAGACTGGACGCGATCCTGCTGGATGCGCCCATCGCCCTGTATTACGGCAGCATTTCCGATGACATGAAGCTGGTGGGCGAACCGATCGGCAGCATGGAATATGGCATCGCGTTTGCGCCTGGTAGCCGCGCGTTGCGTGATCAGGTGGACGCCGCCCTCGGCGATCTTATCAAGGACGGGACGCTTCACCAGATTCTGGCACGCTGGAACCTGTGGACTCCGTTGATGGAGAACTACACCGGGGACCATACCCATCCGGATATTGCTCCGGTGGAATGGGACCGGTATCGGGCGGCCATGGCCAGCACCACGGGTGGAAACTGGAAAGTTCTGGTCCACCGGTATGTCGGGTTCCTGCCTCTGATCGGCCAGGCAGCCTTGATGACGCTGGCTGTTTCAGCGCTCGCTATGGTGATTGCGGTCGCCCTGGGCCTGCTTCTTGCGTTGGCGCGGCATTATGGCGGGACGGTCCCTCGGCTTGTGGCGGGGCTATATGTTGAAATTGTCCGCGGTACACCGCTGCTGATTCAGGTTCTTTTCATTTTCTATGGGCTGCCAGCCTTTGGCATCCGGCTGTCTCCTTTCATGGCAGGCGTGTTGTCACTGGGTCTCAATTATGCGGCCTATGAAGCCGAGAATTACCGTGCGGGTTTGTTGTCTGTACCCCGTGGCCAGATGGAAGCCGCTATTGCCCTGAACATGACGCACTGGCAGGCGCTTCGTCTGGTCGTGGTCCCGCAGGCCTTCCGCACGGTTGTGCCGGTCATGACCAATGACTTTATTTCGCTGCTCAAAGACAGTTCGTTGGTGTCCGTCATTACCTTGACGGAACTCAGTCAGACCTATGTCCGTCTGTCGTCCACCTATTACGATTATTTCGGAACGGGGCTGATGGTCGGTGCGGCTTATCTTCTGCTTGGGCTACCGTTCGTGAGATTGGCCCGTATGGCAGAACGGCGCATGGGCCGCGGTATGGGCGGCAATATCGGTCACCACTGACTGGGAGGCATGAAAGACGCCTCGTTCAATGAATTAAAAAAGGCTGCCTTTCTGTTGGGAGGCAGCCTTTTTTTGTCAGGACGCTTTGGGCGCTGACGGATCACTCGTGATGGATGGTGTGAGGGTATTCGGGTCAAGCGTCCCGTCAAACCCCTGTCGCAGAACGTCCGCCCATTTCAGCATCCACCGATCCAGATCCGTGATGAAGCGCGAGGAGTCCGGATTGGAATGAACTGTGCCTTTGCCCCAGATGTTAATGGGCGCCAGGAGTTGGCGGGACCCGTGCTCAATCGGGGCAATGAGCGTTTCAACAGTCTCGACCTGAACGCCCTGCGTGCCCTGAAGGGCTGCGTGATACCACCCAACATTGATCATGAGGGGTGGAATGGGAAAGCCGAGTGTTGCCATGCGGTTGAAGGCAGCCGTGATGAACGGGTCCGGGCTGACTGTATTGTTCGCCAGAACTGCGTTCCCCATATAGGTGCACTCTTCCGATGCGCCCGGCTTTCCGCTGATACGTGATGCATAGTTGCGATCATCATGGCACGGCGTTTCCAGTCCGTCCGTCACTTCCTGCGGAAGGGTCTGCTGGCTGGCGCGGACAACAATCACCGCCGAGACAACACCACTATCCGTACGCGCCAGCACCTGCTGGGAAATTTCTCCGTGGGGGCCGCTACGGGCTGTCAGGATAGTGTGCCAGTCTCCGGTCGGGAGCGGAACAGTGCGCCCGGCAATCTTCAGGCTGTGCCGGAGGGTGATGCCAGGATCGGGAACCCCGACCTGATCTACGCCACCGTTTGGGGCATTGCCGCTGGCGGCGTTTTGAGGGCCGCTCGCGCCTGCTGCAGACGCTGGGCTTGCACCAGGAGCATGTCCTGGGAGCCAGGGCATGGCTTTCTTCAAAGCCGGGGTCGGGAAAAACGAGGCCATCCCGATCCCGCCGACCATCATGATAAGGCTTGTGCGCCAGAGAGGCGCGCGGCGCCAGAGTCGTCCAAATGCTGTCATGGATCAGTGACTCAGGCGGCCGAGTTGCGCTTCGGTATCCTTGGAAATTTCCGCGACAACGCCCTCATCTCCTGCCGTCAGGCGAACCGTCTTGGCGCCCTGCTGACGGGCGATAATCAGGCTTTCGCTCACCATATCTTCAATGGACCGCACCAGATCACGAGCGCTGGCGCCAGTGCCCAGATTCTTCTGCTTGACCATGACCTGGAAGAGCAGGGCCGGATCAATACCGCCCGTTTCAACGTGCAGGCCATAGCTTTCGATCATGGCTTCAATTTCCAGAGCGGCCACACGGGCCAGATCCAGACCGCGAAGGGCGCGGAATACGAAGATCCTGTCGAGGCGGTTCAAAACTTCAGGAGCGAAGCCTGCCCGCTTGAGGGCTTCCACCGACTCCGCACGCATTTTGTCAGGTTCATTTTCCAGGCGGTCCGCAATCTCTGTCAGTGCGTCCGTTGCGATGTTGGACGTCAGCATGAAGATGGCGCGGGTGGTGGAGACCTGCTCGCCTGTAGACGCTTCCGTAACGTGACCATCGTTCCATGCAGTGAGGAACTTCTTGAACACGTCCGGATGGGCTTTTTCAATTTCATCCAGCAGCACGACGGCATCTGGCTGATCCTTGAGACCGCCGGTCAGCTTGCCGAAAGTGTCTGAGCCGACATAGCCCTTCGGAGAGCCGAAGAGCTGTGTGGCTGCATGGGGGCTGGACATCTGCGTCATATCGAAATGGAGCAGAGGGCGTTCCATCTGGCGAGCGATCTGCTTGGCCAGATAGGTTTTGCCAGTTCCTGGAGGCCCTGCCAGCAGAAAAATGCCGACGGGCTTGCCGCGAACCTGAAGAGCAAGGCGGCGGCGGAGCTGCTGGGCAATGTCTTCGCAGACACGGTCCTGCCCGATGACGCGGGCCCGAAGAGATGCGGCAAGCTCCTCCGCATCAATGACGGTTTCGCGCTGTTCGCGGGCCATGAGTTCTTCAAGCGCACCACGATTGGTCAGCCGGCTGAGAACATCCATGATCAGACCTTTCCTCCGGCGCAGTCCACGACGCGCCAGTTTTTCTGCAGAAGTTTCGTATCCCAGACCCATGACGGTCAGGAGGGCGCCGATCCCCGCAAGGGGGAGATAGGCAGGGCGTGCCCAGTTCAGAGCTCTCCAGAAACCATCCAGAGACAGGTGTAGCATGACGGCCACCTGAATGACCGCCAGAATCAGGAAGGCCGCCATCATAACTGGCATGGCCCGGTTGAGCATGGGAACGAGGGACTTGAACACCGGGGTGGCCTTTACTGAACAATCACGCCAAGCACGATACGCTGACTCAGCGCAGTCAGGCTTGGCAGGGCTTCGGGGCCGAGGGCGGTCATGGCACCAATGGTAAGAGCGGGTGCGTGCGGCATTGTGACAGGAACAATCGTAACCTGTGCGGCTTCGGCAATCGGCAGAATGAGCCGCTGGAATTTTCCTGTCAAAACAACGCGCTGGGTCAATCCGGATACTGTGACATCAACAGTCTGTCCTGTCACGCCTGCCGCATCCAGAACCGGCATTTCCACAAGGCGCATATCGCCACGCTGCACAGCCGCTAAAATCTGGCTTCGCTGTTGGGCATTGAAGCTGGTGGCAGCAAGCGCTTTAGGGGCATTCTGTGCGGAGAGCATGGAAAGCTGAACAGCCGCCTGAAGCGCCGGTGCCGTGCCAACGGCAGCATTGTCTGGCGGAGGAGCGGGCACTGCCGCCTTGGGCGTTGTGGCATGAGTGTAGAAAAATGCCCCGGCCCCAATGGTGACCACGGCCAGAAGACTACCTCCCGCCCAGAGAGGTCGGCTCCGGGGAGCATCCTGCTGCGGAAGGAGATGCGGTTTAGGCTCGGGTTCGGCTGTCATCAGGGCCTCATCTCACCCTGACTATCCGTTCAAGGCAAGCATTCTCCGCACTGATAAATGTAAACAAATCTTTCGATATGCTTATGGGGCTGTATCCCTGTCGTTCTACTTGCATTGCGAGGATGGAGGGCCTAGATAGAGGTCATTCCATTCATCTTCCGCTTCTTTTCGGGGGGTGGCCCTGACGGGCCGCCTTTTTTGTCTTGTCTCAACAGAACACATCTTCCGGTCTCGAACTGCCTCATCTGACGGGCCTTGAAGCCCGCATTGCGGAGCGGATCGTGCCGACGCTGGCGGACCTGGGCTACGAGCTCGTCCGTCTTTCCGTTCTCGGGCGCGACACCCCGACCATTCAGATCATGGCGGACCGTGCAAACGGCTCCCTGATCTCCGTGGAGGACTGCGAGCAGATCAGTCACGCCGTCGGTGCCATCCTTGACGTGGATGACCCGATTCCAGGCGCATGGATGCTCGAAGTATCATCAGCTGGAATCGACCGCCCTTTGACCCGTGCAAAGGACTGGGAACGATTCGCCGGACATCTGGCCAAGGCTGAGCTTGATGTTCCGCTCAATGGCCGTCGTCGTTTCTCTGGAACGGTGATGGGCACGCGGGATGGCAAGGGCGTGATTCGTCTGGACGACGGGACTGAAGCGGAGCTGCCATTGGCGGAAGTTCGCAAGGCCCGTCTGATCCTGACGGATGCCCTGATTGAGGCAAGTGCTGCCCTTTCGGGTATCACACCTGAAGCGGAGAGTGACGGCGAGACGCCTCGCGTTCCGAAACTGAATCCGAAGAAGCCGGGGAAGAAGAAACAATGACCCGTCTCATGCTGGCTGGAGGTCCGATCTGATGGACACATCTGTTATCCGCCCTGAACTGCTGCTGGTCGCAGACGCAGTCTCGCGCGAGAAGAACATCGACCGCGAAGAAGTGCTGGAAGCGATGGAGCAGGCCATTCAGAAGGCTGGCCGCGCCAAGTATGGTCACGAGAAGGACATTCGCGCGACCATCGACCGCAAGACGGGCGAAGTTCGTCTCAGCCGCTGGACGGAAGCTGTCGAGCAGGTGGAGAATGAGGACACGCAGATCCCCATTCACATTGCTCGTAAGTTCCAGCCGGAAATTCAGATTGGCGAACATCTCGTTGATCCACTGCCGCCGATCGACTTTGGTCGTATTGCAGCGCAGACGGCCAAGCAGGTTATTGTGCAGCGCGTGCGTGAATATGAACGCAAGCGCCAGTTCAATGAATTCAAGGATCGCGTAGGCGAGATCGTCAACGGTACCGTCAAGCGGACCGAGTACGGCAACATGATGGTTGAAATCGGCAATGCCGAAGGCCTTCTGCGTCGTGATGAACTGATCCCCCGCGAGTCTTTCCGAAATTCGGACCGCATTCGCGCGTATATCTATGATGTACGTGACGAGCCGCGCGGCCCGCAGATCTTCCTGTCACGGACGCATCCGGCATTTCTCGCCAAGCTGTTCGCCCAGGAAGTGCCAGAAATTTATGACGGCATCATCGAGATCAAGGCTGTTGCCCGTGATCCAGGGTCCCGCGCCAAGATGGCCGTCATTTCCCGTGATGCTGCAATTGATCCGGTCGGTGCGTGCGTTGGTATGCGCGGCTCGCGCGTTCAGGCCGTTGTGGCTGAGTTGCAGGGCGAGAAGATCGACATCATTCCCTGGAGCCCGCAGGCTGCAACATTCGTTGTGAATGCGCTGGCCCCTGCTGAAGTCACCAAGGTGGTGATGGATGAAGAAGCAGGGCGTGTTGAAGTCGTGGTGCCGGATGAGCAGCTTTCGCTCGCGATCGGTCGCCGCGGACAGAACGTACGTCTGGCCAGCCAGCTGACCCGTTGGGACATCGATATTCTGACGGAGGCCGAGGAATCGGAGCGTCGTCAGGAAGAGTTCCGTAAGCGGACTGGCCTCTTCGTTGACTCGCTGGATGTGGACGATGTGATTGCCAGCCTTCTGGTTACAGAGGGCTTCCACTCCATCGAAGAACTGGCTTATACGGAGCCGGGCGAACTGCATGACATCGAAGGCTTCGATGAGAGTGTTGCCGAAGAGCTGATGCTGCGTGCAAACGAGTATCTGGCTGGCAAGGAACACGAGCTGGACGACAAGCGCAAAGAGCTTGGCGTGACGGACGATGTTGTCGATCTCGGAGTCTTCACGAACCAGATGCTGGTGACGCTTGGTGAGAAGGGTGTGAAAACGCTCGACGATCTGGCGGATCTGGCAGGTGATGAACTCGTGGACATTCTTGGCGCAGACGCCATGGATGAAGATGCCGCGAACGAAGTCATCATGGCAGCCCGTGCCCACTGGTTTGAAGGTGACGAATCGGCTGAAGCCGAAAAGAAGGACGGGGAGTCGACCGACGTCTGATATTTCTGATACTGATAATGGTCCCATTCGCGGTGCTTTAGGGCGCCGCGGTTCAGAGCGCCGCTGCCTCGTGACCCGAGAGCAGAGGCCGCCTGAAAGCATGATCCGTTTCGTGGTCAGCCCGGATAATCGGGTTGTACCAGATCTGGCTGCAAAGCTGCCTGGTCGGGGAATGTGGTTGAGTGCCAGCCGGGATGTGTTAGATAGCCCCCGCACCCGACAGGCTTTTGCACGTGCTGCAAAGGCCCAGGTGTCTGTACCGGACTGTCTGGCGGATCTCGTCGAGGCAGCACTGGGGCAGAGGATGTTGGACGCTGTCAGTCTGGCCCGAAGAGCGGGGCAGGTTGTCTGCGGGTTTCAGAAATGCCGGGAGTGGCTCATTTCCGGTAGGGCAGGGGTGGTGATCCGTTCCGAAGGTGCAAGCCTGGACGAGTTCTCCAGACTGGTGTCGGGCCGGCGATCTCTGCCGGCGGTGACAGTTCCCGATCGCGTCCTGGCTTCGGCGTTCGGCCGGGACCGGGCGGTCTATGGGGTGATGGCGCCGGGTGCGCTGGCACAGCGCCTGATCGCCGAACATGAGAGATTTTCGGGAGTGGCAGGACGTCCACTCCCAGACCCCAAAGGGGTCAGTAAGGAACAGGCGGAACTATGAGCGACGGCAACGAGCGCAACCAGGACGGAACACAGACCCCATCACAGGGCGGCGAACAGAACAAGACTGGCCGCCTGTCCCTACGCCCAGCAGGACGTCAGGAGGTCGGTCGTACAGTCGACGCTGGCTCCGTGCGTCAAAGCTTCAGCCACGGCCGTTCAAAGGTCGTACAGGTTGAAGTTCGCAAGCCCAAGCGCGCAGCGTCCGGTCCGGGTGGCTCGGCTGCTGGCGGCGCACGTGGTGGTCGTGGTGCTGGTGCTGGCGGTCGCGCCCTGACGGCTGCGGAGCTTGCAACGCGTCAGCGCGTTCTGGAAGCACAGCGTAAAGCTGCGGTTGAAGAGGCTGAACGCCGCGAAGCCGAAAAGATCCAGATCATGTCGGCTGCAGAAGCAGCCCGTCGTGCTGAGGAAGAACAGCGTCTTGCTGCAGAAGCAAGAGAAGCTGAAGAAGCGGCGCGCATCGAGCGTGATCGCCAGGCGATCAAAACAGCGGAAGACGCACGCATCTTCGCAGAAGAAGAAGCCCAGCGCGCTGTGCGTCAGGCTGAACGCGAAGCTGAAGAAGCCCAGCGTGCTGCTCCGCTTGATCCGCGCACACATTCAACGGGTGGCGTGCAGCTTGCAGCCCCTGTGCAGCGCCTGCGTCCTCTCGCAGAGCGTGCAATCATGCCGGAGCGTCCGGTTCAGACTGCGCGTCCTGCGCCTGCTGCGCCGGCACAGCCACGTGGTGGTGAGACGCTTCATCTGCGTTCTCCGGCCGCAGCTGCTGGTGGCGAAGAAGAGCGTCGTGCTCCTGCCCGTCGCAGTGGCGGTGGTGCTCCCAGCGGTCCGGCCCAGCGTCGTTCCACGCAACCTTCCCCACGTAAGAGCCCGGGCGGCAATGACCGTCGTAGCGGTCGCATCGACGTGCGTGCAGCGATTGAAGGCGATGACGGCAAAACCCGTTCGCTGGCTTCAGTTCGCCGTCAGCGCGATCGTGAGCGTCGCCAGGCTGAGCTTGAACGTCTTCGTTCTGATCAGGTGCGCGTTGTGCGTGACGTAATTGTTCCGGAAACCATCACGGTAGCCGAGCTGGCCAACCGTATGGCGTCCCGCCAGGGTGATGTCATCAAGTCGCTCATGAAAATGGGCGTCATGGCGACGGCAACCCAGAGCATCGACGGCGATACTGCTGAGCTGATCGTCGAAGAGTTCGGCCATCGTGTGAAGCGCGTTGCTGAAAGCGATGTGGAAATCGGCATCAAGGGTGTTGAAGATCGTCCAGAAGATCTTGCACCGCGTGCTCCGGTCGTGACCGTTATGGGTCATGTCGATCACGGCAAGACGTCTCTTCTGGATGCACTCCGCTCTGCTGATGTGGCTGGCGCCGAAGCCGGCGGTATCACGCAGCACATCGGTGCGTATCAGGTCACGGCACCTTCCGGGAAGAAGATCACCTTCATCGATACACCGGGCCATGAGGCGTTTACGTCCATGCGTGCTCGTGGTGCATCCGTGACGGACGTGGTCGTTCTGGTGGTTGCGGCTGATGACGGTGTCATGCCGCAGACGATCGAAGCCATTAAGCATGCCAAGGCTTCGAACGCACCGATCATTGTCGCCATCAACAAGATGGACAAGCCCGGCGCCAACCCAACCCGTGTCCGTCAGGAACTTCTGAGCCATGAAATCGTGGTCGAAGATATGGGCGGTGATACGCAGGATGTCGAAGTTTCGGCACTGAAGCGTACGGGTCTGGACAAGCTGGAAGAAGCTATTCTGCTTCAGGCTGAAATGCTTGATCTGAGAGCTAACCCAGATCGTATGGCCGAAGGTACGGTGATCGAAAGCCGTCTTGATCGCGGACGTGGCCCAGTGGCTTCCGTTCTGGTTCAGAAGGGCACACTGCGTCGCGGCGATATCGTTGTCGCTGGTGCAGAGTGGGGACGTGTTCGTGCGGTTCTCGATGATCGTGGCCGTCAGCTCAAGGACGCTGGCCCATCCATGCCTGTCGAGATTCTCGGCATCGCAGGCGTTCCGGGTGCAGGTGAGCCGTTCGTTGTTGTTGAAAACGACGTCCGCGCTCGTGAGATCAGCGAATTCCGTCAGCGTACCATCAAGGAAAAGCAGGCTGCGACGCAGGTTGCTGCCCGTGGCACACTCGACCAGATGCTGGCTCGTATTCAGGCCGGTGATCAGAAAGAAGTTGCCCTTCTTATCAAGGCGGACGTTCAGGGTTCTGCGGAAGCAATCTCCACGACCGTCCAGAAGCTGGCTCATGAAGAAGTTGCAATTCGCGTCCTGAACGCCAGCGTCGGTCAGATCACGGAAAGCGATATTCAGTTCGCCAAGGCTTCTGATGCCATCATCGTGGCGTTCAACGTTCGTGCGACAACGCAGGCTCGTGAACTGGCGCAGCGTGAAGGTGTGGATATCCGCTACTACTCCATCATCTACCAGGTGGCGGACGACGTAGAGCAGCTCGTGAAGGGTAAGGTTGCGCCCAAGCATCGCGAGAAGTTCCTCGGCTATGCGGAGATCCGTCAGGTCTTCAACATCACGAAGACTGGCAAGGTCGCTGGTTGCTACGTCACCGAAGGCCTCGTCAAGCGTGGCTGTGGCGTGCGTCTGCTGCGTGAGAATGTGGTCATCCATCAGGGTGAACTCAGCCAGCTCAAGCGCTTCAAGGACGACGTCAAGGAAGTGGCTCGTGGGTATGAGTGCGGTCTTTCCTTCGCAGGTTACAATGATCTGCGCGAAGGCGATGTCGTCGAGTGCTACGAGATGGAAGTGATCCCGGCTTGAGCTCACGTTCCAGAAATGATCTGAAAGGCCCGGCCGGCGTTGTTGCCCAAGGGCCGAGCACTCGCCAGCTTCGGGTGGCAGAAGAGGTTCGCCGGACTCTGGCGGACATCTTCGCTCGCACGGAGTTTCGTGATCCTGACCTGCTGGATGTTCGCATCACGGTTACGGAAGTGCGGGTTTCCCCGGACTTTGGTCACGCGACAGTGTTCGTGACCCGACTGGGCCGAAGCGATGTGGAAGAAGTTCTTCCCGCTTTAAAGCGGGTTTCTCCCTTCCTTCGCTCCGGGTTGGCCAAGGTGCTTCGACTGCGAAGTGTGCCGGAAATTCATTTCCAGCCAGATACGGCGCTGGATAATGCGATGGAACTGGATCAGCTCTTTCGTTCCCCGGAAGTTAGCCGAGATCTGGAAGACTGATTTTGCACAACACCTCTGGCCTCCGGGTCAGGGGTGTTTTTGCATTTACAGGTCAGACTGGTCTATCAGCGCCCGATCATGAGTGAGGGATGCTGGACCAGTGGCAAGAAAACGCGGACGCGAGATTGACGGATGGCTGATTCTCGACAAGCCGCTTGGCCCAACGTCTACGGACATGGTCAATAAACTGCGTTGGGAATTTGACGCGAAAAAAGCGGGCCATGGCGGCACGCTCGACCCCTTGGCCTCGGGCGTCCTGCCGATCGCATTTGGCAAGGCCACGCGAACGATCCCCTATATTATGGATGCGACAAAGCGTTACCGCTTTACCCTTTCTTTGGGGGAAAGCCGCACAACCGATGATCGCGAGGGAGAAGTTCTTGCGACGTCGGTTCATCGTCCAACAGATGATGATCTACGCGCCTGTCTGCCCGCTTTGACGGGCGATGTGATGCAGATTCCCCCCGTGTTCTCTGCATTGAGAGTTGGTGGAAAACGGGCTTACGATCTTGCGCGTGCTGGCCGTCCGCCGGAGCTTCCGCCACGCCCGGCCCGGATAGATTCGATAACGCTGGTAGAGCGTCCGGATCCAGATACTGCGGTTTTTGAAGTACAGTCCGGCAAGGGCGTTTATATGCGGTCTCTGGCGCGAGACATCGCTCTTGCCTGCGGAACTGTGGGGCATATTTCCGTCCTGCGTCGAACGAAATGCGGGCCGTTTGATCTGTCCCATGCCATGACGATTGACGAGATAGCACTGGACAAATCGACTCAAACTGTGGACAACGCCGATGCTCTTCCGGCTCCTCTGCTGGATGTAGCGACCGCGCTGGTCGACATCCCGGCGCTGGCCGTTACCGAAGCGGAGGGAAGAATATTGATCTGGGGCCAGTCTCTTGACCCCTCGGATCTCACATATTCTCTGCCGGCCGTGTCACAGGAGGGAGACCATCTGTGGCGTGCGATGATCGGAGAGCACGTGATTGGCCTGTGTCAGATCCGCGATGGACGGCTCAGGGCAGCACGGATGCTGGAAAACCACGAGTTTTTTGGAGAACACGATGTCGATTACTGCAGAACGCCGCACGGCTCTGATCGCTGAATACCGCCAGAACGAGACCGACACGGGCTCGCCGGAAGTTCAGGTTGCGATCCTGACCGAGCGCATTGTTAACCTGACCGAGCACCTGAAGACCCACAAGAAGGACTTCCACTCCCGTCGTGGTCTTCTGATGATGGTCGGTCAGCGTCGTAGCATGCTGGACTATCTGAAGCGCAAGGATCAGGCTCGTTACCAGAGCGTGATCGAGCGTCTCGGCCTGCGTCGCTGATACGTCGTCCGGGGGCTTGCCCCCGGACACCCCTGCCATCGGTCTTTCCGGGGGTGGGGTGCGCGACCGGCGTTTCAGGCCACATGGTGTCGTGCCGGGGGCTTCCCGCCACCACCGCCATGCCGTCCGAAACGCTGCTCCGTCACCTGCCGGATGTCCAGATGATGGCTCGTTCCTAATCTAGGAGAACGATATGTTCGATTATTTCCGTAAGGAAATCGAGTGGGCCGGACGCCCGCTTATTCTTGAGACCGGCAAAATTGCCCGTCAGGCTGACGGTGCTGTCATGATCACCTATGGTGACACGGTCGTTCTGTGTACGGCTGTTGGTGCCAAGAGCGTCAAGCCGGGACAGGACTTCTTCCCGCTGACAGTCAATTATCAGGAAAAGGCTTACGCCGCAGGCAAGATCCCAGGTGGGTTCTTCAAGCGCGAAGGTCGTCCGTCTGAAGCAGAAGTGCTGAATGCACGTCTGATCGATCGTCCGCTCCGTCCACTGTTCCCGGACAACTTCCGCAATGAAGTTCAGGTTACAGCTACGGTTCTGAGCCATGACATGGAAAACGATCCGGCGATCGTTTCCCTGATCGGTTGCTCTGCTGCCCTGACGCTATCTGGTATTCCGTTCTTCGGTCCGGTTGCTGCTGCTCGCATTGGTCGCATCGATGGCAAGCTCGTCGTGAACCCGACGCTGTCCGAAGTTAAGGACAGCACGCTGGATCTCGTTGTGGCTGGTACGTCTGAAGGCGTGCTGATGGTTGAGTCCGAAGCCAGCGAGCTTTCGGAAGAGACCATGCTGGAAGCCGTGACCCTGGGTCACACGTCCTTCCAGCCTGTGATTGAAGCCATCATCGCTCTGGCCGAACACGCAGCCAAGGCTCCGTGGGATCTGCCGACGCTGACGAAGGAAGAGATTGCTCTTCGCAAGCGCGTCGAAAAGGTCGGCAACAAGCTGATGGCCGATGCCTACAAGGAGCGCGTCAAGCAGGCACGCTACAAGAAGGTTGCTGAAGCCAAAGACCGCATCAACGAGATTCTTGCTGAAGAAGGTCTCGACGTTGAGCTGGCCAAGCCGATGCTCAAGGAGCTGGAAGCTCAAGTTGTTCGCGGAACCATTCTCAAGAGCGGTATCCGCATTGACGGCCGTGACCTGAAGACGGTTCGCCCGATCCTTGCAGAAGTCGGCATCCTGCCGCGCGCCCATGGTTCTGCCCTGTTCACCCGTGGTGAAACGCAGGCTCTGGTCGTTGCAACGCTTGGCACTGGCCAGGACGAGCAGATCATTGATGCGCTCGAAGGCGAGTACCGCTCGAACTTCCTGCTGCACTACAACTTCCCTCCGTATTCGGTGGGCGAGTGTGGTCGTATGGGTTCTCCGGGCCGTCGTGAGATTGGTCACGGCAAGCTGGCATGGCGCGCGCTGCATCCGCTGCTGCCGTCCAAGGAGCAGTTCCCGTACACGATGCGTGTCGTCTCCGAGATCACGGAGAGCAACGGCTCCTCATCCATGGCAACCGTCTGCGGTACGTCCCTGGCGCTGATGGATGCCGGTGTTCCCCTGCCGCGTCCGGTTGCTGGCATCGCAATGGGCCTGATCAAGGAAGATCGTGGCTTTGCAGTTCTGTCCGACATTCTGGGTGATGAAGATCATCTGGGTGACATGGACTTCAAGGTTGCCGGTACGGATCAGGGCATCACGGCCCTTCAGATGGACATCAAGATCACGTCCATCACGCCGGAAATCATGCAGATTGCCCTGGAGCAGGCTCGTGGCGGTCGTATCCACATCCTCGGCGAAATGGCCAAGGCTCTGACGGAAGGCCGTACGGATGTCTCCGGCAATGCGCCGAAGATCACGACGATGTCCGTGCCGAAGGAAAAGATCCGCGATGTGATCGGTTCCGGTGGCAAGGTCATTCGTGAGATCGTCGAGTATTCCGGTGCCAAGGTGGACATCGGGGATGACGGCACGATCACGATCGCTGCTTCCAATGACGAGCAGGCCCAGAAGGCTATCGCCCGCATTGAAGGCATCGTGGCTGAGCCGGAAATCGGTCGCATCTACGATGGTAAGGTTGTGAAGACGGCCGACTTCGGTGCGTTCGTGAACTTCCTTGGGCCGCGTGATGGTCTGGTGCACATCTCCGAGCTGACGCAGGGTCGCGTTGCCAAGACGTCCGACGTCGTCCAGCAGGGCGATGCCGTGAAGGTCAAGGTCATCGGTTTTGATGACCGCGGCAAGGTGAAGCTGTCCATGCGGGTTGTCGATCAGGAAACTGGTGCCGATATCACGGAGAGTGTGGGGGCCAAGGCCGGCCGTCCGCCCCGTCGCGACGCCGAGTGAGTCCTCGGGCGGGGCTCGCAAGGCCCCGCCTTTTTTGTGTGAGTATCGGAGACATCGAGTCCCCATGAAGTTGATCGACACCCTTCGTTTTGGTGGTCAGGATGTTCTGCCTCTCGTCGAGGGGGGCAAAGGTGTTTCTGTCTCCACCGGTACTTCGGCAGGTCATTGGGCCGCTGCCGGCGGAATTGGAACAATTTCCGCCGTCAACGCTGACAGCTACGACGAGCAGGGGCGTCCTGTTCCCCAGATTTACCACGGACGGACCCGCCGTGAACGGCAGCGCGAACTGATCCGCTACGCCATCGATGGCGGTATTGCCCAAGCGAAGATTGCCCGTGAGATCTCAGGTGGCAAAGGACGCCTCCATGCCAATATCCTTTGGGAAATGGGCGGCGCCGAAGAAATCATCGAGGGTATCCTTGAGGGCGCTCCGGGCGTTATCAATGGCCTGACCTGTGGTGCAGGCATGCCGTATCGCCTGTCTGACATCGCGATCAAGTACGGCATTCCCTATTACCCGATCGTGTCTTCAGGGCGTGCATTCAATGCGCTCTGGCGCCGTGCGTACAGCAAGGCTCCGGAACTGCTGGGTGGCGTGGTGTATGAGGATCCGTGGCGCGCGGGCGGCCATAATGGTCTCTCCAACACGGAAAACCCATTACACCCGGAAGATCCGTTCCCGCGCGTGCTGGAGCTTCGTCGGGTCATGCGTCAGTATGGTCTGGATGAGACGCCTATCATCATGGCCGGTGGCGTCTGGGCTTTGGAAGACTGGCAGGACTGGATCGGTAATCCGGATCTGGGGCCGATTGCCTTCCAGTTTGGAACGCGCCCTCTGCTCACGAAGGAAAGCCCGATTCCGGAGGCCTGGAAGCGCCGTCTTCTGACGCTGAAGAAGGGGGATGTTTATCTGAACCGCTTCTCTCCGACCGGCTTCTATTCCTCTGCTGTCAACAACAGCTTCATGCATGACCTGCGAGGCCGCTCGGAGCGTCAGGTTGCGTACAGCCCGGAAGCCACGGCAGAGCTGGATGCATCTTACGGCGTCGGTGCACGCAAGCGCGAAGTGTTTGTGTCCTCAACCGACCGTCAGCATATCGCAGGTTGGGAGGCCGCGGGCTTCACCGAGGCGCTGCGCACGCCTGATGACACGCTGGTTTTTGTCACCCCTGACAGTGCCCGTGAAATCCTGGCTGACCAGACGAACTGCATGGGCTGCCTGTCGGCGTGCAAGTTCTCCAACTGGATGCAGCGTGAGCCCTACACCAACGGTCAAAAAGCTGACCCGCGGTCTTTCTGCATTCAGAAGACGCTTCAGACGATTGCGCATGCTCCGAATGACGAGCATGCGGATGATGTGGTTGACCACAACCTGATGTTTGGTGGCACGAATGCCTGGCGCTTCGGAACTGATCCTTTCTATGCGAATGGATTTGTTCCTACAGTTGGTCAGCTCGTGGAGCGTATTCTGACAGGACGATAACATGACGGTGCGTGATCCACTGGCGCGACAGGCTTCATTGAACCGCACCCGTCATCTGACTTTCCTGTCACAGTTTCTGGCCCGTCATTCCGTTCCCCTCAGCCCGGAGCAACTTGCTCCTGCTGAGGGTGTCCGGGCGGCCCTTGCAACGGTTGTTGCCCTTCTTCCTGCTCTTTATTTTCATCAGGCTGTTTTTGCCTGGGCTGCTTTTGCAGCATTTTGGTGCTGTCTGATTGAACCCGGTGGCACACCGCGTGAGCAGTTGCGCATCCTCGGCATCTTTACGGTTGCGGGTGCGGTACTGGGTGGTGTGACGTCCCTGATCGCGACATTCCCGTATTGGGGGGTCATTCCCTGGCTGATCGTGACGGGCCTGTTCGCGGGGCTGGCGCGTGCCTTAGTCCCCAGCATGGCACTCCTCTGCGCGTTGCTGGGTTGCGTCATGCTCGCCGGGATCGGGTTTCCTGCGCATTCATTCAACGACGCCCTGACGATTGCGCTCGCCTTCGGTGGTGGTGGAACGTGGGCGATCGTGCTGTGCCTGATCCTGTGGCCGCAGCATCCCTATGCACCTGCAAGGCGGGCTGTTGGGGGCTGCTATCAGCTTCTGGCCGTGATGGCTGGAGAATTGGCCGCAGGTCGTCTTCAGGAGACGGTTCATCGCCAGACGATCCGCACGGCCATTGAGCGGGCGAGGGGTGTTGCCCTTCAGATTGATGCAGGCCACGCCAGTTACAGTATGCGTGGGCGCCTGATTGCCTCTCTTGCTGGCGCAGAGCGTCTTTTCACGGCGATGCTCGCTGTTGAGCATCTTGTTGAAACGCGCGGACTGGACTTTGAAGCACGCGGAACGCTCGCAGCATTTTCGGCGCTTTGTCAGCATGCCAGTGAGGCTGCTCTGTCGCCGAATCCCGATCTGAAGCGTCTGTCCGGAGAGGCTCTCGGTTTAGCTGATCGTATTCGTGTGCGGTCTGGCACGATCGGAGAGTTGGTGGCGACCAGTGCACGGACGCTGGGCACGCTCGCGGATGGTCTGGCTGAGAAAGCCCGGCTCCCTTTTGACGCGGATGCGCCCAAGCACGTTGCCCGGCTGACGCCTGTGATCTGGCGTCATGCCCTCCGGATGGTCGTTGGTCTTCTGGGGACCTATCTGGCAACGCAGTGGCTTGGTCTGAGCTATGGCTTCTGGGCTCTCGTGGCCGTACTGCTTGTTATCCAGCCCTCCGGCCAGACAACTCTGGTGCGGGCTCTGGAGCGCGTTCTGGGAACAATCGGCGGGGGTGTTCTGGCACTTTTGGCAACGCCGTTCCTGCCGGGGCCGTCCGAAATGATGGTTGCGCTTGCGTTGTTCGTGATTGGCGCGATTGCCATGCGCGCGGTCAACTATACGCTTCTGGTTCTGTTCCTGAGCGCACATTTCATTATCGTCACCGAAATGACGATGCCGTCTGATGGTGTCGCATGGCTCCGTATTCTGGATAATACGCTTGGTAGCCTGATTGGCCTTGGCTGCGCTTTTGCACTTTTTCCCCAGCGGCAGACGCAGGACATGGACGGTCTGTTGCGCGCCGCGATTGTGGGGAATATTCGCTATCTGTCCGCCGTACTGAATGGCAATGATACGGTTTCTACAGATCGGACGCAGCGTCAGGCAGGGATTGACACCACACGGGCGGAGTTTGCCCGTGGCTCGCTTCCGCTTCTTGGTGGGCTTTCTGGTGTGGGACCGGGGGCGGAGCGCATGCATGCCTTGTTACGTGCGCTCAGAAGCCTGAGCGGAGAAGTCACGCTGCTTCGGTTTGATATGGCTGCCGGGCTGTGTGCGCCTGATCCTCAGACCGGCCAGTTCTGGAAGGAAAAAGCCCAAGCTCTTGAAGCACGAGAGCCCCTCGCGGAAATTGCGGGGCAGCTTGAGAGTGGTGAAATCATGTCGAGCATTGCGGCGCTGAAGCGTTCTGATCGACCTGTTGGTGAAGAAGCTCAGGGACCGGTTCTCTCCGGCCCCTGAGCAGGGTGTCAGTGGCGTCCACCACCACCGGGGCCACCGTGACCGCCGCCACCATGTCCGCCCCCTCCAGGGCCTCCTCCGCCGCCAGGGCCTCCGCCATGGAAGCCTCCGCCGCCGGGGCGGCCACCACCAGAGAAGCCTCCGCCTGGACGACCGCCTCCTCCGGGTCTGCCTGGGGGTGGGCCACCCCCAGGTCGGCCGCCACCGCGGTATCCACCTCTCCAGCGGCCGCCTCCGGCCGGTCCGACAGCGTAGCCCGGTCCCCAGCCGCCCCAGCCACCGCCACCCCAGCCAGTGTTGTAGTAGCTGCCGCCGTAGCCACCCCCGCCATAATATCCGTCGTAGCCGTCATAACCGACGCAGCCTGACAGGAGCGGGACGAGGGAAAAGGCGCCCATGAGGGCCAGTGTGCGAGATAAACGTCTGATCATTTTGCGTCCCCCGATGCGTTGGGGTCATGCCACTCCATCAGCCCGAAGGCCGCGCCTGCAGGGTCGGCGACAATGGCAATGGTGGTGTTCTGCCGGTCTGGATGGGGCTGTACGAGAATTGTCCCGCCAAGCGTCACGGCTTTCTGGGCCGCAGCATCCACACTGTCCACCTGCACGAAGTTCATCCAGCGGGCGTGTGCACCTTCAGGGAGGCGAGCGGGGAGCGGATTGATTGTAGCACGCGCGAAGGACTGGGATTCCAGCAAATAAGCCGTGCCACGCTTGGCGTCCTGAACTGCTTCGACCGTGTATCCAAACAGCTTCTGGTAAAATCCGGCCGCTGCGTAGGGATTGTTCGTCAGGAGGGCGCTCCAGATCCATGTTCCCTGAGCGGGTGGTGTCTCAACATCCGGCTCGTCACCTGCGCTGGAATGCAGTGCGACGAACAGGCCACCCTGCGGATCTGCCAGGACAGTCTCGTGACCCCGTCCTTCAACCATTTGAGGTTTGAAGAGAATATGGCCGCCCCAGAGTTTCGTTGCTTCTGCGGCCGCTTTTACGTCTGACACGGAAATGAACGGGAGCCAAAGCGGGTCCCCATGATGTGCCATGCGTGGAAGCTCGACCAGGCCTGCGACTGGCGCTCCGTTAACCAACGCCTGTGCATATTGCCCTTTTGAGACGGGAACGTCCTGAAAGGTCCAACCCAGAAGCGACCCGTAAAAAGCCTTGGCGCTTTTGAGGTCTGGCGTTGTGAGTTGGGCATAGACAATTTTGCCCGGCAGGAGTTGCGCCTTTGACGGTGCACTGGCGGTCGCAGGTGCATCAGCGGCCTGAAGCGCAGGAGCAGCACCCAGGCACAGACTTCCGGCCAGGAACAGGGATGCGTGACGCAGTCTTTTGCGGGAAATTGAATGGAACGGAGGCAAGGAAAATCTCCTTCAGGGCAGGAGAGAGCCTGCAATGCAGTCTCGGCGTTCAGGCTGAACGCTTGAATGACTGTATTGTTCCATATCGGCCCTTTTGAGGGAGCGTTTTCAGATTAAAGCGAGTTCTGCCAGCTCTCTACGGAGTTGAGGCGGAAGATCAGCAACCCCATCACTGCCCGCCGACTGGCCGAGATCAGGAGGCGCATCTTTCGGATCCAGATATCGCCATCCCTGAAAGGGGCGCATAGTGCGGGGTTGAACGGGAATGATGTCGTCTGACACCACAATCAGCGTTCCTTCCGTCCCATCCGGGCGACGGCAGGCTTCAAGCCCTATGATGGGCTGACGGCACAGAATCATGCCGTCCATCACGCGATAAAGAGAGCCGCCGTTCAGCACTTCGGCTGCACGCTTGGGCATTGTTCGCGTGGGGACGGCGCCATGACCGTTTACACGAGGGTGCTGCATGCGCTCACGCAGCACTTCGATGGTCGGGCAACCGACGGCCAGCTTGATGATGTTCAGCATGTCGGGTGCCCTTCCGGAAAGTCTGGTGTCAGTGCGTTCCCATGGCATTCTGAGCCTGGGCGACGAACTCGTTGATAAAGCGCTTCGTATCCACGGACTGGACGATTTTCACCTTGCGAAGGCCCATGCCCTTGGGTGCAGTCGCGTCCGGCCAGACATGCGCATGTCCGTAATCCATGCCGGGTGCCGTATTGATGTCCATATAGGCATCGACAGACTTCGTAACCAGATCTGGCTCTACAGCAATTGCAGAAGTCAGTTCATCCCACAGCGGAAGCGGGCCGTAGAACTTCTGAAGATACTCAGTGACCGGCGTTTTCTTCTCTGCGATGCGGTTCATCAGCTCATGCGTCATCATGACGTCATTGGAGACATTGCCGACGCATGTGATGGCAGCCCACGGCGCGGTCAGTGTGATGTGGGCTGCTTCCGGATCGCCGATCATGTTGAAGTCTGAGGCAAAGTCCGCATTGCCTGTGATGGACATCATGCTGGAGTCCAGCAGGCCACCCATGAATACAAGCTGCTTGGCCGTAGCGGCAAAGGTGGGGTCCAGACGGATGGCAAGAGCAAGGTTGGTCAAAGGACCCGCCGCGATGATCGTGACCTGGTGCGGGTGATCATGGACGGCCTTGATCAGCACCATCGCCGCGGGGAGCGGATCGACGGCCATGTGTGGTGTGCCTTCGGCCATCTTGCCGAGTGCGGGCTGTGTCTCTGGAGTGTGGTCAATGGAGCCCAGCCCACCCCATGCGCCCTTCCAGGGAATGGTGCCGTACTGCTTTTCACGAAGCTTCGTTGCCGCCACGGTGTTGACGAGTGGCATGGTAGCGCCATCCGCTACGGGAACCTGGGTCTGCTTTGCGATTTCCAGGAAGCGACGGAGATGTGCGGATTCAGCATTCTCCCAGTCGTCTCCGATCGTCACGGTTAGAGCCAGAAGATTGACGTTTTCGCGGTTGAGCAGCGGGATGACGGACTGGATGTCTGAGCCGCCTGGGCCGAGATAGTCGTTATCCTGAATATAATATCCCGGAGCCACAGGGGCAGCGGACGCAATGCCGGTCAGAGCGCAGGCAGCAAGGAGGGCAGAGAGAATGGATCGGCGCATGGTCTCGTCCTGTTAATTAACGCCCGATCATGCCTTCATGTGACCAATCTTGCCAGTAATGCTTCAAGACGAAGTCTTCCTTCGCCCGTTGCCTTTAGAATTCCGCCGTCACGGGTGAGGTAGTTTTCTTCCAAGCAAGCCTCAAGCATGAACGGATCGACGCAATCTTCCATCGGTCTACCCGTGCGTTCGGCAAATCTGGCTTCATTGATGCCTTCAGACAACCGCAGCCCCATCAGAAGCGCTTCCCGGCCACGTTCTTCCACAGACAGAAGGGTTTCGTCCGTACTGCCAGAACCCGTTTTTTCAACACGGTCCGCCCAAGGTTCAGGGGCGCGGTGACGACGGGTTGCGTAAAGCTCTCCATCCAAAGTCAGGCGACCATGCGCGCCGGGGCCGATGCCGATATAATCGGCGTAGCGCCAGTAGGTCAGGTTGTGGCGGCTTTCCGCGCCGGGTCGCGCATAGTTGGACACTTCATAGGGCAGCAGGCCGTGCTTTGCGGCTGTATCGCCCGTGAGGTCATAGAGGCGTGCAGCATCTTCGGCATCCGGGAGCGTCAGCTCTCCACGCCGGTGAAGGGCTTCGAACTTCGTGCCCGGCTCAATTGTGAGCTGATAAAGCGACAGATGATCCGCCACCAGATCCAAAGCGGTGGACAGTTCATTTTGCCAATCAGCATCGCTCTGGCCGGGACGGGCGTAGATCAGATCAAACGAAATGCGCGGAAACAGCGTGCGTGCAATTTCGAGTGCCCGAATAGCCTGTCCTGAAGAGTGTTCCCGACCGAGCATTTTCAGGGCGTCGTCGCGAAGGCTTTGCACGCCGAGCGAGACGCGGTTTACGCCTGCCTGACGGAAAGCCGCAAATTTTCCGGCTTCGACGCTGGTCGGATTTGCTTCGAGCGTAATTTCCAGATCCGGCTCGGCATCAAAAAGCTGATGCGCATCTTCGATAAGAGCTGCGACCGTTTCCGGAGCCATCAGGGACGGTGTGCCGCCGCCGAAGAAAATGGAGCGGAGTGGACGGCGGCCAAGACGGGCCGCGTCATGCGCCAGTTCACGACGCAAGGCTGCGGCAAAGCGCTTCTGCGGAATTTCATCCCGGACGTGGGAATTGAAGTCGCAGTAAGGGCACTTCGCCAGACAGAATGGCCAGTGAATGTAGAGAGAAAGAGGTTCGGTCAAATTGCAATCCGGACGCCAAACTCCACCACGCGATCAGGCGGGATACGGAAGAATTCCGTGGTGGAGGCGGCATTGCGCAGGAGAAGCAGGAACAGCCACATCCGCCAGAGCTGCATCTTGGGAACGCGGGAGCGAACCACAAGCTCGTGGGACGTAAAATACGAGGCCTGAATGGCATCAAACGCCACACCAAGTGCCTTCAGCTCCATGAGCGCACGCGGCAGGTTTGGCATTTCCATGAAGCCGTACCGGACGATCACGCGATTGATGTTCGGGGCCAGTTCCTGAACGATCGTGCGGTGGCCACGCTCAGCCTCCGGCTGATCAAGGTTCTGCACGGTCACGAACATGACATGCTCATGCAGGACCTTGTTGTGCTTCAGATTATGCAGCAGCGAGTTCGGGACCACATCCGGATTGGCCGTCAGGAAGACAGCAAGGCCCGGAACGCGGATGGTGCGGGACTGCGGCAGGCGGGCCAGGAACGAGGCCATGGGCATGGAGTCAGCCTGCTGCTTGGCGGCAATCAGGCCACGTCCGCGCTTCCAGGTGGTCATGACGATGGTGCTGATAATACCGATGGCGAGTGGGACCCAGCCGCCATCCGGGATCTTCAGGACGTTGGCGGAGAAGAACACCGCATCCACGACAAAGAACAGTCCGAACACGGCGCCGACGGCAGCAGCACTCCACTTGAAGGTGCGGCGGAACACGACCATTGCCAGAACGCAGGTGCACAGGAACGTACCGGTCACGGCGATGCCGTATGCGGCGGCCAGTGCAGCGGAGGACCGGAAAGACAGAACCAGTACCAGTGCGCCGAAACCGAGGATCCAGTTCAGGGACGGCAGGTAAATCTGTGCTTCTTCTGAGGCATTGGTGTGCACAATGCGGGTGCGGGGCAGGTAGCCAAGCTGAATGAGCTGGCGGCAGAGCGAGAAGCTTCCCGAGATACCGGCCTGAGACGCAATGACGGTTGCGAAGGTGGCAAGGATCAGAAGCGGGATCTGCGCCCAGTGTGGCCCGAGATGATAGAACGGGTTGGCCAGTGTTGCCGGATCATGGATCAGCAGAGCCGCCTGGCCGAAATAGTTCAGGGTGAGGGATGGCAGAACGAAAAACAGCCATGCCTTGCGGATCGGGGCCCGGCCAAAATGGCCCATGTCAGCATAAAGTGCTTCTGCACCCGTCACGGACAGCACGACAGATCCCAGCGCGATAAACGACAGGTATCCGTGTAGGACAATGAATTCGAGGGCAAACGTGGGAGACAGCGCCAGCAGGATGTGCGGGTAAAGCAGAATACCGCGGACACCGAGAATGGCCAGAACGGTGAACCAGAGCACCATGATTGGCCCGAAAGCCTTGCCGATCTTGCCTGTTCCGAGGGCCTGCGCCGCAAAGAGTGCGACCAGAACCACCATCGCGATCGGGATGATGACATGGCTGGCAGAGGGGACGGCGATTTCGATGCCTTCAACGGCAGAAAGCACCGACACGGCAGGCGTAATGATGCTGTCCCCGAAGAAAAGACAGGTGCCTGCAATGCCGACGAGACCGAACAGCCATCGGAATTTCTGGGATTTGCAGACGCGCTGGGCGAGGGACATCAGGGCAATGATGCCGCCTTCACCGTCATGGTCTGCCCGCATGATGAGGATGACGTATTTGAACGTCACGATCAGCATGAGTGCCCAGAACGTTAGACTGGCCAGTCCCATGACTTCCCAGGCTGCTGCCGGATGCTTGGCAGATCCTACAATGCCGACGGAAGACTGAAGGGCGTAAAGCGGGCTCGTTCCGATATCGCCATACACAACACCCAGAACAGCCAGAAGCGCGCCAAAGCCGCCGGGCTTCTTGTGGCCGCCAGCGCCCTCTGTGTCACCGAGTTCAGAAGTGTTTCCGTCTTTGTGCGCCTGTTCGATGGTCTGAAGGACTTCGCCGCTGTCCACCGGAACCCCGGCGCCGGGGTAAGGAGGGGAAGCGTGATCGCCGTCGTGTTCTGGCATCGGTGGTTCCATTTACGGGCATCGCAGGAAACCATCGCCTCACAGGGATGTGTCGAAGCGTGGTCTATTCCCCCTCATGACAAGATTTCTTACAGGGATGCAAGGTGCGCGTTAGGATCCGGTCATGGGGCGGGAACCAAAAATGGCACTTCCAACCCTCACAAGGGTGGCGCCTTCGGCAATGGCTGTCTCGAAATCAGCCGACATGCCCATGGACACCACGGGCAGTCCGTGGCGCTGTGCAAGCTGTGTCAGGAAGTGGAAATGTGGAGCGGGATCTTCATCTTCTGGCGGGATACACATCAACCCACGCACCTTCGCTCCAAAGCGCAGCATTGAGGCCTTGATGAACGCGTCGGCTTCATCGCGGGGGATGCCAGATTTCTGTGGCTCGTTCCCTGTGTTGACCTGAATGAGCAACTCCGGAAGGCGGCCTGTCTTCTCTGCAGCCTTTTCCAGCGCATCAGAAAGGGCGGGGCGATCCAGAGTCTCGATCACATCTGCGATGCGACAGGCATCTACGGCCTTGTTGGTCTGGAGGCCACCGATGATGTGCAGGCGCAGGTCTGGCCAGGTCTCACGAAGCGCTGGAAACTTGGAGGCTGCTTCCTGAACGCGGTTTTCACCAAAGACGCGCTGACCGGCCTTCAAGGCCGCTTCCACGGCATCCTGCGGATGAAATTTGCTAACGGCAACGAGGCCCACATCCGTGGCAGGGCGGCCTGATGTTTCGCAGGCCTGAATGATGCGACTACGGATGGCGGAGAGATTTTCTGCAATCTGATCGGACATTGCGGCAGAAGACTCCATTGCGTCCGGCGCCGCAAGATGCGATTTCGGCAGCATGCGAGAGATCAACGCCCGATAATGACACAGAATACGCCCCCTCGCGGCTCCGGCCGTCCGAAGAACCCGTCCGCGTCCCGCCAGGGAGGACGCCGTCCGAAGCCGGGACAGGAGCGCCGCCCCAGTCCGGATCCGACACGTGATCTTGCCTTCGACATTGTCTGCGGTGTTGTCGAACATCGCCGTATGCTCGAAACGACGCTGGACCGTGCCGGGCCGATGGACCCGCGGGATCGTGCTTCTGCGCATCGTCTGGCGGCAACAACGCTGCGGTACATGGGGAGCATGACTGAAATTCTTCAGCCGATGCTGCGCCGTGAACCACCCGAGCCTGTTCGGTGTGCGTTGCTTCTGGGTGTGGCGCAGCTGTTGCATCTGGAAACGCCGCCGCATGCCGCGGTAGGCACGATTGTTGACCTGCTGCGTCGTCGCGGTCTGGCGCCTTTCGCTGGGCTGGCGAATGCTGTGCTTCGGCGTGTGGCGCGTGAAGGGCGCGATCTTCTGGAAGGGCTCGATGACGCCAGACTGGATGTTCCGGCGTGGTTGTGGAGCGCCTGGGGCCATCGCGCACGGTCCATTTCCCGGGGATTGCATCGTGAGGCGCCGCTGGATCTGAGCCTGCGCCCTGGGGCAACGGCTCCTGAAGGCGGCGATGTCCTGCCAACGGGAACTGTGCGTTATCCGGCTGGGACACGGATTGCGACAATGGAAGGCTTCGAAGAGGGGCAATTCTGGGCGCAGGATGTGGCTGCTGCCATGCCTGTGAAGCTTATGGGAGATGTCGCCGGGAAGACGGTGATTGACCTCTGTGCGGCCCCAGGAGGCAAGACGGCTCAGCTTTCTGCTGCGGGCGCAGATGTCACGGCCATCGAAAAGGAAGAGTCCCGCGCAGTTCGCCTGCGTGAGAACATCACCCGGATGCGCGCAACTGCTGAGACGATTGTTGCAGATGGGTTGAAATGGCGCCCGAAAGCACCGGTTGATGCGGTGCTGCTGGATGCGCCGTGTTCAGCAACAGGGACGTTTCGCCGTCATCCGGATGTGCTGTGGATCAAACGCCCGCGTGACGTCACGGCATTGGCGGAAGGTCAGGACGCTTTCATTGACGCAGCGCGTGACATGCTGAAGCCGGGTGGCATGCTGATGTATGCCGTCTGCTCTCTTCAGGATGAAGAGGGTCCGGATCGCATCGCAGCCGCGCTTGAACGCGGGGGCTGGAAGCATGTGCCGTTCACGGATGAAGAACTGGCGGACATAGCGATTGCCCGGACGCCGGAAGGATTTTTCCGAACACATCCCGGTCTCTGGTGGGATCGGGGCGGAATGGACGGCTTCTTTGCCGCCAGATTAATCCGCGTTTGAGACGTAAAGCCTGCCTGATTTTCAGGCAGGCTTTTTTTTTGCGTTCGCTCCGAAAACACCAATATTTTAGAAATAATATGCAAAATACTTTCGTGCGAAGGTTGCCCGCTCAACCTGCGAGTATTTGCCGCGAAATCGTACCTCAATGCGTAGATGGAGAGCCTTTTGGGTCTTTATCAAAGTGCGCTTGTTTCCTCTAAAGATATGAAAACAAACAGAATAATTTCAACGTACGTGTGCTTTTGTAGCGCCAAGTTCTTTTATAAATTTTTTTTATAAATAGGTTTTCATGATCCAAAATATCTAATTCTAATATTTTTTTTAAGGAGTATGGTCCCAAAAAAAACAAGAAGAGGACGAGAAAATGACAAAAAACAAGGCAGTAAAACCAGTATTTGCTCTGGCATTTATTCCATTGTTTCTGGTGATGTCTGCATGTTCTGGTGGTGGATTCTCCGAGTATTCTAAAAATAATGAAAAATTTTCTCAGACGATTGAGAACATTTCACCGTACGGAAATACAATTCCAGATCGCGCCATGTTCTGATCTGCCAGCATGGCTGGATCTGAGGTTTTTTAGAGCGTCATCTCTTGGGAGATGGCGCTTTATTTTTGTCCAGACCTGAAAGGACCTGACCTGCGGTTGGAAACGTCGCGGGCAGGCCGGTGCGGAAATCTCCTTGCTTCCGATTTGGTGATATAGTTATGTAAATCACCAAATCGGAAATGAGGCGTACGAAATGGAGTCCCGGGCAGAGAGATTTGAGGAGGTGTGTTGTGGATGGTGCGTGGAATGAGAGCCAGCCGATCTATCAGCAGCTCCGGGACAGGGTGGTCGGCATGATGTTGGACGGCGCTGTCGCTGAGGGCGATGCGATCCCGTCGGTTCGACAGGTTGCAGCCGAATGTCAGGTGAATCCTTTGACCGTGATGAAGGCGTATCAGCAGCTTTCTGATGAAGGGCTGGTCGAGAAGCGTCGTGGTCTTGGACTGTTCGTGGCGCAGGGTGCGCTGGCGCGTCTTGGTGAGAGCGAACGTCAGAAATTCCTGACGGAACAATGGCCGGAAACGCTACGGACAATCCGTCGTCTTGGTCTCAGCCTGAATGATCTTCTCAAAGAGGGAGATGTCGCATGATCTGTATTGAAGCACAGGGTCTGCGAAAAGTGCATCGTGGCGGCAAAGGTGTTCTGGGCATTGACCTCAGTATTCCATCAGGCCGGATTGTTGGACTGATCGGGCCGAATGGCGCAGGCAAGACGACGGCTCTGAATGCCATTCTGGGTCTTGTCCCCTATGAAGGCTCCCTCAGGGTTCTGGGGCGTGATCCCTGGCGTGAGCGCGAAGCGATGATGCAGGATGTCTGCTTTATTGCCGATGTGGCTTTGCTGCCGCGCTGGATGAAGGTCTGGCAGGTTCTGGACTATGTCGAAGGCGTTCATCCACGGTTTGACCGGAGCCGGGCGGAGCACTTTCTCTCCCGGACAGACATTCAGAAGCGTTCCCGCGTGCGGGATCTGTCCAAGGGTATGGTCGCGCAGCTTCATCTGGCGCTGGTCATGGCGATTGATGCCAAGCTGCTGGTGCTTGATGAGCCGACGCTGGGGCTGGACCTGCTGTATCGCCGCGAATTCTACATCACGCTTCTTAACGATTACTTCGACCATGATCGCACCATTCTGGTGACGACCCATCAGGTCGAGGAAATCGAGGATATCCTCACGGATGTGATCCTGATCGGGGATGGTCGCATCACGTTGCAGGACAGCATGGAAAACCTGGCGCAGCGTTTCGTGGAACTGAAACCCAGAGCGGAGACTTCGGACGCTGCCCGACATCTGGGGCCGATCAGTGAAAGGCTCATCATGGGGCAGCCGATCATGCTTTTCGATGGTGTGTCGCACAGTGAACTGGCGGCCCTTGGCGAAACACGCCAGCCGCGACTGGCCGATCTGTTTCTGGTGCTGATGGGGCAGAACCGTGGGAACAGGAAAGGGGCAGGGGCATGAGCAAATATGGAAAAATGACGTGGTCGCTGAAGCAATACGTCTGGTCTGTCAGGCGAGAGCTTTGGGGAAACCGGTTTTTGATACTCGGCCCCTTGGTAATGGTTTGTCTGCCTTTGGTTCTTCTCTGCTTGCAGCTGCACACGAGCCACCTCAAGGTCATGAAAGGGACGGCAGAAAGTGTTCCACCAATCCTGATGTTCAGGATCACGGCGGAAATGCTGTTTGGGATCGCCAATGTCGCAGCCCTGACGGTGGGGTGCATCTATGCGCTCGGTACGTTCTATAATGAACGTAAGGACCTGTCGGTGCTTTTCTGGAAGTCTCTGCCTGTCTCGGACCGATTGAGTGTGGCGGCCAAGGCGAGTGTTGTGCTTGCGATCGGCCCTCTTTTGTCGCTGTTTTTAAGCTGGGTGGCGACGGTCGTTCTTATTGTCGCGACTGCACAGGCATACGGAATTTCTCCGGTGGGTCTGGCAGAACAAGCCAGTATAGGTCATCTGATGATCGATGATGTTGCCTATATCGTGCTGAATACTCTGTGGTGGTTACCGATTTATGCTGTTCTGTTCCTGGTCTCAGCCAGTGTCAGAACGGTGCCTGCGGTGTGGGTTTTAGGGGGACTGGCGGGTCTCTATATTGTGGAAGCCATTGGTCTGCGTACGAACCATATTACGGGCATCATATGGGACCGCTTTTTGCATTTTCCCGGGACCGGTTTCCACGATGCCCAGATGAAGATCATCGCCACCCAGTCTGATGGGTTTGATGTACAGCATACGCCAACAGACAAGATCGTAACCGGACATCTGGACTTTTTAGCCCTGTTTTCGATGCCGTCACTTTGGTGGGGTGTGTTGCTGGCGGCGGTCTGTCTCGTTCTGACAGTCTGGCTGCGTCGCCGGGCAGAGCCTATCTAGGCAAAATATAGAACCCTCCGTCTGTGTTTCAGACGGAGGGGCCTTGGAGTTCAGTCTCCGGATGATTCAAAAATTTCTTCCAGTGTCTGGGCCATAACGTCTCCATCGAGCGTCTTGCCCAGCCAGATCTCAACACCAATCAGCCCTTGGTTGACCAGCATTCCCAAGCCATCAAGGGTTGTGCAGCCTTGCGCGTGGGCTTCCTGAAGGAAGCGTGTTTGCGGTGGGTTGGGAATGACGTCCGCAACAATCTGCCCTTTGGTCAGGCTTTTGATGTCCACAGGAGGAATCGCCTCCGGATCACCAATGCCGATGGATGTGGCATTGATGACGATATTTGTGCCTTCGGGAACGGAAACGTCGCCTTCCCAGGGCTTGGCTTCGGCATCTGCGCTTGAGTTGTCACGCACGAGCGTAGCAATGGTCTCGGCTTTCTTGACGTCACGATTGACGACGGTGAGATGGGCGACGCCGGCCAGTGCCAGTTCAACGGCAATCGCACGGGCAGCTCCACCTGCACCAAGAAGGAGAACGCGTTTCCCGGCTGGATCTGTGATCTCCTTCAAGGACGCCAGAAACCCCTTGCCGTCCGTGTTATGGCCCGTCAGGCGCCCGTCTTTGATGGCGACGCAATTAACTGCCCCGATCAGTTTTGCTGACTCATCCAGAGCATCGAGATGCTCCAGAACTGCGACCTTATGGGGCAGGGAGCAGTTGAACCCGACCCATTCCATGGCTTTGGCACCTTTGACGGCGTCAGCGAGATTGTCTGCCTTGACGTCACAGTTGATGTAACGCGCGTTCAGCCCTTCATGGATGTATGCGGCTTCGATCATGGCGACAGTCGGATTGTCTGCGCAAGGGGTCGAAAATGATCCTGTCAGAATGCTGCGAAAGTTCTGGTCACTCATGCCTTGGCTCTCCTGTGTTGGGGCGTCCCTGACATAGAAAGACATGCTGAACAGATTGGAACCGCCTTTGAGCGGTTCAGGCTATGGATGGCAGAGAAGTGATGAGGAGAGGGGCCTACGCCGCCAGTGTGATGATCGTCCGCAGGCCGCCTTCGCCACGGTTCTGAAGGCGCACGTCGCCGCCCTGTGCCCGCAGGATTGTCCGGGCGATGGAAAGTCCCAGGCCGGTGCCGCCTGTTTCACGGTTGCGGCTGGTTTCGATCCGCACAAAAGGTTCAAAAACCCGTTCAAGCTCGCTCTCGGGAAGGCCGGGGCCATTGTCTTCGATGATGATGCGGGCAGTGCGATCTTTTTCTTTCTTTTTTGTCGGTGGAATGAGCGTGACATGCGCACTTCCACCATACTTCAAAGAATTGAGAATGAGATTGTTCAGCGCGCGCTTCAGTGCCACGGACCGTGCCTGAATGCGGACTGGCTGCATCGGCAACTCATAGACAAGCGCGTCTGCCTGATCCGGATGGCTTTCGGCTGCTTCATCCATGATGGTTTGCAGCAGGGTGCGCAGATCAAGGAAGACAACCTGCTCATTAGATGCGCTGTCACGACCGAAAGCCAGTGTGGCGGCCACCATGGCCTCCATTTCATCAAGATCCGCCAGAATCTTGTTGCGCAGTTCATCATCGTCAATGAACTCGGCGCGCAGCTTCAGTCGTGTGATGGGTGTGCGCAGATCGTGCCCAATGGCCGTGAGCATGAGCGTTCGATCCGAGACGAAACGACGGATCCGCATGGACATCGTATTAAAGGCAATAGCCGCCCGACGGATCTCTGATGGGCCGTTTTCCGGAAGAACCGTTGAGCTGTTCACGTCCCGGCCAAGCGCTTCGGCAGCGGTGGCCAGCGTCGTGACGGGGGCGATCAGGCGACGTGTGGCCCAGAGGATCAAGGCGCCTCCGAAGAGGGACATCATCAGGAACGCAATGATGAATGTCGGCGCTTCGAAAGGGTTGGGCAAGGGCATGACGTAACGGATGACAAGCCAGCACTGACCATCCGGCAACAGCATCGACGTGGAATGTGTACGAAGTTCCTGCCCGGCCCAGACTTCAAGTGGATAAAGGGATGAAGGCAGGAATGATCCGCGCATGAAAGGCGGGATTTCCCGATATCCTTCGCGGCCACCCAGTCCCGGCCCGTACCATCCTTCGGGTCCGCCTTCATGAGGGCGGTCAAAGTTCCGTTCGTCAGGGAAAGGGCCGTGTTCCGGAGCGCCAGATGGATGTTCTTCACCCGGCGGGGCTGCTCCCGGAAGGCCCGGTTCAATCATCCCTCCTGGACCAAACGGAGCCCCGCCCGGACCAAAGCCCGGCGGCGGTGCATGAAATCGCCCCTGAGAGAGCCCCCCGGATGCGAAAAAGGGGAGCGGGATTTTGTGGCTATGGATTTCCTGATCCGGCGTCGGAAGCAGCAGAACTGTTGTGTTCGACGGGATGTGCAGGTCGTCTATGGCGTTCTTCCGGTCTTCCGCCTTTGTTTCCGCAATCGTGCGGTAAATGGAAAAGACCTGGATCTGATAGTCATGCATCTGGCTGCGTTCAGCCAGATCAAGGCGGTCAAGCGCGTGGATCCCCAGTCCCGCAAGTTCAATAACGCCCAGCCCAACAATCAGGAGCAGGCTGGTGCGGGCGACAAGGGAACTAGGAAAAAAGCGCACGGTCAGACGCGTTCGACTTCTGCTGCAAGGACGTAACCACCACCACGCACGGTTTTGATGACCTGTGCATTTCGGCCGTCATCTTCCAGCTTGCGACGCAGGCGGCTGATGGCGACGTCAATGGCGCGGTCGAACGGTCCAGCCTGACGGCCGCGAAGCAGCTCAAGCAGCATGTCTCGGGTCAGGACGCGGTTGGCGCGTTCCAGCAGCGCGATCAAAAGGTCATATTCGCCACCCGTCAGGGAGATTTCTGCTCCATCCGGGTTGAGCAGACGGCGGCGGACCGGGTCGAGGCACCAGCCGGCAAACATAATCTTGCGGGTATCTGTGGCCTGGCGCTTTTCGGAGGCATCCACCGTCCGGCGCAGCACAGCGCGAATGCGGGCGAGGAGTTCGCGGGGATTGAACGGCTTGGCGACGTAATCATCGGCACCAAACTCCAGCCCGATAATCCGGTCGGTTTCATCGCTCATGGCCGTCAGCATAATGATGGGGACATTATCCTGGGTGCGCAGCCAGCGGGCGACCTCAAGGCCGCTTTCGCCCGGAAGCATCAGGTCCAGAACCACAAGCTGGTAATGACCATTGGCCCAGGCTTTTCGGGCTTCACGACCATCGCGCGCAGCCGTGACGCGAAAGTGGTTCCGTTCGAGGAACTTGCTCAGAAGCTCCCGGATTTCACGGTCATCATCGACGACCAGAAGATGGGGAAGGGTTTCTGTACCCATGATGATGTTACCTTCCATCGGCTTGTGGCGCGGTTCAGGTCCGCCGCGCCACTTTCGTGCTTACGCCAGCCAGGACGGAACCGGGAGGTTTTTCGCACGAAGGAACTCAGGGTTGAACAGCTTGGACTGATACCTTGCCCCTCCATCGCACAGGATTGTAACAATCGTATGTCCAGGACCAAGCTTCCTTGCAGTTCGGATAGCTGCTGCAACATTGATGCCTGACGAACCACCCACTGACAGGCCTTCTTCTGCGGTCAGGGCAAAGATCTGCTCCAGCGCTTCCGGGTCTGCAATTCGCTCTGCATCATCAGGTGCGCAGCCCTCAAGGTTGGCTGTGACACGTCCTTGGCCAATGCCTTCCGTGATGGAGCCGCCGCTGATGGTCAGATCGTTGGATTTCACCCAGCCATAGAGTGCGGAACCTTCCGGATCAGCCAGCACGATTTTTGGGGCTGTCTTGCCGGCTGCCGCAGCCTGTTCCCGCAGGCCCATTCCGATGCCTGCCAGAGTGCCGCCGGTGCCGCAGGCGCAGGTGAAGGCATCAATATTTCCGCCCGTCTGGTTCCAGATTTCGACGGCTGTCGTGGTGCGGTGGCCTTCGCGGTTGGCAGTATTGTCGAACTGGTTAGCCCAGAAAGCGCCTGTTTCTTCAGCCAGACGACGCGACACATGAACGTAGTTGCCTGGGTCACGGAAGGGCTTGGCGGGGACCAGTCGCAGGTCTGCGCCGATCATGCGTAGAAAGTCGAGCTTTTCGCGGCTTTGGGTTTCCGGCACGACGATGATCGCCTTGCAGCCCATGGCCTGGGCCACCAGCGTCAGTCCTATGCCAGTATTCCCAGCCGTTCCTTCGACAACGGTTCCGCCGGGCTTGAGAGCGCCAGTGCGGAAAGCATCTTCGATAATGGCAAGTGCTGCACGGTCTTTGACAGACCCGCCGGGGTTCATGAACTCTGCCTTGCCGTAGATGTCACAGCCGGTTTCTTCGGAGGCGCGCTTCAGACGGATGAGCGGCGTTCCGCCAATGGCGGCCGTCATGCTGGAGGAGGTGCTCTGCCACCCTGCCGAAACGGACTGGTGTGGGCTGGTGATGTCAGTCATACGTTCACTCCTGTGCTAACGGAATTATAGACCGCGTTTTGTAGGGATGAGGAAGGCCATGAAGGTACTGACAGCAAAGCAGGCATGGGACGTGCTTGCAAATGAAGCCGACAGCATCCTCGTCGATGTACGGACACCTGTGGAATGGGCGGAGATTGGCCTGCCCGATTCTTCCGCCCTGCCGAGGCCCGTTGTGTGTCTGACGTGGCAGCCGGGTCTGGAACAGATGTTTCTGGAAGGACTGCTGAATGCCGTGCCTGATCAGAACAGCCGCGTCCTGTTTCTGTGCCGGTCGGGGATGCGCTCCCATAATGCAGCGCTTCTGGCTGAACATGCCGGATATGCGGATGTAAGCAATATTGTCGATGGCTTCGAAGACAAGCATGGCCCCGGCACGGGCTGGCGCGCCGGGGGACTGCCATTCGTTCACATGCCGCTGTCAGGTTCCTGATCGGCGTCATAACGGACTTCAAGGACGACGCACCACGGATAGCGGCTGTCGTAGCTGTGGCCTGAACCATCAGCGATCCGGCCGTTCGCATCTGTGGGGACATGTGTCAGGGACACGGCGTCGTCCACATTGCCGCCAACGATGCTCAGCTCATGACCGAAAGGCTGGTCATTCTGATTGACGGCCGCGACGATGCCGCAATGGGCCGGGAAACCGTAAGACGTAGGCAGCATCGAGAATGTCACGGTCTTGCTACGGCCACGGCCTACGCAGATCAGATCGCCGATCTTCGGAGTGTAGCTTCCCGGATCATGCGCGCTGACACCGCTGGACTGCCCACTGGCGGCCGCATTGATATAGGTCGCGTGGTTAGGCGAATACGGGAAGCGGTCATTCGCGCCGGCGACACGCATGACGTAAGAAATGAATGCTGCCGACCAGGCGTAGCGCCCGTCATGCACGGCTTCGAAACGTGTGCCGTTCGCATCGGTTTTGCCCGTCCAGCCAGCTTCCGTTTCATACGGGTCCTGGCCAATCCACCAGTATTCACCAATGCGCTGCCACAATCCCGGAATGCGTTCCGGCTTCAGGGCAGGATCGGTGGGTTCCGGTCGGTCTTCCGGGTCATCATCTGATACGGGGGCACCGAACATCCGCCATTCACGCAGGGCAATCGCTGCGACGTCCTGACGGTTGAACGGCTCGAAATTACGGGTCGCAAAGTCCGGAACGTGGCTGTTGTAGCCCACCGGACCTGTTGTGCCGTTCGCATACTGTGCGTTGGGAGTCTGGGCCGGATACGGACGGACACTGTTCTGACTGGCGCAGCCGGTCAGTGCGAACAGGGCGGCCGTAGCAGCTGTTCGCCAGAAAATATGCGAGTCTGACACAATCATCCTCATGCTGGCTCGATGAACCTGCATCTTGAACGGCAAGTGCGATGGGGCGTCAAGAGTTGGGGCAGAGCATGGCGTGACTGCTCGCTACCGATGCCGTTATTTTGCGGAGAGTTTTAGCCGGGCAGACTGATCAGGCGCACCCTAATGAGGAAACTCTGACAGAGTGCAAACCCGGGTGCATCGACAGAAGCGTACACCCTCATGTTGAAGGCAAGTCAGGCCCCTGTTTCTGGCAGGGGCCTATCCTCACAGGACTGTCAGGAGGCGGGTTTACTGCCCGTCAGGGAACAGCCCCTTCAGCCCTTCTTCCGAAGCATCACAGCGGCCGCGTTCCGTAATCAAGCCTGTAACCAGACGGGCAGGTGTGACGTCAAAAGCCGGGTTGGCCGCCGGGCTGTTATCGGGTGCAATGCGGACGCGGCCCGGAGCACCGTTATCCGTCAGACCTGTCATGAACAGGACTTCGTTCTGGCTACGCTCCTCGATCGGGATTTCCTTCACGCCGTCCCGAACACGCCAGTCGATCGTGGAAGACGGGAGTGCCACCCAGAACGGGACGTTGTTGTCTTTGGCTGCGAGCGCCTTGAGGTAGGTGCCAATCTTGTTGGCCACATCGCCCTGCGCCGTTACGCGGTCCGTGCCGACGATGACCATGTCCACATCGCCAGCCTGCATGTAATGGCCGCCAGCATTGTCCGCGATGACGGTATGCGCGACACCATGGCTGCCGAGTTCCCAGGCCGTGAGTAGGCTGCCCTGATTGCGGGGGCGTGTCTCATCCACCCAGACATGCACCGGGATGCCTTCGTCGTGCGCCATGTATATGGGGGCCAGTGCTGTTCCCCAGTCTACCGTGGCAATCCAGCCGGCATTGCAGTGCGTGAGAAGATTGACGCGGCCTGTCTTACCTTTGCGCTCCCAGATTTCGCGGATCAGTTCCAGTCCATGGCGGCCAATGGCTTCATTGACCTGAACGTCTTCATCACAGATTGCATCCGCTTCCACATATCCGGCTTCAACGCGCTCTGCTGGCGTGAGCGCGCGCAGACGCGTCACCATGCGTTCAATGGCCCAGCGCAGGTTGATGGCGGTCGGGCGTGTCTCAATCAGATCAGCGGCCGCTTTTTCCAGCGCAGCATCGGATGCGTCGTTCTGAAGGGCAAAAACCAGACCATAGGCCGCGACAGCACCAATCAGCGGAGCACCCCGAACCTGCATGCTGCGGATTGCATGCGCGACAGCGCCGACGTCGCGGAGTTCAAGCACCTCCACTTCCCATGGAAAGCGGGTCTGATCGAAAATGCGGATGCTTTTGGCGTCGTCAGACGGGCGCCAGATGCTGCGATAGGCAATGCCATTGATCTTCATTGGATGCTCCTGGGAGACGCTCCGGCATTCAGGGCGCGGAACAGAAAAGACGTCTTATAGCGCATGTGCGCGATACACTCCGCGAACTCAAGAGTGGAAACCCCCGGGCCGTATTGCGCGTTGGGCGGATATTGCCTTGCGAGTGTTCAGAAACCGGTAGTATGAATTGTATTACGTTTCGTGTCTGGATTCTCTTTCTAGCTGTAGGGAAAGATAATGGCCTCTCTCGTGAACCCCGGAAATACAGCCGTGCGCTCGTCTGACGCTCAGCCACGTCTTTCCACGAAAAACAGGTCTGCCAACATGACGGCGCTGGAAAAATACCGTCTGTTGCGGGAGAATCGTAAGGTGGTGCGCCGCCAGAAGCTTGAACAGGAAAAGCGCCAGATTTCTTCCTGAGCAGGCCTCTTTCACTCTTCTGCCTCAGGCTGTTAAGCCTCATCCTCGCTCGGCCCCTTGTTTGCCGGGCCGGATCTGGAAAAGGGCTGAGCAGTGTCTCTGCGTGTACTGACGGTTCTGCCGCCGCGTGAACTTTATGCTGAGGGCCACGCTGGCGCGATTTCCCTGCTCGTCAGCCGCGTGGCCTTTTGTGATGATCGGGTTATCGGCAGAGCTGTCTCCGGCGTGCCACTGCCGGGCGGTAAATTTGTTCCTCTGAAGCGTGGCATATGGCCACTCCCTCAACACCTGAGCTATGCGCTGTCCTGCGTTCGCGCAGCCCGACACTTCCGGCCTGATCTGATCGAGGTTCATAACAGGCCCGATCTGGCTATGGCGCTGTCCCGTGTCGCTCCCGTCCGGTTGATTCTGCACAATGATCCGCGCTCCATGAGGGGCGCCAAAACTGCGAAAGAAAGATCCCGGCTCGCCGCAAGGGTGCTGGTGTGCGCTGTGTCCCGATGGGTTGCGACGTGTTTTGCAGAAGGCAGCGATATACCGCCACGCGTCGAAATTCAGCCGAACTGTGTGGATCTGTCCGTATTGCCAGTTGAGCGCCCGCGGAAAAAACAAGTTCTGTTCGCGGGAAGGGTGGTCGCAGACAAGGGGGTAGATGCTTTTGTCTCAGCCTGGGCAAGTCTTCGGCATCAGTATCCGGACTGGACAGCAGTCATTATGGGCGCTGACAGATTTGGCCCGGATTCACCGGAAACCCCGTTTTTGACTCAGTTGCGCCCTCAGGCGGCACAGGCTGATGTTCTGATGACGGGCTATCGGTCCCATCCGGATGTTCTGGAAGCCATGACGGAAGCGGCTGTTGTTGTTGTGCCAAGCCGCTGGCCGGAGCCATTTGGCATGACGGCGCTGGAAGCCATGGCGTGCGGGGCAGCTGTGATCGTCTCGCCATTTGGCGCGCTGCCGGATGTAGTCGGGGACGCGGCCCTGCTAGCGACCCCGGATGCTTCCGGAGCGCTAGAGGCGGCGCTAGGTCAACTGATGGATAACCCGGCACTCAGAGCGGAGCTGGGCCATAAGGGCCGCGAGCGGGCTACTCTGTTCAGTCTGGAGGCTGCCCGCGCGCGTCTTGTCGCGTTGCGTCAGGCAGCCATTGCTTTCAGTCGCGGTTCGGCGGCCCCATGAAGGTCGGGTCAATCGCGTCCGGGACGTGACGTGCCAGGATTTCGTCCACGGCCTTCTTCTCCTCGTCGGTCAGAGACCAGCCGAAAACATCCTTCACGCCGGAGACCTGTTCAGGCTTGCGTGCGCCCCAAAGTGCGATGACTGGCCCCTGATCCAGAACCCAGCGTACGGCGAAGGCGAGAACGGACTTGTCGCGCTTGGCGGCTAGCTCCTTGAAGTCTTCGACCGCGGCGAGATAGCTCTCGAACTTTGGCTTCTGGAACTTCGGATCACCTGAACGCAGGTCATCTTTTGGGAAGCTCGTGTCCTTGTTCATCTTGCCGGAGAGCAGTCCGCGACAAAGCGCGCCGTAAGCGAGCACCACGGCGTTATTCTTCTTGGCGTATGGGAGAATATCTTTTTCGCAGGTGCGTTCGAACAGGTTCAGCGGGGGCTGAATTGTTGCGAGTGGGGCAACTTCGCGAAAGATATCCATCTGCTCCGGCGAGAAATTGCTAACGCCGAGCGCCCGGATCTTACCTTCCTGATGAAGTTTCTGCAGTTCGCGTGCGCTTTCATCGATGGGAGTCTTGTCATCGGGCCAATGGATCTGTTCGAGATCAATTGTCTCGACCCGCAGGCGGCGCAGGGAGTCTTCCACTTCCTTGCGAATGCGGGCAGGGCGGGAATCACGGAAAACCTTGCGGTCTTCGGGTTTGTCATCCGTCCAGTTCAGGCCCAGCTTTGTCGCGACGAAAGCCTTGTTTGGCTTTTCGGCCAGTGCCCGGCCAACAACTTCTTCTGAGTGCCCGAAGCCATAGACGGGTGCTGTGTCGATGAAATTGATGCCGTCATCGAGAGCTGCATGGATGGTGCGAACGCCGTTTTCATCGTCCGGGCCGCCCCACATCCAGCCGCCAATGGCCCAGGTGCCAAGAGCTACGCGGGAAACCGGAGTGTCGATGCCGGGAATGAGAATGGTGTCTGAGGACATGCCTGTCTCCATAAGAAAGGGACTGTTTCAAAAAAGCGCATTCGGATGGAGGTGGTTGCATGGAAAGTCGAAACCCGCCATCCACAATGTCCATGCGCCTGTCTTCTTTTTCCCTGACCCGCCTCGGCCAGTGGCTTGCTGTTCTGCTGCCGCTGACACTCACGCATCTCAGAGGGCTGGCGGAAGCAGACCTCGATATTCTTGCCGTTCTGCTGTTGGTGCAGTCTGCACGAACGCGGCAATGGGACTGGGCAAGAGAGCCCTGGGTCATCGCGACCTTCTGTTGGTGGGGCTGGCAGGTTTTGTGCACAGTCTGGGTCTCGCCCGGGCATGGGGCACTGGGCCAGTCTCTGGCGGCCATCCGCTTTCCGCTGGCTGCTGCAGCGCTGGGCTGCTGGCTGTTGCGCGATGACGTCTGGCGCAGAAGAGCGCTCTGGATCACGTGTGGATGCGGGCTCTACATTGCATTCCAGATTATGGTTCAGGCGGCGTTCGGGCGAAATCTGTTCGGCGTGCCGCGCTTCCATGATGGCACTCTCACAGGCCCTTACACGCACCCCCGTGCCGCTGCCCCGCTGTCACGTCTTATTTTGCCGATGCTGATGCTTGGTTGTACGTTGATCGAGGGGTGGAAAAGTCGTTGGTCCCGCACTCTGGGGCTCTGTGCTGCGACGGTTCTTGCTGTGGCCGTCATGGTCCTCGCGGGGCAGAGAATGCCATTCGCGCTGTCGCTGTTCGGAATTGGCATCTGCGCGCTTCTGTATCGGCCGATGCGCCCGGCAGCGCTTGTTGCTGCGGCGATGATGCCGCTTCTGATCTTTGCCGCAAGTGCGCTGTCGCCCGGTAGCTTCTCACATCTCGTTGTGCTTGCCCGGCAGCAGTTGACGCATTTCAGCCAGTCTCCTTACGGCGAGATTTACACGCATGCTGTGGTGATGGCGCAGGAACATCCTTTGCTGGGGCAGGGCTATGACGCCTATCGCCATCACTGTGATGACCCGGCGACGTTCCACGGTCTGTCGTGGCTTTCCATGGCAACGCCAGAAAAAGGCTGGCGCGATCTTTGTGTTCAGCATCCGCACAATCATTATCTTCAGGCTCTGGTGAATGCCGGCATTCCGGGCCTGATCCTGTTTGTGCTGATGGTGGCCTGCTGGCTCAAGGCGCTCTGGCCGGGACGGCAGGGTTCAGCCATTGCGATCGGTCTTTTTGCTGCGGTCTTCATTCAGGAATGGCCCATCGCGTCCTCTTCGGATTTCATGAATCTGCCGTTGGGTGGATGGGGATTTCTGATGCTCGGTCTGGGGTTGGCCTATCGCAACGGCTTTCAAGACACGGCGCGCGGGCCTATATCGTAAGCAGATTACGGAGGCACCCCCATGTCCAGCACCAGTGATCCGGCACGCGCCGGAACCGTTCCCGTTACTGTTCTGACCGGCTTTCTTGGCGCCGGTAAAACCACCCTGCTTAACCATATCCTGACTGCTGAGCACGGCCGCAAATATGCCGTGGTCGTCAATGAGTTTGGTGAGCTTGGCGTGGACAATGACCTCGTGGTGGATGCCGACGAGGAAGTGTTCGAAATGAACAACGGCTGCATCTGCTGCACCGTGCGTGGAGATCTGATCCGCATTCTCGGTGGGCTGCTGCGTCGTCGTGGTCGTTTTGACGGGATCATCGTTGAGACAACAGGCCTTGCCGATCCGGCGCCTGTTGCACAGACGTTTTTTGTGGATGAGAACATCCGCCAGAAGGCCCGGCTTGATGCTGTCGTGACAGTTGTTGATGCCTTCAACATCATGCAGACGCTGGAAGAAAGCCCGGAGGCCGTCAGTCAGCTCGCATTTGCGGATGTGATCGTTCTGAACAAGACCGACCTTGCCGATGAAGAGCGCCGCAAGGAAATCGTTACCCGCATTCGCCAGATCAATGCCGTGGCTGAAATTCACGAAGCCCAGCATGGCGGCGTGAAGCTGACGGACATTCTGGACCGTGGTGGCTTTGACCTTCAGCGCGCCCTGTCCACGATGCCGGATTTTCTGGAAAACGATCATCACTCCCATGAAGAGGGCATCGTCAGCATTTCCCTCTCTGTGAAGGAGCTGATTGACCAGCGGCGTTTTCAGGCCTGGATTGGCGCGCTCCTGCAGGAACAGGGTGGCGATATCCTGCGCTCCAAAGGCATTCTGCACTTCAAGGGTGAAGATCAGCGCTTTGCGTTTCAGGCCGTGCATATGATGGCAGATGGTGATTTCATCGGCCCCTACCGTGAGGGAGAAAGCCGGGACTCCCGTCTGGTTTTCATCGGCCGTAATCTGAACCGTCCGCAGCTTCGTCGCGGCTTTGAAAGCTGCATCGCGGAATGACACGGGAAATCATTGAAGATCGCGGCGCAGAACGCCGCTTCGAAAGCCCGATCATCGGCGTTGCGTCGTCACGTGATGGCAAGACTTTGGCCGCTGCCACGGCGGATGGTGAGATCATTCTCATTCCGCGCGACAAGATGAATACGCTTGGCGCCTGGACGGTTCTCTCGGTTCACGAGGGAGCGTTGTGCCTGTCACAGGACAGCCTGCCGGATGCATTTCTGACGGGCGGTGAGGACGGAAAACTTGTCCGCACTTATGCCGATGGCCGGACGGAGGTTCTGAGCGAAGAACGCCGGTGGGTGGACTGTATTGCGTCATCCACCACACATTTCGCGTTTTCGGCTGGTCGGGAGCTTGAAGTCCGGGCGGCTGAAGGCACGACAACGCTCAAGAAGCTGGATCATCCGTCATCTGTGACGGGCATTGTTTTTGATGCCAAGGGCAAGCGCGTTGCGGCCTCGCATTACAACGGTGCGTCTGTCTGGTTCGTGCAGGCCAAGGTCGATACGGTGCGCCCGTTCGAATGGAAAGGCAGCCATATTGGCATTGCCATTCATCCGGGTGGGGAAGCTCTCGTGACGTCCATGCAGGAAAATGACTTGCATGGCTGGCGTCTGGCCGATGGGCACAACATGCGCATGAGCGGCTATCCAAAGCAGGTGCGGTCCATGGCGTTTACGCGCAATGGCCGTTGGCTGGCGACGGCCGGGGCGGATGCCATTGTGCTGTGGCCGTTCTTCGGTGGCGGCCCAATGGGCAAGGCTCCATCCGAGCTGGCCCGTCTTCCGGGGCTGTTTGTCAGCGCTGTGTGCCCGAACCCGAAGGAAGACATCATTGCGGCCGGCTACGAAGACGGCACTGTTCTTCTGGCTGAGATCGGGGGCGGGGACCAGCGTGTGCTGCCTCTCTGCTCAGGCCAGAAAGCTGCACGTGGCAAGGTGACGTCCGTGTCCTTTACTCCGCAGGGCGGGGCTATCATTTTCGGAACGGAAGATGGAACAGTTGGTGTTGTGGACTTGTCCGCTGCAAGCTGAGCATCGGTTCAGACCGTTATGAAAAGGAGGCCTTTAGGCCTCCTTTTTTGCGTTCAGGCCGTGAAAAAGTGGCTCAGCCCTATCCCACGCAAGCCCCGGCGATAGGCGATGGAACTGCGATCTGCCATCACATGCGCCTCAAGGTTGGGGTCAAGCGGCAGGTTTTCCGGCTTCTGCGCCTCAACAATCTGACGGTCTTCTTCAAAGACGCGGCGATTGAATTCGTAAACATCTTCAACGGAGCCAGTCGTATCGAAATTCCGGCAGATTGGCGCGAACATGCGTGTCACACGAGCCGAAACCGGTGAGGCTGCATTCATGATGACGAGCCTGCCATCGTTCGGGAAGTGGATTTCCAGCGTTGCCGTGAAGGGCAGGAAAACCCGGAAATGCCGGAGCCATTCGAAGTCCGCAAACTCTTCAACGCCCAGAAGCCCGTGCGGAAAGTTGGAGACGTTGCTGCGATATTCAGCCTCGAAACCCGTTTCCGTCAGCTTGGGTGAATAGGATGGGACGATCGGGTTCTCAGGGTCTGCAAAGGTCTCGGTGTGGACGAAGGCAAAATGCGCCACGTCAATGAAGCCTTCGACCTGACGTCCTGCGAAGCCCTTGATGTCGATGGACGGGCAAGTGATCTGCTGGAAGGCTGGATCGTCCCAATGCGGCATCGGTGGGAGATTGATTTCTCCTTCAGGGCGCAGGCACGTCCAGATGAGGCCGAACCGCTCTACAACAGGGTAGGTCTTCAGGTGGAGCTTCGGCGGGATCTTGCTGTCCGGATGGGCAGGCACACGCACGCAACGGCCATCCTGGCCAAACCGGAAACCATGATAGGCACAGGCAATCGTCTCGCCGTTTCCATTGCCCATGCTTAGCGGCACACCGCGATGAGGGCACAGATCATCGGCAACGACGATATCATCTCCAGAGCGGTAAATGACGAGAGGTGCATCCAACAGCACCGCCCCAAGCGGGCGCTCCCCGAGTTCACGGGACAGGGCGACCGGGTACCAGGACTTGGCAAGGGTCTGCCAGTCTGCGGGTTCGAACGTGCAGTTCCGTGGCAGGTCAACGGATGCAGGAGAGAGGCTGGCGCAGGCTGCGGTCATGGAAGGGTCCCCGCGGGCTGAAGAAGGATCTCGCAAATCATTTCATGGATAGAGTGTTCTCGGATATAGCATAAATATGCTTATAGCGTTCTAATAATGAGGCACTACTGGCTGACTGAATTGTCTCGATTGGCTAAATACGGCACATATGGAACGATATCGGAATGAGGTGCCTTATGCCCAGACCATCTTCTTCGCCTCATTTGCAGACGCTCATCATGTTCCTGGAATATCGCTTCTGGGCTGACAGGCTGACATACGAAGCTCTGTTCAAGTTACCGCAGTTGGAGATTGTGAAACCGCGGCAGACAACGTTCAGCACCCTTTTGGGCACGTTGAACCATGTCTATGTCGTCGACGACATTTTCCGCCATCATCTTCAGGGTCAGGATCATGGGTATCGGTCACGTCAGACCGATGAGGTGCCCGATCTCGAAGCGCTCTGGCAGGCCACGCAATCCATGCATCAGTGGTATCTGAATGCCGTCAGACAATGGAGCGCGGATGATTTGAGCTGCCCGATTTCATTCACATATGTTGATGGCCAGCCTGGGGTGATGACCCGTGAACAGATTATTCTTCATGTCGTTAATCACGCCACTTACCACCGGGGATTTGTAGGCGACATGCTCAAGCAGATCCCGGAGAACTGGCCCTCCAATGATCTGACAGTCTTTCTCCGAGATGAGTATCAGCGGTCTGTGTGACCAAGGTCCTGTTCAGGTGCGATGATATCCCTGACACGCTGTTTGAGCTCTTTCGGGCTAGGAAATCCCCCATCGCGCTTGCGTTCCCAGACGAGCACGTCATCCACATGAATTTCAAAGCGCCCGCCGGTATCAGGGATCAGGGCAACTTCCCCGAGAGCTTGCCCGAACGTGGAGAGCAGTTCCTGCGCCATCCATCCAGACCGCAGAAGCCAGTTGCATTGCGTGCAATATCGGATTGAGACGCGCGGTGCTGTGGAGGACATGTCTTTTCTCCTGGGGTGAGGCGTTGATGAGCATCATTGCACAGCACGGCAACTCTGCCATCTGTCAGATGTGTCTCTAGGCACGACTTGCAACGGTCATAAAGAAACACTTTCCCCCGACAGGAAGAGAACATTATGAAAGTGGATCGTCTTTATTCCCTTTCGTGAGACCCTGCGCCGCATGATGTCGTCTGTCCGCCTGCCTGTTGCACTTCTGATGTGCGCCACTCTCCTTTCTGCCTGTGAAACACCCTCTCGGCAGCCATTGCCGGAGTCCGCAGTGCCGGATGCCCGTCTGGTTCTGCCGCAGCCACCAGCCTCGGGCAGTGCCGCGCAGGCGGATGATGACCGTATTTTCCGTGAGACACGCGCCTTGAAAGATACGCCACGCTGGGCGTTGGCGCAGAAAGATGCAGATCTGGAAGTGCCGCATCTTGTGCGCGATTTCTCCTGCTCCGTCGGCTATACGCTGGATCTGGCCAAGGCGCCCCATTTGGCGATTGTGCTGAAGCGCATGGAAAATCCCATCATTCACCGGACGTCAGAAGCTAAACATTACTGGCATCGGACACGGCCGTTCGTTGGAACGAACCTGCCAATCTGCACCTCTCCCGAGGGATTGGGTCTGCATTCCTCATATCCATCAGGCCATACGACGGCGGGATATGGCATGGCTCTTCTGCTTGCTCATCTGATGCCTAAACATGCCACCATGCTTCTGCAGCGCGGGCGTGTTTTTGGTGAGAGCCGGATTGTCTGTGGGGCGCACTGGAAATCGGACGTGCAGGCTGGCTTCCTGAATGCATCGTCTGAAATGGATGCGCTTCTTGCGGCTCCGGAATTGCAGGATGATCTTGCCGCCGCTCAGGAAGAACTGCGCGCCATGAAGGCTACGGCCCCTGCACCAGATGCTGCTGACTGTGCTGCAGAAGCAGACGCTGCCGCACATTCTATTTTGTCTGAATGATATAAATCCGGCCAAGAGCAGAAAGCTCCACGGCCGGATTGTTTTTGAGTCTTCGTCACACGGCCACCTTGGTTAGGGTGGCCGTTTTCAGTTTTATGCCTGAAGAGCGGAGACTTCGGTGTTCGGTTGGTCGATGTATGGTCCGCCAGCAACGATCTCTACGGCAAGAAGAGACATGCCGTGTTCTACAGCACTGGAGCCAAGATCGAGTTGGGCATCGCCGAGTGTCCAGCGAATGGCAGAGTTCTCTTTGTCAGCCCAGCCTGAGAGATCAGTCTCTTCCAGATGAGACGTGATCGTATGTGTATTCTCAGGAGTATACAGGGTGATGTTCCCAACCAGCACGCCCAGGTCACGACGATCATCCACAAACGGGCCAATAGCGTCGGATGGTTTGGCTGCTCTTGAGACAAGGCGCACGCTGCGGACGTTTGATGGCAGCGTGAAGATCGCACGACCATTGCTCTCACGGGACTGACGGATCACTTTGCCGGCTGGTGTCATCAAATGCAGGTCCGGGTCTGTCACCACTGCTCTGGCGTCACGGACGTCATCAAAGCCAAGGTTTATCGCGCGCTCGGCAAGAGCGTGATGAACAGGCTCAACCTTGTTGCGGCTGACAGTCAGCGGTGCAGCAGCATCAGCTTCCCATGTGCGTACCGGGCTACTCAGGCTGACGACAGCGCCATCCTGTGTGAAGCCGTCCCGGTTGCCTGTGTTGAGATAGCTCTCGGTCAGCATCCCGTCAGACGTAAGGACAGAATGCACATCCGTCTCGATATGGAAGTAATCGTAGGATGTGATCGTCGTGTCGTAAATAATGCTGCGGCCATTCACGAGCATACGGGCCGGGATCAGGCCGCCATCAATGAACAGGCTATGCTCTGGTGTCACCAGAAGGTCTTTGGATGGAACGCCATCTGCAATCGCATTCTTGCAAATGCGAACCGGATAACCCGCGACATCCGGGGCCAGCCCTTGACGGACAATGGCATGCTTCCGACCAACCCAGACGACCGGGCGAACCTGCTCTCCCTCGGGCGTCCAGGCGAGAACTTCAGCGCCGATTTGGATGTCCTGAACGGGCATGTCACCGGTCGCGGTGCGGATCATCGTATCCGCGAGGAAGCAGACTTCTGCTCCCTTATCCAGCGAGATGATTGTCTTGCCATTTCCGTCTGGGGAGAAATGGGCGTGATACTGGGAGTAATCGCCTACGAGCTTGATGGTGTAGGATGCCTTGCCCTGTGTCACGGTCAGGACGTTACCGACGATCTTTGCGGCCGTATTGCCCTTATAATCCAGGGTGCCGATGTCGATCTGGCCACCGGGGACAAGCATCGTATCGGTGATGCTTCCGCCTTGAATGACAAGAGATCCGCCAGACGAAATTGTCGTCCCGCTTGCGATGCCTTTACTTCCGACAACGATGTTGCCACCAGCATTGACGATCGTGTTGACGGCGCGGCCACCACTCGAAACATTCAGTCTCGCGGCAGCGCCCGAAACAGTCGCACCTGAGGCAACGGCATTCTGGCTGATATTCTCAACGCCACCCGCCTGAATACGGTCACGAACTGTCGTGCCGCCAGTCGCAGCCACTGTGCCGCCAGAGGTCACGGTGTTGGCCGTTGCCGTTCCCGATGTCAGAGTCTGCTTGCCGCCGCTCTGGATGGAGGCATTGAAGCTCGAACCGCCAAAGATGAACTGATTGCCGTTGCTTGCAACCGTGTCACTGGCAACACCACCCGTGTTGACGGTCTGGCCTGCACCTTTGGTGGCGATTGTGCCTGTGGCCGTTCCGCCGGAGTAAATGACTTCCTCAGTGTCTGGAACTGTCAGAATGGAGCTGATGGTTCTGCCACCAGAGTAAACCTCCACATGGCCGCCTGCTGTGACTGTTGTCTTGATGGCGGTGCCACCAGAATTCACAATGAGGTAGTCATTCTTTCCTGAAATATAGAGTCCGCTGACGGTCGTATTGTGCTGACGACGGTTCAGTCCATCATGGCAAGGATCAGGATATCTGGAAGGATTTCTGTGATTCACTAGGATGTCTTTTCTTGGGGAAAGACGCATGTGCGCCCATAATGAATGCCCTTGAATCAATCAAAGATAATTTTGATTATGGGCATATAGGATTGTTATTGCGGTGAAGCGCCTGAAATAGCGTTCTTTTCGGGCGCGGCGGTTCAATCGCATGTTCGAATTTTAAAAACAATATGGATTTTGGATTTTTGTATCTTTATGTGAAATTTATTTTCACGTCGACATCTCTGAATAGATGAAGAAATGCCGGAAAACTCACGATTAATCAGGCGTTATCGTGCAGTAAAATAGATTTTCTGATGGATAGAGAGATCGACGCGTATTGGAAGAGTTTGAGGTCGAATTAATTACTTATTAACGAAAAGAATCTTAAGCCTCGTTTCTTAATAAAAAAGCGCTCCTCAGAGCGCTTTTTTATTTTCGGTGGCTGCTGTGTTCGATTCTGGCGCCTCAGGTCTGGGCGGTCGCAGGGCATGTTCGTTGGCTTCCATGAATCTGTCAGCCAGCGCGGTGTACAGTGGGCGAGGACACACCATGCGAGAGACACCAAACGCCAGAAAGGACGTGGCCAGCAGCGCAAGCGTCACCTGCTGGTTGTCACACATCTCCATGACGATGATCGTCGCTGTAAGGGGAGACTGCGCGACGCCACAGAAATAGGCGACTGTCCCCAGGAGTACGACTGCGCCGGGCGTGGTGTGGGGCAGAAACTGCTCAACCCAGCCTCCAATCGCAGCACCAATCGCCAGCGATGGCGCAAACATGCCGCCCGGAATGCCTGAGCAATAGGACACCAGCATCGCTAGATATTTCAGGACGAAGAAAGAGGCCGGATAGTGCTCTGTGCCCGAGAAGATGGCGCGAGCCTGCGCATAGCCCGTTCCATAGGTTGTCCCTTTGGAGATCAGGCCAATGATAGCCAGTACGAGCCCACAGGCTGCTGCAAAGGCAATTGGGCGCTTTCCGGCGAAACGGCCGACAGGGCCTGGAAGACCACGCGACGCCTTGATGACCAGTGCCGCGAACGTTCCACCTGCCAGTCCGCCGAGGATGCCGCAGGTCAGCACCGCGATCCATGCTGTACCAACCGGGATATCAACGTCGGCATGGCCGAAATAGGTGTAGTTTCCCAACAGCGCGATGGCCGTCACACCGGAGACAACAACGACGGTCAGCGTCCGTCCGGAGGTGCGCTGTTCGAAAGAATGGGAGAGTTCTTCAATCGCAAAGACGATGCCGGCCAGCGGTGTATTGAATGCTGCGGCCATACCAGCCGCGCCACCGGCAAGGATCATGCTGCGCTTTGCGGCAATGTTGGACTGTCCGAGGAGGCGGGAGAAGGCATGCATGATGGATGCCCCAACCTGAACGCTTGGCCCTTCGCGCCCGATAGACGCACCGCAAAGCAGGCCCAGACAGGTTAGAAGAATTTTCCCAACCGAGATCTTGAGCGCCAGAACCCTGTCGACCATCGTGTAATTCTCGATGTGCAGGGTGGCAATTGTCTGCGGAATACCTGAGCCCTGTGCACCTTTGAAAAGGGTTCGGGTCATCCATGTGATGAAAGCGAGACCTGCCGGGGCCACGAACAGCATCGCCCAGGGGTGCCATTCCAGAATCCGTGTTCTCAGATCAGCAGCAGCGTCACCCATACGGGCGAAAAGCACGGCAACAACACCAATGAGAACGGCGCCGATCCAGTAGATGACAGTGCGCCGCCACTGGGTTGTCGTGGCGCGGGCCGAGCGTCTCAGATGATGGATACGATCCTTACGGCGCAGGGCGTGCTGTGAGGAGACATGTCCCGGAGGTAAGGGCTTGGGAGCAGGGCTTGGAGGAGTGGGCAAGGTATCGGCCAATGGAGGACGTCCAAGAAGGAGTGTCGGGCAAGGGAAGATACGCCCGGTTCAAACCCCGCGCGTTACATGTCCGGTCCTGCCAGCCTTCTTCGCGCCGGGTCAAGAAGTCTGAACCGATCAAGTAGAAAATGAACGCAATAACTCGCAATGTGGCTGCAACGGTCTCAGCATTCCGGAAAGCTGACAGCCAGACCGCCCAGCGACGTTTCCTTATAGCGATGGTTCATGTCCGCGCCGGTTTCGCGCATCGTCTGGATCACCTGATCCAGAGAAACATGGTGCACTCCGTCACCGCGCATCGCGAGTGAGGCCGCGTTGATGGCTTTGATGGCTCCAAACGCGTTGCGCTCAATGCAAGGGATCTGGACGAGGCCACCAATCGGGTCGCAGGTCATGCCCAGATGATGTTCCATGCCGATTTCAGCAGCATTTTCAACCTGATCCGGTGTGGCGCCCAACGCTGCGGCAAGCCCGGCTGCGGCCATGGAGCATGCGACGCCCACTTCGCCCTGACAGCCTACTTCTGCCCCAGAAATGGAAGCATTGCGCTTGAACAAGGCGCCGATAGCGGTGGCGGTCAAAAGAAAATCCCGCATGCCCTCCCGTGAGGCGCCGGGACAGAAGTCCCTGTAATAGCGCAGGACGGCAGGAATGACGCCGGAGGCACCATTGGTCGGAGCGGTTACAACGCGTCCGCCCGCAGCGTTTTCCTCATTCACGGCGATTGCGAAAAGACTCACCCAATCCATGATTTCATGGGGTGCGCGCTGATTCCAGCGGGTTCCACTTTCCAGCTTGCGGTGAAGAGTGCGTGCGCGGCGTTTGACATGCAGTTTGCCAGGAAGAATGCCGTCTTCTCTTAGTCCCCGGTCGATGCAGTCCATCATCGTATCGAGAATACGGTCAATATAAGCAGTGACGTCTTTATCGGCTCGAAGGGTTGTTTCATTGGCCCAGATCAGGCCAGCAATAGTCAGGCCGCTTTTCTGGCAATCATCCAGCAGTTTGCGCCCCGATATGACATCATAAGGAACGGCGACGGGCGGGATGAGAGTGGCCTCGGTAGAGTGGTCTTCCGGAACAATAAAACCACCACCGATCGAGCAGTAGCGCTCCCGTAGGAGAGACCTTCCAGCACTGTCAAAAGCTTCGAACTGGAGCGTGTTCGGATGGACAGGAGGAACGGTTTCGTAATCGAAGACGGTATCGGACGCCGGTTCGAAAGGGATGGTCTGACCCCGGAGTGTCAGATGTTTCGTAGACTGGATTTTTTCGATGACCTGCTTGGCATCATTAGGCGAAATCTGATCCGGGAGCCATCCTTCGAGGCCGAGAAGAACGGCTGTGTCTGTTGCATGTCCAACGCCAGTCCATGCCAGGGAGCCATAAAGGGTCACCTGAATTCTGGCGACAGATATGCTTTCTGGAAGGGCCTCGGCAAAGGCGTGTCCGGCCCGCATGGGGCCGACCGTATGGGAAGAAGACGGGCCGAGGCCAATGCGGAACAGGTCGAAAAGACTGATCATGGTCGGAATGTCCGAAGCTGTCAGGACAGGACCAGAACGCCGGAATGCTTGGCCTTGTCAGCAGGTTCTACGTGAATATGGATCGAAGCCCGCCCCAGTTCTTTCCGCAGACCCGCTTCAATACAGTCGCAGATTTCATGCGCGTCATGCACACTCATTTCGCTCGGAACGACGAGGTGAAACTCGACGAAATGTAAGGGGCCCACTTTCCGCAGACGCAGATCATGCGCTTCGAGAGCGCCAGTTCCGCTTGAGGAGATGACAGCCTTTACGGTTTCCACCGCCTCTGTGCCTGGAATTTCGTCCATAAGACCTGACATGGACAGGCTCATCATCGAGAAGCCCGCCCGCAGAACGTTCAGGGCAACCAGGGCAGACAGAACTGCGTCCAGCCGGTCCCATTTGATGACGGGGATAAGGGACACGCCGATGACCAGCGCAACAGTCGCCCAGACGTCTGACTGAACGTGCTCCCCTGCAGCCAGCAGGGCCTGTGAGGAGTTCTTCCGGCCGAACCCGATGAGAATGCGTGCCCAGACCAGATTGACGACACCGGCGAGTGCATTCAGTGCAACGCCCTGGAAGGGGGCATGAACCGGCATCGGATGCATCCAGTCATGTACGGCTACGACGAGAATGCCGAGTGCCGTCAGAACAACCAGAACGCCTTCAATAACAGCGGACAGGTATTCTGCTTTGCCATGGCCATAAGGGTGATTGTCGTCAGCGGGCAGTGCTGCAATGGAGAGTGCCCACAGGGTGCCGAATGCCGCAATGACATTCAGAATGGTTTCAATGGCATCAGACAGCAGCGCATCTGAGCCGGAGACCCAGAATGCTGCGTACTTGATAGCCAGAACCACTACGCTCACCCCAATGGAAGCGTAGGCAATCTTGATACGTGTGGACGTCATTGAAGCTCTCAGCAGCAGACCTGTTGAAGATCGCAGGACGCTGGTGGACTTTCGATCTGGAAGGTGGGGTGAGAAATTTTGAACTTGTCACGCAGGAGGATTGTGGCCTGCGTGATGATCTGTTCGGGGCTTTGCTGTGCCGTCTCATCCCGCAGCAGGTGGACTGTAAGAGCTGTTTCTGTCGTGCTCATCGGCCAGATGTGCAGGTGATGCAGTCCACAGACGCCGGGAACGGCCAGTAGGGCAGCCTGAACGTCCGCGGGTACAATCCCGGCAGGAACGCCATCCAGTGACAGGGAGACCGACCCTTTGAGCAGAGACCATGTCGCGACAATGATGGACACAGAGACAATCAGGCTGACGATCGGATCAATGATCTGAAAGCCGGTCCATGTGATCAGGAGCCCTGCAATCACAACGGCAAAGGCCATCATGGCATCAGACGCCATATGCATGAACGCACCGCGAATATTGAGGTCGTTCGAGGCCCCCTTCATGAAAAGGAGGGCAGTAAACGCATTGACCGCAATTCCGACGAGCGCGACCCAACTGACGACCGACCCCTCGACGGGCGCATTCGCGAAAAGACGAACGATGGATTCCCAGATGATCCCACCCGTCACCAGCAGCAGGACCGTCGCATTCACGAAGGCCGCAAGAATGGTGGAACGACGCAGGCCATAGGTGAAACGTGTGGTGGGGGCACGACGGGCCAGGCTTTCCGCCAGCCATGCTGCGCCAAGGCCCAGAATGTCCGACAGGTTGTGCCCTGCGTCTGCCAGAAGGGACAGCGAGTGTGCCCAGACACCCCAGAGGGCTTCGGCCACAACATAAATTGTGTTCAGGACGATCCCGATAGCGAAAGCACGGCCGAAATTCGCCGGTGCATGCGTATGCGGGCGTCCAAAACCAAACCCATGATCGTGCCCGTCACAGCCCTCATGGTCATGATCCTGCTGATCATGAGAGGCATGGTCGTGCCCATCTGCATGAGAATGGTCATGATCGGTGTGGTCATGGCCGTGTGCGCACGTGTGGCTGTGATCTGATGTCATGTCCGGGCAAATCTGTGGCTGGGGTCTCGCATCATATAGCATCTCGTTCCATCAACCCAAGCGATGATCTGGCTCGTCCAGAATTGTCAGTGCGCGGATGTTGATAGAGCACGGTTTTTCAACGCTGTGGGTGGACGCGTCGGTTATATTCCGTAACAAAGAGGAGACCTAGCCCTGCAATGTCAGCAGAGGGGGACTTGCAGGGAGAGTGTCCATGAAAGGCACCGTTCTCGGATTTGATGTTCAGACGGGCGAAGGCGTGATCCTGAATGATCAGGACGTCCGGTATGCATTTTCGAAAATGAACTGGCGGGACACTCTGGCGCCCATGAAGGGGCAGCGGGTGGATTTCGAGCCCTGGGGCACAATGGCCAACAATGTGTTTCTGGATATTCAGGCCGGGCAGTTTGCGTCTTTGCCCGCTGCGGACATGTCTTTCACTGACGCCGTTCGCAGCTGTTTCCGCCGGGCAACAGACTTTCAGGGCCGCTCCCGCCGAAAGGAATACTGGTACTTCAGGATTGTTGAAATCTGCTGGACGATCCTGGTCTCCCTGATTTCCGATGATCTCAAGCACAGTGGAAGTGTGATTGCAGGGCTGCTGAACCTTCTCCTTATTCTGCCTTGCCTCTACATGTTCGTTGTAGATCTCAGCGTCTCTGTCAGAAGGTTGCACGATACCGGCCGGTCAGGCTGGTGGATGCTCCTGTACTTTACGGTGATCGGGATGATTCCGGTGTGGATCATGATGTGCTTCGATACTGACTATCGCATCAACAAGTGGGGGTATCCGGCCAAGCAGCCCTAACTCCCGCTTGAAACATATCCGGCTACGCCTTTTTGCCAGCACAGAACCATCAGGCCGAGAAACGCAAAGCCCATCCCTGGAGACAGCAGGCCAAACCAGAGAGGCATGCCCAAAGGGTCAGGATGGTTCAGCATGGCTAGAGCCGGATAGTAACAGACAGCCGACAGTGGGAGCGCCCATGTCAGGAAGCGACGAAGCCAGCGCGCGAACATGGTGAGTGGGTATTGTCCTGCTTCCACGCCGCCATAGGTCAGGACGTTCACAACCTCCAGCCCTTCAACCGTTACGAAGCACAGGGCGGCCTGTCCGATCAGAACGCCCAGAAACATGGCGGCCCCGCCCGTCACTGCCCAGAGCAAAAGCCAGACTGTCGCCCATGAGACATGTGGCGAGAGCCAGAAACCTGCTCCCATAACGAATGCCCCCTGAAGGAAGCGGCCGATCGGGCGAAGTCTCAATTCGTGGCCAAGAAGCAGGACGAGTGTCGAGCGTGGGCGAAGAAGAAGCCGGTCAAATGAGCCTGTCTTGACGTACTCGCCGCCAAAAACCTCAAAACCGCGGCCAAGGGTTTCGGCAATCGCAAAAGATACGTTTACCAGTCCGTATAGAACGGCCACGGCGCCAATATCCCAGCCCGCGATGCTGCCAAACCGCTGGAACAAGCTCCAGATTCCGAAGAAGCTCAGCAGGGTGGTGACGAAATTTCCAATGAGCTGAAGCGCGAATGTTCCGGGATACCGCAGTTGTGCCTTGATCGAGGCTGCTGCCATGCGCCGGTAGAGTGAAAATGCATTCATGCGCCCTGAACCTCCATCCGGGAGATGGTGCGATGCATCCAGAAACGCCCCACAAGGGTGAGTGCGGCCAGCCAGAAACATTGAATGCCCAACGCGGTCAGAACGCCGCCCGGGATGGCCATGCCCATGTAGAGCCGAATGGGAATGTCAGAAATTCCGGCAAAAGGCTGGAACAGGAGCAACTCACGCGCCCAGTCCGGATAAAGCGGCAGCGGCAGGAGCATTCCTGAGAGCAGAACAGCCAAGGGTGTGCCGACAGCATACGTTCCGAGAGGCGATAACGTTCGGGCCGTGACGATATTCCACCACATCACGATGCTTGCGGAGATGAAAGCACCAAGGATGAAGGAGCACAGAGCCAGCATTGCGGCCCACAATGAGGCGGGCGGAGCAAGGCTCCAGCCATTCAGCCCAACGAGGGCAGCAAGTGGCCCTGCGACAGCGGCAAGAAGAACTGCGCGCGGAATGGCGTTGCCAAGAAGACGGGCAAGCGAAGCCGAGAGCCACCAGTTCCATAGATCGACGGGGCGTAACAGGTCATAGACGATTGCTCCGCTCTTTGCTGCTTCACCAATAGCGGGGAGGCAGCCAAGAGGAAGCAGGGTGAAGAGGGATTGCTGGATCCAGGTGTACGTCATGGCCTGACGCAGCGTCATGGGTGCATCCACGCCGGGGGCATGATGGTAAACCGCGGCATAGGCCATGAGGGAAATCGCGCCGAACCACATCTGCGCCACAAGCCCCGCCAGTACCGCAAGACGATATCGCAGACCAATTTTCCATTGCAGGACAAAAGACGTCACATAGGGTTTGATGGTCACGATGCGTGGTCCGCGTAGAAGCGTGTAATAATTTCTTCAATCGCCGGGCGCCCGATCCGCAGATCACCCAAGCCTGGCAGTGTCGAAAGATGCGCTACAAGCAGAGGCGCGGGCAGGCGTTGCGGATCAAACGTGATCGTCACGCTGCGAGAGCCACGCGCTGTTTCTGTCGCCCCCTCGGGCAGAAGCAGGTCTGGCAGCGGCCCGGTAAAATCTGCTTCCAGAATTCGTTCCGAGAGAGTGGTCGCCTGAAGGGCTTCAAACGGGCTATCTGCAAGAATACGACCATGACCGATGACGATGACCCGGTCTGCCAGTGCTTCAATATCATGCATGTCATGCGTGGTCAGAAGCACCGTTGTGCCGCGCTCGCGTCGTAGATCCCGCACAAAAGCGCGTACCGCCAGCTTGGACGGGGCATCCAACCCGATCGTAGGTTCATCCAGAATAATCACATCCGGATCATGGATCAGGGCAGCGGCAATTTCTGCCCGCATGCGTTGGCCGAGAGACAACTGCCGGACGGACTGATCCATGATGCCGTGCAGATCCAGCGCATCCGCCAGACGCTCCCGGTTGCGAAGGAACCGCGCTGGCTCCACGCTGTAAATATCCCGGAGAAGCGCCAGACCTTCCCCAACAGAAAGATCCCACCAGAGCTGCGTGCGCTGGCCAAACACCACGCCGATACGCGCGACATGTGCGATCCGGTTTTCCCAGGGGATCAGGTTGCCAACGCGGACGGTCCCGGAGGTCGGGCGCAGGATACCCGCCAGAATTTTGATGGCAGTAGATTTCCCAGCGCCGTTTGGCCCGATGAAACCGGCAATCTCGCCTGCGGGGACGGTGAAAGAAATGCCGTCCAGAGCCGTGATTTCGCGCGTTTTGCCACGCCAGCTGCCGCCATCACGGACCTGATATGTCTTGCGGAGGTCATGCACCTCAATCGCGGCAGCATTCTTCATGACGGAACAGGGCCTTCTGACGGCACCAGGGTGCCATGACTGAACGGAATCATAGTTCTGCGTGAGCTCTCATATTCAGGCAAGTGGGAGGGCATGGTGACAGAGCGGAATGTCGTCACCACCTATTACCCACGCGCTTCCCGAATGCGGTAAGGTGGGAGCAGTATTGTGAACCTTGATTGTCAGGATGATCCGATGGCCAGTAAACGTATTCTCATGCTCGCAGGTGATTTCGTTGAAGATTACGAGATCATGGTGCCATTTCAGATGCTGCTGATGGTGGGACACAAGGTTGATGTGGTGTCACCGGGCAAGAAGGCTGGAGAGCAGGTGGCAACGGCCATCCACGATTTTGAAGGCCATCAGACGTACACTGAAAAGCGCGGTCATAACTTCACGCTGAACGCCACTTATGCAGGCGCAAAAGCGGAAGACTATGACGCACTGGTCATTCCCGGCGGCCGTGCCCCGGAGCAACTCAGCACCGATGAGAGCGTGCTGGACCTGATCCGCGCTTTTGTCACGGCTGACAAACCGATTGCCGCTGTCTGCCATGGTCCGCAGCTTCTCGCCGCAGCAAATGTCATCTCAGGGCGCAAGGTCTCCGCTTATCCGGCCTGTCGTGCTGAAATGATCCTTGCGGGGGCTGACTATCAGGCCATCGCAATTGACGGCGCTGTGACAGACGGCAAGCTCGTAACAGCGCCAGCGTGGCCAGCGCATCCCGCATGGATTGGTCAGTTCCTGAAGGTTCTGGGAACAAAAATCGAAGCCTGAGCCTTTGTTCCGTCAGGAGAGCCCATATGTGTGAACTCTATGTCCGTGCCGATCCGATCTTCTATGAAAGCCGCACGCGGTCGCTGCGGATTCATGGGGTCGTAACGACGATCCGGCTGGAAAACATGTTCTGGGACATCCTGACGGAAATTGCGGCGGCAGATGGCATGACCGTCAATCAACTCATCACCAAGCTTTCGGACGAAATTCTCGAACTGCGTGGTGAACTGCCGAATATGGCGTCGTTCCTAAGGGTCAGTTGCCTTCGCTATCTGGACCGGGAACGTCGCGTGCAGTCAGGTTCCAGTTCCGCCGTTGGTCAGACTGTTGCCTTGCGTCGTGTTGGATAATCGATACGGCGCAGCAAAGAGGCATTGGCGGAAAGGCTCGCAAAATCGTACAGAAGGACCATGACGACTCCTTCTTCCCCACAGAGCCAGAAACCTGGCAGCAATCCCTTGTCCTCGCGACGCGCAGAACACGTCATGGAACGTGCCTTCTTCGCAACCCGCTGGATTGCCGCACCGCTTTATTTCGGCCTGACCATCGGGCTGCTGCTGGTGGCCTTCAAGTTCTTCCAGCAGCTTCTGGGTCTTGTTCTCAAGGCAACAGGCCTGGATTTCGATGACGTTTTCGTTGGTGTGCTGGATCTGATCGATCTGGTCCTGCTGGCGAACCTGCTGCTGATCGTCATGTTCTCGGGCTACGAGAACTTTGTTTCCCGTCTCGATATCCGTCAGCACGAAGACTATCCGTCCTGGATTGGTCACGTGACGTTCGGGGATATCAAGATCAAGCTCATGGCGTCCATCGTCGCCATGTCTGCCATCCATGTTCTGGCTGACTTCATCCGTGTGGATGACACCTCCACGCGTGCTCTGGAATGGAGCGTCGGAATTCATCTGGCCTTCGTTGTGTCCGGTGTTCTGATGGCCGTCATGGATCGCATCATGGAAGGTTCGCCGGATACGCATCACGCCGATCCGCAGCCTGACGCCGCCCAGCACAAAGAAAAGCACGACGCATGATTCGCCTGACAGAACTGCGCCTGCCGCTGGAGCACTCTGAAGAGGCGCTCCGGGAGGCGGTGCTGACGCGCCTCAATATCCCGTCCGAGGCCCTGAAAAGTTTCAAGATCGCCCGACGCGGCTACGATGCCCGCAAGCGCGGTCACATCGTTCTGGTGTACAGCATCGACTGTGACGTGACGGACGAGGCGTCTGTCCTTGCGGCCCATGAAGCAGACCAGCATGTTCGCTCCACGCCAGACACAACCTATCATCTTCCCCAAGCCACGTTGCCCGAGGGGATGCCGCGCCCTGTGGTTATCGGGGCAGGTCCTTGCGGGATCATGGCGGCGCTGACGCTCGCGCAGGCCGGTCTCAAGCCTATCATCATCGAGCGTGGGAAAGAGGTTCGCGCCCGAACGGTTGATACGTTTGCCCTTTGGCGGAAATCCGTTCTGACGCCTGAGAGCAATGTCCAGTTTGGCGAAGGTGGAGCCGGGACGTTCTCTGACGGCAAGCTCTACTCTGGCGTGTCCGACCCTCGCAATCTGGGCCGGCGTGTCATTGAAGAGTTTGTTCGGGCCGGTGCGCCGGAAGAGATCCTATACGTCTCCAAGCCCCATATCGGGACCTTCCGACTGGTTACGATGGTGATGTTCATCCGCGAGGAAATCGAACGTCTCGGCGGCGAGTACCGGTTTGAGACGCGCGTCGATGGCTTTGACATGGAGGGTGAGGGAACGGAACGCCGTTTGCGAGGCCTACGCCTTTCAACGGGAGAGACCCTGCCTGCCGAGCGCGTTATCCTGGCCGTTGGGCATTCCGCACGCGACACCTTCGAAATGCTCCGTGATGCGAATGTCGCCATGGATGCCAAGCCGTTCTCTATAGGTGTGCGGATCGAACATCCCCAGTCTGTCATTGATACAGCCCGTTTCGGCTCATACGCCGGGAACGATTTGCTGGGGGCTGCCGATTACAAGCTGGTTCATCACGCGTCGAATGGCCGGGCTGTGTATTCGTTCTGCATGTGCCCGGGCGGACAGGTCGTGGCGGCGACGTCTGAGATTGGACAGGTCGTGACCAATGGCATGAGCCAGTATTCCCGTGCCGAACGGAATGCGAATAGTGGAATTGTCGTTGAAGTGACGCCGGAAAAGGACTTTCCGAACGATGTTCTGGCGGGTGTCGAACTTCAGCGGAAATGGGAAAAGGCAGCGTTTGTGGCTGGTGGCGGCGATTACCGTGCTCCTGCCCAACGCGTCGGGGATTTTCTGGCCGGTCGCCCTTCCACAACGCTGGGGGACGTCGTGCCGTCCTACCAGCCAGGTGTGACACCGACTGATCTGACACTCTGTCTGCCGGATTTTGTTTCGGACGCCATTCGTGAAGCTTTGCCGCGTTTTGAGCGCAAGTTAAAGGGCTTCTCGATGGATGATGCTGTCATGACCGGAGTGGAAACGCGTACATCTTCCCCGATCCGGCTTCAGCGAGACCGTGATGGCCAGAGCCCAACATTGCGTGGGCTTTTCCCTGCGGGAGAAGGGGCAGGATACGCCGGCGGTATCCTGTCCGCCGGCATAGATGGAATCCGTACCGCCGAGTGGCTGGCAGCCTCTCTTTAAGAGGCTGCTTCTTCGTCGCCTTCCATGGTTTCGCCCGGAAGGTGCTTCGGCTGAAGCAGGGCGATACCGGCCGTGACGGCGCTGGACCCGACCACGAAGGCTTCCGCAGTGAGCGGGAGCGTGATCGGTGTCCGGCCAATTCCCGGAATCAGCCATCCAGCAATACCCTGCCCGATAGACCCTAGAGCATAACCCAACCCCATGCCGAAGCTACGTGTCTCGGAAGGGAAGCATTTCGCCAGATAATGCGGCACGAGGGCGAAGATACCGGATGCAGCAGCACCCATGACGAATGCTGCCGTCAGCAGCATGCTCCAGGACGGAGCACTTAGGAACGGCCAGATTGTCAGAACAACAATCGCAATCGCCCCGAGCATGACCTTCAGGTCACCCCATCGTTCTGCCAGCCAGCCACACAGGATTTTTCCAGCGAAGGATCCGATGCAGTAGAGGGTAATGGGAATGAAGATATCCTGCGGTGTTAGGTGATGGCTGCCACGCAGGATCGTGGGGTAAAATGTGTAAATGGCCGCTTTCTGAAATTCCAGAAACGCCATGAAGGCAATTGCCTGTATGGCCGCACCGTTCAGGCGGAATTTTACCTTGGGAAGAGGCTGTGTCGGCGTTTTGGCCTGACCGGCCGCGCGGTCTGCCCGGTTCCGCAGCCAGACCGGGCTTTCCTTGACCCCGAGACGAATGAAAATCGCCAGAAGAGCAGGCGCCAGTCCGATGAAGAACAGCACGCGCCAGCCATAATGCGGCAGGATCAGAGCCTGCGCACCAGCTGCTGCAAAATATCCGACTTCATAACCTGACATCATGAGCGCAGACGCCATCGGGCGTGTCCAGGCGGGAACACTTTCCATCAGCAGGGCTGCAGAAGCGGTCCATTCACCACCAAAACCGATGCCGAACAGGAACTGGACAATGCCCAGCATCAGAAGACTGTGGGACAGGCCTGTCATGGCAGAAAAAACACCGAACCAGACCACGCCGAGCATAAAGGCCAGACGACGGCCATAACGGTCCGCGAGCCAGCCCCAGCTTGTGTTGCCTATGGCGCGTCCAAGGGACTGGGCCGTCAGAACCATCCCCAGTGTGCCAATGGTGCAGCTGAAATCATGAGCGATGTCCGGCAGTGTGAACATCAGGGATGTCTGGTCAAAAGCGTCCAGAAACCATCCCAGAAAGGACGCGAACGTCACCTGCCAGAAAGGTAGCAAAGCCTTGAGAGAGTTGCGGGAAGACGTGTTCGGGGCGGAGCGAGCGAGAGCATCCGTCATCAACAATGTCCTGACAGGCAGATTGAACCTGCGCGCTTGAAGGAAGTGGCACGGAAAATCCGCTTGAGCAGAATCGGTAGCAGAATTGTCCTGATTGAGCGAACGAAGAATTTCACTCTTGGTTCCACAGCCATTTTGTTGCGGCCCCACGGGAAAGTGAGCGGGAAATGGGAGTTGTTAAGGGAAAATTAGCCTTCTTCCGTCATTCTGTCGCACAGATGGAACAGGAGATGTTCGAAATTGGATGATGCAGGACGGGATGTCAGTTTTGCGGACGCAGCCTCATTTGGCCCCGGAGTGACTGGCGCTGTGACCAGAGACCGGAGAGATGATCCTGTGAGGTCCGAGACGAATATTTCTCCGACGAGTGCCACGATGTTCGCCACCACCCTGCGCAGTCGCCGGGCGCGCCAGAAAAGTGCACTGCCGCCTTTGCGATGGCTGCCTCGGATGGGGGCTGGCCGAGCGGGAATGGAAAAGCTGATTGGTGCTCAGGTGGACATGAGTCAGCTCTGGTTGGCTATTCCCCGACGGACCGTGAGGCGAAGTCGTCGCAAGCCGCTTGAGCAACAGCAGAGAGAGTTTGATCTGGAGCTCCTCCAGGTTGCCTGTACGCAGGCCGCGAGCTGGCCAGAAGGTATGCGGCTCATGGTTTCACTTGAAGACGATCAGGCGCCTGACACCGCTTTCAATGGTCGCTTGAACAGTGTCCTGGATCAGAGTGGGTTCCCGATTTCACGTCTGGATCTGGTTTTCCAGGAAAGCGGGATTGCTCAGGAGGAGCGCGAAGTCTGTTACACGCTGGCATCTCTTCGGGACCGTGGCGTTCAGATCTTCACGAACGGGTTTGGCTCCTCGGTCTCCAGCCTGACTTTGCTGAGAGAGCGCGCTATCAGCGGCCTGCTGGATGGCGTGCAGTTTGATCTCGCAGTTCTGTCTGCATCTACGCTGTCCTGGAGTTTGCAGGGAAGTGTGCCAGAACTCGATGAAGGTGCAGTTGTTTTCTATCGCGCCGCTCTTGAAGCCGTCAAAGCGCTGGGCTTGTGCATTCGTGCCACGGGTGTGGACACGCCAAAGCAACTGGAATTCGTTCAGAAAACCGGTTGCTCTGAGGCGTCTGGCCTGATTTTGGCGGGTGCTGAAACGACCGCTCAGATTACCGAGCGGTTCGCCAGTGTAGACGGTCGGTCAAGACGACGACGTATGACCCGGACAGCCGAAGGGCTATAGCCAGCATAACCGGCACCTCTTTACAAACATGAAAGAGCTGCCGGTTATGACTTCAGATCTTGCACTGGTACTGGAACAGGCGCTCTGGATCCACGCGAAGCAGGTTAGCAAGCATGGGGAGGACTTGTGTCAGGGCATCCTCAATCGCTTCAAGCGACTGTCCCGTCTGATCTGCAATATATTTGAGATGCTTCTCACCCATGAGCGTTTCGACTTCCTTGGGGGTGAGCGGGTTGGTTTCCGTGTTGTGAATTTCGCTCACACGGGTGGCAAGGTGACAGTCGTCACGCATCAGACGGATTGTCACTTCCGTCAGGCCAGACCTGTCCATGCTTGCATTGCTAAGCCAGTCCCCGAAGCGGACGAACAGGGAAGTGGATTTCTGGCCTTTGGTCTCAGTCGTGGTTGTCATGACCCGTACTCCTCATCAAGGGAGAAACTGGCCGCATCCGGTGGGACTTGGCCCTGTCATAACAACGTTTGAAGAAGGCGTGTGTAGCATGAGGCGGAAACACCTTTGCGTGATGTTTCCGCCCATCCGCATCAGTCTAATGGGCCACTTTCTACCAGCACAATTTCTGCGTCTTCCAGGGCCGTCATGACGATGGTTTCCACATCCGTCAGAGCTGCCCCGTCTCGCGTTGCAACGGTGCGACCCTCGATTTCCAGACTTCCTGTTGCGGGTACGAGATAGGAAAAGTTCTCCCGGCTCGTTTCGAAAGTCAGGGTCTCGCCCGCTTTCAGGGTTGCCCCAAGAACGCGTCCCTTGGCCCGGATCGGCAGAGCGTCCTCCTCTGGAAAGCCGGACGCAAGGGTTACAAACCTTCCGCTGCGGGCGTCCTTGGGGAAAGGACGGGTGCCCCAGCTAGGCGTGCCACCTGGTTCATTGGGGATGATCCAGATCTGGAAGAGGGTGGTGTCTTCGGTTTCCTTATTGAACTCGGCATGGACGATGCCGCTGCCGGCAGACATGACCTGAACGTCGCCAGCTTCCGTACGGCCTTTGTTGCCAAGGCTGTCTTCGTGAGAAATGGCTCCGGTGCGAACATAGGTGATGATTTCCATGTCCTTGTGCGGATGAGCGCCGAAGCCTGTCCCACCTTCGATTTTATCATCGTTCCAGACGCGCAGACGGCCCCAGTGCATGCGGTGCCGATCCGTGTAGCCAGCGAAAGAGAAATGATGCCGGGCGTCCAGCCATCCATGGTTGGCGTGGCCAAGCGAGGAGAAGGGTCTGATATCGAGCATTGGTCGCTCCTCAGTAAAGGTTATGGCCTTCAAGATGGGCGCGATGTGGCGTAAAGAAAATGGAATTGATGGAAATATAAAGTTTCCATAAAGCGCATCTTAGAGAGGCTGTATGCTCCCCGATCTGGAAGGCTGGGCTGTTTTTGCCCGTGTCGCTGAAAGCGGCTCGTTTGCCTCTGCCGCGCGCACTCTTGGGCTGTCCCCGCCTACAGTGTCCAAGGTGATTGCGCGTCTGGAGCATCGCCTGAAAACGACTCTCTTTCAGCGAAGTGCGCGTCATCTTTCCCTGACATCGGCCGGAGTGGCGTGCCTGGAACGTGCCCGGCGGATGTTGGCTGATGGCGAAGGATTGGAAGCAGAATTACGGGAAGGCTCAGTCAGCCCCAGAGGAACGATCCGCCTGGCGGCTCCCATGGGGTTCGGGCTGGATATTCTTGGACCTGTTCTGCCGGAATTTATGGACCGGTATCCGGATATTTCCATGGAGATTGATCTGGATGATCGGACCGTCGATCTGCTGAGTGGCCGGTTTGAAGCAGCCGTCCGCATCACACCGGGAGACCTCGCCCCAGTAACCAACGGAGGGGCTCATCTTCTTTGTCGTTCCGTGATGCGGCTGGTCTGTTCGCCACAGATGAAGGAGAGACTCGGGACGATCGAAAAGCCGGAAGATCTTTCAGGCAATGCAGGGTTGCTCTACGCGAATTCCGATCTGCCAGACCTTCTTCGCCTTACGCATGAGAACGGCCAGCAGGCCTCTGTTCGTCTGCGAAGCAGGATGATGGTGAATAGTGGGGACATGCTTTTGCCCGCGCTCCGAAATGGCTCAGGCCTAGCGCTTCTGCCAGATTTCATGCTGCGGAGGGATCTGGATGCGGGGCGATTGGTTGAGGTTCTGCCCAGGTGGCGGGGCAGTGTTCTGTCGGTCTGGTTCATGGTCGTGGGGTGTGGTGCCACCCGGATGCAGATGCCTGCGCGGCTCCGTGTTCTGCTGGCCTATCTGGAGCAGGCCCTTGGCGGAAAGATTTCACAGGATTACAGTGCCGCGCAGGAGAAAACGCGATGAATTATGATGCGATGTTCCAGTCCGCCCTGGACGGTCTGCGCGCCGATGGCAGCTACCGTTACTTTGCGGAACTTGAGCGCCGGTCCGGCAATTTCCCGAAAGCCTATCATCATGGGCTCGGTCGTGACGTCACAGTGTGGTGTTCCAACGATTATCTCGGCATGGGGCAACACCCGGAAGTCCTCAAGGCGATGCATGATGCCCTTGATGAGACGGGCGCTGGCGCAGGTGGAACGCGCAACATTTCCGGCACGAACCACTATCATGTGGAACTGGAAAAAGAGCTGGCTTCCCTTCACGGGAAAGAAAGCGCCCTGCTTTTCAACTCGGGCTATCTGTCCAACTGGGTAACGCTCGGCACTATTGCGGGTCGTCTGCGGAACTGTGTGGTTCTGTCTGATGAACTAAACCATGCCTCCATGATTGAGGGGATCCGTCATTCCCGCGCTGAAAAGCAGATTTTCCGTCACAACGATGTGGAAGATCTGGAGCGTCGCCTGAAGGAACTTCCAGCAGACGTCCCCAAGATCATCGCGTTCGAGTCCGTCTATTCTATGGATGGCGATATCGCCCCGATCGAAGCCTTCTGTGATCTGGCCGACAAATACGGCGCCATGACTTACCTTGATGAAGTTCATGCCGTGGGCATGTACGGCGATCACGGTGCAGGCGTGGCTGAAAAGCTGGGCCTGTCCCATCGTCTGACGGTGATCGAAGGGACGCTCGGCAAGGGGTATGGCGTCGTGGGTGGCTATATTGCTGCCTCCGCGCCGCTTTGCGATTTCGTGCGCTCTTTCGGTTCAGGCTTCATTTTCTCCACGGCTCTGCCGCCGATGATTGCTGCGGGTGCTCTGGCCAGCGTCCGTTATCTCAAGCGCAGCAGCGCAGAACGTGAAGGACAGCAGCGCGCTGTTGCCTATCTGCGGGCCGCTCTGGACAAGGCAGGCATTCCGCATGTCGGCAACCCGAGCCATATCGTACCCGTCATGGTGGGCGAGGCTGAGCTATGTCGGGATCTCTCCGATGAGTTGCTGAACCGCTTCGGGCATTATATCCAGCCGATTAATTTCCCGACCGTCCCGCGCGGAACGGAGCGTCTGCGTCTGACGCCGACGCCGCTTCATACGAACGAAGCAATTGATGGACTGGTTGAAGCACTCTCCACGCTTTGGCGCGAACGTCAGCTCAAGCGCTCTGAGGCTGCCTGAAGTCAGGTAAGACAGCGTTCTGAATTCTGAGAAAGGCAGCCGGGTCACTGGCTGCCTTTTTTGATTCCGAGCTGGTCAGGCGCGCACGTAGACCCACGCATTTTTGCCTGAGCGCAGTGTAACTTGCACCCTTTTGTAGCTGGACACTTCGTAAGCATCCGCAGCGAGAAGCTCAGCTTCAGTGATGCAGAAGACTTGCCCTGTGATTTCGTCCTGTGGATTGTCACTCGGGCGAATAACAGGATGAAAGCGTTTGCCGCTGGCCTTGATGACAGCGGCGTCTGTGATTTCCATCATCGACGCCTGATAGCCCGTCATCGCATCCTCTTCGCCATGCAGCAGGCGACCGAATGAGGACAGCTGAACCTCGGGTTGCTGGAGTGTTCCGTAAGAAAACAGGTAAACTGGCATCTGATCAGGCATGAGTAGCTCCGTGAGATAAAGCGTAGGGACGTCAGATCTTGCGGTAGCCTTGCCAAAGCGCTGTGACAGGGTGCCCGTCGTCCTGTGGAGTCAGATGGATGTAAAGCCCATCAATCTGTTCCAGCGGCAGGCAGTCATCCACTTCCATGAAGTTGTCGCGGTGGCGATGGTCATAGCCCGGTAATAGGGTCTTTTTGGCTTTTGCCTTGGCATCCTCTGCCGATGCGGCGACGAGGAAGGTAAAAGCGTGCTCTTCCTTCAACTCACCGGCCGCATATCCACCCATATTGATGAAATAGAGCGATTGGGAGCCTGTAGGCTTTTCAGGACTGAGTGTGACGGCGTGCCCGTCCGCCCATGTGATGATGCCGTAGGCATCGACGTGCAGGGAATTCCGAACCCCAAACCAGCGTTCTGCAAGTGATGGATAAGCATCTTCCGGCTTGTTCGCGATTGCAAACTGAACATCATGAACTTCGATGTTCGCGCCGGGTGCTGCGCCACCGAGATAGAAAACATACAGGTTCAAAAGCGTGTCTCCTCAAAACGTAAAGCAGGTCATAGCTGTTTCCCCGGCTCACTTCACGGTGAAACGCATTGACAGGACGAAGCTGATGCGATGAGTGTGGCCCCTACCAGGGGGAGCTTCGCCAAAAGAAGCTGAGAGGTCACTGAAGGGCTGTAAGGTCTGCGGTGTGACGACCCTGCCGGGTGCATCCTGCATCCGGGAAACCTGATCCGGTTAGAACCGGCGGAGGGAATGGTGTTGAGACACAACGAAACTGGCTTTGCCAGTGGTGCGTGCTGTTGCTCCCTCTGCCTCAGAGGGGGCGAACATGGGTGACATTCCACAAAACCTGAACCAGAGACCAGCTGTAGGTCATGTGACGACAGGCCCAATTCAGGGTTCCTGCAAGAAATGGTCTGAAGCGCCGGGACGCCCAGATATTCTGGTTCCATATCGCGAAATTGCGCTGCATCCGTCAGCGAATGAAGCGCCTGTCAGAGTTTATGACACGTCTGGTCCTTATACAGACACGTCTGTCACGATTGATGTGACGAAGGGCCTCTCGGCTCCACGTGCAGAATGGCTTGCCAAGCGAGGTTTCGAGCGGGTTGCAGCGCGGGCCGTGAAGCCGGAAGACAACGGCTTCGCAAGCGAGGCGCAAGCTGTTCCGGCGTGTCCGGCACCGCACGAAGTCTATTCGGGTGAGGGCGCACAGCACGTCACGCAGTATGAATACGCAAGGGCCGGGATCATCACGGAAGAGATGATCTATATTGCTCATCGCGAAAACGTTTGCCGTGCTGAAATGGCTGAGGGAGCGGAAGAGCGCCGGGCAGATGGCGAGGATTTCGGTGCGGAAATTCCAGCGTTCATCACGCCAGAATTTGTGCGCGAAGAAGTGGCGCGGGGGCGGGCTGTCATTCCCGCCAATATCAACCATCCGGAACTTGAGCCGGTTATTATTGGCCGCAACTTCCTTGTGAAGGTGAACGCCAATATCGGCAATTCGGCTGTGACGTCTTCTGCGGCCGAAGAGGTGGAAAAACTGGTCTGGTCCATCCGCTGGGGTGCGGACACGGTGATGGATCTCTCTACAGGGCGGAACATTCACAACATCCGTGACTGGATCATGCGGAACTCTCCAGTGCCGATCGGCACTGTGCCGCTGTATCAGGCGCTAGAGAAGGTGAATGGTGTTCCTGAGAAGCTGACGTGGGAGATCTTCCGCGACACGCTGATCGAACAGGCCGAGCAGGGCGTGGATTATTTCACGATTCATGCTGGTGTCCGCCTTCAGCACATCCCGCTGACAGCAAAGCGTACCACGGGAATTGTCTCCCGTGGTGGCTCCATCATGGCGTCCTGGTGTCTGGCGCATCATCGTGAGAGCTTTCTCTACGAGCACTTCGAAGAGATCTGCGACATCATGCGCCGGTATGACATCACCTTTTCACTGGGGGATGGGCTGCGTCCGGGGTCGATTGCCGATGCGAATGATGCGGCGCAGTTTGCTGAACTGACGACGTTGGGTGAACTGACGAAAGTGGCTTGGGCAAAGGGCTGTCAGGTCATGATTGAAGGGCCGGGTCATGTGCCGATGCACAAGATCAAGGTCAACATGACCAAGCAGCTTAAGGAATGTGGCGAAGCGCCGTTCTATACGCTTGGCCCGCTAACGACCGACATTGCGCCGGGATATGATCACATCACGTCGGGTATCGGGGCGGCCATGATTGGCTGGTTCGGGACGGCGATGCTTTGCTATGTAACACCCAAGGAGCATCTGGGTCTGCCGGACCGCTCAGACGTGAAGACGGGTGTCATAACCTACCGGATTGCGGCTCATGCGGCTGATCTGGCTAAGGGGCATCCGGCAGCTCAGTTGCGGGATGATGCCCTGTCCCGTGCACGGTTCGAGTTCCGGTGGGAAGATCAGTTTAATCTGGCGCTGGACCCGGATACGGCACGCAGCTTCCACGACGAAACGCTTCCAAAAGAGGCTCACAAGACGGCTCATTTCTGTTCGATGTGCGGCCCGAAGTTCTGCTCCATGAAGATCAGCCATGACATTCGCCGTGAGGCAGAACGTCAGGATGGTATGGCGCAGATGAGTGAAGTCTTTCAGGAACATGGTGCAAAACTTTATGTTCCGGAAAATGAAGTAGAAACGATTGCGGAATAACACCTGACGCGGAATGATTGAGGGTGATGGCCTTGCGTCCATAGGCCATCACCCTCATCATAGAGTGATGCCGCTTAAGGAAGACCTTCTCCCATTCCGGAAAACCCGCAAAGTCACGAAACTGGCGACCCGGCTGGGCAATTCGGCTTCAAACTGCGTTCTGCATGTCATGGTCAATGATCGCGCCGGTTTGGTCCGTGAAAGTGCGGCTTTTGTCGGTCTTCTTGAGAAGGTGTGGAAAGCCCGTGGCGTTGAAGCTGATCACGTCTGGGCAGAGCTGAACGAAAGAATCCGCCTTGCGGAAGAACTTCGTGCTAATGGCATCCGTCCGCGTAAAGGCGGCCACTATCGTTCCACCAAATTGCCCTGAGCCATGACCTCTCTTCCAGATCTGTCTCATATTTCGCCGGATGACCTGAGCCGGCTGGATATCGGCGTGTTGATCGTGATTGGTCTGTCTGCTCTTTGGGGGCTGACACGCGGATTTACCACGGAGCTTTCCGGGCTTGTCGCCTGGGCTTCGGCCGTCATTCTCACCTATCGGTTCCATGCAGCCCTGGTTCCATGGATTTCTCCCTATCTGCATGAGAACTGGCTGGCGGAGAGCGCAAGCGCAGCAGTCCTGTTCATCGTCATCCTGCTGACGCTGACGACGATCGCCGGGCGTGTGGGTGCAGCGGTGAGGGGCACTCTTTTTGGCGGCGTAGACCGCATACTGGGTGCTATTTTCGGCATTCTGCGCGGATATGTGATGCTGATCGCACTTTATCTGCTGGCAGGGTCTTTTTTCGGGTCCTGGACCTCCTACCTGATGCAGGGAAGCTTCACCGGGCCATATATTGAGGCCGGAGCATCCCGACTTGCCGGTTATCTGCCACATTCATTGCAACCACATCTTGCATCGCCGCCCACAAGCGGTCATGACGCGTCGTTGTGAACCCAGTCCGGAAAGGCCGAACTGCATGACTGCCTCCGATACTCTCAACCGTCCTTACGAGGAATGTGGCGTTTTCGGCGTCTGGGGCGTGCCTGATGCGTCTGCCCTGACCGCTCTTGGACTCCATGCGCTTCAGCATCGTGGTCAGGAAGCTGCCGGAATCGTCAGTTTCGATAACGAACGGTTCCATCAGCACAAAGGTCTGGGGCTGGTCGGTGATGTCTTCGGAGACAGCCGTGTCATGGCAACGCTGCCTGGGAGTGTTGCCATCGGTCATAACCGATACGCTACCACAGGCGGAACGCATGTCCGGAATGTGCAGCCTCTGTATGCGGATTACGAGTTCGGTGGTCTGGCCGTTGCCCATAACGGAAATCTGACCAACTCTGCCACACTGAAGCAGGCGCTGGTAAAGCGCGGATGTATCTTCCATTCCTCCACGGATACGGAAGTCTTCATCCATCTCATCGCCATTTCCCTCTATACCACGGTGCTCGATCGCTTCATTGACGCCGTCAAGCAGGTGAAGGGGGCTTACTCCCTCATTACCCTGACGCCCGATGACGGCCTGATTGGCATGCGTGACCCATTGGGCGTTCGTCCGCTGGTTCTGGGCCGGATGCCGGGGTACGAAGATTCGAATGGTGGCTGGGTTCTTTCCAGTGAGACCTGTGCGCTCGACATCATTGGCGCGGAATACGTTCGGGACATCGAGCCAGGCGAAATCGTGGTGATAAACTCTGAGGGGCTTCGGTCCCTTCGCCCGTTTGGCGATCAGGGTGGGCGCTTCTGCGTTTTTGAATACATCTACTTTGCACGACCTGATTCAGTGCTTGAAGGCCAGCCTGTCTATGAAGCACGCAAGCGCATCGGTGCGGAACTGGCGCGCGAGACGGCAGTCGAAGCAGATGTTGTCGTGCCAGTGCCGGACTCCGGCGTACCGTCTGCTATCGGATACGCGGCTGAGAGCGGTATCCCGTTTGAGCTAGGCATTATCCGCAATCATTACGTCGGCCGGACATTCATTGAGCCAACGGATCAGATCCGAAATCTTGGCGTGAAGATGAAGCATTCCGCCAATCGTCCGGTTCTGGCTGGGCGTCGGGTCGTTCTGGTTGATGACTCGATTGTACGTGGAACGACGTCTCGCAAGATTGTGGATATGGTGCGCGCAGCCGGTGCGACGGAAGTGCATATGCGCATTACGTCTCCGCCAACGCGTCACCCTTGCTTCTATGGCATTGATACGCCCGAAGAGAGCAAGCTGATGGCAGCAACCCACACGATGGAAGAAATGGCTGCCGTTATCGGCGTGGATAGCCTCGCCTTCATCAGCTTTGATGGCCTATATCGGGCGCTGGGTCATGAAAGTCGTACGGATGGCGCAGGTCGCTACTGCGATGCCTGCTTCACGGGTGATTATCCGATCACGCTCGTAGACAAAGAAGGCAATCTGGTTTCCTGAGTGATATTTGCTCTATTGCGACCTTATGGAAAAAGCGCCTGCTCTCATGAGGGAGTAGGCGCTTTTTTTGTGCTCAGACAGATGCTTTCAGGAATACAGACCTTCAGGAATGTCTTCATGCGCTGAGGCAGGTCCGTTGATGTCGAGCGGCACAGCCATGACAGCCTCAAGGCCCGGGGAAAGCGGCGTATAGGTGAGGGTGCCACCAAGGCTTCCGACGACAGCCTTCATCATACGTGTCCCGAAACCGCTTCCGTTCAGATTGATGTCATGACGGCCCTGATCGGAAACAGTCAGCGTCAGACGGTCGCCAGTGACGGAAAGTGAGAGGTAAAGCGGACCGGCCTGGCCACCGTAGGCATATTTGCTGGCATTGATGACCAGTTCCGTCAGCACCAGTCCGACATTAATGGCGCGGTCTGCTGAAATGGAGACGGGTGAAAGAACCATGCGAAGTTGCGCCTGCCATTCTTCGCCGAGTGAAGAGCAGAGCTCTTCCATCAACTCTTCAAGGTAGCGGCTCAGATCAACCATGCCCATCTGATCGCCACGATACAGACGCCGATGCACCAGCCCGATGGCCGCAATCCGGTGCTGGGCTTCAGAAAGGGCTTCGGTGGTTTCTTCGTTCGTGGACGTCCGGGCCTGAAGCTTCAGGAAAGATGCCACCATTTGCAGTGAGTTCTGCACACGGTGGTTTACCTCACGGATCAGGAAGTCTTTCTGTTGAATCAGGCTCTCACGTTCCTGAACTGTTGCCGTCAGGGTCGCATTCAACTCGCGGAGTTGCTGGGTCTGATAATCGGCAATCAGGGTACGGCGGAGACGACGGGCGGCCTGCTTCTGTTCTGTTGTCCATCGATGGGAATGACCCAGAACGGTCTGCTCCCAGGACTCAAAAGATTTGCGAGGATGCAGAATCCCGTCGTGGTCAGGTGCTCCTTTGTGAGGATTGCCAGCCCACTCAATGACCTGAACGATCTCGACCCGGCTCCAGACAAGCGTCAGGGAAGTTCGGAAAGGCAGTGTGATGGCCAGAATTCCGGCAGAAGCCTCGGGCCACATTTCTGCAGGAGGGTAGTCCTTGCCCAGGCAGGAGCTACAGAAAATCCCGCCGTTGCTGCCCAGGCGGAGCCAGTCACGAATGGCCAGGAGATCCGAATGTTCAGGAACCTTGCCAGACGTTTTGATCTCTTTCTGATCAATGACTGCAAAGCCATCGCAGGGAAACAGGCTGCGTAACTCCGTAACGGATCGCTGCAGATTGTCCTTTACGGACGCGGCAGGATCGAAATGGGACGTCGCGAACTCAATCGCATTCCTCAGGCGCAGACGCTCCTGATACGTGATGAGTTCTTCCTTGTTTCGAAGCTGACGTGACATGACGCCAGCGAGCGTCCGGCATGCGGCTCTGATGTCCTCAGAGAGGATGCGCGGTGTCGCGTTGTGGCAGGTGATCATGCCCCACAAAATGCCGTCCACGACCAGAGAGATGGAGGCTGAAGCCGCCACGCCCATGTTCGACATATACTGCAAATGGACGGGTGAGATGCTGCGAAGCTGCACATCACTCAGGTCGATGCCTGTGGTGCCAGCCTCACCAGGGCGAATAGGGGCAGCTTCGTAATGAATGTCTGGAATGACACGGATACGGTTGCGCAGATAAAGCGCACGCGCCTGCCGGGGAATATCGCTGGCCGGAAAGTGGTGGTTCATGAGGGATGGGAAAGCCTCATTGCGCTTTTCCCCCATCACGCAGCCAGAGCCGTCTTCCTGAAAGCGGTAGACAAGCACACGATCAAATTCGGTCAGCTTCGCGAAGACCTGTGCGCCGTGATGGCACACGGCAGCAATGTCCGGGCAACGCTCGAAACGATCAGCTGTGGCATCAATTTGACTGAAGATTTCCCACGTCAGGAAATTACGACTGTCCAGAGGCTCCAGTTCTACCAGAAGGTGCTCGCCAGAGACGTGGAACTGGGCATTGAACGTCTCGTCCTGCAGGCCGGAGACCCGGGTATTGTTCAGGGCCTTGCCGCCTGACAGTTTCAGCCCATCTGCTGGAATGTTCAGAAGATCAGGCAGGCTCTGGCCCAGCCAGTTCGGATTGAGGCGCGCTTCCAGATCGCCTGCGCCGGCAATAATCTGAAGAGTATCGGCCTTGGCAATCAGGAGAAGCCCGTAGGGCTGGATCGCATCCGGGCGATGGATCTGCTCACGATCACAGGATGTGAGCAGCGCATCTGAAAGGGGCTGCCCCGACTGGAGAGAGATCTTCGACGATAAGGTCAAGGTCTGAAAATCCCTCTTGGCGGAAATGCAGAAAGTGTTTGGTCTTGTCATCTAGGCAGGGGCTGCTCGAAAAGCAAACCCCTGTGAAAATACGACAATTCAACAGGAATATATCGTGAACCTTAAGGTTTTCGGCCCCCTGTTGTCAATTTGGCTTACTGCTGGATTGCGTCCTGCTGCATCCAGGATGCGACGTCCAGAGACAGGGCATGACGGCTGGCGGGGCGCGTATAGAGCATGTGGCCACCCTGATAGAGATGCAGGGAAACGCGGTCTGCTCCGACCGTCAGATGGTCCTTCATCCAGCGGGCTGTACCGAATGGGCAGGCAAGATCGTAGTACCCGTTTGCAACGAACACACGCAGACCGGGATCAAGCGCCAGAAGACGGTTAAGAACCGGAATCTGATGGACGGGAGCGGGGCCGTTTTCGCTCCATTTCCAGCTTGAATTGACCTTGAAGGAAAGCAGATCATAGGTCAGCGGAGTCTGGAAACCGAGGTCATTGGCGGCATAACCAGAGAACGCGTTGCCATAGGCCCGGCCAAAGCCGAACAGCGTTGGGTCAGGGCTCTCGTCCAGACCGTCTGCCGCAGGGTCGGCAATCGTCTGCGTAAAGTCATACAGGCCGTGAAGGCGACCGTTCTGGGACATGACGTCATGCGACCCGATAGCCGGAACACCATGCTGGCGTGTTACCACATCTTCCGGAAGACCCGTACGGTGAGCGACTTCGGCGTAGAATGTCTTTCCGTCTTCGCCGCTCGGGATTTTGCCCGCAACCTTGGGCAGATAAGTGCCCATCGCCCATTCATACGCTGCATCAGCCGACTGCTGGGTGACGTTCGGGCTTTCATGAGCCGAAATCAGACTTGGGATCATGAGGGCAGCAGACAAAGGGTTCTCGTCCGTGTCCAGAAGCGGCATCTCGATAGCAGGAGACAGCATCACGACGCCGTTCAACAGAATTCCCTGTTCCATCTGAAGCGCATTGGCGACCTGGATGGAGCGGATGCCACCATAGCTTTCACCCACCAGATAATGCGGGGAGGACTGACGACTGTTCTTGGCTGTCCAGAGCTGGATGGCCTTGGCAAACGTGCTGGCATCCTGCTTGACGCCGTAAAACTGGTCTCCAGCCTTGGCGGTGTCGAGTGGGCGTGAATAGCCCGTGCCCACCGCGTCAAAGAACACCATGTCCGTGAACGGAAGCCAGCTATCCGGATTGTCACCGAGCTTCGCGTGAGTGCCGTCGGTTGCATCCTTGGGAGGCATGGTCAGGGCGACCGGGCCTGCGGCACCAAGGTTCAGATAGGCTGTTGCGGCACCGGGGCCACCGTTGAAGAAATACGAGACAGGACGCTTGGCATCCGCTGCGCCGTCCTTGGTGTAGGACACGTAGAACATGCGCGCCGTCGGCTTCCCATCGGGGCCACGGAGGGTCAGGGTGCCGGCATGCGCGGTGTAGGCGATGCCATTCAGATGATGCTTCGTAACGGAGTCAGTGGGAAGCAGAGCGGCTTCACCGGTAAAGCTGTCTGAGGCCTTGGCTGCGTCAGCTTTGGGCGTGTCCTTCGGGGCATCTGCCGCCAGGGCAGGAAAGGCAGAAACGGGGGAAAGAAGGGACAGGGCAAGCAGCAGCGCGCGGCGGGACATCATCTGTCTGTCATCTCCGATGAGAATTGCAGGGTTGTTTCTGCCCTACCAGCACGGATGCTCGTCTGCCACCGGCCCCGCATGAAGTTTTCGTCATGCGGGGCCGGTATTGTCTTGTTACTGGCCCTGAGGCGCCTTGATGTTGGGAGACAGCATCAGACGCGGATCTGCAACGCGATCATAGTCATGGGCTGTCATGAAGCCCAGTTCCAGAGCAGCTTCCTTCGGGCTCAGGTTCTTTTCCATGGCATGATGGGCGACCTGTGCGGCTTTGTCGTATCCAATGGCGGGAGAAAGCGCCGTAACGAGCACGAGGGAGCGGTCCAGATCCTGCTTCAGTTTATCTTCGTTAGCGCGAATGCCTTCGACAAGATGCTGACGGAAGTTCTCTGACCCGTCATGGAGGAGCGTGATGCCCTGCATGATGTTGTGGATCATGAGTGGCTTGTACACGTTCATATCAATCATGCCGGACGCACCACCCAAGCCAACCGCCACATCATTGCTCATGACCTGAAGGGCGAGCATGGACAGGGCTTCAGCCTGTGTCGGGTTGATCTTGCCTGGCATGATGGAAGAGCCCGGCTCGTTTTCTGGCAGGAGCAGTTCGCCGAAACCGGCACGAGGGCCGCAGGCCAGCAGGCGGATGTCATTGGCAATCTTGAACAGGCTTCCCGCCGCAGTCCGCAGGCAACCCGACAGGTGGACCAGTGCATCGTGCGCGCCCTGAAGGGCGAATTTGTTTTCGCCAGCCGTGAAGCCCAGTTGCGTCAGATGCGCGATTTCTCCACAGGCACGGGTGTCAAATCCGGGATCTGTATTCACGCCAGTGCCGAGCGCCGTTCCGCCAAGAGCCAGTTGAAGGAGGCCATCACGGGCCGCTTCAAGGCGTGCGATGTTGTCTGTCAGCATCCCGGCGTAGCCATGCCATTCCTGACCAAGCGTAATGGGAACAGCATCCTGAAGATGCGTGCGGCCAACCTTGACCAGATCCTTCCATTCTTCCGCTTTGGCAGCGATGGCATCCCGCAGTCGGGTGAGGGCAGGAATGAGACGGCGATGTACACCCAGAACAGCCGCAATGTGCATGGCGGTTGGGAAGTTGCAGTTGGTGGACTGCGCCATGTTGACGTGGTCGTTCGGGTGCAACGGTGCCTTGCCACCCAGCGGCTGACCCGTGAGCTGACTGGCCCGGTTTGCGATGACTTCATTGACGTTCATGTTGAACTGCGTGCCAGAGCCCGTCATCCAGACATGGAGCGGGAACATCCGCTTATGCTGCCCGGTCATGATCTCATCGCAGACGGTATGGATCAGATCGGCGCGATCCTGGGACAGTCGACCACTGGCTGCATTGGCCGAGGCGCAGGCACGCTTCATGATCGCATAAGCCTCGATCATTTCCTGCGGCATCAGTTCGCGGCCAATGCTGAAATATTTCAGGGAGCGCTGTGTCTGAGCGCCCCACAGAACATCATCAGCAACTTCGATCTGGCCCATGCCATCGGTTTCAATACGGCTCATGCGGTCTGGAGCTTTCCTGCAGGACGGAGTTCATGCCTGCGCGGAAACTATCCCAGAAGGATCAGGGGGAAAACAGGGGAAGGGACGCAGATGAGGCTGGGAGCGTGAAAAACGTTCCCCAGCATTGTCGGACGCAGACAATCAGCAGATGGCGCTTTCGCTTGAAGCACAGACAACTGCTGACTGAGATGTCGGCCTTTAACGGCCGAGCCAGCGATCCCCACCGAAGCGATTGTGGGAGAACAGAAAACCCGCGCAAAGACCTGCGGCCGCAAAGACGATCGTCCACAGGGAGATCGGGAGGAGCATGGTCGAAACGGCTGAAAGCAGAACCATCCCTGCGAAGGCACAGATGGCGGATTCGATCATCCGGGGCCCGAAATGACGTTCAGCACCGCAGTTCGGACAGTGCTCTGCGGTCGACCGGATTTTTTGCCGGCAGACGGGACAGATTGTGACGGCTGTGGAAAGGGGTTCCATCATTGGCCGTGATTCTCCTCATGTTCACCGACGGCGATCCGCGCTTCCACAGCCAGGCGCCATTGCGCATCAGCCGGGGCGGCCGCCAGGGCACGGCGATACAGATCAAGACTGCTCGCGGAAATGTGCCCGTCCTTCTGGGTCTGGAGTTCTGCGAGCTGGATTGCAAGCTCTGGAGTGAAATGAATGTCCAGAGCGGACTTCCAGTCAGCGATAGCTTCAGAGGTCAGGCCAGCGCGCGCCTCGATCTGACCCAGCAGGACATGACCCGTCTCGTAAGTTGAATTGTCCTTTGGAATCGTGGCGACCTGCGCCTGAAGCTTCTGGATCATGACCATAGCTTTAGCGTCTGGCTTGACCTGACGGGCGCTTAGAGGCTGAGGCGGAAGAGAGGGGTGCCCGTTCAAGATATACAGCGCAAATGCTGCAACCGGGATGCCAAGACCAACGGTCAGAATGGGGAGAAAGCGCTTCGAACGGGCCGTTGCGTCTTTCAGGTCTGGTGTGGCGGAAGATTCGTCAGCAGCCAGAAGCCTCCGCTGGATCTCGATGCGGGCTGCCCCGTATTCGTCTCCGTTGACGAGGCCCAGATCCCGGTCCCGGTCGAGTTCGGCGAGCTGGCCGCGATAGAGCGTCAAAGCAGAGTCCCGCGCGTCCACGCGGCGGCGGAGGCGGCGGAGGCCATAAAGGGCCGGTAGCAGCGTGATAGCTGCAACACTCAGGATTCCCAACCAGAACAAGACTTTACTCCCGGCCCGACAGGGCATCCAGGCGTGCATGCTCATCATCCGAGAGCGGCACAGGTGTAACGATGCGACGTCTCGTCGCACGCCACGCAATAACAAGACCGGCCACCAGAGCCAGAGCAGGCATCAGCCAGAGCAGGGCTGTAGACCATGAAAACTGGGGAGCCAGACGGATGAATTCGCCATAGCGATCTCCCATCCAGTCCATGATCTGCTGGTCAGACTTCCCCGCCGCGACCTGCTCGCGAACAACTTTGCGCAGATCGCGGGCCAGCGGTGCACTGCTGTCTTCGATGCTCTCATTCTGACAGACGAGGCAGCGGAGGTGAGCACCGATGGCTTCCGCACGCTTTTCCTGCACTGGATTGGGGAGCATTTCTGACGGGTCATCAACTGCGAGAGCGATGCCGCCTCCCGCCAGTGCCACAGCAAGCAGCAGGGCAGACAGACGTTTCATCATAGTCCTGCAAGCCTTGGCCGGATTTCCGCGTCGTAGATTTGCGGATCGAGAGCGGCACTGCCATGCCAGAGAATCCGGCCGCCGGGGGCGACAAGAAAGCTTTCGGGAACGCCCGTTACACCCCAGTCGATGGCGACGCGGCCATGTCTGTCAGAAGCCACGCGGGCATAAGGCGTGCCATCACGTTGAACAAAGGCGCTCGCGTTTTCTGGCTTGTCTTCATATGCGATGCCCCAGATGGGCATATTGCGGGAAATGGATCGTAGGCCAGGCATTTCCTGAACGCAGGGAATGCACCAGGACGCAAAGAAATTTACCAGAACCGGGCGTGTTTCAGCCTTCAGCTCCTTATCCGTAAATCCGTCACCCAGCCCGGGCAGACCTGGCATGGCGAATTCAGGAATAGGGCGGCCGACATTCGGGTTTTTGATGGCCCGCGGGTCAAAGCCGCCGCTTTCCATTCCTTGCAGCATTTTCCAGAACCCGACGCCCAGAACGCCAGCGCCAACAATCGGAAGGGCCGTCAGGAGGCCGCGTCGTGTTGCATTCATGCGTGTCTCTCCTCAGGCTTTGGCCATGGTCCGTGCGGCAGACCGCTTCGGTGCGCCAACGCGCAGACGACGATCCGAGAGCGAGAACGCTCCGCCGATGGCCATAACAAGCCCGCCAAGCCACATCCACGGGGCAAGCGGGTTCTTGTGCAGACGTAGCACATAGGTCGCATCGGCGCCCGTTCCGTGCCGGTCTCCCACGACGCCATAAAGATCCGTAATGAAGTTTGTATGGATCGCGACTTCCGTTGTGGTCTGGTTCTGTGTGGTGAAGTCCCGCTTTTCCGGATGCAGCATCGTGACCAGTTTGCCGTTGTGGCGTACGGCAATATCTGCCTGCATCGCGCGGTAATTCGGCCCGGCATAGTCATGAACGTTGACGAGCGTCCAGTCGTCACCAGCGAGGCTGCGGGTCTCGCCAACATGGATCTCTACGATCGCATGCTGGGCACCAGACATTCCACACAGACCCAGCACGGTAATGCCCGCACCGATATGTGCCAGCGCTGCTCCCCAGCTTGAGCGGGGAAGGCTCTTGGCGCGCGCCAGCATCTCACTGCGGCTGGAATGACCAAGGCCAATGCGGCGCAGAACATCCGTAACGGAGGCCGCCATGACCCAGATCGCCAGTGCGCCACAGGCGATAGGCAATGCTCCGGAAAATTTCCAGAAACACAGGACCAGGCCGATGGCCGCGAGAATGGCTGCAACAAACAGATGGGAGAATGTTCGTGCCAGTTGCGCCCGTTTCCACGGAAGCGCTGTTCCGACGCCCATGGCCAGAAGAAGCGGAATTGTGAGGGGGATGGTTGCCGCATCGAAGAAGGGCTTGCCCACCGAAATGGTGCGACCTGCCAGAAGCTGCATGAATGGCGGGTACATCGTGCCTGTCACTACAACCGCACAGATCGAGCACAGCAGGATATTGTTCAGAACGAGCGAGCCTTCTCGCGAGACGGGCGAGAACAGGCCGCCAGATGTCAAAGACGGTGCGCGCCATGCAAAGAGAGCGAGCGAACCGCCAATGACCAAAGCCAGAAGTGCCAGAATGAACACGCCACGGGCCGGATCATTCGCGAAGGCATGGACTGAATTCAGAATACCTGAGCGGACAAGGAACGTGCCGGACAGGGAGAACGAGAATGTCGCAATAGCCAGCAGAACCGTCCAGATTTTCAGGCCCTCGCGCTTTTCTACGACGATAGCGGAGTGGACGAGTGCGGTTCCGGTCAGCCACGGAATGAGCGAAGCGTTCTCAACCGGGTCCCAGAACCAGTAGCCGCCCCAACCCAGCACATAATAAGACCACCAGGACCCAAGTGCGATGCCGCAGGTCAGGAAGCACCAGGCCGCTACGGCCCAAGGGCGAACCCAGCGGCCCCACGCGGCATCCACTCGGCCTTCAAGCAAAGCGGCAACTGCAAACGCAAATGGGACAGCAAAGCCAACATAGCCCGTGTAGAGAATGGGCGGATGGAAGGCGAGGCCCGGGTCCTGAAGCAGGGGGTTCATGCCCTGACCATCCATGGGAGCCGGAAAAACACGGTCGAATGGGTCGGAGGTCAGGAGGCAGAACAGCTGGAACCCGGCTGAAACACCGCCAAGAATGGCCAGAACGCGGCCACGGAGAATGTCTGGGAGATTGCGTCCAAATGTCGATACGGCTGCGCCGCAGACGCCGAGGATCAGGGTCCAGAGCAGCACGGACCCTTCATGGTTCCCCCAGACGCCCGTGATTTTATACAGCAGCGGTTTGGAGGCAGCGGAGTTTGCCGCGACGTTCTGGACGGAGAAATCATCCCGAACGGCGCACATGATCAGGCTGAAGAAAGAGATGGCCAGAGCGAAAAGCTGTGAAACCGCGAGAAATGGCGCCATGGCGACAAGGCGGGCATTGCGCTTGTGAGCGCCCCAGAGGGGAACGACAAACTGAATGAGTGCGAGAACGCAGGCGAGGGCCAGGGCAAAATGGCCCTGTTCTGGTCCAAACATTATGGCGTTCAGCCTCCGGTTTTCTTGGCTGTCATGGTGTCCCAGCTTGCCGCGTCAGGGGCTTTACCAAAGCGTGGGTCCCACTTGCCGGTACGCTTCAGTTCTTCGGCCACTTCTTTGGGCATGTAAGTCTCGTCATGCTTGGCAAGCACTTCACTAGCCGTGAAACCACCATCCTTCTGCACCGTGCCGAGTGCCACCACGCTCTGGCCTTCGCGGAAAAGGTCAGGAAGGATGCCGGTGTAGTGAACTTCGACTGAAGCCTGACCATCCGTCACGTTGAAGGAGTTTACCGGGGCATCGTGTTCCGTGATGCGGTGCAGTGAGCCCGCAACGACCATTCCGCCCAAGCGGATCGTGCGATCAGGCGCCGGGGGATGCGCCTTGACCTGAGACGGGGCCATAAAGAACACGATGTTGGACGAGAAAGCCCTCAGCGTCAGGGCTGCCGCGGAACTGATACAGGCGAGGCAGGCGATGACAATCCACAGGCGACGTGTCTTGCGGGTCATGATGCAGAGCTTTCACGGTGGCGGAGCTGGCTTTCGACAGCCGCCAGCCGGGCTTTGGCACGGCGCAGACGCAAAGCTGCGCCGATACCGAGAACCAGCGAGCAGCCGATGGTGAGACCATAAGCTGCGGCGATATAGGGCCAGTGATTGGGAAGGTGCATCATGCTGCGGACCTGTCCGGACGGTTGAGCCTGGAGCGTGCCATCAGCTGACGCGCGCGGCTCTCGTGGATTGCGGCACTCAGCCGGGCGAAAATGACAGCGGCGACACCAAGTGTGAAGCCGATGGTTGTGATGAGAAGCGGCCAAAGCATTGTCATGGACATGGTCGGTGCACCGGTCAGCGTGATGCTGTCCGGCTGATGCAGCGTATTCCACCATTGGACGCTGAACTTGATGATCGGCAGATCGATGGCACCAGCCAATGCCAGAATGGCAGCGGCGCGCTGCCCGCGGGCAGGTTCATCGAAGGCCCGGATCAGGGCGATGTGCCCTAAATATAGAAAAAACAGCACGAGCACCGACGTTAGGCGCGCATCCCATACCCACCAGGTGCCCCACATCGGCTGTCCCCAGAGGGAGCCTGTGACGAGGCAAAGAGCGGCTGCGCAGGCCCCGACCGGGCCAATTTCGATGGCGGCGAGATCCGCCAGCGGATGCCGCCACACGAGGGAGAGAAGCCCGCAGATAGCGAGACCAAGGTAGCAGGAGGACGCAAGCCAGGCCATCGGGACATGCACATACATGATCCGGACTGTCTCGCCCTGTTGCCAGTCAGCGGGAGCGAAGAACAGGCCCCAGACAATGCCGACGGTCAGGAAGATGATCGCACTTGTGGATAGCCACGGCTGAAGCGCACGGGCCAGACGCAGGAATTGCCCCGGATTGGCATAACGATGGAGCAGATTGGGCGTAGGGCGCACGGGAACTCTCAACTCGGAGAAATATTTCTACTTGAAATAGTCCGAACCCCACGCATTCGGAAGGGGCGCATTGTCCCATTGTTCCTATGACTGTTATCACGTTTCACGGAAATGAGCGCGAAATGGGAACTTTCCGCAGGAGAAAGACGTGGCGTACTGGCTGATAAAATCCGAACCCGAAGCCTTTTCGTGGAATGAACAGGTTCGTAATGACATCGAACCATGGACCGGCGTTCGCAACTATCAGGCGCGGAACAATCTTGCGGCCATGAAGACGGATGACCTAGCGTTTTTCTATCATTCGGTGAGCGAAAAGCAGATCGTTGGTGTCGTCAGGGTGGTGAAAGAAGCTTATCCGGACCCGACTGCGGACGATCCGCGTTGGGTTTGTGTGGATGTAAAGGCGAATGGTGCTTTCACGACTCCAGTGACCCTGGCTCAGATCAAGGCAGATCCGGCTTTGGAAGAGATGGCTCTTCTCAGGCAGTCGCGCCTTTCTGTCGCCCCGGTGACGGAGCAGGAGTTCCGGCATCTGACGAAAATCGGTGGGTGGGTCCGCGCCTGACGGACCCGTTCCCGGTCAGTGAATGTCTGACGCATCCCCGTTGACGAGAACATTGGTCTGCCCGTTGGACGGGTGCCCAGCGTAGGTGAGGGGAAGATCTTCGCTGTGATAGGGTGCCGTAACGGGGGCGTTGAACTTCACTGGCATACCGAAAATGCTGAAGTGGGACGGCAGGTTGTTTGTGCCGTTGGTTTTCTGCTCAGCATTGGTGCCTGGCATTCCGACAGGAAGATGCGTCCGCACTTCGCCACTGAAATTTGCGAGTCTCTCTTCGGAGTCTTCTACGGCAACATAGCCGTGCGGCGGCGGCGGCGCTCCCCCGTCGGGTAGTGCAACCTGTTGGGCTGGCGTCAGGTTTTTCTCTGGTGGGTTATTCAGCTGATGTGCCGTTGATGGCGGGATCTGTGGCAGATCGGCTGTACTGTGGCTACGATGGGCATGATGTGGAGCGGACAGAGCCGGTGTGGCTGCTGTCACAAGGAGGCTGGCTACCAGCGGGGCAGACAGGATCCAGCGGGAAAATGTTTTCATAATATGTCCTTCTCCACACCCGGCCGGGGCACCCGTCAAGCAGGGGGCTTTCGTGATGCGATATGAAACCTGCTATCGGGTAAACGGTTTCAGGTCTTACGAACAGGAGTTTTGATCGTCATGACCGTAGAGAATGGCTCGCAGCTTCCGAGTAGCGAATTTGCATCACTGGCGCTGGACGGGGACTCGTTGGCCCAGCTTCAGTCTGTGCTGGAACGCGTCGAACAGGGGCGCGGTGTCCTTGTCCGTCTGGCGGATCTGATGGGAGGAGCCGTCGGGCAGGCTGCGCGACTCGGGATGAAAGGTCTCGGCCTTGCGCCCACAGTGCAGCAGAAAATTCAGAAGACGGCTGAAATCGCGATTGAACGTGCTTTCAATATTGCGATTGTAGGCATCAAGAATGACGTCCCGCTCGTTCGTGAGCCGTGGCGTGAGAACGCTGGACAGGCTGCTGTTGCCGTGTCGGGCGCCGTCGGTGGTTTTGGTGGAATTTTCGGACTGGCCCCTGACGTCGGGTTCACAACCCTGACCATCATGCGGGAAATCGCGCGGATTGCCCGTGAAGAGGGTGAGGATCTGCGTGATGAGGGAACACGTCGCGCGTGCCTTGAAGTGTTTGCACTCAAAACTTTCCCTGCCCGTCAGGAAGAGGACGATGGGGAGCTCGGGTTCTTCTCCGCGCGTGCTTTGCTGCGTGGACGCCCGGTCGTGATGCTGATTTCCGAAGTGGCCTCTCATTATGGAATTGGCCTGTCGCGGAAGTTCGCGTTGCAGATGGTTCCTGTTGCAGGTGCGCTCTGTGGTGCTTCGCTTAACGCTGCCTTCCTCGCCCATTATCGCGCACTTGCGCGGGCACATTTCACGATCCGTCGTCTGGAGCGCACTCACGGCCGCGCTGTTCACGAAGCTGCCGTGGACATCCGCTCAGGTGCTGCGTCAGAAACCTTTTCCTGATTTTTCAGGACGCTGAACGAAAGCGGGAAATATGATGCCGAGCAGTCTTGTCTGGCTGAGTTTCACATTGGTTCTGGCTGTCGTGCAGCTGTTTCTGACGTCAGCGGCCTGCCGCAGGCAGGATGGTGTGCAGTGGGCCACGAGTAACCGGGATGGTGAAGCCCCGCGATACACAGGCGTTGCCGCCAGAATGCGGCGGGCACAGGCAAATTTTCAGGAGACGCTCCCGATCTTTATCGGGGCAGTCCTTGTGGCCCATGTGGCCGGTCGGGACGGAAGTCTGGTGACCTGGGGAGCAGGTCTCTATTTCCTAGGACGACTGGCTTATATTCCAGCCTATGCCTTGGGTCTGGGAAGCGTCCGCAGTTTGATCTGGGGTGTGTCTATGATCGGACTGTTTCTGGTTCTGGGCGGACTGATCTGACGATCAGCTTCGCTTGGGGCGAAGGCGCCAGAAGTCCAGCAGGCCCCAGAACACAATTCCTGCAAAACAGATTTTGACGAGTGCCATCAGCAGGCCGTCAGCTTCAGGGAGCAGGAAGCGTGCGAGCCCGAGCGGAATCAGACAGATCAGATAAACAAACGCTATAGGCAATGCAGTACTCCATCGAGATTGGAGTACTATGTACCACATCCGGGTACAGAAAGGTGAATAATTCCCCATGTGCGACGCGAAGCAGAAACCGGATGTCTGACATTACGCCTGAAATCCTGTTGGATGCTTACGCCTCGGGGATTTTCCCGATGGCCCCTGATCGGGACAGTGATGAGCTCAGCTGGTATTTTCCAGAGGAGCGTGGAGTACTTCCGCTCGACGCAATGATTGTTCCCCGAAAACTGATGCGTACGATCCGGTCCGGCAAGGTTCAGGTTACATCGGATCGGGCCTTTGGAGATGTCATGTTGGCCTGTGCAGACCCTGCGCCGGGCCGGGAAGAGACGTGGATCAGCCCAAAAATCTGTGACCTCTATGGCGCTCTGCATCAGCGTGGTTTTGCGCATTCGATCGAAGTCTGGGACGAAGGCGGCCTGGTCGGGGGGCTGTATGGCGTTGCCCTCGGCGGAGCATTTTTCGGGGAGAGCATGTTTTCCCGCCAGCGCGATGTTTCCAAGATTGCATTGGTTCATCTCGTTGCAGGATTGCGAAAGGGAGGGTATCGCCTTCTGGATACGCAATATACCACTCCCCATCTGACAACGCTTGGGGGCATCGGTATCCCGGCGGCAGATTATCTGGCGCTGCTGAACCAGGCTTTGACTGTCCGTACCATCTGGCCGGATGATTTCAGTCTGCACGCCCTGCGCGATGACATCGCGTCTCTGCGCCCACATCCAGGAGAATCCTGATGATTTCATTCCTCCGGCGGCATCAGTCTGCTCTTCTCATTGGCCTGCTTCTTGCAGGCAGTGGCGGATCGGCTCTCGCTGATGACCATCCGAGACTGGCGCCCGCGCGTGATGCGACCGTGACCTATCACCTGTCTGCTCCGGCCTCTCAGGGCGGCGATGTGAAGGTCTATTTCTCAGGCTCGGGTGATCTGCTGCGGATCGACTCAGCGGATGGGCAAGGCATCACGATTCTGGACCGGCCGGGGCAGGTCGTGACGCTCGTAATGGTGCCGCGCAAACTGTACGCACATATTCGTCCCCAGCACGGACTGCATAATCCCTTCATGCTGGATCTGGGCATGAAGTACACCAAGGGCGGTAAAGAGACGATTGCCGGGGCCGTTTGTGATCATTGGGATATCCAGACAGCCCATGGCAAAGCTTCGGCCTGCGTGACTGACGATGGTGTCATTCTTGCCGAGGATGGTGTGGATGCCGATGGTGCCTCGGGCTCTATCCGCGCTGTAAGCCTGTCCTATGGGGATCTCCCTACCGCGACGTTCCAGCCCCCGGCTGGTTTCCAGGAAATTACACCCCGCACAGCGTCTCGCCGTCAGGGGGGAGCCGGCAATCAGGCGAACACACTAACGCCATCTCCTGTGCCGGAAGGTGGCGCTGCGGGCGATTCCAGTGTGCAGACGCCGGGTCATATTGCGGCAGAAGGTACTCCTGCGGAAACGTCAGGTCCTGCGGCTCCAACGCTTTTGCCAGGGCAGGTTGCGCCTTCGCAGGATACAACCCAGCCATCTGTTCCTAATGATTCTGCTGGCGACGGAACGGTCTCATCGCCTGATCAGCCGCCAAGCGGACCAGTAAACGGTGGCATGAAAGAATGAAGCGTATTTCTCTGGTCGCCGCCTTTACCTTGGCTGTTCTCGTAGTCGGCGCAGCGAACGCTGCTGACACCATGACGGCCCCCTTTGTCACACCGATGCACGATGCGGATATCGATTACGTCATGGTGGGGCCGGGAGGGCAGCATCTGCACCAGCGGATGCGCTGGAACTCGCAGATGTGGCGTCAGCGCGTTGATCCGGAAGGGGCCGCAACGGTCATGCTGACGGATTACCGGCTTCATCGTCTGATGGTTCTGGATACGGCTCTGAAAACTGCCACGGTTACCGAGGCACCGGGCGAATCGTTTTCCGCTCCGGGAACACCTGCGCCAGGGGCGTGGAAACAGGTCGGTCCGGCCACAATTGCCGGGGAGCCGTGTGTCATCTGGGAAGCCGCGGACACCGACAACAAGCCCACAGACTTCTGCTACACTGCGGATGGTCTGCTGCTCGGCGCGACCCAGAGCGGACGGCTTGTGGTGCAGGCTGCCTCGGTAAATCGATCGTCTCAGCCAGCAGAACTCTTTGATCCACCAGCCGGCTATCACCGGATTGACCCGAAGCACTGAGAGGGGCGGGCAATAGTCATAATTTGAGAAAATCTTGCCATGATTGTTGCCTTTTCCTGCCATTTTCGTGTGGCAGATTTCTTCTCACAGGACGGACAGGATCTCTTCTGATCCCCCGTCTGACGTAATGAGGAGATTTGCCATGCGTCGCATCACCCGTGCAGTCCTTCTGGCTGCGCCCCTGCTGATCGGCACGGCAGTAGTTGCCCCGAATGCCGTAGTTCCCGCCGCTGAAGCTCATTGGCATGGCGGATATGGCGGCCCCGGATATGGCGGCCCCGGATATGGTGGCCCAGGGCGTGGATATTATGGCCCGGGACCGGGCTGGCATCGTGGCGGTCATCGTGGAAATACCGGTGCCGTCGTCGGTGGCATTTTAGGCGGTCTGGCAATCGGTGCCGTTGGTGGCGCTATGCTGAGCAATTCTTATGGTCCGCCACCACCGCCGGTCGTCTATGCCCCGCCGCCACGTGTGGTTTATGCGCCACCGCCGCCGGTCGTTTATGCTCCGCCGCCGCCAGTTGTGGTTTATCCGCAATACTGAGCCCTTTTTACCCTTCGTCCGCCTTGATCGGGCGAAGGGTGTCAGGCAATCATGGTGCCTATGACAGATCATGCTCTTCAGGTGGGCGACCAGGCCCCTGCGTTTTCGCTTCCCGTCTCGGGAGGCGGTACCGTCAGCAGCGATGCGCTGAAGGGTAAGCCGTATCTGCTTTATTTCTATCCGAAGGCTGACACGCCCGGCTGTACGACGCAGGCCTGCTCCATTCAGGAGAACCTGCCGTCTTTTGACAGTGAAGGCCTCACCATTATCGGTGTCAGCCCGGACGCCGTCTCGAAAATCGAGCGCTTCGCTGCAAAGTACTCACTGACGTTCCCGTTGGCGTCGGATGAAGACCATGTGGTGGCTGAGGCCTATGGCACGTGGGTTGAGAAATCCATGTATGGCCGCACCTACATGGGTGTGGAACGCAGTTCCTTTCTTGTGGATGGGAGCGGCGTAATCCGTCACATCTGGCGCAAAGTTAAGCCTGCTGAGCACTCTGCCCTTGTGGCAGAAGCGTTCCGGAGCCTGACCTCAGGGGCCTGAGAGCCTCTCCAGCCATCTCTTTCACAGACAGGGAGAACGCCGGAGGCTTCCCGGCATACCAGTCATGGCCCTGCCTGATCCTTACACACCTGGCCCGTTTCATTTGTCCCGTCATCTGCATGTTGCACGGTGGGCCTGCATTGCCTTTGTCGCTCCTGTCGCCATGGCCGGCGCGCTGTCGGCTGTCCTGTTGTGGAAGTTGGCGCATGGGCCGGTCGATATCACAGCAGTTTCACGTCTCATTGAACCGGTGTCTGTTGTCGCAGGCAAAAAGCCGGGGCATCCCGCCGGGCGCCTCTCTTGGTCCCGGCTGCGTGTTCAGTGGCAACCAAGCTCCGCCGGTATTTCTGCGGGACTGATGCTTGAAGCGCGCGGGCTGACGGTTGCCCGGCTGGATGGCACGCCTGCCGAACAGGCTGGTGAGGCCGATACGGTTCTGGCACTTGCCCCGCTTCTGCAGGGCATCATCGCCCCACGCAGATTGCGCCTGCAGGATGTCACGCTGGTTCTGCGTCGTCAGCCAAACGGTGATGTCGATCTGGATCTGCCATCCCAGAAACACGGCGGCCGTGGTGTTCCGACACAGATGGACCGACTGGCGGCCCTGGACCTCAAGAACGTCAGCATTACGCTGCTGGGGCTTCCCAATGGACAACGACTGCTATTGGGACCGATCGAAGCGCACGGGCAGCGGCTGAAAGTCGCTGCTGCGTCTCATGATTACCTATGGAATGGTTGGTGGCGCAGTTCCGTGCGCGTTGGGTCATTCCAGACACTTCTGACGGCAAAAGGCGGACAGACCTCCGCGACCACTGGTCAGTGGCATTTGACGTCCACGACGTTCCGACCGTCCGGGTTAAGTATGTTTGCCCCGGCTCTGGCGGCATGGGATGTCCCGCTGACCGTTGGCGCGGACATTCACGTCGTGCCTCATGGCATGGGAGAGCTTCCCGCCAGCATTGAGATGCAGGTTGCGCTTGGAGCCGGGCATGTTGCGCAGAAAGAAGCGCTGCCCGTTGATCTGCGTGACGGCAAGGCATCCCTTCATCTGGTTATGGCAAAACCTGGCACAGAGGGGGCCGCAAGACTTTCCGTTCCTGACTGTTCGCTGACGCTTGCTGATACCAATAATGCCCTGACGCACCTTCATGCGACCGCTGATCTGACCGTCAATGATCTCCAGCATATTCATGTGCTGGATGGAGATGCGACGGCCAGTCTTGATGGGTTTGATTTTGCGACGCTCGGAAGCGTTTGGCCTGCTGGTATCATCAGGGGCGGGCGGAAATGGATCGCTGCTAACATCACCAGCGGGCAGGGACGGGACCTGATGGTCCGAACCCATCTTCATACGAGCGATGGGCTGTCGCACATCCTCCCCACCAGCATGGATGGCCAGTTGCTGGGCCATGACCTGACCGTGCACTGGCTGCGGCCTGTGCCGCCCGCGACGGGTATTGATGCACGTCTCGGGTTTGATGGATTTGATACGCTGGTTCTTGATCTGGAGCATGGTCAGCAGGCCACGCCAGATGGAATCATTAACATCCCTGACGGTCAGGTGCGCATTGGCAATCTGTACGAGAAAGGTCCGACGACAGGGGACATCAAAACCCATCTTCAGGGATCGGTCGCAGCTTTTCGGGATATTCTCTCTCACCCCAGGCTGCATCTTCTGTCACGGCATCCGCTTCCGTTCACGGAGCCTTCCGGGACTATTGATGCGGAAGCTCGGCTGACGCTGCCGCTGACGGCGCGTCTCAAAAACAGTGACATTCACGTTCAGGCCAAAGCCTCGTTTGCCAACGTGCATCTGGGGAATGTTCTGATGGGGCGGCCTGTTGATGGAGCGTCCGGCACACTCGGGGCGACGGAAAACGGCCTGAACCTGACAGGGGATGGGCGGTTGTCGGGCATTCCTGTCCATGTTGCGCTGGATGAAAATTTCCAGCAGGGGTCGCCGGGGCGTGTGTTGCAGGATATTCGTGCAACGGCGCTTCTGGATCCGCTGTCTGCAGTGAAATCGCATCTTGTGCCGGCGGGTTTGTTCACGGGGCAGGCCACGCTTTCAGCGCATTATATTGAGCATGCTGATACGCTTGCAGATCTTGCTCTTTCCCTGAACATGGAGAAGGCCGGAATTACTGTTCCGGTCTGGACCAAGCCTGAAGATGAGGCAGCTGTCGCGTCTGCCCATATTGGCTTTCGGGGCCATGACATGGTGGCGCTGGATGGGTTGCAGGCGCATGGTCAGACGCTTTCTGTTGCAGGTCGCGGCGTAACGCAGGCTGGACGTTTAAGCAGCATCATTATTGAAGGATTCCGTCTGGGCCGAAGCGAAGGTGACGCCCAGATTACCTTACCGAGGGAGCCGTCCGCTCCCATTCAGATCGCTCTGGATGCTGATCCGCTGGATCTTGCGCCACTCTTCGATCCGGCCTCGCGCAAGGCTGCCCGGGATGCGGCAGAAGCTGCGTCACGCGAAGCAGGGAGCCCTGCCGCCGACAAGACCTCCGGTGTCGGAGACGCCTGGTCCATCGATCTGCACGCCCCGCGGGTCTATTTTGGTCCTAAAGGGCTGGTGGGAGGCGTCGTGTCGCATATTGAGCTGCGGAATGGCAGCCTGACATCCGGACGATTTGCACTGGATGCTCCGTCGCGTGTGAGAGCCGTTCTGGCAGATACAGGCCGGAGGCAGCCCTTCGTTCTGGATGTGGACAATCTGGGAGCACTGCTGAAGGAGCTGGGCTTATATGATCGGATCGGCGGCGGCGCGGCACATCTGGATGGGAATTTCCTGCGCGAGAAAGCTGGCACGTCAGGCCTTGGGCTGGGACTTCCACCCTTCCGGGGGCAGCTGGAAATCGGGCCGTTCCAGTTCCTGCAGCCGCCCTTTACCCTGACGGCCGTTTCCGATCTTTCCCCGCTTCACTGGTCGCAAAGCCGCACGGATCGTTTCAGCGTAAGCCACGTGTCCACGAAGATTGCTCTGGAAGGGCGAAAGCTCGTTCTGCGCGATGGAACAATCGGGAATCAGGCGCTTGGCGCCACTGTAGAAGGGCCGGTGGATCTGGATACGTCAGCGTTGGCTCTGCATGGCACTATTGTGCCGCTCTTTGGCCTGAACGCGCTGCCGGGGAAACTACCGGGGATCGGGCATATTCTGGCGCCAGAGAAGGGCGGCGGTGTCTTGGCCGCGACATTTGATGTGACGGGTGTTGTTGGTCAGCCTGAGTTGACCGTCAATCCGCTTTCCATGCTTCTTCCTGGAGCTTTACGGAAAATTCTCCAGTAGGCGCTCTTTCTTAAAGTCACAGCTGTTCCGAAATATGTACGGGAGTTCTATGATCGTTCCCGTATCAGGAGGCAGCCATGGCGGACATGACAGATCTGTTCGGGACAAATCCCGGACCTGCGGAACGCGAGCCGCCGTCCCGTGGGAACACGCAGTCTGCTCGGCAGCCTTCACTGCCCCGCCCTATTGAGGCTCCAAAAATACCCGCTCGTCCGCCTTCACGAACGCAGCCCCTCGCAGATCGTCTGCGCCCGAAATCACTGGAAGAGGTGCGCGGCCAGGATCATCTGCTGGGGCCAGAAGGTACTCTGACGCGAATGCTTGCGCGGGGCACATTGTCCAGCCTCATTCTGTGGGGTGGGCCCGGCTGCGGCAAAACGACCATTGCTCGCCTGCTGGCAGGCAAAGCCAATCTTCATTATGCACAGATTTCGGCTGTTTTTTCGGGTGTGGCTGAACTACGCAAAGCCTTTGAAGAGGCGGATCGGCGCCAGGAAGTAACAGGCCGTGGCACGTTGCTTTTCGTGGATGAAATCCATCGGTTCAACCGGGCGCAGCAGGATGGATTCCTGCCGTATGTCGAGCGCGGGACGGTCGTTCTGGTTGGGGCGACGACAGAGAATCCATCTTTTGCACTGAACGCCGCGCTTTTATCCCGATGTCAGGTTCTGGTGCTAAACCGGTTGGACGATGCCAGTCTGGAAGCGTTGCTGACGCATGCGGAAAAAGACGTAGGCCATCGCCTGCCGCTGGATCGAGAAGCGCGTGCCAGCCTTCGGGCAATGGCGGATGGCGACGGACGCTACCTGTTGAACATGGTGGAGCAGCTGGTTGTTCTGGACCCTGACAGGGAACTGACCCCGAAAGATCTGGCGGCTATCCTGTCCCGACGGGCCATTCTGTATGACCGTGACCGGGAAGAGCATTACAATCTCATTTCTGCACTGCACAAATCCCTGCGGGGGAGTGATCCGGATGCAGGGCTGTACTGGTTCGCCCGGATGCTCGAAGGTGGCGAAGATCCGCGGTATATTGCCCGACGCCTGACCCGGTTTGCAGCGGAAGACGTCGGGCAGGCGGACCCGAACGCTCTACCGATGGCCGTAGCCGCCTGGCAGACTTACGAGCGGCTGGGATCGCCGGAAGGTGAGCTGGCTCTGGCGCAGGTCGTGGTTCATCTGGCGACGGCGCCCAAGTCGAATGCGGTGTATATGGCTTACAAGGCTGCGCGGAAGCTGGCCCGTGAGACGGGAAGCCGCATGCCGCCGTCTCATATTCTCAATGCCCCGACAACGTTGATGAAAGACATTGGCTACGGGAAGGGCTACGAGTACGACCATGATTCCGAAGACGCATTTTCGGGACAGAATTATTTCCCGGAGGGCATGGAGCGGGTCTCGCTCTATCAGCCGACAGACCGGGGTTACGAGGGCCGTATCAGAAAACTTCTGGACATACGGGCCGCCAAAAGGGCATCCCGCGATCCATGAAAGTTTCCAACCGCATTGTAACCGAAGACGAAGCCGATCTGCGCCTCGATCGCTGGTTCAGACGTCACTACCCCAATCTCACTCAGGGCGCGCTCCAGAAGCTGTGCCGTAAAGGCCAGATCCGCGTTGATGGTGGCCGGGTCCAGAGTAACGCACGTCTTGCTCCTGGGCAGAGCGTGCGTATTCCGCCGCTGCCGGACATGACCCGTCAGGCCCCGCTGCCGCCGCCAGATCCGATGCTGGTGCGCGAAATCGAGAAGATGGTGATCTATCAGGATGATCATCTTCTGGTGCTGGACAAGCCATCCGGTCTGGCTACGCAAGGTGGCCCGGGTATCACCAAGCATGTGGACATGATGCTGGACGGCTTGCGCAAGGAAGACGAAGACCGTCCGCGCCTTGTGCACCGGATTGACCGGGATACGTCTGGTATTCTCCTGATTGCGCGTACGCCTGGTGTCGCTGCCAAACTGGCAGCAGCATTCCGTGGGCGTGATGTTGGCAAGACCTACTGGGCGATTGTTGTCGGCCGTCCGGCGCAGGCGTCTGGGATTATTGACCAGCCTCTGGCCAAGATCGGTGCAGGCGGTGCTGCGCTTGTCGTGGCGGCATCCCGCGGTGAAGAAGATGCGGTTTCTGCCAAGAGCGAATACGAAACGATCGACGCTGCGGGAAAGAAGTTCTCCTGGCTCGGCCTGTCTCCACTGACAGGACGGACGCATCAGCTTCGTGTGCATTGTGAGTCTCTGGGCACGCCGATTGTGGGTGATCCGCGCTACGGTGGGAAAACGGCTCATCCGGAAGGCTTTATCGACAAGCTGCATCTGCATGCCCGTCAGCTGGATATTCCGCATCCGGCCGGTGGTCGTCTGATCGTGACGGCACCACTGCCGCCGCATATGCGTGAAACGTTCCGTTCACTTGGGTTCGTGCCGGGCGATACACCTGCGCCGAAGCGCATCAAGGGAAGCAGAGGGCCTGCAAAATGAGGAAACTCACTGGCGCGCTCATCGGGGTCATCGTTGCCTTCGTGGGCGTCAGCATTGCTGCACATGAGCTGATTGATCAGGATGCGCTGCGCCAGCGTGTGGCCGAGGCTCTGAAAAAAGAGACGGGCCTTTCGATGGTGGTGAAAAGCTCCACCATCCAGATCCTGCCATGGCCGTCTTTCGAGGCGCGCAATCTGGTGTTGCAGCGCCCGGGCCAGGCTCCGGTGTTTCAGGCCAGGACCGTGCATGCAGGTCTTTCCGTTCTGGCGCTTCTTCACCGCGAGGTCCGCTTTCAGGATTTCGTAGTGGATGGCGCCACGCTCTCCCTGGAGCGCGATGCGGACGGGAATGCCAACTGGACGTTCAGTCAGCCATCGCGTTCAGACGCAGGCGGCGCAGAGGCCCCGTTGCCGGTTCGACAGCATGTTGGTGAGCGCGTGCAGGCTCACTGGGATCTTTCTCTGGATGCACTGCACCTGACGAACAGCACAGTGAACTGGCGCGATCAGGCTCAGAAGATGAGCGGTAGCTTCCAGATTGGCACGATGGATCTGGCTGGTCTGCGAAGCCAAAGCCCTTGGATCAATTTGCAGGGGAGCCACGGCGGAACCCCCTTCACGGTGCAGGGGCATGTGGGTGATCTGGCCCTTCTGCGCTCTGGCGCAAAGCCATGGACTTTCAGTCTGGGTTCGACGCTTGGAACGGATGCCAAGCGCGACTGGCTGAATGTGGACGGTCAGATTCATGATGCATCGAATCTGCGCGGCCTCGTTCTGACTGCGCAGGGAGAATGGCCTAATCTGCAGGATGCTCATCGCCTGTTTCCCCATGCCAGCCTGCCTGACATGCGTGGACTGGGTGGAGACATCACGGTGCAGGGTGATGCCGGGCAAGTGGCGAATGCGACCTGGACCGAGAAGGCACAGGCCTTACTGGCGAGTCTGGCACCCAGCCGCATCCATCTGCATGTTGCGGGTCTGACGGTTCGTGGAACAGCGGTCAGTAATCTGCACCTTGATGCTGATGCAGCATCTGCGCCGCTTTCGGTTGCCGCAGATGTGCTGTGGCGCGATACGGGCTGGAGAATCCTTGGTAAAGCCGGGACTCTTGAACAGGTTGATCTCGCAAGACGTGATCATTTCCGTACGGAAGTGCCTGTTGAGGCTGAACTGCGGTCCATGCCGCTATCTCTGTCCACCGCGTTGAATGTTGAAGGCGCGACGCCGCCCATTAATGCTCAGGATGATGCCAAAGTAACGGTCTCCGGCACGGTGGGAGCCGAGAAAAGTCATCTCGTGGTGCAGGGCGGGGCTAAAGCGCTTCACCTGCCGTGCGTTCTTTTGCATGACGTTTCGCTTCAGGGCACGGTCAGCACTAAAGGGCTGAGCGAAGCCACGCTGGATGATATGGCTTTCAAGAGCCGCGAGGCAGACTTCGATGGCGCTCTTCATCTTCTGACTGATGAAAACTCTACGCCGCTCCTCAACGGGCATCTGCATGCAACCCAGCTTGATCTGGATGCGCTGAGAGATGTCTGGCTGAAGGATGTGAAAGCAACTGCTCAGCAGCCTGCGAAAGCTCCACCTGCGACCATTCCGGGAGCGACGGGAACCGTAGAAAAAGCAGCGACACAGCCTGTTCAGATGCAGGATCAGTCTTCTGTTCCCGCCGTGTCTGACGCAGGTGTTGTGGAAAACGCGGCTGTGCCTTCATGGGTCAAGCGTCTGCGAGCCCAGGACCTTGACCTTCATCTGACTCTCGACCGGGTTGTGTTCTATGGACATGACTACACCAACCTGGCCACGCACCTGACCCTGTCAGACGGTCATCTGCGCCTTGAGCCGATTTCCGGACAAGGCCAAGGGCTGACCCTGTCGGGACAGGCGGATCTGGATGCATCCCATCTACCGGTCACAACTCATTTGACGTTCCAGCCATTGGTACTCCCGATCGGTCTTCTGGAAGAGGGACTGGGGCTGCCATTGCTGCTTCAGGGGCCAGTCCAGCTTGTGGGGGAAGTGTCGGGTCAGGGCCAGACGGCTGAGGATCTCCGGCAGTCTTTGAGCGGGCATCTGGGCGTCTCCATGGTGGACGGGAAAGTGGACAGCCAGATCCTGGGCCGCATTGCTGGCCCAGGCGCGGATTCCCTTCTGGGAAGCGGAGTGCGGCCGCTGCGTTGTATCGGTCTGCACATGGCGCTTGCCAACGATACGGCCACGCTGGACACGATTGGGCTCCAGTCTGGCCGGTTCTCTACGGCGGGGCATGGTGAGGTCCGTCTGGGATCACAGGAACTCCAGTTGCATCTCGTGCCGAGTATCGACTTCGAAGGTGCCGGGGCTTCCACCCCTGTTATCGTAACGGGCACCTTGTCTGCGCCACAGGCGAAGCAGGACAGGGATGCCGGTGGCAGATTCCAGCTTTCGATTGGTGGGGAAGCCCCGGCTGATCCCTGCACAGCCGCGCTTTCGGCTGCCCGTGAAGGGCAGGCTGGACCGCCGCCGTCCGAGCAGTCTCATCATCACAACAAAGCGGGTGACATTCTGCGCGCGCTGGGAGTTCTCCATTGAGCAGCCGCAAACGATTCTGGCAGAGCGTTTCAGTCGGGGAGCGCGACGGATTATTCTCTCCTGAGTTGGACGGGCGGCCCATCCGGCTTCCTCAGGGAACTGTACTGGCTGTTGCCTCGCAGTCCTTGGCGCAGGCGATTGTGGCAGAATGGGAGGCTATTCCAAAGGGTGCCTCCTTTACGCCTGAACAGCTCTCCATGACCCGCATTGCCGGAACCATGATCGAGCGGATTCGCCCGGGTCTGATTGAGGCTCGGGAAGCGCTTCTACGATTGGGGCTGGATGACGGGCTCTGCTATCGCAAAGGACCTGCCGATTCGACGGTCGAGCGTGTCTTTGCCTGGCTGGCGACGCAGGGTATTCGTCCGGAAGTAACAGACGGGCTTATGCCGGTAACGCAGTCTGGCGATTACGTGACGGGGCTGGAGCGTCTGTTATCCCGGCAGGGAGAAACGGAGCTCGCGGCCCTAGGGGTGCTGACACAGTGCTTTGGAAGCCTTCTGCTGTCTCTGGCACTGCTTTACGGCGCGATCAGCTTGGAAGAGGCGGTTTTTGTCGCAAATGCTGACGAACGGCAGCAGCTTCTGGTCTGGGGACAGGACGATGAGCTGATTCGCATTATGGCAATTCGGCAAAAAGATGCTGCGGAAACCGTTCAGTTTCTAAAGTTGGCCCGAAACACCTGATTTCCCGGTTTAGGGCATGATCTTGCCATAATCGGGGCGCATCTGGCGCTGTGACAGAACGAGATGATTAGTGACTGGCTTCCACAGGGAGTTATGGCGCAGTTTCCGCTCTGTCCTGCAATGTCAGAGTCGAGGAAGATATGTCGGTATCCGTCAGTCGTCCCATGCGTCACATGGGTAAACGTCTTGTAGCAAAGTGCTCCATGGGGGCATGGTTTCTGCTTGCCGCTACGCCGATTATTGTCGTGGTCTGCGCTATCCACGGTTAAAGCGCCATGAACTGGGCCTGAGAACCTGTCAGGCCTGTCGCTTTTGTTGGTGCGACAAGAAAAAAGCCCACTCTCCGCTATGAAGAATGGGCTCTGGAATTTTCCTCGACAGTAAACTCGGACGCTCAGGCGTCTCCGTTATCCGGCACCATAATGCTGACGGCAGCTGTTGCTGCAATCCCTTCCTCACGGCCTGTGAAGCCAAGGCGTTCCGATGTGGTGGCCTTCACGGAGATGCGGCTGACATTCACCTGTAGCAGCTCTGCCAGACGATCCTGCATCGCCTTGGCATGAGGGCCGATTTTCGGGCGTTCGCAGATCAGAGTGATGTCCGCGTTGACAAGGAAGCCGCCACGGGCACGGATACGTTCGCCAGCGTGGATGAGGAAGCGGGCGGAATCCATATCCTTCCACTCGTTGTCCGTTGGTGGGAAATGACGGCCAATGTCGCCCTCAGCCAGCGCGCCATAAATGGCGTCACAGAGCGTATGGATGCCGACATCGGCATCTGAATGACCGGCCAGACCCTTCGTATGGGGAACTTCAATACCGCAGAGGATCAGCTTGCGGCCTTCCTCGAATGCGTGGACGTCATAGCCAAGCCCAACGCGGGGCAGCAGGTTACCGTCGATTACACCTTCAAGACGCATCAGATCCTCCGCAACTGTCAGTTTGATATTGTTGTCCGAGCCCTGAACGATTGCGACCGGATGGCCTGCATGTTCCAGCAATGCGGCATCATCCGTGCGGGCATCACGTTGGGTTCGGTGAAGTTCGAGCAGGGTCGGGAAGTGAAAGCCCTGCGGGGTCTGTGCGCGCCACAGGCCTTCACGGGAGACGGTATCGACAATGATACCGTTTTCCACTTTCTTGATCGTATCGCTGACCGCAACGGCAGGGATAACACCGGCATGGGCCTTCAGCGCTTCAATGACGTTCTGAACCACCTCGGGCGGCACGCAGGGGCGTGCGCCGTCATGGACAAGCACGAGATCCGGAGGCTCTGCCAGATTGGCGAGCGTCTCCAGTCCGTTGCGTACGCTGTCATGACGTTCTGCACCGCCTGATACGGGCGGCAGAACATTCAGCCCGGCCAGACTGTCAGCTAGTAGTGGGTCATCTCCTACGGGAAGCAGGATGTCCACGTGTGGAAGCAGAGCTTCAGCGGCACGGCGGATGACGGGTTTTCCCCGCAGCATCCGGAATTGCTTGCTGGAGCCCTCACCCTCGGGCGAGCCAGCTGCAAAGCGCCGGCCACGACCGGCGGCGAGAAGAAGGGCAGCAATACGCATGCGCGCAGGAATGGGCTGCCGGGCGCGCAACGTCAAGGGTAGGTGTCAGGAGTTAGTGCAGCAGCCCGGCTTCGTGGGGGCTGTCGAGGCTGAACGTGGGGATATGCACGTCAAAGCGCTGGCCTGAAACCGGCTCGAGCATGTGGTACGTGCCGCGCATGAAACCGCTCGGTGTGGTGAGCATGGCGCCAGACGTATAATCATACTGGTCTTTCGAACCGATGATGGGCTGTTCTCCAACAACGCCATCTCCGTGAACGTGCTCAGTCCGTCCGAGGCCATCCACAATTTCCCAGCTCCGGGAAATCAGCTGGAAGGTGTCCTTCCGACCATTTTCAATGCAGATATGATACGCCCACGCAAAACGGTGGTCTTCCGGCTGGGACTGGTCGTCCAGCCAGAACGTGCGGACGGTTACGGTCACGTCGTCCGTTATCTGGCTGAAACGGGGGGCGTTTTCCATGGCTTCGGCCATTGCCGCTTCAGGATCAGCCAGGAGATGGGGTTGGGATGACTTGTCAGGCATAACGCCATTCTAATGTCATCCCGCGCCTTTGTCAGGAAAACTTATTTTGCAGCGTGAGCAGCAGCGGCACCGGCGGTGACGTCTGCAATCAGATCGGCTGCATCTTCCAGACCAACGGAAAGACGAATCACGCCGTCGGTGATGCCCAGACGTGCGCGTTCATCTTCGCCAACACGCATATGCGTCGTGGTTGCCGGATGCGTGGCCAGACTGCGGGCGTCACCCAGGTTGTTGGAAATTGCGATGAGGCCGAAGGCGTTGAGGCATGCGAAAGCGCCGGCCTTGCCGTTCTCGACTTCGAAAGCGACGAGAGATCCACCGTTGCTCATTTGCTTCTGAGCGAGTTCATGCTGCGGATGATCGCTACGGCCTGGATAGCGGACATTCACAATGCCCGGCAGGCCAGCGAGCGCATCTGCGACATCTGCAGCATTGCGTGCCATGGCTTCGGTCCGGAGCTTGAGAGTTTCCAGCCCCTTCAGCAGTACCCATGCATTGAACGGAGACAGCGCGTTACCCGTGTTGCGGGTGAAGGGCTGGAGGGTCTCCTTGATCCATTTGTCGCTGCCCAAAACAGCGCCACCTAGGACACGGCCCTGACCATCAATGTGCTTCGTGCAGGAATACAGCACGACGTCAGCACCGAGCTTAAGGGGAGACTGTCCGATGGGGGATGCGAACACATTGTCCACCATCAGCAGCGCGCCTGCCTTGTGAGCAAGGTCTGCGATGCGCTGGATATCTAGAACGTCCAGCATTGGGTTGGACGGGCTTTCGATCAGAACAGCGGCTGTCGGGCGGGACAGCGCGCGCTCCCATGCCTCATAGTCATCACCATCGACCAGCTCCGTCTCAATGCCGTAGCGCGGCAGCAGGCTGGTGACGATCCAGTAACAAGACCCAAAGATGGCACGGGATGCGACGACGCGCTCCCCGGTTTTCACATGGGCCAGAAGAGCCGAAGAAACGGCACCCATGCCTGTAGAGGTCGCGATGCAGGCTTCCGCACCTTCGAGAAGGGCGAGGCGCTCCTGAAGCGTGTCGACAGTGGGGTTGCCGAAGCGGGAATACTGGAAGTGCTCAACGTCACCCGTAAACGTCGCTGCAGCCTGTTCGGCGCTGTCGTAGACAAAGCCCGATGTCAGGAAGATGGCTTCGGACGTTTCACCGAATTCAGTGCGGTTCGGTGCGTCGTGCAGGAGACGGGTGGCAGTACGCCAGTTTTCTGAAGACATAGATCAGTCCCTCCATAAGGTTTCCACCCGGATAGGCGGAAAGCATGTGGCGGGCCGTGGAAGTCCTGGGAAATCTTGGATGGAAAACCGCAGGGCCTCTTTAGCGCAGTTATTTATCCTCGCCGCAAGCCGGCCGCTCAAATCACGAGGATGAAACGGTCTTTATGACCATTCCACGAGCGGACTATGGGCCGAGGAGTGGTTTTGCGTCAACACCCCTTCGGCATGGATTGCAGAGGCGCGAAGGGGGGGATATAAGCAGCGACGTCGCGGGTGTAGTTCAATGGTAGAACGGCAGCTTCCCAAGCTGCATACGAGGGTTCGATTCCCTTCACCCGCTCCAGACTTTCCTGAAAATTGTCAGTTCGGCCCGTTCATTTTGGGCATGGGTGGCGCGCTGAGCGTGTCCTGATACTCGTTGCCGTCCCAGATCCACTTGTCGTTCTTGCCGACCAGAAGATCATGCATGCCTTTATGGCGTGTGGGGAGAACGGAAATATCGCCGTTCACGGAATCCAGAACTGTTTTCCAGCTGTCGTTGTGGCGCAGATAGACGGATGTGGTGCAGCCAGCAGATCCGCAGAGACGGGCTGACTGAAGCTGAACGAACAGGGCTTCGTCATTCTTGCCAGCAGAGAGCGGGGCAGAGCCGACGAGCACGACCGGCTGATCGTGATGCTTGGCGGCATCTTCCAGATCGTCCGTGTTCAGTTTGCGGGCATCGATATCCAACTGCGTGCCGGGATGGGCAGACAGGATGACTGGTGCGGCCCCTGCGCTGACGGCATTTGCCTGACGCGTGTGATGCGTCCGGTGATGCGTTGTCGCAGCGCTCACCGTAGCGGCGACCGAGAGGGCTGAGACTGTGAGCAGCGCCAGATGGCGAAGCCGGATACGGGAAAGAATCTGCTGGATCGTCATGATGTTATTCTTAACACGGAATTAAGCCTGTCGATCCATCGGAGATTTCAGGTTTATTCGTGGCGAAGGGTGATAACCAGCACATCACGATAGGCAGGTTTGTCTGCATCCTGTGGGGTGACGGCTGTAACGCCATGGTAAACGCGATGATCGTCCACGATCGCGGCATCAAATGGCTTGGTCAGGGTGAATGAGCCCAGAAGATCTTTCTGGTCATCATGGATTGTCGTCACACCCTGCTCAACGTTGTGGCGGCCGATCATCAGGACGAGCACCCAGTCCACACCGTCGCGATGCATGCCTTCCGGGGTGGGACGCCCTTCACTGTCAGGATTGGCTTCAATCCGGAACTGGTGAACCTCTGCATGCCACGTTTCGGGCCGTGATTCGGAGGGTGTTAGGGCATCTGCGAATCGGCCAATTGTCCGAATGGCTGCCAGCATGGCCGGATGAGTGGCAATCGCGTCTTCAATCGGCCCGAACCAGCGTTCGATACCGCCATTGAGCAGGTTGTGATCCCGACTCTGATAGTGGGGCTGATTTGGTTTGCGTGTGATGTTTTCGGAACTGACCGTAAAGGTCGCATAGCGACGGCGGCGGTATCGGCCTCCATCGGCCATGTAAAGATCAAGGCCGAGGTCGTTCCAGCTGGCGGCAAAACTGTCCCAGTCTGTCAGGCCTTCGTGCTCCAGAAGCGGACGCATGGTATCCGCCTGGAGGAATTTGAAGCCCTTGTCAGACAGGACGTTTTCGACCCGCTGCATGGTCTGATCGAACGTGGAAGGCAGATGTGCGTCGGTCATGTCCGCTCACTTGGTGATGCCACGGCCCGACGGTCACATCTGTCGGGCGATTTCAGGCGCCGAGGTCTGGCTTAACGGGAGAAAGATGCTCTTTCACCGTTGTGCAAGCCGTCTTTACCAGGCCCACGATACCAGCCTGATGCTGGCGGTACAGCCCTTCATGAATAAGGCGCGCAAACAGACCAGACACCAGACCGCCACCGAAGCTGCGATTAGCATCCAGCATACCCCAGCCGTTATAATCGCCGAGGGCCACGACGGCGCCGCGATCATTATAGACGAATGGTGCAGGTGTCTGGCCCGCAACGATCTGCGGCAAAACGCGCCCCACATACTGGCCTTGCTGGCGGGCAGCCTGAGCCGTTGGGGCCACTGGTGCGGCGTCAATGCGGGCGCAGTCGCCAATCGCAAAGATCTTGGCATCTTCAGTTGTCTGAAGCGTCTGTGTCACGCCAAGCTGCCCTGCACGGCCGCGTTCCAGGCCATCAAAGAGGCCTGTGGCATCAGAGGCGCGAACACCGGCAGCCCAGACCCGAAGGGTCGCAGGAATCTGCTCGCCAGACTTGAGATTAAAGCCATGCTCGTCTGCGCCAACAACCATGGCGCCCGTACGCACAGAAATGCCAAGCTTTTCGAGCTGGCTGGCTGCCGCCGTGGACACGGCTTCCGGGAAGGCGGGAAGGATGCGCGGCCCGGTTTCAATCAGGACAGCATCAAGACCCGTTTTGCGAACTGACGGGCCAAGGCCGGGGGCTTCATCAATGGCTTTGCAAAGCTCGGCAGCGAGCTGAACACCCGTGGCGCCACCGCCGACAATCCCGAGGCTCAGCTTCTGACCAGCCGCGCGTGCTGCCTGGAGGGCCTTGCGGAATTCGGAGTACAGAGTGTCTGCGTCATTGAGGCTGTCAATGAAGCGACAATGATCGAGAATGCCTGGAATGCCAAAATCATTGGCGCGGGAACCCAGCGCCACAACCAGATAGTCGTAGGGGAGGGCGCTCCCGTTTTCGAGCGTAACTGTCTGAGCGGTACGGTCAACGGCGGTGGGCAGGCTCTGGACAAAGCTGAAACCGAATTTTCCAGCAGTTTCTGTGAAAGGAATACAGTTGCCGTCGTGCTGCATCGTGCCTGCTGCAAATTCATGCAGGGAAGGCTTCCAGTAATGGACCGGGCTGCGGTCAACGAGTGTCACGGCTATGTTGTTTCGGCGACCAAGGGCCGTAGCAGCCTCAAGACCTCCGACACCGCCACCGAGAACAACGACACGAGTTGCAGCAGACATGGACAGTTTCCTCATACCAAGCGCCCGCCAATTGGAGCGATACCTGTGCTAACGGGAGGCGGAGGGCTGCACAACCCCCGCTCCCGCTCTCGTGTTGATCGCTCTAGCTGCGGTAAGAACCATTGATGTCGATGTAGCCATGCGTCAGGTCACACGTCCACACGCGGGCCTGTCCATCATCAAGCCCCATATCGACTGTAATTTCGATGTCCTGGCCCTTCATGTGTGCGACGACGGGGGCTTCATCGTAGTTCTCGACAACGCCACCATCGCGCGCGATCCAGGTTCCGCCGATGGCAACGGACAGAAGGTCGCGGTCTGCGGGTTCACCACTCTTGCCTACAGCCATCACGACACGGCCCCAGTTTGCGTCTTCACCAGCGATGGCCGTTTTGACCAGTGGCGAGTTGGCAATTGAGAGCGCAATGCGATGTGCGGAAAGATTGGAGTCAGCACCGGTGACTTCAACGCGGATCTGCTTCGTCGCCCCTTCGCCATCCCGGACAACCAGCAGGGCAAGCTCCAGAAGCAGGTCATTCAGGGCGAGGGTAAATTCGGCGAGAGCGGGATCGTTGACGTCATCAACGGCCGGATTATCGGCCAGGCCGGTTGCGAACAGCATCAGGGTGTCTGACGTGGAGGTGTCCGAATCGACTGTGATGGAATTGAAGCTCTGTGCGCAGCCAGAGGCCAGAAGGGACTGGAGAACATTCTGAGGAAGCTTCGCGTCCGTCGCGACATAGGCCAGCATCGTGGCCATGTCGGGGGCGACCATTCCAGAACCCTTGGCAATACCCTGAAGCCGAACCGGCTTGCCACCAATCGTCACGTCACGACGTGCGGCCTTGGGGAAGGTGTCCGTCGTCATGATGGCGCGGGCAGCCTGTGCCCAGTTATCTTCCGCGAGGCCAGCCTGTGCGGCGGGCAGGGCAGCAATAATTCTGTCCTGTGGAAGTTTTTCCCCAATGACGCCTGTCGATGAGAGAAAAACGTCCTGCGGGGGGCAGTCGAGCAGCTTGCTCACCGCGTCTGCACAGTCTTCGCAGGCCTGAATTCCGGCCCGGCCTGTGAAGACGTTGGCGTTTCCGGCATTGACCAGAAGAGCGCGCGCATAGGGAGTTGTCTGAGCCTGGCGGCACCACAGGATGGGTGCGCCAGGGCAGGCGTTCTTGGTGTAAACGCCTGCAACAATCGTGCCGGGGACAAATTCCGCGAGCATCAGGTCTGTTCGTCCCTGATAGCGGACGCCCGCGGCGACGGCGGAAAGCCGAACACCAGCAACCGTTGAAAGGTCCGGGAGAGGACGGGCCAGCGGAGAGACAGGGATCGGCTTTGCCATGGTCTTACTTCTTGACTGGAGCCGGTGCCGGAGCGGCCGTGACCGGCTTGCCCTGTGCGTCGAAGTGAACAACCTTCACCTGGGATTCAGCCTGCTGAACGATCTGGCGAACCTTCTCGCGGATCAGTTCCTGACGGACCTGGTCATGGATCTGGTCAAAGCTCGGGATCGGAGCCGTGCGGGAGCCCAGAACCTGGATCACGTGGTAACCGTACTGCGTGTGAACCGGCGTCTGGGAGATTGTGTTCGGCTTCATGGAGAAAGCGGCTTCAGAGAAAGCCGGCAGCATGTCGCCCTTCTTGAACCAGCCCAGATCGCCACCATTGGCACCAGCGGAGCCCTTGTCCTTGGACAGCTGGCCAGCAAGCTTGGCGAAATCAGCACCCTTGTTGAGCTGGGCAATGATGTCCTTGGCCTGTGCTTCCGTCTCCACGAGGATGTGGCGAGCGTGGACTTCCTGCTCTGGCTTCTGGTTGGCGTAATGCGTCTGATAATAGTCGTGCAGGGCAGCATCCGTGATCTGCGGGCCAACCTTGGTTTCAAGATAAGCATTCTGCAGCGCGCTGTTGGCGGCGTTCTGCATGGCTTCCTTGACTTCAGGCTTGTTGGTCAGGCCTTCCTTGCCAGCGGCAATCTGGATTGCCTTCTGATCAACGAGCTGGTTGACCAGCAGCGGGATCAGCATGGACGGCTGAAGCTGACGAGCCTGCGGCGGCAGGTTGCCAGCAGCCTGCTGAACGTCACCCAAGGTAATTTTTTCGCCGTTAACGGTTGCAATCACCATGTCCGGGTTCGGAGCAGGTGCAGCAGCCGGGGCCGGAGCGGTTGCAGCAGGTGCGGCCGGAGCAGCAAATGCGAGGGGAGCCGAAACCGACGTGCCAGCCAGAAGAGCTGCACAGGCGAGAGTGGAGCGGGAAAGCCGCATGAAAATACCTCGGACCATAAAGAATAAGAAAAACCGAATGGACTGCACCATGACAAAGGCCGCTCAACCCTGCAAGTGCGCGCACCCTTACCATTCCGTCACGTAACGGAAATGGGTATTTTGAGGGCCTTCTCTGGTCCCTCTCCATTGACCCATGGGCACACGGGTCCTATCTCCACCTGACGTGAAAATCGTCATTGCCCGGTTTGGGAGGTCTTTCCGATGGTGGAAAGAGCTTTTCCGGCCGGGTGCTCGGCATCTCAAGGTTCAGCATGTTCGCACGCCTCGCACGCGCCCTTTTCGGCTCCGCCAATGATCGTTCGCTCAAGGCGTATCAGCGCCGTGTGCCGGAGATCAACGCTCTGGAGCCCACGGTTCAGGGGCTCAGTGACGAGCAGCTTCAGCACAAGACTATAGAGTTCAAGGAGCGGGTCGCCCAAGGCGAAACCCTTGATAAACTGCTGCCTGAAGCTTTTGCCGTCTGCCGTGAGGCCTCCCGCCGCGTTCTGGGCAAGCGTCATTTTGACGTGCAGCTGATCGGTGCGATGGTTCTGCATGACGGTCGCATTGCGGAAATGCGGACCGGTGAGGGCAAGACCCTTGTTGCGACGCTGGCTGTTTACCTGAACGCGCTGTCCGGCAAGGGCGTGCATGTTGTGACGGTGAACGATTATCTGGCCCGCCGTGATGCCGAGGAAATGTCTGTTCTTTACAGCTTCCTCGGCCTGACAACTGGCGTGATCATCCCGAATCTGGGGGATGAAGAACGTCGTGAAGCTTACGCGGCAGATATTACTTACGGAACGAACAACGAGTTCGGGTTCGATTATCTGCGCGACAATATGAAATATTCGCTCGGCGATATGGTGCAGCGTCCGTTCAACCACGCGATCGTGGATGAGGTGGATAGCATCCTGATCGACGAAGCCCGGACGCCCCTGATCATTTCTGGCCCGGCAGATGACAGCTCCGACCTTTATCGGACGGTGGATGCTGTTGTAGCCAAGCTGGTGCTGGAGCCGGAAGCGTACGATAAGGATGAGAAGCTGCGCAGTGTTACGCTGACGGAAGCTGGTTCACACCGTATCGAAGAACTCCTGAATCAGGACAGTGTTCTGCAGGAAGGTGGTCTGTACGACATTCATAACGTGGCAGTCGTTCACCACGTTCAGCAGTCGCTTCGCGCCTATACGCTGTTTACGCGGGATGTTGATTACATCGTCCGTGACGGCAAGGTGATCATCATTGATGAATTCACCGGACGTATGATGGATGGCCGTCGTTATTCCGATGGTCTGCATCAGGCGCTGGAAGCGAAAGAGCACGTCGAGATCCAGCAGGAAAACCAGACGCTCGCATCCATCACATTCCAGAACTACTTCCGCCTGTATCCGAAACTTTCCGGCATGACGGGTACGGCCATGACGGAGGCGGATGAGTTTGCGGAAATCTATAACCTGACGGTTGTTGAAATCCCGACGAACCGTGCCGTCAAGCGGATTGATACGGACGATGAAGTCTATCTGACTGCGGGCGAAAAATATAACGCCGTTGCAGATCTCATCCAGGAAGTGAGCGCCAAGGGGCAGCCAATCCTGGTGGGTACGACGTCCATCGAAAGAAGCGAGTACCTTTCCAGCATTCTGGATCAGCGCGGCATCAAGCATAGCGTGCTCAATGCGCGTCATCATGAGAAAGAAGCCAGCATCATCGCGCAGGCTGGTGCTCCGGGTGCGATTACGATTGCCACGAACATGGCGGGTCGTGGAACGGACATCAAACTGGGCGGCAACATCGAGATGCTGATCCATGCTTACACGGATGGGATCGAGGATGACGCAGAGCGTGCGCGCATCACCGAAGAAATCCGTGCAGCCGTTGAAGCCAATCATGGCGCGGTTCATGAATCCGGCGGGCTATATGTCATCGGTACGGAGCGTCATGAGAGCCGTCGTGTTGATAACCAGTTGCGTGGCCGTTCGGGACGTCAGGGCGATCCGGGGAATTCCCGCTTCTTCCTGTCCCTCGAAGACGATCTGATCCGCATTTTCTCTGGCGACCGTATGGGCGCGATGATGCAGAAGATGGGTTTGAAGGAAGGGGAGGCGATTGTTCACCCCTGGCTGAACAAGGCCGTCGAGAAGGCTCAGAAGCGCGTTGAAGCCCGTAACTTTGACATGCGCAAGAACACGCTGAAATACGACGACGTCATGAATGACCAGCGCAAGGAAGTTTATTCCCAGCGCAAGGAATATATGTCGTCCGAAGATCTGTCGGGTGTGATTGCGGAACTGCGCCTGCACACCGTTGAAGATCTGGTTCACGCCCACATTCCTGAGAAATCCTTTGCCGAGGCTTGGGATACGGCTGGGCTCACGGCTGAAATTTCCCGCGTCCTGAATCTTGAACTTCCGATCGCTGACTGGGCGAAGGAAGACGGCATGGACGCTGACAGCGTGATCGAGCGCGTGGAAGCTGAAGCCCAGAAGGCTCAGGCTGCCCGGACGGCCAACATGGGGCCGGACCTCATGCGCATGATCGAGAAGCAGGTTGTTCTCACCACGTTCGATGCCGTCTGGAAAGAGCATCTGCATGGGCTGGATCAGCTTCGCCAGGGTATCGGCCTGCGTGCGTATGGTCAGCGGGATCCGCTGAACGAATACAAGCAGGAAGCCTTCCAGATGTTCACGGCGATGCTGGATGACATGCGCCTGCGTGTGACGCAGACGATGTGCCGGATCCAGGCTGTGAGTGAGCCCCCGCCGTATCCGGTGGTCGACAGCTCAGCACACCATGAAAGCTTTGAAGCGCCCCCAGCAGCGCCCGCACTGACGCAGCCAGAGCCTGTTGTGAGCTTTGCAGCGCCGCAGGCACAATTGGCGGCCGCGGGTTCAGTTAACGAGCCAGATGCAGCGACGCTTCAGCAGTGGTATGAAGAAACGCCGCGCAATGCGCTTTGCCCGTGTGGCTCGGGCCAGAAGTTCAAACACTGTCATGGCAGGCTCGTCTGAGCCTCTGACACCCGTAGAGGAAGGAGCGACCGATGGCCGGTCATTCACAGTTTAAGAACATCATGCACCGTAAAGGTGCGCAGGATGCCAAGCGCGCCAAGCAGTTCGCCAAGATCCTGCGTGAAATCACGGTTGCAGCGCGGTCCGGTCTGCCTGACCCGGCATCCAACCCGCGTCTGCGTGCTGCTGTTACCGCAGCGCGTGAAGCAAATATGCCGAAAGACAATGTCGAGCGTGCCATCAAGAAAGCATCTGGCGCTGCTGGTGGCGAAGACTATGTGGAAGTGCGCTACGAAGGCTACGGCCCGGCTGGCGTGGCGATCATCGTCGAAGGACTGACCGATAACCGGAACCGGACGGCCGGTGAAGTTCGGGCAGCGTTCTCCAAGCATGGCGGTTCGCTGGGTGAATCGAACTCCGTGTCTTTCATGTTCCAGCGTCTGGGTGTTGTGACGTATCCGGTTGATGCCGCCTCGGAAGACGAGATGTTGGAAGCCGCCATTGAGGCTGGTGCGGATAATGCCGTGCTGACCGAGGAAGGGCACGAGATCACCTGCGAGATGGAGAACTTCTTCGCAGTGCGTGACGCTCTTGAAGGTCGTTTCGGCGAGCCACAGTCCGCCAAGCTCGACTGGCGCCCGGAAAACAGCATTTCTCTGGATGAAGAGAAGGCCCGGACAGTTCTGAAGCTGATCGACGTTCTGGAAGATAACGACGATATTCAGGCTGTTTACGCCAACTTTGATCTTCCAGACGATGTGGCGCAGGCGCTCGCCGCTTGATCCGTTTGATGGGAATAGACCCCGGCCTGCGTTTCATGGGCTGGGGAATTATTGATGTGGAGGGCAACCGCCTGAAGCATGTGGCCTCTGGTGTGATTGCGACGGATGGTCATGAATCGGTTCCCCTGCGGCTCTGTGAGTTGCACGGGAAACTCCAGAATCTGATCCGTGAGTATGCTCCCGCCGAAGCAGCGGTTGAGGAAACTTACGTAAACCGCAATGGCTCTTCCACGCTCAAACTCGGTTATGCCCGTGGCGTGGCACTCCTGACGCCCGCTTACGAAGGCCTTCCGGTAGCGGAATATGGCGCTATGACAGTCAAGAAATCTGTTGTGGGAACCGGGTCTGCCACGAAGGAGCAGGTCACGATGATGGTGAAGCGGCTGCTGCCTGGCGTCGCCATCTACAAGGCCGACGCTTCGGACGCGCTGGCTGTAGCGATCTGCCATGCTCATTATCGTGCAAGCGCGGCCTATGTAACGGCTGGAAGGCGGATGGCGTGATTGGACAGCTTACAGGGCTCGTCGGGCAGATCGAAGGAGAGCGCTGCATCGTTGACGTCAATGGTGTGGGTTATGTGGTGTCAGCGTCAACACGCACACTCTCATCTGTTCCGCAGCCTCCAGAAGTTGTGCGTCTTCTGATCGAAACCGTCGTTCGGGAAGACGCGATCCTTCTGTATGGGTTCGTGACAACGGACGAACGCGAGTGGTTCCGCCTGTTGACGATTGTGCAAGGTGTGGGCGCCAAGGTCGCGCTAGCGATCCTTTCGGCCAACTCTCCCGGTGAGCTTCTCTTGGCAATCAATGCCGGCGATCGTGGTTCTCTGACGCGGGCGGCAGGTGTCGGCCCTCGTCTAGCTGATCGAATTCTGAGCGAACTTCGCAACAAAGTCGCCAAGATGCCCGGTGGTGGCGCGTCCGCCCCGATGCCAGGCGTAGTGACCGGGCCAAACGTCGAGAATGATGCGCTTCTGGCTCTGGCTGGTCTCGGCTTTCGGCGGGCAGAGGCCTGGCCTGTTCTCAGTCGTGTTCTGGCCGAAAACGAAAATGCCTCGCTTGATCTGGCAATTCGCCTTTGCCTGAAGGATCTCGCCCGATGAGCGAATTTCGTGAAACGGACGCCGCACGCCTGCCGGACGATATTGCCGAAGGCGGCTTGCGGCCTGAAACGCTCGCGGATTTTACAGGGCAGAAAGCAAGCCGTGAAAATCTGGCCATCTTCATCGAAGCAACAAAGGCCCGTGGGGATGCCCTGGATCACGTGTTGCTGCATGGACCGCCAGGTCTGGGCAAGACCACGCTGGCGCAGATTGTAGCGCGTGAACTGGGCGTTGGATTTCGGGCGACGTCTGGGCCAGTGATTCAGCGCGCTGGAGACCTTGCGGCAATCCTGACAAATCTTCAGCCTCGTGATGTGCTGTTCATCGATGAAATTCATCGTCTTCAGCCGGCGATCGAGGAAATTCTCTATCCGGCGATGGAAGATTTCCAGCTCGACCTGATTATCGGGGAAGGACCGGCAGCACGTTCGGTGCGGATTGATCTGGCGCCGTTCACGCTTGTAGCTGCAACAACCCGTGCAGGTTTGTTGGCAACGCCTCTTCGGGATCGTTTTGGTATCCCTTTGCGGTTGGTGTTCTACACGCCGGAAGAACTGCGGGCGATCGTATCACGGGGCGCCACGAAGCTCGGGGTTCATCTGAATGATGACGGAGCAGAGGAAATTGCCCGTCGTTCTCGCGGCACGCCCCGTATCGCGGGCCGTCTTCTGCGCCGTGTTCGGGATTTTGCGCTTGTCGCGAAGAAGCCGATCATTGATCGCGCGACGGCCGATGCCGCACTTTCCCGTCTTGAAGTTGATGAGCGCGGTCTGGATGCGATGGACCGCCGCTATCTTCAGCGTATCGCAGAGCATCACCATGGTGGTCCTGTGGGTGTCGAGACGCTGGCTGCCGGTCTGGCAGAGGCGCGTGACACACTGGAAGACGTCATCGAGCCTTATCTGATTCAGGAGGGGCTCATCCTGCGGACAGCTCGGGGGCGCATGTTGGGTGAGGCTGGGTGGAGACATCTGGGCCTGAACCCGCCAGCGAGCCAGGTTGATCTTCTGTCCGGGCTCGACGACGACACGGCAGGCTGAAGAGCCACTGCCAATGAGCGGAGAAACTGATGGCAACGCATAAGATCCGTTTCCGGGTTTATTACGAAGACACGGATGCAGGTGGCATCGTCTATCATGCCCGCTATCTCGGCTTTGCGGAACGTGCGCGCAGTGAAGCCATGCGCGATGCAGGGGCTTCGGTGACGGAGCTTCTGCGCGATTTTGGTCTGGCGTTTGTCGTGCGGCAGGTTGGGGTGCGTTATCGCGCGCCGTTGCGACTCGATGATGAAATGGAAATCGAGACAGCGCTGGTTGCAATGACGCCAACGCGGTTGAAACTTGAACAAACTGTTCGAAACAGCACGAATGGCAACGAAACCGCCGTCGTCATTGACGTAGAGCTGGCGTGTCTTTCTGCCGAAGCCATGAAACCTGCCAAAATTCCGCCTCGGTGGTGTGATGCTGTTCGAAAACTCGAGGCTGGAGAGGTCTGACCCACTTTCCTGTTTCCTCACGAAGTGCAATGGAGAGTCCTGACCCGTAAGGGACAGGATCTGGACAGGAGAGAACAGTGGATCATGAGGTAAGTTCGAGTGCGCTTGGGGCGGTCGGTGCGGCCGGTCTGTCGCCTCTGGACCTGTTCCTGCACGCGTCCATCGTCGTTAAGCTGGTCATGGTCGGGCTCGTCCTGTGCAGTGCAGGCGTGTGGGCGATCATTGCGGAAAAAATCCTTCTGATGCGTCGCGTCAATCGCGAAGCAACGGAATTTGAAGACCGTTTCTGGTCCGGCGGTTCGCTGGACGACCTTTACGAATCTGATGGCGCACGCCCGACTCACCCGATGGCCGCCGTGTTCGGCGCTGCCATGGGCGAATGGCGTCGTTCGGCACGGATTGTCGGAATTGATCTGGCGCGCGGTGGCGTGCGGGACCGTATCGACCGTGCCATCAACATCACCGTTTCGCGCGAAAACGACCGTCTGGGTCGCCGCGTGATTTTCCTTGCCACGATTGGCCCGGTTGCGCCGTTCGTCGGACTGTTCGGAACGGTCTGGGGTATCATGCATGCGTTCGGCTCGATCGCTGCCATGCACAACACCAACCTCTCCGTTGTGGCTCCGGGTATTTCCGAAGCTCTGTTCGCAACGGCGATCGGTCTTGTGACCGCTATCCCAGCCTATGTGGCCTATAACGTCATCAGCAACTCGCTGGACAAGTTCGCGGACCGCATGGATGCGTTCGGGACCGAATTTGCCGCCATTCTTTCCCGTCAGTCGGAAGAACGTGCGGACGAGACGTCCAGCGGGAAGGCCTGATCCATGGGGATGTCCGCTGGAGGAGGTGGGCGTATGGGTGGCCGTCGTCGGCGCCCCGCGTCTGAGATCAACGTTACGCCGCTTGTGGACGTCATGCTGGTGCTGCTCATCATTTTCATGGTGACGGCGCCGATGATGACCAGTGGCGTCAATGTCGATCTGCCCAAGACGGATGCCAGCCCGGTCAATGCTGACACCAAGCCGATCACGGTTTCCCTGCGCAACGATGGTTCGTTGTATCTGGGGGAAGACCCGATCACACCCGAGCAGCTTGTGGACCAGCTCAAGGTCCAGTCCCAGAACGATCCGAACCATCGGATCTTTGTCCGGGCTGATGCACATATCGACTATGGTCGCGTGATGCAGGTCATGGGACAGATTACGTCTGGCGGCTTTACGCATGTGGCACTGCTGGCTCAGCAGCCTCAGAGCGGCCAGTAAGAGGACACCGCAGTGGTGCGTCCACGTCGTTCGGACAGGCGTCGCTTTCGCAACGCGCTTCTGGGTTCAGTCGGTGTCCATGCGGCACTTATCCTGTACCTGGTTGTGCGGATCCCGTTCGAGAAACCACCTGAACCGCCGGAGCCTCCGGCGGTGCAGATGGAATTTGAGGAGGCAGGGCCTCCCACTCATCCCATCAAGGCTGACCATCCGGCTCCCAAGCCGGCTCCTGCGCCTGCGCCCGTGAAGAACGAGGCTCCTCCGTCTCCGACGCCTCCTCTGAAGGCGCCGACGGAAGAACCGCCTCCGCCACCACCTCCGCCGCAGCCGGTTCCGCCTACGCCTGAGACAAAACCTCAGCCTCTGCCGCCGACGAAGCTTCCGCCAAAAATCACGGAGCCGTCGCCTGAGCCTGTTCCTGCGTCTCCGCCGAAGCCGTCTCCGCCGTCTAAGTCTGCAATGGTGGCTCCCCCGAGCCCGCAGACACAGAAGGCTGACAAGCTGCCGGATACGCCGAAGTTCTCGCATCTGACCCAGCCGAATGCGTCCAAGAATACGCAGGCGGACAGTCATTCTCTTTTGGCGACGCTGGACAGTTTCCGGTCTGACCAGAAGCAGACGCATGCGCCCAAGGCGAAAGCCAACCCGCCGCAGGGTGGTGCGCCAGACGGCGGCGGTGTGCCGAACGGGGACATTACAAAGTCTCTGTCTATGGCGGATCAGAAGGCGATCGGTGGCTCCGTGCGGCGTTGCTACACGGAAGATACGGAAGCGCGGAACTATGCGAGCTTTGTCGCGCATCTGATTGTGACGGTGGATGCAACGGGTGAGGCGCGTCTTGTGAAGTATGCTCCGGATACGGCAGCGAAGATGGCGTCAGACCCATCCTATCGTGTGCTGGCCGAGCGTGCGCGGGATGCGGTTCTGAGCCCGACCTGTGCCCATCTCCCCATTCCTTCCAACCTGCTAGGCCAGACGCATCAGCTGCGTTTTGTCTTCAGGCCGTAAACCCTAGAGGAATCATCATGACCTTCATTTCCGATTCCGAAGCTGATGCTCTGAGCGCGCTGCTGTCGCGCCGTTCCATCCTCGGTGCCACAGCCGCGGCTGGTGGTCTTCTTGCAACCCCGTTTTCCGCGTTTGCGCAAGGAACTGCGGCCGGTGGGGCTGGGGAAGCTGAAATTACTGTTGATCAGGCCCGTCAGGCGCCTATCCCTATTGTCATTCCGAGCTTCGGTGCCGGAATGGGTGAGCAGATCTCCAGTGTCATTTCTTCCGATCTGGCTGGGACTGGCCTGTTCAAAGTCATGACAGGCGATGTGTCGCCCAGTGGCACGCCGGATTTCAGTGCGCTCAAGGCTCAGGGCGCGCGCGCTGCTGTTGCCGGACGTGCAGTTGGTTCGGGCAGCGTTCGCGTTGAGATGCGTCTGTGGAATGTTGTTGCCGGTGAGCAGCTTCAGGGTACGGCCTATACGGCGTCGCCATCCAACTGGCGCCGGATTGCACATATTATTGCTGACGTGATTTACGAGCGGATGTTGGGCGAGAAGGGGTACTTCGATACCCGTATCGCTTATATTGCCCGTACAGGTCCGCGCCGTCATCAGATCACCCGTTTGGCGCTGATGGATCAGGACGGGTTCAATTCCCGGATGCTGACAGGCGGCCAGTGGCTGACCCTGACACCGCGCTTCAACCCGGCGCGCGATCAGGTTGCGTTCATGTCGTATGCGAACAACCGTCCGCGCGTGTATCTGTTTGATCTGGGCTCTGGCCGTCAGCAGATGCTGGGTGAGTTTGATGGCATTTCCTTCGCGCCACGCTTCTCTCCGGATGGAAGCCGCGTTGTTCTGTCTGCAACGCGTGGTGGTGGATCTGACATCTTTGTTGTGGATCTGGCTTCCCGCAGCAAGCATCAGATCACCAGCTCTGGTGGCGCGATTGATACCAGCCCGTGCTTCAGCCCGGATGGCAGCCAGATCGTGTTCAACTCCGATCGTGGTGGCAGCCCGCAGCTTTACATCATGGGGGCATCGGGCGGTGGTGCACGCCGGATTTCCTATGGCTCTGGCCAGTATGGATCTCCGGTCTGGTCACCTCGTGGCGATCTGATTGCCTTTACCCGCATTGGGCATGGTGGCTTCTCTCTGGGGGTCATGAACCCGGATGGTACGGGTGAACGTATCCTGACGCAGGGCTTTACTGTCGAGTCTCCGACGTTCTGCCCGAATGGCCGTGTGCTGGCATTCTGCCGTCAGAGCGCTTCGGGTGCGGGCGGTGCCGGGTTTGCGTCTGGCATCGGTACAATCGACATCACGGGCTTCAATGAGCGCCCAATTCGCACGGCAACAGGTGCGTCTGATCCAGCCTGGTCTCCACTGAACGGCTGATCAGCTTTTTTCCCTCCCCGTTGGCAACGATCAACGGGGAGTATTTTGCCCTGAACAGATCTGGAGCGTTCGCTCGATCACACAGAGGCACGAAACATCTGTCCTGATGAAATGCGTAAAAAATGGGTTTGAACGGAGTCGATTTTGGGCGTTCTCTCCAGGTGTCAGAGTCCGGCGTTCCATCGCATCTTCTGTAAATCGACTTTAGCGCCTCAGCTCCCGGATTGAATGTGCCCCGCATGCGGCGCTTGGCTGATACGCAAGGCTTGCATGAGGATAAAACGATTAAAGAATGTTCAGCAAAACAACTGGCAGAATTCCGCCACATTCCTGTCTAACTGCTGTGACATTTATGTTGCATTTTCTAGTTTCGAAACAGAATCGTTCTCTGGCTCGGGGGTAGGCCCTCACAGGATGCTTGACCCCGGATTTAAGTCATGGGTATGGGCGCTAGTGGCCAGTGCTTTTCCAGTGGTTCGCAGAGAGTTCGTAAAGGATTCTTGAGCGTTCCTGAGTGGAAGGGTGTGTGGTCCGGAACAACGCGGCAATATGCCGCATTTCGGTTTCTGATACGGAACCGTTCTCAGGGTTGAGACACATGAAGTTCAAGGTGTTTGGTGCGCTTGGTCTGGCGCTTGTTCTCGCAGCCTGCTCCGACGGCAAAACCGATACGGGCAACAGCACCGGTGCTGGCGCAGCCACGCAGGAAGCCGGCCCGACGCCGGGCAGCGAAGCTGACCTGGTTGCCAATGTTGGCGACCGTATCTTCTACGAGCTGAATGTATCCCAGCTTTCTGAAGAAGCTCGTGCAACGCTGGACAAGCAGGTTGCATGGCTTGCGAAGTATCCGCAGGTCAGCGTTCAGATCGCTGGTAACTGCGATGATCGCGGCACCGAAGAATACAACATTGCTCTCGGCCAGCGTCGTGCGAATGCTGCTCGTGACTACCTTGTTGCCAAGGGCGTGAGCGCTTCCCGCATCACGACGATTTCCTACGGCAAGGATCGTCCGACGGCTGACGGTGACGATGAAGCCTCATGGGCTCAGAACCGTAACGCGATCACCTCGGTTCGCTGAACCCAGGTCATCCGTCTGACGGACTGACAGTTTGAACGGCCGGGGGAGTTTATCCCCCGGCCGTTTCTGTTTTAAGACTGTTCATCAGCCGAACTCGCCGGTGATTGCGAGAGGGCGCTCAGGCCGGGCGTCGAACATGTTTCAGGAGATCTTGCATGGCCCTGTCCCGTCCCCTCCGTGCCTTCATGCTCGGAACGGCGCTTTCTGTGCTTTGTCCTGTCCTGCCAGTCATGGCTCAGGACGCGTCAGATGGTGGGGGTATTTCCTCCCGCGAGGCGATTGCCCTTCAAGATGAAATTGCCTCATTGCGGCAGCAGCTTTCGCAGATCCAGAACAGCGGGCCGTTGCCTGCGCCCAGTTCGTCATCATCGCGTGGTTCCTCCTCTTCGGGAGCTGATGGCAACATGACCGCCCAGCTTCTCGAGCGTGTTGCTGCGCTCGAAGAGCAGAATCGTCAGATGCGGGGTGAGCTGGATCAGCTCAGCAACGCGCAAAAGGAAACGCAGGCCAATCTGTCCAAGCAGATTTCTGACATGCAGTTCGCCTCCCAGAATGGTGGCAGTGGAGGTGGAGCGTCTGCTCCTGCCGCCGCCGGAGCTGCGGTAGCCACGTCTAAAGCAGCAGAGACAGCGCCTGCGTCTTCCGATGAGGCCCCCAAAACGGCTCTTGAAGCTTTGAAGGCCGGCAATGCTGCCCTCAAGGCTGGCAAGTATGAAGATGCTGAAACGAATGCACGCTTTGCCGTGAAGACCGCCAAAAGCGCTTCGGGTAAAATGGATTCTCAGTTTCTGCTGGCTCAGTCCCTAGCGGGGCAGAAGCAGTATCGTGAGTCTGCAGTCGCCTATTACGACGCCTACAATAAAGCTCCGAAAACGCCGAAAGCACAGGACTCCCTCCTGGGTGTTGCGGCTTCTCTGCTGGCTATGGGCGATAAGAACTCGGCCTGTCAGGCACTTGATAAGCTGAAGACCGAATTCCCGACACCGACGCCTCGCGTCAAATCGGCAGCAGCGACGTTCCGTGGGCGTGCAGCCTGTCACTGATGTAAAAACTCTCATCCAGGCGGCAGAGTTTTCTGCCTGGATGGAGTCTTTGGGGCCTTGGTTGCCTGATGCGCCAATCGCGCCGGTCGGGCTTGCAGTTTCCGGAGGCGCAGACTCTCTGGCGCTGGCATGGCTTGCACGGCGCTGGCGCCAGTATGTTCTCGCCTTCATTGTTGACCATGCCCTGCGTCCCGAGTCCGCAGCAGAAGCGAGACTAACGGCTCAAAGGCTGTCCGAGATGGGGGTGGAAGCCCGGGTATTAACTCTGGGGCCATTTCCAAAGGGGCGGCTTCAGGAGCGAGCCCGGGATGCGAGATTTGATGCTCTGGAACGGGCATGTGTCGACGCAGGGTGCCTGGACCTTCTGGTGGCGCACCATCTCCATGACCAGGATGAAACCGTCTCGATGCGGCATGGTGCAGGAAGCGGACAAGCCGGTTTGGCCGGGATTGCTGCATCTGCCATTCGGGGGCGGATCAGGATTGTTCGGCCACTATTGACCTGTCATCCCGAACGCCTGAGAGGGACGTTGCGGGCTGCCGGTCTGAGTTGGATCGAAGATCCTTCCAATCAGAATCGTCGATTTGAACGGGTGCGATGGCGTCAGGACCTGACGGAGAGCGCGCGGGCTCAAGCTCGCGAGTGGCAAGCAGGCGCCGTACTGAACCGCGAGGTAAGAGATGCTGGTTTAGCTGACTTACTGGCGAATGAGGCCGTATGGCATCCTGCGGGCTGGGTTTTTTTAAGAAAAAACGGCGTCTGCGAGGACAGTGTGTCTGCTCTGGTACGGTTGGTCTCTGGCAGTCGTTATCGCCCATCGCGTGAGAAAGTCCTGTCACTCATAAAGCAAGGACAGGGCTCACTCGGGGGCGTGATCATGCGGACAGCAGGGCGATTTGGGGACGGCGTTATCTTTGTCAGAGAAATGCGATCTGTAGAGGCCTCTGTCTGTGCTGCCGGGCAGCCTCTCTGGGATGGGCGCTGGCGATGCCTGCAAAAGGATGTGCCTGAAGGAACTCTTATTGGGGCTCTCGGAACTGGGGCTCAGGGTCTTGATGCCAGACGATTGGGAATTCCTGTCGAAGCGTTACTGGCGCTCCCCGCTCTCTGGCGTGACGGGCGTGTCATAGGGTTACCAGATCTTCTGGAAAGGGCCGGAACGGTTCCATTCGCTTGGGCTGGCGGGGTTCCAGTTACCGGCGAAAACGGCGTAAATGGGTGAAAAGCGTACCAAAATGCGTGGAAATGCGTTTTCCTGCCCTTGATGGGGTAGGATCATGGGCAGGACCGCCTATGTTATGAAGTCAACGCAGACTATGACGTCGGCCTGTTGAGATGATGAAGCCCCGCTGCATCTGACGGACAGTCTGAAGGACGACAGAGAACGAGATGAACAATTTAGGCCGTAACGTTGCGATCTGGGTGGTCATCATCATGGTCGGAATGGCAGTGCTGACCGCCTTCCAGCCCGGTGGAAGCCAGCATGCTGCCCAGCAGATCGCCTATTCCGATTTTGTCCATGATGTGGACGAGCACCAGGTGCGCTCGGTGGTTATCCAGGAACAGAATATTTCTGGAACACTGACGAACGGTACCTCCTTCGAAACCTATGCACCGATGGATCCGGGCCTTCCGGCTCGTCTGACCGGCGCGGGTGTTGAAGTGACAGCCAAGCCAATGGATAGCGGCGAGAACTCCATCCTGCGGTATGTAGGAAATTATCTTCCCGTTCTTCTGCTTGTTGGCCTGTGCTTCATGGTGTTTCGCCAGATGCAGGCCGGTGGTGGCCGTGCGATGGGTTTTGGTAAGTCCAAGGCTCGTCTGCTGACGGAAAAGACGGGCCGCGTCACATTTGACGATGTGGCAGGTATCGATGAAGCCAAGGCTGAACTCGAGGAAATCGTCGAATTCCTGAAAGACCCGCAGAAGTTCACGCGTCTGGGTGGCAAGATCCCCAAGGGCGCCCTGCTGGTCGGCCCTCCGGGTACGGGTAAGACGCTTCTGGCCCGTGCGATTGCTGGTGAAGCCAATGTGCCGTTCTTTACGATTTCCGGTTCGGACTTCGTGGAGATGTTCGTTGGTGTCGGTGCATCCCGTGTGCGCGACATGTTCGAGCAGGGCAAGAAGGCTGCTCCGTGCATCATCTTCATCGATGAAATTGACGCCGTTGGCCGCCATCGAGGTGCCGGTCTTGGTGGCGGCAATGATGAGCGCGAGCAAACTCTCAACCAGATGCTCGTCGAGATGGATGGTTTTGAGAGCAATGAGGGCGTAATCCTGATTGCAGCAACTAACCGTCCGGATGTTCTGGATCCGGCTCTGCTGCGTCCGGGGCGTTTTGATCGTCAGGTCGTTGTGCCGAACCCTGATGTTGCTGGTCGCGAAAAGATCCTGCGCGTTCACATGAAGAAAGTACCGCTGTCTTCAGATGTGGACCCGAAGGTGATCGCTCGTGGTACGCCAGGCTTCTCCGGTGCTGATCTGGCCAACCTTGTGAACGAAGCTGCTCTGATGGCTGCCCGTCAGGGACGCCGTACGGTCGGAATGGCTCAGTTCGAAGAGGCCAAGGACAAGGTGATGATGGGCGCAGAGCGTCGGTCCATGGTCATGACCGAAGACGAAAAGCGCTCGACGGCTTATCATGAGGCTGGTCACGCCATCTGCGCGATCTTCACGCCGGGTAGTGACCCCATTCACAAGGCCACGATTGTGCCGCGTGGGCGCGCTCTGGGTCTGGTGATGACGCTGCCTGAGAAAGACAACATTTCCTACAGCCGGAAATGGTGCTTGGCGCGTCTGGTAATTGCCATGGGTGGCCGTGTTGCTGAAGAAATCATCTTTGGCCCGGAAGAAGTCAGTGCTGGTGCGTCTGGTGATATCAAGAGCGCTACCGATCTGGCTCGCCGAATGGTCACGGAATGGGGCATGAGCGACAAGCTCGGCATGATTTCCTATGGCGATAACGGACAGGAAGTCTTCTTGGGGCACTCTGTCACACAGAACAAGAATCTGTCTGAGCAGACGGCGCGCGATATCGACGTAGAGATCAAGGCTCTGATCGATACGGCTTACCAGCAGGCGCATCATCTGCTTCTGACGCGGATTGATGATCTGCACCGTCTGACAGCGGCTCTGCTCGAGTATGAGACCCTGACCGGAGACGATGTTGGTCGGATCATGCGTGGCGAGGCAATCGAGCGTCCGTCCGATGACGAGCAATTGCCGGATAATCGCCGCGCCTCTGTGCCAACGACACGTCCGGGCGCGTTTGATCCGGCTCCTCAGGCAGGCTAATCAAACCGTTAACCGCACCGCAAGGCGCGTCATTGGAGGGGAATTTCCTCTCCGGTGCCGCGCCTTTTTCTTATCTATCGAGACAGGCAGGATTTCATAACCATGGCCAGCAAGAGGGCTCTGTTCGGGACGGACGGCATCAGGGGAACCGCAAACACTGCTCCGATGACGGTGGAAGTTTCCCAGAAGCTTGGACAGGCCGCGGGCCTGTATTTCATGCGCAGTCAGAGCCGTCGACACACTGTTGTGCTGGGCAAGGACACACGCCTGTCCGGGTATATGATTGAATGTGCGCTTGTGGCTGGCTTTCTGTCCGCCGGTATGGATGTGATTCTTGTTGGGCCGCTTCCGACACCGGCAATTGCCATGCTGACGCGGTCTTTGCGGGCAGACCTCGGTGTCATGATCTCGGCCTCTCACAATCCCTTCACCGACAATGGCATCAAGCTGTTTGGCCCAGACGGTTTCAAGCTCTCCGACGAAGTGGAAGGGGAGATTGAAGCCATGATGGGACAGGACCTGTCTCAGCGTTTGGCTTCACCGGCAGAAATCGGTCGTGCCTCTCGTTTGAACGATGCCGCTGGCCGCTACATTGAGAATGCCAAAGCTTCCTTCCCGCGCGGGCTGCGTCTGGATGGTTTGAAGATTGTTCTCGATTGCGCAAATGGGTCTGCATATCGCGTGGCACCAACCGCTCTTTGGGAGCTGGGTGCGGAAGTTATCAAGATTGGTTGTTCACCCGATGGCCTGAACATCAATGACGGTGTTGGCTCTACCCACCCAGAGACGCTTTGTGCTGCCGTGAAGGAGCATGGCGCGGACTTCGGCATTGCGCTGGACGGAGATGCTGATCGTGTTCTGATTGCCGATGAGAATGGCAATCTGGTTGATGGCGACCAAATTCTTGGGTTGATCGCCCGATTCTGGAAGCAGCATGGACGTCTGCGGACCAACACAGTTGTGGCCACGGTCATGTCCAATATGGGGCTGGAGAAGGCTCTTGCGGAAGATGGTCTGGAGCTTCAGCGGACGGCCGTCGGGGATCGCTACGTCGTCGAGCGCATGCGTGAGAATGGTGGCAACCTAGGCGGGGAGCAGTCCGGGCACATGGTCCTGTCCGATTACGCTACGACCGGAGATGGGCTGATTGCCGCCTTGCAGGTTCTGGCAGTTTCGGTAGAGACCAAGAAGCCTGCCAGCGAGATCTGTCAGGTCTTCCAGCCGTTCCCTCAGCTTCTCAAAAATGTTCGCTACTCAGGGGCTAATCCGTTGAGCAGTCCCGAGCTGGCTGCTGCCAAAGCCTGGGCGGAAGAACGTCTTGCCGGGCGCGGTCGTCTGGTTCTGAGGGCCAGTGGCACCGAACCTCTGATTCGCGTGATGGCGGAAGCAGAAGACGACGCTCTGGTTCTTCAGGTCGTGGATCATGTCTGTGAGGCGATCAGAGCAATTACGGAGGCCTGACGTATGCGTGGCCGGGTTCTGACAGTAGCGGGAAGTGACTCCGGTGGTGGGGCCGGGATTCAGGCCGACCTGAAGACTATTACTGCTCTGGGCGGCTTTGGAATGAGCGCCCTTACAGCTCTGACGGCACAAAATACACTCGGCGTCTTTGGGGTGGAGGCTGTTTCCCCATCATTTGTTCGGCAGCAGATGCAGGTCGTTTTTGATGATCTGGGTGCAGATTGCTGCAAAACCGGAATGCTGGCGACTGCAGACATTGTTCATGCAGTTGCTGACGAACTGGAATGCCATCCGCATCTCCCGTTGGTGCTTGACCCGGTCATGGTGTCCACCAGCGGGTCAGCTCTTCTAGCCGACGATGCTGTAGACGCTGTGATGACCCGTCTTTTGCCCCGGGCCTTGATCGTGACCCCCAATATTCCCGAGGCAGAAGTCATGACGGGAGAGATCATTCATGATCTGGCAGGAATGCGTCGGGCAGCTCATATCCTGCAAGAGCGGGGAGCCGCGGCCGTTCTGCTTAAGGGGGGGCATATGACGGGAGAGGATCTCGAGGATCTTCTGGTCTTCCCAAATGGTGATGAGTACGTACACCGTGCAACGCGGATTCATACGCGTCATACTCATGGAACGGGTTGTACGCTTGCCAGTGCCATTGCGACGGGCATTGCACAGGCCATGGATCTTGAAGCGGCGGTGCGTCGGGCTCATGCCTATCTACGGCTCGCGCTCGCGGATGCTCCGGGATATGGCGCTGGTCACGGGCCGGTCAATCATGGCGTGACGATCCGGCCGGACTGGTACCAATCCTGAAGAGTACGCTTTAGGCTACTGTCAGTTCAGAGGCAGCTCTGGTTATTGGGCTGACAGAGGTAGGCAGGGGCTCGGCTGCTGTTTCTTCACGCAGAATGTAACCACGTCCCCAGACGGTAGAGATGAGGTTACCGGCCCCTGCTTTCTGAAGCTTCCGGCGGAGTTTGCAGATGAAGACATCGATGATCTTCATCTCAGGCTCATCAATGCCGCCATAAAGATGATTCAGGAAAGCATCCTTGGTCAGGACAGAGCCTTTCCGAATAACCAGAAGCTCCAGAATGGCGTATTCCTTGCCCGTCAGGTGTAAGGGACTGCCCTCAACCGTGACGTTTTTCCCGTTCAGATCCAGTTCCAGATTGCCAATGCGCAGGCAAGGCTCGGAAAAGCCGCGAGAGCGGCGCATGACGGCCTGAAGGCGGGCAATAAGCTCGCCTGAGTCATAAGGCTTTGTCATGTAGTCATCGGCACCCATCGAGAAGGCACGGATTTTGGCCTGGGGACGGAGAAGCGCAGAGAGAACGAGAACGGGCGTCGTAATCCGGGCTGCGCGGACACGGCGGATCACATCGTAACCTTCGATATCGTTCAGCATCAGTTCCAGCACCATCAGATCATAATCGTAATGCCGGAGCATCTCGATTGCTTCCTCGCCAGAGGACGTATGATCGACGGTAAAGGCAGCCGTACGAAGGGTCTGAGACAGATGGGCTGCGGCCTGAAGATCGCTATCGACAAGAAGGATACGCATGTTTCTCAACTCCCGGATTGGTGAAGCAATGGTTACTACCCATAGTTGTGTTTGTCGATAGATACAAATCAAAAAGCGTAAAATTTTCATCATTGCTTCATTAAAGGGTGCGTGTTCAGGGTTTGTTAAGTTTGTGCTCCGTATGGTTGTTTGATGACATCACACCTCGGAAACCCTCAGAAAATCCAGGGAAAAGGCGGGTTGAAGAGCCTTCTCGAAAAGCTCTCATCCCTGCACGTTGACGGTGCAACCGGAGTTGTTCGGGATGTAACGGGGTTGTGCATGACCATTCACGGCCTTGAGGGACTCGTTTCTATCGGTGACAGAATTAACGTGAAGGCACGTTCTGGCGTGTCGATACAGTCTGAGGTTGTAGGGTTTCATAATGCACACGCCCGGGTCATGGCTTTTGGGAGCCTTGAAGGGATTGGGCCCGGATGTGAGGCACGTATTTCTTTGAGTGGTCGTCAGTCAGCTAGTCTGGGTGTGAATGAGAGCTGGCTTGGAAGAGTCGTGGACCCCCTTGGGGTGCCGATGGACGGGAAGGGGCCGTTAGCGCCAGCGTTCCAGCAACAGCCTGTCAGTGCCGCACCTCCAAACGCTGCAACGCGGGCACGGCTTGGAGAGCGCATAGATTTGGGAGTGCGGGCGCTCGATGCGTTTACAACCTGTCGGCGTGGTCAGAGGCTGGGATTGTTTGCCGGGTCTGGTGTCGGAAAATCCACTCTGCTGTCCATGCTGGCGCGCGGTGCCAACTGCGATGTGGCGGTCATTGCACTGGTCGGTGAGCGCGGCCGTGAAGTTCGTGAATTCATTGAAGACGATCTGGGGGCTGAGGGGCTGGCGCGGAGTGTGGTGGTCATTGCCACATCAGATGCCCCGCCGTTGATGCGTCGGGATGCTGCCGTTGCGGGTATGGCGATTGCAGAGCACTTTCGTGATCAGGGTAAATCCGTACTTTTGCTAATGGATAGTGTGACCCGTTATTGCATGGCCCTGCGTGAGATCGGTCTGTCAGCTGGCGAACCTCCTGCTACGCGTGGCTATCCCCCATCTGTTTTTGCTGAACTGCCGCGATTGCTGGAACGCGCGGGGCCTGGTTATCCGGGAGAAGGCATGATTACCGCCCTGTTCACTGTGCTTGTGGAGGGTGACGATCATAACGAGCCGGTTGCAGACGCCGTTCGTGGAATTCTCGACGGACATATTGTGTTGGATCGGCGGATCGGTGAGCAGGGGCGTTACCCCGCGATTGACGTTCTTCGGTCTCTGTCACGTGCCGTACCGGGATGTAACTCAGCTGAGGAAAACAGGCTTACGAAGCAGGCGCGGGCAACCATGGCAACCTATGAACGGATGGCCGATATGATTCGTCTGGGGGCGTACAAGGCTGGAACGGAGCCGGACGTCGATGAGGCTGTGCGGCTTATGCCCAAGCTTGAAGAGTTTCTTTCTCAAGGCAAGAGCGATCGGTCTAACTGTGCGGAAGCGTTTGAACAGCTCTCCAGCATTGTGAATGCCGAGGCCTGAACACGATGGGAGCAGGTAAAATGAAGCAGATGCCCTTGGATACGCTCAAGCGCCTGCGGCGCCATGAACTCGAGGTCGTTGAGAAGGCGTTTGGCGAAGCAGTAGCGCGCGAGACTGCTGCTGAAGCAGTGTTGAGCAAGGCCCATCAGCTCCTGATTCAGGAGCAGGGGCTGGCGTCAGATCCACAGGCTGATGACGATGCAGTAGAAGCATTCAGCCGCTGGTTGCCCGTTGGCCAGCGTGCGATCGCTGACGCACAGGAGCTTTGCCGGGAGGCAGCCCTTGATCGGGATTGTCTTCGTTCGGCTCTACTAATGGCTCAGGCAGCTCTAAAAGCTGTTGAGAAACTGCAGGATAAGCAGCGGCTTGAGATGAATTATCTCGCTCTCCGTAAGGAGCAAGCCGCTCTGGATGAACTGTCGCTGCGTCAGAGGGCCTTATACTGACGTTGCCGAGCGTAGAACGCCTGCGAGTTGGTGTGCCGTTCCGATAAGTGTGCAGGCAACAGGGTGCGTTTCATCACGGACGAAGGCGAGAATCAAAGTCCTGTCGCTTGGGAAAAGATCGCTTTCAAGGCTGACGACGGGCGCAGTCCCGCCTTCTTCAGACGCCGCCTGAGCGGCATGGGCCAAGAGTCGCGTTACGGCTTTTTCGAGAGCCGGAAGCACGATGGTGTGCGGCGTATCATGTTCTGCGGCGTGGGCGGCAACAAGCTCGTCCCATCCTTCTCTTGTGATGAACGCAGGAACACCATCGGGCGGTGTTTCCCGTTCAGCACGGAGAATAGCTCCAGACTGGGCAAGCCCCAGAATGTTGACGGCAGGGAGTGAGGAAGGATCAAGCACGACAGACATGTCGGCTTTTTATCAGCGAGGGATTGGGAAAAGAAGGCGCGCCCTGCATAAAGTCAGGGCACGCCCGTAAAAATTAGTGGGGAGGGTTGCCCATGGCCTGCATCAGGGCGTTGACCTGATCCGGATGGGCTTTGAACAGCGCAACGTTGTTCGGGTTGGGAGACGGCATGCCTGCTGGAACCTGTCCGTTGCTTACGGCAAGTGTCATGCCAAAGGTCGTCATGCCCGTGATGAAGCTTTCCGGCGTAAAGCCATGGGATGAGAGCACAGCGGCAAAACCGGGAACCTGACCTGCCTGGCTAATCATCGCCTGCAAGCCGAGCCCCTGAGAGTTGGGTGGCTGGATATTGCGGGCCTGAAGCTCCCCAATCGCGCTCGTTGCACGTGGCATGAAGTCTGCGGGCAGGGCGTAACGCATGGCACGCTCTGTGTCGGCCTTGAACTGCGGGGGAACCTGCGCAGGCTGCTGGGCTTGCTGCCCATCAACCTGTGTTTGGCTTGGGTAGCCCTGTGCGTGCGCAGAAAAAGGAAGAGCCGCGCTGGCGAAGAGAGCGAGCGCTGTGAGCGTTTTGATGTTCAAAGTCATGCGTTTACCCATTCGCCGGAACGCATCAGAGGCGTGCGGCTGCCGTTTTTGATCCCATCGAGATCGATTTTATCCGAGCCAATCATCCAGTCGATATGGATCAGGGAGTCGTTAACGCCACGCTCCAGAAGCTGTTCCGGCGTCAGACCTTCAATGTCGACCATGCACTTGGTGTAGGCTTGGCCCAGCGCAATGTGGCTGGATGCGTTCTCATCGAACAAGGTGTTCCGATAGAGGATTTCGCTTGCGGAAATTGGCGACGAGTGGGGCACAAGGGCCACCTCGCCAATCCGGCGTGCGCCTTCATCGGTGTCCAGAATACGATGGAGAACGTTTTCACCCTTGCTCGCGTGTGCTTCGACAATGCGGCCATCTTCAAAACGGACGGAAATATCGTCAATCAGTGTGCCCTGATGGAATAGCGGCTTGGTACTGCAGACGGTGCCGTTTACACGGGAGCGGTGCGGTGTTGTAAAGATTTCTTCGGTTGGGATGTTCGGATTGCAGACAATGCCGTTCAGTGCCTCTTCCGATCCGCCAGCCCAGGCATGGCCATCTGCAAGGCCAACCGTAAGATCAGTACCGGGGCCGGTGAAGTGCAGGGCGTCAAAGCGTGTGTCGTTCATGAATTTGGCACGGGCATGCAGGCGGGCGTTGTGGGCCTTCCAGTCTGCTACCGGGTCTGGGACATCCACGCGCGAAGCTTTGAAAATGCCGTTCCACAGCGCTGTCAGTGCATCTTCTGGAGCCAGATCGGGGAAGACCTGTGCCGCCCATGCCGGGGTGGCGCAGGCGATAATGTTCCAGTTCACTGCGAACTGGGTAATGATTTCCATCGCCGGGCGGTTGGCTGCTGAGTTGGCGCGGTTCGCGCGTGAAATCCGCTCTGGATCCTGGCCTGCAAGAAGGGTTGGGTTGGCACCAGTAATAGCCATGCGCGCTGCCCCTTCACGGAAGGCGCGGGCAATACCGTCAGCCAGCCAGGTCGGGGCTGTATCGAAGGCGGCATCAGAGGCATGGACATAACGGGCGAGTGTCGTCTCGTCATCGGCGTACAGCGTTGTGACGAGTGATGCTCCAGCCTTGTAGGCGTGTTCGGTAACGCGCCGGACCAGCGGAACGGCATCCAGCGGGGCTGTAATGAGGAGCTGCTGCCCCGGCTTGATGTTCAGTCCGACGCGAACTGCGACTTCGCCAAGGCGGTCAAGAAGCTGCTCGTGCGAAAATTGGGAAGTAGCGGACACATCTTGCTCTTTCGCAGTGAAATTCTGTTTTTCATCGTGGGGGCTGCACGACCGAAGTGCAAGAGCATGCCTGGTGGCGCCTGAAGTCGATGGATCCTCGCTCTAATGAGGTTGGTGTGGCTCTTTGTGTAGAGACGAGATTAAGTGCCGGGTTGAGCAGCATGGACGGAGAGTGCGGCACGCCGTAGTCTTGCAGGATGCGTCCTGGACTTCATATTTTCGCTGACGATGGTCAGCCGGACCAGCAGCTGTTTGATGTCGCTGTTGTCATTCCCAGCCTGCTGAGGCCCTCATTATTTCACGCTTTGCGGTCAATCTTCGCCCAGAGTGCTGACCTGCGCGTGCAGATTATGATCGGTGCGGATACTACGCCACCAGATGGTGCGCGGGAGATGCTGGAGAGTGCCTGTCAGGCGCGTCCGGAGGGCTGGTCAGTGGACGTGCTGTGGCCGGGATATTCCACGTCTGTGCGGCATGGAGGGTTTGGTCGCGCGCGTGATGGAGGCGTGCTGCGGAGTGTCCTGAGCCAGCTCTCCAATGCGCCTCGGGTGGCTTATCTGGATGATGACAACTGGTGGGCACCAGATCATCTGTCATCGCTTCTTGAAGCGATCGATGGAAAGGACTGGGCCTGGTCAGGTCGATGGTTTGTACATCCCAAAACGTTAAGGCCGGTTTGTGAAGATCAGTGGGAATCTGTAGGCCCGGGCGGGGGGCTCTTCCGCGAGTCCTTTGGAGGGTTTGTAGACCCGAATTGTCTAATGATTGATCGGACGAGAGTTCCGGAGGTTCTGGATCTCTGGAATCAGCCTCTTCCGCAGGATCAGGGCGGGATGACGGCAGATCGAAGTGTTTTCAACTGGCTGAAAAGCCGGCCCGGCAAACCTACCGGAAAGTACTCAGCATTTTATGTTCTGACGGAAACGGACGGCATGCATCCCGTTCGTCTGCAGTGCATGGGAGAGGCGTGGAACCGGGCAGGCCTGTAAGGCTGCCCGGTTCGCAATTTCACATGGAGCGAATGGTGTTCCGGCGCGGCGCGCGGCGCTGACGCTGCTGGTCCTGCGGTTGGGCGCTTGGGTTGGCGGCGCGGGTAGCCTTGTCACGGGCTGCGGCACGGAGTTCGGTTTCCAGTTCCTTGATACGGCGCTGGACGCTCTCTTTCAGAGCAGGGGATGTGTGAGACTTCATGGAAGCAAGTGTTTCCTTGAGGTCCCGAAGCTGCTTTTCCTTCTCTGCCTGGTTACGGCGGATAGGCTGATTGTCGGACATCTGTCCGTGGAATGCGCGCATGGTCTTGGTCTTTCAGCACGAAACGCCAGAGGCCTCCGCATCATCACTGAATGCGGAACGGTGCGCGAATGCACACCGGGCAGCCTCTGAAAGGTCATGATCGTGAGGGCGGATCAGTCCGCCCAACTGTGGTTCAGGATCGGTTTGTGAGAATGATGGCTCGCAGGGCGTCAATCAGGCGTGTGCAGGCCTCGTCAGTTCCGATCGTGACGCGTAGCCAGTTCTGGATACGCGGGGTTGAAAGATGCCGCACCAGGATCGAACGCTCGCGCAGGGCGCTCGCAACCGATCCGGCCGGATGCGCCGGGTGGCGCATGAGAATGAAGTTGGCACAGGATGGAAGGACTTGGAAGCCGAGATTTTCCAGTTCAGGGACAAGTGTTTTCCGGCTGGCGATCACTCGGGCTGTAATCTCTTCCAGCCAGTCCGTATCCTTGATAGCAGCGATGGCCCCTGCCTGCGCCGGGCGTGAAAGCGGATAGGAGTTGAAGCTGTCCTTGACGCGGATCAGTCCTTCAATCAGTTCCGGTGAGCCAATGGCGAAACCGACGCGCAGCCCCGCCAGAGCATAGGATTTTGACAGTGTCTGAACGACCAGAAGGTTGTCATGACGCTTCGTCAGCTCGATGGCCGAGTCGGCACCGAAATCTACGTATGCTTCGTCGATGATGACCGTCCGGTCCGGGTGACGAAGAGCAAGCGTCTCGATCTGTTCAAGCGAGAGGGCCAGACCCGTATTGGCGTTGGGGTTCGCGACGACAACGCCACCGCAGGGGCCATCATAAGCATTGATGTCGATCTCGTAGTCGTCGTTGAGCGGGAACTGCTTGAAGGGCTGTTCAAACAGGCTGCAATAGACCGGATAAAAGCCGTAAGTGACGTCCGAGAAGTAGAGCGGTGCGTCATCGTGAAAGAGGGCACGGAAGGCGTGAGCCAAGACTTCATCGGAGCCGTTTCCAACGAAAACCCGGTCTGTTGTGACACCGAAGCGCTTTGCGATGGTTTCACACAGGACCGTCGCAGTTGGGTCCGGGTAAAGGCGAAGGTCGTCCGTTGCAGTCTCTCGAATAGCCTCCAGCACCCGCGGGCTCGGACCATACGGAGACTCGTTCGTATTGAGCTTCAGCAGGTTGGTTAGTTTAGGTTGTTCGCCGGGGACGTAAGGGTCCAGAGTGTGGACGCGTTTGTTCCAGAAGCGGCTCATGCGCCTGTTTCCTGATCGAAAAAGCCGGTCACACCCTGTCGCTCTGCGAGGTCACGGGCAGAAACGCCGTCGCCGTCCCGATGATCCGGATTGGCGCCCGCAGACAGAAGAAGCCGTGCCATGTCCGTACGGCCAAACATGATGGCGAACATCAGAGGTGTCCGGCCCGAGAAATTTGCGTGATCCACCTGAGCCCCATTGTCGATCAGGACCTGTGCAATGTCCGTCATGCCTTTGAAGGCGACGCCGGACAGGGCTGTGGCCCCCTTCAGATCAACGGATTCCGTATTGGCTCCGCGTGCGAGGAGTAGCCGCGCGGCGTCCAGATGTCCGTTGTAGGTCGAGACAATGAGGGCCGTGTAGCCGCGACTGTCAGGTGTATCGATGACCATTCCTGCGTCCAGAAACTGGGTCAGGAGGTCCGTGTCACCCTCACGGGCGGCGTCAATGAACAGGGCAGTGATCTGTTCAGGCGTGAAATTGACGGTCTGTGCGTTCATGACGGTTTCCACAAGGGGGACATAGTGCCGTTAGGTTAGCGGCTTGCGGGAGGGGGCGAAAGAGCCAGGGTTTCCCCGTTTTCCAGAGCTTTAAAGGGACGGGCACGGTCCTGAAAGGCCAGATTGAGGCGTGCCGCAGGTTCCAGAATAGCTTCATCAGTCAACTGGAATGTCCCGAAGTGAATGGCCATCGCCTGGGTGGGCTTGAGGGTGTCAAAGGCCATGACCGCCTCTTCCGGATTCATGTGAACACGACGCATGAAATTGCGTGGCTCATAGGCACCGATTGGCAGGATTGCGAGGTCAATCGTGTTCCAGCGATTATGGATCGCGTCAAAGTGACGGCCCCAGGCTGTGTCCCCGGCGAAGAACACGGTTTTGTCCTGCGTTTCGATCATGAAGCCGCCCCAGAGGGCCTTGTTCTGATCGAATGGAGTACGGGCACTTCCATGCAGGGCGGGCGTTGCAGAAATGCGCGCGCCTTCCGCCTGCGTGCTGTTCCACCAGTCGAGTTCGACAATGCGGGGCAGTCCAGCTCTTTCCAGATGGCTGCGGTTCCCCGGCAACGTAATGCACAGCGGATCACCTTTGCGCGCCAGAATGCGCAGGGTCGGGAGGTCCATGTGGTCGTAATGGCAATGTGAAACCAGAATGAGATCGATTGGCGGCAGGTCTTCAAAACAGATGCCGGGTGGCCGGACGCGTCTGGGGCCGAAACTCCGGAATGGGGAGCAGCGTTCTGAAAACACCGGGTCCGTGATGATGCGTAATGGTTCACGTCCCTGCCGGCCGAACTGGAGCAGAACGGTGGCATGGCCGATGAACGTTGCGAGACATTCACCGGGCGCGGGAGCAGTCAGGGTGTGGGGTTTCTGGGGAGGCAGGGCATCAGGCCAGCGGGGACGCAGGCTGAGCTGCCACTTCAGGATATTGCGGAAGCGCTGGGCAGGGGTTCGTCCTGAAACAGCGTTATCCGGGCGCCACGAAGGTGGGTTGAAATAACGTGTTCCATCGAAGTGAGGCGGGTTGTCGTCAAGCACAAGACCGTGTTTCACAATATGGTTTACCCATCAAGCATTGCGTCAGACGTGATATCGCGTCATGCCGTGGCTGCAGAAGGTGCGGGGGCATCATTGACCTTTCCCCCGCTCGTCACAAGCCGGAGACCCCATACCGATGAGTACGCTTCCTGAACTCGGTATCAATACCATCCGCACCCTTTCCATGGACGCCGTCGAGCGTGCGAATTCTGGGCATCCCGGAACCGCAATGGCTCTCGCCCCGGCCATGTATGCGCTGTGGCAGCATGATCTGAACTACGATCCTGCCGATCCGCTATGGCCAGCCCGTGACCGGTTCGTCCTGTCCGTCGGACACGCCTCCATGCTCCTGTACTCGACGCTGTTCTTGACAGGCGTTCGGGATATCCAGGATGGAAAGGTCGTGGACCAGCCAGCTCTCACTGTCGAGGACCTGAAGCAGTTCCGCCAGCTGAGCTCTCGGACGCCGGGCCACCCGGAATATCGTTTCACCTCAGGTGTTGAAACAACGACCGGCCCGCTGGGTCAGGGCTGTGGCAACTCCGTGGGGATGGCCATTGCTGAAAAGTGGCTGGCTGAAACGTACAACCGCCCTGGTTTCAAGCTGTTCGACTATCACGTCACGGTTTTCTGTGGTGATGGCGACATGATGGAAGGTGTGGCTTCGGAAGCGGCTTCAACGGCCGGTCATCTGGGCCTCGGCAACCTGACCTGGGTTTACGATTCCAATCAGATCTCTATTGAAGGCTCGACCGACCTTGCCCTGACCGAAGATGTTGGCAAGCGTTTCGAGGCCTATAAGTGGCACGTTCAGACACTGACGGACGGTAACGACGTTCAGGCAATCCTGAAGGCCCTTCAGGAAGCCAAGAAGGTCACGGACCGCCCGAGCATGATCGTTCTGAAGACGGTCATTGGTTACGGTGCGCCGAAGAAGGCCGGCACGGCATCTGCTCATGGTGAACCGCTGGGCAAAGATGAAATCAAGGGCGCGAAGGCAGCTTATGGCTGGCCGGAAAATGCCGGTGATTTCTATGTTCCGGATGGTGTCCAGGAGCATTTCGCCGAAGGTCTCGGCAAGCGCGGTGCAGCGGCCAGTGCTCAGTGGCGCGAACTGTTCTCGGCTTACAAGGAAGCGCATCCGAAGGAAGCCGCCGAGCTTGAAGCAATCTTCGAGCACCGTCTGCCAGAAGGCTGGGACAAGGACATCCCGGTTTACGAGGCTGATGCCAAGGGCATTGCATCCCGTGCAAGCTCGGGCCAGGTGCTGAATGCCGTTGCCAAGAACCTGCCCTGGATGATCGGTGGGTCTGCTGACCTGACGCCCTCCACGAAGACAGACATCAAGGGTGGCGGATCGTTCCAGCCGCCGCAGTGGGGGGGCACCTATGGTGGCCGCAACCTGCACTTCGGTGTGCGTGAACACGCGATGGGTTCGATCTGTAATGGTATCGCGCTGTCCGGCATCCGCGCCTATGGCTCTGGCTTCCTGATCTTCTCTGATTACATGAAGGCTCCGATCCGTCTGTCGGCCATCATGGAACTGCCGGTCACGTATATCTTCACGCATGACTCCATTGGCGTCGGTGAAGATGGCCCGACCCATCAGCCGATCGAGCAACTTGCTCAACTTCGCGCGACCCCGGGCATCATGACGATCCGCCCATCCGACGCCAACGAAGTGGCAGAGGCATGGCGCACGCTGATCCCGATGACGCATAAGCCTGCTGTTCTGGCTCTAAGCCGCCAGAATCTGCCAACCATTGACCGTACGAAGTATGCAGCGGCTTCCGGTCTGGCCAAGGGCGCGTACGTTCTGGCCTCCTGTGAAGGTAAGCCGGATGTGATTCTGATGGCTTCGGGTTCTGAAGTATCGCTGGTTGTCGAAGCTTATGAAAAGCTTACGGCAGAAGGTGTGAAGGCCCGCGTGGTGTCGATCCCGAGTTTCGATCTGTTTGAAGAGCAGAGCCAGGAATACCGCGATTCCGTTCTGCCGCCTGACGTGATCGGCCGCGTGGCTGTCGAGCAGGCTGCGGCCTTCGGTTGGGACCGTTATGTCGGTCTTGGCGGCTCGATCATTGCCATGAATTCGTTTGGTGCATCGGCTCCTGCCTCTGCACTTCTGACCAAGTTCGGTTTTACGCCGGAAGCAGTTTATGGCGCCGCGAAGCGTCAGGCTGCCCGTAGCAAGTAAGGAGAGAACCTGTGGCGGACACAATCTCTAACACCGGCCTAGACAAAGTGGGCAGTGTCCTGCGGGATCTGGAAAAGCACGGCCAGTCCCCCTGGCTAGACTTTATTCAGCGCAGTTTTACGGAAGATGGCAGCCTCAAGAAGCTTGTCGAGGAAGACGGGCTTCGCGGGGTCACCTCCAACCCGGCCATTTTCGAGAAGGCCATCGGTAAGGGGACGGAATACGATCCCCAGATCCGCAAGCTTCTCGAAGGGGAAGGTCTCTCTGCTGGAGACCTTTACGAGCACCTCGCGATTGATGACATCCGCGCTGCCTGCGGTGTCCTTTATCCGGTGTTTGAAAAGACAAAGGGTCTGGACGGGTACGTCAGCCTCGAAGTCTCTCCGTATCTGGCCTTTGACGCGCACGGCACCATCACGGAAGCCCGTCGCCTGTGGAAGGCTGTCGGTCGCAAGAACCTGATGGTCAAGATTCCGGGTACGGAAGAAGGCACGGGTGCCATCCGCGAAGCGATTGCAGACGGCATCAACATCAACGTGACGCTGCTGTTCTCCCTGGAGGCGTACAAGGCCGTTCTGGAAGCTTACATTTCCGGTCTTGAAGCCCGCGCAGCCCGTGGGGAAGACATTTCCCACATCTCCAGCGTTGCTTCCTTCTTCGTCAGCCGTATTGACGCAAAGATTGATGGCGAAATTGATCGCCGCGTCTCTGCTGGTGACAAGGACGCAGAAGCGCTCAAGGGTCTGCGTGGCAAGGTCGCCATCGCAAACGCTAAGGCCGCCTATCAGTATTACCTTGACGTCAAAAAGAGCCCGCGCTGGCAGGCACTTGCTGCCAAGGGTGCAAATCCGCAGCGTCTGCTCTGGGCCAGCACCGGCACGAAGGACAAGGCTTACTCTGACGTCCTGTACGTCGAAGAGCTGATTGGTCCTGAGACGGTCAACACCATTCCGCCAGCAACGTTCGATGCGTTCCGCGATCACGGCAAGCTCCGTGAGAGCCTGACGGAAAACATTGAAGAAGCCCGTCACGTTCTTGCTGAGGCCGAGCGCCTTGGTCTGGATCTGGCCGGTGTCACGGCGAAGCTGGTGAAGGATGGCTGTGCCTCCTTCTCCGAGTCCTTCGACACTCTCCTCGGTGCGGTCGCTGAAAAGCGGGAGTCTGTGCTGGGAAAACGGTTGCTCCACGTCACAGCTGACCTTCCCTCGGATATCCGCGACGATGTTGCTGAATCCGAGACGGCGTGGAGCAAGGAAGGTCTGGTCCGTCGCATTTGGGCGAAGGACGCCTCTGTCTGGACGAATGGTGCTGAAGCCGGTTGGCTGAACTGGCTGACCATCGTTCAGGATCGTCTGTGGCACATTGAAGAGCTGGAACTTCTGGCTCGTGATGTCCGCAGTCGTGGTTTCTCTGACATCCTGCTTCTGGGTATGGGCGGTTCGAGCCTTGGCCCAGAGGTTCTGGCCGAAACCTTCGGTCAGCAGGAGGGTTGGCCGAAGCTGCATGTTCTCGACAGCACCGACCCGCAGCAGGTTCGGGCTTACGAGAAGGCTGTTGATCTCAAGAAGACCCTGTTCATCGTGGCCAGCAAGTCTGGCGGCACGCTGGAGCCGAACATTTTGTTCGCGCATTTCTGGACGGTTGCCGGTCAGGCTCTGGGCAAGGCTCCGGGCGATAACTTCATCGCCATCACGGACCCTGACTCCCACATGCAGAAGGTCGCCGAAGAGAACGGCTTCTGGCGCATTTTTTACGGTGATCCAAAAATTGGTGGACGGTTCTCTGTCTTGTCAAACTTTGGACTGGTGCCAGCCGCAGTCAGCGGTCTTGATGTTCGCAAGTTCCTGACCATTACCAATCTGATGGTCGAGAGCTGTGGTCCGAGCGCACCTGCACACGTTAACCCGGGTGTGACGCTGGGTCTGATCCTTGGTCATTCCGCCAAGTGCTTCGGCCGTGACAAGGTGACGATCCTTGCGTCCAAGGGCATTGCGTCCTTCGGGGCCTGGCTTGAGCAGCTTATTGCGGAAAGCACCGGTAAGAAGGGCACAGGTCTGATCCCGATTGACGAGGAAGTGCTCGGCACGCCCGACGTCTACGGCAAGGACCGCGTTTTTGTGGACATCCTGCTGGGCGACGACGTTCCGGACAGTCGTCTTGGGGCACTGCGTGAAGCTGGAGCGCCGGTGATTACGGTGCGTCTGGCAGACAAAAACGAGATCGGGCAGGCCTTCTTTGTCTTTGAATTTGCAACTGCTGTTGCAGGTGCTGTTCTGGGCATTGACCCGTTTGATCAGCCGGATGTCGAGTTCAGCAAGGTTGAAACCCGCAAGCTGACGAACGCCTATGCTGAAACTGGCTCCTTGCCAGCAGAAGAGCCGTTCGCGATCGACGGAAAGCTGTCTTTCTACGCAGATGAAAAGAATGCGGGTGTTCTTGGGGGAGGAGACGCTGTTTCCGTTCTCAAGAAGCATTTCAGCCGTGTTGGTGCGGGCGATTATGTCGGTCTTCTGGCCTATATCGAGCGCAACCGCGAAACACGGGACTGGGCGCAGGACGTTCGGATGGAATTGCGCGACGTGCTGAAGGTTGCCACGGCAGCCGAGTTCGGTCCGCGGTTCCTTCACTCGACAGGCCAGGCATACAAAGGTGGCCCCGACAGTGGTGTTTTCCTTCAGGTAACTGCGGCTGATGCTGCTGATGTCCCGGTTCCGGGGCATGGTTTCAGCTTCGGTGTCGTCAAGGCGGCACAGGCACGTGGTGACTTCGAAGTTCTCTCGGCCCGTGGGCGTCGTGCCCTCCGGGTGCATATCGATGGACCGTTGGAAGAGGGCCTGAAGACCCTTGCCACGGCAATCCATAAAGCGGTGGCAGGAGCATAAACATGCGGATCGGTATCATTGGTCTGGGTCGTATGGGCGGCAATATTGCCGTCCGTCTGACCCGGCATGGACATGATGTTGTTGTGCATGACCGCACGGCTGCCGTGACGGCAGCAACTGTGGAGCGATCCGAAAAGGGTCGCGCCACAGGCGTGGACAGCGTCGAGGCGCTTGTGAAGGGTCTTGAAGGTGACACGCATCGTGTCGTCTGGGTCATGCTTCCGGCTGGTGCGATTACCGAAGCCTGCGTGAAGCAGCTCGGCACGCTTCTCGGCAAGGGAGATGTCATTATTGATGGTGGCAACAGCTACTACAAGGATGACGTCCGTCGTGCCGAAGAGCTGGCAGCGAAGGGGATTTCCTACGTTGACGTTGGCACGTCCGGCGGTGTGTGGGGCCTCGAACGTGGCTACTGCATGATGTATGGCGGGCCGAAAGAGGCTGCGGATTATATCGATCCAATTCTGGCGGCTCTGGCACCTGGAAAGGGCGATGTTCCCGTCACGCCGAACCGGGATGCGACCAATCTCGATCCGCGTGCCGAGCAGGGTTATCTGCACTGTGGTCCGTCCGGTTCGGGCCACTTTGTGAAGATGATCCATAACGGCATCGAGTACGGCATGATGCAGGCCTTCGCTGAAGGTTTTGACATCATGAAGAGCAAGAACTCGCCCGTTCTGGCCGAAGGTGAACGCTTCGACCTGAATATGGCGGATATTGCCGAAGTCTGGCGTCGCGGCAGTGTCGTGTCGTCCTGGCTGCTGGATCTGACGGCGGAAGCGCTCGCGAAGTCGGGAGAACTGTCCGAGTTCTCGGGTGAAGTTGCTGACTCTGGTGAAGGTCGCTGGACGATCGAAGCCGCGATTGAAGAAAATGTGCCGGCGCCAGTGATGACGGCGGCGCTGTTTACCCGTTTCCGTTCGCGTTCGGGCAATAACTTCGCCGAGAAGATTCTTTCGGCGCAGCGTTTCGGCTTTGGCGGTCACGTCGAGCAGAAATAAGCCCCTCTGACGGATGGGCAAGGGGGAGTGGGCACAGTATGCTCACTCCCCCATTCAATATGGCCGACCGACAGGGGCTTGTATGTCCATTGACCTAGATACCATTCACGCGGAACTTCCAGCTCTTCCGGATACGATCCGGATGGTTGTGTCCGACATGGATGGAACGCTCCTGACACCGGAAAAGACAATCGCTCCCTCTACGATGGCGATGGCAAAGGAGCTCCAGAAGCGCGGTATTCCGCTCTGTCTGGCAAGCGCGCGGCCCCCGGCTGCGATGACAAAATACATTTCACAACTCGGCTTGAGCGGTCAGAACGCGGGTTTCAACGGCGGCATTATTTTCTCGCCGGACGGAACACCGACAGTGAGCCGTGTCCTTTCGCGTGATGTGCTCTCCGTGGTGCATGACATGCTGCATGTCCATGGGATCGAAACGTGGCTGTTGCGTCAGTCTTACTGGATGGTTAGTGACGCCGCGACGCCGTTTGTAGAGCATGAGCGCCGTATTACCGGGCTGACGCCTCATGCTGTTCCGGATCTGCGTCATGAGTTTGACGGGATCGGTAAGGTCATGGGTGTGAGTAACAACTATGATCTGCTGCAGCGTGTCGAGACGGAACTGGCAGTTATGCTTCGTGGTGAAGCCAGCGTGCGCCGTTCCTCCGAAATGCTGCTCGATATTACGCCTGCGCTCGCCAACAAGGGCGAAGCCGTCCGTGAGCTGGCTCTCGCCCACGGCGTAAAGCCGCATGAAGTGGCCTGTCTGGGTGATGCCCACAACGACCTGCCGATGTTTGCTGTCGCGGGGCTGGGCATTGCCATGGGACAGGCTGAAGACGATGTGAGAGCCGCTGCCCAGGTTCTTACTGACACCAATGAGCGTGATGGCTGGGCCAAAGCCATTGAGCGCTACATTCTGCCAAGGGTCAAAAACACATGACGACCGATATCCGTACTGCCACACTGGAAACACTGCCGAGCTCAGAAGCAGTAGCCCTTCGAATGGCGGATCTTCTGGTGGAAGGTGTTTTTGCCAAGACGGACGGCAAGTTCCGTGTGGCTCTGTCTGGCGGTTCGACACCCAAGCGACTGTTCGAACTGCTGGCCGAGCCAGAGCTGGCAAAGCGCATTCCGTGGGATCGCATTGAGATTTTCTACGGGGATGAGCGCCATGTTCCCGAAGGGCATGCAGACAGCAACCATACGGTTGGTCAGTCTGTTCTGATCAGCCGTGTTCCGGTTCCTGCCGAGAACGTTCATCCGATCCCGACGGGTGGAACGGTCGAGGCGGATGCGCGCGCCTATCAGAAAACTCTTGAGACTGCATACGGCGCGACGGAGCTAGACCCGGCTCGTCCGCTGTTTGATCTCGTGATGCTTGGCCTGGGAACTGATGGACATACGGCCTCCCTGTTTCCGGGCGAGCCTGTGCTTCAGGAAAAGACGGCATGGGTTGGAACGGCAGCGCCGAAGACCGCACCCTACGAGCGTATTACGCTGACGTATCCTGCCATCCATTCCAGCGCGCTGGTCGTCTTTCTGGTGACCGGGGCATCCAAGGTTGAAATGCTTCAGCGTCTTCGTGAAGGCGACAAAACTCTGCCGTCTGCAAATGTGACCAGTGTAGGTCGGATCGTCATTCTGGCAGATCGTGCCGCAACGGGAGACGCCGCATGAGCTCGGATATGGAGGCGCACAAGCGCACTGCCGCTCGTCGTGCTGCCGATATGGTCAAGAGTGGCATGGTGGTTGGACTCGGCACGGGAAGCACCGCTACTTACATGATCGAGCGGCTCGGTGAACGCGTGGCAGAAGGCCTTCACATTGTCGGGATTCCGACATCCGAAGACAGTGCCCGCAAGGCCAAAAAAGCGGGTATTCCGCTGACGGATTTTTCCGCGCATCGTCAGCTTGATATTGCCATTGATGGCGCGGATGAGGTTCAGCGGGGGCCGTTGCACCTCATCAAGGGCCTTGGCGGGGCGCTTCTGCGTGAAAAGATCGTGGCTCAGGCGTCGAAGATATTTGTGGTGATTGTGGATGGCAGCAAGCCAGTTGATCACCTTGGGGAGCGTGCTCCTGTTCCCGTGGAAGTGATTCCTTTTGGTTGGGAATGCACGGCAGAACGGTTGTCAGCCTGCGGTGCCAAGGGCGTTAAGCCCCGGACCGACCGTGATGGGAACCTGTTCGTCAGTGACAACGGCAACATGATCCTGGACTGCACGTTCGGCCCGATCGAGGACCCGGAAGATCTGGCGCGCCAAATAGACGCGATCGTGGGTGTGGTGGAACACGGCATGTTCCTGAACATGGCGTCTGAAGTTCTGGTTGCGACAGAACAGGGAGTGGAGCGATGGGAACCATAGAGACTGCGCACGTCAGTAAGGCCATAGGTGTCCGGCCGCGTTTTCTGGTCGTGATGGGTGTTTCCGGGACAGGCAAGACAACAATCGCCACCGGCCTTGCCACCCGCTTGGGGTGGCATTTTCAGGAAGGGGATGCGCTCCATCCCCAAAGTAACGTTGACAAGATGAGCTCAGGTCAGCCGCTGACGGACGAAGACCGCGAGCCCTGGCTGGAACTCTGCCATGACTGGCTGAGCAGGGAAGTAAAAGCGGGTCACGGTGCTGTCCTGACCTGCTCCGCCTTGAAGCGCATTTATCGCGAACAGCTACGCCGCGATCTTCCCGTTGAATTTATTCATATTCGTGTTGCTCGTGACACTCTGGCTGATCGTATGACCCATCGAAAAGGTCATTTCATGCCGCCAAGTCTGCTGCCAAGCCAGCTTTCCACATTTGAAGAGCCGGGTGACGACGAGCCGGTCATTCACGTCTGTGGTGAAGATCACCCCGATGTTGTGCTGGAGAAGCTGATCCAGCAGTTTCGTGATGAAGAAAACCAGAAGGAACTCCATGCGGCTGTTGGTTGATGCAGATGCCTGCCCTGTAAAGGACGAGATTTACCGTGTGGCAGGCCGTTATGGCCTCCAGACGCTGGTTGTTGCCAATCGCTGGATCAATATCCCCCAGTCGCCACTGATTGAGCGTGTGGTCGTGCCGGAAGGGCCAGACGTTGCGGATGACTGGATTGCAGAGCAGGCTGTCACAGCAGACATCGTGGTTACGAACGACGTGCCACTGGCCGTGCGGTGTCTGGAAAAGGGGGCGGCCGTTCTGCGTCCCAACGGTGAAGAAATCGATGATCGGTCCGTAGGAATGGTCTCGGCCATGCGGGATCTGATGCATGACCTGCGCGAAACCGGAGTGGTGAATACGTACAATCCATCCTTTGGAAAAGCGGATCGGAGCCGGTTTCTTTCCGCTCTCGATACGCTCATCGTGCGACTCCGCAGGAAAGCTGCCCTTTCCAGAGTGATCCCCAGTTCTTCATAAAACATCCACAGGGACGTCCCCGGAGATGTTCCATGAATCTGGGGATAAGAGTCCGCTGTTGAGGAAAAATCGCCCATGAATCCGTTGCGTCTTGCACAGCTGGAAATGTTCTGTGCTGTCGTCGAGACAGGAACTGTGGTGGCAGCGTCACGGAAACTGAACTGTGTGGCGTCCAACGTGACGGCGCGCTTGCGGGAACTGGAGCAGCTTCTGGGGCGGGAGCTGTTTACGCGGGAAAAGAACCGTCTCTTTCTGACTCCGGAAGGACGATTGTTTCACCAACAGGCCAAACGCGTCGTGGAAGAGGCACGACACCTGACAGATCTCTTTTCTGAAGGTGTGCCTCGCGGAATACTGACTGTTGGCGCCTTGGACGTCGCACTGAAGGAATATTTACCCAGTCGAGTGCCGCAGTTTCTGGCGGCGGCACCAGGTGTGGAAATCAGGATTCTGATCCGGCCGACAGATACGCTGGAGCGCATGCTGGTTGATGGCGAGATTGATCTTGCTCTGACGGATGGGCCAATCGAGCATCCCATGATGGGCAGTGCATTTGCTTTTCGTGAGCGTCTGGCACTTATTTTGCCCGAAGGGCAGAAGACACTTCAATCAGGCCAGACAGTCTTTCTGTTCAATACAGACTGTTTGTATCGCCGGTATTTCGAGGCTTGGCTGGAGCAGAAGGGCTTTGGCGGCGGCCTTATCCATACCGTTGAGTCTTATGACGTCATTTTGGCCTGCGTAGAGGCGGGGTTGGGTATTTCGTGTATTCCGCAGAGTGTTCTTTCAACTCTGGGGGCTGTTCGTAAGACAGGCATTGCTGTGCAGTACCCCACAGATCTTCAGGGCAGTGATATCTATTCGGTCTGGCGGGAGCCGCGAGTGAGCGTGTTGGCCCGGCTGTTCATGGATAGTTTGGGTTCAATCTCTAAAGACTCATAAATAGTGAACGAAACACTGATTTATCATCACTTTTAATAAAACATATCTCTTGCCAGTGTCGGGCCATCGATTGAACCGGCAGCGGTCTCATGCGTCTGGAATAAAGCGGCGCAGGATGCGCTTCCTGCAAAACAGGAGCACTCATGGCTCAGAAATACGATCTCTTCATTAACGGTGAATGGGTTTCCCCGCAGACGGGAGAATGGATTGCTGTCGAAAATCCTGCCACGAAAGAAACGGTCGGCCAGGCGGCTCGGGGTGGTGAAGCCGATCTGGATAAGGCGGTAGCAGCAGCCAAGGCGGCATTTCCGGCCTGGAGCCGAAAGACAGCGACGGAGCGCGCTGATTATGTCCATGCGCTGAAAGATCTGGTGAAACGGGACAAGAAGGTTCTGGCCCAGATCATTACGTCCGAAATGGGTAAGCCCCTAAAGGAAGCTGAAGTCGAAGTTGATTTCGCAATCGGGCTTCTGCGGTTTTCGGCTGAAAACACGCTGCGTCTTCAGGGGGAAATCATTCCCGGGAGTACCCCGGACGAGAAAATTCTGATTGATCGTGTGCCTCTTGGCGTGATTGGAGCCATTACGGCCTGGAATTTTCCGCTGGCTCTTTGTGCTCGCAAGGTTGGGCCGGCCATCGCTGCGGGGAATACGATCGTTGTAAAGCCGCACGAACTGACGCCGCTTGCGTCGCTTCATCTGGCAAAGCTGGTTGAGGAAGCGGGCATTCCCAAAGGTGTCGTTAATATCGTTACGGGTGATGGCCCGGAAGTCGGGGTTCCGCTGGTCGCGCATCCGGATGTGAAGCTCATCACCATGACCGGCTCAACGCCTGCCGGAAAAAAGATCATGGCCGCCGCAGCAGAGACGCTGAAGGAAGTTCGGCTGGAACTTGGCGGCAAGGCTCCTTTCCTGGTGATGGAAGATGCTGATCTGGAAAAGGCGGCTGAAGCGGCTGTGCAATCTCGCTTTATGAACACGGGGCAGGTCTGTACCTGCAATGAACGTACCTACATTCATGAAGCGGTTTACGACGACTTTGTGCAGAAGGTTCGCCAGAAGATCGGCGCTCTGAAAGTTGGTTTGCCGACTGACCCTTCAACGGACATGGGCCCCAAGGTGAGCGAAGACGAACTCAACAAGGTTCACGAGATTGTCGAAAAGGCTGTTCGCCAAGGTGCCACGCTGGAAACTGGCGGGGAACGCTTAACGGGCGGTGTCTACGATAAGGGCTATTTTTACGCGCCCACACTGCTGACGGACGTCTCACAGGATATGGACATTGTTCATAACGAGGTGTTTGGCCCTGTCATGTCGGTTATCAAGGTGGCGGATTTTGATCAGGCGCTCGCCTGGGCCAATGACTGCCGGTATGGGCTGTCAGCCTACCTCTTCACAAAGGATCTGGGTCGTATCCTGCGTATGACGCGTGAACTGGAGTTCGGGGAGGTCTACGTGAACCGTCCTGGCGGTGAAGCGCCGCAAGGTTTCCACCATGGCTACAAAGAAAGTGGCCTTGGAGGGGAAGACGGACAGCACGGGCTGGAAGCCTATGTGCAGACCAAGACGATTTATCTCAACGCTTGATGGTGAGAAGGGCAGCCCGAAACCGGACTGCCCTTTTTTTATGAAAGGACCGGAAACATGGTTAAAGTTGCTGCACTGGCCACTGATGGCCTGGAAGAAATCGAGCTGACATCCCCACAAGAGGCGCTGGAAAAAGCGGGCGCGACTGTGAGTGTAATCTCGTTGAAAGCAGGCGAGTTTCAGGCGGTCAACAAGGACATTTATCCGTCTCGCAAAATTAAAGCAGAGCTAGGCATTGCGGATGCGAAAGCTTCCGATTTTGATGCTCTTTTGCTGCCGGGAGGGCTTGCCTCACCTGATAGCCTCCGCATGAACCGGGATGTCGTGGCGTTCGTGAAGGAGTTTGTGAAGGCCAACAAGCCGATCGCTGCAATCTGTCACGGAGCGCAGGTTTTAATCGAAGTAAACGAGCTACGAGGCCGTACCGTTACATCATGGCCTGCAATCAAGACCGATCTTGAAAATGCGGGAGCAAGCTGGGTGGACACGGAGGTTGTGACAGACGGCCCTTATGTTTTCTCACGATGCCCCGACGATCTGCCTGCTTTCAACAAGGCGATTATCAAGCATTTCAAGGTGGGGTGATACATCGCATCACCAAGGCTGGACGAACGAGTCATGAATTGGATGGTCAGTCGTCTGGCTTTGAGATGTAATTTTCCAATGATCTTTCACAAATCGATAGCGTAGGCCGCTCCCTTTTAGGGATCGGCTGAATGCCTGTCGGGGTGTCAGGACACCTGAGACGGCTGGCGCTCTCATAGTGCCTAGAAGCGCCGGATCCACCTCTACGAAACACCCTGTCTGGTGAGCAAGATTTTGCAGTCGCTCATCCATACGCTGACTGGGAAGTTCCAGAGAAAACGGGCTCTGCTTGCACTCGGCTGACGCGCTGACGGGAACGCTAAAAAGAATAACGAGAAGACACACTGAACGAAGATACACGTTAACCTCCTGAGTATTCAGAGGGTTAACGTATGGCTGAACAATTTAGGCCTCTTTTCAAAAGATGTTTTGAAGAGCTGAAAAATAGCATAATATTTTTCAGCTAAATCGTGAGTGTTTCTTCGATTAAATCGTCTTTAAGATACAATGGAAATAATTATGAATAAAATAATTTCGGCTAATCCTGTTAGTGCAGGGCTAAAAATTTTTCAAAACCCGCCAGAAATAAATATCTATGATGATGTCCTTTATATCCCGAGAATTCCTGGCCCACATGATTTCAATTACGGTATTTATGATAGTTATGGGCGTCTTGTACAAACAGCTGGCCCTCGTCGAGGTTGGCCAAATTTTTCATTAGGACAGTCTCCAAGTTCCAGTATTTCTCCCTCATCATCATATCCGCGCGCGACGGAGAACTCATATTTTTATGGGGGGCATATTGGAACGCATTTTGGGCATTTTTTGACAGAGACATTACCGAGATTTTGGTGCGCACCACATTGGTATCTTAATAAAAAAATCATCTGTCACAGTGGAGATACTATAGAAAAATTATTTTCCGTTTCTTGGATTAAAGAAATTTTCGAGATGATCGGTCTTGTAAAAGAGCAATTTATTATTTTTGATCGTCCGACGACAGTCACCAGCCTCCTTATTTCTGGCGTATCATTTGAAGAAAATCATTTTTCTCATCGACAATTTGCAGAATTTTGCAATAGATTAGGTAGAAAATATGCTATTGATTTAGGTATTTCTGATCCAATTTTTCTTTCGAGAGAAAAATTCAAAAGTGCGATGAGAACAATAGACGGTGAGGAGGAAATAACCTCTATTTTAAGGAATAGAGGGTTTAGAATTGTTTACCCGGAAACTCTTTCCGTAAGAGAGCAAATGGGTCTTTTTTCTTCTGATAGATTGACCAGCGGGTTTGTTGGCTCCGCATTTCACAATAGTATATTTTGTTCCTCTCCTCGCGGTTTAGCGCTTTGCTATGGCAATAGTTATTCCACAAATTTCTGGCTGATGGACCAGGTCAACGACGCAAACATTCAATATTTTTCGACACCGACACTAATCCTTAAAAACTCTCCAGGAGCTGGCGTTCCCGCAGAGTTCACAATAGATAATCCTATGGACGTTGCAAACTTAGTCATAGATTATTACGAAGATAAAATTGTTTTAAATGAAGAAAATAACAAAAATAACTACAGTAAAAAGGAAGGTCCTTATTTAATAAAAACAAAATTCGACTCTTTTCTTCAAATAGACCGGCAGCTTGGAAAAATTCATGCTGGAAGTGGAGTCGGCCCGCGGATACATAAAATTTTTGCATATATTTATGATTCAAAATGGATAGAGCTTTCTACAGCAGGTGGGGATGTTTTATCTATGGATCAGCTTGATAGCATTTCAAATACTTTAAATTTTGAAATGCAGACTAGTCAAAATGAAAAAACATTTTCACTTAAGAATCCGGTCACAAGCAGGTTTGTATCCACAACTCCTGATGGAGTTGTGGAGTGCAATAGAGAATATGCACGAGCTTGGGAGCAATTTTTCTTGATTTCTACAAACCAAGACTAAGCAAAATATTATTGTCTCTTGAAATATTTAAGGGGCAATAATGTTTCTCTAAAGAGTCCAGTCCTGAATGCGGTCGGAGCGCATGGGGCTGGTGATGGGCTGTTCTAGTTCAGAGAAGCCTGAGAAATGGAAAATTTCCCATTTCTTCATTTCTGACCTCGAAAGCATAACATGGTCACCAAAACTATGATCTGTACAAAGGAAGAGGCCGTTACAGGAAAATCCTACTCCACCGTTTTTTCCATAAATGAGTTTGAAAGTGGCAGCTTCAGAACGTTTTTCCTTTAACGCGGCTTCTCCTGGTTGGCCCCATGTTATCCAAAATGTTTGATCTTTCAAAACTTTGAACTGCACCGTTTCACCTGAGACGGTAGCAATGATTCTAGGTCTTTCATCTTTTTTGTCTGGAGTGGAAATAACAACTTGAGATTTCTGATCCCAGACTAAATTCTGATCTGTGTTATCAGATAAAAACCATTCTCGTTTTGAAATTGTTGGAACTGGAATTCCACTTCTTGATAGAGTTGCAAAAGAAGTATGGAAAATAGCCATCTCTTCTTCATCTCTCCAGCACCAACGATGTATATGATCATGTCTTATGCTATTAAATACATCACCATTTTTAGAATAATCAGCTACCGGTGGGGGTTTATCAAGGCAGGTAACCTTGAGTGGGGAACGAATGAGATAAAAATTATGATCTCGGCCTGATTTTATGTAGCCTCCCCACCCTGCTCTTAGAAAGCGTATAGTATGTTCGACATGGGCATGGCCGTACCCCCGAAAGCGGGTGTCGAGATATCCGACGACCGAGAGCGCCTCTCGCGAAAAGGAGCAGCACTGGCCAGTTACATACCGCGAAATAATCGGATTGGAGACAGTGCCAGTTCCGCCAATTCGATCATTTAAGGGCCAGTGAGACGGGGCGAGATTAACGTGACCCCATCGTTTTGCTCCATCGATCCACGCTTGTTCCCAGCCGTCCTCTATTGGGAAAGTGTCTTCTTCAAGAAGAATGACGACATCGCAGTGGCACATTTCATGAAGATAAAAAATCGCTCGGTTTTTGTTCCATACGACCCCACAGTTTGGTCCTCGTATGTAAGCTACCCCGAGCTCTTCAAGCATATTCTGAGTGTTATCAGGTGATCCATCGTCAACGACGATAAGCTCATGATCGGCCTTGGTGTGGCGTCGGACCTGTTCAATGGTGTGGCGTGTAATATCACACCGCTTATAGGATAAGATCGCTATTCCCACACGCATGACTGTTTCCTTGCAAGCCTTGGCGTTTGCGCCACCGGTGTTATTCTTATCAATGGCGTTGCTTTATAATTTCGGCACACCAATTTGTTAAAATGGTAGAGCCTTTTTAGAAAAATGAAAATAAATTTTCGGGATAGTGTTTTTTTCATATTTCTTTTTTAAAAATGTCAGTCTGATCGTAAAATAAGACAATAGTTAAAAATCCGAATATTTTTAAAGTAATATTTTATTCTAAAAACTCGGTTTTTACAGAGTTTTCTACTAGTATATGGGAGGGTATTTCGAGGTAATTAAAATATCCTCCCATTTTTATTAAAATGTTGTGTCCACGAGATGGCGTCCTAGGGCTGGGTCATCTGTGAAGAACCCGTCGATCCCCATATCCAGGTAGCGGCGGACCTCTGCGATCATACCTTGGGGGTTGCGAGCTGCTGGGCCTGCGTCATTTCGAAGCTGAGCAGGAAGAAAGTAGTTTTCCGGGCGTGCTGTGTAGGAATGAACGAGCAGACCTGCACGGTGCGCGTCATCCACCAGTGTGCTGGGTTCAAGCCATGCGCCTTTGGAATCCCGGGGGATCAGATCTGTGTTCGATGGGCCGATGACGTCGGCATAATGACGGACCTCTTTGAGGCCGCTCGGTGTCATCAGGTCGCCGAAGGTTGTTGTTTTTCCTGCTGCGGCAAGATCAGGGGGAACCTGTCTGCGTTCACCCATCAGAAGCATCAGCCGTGTCTGTGGGTTGATGGCCAGTGCCTGCTTCCGGATACGGGCAAGGTTGGACGTTTCGAAAGACTGGATTTCGAGCGGGGCCTGACGCGTATATTCGTGCGCCGCGATAGTTTTGAGGAAGATTGCTTCCGGATCATGGCCGAGGCTGTGGAAATGCGTCGAGTGCTTGAGTTCCGGGATCAGACCGAAGGTCTTGCCGGTGGCAGCCGCCTGGGCAGCCACAACTTCGATGACCTCCTCAAACGTCGGGATTTCAAAGCGGTCGTTGTAGCGGGTGTTATGGACACGAAGGGTGGCCAGACGCTCACGGGCGCGGAGTGTTTTCAGTTCCGCAAGCGTGAAATCCGTGGTGAACCAGCCGGTCTGCTTTTGGCCGTCGATGGTGACGGTCTTTTTGCGGTCGGCAAATTCCGGATGGTCTGAAACATCCGTCGTGTCCGCGATGTTGCTTTCATGACGGACGACCAGATGGCCATCCTTCGTCATGACCAGATCGGGTTCGATGAAATCAGCGCCGTCCAGCATTGCCTTGGCATAAGCGCCGAGTGTGTGTTCAGGACGGAGAGCCGACGCGCCACGGTGGGCAAACACCAGTGGCTTTGGAGCCAGGGAGGGAGCCGCCTTTGCGGAGCGGCTCAGGTGAAGGGCAGGGAGGGCGGCGGAAAGCAGCCCCAGAGTGCGGCGGCGCGTCAGCATGGATCAGTCCTTACAGCGTGGCGTTCAGTGTCAGGAAGAAGCTGCGCGGGGCAACCGGGAAGGCACTGAACTGACCAGAAGTCTGGGTCGCGTTGATGGTGGACCAGGCGTGTGTGTTGGTCAGGTTGGTGATGTTACCCTGAACACGCAGGGCTGCGATGTGTGGGATGCCATGGAACGTGTAGCCGGCGTTCATGTCAAACTGAGCAAATGGGGCGGCGTACATGTCGTTGGTGTAGGTTGCATAACGCTTGCCGGTGACGACACCGATGAACTGGCCATAAGCATTGCCCCAGTTAGTGCTGAAGACGAATTTCTCAGACCAGGCAGGCATACCCACAACATTCTTGCCAGCCGTATGCACGACTGTCGTGCCGGTGCTGTAGTTATCGTTGTAGGTGGACTTGTTATAGGACAGCCCGTTGTAGAGCGAGAAATGCTCGCCGAAATGGGACGTGAAGGAGAAGTCCATACCATCGGTTGTGACGGAACCGACGTTTGCAAGCGTTGTGGCAGACCCGATGATGGAAGACAGCGTCTGCGTGGTGGCAACAGCCAGAAGGCGGTTCGAGAAGTGCACGTGATAGTACGACAGCTGCCCTTCGATAGACGTCAGCGGGCCAAGATGGATCTGGCGATGCTCACGCAGGCCGGTCTCGTAAGTCCATGATGTTTCCGGCTTGCCGTTCTTCTTGAAGTCTTCGAACGCAGCCTGACTGGTTGCGCCCCAAGGTGTGGCGTTGCCGTAGCCCGCGTCCTGGAAGGAGCGCATGTTTTCCTGAATGGTGGCGAACCACTGTTCATTCGGCGTTATATTCCAGACCGCACCAAAGGATGGCAGGAACGGACGTTCCGCAGCGATCGTACCACCCGGAGCCGTGACAGCGTAGGACGGAGAGAGCGAGCCCGCCTTGGCAGCAACAGGCAGTGTGCCGTTCGTGTAAACCAGCTCAGACTTGAAACCAGCCGTCAGGGAGAAGTTTTTGGAAATCTGCCAGTTGTCCTGCAGATGGGTGACGAACGTGTTAGTGTAGAAGTTGTTCGTATACTGGTCGATCAGGGCATTCTGCTGGCGCTCGTATGGTGTGGTCGGGTTGTTGGCATCCAGCGGGTACCAGCGACGAGCCTGCGTATTGTTGTTGCGCTCATACCATCCACCAACTTCAATGGAATGCTTGCCGAGGTGGTAGCGCAGTGTGGAGATCAGGCCACCGCGGTTATCCCAGTATTCGGTTGTACGCGTGGCGTAACCGGATCCACCGAAGACCGTGCTGAGATCCTGACCGGGGAAATAAGCTGCGAAGAGGGTAGGCAGACCCGCAGCCGTAATTGGGCCTGCGACGACGCCTTCACCTAGATCATGATGGTAATAGATCGAGTTATCCCAGTGCAGGTTCGCATTGAAATCATGCGTCCACTTTGCATAGGCCAGGAAGTCTTCACGCTGGGCAGCGGAATAATAGTTGCGGTAGTTCAGGCCTGCATTCGTATAAGCAGCTGAATTAATATAAGATTTTGCGTAATTATAGTTCGGGTACGTGAAGGGGCGGACATAAGTGCCGTAGCCCTGTGGCAGAGTTACACTGTCTTCGTTCGGCTCCACTTTCTGGGACCAGTCAAAGAAGACCGAGAAGCGGTCATGGGCGCTGTGGTGAACGAACTTGGCATTGACCTGATAGCCGCCCTGATGGCCAGCGAAATCCCATGCGCGCGCATCCTGACGAGCGAATGAGACATAGGCTGAGTTGCCATTTCCGAACTCACCCGTGTCGAGACGCGCGAAGGTGCGGAATGTGGACCAGCTGCCAAAGACCTGTTCGATCTGAGCACCGCGCTTGCGCAGTGGATCCTGCGTCGTAAATTCGAGTGTACCTCCGAGATTGGACGTGGATGCCGTGCCCAAACCGCCTGCACCGGTGGCAATGGACGCAGACCCGATGTTTTCGCTGATGGATGCACGCTGCGGGGAGAGGCCGTTGTAGTTACCGTAGGCCTGATCGCCGAGGGGAATTCCGTCAAGCGTATAACCGAGCTGCTCTTTGGCAAAACCATGCACATACAGTGATGAGTTCTGCTCGTTGTTGCCCCAGGGATCAGCATTGTTGAACACAACACCCGGCAGGATCTGCAGCGCCTTGATGGGGTTGATGCCCGGCATGATGCGCTGGATCTGAACGCGGCCAAGTGTCTGCTCGGAGCGGGTGCGCTTTGCGGTAATAACCAGCTGTTCCGATCCGCCGGAAACGGCTGCGGCCTTGTGTGTTGCGGTATGCTTCTTGCTGTTTGTCGACGCGGTGGCAGCTTTGGCTGAAGGCAGTGCCATGCTCACTGCCAGCGGAGAACAGAAAAGAAAGAGCAGCGCGCGGTTGCGCTGGGATTTGGATGACATGGATAGCTTTCCCGTAACGAAGCGGAGTCGGAACGGGCGGAAACTAGTCTCAATATCGTGATGGTTGTGTGAACCTAGTGTGAAGGCGGCGTGACAGTTTTATGACGCCGTTTGCCAGCCTAGGCCCACGATCGCGACGCGCCGTCCGAACGGGGTCTCCTGCAATACTATGACTTCTCTTTCCTCAAGATATGTCAGCTGGCGGCGGGCCCGCCCGAGGGAGTGCGTGCCGTAGGCGCGGGCAAGAGCACTGTCATCCGGGCAGGTTTCCGAATCGAGCGCGGTGCGTGCCAGCAACAAAAAGACGCCCTGAACGTCTTCTGGTAGAGACGCGGCTATGGCTTCGGCTTTCTGCCACTCTTCACTTTCTGCACGTTCCCGGTCCAGACCCGCGCGGATGGTTGCAAGAATGCGCTGGAAACGACCGAGATCGAGGATGTTTCGTGATAGCCCCTGAATGCGGGCCCGGAGCTGGAAGTCCTGATAGAGGGTGGCAAGTGGCTTGTAATCCGCGTCCTCCTCGGATGCCACGCCAGCAACCATGTCCCAGATATGGGCTGGATCAATCTCGGTCGTTTCGGCTGCTGTGGTTGGTTCTTCAGCCGCTTCGCGGGTCGCGCCATAGGCATCAAGCTGTGCGAGAAGATCCGGCGGAGGCGGTCGTGTTTCGCGGCGGGGGCGCGGCGAAAATTCGTGAACGGGCTCGAGAATGATGTCTCGCAGGTCCTCGGCATCCATGGGCTGCAAGGGAACAAGCACTGGCCCCGTGTTGTGGCTGGCTGTTTCTACGGGGCCGATTGTCAGCAGCTTCGGACGACGGGACAGAGCGGGGCCAAGCGCCATGAACTGCCCGCGGGCAAGATCACGAAACGATTCCGCGGCCCGACGCTCCATGCCCAGAAGATCTGCCGCACGGGCCATGTCGATGTCGAGGAAGGTCCGGCCCATCAGGAAGTTTGAGGCTTCTGCCGCGACGTTCTTAGCCAGTTTGGCCAGACGCTGTGTTGCGATGACACCGGCCAGACCACGTTTACGCCCACGACACATGAGGTTCGTCATGGCCCCGAGTGAGAGGCGACGGGCTTCATCGGATGTGTCCCCGCCCGCAACCGGTGCGAAGAGCTGGGCTTCGTCCACCACAACCAGAGCCGGATACCAGTTGGCGCGGGGTGCTTCGAACATGCCGTTCAGGAATGCACCAGCAGCACGCAGCTGCATTTCGGCTTCCACCTGTTCAAGGTTCAGCACAACAGATGCACGATGCGCCCTGACACGTTCACCGGCTGCACGCAAACTGGCTTCAGACTGGTCTTCAACGTCAATGACCAGATGGCCATAGCGGTCTGCCAGGGTGACGAAGTCGCCTTCCGGGTCGATCATGACCTGTTGAACGAGGGTTGCTGTCTGTTCCAGCAGGCGGCGCAGAAGGTGGGATTTGCCCGAGCCGGAGTTACCCTGCACCAATAGGCGCGTGGCCAGCAGTTCCGGCAAATCAATGCAGGTGTCTGAGCCGTCGCGGCCCTGTCCGAGAACGATGGATGTCATGGCGTCAGCGGATACCCGAAACTGACGATTCTAGCCACCCAAGGACGCCTTTTGCTGCGGCGAGACCGGTGGAAAAACATCCCTGCAGAAGATAACCCCCGGTTGGGGCTTCCCAATCCAGCATCTCGCCAGCTGCAAACACCCCGGGATGAGCCTTTACCATGAACTTTTCGTCCAATGCGTCCTGACGTAATCCCCCTGCGGTCGAAATAGCGCGGTCGAGGGTGTCTGTCCCGGTCAGGACGATGGGGAGGGCTTTAATGGCCCGGGCCAGCTGGAGGGGTGTCGCTTGTTTTGGTGTTGCCTGTCGCAGCAGTTCTCGGGAGGCACTGTCGAGTGATAGAGCTTTGCGAAGCCGGTTGGATTGGCTCTCTCTGGGACGCTGGGCCTGAAGGCGTTTGAGAATGGCGTCTTCAGAAAGGGTAGGGCGCAGATCCAGTGATAGGGTGGCGGTGCCCGTAGAGGTGATGGCATCACGGAGAGAGGCCGAGAGGGCATAAAGGGCAGAGCCTTCCAGTCCGCGTGGCGTAATGGTGAGGTCCCCACGGGTTTCCGTTCCCTGAAACGACAGTCCGACGGAATGGAGCACTTCACCGTCATGGCGTTGCAGGACGTCATCTGGCCAGTTAGGCATGAAGCCGCAGTTTGACGGTTTGAAAGGGGATGTTTCCGCAGGGAACAGACTGGCCCAGCGCCCGTCTGACCCCAGGCGAGACCAGCTTGCTCCGCCTGTGGCCATGAGCGTGGCGTCCGCAGCAAAGGTGACAGGACCTGAAGGGCTTTCAAAGGTCGGTCGTGAACCCTCCCATTCTGTGAAGCGATGGCGTGTCCGGATCTGAACACCTTGTTCTGCAAGTCGATTGAGCCATGCGCGAAGGAGGGGAGAGGCTTTCATGCTTTTGGGGAAAACTCGCCCCGAGCTTCCACTAAAGCACTCTTGCCCAAGGCTTTCAGCCCAGCGACGCAGAGCGTCTGGCGGGAAGTTCAGCAAGGCTGGGGTCAGCCAGGCTTGAGCTGGTCCATAGCGTGTTATGAAAAGGTCGAATGGCTCAGAGTGGGTCAGGTTGAGGCCACTTCGGCCTGCCATGAGCAGTTTCCGCCCCACGCTGGGCATCTGCTCAAAGATTTCGACGTGACATCCATGACCAGAAAGATATTCAGCGGCAAACAGTCCGGCGGGACCTGCGCCAACGATGGCAACAACGGGAGGCGTGGAGAAAGGGCTCATGGCTGTCTGATTGCCATGAGCCGGATGGTTTGTCAGGTTCTACGTGCTTCTGAGGCCGACGAGGGTCAGCCTTAGGAGGGCATCAGAAACCGGCGCTGATGGAGCCCGTTGCAGCGAAAGGTGCTGCAATGGCGTACGTCGGGGCCGTGCCCTTTACCGTATTGCCGAAAATGCCCTTCATGGTTGTTGCATTCGTCTGCACGCTGAGCGGGAAGCCCAGATAGTGCTTGTCGGCAATGTTGGAGATGTTGAGCTTGACGTTGGGGCTCTGCAGGAAGCCAACATTGTGGAAGCGATAACCGACGGTCAGGTTCATGCGCACGTAAGACGGGAGTGCCTCGTCGTTCATGAACGTTGAATACTGCTTGGCGACGTATTTCAGGCTGTAGGCGCCGAAGAGATTTCCGTCATCGTAATCCAGATTGAAGCCAACCTGATATTTTGGTGTTTCAGGCGCGAATTTGCCCTTGGTGTGCAGGTAATCCACGGAGCTTCCGCTGCCGCCGCGCAGGTTGCTGGTCGTGCGGGCATCAACATACTCAAAGGATACATACGGGCGCAGATGATAGAAAATCGGACGCGTGCCGATCTCTGCGTCCACACCGTTTGTGCTCTGACCGCCCGCATTGATGTTGTTGCTGTAGTAGTTTGAGCAGGCGTCATCGGTGCACTGGCTCTGCGAGAAGAACCTGTTTGTGAAATTATAATGGAAGTACGTGATCGATCCCATGACGGTCGACCCGGTGTAACGCCAGCCCGCTTCTTCCGAGATGGAGATTTCCGGGTTGAGGTTTGAGGTGCCGCGCGTGGCGTAACCGCTGCTGGCCTGGTTGGGAGCCTTCACATTGTAATACGTGCCGGCATCGAAAAGCGCGTAGTTCGTCGGCATCCGGAAGTTGGTCGCACCGGAGATGAAGATCTGGTTTTCCGGGTTGATCTGATAACGGATCGACGCAGTCGGCAGCGGCTCATAGTACGTCTTGTTGATGTACGGGCCGGTGGATGTGTTTGGCAGCATATTCTGCGCATTACGGGTGACGATGGCGTATTTCAGGCCGCCCTCGATCGTGAGCTTGTTGTTCAGCAGGGACAGGCTGTCACCGATGAACATCGTATGCACACGGGTCTGCGTGAGGTTGGAGCGGTACTGATAGGTCTGCCCATTATCAAAGACGTAGTTTGCAGCCTGTCCCCAAACGCTCCAAGGCGTTCCGTCCGCGCCAATGCCCGTGGCGGGGCCGCTCTGGATCTGCTTGGAATATTCGAACCAGTAACCAACCATGAGGCGGTTGACCCCTGTGGTCAGCGTCAGCTTCGTGACGGCACCGGGGCGATAGGTTGTGGTGATGGACGGTTCATAGAGCAGGCTGCCTTTGGCAACTGACTGCCCTTCAAGCGTTCCGCCCATTGTTGTCGCACCATAGCTGGTGGGAACCGTGTATGCCCCGCCGCCACTGCCGCTGCCGTACCAGAAGTAAGGTGTTTCCGTCAGTGTCAGGTGATCGGTCAGCTTAAAAGTGGATGGTGCACTGACATAAATGTTGGTGAACGGGTTCTGATGGAACTTGTAATAGTCCGCATCGCTCTTTGTGGTCTGGCCGGTCGGATCTTTGTACACGCCATTGTAGACGGTGTTGGAGATCGTGGACGTGGTGGTGTTCTTGAATGTGCTACCATTCGGGCGCGTGCAGGTTGCACCAGCCGAGCAGGACGTCACGTATTTGTCCTTCACGCCCAGACCATATTCGTCCCACGACGCCATGTTCACGGAGCGGTTCAGGTAGTTGTAGAGGCGATTGCCAACGATCGCGAGAGAGACGCGGTTGCCGTCGCCCCAGTCATTCACGATCTTGCCTTCGGCGTGCAGCTTCCGGTTTGTTGCCTCACTATGAACGGCATCTTCCGTTGCATAGGAACCGGAAAAATAGGCGCGCAGGTTCGTATGGCCGATCTTGCCGGTGTCGAGGCGCAGGAAGCCGCGGGTGTAATCATAAGACCCGTAGGACACGTCGAATGCGCCGCCAGCCTTCATCTTCGGATCGATCATGTACATGTCGACCACGCCGCCCGTGGCGCTCAGATGTGGGCTGTCCAGATCCGCGGAACCCTGTGCGAGATTAACCTTCTGAAGGTTCTCTGAATCCACGATTTCCTGGGAATACGTCTGGAAGGAGCCGACGTCGTTGATCGGGAAACCTTCAAGGGTAAAGCCCATCTGCGTCTGATCGAGGCCACGGGAGCTCATGTGGCTTCCTGTCAGGCCTGCCGGGTCGGAAGACGACACGTTGGCGCCTGGAAGCAGGGAGATGAGCTGCATCGGGTCCTGACCCGGAGCCTGCTTTTCAATGAAATCGCGAGACACGCTGGAGACGGACTTTGCCGCATCCTGCTTCTGCATCAGGCCACCGCCAACGTCACGGCGTGTAACGCCGTCAAAATACTTGCGACGACCGCTAACGGACACGTGCTCTTCATGCACCTCATCTGTTGGCGCGGTATTACCCATCATTGACGGTGCCGCTGCGGCTGCCTGATGGCGGTTTGACTTATGATCAGGGGACGACGCGGCGGGGGCTGCCAGTGCAGGCGCAACCCCTAAGGCAATGAGTGCAGACGTTGAAAGCAGGCGTGCAAGGCGCATCAGGAAGATGGTCTTTCTCGGATAGTGAAATAAGCGAGAAGGGGAAAACCACGCTTTGTCACAATCATCAACAGTTTGGCATATGAAACATTATGACATAAATAATCGTGATATTTTCGCAACAAAAAGTTGCCCGAAAGCTTGCTTTGAGTGCCGGGGCGTCTGCGCGCTATAAGTGGTCATTGCTGACATTCGGAGGTTTCAGGCATGCAGAACGCAATCCAGCGCCGGGTGGCTCAGGGGCAGGGACGGGAACCGGTAGATCTGGTGATCCGCAACGTCCGTCTTCTGGATCTCGTGACAGGTGAACTGGTCCCGACGGATATTGCGATCTGCGGTGACCGGATCGTGGGAACGTACGGGACATATGAAGGCAGGCAGGAGATCGATGGACGCGGGCGGGTCGCTGTTCCCGGTTTCATTGATACCCACCTTCATGTTGAGTCCTCTCTGGTCACGCCTTTCGAGTTTGACCGGTGCGTTTTGCCGCACGGCGTAACGACCGCCATCTGTGACCCCCATGAGATGGCCAATGTCCTTGGGCGGTCAGCCTTCGATTATTTTCTGGCAGCGGCTGAGCGGACCGTCATGGATCTGCGGGTCAATCTGTCGAGCTGCGTTCCCGCAACCCCTATGGAAACATCCGGGGCCACATTGGATGCAGCTGATCTGGTGGCCTACCGGGATCATCCCAAGGTGATCGGGTTGGCAGAATTCATGAATATCCCGGGTGTTCTAAACGGTGATCCAGGGTGCCTGGACAAGCTGGCCGCATTTGCTGGCGGTCATATTGATGGTCATGCACCGCTGATGCGCGGCAAGGCACTGAATGGCTATCTGGCCGCGGGCATTTCGACGGACCATGAAGCAACCGCCGCGGAAGAAGCGCTGGAAAAAGTCCGCAAGGGTATGACCGTGCTGATCCGGGAAGGCTCCGTCTGCAAGGATCTGGAAGCGCTGGTTCCGCTGTTGAATGTTGCAACATCGCCCTTCTTTGCCTTTTGCACAGACGACCGTAATCCGCTTGAAATCGCACATGAAGGGCATCTGGACTTTCTGATCCGCCGGGCAATCGAACTGGGGGTTGAGCCGCTGGCTGCGTATCGTGCAGCGTCACTTTCGGCTGCCAATGCCTTTGGTCTGAGGGACCGCGGGCAGATTGCTCCCGGCAAGCGGGCAGATGTTGTGCTTCTGGATGATCTTGAGGCCTGTCTGGTGTCAGACGTCATTTCTGCCGGGCGTCTGGTCACGGATGCCCTGTTTGCTGCACGGGAGATTATTCCGCCCGTGGGGCTGGGCAGCGTGAAGTTGCCAGGTGTGGTTTCTGCGTCGGATATGGAAATTCAGGGCAGTGGAACAGACCGCCCTGTGATGGGGCTTATTCCTGGGCAGATCATTACGGAATATCTGCGGCTGACATTGCCGGAAGAGAACGGGCAGGTTCTGTCGAATGTGCCGAACGATGTGGCCAAGGTCTGTGTGGTGGCGCGACATGGACATAATGACAATATCGGCAGGGGGTTTGTGAAAGGGTTCGGCCTGAAGCACGGAGCACTGGCATCGTCTGTCGGGCATGACAGCCATAATATCTGTGTTGTAGGCACCAATGATGCGGATATGGCGACTGCTGTGAACCGGTTGGAAGCGACGGGCGGCGGATTTGTTGCCGTTCAGGATGGCAAGGTGCTGGCAGAACTGAAGCTGCCGGTGGCGGGCCTCATGAGTGATGCGCCGTTCGAACAGGTCCGCGACGAACTGATCGTATTGCGGAAAGCTGCGAAAGAGATGGGCGTTTCTCTGGAAGAGCCGTTTTTACAACTGGCTTTCCTGCCTCTTCCTGTTATCCCGCATCTCAAGATTACGGATCTTGGAATGATTGACGTCAGAACGATGGAACTGGTCTGAAACGAAAAAAGACCCGCCCCTGTGAGAGGGCGGGTCTTTTTTATCAGGCCTGAAAAAGGCTGATCAGTGGGTGGAGGCACCCGTTGCGTTGGCAATGCCCTGCTGTGCACTGGTTGCAGCGTGAGACGTTGCATGGCCAACAGCACTGACATCCTGGCCTGCGCCACGCGTCGTGTTGCAGGCGGACAGAGACACTGCCGTACCTGTAAGCAGGGCAGAGACCAGCATCAGGCGAGCGAACGTGGATTTACGGGTCTTGGTCATGCGGGCATGTCCTTATGTTCTGTGTGTTTGTTCAGGGGTAAAAGCCTGTCGTGTCAAAAAGTTGCGTTTTTAAGTACTGACCTGCGTGGGCAGGAACGGAAAAAGGCCTGAAAATTGTTAGAGAAATTTCATTGGGCCACAGCGGTGTTCAGAGTGTTTCGTCGTAACCCGGAGCGTTCGCCTGGAAAGTCAGTTCTGATTGTGGACTGTAATTTTCCGCGGCCCCTCCATGATTCCGGTTCGATGGATCTGGACGCGCTGATCCACTCGCTGCTGCGTCAGGGATGTAAGGTCAGCTTTCTTGCGCTGGGGGAGTATTTCCTTCCCAGAGAGCAGCGGGATAGGAACGCGAGGGAAGAATATCGCGCCTGTGGAGTGACCTGTCTGACGCCCGGTGATGATGTGGCTTCACCCGGATGGAAGGGGATCGAAGAGGCTCTTCAACAGATCGGGCCGAAGCTTGATACCTGCATCCCATGCCGCGTGAGCTGTGGGGGCGCAGCTTACGATCGGATTCGTGCGGCTTTTCCATCCGCCCGCATGATTTTCTACGCGTGTGATCTGCATTTTCTGCGAGAAGAACGGGCTGCGCGTCTGGCCGGAGATTATACCGCGCTTAAAGCAGTTGAGGTCACGCGGGATAATGAATTCGCCATTATGCGTCGTGCGGATGCGACACTGGTGGTGTCCAGCTATGAGAAAAATCTTTTACGTCAGGAATTGCCGGAAGCGCTGGTTGTTCATCTGGCTTTTCCCCGGCCCTCTGCCGAGGGAGATGGCTGGGACGCGCGCCGCGATATTGGTTTCATCGGCAATTTCGGGCATCGGCCGAATGAAGATGCGGTGCGTTATTTTCTAGAGCATGTCTGGCCGGATCTGGCTGTCCGCATGCCGGATTGCAGATTTCTGATCGTGGGAGCGGGTGCGCCGGACTGGCTGACAGAATGGGCGGAGAAAGACGCGCGTCTGGTTGTGCTAGGGCACGTTCCAGATTTGGCGGCTGTGTTGAACAGTTTAAGGATAACTGTCGCGCCGCTTCGGTATGGAGCGGGGACAAAAGGAAAGGTTTTAAGCAGCCTGTCTCATGGCGTGCCCTGTGTCATGACATCCGTTGCCGCTGAAGGTTTCGACTTCACGCCGCAGCTCAAAGAGCTGGTTGTTGCTGATCTTCCGCAGGATGTGGTGGATGCCATTGTGGCGCTCTACACACAGGCATCTCGATGGCAGATGGTCGTTCGTCACGGGCGGGATCTGATATTGCAGAATCATACGCCCGACAAGCTTGATGCGGCGTTGGCTCAGTTACTGCGTCTTGATGCTGCAGGCCGCTGACCGAAGGATAAACTTACGAAGGTGCCCGTCACCAGGAGTCCTTCGCGCCGCCTCCGCCAGAATCTCCACCGCCGGATTTGTAGGAGTTTTTCTTCTTGTCGCCGCCGGACGAGTTGGCGTTATTACGTGACGCGGCTGATAGAATATTGATCAGCAGGCTCAGGATCACGTCCCAGGGAATGCTGATCAGAAACCTGTCAAAAATTGAAAGAGGGAGGCCCTGAGCTTCGCGGCGTTGAGCGCGGACGGTAAAGCCCGAGCCAAGAGCAAACAGCACCATCCCTCCGACACCGAGTGCAAGATCAAATCCGTTGATGTTGAAGTCCGTATCGGATGTGGCCTGCTTCTCGTGAACCTGCGTCTCGCTTTTACGCAAAATGTCGGTGATGGAATCCAGCATCCCGTTTAGCGCGGCGGCATAGTGACCGGCTTTCAGGTCCGGTTGGGCAGCATGCAGGATATTGAATGTCTGAAGGTCGGTCAGGTCGCCTTCAAACCCATACCCGACTTCGATGCGGGCCTGATTATCCGGAATATCCAGAACAATCAGAAGACCGTTGTCCTGCCCTTTTTGACCAATGCCGGAGGCATGGAACGTCTCATTCGCATACTGATCGATATCGTCCACATGGCCGGGAAGAACGATCAGAATGTGCGGGTGACTTGGGAGTGTTTGCCGAAGGTCCGTCAGTTTCTGGACGAGCTGATCCTGTTCCTGTTCGGACAGGCTCTGATGCGGGTCTGTCACGAGCTCGGTTAAAGGTGTGGCCGCGACTGCCGGACCAGTCAGGGACAGGCACAGCAGGGCAGTCACGGCAAGGACCAGATGCAGGGTGCGCGTTAGAAGCGGGCGGGAAACGGTCGGCACGTTCATCCGGTCCTTCAGTCAGATCAATGCTTGGAGAAGTCTACGACTGGCGGCGTCTGTGCGGCTGGGGAAGCCTCGTAGTAGACGCGCTGATGGTAGCCCATGATCCCGGCGGCGAGGTTGCCCGGGAAGTGCATGACCGTCTGGTTATAAGCCAAAATGGCCTGCTGCAGACGCTGGCGTGCCACAGTGATGCGGTTCTGTGTGCCTTCAAGCTGAACCATCAGGCTTGTGAAGTTCTGATTGGCCTGTAGCTGCGGGGACTGTTCAGCCACAACGTTGATGGCCTTGATTTCCTGTGCGTTACGGGTCTGTGCGTCCAGGATTTTTTTCTGAAGGTCTTCATCGCTGACCGAGCGGGGATCAATGCGGTTCAGGGGCGTTTCACCCGAACGTGCCGCAGCGTAATCCGTCAGAGTGTCATGCTCGTGGGTGGCATAGCCTTTGACTGTGTTGACCAGATTGGGAATCAGGTCGGTCTGGCGCTGAACTTCGTTCTGAAGCTGACCCATCTGTTCCTTGACGTTCTGGTCCGCTCCCATGAAACGGTTATAGCTTGATCCCAGCAGGGCAATAATGCCGATTACCAGAATGGCAGGAATGAGAAGTTTTCTCATCAGGGGTCCTCTTAAATCAAAAAACGGATCATCACTCCGATCGCAGAAAAAATCGTCAGTCGTGAGTGTCTGTTCTTCGCCTTTATACAACAGGATGGACTGAAGGAAAAAACGTTTCTTTTTAGTCCATGTTTGTGGGTCAAGTATTCCGGTTTCCCGTTATGTTATATCGGTAGAATGGCCATGTTTTATTTGGCCGGCGGAGTGTCGAGAAACTGGAGAGTGTCGGGTGTTCTGAGCACGATGCTCCATGCATCTGGCATGACGCGCAATCATGCGGCATTAAGGCGGCATGAAACTGCGCTTTGCCCCATCGCCAACCGGCTATCTCCACGTTGGTAACGCCCGTCAGGCCGTCGCCAACTTCCTGTTCGCCCGCCGTCATGGCGGCAAGTTCCTCCTGCGTATCGACGATACGGACGTCGCGCGCAGCAAGCCTGAATATGAGGACGCGATCCGTAAGGATCTGGCGTGGCTCGGTCTGGACTGGGACGAAGAGGCCCGTCAGTCTTCGCGGATGGAGCGGTATGCTGCGGCGATCGACAAGCTGAAAGCCTCTGGTCGGCTATATCCGTGCTTTGAGACCGAATACGAACTGAACGCCAAGCGCGAGATGCGCATCCGGGCTGGCAAGGCCCCGATCTATGATCGCGCTATGCTGAAACTGACGCCTGACCAGCGGGCACGTGCCGAAGCCAATGGCAAGACGCCGCACTGGCGCTTTAAGCTGACGGATGGCAGCCGCAAGTGGCAGGATCTCGTCATGGACGATTGTTCCGTCAAGCTGACGGCAATCTCCGATCCGGTTCTGATCCGCGCTGATGGCACTATCCTCTACACGCTGGCGTCGGTTGTTGATGATCTGGAAATGGGCATCACGCATATCGTCCGCGGTGAAGACCATGTGACGAACACGGGTGTTCAGATCGATATTGCAGAAGCGCTGGGTGCAAAGCCGGATCGCTTTACGTTCGCGCATCTGCCGCTGCTGCTGGATTCTGACGGCGGGAAGCTGTCCAAGCGTTTCGATGCGCTGGGCCTGAAGTCGCTTCGTCAGGATGGGATCGAGCCGATGTCCATCGTGTCTTATCTGGCACGCGTTGGGACGTCCGATGATCCGGAAGTCATGACGATGGAAGAGGCGATTGCGGCATACGAGATTTCCCATGTTTCCAAGTCTGCGGCGCGGTTCGATATGCGCCAGCTTCTGGCTCTGAACCGCAAGGCTCTGCACAATCTGCCGTTCTCGGTGGCGAAGGAACATCTCCCGGCCGAGGCGACGGAAGAATTCTGGAATGCAGTGCGCGGTAATGTCGATCTGACGGCTGAAATCCCGCATTGGTGGGATGTGACGCAGGGCACGATCATTCCGCCTTCCCAGCCGGAAGACCGTGAATTCCTGACGCAGGCGCTTGAAACCCTTCCAGCCGACCCATGGGGCGAAACCACATGGCAGGACTGGACCACGGCTCTGAAGGAAAAGTCAGGTCGTAAGGGCAAGACGCTGTTTATGCCGTTGCGCCTTGCCCTGACGGGTGAGGACAATGGGCCGGAACTGCATGTTCTTCTGAGCCTGATGGGACACGCCCGGACGGTGTCACGTCTTCAGGACGCTATTGGCGCCTGAGTTACGATGGGAATGCCCGTTTGTCCGGGCATTCCCACTTCCGGGCGTCAGACGGGTTCGACGCTCCAGAAAGCTTCCCAGCTTTCGCCGGGTTGTAGATGCAGCAGCCCCGGCTTTTCCGAAAAATCGCCACTGAATCCAACGGGTGTGGCGTAGCCATACCAAGGTTCGATGCACAGGAAGCCGGCACCGGGTTTGGTCCAGAGTCCAAGATCTTTGAACCCGTCCCAGCGCATGCACAGGCCGCTTCCGTCCGGGCCTGTGAAATCGACAGCCTTGCTGCGGGCATCCAGCATGATGATGGCATCAGCCTCGAACAGGCTGTCCTGCAACGGAAGAAGCCGGTCATGGATTGGGGACGGGACTGCCTCCGGAAGCAGACCATCCGGGCTGATGCGCCGGATATGATCGGCTTCATTCGTGTCAAAGGTCAGGCGATGATTTTCGCGGCCCGTTTCTGGATTCAGGGGCCACATGAATGCCGGATGCACACCAAGGGACGCGTGTAGCGTGGCATCTTCGGACGGGTTGGTCAGAACATAGCCGACGTGCAGGCCGGTTTCTTCCATCCGATAAATAAGATGCAGGCGAAATGCCGCCGGGAAGAGCTGCCATGTTTCGGGTGTATCTTCCAGTTCTAGAACACAGCCGGTCTCTGTTCGTTCGAGCCAGCGGAATATCATGTCACGGGCGAAGCCATGCTGGCTCAGCGTAACGGGCTGGCCATTCAGCGTTGTATTTTCCGGTGGCTTTCCAACGATAGGGAACAGAACGGGCGAATGGCGTTTCCAGGCGGGGCCAGCGTTCCAGAGCAGGTCCTGCCCTGAAGTGGTCCGCAGGGAGGTCAGCTCTGCGCCATGGGCGGAAACCGTTGCCGTCAGGCCATTTTTTCCGAAGCTGTGCTGGGTGTCAGACATGGTGATGGTGCCTTTCATGCGCTGTGGACGGATCAATCGGCTCGTGGTCCCCGTGTTCGGTTGTGTGGAACCGGGTGAAGTCGACCTCGACCCTGCCGTCCGGGCGGTGATGGATCATGTCCGAGAAACGGTATCCGTGTTTCACATGGCCGATCTCGTAGGCATGTCGTGCGAAGAGTGTCTGGGAGGAGATTTCGTCTGTCCCATCCATCGTGATGATGATTTCCGCATTCTGGTCAATCAGCGTGTCTGCTGACAGGCCATAAAGCGGGCTGGTCTCATCAATCATGTGTGTGGCGTTCAGGCTGATCCGGAAGATCGGAACATGCGACTGTATCAGCGCCAGCCTATCGAAACGGCGGACCAGTCGCCCATGATCGTCCGGCATCAGGCGCGTCAGGGTCATTTCAACGTTGGCAGACAGGATCAGCGTGCGACGACGGTTCGCGATGCGAATGGTGAGTGTCGGGATCAGGTCATCATAGGCCACGACGGCGACATGGCTGAACAGGATACGGGCTCTTGGGCGCGAGAAGCGAGCAAAGACCAGTCCTGTTGCGAGCGCATTGAGCATCATGCCGGCAAGCACTTCAAAGGAGACGATGGTGTTGGTCAGGCGTCCAACCGGAGCCATCGTGCCGTATCCGACGGTTGAGATTGTCTGGACGCTGAAGAACACGTCATCAAGGAAATCCCCGTGTGGGACGCCGCTGACGCTGCCGGGGATCATGTAGTAAAGGCAGGCAAATCCGATATTGATACCCAGATACAGAGCGAGGGACGCCCAGAAGAACGCCCCCCATGTCATGGTCATCAGATGGTGATAGAGGTCTCCGAGGGAGCCGTCTTTCAGACCGGTGCGGATAATGTCGCCCCGGCCGTTTTCTTCCAGAACATGGGCCCGGATGCGGTTGGCCGTTTCGACCACCAGCGCCTCAGGCCGTGGAGTCATCCGGTGCCTGTGTCGCCAGTGGATCATGGTCTTACCGTCTTGCCTTTCTGGCGCTGACCAGTTCGCTGACCACGCCATGGAGCGTGCGAAGTTCCTGTTCGGTGACTTCGCCTCGTGTGAAGAAATGCCGCAGATTGCGGATCATGCCCGGTTTCTTTTGTTCGTTCCGCAGGAAGCCACAGTCATCAAGTTCTCGCAGCAGATGGGACATGAAGTTTTCCAGCTCGCCCTTGGTAGCCACATGCGTCTCATTGGTCATGAGCTCGCGCGGGGGCGTCATGTCTTCGGTCAGGTACCACTCATAGGCCATGACGAGCACGGCCTGTGCGAGGTTGAGAGACATGAACTTCGGATTGAGCGGGTAACGCACCAGCGTATCGGCGCGGGCCATGTCTTCGACGTCAAGGCCAGCGCGTTCCGGCCCGAACAGGATGCCGGTACGCAGACCGCGCGTAGAAGCGACCCGGAGTTCCGCCGCTGCCCCGCGAGCCGTCATGACAGGCTTCACGACATGGCGGGGGCGGGGGCAGGTGGCGAAAACGCGGTGCAGGTCAGCCACGGCCTCATCGACCGTTTCGAAAACCTGTGCGTTGTCGAGGATACGATGGGCGCCGGAAGACGCAGGCCAGGCGCGTTCCTGCGGCCAGCCATCCCGTGGGGCGACGAGGCGCAGGTGAAACAGGCCGCCATTCGCCATGGCGCGCGCAGTCGTGCCGACGTTTTCGGCTAGCTGCGGGCGCACGAGAATAACAACGGGATCAAATTCGCCGATCGGTTCCAGATCGGCACCACCATCACGTCCGGTCATGAGATTATGCCTTCCGCCATGTGGTGCCGCCGGGGCCGTCTTCCAGCGTGATGCCGTCTGCAGCAAGCTGGTTCCGGATTTCATCCGCGCGGGCGAAGTTGCGGGCTTTGCGGGCTGCCAGACGTTCCTCGATCAGGGCTTCGATAGCGGACGCATCAACGCCTGAGCGGAACCATTCAGCCGGGGAGACCTGAAACAGACCAAGCTGCTTTCCAGCAGCCAGAAGACCGGATGCGGCTTCCTGATCGCCCTGCATGGCGGCGTCTGCCAGCGGGTGAAGGGCTGCGATGGCGAGCGGTGTATTCAGGTCATCGCACAGGGCATCGAGCACGGTCGCAGGAACGTTCGCCCCCTGTTGCGCGTCACCGCGCTCAAGAGCACGGTAAAGGCGATCCAGAACGCGGCGGGCTTCTTCCAGCTTCTCCCACGTGAAATCCAGCGTCGAACGGTAATGCGCGCCCAGATACAGGAGACGCAGCGGTTCTGCAGGGGACTTTTCCAGAACTTCCCGGATGGTGAAGAAATTGCCCAGAGACTTGGACATCTTTTCCCCGTTGGAGAGCAGCATGCCGTTATGGAGCCAATGCGTGGCGAACTTGCTGCCCGGATAGCAGCACAGAGACTGTGCACGCTCGTTTTCATGATGCGGGAAGAGCAGGTCGTCGCCACCGCCATGAATATCGAAGCTCTCACCCAGATACCGGTGTGACATGGCCGAGCATTCGATATGCCAGCCAGGCCGGCCGCGACCATAAGGACTGTCCCAACCGGGCTGATCGGGTGTGGAGGGCTTCCAGAGCACGAAATCGCCCGGATCGCGCTTATAGGGCGCCACTTCGACGCGGGCGCCCGCGATCATGTCATCCAGCGAGCGGCCGGAGAGTTCGCCATAAGAGGAGAAGTTCCGGACCGCGAACAGAACGTGCCCTTCGGCTTCATACGCATGCCCGTTTTCGATCAGGCGGCCGATCATGTCCAGCATCTCACCAATGTGGTGGGTTGCGCGGGGTTCGATATCCGGCGGCAGAATCCCGAGTGACGCCAAATCTTCATGAAAGGCTTCAGTCGTACGGGCGGTCAGGGCGGAGATGTCCTCACCGTTTTCTTTCGCGCGGGCTGTGATCTTGTCGTCCACGTCCGTGACGTTGCGGACATAGGTGACACGTGGATACAGCACGCGGAGCAGTCGGATCAGGATATCAGCGCCCATCATGGCGCGCAGATTGCCCAGGTGCGCCCGGTCATAGACTGTGGGTCCACAGAAATAGACCCGCACATTCTGCGGATCGAGTGGTGTGAACAGTCGCTTTTCGCGCGCGTGGGTGTCGTGCAGACGGAGCACGTGAGGAACGGGATCGGCCATAGATGGGATCAATGCGCCAGCCACCGTTTTGGTGCAACAGGCTTTGTTACTCTTGTCTGTATGATCTGCACTGCGATAGTGAGGCTTATGTGTAGAACCTTCAAAGATCCGACCTCTTCACGCGGGCATGCTCTTGCCCTGCTTCGCGTGGCTCTTCCGCTTGCACTTTCCCAGCTTTCCGAAATGTCGATGGGCGTCACGGACACCATCCTTCTGGGCGGTCTGGGGGTAGCTGAAGTGGCGGTCGGCGGTCTGGCCAATACTTTTTTCTTCACCACCATGGTGACCTGCCAGACCATTCTGGGTGGAGCTGGCGTTCTTCTGTCTCATAGTCGAGGAGCGGAAGATCACGGACGGGATTCTCATGACGGTCGCAGTGTCATGAGCGCTGCGTTCGTTCTGGCACTGCTGATCTTTATTCCCTGTGCGTTGCTGTTATGGTTCGTGCAGCCGTTGTTTGCGTGGCTGGCGGAACCCGGGGACGTGGTGACCCAGGGCAGCCACTTCATTCATATCCTTCTGTTATCCCTGCTGCCGGATCTGGCCGTGATTGGTGTGCTGCGTGTGGCGCTCCCATCGCTTGGGGCGGAAACGCTTCTTCTGTGGATCATGCCCGCCATGGCGCTCTGCAATGGCATCACCAATGCGGCGCTCATTCATGGATGGTTCGGGCTGCCTGCAATGGGGATGTATGGCTCCGCCACAGCCACAACCCTGACAGGCTGGGCGATCAGTTTTGCCCTGACCGGATTGTGTCTGATGCATCCGCGAGTGCGGGCCGTTATGAAGCCAGCCCCTGTGCGCTGGCCTATCATGAAGGAACTATTGAAGCTCGGTTTGCCCATGATGATGGGAGCTGCTGCTGAAATTCTCATGTTTCAGATCACGAGCCTGCGGGCCGGGCAGCTTGGAACACAAAGCCTGGCAGCCCATCAGGTTGCGGTCAACGTGAGTGCACTGCTGTTCATGGTGTGTCTGGCCATTGGTCAGGCCACCAATGTGCGGGTGGCATACTGGCGGGGTTCAGGGCGAATGGATCAAAGCCGCCGGGCTGCGTGGACCGGTATCTGGGTGGTGCTCATCTGGTCTGTTCTGTCTTCAGCCTTGTTGCTGATCTGGCCAGAAAAGATCGTCAGCCTGTACTTCACGGGGCATGCACCAGATCCCTCTACGGCTGCATTGGTGATCACGCTTATGAAGATTGCCGGGATCTACCAGATTGTGGACGGACTTCAGGTTGTGTTCAGCGGCGCCCTGCGTGGGTGCGGTGATGCGGTCTGGCCAATGGTGATTGCTGTCACGAATTATGGCCTGATTGGCCTTGTCTTTGGGGGGTGGTTGGCCTTCCAGCAGCACTGGGGTGCGGAAGGCCTTTGGGTCGGCATGGCGGCAGCGCTCACGGTGAGCTCTGTCGCCTTGGGAGTTCGGCTGTTCAGCGTGATGCGGAAAGCCGAGCCTGTGCCATCGTAATCAGATAAGCTACAAACCCACCGGCGGAGAGCAGCGCGGCACCCCACCCGATCGATCCCAAACCATGCCCTGAACTCACCAGATAGGCCCCGAGCCATGTGCCCGCAGCGTTGGCAATGTTGAAGGCCGAATTGTTCAGGGATGCGGCAAGGGTTTGGGCATCGCCCGCAACTTCCATCAGATGCGTTTGAATGGCTGGGGAAATGCCGATCAGCGTTGCCGGGATCAGGAACGTGATCAGCAGCATGGCGACAGGGGATGGCAGGAGTAGCCAGAACCCGATCATGAACACGCAACTGGCAGCCAGAGAGAAAAGGATCGTCCGGTTGATATTTCGGTCCGCCATGGCTCCGCCAAACGAATTGCCAGCAACCATGCCGAGCCCCCAGACGATCTGATAAAGCGCAACGGCCCAGTCCGGGAGATGCGTTACGTCTGACAGGGCAGTAGTAAGGAACGTGTACACTGCAAAGAGGCCACCAAAGCCAATGGCACTTGTCAGAAGCGTCAGGAGCACTTGAGGCCGCTTGAAAGCTCCAAGTTCAGCGAGTGCATTTGCGTCTGGATGGGGCTTGTCGCGTGGGGCGAAGTACCAGAGCGCCAGGAAGCAGAGCAGTCCAAGCGCAGAGATTGCACCATAAGCGACGCGCCAGCCGAGATGGTTGGCGGCGTAGGTGGACAGGGGCGACCCCACAACCGTGGAGATCATGATGCCGGACAGAACGCGCCCGACTGCGCGCCCACGTCTTGCGCGCTCAACTATAGAGGCGCCAACGAGCGCGGAAACACCGAAGAAAGCGCCGTGAGGGAGCCCGGTGATGAAGCGCATGACTTCAATGTCGAGCAGGTTCGGCATCAGGATTGTGCCGATATTCCCGACAAGGAACAGCACAAGCATAGCCAGCAGAAGTGTGCGACGGGGAAGTTTTGCACCAGCAACCGCAATGAGGGGTGCTCCGACCACGACACCCAGCGCATAAGCTGAAATGACGGAACTGGCGCGGGAAATGGAAATACCAAGGGAATGGGAGAATTCGGGCAGAAGGCCCATCATGGCGAATTCGCCAGTCCCAATCGTAAATGTCGCCAGCATGAGAGCAAACATGGCTGGCTCGACACCGTGGGGTGGACGCACCCGCTCGACATCGACTGGTTCGATTAATTCCATATGGAAAAGGTCCGGAATAAGGGGAAAACCCGCCTACCATCCGGACCCTGAAAAGCTACCCGAACACGCTCACGTGGAAGTGTCCGGGCAGGTCAGTTCAATTCTCCGTTGGCAGGCGAATTGTCTGACCCGGATAAATGTCATCCTTGCTTGTGACAAGCGGTTGATTTGCATCAAGAAGCTCATCGCCAGAAATATCTTCCGGCAGCTTCTCGGCGACCTCATCGAGGTTATGGCTTGTCTTGATTTCAAGGAACTTCGGATCAGGCGTGCCGGGGGGAACCTGGATTTCCGCTTCCACAGCAGCCACGCCAGCGACGTTACCCGCCGTGAGGATCATCTGGTCACGCGCTTTGGCGGAATCGGCCTTGCCGCGCAGATAGATCGTGCGGTCATCAATCACGAGATGCGACATATGCATCTGCGCGAGACCGAATCTCTTGAAGGCGCGCTTGATGGCGCTCTCGCCTGGCTTGGGCGGGGGCGGTGAATCCAGAGACTGGATCAGCCCTTCGAGGGAACCCTCAGCGATGCGGCCAGCCTTGGGATTGAAGCGATAGATTTTCATGGGCAAACTCAAAAAGACATGGCTCCCGGATTCATGGGGAGTACCAGACCGTTAGCGCAAATCCCCAGGGAAGGGTTGCGCGCTTTATAGGCCTCCGATGTGAGAAAATAACAAGGGTCAGACTCGTCCTTTCATTGACATGACAGAGCGAGACCTGTTAGGCGCGGGTCCACTGCCGGAAACGTGGACGTACCGGCCGGACCAATAAAGCGGGTTTCTGTACCCCGCAGGCTCCGGTTTTTGGGTGCGCGCCCGTCTTTCCCAATTCGGGGAGAGGCCTACCGGTGCAACAAAACGGCTCGCCAAGCAGCATGGGGCGGGCCTGATGTATGAACAGGGGTTAACCCATGTCAAAGCGTCTTGAGAGCAAGTACAAGATCAATCGCCGTCTCGGCGTAAACCTTTGGGGCCGTGCAAAGTCCCCTGTGAACCGTCGTGAATACGGTCCGGGTCAGCATGGTCAGCGTCGTAAGCAGAAGCCTTCTGACTTCTCCATCCAGCTGATGGCCAAGCAGAAGCTCAAGGGCTACTACGGCAACATCAGCGAAAAGCAGTTCCGCAAGTACTACGACGAAGCCGTCCGTCGTAAGGGTGATACCTCCGAGAACCTGATCGGTCTGCTGGAGCGTCGTCTGGACGCCGTTGTATACCGTCTGAAGTTCGCGATCACGCCGTTCGCAGCACGTCAGTTCATCAGCCATGGCCACGTTACGGTCAACGGCAAGAAGGTGAACATCCCGTCCTACCTCGTGAAGGAAGGCGACGTCATCGAAGTGCGCGAGAAGTCCAAGCACCTCGCCATCGTTCTTGACTCCGTGCAGACGGGCGAGCGCGACACGCCGGAATACGTTGAAGTCGATCATCGTCAGATGAAGGGTACGTTCCTGCGTACGCCGGTTCTCTCTGACGTGCCGTATCCGGTGCAGATGGAACCGAACCTGGTCGTCGAGTTCTACTCCCGCTAATTCCGATCCCGGGTCTTCGGGCCTGGATCAGCAAGCGACCGGAAAACGCCGGGCGGGTCATCCCGTCCGGCGTTTCTCATTTTAAAGCCCCCGGCTTCCAGTCTCTCCCGGAGTCTCCATGTCCGAAGCTCTCAGCGCCGAAATTAACCGCGAGATCGCCCGTCGGCGGACTTTCGCCATCATCTCCCATCCGGATGCCGGTAAGACGACCCTGACCGAGCGTATTCTTCGGGCTGGTGGTGCCATTCAGCTTGCCGGAAACGTGCGCGCCAAAGGTGAGCGCCGCCGTACCAAGTCTGACTGGATGGGTATTGAGCGCGATCGTGGCATTTCGGTTGTGACGTCCGTTATGACGTTTGAATACGGTGGATGTGTCTTCAACCTGCTTGATACACCGGGCCATGAAGACTTCTCCGAAGACACCTATCGTACCCTGACGGCTGTGGACTGTGCGGTGATGGTGATTGACGCCGCAAAGGGTATCGAAGACCGGACACGCAAGCTCTTCGAAATCTGCCGCCTTCGCGACATTCCGATCATCACGTTTATCAACAAGATGGACCGTGAAGCACAGGATTGCTTTGCGCTTCTGGACGAAATTTCCAACTCTCTTGCTTTGGACGTCTCGCCTGCTACGTGGCCGATTGGCCGGGCCGCGACGTTTATCGGCACGTTTGATATCCGCACGCGTGAAGTTCACACCAAGGATGCGGTTGATGAGACTGATCCGCGGATGGTGCAGCTTCGGGAAGATCTGGAGTTGGTAGAAGCTGCTCTACCAGAATTCGACCGTGAGTCCTTTGATGCCGGGCATTTGTCTCCGGTGTTCTTTGGTTCGGCCATGAAAGAAATCGGTGTGACCGATCTTCTGGATGCGCTTGTTGCTTACGGCCCGGCTCCGCGTGCCCAACCGACGGAAACTCGTGAAGTTCAGGCCAGCGAACAACAGGTAACGGCGCTGATTTTCAAAATTCAGGCCAACATGGACCCGAACCACCGCGACCGCATGGCCTTTGCCCGTGTGTGTTCGGGGCGTTTGACGCGCGGTATGCGCTTGAAGCATGTGCGGACGGGCAAGCAGTTTGCCCTTCACACGCCGCAGTTTTTCTTTGCGCGTGATCGCCAGTTGGCTGAGGAAGCTTTTGGTGGGGACGTGGTTGGTATTCCCAATCACGGGACGCTCCGTATTGGCGATACACTGAGTGAAAGTGAAGAACTTCGTTTCACAGGTGTGCCGCACTTCGCGCCTGAAATTCTGCGTCGTGTTCGTCTCGATGATGCCATGAAAGCCAAGAAGCTGCGTCAGGCTCTGGTAGAGTTGGCCGAGGAGGGCGTTGTGCAGCTTTTCCGTCCGCAGGATGGTTTGCCGCCGATTGTCGGCGTGGTGGGAACGCTCCAGCTTGACGTGCTTCAGTCTCGCCTGAAAGGTGAATACAGCGTGTCTATCGGGTTCGAAAACACACCCTTCACCCTGGCTCGCTGGATTACGGGAAGCCGGGAGAAGATCGAAGCGTTCATGATGGTGAACCGCTCATCCATGGCCGACGATCTTGATGGAGATCCGGTTTTCCTTGCCAGTTCGTCCTTCATGATGCGCCGGACTATCGAAATGAACCCTGACCTGGCGTTCCACGATATCAAGCAGATCGGTCTGGCTTCGGTCTGATTTTTAAACCTCGCTCCTGTCTCAGGGAGCGAGGTTTTTAATTTTCAGAATGGATTCCAGAAATAAAAAAATCATCTTTGAGTAAATTAGATAACATAAGTAGAGTATTATTTCGTAGGATATAATAAATATTCTTAATATCACGAAATATTGTATTAATTTATTAAAGTGGAGGCAGTGATAGACATGAAAATTTCAGAGTGGATGGTAAATTCCGGTGTTGAATTCGGAACCAGCGGGGCCCGTGGTCTCGTTTCCGCTATGACGGATGCTGTGTGTTTCGCGTATACTGTCGGGTATCTAAAGCACTTGGAAGCGTTGGGCGAATTCTCCCCTAAGGCATCTGTTGCTATTGCGGGAGATCTTCGCCCCAGCACGCCACGTATTCTACGTGCTTGTGCTGCGGCCATTACATGGATGAAGGGGCAGCCAGTATTTTGTGGTTTCGTACCAACACCTGCTCTGAGTTTTTATGCATTTTCCCGCGGTATTCCCTCGCTTATGGTCACTGGAAGTCACATTCCTGATAATCGTAATGGGATCAAATTCAATCGTATTTCTGGCGAGTTTTTGAAAAGCGACGAAGCTATCATGCGGACGCAGGATGTTGTCCTGCCAGCGGGATGGTTTGATGCTCAAGGTGCGCTTAAAACAGATGTTGCATTGCCTGCCGTCACAGACGTTGTAACGGACTACATAGAGCGATATCGCCACTTTTTTGGTGCTGACTCGCTGAATGGTCTAACGTTAGGAATTTACCAACATTCCGCTGTAGGTCGCGACGTTCTTGTAAGTGTTGTTGAAGCTTTGGGCGGAAAAGCAGTGCCTTTGGCACGTTCTGATGTGTTCGTGTCGGTGGATACGGAGGCCGTGCGGCCAGAAGACGTCAATCTGGCACGTGGTTGGGGTCAAGAAGGCCTATACGATGCCATCCTTACCACGGATGGCGACTCTGATCGCCCTCTTCTGGCCGATCAGAGGGGGCGCTGGATCCGTGGCGACGTCTTGGGCATCTTGGCCGCACAGAAGTTAGGAGCTGCTGCAGTCTCGACACCAGTTAGTAGCAATACGGCGCTTGAAGCGTCAGGATTTGTACCCTCTGTTCGAAGGACGCGTATTGGTTCGCCATTTGTTGTCTCAGCTATGATGGATGCTGTGGCAGAAGGCGTTATTCCGTCCATGGGGTATGAGGCTAATGGTGGTTTCCTGTTAGCCAGCGATGTTATGCGAGATGGGAAAATACTTCGGTCACTTCCAACGCGGGATGCTGTTCTTCCGATGATTTGTGCGTTGATTATGGCGCAGAAATATCGAGGAGGGCTTGAAGAACTTCTCCTTATTCTTCCGTCTCGCTTTACTGTCAGTGACCGTTTGAAAGAGATATCTACGGAACGCAGTAGAGCACAGCTTCAGATACTTCGTGACGATGTTCCCGGTGTAGCCGAAGCGCTTGGGTTTGTAGCTGCCTGCGGTCCTGTAGCACATGTAAATGAAACGGATGGCATACGTATGATCTTCAAGCATGGTGACATCATCCACCTACGTCCGTCGGGCAATGCCCCGGAGTTGCGCATGTATGTGGAGGCAGATACTCAGGAGCGAGCCGAAAATCTGCTGACTCAAGGCCTGGATAGTGTCGCCAATTGGCTATCTTGAAGTCGGTGGTAATAGTGGTGTAGCAGCGATTTTAACGGGTGTTTCCTGAAAATTGTATGGACGGTTTTGTCCTGAGGCTGTTGCGTTGACTTCGTTTGATAAATAGCAATCGCTACGAGTTTTACGTGGATGATATAACCAGTTCAGTTGTCATCTTTGACCTATGATAGGCAAAAAAACGCTACGCGTCCCAAGGTAATAAATTTTCTTGCATTGAAAATATGGATATTTTTGGCTACTAGTAAGAGGTAATTTGTCTAAATTATTAGATTCTACAACTCTGTACTTGGATGTATTTAGTCCGATCGTCTTTAATTTTTCATGGTCAATATTTCTTCTGCCTTGGAGGGGCCCTGAGTAAAATCCCATATTCTGGCCTGCCATCTTAAGTAAGTCTGCATTTCTTAAAGTTCATCAAAGCAATTTGAAAAGACCTTGAGTACGGGCGCCTCTGGTGGGAGTTTGCGAAATAGATAGATCGGCTTGGCATCGGTTCTTTCACTCTGTCCTGTAATTTAAGCATCAGAAATGGATGCGAACAGACTACGAGGCAGAGACAAAAAAATCGGACTATCTAGATCGACTGTTAGTCATGATCTCAAGCGAGTGTCAGTAAGGCGAAGACGTCGCTCAGGCTCTGGACGGTGGACGCGTCAAGGATGAGTCGCTGGCCTGTCTGAAGAGCTTTGCGGCGTGCCTGCGTGCGATTTTCTGGGGTTGGGCAGAGTGTATAATCTGCAACCTGGGCAAAACCGATAGTTCGACGGATCATTTCGAGACCACAGAAACCTGCCGTGTCTTGAAGGATGCTCGTCAAGAAATTTTCGAGCAGCTCTTCACGCTGTGTTTCGTCTGACAGCGCCCACACGTCTCCTCCGCCCGTTTTCAGCAGGGTGCGGAGTTCGTTTGTAAAGCTGCGCCAGAAGGCAATGATCTCGGTTTTAATGAAACCCTGCTTGTGGGGCGCTGCGCAGGCGTGAAGGGCCAGATTGCCCAAATAAAGTCCACAATCGAAGCCGATTGGCCCCATTGTGGCAAACTCGCCGTCAATTACACGAACATCATTGCGATGCAGCATGATGGAGCCTGTGTGAAGGTCTCCATGTAGAAGGGCCTGTCGCGCCGTCAGGAAACGATCCTGAAGTACCCCGACTGCGCGGTGAAGAGGCTTGTTGTCCTGCAGGGCCGTCACATCCGACAGAAGAGCCGCCTCCGGTTCCGGGTTGCGGGAGCAGGGACGGAATGGATCGGTGAGTATCAGGTCGACGGTAATACGGGTGAGGGCCGTGTTGCCCGAGAACTCCTCAAGAAGTTTCGAGCCGACTTCAAAGGGGCGGCTGATCCAGCTCGTCGCGTGTACGCTACGAGCGACATACTTGCCGATACTGGCCGAAAAGCCCGGCTGCGCATCATCGCGAATCAGGGCAGAGCGCAGGACCTCATGTGGCGTCAGGCATTCCATGACGAGCAGGAACATCTCATCATCGTAGAAATACAGCTCTGGCGCGGCTGGGCGAACAGCGTCTGCCGTTGCGCGCATATAACGGGCTTCATACAGCGCACGTTGCAGAGGCATAGGCCATTCTGGTGCCACGCGAACATGAGGCAGAGCCTGCTTGCAGCAAAGCTGCCCATCCGGACCGGCCACAATAAAAACCGTGTTCAGATTACCGTCGCTGACTTCGCGGATCGTCCAGTCTGCTGGGTTTCCACCAAGGCGGGATGCAAGATCGGCATGCTCTGTCAGCCAGTGTCGAAGGCTGGAAGTATCGAGAGTGAAATACGGCATCAGGACAGTTCCAGCAGAGCGGCCAAGGTCGGGACCATTGGGCCTTCAGGTGTGTGGTCTGGTCGGATCAGGTGCAGTGCGCCATATTCGGCGTTGCCCTGTTCGCAGCATCGCGTCTGAAGGTCCTCAAAAGTCAGGGAGACGTCAATGCGCATCCCGATATCCACGATATGGGATGAAGGATGCTCGCAGGCCAAAAGGGACGGTCCAACCCTGCATTCCGCTGTGACGAGCCCAAGTTCTTCTTCACATTCCGCCAGAAGCTGCGCGGCGAGATCTATGGTGCTCTCCTGCGCGCGGCTTTCAACATTCCCCGCTGGAGCGCCCTGCCAGTATCCAGGAAGATAGATCGAAGTCTCAGCGCGTCTGCCAATGACGATGCCGTCTGGCGTAAACATCAACCCCACAACGGCTAGTGGTCGCAGGATGTGCGCTCCATAAACGTCTGGCTCTTTCATCTGTGCAAGAACGCGACGGTATTCGGACCAGTGGCCGTGAATTCGAGCTGGGGTGATTTCATCGGCACAGAAGACACGGCCATTGTAGAGGCTGGGATAGGCCGCAAGTGCCTTGGCCCAGATGCGCGAGACGGTCTCTTCCTGCTCAGTCGTCAGGGCAGGGAGGGGGCGGTCAGCCAACACCTGAACATCTGGCTGAAGTGGCGTGATGGGCCAGGATAGAGACTGCGGCATGTTGGAACCTTGAACAATAGGCGGGAAGCGCATGCCTTCATGAGGCATAATTCCGTTCTGGAAAACACTTTCCCCGATGTCGCTTCGGTCAAGGCAGATGCAGGCGCACCGAAACGGGGCAGTGGTCAGACAATCCTTCCGGCGCACTATCGTTTTGATAGGTCATAACCCGTAGACTCTCCGGGACGAGCCAACTGCGGGCTTCGTTACCAAGGAGGATGTGGTCGATGAAGTACTCTCCATTCCAGCAGGGACTGGCTTTGCCTGCTGTGGTGAGAAGAACGGGCGCATCATGCTCGATCTGCTGCATGAGTGGGTCGTGCATGGTCAGGAGGCGGTTGAAGTCACCGAGAACAGCATAGGGTTCTCCTTCGTCCTGACGCTCTGCAATCCAGTCTTCCAGGATCTGGAACTGTTGATACAGGGTCGGGCAAGAATGTTTACGCTGAGTGAGAGGCTGATCCCAGCAGCCGGTTTTCAGATGCACAACCAGAATACGGAGATGGCTTTTCCCGTCTGATACCGTGACATCAAGGCCGGTTCGCAGATGGTGGGGCGCATTGGGAGCGGCAACATCCAGGGCTGAGAGTTCTTCATTCACCGTCACGTTCAGCGGGCGCCTGACGGCTAGGCCGACACGCTGGATAACGGGCGCGTTGGACAGAATGATCTGGTAGGTTTGGGGATCGAAGACCTGCGCTGCAGGTTCGGGGCCGTCCACTTCCTGAAAAGCAATGAGATCTGCGTTCAGGTGGGTCGCGTATTGGTGCAGCCGAATGAAGTCGCGGGGTTTGCGACCGTGAACATCGTCGGGGAGTGCTGGATCTCCCGTCTGGCGAAGGGAGAGCCAGTCCAGATTCCAGGTTGAGAGCTTGATGTCTCTGGCCTGGGCTGGAAAAGCCTCGCCGCATAGAAAACATGCGGCGAGGGTCAGGGTGCAAAGAAACCTCAGACGGCTTCTTTCTGTGTGGCGCCCATTTCCGAAAGAACGCTTTCGATGGAGCGGGTCGTGCGGGTTTTCTCATCCAGAATGAGAATTTCACCCTTTGGAATGTCGTAGAACCAGCCCTGCAGGGTCAGTGTGCCTTGAGAGAGGGCGCGAACGACCGCGGGGTGGGTTCTCAGGTGAGCAAGCTGAAGCAGGACGTTGTATTCTGCCAGCTGGCGGATGTCTGCTGGGCCAGCATCGTCTGCCTTCAGATCACCCATAGCCGCACGCGCTGCTTCTGCGTTGCGCAGCCAGCTGCGAACGGTTGGAAGAGCGTCCAGCTTCGGTGCGTTCAGGTCCAGCAGCGCGTTCATGGCGCCACAGTTGGAATGGCCGCAGATGACGACATTCTTTACCTTGAGTGCCGCAACGGCGTACTCGATGGCAGAAGAAACGCCACCCAGCATCTCACCGTAAGCCGGCACGATGTTGCCAACATTCCGGACAATGAACAGCTCACCCGGTTCAGTCTGGGTGATGAGGCTCGGGCTGATCCGACTGTCGGCGCAGGTGATGAACAGCGTGGAAGGAGACTGGCTGGAGGCCAGGCTCTCAAAAAGCTCCGCACTGTCAGGATAGACGTCCGTCTCGAATGTACGGACACCGCTCAGCAGTTTTGCCAGAGTATCACGACCACAGGCCATGGTGTTCTCCTTTTTATAAACTAGTGAGCAGTTAGGAGGCTTTGTCAGGGCAGGTAAAGCAGTAAAACGGTAGTCTCATGATTTGTTACTGCCCTGACATCTGTTGTCGTTACGGTTTATGACGCAGCAAGGTGCTCGCGCAGCTTCGCAAAGACTTCATCTGCATTTGCATTGGGGCCACCAGCCTGCGCCATATCTGGCCGTCCGCCGCCACCTTTTCCTCCCATGACTTCAGATGCTGCACGGACAAGCGTGACAGCATTCAGTCGGTCTTTGAGATCTGGTGTGACGGAAATCACGATGCTGCCCCGGCCATCGGCTTCTGAAATAAGAGCAACAACGCCAGATTCGATCTGCTTGGAGATGCTGTCCGCCAGGCTTTTGAGTTCCTTGGGGCTCACGTCTCCCAGATTGCGGGCTGAAAGTGTGATGCCGTTGATGGTCTCGGTTGCCGCCGTGCCTTCGCCTGTAGCCAGTTTCCGCTGCAATTCTGAAATCTGGCTGTTGAGCGATTTACGCTCTTCCAGCAGAGCCGAGACCCGCGTGATGGCATCAGAAACCGGAACCTTCAGAAGATCTGCGATCTGCTTCAGGCGGCTTTCAGTTTCAAGTGCCAGATTTTCTGCGGCAATTCCGCAGACGGCTTCAATACGCCGAACGCCCGCAGACACACCGCTTTCTGACACGATCCGGAACGGGCCGATTTCTCCCACGCGACCAACATGCGTGCCACCACAAAGTTCGATGGAGTAGGCGGGACGGCCTTCCTCTCCGACGCCCATGGAAACAACGCGGACTTCGTCGCCGTATTTTTCACCGAAGAGCGCCATTGCACCCTCGGCAACAGCCTGCTCCTGCGTCATGAGCCGCGTTTCGACGGGCGCATTTTCGCGGATACGGGCGTTGACTTCGGCCTCAACGGCTTGAAGTTCTGCGTCCGTCAGCGGGCGAGGCTGGCTGATGTCGAAGCGTAGGCGTTCAGGGGCGTTCAGGCTGCCCTTCTGAGTGACGTGTGTACCGATCTGGCGACGCAGGGCCTCATGCAGAAGATGCGTTGCTGAGTGATGGCCACGGACGGCCGTACGGCGATCATGGTCGATCTCTGCATGAACGGCCATGCCAGGCTTCAGTGTGCCTTCGACAACCTTGCCGTAGTGGACGATCAGATCGCCGTTGCGCTTCTGGGTGTCTGTGATCTGCACCCGCAGACCGTTCGCCGTGAGTGTGCCGTGATCGCCAACCTGACCGCCGCTTTCGCCATAGAACGGTGTCTGGTTCAGCAGGATGGCAATGATGTCGTCACCGGCCGGGGCTTCGGCCAGTTCGTCGTTTCCACGGAAAATCCCCCACACTTCAGCATCGGCTTTTTCAGACACATAGCCCAGGAATTCGCTGGGACCATGCTTGTCACGTGCGTCGAACCAGACGGTCTCGGCTGCCGTATCGCCAGAACCGACCCACGCAGCGCGAGCACGCTTGCGCTGTTCAGCCATGGCTGTTTCGAAGCCGGATTCATCGACAGTGCGGCCCTGCTCGCGAAGGGCGTCCTGCGTCAGATCAAGCGGGAAGCCAAAAGTGTCATACAGCTTGAAGGCAACATCGCCCGGAAGGGCCTGCTTGTCTCCAAGGTTGCTGACTTCGTCGGACAGAAGGGTCAGGCCGCGTTCCAGAAGGGCTGTGAAGCGCTCTTCTTCACCCTTCATCGTTTCAGTGATGAGAGCCTGGTGCTGCACGAGTTCCGGATAGGCCGCGCCCATTTGCTGGATCAGGGCCGGGAGCAGGCGATAGAAAACTGGTTCCTTGGCGCCCATGATGTGCAGATGGCGCATGGCACGACGCATGATGCGACGCAGCACATAGCCTCGGCCTTCCTTGGACGGAAGAACGCCGTCCGCGATCAAGAAAGCCGTGGAGCGGAGATGATCCGCCACCACGCGATGGCTGGACTTGAACTGTCCGTCTGCATCTTGGTGCATGACGTCAGCAGAAGACTCAATGAGCGCGCGCATCGTGTCTGTGTCGTAGTTGTCGCGCTTGCCCTGCATGATTGCAGCGAAACGCTCCAGGCCCATGCCCGTATCGATCGAAGGACGCGGCAGATTGTCGCGGGAACCATCGGCCTGATCCAGGAACTGCATGAACACGAGGTTCCAGATCTCGACGAAGCGGTCACCGTCTTCGTCCGGGCTGCCCGGGGGGCCACCAAAGACGCTGTCGCCGTGATCGTAGAAGATTTCGGAGCAGGGACCGCACGGGCCGGTGTCGCCCATCCGCCAGAAGTTGTCGGACGTACCGATACGGATGATGCGATCATCGCTCAGGCCGGCGACTTTTTTCCAGAGATCTGCTGCTTCTTCATCTTCAGCGTAAACCGTGGCGAGAAGCTTTTCCTTGGGGAGGCCAAAGTCTCTCGTGAGCAGGTTCCAGGCGAACTCGATGGCTTCGGCCTTGAAATAGTCACCGAAGCTGAAGTTGCCCATCATCTCAAAGAATGTGTGATGGCGCGCGGTGTAACCGACGTTGTCGAGATCGTTATGCTTGCCGCCTGCGCGGACAACCTTCTGAGCGGTTGTGGCGCGGGAGTAAGGGCGCGTTTCCTGGCCGGTAAAAACGTTCTTGAAGGGAACCATGCCAGCGTTCGTAAACAGCAGGGTAGGGTCGTTCTGCGGTACGAGGGGCGCTGAAGGAACAATGCGATGGCCGTTCGACCCGAAATATTCGAGGAAGGCTGAGCGGATGTCGTTTGTGCTGGTCATGGGATGAAGCGTCAGATTCCGGAGAAAACGGGAAAAACCAGCGTTACTCCTAGACCATTGTGAGCAGCTTGGAAATGTGCGCCTCAGGGGGCCTTGTGCTCAAAGGGTTCCATGGTTGGTTGTAGAATGGGCATTTGAGGTTCCGGGTCAGGAGAGGTCAGCCCTGCTGCCGGAATCTCCACAGCCATCTGCATGAGTTCCATTGGGGTTTCGGGAATTTTGGCTCTGAAAACCAGACGCCTGGACAGATTGAAATTGGCCATCATCCCGCAACCCGCACCAATCGCGAGCGCCGTAACAGGGTGGTGCACTGTGAAGGGCACGAAGGCGTAAAGCAGGAAGACTGCTCCGCGGTTCAGAAGGAACCCGAAGGAATTTGCGATCAGGAACCGGAGCCACTGAAGGATTAGATGCTGGTTATCAGCCGCCGAGGTTCGAAACGTCCAGGCGCGGTTCAGAATCCAGTTGACGGTGGCGGCAACAAAATAGGCTGCAATGGTTGCAGCGATCAGGCCAATTTCTGGCCGCAAAGCCTCTACGCTTCCCCAGTCTACGAAGAAGCCGAATGCCCCTACGACGCCAAATCGAAGGAACTGATCAATCACCTGCGGGCGTGAACGGGGATAGAAAATTCGGGTGCGTCGCAAGTGGACATCTCCGGAGGGGCTGTGGGTATTGCTCTAGCGTGTGCAGATTGAGGCTGCAAAGGCTCTGAAACAGAAAAAGGCGCCCCGAAGGACGCCTTTTCCAGAAACCCGGAGCCCGAGGGCTCCGACGTCTTTTCAAACTGAATTACTTCAGGATGATTTCGACGCGACGGTTCTGCGGCTCGCGGGTGTTCGGGCCGGTCGGAACCAGTGGCTTCTGCTCACCGTAACCATGGATGTCCACAGCAGCTGCTGGAACGCCATCACGGATCAGCTCAGCCTTAACGCTCTGTGCGCGGCGGAGGGACAGACCCATGTTGTACTTCTCACCGCGCGGGCCCGGGTGGGCTGCGGAGTTATCGGTGTAGCCGTTAACTTCGATGCGCGTCGTCTGGACGTGCGTGGAAGCCTGAGCTGCCTGAGCAACGATCTCACGAGCGCGGCCCGTCAGGTCAGACTTGTCCCAGTCGAAGAACACGAGGTACGTACGAGCTGGCGTCGGAGCCGGCGGAACGATGACCGGAGCCGGCGGCGGCGGCGGCGGAGCCGTGTCGAACGCATAACGCAGACCCAGGATGAACTGGTGCGAGAAGCGTGGGTCGAAGTTCACGTTGCCCTTGTGAACGCCAGAGCCGTTGTAGGCCGTGGAGCGGTACGGGCCGTCAGCAAACTGCTGACCGATGAAGCGGTATTCGGTCGTGACAGCAAGACCCGGAACGCCCGGAATGTCGTAAGCTGCACCGACGATACCCTGGTACGCGAAGCTGCCCTGCGTGCCACCGATACGGTTGACGGAACCATTGGCATAGTTCGTCGTGATCGGGTTGTAGTGCTGCCACAGGTAGCCAGCGCCAACACCAACGAACGGCGTGACAGGAACGTTCAGGCCGAAGTGGGCCAGATCGATGTCATACAGGACGTTGACGAAACCGCCATAAGCCTGGTCAGAACCGTTCGTGGAGCCACGAACTGCCGTCGGCGTGCGGTGGTTGATCTGGGAGTAGTTGTACACACCCTCCACTTCAACGCGCAGACCGTTGCCGAAGCCCCAGCCGAACGAACCGAAGCCCGTGAAGCCGTCCTTGTGGCGGAGGCGTGAGCTGCTAGCGTTGTTGCTAGACGTGCCGTCAGCCTGTGTGGTTGGTGAGAAGCGGCCGTGCTGCTGCTGAACCAGGTTGTAACCACCGCCGATGTTGACGTACGGGCCGGTGATCGTGCTGGCCATGGCGAGCGACGGTGCGGCGACCATCGACGTCATGGCAAGGAGTGCCGTGCGGAGACGCATGTTTTCGTCCTCTTAGTGACTAACGTTTCGAGCCGTTGGAAAAACTGCTTCAACCAACGGACCCAGCGCGATGCATAAGCGCATATAGATCGGGGAGTTCCCTCGGACAAAGCCAGACAGAGCCTTCCAGACCTACTCGGGCGGAAGGAGTGACAAAAAAGTCACATTTCATTCCGCCCGCTTCACGATCTACGCCTCGCGTCCCTGCTGCCATAGCTGAACACTTGCAGGGACGCCAGACTCTTCCGGGAATTTCTGCTGCTCAAATGCAGTTAAAAAACAAAAAGTTAGGCTGAACCATAAAGGACTGTAACGGTCCTTATGGTTTGCAGCCTTCATTTATCAGCAAGTTACGGACCGTATCCATGGGAACGTCACGACTTGTGAATGCTTTGCCAATACGGTGCAGGAGGACAAAGGAAATTTTCCCGTCTTGCATTTTCTTGTCCCGAGTCATGTGATCGAGAAGTATCTGTGCTGAGAAGGGAATATCGAACCAATCAAAGCTGACCGGCATTCCGAGGCTGCGCAGATGGGCGTCCAGACGGGAAAGGTCTTCAGCGGGCGCATATCCGAGCTGAACAGACAGTGCCATCGCGAGATGCAACCCTATGGAAACGCCTTCGCCATGCAGGAGACGTCCATCATAACCAAGCTCCGCCTCAAGGGCGTGACCAAAGGTATGACCAAGGTTTAGCAAGGCGCGACCGTTCAGTTTTGCCTGCTCGCGCTCATCGGCTGCGACGACTGCAGCCTTGAAAGTACAGGTACGTCGAACGGCTTCCGCGAGAGCCGCCGGATCCCCATCAAGAACGGATCGTCCGTTGGTTTCGCACCATGCAAACAGGTCAGGATCTGCGATCAGGCCTGACTTCACAATTTCGGCATAACCCGCAATCCGCTGCCTGCGCGGTAGAGTCGCGAGTGAGGAGTTGTCTGCGAGAACGATGATGGGCTGATGGAATGCGCCAATCAGATTCTTGCCGGACGGGGAATTGATGCCGGTTTTTCCGCCGACGGAACTATCCACCTGTGCGAGCAGAGTCGTGGGAATCTGGATGAACGGGATTCCGCGCAAGGCTGTTGCGGCTACGAAACCGGCCAGATCGCCAACAACACCACCACCCAGAGCGACAATTGTTGTGCCACGCTCGATTCCCAGTGACAGGAGACGCGTCATCACGTCGCCATAGCACTGAAGGGATTTGCTCTCTTCGCCACCAGCTACAGAGATGACGTCTGCCTGAATGCCTGTTTCCTGAAAGGACAGAAGCAGACGGGGCAGATGGAGGGCCGCCACGGTGTCATCCGTGATTACGACAACTCTCTTCTGGCGCAGATATGGGGCAACCCACGCCCCCGCACGCGAGATCAGATCCGGCCCGACCAGAACATCGTAGCTGTGCTGTGTCAGAGCGACAGGAACTTTCTGTGGATGTTGATATTCTGCGAGGGTTTCACGGACGCGCTGCACGCCTTGCTCCACGGTTTCGTCTCCGCAATCAATAATGATGTCTGCTTCCGCATAGACAGGGTAACGAACGCCCACCAGCCGGGTCATGACCTCTTCCGGGCTACCTTGAGCAAGCAAAGGCCTGCCGCCGCGGCCCTGAACGCGTCTGAGCAGAACGTGCACAGGCGCGCGAAGCCAGATCGAGACGGCATGTTTGCGAACAAGGCGGCGCGTCTGGGCGTCCATCCATGCTCCGCCACCCGTGGCGAGAATGCAGGGAGGGCCTTTGATCAGGCGCTCGATGACCCGGCGTTCGCCAGCACGGAAATAGGCTTCTCCGTGACGGGAAAAGATTTCCGGAATCGTGCAACCTGCGGCGCGTTCGATTTCTGCATCCGCATCGACGAAGGGCAGGCGGCAGACCTGCGCCAGGCGGCGGCCTACAGTGGTTTTTCCAGCTCCCATCATGCCAACCAGAACAACAGTGCAGGTCGGGACGGGAAGAGATACCGCCGGATCGGCGGAAAGTGAGGGTGGCAGAGGTGACATGCTCTGCTACCTATCATAGGAGAGGGCATCACGTCCTGCCCGCACTTTGAGACCTGAACATAATGGCACAATCTGATCGTTCATCTTCCCGTCTGCCCATGATTGCTGGAGCTGGTGCTCTGGTTCTGGTGGTGGTGCTGGGAGGACTTTTCCTGCGTCTGGGGATGGGGGTTGTCCCGCCTGAGCAGACACAGGTTCACAAAGAGCTGCCAGCGGCGATGTTCGCTACGTCCGGTTCTGCTGCTGCGGCTCTTCCGGCGATGCCGCCGGTTCCGACAGCTCCGGCCGCAGGAGCTGCTCAGCCTGCGCCTGTTCCGGCTCCGGTTGCTGCGGCACCCGTGGCTCCAGCCGCTCCCGCTCTGACGCCATCCACGCCGCTGCCCACAATGCCTGCACCCAAGCCTGCTCCTCTGCAGGGAGCTGCTGTTCCGGCGCCTGCTGGCGTTCCCGCGCACTGATCAGGCAGGCCTGACGCATGTCAGAGGTGGCTGATCGGCATGTCGAGGCATTTCTTGAAATGCTTGCGGCAGAGCGGGGCGCAGCTCTGAAAACGCGTCAGGCCTATGCCTCTGACCTCGCGGATTTTTCCCGTCATTGTGCTCCAACGTCTTTGGAGCAGGCGACGGGAGAGCAGGTCAGGAGTTACCTGACATCACTGTCACAGGCTGGGATGGCTGCCCGTACGGCAGCGCGCAGACTGTCCTGTCTCAAGCAATTTTATCGATTCCTGATGTTGGAATCGATTCGGAGCGATGATCCAACGGATCGCCAGCAGGCTCCGAAAGTCAGTTCTTCGCTTCCTCGTCCTCTGGATGAGAAAGAAATTCGACTGCTTCTAGAAGAAGGCACCAGAGGGCACGACAGTGAACGGCGTGATCTGCTGTCCCGTGCGGCTCTGGAACTTCTTTACACAACAGGCCTTCGAATTTCAGAACTCCTGTCTTTGCCCGCGACATGTGTGAAGGCGAAGGGGGCGATGCTTCTCGTGAGGGGTAAAGGCGGCCGTGAGCGGTTGGTTCCTCTGTCTCGAAGTGCGCGGGAGGCTGCTGAAGCTCTGGTTTACTATGACCGGGATTTGGGAAGCCCGTATCTTTTCCCAGGCAGAAATCCTGACAAGCCACTGACCCGGCAGGGGTTCGACAAAATTCTGCTGGCCTGCGCGCTAAAGGCGGGAATTGACCCTGAACGTGTGAGCCCGCACGTGCTCAGACATTCTTTTGCCAGCCACCTTCTGGCCCATGGCGCGGATCTGAGGGCGCTTCAGATGCTGCTGGGCCATGCGGATATCGCGACGACCCAGATTTACACACAGGTCATGGCGGAACGTCTGAGGCAGCTTGTGACGGCGCATCATCCACTGGCGAAAATCCAGTCCGGGGACTGATCTGCCCCGTAAAAAACCGGGGGGCTGTTTCCGGATGCGTTGCCGTGCTATCCGGCAGCCATGCGCCAATTCCTAGATTTCGAGAAGTCGGTCGCCGAACTCGAGACCAAAATCGACGAACTCCGCCAGATGGGCAGCCAGGAGAAGGACTCCGGCACCAGCGGCATCAACATCGATGACGAGGTTGCCCGTCTTTCTGACAAGGCGGACAAACAGCTTCGTGCAACCTATGCAAAGCTTACGCCGCTGCAGAAGGTGCAGGTTGCCCGTCACGCCCAGCGCCCCAAGGCTCTGGACTATGTTCGTCTTCTGACAACAGACTTTACGCCGCTGGCCGGAGATCGTGCTTTCGGAGACGACAAGGCCATGATTGGTGGTCTTGCCCGATTCCGTGGTGAGCCGGTTGTCGTGGTTGGGACGGAGCGTGGTCACGACACGGAAACGCGTCTGCTTCATAATTTTGGCATGGCCCGCCCGGAAGGTTACCGGAAGGCACAGCGCCTTGTGGAAATGGCCGGTCGGTTCGGGCTTCCGATTCTGAGCTTCATCGATACGGCTGGAGCATGGCCGGGTATCGATGCCGAAGCACGCGGCCAAGCCGAGGCCATCGCGCGCTCAATCGATATCTGCCTCAAGGCTCCTGTCCCCCTGATCGCAACCGTGATTGGTGAGGGTGGTTCCGGTGGTGCGATTGCTATCGGCGCGGGTGATCGTGTTCTGATGCTTGAGAACTCGATCTACTCCGTTATTTCCCCTGAGGCCGCAGCGTCCATTCTCTGGCGTGATCCGAAGCTGGCTCCGGCCGCTGCTGAAGCTCTGAAGCTGACAGCTCAGGATCTTCTGGGGCTTGGTCTGATCGACCGTATCATTCCTGAGCCCGTCGGTGGGGCGCAGCGTCTTCCGGATGATGCCGTGCACGCGGTCGGCAATGTCATTGCTGAAGAACTTCTGGAACTCCAGAAGCTGACAGGCCCGGCTCTCGTTCAGAAACGCAGAGAAAAGTTCCTGGCCATGACCCGTGGTCCTCTGAACTAGTCTGAAAAAAAACCGCTGCCCTCCGGAGCAGCGGTTTTTTTTTTGCTTTTACGCTTTGTGCGGCGGGTCACCGCTGATTGGCTCGCGTCCATGTGCCATGATCAGATCATGCAGAAGAGAGCCCGCACTCTTAACTGCTGACGCATCGTATCCTTTGGCGACCAGAGCTGTTCCCGTCGTGCCGTTCGTCAGGCCGTATGGATAGGACCCCAGATCAATTCCCGGGAACTGTTCCTGCAAACGGCGCAAATCATCCGCGAAGTCACCTTCTTTCAGCCCCGCGGCATGCCAGCTGACGGACGTCAGGGGCGGTCCTTTCTCCATCTGGGGCACCAGCGAGTCCACCATGGCTGCGAAAATGGAGGGGACACCCGCCATGACATGCACGTTCCTGATGCTGAAGCCGGGAGCCGCTGAAATGGCGTTTTCGATGGGTGTTGCGCCTTCCGGGAGCATGGCCATGCGCTGGCGGGCAGCGTTGAACTTTTCTTTCCCCATGATGGTTTCAAGCTTCTGGAATGTCGGCTCGTGACGCAGCAGCGGAACGCCCATGGCTTTGGCGATACATTCAGCCGTGATGTCGTCATGGGTAGGGCCAATGCCGCCGCATGTGAAAATTACATCGAATCGCTTCCGACATTCCGTGACGGTTCGGATGATGTGGTCTTCGATGTCCGGAATGACACGGACTTCGAGAAGCCGGATACCCTGGGCATTCAGCGCACGCGCCAGAACCTGTGTGTTGGCGTCCTGAGTGCGACCGGAAAGAATTTCGTTGCCTATGACGAGCAGGCAGGCGTTTTTTTGAAGCATGAGTCTCGTCCTGATAGTCTGTGGACCAAACGTAGCGCGTTGTGCCGCGTTGTCGAGCAGGGTCGGACGTTCTGGCCATGCCCATTTCAAACAGGACACCCATGAGCACTCTGAAGCACCATCTCCCTGAATGTATTCTCGATCTGCGTGCAACGCTGGGTGAGGGACCCGTCTGGAGTGAGGCTGAAAAGTCGCTTTATTTCGTCGATATCATTGCCGCCAAGGTTCATCGCTTTACGCCGGAAACAGGCGATCACAAGACATGGGATGCTCCGGACCGTCTGGGCTTCCTGCTTCCTGTTGCCAACGGTACTTTTCTTGCAGGCCTTCGCGATGGCCTGCATGGTTTTGATCCAGAAAGCGGTGACTTTGAAGCAGGTCCGGAAATTGAGCCCGAGCGGCCGGACAATCGTCTGAATGACGGGTGTGTGGATCCGTTAGGCCGTGTGTGGTTTGGCACGATGGATGATGGCGAAGAGGAACCGACTGGTTCCATCTATCGTGTGGTTCATACGGAAGACGGCCTTGAAATCACGCACCATAACGAGGGGTATATTGTCTCGAATGGTCCGGCTGTCTCGCCATGCGGGCGTGTCCTATATGTTTGCCATAGCCCGAAACAGACGATCTATGCCTTCGATGTTGATGAGAACGGAGATCTCTCGAACGAGCGCGTTTTTGCTACGCTGACGAAGGGCTATCCGGATGGAATCGTCACGGATAGCGAAGGCAATCTGTGGTGTGGGACCTGGGGAGGTGGCCGCGTCGCGCGCTTCCGTCCCGACGGCACAGAATTGCCATCCATTGATATGCCCGTGACGAACGTGACGAAGGTTGCGTTTGGCGGGGATGATCTCAAGACGGTCTTTGTGACAACGGCGCGCAAAGGTCTGGATGACGATGTTCTTGCCAAGGAGCCTCAGGCCGGATCGCTGTTTGCGTTTCGTACCGATATTGCCGGTGTGCCGCAGAATCAGTTCCAGCTGAACGATTGATCACCAACGGGCAGCCGGAATGATTAGGGCTTGTGGGGATTCACCGTGAATGGATGATGGCTGCGGCGAGATAGATCATGGCGCTGAAGCTTTTGTCTGTTTTGTCTGCCCGCATTGCGATGCGTTTGAATTCCTTGAGCTTGCAGAAGAAGTTCTCGATCAAATGCCGCCATTTATAGATTTCCCGATCCAGCAGCAGCGGCTTTGAACGTCGCGGATGCTGGGAAATAACGACTGTTGCGCCTCTTTCATTCAGTTCGGCAATGATGGCGTTGCTGTCGAACGCCTTGTCGGCGATGAAGGCATCGAATTCGAGACCGTCAATCAACGGTGGCACTTCCACACTGTCGAAGCGCTGTCCTGGCATCAGACGGAAACGCACGAGATTGCCCAAGGCATCCGTCAGCGCGAGAATCTTCGTCGTCATGCCGCCTTTCGAGCGGCCAATGGCCTGGCTCTGAGTCCCCCTTTTGCGCCCTGACCATGACGATGAACCTTCACGATCGTTGCATCGACCATGGCATATTCCATGTCCGGATCACTGGACAGGGCCTCGAAAATCCGTTTGAAAACATCGGCATTGCGCCAGTCGCTGAAGCGACGAAAGGCCGTGCTCCAGTTGCCGAACGCGGCGGGCAGATCACGCCATGGACTGCCCGTTCGGACAATCCACAGCACCGCTTCCATGAAAAGACGGTTGTCGCGACCGCTTCGGCCCGGATCGGTCGATTTGCCAAGGCAATGAGGTTCAATCAGCGCCCATTGGGCGTCTGTCAGCACAAAGCGTTCCATCCGAAGCTTGAATCATAACCCAAGCCTCATGTGAATCCCCACAAACCCTAAAGCGGTTCCGGCTGTTTATCCCAGAAGCTCCTGAAGGAGTGGGATGAGTGGTAGATCCGGATCTGGCATTGGATATTTTGCCAGATCGGCTGCCTCCACCCACGCCAGCGCCTGCCCTTCCCGTGGGGCAGGAACGCCGCGCCACCGCCGCACAACATACAGTGGCATCAGAAGATGAAACGGGCCTGCATTTTCACTGACGAAGGTGAAAGGGGCGAGGCAGGCTCCTGTCAGATCGACATCCAGCTCCTCTTTCATTTCCCGGATGAGGGCCTGTTCCGGTGTTTCGTCCCGTTCGACCTTTCCGCCTGGAAACTCCCAAAGCCCAGCCAGACGTTTTCCTTCAGGGCGGCGTGCGAGAAGAATACGTCCCTGCGCATCCAGCAGAGCTGCTGCGACGACCAGAAGAGTCCGTGGTTTGCGTGTTGGTGCGGGAGCGGACGGTTGATCTTCCAGTGCAGCCGGAGAAGCCGTTTCAACGGGGGCCGGTGTGTCGAGTTGAAGGAAGGTCGACCGCGTCAATTCGTGCACAATGATGGGACATTCGGTCCCACGTGACACAAAGCGACGGCTTGAACGGCCAGTTTCCCGAAAGCCAAGTTTGCGGAGGACGGCGGAAGACGCGGGGTTATCAACCGCGACGTCTGCCGTGAGCTTCTCAAGCTTGAGCACCTGAATGGCCCATTCCGTGACGCGTCGGGCCGCAGATGTTGTCATGCCCTGTCCCCATGTGGCGGGGGACGCCCAATAACCTAGAGAAGCAGAACGCTTGTCGTCCGACAGGACCAGCCCGACAGCTCCCAGAAGAACGCCGTCGCGCGTGATGGCAAAGTGATGAGCGCTTCCCCGGGCACTGTCCTCCAGCGTGGAGGCAATCCATTTCTCAGCAAGGTCACGCGGGTAAGGGAAGGGAAGACGACTGAGCATGCGGACCACGCTCCAGTCGTTCACGAGGCGATGGACGGCTGGCGCGTCTTCCGGGCGAAGGGGACGTAAAAGAAAATCCCCCGCTTTCAGTTCAGGTGTCATGTCGGCCTTGTTGTATCCTGCTCCTCAGGAACACCGCAACGTGCCAACAGTCGGCGCAGCATATTGATGACAGGGAAAACTTCCTGATTGTGGTCTCCGCCCAGTTCGTTCCAGGCAGCCTGTTCGAGTTCCACGATATCACGGTCTTCCTTAAAGATCCGTTCCGTAAAGGCGACAAGGAAAGGCCATGCCATATCCAGCACAACACCGACTTTCGGCTTGCGCACCGAGAGGAGGCCGAAAACGCGACAGGTTTTCTCTTCTGCATCCTGCGGCACGTAGACGATCCACAGATCCATGACGGGCGGTTCTTCACCCGTGGCGATCCTCAGGGTTTGATAAGGATACTCTGTCCGGATCGTCATGACGTCGCGGTGAGCATAGCGTTCGCTGGCGTCCCGACGTTCACCGAAGATCAGCGCTTCGCCCCAGGGTTGCTTGCCGCTTGTCCGTGCGAAGCTATAGCGGGCCTCTACGAGGGTGGGCTCATCCTTGCCACCAAGGAAGCGGGGCTTCATCTGGCCCATCTGCTTCATGTGCATGAACTGATGGTTCATATCCATCAGGTTCTCATGCATGAAACTGTAGTGGCAGGCGACTTTTTTGCCGAAACGGCGCGTCTTGTACGCGGGATCACGAACTGAGCCGAGCGCGGGGAAGGGCGTGGTTTCTGCTTTTGCCGGATCACCCGGGAAAATGAAGATCAGGCCGCCTTCTTCCCGACAGGGATAGGTTCGCACACCGTTCGGAAGCTTGTTCTTGCCCAGATAGGGGACGTCAATGCACCGACCTGAGCGCCCGTAGGCCCAGCCATGATAGCAGCACTGTACCGCTTCACCACTGACACGGCCGAGGCTGAGCGGGACCTGCCGGTGGGCACAGCGATCTTCCAGAGCAAATACACTGCCATCTAGGGGGCGAACGAGCGCAATGGGTTGTCCGGCGTAACGTGTGCCTATGGTTTTTCCGCTTTTGAGCTCGTGAGACCACGCGACAGGGTACCAGTAGTCCGGGTTGGAACGGATACGCCGTAGGTCCGCATTGTGTCCTTGGGGCTCTGGAGAGACGCTGCTGACAATATCAGCTTCTTCTAAGGTACTCTGCGACATGGATATCCCGATCCTGAGTAAAGGCGGGCCTTCAAAAGGCATGTTTTCTAAACGAGCCTAACAGGCAAAGGGTTCTCGCAGGAAGAGGGCAGGATGTATCAAGGCAAGTCGCGTCATTTGCGCAACATGAGGCAGGAAAAGCACAGGCTAGATGTCATGGAAACATCATCCTGAGCCTCAGAGGCTTTGCCTATGAGTATTGCTTGGCTAGGACACCGCTTCCTTTCTTCTTGCCCTTATGTTCCCGGAGTATTGGCCTCAGTGCGCACGAAACCCCTGCTTCTGTCTTCCATTGCACTGTTGGCTATTCAATCGCAGGCACACGCTGCTGAGACGACAAAACAGGTCGCTCCCGGGCATCGGCATGCACCATCGCGGCATGGTGTGACACCATCGGCAGCAACTTCGACGGTGCCTGCTCAGAAAACAGCTGTTCCAGTGAAGCACCCACAGCGGACGAATCTGGAATCCCGTTCAACAGAAAGCGTTTCGGTCACGGCGCGCCAGTTGACGGGTCGAGATGCGGAGCAGGCTGTTTCGAAGGCCGTCATGCGGCAGTTTGTGCCGGGAACCAGTCCTTACCGTATGCTGGACCGGATGCCGGGGGTCAGCTTCACATCCACGGATCCATTCGGAATCGATAGCTTCGGCGCCAATCTTTACGTCCGCGGGTTCTTCATGAACCAGATGGGTGTGACGGTTGATGGCGTGCCCCTGAATGATCAGACCTATCAGTCTGTGAGTGGCATGAGCCTCGCCTCGGCTATTATCCCGGATGATATCCAGTCCATGCGGATGTCTCAGGGTGCGGGGTCCGTCGAGCTACCATCCACAAACACGCTGGGTGGAACAATCCAGATCGGGTCGTCTGACCCGAACGACAAGCGTGGCGGCAAGATCAGCCAGTCTTTCGGCAGCTATAATTCTTATCGCACCTATGTTCGGCTGGATTCCGGTAAGCTGAACAGCTCAGGCACGAAGTTCTACACGTCCTATGCCCGTACCGACGAGGGCATGTGGATGGGCAGTGGTGACCAGTTCATGCAGCAGGTTGATGCCAAGCTTGTGCAGCCCATCGGGCAGCGCAGCCGCATGTCTGCCTTCTTCAACTGGTCCAGCCTTGCTCAGTGGAACTACCCGGATACGTCCGTCGGGATTTTGAAAAATCTTGGATGGCGGACACCGCATCTCTATCCGAATTATGGTCTGGCCTACGGCATCGCAAAAGGCACGGCAGCGCTTCCGGCTGGGTATGGTGGCGTGCCGGGTATCGATGGATCCGAAATCGCGATGTACGATGGCGGTCAGGCTGAAACCAACTACATGGGTGGCCTGCACTTCGATCTGGCTCTCACGGATAACCTGACCTGGAACACAACGGTCTACGGTCACAGCCAGACCGGCTATTACAGCTACACGGACTCCGAAGACCCATCCCCAAATGGTGCGCCGTTCTCAGAAGAAGTCTGGCAGAACCGTCAGGAACGCTACGGTCTTGACACCAGCCTGCGCTACAAGTGGGGGCGTCACACGATCGAGGGCGGTGTCTGGTACGAGAACAACAACCAGCAGGCTGGCCTGTTTAATTATCAGCAGCCATTGCTGGGTGAGGGCGCGCCTCTCAAGGCCGTCGGTCCTTATGACGTTTACGGAAAGGCCTTTCTGGAAGGGTACAACTTCCAATGGACGACCAACGTCATGCAGTTTCATCTGCAGGACAGTATCCGCCTGACCGAAGGTCTGACGTTGCACGCCGGGTTCAAGTCCATGGTTGCGACGACCTCAGGTGGCGCGAACTACAATAACGCGGATTGGACCGGCTCTGACGAACTGCCGAATGGCTCTCTGACCGCTTCTCAGGCCTTCCTGCCGCATCTTAATCTGGACTGGCACATCAACAACCACCATGAGCTGTATGTAGATGTGGCCGAGAATATGCGTGCCTACGAAGTCTCGGCCTATGGCGTGGCGAACTCGGTTTATTCGGTTGAAGATCAGGCGACCTTCCAGGCGCAAAAGAAGTCTCTCGAGCCTTCCAAAGCCTGGGTCTATCTGGGTGGATACCGCTACACGTCCAAGTATCTTCAGGCGAATGCGACCGTCTATCACGCTAGTCTGATCCATCCGATCCTGGCGGCCGCTGTTGGTTCTCTGACCAATCCGGTGTCTCAGGTGATCGACTTCGGTCATATCTCCATGACGGGTGCCAATGGTGATATCACGCTGACGCCGATCGAAGGTCTGAGCATCAGCAATAACCTGAGCTACAACAAGGGTACCTACGACCGGGACGTCGATACGGCGGGTGGTTTCTACGCGCTGGCAGGCAAGAACATCGTCAATTACCCGGCGTGGATGTACAAAACGTCCGTCTCATACACTTGGAAGGGGGCGACGGCGCATTTCGATGCCAATTACTATAGCCGCCGTTACTACAGCTTCATGAATGATACGTCCGTTGGTGGATACTGGCTGGCGAATGCCGGGATGCAGTACCGTTTCGGCAAGCTGAGTGTGCTGAAAGACGTCACGGCGAGCTTCAACGTCTATAATCTGTTCAACACGAAATACATCGCCATGATGGGCCAGAACGACAATCCTGCGACAGGGGATTATCAGTCCATGGAACGCGGAGCCGTTCGTGAGTTCTTTGGAACGGTCAGCGCATCGTTCTAAGTACGTTCAGAGGCTGGGAGACGCAGGTCTCCCAGCCTTTTTTAATGCCGCTGTAGCCAGTCTGGGTCTGTTGCACGATGAGCGATATCGGCAAACCAGCCCTCTTTCTCTGATTGAGGAATGGAATATCCTGCTGCATAGGCGGCTACGAGAACGGGCTTGCCTGTAGGAGGAAGCAGGATCGCCACATCGCCGGACGCGGCCCGTTCCACGGCTGGATTGTAGCCGGGCTTAACCGTCCAGGTTCCGGTCTTGTGACCGATGCGCCATTCTTCTCTCAATCCGGCAGGCATACGTTTTGGACCGGTTGTGGTGGCCAGGAGCCATTTGAGAAGCTGGGCCTGAGAAGCCGAACTCAGATTGTTGCCATAGAGCGTGTTCTGAAGGTTCGAGACCATGGCGCGTGGCGTGGTGGTGTCTCGCAGATCCCCCATTGGAACACGGTTCAGCGCCGTCTCGTAACGGTCCAACCTTGTCACTGGGTCATGATGATCGCGCAGCCAGTGTGTGAGAGCCGCCGGGCCGCCAAGCCTCTTCAGAAGGAGGTTTGCGGCGGTGCTGTCGCTTAGTGAAACTGTTGCAGCGCAAAGCTCTCCAACGGACAGACTAGCGTGCGCTGTTTTTGACGCCGCGAGAGCGTCTTTGACAGCCGGGGACGCGGAAATGAGATCCTTGCGGCTGAAGGCGATCTCTCGACCTAGGTGTTCACGGCCGTAGTCAGTCCGTGACAAGGTGGCAGCAGCCAGCAACCATTTGAATGTCGAGCACATGGGCAGGTGCATGTCCGGGTTTTCACCGAGTGTTCGGTTCGTTTCCAGATCCAGTGCCCACCATCCGGATTGCTCCTGCTCCCGGGGTTCTGCTGACGCAACGTGCGGGAGCGTCGTGAAGGCGCAGGTGGCCCCTGCGAGAAAAGAACGGCGTTTCATGAGTTTGGAATACCGAGGTCTGCGCTCAGGTCATCAATGAACTGCGCCGCGACACGTCCAGAACGACTGCCACGCGTGAGAGCCCATTGAAGCGCTTTGCGGCGAAGGTCTTCTGGCGAAACAGGAAGCTTGCGGGCTGCAGCATAAGTTTGGACGATATCCAGATATTCGTCCTGGCTGGCGCCATAGAGGCCAATCCAGAGGCCAAAACGGTCTGACAGGGAGACCTTCTCCTCAATGGCTTCAGACGGATTAATGGCACTCCCGGTTTCGTTCTCGATCATGTCACGCGGCATGAGATGGCGGCGGTTCGAGGTTGCATAGACAAGAACATTGTCCGGACGTCCGCCGATACCACCATCCAGAACGGATTTGAGGGATTTGTAATCAGCATCCTGGCTTTCGAACGACAGATCATCGCAGAATAGGATGCATCGGCGATCGGTTGTGCGTAGAACGGCCAGAAGTTTCGGCAGGGTGGAAAGCTCGTCACGCTGGATTTCGATGAGCGCGAGCGTCGGCTGTCCCTTGGCGCGCTGCTCGGCGTTCACTGTGGCAATCGAAGCCTTCACCAGCGAGGATTTGCCCATGCCGCGAGCGCCCCAGAGCATTACGTTGTTGGCCGTGAAGCCTTCTGCGAAATGACGTGTATTCGTCATGACCTGCGAAATCTGCCGCTCAATCCCCCGAAGCAGTGAAAGGGTAACGCCGGAAACTTTCTCAACCGGAGCAAGCGTTCCCATCGCGGCCTGCCAGATAAAGGCATCATGGTGCTTCAGAATATCAGCACTTGGCGGTTTGGGGCTCATGCGTTCGAGGCTGTCTGCAATACGTTCAAGGACGTTGAGCAGGGCGTGATCGGTCATGGAATTCGCTTTGTGCCAGTGATGAAGGAAGCGCCCGTCCTTGACGGGGAAACTCCGGACGATATGGTCCCCGCACGTTTCACTCAAGACTGGACCAATATTCCATGAGCAGTCTGTTCATTTCTTCCGCACAGGCCGCCGATGGCGGCGGGCTCCTAGCGAACCCGACGGTGCTTCAGTTCGCCCCGATGATTTTCATCTTCGTGGTTTTCTACTTCCTGCTGATCCGTCCGCAGCAGCAGCGTCAGCGCAAGCTCCGTGAAGAGCAGGGCGGTCTGCGTCGTGGTGACAAGGTTGTGACGGCCGGCGGTATCGTTGGCATCGTGCAGGCAACCCGTGACGGTAGCGACGAAGTTGATGTCGAAATCGCTCAGGGCGTCCGTGTGAAGATCGTTCGCACCACGATTACGAACATCGTGTCTCGCGACAAGGCTGCAAACGACTCCTGATCGGGTCGTAGCGCGCCAAGAAAAACGCCCCGCCGGGAGACCGGTCGGGGCGTTTTCCGTCTTCAGACTGTCTGAAAGATTCAGGCAGACTTCAGTTCAGCTTCTGCGAACTCATAGTTCGCCAGCTTGTCCAGATAGTTCGTGATGTAGTCCGGACGACGGTTGCGGAAGTCGAGGTAGTAGGCGTGCTCCCAGACGTCGAGGCCGAGAAGGGCCTTGCCCTGACCTTCGGCGAGCGGGTTGGAACCATTGGCCGTCTTCGTCACGTCAAGCTTGCCGGACTTGTCGAGCACGAGCCAGGCCCAGCCGGAACCGAACTGCGTCGTGGCAGCCTGCTTGAATGCGGTCTTGAAGGCGTCCACGGAGCCGAAGTCTTCCGTGATCTTCTTTTCAAGCGATGTCGGCAGCTTGCCGCCTGTCGGGGACAGGTTCTTCCAGAACAGGATATGGTTCCAGTGCTGGCCGGCATTGTTAAAGACCGGAGCAATGTCAGGCTTGCCATGAGAGAACGCGATGATCTCTTCAAGGGACTTGCCAGCCAGTTCCGGCTTGCTTTCGACGAAGCCGTTCAGCGCCGTGACATAGGCCTGATGATGCTTGCCGTGATGAAGTTCCAGGGTCTCCTGGCACATGCCAGCGCCTGCGAGCGCGTTGGCGGCGTAGGGCAGTGAGGGCAGTTCGAAGGCCATGATGTTACTCCTTGGCAAAATGAAGAAGTCACTCCCTCAGGAATGAGGGGTGACCACTGTCATAATCGATCTCATTTATGAGGCGTGTTGGCAACGCTGTGTTCCATCGCGCCGATGAGAGCTGAGTAGTCCTCGTCAGCATGCTGGCGGTTGGAAAGGCCCAGAGCCTGATCGGCTATGGCCATGGCAGGCATGAAGGCACCCACTTTACGTCCCGCATCAATCAGAAGGCCCATGTCCTTGGACATCAGACGCGTCGGGAACTGGGATGGGAAGGACTTGTCCTGACCCATTTTCAGTTTGCGCTTGTGATGGGGGCTGACAACAGCGACCTGCTGGAGTGTATCGAACAGGACATCGCGATCGATACCCGCTTTCAGGCCGTAGCTCACACCTTCGGCAATGACATTGAGCGTGGCACCCATGACGCCATTCACGACGAGTTTAAGCCGAGCGGCAGAGCCAGCAGGCCCGGCGTGGATTGTCAGCTTGCCAACGACATCCAGAATCGGCTTGGCGCGTTCGACAGTCTCGGCATCTCCACCAACCAGCATGACCAGGTCGCCAGTTTCGGCTTCGGGTGTACTGCCGGACATTGGGGCGTCCAGAACGACAAATCCGTTTTCCGCGGCGATCTTGGCAAGAGCCAGTGCTTGCTCCGGAGACACTGTTGACGTGTCGAGCACCAGCTTCCCTGCTGAAATACCCGCAAGCATTCCATTTTCCCCCTGAAGGGACTGATTTTCAGCCGCATCGTTGGGAACACAAAGGATGATGACGTCGGCAGCCTCGGCAATGGCGCGCGGGGAGGGAAGCATCTCCGTCTCGTCTTTGCCGCCGGAGGGCGCAAAGGCCACGACGGAATATCCGGCACGGCGGAGATTGGCGCCCATCCGCTGGGCCATGGCGCCGTAGCCGATAAAACCGATTTTCATATCGGGCATGCAAACAGGCTCCTTACGATGCGTTGCTTCAGTTCACGCACTATGGCTGCCAGAGTTTCATTCAGATCGGAAATTGATCATGGCGATTTTTCGCTATCCATGTCCTGCACCATCGGAGATCACCCCAAAAGAGGTTTATCTTTCTCGCCGCGGAATGCTGGGAGGGAGTGCCATGAGTCTCATGGCTGCTCTTGCCGGGACGGCTGAAGCGGACGCTCTAAAAGCACATCCTGGCCCTTATTCGGGCGGCCTCACGCCCACGCCGGAAGAATTCGTAACCGGGTACAATAATTTTTATGAATTCGGGATGGAGAAGGATGATCCTGTTTCTCATGCAGGTGATTTCCACCCACTGCCGTGGACACTCGAAATCTCAGGGATGGTAAAAAAGCCTCAACACATTGATGTTGGAGCACTGTTGAAATCTTCCGACATTGAAGAGCGCATTTACCGCATGCGCTGTGTCGAAGCGTGGTCCATGGTTATCCCGTGGGATGGCATTCCGCTGGCGAAGCTTCTGGCATTGGCTGAGCCGGATAGCGCTGCTCGCTATGTTGCTTTTGAAAGTGTTGTCAGGCCCTCTGAAATGCCGGGGCAGAGCAGTGCGTTTTCAGGAATTTCGTGGCCCTATGTTGAGGGTTTGAGGCTGGATGAGGCCATGAATCCGCTCACATTGCTGGCCGTCGGTATTTATGGCGAAAGCCTGCCCAACCAGAACGGTGCTCCCATCCGGCTGGTTGTGCCGTGGAAATATGGTTTCAAGGGAATTAAATCCATCCAGCGTATCCGTCTGCTGGATCGGCAGCCCCCGACGACATGGAACCGATTGGCGCCAGACGAATATGGCTTTTACGCCAACGTCAATCCGCAGGTTGACCATCCGCGATGGAGCCAGGCTAGTGAGCGTGTCATTGGCTCCAAGACTCTCTTTGGCACGAAACGTCAGCCAACACTGATGTTCAACGGTTATGCCGAGCAGGTCGCCAGTCTCTATAAAGGCATGAACCTGCATGAAAGCTTCTAGAGTATCAGGGAAAAGCGCTGCTTTTTTACGGAGATACTGGCACGTCGTGCTTTATCCCCTTGGTCTCATTCCGGCTGCCTGGCTGGTCTGGCAGGGACAAAACGGAGAGCTTGGTGCTGATCCAGTCAATGTCTTTGAGCGCAGCTTAGGTCTTTGGGCTTTCCGGTTCCTGCTGATCTGCCTTGCGCTCGCTCCGATGCAAAAAATTATTGGCATCAATCTGCTAAGGTTCAGGCGGTTGACCGGATTGCTAGCGTTTTTCTACGCTGTAATGCATCTGGTCTCTTATCTCGCGCTGGATCTCCAGTTTGATATTTCGATTTTCTGGCGAGATGTAACGCGGCGCCCATTCATCATTTTGGGAATGGTAGCGCTGGTGTTGCTGTTTCCACTCGCCGTGACATCAAACCGCATCTCAATGCGAGGGCTCAAGCGAAACTGGAAGCGGTTGCATCGACTGGTCTATGTCGCTGCCGTTCTGGCAGGCATACATTTCTTTCTCTCGTTCAAAACGCTGAACAGCACGACTGCCTTTTATCTGACGGCAATGGGGCTAGTGCTGCTGACAAGAGTGCCAGCGCTTGTGAGCGCTGGCAGGCGCGTGTTCACGCACTCGGGCGCAAGACGCTCCTGATCTGCGGAATAAGTTTTATCAAAGCATTTTTGCGCTGGGTTTGAAGATCGGGGTCGGCGTCGTCAGAGAGGGGGTGGCATGCATCGGCAAGAAGCAGTCCGTCTGGCAAACGTGTAATTTCGCCGGGCCGGAAATCGAGCCGTGTCAGGGGAATACCGCACGCACCAAGGACAGCAATGTGAGCGCTTATGCCCAGAACCAGCACAAGGCGCAGTCGCCCCATGTCCTGTAACTCGTCGCACAGCGCGGCACTACAGGATTCCATATCGGTGGGAAGAGATACCTGCTCCGGAGGCAGGTGTCGGGTGACAGACGTGATACGCGCCTGAATGAGAAGCGGATCACGTCTGTCTTCAGCAAAACAAATTCCCTGTGCTTCCAGAAACGACACAAGGGTCTTGGCGGCTTTTTCTGGATCAACGCAGACAACCAGCAACTCAGCGGACAGGGGCCCAAGGCCGTCCTTTAAAGACAAGGATGGCTGGACGTCTGAACAAACAGGTGAGTGACCGTCTGATGGTGTTGAACCGGAAGAAGCCTGGGGCGTCATGTATCGCTGCTCTCGTCACTGTTGATGTCTGCTGGATGACGAACCGGCGGAGCCTGACGCGGTCTCGTTTCTGACTGGCGCCGTGTGAAGGACGGAGCAATGTCAGCCAACTCCACGAAACGGTCAGCCTGTCTGCGCAGGTCATCGCCGATCATGGGCGGGGTCGAGCGCATGGAAGAAATGACAGTCACGCGTACGCCACGGCTCTGTGCAGCCTCAACAGCACGACGCAGATCCGAGTCGCCGCTGATGATGACGGCGTGATCCAGTCTGGAGGACTGCTCAAGCAGATCTACGGTGAGTTCGACATCCATATTTCCCTTGATACGGCGTCTTCCTGAATGATCCGTAAACTCTCGGGCATTTTTCAGAACAAGATGGTAGCCGTTGTAGGCCAGCCAGTCTGTCAGGGGGCGAAGTGGAGAATAGTCGTCCGTCTCAGGCATAGCGGCGTAATAGAAGGCGCGCTGGAACTGGCTCTGGCTTTCAAACAGACTGCGAAGGCTACGAAAATCTACTTCAAATCCAAGGTTGCGTGCAGCGTGATGAAGGCTCGCGCCATCGATGAAGAGAGCGGTGCGTTCGTTTTGACGCAAAATCATATGATATTCCTGGTTGTAAAATGTGTTGTCTCGCCTGACAGAGACAGGCCCCAACGATAGAACATGAAACGATTCAGCCAGCGATTAAGTTTGGTCAGGATTATGGCAGAAAAGCGGGGCTGCGTTGCATTGGCATGAACAGCGTGCTAATGCCAGCCTCTTCTGTATTCATTTTCTATAGTTTTACCCGAAGGGGGCCAGTCGCATGGCGCGTGTAACCGTCGAAGATTGCATCGAGAAGGTTCCAAACCGTTTCGAGCTGGTTCTGCTGGCTGCCCAGCGTGCCCGCGCACTCTCCCGTGGCGAAGAGATGCTGCTCGATCGTGATAACGACAAGAACCCGGTCGTTGCACTTCGTGAGATCGCTGAAGACAAGCTGAACCTTGGTGGCCTGCGTGACGGCATCATCCGCTCGCTCGCCCGCGCTCCCGAGCCGGAGCCTGTGGACGAAGAAGTCATGGACATCATCCCGACGGACCAGAACATTTTTGGTCTGCAGGATGTTTCGGCTGAAGAAGAGCATGCTCACATGGCAGACAACATGTCCGCCGATGAAGCTGCTGCCATTGAGGCAGAGCTGGGTGGCCGGGGCCGCCGCTGATTTTCTCTGCTTTATCCTGACTGAGGGGGGTATGCTTCATGCCTGACGCATCTCCTCCTGTTGAGCGCACTGCTGTCGCGACGGGAGACTTCAAACCTTCCATCAGCGGGCTGCTCCGTCGGATCGAGAGTTACGATCCGACTGCTGATCTATCCCGCGTCGAGGCTGCCTATGATCTGGCAGCCGATGCTCATAACGAGCAGCGGCGGGATAACGGCGACGCCTACATCACTCACCCGATTGCTGTTGCCAATATTCTGGCAGGTTTCAGGATGGACACGACGTCCATCATCGTGGGGCTACTGCACGATACGGTTGAGGATACAGGCGTTTCCTGTGCCTCTCTGAAAAACCGATTTGGCGAAGACGTTGCATCCCTCGTCGATGGGGTGACGAAGCTGACGCGGCTTGAGCTGCAGTCTGACCGGACGAAGCAAGCGGAAAATTTCCGTAAGCTTGTGCTGGCCATGTCGCGGGATATCCGCGTCCTGATCGTTAAGCTCGCCGATCGTCTGCACAACATGCGGACGCTGCATTATGTGCAGCGCCTGGACCGGCGGCAGCGTATTGCCCGTGAGACCATGGATATCTACGCGCCGCTCGCCGAGCGCATTGGTATGGACCGGGTCAAGACGGAGCTGCAAAATCTTTCTTTCGCCCAGCTTGAGCCGGAAGCAGACGCCACGATCCGTGCGCGTCTAAACTTCCTGCGCGGGCAGGGCGCAGACATTATTGAACACATTCGCAAGGAGCTGATTGCTCTTTGTGCGGAGGCGGGTCTCGACAAGGTCGAAGTGACCGGGCGCGAAAAATCTCCCTTTTCAATCTGGGAGAAGATGCAGCGACGCAATGTGGCGTTCGAACAGCTTTCGGACATCATGGCGTTCCGTCTGCTCGTTCCAACTCGTGATGCCTGTTACATGGCTTTGGGTGCCATTCATGGCGCCTATCCGATGATTGCGGGCCGCTTCAAAGATTATATTTCCACCCCAAAGGCCAACGGCTACCAGAGCCTGCATACAGGGGTGACACTCCGTCACCCGCGTAATCAGAAGATTGAAGTGCAGATCCGTACGGCGGAAATGCACGATCTTGCTGAAAACGGTGTGGCCTCGCATTGGGCCTATAAAGAAGATGCGACGCCAAGCGAGCGTGAAGCCGCAGCGCTATCTTCGGCTTTTGGCGCCGGTAGCCGGAAGCTGCGTTGGGTGCAGGATCTTCTGGACATTCTGGAAGACAGCCAGGCCCCGGATGAGTTCCTGGAAAATACCAAGCTTGAACTCTATCAGGACCAGGTTTTCTGCTTTACGCCCAAAGGGCAGTTGATCTCGCTTCCCCGGGGCGCAACGCCTGTCGATTTTGCTTATGCCGTGCATAGTCAGGTGGGCGATACCTGCGTCGGAGCCAAAGTGAACGGGCGGCTTCTGCCGTTGCGTCATGAGCTCCAGAACGGAGATCAGGTCGAGATCATGACGGCTCGTGGCGGTACACCGTCGCCGTCATGGGAGCGGTTTGTTGTTACGGGTAAAGCTCGTGCGCGTGTGCGCCGGTTTGTGGCCGCACAGCAGCGTCAGGTACATCTGGACAATGGGCGCGCAGCCATTGCCAAGGCCTTCCGTCAGGAAGGTGTCGATGGCTCCGAAAAAGTTCTTGATGGAATCCTCAAGGAACTTCGGCAGAGCTCTATTGAAGATCTCTACGTGGCTGTCGGGAACGGGCAGTTGGGTCCGAAGGATGTGGTCAATACCGCATATCCGGATCTGCGGCAGAATGGTCGGGCGCCTCGGATGGTGCCGGGTCTGTCACCGCGCTTTGGTCAGTCGCTTCTTTTGGGGGCAGGAAGTGGGCCGGCACGTCAGTCGCCTGTTGTTCAGTCTACGAATATTCTCAAGGGTATCGGCACAGGGATTGCGACGAGTTTTGCCGGATGCTGCCGTCCGCTGCCGGGTGACCCGATTGTCGGCATCATAGCGCAGAGTAAGGGCGTGACGATCCATCGACGTGGGTGCCAGAACCTGTCGAGTTTCGCAGACACGCCAGAGCGCTTCATTGAAGTGGACTGGGATTATGAGGCGCTCGGAAGACGCAAGGACGCGGTTCCTTACACGGCGCGCCTGTCGGTTATTGCGGCAAATGAGCCCGAAGTTCTGGCGACCCTGACCAATACCGCAGCTAAATATAATGGCAGCGTCATCAACCTCAAGATTGTGAACCGTCAGCTCGATTTTATGGAAATCTTGGTTGATCTTGAAGTCCGTGACCTAAGGCATCTCTCGTCACTTATTGCCGCGTTCCGGACAGCTGTGGGTGTGATGCAGGTGGAGCGCGCGAAGGGATGACGGCGTGATTCTTGGCATGGGAACAGACCTGTGCATGATTTCCCGCATCGAACGCAGCATTGAACGGTTTGGAGATCGCTTTCTTGACCGGGTATTCACCGAAGCCGAGCGTAGTCATGCCGAGCGTCTGTCTGGTCAGGCGCGAACGGGAAGTTATGCCAAGCGTTGGGCGGCCAAAGAAGCGTGCGTCAAAGCTTTGGGGACAGGGGTTGCTGAAGGTGTGCAACTTCAGGACATTGGGGTTCTGAACGATAAAAAGGGTGCTCCAAGGCTCGTTCTTTCCGGCGGAGCTCAGCTCGCCTTGGAGCGTCTGACGCCATCAGGATGTCGGGCAGACGTCCTTGTGAGCCTGACGGATGACCCTCCCTTTGCATTGGCGCAGGTCATCATTCAGTCTGTTAGGGTTTGAAGCGCTCGCCATTGCGGGCAAGCTGCGTTAAGAGCGTCCCATGACTCAGGAGAAAAGCCCCGTGAAGGGTTCAGAGAAGGCTGGTGCAAAGCCGGCGGCCCGTGAAGAATCTCTGGGAGAGAGCGTGCGCTGGCTTGCCCTTATGGTGCTGGCTGTCGTCGCCGTGCGTTCTCTGGTGTTTGAGCCGTTCAATATCCCCTCAGGCTCGATGATCCCAACCTTGCAGATCGGTGATTTCGTTCTGGTATCGAAATCCAGCTACGGCTATTCACGGTTTTCGTTTCCGTTTTCGCCCAATCTCTTTAACGGACGGATCATGGGCTCTGAGCCGCATCGTGGCGATGTGGCTGTTTTCCGGTTCACCCAGAACACCTCCGTTGATTACATCAAGCGGATTGTCGGGCTGCCGGGTGACCACATTCGGATGACGGGCGGAAAGCTCTTCCTTAATGGAATTGAGGTACCGCGGACGTCCCTGGGGCATTACGAGGTTGTCGACGAAAATAACCGTCTGCTGAGCGGTGACCGATATCGGGAAGCGCTGCCTGGGAGTGCCGGGCGCCCACCTGTCGAGCATGATATTCTCAAGCTGACGGACGAAGGCTTTGCCAACGACACGCCAGAATATGTCGTGCCGCAGGGTTATTTCTTCGCGATGGGTGACGACCGGGACGATAGCGCTGACAGTCGTTTTCAGGGCGATGGTCCGGATGATCTCGGCTATGTCCCGATGCAGAACCTTGTAGGGCGTGCGCCGCTTGTTCTGTTCTCCATGGATTTGCGGCATCCGGCATGGCAGTTCTGGTACTGGCCGGTCGAAATTCGCTGGAACCGTTTTCTGCATCCTGTCACATGAAACTTTCACAGGAAGAGGCCATGGAGGCCATGGAGCAGGCGCTCGGTCATCGCTTTGCGAACCGGGATCTGCTCGTGGAAGCTCTGACCCATCGTTCTGCGGTTAGCGGGCGTGATCCTCGTCGTGGCAAACGCACGCAGGGCCCTAAGGGAACCGGTTCGAACGAGCGACTGGAATTCATTGGAGACCGGGTGCTTGGCCTTCTGATGGCGGAGTGGCTGTTCGAACACTATCCGCTGGAGCAGGAAGGTGCGCTGGGTCCAAGGCATGCCCATCTTGTTTCCCGGCCGGTTCTGGCTGAAATCGCGGATAACATCCATTTGTCTTCGGCTCTGACAATTTCGCCGCATGAAGAGGCCGCCGGTATTCGGCGCCTGTCCAGCATCCGGGCCGATGCCATGGAAGCGCTGTTAGGTGCTCTTTATCTGGATGCCGGGCTGGAGCCTGCACGGCGTGTTGTCCGTCAACAGTGGGAAGGGCGGATTGACAGTCATGCCCGTCCTCACAAGGAGCCCAAGACCCTTTTGCAGGAATATCTCCTGTCCAAAGGGCTGCCGCTCCCGAAATATGAACTCCTCGCCGCAGAGGGGCCGTCTCATGCGCCCGTGTTTCGTGTGGCCGTTCAGGCATTTGGCCTGACGGGACATGGAGAAGCCGGCAGTAAGAGAGTGGCCGAAAGTGCGGCGGCAATAGATCTTCTGAAACGTCTTGGTCAGAACGTAGCGTCGTGAGGCGCATGTGGAAAAGGATTGGTACATGACCACACGCTGCGGTTTCGTGGCCCTTGTCGGGTCCCCGAATGCTGGAAAATCAACACTTCTGAACCGGATTGCCGGTGCCAAACTGTCGATTGTGAGCCCCAAGGCTCAGACGACACGCTTTCGCACGCTGGGAATTGTGGTTCGCAATAACGCGCAGATCATCCTTGTGGATCTGCCTGGTATTTTCAAGCCACGCCGTCGGCTTGACCGGGCCATGGTCAACGCGGCTTGGACGGGATCTCAGGATGCGGATCTGACGCTTCTCCTGATCGACGCCAAGGCCGGCTTGCGGGATGATGTCCGTGAGATCATTGGCAAGCTTGCAGGTAGCGGCAAGAGAGTCTGGCTTGTTTTGAACAAGACGGATCTTGTTGGTGCTGAAGAATTGCTGCCGCTGACGAAGGATGTCAGCAGCCTGATCAGCGTTGAATATGTGTTCATGCTGAGCGCCCGTTCCGGAGACGGCGTTGATGACCTGATGGATCATCTGGCACGTGAACTGCCGGAAGGTCCGTATCTCTACCCAGAAGACGATCTGACGGATCTTCCGGATCGTCTTCTCGCGGCTGAGCTGGTGCGTGAACAGATCTTCATGCAGACGCATGAAGAGATTCCCTATCAGGCGACAGTCGAGACCGAGAGCTTCAAGGAGCGCCCCGATGGATCAGTGCGCGTGGAAGTTACAATCTACGTGTCACGCCCGGGTCATAAGGCGATCCTGATTGGCGAAGGCGGCCATAAAATCAAATCCATTGGCGCACGAGCACGAATGGAGCTTCAGGGCCTGCTTGAGCGAACCTGCCATCTTTTCCTGAACGTCAAGGAGCGGGCAGGCTGGGATGAAGAGAAGGCACGCCTGAGGGCGATTGGCCTCGAAGAGTAACAGGGTGAAAACGCTGTCAACGGGGCTTTTCATAAGAAGCCTCGTGTCTGACATCGCTTGTTCCCAGCCCTCTGCGTCTGTATGACAGGCGCAAAGTCACCACAAATCCAGCAAGAGACGGGCACGATGACCGAACAACGAGACAAAAGCCCCTCCTACAAACGTGTTCTGCTCAAGGTGTCAGGTGAAGCCCTGATGGGTAAGGGCTCGGGTGGAGTGGACCCGGAAATGGTGGACATGGTTGCTGCCGATATCGCCGCAGTTGTGGCGTCTGGTGTGCAGGTCTGCCTCGTTGTCGGTGGTGGCAACATTTTCCGTGGCCTGTCCGCGGCGGCACGTGGCATGGATCGTGCGCAGGGTGACTATGCCGGTATGCTGGCAACAGTCATCAACGCACTGATGCTCCAGAACGGCCTTGAACGTCAGGGGCTTGAAACGCGCGTCATGACGGCCATTCAGATGGCCGCGATTGCCGAGCCCTACATCCGTCGTCGGGCAGTCCGTCATATGGAGAAGGGGCGCGTTGTTATCTTCGCTGCCGGAACGGGCAACCCGTACTTCACAACGGATACAGCTGCCGCCCTGCGTGCCAATGAAATGGAGTGCGACGTCGTGTTCAAGGGAACGCAGGTTGATGGCATCTATTCCGATGATCCGCGTCGTAATCCTGATGCCGTGCGTTATGATCAGTTGACGTACATGGATGTTCTGGCTCGTCAGTTGAATGTCATGGATGCCGCAGCGATCAGTCTTGCCCGTGAAAATAAATTGCCCATCGTGGTCTTCAACATGCATGCTCCTGGCGCGTTTGCAGCCGTTGTGCGTGGCGAAGGTCGCTTTACACGGGTTATCGAAGCAGGCTGATCGCCTCATTTTTAACGAACCTTTCAGGATATTCTCCTGAACTTACGTTGATTCAGAAAGGAACAGCTTAATGTCTGCTGACCTGAAAGACCTGATGGCTGACCTCACGCGCCGTATGGATGGTGCGATTGAGAGTCTGCGTCGTGACCTCTCTGGCCTGCGGTCTGGTCGTGCCAGCCCGAACCTGCTGGAGCCGATCCGGGTTGAAGCCTATGGCTCCGAAGTGCCGCTTTCTCAGGTGGGATCTATCGCTGTACCGGAAGCCCGGATGCTAACGGTTTCCGTCTGGGATCGTACGCTGGTTGGTGCAGTGGAACGTGCCATCCGTGACGGTGGCCTGGGTCTTAACCCTGCTGCTGACGGTCAGACGATCCGCGTTCCCATTCCGGTGCTGACGGAAGAGCGTCGTAACGAACTGGCGCGTGCAGCCAATCGTTATGCCGAAAACGGTAAGATCGCTGTACGTGGTGTTCGTCGTGACGGCATGGAACAGACGAAGTCGCTCGAAAAGAAGGGTGACATCAGCCAGGACGACATGAAGTCTTGGACGGATTCCGTGCAGAAGCTGACAGACCAGTACGTCAAGAAAGTTGACGATATTCTCGCGGAGAAAGAACGCGAGATCAAACAGGTCTGATACCTTCGTTGACAATGGGATCTCTTCCTCAGACCAGCACGCCTTCTCTTTCATCAAGAGATGGGGAAGGCGCCGCTGTTCCCGTCCATGTTGCCATGATCATGGACGGGAATGGGCGTTGGGCGCGCTCACGCAATTTGCCAGTTGCAGCCGGGCACCGGAAAGGTGCCGAGGCTGTGCAGGATTGCGTTCGTTCGGCCATTCGTCAGGGCGTGCGCTATCTGACGCTGTATGCTTTTTCTTCGGAAAACTGGCGGCGGTCTGCTGAGGAAGTCGGTGACCTGACATCGCTCCTGCGTTTCTATCTACGCCACAAGCTCAATGAATTGCATGAGCAAGGGGTGCGTTTGCGCGTTATCGGAGAGCCTGAGCGGTTCGAAGGAGCGTTGCGCGAGGAATTGCGCCGTGCGGAAGCAAAGACTGCCTCCAACACGACCCTGACTCTGACGCTCGCCCTGTCCTATGGCGGACGAGCCGATATCGTTCAGGCGGCACGACGTCTTGCGGATCAGGTTGCCAATGGAACATTGGCATCGTCAGATATTACTGAGGAGCGTCTGGATCAGGCGCTTCAGACGTCCGATATGCCAGATCCGGATCTCGTTATTCGGACAAGTGGAGAATGTCGTCTCTCCAACTTTCTGCTCTGGCAGAGTGCTTACGCGGAACTGGTGTTCATGGACGTCTTGTGGCCGGATTTCGGGGAAGCTGAGTTCGTTCAGGCGCTCTCGCATTTTGCCGGGCGTCAGCGCCGTTTTGGCGGTCGGCCAGCATGAGCGGATCGTCCCGGTGGTCTGATCTGAAGCTGCGTCTGACGTCAGCTGTCATTCTCGTTGTCGTTGCCGGGGGATGTCTCTGGCAAGGCGGCATGATCTATAACGCTCTCATCCTTCTGGCCATGTTCGGGCTGGTTTGGGAAGGGCTTACCCTCATCAAGCAGCCATTATACACTTGGCGTGGCGTCCTCCTTCTTCTCTGGCCGATGGTGTCAGGGGTTGCGGCCCTTCGCGGTGAATGGAGCGGCGCATTCTGGATGGTTTGGCCAAGCCTCATTTTTGGTATTCCAGCCTGTATTCCTGTTGTCGTCTCCATTCTGGGCGGTCTCTCACTCCTCTGGCTTCGACATTTGCCCTATGGTTTGGAGAGCGTTCTGTTCGTGCTGTGCGTTGTGATCGCCAGCGACAGTTTTGCTTATCTGACAGGCCGCATCTTTGGTGGCCCTAAACTGGCCCCTTCAATCTCTCCCGGAAAAACCCGCTCGGGCGCAATTGGCGGCCTGATCGGTGCGTCTTTTGCCGGGGGAATGGTGGCGTGGCTATCTGGAGCAGGTTTTGTGGGTGGTGGTCTCCTGTGGGGCGCGGTTCTGGGTGTTTTCTCCCAGAGTGGTGATCTGCTTGAAAGTGCGGCCAAGCGTAGACTGAACGTCAAGGATTCCGGCCGTCTGATTCCAGGTCATGGCGGCCTGCTGGATCGTTTTGATGGCCTACTGGCTGCGGCACCGCTTGCCGCGCTTTTGTCACTGGCAGTTGCGGGGCAGGTGTTCTGGTCTGCCACTCCTGCGGATCTGATAGGCGGGTCTGCGCATCGTATCATTCCTCAGGGGGAATCTTCTCATGATTGACGGTTCTGTGGCCAAGCCTCGGCGGATCAGCGTTCTGGGCAGTACAGGTAGCATCGGGACTTCGACGGTCGATCTACTCAAGCAGATGGGCGGCGATATTGAAGTGCGGGCGCTGGTCGGGGGGCGGAATGTTGCCCTTCTTGCGGAGCAGGCTCGTGAACTTCGCGCTGAAATTGCTGTCATTCACGATGAGAGCCTGCACGATGATCTGAAAGCACGGTTGGCAGGGAGCGGTATCCGCACAGCAGCCGGGCGTCAGGCCGTTATCGAGGCTGGTGCGATGGAAGCAGACTGGACCATGGCTGCCATCACAGGTGCAGCGGGTCTGGAGCCAACACTTGCTGCCGCACGCAATGGTCATGCAATCGCGCTCGCCAACAAGGAAGCTCTCGTCTGTGCGGGCGATGTGATGCTCCGGGCTGTTGGCGAAGCTGGTGCGACGCTTCTTCCTGTCGATTCAGAGCATAATGCGATCGCCCAGGCTCTAGGTGGTTGTGATATGAGCACGGTCGAAAAGATCGTGCTGACAGCCTCAGGCGGCCCCTTCCGTCAGTCCACTCTGGAAGAGATGCGTGATGCGACGCTTGAAAAGGCGTTGAAGCATCCTACCTGGACGATGGGTGCGAAAATCACGATTGATTCGGCTTCCATGGCCAATAAGGGCCTGGAGGTTATTGAGGCCGCACGTCTGTTTGGTCTGACAGAAGACCGCATTGATGTTCTGGTGCACCCTCAGTCTGTGGTGCATGGGCTTGTTCAGTTCCGCGATGGCAGTCTGGTCGCGCAGATGGGGTCAGCAGACATGCGTATCCCCATTGCTCACACTCTTGCTTGGCCTGACCGCATGGAAACACCATGCCAGCGCCTGGATCTGACAGCTTTCGGGCGCCTCGATTTCGAGGCCCCAGATGAGACGCGTTTTATTCCCCTACGACTTGCCCGTCAGGTTCTCAGGGCAGGAGGGGCTGCTCCCGCAGTTTTCTCAGCAGCCAATGAAGTTGCCGTGGACGCTTTTCTGAACCGTCGGATAGGATTCCTTGGTATTGGTGAAACCATCGATAGCGCTCTTCAGGCCATGACGGAAAATCCTGAACTGACGACGCTGGATGAAGTCCTGGAATGGGATGCGCGCGGTCGGGCATTGGCAGAAGAGCATATTCTTCGCGAAAGCGGCCGACTGCGGAACACAGTAAGCGAGACTGCCCTGCATGCATGATTTTCTGCGTACCATTCTTGCCTATGTTCTGATTCTTGGTGTTCTCGTGTTTATCCACGAGTTGGGCCATTACCTTGCTGCCCGGTGGCGCGGGGTAAAGGTTGAGACATTCTCCATCGGTTTTGGGCCTGCTCTTCGCCGGTGGCACGACAAATCCGGCACTGAATGGCGCCTGAGCGCGATTCCGCTCGGTGGGTATGTCAAACCGCACGGGTTTGAAGGCCCTGACGATGCCACGGATGAGCAGAAAGCGGCCTGGATTCCCGGGCGCACCTTTCATGACAAGCCTGTCGGTTCCCGCGCGCTGGTGATCGTGATGGGGCCTGTTTTCAATTTTCTGTTTGCGATTGTGGCGTTTACCCTGCTGTTCGCAACGGTGGGCAAGCCGCAGCTTCGCGGGGATATTTCCCAGGTTGTGGCAGGCAGTGCCGCAGAGAAGGCGGGTGTAAAAACGGGTGATGTCATTACCCGGATTGGCTCGCTGTCCATTTCCGGTCCTGAAGATGTCATGGGGACGGTAGCGGCACGACCAGGCGCTGAGACCACACTTGAAGTGCGCCGGAACGGCCAGGATCTGACGTTGCCCGTTACACTTGGCAGCGTAAAGGCTGGCTCCCATCCGACTGGTGTTCTGGGCGTTGGTTTTGCGGCTTCTCCGGGGAAACCGGTTTCGCCGATCAAGGCGGCGGTCATGGGTGTTCAGGAAACCTGGACCATGTCAGTGCGGACGTTGCAGGGGGTCTGGCAGATCATTTCCGGGCAGCGCAGTGCACGGGAACTGGGTGGAACAATCCGAATCGCGCAGATCTCCGGACAGGTCGCCAGCTATGGCATGGCCAGTATTGTGTCGTTCATGGCGCTTCTTTCCATCAATCTTGGGCTGATTAATCTGTTTCCGATCCCGGTTCTCGATGGTGGACGACTGATCTTTTATGCTGTCGAAGCCATTAAGGGACGCCCGGTTTCACGCCGTGTTCAGGAAGTCAGTATGCAGGTCGGAATGGCGCTTATCGGCGCGCTTTTCCTCTTTTCAACAGTGAATGATCTCACGAATCTGGGTCTGTTTCACTGGATGTTTCACGCCGGAAGCTAATGTGAGATACGCCCGGTAACTCTTCGTGAGTGAAGGGAGATCTTGCATGGTGGGGGGATTTTCGGATACCTCCGCCAATGGCGTAGCGTGTCAGGCGCCTGCGAAAAATCTGTTACAAGGAAAACCGGTTTGTCAGGATCACGGTCAAGAGGTTCCCGGTCCCCGAACATGCGTTTGATGCTGCTGGCATCCGCATGTCTTCTCCCGACCGCTCTCGGTGTGGCGGAGGCCCGCTCTGCTCGTCAGCACCAGACATCAGGTGCAACCTCAGGCAACAACGTGATCCAGGCCATTTCGGTCACTGGTAACACGCGTATCGAGACCAGTACGGTTCTGTCGTACATGGTTGCTCAGCCGGGTGACTCTTTCAATCAGGACGATCTGGATCGATCCCTGAAGACGCTCTATGCAACGGGCCTTTTCAAGGACGTCACCCTTCACCGCGATGGTAATACGCTGCTGGTGAATCTGGTTGAAAATCCGATCGTCAATCGTATTGTCTTTGAAGGCAATCATGCCCTGAAGGATGAGGATCTCCGTAAGGAAATCAGTCTTCGTCCCCGTGCGGTATTTTCGTCTCAGACCACGGCTGCCGACCGTCAGAAGATTTTGAATCAGTATGCAGGGAAGGCGCGTTTCGGCGCGACGGTCACGCCGCAGATCATCAAGCTCTCTCACAACCGTGTCGATGTTGTTTTCAAAATCAACGAGGCTCAGCAGACGCTGATCCACAAGATCGTTTTTGTTGGCAACCACGCTTTCAGTGAAGCACGTCTGGCACAGGTGATCTCGTCCAAGGAGAATACCTGGTATCGCTTCTTCTCATCCTCGGATGAGTATAATCCTGAGCGTATCAAGTACGATGCGGAGCTTCTGCGACGCTTCTACCTTCACAACGGATTTGTCGATTTCCACATGATCGACGCGACGGGTGAGCTCTCTCCCGATCACAAGTCCTTCTACGTGACGTTCACCATTCATGAAGGTGAGCAGTATCGCATTGGCAAGATGGACGTTCGTTCCACGGTGCGTCGTGTAACGCCGGAAATGATGCGCAAGCACATCGAGCTGTTCAAGCATCAGATCTACGATGGCACTGCCATCCAGCATAACACGACAAACATGCAGGAGTGGTTGCAGGCTCAGGGGCATCCGTTTGCGATGGTGCGCTCTGAAATCGCCCGTAATCCGGAAAAGCGAATTGTTGACCTTCTGTTCGATGTGACTGAAGGGCCGCATGTTTATGTCGAGCGTATCGATATCAACGGCAACACCATTACCCGGGATAACGTGATCCGACGTAACCTGCCCATGGCAGAGGGCGACCCGTACACCCCATTTGACAAGAAATATTCCAAGCTGGCCCTTCAGGACCTCGGATATTTCAGCACGGTATCTGTTGATCAGACACAGGGCTCTGCTCCTGACCGTGTGAACGTGTCTGCCAACGTGGTTGAGAAGCCGACAGGTGAGTTCTCACTGGGTGGTGGTTACTCCACAGACGTTGGTGTGCTGGGTAATGCGTCCATCAAGCAGCACAACATGCTTGGCACGGGTATTGATGCCGGTATCTCGGGTACGGTTGCGTACTATGAGAAGCAGGCTGACATCTCCATTACGGATCCGTACTTCCTGAACCGTAACCTGGTGGCTGGCGCTGATTTCTACTTCATCCAGAACAACTACCAGACGTATCAAAGCTACAAAGAATCCCAGTACGGCATGAGCCTGCGTCTCGGGTATGCCTATAACCGCTATCTGTCGCAGTCCTTTAGCTACACGCTGGTCGATCGTCAGGTTGGCAACTTCTATGATGCCGCAACGGTTGCAGCTGACCCGTCCTATATCGAATGGGTGCCGTCTGTTTACGTTCAGCAGTCTGCAGGTTGGTCGCTTCTGTCGCAGCTGAGCACCTCCCTGACCTATGACCGTCGTGACCGTCGTATGAATCCTCATGACGGTTACATGATGAAGCTGGGCGGTGATTTCGCGGGTGTTGGCGGAAACGCCAAGTATTTCCGTGTGAAGGCTGATGGCGCGTACTACCTGCCGCTGGACAGCATTACTGGCAGCCATGACTGGACCATGCAGTTCAAGGGCGGCGTGGGCTACATGGGCGACTGGGATTCCAACAGCAAGCGCAACATCATTGATAACTTCTATCTTGGTGGTGAAAACCTGCGAGGCTTCCTGCAGGGTGGTGTAGGCCCGCGTTCTGGCCATATCTGTACGGGAGCATATGTCAGCGGGTCCTGCCCGACGCTTGATTATCTTCCGCGTCAGGGTCAGGAAGATTTGCTTGGTGGCCGTTTCATGTACACGGCTTCCGCGCAGCTGAACTTCCCGATGCCGATGGGTGACGATCTTGGTATTTCCGGTCGTTACTTTGTTGATGCTGGTAGCCTGTCGAGCGTACGTGTACAGAAGAAGTACACAGACTATTCTCGCCGCTTCGAGGCCGGGTATCCTTATACCCCAATTAATGGTGACACCATGATCCCGCGTGTTTCCACCGGTCTTGGTATTTCCTGGAAGAGCCCGTTCGGCCTTGTGAATATTGATGGTGCCATTCCGCTGCGTAAGGAAAAGGGCGATCGTCTTTACCCGCTGCGCTTTGGCTTCGGACAGCAGTTCTAAGAACTGCGTGTCTGATTTCGAGCTCCAAGCAATTCCATCCCCTTTCCCAGAGGTGGTTATGACCTTTATTTCCCTGATGCGCCCGGCTTCGGTCGGTGCGCTTCTGGCTGCGACGGTTCTTGCTGTTGCACCCGCTGCTCACGCCCAGGCCGCCAACAACGGTGGATGGTTTGTTCCCAAAGCCGCACATCCGGATGCACCGGCTGCTGCACGTCCGGCACCTCGCCGTAGTGTGCCCATGGCTGAGGCGCCTGTTGAAGACGAGCAGGCTGCTCCGAATGCACAGCAGGCTCCACCGGTACTGCCTTTGCCGCCGATCCCTAATCCGCCAACTGTTGCGAAGGGCGCTGCGCCGCCAGCAGCAGTTATCGGTGTGATCAATGTCCAGGCTGTCATGCAAATGTCGTCTGCTGCGCAGGAGATCCAGCAGGTTCTTGGCGCACGTCGTGACAAGCTGGCACAGGCTGTGCAGCGTGAAGAGGGTGCATGGCGTGGTGAGCAGCAGAAGCTGCAATCCGAAGCCCGCAGTCTTACAGCTGATCAGATCCAGCTTCGTGAGCGCCATCTTCAGGAGCGCCGCGCCAAGGATCAGCGCGATTTTGGTAATCAGGCTCGTATTGTTCAGGAAGCTGCGCAGGTTGCCTTTCACCAGATCGAGCGTGAGCTTGAACAGGGTAACGGCATCATTGCCGCCGTTGCTGGTGCGCATAACATGAACCTGGTTCTGCATGCAGAGCAGGTTGTGCTGCACGTGGGCGAGCAGGACATCACGGAAGAAGTGGCAAACCAGCTGAACAAGACGCTGCCTCACGTGTTTATTCCTGACGAAGGCGTGGATCCTGAGCAACTCGCCAAGTCTGGCAAGATGCCAACGACGGCAGACGAACAGCGTGCGCCGCAGGGTCCTGAACAGGCAGCGCCAGCTTCGGCCCCAGCGCAGCCTGAGTCCGTTCTCCGGCAGCATCACTGAGGCCTGATCCCGTGGCTGATAAGGTACTCACCGAAAACCGACCTGGTGATGAGCGCTTCTTCCTGAGAGCTGGACCTTTTGGTCTGGCTCATCTTGCGGAAGTATCGGGAAGCGAGGTTCGTTCCGCTGCTGAAGGGCAGGAGAATCAAGTCAGTTTCCGCGGGGTTGCCCCATTGCACGTTGCGGGACCGGAAGACGTGAGTTTTCTGGATAATCGCCGCTACCTGCCTCTTCTGGAAAAAACGCGTGCAGGAGTAGTAATTCTTGCGCCGGCTTTTGCAGACAAGCTGCCAGCACATACGGCGGGCCTTGTCTGCAAAACGCCCTACCTTGCATGGGCACGCATTGCAGCGCTCTTTCATCCTGCACCGTCATCGACGGGTGTTCGCCATCCTTCGGCTTATGTCAGTGAGACGGCTGAGATCGGTGAGAATGTCGAGATTGGGGCTTTCGCTGTTGTCGAAGACGGCGCGAAAATTGGCTCGGGCACACTGATTGGTGCGCATGCCGTGATTGGTCGGAGTGTCGAGATTGGTGAAGGTTGCCGCATTGGCAGCCATGTCAGTCTGACGCACGCCCGTGTCGGGAACAGGGTAACACTGTATCCCGGCGCCCGCATTGGTCAGGACGGATTTGGTTTTGCTGTCGGCCCTGCTGGTTTCGAGACCGTGCCGCAGCTTGGTCTGGTTGTCATTGAGGACGACGTTGAGATCGGTGCTAACTCAACGATTGATCGTGGCTCCATGCGCGATACGATCATTGGGGCAGGCACGCGGATCGATAATCTGGTTCAGATCGGACACAATGCTCAGCTCGGAAAATGCTGCATTGTTGTTTCACAGGCTGGTATTTCCGGCTCGACCGAGCTTGGCGATTTCGTCACGATCGCTGCTCAGGCCGGCCTGATCGGTCATATCAAGATTGGTGACAAGGCCCGTGTTGGGGCTCAGTGCGGTGTCATGTCTGACGTGGATGCGGGAGCGGATGTTATCGGTAGCCCCGCCATGCCCTTCCGGGAATTCTTCCGGAACGTAGCCACTTTGCGGAAGCTCTCCCGCAAAAGCGGCGACTGACCTTTCCGGTGACGGATGGTATCCCGTAGCCAGTTTTGCTAAGGGAGGCCATCCGCACTGCTCGGAGAGCAGAAAACTGACAAAATTTTCCCTTAGAAGGGCATGGTGAACAAAATGGATCGAGTGGACGCTCCGGCTGAAAAGACGACCCCGGCAGAAGGGGCTTCGGGAACGCATCAGGTTCCTGAGAGCATCGACATTCTGCAGATCATGCAGGCGATCCCTCATCGCTATCCGTTCCTGCTGATCGACAAGATGCAGGAAATCAAGGCTGGTGAGTCCGCTGTTGGCATCAAGAACGTCACGGTGAACGAGCCCTTCTTTCAAGGACATTTTCCTTCCCATCCGGTGATGCCAGGCGTTCTGATCATCGAAGCCATGGCTCAGACAGCGGCAACGCTCGTTGTCCTGACGCTTGGCAAGGCCTTCGAAGGAAAGCTGGTGTATTTCATGACCATTGAAGGCGCCAAGTTCCGCCGTCCGGTTGGGCCGGGTGATCAGCTTCGTATTGAGGTGGTCAAGGAACGGTCCCGGGCGAATGTCTGGAAATTCAAGGGTACTGCACGTGTTGACGGCGTTGCTGTTGCAGAGGCAACCTTCAGTGCCATGATCATGGGCTGAACTGATGCAGATTGCAGGAAAACGATCCGATAGCGCTGAGATTCACGCGACTGCTCTTGTCGATGAACGTGCCCGAATTGGGGAAAATGTTCGCATTGGCCCGTGGTGCATCGTCGGGCCTCATGTGACACTTGGCGACGGTGTGCACCTGCATGCTTCGGTGATTGTCGACGGGCACACGACCCTGCGTGAGGAAGTGGAAGTCTATCCGTTCGTCACGATCGGGATGGCACCGCAGGACCTCAAATATGCTGGTGAGCCGACGCTTTGTGAGATCGGCGCGAAAACCATCATCCGTGAAAACGTCACCATTCATCGTGGAACGGCGCAGGGACATGCTCTGACGAAAATCGGTGCGTCCTGCCTGATTATGGCAAATGCTCATGTGGCGCATGACTGTGTTCTCGGTGATCGTGTGATCATTGTGAACAATGTTGTCATGGGTGGTCATGTCGAGATTGCTGACGATGCCAAGGTCATGGGATCAGCCGCGCTCCATCAGTTCGTACGCATTGGTCGCGGCGCTGTTGTTGGTGGCGTTTGCGGTGTCGAGATGGATGTCATCCCCTACGGAAGTGTCCTCGGGAACCGCGCCCGTTTGGTCGGTCTGAATTGGATCGGGTTGAAGCGGTCTGGTGTGGGCCCGGAAGAAATGCAGGCCATGCGTCGTGCGTTCCGGACGCTTTATCCACGTCATGGCAGTACGGATGTGGTGCTTGAAGCCCGACTTGCGGACGTGCGCCGTGAATATGGGCATTTGCAGCGTATTGCTGAAATGCTGGACTTTATGGAAGCGCCAAGCCGTCGCGGGCTGACACGTGTGGCCCGTAATGAGGGGCTTTCCGAAACCGAAGGGGCCTGAGCATGATGGGGGCAGGTTGCGTCGGTATTCTGGCCGGGGCAGGCCCCTTGCCTGCAAAGGTCGCTGCGGCTGCCCTGGAGAAGGGGAAGTCGGTTTTTGTGGTCGGCTTTCGTGATTTCGCGGACATGTCCCGTCTGGCACCTTATCCACATGAAATCATCCGCCTTGCTGCTGTAGGAGAAATCCTGACAGCCCTTAAAAAGCATGGATGCCGGGAACTGGTTCTGATCGGGCCGGTTCGGCGCCCTGCATGGCGTGACCTTCGCCCTGATGCGGAAGGGGCGCGTGTTCTTGCGCGTCTGGGACGCGCAATCTTCCTTGGCGACGACGGGCTTCTCGGAGCCGTTGTGCGCGTGCTCGGGGAAGAAGGGTTCATTGTTCGTGGCGCCCACGAATTCCTTGATCATGCTACCGGTAAAAGCGGGACGCTCGGTCGCGTTGTGCCCGACGAACAGGCGCGTCAGGACATAGCGCGTGGTGTTCAGGTGCTGCGGGCCATGGCTGCGCTGGATATCGGGCAGGGGTGTGTCGTTCAGAGCGGTCTGGTTCTGGCTGTCGAAGCTCTTGAGGGTACGGATGCCATGCTGGGACGCTGCGGCAAACTGATGCAGGCTGGCAGTGGCGGCGTTCTTATCAAAATGCCTAAAAGCGGACAGGACCTGAGGGCAGATATGCCGACAATAGGTCCTGAGACGCTGGAAAATGCGGCCCGGAACGGATTGCGGGGCGTCGCGTTTCAGCCTGGTGTCACGTTGTTGACAGACCCTGACCGCTGCGTCGCCTTGGCTGACCGATACGGGCTATTCCTTTACGGGCTGACAAGCGAAGATCTGAAAGAAGAAAAATGAGCACATTTCTGCACACGATGGTTCGTATTCGAGACATTGATCGCAGTCTGGCGTTCTACAGCCTTCTTGGCATGAAAGAACTGCGCCGCAAGGAAGTTCGTGAAGGCCGTTACACACTCGTTTTCATTGGATTCGCTGATAATGAGAACGGACAGGCTGAAATTGAGCTGACCTATAACTGGGATCAGGAAACGGATTACGACGTCGGCACGGGATTCGGCCATTTTGCGATTGGCGTGCCGGATGTGGCTGCGCTTGTAGAGGCTGTTCGGATCGGCGGCGGCAAAGTGACCCGTGAAGCCGGGCCACTGAAGTTCGGCACGATCATCATTGCCTTCGTGGAAGATCCAGACGGCTACAAGATCGAGCTTATTGAGAAGAAGTAGGTTTCTTCAGGAGGCGCAGTGCTTTTTCCAGCGCCTCGACAATTGTTCCTGCATGTTTTCTGACGGATTCGTCTGAATGAGATGTCAGGATGTCCGCACACAGCATCGCCGGGGACAGGGCATTTCGCAGATCATGTCGAAATGCCTTGGAGTCGTCAGTTGATGACGGTGGTAGAGCGGGATTCTGGCTCATATCCTTAAGTTCCTGAGGGTGTAGCATTGACAGGGGAGGGTCGGGTGAGTACAAGCCCGGGTCTCATTCACCGGGCGTTTCGTGCGCCCGATCGACGCGGATGTCCAGAGAGGCGTCTGCATGGTTTTAAAGGATCGATGTCATGAAGCGCACGTATCAACCCTCCAAGCTGGTTCGTAAGCGTCGTCACGGTTTCCGTGCACGTAGTGCTACAGTCGGTGGCCGCCGCGTGCTGGCAAACCGTCGCACCAAGGGCCGCTCGAAGCTCTCCGCCTGAGCCGGAACCATACAGCTGGCCGCCTGAAAAAGCGGCCGCAGTTTCTGCGTGTTGCCGGGAAGGGGCGTAAAGTCGCTACCCCGGGAATGGTTGTGCAGATGCTGCAGGATGATAGCCAGCCTGATAGTCGTGTCGGCTTTACCGTCACGAAAAAGGTTGGAAACTCTGTCATCCGTAACCGCACAAAACGCCGCCTCCGTGAGGCGCTGCGTCTTGTAGCGCGTGAGGACGGTCTTCCTTCGGGAGACTTTGTCCTGATCGGCCGCGACGGTACGCGCCGACGAGAATTCCCCCTTCTTCAGGATGATCTTCGTAAAGCGCTCCGCAAGGGCTTGGAAAAATGACACGCCTTCTCAATAAGGCTGTCACCGTTTTCCTGCTTGCGTTGATTGACGCTTACAAGCTCTTCATCAGTCCCTATCTGGGCCGAAACTGTCGTTTTGAACCTGGGTGCAGCACCTATGCCATCATGGCAATCAAGGGGCATGGGCCTGTTCGGGGCGGCTGGCTGGCATTGAAGAGAATCCTCCGCTGTCACCCCTGGTCAAAAGGGGGATGTGACCTCCCGCCCGAGGCTCATCGGCATTAAAAACGCGTGCGCCTATTGTTTTGGTAACGGTTTTCGGCCACTTGAGGCTCAGCATTCCTCCGTTAGAGACGAAAGACCGGCATCAGCCCGATGGAAATCAAGCGCATCATTGCGGCCATTATCCTCTCGGCCCTCATCCTGATCGGTTTCGACTATTTTATGCCGAAACCCCGTCCGGACAGTCATCCGGCTGTGACGCAGACCACTGCGACACAGTCTCCGTCCACTCCGGCTGTTGCTGGTCCGGCTCAGGCCTCGCCTGAACCGGAAGTGGTCGCTCGTCGCATTGCGATTACCAGCGACGACGTGCAGGGCTCCCTGAACCTCAAGGGTGCGCTTCTGGATGATGCGGTGCTGACGAAGTATCGTGCCACTCTTGCAAAGGACAGTCCGCTTGTCCGTCTGCTGGACAAGCCCGGCAGCGAGCATCCGAACTTCTTCGTAATTGGCTGGAGCAACGCTCCGGGGTCCAATGCGAAGGTTCCGGATCTGAACACTGTCTGGACCAGTGCAGACGAGGCACTCTCTCCTGGCCACCCTGTCACACTGACATGGGATAACGGCGAAGGTCTGATCTTCTCGATCCGCCTTTCAGTTGATGAGCATTATATGTTCTCGGCTGTGCAGGCGGTGGAGAATCATTCCTCCCAGCCTGTTGCGTTGCTTCCGTTCCAGCGTGTGCAGCGTGACTATCAGGCTCCGGAAGGTTTCTGGACGGCACATGAAGGCCCTATTGCCGTCATGGACGGTCGCCTGAACGACGAGACCTACAAAAACGTTCGCAAGGGCGCTGAGCATCCTGACCACACGTTCTGGGCCAAGGGGGGCACAGGCGGCTGGGGCGGTATCAGCGACAAGTACTGGCTGACAGCTGTTGCACCTGACTCCACGTCTTCTGTGACGGCAAGCTTTGCTTACGTTCCGGAAAATGCAGGGTCCTATCGTATCGGCTTCGTGTCTCAGGCTCCGCAGCAGATCATGCCGAATGGTACTGTTACGCAGACGAGCCATCTTTTTGCTGGTGCAAAGGTGCCAAGCCTTTTGCAGGCCTACAGCAGCAGCCTGCACATTACGGATCTCGATAAAGCCATCGACTTTGGCTGGTTCAGTTTCCTGACGCGTCCGATCCTGTATCTGCTGCACTGGCTGTATCTGCATCTGGGCAATTTCGGTCTGGCGCTGATGGCGCTGACGCTGATCGTCAAGATTGTGCTCTTCCCGCTGGCATCCAAGGCAGCTGGATCTTCAGCGCGCATGCGTCTGCTGGCCCCGAAGATCAAGGAGATCCGTGAGAAGAACAAGGACGACCCAATGGTGATGAACCAGAAGGTCATGGCGCTCTACCGCGAAGAGGGTGTTAGCCCTGCCAGTGGGTGCCTTCCGGTTCTGATCCAGGCTCCGATCTTCTTCTGCCTCTACAAGATGCTGAACATCAGCATTGACGAGCGTCATGCCCCGTTCTTCGGCTGGATTCACGATCTGTCCGTCCCGGATCCGACGAATATCTTTAACCTGTTTGGTCTGATCCCCTTCGACCCGACTGTGTATTTCTCCTTCCTGCACGTCAGCATCTGGGGCGCCGCACTGGGCGTGACTTTCTGGCTGCTCCAGCGTCAGACAATGGTCAGCATGGACCCGGCTCAGGCCCGCATCATGCAGTTTATGCCGCTGGTCTATGTGTTCGTGATGTCCAACTTCCCGGCCAGCCTTCTGGTTTACTATACGTGGAACAACCTGCTGACATTCGCCCAGCAGTCCTTCATTCAGAGCCGCGCCAAGCTGCCGGTTCCTGTTACTAAAAGTGGACGCTGAGACATCATGAAAGAAGCTGCTGGCCCTCCTACCCCTGAACAGATCGAAGACGGTCGCCTGCTCTTCGCAGGGGAGTGCGAGTTCTTTTTTGGTTCACAGAAGATCGACCAGCTTCCGCCGGTCGGTCGGCCGGAAGTTGCTTTTGCCGGGCGTTCTAATGTTGGCAAGTCCAGCATCATCAACGCCCTGACCGGGCGTCGTGCGCTGGCGAGAGCATCTTCGGAGCCGGGGCGCACCAAGCAACTCAACTTCTTCAATCTCGCGGACCGCATTTCTCTTGTGGATATGCCCGGTTACGGTTTCGCGAAGGCTGCAAAATCGGTCAAGGAAGACTGGCAGAACATGATGTTCGCTTATCTTCGTGGACGGACAACGCTGGCCCGCGTTATTCTGCTTCTGGATGCGCGGATTGAGATCAAGCAGTCCGACAGGGACGTCATGGATCTTCTGGGGCGTGCGGCTGTGGTATTCCAGATTGTGCTCACCAAGTGCGATCAGGTGCGGCCGACTGCACTGAAAGCCAAGATCGCGGAAGTTGAAGCGATTGCTCTCAAGCAGGCTGCGGCCTACCCACGGATCGTCTGCACCAGCAGCCAGACCGGGGAAGGGATTGAAGATCTCCGGGCGGAGATTGCCCGTTTCGCAGATCCTGTTCAGACGTCAGGGGAAGGAGATGTCCGGCCATGAGTAAAAAGACCCACAGTGAAAAGCTGCCGGAGATTCCCCCGGCGGTGAATATGGATGATGCCCAGCAGCAGGCTGCTATTCTTGCAAGCGCGCTGCCGTACCTGCGTCGTTATGCCGGTGACACGATCGTCGTAAAGTATGGCGGTCATGCAATGGGTGAGGGCAAACTCGCCAGTGCTTTCGGATATGACATTGCCCTGCTGAAACTGGTCGGGATCAATCCGATCGTTGTGCATGGTGGCGGTCCTCAGATCAGCTCCATGCTGGATCGTCTCAATATCCGCTCAGAGTTTGTGGATGGTCTGCGCGTTACCGATAGTGCCATGGTCGATGTGATCGAGATGGTTCTGGCCGGGAGTGTGAACAAGCAGGTTGCCCAGCTTATAAACCGTGCTGGCGCCATGGCTGTCGGGATTTCGGGCAAGGATGGGAGTCTTATCCAAGCCCGTAAGGTCACTCGCACGCGGCGTGATCCGGACAGCCAGATCGAGAGCGTCATTGATCTCGGTTTTGTAGGGCAACCTGAGAAGATTGATCCGCGCGTTCTTTATGCTCTGCTTGGCTCAGGTCTGATCCCCGTGATCGCGCCTGTTGGCGCTGGCGAGAATGGTGAGACCTACAATATCAATGCCGATACGGCAGCAGGCGCGATTGCCGGTGCAGTTCATGCATCACGACTGCTGATGCTAACGGACGTTCCGGGCGTGCTGGACCGTGAGGGTAAGCTGATTGAAGAGCTGAGCGCAGAAGAAGCGCGCAATCTCATCAAGGATGGCACGATTTCCGGCGGCATGATCCCGAAAGTTGAGACCTGTCTGGACGCTGTTCAGAGCGGTGCCAAAGCTGCGGTTATTCTCGACGGTCGCGTGCCCCACACCTGCCTTCTGGAACTCTTTACCCGGGCAGGCCCAGGAACTCTCATTAAAGCCTGATGTGGCTTATGGCGCTTCGTGTGAGAAGCGCCATTTTTTTTGCTCTTCTTCTCCGGTCTGGAGAGCCTGACTGGCTCTCTCCAGAAGATTGTCTGCCGTATTTTCCGGATCATTCGCTTCGCGGCACATCAGTCCGATGTGTAACGGGAGATGCACTGGCGGATTAATTAGGATCGGGATGCCATGCGCCGTCATCCGTTCGGCACGCTCAGCCATAGCAAAGCGATCCCCTCCGTCCAGCCAAAGCGCAAACATGTTGCCACTAAGCCGTGCAATAGCATCGGTTGGGCGCACGGCCTTGCGGAGTAAAGCAACGCATTGCGTGAGCGCTTCTTCTCCTGCCTGAAACCCATGTGTTTGGGTTATTTCGCTCAGGCCTGGAACATGCGCGATCATGAGGGTCGCCGCGAGGCAATCACGATCCAGACGCGGAATGCGTCGCTCCATTTCCTGCTTCAGACCTTCCCAGTTCAAAAGGTTGGACGAGAGGTCATAGTGAGCGCCCTTCAGGACGTTCCTGTGCAGCCCTTCCAAATCTTGCAACGTCGCAATGAAGGCCAGGAGAGTACGGATAAATTCGATCTCTTCCGCTGACCACGGTGTTTCTTTCCAGCACAGAAGGCCAAGAGGTGCCTGGCTTCTGATGGCCTCGCACACCAGCATCGCGTGACGGGCCGCTGAAGAAAACTGAATGACGTCGTGATTGAGCAAAAAATCATACTGTTGCAGTTCGTCCTGAAACCCCTCTGGAATTGGGGCAGACTGATGCAACATCAGACTATGATCTGAGGCTGTGAATGCGCTGAAGAGCAGGCACTCAGCCCCAAGTGCTTCCTGTACTTTGGAGAGAGCCGCTGCCATGCCTAGTCGCGGCAGAATGGCGCTGCGCATACAGGCCAGGCTCTCTCGCAAGAGTTGCAAGCTTTGAGGGGAGGTGGGCTCGGTTACCGGAGGGGGCGGGCTTTTCAGGCCAATGTCATGCATTGCCGCAAAGGATCCATGATTTTGCGGCTGAACGTGCCGTATCGTTGAAGCGAGAGATGTGCTGCGTCGTGAATCGATGTGAGAACACCGTGTGGCGTCTTGGGCATTCCGGGTCTTTTCCAGAAGCGAAAGGGCTTGGATTTTTCATAGGATCAAAAGGTAAACAAAGCCTTAACGTTGGTCTGGATGTTGCTCACAGGGAAAGAGCCGTTGACAGTCGGGATCGGGGACCGCATGGTCCGGCGGTTTTCTGCTCCTTTTCCGGATTGGTCCTGATGCCTCACGATACGCTCCGCACCGCTATTGACGCTCTTTGGGAGCGTCGCGCTACTCTGAACGCCCAGACTGAGGGAGAGGACCGCGAGGTCATCGAAACCGCTCTCAAAGGGCTGGACGCTGGTACGCTGCGTGTTGCCGAGCCGAGCGAAGATGGCTGGGTTGTCCATGAATGGCTGAAGAAGGCTGTTCTGCTCTCATTCCGCCTGTACGACAGCCGCGTGATGGTGGGTGGATGTGGCGGTCAGCCTGCTTTTGACAAGGTTCCGCTGAAGTTTGAAGGCTGGGATCAGTTCCGGTTTGCTGAAGCCGGTTTCCGTGCCGTTCCAGGTGCCATTGTTCGTCGCTCCGCGTTCATTGCGCCGAATGTCGTTCTGATGCCGAGCTTCGTGAACGTGGGTGCCCGCGTAGATAGCGGCACGATGGTCGACACCTGGGCGACGGTTGGTTCCTGCGCCCAGATTGGCAAGAACTGCCATATCAGCGGTGGTGCTGGCATCGGTGGCGTTCTTGAGCCGCTTCAGGCTGCTCCCGTCATCATTGAAGATGACTGCTTCATCGGTGCCCGTTCGGAAGTTGCTGAAGGCGTGATCGTGGAGAAGGGTTCCGTCCTGTCCATGGGCGTGTTTATTGGTGCCTCTACGAAGATTGTGGACCGTGCGACGGGTGAAATCTTCATGGGACGTGTGCCGGCCTATTCCGTGGTTATCCCAGGCACGCTACCGCCGAAGGAGCCAGGTCAGCCGTCCCTCGCATGTGCTGTGATCGTCAAGCGCGTTGACGAGCGCACCCGCTCCAAGACGTCCATCAACGAACTGCTGCGCGACTAAAGTCATGCCGTCCCCATCTTTTCCGACTGATCCTGTTGCTCTCGCGCAGGATCTGATCCGCTGTCAGTCCGTCACACCAGCCGATGACGGAGCACAGGCTCTTCTGGCATCTGTGCTGGAAGGGATGGGGTTTGAAGTGGTCCATTTGCCGTTCGGGCCAGCGGACGCTCCGACGCCGAATTTTTACGCTAAAATTGGTACTGGGCGTCCGTCTCTCTGCTTTGCGGGCCATACGGATGTTGTTCCCCCCGGTGAGGGCTGGGCACACGATCCTTTTGCAGCGCAAATTCAGGATGGGCGACTGTACGGCCGCGGGATCGCGGACATGAAAGGTGGCGTTGCCTGCTCGGTGGCAGCCATCGCGCGTTTTCTTCAGAACAATACCCTCAAGGGGGCAATCTCCCTGCTCATTACAGGTGATGAAGAAGGCCCGGCTCATTTCGGTACGAAGCCTGTCATTGAATGGCTGGCGGCTCGAAATGATGTGCCTGATTTCTGCCTGCTCGGAGAACCCACAAATCCTTCGGCTCTGGGGGATACGATCAAGATTGGTCGTCGGGGCAGCATGAACGCGGACATTGTGGTTCGGGGCGTTCAGGGACACGTTGCCTATCCGCATCTGGCCGATAACCCCATCCACCGCCTCCTTCCAGCGCTCAGTGAATTGACTGGACGCTGCCTTGATGAGGGGACGAAGTGGTTCTCCCCGTCTTCATTGCAGATCACGAGCGTTGACGTCGGCAACCCTGCGACGAACGTCATTCCTGCTGAGGCTAGGGCACGCCTGAACATCCGGTTCAATGACCGTCACACCGGTGCGGCCCTGACTGAGTGGATCCGTGAAGTTGTGGCCCGGCATGCACCTGACAGTGACGTTACGGTTTCCATCAGCGGGGAGGCGTTTCTGACGCAGCCGGGTCCAGCAGTTCAATGTCTTGAGCGGGCTGTTCAGGATGTGACAGGGCGGCAGCCGAAACTCGATACGGGCGGAGGAACGTCTGATGCGCGCTTCATTTCGCAGTACTGTGCCGTAGCAGAGTTTGGTCTGGTTGGGGCGACAATGCATAAGCGGGACGAGCATGTTGACGTCTCGACCCTTGAAGATCTGACGCAGATCTATCTGACGTTCATGGAAAGATTTGGCCTGTGACCCCAGACCGTCCAACCGGTATTCCCCCGCTTGGAGGAATGAGTATCCCACTGGGCGTCTGGCTGCTGGGGCGTGGGCGTGCGGTGGGGATCAACTGTTTCTCCCCCGGGGTTCAGCCGCTGATGGCGGCTCTGGCGCCCACCATTGCCATAACCCTGATCGAACTGGTGAGTGTCTTCTTGTTGCCAGCCGATCAGCGGGAATTGCAGGCCATACGTGCGCTGGTTCAGCTGGTTTGCCCGTTGCTTCAGCTCATCGTCTCGGAACGTTATGCCGTGTTCGTGGGTCGGAAAGGCTTGTGGACCCGGTATGCGACGGCTTCGCTCTGGTGCGCGTGGCTACCTGTTATCATGATGATCATGGCCGAAGGCATCATGAGGATCATCATGCCTGCCGCTGCCTCGTCTTCTGCTGCGCTGGCCGGTGTTGCGGTGGGTGTATGGCTCTATAGCCTGTGGCTAACCTGGTACGTCACGCGGGTTGGGCTTGTGATGACGGCATGGCAGGCCGCCATTATGACGGTATTGCAGACGGTGAGCGTGTTTGTCCTGATCGGCCTGCTCTTGCTGGTCCCACCGCATTACAATGCGATAGCCGATCTGTTCGGAGCTTAGGCGAACGGATCTTCCGGATAGCCGACGCCTGTGAGGCATAGGCCATCCGGTGGAGATGTTGGCCCGGCAGCGCAGCGGTTCCGGGCTTCCAACACTTCGCGCATCTTTTCCGGTGGCCACTGGCGTGAGCCCACCATGACCAGAGAGCCGACCATATTCCGGACCTGATGGTGCAGGAACGAGCGTGCCTTCGTGTTCACAATAACCAATTCGCCTTCCCGGTGAATGGTCAGAACATCAAGGGTACGGACAGCACTTCGGGCCTGACAGGCGATCGCCCGGAATGACGTGAAGTCGTGCGAGCCCAGAAGGTAGTTCGCGCCTTCCTGCATCAGGTCTACATCCAGAACGCGCTTGACGTGCCAGACGTGTGTCTCCTGTAAAGCAGGGCGCGCCTGGCGGTTCAGGATTTTGAACTGGTAGCTGCGCCAGATGGCGGAGAAACGTGCGCTCCAGTCCAGGCTGACCTGTGCGGCCTCCAGAACTACAACCCTGTGAGGCTTGAGGTAATAACCCATGCCATCGCGGATCTGACGGCCATTGATCTTGGCGTCGCCCGGGAAATCGATGTGAATGACCATTCCGGAGGCATGGACACCGGCATCGGTACGGCCTGCGGTAATGCTGGAGACCGGACGATTTCCAACAAGCCGAGACGCTGCCGCCTCAATGAGGCTCTGGATAGAGACGCCGTCTTGCTGCTTCTGCCATCCCACAAAGCCCGTCCCGTCATATTCGAGACGTAATGCCCAGCGGGAGATATCCATTTCAGTCAAAGCGTGTGCCTGCCGGAATTGCTTGTCCGCGTACGAAATCTGCAGCGTCCATCATGCTGCGTCCGGGCTTCTGGATACGGTCAATGCGCAGTACGCCGGTGCCGCAGGCAATGGTCAGAGCATCATCCAGTGCGCTACCGGCAACAGGTCCTGCAATTTCGGGGCGTGGGGTAGCTGCGCCGATTTTGAGGACGACATCGTTTAGCATCGTGAATGCGCCGGGCCATGGTGTCAGCCCCCGAATTTGGCGATCGATTTCTTCGCAGGACCGTGACCAGTCGATACGCCCGTCTTCGCGCTTCAACATATGCGCGTATGTCACGCCGTCTTCAGGCTGTGGCACAGCCTGAGGCTGCTCATTCAGTGCTCGAACAATCAGCCTGCCGCCAATTTCCGCCAGACGATCGTGGAGCGTGCTGGCGGTGTCTGACAGGCTGATTGGCGTGGCTTCCTCCAGCAGGACCGCGCCCGTATCGAGACCCTCGTCCATCTGCATGATGGAAACGCCGCTTTTGGTATCTCCGGCCACGATGGAGGACTGGATAGGCGAAGCTCCGCGCCAGCGGGGAAGCAGGCTTGCGTGAATATTCAGGCACCCCAGACGGGGGGCATCCAGCATGGCTTTCGGCAGGATCAACCCGTAAGCGGCGACTACTGCGGCGTCTGCATTGAGCGCGGCAAAGGCTTCATGCTCTGTTACGTCCCGGCGAACGCGGGCAGGCGTACGCACTTCAATGCCTGCCGCTTCGGCGGCTTCATGGACAGGGGAGCGCCGTACGGCCTTGCCACGTCCTGCCGGACGAGGGGGCTGCGTATAAACGGCAACGATTTCGTGTCCTGCGGCCATGAGGGCATGCAGGGCCGGAACCGCGAAATCCGGCGTACCCATGAAGATCAGACGCATCAGAGATTAACGCCTTCTCAGCTTCTGCTCTTTGGCCAGGCGGCGCATGATCATGTTGCGCTTGAGTGTGGAGAGGTGATCCACGAACAGGATACCCTCCAGATGATCCATTTCATGCTGGATGCATGTCGCCAGCAGGCCATCAGCATCACGCTCGATGATCTCACCCGCGAGGTCGCGGTAACGCACGCGAATCGATTCGGGGCGGATGACTTCCGCATACTGGTTCGGCAGCGAGAGGCAGCCTTCTTCCCGTACGGCCATCTGTTCGGAATCCGTGACGATCTCCGGATTGATGAGAACCATGGGTTCGCGCGGGGCATCTTCTTCAGCGACGTCCACAAGGGCAAAGCGCATATCAAGACCAACCTGCGGGGCCGCGAGGCCAATGCCGGGAGCCTTGTACATGGCGGAAAACATGCCTGGAAGCTGCTCACGCAGGAACGCCATGTCCTCTGCTCGGACGTCACGGGTGACCTGACGCAGCACGGGCGCAGGGGCAATCAGGATCGGGGTCGGCGGCACCGCGTCGATGCCGGACAGGAAATCGAATTCGCTCATGCCTTGCGATGTAGCGAGCGACGGCTGTTTATGCCAGTCCCGAGCAAGCATTTCCCGAGGCAGAACTTGCATAGAAAGCCTGCTCCACCATATCTTAGGGTCACGTCAGATGCCTCATGGAGGGTCTGGTTCCCGCTGTCTCGCTCATGGAGGAGGCTCTAGCCCTATGTCCGGTCGCTTGTTTACATCCCCGATGTTCCTTGGTTTTGATCATCTTGAGCAGATGCTCGAGCGTGCCGCCAAGTCTACGTCAGACGGTTACCCGCCCTACAACATCGAGCAGCTGAGCCAGACGGCGCTCCGGATTACCCTGGCTGTAGCCGGGTTCGTGATGGATGACCTTCAGATCACGCAGGAAGACAACCAGTTGGTGATCCGTGGACGTCAGACCGATGACAGCCAGGGACGTATCTTCCTGCATCGTGGTATTGCTGCACGGCAGTTCCATAAGGCGTTTGTTCTGGCTGAAGGCATAGAGATTGGCGGAGCATGGCTTGATAATGGCCTGCTGCATATCGATCTTCTGCGTCCGGAGCCTGAAGTCCGTGTCAAACGGATTGCTATCACGCAGGGACGGCGCACTGGCGGGAGCCCGCAGACGGTTCAGCACGAAGTTGTCCCGCCTGTGGTCAAGACGGCTCGGCGGACCCGGCCGGTGCGGGAACTCGACGACGAGTAAGTCACGTATCGACAGTATGAATGTTTCAACCTGACTGCGGCTGAAAAGGCCCTCAGGTGTCAGTAAGGATTATGAATTGAACAACCCGTTCGAAAACAGTGATGGGCAGGAAGACGTGCTCCCCGCAGATCTGAGGCGGATCACGGGGCCGCAGCTTCGGACGCTGGGCATGTCCCAGCTGGCCTATGTCAAATCAGTGCTGCATGACGGCGAGCTGATGGTGGCGATTCACGCTGCTGACGGCACACCGATGGCAGTTGCTGAGGATGAGGAAAGCGCTATGGACGCGATCCTCGAACACGAATTGATTCCTACTCTTCTTCAGTGAAGGTTCCGGCGTGAGCACTAATCCCGACATTACTCGCCATCTTGAAGAAAATCGTCTTGCTGGCGTCGTGACCCATAATGGCTTGGCTTATCTCGCCGGTCAGGTCGCGGATGATGCCACGCTGGATACTGAAGGCCAGACGGCTGATATCCTGCACCAGATTGACGTGCTTCTGGCGGATCTGGGTACGGACAAGACGCGTATCCTGTCTGTTCAGATCTTCCTGACCGACATCAACGAGATCGGGAACATGAACAAGGCCTGGGATGTGTGGCTGGATACGGGCCATAAGCCCGCTCGTGCTACGGTTGAGGCCAAGTTGGCCGATCCGGACTGGCGGGTGGAAATTACGGCGATTGCTGCCCTGCGCTGAGCAGAAGCAACTCCCAATAAAAAAGCGGTACGGCCAAAGAGGCTGTACCGCTTTTTTTGTTTGTCCGGGAGCGTTCAGATCCCGGTATGGGTTTTATTCAAACGTGCCAGAGACGGAGACAACCGCAGCGAAGCCGGTGCCAACGCTGTAGGTCGGCTGAGACGCGGAGAGGGTCTTTCCATAGACGCCGCGTGTTGTTGTGGCGTTGCCGGAGAAGCCGTTAACCTGTGCAAGATAGTGATTGTCCCCGACATTCATGAGGCTCAGCATGGCCTTCGGGCGAACCCGGCCGATTTTCGGAAGGTATCGACCCAGCGAAATATCGGACGTGATGTAGGACGGAATGGACTGGTCATTCATGAGCGTTGCGTACTGGGAGTCCGTGTAGCGCAGGTTGAAGTTCGCGAAGTTGGTGCCATCGTCATAGGTCAGGCCCAGAGCGCCGGTGAACTTCGGGGACGCGACTTCCTGCTTGCCCTTCGTGCGCAGATAGTCGCCCTGGTAGGCGATGTTGTTGCCGACACGCGTATGCATGAACTGCCCGGACGCATAGGCGCTGATATGGTGCCAGGGGCGCGTTGAAATTTCAGCCTGCACGCCCTGTGCGCTTTCGCCACCCGCATCGATTGGCTGGCTGATCATGATGGTGGAGTTGGGAAGATAAGAGACGCTGGTGATCTGGTGATGCGTCAGGTTGTAATTGAACAGCGCCACGTTGAACATGATATCGCCCGAATGGCGGTATCCGATTTCCTCGCCGATCATGTATTCCGGCTGGAAATTTGTCAGCGGAAGTGAGGCTTTGTTTGCGCTTGTGAAGCTGTAAACCGGAACCTGTGCCTGGAAAGAAGATGGTGCGCGATAGCCGGTCGTGCCGTTCACGTAGATCTGGTTTTTCTGATCAAACTGGTAGCTGATCAGGACCTGCGGGATGGGAACAAACATGTTCTCCACGGATTTGAAATTGGCTCCTGGCAAATCCTGACTGAAGCTGCGGGAGATCATGTTGGCACGCAGGCCCGCGTCGATGGTCAGGCGGTCATGGAAGAGTTTGACCTGATCTTCCAGACCGATGGCGTTCAGCTGCTGGAAGCCATTGATGTTGTACTGGCTGACGGACACGTTGTTGAAGGCCGTCAGGTACCCGTTATTCTCGGTGTACTGACCGGATGCATTGACCGGATAATGGTTCTGGTACTCGGTATGGACCGCATAAGAGTACCAGTAGGAGAGTTTCAGCGTATTGAAGCCGCGATGCCACGCACCAACAAGGTTGATGCCGCTGGACGTCTGGACCCATGGGTGAATACTGATGGCCGTGACATTTCCGGTCTGGCCTTCATATCCGTTTAGGGATGAATACTGTTGGGTACCGACATAGCCGTTGGACGCTGGAATATTGACGCCGTAGTTGTTGGGGCCAAACGTCTCGATGGCATAGGGTTCAGCGTCAAGCGTCAGGCCATGTCCGAAGTCGAAATGGTTTTTGAGCGCACCGACCACGGCATTCGTCGCCTTGGTGTTGAGCTTGTAATAGAGGGTGTCGCCCTTGGTGTAGGTCCCGTGCGTGTTGTAGCCGGTGCCGTAGGTGTTCCACTGCGCCAGCGTCGGGTAGAGCCATTCCGTCTGGTTGGCTTTGTTATATCCGAAAATCAGTTCGGAACTGCTTTTGGGCGCCCAGCGCTTTTCGATGGCGGCGTCCACATGCCAGCGATCCATCTGACCCGGTCCGCGCCAGAGATTGGCGCTGGAATAAGAGCCGGAAGCAAAGGCTCGGACGCCGCTATGCCCGATTTCACCTGTATCGAACCGGACGAATTCCTTGTTCGTGCTATGCGTACCGCCTGACGCTTCCGCATAGGCTGTCATTTTGTCTGCGGGGTGTCGCAGGGACAGTGTCATCTGTGCGCCGTCAGCATTGTAAACGGGTGCCGTGAGGTCTGACGAGCCCTGACTGACGGAGACGGACCCCAAGTTCTCGTTATCGACCATAGCGGACGTATAGGCGCCGTAAGTGAACGGGTCGGCGAGGGGAATGCCTTCATACACCATGCCGATCTGGGTCTGATCCAGGCCACGGATATGGATGGTTTCCGCAGTCGTGCTGAGCGGCCCTTCATTGGTGGCCTGCACGCCCGGAAGGCTGGAGACCAGAACGCCGGGCGTAACGGTCGGGGCCTGTTTGGAAATATAGTCCTGCGTGACGGTGCTGATGGTTTTGGCTTCCGTATGATGCACCATCATGCCGCCGCCCTGTGCCCGGCGGCTGGCGTGAATGTTCATGCTCTCGGCCGAGTGGCCTTCCAGATCGTGTGGAACTCTTGGTGCGGCTTTTGGAGCGGGAGTGGCAGGCGTCTGTTTTGTCTGGGTTTTTCCGGTGTGATGGACGCGGGCATGTGCCGGACCGGTGCTGCAGATCAATGCTGGAACGAGTGCGGAGGCGCAGAGCAGATAAAAAGAACGTCTCTTGTAGGAAGGCATTGTTATTCCATCACACGGCACGTTTGGCCTGGGGCCACCTCCCGGAAGGAGGCATGGGTGGAACTACGGGCGCTTCCAGATCATTTCAAAGGATGTTTTTATGAACATGAAATGAAATAAATAAGTCATCATCATAAAACGTTCAAAACATTACGGTTGTCATATATCTTGTAGTGATCTGTCATCCCGTCGCTTCTGAGAAATGGATGACATCACATGAACCGCTTCACGTATGGACTGGTCTTTTCTTTCTTTGGTCTTTCATCATCGGCCTTGGCGCAGGAAATCCCCAAGGATTTACATCTGAATCAGGTTCAGATCATTGGAACCCATAATAGTTACAGAACGGATCTTTCCCCCGCGACGCTGAAATGGCTTCAGGCTGTTTCCCCAAAAGCCGCAGAAGCGTTGGACTACAAGCACACGACACTGGACCGGCAGCTCGATGGTGGCGTTCGCCAGCTTGAAATTGATATTTATGCCGATACGCAGGGCGGCCAATACAGCCATCCAAAGGGGGCGGAGTGGGAGCGTAAAAGCGGGATTACCCCCGATGCTGATCCGGCATCTGCTGCAGCCATGCAGGGTACCGATTTCAAGGTCATGCATATTGTGGACATTGACCAGCACTCGAACTGCGAACCTTTCAGCAAATGCCTTCAGATCATCCGGATGTGGTCAGATGAGCATCCAGGGCATTTCCCGGTGTTCATTGATGTCGAAACGAAGCAGGACATTCCATTCAAAAGCGACAAGATGACTTTTACGGTTCCCGAGACGTTTACGCCTGCAACCTATGATCGTCTCGACAAGGAAATCACGGATGTTATTGGCCGTGATCATCTCCTGATTCCTGACGATGTTCGGGGGACGGCATCCTCGGTCAATGAAGCGATCCGAACGAAAGGCTGGCCTACACTGGCGTCTGCGCGTGGCAAGATCATCTTCGTGCTGGATCGTTCTCAGGATACCGCCCGTTATGTGCTGAACCATCCGGGCCTGAAAGGGCGCGTTCTGTTTACCAATGGTCGACCGGGTGATCCGGATGCGGCCTATACGGAGGTCAATGAAGGTTTCGCCGGTCAAAAAGGCGCCTCTTTTGATAATGCTGAAGCTGCCCGGAAAATCCCGGAGCTGGTTCGGCAGGGTTATCTCGTTCGGACGCGGGCGGATGCCAACACGATTGAGGCGCGACAGAATGACCTGAGCCGCCGTGAAGTGTCCTTCAAGAGCGGTGCGCAGATCATCAGCACCGATTATCCGGCCATCGAGCCTGCGCCCTGGCATGACTACAAGGTTCAGTTTTCCAATCAGGCGGTGGCTCGGTGCAACCCGGTTAATGCTCCCAAGGACTGCCGGGATGGCGCGTTGATCAAAGACTGAGACCTTCAGGCTGTTGGGTCATGAAGGGCGAGCAAGTGCTCGCCCTTTTTTGTGGATCAAAGCGTGGCGTCGAACACGACGTGTTCTGCCGTTTCGTCGCCGCTTTTCATGCAGTACGCCGCGAACATCGCAATCACGACGAAGCATCCCATCGGCACAATATAGGCAAGCTGCATGTTGCCGCCCGTTGCGTCCGAAATATAGCCCTGCAGAAGCGGGAGAATGCCACCGCCACTGATGCTCATCACCAGAATGGACCCGCCATATGCGCGGTCATGGCCAAGTTCATCGACGGTCAGGCCATAGATGGTTGGCCAGCAAGGGCCGAGCAGTCCACTGACGAGGATGGCCGCGTACACAGCCGTGAAGTCATGCACCATCACCGCGTAGCCCAGCGCCACGATGCAGAGCAGGCTGTAAACGAACAGAACGCGTGCCGGGCGGGCGTGCCGCATGAAGAAGTTGGCCACCAGCTTGCCGACAAAGAACGCACAGAATGAGGCGATCAGGTACACGGAGGCCTGTCGTTCGTTGATGTGCCCCAGCCGCATGGAAAGGCGGATGATGAAGCTCCAGACGCCAACCTGTGCGCCGACATACAGAAACTGTGTCAGGATACCGAGGACGAAACGCTTGTTAGCGAACAGCCGTTTGAGGGCGCCGGCCGTATCCAGTTCGTGGCTACGCTGCTGATCGCGCCCTTTGCAGGCCGGATAACGCGTGACGCCAATCGCGATCATGACGACCAGCAGCACGCCGAGAATATAGACATACGGCTCAAGGGTGGCGTGGATCATGCCGAGCTGATGCTGCCAGGCCTGAGCAGCAGGCATGGCGGAAAGCTGCTCGCGTGACAGGTCACCATCTTTGAAAATCAGGTAGGCCCCCATGCTGGACCCCAGAATGGCTCCAATCGGCTGAAAGGCACTGGCAAAGTTCAGGCGATGCGTTCCGCGTCCCGGAGGGCCGAGCAGGGTGCAATAGGTATCGGCGGCAGTTTCGATGAAGACCAATCCTGCCGCGACGACAAAGAGTGCGACGAAAAAGATCTGGTATGTCGCGAAATGGGCAGCAGGGAAGAATAGGCAGCAGCCGATCAAATACAGGAGCAGCCCGAGTTGGATCGACCATTTGTAGCTGAAGCGCTTGATGATCATGCCCGCAGGAATGCCCAGCACGAAATAGCTGATGTAGAATGAGAACTGCACGAGCGCGGACTGAAAATCCGACAGCATGAAGGCTTTGCGGAACTGCCCGATCAGCACGTCATTGAGGCTCATCGCACAGCCCCAGAGGGAGAACAGGCAACACAGGAGGCCAAAAGCCAGAAGCGGTGTGCGGTTCAGATAAAAGCCGTCCGGGAGCTGGACGACAGGATCGGACTTGGCCACGGATTGCCTCACAGAAGTTTATTGAGCGCTAAAGTTTGGGATTAAGGATGTATCTGTGTGAGAGACGCATATGATTGGTTTGTTGTTATATTAAGCGGATATATCACACATAAAATGTTTTAAAAGCGATAATGCTCGTTCGCTTTGCTATGCCGTCTCGAACATGGATCACATTCGATGGAGGTCAGTTGGGATTGGGGGAACGGGAACGCGCCATAAGCCCAGTCAAAGATCATTTTGCTCTTATTCTTAATTTGAGAGGCTTGTCCTTGCGTGATGCGTGAGTTTCATGCCGTGACAGGGTTAGCGCTCCTCAACCATTTGCAATGACCGGCCTTTTCAGCATTGCCCGAGGTAGGTGCGACGTGAAGAAGATGTCGTCTGTCGCGTGAATAAAGCGGGTTCCCGTATAGACTTTGGCTTTCAGGGGTTCCGCCCGTGTTGGGATAACGGTAAGTCCCGACAATCCCTTGTTTCCCGCTTTTCAGTTCCTCTGAGGACCCATGATTCGTCTCGACAACATCAGCAAGCATAACGGCCAGCGCGTCATTTTTATTGAGGCCTCGGCCGCTCTTCTGAAGGGCGAGAAGGTGGGTCTTGTCGGTCCAAACGGTGCGGGAAAATCCACGCTGTTCCGCATGATCACAAAGCAGGAAGAGCCGGATGAAGGGAATGTCCTGACGGATCGTGGCGTCACTATTGGCTTCTTCAGCCAGGATGTGGGTGAAATGTCCGGCCATAGTGCTGTGGCGGAAGTCATGAACGGGGCAGGTGCCGTTTCGGAAGTGGCTGCCGAGCTGGCCGAGTTGGAAGCCGCTATGGCGGACCCAGAGCGGATGGATGAACTGGACAGCATCATCGAGCGCTTTGGTGAAGTGCAGAGCCGCTTTGAGGATCTTGGTGGCTATGCGCTGGATGGCAAGGCGCGTGAGGTTCTTCATGGTCTCGGGTTCAGCCAGGAAATGATGGACGGAGACGTCAGTCTTCTGTCTGGCGGCTGGAAGATGCGCGTGGCGCTGGGCCGTATTCTTCTGATGAAGCCTGATGTCATGCTTCTCGATGAGCCGAGCAACCATCTTGATCTGGAAAGTCTGATCTGGCTTGAGCAGTTTCTTGCTGGTTACGATGGCGCATTGCTCATGACGTCCCATGATCGTGCTTTCATGAACCGTATCATCAATAAAGTGATTGAAATTGATGGCGGTAACCTGACGACGTTCTCTGGAAACTACGAATTCTATGAAGAACAACGGGCCCTGAACGAGAAGCACCAGCAGGCACAGTTTGAGCGCCAGCAGGCCATGCTGGCCAAGGAAATCAACTTCATCGAGCGCTTCAAGGCCCGGGCGTCTCATGCCGCGCAGGTTCAGAGCCGTGTGAAGAAGCTGGACAAGATTGATCGTGTGGAGCCGCCGAAGCGTCGTCAGGCCATGAGCTTCGAATTCGCACCGGCTCCACGTTCGGGCGATGTGGTCGTGAATATTCAGGGCGTGGACAAGCGGTATGGCAGCCGCACAATTTATGATGGACTGGATTTGATGATCCGTCGGCGTGAGCGCTGCTGCATCATGGGGGTGAACGGTGCCGGCAAGTCCACATTGCTAAAGCTCGTGACAGGGACAACAGAGCCGGATTCCGGAACGGTGACCGTCGGCAGTAATGTAAAGATCGGATATTTTGCCCAGCACGCCATGGACCTTCTTGATGGCGACCGAACAGTCTTTGAAATGCTGGAATATACGTTCCCGCAGGCCAATCAGGGCGCTCTACGCTCGCTCGCTGGTGGTTTCGGATTTTCGGGTGACGAAGTGGAAAAGAGCTGCCGGGTTCTGTCTGGTGGCGAAAAAGCCCGCCTTGTCATGGCTCTGATGCTCTTTGATCCACCGAACTTCCTCGTACTCGATGAGCCAACCAACCATCTGGACATGGCTACGAAGGAAATGCTGATCACGGCCCTCGCAGACTATGACGGAACCATGCTGTTCGTTTCCCATGATCGTCACTTCCTGGCAGCCCTGTCTAATCGCGTTCTGGAAGTCACGCCGGAAGGTGTGCATCAATATGGTGGTGGATATACGGAATATGTGGCGCGTACGGGGCAAGAAGCGCCGGGCCTGCACTGATGATGATTGTTTGATTCATAATTAAACTTGGGGAATATAATTATTTATGAGCATTTCAAATATTGAATTTGAGGAAATTGAAAATTCTATATTCCCCGGAGAGCCGGAAGTATTTTTGCGTCGGAATGTTTTGTATGTGCCTAATTTTGAAGGAGGATCCGATAATTCTTTTGGTTTGTATGATGAAACCGGCCGCCAACTTTTAAGTAATGCTCATTTTCATAAAGTGCCATCAATTCTCAAAACTCAGCCTATATTAACAAATTTAATGGCATCGAAACTGCGTCCTCGTATAAAGACCGCAATTTACGGTGGAGCTATTGGAAATCACTACGGACATTTTATAACGGAATGCTTTAACGTTCTATGGTATTATATACTATATGGAAAAAAAAGTGATAAAATACTATTCCATAGTAACCTTGATGTTGAAGAGATATACAAAAAAACTTGGATGAGTGAATTTTTGAGTTACGCGGGAGTTGAGAAAGAACAAATTATTATTTCGAAATGTCCCATAGTGGTGGAGAGTCTAGTCGTTCCTGGACAAGCGTTCAGTGAAGATGGTTTTGCATATGAAGTTTATGCTTCAGCTTGTCGAAAGATAGGTAATATTGCGATACGAAACGCATCTCCCCTTCCAGATGGACCGGTTTATTTTTCTAGAAACAATATAGAGCGTGGAACCCTAAAGATTATTAATGAATATTCTTTGATGGATGCTCTCTCTAAATTTGGAGTCAATATAATTTATCCCGAAGAATGTTCTGTTGCTACGCAGATTGCAGCTTTGCATCGACCATCAATTGGATTAATTGGATCGGCTTTTCATTCGTCTATTTTTGTAGATAAACCGCGTGCAGTAATATTATGTCCAACAAAATCTATTCCTCGTTCCTTTCAGTTGATGGACGCTGTTCATAGTGCCTCTATAAAATACGTAAAAGAAAGTCAGATTGTCCAAGGTAAAAACTCACCAAATTTTGGAATAACATTTAGTTTATCTGATCCGTATATGGTAGCTGAAGAATTATTTTCTATTTTATCAAGTAAAAATATAAATGAAATAGATAGTAAAAATTTTATTATAAAAAACAAAAATTTAAATATTAACATACTTTATGCAGAAAATGGTGAGGCGATTGTTTTGCATTGTCCGACCGAGCGAATGTATTCTAGGCGACCCTTAAAAAATGATATCAATATTCTGGCTATTACGCTGGGAGAATATGTATTTTTGGTGGCGCAGCACAACGATGCGCCTATGCTGATGGTTGTTAAAGAAAATAAAGCTTCTCCAGTTTTGGTTTATAAAAGAGGCAGCTTCAATGGTGGGCTTGCATTACAGGACTTGCGTACAAAGGCATGGTTGAAAGCTCCTCCCTCTCAGGTAGGTTTATGTCTGCACGGTGATGGGCAAGAAGTAAAAAAATGGGAGAGGTTTGTTCTAAAACCGAGTGATTTCTTGGAATATTCTGGTCGATTGGCAGAAATTATAAAGGGTCTTCAAGATTTAGCCGAAAGCGGTGATATATACGATGTATCTCTCCGGTATCCAATACTTAGAGATGCTATTAAAGATTTGGATTTCAGTTTGAGGAATTAAAATTAATGATCTTTCCTCAGGCGTCGCCTCTGGCTGGATTTTGCGATCCCCATGCCTTCCCGATATTTTGCCACTGTCCGGCGCTGTATGGCGAACCCTTCTTTTTGAAGTTGGGTCGTCAGGGCATCATCTGACAGGATGCCATCGCCTTCTGAAGCGATCAGCGTTTTGATGCGGTGCTGAATGGCGCTGGCACTTTGCGTAGAGCCGTCGCTGGCCTGAAGAGCCGTAGAGAAAAACATACGAAGCGGAAGAATGCCGCGGGGTGTGTCTATGTACTTCCCGTTTACAACCCGGCTGACCGTGCTTTCATGGACATCTGCGCCAGTGGCGAGGTCGCGCATGGTGAGGGGGCGGAGAGCAGAGAGGCCGTCTTCAAAAAACGCCGCCTGCTGACGGACAATCTCTGCTCCGATCTTCAAAATAGTCTGGCGACGCATTTCCAGAGCGCGGATGACAGCATTGGCCTCGTTTGCATAAGCAAGAAGCTGTCGCCCGGCGTCTGTTGAACTGTCGAGCGCGCTTTGCATCTCCAGATCCACGTGACAGTGGGGCAGCAGGCGATGATTGAATGTCAGGCGGAATCCAGGACCATTTTTGCGGAGGATCAGGTCTGGCTGAATGGGGGAGACTGGCTGGCGCGGATCAAAGCCTGGCCTGGGATTAAGAGCCTGAATTTCTGTCAGCATATCGAGCAGGTCGTCCTGTTCGAGCTGACACTTCTGACGGAGCAACCGCCAGTCCCTTCGAGCTAAAAGATCGAGATTAGCCAGAAGAACTTTCATGGCAGGATCTAGCCGATTTTTCTGTTCTAGCTGGACCGCCAGACACTCTTCCAAGGAGCGTGTAAAAAGACCAGCAGGCTCCAGTCGCATCAGAACTTGGCGGATAGTTTCAAGAGCAGCGGGCTCGACACCAAGTTCGACCGCAAGGTCTGAAACTGCTTCCGGCAATCGTCCGGCCTCATCTAGGCAAGCCAGAAGATAAAGAGCGGCAGCACAGTCCTGCTGGACGGGAAACCGGAGATGGATCTGGGCAATCAGATCGTCATGAAGTGTGGGGCCGGGGGCCGCAGTCTCTGGCCGTTCCGAACCTGAAGTAAACCGTTCAGGGTCATCGTCGTGCAATTCAGATGCAGGATCCGCGGGCTCTGTGTTGGGAGCCGTGTCCGTGGATTCCAGAATCAGAAGGGGGTTCAGTTCCGCAATTTGTTGAAGGGATTGCGTCAGTTCCTGATGGCCCAGTTGCAGCATCGCAATCGCCTGGCGCAACTGTGGCGTCATGACGAGCGACTGCGACTGGCGCTGTATCAGACCGGGACTGAGCATCCCGTCAGATTAGAGCGAGAAGTTCTCTCCAAGATAGACCCGACGCACATCTTCGTTGGCGACGATGGCCTCCGGTGTCCCTTCCATCAGAACCTGACCACCATGCATGATGTAGGCGCGGTCAATGACTTCGAGCGTTTCGCGGACGTTATGGTCTGTAATCAGCACGCCGATGCCACGATCCTTGAGGTGAGACACAAGATCGCGAATTTCGCCCACGGCAATCGGATCGATACCGGCCAGAGGCTCATCCAGCAGGATATAGTTCGGCTGGCTTGCCAGGGCGCGGGCAATTTCCAGACGACGGCGCTCACCGCCGGACAGGGCCAGGGACGGCGAGTGGCGTAGGTGCGTAATGCCAAACTCCGCGAGAAGGCCGTTCAGCATGGTTTCGCGCTTTTCCGGATCGGATTCGATCACTTCCAGCGCGGCCATGATGTTCTGTTCGACGTTTAGGCCGCGGAAAATGCTGGCTTCCTGTGGCAGATAACCAACACCCAGACGCGCCCGTCGATACATCGGCAACTGGGTGATGTCTGCGCCATCCAGCGTAATGGTGCCCGTGTCTGGCTGGACCAGTCCTACGATCATGTAGAAGCTTGTCGTCTTGCCTGCGCCGTTCGGTCCGAGGAGGCCAACAGCCTCACCGCGTTGAACCTGAATGGACACGTTCTTGACGACAGCCCGCTTTTTGTAGGTCTTGCCGATCCCGCTGGCGACCAGACCGGTCTGGAGCACGGGAAATGAGGGGGATGTGTCTGTCACTTTGGTGCCTGGCTGCTGTTGGCTTCGTTTGGAACGACTAGTCCCTGAATAGGAGAGTCAGATCCTGGCAGCATCGTGGCAATGCCGGTCTTCATGTTGACGATAGCCTGAGACCCGTTGTTCTGGTTCTGGCCCTGCGTCACATGCACGTGGCCGATCAGGCGGGCAATCTGGCTGGCAAAGACATAAACGCCTCTGTCCCCGGTTGCTGTCTGGGTAGGGGTGCGCAGCACGACATGGCCCCAGCCATAAGCACGATCCAGTTTGGAAGAACCGCCACCGAGAGGGCTGCCGTCGCTTTTCGCCGGCTGGGCCTGTCCTGCTGGTGCAGGGGAGTCCGGTGCACTGAAGGAGACCAGCACGTCAGCCTTGATCTGGCGCCCGTCATTAGTGGTGACAGTTGCGTTTCCACGCCCGACCGACATGCGGGTCTTGGAATGATATTCCATGACGTCACGTGCAGTGAGCACATCCTGCGGCGTCGTAAGCTTCAGGTTTTTGCCAGTCATGACCATGACGGCCTGATCCATGTCATACAGGGCACGGTCGCCCCAGCCTTGGTCCGTCTGGTTATAGATATGGACGTGACCGCGGGCTTCGATGCGGTACAGCTCAAGGGAGCCACCCATCGGGTCGGCTTCACCCGTCTGCCCATTTGCGGCCGGCGGCGGTGTGGCTGGTTGCCCCTGTGGAGCAGCTTTCTTGCGCAGATAGCCAATCAGCGTATCGGCATCGACCGTTACATCCCCTCGTACGGCGCGGGCACCGCCGGTCAGGGTGACTGTCTGAGCGTTCCGGTCGTAGATTTCCTCGCTTTTCCAAAACAGCTTAACGGCCTCGCCGTGAGACATATCCAGCCCATCCGCATAAGCGGCAGGTGTGGCGGTGGTAGCGAGGAGAAGTCCTGCAACGGGAAGCAGTCTGGCGATGCGGCTCATCATTTCTCTGTCTTGGCTCCTTCCTGGCGGAGGCGGGCCGCCATGGAAGGGGGGCCGTTATCGTCGTTGCGGACCGTCAGACCCGGCCCTGTAAACTGCATGATACCTGCATGCTGGTCCAGGAAATAGCCCTGCGCGTCCTGCTTGCCAAATGGGCCTTCGGCATGGACCCAGTCGCGGGATGCAATAACGTCCTGCTTCAGGTCCATATCGGCGGAAGGGCCGTTCATGAGCGTCCCGTCATCGCGGTAAAGCACTACGTTGTCGTCCAGATTCAAGGTCTGCTCGTGCTGCATGTAGACGCCACGGTCCGCCTTGATATGCGCCCAGGAATTGCCTGCCAGCTCGATATCCGCCACCGGATCAACCAGATCTACACGGTCCGGGCCTTCCTGATGCGTAACGCGTGCCGTGATCATGTACAGGTGGTTATGGGCGTCCAGACCGCGATAGACGGCATTTTCCATATTGCCGCTCTCAACGCGCAGGCGAGCCATTTCTTTCAGAGCGGCGCGGTTCTGATTGACGAGATGAGAGATCTCGGGCCACGCCGCAATTGAACTCAGCAGAACGAGGGCAAGCCCCGGGAGTGCCCATTTGGCAAACCCCAGAAGAGAACGGCGGCGGGCCAGCTCTTCCGGATTAGGGGCGGTTCGTACTTTCTGGAATGCGGCACGGCGCAGGGCATCAAGCTTGGCGAGGCTTTCGCTCCGGTTTCCTGAAAAGTCGTCCCGTTTGGGGCGTTTGTCATCCTTAGGCGAGTCGGTCATGCCAGGCCCGCCCTCAGGAGATCGTGCAGGTGAATGATGCCCTGTGGGCGTCCGTCCTCTCCAACGACGAAAAGACTCGTGATCGGTTTGGAGCGTGCATTCATAAGGAGAAGGACGTCCTGTGCCAGGGTCGAGGGGGCAGTCGTGGTTGGAGAGAGATTCATGACCTCTTCCGCCGTGGTCGTGTCAAGATCGCTGTGGAGTGCCCGCCGAAGATCCGCATCCGTGATGAGACCACATAGCGCGCCATTCTCGTCCGTCACGCCCATGCAGCCAAAAGCTTTGTGCGTCATTTCCAGAATGACCGAACGAAGCGAGAGAGATTTTTCCCCAAGTGGAAGGGCCTCTCCGGTGTGCATCAGCTCCCGCACCGGGCGCAAACGCGCTCCCAGACGGCCGCCTGGGTGAAACACGCTGAAGTCGTTGGCTGTGAAACCGCGTTTTTCCAGAAGAGCGATGGCCAGCGCGTCTCCAAGGGCAAGCTGAAGAAGCGTGCTCGTGGTTGGTGCCAGCCCCATGGGGCAGGCTTCTCTGGCGGGAGGGAGAACCAGAGCAATCTTGGCAGCCCGGGCCAGAGCCGAGGTCTCGACGGATGTTATGGCAATCACATCCAGCTGTCTGTGCGACGCATACGACAGAATTGCGGCAAGTTCTGTGGTTTCGCCGGAATTCGAGAGGGCAAGGATGACATCACCTGCCGCCACCATGCCCAGATCACCATGCGCGGCTTCTGCAGGGTGAACGAAAAGAGACGGAGTTCCGGTAGAGGCAAGGGTGGCTTGAATCTTGCGACCAATATGACCCGACTTCCCGATCCCCGTGACAATCAGCCGGCCAGAACAGAGAAGGATCCGCTCAATGGCGTGGCTGAAAGCTTGCCCTAGAGAGCCGCCGAGGGCGCTTTCGAGCGCTTCAAGCCCCTGTCGCTCGACAGCAAGAGTGTGCAGGGCCGAGGGAAGGGGCGAGGTAGCCGGGTTTATCATGTCGGGGCGCAGTGTAGGCGATTACGCGCGGTGTGCGAAGATGTCGGGCTCGTCGTAGCCCAGAAGATCCAGACGGGTGCGCGCTGACAGGAAGTCGAAGCAGGCCTGAGCCAGCTCGCGCCGCTCTTCCCGGATCAGCATGGCTTCAAGCTTGTCCCACAAGGCATGGAGATAAAGCACGTCAGATGCAGCATAGCGCTTCTGATCGTCCGTTAGGGTTTCAGCGCCCCAGTCCGAGCTCTGCTGGTGTTTGCTGATTTCGACGCCAAGCAGGTCGCGGCACAGATAGGCCAGTCCATGCCGGTCCGTGAACGTATAGACGAGGCGGGCAGCGATCTTGGTGCAGATGACGGAAGAGATCGTGATGTCGAAGGCCTTCTGGAGCACGGCCACGTCAAAGCGGGCGAAGTGCATCAGCTTGGTAATCGAGTCATCCAAAAGGAAGGCTTTGAGGTTAGGGCAATCATAGCCACGGCCACCCATGGAGACAGGCTTGATCTGCACGAGGTGTGCTTCACCGTCACCGGCGGAAAGCTGCACAAGGCAGAGGCGATCTCTGTAGGGATTGAGACCCATGGTCTCGGTATCTATGGCGACAACAGGGCCAATATCAAAATCTTCCGGCAGATCGCCGTCATGAAGATGGATGGCGTTCTGCTGGCTCATTTTGTTGTCACCGAATTTTTATGAACTCAGAGGGGAAGGTTCTTATGAACCTGACCGTCTGTGGTGCCCAGAAGAAGACTCGAACTTCCACGTCCTTTCGGACACAGGTACCTGAAACCTGCGCGTCTACCAATTCCGCCATCTGGGCTCAGAAAGCACCGGGTTTTTTCAGTTTCCTGAGGCATCCCGGGTTGGTGAAGAGGCGTTTACATTGACTGAATGAGAGCGTCAACAGTTGGAATGAAAGAAAACAGGGAAATGGAAAAACTTTTTTCGGGTGCCGGGCAGCAGAAGGTCGCTGTCACTGGTGGTGGTGGTTTTATCGGGCGCAGCCTGGTGAGAAAACTGGTTGCCACGGGGCATGTCGTTCGTGTGGGAAGTCAGAATCCCGAAAAAATTCAGGGGCTTGGAAAAGCGCGCGGAACAGGGCGCGTCGAGTTCCTGAAAGCGTCAGTCAATGATGCAGCTCAGCTTGATCGTCTGTTTGATGGTGTAGATGCTGTCGTCAATCTTGTGTCTGTCATGACGCCAGATGTGCAGACTCTGCATCGCATTAATGTCGAGGGCGCTCGGCTCGCAGCTGTACGGGCTCATCTGGCAGGTGTGAAACACTACGTTCATATGTCTGCCATTGGTGCTTCTCTGACGTCTCCAGGGGCATATGGCCGGAGTAAAGCGGCTGCAGAACGTGTCGTGCGGGACGTTTTTCCTGATGCGCGTCTGCTTCGCCCGTCTGTGGTGTTCGGGACGGACGACAGCTTTTTCAATCTATTTGCTTTGATCGCAGCGCTATCGCCTGTTTTGCCGGTTTTTGCTGGTCGCACATATTATCAGCCGGTATTTGTGGAGGATGTTGCAGAAGCAGCGCTACGACTTCTGGAGCCGGAGAATGCAGGTCTAACCGTTGAGGCCGGTGGTCCCGATATCCTGAGTATGTGTGAGCTTATGGCATTCGTACTCGAAGCGTCGGGTCGTAAAAGAATTCTGCTCCCGATCCCGCAAGTGGTAGCCCGCCTTGAGGCGACTGTTCTGGAGAAGTTGCCCGGCCATCTGCTGACGCGGGACCAGGTGGCCATGATGTCTGTCGATAATGTCGTGCAGCCGGGGGCTGAGACCTTGCAGACACTCGGAATCCATCCTGCATCACTGGGAATGGTGGTTCCGGGGTATCTGAATGGAAGCGTCTGTAAGCTTTATCGCCAGCTAAAAGCCTAATTGTTCCGTATCGGACCTATAAAATGTGACACTGACGCAAGAAAAGTGACGCTATGAGGCTGGTTTTTTTATATTGGTAAGCATTGCTGACTATTATCGCGTAAACTGACGGAATAGCTGGTATTCCACAAATTTCGTACGCTTGGCGTGCGTTCTGTTTTTAGGAGACACGGCGCATGGCCGAACGGATGTTGCAGTTCGTCAATCACCCACAGATCCTTCCGGAGAAGCGTGACGCTGCCGAGCGTCGTGCAGACTTTGGAGAGATTTACCGTGGGTTTGCGATGAGCCGCGCTGAAGAGCAGGCCTCTCGCTGCTCTCAGTGTGGAATTCCGTTCTGCTCCGTGCATTGCCCTCTTGGTAACAACATTCCGGACTGGCTGAAGCTCACGGCGGAAGACCGTTTGCAGGAAGCCTACGAGATGTCTTCGGCCACCAATACCTTTCCGGAGATTTGCGGTCGCATTTGTCCGCAGGATCGCCTGTGTGAAGGCAACTGCGTGATCCAGAAGGGGTTCGAGAGCGTCACGATCGGTGCTGTCGAACGCTTTATTACGGAAAATGCTTTTGAGCAGGGCTGGGTGCAACCGCGCCTGCCGGATCGCGAACTCAAAGGCAGTGTTGGCGTCGTGGGTTCCGGCCCCGCCGGTCTGGCCTGTGCGGAGCGTCTGCGGGCACGCGGGTATGAGGTTCATGTCTATGAACGTCAGGACCGTGTGGGTGGTCTGCTGACTTACGGTATTCCGAGCTTCAAGCTGGAAAAGCATGTCGTGGCCCGTCGTCACAGGCTGCTGGAAGAGCAGGGCATCATCTTCCACCTTTCCACCCCAATCGGTGCGGGTGAGGGGGAAACCTCACTGGATGATCTGCGGACGCGTCATAACGCGGTGTTCCTTGGAACGGGCGTGTATCGTTCGCGCTCCGTGGATGTTCCGGGTGCTGAACTGAACGGCGTTGTGGATGCAATTGACTTCCTGACGGCGTCAAACCGTCGCGGATATGACGAAGACCCCGGCGAAGATGCAGCACTTCATGCCAAGGGCCGTCGTGTTGTGGTCATTGGTGGCGGTGATACGGCCATGGACTGCGTTCGGACGTCCATCCGCCAGGGGGCCGAAAAGGTCACCTGCGTCTATCGTCGTGACCGTGCGAACATGCCGGGCTCCCGCCAGGAAGTTTACAACGCTGAAGAAGAAGGCGCGAACTTCGAGTGGTTGGCTGCACCGGAAGAGTTTCTGGGCGAAGGCACGGTTGAAGGTGTGAAGGTGCTGAAAATGCGTCTTGGTGCACCGGATGCCACGGGCCGCCGCTCTATCGAAGGCACGGGCCAGCATTCCATTATTGAAGGCGACATCGTGATCCGCGCGCTGGGCTTCGACCCGGAAGATCTGCCGGGTCAGTGGCAGCAGCCGGAGCTTGCCGTGACGCGCTGGGGCACGCTGACGGTTCCACCAGGCGGCTTCCAGACGAGCCTGCCAGGCGTGTTCGCTGGTGGCGACATTGTCCGTGGTGCGAGCCTCGTTGTCTGGGCCATCAAGGACGGCCGTGATGCGGCTGATGCAATTCACCTTTCTCTGACCGAGACCCTGGCGCTGGAGGCCGCGGAATGACACAGAACACCGATTTCATCCGCGAATACACTGAGAACGTCGAGCGCCTGAAAGGTCTGTATGACCCGACGCAGGAGCGCGATTCCTGTGGTGTGGGCCTTGTGGCTGCTCTGGATGGCAAGCCGTCCCGCGCTGTTGTGAAGGCCGGTATCGAGGCGCTGGGCAACATCTGGCATCGTGGAGCTGTCGATGCCGATGGCAAGACGGGCGATGGCGCGGGCATCCATGTTGAAATCCCGCAGGATTTCTTTGCCGAAGCCATTCATAACAGTTCCAGCGATGACACGATCGACGGTCGCATTGCTGTTGGCATGGTGTTCCTGCCGAAGACGGATCTGGCGTCTCAGGAAGCTGGTCGTCAGATCATCGAAACCGAGGTTCTGAACTTCGGCTACGGAATCTATGGCTGGCGTCAGGTGCCGATCGATACGGCCTGCATTGGCGAAAAGGCCAACCAGACGCGCCCCGAGATCGAACAGATCATGATCCGCAATACGCTGGCTCGGTCGGAAGATGAGTTCGAACGTGATCTGTATGTGCTGCGTCGCCGCATCGAGAAGCAGGCGACCCGTCAGCAGGTGGATCTGTATATCTGCTCGCTGTCCTGCCGTTCGGTCATCTATAAGGGCATGTTCCTTGCCGAGAACCTGACGGATTTTTATCCGGATCTTCTGGACGAGCGCTTCGTCTCTCGGTTCGCGATCTACCATCAGCGTTACTCGACCAATACGTTCCCGACCTGGAAGCTGGCCCAGCCGTTCCGCAAGGTGGCGCATAACGGTGAGATCAACACGATCTCCGGCAACACCAATTGGATGCGGTCGCACGAAACGCGCCTCTCGCACGCAGCTCTCGATCCTTATATGGAGGATCTGAAACCGGTCGTGCAGGCTGCGGGTTCGGATACGGCGGCGCTGGATAACGTCTTCGAGCTCATGACCTTCGGTGGCCGCAGCGCGCCGATGGCCAAGATGATGCTCATTCCGGCCTCCAGCGGTGCGAACTCCGCGATTTCTCCGGCCGCGCGCGCCATGTTCCGCTACTGCAACGCGGTCATCGAGCCGTGGGACGGCCCGGCTGCGGTCTGTGCAACGGATGGCCGCTGGGTCATCGGCGGGCTGGATCGTGCGGGTCTGCGTCCGCTGCGGTATTCCATCACGAATGACAACCTGCTGATCGTGGGTTCGGAAGCGGGCATGGTCCGAGTGCCGGAAGCGCGCATTCAGCGTCGCGGGCGCCTTGGTCCGGGGCAGACGCTGGCGCTCGACCTCAAGGAAGGTCGCCTCTACCAGCCGGATGAACTGCTTGAAATGCTGGCCTCCCGTCAGGATTTCCAGTCTTGGGTCAAGCGCATCCGCAATATCGAGCCGATCGTGCGGGATGTGGTCGAGCCGGAAGGTATGGCTGCGGACGTGCTGCGTCGCCAGCAGATGGCCGTCAGCCTGACGCATGAAGAGCTGGAAACCATCCTTCACCCGATGGTCGAGACGGCTGCCGAAGCCTTGGGCTCCATGGGCGATGACACACCGCTTCAGGTTCTGTCCAAGATCTACCGTGGCCTGTCGCATTATTTCCGTCAGGGCTTCAGCCAGGTTACGAACCCGCCGATCGATTCCTTGCGTGAAACACGGGTGATGAGCCTGATTACGCGTCTGGGCAATCTGGGGAACATCCTCGATGAGCGCCTGGAACAGTGCGATCTGCTCCAGCTTCCCAGCCCGGTTCTGACGGTTGGTGAGTTTGATGAACTGCGGAAAGTCTGCGGTGAGAACGCTGCCTCGATCGACTGTACCTTCCCGGTTGAGGACGGCGAGGAAGGGCTGCGTGCGGCCATCGCGTCGATCCGCGTTCAGGCGGAAGATCATGTCCGTGGCGGTTGCACCCATCTGTTCCTGACAGATGAGAACACCGGTCCGGATCGCGTGGCCGTGCCGATGATCCTTGCGACGGCTGCCGTGCATGTTCATCTTGTGCGTCATTCCCTGCGCACGTTCACGTCCCTGAACGTGCGGACGTCCAGTGCTATCGACGTTCACGCCATTGCCGTGACGATCGGTGTTGGTGCGACGACGGTGAACCCGGCGCTGGCCCAGCACAGCATCGCGGACCGTCTGCGTCGTGGCCTGTTTGGCCAGATGACGATGCGTGAGGCGATGGAGCGTTACCGCAAGGCGGTGGACAAGGGTCTGCTCAAGATCATGTCCAAGTTCGGGATTTCCATCATCTCGGCTTACCGCGGTGGCTACAACTTTGAAGCCATTGGTCTGTCCCGTGCGCTGGTGGCCGAGTTTTTCCCGGGGATGCCGTCTCGTATTTCCGGCATTGGTCTGCCGGGTATCGCCCGCAACATCCTGAAGGCTCATGCGGCTGCGTGGGATCAGAAGGTTGAGGCGCTTCCGGTCGGTGGTCGCTACAAGCTGCGCCGTCAGGGTGAGACGCATGCGTTCTCCGGCCAGCTTGTGCACATGCTGCAAAGCGCTGTTTCGGCCAACAGCTACACGCTGTATCGCCGTTACGCGGATGCTGTGCGTCAGATGCCGCCGGTCGCCCTGCGTGACCTGCTGGACTTCAAGGCACCTCATGCACCGATCCCGGTGGACGAGGTTGAAAGCATCACGCAGATCCGTCGTCGTCTTGTCGCGCCGGGCATCTCATTGGGTGCCCTGAGCCCGGAAGCGCATGAGACGCTGGCGATTGCCATGAACCGGATTGGCGCGAAGTCTGATTCCGGTGAGGGCGGCGAGGACGCCGAGCGTTCCAAGCCGCGCCCGAACGGGGACAATGCGTCTTCCGCGATCAAGCAGGTGGCATCTGGTCGTTTCGGTGTGACCGCGCAGTATCTGAATGACTGCCGCGAGATCGAAATCAAGATGGCCCAGGGCGCGAAGCCGGGCGAGGGTGGACAGCTTCCGGGCTTCAAGGTCACGGAGCTGATTGGCCGCCTGCGTCACGCGACGCCGGGTGTGACGCTGATCTCCCCGCCGCCGCATCACGACATCTATTCGATCGAGGATCTGGCCCAGCTCATCTACGATCTGAAGCAGGTCAACCCAACGGCAACCGTTACCGTGAAGCTGGTTGCCCGGACGGGTATCGGCACGATTGCGGCCGGCGTGGCGAAGGCGAAGGCAGATGCCATCCTGATCTCCGGTCATTCCGGCGGTACGGGTGCCAGCCCGCAGTCTTCGATCCATTATGCGGGTCTGCCGTGGGAAATGGGCCTGTCCGAAGCGCATCAGGTTCTGATGCTCAACCGTCTGCGTCATCGTTTGGTGCTGCGGACAGATGGCGGCATCAAGACGGGCCGTGACGTGGTCATGGCGGCGATGCTGGGTGCGGAAGAGTTCGGTATTGGTACAGCCGCGCTGGTGGCCATGGGCTGCATCATGGTGCGTCAATGCCATTCCAATACCTGCCCGGTCGGCGTCTGCGTTCAGGACGAAAAGCTGCGTGCGAAGTTCGAGGGCTCACCGGAGAAGGTCATCAACCTTTTCACGCTGATTGCTGAAGACATTCGCCATATCCTTGCCGATCTGGGCGTTCGCTCCCTGAAGGACGTCATTGGCCGCACGGACATGCTGCGTCAGGTCTCCCGTGGTGCGGACTATCTGGACGATCTGGATCTGAACTCCCTGCTGGTGCAGGCCGATCCGGGTGAACATGCGCGATACTGCACCCGTGAGGGCCGCAACGAGGTTCCGGAGACGCTGGACGCACAGATCGTGGCGGATGCGATCCCGCTGTTTGAGCGTCGTGAGAAGCTGCATCTGCACTACAATGTGCAGAACACGCATCGCGCGATCGGGACGCGTATTTCCGGCATGATCACCCGTCAGTTCGGGATGCACGAACTGCCAGAGGGTCAGCTTACGCTGTCGCTTCGTGGGTCGGCTGGTCAGTCCCTTGGTGCCTTCGCGGTGCAAGGTCTGAAGATGATCGTGGAAGGGGATTCCAACGATTACGTCGGCAAGGGTCTGTCGGGTGCGACGATTGTTGTCCGTCAGTCTCCGGCGTCCACGTGGCGTTCGGAAGAGAATGCGATCATTGGCAACACGGTCCTGTACGGTGCAACGAGTGGCAAGCTCTTTGCGGCGGGTCAGGCTGGTGAGCGTTTCGCGGTTCGTAATTCAGGTGCGACGGCTGTTGTTGAAGGCTGTGGCTCGAATGGTTGCGAGTACATGACCGGCGGCAAGGTCGTGATCCTTGGCGAGACAGGCGACAACTTTGGCGCAGGCTTTACGGGCGGTATGGCCTATGTGCTTGATCCGAAGGACCGCTTCGAAGCCCGCATCAATCCGGACACGGTGATGTGGAACCGCGTGCAGCCGGGCAGTCGCTGGGACGTGGAACTACGCACGCTTGTCGAGCAGCATGTGGAAGAAACGGGCAGCACTTACGCCGCGGACCTGCTGCATTGCTGGGAGCACACGCTGGAGCAGTTCTGGCACATCGTTCCCCGCGAATATGCCAAGGTCATTGGCTATGTGCAGGAAGATCTGTCCAAGCTTTCAGCTTGAGATTTTCAGGCTCTATGAAAAGCCCGCACCGGATTTTCGGTGCGGGCTTTTTTTGTTTGAAGAGGTAGCTTTTTCTGCCCCTCATTGTATCGATATAAAAATGATATTTATAGGGAAAATAATGAAGAGATGGAGTGTTGTTTCGGCTGCGGCTGGTCTGCTGATGACCTTCTCTCTCGCAAAAGCAGGGAGCGTTTCATTTCCTTCTGAGCTGCAGTCGTATGTTCATGATGGCCATTTTGAAGTCGGGGATTTTGCGTGGATGCGCGGCGCATTTCCCGGAGCTAATGATGAACATAAAAAGCGCTGGGAACACTTGCAGGCTTATTCTACCGCTTGCCTTAAGGAGGCTACGAAGCAGGAAACTGAGGCGCTGCTGAGAGAGGGCGAAAAGGTAAGCCATTCTTTGGAGGAACGGCCTTATATCCCCTATGCGGATGAGAAATGTTCAGCGCTCTGGTTCTGGTCTTCCCCACCTTAGAACGTCAAGACATGGCTTGAATTCAAAACTCTTCTGACAGAAGAAAGTACCGTAATTCGTGCTTATCTGACGGCAGTTGAGGAAACGCAAAAAGCTGAAAATCTTATTGATGTAGACGGTAAAGAACATGAATCTGAGAGATTGCTAATTCGTGGGGTAACGGATCAGACAATCCGTCGTCCTTTGATGAATGGTCTGGATCTAACAGGGGAGGGTCATCCTGCTTCAGTTCAGAAGAATGAATTTCGCACGATGTTTCTCGCAGAGCGAATGGAAGAGATTGACCACGCTAACACCCGTTGGCTCCAGCAAATTGTAGCATCCAAGGGCTGGCCCACTCTGACACAGGCTGGTTCTGTTCCCTCGAAGGCTGCGTGGTTGTTGGTGCAGCATGCTGATGACGATATTGCCTTTCAGGCTAGGGCGTTAAAGCTCATGACCCCGCTGGCAAAGAAAGGCGAAGTGAACCAATCCAATTATGCCCTGCTGACTGATCGCGTATCGATTGCCCTGACAGGGCATCAAATTTATGGATCACAAATGTCCTGTACCAAAGGACGTCTTATTCCTTTACCTATTGAGCAGCCCACTGACGTAAACCAGCGCAGACATGCGCTGGGCATTGGAACAATCGAACAGAAAATTTCCGAGATGAAAGACGAAGGCATTTGCCGGTGAGCAAAGGCTCGAAATCCAAAATTTGTTTCTGCTCATTGCGGATGCTTTAGGGGGTCATGAGTTGAGTTTTCGTGCCAGTTTTGCAAGTGCGTCAATCTGGCCTGAAATGAACTTGCAGGTTGGTTCGTCCGTCAGTTTCAGCGTTTCCGGATCTACCTTGCCTGCGACCTGACCGATCATGACTTCTGGTCGGTTGAGGACGTAAGCATCCAGAAACACCAGGCTTTGGCGCAGGTGATACTGTGCGCGTGCGCCGCCGATCATCCCGGGGGACGCCGTCTGGATGGCGACAGGTTTGCCGCTGAAAGGTTGAGGCGTTACGCGGGAGAGCCAGTCGATGGCGTTCTTCAGTACGCCGGGAATGGAATAATTATACTCCGGGGTCACGATGATGACGCCGTCTGCAGCTCGGATCTGTTCCGCCATGGCCAGAGCGGGGGGCGGAAAACCTGTGTCCTGAACATCTGCGTTGTAATGCGGAAAATCCCCGATTGATCCGAGCGGGGTAATGGAAACCCCTTCGGGCGCAAGTTCGGGTAAAGCGCGCGCAACTGCCGCGTTGAAGGAGGCTTTGCGGAGACTTCCGAGCAGGGTGACAAAATGCAGGAGCGTGTCGTTGGGCATGGACTGGTCTCCGTCGAAGAGTCGCATTTCCTGTTGTCATGACCCGAAGGGGAACAGATCATGACACAAAGCAGGAGTCAGGCTGCGTTTTTCAGCAACCCGTGAGGATCGAGAACGAACTTGCGCGGCGCGCCGTTATCGAAATCATGGTAGCCGCGTGGTGCGTCTTCCAGTGAAATCACGGTGGCGTTGACGATATCTGCGATGGGCAGGCGTCCATGCAGAATGGCCTGCATCAGTTGCCGGTTATACCTCAGAACAGGTGTTTGCCCGGTGTGGAATGACTGACTTTTGGCCCAGCCCTGACCCAGTCGGAGTGTCAGGTTGCCTTTCTGCGCCGCAGCTTCATGAGCGCCCGGATCTTCCGTCACATACAGGCCCGGAATACCGATGGCACCGGCTGGACGGGTGACTTCCATGGCCTGATTGAGAATGACTGCTGGTTGTTCCTTTCCGTCATATCCCTTGGCTTCGAAACCGACGGCATCAATGAAGCTGTCGACTTCTGGTGTTCCGATGACCTGTTCGATGAGGTCTCCAAGCCTGTCGTGGTTCTGGAGGTTGATGGGTTCAAACCCGACCGCCTTCGCGTGGGCGAGGCGCTCAGGATTGAAATCGCCGATCATGACAACAGCAGCCCCAAGAATGCGTGCCGATGCTGCTGCGGCCATACCGACTGGCCCGGCGCCCGCAATGTAGACCGTTGAACCCACACCGACTTTGGCATTGATGGCGCCATGAAAGCCAGTGGGGAGAATATCGGTCAGCATTGTGAGGTCTCTGATGCGCTCAAGGGCCTGAGCCTTGTCAGGAAAGCGCAGCAGATTGAAATCGGCATAAGGAACCATGACGTAGCGGGCCTGTCCGCCAACCCAGCCACCCATATCCACGTACCCATAGGCTCCGCCCGCGCGGCTGGAATTGACCGTCAGGCATACGCCCGTGTGCTGTTCCCGGCAGCATCGGCATCGCCCACACGCGACGTTAAAGGGAACGGAGACCAGATCGCCCTTGCGGACCATTTCGACATCGGACCCGGTTTCGATGACTTCGCCAGTAATTTCGTGACCGAGCACCAGCCCGGATGGCGCTGTTGTGCGGCCTCGGACCATATGCTGGTCGGAGCCGCAGATATTGGTGGAGACGACCTTGAGAATGACGCCGTGGTCAATTTTCCGGCCATCGGGTGTTTCCATTCTGGGGTCGTCGATCCGCTGGACTTCAACATGATTGGGGCCAAGATAAACGACCCCTCTGTTTTCGTCAGACATGGCTTCTCTCCAGGTTCGGGCAGCGGCCATCCCTTGCGGCCGGGATCGCCCGGCACGACGAAATGTTGTCGTACAAGGGCCTCAACGTTCGCCGCGTGCTCTGGAACCGTGACATAGGGCTACAGACGCGCCTCTCGCTCGAACGTGATGGGAATTCCTGTCCTTCGCCTGCGGGCACCTTCTGAGCCGGATGATTTGTGAATTAAGAGGCGACCAACTTTTCAAGCCAGACTTGAAGCCGCCCATGGAAGCCCACTACCCTGTGATCCATCTGTAGGCACGGCTGTGCCAACTGAACGAGCGACAGAGGGGTTCATGGAAAATCACGTTAATACATTGTGGGGACAGTTTTATGGCTGGCTTCCCACTCTTCTGAGTTACGTCGGGCAGCTTGTTCTGGCGATTATCGTGCTGTTGGTGGGTTGGTCCATCATCAACATGATCACGCGCGGCATGGGCCGCATGATGGCGGCCAGCAACATTGAGCCGACTCTCCGGGGATTTCTGCTCAGTGTCGTCGGGCTGCTGCTGAAGGCGCTTCTGCTGATCAGCGTTGCTTCGATGGTTGGCATTGCAACGACGTCCTTCGTCGCAGTTCTGGGCGCGGCTGGCCTGGCTGTTGGCATGGCGCTTCAGGGCAGTCTTGCCAACTTTGCGGGTGGCGTGCTGATCCTGCTGTTCCGTCCGTTCAAGGTCGGTGATTCCATTACCGCAGCGGGTAATACCGGAACGGTTGTTTCGATCGAGATGTTCCGCACCGTGCTGCAGGATGCCAGCAATGACATCGTCTATGTGCCGAACGGGACGCTCTCGAACAATGTTGTCATCAACAGCTCGCAGTCAGAGCGACTTCTGGCGTCGGTCAGTCTGCTGATTGATTACAACGACGATATCGACAAGGCTCGTGCACTGCTTCTGGGGCTGTTTGAAAATGACGCTCTGGTTCTCAAGACGCCCGCGCCATCTGTTTCGTTTCTGCCTCGTCCGGCCAATGTCGCCGTGACGCTGGGCTTCTGGTGCGCACCGGGTAACGTAACGCCGCTGGTTGCCAAGTATTCTGAAGCATCCATTCAGGCGCTGAAGAAAGAAGGCTTCCGTCTGGGTGTTACGGCCCGCACTGCCGCTTGAACCTTTTCGAGGCCTGTCCAGAATTATGCTGGGCAGGCCGCGTTATGGTCTTTGGAGCGTGTTCCATTAAGAACGCAGCGCCGTTGTTCTCCTCAGGAAAACTCACTCGGTTTAAGACGGCGATTTCTGAAGTTGGTGGTGGACCCGACGTACTAGATAAAGTTCCTAAAAACAGTTTCTTATCGGGTCAAACCATCAAATTTCTATCGTGGACAAGCAACGCGTAAAACGTTGGGTGTCAAACCTAAATCTTGATCTCGAGTGTTCATTCCCGGACTTCAGGATGCCAATTTATTTTTCCAGCTATCTCTTAGAAAAATAAGAGTTGAATTGGCAGCACGCTCCCATTGATACCGAACTGAAGATCCGATGACCTGTGGTCTGATAACGGGAGGTTGACCGAAGCTGGCAAGCATTTTTGCAGCACGAACAGATGCAAAACTATCAAAATCAAAAGTCAGGTTTTTGGACGCTGAGAGTTTCAGGGCTTCCCAGATTAGGAGCATGTTCGCGCCTGGCGTGGAAAAGGAACGGTCGCGCGCGGATTGCCAGAAATAGAGATTTTTATCGTCCCAGATCAGAACACACGAAGACACCCTCTGATTTTTCTCACTATACGCACTTAAGACGCATGTTTGATTACGTAATAAGCAAGCCTCAAAAATCTTAGTCATTCTTGGAAAATCGTGACTGTTTTTCGAGTGTGGCTGGTCAATCAAAGACATCTGGATGAAGTCTTCAATATCTGTACCCTGAACAACATCTAGTTTTTGTGCTGCTGAACGAATGAGATTTCTCGTTTTCTGATCGCATTGTTCGAGAACAACACAGGGGGAGGTATTTTTGTCGACCCGGAATGTAAAAGCATTTCTGATTTGTAACCCGGATATAGAAAATGCGAAGGCAGCCTCGTCTGACGGGTCCAGACTGATTTTCAGATGATCGTATTTTGGCAGGGCTTCTATGAGCTCAGAAACGATGTTTCTTATTTTTTGAGATCGACGAAACGCTTTTGAGGCAGGAAGAAAAAACCGAGGCCCTAAAGTACGCGTGTAGGGCGGTGGGATGATATACTTCATTCCGAAATGCGTTTTTTTGTAAAAACTGAAATCAGAAACAATTGCGCCGTTGTTTTTAATTTCAATTCTGTCGCATTGGTCATCAGTAGCCGCCGAAAGCCACCAGTTTTCATGAAAAATCGAATGCTCTGAGGGGAGAGACGACGGAGCGAACTGAAGGGGAGATGTAAGCATCTTCATACTGTGACTCGAGCTGTAGGCTCGGCACTTATTTCTCAACCCGACAAAAAGTAACAGACAGTTTCATATAAAAAATAATTATGCCAAATCTTACTTGATGGAAGAGTGCTTCATACCAACTAGAAGAAAGGTCAAAAAAAGGCGGTAAAAGCGCTGAAAGCGGGGCCGAAAGTCCCATCGCCGGCTTTGGAAGTGATCCATACGCGATTTGTTGCAGGCATTATGGGCCCATTTTCTACAGAGCTGAATTGGACCTAATGTCTCATGGGTTTCGCACCTTTTTCGCGCCTGTTTTCTCCTATCCTTCAGATGCGATATTTCTGCGCCGGGTGCCGGCGACAATCTCGAGTTGCTCGGTAATCTGGAGTTCAGGACCGACCGTGATGGTGCCAGTGATGGCGATGGTCACGAGCTCGCAGTCGTCATAGGTCGAGAGTGTCAGTTTGCCCTTCGCACCGCCTTTCTTGGCTCCATACTGTTCAGCCAGAAGGTCCAGAAAAGCCCGGATGCCGCTGTCCGCATCCTCACGAAACTGGCGCAGTTCACGAATGTCGCGGGCACGCTCGAAGAGCTTCTTGACCAGTTCGTCCGGGAGCAGGTCTTCCGGTTTCACGTTCGCACGCGGGACAAGGCGTCCAGCGGAATCCTTCATGTAATCGTCGGGATTGTGGCTCATGCCTGTTCTCGCTTGCGCTTGGCTTCAACTTCGCGGGCGCGGCGTGCCTCGGCAGCGGTCCAGATCTTCAGTCTTAGCATCCGGGCATGTCGTGCGTTCGTAGCGCTCGGCTGCGCGGGTCTGAGCGCGTTCCTAGCGGCGGATCTGACGTTCTGCCAAGCGAGGGCTATAGAGCACGCCATCCTCACCACGCAGGATGAACCGTATGAATTCGAATTCAGGCAGTACAACGCTGCAGCAGTACATCGACGTGTTCACACGCCATCTGCGCCACCTGAGCGTCATCCAGTGCGCGGCCACCAATGCGGAACACGCCGCGCTGTTCTGCAGGTAGTACCTTCAGAAACGTCATGGTCGGGATGTTGTTCCGATCAAATGTGGCAGGGATCTGGAGCGTTATTTGGAAGCTCCTGCCTTTTCCAATCCGCGAACGATTTTCAAAGCATTGTCCACTACACGACGAAGCTTCGTCAGCTCATGGCCCAGTTTGTGGGCTTCTTCGACCGTGACAATGCCGTCTGCCAAAACGCGAGTGGTCGTCTTCACGGTTTCGTTAGCCTTGTCGGCGACGTCTATCCATGATTTCGGCCACATCGCCGTGGCCAAGCTGAACCGGCGTCAGATGATAGCCCAATTCATGTGCCATCGCCTGTAGGATGAATGGTTCCTAGGCGAACTCATCCAGCACAATCGCCACGTCTACCGGGGCTGTCGTGGCGGAATTGCGGTTCTGATATTCCGAGATCCGTGCACGGCCAACGCGTGTGACTGCTGCTGCGGCATCAATGCCGCCAATCGCACGGACGGCCAGTTGCGTGGCTGTCTTGAGGGCAGGGGCATGATTCATGGCTTCACCCTCGCACTGCGATCGGCCATCTTGCGCGCCTCACTATAAAACGGAGCAAAGACACATGGCTGACGAATGGAAACTGAAGGAAGACGGAAACCTCGATATTTCGAGCGTAACGGGCTTCCGTGCGGTTGTAATTCAGGACGGCGCTGTGGTGCTTCAGGTAAAAGCTGCCACATCCCCTGAACACTATCCGGCTGGTGATAAACTTGAACAGTTCTCGCTTTCGCCTCAGACGGCGGCTGAACTAGGACGCGATCTGCTCGACGCTGCGCAGGTGCTTCTCCAAAAGCCTGAAAGCGAGATGCACTAAGGATTACAAGCAGGACTGCATCTTGCTGACGGTGGCATGAGCGGAGCTTACCCTTGAGGGTATGCAGAATGCTCATGTCGAACCTTCATATAGATCTGGTCGTAGCTTTTTGGGGTGGCATACCTGTTATTTTGGCTATTGCCAGAACTCGTCTTGGTGGAGTTTTCCACGAGTACACAGACGGTGGTTTTGCTGTTTTTATACGGCGCAGCGTCGCTCGATGTCCGCGAACACCTTCTACAATCAGTTTATTAACTGGTGCTCTCAGGTGCGGCCTTTGTCCGGATGCAATCCGCATGGTCTTCGCAAGGCGCAGGCCCGGAGGCTGGCTGTACAATGCACCAGATCGTCGCCATCACAGGGCTTGGGAGTTTGGCCGAAGTAGCGCGCTATACGCGGGCCGCCGAGCCGGTTGAATTGGCACGTTCGGCAATGTCAAGGTTGAGGCGAAATGCCAAACCTGTCTTCGAAAGTGTCAAACCTGCCGAAAACTGGCGGGAAATAGCGATTTCTGAGATTTGTGGTGGACCCGACGCGATTCGAACGCGTGACCTTTGCCTTCGGAGGGCAACGCTCTATCCAGCTGAGCTACGGGTCCGTCGGGTTTCCAATAGACGGTTCAGGATAGGCTTGCCAAGCCCTTAGTAGAATTTTGTTTGTTCAAGGTTGCGCGGTGGCTTTCCAGAGAGCTGCCGCCACGTCTCCGCCAGATGGGAGGGCGCTTTCGGGCGTCAAAATCCATGAGGTGACGTCCTGTGCTGTCATCCGTTTATCCCGGCTCATCAAGTGGTGGGCCGTCGGAAATTCATCCAGTCGTACTGAGCCGGAAAGGCGTTGCAACAGACGTGCTGTGTAAGGCGGAAGAACGAACTGGTCCCGACCACCGAAAATCATAAGCATGGGTGTTCTGACTCGTGGTGCGTCGTCAAAAGCTGCTGCCATGAGGTGGGTCAGGCCAAAAAGCGGATGAATGGTTGAACTATGCTGGGTCAGCGGGTCAAAATACATGCGTCGCAGGGCACGGATGTTATCGCTCGCCACGCGTTCTCCGGGAACGGCTGATCCATCCAGTTTCCAGTGGGGCGCGACTGTATCGATACCATCCAGAACGGCCTGCCAGGGCTCACCGAGCTTCATGATGGCTGGTGCGAGAAGAATGGTTCCGGACAGTTCTGGTGGCGGCTCGGTCGCAAGGAGCAGGGCGACGGCTCCACCCATGCTCTCGCCCATGACATAAAGAGGCACGTTGGGATAACGCCTGCGGAGCCACGTAAGCTCTTCCCGCGTGTCCTGAACCATGCGCGCCGTCTTGCTCCAGCCACCTGCGTCCTGTGTGGCGCCGAACCCGCGCTGGTCTGGGGCGACGATTTCGATGCCGGCCGCGCTCAGGGGCGGTGCAAAGAATTCCCACGCATCCCGGCTGTCTCCAAAGCCATGAAGGGCCAGAACAACGGCCTTCAATGGGTGTATTGCGGGATAAATTCTTAAAGGAATGCGAGCGCCATCGGACATGCTGAGCGTCACATCCGGGGGGATGAGGGCTGTTTCTTTCGCTGTCGGATGCAGGTCGGGCATTGGCCGGTGCGTGCAGGCACCAAGAAGCAGCGTGCAGGCCGTAAAGCAGGCCACGGTGCAGGAAAGACGCCACAGGCGGTTTGAAACGGATGGGAATGAGCCTATCATCGCGAAGATTTTAGAACGTCCGGCCCTTCCGGGCGAGAAGGGAGATATTCGTGCCGTCTGAAACGCCTCATCTGGTTCTGGTTGACGGGTCTGGGTTCATTTTCCGTGCATTCCATGCCCTCCCGCCTATGAGCAGCCCGGACGGCGTGCCGGTCAATGCGGTTTATGGCTTCACGAATATGCTGACACGCCTCCTGCGCGATCATGTCGGCACGCATCTGGCCGTCATTTTCGATGCTGGTCGTCAGACGTTCCGCAACGAGATTTATCCTCAATACAAGGCGCATCGTCCAGAACCGCCAGAAGACCTGCGCCCGCAGTTTGGTCTGATCCGGGATGCGACGGCGGCGTTCAATGTGCCTTCGATCGAACTGGCGGGCTGGGAAGCGGACGATCTGATCGCGAGCTATGCCAAGGCTGTTGTGGAGCAGGGCGGGCGATGCACGATCATCTCGTCGGATAAGGATCTGATGCAGTTGATCTGTCCTGGCGTGGAGCTGATGGACCCGATGAAGCAGAAGCCGATTCGGGAAGCTGAGGTTGAGGCCAAGTTCGGTGTGCGGCCAGATCAGGTTGTCGATGTTCAGGCCCTGATGGGGGACTCTACCGATAACGTGCCGGGGGTGCCGGGCATCGGCGCGAAGGGCGCAGCCCAGCTCATTAATGAATATGGGACGCTGGAAAAGGTTCTGGATGCTGCGGAGGGCATGAAAGCCTCCAAGCGCCGCCAGAACCTGATTGAATTTGCGGATGCCGCCCGGATGTCCCGCAAGCTAGTTTTGCTGGCGGATGATGTGCCATTGCCCCAGCCGATTGAGGAACTGGGGTGCCGTGAGCCGGTTCAAGAAACGCTCCGGGACTGGCTCGACACGATGGGCTTCCATTCCACGATCCAGCGTATGGGTTTGGGGTTGGCGGCAAAGCCAAGGCCCACGCCTCGTCCCAAGGCAGCGCCAGCGGAGGGTGAAGCACCGACCGTGACGCTCTCTGAAGCGTCTTATGGACCATACGAGACAGTTACGGATTTCGAGACGCTGGATCGGTGGATTGCCGAGGCGCGAACGGCTGGGGTCGTCGCCGTTGATACGGAGACGGACAGCCTCAATGCCCGTCAGGCCAATATGGTCGGGTTGTCGCTCTCTGTCGCGTCGGGCAAGGCCTGCTACGTGCCGTTCCTGCATGAGGGCAAGCGGGACCTGTTGCAGGATGGGCCGGACGATCAGCCGACAGATCGGCAGCTTGATCGTGCTGCAACGCTGGAGCGTCTTGCCCCGCTGATGCGGGATGCGTCGGTTCTGAAAATCTTCCAGAACGCCAAATATGATCTGACGGTGTTCCGCAAGGCTGGACTGCCTGAAATAACGCCGATCGACGATACGATGCTTATTTCCTATGCGCAGTCTGCGGGTGAGCACGGGCAGGGTATGGATGAGCTCTCCCAGCTTCATCTGGGGCATACGCCGATCACTTATGATTCTGTAACGGGAACGGGGCGTAAGCGCATTCCGTTCGCTGAAGTGCCGCTGGATCAGGCGACAGCGTATGCGGCGGAAGATGCCGATGTCACGCTGCGGCTGTGGCAGGTTCTGCGTCCTCAGTTACGTCTTCGTCAGTCACTGGCTCTGTATGAGGAAATCGAGCGGCCTCTGATTGAAGTTCTGACGGATATGGAAGACGTCGGCATCAAGGTGGATGCCGTCGAACTGCGGCGTATGTCGGCCGATTTTGAAACGCGTATGGCAGTGATAGAGAAGGATATTCACGAGCAGGTTGGGCGCAGTTTCAATGTTGGTTCTCCCAAGCAGCTTGGTGAGATCCTGTTCGATGAAATGGAGCTTCCGGGTGGGAAGCGGACCAAAAGCGGCTCTTGGGGGACGGATTCCTCTGTCCTTGAGGGACTGGCGGAGCAGGGACATGACCTGCCGCAGAAAATCCTGTCATGGCGTCAGTTAGCCAAGCTGAAATCCACTTATGCCGATGCGCTGGTTGAGCAGATGGATCAGGGGACGCAGCGCGTTCACACGTCCTTCCAGATGGCCATTACGACCACTGGGCGTCTGTCTTCCAATGAGCCTAACCTTCAGAACATTCCGATCCGTACGGAAGAAGGCGCGCTGATCCGTAAGGCTTTCGTGGCGGCTCCGGGGCATGTTCTGGTGTCTGCGGATTACAGCCAGATCGAACTGCGACTTCTGGCCCATGTGGCGAAGATCGAGCCTTTGCTGGAGGCGTTCCATCTTGGGCAGGACATTCATGCCCGCACGGCCTCCGAAGTGTTTGGTATTCCCATTGAAGGCATGGACCCGCTGACCCGTCGCCGGGCCAAGGCCATCAACTTCGGCATTATTTACGGGATTTCAGCGTTCGGTCTGGGGCGTCAACTTCAGATTTCGCCGGGTGAAGCACGCTCTTATATTGATGCGTATTTTGCCCGCTATCCCGGTATTCGCGCCTATATGGACCGCACCAAGGAAGAGGCAAAAGAGCATGGCTATGTTCTGACGCCGTTTGGTCGCCGCTGTTATGTGCCGGGCATCAAGGACAAGAACGGCGCTCGCCGTTCCTATGCCGAACGTCAGGCGATCAACGCGCCACTTCAGGGCGGTGCCGCTGACATCATCAAGCGCGCCATGGTCCGTCTGGCGAGGAAGCTTCCTGAGACGGGCCTGAAAGCGCAGATGCTGCTTCAGGTGCATGATGAACTGCTCTTCGAAGTTCAGGAGCAGGATGCGCAGGCATTGGCGGATTTCGTCCGTCAGGAAATGGGAAGTGCCGCAAAGCTGGACGTGGCACTTGAGGTTGAAACCGGTATTGGCCCGAGCTGGGCTGACGCACACTGAGAGACTGAACGACCATGGAAACCCAACACGAACGCCGCAAGCGGATCAGCAATCGCATCATCTGGGGGGTACTGGCAGTTGCGGCAGTTCTGGCCGGGGTCGGCTTCCAGTTGGCCTCTCACGGTGGACCGGGGCTGCTGGTACAGTCTAACGGAAATGAAGTGGGCGGTAGCTTCCGTCTTGATTCCCTTGGAGAAAGCACGGTCACGGAAGGAGACTTCCACGGGACCTGGGTTCTGGTGTGGTTCTTTGACACCAACTGCCCGGAAGATCGCTGCCAGCCGGTGCTGAAAAGCATGGAGCAGGCGTATCAGGCCCTTCATGCAGAAGGCGTCCGTGTCTCTCCGCTTGCGGTGTCTCTGGACCCGTTTGATGAAAACGAAGCCCTCAGAAACTATGTAATTCCGGTTGCTCCCCATGTGATGCCGTTCACGGGTACGCCGAACATGATCAAGGCCATGACGGCTGAGTATCATGCTCCGGATCAGAAAGAGGGTGACCATTACGTTCCGGCCCCGCGGATCGTTATCATGGATCCAAGTGCCCGTTATGCTGGCACGATCGATGCGACTGGCGATGCAGATGCGTTGATTGCCCGCCTTCGTCAGCTGTCAAAGCGCTAAATGGCAATGCGTGTCCCGGCCTTTCTCCTCGCTCTTTCACTTGGCGTGGCCGGGGCGGCGTTTGCTCAGGAGCAGACGCCTCCAGACTGGAACGGGCAGACGCTGGGCAGCCCGCACCGGGGTGGAACGCTTCGGCTCACCGCGGATGGTCCCGGCGGGACGTTAGACCCGCAGGTTAATTACGGCACGCAGTACATGCAGGTGTTCGTCAATATGTACGATCCTCTGCTGACGTTTAGAGAGGCGCGTGGCCCTACCGGGCTGGAGGTCGTTCCCGATCTTGCGGACGCCATGCCGACTATCAGCCCTGATGGGCTGACATGGACACTCCATTTACGGTCCGGTCTGAAGTTTTCGGATGGATCGCCGGTTCGTGTTGAAGACGTGGTTGCGTCTTTTCGTCGGATCTATCGGGTCGGCAGCCCGACGGCCGCGTCATTCTACGGTGGGGTTGTCGGTGCGAAAGAGTGCCTGGATGCGCCGGACCACTGCACGTTGCCGGGTGTGGAAGGGCATTCAGACGGAACAATCGTATTCCATCTAGCTCATCCGGATGGAGAGTTTCTCTATAAGCTTGCGTTCCCTCACGCAGTTATTCTGCCTGTGTCAGTGTCTGTGCACGATGTGGGGAATGAGACCGTGCCGGGCACAGGGCCTTATCGGATCACGCATTACGATCCCGAGCATGGCATTGTGCTGGAACGAAACTCCTACTTTCATGTCTGGAACCCACAGGCCCAGACAGACGGATTTGCTGACCGGATCGAGTATAATTTTGGTCTCTCTGACGAGGCGCAGATTACTGCGGTCGAGCAGGGCCAATATGACTGGATGCTCGATGCCAAGCCCTCTGACCGATTGGGTGAGCTCGGCGCGAAATACACCTCACAGGTTCATATAGAGCCGCTGCTGGGGCTGTATTATCTGGCCATGAATGTGCATGAAAAGCCGTTCACAGATCAGCGGGTTCGTCAGGCTGTCAGTATGGCTGTGAACCGGCATGCCATGACGATTTTGTTCGGTGGTGGCGCGATTTCCGAACCCCTCTGCCAGATGGTCCCACACGGCATTCCAGGTGCTGATCTTGGCCTTTCATGCCCACAGGACCTGCAGAGAGCCAGAAAGCTTGTGCGTGAGGCCGGTGAAGAGGGGGCGACCGTAACGCTGGTGGTTCCCAACCGGGCCGTTGAGCTTGGGATGGGAACATATCTGCGAAATATACTTCAGCAGATCGGTTTCAAGGCACAACTCCGTCCCATAACAGCTGGACTGGCAGAGTCCTACGAACAGAATACAGCCAACCATGTGCAGATTAGTCTGTCTTACTGGTTTGCAGATTATCCCTCAGCATCGACGTTTCTCGATGATCTGTTTGGATGCGATAATTACCATCCGAATTCAGCCATTTCTCCGAACTTTACCGGCTTTTGTGACCAGCATGTTCAGTCTCTTTTTGAGCGCGCCAAAACCCAGACAGATCCAGCTTTAGCAGCACCGATCTGGCAGGACGCTGGCCATGAGATCATGAGGCAAATGCCCGGGGCCCCCATGATCCAGATGAAGACAATCGACTTTGTGTCAAAGAGGCTTGGGAATTACTACTCGACGCTTCTCAGCCACATGCTGTTCTCTCACGTCTGGGTAAAATAAGGCCGCGTGTCGGATTAAGTCTGCTGATATTGCAGGACGCAGAATTTTTCCCAGTCCATGACATGAGAGACGGGCGCAACTGTTCCGTCCGGACGCGCAGAGAGGTGCCCGTTTTCGGTGTGGACCGAGAAGCAGAAACCATCCTGCTGGATCTTGCAAGCTAATGGGATAAGGCCTGCGGGTGTAAAGGCGTAAAGATCATCGTCATTCAGGATGACTGGTGCGCCACGCTCGGGAATATGATGCTTGGTTTGCAGGAAAGCTTGTTCGGCAATGTCGTAACACAGCAACTCACCGGTCCAGGCCAGGACATATGAAGGGGTGAAAACCTGACGGTAATTTCCCCCGAGTTGACGAAATAGCTGTGTCGCCTCCGTAGAATGACCAGCACGGGCAAGATCAGCAGCCAGAGGACGCATGTCAGCGTCATGATGGCGCATGAAATGATCGAGGATCTCCCGATTGGCGGGATGGTCAGAGGTTAGTAAGCGAAAAACCCAGAGTGGACTTTTTCTCTGAGCATATCGAAGAATTTTGAAAATATTTTCAGGGGCATTTCTGCGAGTGCGCGCCGCAATACGGCGGATAGCGGCGGGATTGTCTAGGTTGCTCACGAGTTTTTGGAAAATCTTCGTGCCCTTGAGACGTGCCGTCACCATGTGGCCTGCGTGACAGACGGGAACAGAAAACGCAGGGGTCTTCTGTTGTATAAGTTTTACCTCTTCAGCGTCGGGTTTTTCATACGGGTCAAAGAAAACATAAATTTTTCCATGAGTGTCTTCGGTCTGAATGCCCATGGATTTGAGTATTGGTTGGAAAAAATTCTGGAAGTGGGAGTGATGATTGACTTCGCTTTTATCAATGCTCCATTGCGGGGCCATGGAAATAACATAGTCAAAATTAAATAGTCTGGAATATTTAATAACAGCATAGGCTCCCATGGATACGCCGTATCCCAGAAGAGAAATATCCTGTGTGTGCAAAGTTTGCTTTCTGATCTGGATCCAGTGAAGAGCTGCGCTAAACGCTTGCAGATAATCTCCGTCTCTGTACCAGCAGTCATGCTTGGCAATAATTCCTACCCAAGGAAGATCGAGTTTTTTTGCAAGTGAATATCCAAAGAATGTACCGTCGTGTCTTTCGGGAGCGCCTACGCCGGTAAAGCTGGTAACAATAATATTTTTTTCGTCAGTACCTTCCAATGCACGAACAATGTAATGATCGCCCTCATATATTGTGCTCATAAAGGTTCTTCTTCGCAGGTGTGCAGGAAGGCTCGAAAATTAATGCCGAACCATGGCGCGTGATAGATTAAATTGAATTCGGATCATATATTCACAAATTTTCAGCCATGTTAAGGGATAGGCATGAGATGACCGTCCGAGAGAAAGAATAAATTATCATGGGAAAAAAGACCGCTGTTCTCTTCAAGTGCCATAACTGGGATGCAGTCATCCAGCGGTCTTACGAGCGCTGCAAAAAACATTCTAACAAATCAGATTTTTATATACTTTATGATAATTCAAGGGGAACAGTAGAAATCCCCGAGCATATACAGGAAGTCGAAAATATATTTCTGGCTCCTTATTCCGAAGTGGAAAGCCTTGGGCTCGCTTGGGGTACGGAAATAGGAAATTATGGTGGATATTGGTATAATGGAGATTACCACCAAAACCTTTTCATTTTAAATCATAACGAGTACGATTATATATGTTCCATTGAAAATGATGTCGCGGTTTTAAATGATCTCGACAGCATCTTCGATGATATGGCAGCGAGAAATATTGACGCCGTCTATAAGCATGTTGAAGCTGAAAATCATGCATGGGCTCATTCTGGTAGTTGTGAGGGATATTACGATCTCTCTCAACATGTCCATAAAGGGTTATTCTGTATCTCGTTCTTTTCGAGAAGGGCAGCCTTGCTTATTCTGAAGAGACGGTTGGAAATGTCATTTCTTAAGAGGGAAGAAGGCCTGCTGACGTGGCCAATCGGCGAAGCCGTCATGTCGCATGAAGTTATCAGTGCAGGTATGAGAACAGAAGAACTCGCGCATTACTGCGATAGTTTGAGGCAGTATGATTGGGCACCTGTTTATCTTGAAAAAGAGATTGTTAATGGAGCAGAAAAAACGTTTATTCATCCGGTTACGGAAATGAATGAAAAGTTTATCGTTTCAAACCTCGTTCAAGATTACCATTGCATGATTTCGGAAGAAGAGATCAGTAATGGCCTTTCGCGACATAGAGCTCGTAAGATTAATGATCTTGAGGTCTACTCACGACTGTTCCATTGCCCTCGTATCTACAATAATCCCGTTCTGCGTGAGGATGTTGTTGAGGATGCGCGTGAGCTTCTCACGGGGATTGATTTCGATCTGGCGTCCGAAGGAATGTCGCCAGATTTAACTCAGGCTCTTACCCAGGTTTACTCTGAGTTTCCCGAAAGAGTTTTCGCATCTCTTCCAAGTTACGAACGAAGCCACTCAATGTTCTTCGATCACGGGGTAGCATTGCCGATTTCGCTCGGGGGGAGTGGGGCATACACTCTTATCTTGGCTGCGCGTGATCCTGATTTAACATCCCATTTTGATGTTAAGGGAAAGGACGTAGCATCCAGCTTCGAAGTCATGCCCGTCAGCTTTCTGCTGCAAAAAGGCGAACTCCGTTTTTACGCGGTAAATTTCCCTGCAGAATGCACCGAATTCGTGGTGGAGCAGAAAGGCCCGCATGGGTTCTGGTTGAATTTTATGAAAATTCTTCCAACAACCGATGCACTGCGAGCCCTTTCTACATCCTGATGCGCGAAGACACAGAAAGCCTGTTTCTTGAGCAGGCTTTCTAGAGGCCGATATCGGTCCGGAAGATCTTGTCTTCCCATTGAATGGCTGAGGCACCCTCATAGGCAAGGCGGCGTGCTTCTTCCGGGGTGCTTGCTTTGGCACAAACGGTCAGGACGCGGCCGCCATCAGCGACGAGCACTCCATCGACCAGTTTTGTGCCGGCATGGAAAACTGACACGCCCGGAACAGCTTCAGCGCGTTCGATACCTGTGATGCGCCCTCCCTTCTTTGGAGCATCCGGATAGCCGTTGGCGGCCAGCACCAGAGAAATTGAAGCCTCATCAGAAAATTCGGCAGCGGCATGTTCAAGATTGCCATCAGCAAGCGCTGCAAGAATGGGGAGCAGGTCGGACTTCAGGCGGATCAACAATGCCTGTGCTTCAGGGTCCCCGAACCGGACGTTATATTCAATCAGTTTTGGACCTTCGCTGGTCAGCATCAGCCCTGCAAAGATCACACCGCGGAAAGGCGTTCCCTGGCGAACCATTTCTGCCAGCATCGGGCGAACGCTGAGATCAAGGGCTTTTTCCTGAGCTGCTCGGTCAAAAGCTGGCGGCGGAGAAATAGCGCCCATGCCACCTGTATTGGGGCCTGTATCGCCGTCTCCGAGGCGTTTATGGTCTCGTGCGGCACCGATCAGAACGGCTTTTTCGTCAGAGCAGAATGCGAAGAGGGAGACTTCTTCGCCCACAAGGCATTCTTCAATCACAAGCGGCATGCCCAGCTTGCGAATGGCATCCTCTGCCTCGTCTAAGCTCAACGCTACGACGACGCCTTTACCGGCGGCTAGTCCATCTGCTTTCACCACGATCGGTGCGCCGCGTCGGCGCACAAATTCAAGGGCAGGAGCTTCTTCTTCAAAGCGCTCCCATTTTGCAGTTGGAATGGCTGCGGCGTCTGCCACTTCTTTGGTGAAGGCTTTGCTACCCTCCAGCAGAGCTGCCGCCCTGGTCGGGCCAGCACATGGAATGCCAGCGTCCGCACAGGCATCAGCAAGGCCTGCGACCAAAGGGGCTTCAGGTCCGGGGACGATCAGATCAATTTTCTGCTCTTTTGCGAAGGCAACAAGACCGGCGACGTCATCAACCTTGAGGGGAACTAAGGTGGCCAAAGACGCGATGCCAGGATTGCCAGGCGCCGCATAAAGGGCCGTAAGACTGGGCGAGCGCGCCAGACATGTTGCCAGGGCGTGTTCGCGCCCTCCGGAACCGACCAGCAAAACGCGCATTCCGCTCTCCCTTTTTCATCTGCGGGTCCCTGAGATCAGGGCTTCGTCTGACGGCGTGCGTAGCATAGACTGGCGCCATGATGGAGAGTGATGCCGCGTCTGCACGCGGGAATGTGCCGCAATATTCAGTTTCCGAGATTTCCGGAGCCATCAAGCGCACGCTTGAGACCGGATTCGGGCGTGTTCGTGTGCGTGGTGAGGTGACGGAACTCAAGCGTTACCCGTCGGGGCATATCTATCTGTCCCTGAAGGATGAGGGCGGAAAGATCTCCGGCGTCATCTGGCGTGGAACGGTGTCCCGGCTTGGCATGGCGCCCGAGAACGGTAATGAAGTCATCGCGACGGGGAAGGTCTCGTCCTACGGCGAGCGCTCCAGTTATCAGCTCATCATTGATCGAATGGAATTCGCAGGCGAAGGGGCTCTGCTCGCCAATATTGAGCGCCTGCGTCGCAGACTGCTTGAGGAAGGACTGTTCGAAGCCGATCTCAAGAAGCCCATCCCGTTTCTGCCATCGCTTGTCGGTGTCGTGACGTCACGGTCCGGGGCGGTTCTTCATGATATTCGTACGACCATTGAACGTCGCTTTCCCCGGGATGTGTTGTTGTGGCCTGTTGCCGTGCAGGGAGAGGGGGCTGCAGGCCAGATCGCTGCGGCCATTGACGGTATGGCACAAAGGGCTCGTCGCCCGGATGTTCTGATTGTCGCTCGTGGTGGTGGCTCTCTTGAAGATCTTATGGCCTTCAATGATGAGCGTGTTTTGCGTGCCGTTGCGGCTTGTCCCATCCCGGTTATTTCGGCTGTCGGACACGAGACAGACACCACACTGATAGATCTTGTCTCAGACCGTCGTGCATCGACGCCAACGGCTGCGGCAGAAATGGCTGTGCCCTTGCGCTCTGAACTGGTTGCGGATCTGGCACATCGGACGGCCCGTCTCGCAGGCGGTTTGAGCCGCATCATGCAGACATCCCGGGCAAGGCTGGAGCAGGCTACATCGCGACTGCCAGATCTGCCGTCTCTTCTTGAGACTGCACGCATGCGTTTGGATGACCGGAGCAAGCGCCTTGATCTTGCTCTTCCAGCCTTTGTCATGCGCGCAAGAAGCCGTCTGGATGCTCCGGTGCGGCAACTGCCATCCCCGGAACTGATTGTCAGCCGGGCGAGGGCCGCCCTGACGGCGCCCTCAAGGCAGCTTCCGTCAGCACGTTTAATGATCGAACGGCGACAGAGCGCTCTTCGTGCGTCAGAGACCGCTCTTGTCACGGCATGGCAGCGCGCGTCCCAACGGTTCCACCTTCGGGTAGAACGACAGAGACTGTCTCCTGAGACTCTTAATAGCGCCATCAGGCTTCAGAAAGCGCGTCTTGATGGGTTGGGAAGTCATCTGGAAGCGGTCTCCCCGAGGGCGATCCTCAGCCGGGGATATGTGCTCGTCCACGATAGCAAGGGGCGCCCCGTGACCCATTCCGACGCGGAACCTTTGAACGGACGTGTGGTTCTGTCTTTCGCTGACGGCCAACGTGGGGCAAAACTCGATACCCTTCTTACGTCCCAGGCCGATCTGGGTCTTTAATGGTGAAGTGTCCGGGCGTGGCCCGGTTTGTGATCCGGAGTTCACATGCGTTCGTTCTGGTTGAGCCTTGTTGTCCTGCCTCTTCTGGCAGCTTGTGCGGAGCAGCCTTCCGCCCCATCTTCCAGCGCGGCCGTGCAGGCTCCCGCCCAGAAGATTCCTCCGCAGGATTTTGCTCCGGGATTAGCCGAAGACGCTCCGACGGATGGTCATAAGGTGCTTCTGAATGACCCGTCTGCGGCGTCAAATACGCCGCTTTGCGGGACAGCGCAGCGTGAAGCCAATCTGGCAGGATCAGCGCTTTATGCGCAGGGTTTGGCCACCACAACGTCGTCTTGCCCGCAGAATGCGTGTTTTGAACCTTTGACGGGAACGTTCATTGCGGCAAACGGCAACAAGAGCGTCTGCCGGTAAAAGTTTTCCGGGCAGATTGAGCTGGCGCATTTCCCTATCATCTTCAGTGCTTTAAAGTGGATCTCACGAAAGAGTGAGGTTTGATATGACTGATGAGCTGAAATGTCCCAAATGTGGGTCGGAGCATGTTTATCCGGATGGGACCCTATGGGTCTGTCCGGACTGCGGCAATGAATGGAACCCGGAAGAGGGCGGTCAGGCCGACGCTGGCGACGCATCTGCGGAAATCAAAGATGCCAATGGCAATGTCCTTGTAGATGGTGACAGCGTTACGGTTGTGAAGGACCTGAAGGTCAAAGGATCTTCGTTGGTTGTGAAAAGCGGCACCAAGGTGAAGAATATTCGTCTTGTTGATGCGACGGATGGGCACAATATTGCCTGTAAGATTGCAGGAATTGGGGCAATGAACCTGAAGTCTGAATTCGTAAAAAAATCCTGACGGGTTACGCCATTTATTTACATCGTGTGTGCTTTCATCAGCCTTCGTGGGGTCTCCTTACGAAGGCTGATGCAGTTCTGGGGCATACGCCTTTCGACGATACAGGAGATGCAGGCATGTATGTCATTCTTGGCGGGACAGGCCATGTCGGCCGCGCTGTTGCGCAAACTGTTCTGGCGGCTGGGCATGATGTCACGGTAGTAACCCGGCAGGTGGTTGCGGCCTCTGAACAACGCCATGACGGCGTAGATTATGCGGCAGTGGATGTGAATGACACCGATACTCTGAGGGCGCTTTTTCAGAGGGCGCAACGCGTATTCGTTCTCAATCCTCCTGCGGCAGTGTCTGGCAATACGGATGTGGAAGAACGCAAGACCGTATGCTCCATTTTGAAAGCATTGCGGGGCGTCGCTCTGGAAAAGGTCGTCGTGCAATCCACCTATGGCGCGCAGCCTGGTGAGCACTGTGGTGATCTTGGCGTTTTGTATGAGCTGGAACAGGGTGCGCAGGCCCTGAACGTTCCGGTGTGTATTGTCCGCGCAGCCTATTACATGAGCAACTGGGCAGGGGCGATAAGCGCTGCAAAAGCAACAGGAGTGCTACAGACATTTCTGCCGCCGACACAGGCGTTTCCCATGGTTGCGCCAGAAGATGTTGGAAGCCTGGCAGGTCAGTTACTGATGTCTGACGTCGAAGAGACGGGTATCCACAATATTGAGGGGCCGGAGAGCTACACGTCTTCAGATGTTGCTGCTGTCCTTTCCAGACTGGTAGGACGCGCCGTCCAAGTGCAGGTCATTCCCCAGGAGAGGTGGTATGAGGCCTATCGTGGAAATGGTTTCTCGAAAGAAGCCGCGCAGTCTTATGCGAACATGACCGGGCTCTTTGTTCATCAACATTATGACCGCCCCGCAGACCCCGTGCGGGGCTCCACAAGCCTTGAAGCTTGCCTGAAGCGTTACGCATAAACCGGGCATAAAAAAAGCCGACCGGGAAATATCCGGTCGGCTTTTTGTTGGGGTGAGAAGCGGGTGTTACCGCTTCCACCAGCCCATGCGACGCGTCACCGGTGGCAACTCGTCAATGTTGATGGGCTGTAGCGTGTTTCCATCATCCGCTGCGTCGTCGGCTTTGACAGCCTTGGTTGCGCGACGGGCGCGAGTACGCTTTGGCTTGGCGGTTGCCTCTTCCTCGGCGACAGGAGCTGAGGTTTCCGGAGCCATTGCTTCCACAACAACGTCGTCTGCCTTGGCTTCTGTAGCCTTGGTCGTGCGACGGGTGCGTGGGCGCTTTGGCTTTGCCGGAGCTTCCTCTTCCGTCGGAGCAGTCAGAGCAGCCACGACGACTTCTTCTGCCGCTACCGGTGCCGCAGCTTCAGCCTTCAGAGCCTTGGTGCTGCGGCGGCCTCTGGTGCGCTTTGGCTTTTCCTGTTCTGCAGCAATCGGCTCGGCAGCGATCTCGGCAACGTCAACTACCGGAGCGCTCTCGACAGAAAGGCGGGCAGGGGTTGCTGTAGATGTCTGAAGCGGGCGGGAAGCCTGCTCCATTTCAGCCTGTTCGATCACATCGAAAATATCGAAGCTTCCACCGAACGGATCAGCCGGCGTCGGGCCTGCATATCCACGCGAAACAGGCTGGCGTTCTTCCCGGCGGCGCTGGGAAGGCTGCTGAACCGGAGCGTGGCGTGCTGGCTTAGGTGCTTCTTCCTGAACTGACACCTTTTCCTGCACCGGGGCTTCCGCTGCGACTTCGTCTTCCTTCTGAACACGCTTGAAGCGCGTCCGGCGACGACCCGGGATAAGACCGACTTCTTCGGTTTCATCGTCAGACCGGTGGACGGAAGGCTGTTCGCCGTTTGGTTCGGCAGCATTGCCCTGAACGGTCTCGTTCTCGCCGTTCTGATCACGACGACCACGACGACGACGGCGGCGACGACGACGGTTGCCGTTGTTGCCCTCTTCCTCGTCACCCGTGTTGACTTCGACGTCTTCACTCCGGGCAGGCAGCTCAGCCCGTGCTTCAACCGCGGCGGCCTGAGGAACGACAGGTGCCTCGTCCTCAATGATTTCGATCGTGCGGACGTTGTGAGGTGCAGCAATCTGTGCCGGTACTGGCTCTGGTGCCGGTGCAGCCGTCTGCGGACGGATACGCTCGATACGCATGTCTGCTGCGGGCAGATCTTCTTCCGTGCGGAAAATCACGCGCATGCGGTGACGCTGCTCAATGTCAGACAGCCAGTCGCGCTTGTTGTTCAGAATGTAGAGGGCAATGTCCGATCCGATGTGAACATCGATTTCGGCGGCACGCTGGCGAGTGCCTTCTTCATCGATGGCACGCAGCACATGAAGAGCGGAGCTTTCCGTACCGCGAATGAAGCCAGTGCCCTGACAGTGCGGGCAAGGCGTCAGCAGTGATTCAGCGATGGACGGACGCAGGCGCTGGCGGGACATTTCGAGTAGACCGAAATGAGAGATATGTCCGACCTGAATGCGCGCGCGATCTGTACGCAGGGATTCCTTAAGGCGCTTCTCAACCTGAGCGTTATGGCGACGGCTTTCCATGTCGATAAAGTCAATGACGACAAGGCCGGCCAGATCACGCAGGCGCAGCTGGCGCGCAACTTCTTCAGCAGCTTCAAGGTTCGTGCGGAGTGCCGTTTCCTCAATGTTGCGCTGGGACGTGGATTTACCGGAGTTCACGTCAATGGCGACAAGCGCTTCCGTCTGGTTGATGACCAGATAGCCACCAGACTTCAGGCGTGCGGTCGGGGAGAACATCGCATCCAGATGCCCTTCGACGTTGTAACGCGCGAAGAGGCTCTGCCCACGGTTCTGCCAGAGCTTCACCTTGCCAGCATTGTGCGGCATCAGCAGACGCATGAACTCACGCGCACTTCTCCACGCAGATTCACCGTCGACCATGATGTCTTCGATGTCTTTGGAGAACAGGTCGCGAATGGCGCGCTTGATGAGGCTCGCTTCCTCGTAAACCAGTGTTGGGGCAACGGAAGACAGGGCGTGTGAGCGAATGTCGTCCCAGAGCTGAAGCAGGTATTCACAGTCGCGGATGATTTCCGGTCCTGGACGTCCTGCACCTGCTGTCCGGACGATCATGGCCATCGTCTTGGGCAGGTTCAGCTCTGCAATGATGTCGCGCAGACGGCGACGATCCGTGTCAGACGTAATCTTGCGGGAGACACCACCGCCACGCAGGGCGTTCGGCATCAGGACGCAATAACGGCCAGCGAGAGAGACGTAGGTGGTGAGGGCCGCGCCCTTGTTGCCACGCTCTTCCTTCACGACCTGAACGAGCAGGACCTGACGGCGGCGAATGACTTCCTGAATCTTGTAGTTGCGCAGGAAACGGGCGGTACGACGCGAAGCCGCGCTTTCCTCACCCGTGTCATGCTCACCACCGACGGTCTCCGGTGCGCGACGATCCTGGTTGTCGTTCTCGTCCGTTTCTTCAGAAGCGGGCTCTTCCTCACTGTCCGGCAGTTCGGCGCGCTGCTCAGACGCAACCTCTTCTTCCTGGATGGCCAGAAGCTTCTCGCGATCTGCGACGGGGATCTGGAAGTAATCCGGGTGAATTTCGCTGAAGGCGAGGAAGCCGTGACGGTTTCCGCCGTATTCTACGAAAGCGGCCTGAAGGCTCGGCTCAACACGGATGACTTTGGCAAGGTAGATGTTGCCCTTGAGCTGTTTCTTGGACGATGTCTCGACGTCGTAATCTTCAACGCGGTCACCGTCCATGACCACAACACGCGTTTCTTCCGCGTGTGTGGTGTCGATAAGCATACGCTTGGTCATGGAAAACTGAACTCCACGATGCTCCAGTGTGGCGCTTTGGGCCAGAGGGAACACCTGATTGTACGGGGTGGAGGGGGCGGATCAGCCGGAATGCCAGACCGCGGGACGCATCTGGTCCCGTTTCGGTTAGGCTCCTGGCTGTGATCACGTCGCGTGACATTCGACCCCTGACAGACGTCCGGCCCGTGGTCTGGTACCGGATGAAAACGCACTCCGGTCAGGTTGTGAGCCTGTGCCGGACTGAACTAATCCTGCCGGAGCAGCCCGATCAGGACATGGCGCAGAAAATGTCCGGCACATGTCAAACGATGGGGCGTCGCGGCTCGGACGATCGAGGCGGGAGCGTTGTGGGAAAAGGATAAAAGCCCACAAACGATCGGACCGCTCTCTTCAGGTCCTTGGCGCACAGGATGACTTAAAGAAGGGCCGCTGGCAAGCAGGGCTTTTTCAGGCTCTCCAAAAGGTGCTTTGCCTTGTTTCAGACATTGTCCTGTGTCTGTTATGATTGAAGGTCCAGATGATCGAAAAGACGCAGGGTAAACGGATGCTGACGCGACGCATGGTAATGGAAGGTCTTGCCTGCCTCTCCACGGTGGCTCCCTTGAGTGCCATCGCCCGGACTAAGCATCCGTCTTCCCATTCCCCATTCGCCAAACCGCTTCAGGCACCGGCTGTTCACCGAAATGCGCCGCCGCCCAAACCGCTGGTCATGCTGGATCCCGGACATGGCGGGAAAGATCCTGGCGCAATCGGTATTTCCGGTACGTATGAGAAACATATTGCCGAAGCTGCGGCGACAGAACTGCGGCGCCAGCTTCTGGCATCCGGCCAGTACCGCGTGGCTATGACCCGTTCGGAGGACCATTTCATTCCCTTGGAAGGGCGCGTGGAAATGGCCCAGCAGCATCAGGCGCATCTCTTTATCTCTATGCACGCCGATGCATTGCATGACCGTGATGTTCGCGGGGCGAGTGTCTATACGCTTTCCAGCGGAGCATCGGATGCTCAGACAGCGGCTCTGGCTCAGCGGGAGAATAGTGCAGATCGGTTTGGCGGCCCTGCATTCCATGGCATGTCTCCCGACGTCCAGCAGATCCTTTCCAGCCTGGTTTCTGAAGAAACGCGGCGTGGGTCTGCGCACATGGCATCAAGCGTTGTAGGGGCATTTCGTAGTCGCATAGGACTGCTGACGCATCCGTCACGTCATGCGGCTTTTGTGGTGTTGAAGTCTGCAGAAATACCGTCAGTTCTGGTGGAGATGGGTTTCATGTCCAACCGGCTGGATGAGGCTGCGTTACGGCAGGCTGTGCATCGCACGCAGGTTGCCAGCGCCATGAAAACTGCGGTTGATCGGTACTTTTCAACCCGCCCCGGTGTGATGACAGGTTGACCCTGAAAGAACGCAGGGCAGAGTTTTTAGTCATGTGGGTTGCGCATGACGAAAGAATCGGACATTTTCCGTGCCCATGACATTTCTTTCGATCCTCTCGCTTCGACTTATCGGCCCCTGAACGCCACATCAAGGCGGGCAGCGTTCCGTTGCGTTCAGGGGATGACAGACCAGAAAATTTCCTGACCAGCGAGATGATCAAGACATGACTTTCCAACACCCGTCCTTCGGTACAATTTCCGACGACCGCGTTATCATTTTCGATACGACGCTGCGTGACGGTGAACAGTCCCCCGGTTTCTCCATGAACCTCGAAGAGAAGCTCCGCATGGCTCATGCGTTGAGCGCTCTGGGCGTGGACGTTATTGAGGCTGGCTTTCCGGTCGCATCCAAGGACGACTTCGAGAGCGTGCGCAGCATTGCGGATGAAGTCCGTGGTTCCGTGATCTGCGGTCTGGCCCGTAGCGGTGGCAAGCGCGACATTGAATCCTGTGGTGAAGCCCTGAAGGGCGCTGAACGCTCCCGGATTCATAACTTCATTTCCACATCTCCGCTGCACATGAAGTACAAGCTGCGGATGGAGCCGGAAACGGTTCTGGACATCATTGCGTCTGGCAATCAGAAGGCACGTCAGTACACGGATGACGTGGAATGGTCTGCTGAAGACGGTTCCCGTACGGACCCTGACTTCCTGTGCCGTTGTGTCGAAGTCGCCATCAAAAATGGTGCGAACACCATCAACATTCCTGACACCGTAGGCTTTGCAACGCCCGAAGAAATGCGACGCATTTTTGATATGCTGCGTGAACGGGTGCCGGGCGCGGATCAGGTGATTTTCTCCACCCATAACCACAATGATTTGGGCTTGGGCGTTGCAAATACGCTGGCCGCTGTCGAAGGCGGTGCCCGTCAGATCGAATGCACGATCAATGGCATCGGTGAGCGTGCTGGTAATGCTGCGTTGGAAGAAATCGTCATGGCGCTGCGGACGCGTCATGACCAGTACGGCAAGGTGACGGGCATCGAGACGCCGAAGCTGCTGGGCATGTCCCGGATGCTGGCGACGATTACGGGCTTCGACGTGCAGCCGAACAAGGCCATCGTCGGCCGGAACGCCTTCGCGCATGAAAGTGGCATCCATCAGGATGGTGTTCTGAAGAACGCTGCCACTTATGAAATCATGACGCCGGAAAGCGTGGGTTGGAACAAGAGCTCGCTGGTGATGGGCAAGCATTCCGGCCGTGCGGCATTCCGCGACAAGCTGGCTCAGCTTGGCTACCCGCCGCTGGAAGACGAGGCTCTGAACGCTGCTTTTGCCCGGTTCAAGGATCTGGCTGACAGCAAGAAGGTCGTGTTCGATGATGATATCTGCGCACTGGTCGATGATGAAAGCCGCGACCACGAACGCGTTCATCTGATTTCTCTGGAAGTTGCGTCCGGTACCAAGCAGAAGTCTCAAGTCAAGCTGGAAATCAGCGTTGATGGCGCCATCCAGTATGCGGCTGTTAGTGGAAATGGCCCGGTTGATGCGGCATTCCGTGCTATCGGTGAGGCATTCCCTCATTCAGCCGAACTGGCGCTGTTCTCTGTGGCAAACGTCACGGAAGGAACGGACGCTCAGGCCCGCACCACGGTCCGTTTGCAGGAAAATGGTAAGCTCGTAGACGGTCAGGGTGCTGACGCCGATACGGTTGTGTCTGCTGTTCGTGCTTATATCCATGCCCTGAATAAGCTGCTCACCAAGCGTGAGCGCACCGAGCCTGAAGCACTCTAAGTTTCGAACGAACCATGAGAGATCATCAATAAACTAATTAATATAGTTTATTGATGATCTAGACAAAAATAACACGATTGATATTGTCTCCTTCTGAATTTGGAAGGGGCAGCTATGCCGCATTCGTGGCTTTATACGGCGTCGGGTCTTTTTGTGGGCTTTCTGGTGGGCATGACCGGAGTGGGGGGAGGGTCCCTCATGACGCCGCTGCTGATTCTGCTGTTTGGGGCAAAGCCTCAGTCAGCCGTCGGAACAGACCTGCTTTACGCAGCCGTTACGAAAATTGTTGGCACCGGCCTCAACCGCCATATGGGCGTTGTGAACTGGAAGATTGTTGGCTGGCAGATGGCGGGGAGTCTTCCGGCAGGTCTTCTGTGCCTGATTTTCCTGCACCATGCGGGTATGTCGGACGCTGCGTCCCGTCTGATCCAAGTTGTTCTGGGTGTAGCTCTACTTCTGACGGCACCGGCAATTTTGCTGAAGCCGAGGCTCAGAACATGGGCTGAAGGGCGTAAGCCTCTGAGCAGTACGGCTGAAACCGTCTTAACCGTTTTGCTTGGTATTTTGTTGGGAACGCTGGTGACGCTGTCGTCAGTGGGCGCTGGGGCTGTCGGCATGGCTGCTCTGACGATGCTGTATCCGCGTCTGACAACACGAACACTCGTTGCAACAGATATCGCCCACGCAGTGCCATTGACCCTGATTGCAGGGGGAGGTCACTGGCTGGAGGGGGCGGTTGATACGGCCGTGCTTCTCGCGTTGCTGATGGGATCCATCCCGGGAATTATTTTGGGAACGTTATGTGCGGGCAAACTGCACGAAGACACCCAGCGGTGGGTTCTGGGTATTCTTCTCGCCGTTATTGGTTTCCGGATGATTTAACATCCGGAAACCGTGAAACTCAGTAGCCGTAATTGCTCTGCTGAGGGTAGCCGCCGTTGTTATAGCCCTGCTGCTGAGGGTACGGGTTCTGGCAGTTCGTGTTGGGTGGGCACTGATACTGCTGTTGCTGCTGCGGATAGGTCGGGTACTGACCGTTCTGCTGCTGATACCCCTGAGGGTAACCGCCCTGCTGGGGGTAACCATTCTGGTACCCACCCTGCTGGTAGCTGGGGCGATTAGGGGCGGTAACAGCACCGGTCGTCGCGCCGAGGGCGCCACCGGCAAGTGCACCAATCGCTGCACCGCGACCACCGCCAGCAAGTGCGCCGATGGCTGCGCCTGCACCACCACCCAGGAGACCACCGCCGAGCGCACGGGATCCTGGGTCATAATTTCCCTGGCACCCGCCGAGGGAAAGAACGGTCGCAAAAGCTCCAATCAGGGCCACGCCCCGAACAGCAGAGCGGTCGATAACGGACCTCATGTCACAAATCCTTAGAGTTCATGGTCGCCAAGCCCGGTGTCAGGCTCAGTAACCGTTCCGTGAACGCTGGCTTGGCGTGGTCGCCGCACCAACAGCAGCGCCTGTACCACCACCTGCAAGTGCGCCGATAGCCGCGCCACGTCCACCGCCAGCAAGTGCACCAATTGCTGCACCGGCGCCTGCGCCTACAAGCGCGCCAGAACCTGCACGGGCGCCACTGTCGTACGGGCTGCCGCAACCAGCAAGGGCAGCGCCACAAAGAGTCAGGACGGCGATCAGGCGAGGAGTCTTGGTGATGTTCATGTTTTTATGTCCTGTTCTGTTTGGTTTCTCCGAACTCCAGTCATCTTTCAGAAAGGAATGTCGGATAAGACCATGTAGTGGTAACGTGGAGAACGTGACTGAAGGGTGGCAGGATTGAGGCGCGGAAAGATTTTTTTCCATGTCCTGATGTCGCGTGATGAAAAGTTGTTCGTCATGAATGACATTATCCGAACTGTTACCCTTGCTGAACGGCCTTTGCATCGTTAAGTCCACCCGCGGGGAGCCCGCCCCACTTTACGATATATAATCTGTCTGCCGCACAGAGCCGCGCCAGGAGTTTTGGATGTTTTCTCGTCTGCTGGGTCTCATGTCTGCTGACATGGCGATCGACCTCGGCACTGCCAACACGCTCGTTTACGTTAAAGGCCGCGGCATCGTGCTCGATGAGCCGTCTGTGGTTGCCATCGCTGAAGTGCGCGGCAAAAAGCAGGTTCTGGCTGTTGGTAACGAAGCCAAGCAGATGGTCGGGCGTACGCCTGGCAACATCACCGCCATCCGTCCGCTGCGGGACGGCGTCATTGCGGACTTCGAAGTCGCGGAAGAAATGATCAAGCACTTCATTCGTAAAGTGCATAACCGTCGGGCTTTCGCGAGTCCGCAGATCATCATCTGCGTTCCTTCCGGTGCAACGGCTGTTGAACGTCGGGCCATTCAGGAAAGTGCCGAGAGCGCGGGTGCCCGCAAGGTTATGCTGATTGAAGAGCCGATGGCAGCCGCAATCGGCGCAGGCCTTCCAGTCACTGAACCGTCTGGCAGCATGATCGTGGATATTGGTGGCGGGACGACGGAAGTGGCCGTGATCTCGCTCGGTGGCATTGTCTATGCCCGTTCTGCCCGCGTAGGCGGAGACAAGATGGACGAGGCCATCATCTCCTACATACGGAAGACCTATAATCTTCTCGTGGGTGAAAGCTCTGCCGAGCGTATCAAGATCGAGCTTGGCGCCGCCATGATGCCGGATGATCCATCCAATCCGGATGGCCCCATCACGGAGATCAAAGGCAGGGACCTGATCAACGGCGTGCCGCGCGAAGTGATGGTCAGCCAGGCCCAGATTGCCGAAAGTCTGGCAGAGCCGGTCATGCAGATCGTGGATGCCGTGACGACAGCACTGGAAAATACGCCACCTGAACTGGCTGCCGATATCGTGGACAAGGGCATTGTCCTCTCCGGCGGTGGTGCGCTCCTGTACCGCCTCGATGAGGTTCTGCGTCTCTACACGGGGCTTCCTGTGACCGTGGCTGAGAATGCGCTGTCGTGCGTCGCGCTGGGAACGGGGCGTGCGCTCGAAGAAATGCGCCGTCTGCGCAGTGTTCTGAGCAGCATGTACTGAACCAGGACACAGTTCAGTGTTCTCCATCCACACTCGGCAGGTGTTCGCACGAGCAACTCTGCCGATCCTGATCCTCTTCGCAGTGGCACTGGTCCTGCTTGGGCTGGTTCGGCGGCCGGTAGTGGATGGGGCACGTCTGCAGGCCACCGATATTCTGGCGCCTGCTTATCAGGCTCTTGTGCTGCCCCAGGCCAAACTGCGGGACTGGCTTGTGGATCTACGGGGTGCGACGGATCTTGCACGGGAGAATTCCCGTCTACGAGATGAGAACCGCGCTCTGCGCCACTGGTATGATGTTGCTGTGGCTCTGGCAGCCGAAAATGGCCGCCTGAAGAATAGCCTTCACTGGATTCCGGAAAGTATCCCCCAGTATGTGACCGGCCGCGTTACGCGTGATGATGGCGGGCCTTACTCACGCGCTGTTCTGCTGGATGTTGGAAGCGGGCATCAGGTTCATATGGGCGATGTGGCGTTGGATTCGTCTGGGCTGTTAGGGCGTGTCACAGAGGTTGGACCTCACACGGTTCGTGTTCTGCTCATCAATGATGATGCCAGCCGAATTCCTGTCACGCTGGCGGCCTCTCATGGAGATGCCATTATGGCCGGGGATGACACGGATACACCCCGACTGATTTATTACCCGCAGGACCACCATCCCATTGAAGGGGAACGTGTGGAGACGCGCGGGCAGAGCGCAATGCCTGCGGGCCTTCCGATTGGAACGGTTCATTACCTCGCTCCCAACCGGCCGGTTGTAATGCCGGACGCTGACTTGCGCCGTCTGGATATCGTGCGCGTCTTTGACTACGGTGACGACGGCGGCCAGGCCCCTGATGCGCCAGGGCGCGTCAAGATCCGGCGTCCTCCTTCAGAACCTGCGTTGCCGGGTGGATTGTCGTTTCCCAAATTGCCGGGAATGTCTGAACCTCTGGGGAAGGGAGGGCAATAATCGGATGGTTGCCGAAAACTCCACCCCCCATTTGCATTCTGCTGTTGAGCCGAAACAGACGCTCCGCCGACGGCTGGACATGTTTGTTCGTGCGGCCATGCCGTCGCTGTTTATCATTCTGGTTGCGGTTTTGCTGTCTGCGCCTTTTGGAATTCCCGGGCAGGCAGAGCTTCAGTTTGGCATCGGCATGTGTACAGTCTGGTTCTGGGCGTTTAGTCGCCCACGTTCCATGCCGGCCCTGGCAGTCTTTGTGTGCGGACTCGTCCTAGAACTGTTCAGTTTTGGTCCGCCGGGTGCCATTCTTCTGTCACTGCTTGTGATTTACGGAGTGGCCCATCACTGGCGCTATGGGTTGTCCCGCTTGGGATTCGTAGCCTGCTGGCTGATTTTCAGCTTTCTGGCGGCGCTGGCATCCTTTTTTCAGTGGGCTCTCGTCTGTCTGCATGCATTTGCGCTATTATCGCCCGCACCAGGCCTCTTTCAGGCTGCGCTAACAATCGGTATCTATCCCAGTCTTACCGCGCTGTTTGTCTGGGGCCGCCGCACGTTTGCCAATCCCGATCAGGCCTGACGGCGCATTTTCGCGCTCTCCGCGCAAATCGCCGCTTTCTTTTCCGGACTTGAACGCCTGACCTGATGTTTTCCAGAAAACGCCCTTTTCGGACCCTGCTGCGCTCGCGAAGCCAGGATGCGCCTGTTCGCTCAGGGCGTGGCGTCTTCACGCGCCGTGCCCTCGTGGTGATGGCGGTTCAGGCAGGTGTTCTGGGGGCTTTGGGGCGACGGCTTTATAATATTCAGACCGTTGAGGGCGACCATCTCCGCCAGCTTGCAGAGCGTAACCGCACAAGCAAGCGTCTGCTGGCCCCCGCACGTGGAACCGTCCATGACCGCTTTGGTGTGGCCCTTGCTGATAACAAGGTCAGCTGGCGCGCGCTTCTGATGCCGGAAGAAACGACGGACATCGCCTCTGTCATCGAACGGTTTGCACAGATTGTGCCGCTTGATGAGCATGATCGGGCACGCATTGAGCGTGATCTGAAGCATGTTCATAAATATGTTCCGGTCACGCTCCATGAATTCCTGTCATGGGATGACATGGCGCGGATTGAGCTGAATGCGCCTTCATTGCCGGGTGTTCTCGTCGATGTCGGGTCCACCCGACTTTATCCATTTCAGGACCTGACGGCGCATATTGTCGGTTATGTCGCTCCGCCGAATGAAGACGATGTGGCCAAGGACACGACGTTGTCTTTGCCAGGAATGCGCGTGGGACGGGCTGGCATAGAGCAGACGCAGGAATCGGTTCTTCGTGGAGATCCGGGGTCTGTTGAAATGGAAGTCAACGCGCTGGGGCGTGTGATTGGCGAGATTGACCGTGTGGAAGGCCAGCAGGGAGAGGATGTTCGCCTGACTCTGGATGTCGGCCTCCAGTCAAAGGTTTTAGAGCGGCTGGGTGATCGCGTCGCCAGCTCTGTGGTCATGGACTGCCGGAATGGTGAAGTGCTGGCGATGGTCAGTACGCCGTCTTTCGATCCCTCCCTGTTTGATTCCGGTGTCAGCCATGCCCAATGGAATGAGTGGGCGAATGATCCGCGGACGCCACTCGTAGACAAGGCTGTTTCCGGGCTGTATCCGCCTGGGTCCACCTTCAAGCCCGCTGTGGCGATGGGCGCCCTGAAAGCTGGTGCCGTGACGCCGCAGGACCGCTTCAATTGCCCCGGCTATTTCGACATGGGTGGCGTGCGGTTCCACTGCTGGAACAAGTGGGGGCACGGCATGATCAACATGCGTGAAGCCCTCAAATTTTCCTGTGACGTTTATTTTTACGAAGTAGCCCGCCGCTGTGGCATGGACCCGATCAAGGCCGTCGGGAACGCCATGGGGCTGGGTGTGAAACTCGATATTGAGCTGCCGCATGTCCGTGCAGGTGTCATCCCGACGCCGGAATGGCGGCAGCAGCACGGCTTTCACTGGAATGGCGGTGATACGGTGAATGCGGGTATTGGTCAGGGCTTTGTGCAGGTCACACCCTTGGCGCTTGCAACCTACGTGTCCCGGATTGCTTCAGGTCGCAATGTTCAACCGCATCTGATCCGCGCAACGAATGACCAGATTTCCGGACTGGCTTCTTTGGATGCCGCTCCGGCAGTGGATATCCCGCAGGAACATTTGAATGTTGTCCGCGCAGGTATGTTTGCGGTCGTGAATGAGCAGCGTGGTACGGCCCCGAAAGCTCGTTTGGATCTGCCCGATGTCCAGATGGCGGGAAAAACCGGGTCAGCTCAGGTGCGGCGCGTGTCCCGGGCTTTGCGTGAGTCTGGGCACTTTAATTCCATGAGCTTGCCGTGGGAGTATCGTCCTCATGCGCTGTTCATTTGTTTCGCCCCATATGATGACCCCCGATATGCAGTCTCGGTCGTGGTGGAGCATGGCAATGCAGGCGCAGACGAAGCCGCCCCACTGGCCAAGCAGATCATGACAGACACTTTGCTTCGTGATCCATCCAATCAATCCAGGCCTCCAGGGCAGACTGTGGCGCAGGCAGAACCGGAGCAAGGGTGAGGGGCGGTGTCATGAATACATTTGGCTTTCTGAAATCTGATAAACGGCTCCTGCGTGCTGAGCCAGATTTCCGCCCTATGGCCCGGCTGCTTCAGGTCAACTGGCTGTATATACTGCTGGTCTGTTTGCTGGCGGGTGTTGGGTATGTGGCGCTGTATTCAGCCGGTGGCGGATCAGCCAAACCTTTCGCTGGGCCGCAAATGGTTCGGTTCGGTTTTGGATTGGTCATGATGATTGCAGTGGCGCTGGTCAGCCCACGCATCCTGCGCATCATGGCCGTTCCCGTCTATTTGTTGTCCATTCTGCTGCTCGGGCTCGTGCTGCGAATGGGGCATGTGGGTAAGGGGGCCGAACGCTGGATCAATCTGGCAGGAATGCAGTTCCAGCCTTCAGAGTTCGCCAAAATTGGCCTGATCCTGATGCTTGCTACGTGGTTTCACCGGATTGGTAACGAGCGGATGGGGAACCCGCTGCGCCTGATAATGCCTGCCATCTTGACGCTTCTGCCGGTCGTGCTGGTGCTCAAAGAGCCCAATCTCGGGACTGCGACGATTATTGGCGTTATTGGTGCAACGCTGTTTTTCGCTGCAGGCATGCGGCTATGGCAAATCGTTCTTCTCGTGGCGCCAATTCCGTTCCTTGGGAAATTCATTTACGGCCATTTGCATGACTATCAGAAGGCCCGGATCGATACCTTCCTGCACCCGGAGCATGATCCTCTGGGGGCCGGCTACAACATCATCCAGTCCAAGATTGCGCTTGGCTCGGGCGGAATGTGGGGGGAAGGATATCTGCATGGCAGCCAGGGGCAGCTGAACTTTCTTCCGGAAAAACAGACAGACTTCATTTTCACCATGATCGGCGAAGAATGGGGTTTTGCAGGCGGCATCGCAGTCATTGGATTGCTGACCACTCTCATACTGGGAGGAATGCTCATTGCCATGCGGAGCCGCAATCAGTTCGGGCGATTGCTCGGGCTCGGCATCGCAATGGATTTTTTCCTGTATTGTGCCGTCAATCTGTCGATGGTGATGGGTGCTATTCCGGTTGGTGGCGTGCCGCTCCCGCTGATTTCCTATGGCGGTTCCGCCATGCTGACGATGATGTTTGGCTTTGGGCTTCTGATGTCGGCCTGGGTCCATCGCAATGAGCGCGACCCAGGTTTTGAAGACGAAGACGACTGATGCCTTACAGTTCCAAGAGAACCTTGGATGAGCTTTTGCGGTCCAGCGAGGCGTCGAAAGCGTCTTTGTACTGAGCGAGCGGAAAGCTGTGGGTGATGAGACCATCCGCAATCCATGGATTATCTGCAAGGATCTTCAGGGCCTTTGCGAACTCTTCATCGAAGCGGAAGGTCCCTCGGTAATCGATTTCGCGCGCAATAATCTGCCCTAAGGGAGCAGGCACGTCGCCCGGTGGGAAAATCCCAACCTGGACGAGAATGCCGCCTTTCTGTGTCTTGGCGATTGCAGTCGGGAGGGCAGGTATGACTCCTGTGGCCTCAAAGACGATTTCGTATTCCTGGTCGTGGCTGTCCCGGCCGGTGTTCACTGTGGCTGTTGCCCCCAGTTTGACGGCGATATCCAGTGCAAAGTCTTGCAAATCGGTTGCTATGATCTCCGCGGCCCCAGCTACTTTAAGCCCGGCAATAATCAGGGCGCCAATCGGGCCTGCTCCCTGAACCAGGATGCGTTTGTCCTTAACATCGCCAGCGCGAGAGATGGCATGGAGCGCGACCGAGAAAGGTTCGGCAAGGCTGGCTCGCTTCACATCCAGACCTGACGGCAGCGGATAAAGCTGGGATGTTTCGACGACCATATCGCGTCGGAAACCGCCATCCGTATGGGGAAGAAACGCGGCACTCCCAAAAAAGCGCATGTTCCGGCACAGGTGCTTCGCGCCTCGTTCGCATTCAGGGCAGTGCCCACACGGGCGAGCCGGATGGATGGCGACAGCGTCCCCGATCCTGAAACGTGTTTCGTCCGGGCTGACAGCTTCCACAATTCCGGAAACCTCGTGGCCAAGAATCATCGGCTCTCGCAGAACGGATGCTCCGGCCCCGCCATGCAGGAAATAATGCATGTCCGACCCGCAGATCCCACCCCAGGCTGGACGTATTAGCACCTGACCCGCCTTGAGTGCTGGGACGGTAACAGTCTCTAAACGCAGATCACCCTTTTCATGAATAACCAGGGCTTCGGTCGTCTGAGGGGCGGAAATGCCGGGCATGGCTGTGCCTCTTTCATCTGAGCAGCGTGAATGACGTTACTCAGATATGGCCGATCTTGTGCGCTAAAGGCAGTCACGTTTGGGAGACGCGGGTCGCCTGATTATTCCTTCATACATCCAGAAGGCATCTGTCGACTGTTTGAAGAGTTTCCGCACCTTTTAAGGGGGCAATGCCACACGCCAGAAGGAAGTCAGCAATGCCATTCAGTGTGTCAGGGCAGCGCGTCGGATCATCGGGATTGCCTTCCGGCACCCAAATGATGGTCTCATACCGCGCACGGGTCAGCAGCACGCGATAGGTATTGAGGGACCAGAGGGCTTTTTCCGAGGATTTAACGGTCTGCCATGTGGTCCCGCTAAAGCGCCGGGGCTGCCAACGTTGTGGATACCCAGTACGGATGAGATCTCCATCCCAGCAAAGACCGACAAAATCCAGTTCCAGACCCTGGATGGCAAATTGAGTGGCGACGGTTTCCAGCGCATCGGAAGCCCGGACGTCTTTGTCTGGAACCCAGCGGTTCAAAAAACCATTGCGCGACTGCGTTAGAGTCCATGTGAGCCAGTTCTGCACCGAGGCCTTCCGCACGTAATCGTTTGGCTTGAGAGCTGGCAATCAGACCACAGCGATAGGTCAGGCGGGCTCGTCCCCGTAGGGCTTTGCGTAGCTCCGGAAGACTTCGCGTCAGGCGGAATGGAAGACTGGCGTTCTCCGCAATATGGCGCGCGAGAGAGACATTGCCTTCCAGTACCGCATTCACCCATTTAGGCGTTGCAGTGTCCCGAAGGGAGCGAACCGGCACTGTGAGGTGCAGAGAGGGCTCTTTCTGAACTGGCAAGGACGGAGGCAGGGTGGTGAGGCTAGAAGTGGAGCTGACGACATCCGGTGATGCGTGGATCTGCCATTCAGGCCGGCTCGCCAAAGCGTCTCCCCAGCAGGCCATTCCGCCTTCACCGTCATGAATTTCCTGCCCTTGTCCGATAAGGCAGATGATGGCGGCAAATCCGTCATGCCGGTGCATGATGTCGAGGAGATGCGCAGGTTCAGACTGCGTCAGGCGAACAGGCCGCTGTGCACTTTTGCGAATAGCCTGATCGGCGTTCCACGAACGCTGGGCTTCGTCGATGACCATGATCCGTTCTGGCGGGCACTCTGCGGTGCGCCCAACATAGTAATCCCGGAATTTGGTCAGGGACTGAATTGTGGATTCCATGCGCTGTTCTACGGCTGCGCGTTTCTGACCTTGTGCCACGGCGTCACGGGTCAGGGCTTCACGCAGAACGTGGACGAGCGTTGGGTTTCCGGTGAGGAATGTCGCGGAGTTGTCGGGCTCCGCAGTGCCGAACGCAGCTTTCAGGTCGCAAAGCGTTTTCCCGGCGCCAGGAATGCCCGAGACAAAAATGATTGTTTTCCGGTGTTGTCTCCGGGCGGCTTCAAGGAGTTCCGTAATACGCTCAGACGTCAGGGTCAGATTGGTCGCGTCTGCTCTCGCTGTGTGAATATCTGCGACGCTGTGCGTGGAATAAATGAGGCGAGCCGCTTCGACGATGCTTGGGACGGGATTGTAGGGTGCCTCTTCCCAGTCCTCCGGTCGCATGGGCGCTACGGAGTGCAGTGTCCGGCGTGCGATATCTGACAACAGCGCGGTCAGGTTCGGAGAATTGCACTTCAGAACTGGCGTAACGCCAGATCCTAAAAGGAGCGGCGATGTTTGAGCCGGTTGTGCGGCTTCTGTCGCAATCAGAATGGGGATGATCGGGTGATGACGGCTGCCCGCGTGAAAGTCCTGAAGGTCCAGCGCGTAACCTTCGGTCTGGGCGAGAGCCGCGGCGTCGAATTGAGACGCACCAACCTTGAATTCCAGAACAAACGTCGCATCCGGGGAAATGAGGACGGTGTCGATCCGGCCGCCCAGACGGGGAATGGGGAATTCGAACAGGATTTGCCAGCCTGCCGTTTGCGGCAGGGCGGTTAGCGTGGTGCGGAGAAGATCAAGTTGGGTGGCGCCCAGGCACGGAGTTGTTGAGGTTCGCTGGAGAAGCGCCTGCGCCCGGCTTCGTGGGCGAGGCGCTCTCCAATGCGATCCGGGTCCGTGTTGAGGAACGTGGCGACTGGGCCGGACCACCACGCTCCCATCAGGTTCAGCCCTCGATCTGACCGAAATCGGCGATCAGGGCTGTGGTCGTGCGGAAAGTCGCCAGAAGCTTCAGACGGTTGGCGCGAATGTCGGCTTCCGGGGCGTTGACGGTAACAGCATCGAAAAAGCGGTCCAATGTCGGGCGCAACGCTGCAATCGCCTGCATTGCATCGGTGAAACGCTCGTCTTTCAGGGCTGTCTCGATTGCAGGCACAGCGCTGTTCAGGCCGTCTGCCAGAGCGCGTTCTTCGTCCTGCGCGTAAAGAGACGCATCCGGCGTTCCCTTGTGAGGACCGTCCTTCTTGTCTTCGATGCGCAGAATGTTAGCGGCGCGCTTGGCTGCGGCGAGAAGGTTCTTGCCGTCTTCCGTCTGGATCATGTCAGACAGCGCCGAAGTGCGGGCCAGAAGGCGCACAAGATCGCCATCCAGACCGCCTGCCAGTGTGGCGGCCAGAACGTCATGACGTTCGCCTTCGCTGCGGAGCTGAACGCGCAGACGGTCTGCCATGAAGTCGGGCAGCTTGGCGAGTTCCCCGCCGGTGCGACCATTTGCCGCCTTGGCAAAGAGGTCCGTCAGATCCAGACGCAGACCGTTGTCACGAATGGTGCGGATCACACCCAGTGCAGCGCGGCGCAGGCCGTACGGGTCGCCCGAGCCGGTTGGTGTCTCGCCAATGGCAAAGAAGCCAGACAGCAGATCCAGGCGGTCCGCAAGGGCCACGGCAACCGAGACGGGCGCTTTTGCCGTATCGTCGGACTGGCCGCGTGGCATGTAATGCTCGGCCACAGCCTTCGAAACAGCATCGCCTTCGCCATCATGTGCTGCGTAATAGCCGCCCATGACGCCCTGAAGCTCGGGGAATTCGCCGACCATGCCGGTTGTCAGGTCGGCTTTAGACAGCAGACCTGCGCGCTTTGCCTGTTCGATCTGCTCTCCGCTCAGGCCCATGGCCGCAGCGACAGTTCCTGCAAGATCGGAAATCCGCTTGGCGCGCTCGCCCTGCGTTCCCAGCTTCGCATGGAACGTCACGGCATCGAGGGCTGCCACGCGGTCCGCGAGCTTTGTCTTGCGATCCAGATCCCAGAAGTGGCGGGCATCGGCGAAACGGGCACGCAGAACGCGCTCGTTTCCGGCGATCGTCAGCTTGCCGCCATCCTTGAACGGCAGGTTGGCGACGAAGGCGAAGAACGGCGCGGCTTTGCCGTCTGCATTGCGCAGGGCGAAATAGCGCTGATTGATGCGCATCGAGACCTGCATGACTTCGGCGGGCAGGTCCATGAATGCGTCGTCGATGCGGCCCAGCAGCGGAACCGGGTATTCGACCAGACCGGCGACTTCATCGACCAGTCCTTCATCTTCCACAACCGTAATGCCCTGCTGTTCAGCCAGACGGTGAACACCGGTACGGATCATGTCGCGGCGCTTGTCCGCGTCCACGATGACGGAGCGTGTTTCCAGCTCTTCCAGCCATTGATTTCCCGAACGGACTTCAAACCCGCCGGGCGCCAGAAAGCGATGACCTTCGGACAGATTGGAAGACTTCAGGCCATGAGCATCGTCGCCATCGCGGGCGAGCGAGAAGGGAACGACCTTGCCATCAAGAAGGCAGGTGATGCGACGGAGCGGGCGCACCCACGAGAAGTTCGAGCCAGCACCCCAGCGCATGGACTTGGCCCAGGGGAACTTCCACAGAAGGTCTGGCACAGCTTCAGCCACGCGGCTTTCCGCGCTCACGGGATCAAGCTGCTTGTTGAGAACCCAGAAGCCGTTTTCCAGCGTGAGTTCGTCAGCCGTTACGCCATGCTTGCGGGTAAAGCCTTCAAGAGCCTTTTCCGGTGCGCCTTCGCGGGGGCCACGCTCGGAGACGGTACGAGCCGGGATTTCGGCGTCGACGTTCAGGACGGTCGCGATGCGGCGGGTACCGTAGAACGTCTGAATACCGGACGGGTTAAGGCCATCGAGTGCTTTGGTCAGAAGGGCGCCGAGTTCGCTTGCAGCCTTGGGCTGCATGCCAGCCGGGATTTCCTCGCAGAACAGTTCAAGCAACAGTTCAGCCATTGGACGTCTCCTCCTCGCCAGCAAGCCACGCTTCACAGGAGGCTTTCGCCAGCGTCCGGACGCGTCCGATATAGGATGCGCGTTCAGAAACGGAAATCACGCCGCGGGCATCCAGAAGATTGAAATAATGGGAGGCCTTCAGGCACTGATCGAACGCAGGCTGTGCGACGCCAGCTTCCGCCAAACGGATGGACTCTTTTTCCGCATCGTTGAAATGCGTGAGCAGCATCTGCGTGTCGGCCAGTTCGAAGTTGTGACGGGAATAGTCGCGCTCGGCACGCAGGAACACGTCCCCGTACTTCAGGCCTTTGCCGTTGAAGTCCAGGTCATAAACGTTCTCAACGCCCTGAACATACATGGCCAGCCGTTCCAGACCGTAAGTCAGTTCGGTGGAGGGCATGACGGTCGGAATACCGCCGACCTGCTGGAAATAGGTGAACTGCGTGACTTCCATGCCATCACACCAGACTTCCCAACCCAGACCCCAGGCGCCGATCGTCGGGTTTTCCCAGTCGTCTTCCACGAATCGGATATCGTGCTTTTCGGGATCAATCCCGATGGCGCGATAGCTCTCCAGAAGCAGATTCTGGCTCTCTTCCGGGGTTGGCTTCAGCAGCACCTGATACTGATAATAGTGCTGGAGACGGTTCGGGTTCTGGCCATAACGACCGTCCGATGGGCGGCGGCAGGGCTGCACATAGGCCGCAGCCCATGGCTTCGAGCCCAGAGCGCGCAGGGTCGTATGAGGGGAGAGCGTTCCGGCTCCGACTTCTGTGTCATAGGGCTGCAGGATAGCACAGCCCTTTTCAGACCAGAATTGATGAAGGCGCAGGATCAGGTCCTGAAAGCTGAGCGGCCGGGTCGCAGACAATTCAATAGGCTCCGGTTGGCAAAATTGGCGGTTACCTTACAGCCTGAGGTCCATAACCGGAAGTGAGCGGGGTTATTGGACTGCTAGATCGTTGAAAATTCGCTGCCAGCCTTATCAAACGCGGCTTTACCGGCAGAGCTGGCGCTTATTTCGGTTGCTACTTTCAGCACGGAGGCATGTCTTCTGTCTGAGCCGCAAAGGTGGAGAAGGTCGAATATACATCCGCAGCAATTTCGTTCAGGGCGAAGCTCCGGCCATCATATGATTCGACGTGGCTTGCTGTCGCCCTGGATGCAGCCGTGACATTGCTGATGTCCGCGTCAAATGGACGAATCGCTATGACGCGGGAATGGCTGGAAAGGCCCGGGTAGCCCAAGCATGAAACTAAAGATCGGACACTGTGTTTGACTGCATGATATGCAGGTCGTCGTGAGCCTTAAAAGCAGTCAGGTGCGTTACGTCTAAATTTAGTAGCAGGCCTGATGGAGCTGCAGGTCGATCCCTTGTCGATTGAGCGCTGGTGCCTCATATGATGGGGGAGAACGTAACTTCTTCGTCTGGAAGGATCAAAGACGATGAACAACGAAGAACGCGAAGTCATTTCCCGCTTTATCGGCCGTGTTGGCGGTGCGCAGCAGGGAGGTGGCTTCAGCCAGCAGCAGATGCCAGCTCTTCCGCCGATCGACCCTGAGGCTGATCGCTTCATTGCTGATAACTTCCAGAAATATCCGGAAGCCCGTTATCGCGTGACGCAGATGGCGGTTGTGCAGGAAGCAGCGCTTGCTCAGGCGCAGAACCGTATCCGTCAGCTGGAATTTCAGCTTCAGCAAGCACAGCAGCAGCTTCAGCAGGCTCAGCAGAGCCGTCCTTCCGGAAGTGGCGGACTGTTTGGCGGTCTGTTCGGCGGTGGCAACAACAACCGCCAGCAGGCTTCTGCTCCGCCTCCGGGCTGGGGAGCGCAAGGCGGCGCCATGCCTCCGCCAAACTTCCAGCCGCAGCAGCAGTATGGTTATCCGCCAGGATATCAGCCTGGCATGTTCCAACGTGGTGGATCGGGCTTCCTCGGCTCCGCTCTGACGACGGCTGCGGGTGTGGCTGGCGGCATGATGGCAGCAAATGCGCTTGAAGGTCTGTTCAGCGATCATCATTCCGGTGGGGACGCCGGTGCTTTTGGTGGCGGCGGAGAAACCATCATCAACAACAACTATGGTGATGCTGGCTCCGATCCTTTTGGCGGTGCAGGCACGGATGCAGGCGGCGGCTTCACGGATTCCGATTTTGGCGGCGGCGGAGGAGACTTCGGCGGTGGCGGAGACGGTGGTGGCTTCGACGACATGTTCTAAAGGCGCAGCATGTTATGACTGATAGAGCTTCTATCCAGAAAACCCGCCGGGCGTTGTCCCGGCGGGTTTTTTGCTGTTTGCCAACCCGAATGCCTATGCTGCGTTTGTTTCTGTAACGAGATTTTCCACTATTTTCAGGGGCTGTCCGATGAGCACCAATGATTTTCGCGACCTAGTGGCCTTCAAGGATCTGGAAGAGGGACAGATTGCCTCTTTTTCCATTGAGGGCACTTCGGTTGTTCTGGTGAAGGACGGCGAGGAGGTGCATGCCTTGGGTGGCAAGTGCCCCCATAAGGAAGCGCCGATGGAGCAGGGTGCGTTCTGCAAGACTGAAAAAGGCAGCGTGTTGGTCTGTCCTTGGCATAAGGCAGTTTTCGATGCCGTTGACGGAAGTCTCGTAGAGCCGCTCGCTCTTGAGCCCCTGCCACGGTATCCGGTGGAAATTGTTGACGGCCGTGTGTTGGTCGGCACCAGCCCCATGAAACGGGATGTCCCATCAGCGCATCAGGAGGATGAGACAGTCCTGATCCTTGGCGCGGGGGCAGCGGGCCTGATGGCTGCGGTGACGCTCCGTCAGGAGGGATTTGCCGGGAAAATCACGATGGTGACGGAAGAAAAGCACCGTCCATATGACCGGACGGCCCTGAGTAAGACCGTATTGCTGAGCGAGCCGGAGAAAGCGCACGCTCCTTCGCTGCGAAGCGAATCTTTTTATGGCCAGCACCGTATTGGTCTGAAGCATGCAACCATCCAGACCTTCGATCCTGCTACCAAGACGGCTGAATTATCAGACGGAACGAGCCTGTCCGGCGATCATGTTCTGATCGCAACGGGCGCGCGGTCCAAGCGCCTGGACATTCCTGGCGCAGATCTGAAGCGCGTCTTTACGCTGCACAGGGAGCAGGATGCGGAAGACATTGCCCGGGTTATTGACCCGGATCAGGCCGTAACGATCATCGGTGCGAGTTTCATAGGCCTGGAAGTGGCTTCCTGCCTGCGACAGCGCGGTGTGGGAGTGACTGTTATCGCCTCCACGGACGTTCCGATGGAAAAACACTTTGGTCGAGAGATTGGAACGCGTCTGCGCCAGTTACACGAAGAAAATGGTGTGGCGTTCATTTCCGACGCAAAAGTCGTGAAAATTTACGGAGAAAAAAAGGCCGAAGGAGTGGAGTTGGAAGATGGCATGAAGCTGCCAGCATCCTTCATTCTGGCCGGCATCGGCGTGACACCTGCAACCGGATTTGTGCAAGGCCTGGACCGGGATGAGGACGGTGCCATCGTTGTCGATCATCTGATGCGGGCAGCGCCCGGTGTTTACGCTGCAGGGGATGCGTCTGCCATCCTGCATGAGGGGAAACCACGGCGAATCGAGCATTGGCGTCATGCGCAGGTGCAGGGACGGATCGCCGCAATGGCCATGATGGGACACGAGACCAGCCATATGCCGACGCCATGGTTCTGGACGCAGCAGTTTGGCAAGAAGATCGAGCTGCTAGGTTGGGGCGAGAGCTTCGATAACGTCAGCCTTGAAGGGGATATCAAGGGCTTCAGCTTCCTTGCGACCTATCTTAAGGACGGAAAGCCTGTTGCGTTGGCGGGCGCGGGTCATGCGTATGACATGGCCAGAGCCGCCGTCGATTTCGAAGGTTTCGTGCAGGAAAAGGTCTGAACCGCGCACGAAGCTTGACATGAGCGGGCCGTCCCGGCTTCCTGCGCCGACTTATCCGCCAGGACGTTGAAGAGGCCCGACATGCATCCATACCGCACCCATGACTGTAGCGCCCTGCGTGAACAGGACGCCGGACAGACCGTCCGCCTGTCCGGCTGGGTGCACAGCAAGCGCGACCATGGTGGCCTGCTGTTCATCGATCTGCGTGACCATTATGGCGTGACACAGGTTGTTATCCCGGCTGGTACGGACCTGCTGGAAAAGGCCGAGCGCCTTCGCGTTGAGAGCGTTATTACCGTCACCGGCAAGGTTGTGGTCCGTCAGGGCTCCCAGCGGAACCCGAACCTGCCGACGGGTGACATCGAAGTTCTTGCAGAAGAACTCGAAGTGCGGTCCAACGCGGCTGTTCTGCCATTTCAGGTAGCGGGTCAGGAGAACTATCCTGAAGAACTGCGCCTGAAGTACCGCTATATCGATCTCCGTCGCGAGAAGATGCATCAGAACATCATGCTGCGTAGCCGGGTCATCACCAGTCTGCGTCAGCGCATGATCGAGCAAGGCTTTACGGAATTCCAGACCCCGATCCTGACGGCGTCTTCCCCGGAAGGTGCGCGTGACTTCCTCGTGCCGGCACGTCTGCATCCGGGCAAGTTCTACGCGCTTCCGCAGGCTCCGCAGCAGTTCAAGCAGCTTGCGATGGTGGCGGGTTTTGACCGCTACTTCCAGATTGCTCCGTGCTTCCGCGATGAAGCCTCACGCGCTGATCGTAGCCCGGGCGAGTTCTATCAGCTCGATTTCGAGATGTCCTTCGTCACGCAGGAAGACGTCTTCACGGTTCTGGAGCCGGTTCTGGCTGGCGTGTTCAATGAGTTCACGCCGGAAGGCTGGAAGATCACGGACGGTGCATTTCCGCGCATTCCGTATGCTGATGCCATGCGCGATTATGGCTCTGACAAGCCGGATCTGCGTAATCCGCTGATCATCAAGGACGTGACAGACGCTTTCCGGGATTCCGGTTTCGGCCTGTTCGCCAAGATTGCAGCTTCCAGCGGTCAGATCCGTGCGATCCCGGCACCCGGTGCAGGTGATCGTCCGCGTGGCTTCTTTGACAAGCTGAACACCTGGGCGCGTGAAAGCGGCGCTGGTGGTCTGGGTTATATCATTTTCGAGGCAGAAGGCGGTAAGGGCCCGATTGCCAAGAACCTTGAAGCTGAGCGCGTCGAGAGTATCCGTGAGATCTGCGGCCTGAAGGCTGGCGATGCCGTCTTCTTCGCTGCTGGCAAGGGGGACGAAGTTGCCAAGTTCTCTGGTGTTGTCCGCACCAAGGTGGCAACGGAGCTGGACCTGATCGAGAAGAACGCGTTCCGCTTCTGCTGGGTGGTGGACTTCCCGATGTTCGAGCTCAACGAAGAGACGGGCAAGGTGGATTTCTCCCACAACCCGTTCTCCATGCCGCAAGGTGGCCTGGATGCGCTGAATACGCAGGACCCGCTGACGATCAACGCTTACCAGTACGACATCGTCTGCAACGGCGTGGAGCTGTCCTCCGGCGCAATCCGGAACCATCTGCCGGAAGTCATGCTGCGCGCATTTGAGATCGCAGGTTATGGCCCGGAAGTCGTGGAAGAGCGCTTCGGTGGCATGCTGAACGCCTTCCGTTACGGCGCTCCGCCGCATGGTGGTGCCGCTCCGGGTGTGGACCGTATCGTGATGCTGCTGGCTGATGAGCCGAACATCCGTGAGGTCATTCTTTTCCCGCTGAACCAGAGCGGCGAAGACCTGATGATGGAAGCCCCGGCCCCTGTCGAGCCAGCCCGTCTAAAGGAGCTGCATCTGGCACTGGACCTGCCGAAGCCAAAGCCAGCTGTCACGAAGTAACGTATTTGAGCCTGACGTTTGAAAAAGCCGGTACTCCTGAAGGGGTATCGGCTTTTCTTTTGTCTGCGCTCCGAAAAACTCAGGGGCATCATGATAGTCTGCCTTTCCGGCTGAACTTCGGAAGGTCTGTTGTCTATGCCCGTTCGCCCGACTGTCTCTTTTGGCAGGCGCCTGTATCTGGGAGCAGAGTTCCTAGCGCTTTACGGCGGTGGCCCTTTGCTCATTCTGTCCCTTCGCCGGGCCGGGTTGTTGTTCGGCCTGCTCTGGGTTGCCGCGCTTCTGGCTTTCGTCTCGCTCAGACACCAGAAGTCAGAGGTCCATGATTTTCCGGGAGAAGCACGCAGAATTTTACTGCGTTTCACAGCCCTCGCACTACTGATCGTGTTGCTGACGTGGTGGATCTGGCCAGACGTGTTCCTGAGCTTGCCGAGACAAAAACCGCTGTTCTGGCTGCTGGTCATGGTGCTCTATCCCATTCTGTCCGTCTGGCCGCAGGAGGTTCTGTACCGGGCGTTTCTGTTCTCGCGATATGGCGCTCTTTTTCGTATTGCCCCTGTGACAATCGGAGCCAGTGCCGTGGCATTCGGCTTTGCGCATATTCTGTTTCTGAACTGGATTGCCGTGGGCATGACGCTGATAGGGGGAGCGCTGTTTGCGAGCGATTACAGTCGGCATCGTTCGCTCACCCTGACCTGCTTTGAACATAGCCTGTACGGATGTCTCATTTTCACGGTGGGGTTAGGGCGGTTTTTCTACACGGGTGCAGCGTGGCATCAGTGATAAATGGAAATCTTACCATTCCATGATGTCTATATTGAGTATGACGAGCAGAGCTTATCGTAAGAGCAAGGTTTCCGGGGGAGCTGATGCTTTCCTGACCTCTTAACGGAGCACACTCATGGCCAGATTTACGACATCCGACGGGGCAGAGATTTATTTCAAGGACTGGGGCACCGGAAAGCCCGTCCTGTTCAGCCATGGCTGGCCGCTGAGTTCAGACATGTGGGACTCACAGATGCTGTTTCTGGCACAGAACGGCTACCGTGTGATTGCCTTTGACCGGCGCGGGTTCGGGCGGTCAAGCCAGCCCTGGGATGGCAATACCTATGATCGTTTTGCTGACGATATTGCAGAACTGATCGAAACCCTGGGCCTGAGAGATGTGACGCTGGTCGGCTTCTCGATGGGGGGCGGGGATGTTACCCGGTATCTAACGCGCCATGGCAGTGACCGCGTTGCGAAGCTGGTGCTTCTGGGGGCTGTCACGCCTGTTTTCATGAAGCTGAACGATCATCCCGAAGGGGTTGATGCGGCTGTTTTCGATGGCATCATCGAAGGCTTGGTGAAAGATCGGGCCCAGTTCCTGAAAGACTTTGCGGTGCCCTTTTACGGGATCAATCATGGCGCGGAGATTTCTGACGGTGTTCTGGGGCAGACGCAGCAGATTGCTCTTCAGGCGTCCTTGCGGAGCACGATTGAGTGCGTCAAGGCATTCTCCGGGCTGGATTATCGGGAAGACATGAAGCAGATCACCGTCCCGACCCTGATTATTCATGGAGATGATGACCAGATCGTGCCTTTTGAGGCCACAGGCGCCCTGACGGCAAAACTGGTTCCGGGAGCGGTTCTCAAGGTCTATGCCGGTGCGCCGCACGGTTTTGCGGTCACCCATGGCAATCAACTGAACGCGGATCTGCTGTCTTTTCTGCAATTCTGATCAGAAAGACCCCGGCCAGACACAGGTCGGGGTGTTTTTTTGCTCAATGCTGTGCTGCGTCAGCATAAAATGGATAGTCGGTATATCCCCGTGCATCGCCGCCATAGAATGTAGAGCGATCATAGGAATTCAGCGGCCAGTTCTGACGCAAACGCTCGACCAGATCCGGGTTTGCAAGGAATGAGCGACCAAAGGCGATCAGATCCGCCTGTCCAGAAGCCAGCAGGGCTTCGGCGCTTTGTCGCTCAAATCCGCCCGCGGCAATGATGGTGCGGGAAAAGACCTGCCGAAGTGTCCCGGCATCTACAGGCTCAGGTTCTGCATCTCCCCCGATGCGGGGTTGCACCACATGGAGATACCCAGCGCCTAGACGATCCAGTTCAGACGCCACATAGCGGAACGTTGCCGGGCGGTTGCTGTCTGCCATGGTTCCATAGCGCCCGCTTGGAGTTACTCGTACGCCAACCCGGTCTGGTCCCCAGACGGTCATTGCAGCCTGAGTAACCTCCAGCAGGAAACGGGCGCGATTTTCGACCGAGCCGCCGTAATCGTCTGTGCGGGTGTTGCTGCCATCCTGGAGGAACTGATCCGGCAGATATCCATTCGCACCATGGATTTCCACGCCATCAAAGCCGGCTTTCAGTGCGCGTTCGGCAGCCTGTTCATAATCCTTGATGATCCCGGGAATTTCATCCTGATCAAGCGCGCGTGGCGTGTCGTAGGGTACCGTCCCCGTGAGCGTCCATGCCTCTCCACTGGCGCGAATGGCTGAAGGGGCAACGGGAGCAACACCACCCGGCTGAAGGATTCGTGCGGACTGACGGCCAACATGCCAGAGCTGAAGAACCATTCTGCCGCCCTTGGCATGAACGGCATCCGTGATGTGCTTCCATCCCGGAATCTGGCTGTCATCGTAAATTCCGGCCGCGCGCTCAAAGCCATATCCAGTGAGGGAGACGGGGGACGCCTCCGAAATCAGCAGGCCGCCTTCCGTTGCGCGCTGGCTGTAATAAGTGCGCATCAGATCATTCGGCAAGTTACCCTCACTGGACCGCATACGGGTGAGTGGTGCCATAACAACCCGATGGCTCAGTCGCGTGGGACCGACGAAGCGTGGTGTGAAGAGAAGCGTCGTCATGCTGATGGTGTTCCGTTGTCTCAAAAGGATGTCCGGTATGGATGCGTCCTGTGACAGCCAGAATGGTTATTCTCTGATAATATGCGTAGCTTGGTTCTTCAGATATTTATTATTCTCAAAGGGAATAAATATGGATCGTCTTCAAGCCATGACGGTGTTTGTAAAGGTGGTGGAGGTCGGATCTTTTTCAGGGGCTGCCCGCCTGCTGAACGTCGGTCAGCCATCGGTTTCCAAAGTCATCGCACAGCTTGAAGCCCATTTGGGCACAGCGCTTCTCTTACGGTCCACGCACGGTCTCACCCCAACGGATGCCGGGCAGCGTTATTACGAGCGTGCAGCCAGAATTATCGAGGATGCCAGAGAAGCGGACAGTCTGGCGCGGGGAAGCGGCAAGGAACTGTCAGGGCGCTTGAGGATCGCTATTCCCACCACATTCGGGCGTATCCATCTGGTACCACAGCTTGGGCAGTTCACCGCACGATATCCCGGGCTCGAGCTTGACGTTCAAATGGATGACAGGCGCGTAGACCTGATTTCGGAAGGGATCGACATGGCCGTCAGGATTGGCCGTCCTGAAGATACAGCCGTGATTGGCCGACGTCTGGCGCGCGGGCGCCGATCCGTTATGGCAAGCCCTGCATATCTGGAAAAATTTGCTGCACCATCAGCCCCGGCAGATTTGGAAAACCATCAGATGGTTCTCTATGCACAGGGCCGACAGCTCCGAGCCGTTTTTACAAGGAGCAATGACAGTCAGGAGGTTTCGCTACGGTCCGGACTTCGTCTGAGTGCCGCGGAGGGAATTCGGGCTGCTGTTCTCTCGGGGCAGGGCATGACCATTGCGGCAGACTGGATGTTCGCACCCGAACTGGCAGCCGGACACGTGCAACGGTGTCTGCCTGACTGGTCTTTAGAGGCGGTAGAACTCTGGCTGTTATTCCCTGCGGGGCGGATGGTGAGTGCAAAAGTGCGGGCCATGGCAGATTTTGTAACTGAAATTGTTGACGGTCTTCAGAAGGCGTAGCCCTGATTTCCGTGCAGCGAGAGAATTGTTACAGAGCGCAGCAGAGAATCTTTTTTCCGCCACAACTCCGCCTGATCACTGCCTTGTGAGGGCAGCAAGGTGCACTCCTACGCAGCGCCTTTTGTAAAAGGAGTGAGACGTTATGTTGAAACATCTGTCGGGCTTGCTCGCCGTGTCGGCGCTTTTTGTCGGAGCTATGGCTCTGCCACCCATTAGTGGCACGGCCCATGCCCAGTTCGTTCCTTATCAGGGGCCATATCGCCAGACGCCCCCCCCTCCGCCACATCCCCCCAATGAGAGAATTCCACCGCATGCACGCACGATGCAGTGGATTCCAGGGCAGTGGAAATGGGTTGGAAACGGCTATCAGTGGGTGCCAGGCCATTTGGCCCGGGTGCAAGCCCACAGGCCGCCGCCATACTCACCGCGGGGCTAAAACGGAAAAGCCGCTCCTTGAAAGGGAGCGGCTTTTTTTTGTGGCTTACCGGAGGGTCACAATCACCGGAACATGGTCTGAAGCTTTTTCAGTCGAACGCTCGTCACGGTCGATCATGAACGAGACAAGCCGTTCGGTGACGCGCGGGGACAGCAGGGCGTGGTCGATGCGCAAGCCTGAGTTCCGTTGGAATGCGGCGGCCTGATAGTCCCAGAATGTGTAGTGACGACCCGTTGGGTGAATAGCGCGTAAAGCGTCTGTCAGGCCAAGCCATTGCAGGCGGTGGAAGGCTGCGCGGGTTTCCGGTCGCACCAGCGCATCAGTAGGCGACAGAGCCTTGGGCGCGAGATCTTCATCTGTGGGGCAGACGTTATAATCTCCGATGAAGGCGAATGACTTTTCGCTTTCCAGAAACTCTCTCCCCCGGACCGCAAGAGCCTCAAAGAACGATAGTTTTTTGCTGTAGCCATCTTCTCCGCCGGAGTTTCCGTTGGGAAGGTAGAGGTTACCAATCGTCAGACCGTCAAGCTCACATTCAATATAACGAGCCGTGGGGTCATCGAAGCCGGGCAGGGTGTGCGTTGTAACGTCAAATGGGCGGCGGCCAATGAACGCTACGCCGTTGTAAGCTTTCTGGCCTGTTGTGGCGACGTGATAGCCTGCGTCCTTGAAAACCGTCGGGAACTGGCTGTCCTCACACTTGATTTCCTGAAGGCAGAGCAGATCGCACTCCGGATGACGCTCCAGCCAGTCCTGAACGAGATGCGCGCGGGCGCGGATGGAATTGATGTTCCAGCTTGCGAAGGTAAAGGACATTCGATCAGGCCAGCGAGAAGCTTGTACCGCAACCACAGGCTGAGGCGGCATTGGGGTTCGTGACCGTGAAGTGCGCGCCCATCAGCTTGTCGACGAATTCCAGTTCAGCGCCTTCAAGTAGATCGAGGCTGGTTTCATCGACATAGACGGTCGCGCCATCGCGTTGGATCAGAACGTCATCATCGTTCTTCGTGCGATCCAGCTTGAACTGGTATTGGAAGCCATTGCAGCCTCCTGCCAGAACAGCCACGCGCAAAGCCAGCCCTTCGGGTTCCGGCTGGGCGGAAATGATTTCCACAATCCGTGCCGCCGCACTGGCAGACATGGTGAAGGAAGGGGTTTCGGACATTGCTCGTTCCCGGTTTCTGGAGGTCTGCTGAAAGGCAGGACGGTTCTGGTCCTGATTATATGGTCAGACTGGGGTCAGGGGCAAAGGGGTAGAGTTGCGCTGAAGGGAGCCTGTCGTAGAATGACGCGTTTGATCCAGCAATTAGAGTGCTTTCCGCGCCTAAGGATCATCAGGGGAGTGTGTTGATGCCTGCCATCTATGCGGTTCAGGAAAAAGGTGCGCGAGGCCGACTCTACCCGGAGACAGAAAGCCCTGTCCGTTCTCCATGGCAGCGGGACCGGGATCGCGTCCTGCATTCCGCCGGCTTCCGGACGCTTCAGTACAAGACGCAGGTGTTTATTAATCATGAAGGTGATTTCTTTCGCACCCGTCTGACCCATTCCCTGGAAGTTGCCCAGATTGCCCGTTCGATTGCCCGAAGTCTCGACCTGAATGAGGACCTGACAGAAGCGCTCGCGCTAGCCCATGACATGGGTCACACGCCGTTTGGCCATGCCGGAGAAGATGCTCTGGCCCTTGCCATGCAGGATTGGGGTGGTTTCGATCATAACACGCAGTCCCTTCGCCTCGTGACGTCGCTTGAGACGCGCTATCACGCTTTCGATGGCCTGAACCTGACATGGGAAACGCTGGAAGGGCTGGCGAAGCACAACGGCCCGGTAAAGCGCCCAACGCCTTATCTGGCTGAATATGATGCGCGCCATCATCTTGATCTCGGCAGCTACGCGTCAGCCGAAGCGCAGGTTGCAGCCATGTCAGATGATATAGCCTATCATGGGCACGATCTGGATGACGGACTGAGAGCCGGTCTTCTGACGTTCGACGACATTGAAGATCTTCCCCTGGTGGGTGATGCGCTTCGGGCGTCGCGTGAGATGGAGTGTCGCACGGGTCGCGAAGCGATGGATCAGGCACAGCGTGTCCGTCATGAGACAATCCGCGTGGTGATCAACGCCCTTGCGACGGATCTCACGGATCAGACGCGCCGCAATCTTGAGGCTCTTGATCCGCAGTCCGCGGATGACATCCGCCATGCCGATCATGCAGTTGTAGCGTTCAGTCCCGAGATGCGGGAAAAGAACAAGGCTATCCGCAAATTTCTTTATGCCCGCATGTATCGCCACTGGCGGGTTAATCGCATGGCGCGTAAAGCGAAGATCGCGCTGGCTGAAATCTTTACGATCCTTTCAGAAGAGCCCGGCCTTCTGCCAGACCCGCTCAAGGATCGTGCCAAGGCCGCAGATGATATGGAACGTCGGCGTCTGGTGGCCAATTATATCGCCGGAATGACCGATCGTTTCGCGATGGAAGAACATCGACGGTTGACGGACCTCTCCGTGCTGGGCTGATAAAGCCCCTCCAAGACGATACAGGTTACAGGAATCGAGCTGAAATGGTCGCTGCACCCACTGCCCATACGACTGACTGCCTTTTTGCCCGCGCCAGAGACCAGGTGTGCGAGGCGCTGCGGTCCGTTGTCCCCGGCCTGCCGGAAGAGGTGGTGCAGCGCGTTGAAGTGACGCCGCCGCGTGACCCGTCCCATGGCCATATGGCGACCAATGCTGCTTTGCTGGCCGCAAAGCCTGCCAAGCGCAAGCCAGCGGAGATTGCGGCAGAACTGGTACAGAAGCTCGCCGACCTGCCAGACATTGATCATGCTGAAGCCGCCGGTCCTGGCTTCGTGAACATGACGCTCAAGCCATATGTCTTGCAGGGTGTGGCGAAGGCTGTTCTGGAGGCCGGTGAAGCCTTCGGTCGTTCCTCGATCGGGCAGGGAACGCGCGTCAATGTTGAATACGTCTCCGCCAATCCGACTGGCCCGATGCACGTGGGTCATTGTCGTGGCGCTGTGGTGGGGGATGCGCTTGCAAACCTGATGCAGGCGGCAGGCTACAAGGTCACGCGCGAATATTACATCAATGACGCCGGAACGCAGGTTGTTGCACTGACATGGGCAACTTACTGGCGTTACCTGCAGGTTATCGGCACGGACATTGATGCTGACACGTTCAGCCCGCTGACGCCGAATGGTTTGCAGTATCAGGGTGACTATCTGATCCCGGTTGCCAAGAGCATTGCTGAAAAGCATGGTCGCGCTCTCGCCAACGATGATGGCAGCCCGGCTGATCCGTCTGTCTGGTTCGATATCATCCGCGCTGAAACGCTGGTGCAGATGATGGCCGCAATTCGCGAGGATCTGGAAGGGTTGGGCATCTCCCATGAGGTCTTCGCCAGTGAAGCGGAAACGCTGGCGAGTGGACGGGTTGATGCCGCGATTGCCAAGCTGGAAAGCAAGGGCCTGCTTTATGAAGGCGTGCTTGAGCCACCCAAGGGCAAGACCCCCGAAGACTGGGAACCACGCCCGCAAACCCTGTTCCGTTCTACCGATTTTGGGGACGATCAGGATCGTGCGTTGCGCAAATCTGACGGTACCAACACCTATTTCGCTAACGATATTGGCTATCACGCTCAGAAGGCCGAGAACTCAGACGTTCTGATCGATGTGCTCGGTGCGGATCACGGCGGTTACGTCTCCCGCATGCGTGCTGCAATTTCGGCGCTGACGGATGGCAAGACCGGCTTTGAAGTCGTGATGTGCCAGATTGTGCGCGTTGTGAAGAACGGCGAACCCGTCCGTATGTCCAAACGTGCGGGCACGTTCGTGACGCTGCGCGATCTGCTGGATGAAGTCGGACGTGATGCCGTGCGCTTCACGATGCTGACCCGTAAGGCCGATGCGCAGATGGAATTCGATCTGGATGCCGTTGTCGCCCAGACGCGTGATAACCCGGTGTTTTACGTTCAGTATGCTCACGCCCGATGCCGCTCGGTTCTGCGTTCGGCAGAAGCGATGTTTGGTGCTGCATCCGTGACGCCTGAAGCGCTGGCAACTGTTGATCTTTCCGGTCTGTCGTCAGACGTGGAACTGGCCGTTCTACACCGTATCGCGTCTTTCCCACGTTCTGTCGAAGCGGCTGCTGCAGCGCGTGAACCGCATCGGATTGCAACGTATTGCATTGATCTGGCGTCTGATTTCCACACATTGTGGAATCGTGGACGCGAAGACACGACCCTGCGCTTTCTGCATGAGAACGATCGTAAGACGAGCCTGGCAAAACTGGCGCTTGTTTCTGCGATTGCCGGCACCCTGCGTTGCGCACTGACCATTCTTGGCGTTGTGCCAGTGGAGGAAATGCGATGAGCCCTGACAGCGAGAATGATCGCGATTTCCGGGATCCGGGTGATTACGGCGCGGGACCTTCTTCTCCCCGCCCGTCGTCTGCTCCGCGTGCGGAGCGTGAGCGCCTGAGCAACGACTACGATGATGACGCCCCACCGCGTCGTCGTACGGCGGCAGCGCCGGAGACTGCAAGCCGCGCCGGTGGCCTTGCGTCCCTTCTTGGCAGTGATCCAGCGACGCGAAAGCTTGTCGGTGGCGCCATCGGCATCGGCGCCGTGTTGCTGCTTGCTGTCGGGGGATGGTCCCTGACGGGAGGCCATCACGGCGGAATTCCCATTATTGGCCCACCGCCAGGCCCTGTGAAAGACGTTCCAACCGATCCCGGAGGAATGCAGATCATGGGGAGTGATAGTGGCGATACGGATCTGACAGGCAACGGGGAAGCGCATCTGGCTCCGGGACCGGAACAGCCGGACGCGAAGGCGCTGGCTCGTCAGTATGGTGTGCAACCCGGGACGCCTCCTGCGGCTCAGCCGGACAAGCCAGCAGCGCCCGCTGACGCTACGCCTCCTGATGGCGGGGCTCCGGCTGCTCCAGATGCTGCAGCAGGCAAGGACAAGGCTGCCGCTGAACCGTCCGCTGTGCCTCCCGCGGCTCCTGAAAACAAAGATGCCGCTTCAGCGCCTGCGGACGCCGAGACGCCTGAAGAGGCTGCTCCAGCGCCCAAGCCGGTTCCAGCCATCAAGCCGCAGCCTAAGGCCCCTGATGCGCCTGTTCACAAGGCTGTTCCGCCAAAGCCTGTGCAGAAGCCCCTTCCGGCGCCTGTTGCTGAGCCAGAAAATGCTGTTCCTCAGCAGAAAACGGCTGCTGCTCCGAAGGCTGAGGCTGGCGGTGCACGCGAAGTTCAGCTTGCCGCGCTCGACAGCGAAGCCGCAGCGCGCAAGGAGTGGGACACACTGCGCCATCAGGCCCCCGGACTGTTCGCAGGTCATTCACCGCTCTTTGAGAAGACTGCTCATGGAGACAAGACGTTTGTGCGGCTGCGTATTGGTGGCTTCGCGGATCTGAAGGCTGCCCGGGCATATTGCGTGAAGCTGCACGCACAGTCCATCGCCTGCACTCCGGCACAGTTCTGAGAGACCGGGCTTGAGCGAGGTTCTGCATCTGACGCTGGACGGGTTTGAGGGGCCGCTGGATCTGCTCCTTGACCTCGCCCGGTCCCAGAAGGTGGACCTTGCAAAAATCTCCATTCTTCAGCTTGTCGAGCAATATCTGTCCGTTGTGGAGCAGGCCCGCCTAGAAGCAAGGGCACTGCGGCTTGAACTGGCAGCAGACTGGTTGGTGATGGCAGCGTGGCTCGCCTGGTTGAAGTCCAAACTGCTTCTTCCCGCAGAAAATAACGGGGAAGACGCTGAAGAAGCGGTGGAGCAGCTTCAGGAGCGTCTGTTCGAACTGGAACGTATGCGTGCAGCCGCAGCCTGGCTCATGAAACAACCCAGGCTTGGTATGGATGTGTTCCGTCGCGGTGAAGGGGAAGACCACACCGAGATTGACCGTTCGGGTCTGCGAGTGGACCTGTCAGCGCTGATTACGGCTTATCTTTCTGCCCGCAGGCGTACGAACCGCAAACGTGTCTATGCGCCACGCACCCGCCGGTACTGGAGCGTGCAGGATGCCTTAGCCCGTCTGCGCCGCATGCTGGGCACAGATGCCGTGGCAGACTGGCAGACGCTGACGTCCCTTCTGCCCGAACATCTGGGGGAAGGGCTGGAGGCCGGTCCGTATGACCGCAACGCCGCTCTTGCAGGAACGCTACTTGCCGGATTGGAAATGGCTAAGGGCGGTGCGGTGGAACTCCGTCAGCCAGAGGCTTTTGCTGAAATTGAATGGCGGGCAGTCTCGTGATGTCTTCCGATATGGAACGCGCCTGCCTGCTGGTGGAGGCACTTGTTTTTGCCAGCCCTGAGCCGGTGCGTCTTTCCATCATTGCGGACCTGCTAAGTACACAGGGTCTGAAAATCGCGGCCGCGGACGCTCTGGACGCCGTGGGAGAGCGTTATGCGACCCATGCTATCGAGCTTGTTGAAGTTGCGGGAGGCTGGCAGTTCCGGACGCGCGCTGAATATGCGTCTGCCCTGACCAAGATCGTGGAGAAACCTCGTCGGCTCAGCCGGGGGGCGATGGAAACGCTGGCAATTATTGCGTATCACCAGCCGTGCACACGGGCAGAAATTGAAGCGATCCGTGGTGTATCCTTGGGGCAGGCTATTCTGGATGCGCTGCTGGAAGATAGTCTGATTGCGCCGAAAGGCCGAAAGGAAGTGCCTGGGCGTCCCGTTCTCTGGGGAACGACACCCATATTTCTGGAGAGTTTCGGACTGCCCGATATCGGGTCATTGCCGAAGCGTGAAGACTTCCTGCTGGACAGGGCTCCCACTGAAGCAGCACCAGATGCGTCTTCACCCGTAGGCGAGACTGACGGGAAGGGCTAGGATTGTTGCATGTTTGACTTCAGTTTCTCTGAAATTGCCCTTTTTGTCGTCGTGGCAATGGTTTTCATTCGGCCGAAAGATCTGCCGGTTGCCATTCGTACACTCTCAAACGGTATCAAGGCGATGCGCCGGATGGCTGGTGAATTCCAGTCTCATATTGACGATATGGTACGGGAAGCGGACCTGTCTGAAGCGCGGGATCAGTTTCGGGATCTGAAGAACTTCAATCTGCGGGACCGCGTCACGAAGGCGATCGACAGCGATAATTCCATTCGCCGTAGCCTGGACATTGATACCAGCGGCGCCGCTGTGTCGTCCTCCAGTGTCAACGATCTGCCCCGCGTCCCGGCTCCTCCACCGATGCCTCCATCTTCTTTTGGCGGGGGTGAGAGGCGCCCCTACAACGCGATGGTTCAGGATCAGGCGGAAGAAGAGCTTAATGATGACATTGTGGACGCGCCATCCATCCTTCCACCTGCAACAGCACGGCGCCTGATGCATGAGCGCCCCCGTTGGCGGGCGCCCGATATTCTACCGCCTGTCCGTGCGCTTCATCATGGCCGGCGCGTTGCCATTTCGAGCGCGGAGAAAGACGCATGACGGACTCCGATACGATCCAGGACACCCCGATGCCGTTGCTCGACCATATTGTCGAGCTTCGGCGCCGGCTGATCTGGTCCATTGCCACGTTCGTGATCGCCTTTGCGATCTGCTATCACTATGCGGGCGATATCTACCGGTTTCTTGCGGCGCCTCTCGGCAATATCATGCGCGAGAAGGGTGAGCAGCCACACCTGATCTATACGGCGCTTTATGAAGCATTCTTCACGTATATTCGTGTGGCGGTGTTTGGCGCGACGTGCCTGTCTTTTCCGATGATTGCCATTCAGGCGTGGATTTTCATCGCGCCCGGCCTGTATCGCAGTGAGAAGAAGGCGTTTGCGCCATTCCTCGTCGCAACGCCTGTCATGTTCACCGTTGGCGCCGCGCTGGCCTATTACGTCGTGTTCCCGTTTGCCTGGAAGTTCTTCCTGTCGTTCCAGACATCGGGCAATGGTGGAATGGACATCGAACTTCAGGCCAAGGTGTCTGAATATCTGACGCTCGTGACGAAGATGATCCTCGCATTTGGGATCTGTTTCGAGCTTCCGGTGATCCTGACCTTGCTGGTGCGTGTGGGGTTGATCGGGACGGCGCAGCTCAAGAAATTCCGCCGTTATGCGGTGGTGGCATCTTTCGCAGTGGCGGCCGTGATTGCCCCGCCTGATGCCATTACCATGCTGAGCCTCGCCATTCCGCTTGTGGCGCTGTACGAGGTATCCATTCTTGTGGCGCGGCTGGTTGAGCCGAAGCCCGTGACTGACGAAGAAGACTGACGGAGCCCTGAACCATGCATGACCTGAAAGCCCTGCGCGCCGATCCGGCCGCATTTGACGCTGCTCTTGAGCGTCGGGGCCTGTCACCCGTGGGGCAGAAAATCGTCTCGGAAGATGAAGAGCGCCGCGCCGCTCTGGCCGCGTTGCAGGAGGCGCAGGCAACCCGCAAGACGCTGGCCAAGGAGATCGGGCAGGGCAAGCGCACTGGCGCCGATACGTCGGCTCTGGAAGCGCAGGCAGTCGAACTGCGTGACCGGATTACGGGTCTGGAAGAGCGTGCGGCCATCATCGAAAAAAGTATCGACGATGTTCTGGCGTCTCTGCCAAACCAGCTTGACCCATCTGTTCCTGATGGGAAGAGCGAGGATGAGAACGTCGTCGTTCACTATCGTGGCGAAAAGCGCGAATTCACGTTCGAGCCGAAGCAGCATTTCGAGCTGGGTGAAGCTCTTGGCCTGATGGACTTCCCGACGGCGGCCAAGCTTTCCGGGACGCGCTTTGTCGTTCTGCGTGGCGCGTTGGCCCGTCTGGAGCGTGCGCTGGGTCAGTTCATGCTGGACACACATACGACCGAGTTTGGTTACAGCGAAACCAGTGTTCCACTGCTGGTGAATGATGCGGCGATGTACGGCACCGATAAGCTGCCGAAGTTTGCTGAGGATTCCTTCCGTACGGAAGATGGCCGCTGGCTAATCCCGACCGCGGAAGTTCCGCTGACGGCCTCTGTCATGGGCGACATTCTGCCGGCTGATGCGCTGCCGATCCGTTTGACGGCACTCTCCCAGTGTTTCCGTTCCGAAGCCGGGTCTGCGGGGCGCGATGTGCGCGGTATGCTGCGCCAGCATCAGTTCACGAAGTGCGAACTCGTTTCCATCGTGAAGCCCGAAGACAGCGATGCCGAACACGAGCGCATGACGCAGGCCGCCGAGACCATTCTGGAGCGCCTTGGCATCACGTTCCGCCGTATCCTGCTATGCGCGGGCGATACGGGTTTTGGTGCGGCCAAGACGTTCGATCTGGAAGCGTGGATCCCTGGACAGCAGGCCTGGCGCGAGATTTCCTCCTGCTCCAACACCCGGGCCTTTCAGGCTCGGCGCATGAAAGCCCGGTATCGCTCCGAGAATGGTCCGGCCTTCGTGAATACGCTGAACGGTTCCGGTCTGGCTGTGGGGCGGACGATGATTGCCGTGATGGAAACCTACCAGAACGAAGATGGCAGCATAACCATTCCTGAAGTTCTGCGTTCCTATATGGGTGGGCTAACCCGTATTGGCTAAGGACTATTGCTAAGATGATAACACGCCGTTTCGCTCTTTCCCTTGTGGCAGGAAGTACCTTTGTCCAGATGGCAAAAGCCGAGCCTCTGGAAACTTTGAGCGGGACGGTGACGTACCGGGAGCGTATGGCGCTCCCGGCTGGAGCTGTTCTCACAGTCCAGCTTGAAGACATTTCCCGCGCAGATGCCCCCGCGATTACTCTGGCCGAGAGCCGCCAGGATATTCTTCGTCCGGGCCCGATTGCTTACACATTGCGCTACCCTGCATTGAAAAGCGGGTTTCGTTACGCGCTGCGTGCAGAAATTCGTGTGGGTGATACCTTACTGTTCACCACCGAAGATTTTCATGCGCCCGATCAGCCGAACATTCTGGTTCATCGCGTTTCTGCGCCTGCTGCATCATCCCCTTACGGAACCTGGAGCGTGCAGGCACTGGACGGCAAGCCCTTGAAGCCGACGGCCAGAAAGCCTGTATTAACGCTCAATCAAAACGGTCGCGTTTCGGGGTTTGGTGGCTGTAACAGGCTGATGGGTCATGCCGTGATTAAGGGGAACACAATACGGTTCGCCCCGATGGCGATGACCCGGATGGCCTGTATTGGCTCTGGCATGGGGATCGAAAGTCATTTCGTCAAAAATCTGGAAGACGTGCGCTCCTGGTCTATCGGTCAGAGAGGAGAGCTTACTTTAAACTCACAATCTGGGATCGCCATGATTGTTTTGACTTCGGCAGATATTGATAGTCAAAAATTATGATTGCTACCAAGGGTGGCTAAAATTTCGCCTGATACGAAGTAATCGTGACGCGTAAATCTGTGTCAGATTATTTTTAACTTTACCCTGTGATAAAAATTATTTGCAAATTGATGAAGTTTTTCCGATAGCTGCGGTCTTGTTGATACCTTCTCAATCTGAAGAGCGTGCGTTTCAGGTGCTTGAAGGTACGGTGATGCTTGGGATGAAAAAAATGACTCAACCTACGGAAGAAAATGGGCCAGAGCGGCTCTCACCGGGGCTGGAGCTTGGACGCCGTATCCGTCTTCTTCGGGAAATGGTTGGACTGAATCAGCAGCAGCTTGCAGATCGGGTTGGAATTTCGCGGTCTGCCGTGGCTTTCTGGGAAACCGGGCGCTCCGGCCATGTCGGTAAGCATCTGGGCGCACTGGCTGAGGCCCTTGGGGTGGACGCTGAAGTCCTCCTGACCGGTATGGCATACAAGGAAATTCAGGAAACGCTGACCCCCGATGAAAGCATGTTCCTGAACCTTTATCGGCAGCTCAGTCCGCTTATCAAGCTGCAGGCCCAGAAATGGGTAGAACGGCGCGTTCGGCAGGCTGAAGACGCCGCAGAGGGTTAAGGTGCTTCGAAGGGCAGGATGTTTCCTGCCCTTCGGAACAGCTTTTCAGCTTCGTTTCCGAGGGAAGCCACCAGGCTTCCCTTTTTTCTTGAAGCCCGGCTTGGCAGGATGGCCTGACTTTCCGGCAAACGGCTTGTCACTGCGGCCTCTCGGCGTGAACCCGCCGCGCTGCTGCTTCTGGCTCTCGCGCATCCGGCTCTGGGTGCGCAGAACCTGCTCAATCCAGTCATTCAGGATCGACGTGTTGATCTCAGCGTTCTGCTGCGCGGGATAGGCTTCCGGGAAGCGCAATGCGAGCCAGCGCCAGGCGACAAGGCGCTTATGGCGCTTTTCTGCCCGTTCCAGCTCTTCGCGGCCGGCCTGCTCTGGATGGGGCAGGCGACCTGTTCCTGGTGGCGGAACCGGGCGACCAGCAGCGTGATCCGCGGCCCAACTCACCAGTCGCTGAATCCCATTGTCCCGCTCATCAATCGGGCACATGGCGTAGGTCCAGCGTGTGGTCAGATCGAGGTTTTCCACGCCTTCCAGAGCTGCCGCAATCTCGAGAGACTGCTCCATGTCCGCCAGGCGGTAGTTTGGATCATCCGGCCGCAGAACAGCGTGCTTGATGCGTGTCAGAACACCATAAAGACTGTCGCTGCCGATTTCTTCAGCAACGGCACGCACGATGTCTGAGTCTGGCTGAACCAGTGGACGCAGTTCCGTCACAGGCTCTGGAGGAGCAGCCAGCATGTGGCGAACGAAAGTCGGGCTTCCGGATTCTGCAAGAACGCAGACAAGGCCTTCCTCATGCTTGCCGTAGCGGCCAGCACGACCCCCGATCTGTTTGACCTCCTGCGAGATCAGATCGCGGGTCTGGCGCCCGTCAAACTTGCGCAGGGCGCTGAAAACAACGCGGCGGATGGAGAGGTTCAATCCCATTCCAATAGCGTCTGTTGCAATCAGAATGTCTGCATCGCCATTATTGAAACGGGCGGCTTCCGCGCGGCGCACTTCAGGGCTGAGGGCGCCATAAACAACGGCCACCCGGCGTCCACGGGCCATAAGTTCGGCCCGCATGTCCAGAACTTCACGCCGTGAAAACGCAATGACGGCATCGCCGACCGTCAATTCGCTGAGATGAACCGTTCCGCCAGCTTTGAGCGGACTTTTTCGTTCGAGATGGATCTCGTCCACTGGGTCGTCACAGAGTTCGGCAATCCGTTTGACGAGCGGGATACAATCCGCAGCGCCAAGAATATATACATGCCGAGCTGGCACACCCATGATCGCGGCTGTCCATGCTGCACCCCGATCCGGGTCCGCCAGCATCTGGGCCTCATCAATGATGGCGACGTCCACCGGCTTGTGGAACGGGCACATTTCGACCGTTGCTGCCAGGTGGCGGGCACCGGGCATTTCAATGCGCTCTTCGCCCGTGGCCAGAGATGCGGGAACGCCACGTGTCAGCAGAGCTTCCCGAAATTCATGCGCCAGGAGACGAAGAGGGGCGAGGGCTAGACCACTTTCTGCATTGGCGAGAGCATTGAGCGCTGTGTAGGACTTTCCCGAATTGGTCGGGCCGGTAACGAGCGTAATGCGGCGCTTGAGAGAACGCGCCGTGCGGAAATGAGCCGCAAAACGATCCAGCGCCGCGACGCGGGCAATGGCAGCATTGCCGACCTTGGTGCCACGTTCCAGCTTCTCCGGACGATCCGGTGTGCCGCTGCGCCACTCGGGAAGGCGTGCACGAAGCTTCTTCAGTTCGTCTGGATCGAAGAAGAACAGCTCGATGCCGTCGTCACGTGTTTCGCGTTTGGCAATGGGAAGACGGTTTTCCGCCACCCACCGCAACGCTTCACGCCGGGAACAATGGAGAATGCCCGGGACTTCTTCAAACCCGGCAAGATTGGCTTCCCATTCTTTCAGGCGTTCGAGCTCACGCTCCCGGCGACGTTCTGCACGGGCCTGAATGTCAGCCTGTTCGCGGGCACGACGCTCTTCCGCCAGGCGGAGATCATCTTCGAAGCCCAGGTCAACGCTTCCGAATGCGCTCGCAATACTGCGGGAAAGCTTTTCAAGCTGGCCGCCAGACAGGATCAGCCCGGCATCTGCAAGATCGGCACGAACCTCTTCCAGAACGCTGCGTGGCGAGTCTCCCAGATCCTGCCAGCGTGAGACCAGAACATCCTCTAGCTTAAGGCGCAGAGCCGCGATGTCGGCACGGGGATCATGCGTGCGGGCTGCGGCTTCCTGTGTGTCGGCCTTCGTGACCCAGACTTCACCGGCTCGGCGGGCGACATTCATGAGCTGGGACGCCCATGTCTTACGCCGTACGACGCAGAGCGCGTCGATCAAGGCCTCGTGGGGGAGGGTAGCTTCATTACCCTCAAGTCGCCGGGCGACCTGCCGAAGCAGTGCTGGCCGCTCACGGGGGGTAATGTCCAGTGGTGTCCCGAAATCGGCTTCAGCCTGGTTCAGGGCCCGTTCGGCGGGAGAGAGGGGGGCGTCGCTCACGGAGTCGTCTGTCATGAAAAGACTTTTGCGTCATTCGGCTATCGGGTTCAACGCAGATGGGTTTTCCGAAACGTGATGATTGCGCTAAAAGGTCCGGCTCTTATCAGGTCCGAGACCTGTTATCCGTGCCACACCGGAGACAGAAACCGATATGTCCACCCCGAGTTTTGCCGCCCCGACTCCTGAGATCGACGAACCCATTACGGGCCTGACGCCGTATGAAGGTCATCCGAAACAGTATCGTCTGGCCGAACCCAGCAAGGAATACGCTCATCTGTATCCTGCAAAGGTTCTGACCGTTCATCACTGGACGGACCGTCTTTTCAGCTTCACCACAACGCGTGACCCGGGCCTGCGGTTCGAGAACGGCCAGTTCGCGATGATTGGCATTGAGGTCGAGGGTAAGCCGCTTCTGCGTGCTTATTCCATCGCGTCTGCCAACTATGAAGACCACATGGAGTTCCTCTCCATCGCCGTGCCGGAGGGGCCGCTGACGTCCCGTCTGCGTCATGTGAAAGTGGGCGATACGGTTCTGATCGGTCGTAAGCCGGTGGGGACGCTGCTTCTTGATAACCTGAAGCCGGGTCGTAACCTGTACTTCCTGTCCACAGGCACTGGCCTTGCGCCATTCATGAGCCTCATCAAGGACCCGGAAGCCTACGAGCGCTATGAGAATGTGATCCTCAGCCATACAGTCCGTATTTCCGGCGAACTGGCTTATGAGAACCACATCCGTCATGAACTGCCGGAGCATGAGTTTCTGGGTGAGTTCGTTGCTGAGAAGCTGAAGTACTACCCGGCTGTGACGCGTGAAGACTATGCCGTTACGGATCGCATTACGAAGCTGATCGAAAGTGGCAAGATCTTCGAGGATCTGGGCATCGACAAGCTCGACCCTGAGCATGATCGCGTCATGATCTGTGGTTCGCCGGAAATGCTTGCGGATACGGAAGCACTTCTGGAGCGTATGGGCTTCGAAGAAGGCAACATGAGCCGTCAGGGTTCGTATGTTGTCGAGAAGGCGTTCGCAGAGCGCTGAGACCAGAGGCACGGAAGGCCGGGATTTATGCAGGAATTCGATCTTTTCGTCATCGGAGCCGGATCGGGCGGGGTACGCTGTGCGCGTATTGCTGCCCAGAACGGCGCGCGCGTCGCGATTGCGGAGCGTCGTCACTGGGGCGGAACCTGCGTCAATCTCGGCTGCGTGCCGAAGAAGCTGATGGTTTATGCGGCGGAGTATGGCCGAGAGATCGACGATGCCCGCGCTTATGGCTGGGATGTAACTCCGGGACCGCATGACTGGCGCACGCTGATTGGCGCCAAGGACCGTGAGATTGAGCGCCTGAATGGCATTTACGTCTCAATGCTGAAGAAAGCTGGCGTCGCGCTATTCACGGGCGATGCACGCTTTGTGGATGCGAATACGGTTGAAATCGGTCCGTCTGAGCTTGCTCCGGATGCTGCGGTTCAGACCGTTCGTGCCAAGAACATTGTCATTGCGACGGGTGGTGCACCGACGCGCCTCGATATTCCTGGTGCGGAGCACGCGATTGTTTCGGATGATGCGTTTCATCTGGAGAGCCGCCCCGAGCGCGTTGCCATTATTGGCAGCGGCTATATCGGGATTGAATTTGCAGGCATTTTTGCGGGGCTCGGTTCGCAGGTAGACTTCGTTTATCGGCAGGACCTGCCGCTGCGTGGCTTTGATGAGGAAATGCGTCGCCATATAGCAGAATTGGTGCCACTGAATGGCATCACATCCCATCCGGGCAGCACGCCGGAACGGATTGAGAAGACTTCTGAAGGGTATAACCTTCACCTGAAGGGTGGAAAGGTCCTCGAAACCGACTGCGTTTTCATGGCAACCGGGCGGCATCCGAACCTGACATCCCTAGGGCTGGATCTGGCCGGGGTCGAGGTCACAGACGGTCGCATTGTCACACGCCTTGAAGATGCAAAGACGAACGTTCCGGGCATTTATGCCATCGGGGACGTGACGGACACTTATAACCTCACGCCGACCGCTATTGCCGAAGGTCATCTTCTGGCGGAGCGTCTATTCGGCGAAACGGGCCGCGAGTGGTCTTTCGGAACGACCCCAAAAGCTGTTTTCTTCAGTCAGCCGCTCGCTTCGGTTGGGCTAACGGAAGAAGAAGCTGCGGAACACCATACGCTTGATATCTATACGTCGTCCTTCACGCCGATGCGCCAGTCGCTGTCTGGTCGTAAGGGCAAGGCGTTCATGAAGCTGGTTGTGGATTCAAAAAGCCAGGTCGTGCTGGGTGCCCATATGATTGGCCCGGATTCACCGGAAATCATCCAGGGGCTGGCCATTGCCGTCACGGCAGGTCTGACCAAGCGCGATCTGGACCGCACGATCGGCCTCCATCCCACAAGTGCGGAGGAGTTCGTGACCATGCGGACGCCAACGCGCCATGTTCCTCCTTCTTCCGACAAACAGAACTGATACTCCGATGGCTCATGACGATCCTTTGCCGCCTCTGAAGATCATGAGCCATTACACAGCAGGGCAGGTGCAGGCGTGAAACTCGGCTGGCTGTTTGCGCCGTCCATCACCTCCGTGATGTTCGCCCTGCGTACGACGATTGCTTCGCTACTGGCTCTGGCCATCGCTCTGTGGATGGAACTAGGTGAGCCGCAATGGGCCGCCATGACGGTCTGGATTGTCGCCCAGAACTCCCGCGGAGAAAGTATCTCCAAGGGCCGCTGGCGTCTGGTCGGCACGGTTGCTGGTATGGTTGCCGCCATCGCCCTGATGGGCATGTTTCCGCAATATCCTTGGCTCTTTCTTCCTGCTTTGGCGATCTGGGTCGGACTTTGCGCCGGGTTCGCCACACTGACGCATAACTTTCGAGGCTATGCGCTCGTTCTTGCCGGGTACACCTGCACGATCATTGCTCTTGGCGCCGTCAAGGAGCCGGACAATGTGTTCAACATCGCCATGGCGCGTGGAACGTACATTTTTCTGGGCGTGATCTGCGAGACGGTTATGGGAATGGTGTTCGTTCCCAATGTGGCAGACCGCGCCCGCGAAGAACTGCGAAAGCGGTTGCAGGCTATTCTCACAAAAGCCAGCGGCGCTCTGACGGACGTTCTGAACCAGAAAGCCAACGCCACAGATACGCTCTGTGCCCTCATGGGATCGCTTCAGGCATCAAGCGATCAGATCGAGTTCTCCCGGATCGAAATTCGCAGTCAGGGAAACGAGGTCGAACATGCCTATGTGACGCTGGGCCTCGTGGCGCGTGTTCTGTCGCGCGGACTGGGGCTCAAGACGCGTATGACGTCTGTGTCTCATATTCCGGAAGCACTTCTCCCGTTTCTTCACGACATGGGGGTCGCCCTTGAAGGGCTGCCAGCACGTCTGGAAAGCGATCGTCGCGGCATTGCAGCTCTTGTTCAGACAGAAGCCTTACTCGCTGAATGTCGAGGCCGAATGCAGGCAGTTTTGCCACGGGACGACGAAGATTCCCTAAATGAAGGCATCATTCTGACCGGCGTGGAGGTCATGATTTCGGACCTCTGTGAAACACTGCGTTCCTATCGCGCGAGTGTAGATGGTGCCCCGATTTCTGAGCGTCACCGCCTGACCCGGAACACAGACTGGCGCGCGGCCGTCCGAAACGGAGTGCGGACGATGGCTGCTCTTCTATTCGGGGCTTACGTCTGGGAAGTGACAGCCTGGCCGCAGGGCAGTGTATTCCTGACCTTTATCGCCGTGGTCTGCGCGCGGTTTGCCACTTTTGAGAATACGGTTCTGTTGAGTGGCGCGTTCTTTTACGGCGCAGTCTGGGCCGCATTGGCGAGTGTTATTCCCGTTTTCGTCGTGATGCCTGTGACGGCCAGCTATGTCTTTTTCTGTCTGACCGTTGGCTTCTTCATGATGTTGGGCGGTCTTGCGACGCGTAATCCGGGCACGGCCGTCATGGCAGCGTCCTATGGTACGTTTTTTCCATTCCTTCTCGGAATGGATAATCAGGGACGTATGGACGAGATTTCGTGGTTCAACACGACGATCGCCCTGCTGCTTGGTCTTGGAGCCGGCGTCGTAATTTTCCGCGCAGTTTTGCCCTTTACGCCACGTCGGGCGGCTGAGGTGCTACGGTATCAGCTGCGTCGCAGTCTACGGCGTCTGGCGCTTCCAGGCGTCGTCATGGATGAATACGTCTGGATTAATGATGGTACGCAAAGCATGGAGCGTGCCGTCCGATTTGCAGGGTCTCTGGCAAGCGATCGCGCTGAAGAAATGCTGCGTGGAACGCTATCAGTCATGACGGTTGGGCGAAATGTGCTGATGCTGCGAAAGCTGGCGCAGCATGGCAGTCTGCCAGATACTGCCGTAGCTGCGGTGGATGGTCTGATCCGCAATCTTCTGCGTCGTAAGCTGCCGCTCACCCATACAGCCGCAACGATTGAGCCGACACTGACAGAACTTTACGCCCTTGAGCGTGAGTCTCAGGACCCGTCCATTCGTCATGATCTTGTATTGGCGATTGGCTCCCTGCTGATCGTACAGTCAGAACTGCCGACCAGCAGGGCGTTTCTCAGGGCAACAACCTGAGTTTCAAGATTAGGACGCCAGGAATTCCAGCAGGTCTGCATTGACCTGTTCGGCATGGGTGAAGAACAATCCATGCGGAGCACCATCATATTCCCGGAAGATCGATCCCGGGATCAGATCGGCGGCACGCCGACCAGCGATATCAGCCGGAACCGCTGAATCAGCCGTTCCATGGATGATGAGCGTGGGAATGGTGAAAGACTGAAGGTCACTGCGGAAATCGGTTTTCCCCCAAGCGTCCACACAGTCGAGCGTCGCCATTGGGCTAGCCATGCTGGCCAGTGTGAAAGACCAGTCCAGCACGCCCTCACTGACGGGGTGGTGCAGCATGGTCGTGCCATAAAAGCCCGGCAGAAAGCTTTTCAGGAAGCCGAAGCGATCCTGTCGAATTTCCTGTTTGATGCCATCGAAAACAGAAATATCCACGCCTTCGGGATTGTCCGCAGTTTTCAGAAGGAATGGGACGATGGAGGCCAGAAGCACAGCTTTTGAAATTCTTGAGCGACCATGGCGCGTCAGATAGCGGGCAACTTCGCCACCGCCCATGGAAAAGCCCACGAGGGTCGCATCCCACAGGTCAAGCTGTTCCAGAATGACCGCAAGGTCATCGGCCAGAACGTCATAATTATAGCAGTTGATGGGGTGGCCTGAGAGACCAAAGCCGCGCCGGTCATAGGTAATGACGCGGTAGCCAGCTTCGACAAGTGCGAGGGTCTGTTTTTCCCACATATCGCCGGTCAGTGGCCAGCCGTGGATCAGAACAACCGGGCGTCCGACGCCCATATCCTTCACATGAAGGCTCGTTCCGTCAGTAGCAGTAATATACGGCATGGAGTCTGCTCCTCATACGATCTGGCTGGATAATACCAGCCGCATCCTGAAGAGCAGAACCCCTGCGCTGGAGATTGGTTTCTTTTACCAGCCGTTGCCGCGTGGAGCGACATAGCCGTTGCCGGTGGCATCACCGAGCTGGCCAGACTGGGTGTTGTTGCTGCCCTGATAGGACGACCCGAATTTGGAGAGGTTGGCACCCGTTACGCTATCGCGTTCCACCCCGGCCTCATGGTCCGGATCGGGCCCGTGCTCAAATTCTGTGCTCGGAGCATCCTGATAGCCAGGTGGCAGGGACCGGTGGCCACGGGCACGGAAATGCTCTCCGCCATTGGCCTTCTGTTCAGCGCCCGGCACTTGAGACTGGGTGCTGTTTTGCTGGGGGGCTGTTTCGTAGGGCTGACCGAAAGTTGTGCTCTGAGCCTGAGCCACCCCTCCCAGCAGAGCGGTCGCCAGCAGGGCATGGCAGAAAAAGCGGGAAGAGGGCAGCATGGGATCTGGTCCTGAACCAATCATGGAAATCAACGGCCCCATCACCATATGGAAAGCAGAACCGCATATTTTTTTATAATCGGTCCGCTTGGGCTGAGGTTCAAGAGTTCTTTTCATCTCGAATGGCGGGAGCAGGAGGAAGCAGTGGAGGATCTCTTTGCGGAAATGCGGGTTCGCACAGAGCTCGGGACAGGCGCGGTCTGGCTTCCAGGCTTTGTCGACTCCGTTGCGGACCAGCTCCTGCAGCATATCTATTCTCTCTCCCAGATTTCTCCTTTCCGCTTCATGATGACACCGGGTGGTCGCTCAATGTCTGTCGCCATGACCAGTTGCGGGGCCTGCGGCTGGTATACTGACAAACGCGGATACCGGTACGTTCGACACGACCCGAGGACTGGCCAACACTGGCCGGATATGCCGGATATATTTCGTCATATCGCGGCCGCGGCCGCGCAGGAGGCCGGATTTTCAGATTTCACTCCCGTGTCGTGTCTGGTGAACCGCTACGAGCCAGGCGCGAAGATGGGGCTTCATCAAGATCGGGATGAAGGTGATCTGGCATCTCCGATTGTGTCTGTTTCTCTGGGGGTTCCGGCCCGATTTGCGTTTGGAGGCTTACTGAAGACAGACCCGGTCAGGCGCTTTGATGTGAGGCATGGAGACGTCATGGTGTGGGGCGGGCCGTCTCGGCTGGCATGGCATGGCGTTTCGCCCATGCGTGAAACATTCCATCAGCAGACAGGTGCCATGCGTTACAATCTAACTTTTCGCGCTATCAACCCGGCGCTTTTTCAGCCATAAACAGCGCCCCGCAATTCTGTTCACTTCCCGACCCCCGGAGGGCATTCAATGCACCCCTCGACCAAGACCCAGACGTCCGACAACACGATGTCATGGTCTCCTGCAAGCTGGCGTTCCCGTCCGATCGTCCAGGCCCCGTCTTATGAAGACGAAGCTGCGCTTGCTGCTGTCGAGGCTCGTCTGCATCGATATCCCCCGCTGGTTTTTGCGGGTGAAGCCCGCCGCCTGAAGACACGTCTGGCCGCAGCATCCCGCGGTGAAGCCTTTGTGCTTCAGGGTGGGGCCTGTGCGGAAAGCTTCGACGAATTTACGGCCGATATCGTCCGCGACACTTTCCGTGTGCTGCTTCAGATGGCTGTGGTTCTGACATTCGCCGCCAAGGTGCCTGTCGTGAAGATTGGCCGTATGGCGGGTCAGTATGCCAAGCCGCGCTCGTCCAATACGGAAACAATCGATGGTGTGACGCTGCCGTGCTACCGCGGTGACATCATTAATGGTCCGGAATTCACGGCGGCTTCCCGTATTCCTGATCCTGCCCGCATGGAAACGGGGTATTTCCAGTCTGCCGGTGTGATGAACCTCCTGCGTGCGTTCGCAAATGGCGGTTATGCAAACCTGCATCAGGTTCATAGCTGGAACCTCGGTTTCGTGGAGCGCTCACCGCTTGCGGCCCGTTATCAGGATCTGGCCCATCGCATTGACGAAACGCTGTCCTTTATGCGGGCTTGTGGTTTCGATAGTGCGGCATCCCAGATTGATGAGACGGAATTCTATACGTCTCATGAAGCTCTTCTGCTGCCCTACGAGCAGGCTCTGACGCGCATCGATAGCACCAGCGGTAACTACTATGACTGCTCTGCGCACTTCCTGTGGATTGGTGATCGCACCCGTCAGCCCGATGGCGCGCATGTTGAGTTCCTGCGTGGCGTTCAGAACCCGATCGGTATCAAGGTTGGCCCGACGACGACGGTTGAGGATCTGGAGAAGTTGCTCGAGATCCTGAACCCGAATGACGAAGCCGGTCGCATCACGCTGATCTCGCGTATGGGCAAGGACAAGGTGCGCGAGCATCTGCCGCCGCTTCTGGATGCCGTTATCAAGACGGGCCGTACGGTCACATGGCTGTGTGATCCGATGCACGGCAACACAACCACGACGTCCAGCAAGGTCAAGACGCGCTCCTTCGAGAGCATTCTTGGTGAAGTGCTTGGTTTCTTCGATGTATTTGAAGCCGCAGGCCGTCGTCCGGGCGGTATCCACCTTGAAATGACAGGTCAGGATGTGACCGAATGCATTGGTGGTGCCCAGTGTCTGACGGAAGCCGATCTGGGTGATCGGTATGAAACATTCTGTGATCCACGCCTTAATGCGGAACAGTCGCTTGAAATGGCGTTTCTACTTGCGCATGAACTGACAGGCCGACGAGCAGGAAAGCAGGAATGAATTCTTCCGTTTCTCAAAGCGCATTAGAACAGTCCAGCGGTGCCATCGGCCCGCTGGATCAACAAACAATTGAATCCAGGACCGATGCTTATTTCGGACGAACCCGAAAAATCGTCGAACATTTTGGTGACGCGAAAGTCACCTATGCGGTTTTTATCCGCCGCCCGGTCATCGCGGCCTGTGGCATAGCAGTCACCTGGCTGCGAAATGTGGCCAAGGCCCAGAGTTTCGACCTCCATATCCGCGAAGTTTATGAAGAAGGGCAGTGGGTCGGCGCGGGTGAACCGCTTCTGTATCTGACTGGCCCGTTCACAAAACTCGCCCCTCTCGAAACCCTGCTCCTTCAGCGTCTTGGTGCTGCCTGTGTCGCTGCCCATAATGCGTATCAAATGGCAATGGCCTTGCCAGAAGTCCCGTTCCTGGCAATGGAAGCGCGTCATTGTTCTGGCTTCGAAATGCAGGAACAAATGGGCTATGCGGCAGCCGTTGGCTCCCGTGCTGCTCAAAAGGAAGGGGCTCGTGGATTCATTGGGAATGCCAATGACGCAACAGCTGGCTTCTTTGGTCAGGAGCACGGTCTTGGGACCATGCCGCACGCCCTGATCGGGTATGCAGGTTCAACGCTCCGGGCTGCCGAGATGTATGCCGAAGTCTACCCGAATGATCCGCTGACCATTCTGGTGGACTATTTCGGGCAGGAAGTGACGGATGCGCTTGAAGTCTGCCGACGTTTCCCGGAAAAAGCTGCTGCCGGGCAGTTAAGTGTCCGCCTCGATACGCATGGTGGGCGCTTTCTGGAAGGGCTGGACCCACAGTTGTCTTACGCCGTGCTGGAACGCTACACGCCGGGTACGATCCGCCGCTACCGCTCCGATGCAGAGCTGCGGGATCTGGTTGGCACGGGTGTTTCGGCTGCTGCGATCTGGCGAATGCGCGAAGCACTGAATGAGGCTGGTTTTCCGAAAGTGAAAATCACGGTGTCGTCAGGGTTCAATGTGTCCAAGTGCACAAGCATGCGCGATGCTCACGCACCGATCGACGTTGTTGGCAGTGGCTCTTTTATTCCTGATCGTTGGTCCGAGACCTATGCAACGGCAGACATCGTGGCCTATGACGGCACGCTTCGCGTCAAGGTTGGGCGTGAATTTCTGCTGAACAAGGCAAAAGCCGAACAGGAGGTCTCATGAGCGACGAAGCCGAAAACCCGGGAACGGAAACTGCCGGGCAGGGCCAGTCCTGGAGTGTCAGGATCATCGATCTCTCCGGTGCATCCGAGGATGACACTGTAGAAGTTGTAAAAGACTTCATGGACCTGATGCACGCCAATGCTTACGCCCGCGCCTATGTGCGAGACAGTATTGAGCGCTGCCGCGTTTCCGGTGCGACAAGTCGTGAAGTGCTGGAAAGCTGGATGGCTTTTGGTGAGAACGCGGAAGTTGTTGATGCGGGAGATGATGGCTGGAAGTCGTCCACGGAACTGGATGACTTCGTTGCCAATCGGGCGACCCCCATGGAGCGCGACTGGCGCGCTATTGATCCGCGTCGTCTCGTGGATGACGACGAGATTGCTGGTCCTCCAGACGATGACGAAGATGATGAAGACGACGAAAATACCCACGAAGTCATTCGTCACTGAATTAATGGCTGCCCCTGTGAAACAGTAGTCTCACAAGGGCAGCATCCCTGCACCGAGTGGGGTCACAAAATATCCACATGACTTGGGATCTGTAACTGTTACGTTACATTGACCGATACACTGATGAAGTCATGTCGATGCATATTTTTCAAAAGACATTTCTAGCGATTTCCCTGCTCACGGGTCTGGCCTGCTCAACGGCTTATGGCGCAGACATTGGGCGCGAAACTTTGCCGAATGGTTTGCGGGTCGTTGTGGTCCGCAATCCGATCGCCCCTGCCGTCAGCGTGCAACTGACCTATATGGTGGGGTCTGCTGAGGCTCCGAAAGGCTTTCCGGGAACAGCTCATGCGCTTGAGCACATGATGTTCCGTGGAACGCCCTCTCTCAGTGGAGACCAGCTTTCAACAGTGATGGGGACGCTAGGGGGGCAGTTCGATGCTTTCACGCAGACGGACCTGACCCGCTATCACTGTCTGATTCCGGCGCAGGATCTGGATGTCGTCCTGCATATGGAAGCGGATCGGATGCAGCATCTTTCATTGGATGCGGGGCAGTGGGCGAAAGAGCGGGGTGCTATTGAGCAGGAAGTTTCGCGGGATCTTTCGAGCCCTGATTTCCGGCTGAAAGAACAAATGAATTCTATTCTGTTTGAAAACAGCGGCTACGATCATTCGCCGTTAGGAACCCGGCTGTCTTTCGAGGCGACAGACGTGAAGCTCCTACGAGATTTTTACAGTAAATGGTATGTGCCCAATAATGCTGTTCTAGTTATCGTCGGGGATGTCGATCCGGTTACGAGCCTGAAGCAGGTTGAACAGATCTTTGGATCTATTCCCGCACAGCCGCTTCCAGAACGCCCGAAGGCTCCTGTTGCGCCGGTTGTTCCCCAGGCCTTTAGCGTGCAGTCAAATTATGCGGTCGATGGGGTTACGTTGTTCTGGAGAGGACCCACTCTCCGCGATAGGGATGCTCCCGCTGCAGTCCTGTTGGACGCAGTTCTTTCGAACCGTCGTGGACCCCTCTACAAATTGGTGCTGCAACATAAGGCGCTGTCGGCGGAATTGGGTATCGCTCGGGGTCTTCACACGGGAACCGTTCAAGCATCTTTGACAATTCCCAGAGGAGGCGACCCAAAGGCGGCTATGGCCCTTCTCAAGACGACACTTACTGAAATTCGGGCCAAGGGTGTATCAGCGGATGTGCTCGAGGGTATGAAAAAACGGGTGCTTTCGTCGAAGGCTTTTGAAAAGAACTCCATTGCAGGGCTTGGTAGTCAATGGTCTGCCGCTGTGACAGCAGAGAATGCCGATAGCCCCGATGCTGTCTACGATCGTTTTACAAAAGTGACTGTGCAGGACGTCAATGCTCTGGCGCGTAAACTTCTGGATCCGGAACATGCCGTTGCGGTGACGATGCTTGCATCAGATCATGCGGTTTTGCCAGCAGGAACAGGCTTTGGTGGCGCAGAATCCTTTGGCAGTCACGCTAGCGCGACAGGGCCGCTGCCTGATTGGGCCAAGCCGATTGAAAATGTTCCCGCGCCCCCAATCTACGACGCGCCGGATGCAGACTTCATGCTTCCAAACGGTCTGCGGGTGCTGGTGCGAACCAGACATATCAGTCCAACGGTATTTTTGTTTGGGTACATAAAGTCCGACCCGGACATGCAGGCCCCAACCGGAAAAGACGGCGTTGCCGCCCTGACAGGTCAGTTGTTTTCGTTTGGCTCAGTTACACGAGACCGGGAAATATTAGAGAAGAATCTGGATGATCTGGCAGCTACTGCAAGAGGTGGGACCAATTTTTCCATTCGAAGTCGGACACAGGATTTCGGTGCTGCCCTTACCATTTTGGCAGACTTGGAACTGCACCCGGCGTTTCCCCAATATGCGTTTGATTTGATACGTCAGAACATGATCCGTCTGCAGGCAGGTGCTGAGCAGATGCCTGCCTATCGTTTTCAGAGAAGCATCACGAACACATTGATGCCGGAAGGTTTTCCCTCTCGTCGCATGCAAACCATGAAGACACTATCGGATCTGACCCGTGAGGATGTGCTATCCTATTACGCGTCCGTCTATCGACCAGATATGACGACGATAGAAGTTGTTGGTGACATTTCCGTCGAAGAGGCACGCAGACAGATCACAGCGGCCTTTGGGGGCTGGAAAGCCAGCGGACCAAAGCCAGATGTGGATTTGCCAGCCCTTCCATTGCGTACGCTTCCGGAAGTCCAGTCCGTCAAAGATTCTGTTCGGTCACAGGATATGGTGATTATCGCACAGGCGAATGCCCACGGATGGACGGACCCTCAGCGTTACAACATGATGTTGGCTGATACCATGTTAACCAAAGGCCCTGACAGTCGCTTGTATCAAGATCTGCGGATCAAAACGGGATATGTTTATACTGTCGAATCAATGGTCTTTGCTCAGAAAAATTTTGGTACCTACAGTGTGGGTTTTGGTGCTGATCCTGGCTCCGTGAAGGTCGCGCGGGAGCATGTTCTGCAAGAGTTGCAAAGCATGGCAGCAACGCCCGTCACTATTGGAGAGTTGAACAGGGCCAAAGCACATGTGATCCGCGGAATGATTATCTCGAACGCGACAATGTTGGCGCCCAGTAGCACGGATGAAAATCTGATATTGCGTGGACTTGGCTGGGAGCATTTGAACGATGCCGCTAAAGCCTATCAGGCTGCGACACCTGAAAGCGTTCAGGCGGCATTCAAAAGCTATATTCGTCCGGATGGGTTTGCGACGTTCATATTGGGGCCAATGCCGGAGGGTCTGAACTGAAATAGAACCAGAAGTCGTTCTGTTTTCGGGCAGATGAGGGTATCAGAACAGAATTCTCAGATGCCCCGAAAGCAGGATGCCGCAGCTTGTGAAAAACCGAATTCTGGTCAGTGCCTGTCTGCTGGGTCAGCCAGTCCGATATGATGGCAAGGCAAAAACCCTTCTGCACCCGCTGCTTCAGCAATGGCAGGAAGAGGGACGTCTGGTCGTGGTCTGTCCCGAGCTTGCAGGTGGGATGCCCGTTCCACGCCCCCCGGCGGAAATCGGGGCACGGAAGAATGGCAAAGATGTTCTTCTGGGCGAGGCGCGTGTGACCGACACGTCCGGTGCAGATGTGACGGATGAGTTTATAGCGGGAGCCCGGATTGCCCTGAACGTCGCGCAGGCACAGAGATGCGGGTTCGCGTTGCTTATGGAAGGTAGCCCGTCCTGTGGAAGTCAGATGATTTATGACGGCAGTTTCAGCGGGCAGAAACATGCCGGAGCAGGTGTAACGGCTGCGCTGCTCCGCCAGAACGGGATTCAGGTTTTCAGTCAGGACACGATTGAAGATCTGAGGATTGCTGTTCAATTGGCCGATTAAATACTGCTCTGAATGGGGCCAGAGCATTTCCTACCGATTTGTCATCAACCTCCCGTTTGACCCGGCGGCAGGGACGTCTAAATTCAAATTATGAACAGTCAAAATCTCTCAGCGGCCACTGGCCCGTCTGCCCCCTCGGCCGAGAACGGTGTTCCGCCGCGCTGGGACCTGTCCGATCTGTACGCGTCGTTGGACGATCCGGCGATCGAACAGGATTTCGCGACTCTGACATCATCCGCCAAAGCTTTCAGCGAAACCTGGAAAGGCAAGCTTGGTCAGGCCGATGGTGCTGCTTTGGCGAAGGCATTCGCAGAATATGAGCGGATCGAGGAAGGGCTGGGACGCATCGGTTCCTTTGCCCAATTAGGTTTTGCCGCTCATACGACAGATCCGGTTTGGGGTCGTTTCACACAAGGCATTCAGGAGCGTGTCACAGATATTTCTGCTGATCTGCTCTTTTTCTCGCTGGAACTGAACCGTCTGGATGACGACGTTCTGGACAACGTGTCAGTTGCGCCAGAAATGACCAAATGGCAGCCGTTCCTGCGGGATCTGCGGGTATTCCGTCCTTATCAGCTCTCGGATGAGGTTGAGCAGGTTCTGATGGACAAGTCCGTAACGGGACGGAGTGCCTGGAACCGGCTGTTCGATGAAACCATGGCGAGCCTGACCGTCACGCTTGATGGGGAGACAAAACCCTTGGGTGCAGCGTTCAACACCCTGACGAGCGCAGAGCGTGACAGGCGTGCCGCAGCCGCAGAGCAGATCAGCGCTGTACTGGCAGACAATTCCCGTCTTCTGACGATGATCACCAACACGCTCGCCAAGGACAAGGCGATCGGGGACAAACTCCGTGGTTATCCGCGTCCGTCCAGCAGCCGGAACCGTGGCAACATGGTCGAGGACGAAGTTGTGGACGCGCTGGTCAGCGCCGTTGATGAGGCTTATCCGCGTCTATCCCATCGTTATTACGCAATGAAGGCCAAGTGGCTCGGCCTAGAAAAGCTGGAGCACTGGGACCGGAATGCGCCCCTGCCGGGTGTGGCTGACACGGTTATTCCGTGGGAGAATGGCAAAGAGATTGTTCTCAACGCCTATACGGGATTCGACCCGGCACTTGGAACACTGGTGGACCGCTTCCTGACGCATCCGTGGATTGATGCGGAAGCTGCACCGGGCAAGTCCTCAGGGGCTTTTGCCCACCCCACCGTACCGTCCGTCCATCCCTATATTCTGATGAACTATCATGGTCGCGCCCGCGATGTGATGACGCTGGCTCACGAGCTCGGGCATGGGGTGCACCAGATCCTTGCAGGTCAGAAGCAGGGTTATCTGAACTCCGCGACGCCTCTGACCCTGGCTGAAACAGCGTCCGTTTTCGGTGAGATGCTGACGTTCCAGTCTCTGCTCGATCGTGAAACCGATCCAAAGCGTCGCCGTCATCTTCTGGCGGCGAAAGTGGAAGACATGCTGAACACGGTAGTCCGCCAGATCGCGTTCTATCAGTTTGAGGTTCGCGTGCATGATGAGCGGGCCAAGGGTGAGCTGTCCGCAGAGCAGCTTGGTTCCATCTGGCGCGACGTACAGGAACGAAGCCTCGGTCCGGCGTTCCACTTCACGCCGGATTATGACGCCTATTGGTCCTACATTCCGCACTTTGTGCATTCGCCGTTCTATGTGTACGCCTATGCGTTCGGGGATTGTCTGGTGAATGCTCTGTATGGCGTCTATCAGGATCAGCCTGACGGTTTTGCCGACAAATACCGGACCATGCTCGAAGCTGGCGGGACACTTCGCCACAAGGAATTGCTGGCGCCGTTCGGTCTTGATGCGACGGATCCGGGTTTCTGGCGTAAAGGACTGGATGTAATCTCGGGTCTGATTGATCAGCTCGAGCAGGAGGGCTGAGGGCACCATGGCGCGCGATCTCGATAATACCGGTTTGATGGGCGAACTTCGCCGGATGGCACGGACATCTGGTGCAGTCGGCGGCATCGCTGCGCGCCTGGCTGGAAACCGTCTTGGCATCAAGACGGACAAGGGTGTCCACGCTGAAGGCTTGAAGTCTTCGCTGGGCAATCTGAAGGGGCCGCTCATGAAGGCCGCTCAGCTTCTGTCCACCATTCCCGGCGCTCTGCCGGATGAATATGCGGAAGAACTGGCTCATCTTCAGGCCAATGCCCCCCCGATGGGCTGGAACTTCGTGCGTCGTCGGATGACGGCGGAACTGGGTGCCGGCTGGGAAAAGAATTTCCGCTCCTTCAGTCACGAGGCCGTAGCCGCGGCGTCGCTGGGGCAGGTGCATCGTGCTCGTCTGGTTGATGGACGCGAGGTGGCCTGCAAACTCCAGTATCCGGACATGCAGGGGGCGGTAGATTCCGATCTGCGGCAGTTCCGTGCGGCTCTAGGCGTGTATAAGCGGTTTGAGACAACGATCCGTCAGGACGAGGTTTACACCGAACTGTCCGACCGTCTTCGGGAAGAGCTGGATTATCGTCGGGAAGCCAGCCATCTGCGCCTATATCGGGACATGCTGTCTGAAACCCCGACTGTGACCGTTCCGGCCCCCATTGAGGAACTGTCCACCGGGCGTCTTCTGACGATGGACTGGGTGTCTGGTCGCGGCATGAAGGCGGTTCTGGCGTCTGAGGCGACGCAGGAACAGCGGGACGATATGGCACGGGCGTTGTTCCGCGCCTGGTACACACCGGTTTATCGCTATGGTGTCATTCACGGTGACCCGCATATGGGCAATTTCACCGTGCGCGATGATTACGGTTTGAACCTGCTGGATTTCGGCGCTGTCCGTATCTTCTCCCCTCGCTTTGTTGAGGGCGTGGTGGATCTGTTTGCCGCGCTTCGGGATAACGATGAAGACAGAGCTTTCCACGCCTATAGCAAGTGGGGCTTCGAAGGTCTGTCGCGAGAGACCGCTGAGGTTCTGAACGAGTGGGCTCGTTTCTTCTATCGGCCGCTGATGACAGATCGTGTTTGCTCTATGCAGGAGAGCAATGATCCAGCTGAAGCCAAGCAGGTTCTGGAAAGGGTCTATGACGGGTTGAAACGAACGGGAGGGGTGAAGCTCCCTCGTGAGTTTGTTCTGATGGATCGCTCGGCAATTGGCCTGGGAAGCGCGTTCCTCCGTCTGGGCGCGCGTCTGAACTGGCATCAGATGTTCCAGGAGTTGATTGACGGTTTCGACGTGAATGTTCTGGCGGCACGTCAGAAAGAAGCTTTGGCTAAGGCCAAAGTACCTCCTGCGCTGTCATCCCTCTAATTAAAAAGGGGCGTCCTCCATGCGGAAGACGCCCCTTTTTGAGTTCAGGCCAAGCTAATGACTGAAGAAATTCTCAGCTTATGAACTTGAGAATGGCTTTGGCGCTTTCAGTCCACGGGACCGGCTTAAATTCTGAGCGCACCTGTTCCGTCCAGGCTTTCAGGCCCTCAGTATCTTCAATGGTCTTGCGAATGAGCGTGTAGGCTTCATTGATATTGTCCGGGTTGAAATAGCGGCTCAGCTGGCCCCCGGCTTCCGGAATGGATGTGGTTCCTGATGCCAGACAAGGGCGTCCCATGGACAGGCTTTCCGTCACAGGCAGGCCCCAGCCTTCAAAGAAGGAGGGGAAAATCGTGAAACTGCAATCAGCGTAAAGGCGCCGCAGTTCAGCATCTGTCGGGTTCTGAATGAAGCGGATCTTTCCATCCAGCCACTCAGCGTTTTCGAGTTGCTGCATGAGGTCGGAAACCAGCCACCCCTCGCGACCCGCAAAGACGAGCGTGGGAACATTTTCTGCCGGCATTTCCTCAAGCATTCTCCGCCAGGCCCGGAAAAGGAGAGCATGGTTTTTGCGTGCTTCAATGGTGGAAACGAAAAGAACGTATGGTTCCTGTACAATCGGCTCAGGTGCCATAGGGGCGTCGGCAAGACCAAAGCCCGTACCAAGTGGAACGGTCTGGACCGTGACATGAGTGCCCACATCCTGCTCGGCCAGATAAGACTGAACGTCCCGTGCCGTTGCATCACTGTTGGCAAAAATCATATCAGCCAAAGGAAGGATTGCGCTGTGCCAGGCTTTAAATGTGATGATGATGCCACGATCGCACCATTCGGGGTGACGAACGGGAACCAGATCATGCATGAGCATTCCAAACGACATGCGCAGCTCGTCGCGCATCCATCGAATGCTCTGAACATAGTTGGCATGATGCCAGGGTGCGCCGAGAGTCAGGAAAATGTCGCCTGGTTGGGCAGCATCCGCCAGCTTGGTGCCCTCGTCGTATTGAGCTGATGGCTTCTCCTGCCGGCGCTCCTGCATTTTTGCCCGGCCGAGATCCAGGGCAAAATGTCCAAGGGCGCGAGGGACAGTGAACAGCTCTTTAAGCGCCCAGCTTTCTGCTTGCAGGAAAGTAGAGAGAACGTCCTGCGAGGCCACTTTTTCAATCGGCGGGGTAACGGGGAACGATCCGGCTGAGCGAGAAGATCCGTTTTGGGCACTCTTACCTTCCATGATCTGCCGAAACAGGGCCTCAATGGAAGGCCAATCTACTGTCCGAAAACCACGGGGGTCCGCAGAGTCTGCCCCACGGCGGACGTACTGGATTTCATGGCCGCGAAGCTCACGCAAAGCAGCACAAATCTCGAAAACGACGCGCTGAATTCCGCTCGGTCGACTATGATGCAGGAGATGGAACAGCAGGTCGTCAATATCTACCCAGAGTGTCATGACAGGCCTCCGCTCAGATAAGCAGCGTGGCATGCCTCCAACACTGCATCTGCGCTGTCTTCCCATGGCACAGGCTTGAACTGGGTGCGGACCTGCTCCTGCCAGGCCTTCAAACCAGCTCGGTCTTCGATTGTTCCGCGCACAACACGATAGGCGTCGTCAAAGTCTTCAGGGTCAAAGTAGCGCGTCAGCGGGCCACCAGCTTCGGGAATGGAGGTTGAATTGGACGCTACACAGGGGCGGCCATTCACGAGGCTTTCGGTCACTGGCAGTCCCCAGCCTTCATAAAGCGATGGGAAAAGAGTGAACATGCAGCCGTCATAAAGATGGGCCAGTTCATCGTCACTTGGGTCCCGCAGAAGGCGAATTTTCCCACGCAGCCATTCCGTGTTTTCAAGCTGCTGCATGAGGTCGGAAACCAGCCAACCCACGCGCCCTGCAAAAACGAGCGTTGGTACCTGATCTCTTGGAAGGTCAATGACCATACGCCGCCAGATCCGAAACGCGAGCAGGTGGTTTTTGCGTGCTTCGAGTGTTGAGACAAAAAGGACGTAGCTGTCCTTCGCGGGAAGACCCAGGGGTCTTTCGCCCTCAGCGTGTCGAGGAGGGCCAAAGCCGCTGCCAATTGGAATGGTCTGAACCGGCCCCTGTAAAGCCAAGCGCTGTTTGCGGGCATACTCTTCAACGCTGCTAGCCGTGGAATGACTGATGGCTAACAGGCGGCCACACTGAGGGAGCGTCGTGTCCAGCCAGTGACGGAAATCGCAAATGAGTGAAAGAGCGCACCATTCTGGCCTGACGGCCGGAATAAGGTCGTAAACAAGGAGAACGGGTTTGACGCCAAAAACCTTGCGTAGGCGCGCCAAGCGCTCCCCAAAATCTGGCTCGGACCATGCCGCACCAAGGATCAGAAAAATATCCCCTGGGCTCGGTGATGCCTCTGGGTGTGCTGCGACATAGGCGGGGGAGGGCTGAGCCACGGGAGCGGGCTGTACAGCAGTTGATGCCTGGCGATGAAGCTTTGAACGCGCGTAACGTTTCAGGAGCTGTAATGCGCGCAACTGATTAACAGCGATGTTCAGGAGTGGGCGGGCAAGTTCCGGTGGCAGACTTTCCAGGCGTCGGATAACGGTGTGACGGAAGCTGCGCATGAGCGAGCGGGCGTTCTGTCGCGTTTTTTTTGCGGCTGTCGTCCGGGGCGGGGCGATTTTTTCTTCCGAACGGACCGAGAAAAGCGCTTCCAGTTCCTCAAAAGTAACTGACGAGAGAAGGCAGGCTTCCTCTTTGCCGCGCCGGGTCAGAACTATGCGACCGATACCTGGCTTTTGGGCAGCCTGCTGCCGGATGACATGCAGTATTTCAAAGACAACGCGCTGAATTCCGCTAGGACGCGCATTGTTTTCGAAGTACTGAAAGATGTCTTCGACGTCGATCCAGATAACGTAATCTTTGTTCATGGGTCCAGGCTAGCTTCAGTTTGGCCGACGGGAACGGCATTCATTCAAATCATTTTGAACGAAGATTGTATGACAAGTGTCGTCCAGTGATCAAGGGCGTGTGCCTAACTTCCAGAGTATCGAGAAGTTGTTATTTATTTCTCGATATTACTTTGATTTTGACACAATTGTTGGATCTGTCGGTGTCGCGACGGAGCAGAAAGCACGTTGCAGGGTGCACAGATGACGGACACGCACCGGTAGTGCGAAGGTAAAGAATTTTTCGCGATGACGCGCTCATTTCAGAAACTTCGTCCTGTTAGACCACATACGATAAACGCATAAATTTTACGCAAACGGGTATCTGACGGAGCCTGAAAACCCTTATTTACTGGAATGCGCTCATCTGGGAAGCCAGTTCAGAAAGAAGCAGCGGACCAACACGAATACCTTTGATTCCAGCTGCTTCGGCAGCTTGGATGTCAGACGCCTGATCTCCAAACATAACGCAACGCGCGGGGTCTAACTCCCACCGGCTTGATAAGTCGAGTATCATACCTGGCGATGGCTTGCGGTTTGGGCTTTGGCCACGATACCGGTCCACCACGGCTTCCGGATGCATGGGGCAGTATCGCCAGTCATCGACCGTTCCGCCATGCTCGCGAATTGTGTCGATCACCCAGCTCATAAGCTGTTCGAGGTGGTCCTCAGTATAAAACCCGCGGGCAATTCCGGATTGGTTTGTCACGATGAAAACGTGATGGCCGCTGTCAGTAATCTTCGCGATGGTCTTCAGCACATCCGGCTCCCATTCGAAGCGGTCGCGTTTTCCAACCCAGCCATGATCGTGATTGATCACGCCATCACGATCAAGAAATACCGCTGGACGGAGGAGTGTGGTCGGGAGGTCCGTCTTTGCTTTGGTGCAGTCTTCTGGTCGCCTCACATCCCAGACATCTCCGGGAAGCGACAAACCTTTCAGGACACCGTTCTTAACGAGAGCGGGCAGGACGTCCTGCTCTAGCGAGCATGCTGCCGTCAGATACTGGAATATGGAGTGGTCGAATAGAAAGATACCGCTCTTTTCAGGGGCGGCTGGATAACTGTGCTGTGTTGTTAAAAGAGACGGAGCAACCTTTTCGTCGTCTTCCCCCGGGCAAGCCAAACTCTCTTGATCGTCGCTGTCGTCCGCACGCAGCAATGCCCAGTTTCCTTGTCCGGCATGCGTAAGAAACCGTGCTGGATTGCCTGAAAAGAGAACCTCTCCGTCACAAAAAAGGAAGCATTCCTGAAGGTGCTGACGCGCATGATGAAGCATGCCGCCACTGCCAGCCTGATGAGGTGCTGTTAGAAGAGTAATGTTTGCCGGTTTCGGAAGGCGTGAGCGGATCAACTCAACAGCAGTTTCGAAGTGCAGTACGGACTGCTCTGTCGCCAGCAGTACGAAATCTTCTATTCCAAAACGCTGCATTTCACGCATGAGCCATGCCAGAAACGGTCTGTCTCCACACTGCATGAGAGCGTGTGGAGGTGTATCTGTTCCAACGTCTGGTTCTGTGGGTTCGAGCAGAATCACACATTGTCGGACAGGAAAATGGCTCACAATTAGTGTCCGCTTATGCTCGACCGCAGATAAGGTCCGAAGAGTTCAAACACGTGTTTTTCTGACGTCTGCTTCAGGAACGTTGTACGACTGAAATCACTGCTCTGCAGCATCTGTGATTGTAGGATATGACTATTCAGTTCCAGCACGCTCTAAACAATCTGTGTAAATATCACTCAACGTTTGCTCCCAAGGGATACGAGGCGTCCACGAGAGAAGCTGTCTGGCTAAGGACCCATCACCACGGGCGACGGGAGTGTCTGAAGGGCGCAGACGGTTTGGGTCCGTGAGAATGTCGGCCTTGACCCCGCTGAGGGCGATGAGGTCATCCAGAATGGAACGAATTGAGCGTGTCTGTCCGGAACAGAGGTTGAGGATTGTCCCGCGTTCCAGAGCGTTGTCGGGCATCAGGGCGTCAAGATAAGCATCACAGACATCCCGTACGTCCAGAAAGTCCCGTTGGGCTTCCAGGTTGCCTACGCGGATTTCTGGGGCTTGAAGCCCTTTGGCAATGCGGGCGATCTGTAAGGCGAAAGCCGGAACGACAAAGTCAGCTGACTGGTTCGGGCCAGTGTGATTGAACGGTCGCATCCGGATGACATTCAAGCCCTCCTTTGCCATAGCGCCCAGTGCCAGATCTGCGGCAGCCTTGGTGGCGGCATAAGTATTGCCAGGGGCAAGAGCTGCATCTTCTGCGACGGGAGTTCCGCGCTGGAAGGTGGAGCCATAGGCTTCAGCCGTTGACGCAAACAGAAGTCGGCCCTGCGGAGCATGACGCTGCATGCTTCGTGCAACATGGAGCGTGCCCTGCAGGTTGACCTGCCAGGCATGATCGGGGTCCTGCCTGGCGTTTCCAATGCTTGAGATGGCCGCCAGATGAATGCAGTGATCTGGTTTGCTGGTTGCTACAGCCGCATCGACGGCTTTTGCATCACGAATGTCCGGACTGGACGGAAGGATCTCGCCTTGCGGAAAGCGAGCCTTCAGTCGGTCTTGTAAATGCTGCCCGACAAAGCCCCGCTGGCCCGTAACAAGAATACGCATGAAGCGTCCTTAAATGGCCGTTCGGTTGCGATGGCGGGCCAGGTCAGCATCCACCATTTCGGCAACCATGCTTTCAAGCGTTGTCTCAGCTTCCCAGCCAAGAACGCGCTTGGCTTTGCCGGCATCTCCCAAGAGAATTTCTACCTCAGCGGGGCGCAGGAAAGCCGGGTTTGTGACCACATGGTCTTCGTAGTTCAGGCCAGCGTAAGAGAACGCGATGCGGCACAGGTCGCGAATGCTCGTCGTGCGACCGGTCGCGACGACATAGTCGTCTGGGGTGTCCTGCTGAAGCATGAGATGCATGGCGCGAACGTAATCGCGGGCATGGCCCCAGTCCCGTGTGGCGTCCAGGTTCCCAAGCGGAAGTTCTTTCGCAAGCCCCAACTTGATGCGCGCTACGCCGTCCGTAACTTTGCGTGTTACGAATTCAATGCCGCGAAGAGGGCTCTCATGGTTGAAGAGGATGCCCGACGATGCATGCATTCCGAAGCTTTCACGATAATTCACCGTCATCCAGTGAGCGTACAGCTTGGCAACTGCATAGGGAGAGCGGGGATAGAACGGGGTGTTTTCGTTCTGAACCGGCTGCTGGATCAGGCCATACATTTCAGACGAAGACGCCTGATAAAATCTGGCCTTGCTCTGAACAATGCGAGCCGCTTCCAGAACGTTGACAACGCCAATGCCCGTCACGTTCCCAGTGAGGAGCGGTTGCTGCCAGGACGCCGCAACAAAACTCTGGGCTGCTAGATTGTAAATCTCGTCCGGTCGGACGGTTTCCATGATGCGGATCAGGGAAGAAAGATCCGTAAGGTTTCCATCAACCAGCTCAACATCATCAATAATTCCGAGCCAGCGAAGTCTTTCTCCGACAACATCTGCTGAGGCGGAGCGGCGCAGAAGACCTACAACGCGGTAGCCCTTTTTAAGCAGAAGCTGGCTGAGATATGCACCGTCCTGGCCGGTGATTCCTGTGATAAGCGCTGTAGTCATGGTTTTCCTGATCCCGGTTTCGGTCCCGATCCGCGACAGTCTTCCGGCCGCATGAGTTCGTTGTGAGTTAACGCGTCAGCCTAAAGACGGTCAATGCGTGAGCGCACTCTGGTGTCTTCGGCAAAGGTGGCAATTTAATGGGAGCACGAATGGATGCCCCCATTGAGAGGAGGAATATAAAGCTCGTCTCAAGCGCCGCAGTAGAGTGAAGACACTCAGAAAATCTCTTTGATCAGGTCGTTGCCGATGCTGAAGCCTGCACCAGCTTCTACGGACCGTGCAAAGCCTGAATTAAGGATATTCGAGAAAAATCCGTTATCCTGCGCTTGCCCAACAACCTGAACGGGGGGGTGAGCATCATATGGCGATTGGGCAGTCGCCACCGGCGGCTGGTTTGAAGCCGCATTTGTAAGCGCTGCGTGCAATTGCTGAAGCAGGTTCGTGACCTGTTGCTGTTCAGCCTGAAAAGAGAGAGCCAACTCCCGCAGGTCCAAAGACCACTCGCGGGCCTGCATGTCCCCGGTTTGAGCCGCGGTCTGCATCTTTGCTCCCAGCGCCTGGAGCGCCTGCGCAGACTGCTGGGCCTGCTGCTGAAGCTGATTATACGTCTGTTCGATCGTCTGGACGTCCATGATCGGTCTTCCTTCAGAAATATGCTGGTCTGCATAGCGCGGGAAAACGAGTTTCACTATCCATTTTTAGAAATGTTATGTCATGAATGATATTTCATCACTTGCCCTACTGGGAAAATGTGGCTGTGGCGGATGTCAGAATGCGGGACAGTAGGAGCTTGCCCGGTTGGGGCAGGACAGTTGGTTTAGGCATATTCAGTGCAATCGTCCTGCATGGTGCTATGGCGCGAGCCCAGCCTGTCAGCACGTTTGCGAGCATGCCGATATTGTCTGCAAAGGATTTGTCTTTTTCCGCCACGTCACAGCCGGACGGTGTGAAAGGAGAGGTCATTCATGTGCAGGGCCGTGAGTCGATAATGCGGCCTGCTCTGAAAGAACCATTGATGCGTCAGTTTTCTGATGGGCATACGGAGCGTGATGTTCAGGTCTGGCCCGGAGTTCGCGTTCATGTGCGGCTAGGTGCTGATATGGATCATGATCCTGTCACAGGTGCGAATTTAAAGGCTTTTGGGGAGGCTTACGAAAGTTCATCCCCTCTCGTGCGGCATTAGAGTGATAGCCGGTTGCAGGAATTCTTTGCGAAGAACGAAACGACAGGCCCGGTGAGACGCTCTTGTGATGTTCCCGTTTCTTTCCCATCTTGGACCCTATGGCCAAAAAACCTTCCGCGCTCCGCAATGCGACCGAAATGCCCCTGACGGCATTCATCCCTGAAAAGCAGCCCACCAAGGCAAAGACGCGGAAATTTGTGGTCACGGCGGACTATGAGCCCGCAGGGGATCAGCCCACCGCAATCGGGGAACTTGTTCAGGGTGTAGAGGCGGGAGAGCGGGATCAGGTCCTGCTCGGTGTGACGGGGTCGGGCAAGACGTTCAGCATGGCCAAGGTCATTGAGCGGACACAGAAGCCCACCTTGATCCTTGCGCCAAACAAGACGCTGGCTGCCCAGCTTTACGGCGAGATGCGGCAGTTTTTTCCTGATAATGCCGTCGAATATTTTGTCTCGTACTACGACTACTATCAGCCTGAAGCTTACGTTCCACGGTCAGATACGTATATCGAGAAAGACAGCCAGATCAACGAACAGATCGACCGGATGCGCCATGCGGCAACGCAGGCTCTGCTGGAGCGAAATGACGTTATCATCGTTGCGTCCGTATCCTGCATTTACGGTATCGGTTCGGTTGAGACGTATTCGAAGATGGTCGTCCGGCTTGAGGTGGGCGGCGAGATTGATCGCGAGAAGCTCATCAAAGCCCTTGTCGAGCTTCAGTATCGTCGCAACGATGCGGCTTTTGAGCGCGGGACATTCCGTGTGCGCGGCGAACAGATCGACATTTTCCCCGTGCAGAATGAAGACCGCGCTTGGCGTGTCTCTCTGTTCGGAGATGAAATCGATCAGATCACTGAGTTTGATCCCCTAACGGGAAATAAAACGGCGGATCTGGCTGAGATCAGCGTTTACGCAAATTCCCATTATGTGACACCGCGACCAACGCTGAATCAGGCGATGATCGGGATCAAGAACGAGCTCCGGCAGAGGCTTGCGCAGTTTACCGAAGAAGGAAAGTTGCTGGAGGCAGAGCGCCTGTCACAGCGGACAACGTTTGATCTGGAAATGATCGAAACGACGGGGGCGTGCAAAGGGATTGAGAACTACTCCCGTTACCTCTCAGGCCGAGGCCCCGGTGATCCGCCGCCGACGCTGTTCGAATATCTACCGGAAGATGCTCTTCTGATTGTAGATGAGAGCCACGTCACAGTGCCACAGATTGGCGGCATGGAGCGCGGAGACAGGGCGCGGAAGTCCGTGCTGTCTGACTTTGGATTCCGGCTGCCATCCTGCATTGATAATCGCCCGCTCGCCTTTGGTGAGTGGAATGCTTTCCGGCCGCAAAGTATCTTCGTCTCGGCAACGCCCGGGCCGTGGGAAATGGAACAAACGGGAGGTGTGTTTGCCGAGCAGATCATTCGCCCGACAGGTCTGATTGATCCGGTAACAGATGTGAAGCCTGTGGAAGGTCAGGTTGATGATCTGCTCCACGAAGCGCGTGAGACGATTGCCAAGGGCGGACGCATTCTTGTCACAACGCTGACCAAGCGAATGGCGGAAGATCTGACGGATTATCTGGGTGAAGCGGGGATTAAAGTGCGTTATCTGCATTCTGATGTGGATACGCTGGAGCGGATCGAGATTATCCGTGATCTGCGTCTGGGCGCTTTTGATGTTCTGGTCGGGATCAACCTGCTGCGAGAAGGGCTCGACATTCCGGAATGTGCCCTCGTCGCCATTCTGGATGCAGACAAGGAAGGCTTCCTGCGATCCCGGACATCGTTGATCCAGACAATCGGCCGTGCAGCCCGTAATGTGGATGGTCGAGTTCTGCTGTATGCGGACAAGATGACGGATAGCCTCAAATTCGCGATTGAGGAAACCGCTCGGCGACGCGCAAGGCAGACTGAGTGGAACGACGCTCATGGGATTACGCCCATGACGGTTCGTTCCAAGATTGGTGATGCGCTGTCGTCTATCTTTGAGCAGGACTACGTCACTGTTGCGCCTGACGATGCTGGCGACACGGAAGAATTCGTTGGCAAGTCTCTGCCTGTTACGATTCAGGAGCTGGAAAAGCAGATGCGCGAAGCCGCCGCCAATCTGGACTTCGAGCAGGCTGCCCGGCTGCGTGATGAGGTGCGGCGTCTGGAGGCTATTGATATGGGGTTGGAGCCACCGCCGCTGGCAACGTCTACCGCCGGGCGACCGGGGGGCGGGAAAAAGCCAAAAGGCCCAACGCCCCTCGGGCCGGGCGGCGGAGGCTATGACCCGAACAAGCGCAAACGTGGCGGGCGTCGCTGATCCGGCTATATGAGGGTCCCGGGTTGCCCATGACCGACCGCCATTATCAGGATTGCAGACTGTCATGATTGAACTGAGTTGCGGCAAGAGCCGGCTCACTATTCTTCCCGAAACAGGAGGCTCTGTCGGCCTCTGGCAGCGGGATGAAAAAGATATTTTTCTTCCAACCCCGAATGATGCTTTGCGCGCACTGAACGGAGTAGCAGTCGGTGCGTATCCTCTGATTCCGTATTCAAATCGTATTGCCAATGGCCGCTTTTCGTTCGGCGGCCAGAGTTATGATTTAGCTCCGAACATGGCGGATCATCCGCATACGATTCACGGCAACGCCTGGGAGCAGGCCTGGACTATTGCTCATCAAGGGGAAAGCCATGCGGTACTGACGCTCGATCACATCCCGCAGGACAATGATCAAGCGTGGCCTTTCGCCTATCGCGCTGCTCTGTCTTACCAACTGACAGACGCAGGTTTGGACGTGCAGATTGCCATTGAAAATCGGGGTGAGGCGGAGCAGCCAGTCGGGTTTGGTTTTCATCCATTTCTCGCCGCAGATGAAAACGCAACGCTGTCATTTGATGCTGAAAAGGTCTGGCTGACGTCTCCGGATGGTTTGCCTGTGCAGGGTGCTCCCTGTGACGGGGAGTGGTCTTTTCATACGCCCAAGCCCGCTCATGATCGTTTTATCGATAACTGCTTTGCAGGATTTGGCGGGCGGGTTGTTTTGAAGCGTCCGGGCGATGGGCTGGCAGTGACGGTTGAGGCGGATCCAATCTTCAAGCATCTGGTCGTCTTTACCTCCCCGGATAGCCCGTTTGTCGCTGTGGAACCCGTCACGAACATGACGGACGCCATTAATCAGACTGATGTTGTCGCCAGCGGGCTGCATCTCCTCAAACCGAAAACACGGATTGGTGGTCGGATGCGCTTTCGGGTTCAGGCGCTCTGATGTCTGAAAAAACACCACTCTCTCATTATCTTTCCCCGCGCGGTGCGGAGGTGATGCGAGCTGAACTCAAGGAACTGGCGCAGAAAGAGCGTCCGCGCATTGTCGAAATCGTCTCCTGGGCCGCCGGCAATGGGGATCGATCTGAGAATGCCGATTATCAGTACGGCAAACGCCGATTGCGGGAGATCGACCGGCGTTTGCGGTTCCTGGGAAAAAGACTTGAAAATGCGGTCATCGTTGATCCAGCGGCGCAGACCACGCGGGATCGGGTCTTTTTTGGCGCGACCGTGACTTATGTCGATGAGGACGATGTCGAACACACCGTAACGATCCTCGGTGTGGACGAGTCGGATCTGGTGCGAGGGGAGATCAGTCTCATTTCACCCATCGCACGTGCACTGATGCGAACCCGTGTCGGGGATGTGGCCATGTTGCAGACGCCTCGTGGCCCTGTCGAAATCGAAATTCTCAAAATCACTTATCCTGAGCCACAGGGCTGAAAGAGGGCGTCGTGCAATCTGAACCGCGTGTTGGATGTGGCGCTGCCATTCTTGTGGATGGAAAGCTTCTGCTGATTCGTCGCAAAAAGGCGCCCGAAGCCGGATGCTGGGGACTGCCCGGCGGTAAAGTAGATCTGTTTGAGCCTGTTTCGCGTGCTGTCGAACGGGAAGTTGCAGAAGAACTGGGCATTACGATCCACGCCCGGGACATGCTGTGTCTGGTTGAGCAGTCTGATCGTGAGAGCGGTACGCATTGGATCGCCCCCGTTTATCTGGTGACGAAACTGACCGGAACGCCGACGCTCATGGAGCCAGAAAAGCATAGTGATTTTGGCTGGTTTCCTTTGGGTGAGCTTCCCTCTCCCCTGACCACACCGACAGTGCAGGCTATGGCCGCTTTGCGTAGCCGGGCCGACATCTTTTGAGAGCGAGCTGTGGGTGGCTTTGAAAAAGCCATTCCGGCCGCTACAGAATAAAATCCTATTTTTCCTTAGCCGGAGTTTCCGACATGTCCCGCTCACTCCGGGTCGCCGTACAGATGGACCCGTTAGAACAGGTCAACATCGATGGCGACTCCACTTTTGCCCTCATGCTTGAAGCGCAGGCGCGTGGACACGAGCTCTGGGTTTATCCTGTAACCACGCTCAGTCTGATTGAAGGTCAGGGTAAGGGCGGCCGCCTTCAGGCGCGCGCGCGCCGGGTCGAGGTTCGCCGTGTCCGTGGAGATCATGCGACGTTTGGTGAAGAAGAAATTCTTCCGCTGGGCGAGACCGATGTGATCCTGATGCGTCAGGACCCGCCGTTTGACATGGGGTACATCACCGCGACCCATATGCTTGAGCACGTTCATGGGGTGGGCGAAGGGCTGTCACTGGTCGTGAACGATCCAGTCGCCGTCCGGAATGCGCCTGAAAAGCTGCTTGTCACGCATTTCCCACACCTTATGCCGCCAACATTGGTTGCATGGGATAGCCGGGATATTCTGGCATTCCGCGAGCAGCACAAGGACATCATCGTCAAGCCGCTTTACGGCAATGGTGGCGCCGGAATTTTCCGTATCAAGCCGGATGATGAAAATCTGAAGGCTCTGTTGGAAATGCACTTTGCCCGCACCAACGAACCGTTGATGATCCAACGCTATGAGCCCGTTGTGCGCCTTGGAGACAAGCGCATTATTCTCGTGGACGGAACCCCCATCGGTGCGATTAACCGCGTTCCTGCTACGGGTGAAGCGCGGTCAAACATGCATGTTGGTGGCCGTGCAGAACGGGTGGAACTGACGGAGCGCGATCGGAAGATCTGTGATTCGATCGGTCCGTACCTTCGAGATCATGGCCTAATTTTCGTTGGTATTGACGTGATTGGGGACTGGCTGACGGAGATTAATGTTACATCCCCGACCGGGCTCCAGGAGTTGGACCGGTTCGAGGGCATTAACAGTGCCGGGCTGGTTTGGGACGCGATTGAACGGCGCTACACGTCCTGAAGTGACGAGCAAGAAAGACGTCTGAGCGGTACAGCTCAGGCGTCTTTTTTTTCTGTTTCAGCTGACGCCGCATCATAGCGGATGGGAAGCTGCAACTCGGGCGTAGGCTCGTCCTGCGGTTCCGGTGCCTTGTCCTTTACAAAACGGTTATCCCACCATTCCGTAATTTGCCCCCGAAAATGAAACACGTAGACACCGCCCCATGTAACGAGGCAGAGCAGGATCAGCAGGAAATTCAGCATCCGGGACCTCCAAAACGGTGAAAAACGGGTAACTCGCCCGTCATCCGCAACGCGTGTCTTGCCAGATGCATGTCTGGAAGGGCAAGAAGGACCCAACTGAACGAAGTTTCCGGACAAGCTCTCCAGTCTTGATGGGGAGCGGACACAGAAGGTCGCATATATTATGTCTTCAACCCTCTCCCCGCGTTCTGCACTGGATGCGGAGGCCGTCAAGGCGGCCTATCGTCGATGGGCGCGAGTTTACGATACTGTTTTTGGTGGTATCTCCGGCTATGGACGCAAGAGGGCTGTTGAAGCCGTAAATGCTCTCCCAGGAGAGCGGGTTCTTGAAGTTGGCGTTGGGACAGGCCTCGCGCTGCCGTCATATTCTCCGGATAAACGCATTACCGGCATTGATCTGTCGGAAGACATGCTTGACCGTGCCCGCCAGCGCGTTCTTCAGGACCGTCTGACCAACGTCGACGATTTGCTGGAAATGGATGCGGAAGCCACGACTTTCGAAGACAACAGCTTTGATATTGCCGTTGCAATGTTCGTAGCGTCCGTCGTTCCACACCCCGACCGCCTTCTTGCCGAACTGAAGCGTGTTGTTCGTCCAGGCGGTCACATCCTGTTTGTGAACCACTTTCTTGCAACAGGTGGCCTGCGGTTGACGGTAGAGCGCGGCATGGCCCGTGCATCCCGTTCTCTCGGCTGGCATCCGGACTTCGCAATCGAGTCTCTTCTGCCACCAGAAGACCTGAAACGCGCGACTATGACGCCCGTTCCGCCTGCCGGGCTGTTTACACTCGTGACATTGCCGCAATGCAAGAGTAAAAGCGACGCCGCAGCCCTGGTCGCCTGATCGGCGTATGGCTCCGGTTAAGCCGGCGCCGAGTATTCCGACGCTCGCTGCGGTATTCCTTGGCAGGGACCGACTACGCGATCATGACTTATCAGGCCTTCGACTCTACCCCCGCTCTTTCCAATAGACGGATCGGCGCATCCTTTATTTTACTGGCTCTGTTTGCTGGTCTTCTGGGTGGGTCGTTGGCGCTGCCATTCCTTCAGATTCATCCGACTGCCGGGCAGGCTTTCTGCCACGGCATTCTGATGGCTTTCTTTGTAATCTGCCCGGCTGCGCTCGGTGGATTCGGACAGTGGCTACTCCCCGCTGAACTTGGGACAGACAGAACAACCCTTCCGGCTCTGACACTGACAGGCTTCTGTTTTCTGTCATCCGGCGTTGTGTTTCTTCCAATCCAGCCAATTATTGCACTCGCGCTTTGGGCTGTCGGGGTTTTCGCGGTCGCTCTGGATGTAATCACGACTTTTCTTGAAGGGCGTGTTCTTCAGTTCCGGAAGCTTTCCCCACTGGCCTGGTCCATGCTTGCCACGGCATCAGGTGTGACGATTGTTGCGCCTGTTCTTGCTGCAATCATGACGCGGATGATGATCAACGGGGCTCCGGCCAATGCTGCGCATGAACTTGTCAGTCTGCTTCATCTTCCAGAAACATCCCTGATGTTGACGCCAGCTCTGGGGCTGGTCTGCTATCTGCTGTCGTCGAGCCGGAGTAAGCCGGGACTGGCTGACCGGCTGGCCCCGTATGCTTTTGGCGTGATGGCCGTCGTTGGTCCGCTCTTCTGGATGGACGGCCTCTTCGGTGGTGTGCCTGCGGCAGTACAGGGAAGCCTCGTGGTGTTGACGCAGCTTGTACCGTCAGTCCTGCTGGTGACTACGCTCTGTATTGACGTCTGGAAGCAGCGCCAGGAATTGGACGGCACGACGCTCTGGGCGCTGGGCAGTGTGATCCTTTTCTCAGCGGGTTGGATTGCAGAGTTCATGCCGGGGCATGGAACAGATCATTCAGCCGCGGCATTTGGTGGCATCATGGCTCTCTGTGGTGGTTTCTATGCCTGGATGATGCGTTTGCTCCCCGATCATATTCCGTCTCCACTGAGCCGTATGCATGCAGGCCTGACCTTTGTGGGGGCTCTTTGCTCCTTGACGCCAGCGCTGATGGTGCTCGGAGAAGGCCTGATGGGCCTTAGCCTGCTGACATTCGGCATACTCGGACTTTTCCTGATCAAGGAGACCGGGCGTGCCCGGGCCAAAGCATGAGTGACGCAACACCCCTAGCCCCCTCGGGGCTTTTTTCAGTTCTGGGCGATAAAGGAGACTCGTCACTCAAGGACTGGCTGGCTTTGCTGAAGCCGCGGGTTATTTCCCTTGTTGTTTTTACCGGCGCTGCGGGCATGGCTGTGGCTCCACAGTGGCCATCCATTCCCATTGGTCTCATTACCATCCTATGCATCTGTATTGGTGCTGGCGCCGCCGGTGCGATCAATATGTGGTACGACCGCGATATCGACGCAGTCATGCGCCGAACCAATGTACGCCCGATCCCTGATGGCAGAATGCCAGCGGATAGTGCGCTGGTTTATGGTATAGCGCTGTCCGTATTGTCTGTTGTCGTGCTGTGGCTTGCAACAAATGCTCTTGCCGCAGGCATTCTGGCGTTCTCGATCTTTTTCTACAGTGTCGTTTACACGATGTGGCTTAAGCGGAGTACGCCGCAGAATATCGTTATTGGTGGTGCCGCAGGGGCGTTTCCTCCAATGATTGGCTGGGCAGCGACCATGAATTCCATGGCAGTTCTGCCCGTTGCCATGTTCGCCATCGTGTTCCTCTGGACGCCACCGCACTTCTGGTCTTTGTCGCTCTACGCGTGCAAAGATTACGACAAAGCGGGGATCCCGATGCTGCCGGTCGTCAAAGGCGCCCGGCATACACGCTGGCAGATCCTTCTTTACACATTTATCCTCACGGCCGTCTCACTGTGGCCATCTTTCGCGCATGAATGCGGAATGTTTTACACAGTGACGACAAGCCTGCTGGATCTGGGCTTCATCCTGTGTGCCGTGCGTGTGCTGATGGACCAGCAGGATGCAACGGGCGTGAGCCTGACAAAAGACAAGCCAGCGCGCTTCGCTTTCCGATACTCGCTGGCTTATCTGTTTTTTCTATTTTGTGGTCTTCTGGTGGATCGGGTTCTGCTGTCATGAAAACAACGATGCCTGATCTCGCAGCGAAACGGCGTCAGAGCCGTATCGTCGGAATTGCAGGAGGGGTCATTACCCTCGCTGCAATTTTCTATGTGATTACACTGATCCGTTTTTAAGAACGGGCTTTCAGCCAGCCTGCTGGATGGCTGAAAGGATCCAGTTGCCGCGCCCGTCTGCGCGGACAAACGTCCAGAGTTCCGTAACGGTTACGGGCTCTGTTGAGCTTCCATCAATCACATTGCCAAACGAGTCGGTTGTGACGTCCGTCATGGAATAACGCATGGCAACCGTTGCATAGGTCAGGTTGCGTTCACGCCAGGCTTCAGACAGATCGCCACGCTGGAACTGAACATTGGAAACAATGTTACGTGCGCCACGGCTGGCGAGATCAGAAAGCTGTTCGTTGAAGTATCCAGCCATTTCCGGTGTGGTCATGCTGGAAAGCGCACGTGTGTTCTGTGCACTCCAGGCTGCCTGGATATCAAGAAGGAGGCGCTGGAAGCTGGTATAATCGTCGTTGCTCAACGTGACGGGCGCGCTTCCTCCAGCCGCGCTGAACGGAGCGCTGCCAGACACCCCGTTTGCTGCCGTCTTGCGACGATTAAACAGCCGAAGAACGAACATAATCAGCGCACCAATCACGAACACCTGGAACAAAAATCCAAGGAATGACGTGCCGCCGTTCATGCCACCAAAGAACCCGTGCCCACTCAGCATTCCGAACAGACCAGCGCCCAGTAGCCCCCCTGCAAAACCTGTCATGAACGGATGACGGTTTGGAAAGGACGGGCGATAACCCGGCGTCATGGGTGCCATCGGACGAGGAGCGGTCTGTGCGCCATAGTTGGACTGCGGCGCCATTGTCCGGTCCATTGGGCGTGTCCAGCTCGGCGTGATGGATGTCCGTGGAGGCGCACTCCAGGTGCGTGAACCACGGCTCCCCATAGAGGCACCGCCACCCGGACGGGCATCGGCGGAACCCAGCACGCAAAGTAGCGCACAGGCGACGGAGAAAAGACGAAAATTACGCATCAAAGTCCTGCAATGCTCATGCCATCAATCCGGATGCTCGGCGCATTCACGCTGCTCCGGAAGGAAAGATCGCTGGCTGGAACCATACGGGAGAACATGTCCCGAAGATTTCCGGCAATCGTGAGTTCCGCAACGGGCTCAGCAAGCTCGCCGTTACGGATCATGAAGCCGGAAGCCCCTCGGCTGTAATCACCCGTCAGCATATTGATGGATGACCCCATGAGTTCCGTGACCAGTATTCCTTCCTTTATATCGGAACGCAGATCCCCTGCGGAAAGATCACCTGGTTCAAGATGAAGATTTGTCACACTTGGGCTCGGTGGACCTGAAACGCCTCTGCTTGCGCGCCCGTTGGACCGCAGGTCAAGCTGACGGGCACTTCTGGAATCCAGCAGCCATGTGGTGAGAACGCCGTCTGAAATCAGATCCAGAGCTGTCGCAGGGCAGCCTTCACCGTCGAAGGGGCGCGAGCCTGCACCACGAATACGGCGAGGATCGTCACGGACCGTCAGGCCAGCGGACAGAATACGTTTCCCCATGGCTTCTTTCAGGAATGACGTGCCTCTCGCAACGGATGCGCCATTGATGGCACTTGCGAGATGACCCAACAGGCTGGAGGAAACCCGCGGATCATAAATGATGCTGTATGTGCCAGTCTTTGGGCGAGAGGGGTTCACGCGCGAGACAGCACGTTCTCCTGCCTCACGGCCGATAAGGGCAGGGGCGTCCAGATCTTCCAAATGGACAGTGCCGTGATGAGCATAGTCCCGCTGCATCAGCGCGCCATCACCGGCCAGTACGCTGGCGCTGATGGAGTGCCCTGTACGGCTGTACCGCCCCATGAAGCCCGCAGACGTGCCAAGCGCAATAACTGTGCGGCCATGTCCGGCAGAAGCGCCGTTCGTGTTGGTAACACCAGACACGGCCAAGGCAGCGTCTTCCGCTTCTCGCGCGCGCGCCAAGAGCGCGTCCATGTGCGGTGCTGCCGTGTCTTCCAGATCCAGACCGGACGCATCAAAATGTCCAACCATGCTGTCAGGCGCAAGACCGCCAAAGCGGTCTTCTGGCACGACGAGGGCCATGGCACAGGCCTGTTCTGCCAGGCGATCAAACTCGGCTTCATCCAGAACGCTGGTTGACACTGATGCGGCTTTTTGGCCCCGGAAAACACGGAGACCAAGCGCGACACTTTCTGAGCGCTCTATGCCTTCAGGGACACCTTTCCGAACCATCGCGGATTCGGATTCATTTCTGATGAACACGGCATCGGCGTGATCGGCACCATGTCGTTTGGCAGCGGCGAGGAGGGCTTCAATGGGCGTAGTGGTCATGCAGAAAGCCTCGCAGTGATGTCTTCAATGGCAGGCACATTCTTCACTGGCCCGATAGCCGTGAAAGTTGGAGTGCCTGCAAAGATGGTCTTCGCAACCCGCAGGATGTCAGCTTCCGTTACGGCATCAATTTTGCCGACTGTCTCCGTGACGGGAACAGGGCGGCCATGAACCTGGATCTGGCGTGCCAGCTGTTCGCACCGGCTACCCGTGCTCTCCAGAGACATCAGCAGGGATGATTTGAGCTGCGCCCGGGCACGAGAAAGCTCTTCAGGTGTCAGGCCGTCCTGAAGGCGCTTGAGTTCGTCAATCATGACCGGCACCAGCTCAGCCACTTCGGCTTCGCCCGTTCCCGCATAAAGTCCGAACAGACCACTGTCGCTGAATGGAGAGGCAAACGAATAGACGCTGTAAACCAACCCGCGACGTTCGCGAATTTCCTGAAAGAGCCGCGAAGACATGCCGCCGCCCAACAAGGTGGACAGGATCATGACAGCGTAATGATCGGGGTGGTGATAGCTGACAGACGGGAAGCCCATCACCAGATGGGCCTGATCCAGTTCACGCGTGGTGCGGATGTCACCCCCGGCATAGTCCGCATTGCGGGGCGTTGGGGTCTGATGAGTGGGAAGGTCGGCGAAGTGCTCTTTCACGAGATCCACGACCTGCTGGTGATGCAGGTTGCCGGCCGCGGCGATCGTGATGTTACGCGTGGTGTAATGTTCACGCATGTAGCCCATCAGCGTCTCACGCGTCATGCCGGAAACAAGCTCTTCGGTTCCTAGCGTCGGGCGGCCCATCGGTTGAGCCGGGAAGGCGCATTCCTGGAAGTGATCGAAGATAATGTCATCTGGTGTATCGTTGGCCTGACCGATTTCCTGAAGGATGACACCACGCTCACGCTCGATTTCAGCATCCAGAAACGTGCTGTGCGTAAGAATGTCCCCGATAATGTCTACACCAAGCGTCAGATCCTCCTTGAGGAGCTTGACGTAATACGCAGTGGTTTCCCGCGCAGTGTAAGCATTGATATGACCACCGACATTCTCGATTTCTTCGGCAATACGGGCTGCGGACCGTCTTTCTGTGCCTTTGAAGGCCATGTGCTCGAGAAAGTGGGAGACGCCGTTGTTTTCTGCAGTTTCGTCGCGTGTGCCGATCGAAACATAGGCGCCGAAGGATACGGTCTCAACGCGTTCCATGCGTTCCGTGATGATGGTCAGACCGTTGTCGAGCGTGGTGACTTCAATCGTATCGGGCATGAGTTTCCGTAAAATCATAAAAAGACAGGCTCCCTGAGATGGGGAGCCTGTAGGAAGGAACAAGCCTGTCAGTGGCGGCGGATATGGGTGCGAACCGCATCCTGAATACCGGCGAGCTGACTGCTCATGGTGTCATAGCGCTCTGGGCGCTCGAAAAGATCAGCGAGGTGAGGCGGCAGAGCAGCCTTGATCCCGGTCGCCGCGAAAACAGCATCCGGGAATTTGGCAGGATGTGCAGTGGCTGCAGCGACCATCGGAATGCCCGGCTCCTGAAAGCGCTTGCCAACTGCCAGGCCGATCGCCGTATGGGGATCCGCCAGATAGAGGCTTTCGCTGTAGAAGTGACGCATGGCTTCGCTGGTCTGCTCATCACTGAGCGTCATGCCGTCAAAGACGTCTTTCATGCGCGTCCACGCATCGTGTGGTACGGCCATTCGGCCAGTTTCACGGAACTCTTTCATGATCGCAGCGCAACGCGTCGGGTTGCGGTCCAGAAGTTCGAACAGCAGACGTTCGAAATTGGACGAGACCTGAATGTCCATGGACGGCGAGAGGCTTGGCTCCACCGTACGGACGCTCATATCGTTTTCAATCAGGAAGCGCGTGAGAATGTCATTGCGGTTCGACCCAATGCACAGGCGACGGATGGGGAGGCCCATCTGGCGTGCGGCCCAGGCTGCCAGCACATTGCCGAAATTTCCGGTCGGAACGGAGAAAGACACTTCGCGGTCTGGTGCGCCCAGTGCCAGTGCTGCCCGGACGTAATACGGGATCTGAGCGGCGATACGGGCCCAATTGATGGAGTTGACGGCGGAAAGAGAGACTTCGTCGCGGAACGTCGTGTCTGCGAAGAGAGCCTTTACCATGTCCTGACAGGTATCGAAGTCACCCTCGACGGCAATGTTCAGGATATTGGCGTCCGGAACCGTCGTCATCTGGCGGCGCTGAACTTCTGACGTCCGGCCTTTTGGGTGAAGAATGACGACGGACAGGCGCTCGCGGCCCCGGCAGGCTTCGATGGCAGCCGAGCCGGTGTCACCGGATGTTGCACCGACGATCGTAACTTTCTGGTTCCGCTGGGTCAGGACATGATCGAACAGGCGGCCGAGCATCTGCATCGCCATATCTTTGAAGGCGAGCGTAGGGCCATGGAACAGTTCAAGTGAGAAAAGGTCCTGCTCCACTTCGCAAAGTGGCGCGACGGCGGCGTGATCAAAGCCTGCATAGGCGTCCCGGGCCATGTCGCGAAGAGTATCGCGGTCAATGGCGCCTTCGGAAAACAGGGAAATGACTTCGGCAGTCAGGTCCGCGTAGGAGAGCGTGCGCCATTCACGGAACGTCTGGGCGCTGATTTTTGGCCAGCTCTCCGGCATGTAGAGACCACCGTCTCCAGCAAGGCCGGCAAGGAGGATGTCGGAGAAGTTGGGTGCGTCGGCGGTTAGGTCGCCGCGAGTAGATCGGTAGCGCATGGGAAGTTTATATCACGACCTTCTATGGCAAGGCGATGCGAAGAATGTGCGGTTTTCCATCTTCTGATGTCAGAACGGCAACCTGATGACTGTCAGAAACCGCCAGTGCTCCAGCCTCGAGAAGGCGAGTATCCCGGATGAGGATCAGAGGATTGCGTTCGCTGCCGAACTGAAGGAGAGCGCCATCCGTAAGGTCAGACATGTAGAAGACGTTTTCAGGGCTTAGGGTGATGCCGCCGAGGCTCGGCGTATCGCGCCATTCTACAATGCCATCAAGCTGCTCAACGGGCGTGAAAGCCGGGTCTGTCAGGAGGGAGGCATCAATCCGATACAGGGGGCCGCAGGCGGGCATGTAAAACAGCCATTGCCCCTTGGCGTCGAGCGCTAAAAGCCGAACATTTCCGCCAGTCAGAGGGTGCCCGTCTGGTCCGTTGGTAATTTGTGCGTTGCGCGTGAACGGTCTGCGTCCTGTGACGGAGGGATCATAGGGCAGAAAGCGCTGTGCTTTACCGTCCTTCAGGGAAACGACAACGAGGGCCGGTTTTCCTTCATCCGTCACATAGGCAAAGCTGCCATGGACCTGAAGTGCCGTGAGATTGCTGCCTTTCAGCGTTCCACCGACGAATGGCACCTCTCCAATGAGCTTTCCATCCACAGAGAGATGAACAAGTTTAGCCTGAGGCGATACTGCTAGGCCCCAGTAATCCGATCCTGCCTGCGTCAGAAATGCGAGGGGTGAGATTTGTTCCTGCGCAGCGGTATCAATCGGAAACGGATGAGTGTGATTTTGGGAATCGAGTAAAACAGGGCGACCCTCTTCACTCAAAGCCAGAAAAGTGTCTGCGCCATGTGGAAGCAGGGAGCCAAGCTGAACACGATCAAGCGCAGCATCAGCAACAATCTGTGCTGACTGCGGAGCATCTTTCCAAGGATGGTCTGCATAAGCAGGTGAAGAGAACAGACCAGCAGCGCCCAGAAGGGCGCTCGCGACGGAATATACAAACCGGCTTTTCATAGCTCCAGACATCGGCCCGTCCAGAAAATTTGGCAAGCCTCAAACAGGACTAATAATCCAGCGTGGCTTCTCGCTCCGTTTTTTCTTCTCGGGTTTTCGAAGAAAGAATGCGGGCTGCATGACGTTGCACGGGCGACAGTGCCGGTCGTGGGTTGGACAGCCAGGGGGCGTGTTCATGCTCAACCGGGAAAAGCACGGCTGCATGCATAAGCAACGCCGCATCTACAGTCATACACTCAATGGACCAGCGTTGGTCGGGCATGCGGGCAATGTAATGACCGGATGCCGTTTGTCTGATTTCAATAGGGAACGTGCGGGTGGTCATACCCTGGCGCACAGTTGCATAAACCAGGCCCGGAACGCTGCCTGTCCGTTGTTCAAGATGCATGGTCAGACGCCTCTGGCTAGTCTTGTTACAAGACGTTATGACGCTCAGAGTCTGAAAATTTCGTTAACGCCTCATGGTGTTTCTTTGGGGTGTCTTGCCGAAATCTTCTCGAGGGAATGGATTTTCAGGGCATTTGGCCGCATCACTGACGGATGACAGGTCATTACAAGCCAGATCCGACGCGTTTTGCTTTTGACTGCTTCGCCAGAGGCGACCTCGCGAGCGCCGAAAAATCCTTTCGTGACATCTTGGCTCATGACCCTGCGCAACCTGATGCATGGCACGGCATGGCCTGTCTGGCTCGTGCTCGCGGGCAGAATGCGACAGCTATTGCGATGGCGGGACGGGCTTTGCAGTCTGGTGGCCTTCCAGCATCAAGATCAGCGCGTGTTCATATCACATTGGGGTTGGCACTCGCTGCAGAGGGTCACTTTGAACCCGCACGTGCAGCTCTTTCCGTAGCGCGAACATTGCAGCCTGCTGACCCGCGCGCCCATGCCGCGAGTGCTGAAGTCTTTTTGCTTCTGGGGCAGCGTAAAGCGGCCTGTGAAGCTCTGGAGGAAGCGTGCGCCCTTGCGCGAGACGATGTCGAATATCTTACAAGGCTTGGTGAAATCTATCTGCAGGATGGGCGTCCGGATAAGGCATTTTTCTGTTTTGACAGAGTGACGAAACGTGCGCCGCGCGATGGGCGTGGCTGGGCTAATCTCGGAGCAGCGTTTTTTGAAAGCAGGCTTTTAGAGTCAGCCCTACAGGCTTTGGAAAAGGCATGTGAGTTGGGAGTCCGAACCGGAGCAACCCTGAATAGTCTTGGTTTGGTTCAGATGGCTCTTGGGAATTTTCTAGAAGCACGCCGAGCCTTGGAAGAAGCACTGGGCTTTGCTCCCGAGGATGCCCAAATTGCCAATAACCTTGGAACGATTCTGATGGAAATGGGCGAGGAAGAGACAGCCAAGCGGCTTTTTTCGGTCATCACTGATCGGACGTCTGGTTACGAGCAAGCCCAGGCTCGCTTCAATCACGCGACTATTTTGCTGGGAGAAGGCGAATTTTCGGAAGGCTGGCTGGAATTTGAAAGTCGACATCGCCTTCTAAACACGCCGCAGTCTTCTCCAGCGTGGGACGGCTCCGAGGGTGAATTGCCGATTGCCGTAACGGCAGAGCAGGGTCTGGGAGATAGTATCCAGTTTTTGAGGTTTCTGCCTTTAGCCGCTGCCAGACGACCTCTCCGACTGCATGTCCCAGTGGCTGCGTTAGTAAGCCGGATGCCTACGATGGACCATGCTCGGATTTTGGAACCAGAAGGACCTGTCGCAGGAGAAATCAGTCTCCTGAGCTTACCATTTGTTCTGGGGCTGGTGGGCCAGGGAGGAACAACGCCCTATCTGGAGTCTGCGTCGATCCCGGAGCCGCGGGTTGTTGGACTCTGCTGGGCGGGAAATCTGTCTTACAGGTTTGATCGGCGTCGCTCTCTAAACCTGGAATGGCTGGAGCCGCTGCAACGTGTTGAGGGCGTTCGTTTTGTATCTCTTCAGCAGGGAAGTTGCCCGAAGTGGATGGAAAAGGTCTCTCTCGAAACACCCGAAGAGCTTGCGGACGCTGTAGGGCGGTGCTCGCTTGTTATTAGTGTGGATACTGCGGTGGCACACATGGCCGGTGCCATGGGGCGCCCACTTTGGCTGTTGAATCGGCGGGGTGGTGACTGGCGCTGGAAAACAACTCCCTGGTACCAGAATGTGCGGCAGTTCAGGCCAGAAGGCTTCCTGCCAGAAGCATGGCCACCCGTTGTGGAACAGGTGGCCGAAAACCTCAGGGAGTGGGCGCAGCAACAGCCTTCTTGACGGTTTGTGGCGTCAGGGAAGCAAGGAGTGTTTCACGTATGTGAGCCAAGCGAGTTGGATCTGTGATCTTCATGCCCAGAAGGTCACGAACATAGAAAACGTCCACAGCCCGCATTCCATAGGTGGTAATGTGAGCAGAGGAAATCTGAAGCGACTGCTCGCTCAGCGTCGTTGTGATGTCATGGAGCAGTCCCGATCTGTCACGACCGTTGATCTCGATGACAGTGTGCCGGTCCGAAGCGGTATTATCGATCACTACACGGGGTGGAACGTGAATAGCGCGCATCCGGCGGGAAGCTCCGCGATGACGCGCCTCTGCGATACCCTTCTTCAGGTCGAGGCGACCAGACAGGGCCTGTTCGACCAGATGATTAAGACGCCCAAGCTGGTGAGGATCTTCAAAGGAACATCCATCAGCGTCCTGAACCCAGAAAGTATCCAGAGCCATGCCATCGCTGAGGGTGTGAATGCGCGCATCCACGATGGATGCGCCTGCGACAGCAAGGGCGCCAGCAATCTGTGAGAACAGCCCTGGATGGTCAGCACAGAGCACTGTCAGCTCCGTCACGCCGCGTTCCGGAATTGGATAAGCCTCGACCGTGACCGGTGAGCGATAGCGGTCCGAATCGTGGATCATGCGGGCATGGCGCATGTGTGTGTCGGTATCGAAGCCCAGCCAGTAGCTCGGATAACCGAGGGCGAGGAAATGCTCGATGCTGCTTTCTGGCAGGAGCGGGGTCAGGCCGTCCCGGGCAAGTTCGCGTGCATGGCTGACACGACCATCCTGTTCTGTGGCGGCCAGTCCACCTTCCAGAACTTCTGCAACGCGGGAAAACAGTTCGCGCAGGAGGGTGGCTTTCCAGGCGTTCCAGACTTTGGGGCTGACGGCGCGCATGTCCGCGATGGTCAGCAGGAGAAGCAGGCGCAGACGTTCCGGAGACTGGATGGTGTCCGCGAGATCCAGAATGGTGCGCGGATCGTCGATGTCACGGGTGAAGGCCGTCTGCGAGAGCAGCAGATGATGCAAAACGAGCCACGAAACTGTCTCTGTCTCTTCAGGGTCCAGACCTAGTTGCGGGCAGATGGTAAGGGCCAGATCAGCCCCGAGCTCGGAATGATCGCCGCCACGGCCCTTGGCAATGTCATGGAGAAGGACCGCGACATACAGGGCCCGGCGTGAGCGCAGATCCTTGGCGAGCCCATAAGCCAGCGGGATCTCATCCGCCATATGACCCGCTTCGATCTGGCCCATCATACGGACGGCCTCAATAATGTGCTCATCCACCGTATAGATGTGATAGCTGTCGAACTGCATTTGGCCGACAACGCGTGACCAGTCCGGAAGCAGGCGACCGAGCAGGCCGGTTTCGTTCAGAATGGGAAGCCAGAACGGAACGGTTTTTGTCTCATCTGCACTTGGTTCACAGAGCAGATTAAGAAAAATCTGCGCTGTTTCCGGATCATCCCGCAGTTCAACGGCGTGCCGTTCGTTGCGGATCAGCTGCTGAATGGCAAGTGGGTGCAGTTCCAGATCATGCCGGCGCGCGCAGTCCAGCATTCGGAACATGTCACGCGGGTTCTTCGCAAACGTGACCGGATCAACAGGGCAGAGACGTCCGGCAATACGTTCGAAACCTTCTGGCCCCGGGAGTGCTTCCGGATGAGTGTCGCTTGCCTGATCCTGCAGGCGCATCAGCACGATCGGCTGAAGAACATGCGTCAGGCGCATGACGTCCCGTGCCGTCAGGAAGTAGTGTCGCATGAAGCGTTCGACACCGCGCTGACGTCCGTGCGTGGCATATCCCATCCGGCCACCGATGACGGGCTGGACGTCAAAGGTGAGTCGCTCTTCCGCGCGGCCGGTGATGTAGTGAAGGTGCAGGCGAACCGTCCAGAAAAAATCCCACGCACGCCGGGCGCGGTGGGTTTCACGGTTGGTCAGGAGGCCAAAGGAAATAAAGGACGGTGTCGGGACGGCTTCGGCAGGAGCCGTGCTCTGGTCTGGCGTTGTAATGGCGCAGCCAAGAGCGGCACGGCCCATCCAGTTCAGCGTTTGAAGATCACGGAGGCCGCCGCGGCCTTCCTTGATGTTAGGCTCAACCATGTAGGGGTTGTCGCCAAAACGGCGATGGCGCAGCTCACGTTCTTCAATCTTGCCACGGACGAAATCGCACAGCGTGTCGTTCTGGAGGTCTGCACCGAGGGCAGAGCGGAGATTACGGGCGAGCGTCCGGTCACCATAAAGGGGGCGCAGGTCCAGAAGGGCCGTGCGGATGGTCAGATCTTCGGCCACGTCCTTGATGCAGGCGCTGATGGAGCGCGTCGCGTGACCGACTCGGAGGCCAAGATCCCAGAGGGCATAGAGAATGAACTCAATGCGTGTGGTCAGGGCCGGAGACGCATCTTCCGGAATAAGAAACAGGATATCGATATCGCTGAAGGGGGCGAGAAGGCCCGCTCCATAGCCACCGGTGGCACACAGACAGAGTGGCTCTTCGGAGGACGCCTTGTCCTGCGCGGCAGAAAGATCAGCCAGCGCACAGACAACGCTGTCGGCCTGAGCCGCGAGCGCGCGCGCCGCATCGATCCCGGAGATCAGGCGCTTTTCGAACCTGATGCGGATATCTGCATGGCCATTGCCAAGATGACGACGAAGGATGGAGAGGACGTCATCTCGGGACGTCAGCCCCTGTGCGGCGGCAGTCTGAAGAGCTGTTTGCAGCGACGGGGTCATGGCTTTGCGGTCAGACAGGGTCGTATCCGTATCGTCAGCGAAAGGGGAGGGAAGACTTTCGCCCCAGAAACCAGCACTTTTCAAGTCCTGTCTCCTGTAGCGAGGCGTTTAAGATCATATAGCGCGGCTAGCGCCTCTCGGGGAGAGAGATCATCAGGGTTGATGGTCGCGAGCGCATCGAGGGCCGGAGAGTGCAGAACCTGCGGCTCCGGGGCGTCTTCTGATGCGTCTGCAACGGCTTCGAACAATGGCAGAGAAGAGCGGGCTTCAGCCTGTTCACGTTCGAATGTGCTGAGAAGCCGGGAAGCACGGTTCACCACCGATTGCGGAATCCCGGCCAGTTTGGCCACATGCAGGCCCCAGCTCTTACGGGCTGAGCCAGGGCGGACTTCATGCTGGAAAATGACCTCGCCCCGCCACTCTTTGACGGCCATAGTGTACGGAGCCAGGCGCGGCAGGAACTCGGTCAGAGCGCCCAGCTCATGGAAATGCGTGGCGAAAATCGTGCGTGAGCCAAGCTGGGTGTGAAGCGCCTCAAGCGTAGCCCAGGCAATAGAGAGGCCGTCCAGCGTTGCCGTTCCACGCCCAATCTCGTCGACGACGACAAGAGATTTGGGACCAGCCTGATTAAGAATGGCAGCGGTTTCAGTCATTTCCACCATGAAGGTGGAGCGTCCACGCGCCAGATCGTCTGCACCACCCACACGGGAAAATAGCCGGTCCACAACACCAATACGGGCACTTTTCGCCGGAACCGGCAGCCCGGCCTGCGCCATGATCACGGCAAGAGCAGTCTGGCGGAGGAATGTGGATTTACCCGCCATATTTGGGCCGGTGAGGAGCATGGCGCGGTGTTCTGGGGGAAGGGCGCAGTCATTGGGAATGAAGCGTGCGTCCGCGCTGCCGGTTTCTGTGAGAGCGGCTTCGACAACGGGATGTCGGCAAGCGACAAGCTCGAAATCGGTATCGTCCGTGACAGTTGGACGGCACCACGATCCTCCCTCTGCCAGAATTGCGCAGGATCGTAAGACGTCTGTCAGGGCAAGATATTCTGCGACTTCGTCCAGCGCTGGAGTTTCGAGAATACGGGTGCAGAGCGCTGTGAAAAGGCGGCGCTCCCGCGTGCTCGCTTTGTCTGCTGCTTCGAGGATGGCGCGATCCAGCGCAGCGAGTTCTTCGGTGGAGAAACGTGCAAGGCTGGCTGTGCCTTGTCGGAAAGAAAGTTCAGGTCGTTCTTTCAGCTTCGCCCCGGCTGCAACAGGGACCTCGATGACGTAACCCAGCTGGGCATGATGGCGGATCTTGAGATTGCTGACCCCGTACTCTTCGGAGAGGCGCCCCTGAAGTGCTGCGACAATCCGTCGACTTTCGTCCCGGAGTGTTCGGTATCGATCCAGCTCAGCATCAAATCCGACGGCGATGAAACCACCGTCCTCGATGCGTGCAGGCAATTCTTCCGCAAGCGCGGCTTTCAGCGTGTCCAACAGGGCATCGGCGCGGCCATAAAGGCCAGCCGTCAATGTGCGGATCAGAGACGGTGTGCTCTTGTCACAGGCCGGCTGGAAAAGAGCCGTCAGGTCGTCAGCGGCAATCAGAGTATCGCGAATGGATGCAAGATCGCGCGGTTGGCCACGTCCCGCTGACAGGCGGCCGAGGGCGCGTGCCGGGTCTGGTGTGCGTTTAAGAATATCGCCCAATGCGGCTGTAAAACCCGGAACGGATTGAAGCCACAGCCATGCGTTCTGACGCTCGGTGATGGTGATGGCGTCAGTGAGTGGAGAGGAAATCCACTGAGAGAGCAGGCGGGAGCCTGCTGCTGTGATGGTGCGGGAGATCACACCGAACAGGCTGTATTTCGTCTCCCCATCACGGGTGCGCAGAATATCGAGGCTGGCGCGGGTTGCAGGGTCGATCCCGAGCACGCCGCTGATGCCCTGCGGCATCGGGCGCGAGAGTCTGGGAAGTGCTCCAGCCTGACTGCGCTGCACATAGTGAAGTGCCATGGCGCAGGCGATGGCCTGCTCGTCCGGAAAGTCTCCGAGCGCATCAATCTGTGCCACCCCGTAGGCGCGGGAAATCAGAGTGCGGGCGCTATCCAGAGACGGCGGAACAGCGACTGGTGCAAGCCGGCTGGCGTGGTCTGCCGGGATGAGCTCTGGATCGGAAAGAACTTCCGCAGCGTCCAGGCGGGCCATCAGCTCTGGAAGGGCGACTTCAGGCACGGACGTTGTCTCGAACGCGCCTGTAGAAATATCGATCCAGGCTGCACCAATCATTTTGGAACGGCGGTCTCCGGAGCGGGCAATAGCCAGAAGCAGATTGGCGCGGCCAGCTTCGAGCAGTTCGTCTTCCGTCAGAGTGCCAGGAGTGACGACACGGACGATCGCGCGGGGAAGAGGGCCTTTCTGGCCTTTTTGCGGTGCCTGCGTTTGCTCAGCAACAGCAACGCGAAAGCCTCGGCGAATCAGACGAGACAGATAGGCCGGTGCCGCTGCAACCGGAACGCCGCACATGGGAATCGGCTCGCCGTTGTGATTGCCCCGTGCTGTCAGCGCGATATCGAGTGCCATCGCGGCGGCTTGGGCATCTGCGAAGAATAGCTCGTAGAAATCACCCATTCGGAAAAACAGAAGAGCATCTGGCTCCTGATGCTTGAGCGCGAACCATTGCGCCATGGAAGGCGTGGCATTGGCGGCAGAAGGCAGGGGCATGAACGTGCCGATGGGTCCGGTCTCCGGTGGTGAAATATGAGGAGGGGAAGGGAAACTACCGTGTCCCTGCCGGTGTGTGAACCGGCAGGATCAGTGTCTTAGCGTGTGCGTCTTCTGGCGATGCGCGTTTGCAACGCTGCGAGCACGTCACTGAGTTTCAGAACCTTCAGGGCGTCGAGAGAAATGGCGTAGACCACGCCCCCGAACATGATCAGTGCGCCCAGCATGCTCAGGCGCCAGATTCCGTGCCAGTTCGGCAGGTCGGGAGCGGCGAACTTCTGCGCTGCGGCAACCCAGAGGGCCATCATGAGAGAGGCGCCGATTATGCGGGCTGAGCGGCTTTTGAGTCGTGGGTCAGGCTGGAAGATGCCACGGCGATGCAAAAGCACGGCCAGAATGGCAACGTTCACGACCGCTGCAATCGTGCTGGCCAGTGGAGGGCCCACATGAGCCAGTGGCTTGTAGAGCGCCAGATTGAGCGCCAGATTTAATCCAAGGGTAAAGAAACCAATCCGGACCGGAGTGCTGGTATCCCCTTCCGCGAAAAAGCCGGGCGAAAAGACCTTGATGAGTACAAATGCTGGAAGCCCAAGGGCGTAGGCCCGCAGGGACTGGGCAGACTTCAGTGCATCTGCGACCGTGAAGTGACCGTAGCTGAACAGGCCAGCCATGATCGAGGGAGCCAGTGCAATGAGGCCCATCGTTGCGGGAAGCGTCAAAAGCAGGGCGTAATCGAGGGCCCGGTTCAGGCTGGCATGTACGGAAGCTCGGTCGTTGTTGGCAACGTGTCGCGTTAGAAGCGGCAAGAGGGTTGTACCCGCCGCCGCACCAAGAACGCCAAGAGGAAGCTGGTTGATCCGGTCCGCGAAGTACAGAATCGACGGGGAGCCCACGGGCAGTCTGGTGGCAATGATCGTGTCCACCATCAGGTTCATCTGCGTGACACCCGATCCGACGAGACCCGGCCCCATCCGTCGCATCAGACCACGGATATCTTTTGAAAAGCTGGGGCGGACGAGATGCGGCGCGACACCGGCCCGATGAGCGGCCCAGTACAGAGCACCCAGCTGGACGATGCCCGAAATAACGACGCCCCATGCACTGGTCAGGGCAACACTGTGCCAGACATAGGCCCCCAGAAAGATCGCTGCGATGCCGATGATGTTGAAACTCAGATAGGCGGCGGATGCAGCGCTGAATTTCCCCAGACCATTCAGCACGCCGGAAACCAGAGCCGCCGCACAGATCATGACCATGTAGGGGAAAGTGATCTGTGTCAGCGTCAGGGCCATCTCAAAACGCTCGCCCTGAAAACCGGGGGCAAGAATCGAGATGATGAGGGGCATGCACAGTTCACAGATGATCGTCAGGATCACCAGCCATGCCACCAGAGCGGACAGGGCCTGCCCCGCGAAACGCAGGGCTGCGGTGCGTCCCTCAGTCTCATACTTGGCGGTAAACATCGGCACGAAGGCTGCGTTGAACGCGCCTTCTCCGAACAGTCGCCGGAACATGTTCGGCAGGCGCAGGGACACCAGATAGGCGTCCTGTGCAGGGCCGGCTCCAAGGAAGGCAGCAAGAAGCTGGTCACGAATCAGGCCCAGAACACGCGAAAGCATGGTCCAGCTGCCAACTGTCAGGAAATTGCGAAGCATTTCCTGTCTCTAGCGTATCCCGCTGACGGGTAACATATCCTCCTGAAGCCAGAAGGAACGATTTTTAGCGAAGAACAGTCTCGCGAGCGTAAAGTTTTTCCGAAGGACGCATCATGGAAGGGCGAACGGCAGCCAGACCGATACAAAGCAGAACGATTTCCAGCGTTAGCATGACGCTCGCCCAGAAGATGCCGGGCAGGCCCAGAAAGCTCGTGACGTGATGTGCGACAGAAGGCGTGAAGGCGCCAAGGGCAGCAACGACCAGAAGCGGCAGAATGGGCCGAAGGAGAGACGCTGTCATGAGAAGTCTCCTGTCATATTCCTGTCATGAGGCTCGCGTTTTTTGATACGCTGCGTCAAGGAAAAAGAGGAAACTCTCGATCCCGTCTGCGTGTTATTTTGTATCATGGTCAAAACCGCATTTTCCTCATCTCCATCAGACACCGCAGAACTCTTACGAAGGCTGGAGCGGCTCAAGCGTCTGGCCTGGGTTCTGAACTCGGCTGTCCGAATTCCCGGGCTTCGCATGAGGGCGGGTATTGATACGGTCTTGGGACTCATTCCCGGAGGAGGGCTGGCTCTTGGAACGCTCCTGTCCCTCTATATTGTCTGGGAAGGCCACCGGATGGGTGTGGGAGCAGCAACCGTTCGCAAGATGCTGCTTAATGTGGGCATCGAAGCGGTAGTTGGTGTTGTTCCGCTAATGGGGGACCTGTTCGATACCGTGTTCAAAGCCGACATGCGCAATGTCCGCCTGATTGAAGAGGCGCTGTCCCGGCCGGAAACCGGGGCACCCTATAATTCAGTGATCGAGAAGAATCCGGCGGACGGCCTCTTCTACCCGTCCGGGCGTCGGTTTTGAAAGCGGTGTGAACCATCGCACGAGATGCCCTTCACGGTTCACGAGGTACTTATAAAAATTCCAGCGGGGGCGAGATAAAAATCCGCCCTCTTTACCCAACCATTTGAAGAGCGGGATGGCATCTGGCCCTTTGACATGGGCTCTGGCTGCCATAGGGAATGAGACCCCGTAGTTGCGGTGGCAGAATGTCTTGATCTCTTCTGCTGAGCCCGGTTCCTGCTCTCCAAAATCATTCGAAGGTACGCCGAGAACCGTCATGCCATCCGGGTAATCGCGCCCGTAGAGGGACCACAGATGCTGCAAGCCTTCATACTGGGGGGTAAAGCCGCATTTCGAGGCTGTGTTGACGATCAGGAGTGGCCGACCACGGAACTGGGAAAGATCAATTGTTTCCCCAGACAGCCCGGGCAGGTGGAAATCATAGGCGCAGGTCATGGTTTCTCCCCCTCATTTTCATCTACTGTAATATCATACTGCTAAAGAGGCGAGAGCAGGGCTGGACATGGCGCTGTCATGCAGACAGGTTGTGCAACCGTTCTGTTTTTGAAAGGGAGCTTGCCTTCGTGATCCTGCGCGTCCTGATCGGCATGGCCGGTCTTCTCTGTCTTGGCGCGTTATTTTCCACGAATTGGCGGGCGATCGACTGGAAACTGGTTGCGCGTGCCTTAGCCCTTCAGGTGGCTATTGCAGCCGTAATTCTCTGGATTCCCGCCGGGGCACATGGGCTCCACATGATTTCCGGGGCCGTGACCAAGGTCCTGTCTTACGGGGATCAGGGAAGTGCCTTCCTTTTCGGTGGTCTCGTAGGGCCGAAAATGGACACGGTTTTCGGGGACGGAGGATTTATCTTCGCCCTCAAGGTTCTGCCTGAAATCGTGTATGTCGCAGCGCTTCTGGGGCTGATGCAGCACTGGGGTGTTCTTCAGTTCCTGTCGCGCGTCATCGGTGGCGCTCTCGCGAAAATTCTTGGCACCACGCAGCTGGAATCTTTTTCAGCCGTTCTGACCATTTTCCTTGGCCAGAGTGAAATGCCGATTGCGCTCCAGACCTGTCTGGCCGGTCTCTCTATTGGAGAGCTGGCGACGGTTCTGTGCAGCGGGACGTCATCCATCGCAGGCTCAGTTCTGGCAGGTTATGCGTCGCTAGGGGTTCCGATGGAGAACCTGCTCGCTGCATCTGCAATGGCCATTCCGGGTGGCCTGCTGTTTTCACGTGTTCTGTTCCCCGGCCCGAGGCATGTCAGCACAGAGATTGCTGGGGCGGATCATGGCCATCACAGTATGTTTGAGGCTTTAGCCGAAGGTGCCATGAACGGTGCCAAAATCGCGGTTGCAGTCGGGGCGGTTCTGATTGCCTTTGTCGGCATTATTGCCCTGACAGATGGTCTTCTGGCGATGGTCGGGCTGTCTCTCGCGCAAATCCTCGGTTACGTTTTTGCGCCCTTCGCATGGCTTATGGGCGTGCCGTGGTCTGAGTGTGTGGTGGCGGGTGGATTGCTCGGCCAGAAAATCGCTTTCAACGAGTTTGTCGCCTACGTGAATCTTTCTCCCATGATTCACGCGCATGTCTTGTCGCATCGAACCATCACGATCCTGTCTTTCGCACTGTGTGGATTTGCGAATATTTCCACCATTGGCATTTTGATTGGTGCGTTTGGCAGTGCGGAGCCGCGCAGGCGGACGGACGTATCGAAACTGGCGGTTCGCGCCGTGGTGGCCGGTACGCTTTCCAACGCCATGAGCGCTGTGATCGCCGGGCTGTTCGTCTGAAAAGCCGATTATTCCAACGTCGGCGGTCGGTCCAGCAGCAGCGTTCTGGCTTCTTCCAGTGTAAGTTTTTCTGAAAGCAGATGGGTGATCGTCTCAAGGATCGGGACGTGCACGCCCATCTTGTGAGCGAGCGCCACGAGCGCCGGCGCGGTCAAAACGCCCTCAGCAACCGTTGTACGGGAAGCGAGGATTTCTGACAGGGGGCGACCCTCTCCGAGCTCGATACCGAGACTGTAGTTCCGTGAGCCCCGCCCAGTACAGGTCAGGATCAGATCTCCAACGCCAGATAGGCCCGCCAGAGTGGCAGCACGTCCGCCCAACGCTTCGGCCAGGCGCGCAATCTCTGCGACAGCCCGGGTGATAAGGGCTGCCCGGCCATTTTCGCCCAGGCCTGCTCCGATCACGATACCCGCGCCGATCGCCACAACGTTTTTTGCTGCTCCGGCAAGCTGCACGCCCGCAATGTCGTCACTGGCATAGAGACGAAACGATGACGAGTTGAGGATACTGGTGAGATCTTTTGCCAGCGCCAGATCTGTGCTGGCCAATGTCGCTGCTGCCGGAAGGCCTTTTGCGATTTCAATGGCGAAGTTTGGCCCGGAGAGAACGGCAGTTGGCCGATCAGGCATCGTTTCGGCGAGTACGGTAAGCGGCAGAAGCGAGGTCGCCTGTTCCAGGCCCTTACAGCACGTCACGACCGGCACACCTGGCGCGAGAACACCTTCCAGTGCGACGGATACGGATCGGGCAGTCTGAACAGGCACAACCAGAAGCACAACGTCCGCATGTGTTGGGAAAACGCCTGTAACGGTAACCGCATCAGGAAGCTGGATACCGGGCAAGCGAGGAAGCTCCCGGACGCCATCAGGAACAGGAGTTCGCATCCAGAGTGTAACGCGTGCTCCGGTACGAGCCGCGGCACATGCGAGAGCCGTTCCCCAGGCGCCTGCGCCGATGACTGCGATATGGCGCCCGTTCATGTTCATTCCTCTACCAGACGTTCAATATGCACCTGCATGTCGTCTTCCGGGTCATCCGTCGCAAGCCCCTGCTTCAACGCATTCAGGACACGAGCGGCATCCTCTTCAAATCCGAAAGGAGCATTCACGACCAGCATTCCGCATCCATTCAGGCGAGACGGGTCCAACGCCGGGCGCAGAAGAAATTCACACGCCAGAATGTCGCGAATGCCTGCATCCTTCAGGGCATTGTAAAATGCCCGAACCGGGGTGCGGTGCTTGATGGGATACCAAACCGCGACAATGCCTGCGCGAAAGCGATTGCGGATCAGCGAGATCGCCTCAGCACATTGCGTAAAGTCGTCCAGCTTCTCAAATGGCGGATCAATCAGAACCAGACCACGCTTCAGATCTTTCGGGGGGAGAAGCGCGCGCAGAGCTTCATAACCGTTGCGATGATGAATGGAGACCTGCGGATCATCCCGGAAAAGGCGACGTAACGGGCGAACATCTTCTGGGTGAAGTTCGCAGGCCACAAGCTGGTCCTGGGGGCGCAGCGCATGGCGAGCGAGGGCCGGTGATCCCGGATAAAGGCCGAGATCGCGCACGGCGGAGAGATAATCTTGAAGAGCCGGATCTTCCGAGTCCAGAAGTCGGCCGATCCCGCTTTTCCATTCGCCGGTTTTTTGGGCTTCTTCAGAAGACAGGTCATACTGTCCGCAGCCTGCATGTGTATCGAGAACACAAAATCCCGCAGGCTTGCGCGCGAGGGACTTCAGAAGCACCAGAAGGATCGCGTGTTTCATGCAATCCGCAAAATTTCCGGCGTGGTAGGCGTGTCTGTAGTTCACGGGAGAGGGGTTCCGGTTATGGAATCAGGAAGGGCTATGAGCGGGATGACGTTCCGCAAGAGGCCAGCGGGGGCGGGCTGCGACATCTATTTCGTTGGGATGCTCACCCGCATGGAGGCGCTCAAGGGCTGCCCAGCCGATCATGACTGCATTGTCCGTGCAGAGGCGCAGCGGAGGAGCGATAAATGGGATACCGTGGCGGTCTGCGACAGTTTCCAGTGCACCGCGAAGTGTCCGGTTCGCAGCTACGCCACCTGCGACGACGAGTGCAGTCGTGTGAGGCGCCATTGCAAGCGCATGTTCCGCACGGTCTGCCATGACATCTGCCACAGCCTGCTGGAAGGATGCGGCGACGTCGGCAGCGAACTGGCGCGGAAGAGCGCCTAATCCCAAGGGCTCAATCAGGCGGCTGACGGCTGTTTTCAAGCCGGAAAAAGAAAAGTCGCAGCCTTCACGCCCTTTAAGCGGGCGGGGAAGTGCAAAAGCATCAGCGCGGCCTTCCTGTGCCAGTTTTTCAAGAGCAGGCCCACCCGGCCAGCCAAGACCAAGCATTTTGGCAACTTTGTCGAAGGCCTCGCCAGCGGCGTCATCAATGGTGCCGCCAAGGCGCACGTACTGGCCTGTCTGTTCCACGGAAATGCACTGGCAGTGACCGCCTGAGACCAGCATCGTCAGGAATGGAAACTGAAGATCGGCCTCAAGCGACGGCAGTCGAGCCGTCAGGACGTGCCCTTCAATGTGATTGACTGCAATGAAAGGTCGACCCAGTGCGAGAGCCAGCCCTTTTGCATAGGAACTGCCCACAATAAGCCCACCAATCAGGCCCGGGCCAGTCGTTCCTGCAAAAGTATCAATGTCCTGCAAGGTGAGGGCGGCCTTGTCGAGCACGGCCTGGACAAGGGCGGGCAGGGCATCAAGATGAGCTCGTGCTGCAATTTCCGGTACGACGCCACCAAGAATGGCGTGATCGTTCTGGGAAAGAACACCTTCAGCGAGAATGGTGCCGTCATAGGCCAGAATAGCGCAAGCGGTATCGTCGCAGGACGTTTCGATCGCCAGAAGGGGGCGGGATGCAGCAGGGTCAGACATGGCATGCATTATGACCGAGTCTCTCATATCATGACAGCCCCGCCTGAATGAGCTACAGGTGCGGTCCATGAATGCTTCCGTCCTGTCTTCCGACGCCCTTCAAAAGGTCGCGGCGGAAGCCGTCCGCCGATCTCATGCCGCCAGCCCGTCCGGCCAGCGCAAACTCCCACTCAGAGTGGGCTCGCGCGCGTCACCGCTGGCGCTGTGGCAAACGCGGACGTTCCTGACACGTCTGACCCGTTTTTGCCCGGTCCTGCGTGACATGGGAGCATTCCAGGAACATCAGATCAGCACTGAAGGTGATCGTAACCTCAGCCAGCGTCTGGCGGAAATTGGTGGCAAGGGCCTGTTTGCCAAGGAAATCCACGAAGCTCTTGTAGCGGGCCGGATCGACTTCGCAGTTCATAGCCTCAAGGATCTCGAAACCAATCTCCCTCCCGGCCTTGTCCTGGCGTGCACGCTGAAGCGTGAAGACGCTCGGGATGCCATTATCCTGCGTGACCGGTCCACCAAAGTTGACCCGGCTGATCCGTATGCGTCCCTGCCAGAGGGTGCCTTGATCGGTTGTGCGTCCGTCCGTCGACAGGCGCAGATGCTGAGCCGTCGCCCGGATCTCCGATTTGGGCTGTTGCGCGGCAATGTTCAGACGCGTCTCGACAAACTGCAGGCGGGGGCGTGTGATGCCACGCTTCTGGCGCTTGCTGGACTACGGCGTCTCGGAATGGAAGATCGTGTCGATATCGTTCTTGAACCGGACCAGATGCTTCCGGCCGCAGGGCAGGGTATCGTCGGTGTAACGGTACGGGAGAGTGACACGGAGCTGCGTGAGCTTCTGTCTGCCATCGAAGACCCGGAAGCCCGGGCCGTTTCAACTGCGGAGCGTGCTCTGCTGGCCGAGCTTGACGGGTCCTGCCGAACACCAATTGGCGGATATGCCAGAATTGAAGCTGGCGTACTGAAGCTGACAGGTATGGTTGCGAGCGAAGACGGAACGTTCCTGATCCGCCGTGAAATTACTGGTGCGCCACTTGAGGCCGCCCGGATGGGAACGGAACTGGCAGACGAACTGCGCCGCAATACGCCTGCTGCAATTTTTGCCGAGATGACACGCGCCTGATCATGGCGCGGCGCGCTGTTCTGGTCACGCGTCCCGAGCCGGGTCTGGCTTCTACCTCGGAGGCCCTTCAGCGTCAGGGATGGGAGGCGATTGCCTGCCCGATGCTGGAAATTCAGACCTACGAACCTATAGCGGTGACTGACTGCGCGGCTGTAGCTTTGACAAGCGCCAATGCGCTGGCCGCTCTCAAAAATTGGCCGCGAGACCGTTTGATGGTCACTGTAGGAGCAAAAACGGCTGAACATGCTCGCGCCATGGGCTTTTCCAATGTTCATGCCGCAGATGGCGACGCTGAAGCCCTGCTGGAGTTCTGCCGTCGTCACAACCTGACGGGACAGTCCCTTATGCTGGCATGTGGCAAGGGTTACGGCCTCGACCTGGCAGTGGCGTTGGGGGCCAGGCGCATCGACGCGTACGCAGTGACGAAGAGGCAAGCTCTCACGGATGCTGCGCGAGACGCTTTGTTGAGCGACCGTGTTGAAGGAGTTGTTCTTTATTCCGGAAAAACGGCTGAAGCCTTCATGGAGGCTTTGGGAGCGCCGGAGCGAAATGCTCTGTCCGGTGTGAGGGCGCTCTGTCTGTCAGAGGCCATCGCTGCACGCCTGACCGAAAAGGACTGGCGTGCAGTGGAGTGGCCCGATCCGCTGGAACGGCTCGGGCCTTTCGTCACCTGAAGGATCAGGCTTCGCCAGCTGGCTCAGGGAACTGCTGAGCGCGCTTGGCCTGCCACAAAGCAACGAAGTCGATCGGCTGCAGAACCACCGGCGGGAAGCCACCGTCACGGGTGACGTCGCTGATGATGGAACGCACATACGGGAAGATCAGGCGCGGCACTTCAACCAGCAGGATCGGCTCGACGAGTTCCTGCGGAGCGTTGCCGAGAGTCACGATGGCGGCATAGGTCAGCTCGGCAATAAACACTGTGCGGCCAGCCTTTCCACCCTCTTCTGCTGCCGGCTCTGCGGCTTCAGCGCGGACGGCCAGGGCAACTTCATAAACCGGCTGCTCTTCTTCCAGGCGATTTGCCTGAACATCGATGTTCACGGAGATCTGCGGTGCAGCGCGCAGGGTTGCGAAAATGGAAGCGCCAGCCGGGACTTCAAAGGACAGGTCCTTCGTGTACTGCAGATTGACGGCAAGCGGCATCTGCGGCGGAGCGCCTTCCATGTTCTGTGCAGTGTTGTCGGTGGTATTCTCGGACATGTACGGTCTCCGGATCCGCGAGGCGGATAGCGATGGAACGATTGCGATACAGTGGCGGTAGCATGATGTGTCATGCGCGCCAAGACGGGCTTCCTGCATGCGGAAGGTTGAGATTGGTCCGCTGTCGCCCTATCTGTAAGACAACGGAAATTCCAACGATCTGTGTGAAACATAATCTTCATGTCTTCTGACGACATTCATCTTCCCTCCGCTCTGATGGGCCATTCCGGCCACGCGTTCCCATGGGACATCGTGGTGCTGGCAATTCTGGCGATTGCCTTGGGCTTTCGCCTGTACCGCGTGCTGGGGCGTCGCATTGGCATGCAGGGTGTGCGTCAGGAGCGTCCGCCGGTTTTCGCTGCTGGTGGGCAGGCTTCAGCGCGTCCAACGCCTCCACCGCTGCCTGGTACAAGCCAGCGGGGTGAGGAAACGGTCGTGGCGCAGGTCGAATACGACATTCCCGCTCCGGCAACCCGGGTGGGCAGCGTACTGGGTCGTATGACCCAGCTTGATGCGGGTTTTACGCCTCAGGCTTTTCTTAAGGATGCTGAGAACACGTTCCGCCAGATTGTTCCGGCTTTCGCTGCAGGGGACCGCGCGGCTCTGTCAGGTCTGATGACACCGGAGACGGAAGACGCCTTTCTCTCCGCGATCAACGTGCGCGCCGAAGCAGGCGAAACACAACGCAGCGATCTGCGCGGTATCGAAAGTATGGCTATTCTGGATGCAATGCTTCCCACCGACGATGCGGCTGCCCAGATCGGTCGAATCGAAGTTCGGATTGTGTCCCGTCAGGTTAATATGCTGACGGATCGTAACGGAGACCCGGTGCAGGGCACGGATGCCGTGACGGAATTCCATGATCTGTGGCTGTTTGAACGTCAGTTCGGGACGTCGGACGCGCGGTGGCGTCTTGCGGCATCGCGCCCAGCCTGAAAATAGTTCGTCCATTATGAAAAAGCTGCTGAGTCTGGCTGCCCTGGCCATGTTGGCCGGGTGCACCACGTCGAATGAACCGTCATCTTCTGTTTCATTGACGCCTGTAGGCTTCGATGCACTCGCGGGGTGGGATCGGGAGGATTTCGCTTCGCTCCTGCCCGTTCTGCGGCAGGAGTGCCATCGGTTGACGCAATTGCCGCCTGAAACGCCTCTCGGGGGAGCAGACATCCTTCCGTATGGCCGTCAGGTTGGAGACTGGTCTGGTGCGTGCGCCGGACTGGAGAGTGCTGCGGATGCCAAATCTTACCTGCAGACATGGTTCCAGCCCTACGAGACCGATACCAAAGCGTTTTACACCGGGTATTTTGAACCCCAGATTGAGGCATCCCTGACGCGCGAGGGGTCATATCAGACGCCTCTTTATGGGCGCCCGGCAGATCTGGTTCGTGCCAAAGCAACCAACGGTCAGATGGTCACGGGACGTTGGGAGAACGGTCAGCTCAAACCGTATTATGATCGTGCCCAGATTGACGGTGGTGCTCTGGCGGGGCGCGGGTTGGAAATCGCATGGCTGAAAAGCCCTGTGGACCTGTTTTTTCTGCAAATTCAGGGCTCCGGTCGTCTGATCCTGCCAGACGGATCGCAGATCCGGGCGGGTTATGACGGCAAGAATGGCCAGCCTTATGTCCCGCTTGGCCGTGTGCTGGTTCAGGATAACGAGCTGGCTCCCTCTGCTGTCAGTATGGAAAGCATCCGTGCATGGCTGGAGGCGCATCCGGATCGCATGATGGCGATGATGGAGCGTAACCCGAATTACGTTTTCTTCCGCAAAGATACGGGAAGTCTGGCACAGGGCGCGACAGGAGCATTCGGTGTGCCGCTGACTGCTGGGCGATCCGTTGCGATTGACCGATCGATCGTGCCGTTTGCGACCCCGCTTTGGGTTGAGACAAAGCTTCCGGATGCAAAGGGCCAGCCAGCGCCTTGGCAGCACCTCGTGTTCGCTCAGGATATCGGAACCGATATCAAGGGGGCGGGACGTGCCGATCTGTTCACCGGGTGGGGTGCTTTTGCCCAGTATGTTGCCGGCAATCTGCATGAAAATGGCCGAATGGTCATTCTGTTGCCGCGTCCTCCAGTGGATTCGTCCACTCCATGATCCGGAGCCGCCGGGAAACACTCGGCGCCCATACGCTGATCCGGGGAGACTGCACCACAGTTCTGCGGCGCATGTCGTCGCAGACGGTGGATGTCGTGGTGACGTCTCCACCCTATAATCTTGGGATCGAATATCGGACCTATCAGGACCAGTTGCCGGAAGATGCCTATCTGGACTGGATGGAAGACGTCTGCGCCAGTGTGAAACGGATCATGAAGGACGATGGATCGTTCTTTCTGAATATCGCTGGATCGTCTTCACAGCCCTGGCTGCCGTTCGAACTGATGTCCCGGTTGCGGAAGCTCTTTGTGCTTCAGAACCATATCACCTGGATCAAGTCGATTTCGGTGGGTGAAATTACCTATGGGCATTTCAAGCCGCTGAATTCACCCCGCTTTGTTAACCGTAATCACGAGCATATTTTTCATCTGACGAAAAAGGGAGACGTCAAAGTTGCCCGGTTGGATGCTGGCGTTCCATTTACGGACAAAAGCAATATCTCGCGCCGACAGCATGAGATGGATCGTCGATGCCGTGGAGACACGTGGTTCATTCCCTATGAGACCGTGCGAAGCCGAAAAGAAAAATTCAGCCATCCGGGGACGTTTCCAATCGCGTTGCCGGAAGCCTGTCTGCGGTTGCATGGCGCCAAGCCAGGCGGGGTGTTGCTGGACCCGTTCATGGGGGTGGGGACCAGCCTGATTGCGGCGGAACGCAAGGGGTTGTCCGGCATTGGCGTGGAAAAGGACACACGTTACGTCAACATTGCCCGTAAGCGCCTCAGGGCTGCGATTGGGACCCGGGAGGAAGACTGGGAAGACGAATGATCGGTCAGACCTGTAGGTCTGACAGGATCAATCGTTTTGACTTCTTGTGTTACAATCTCCAAACCTCACATTCTCGTGACAGTGAGGAGATTTGCGGTGCGTCGCAGCACAATTACCAAAGGAATTGCCGGTCTGGTGGCACTGGGCGTTGTCGCCTGGGGCGGAACAGTCACCTATCTTGAGCATTTCGATCATGCTGGTGCGCCGCAGCTTCCCGCGAGCAGCCCCACACGGCATGACCCTATCGCCATGACAGCGTTTGCAGCGTTTCAGGAAGTCCGTTGTGACTACTGCCACACGCGCAACGCCGATCTGCCATTCTACTTCAAACTGCCGCTCGCCAATCAGATTATGAGCCGTGATCTGGAGCAGGGGCAGCGTCACTTTGAGTTTGCGCCGATCATTGAAGCGTTCCAGCAGGGCAAGCCCCCATCGGTTGAACAGCTTTCCCGTATTGAGGAAGTGATTGTTCAGAACCGTATGCCGCCTGCGGCTTACTTGACGATGCATCCCCATGCTCATCTGGACGAGAAACAGCGTGCGGACATTCTGAAGTGGGTACGTGATCAGCGTGAGCGCTATTATGCCAGCTCTGACGTGGCCCCAGAATTCCGTGGCGAAGTTCTTCAGCCGATCCCGGAAACAATTGCCGTAGATTGGAAAAAGGCTGAATTGGGACGGACCCTGTTCTTCGACAAGCAGCTTTCAGGCAATGGCCAGCTTAACTGTGCCAGCTGCCATGGTCTGAACAAGGGCGGTGTGGATAATCAGACCACGGCGACCGGCATTAATGGTCAGACCGGCCCGATTAACGTACCGACGGTTTACAACTCCGTCTTCAATATCGGTCAGTTCTGGAACGGTCGTGCCAAGGATCTGGCTGAGCAGGCTGCAGGCCCGGTGATGAACCCGCTGGAAATGGGATCCCATGACTGGGCATCCGTTGCCGATCGTGTGCGTGCTGAGCCTGGATATGCTGATCAGTTCACGGCCATCTATGGTTCGGACGATATTACCAAGAACACGGTGACGGACGCGATCGCCGAATATGAAAAAACACTGATCACTCCAGACAGCCGCTTTGACCTGTACCTGAAGGGCAAGGCTGACGCGATTACGGCTCAGGAAAAGCGTGGCTATGAACGCTTCAAGGCAATTGGCTGCTCGGGCTGCCATAGCGGTGTTGCGGTCGGTGGAGACGCTTACGAAATTCTGGGTCTGGAAGGGCCGTATTTCGAGGATCGTCACACCAAGCTGACGGCTGTGGATGATGGTCGCTTTGCTTTCACGAACAATCCGTCTGATCGTGAGCGCTTCAAGGTCCCCAACCTGCGAAACGTTGAGCTGACAGGTCCGTGGTTCCATGACGGATCAGCAAAGACGCTGGACGCTGCGGTTCGTGCCATGGCCCGTTATGAGACGCCCGATCATGACATCACTGAACAGGATGTTACGGACATTGTGGCCTTCCTGAAAACTCTGACAGGAAAGTATCAGGGCATTCCGCTCAAGGATGTTCCGGCAGATGCGCCGCTTCGGGGCGCGCAAGTCAACTGAATGTTCCAATGACGTCAGCGAGCGGCTCCGAAGAAATTCGGGGCCGTTTCTGATTCTGGATTATTCTTCCTGTAATTTGCGATCTGCCGCCTGATCAATTTCATTTCTCTCTTCCGGCGTCAGGAGACCGCATTCAAGCTCCTGCGTTGCACGCGCCTTCGCATTTCGTGCCCGAGCCTTTGTGTCGACGGGGTAGGCCCTTTTTTCAGGAAGGCCGAAGTCATCGTCGGGTAGGCTGTCTCGCTCTTCTTTGGTCAGTTTGCTCACGGTCTGTCTCCTTCATGAGAAGACTTGGGAAAGCTGCTGACGGTTCTACAAGGCGCAGCTCGGACAAAAATAATGGTCTCTTTCTGAATTGATACTGCGCCTGAAATGTTCGGATCTCTCGTGAGCGGGCAGTGCCACCTTAGCCAGTCATAAAGTTGTAGGACCGAACGTTCTGAAGAAGAGCCTGATGCCAAAATTGCGAGAGGCCTGAAATTACGTCTTTTCCATTGTTCGATCGGCATGGAAACAGTTACACGCAGTGCAGGTTATTTGCGGGATGCAAGACTGAGTCAGGTCGGGTGGGGTCTTTGGTGGCAAAACGGGTTCTGAAAGAGGAGGAGGAAAGCCTGTGGCGCATGGTCGTGCGCGACATCGTGCCGCTACACCCTTCCAGACCCAAATCCAAACCCGTTCCGCCACCCACACCAAAAGTCGAAGCGGTAAAGCCCGCTCGGGTTCCGCTTGTTCCGCCTCCACCCGCTGAACAGGATCTGTCATTCCGCGCTCTTTTGGCGCGTCCGGTTCTTCGTCGACCCAGACCGCAGGATCTGCGGGTCGGTGTTCGATCACCTGGTCTGGATGATACGAGCTGGAAGCGCCTCTCCCGCGGGGAGCTCAAGGTCGATGCGAAGCTGGATCTGCATGGATATATTGTGCAGGACGCTTTTGAGCGCCTGCTTGACTTCATGCATCGCGCCAAAGCACGAAACTGGCGGTGCGTTGAAGTCGTGACAGGGCTGGGGAGTGGCGCCACGAGCGGACTGATCCGTCGGGAGCTGCCACTCTGGCTTCAGAGAGCGGACATCCGACCCATGGTGCTGGCCGTTGTCCACCCTCATGCTGCCAACCATGGCTCCGTCCGAATTTTGCTGCGGACGAAGCGCCGGTAAAAGGTCAGAGCGGTCGCGTTTCCTGGCCGATACGCCAGCGCGGTGTATTCATGGCAATCCAGCGTCTAAGGGCAAGAATTGCGCCAATATCAGGCGTTGCCCGGGACAGGAATGGCGCTGCATTGTCGCCTGCAGCCAGCATGAAATGATGTTTTTCTGCCCAGTGGCGCACGGTTGGATCTACCGCTGCGTCCCAGCAGGCCTGCTTCCAGCTCTTGACCATATCTGGTGGAGTGAGCATCGGGAGTGCCACCGTCAGAGCTGTATAGGTACTTGCGGAGACTGCTTGCCAGGCTCTGTATAGTGCTCCTTCAGGCGGACGGCGGCGAGCCTCCTGATAGGCCTCCAGAAAATTCGGGATCGTATCTGACCCTGTGTCTGACAGGTCGCCTGTATGATAGAGCGGCGCTGTACCGGGCGGCAACTTGGCGAGAATGGTCTCTACCGGCACATCCAGCGTGTAAGGGAGCAGCTGAACGGCATCGACCTGATTGTTCGCGAGTGCTTCCAGTGCGTCTTCCGTTCGGCTGAACCCAGACACCGGAATAGGGCGCAGGCCAAGGAGCGTCAGGCCAAGAAGGGCGTCAAGTTCCGTTCCCGTTGGGCGAGAAACGGCCAGTCGAACCGGATGATCGTGAAAGAAACCCTTTAGGCGGCTTCGGAGCGTTTTGTGCAGTTCTGCACGCGCAATGACGACAGTTGTCGTGTGAGCCGTCAGAAGGGGAATCCACCGTGCAAAATCATAGTGGACGCGAGAGTCACCGGTTAGTGAGGCCAGTAGGACGCTTCCCGGCGCAATGAGGGCCGTGCTTCCGTCCGGGGCGCTGTTAGCGTCAAAAAGATTGGCAGCGCGGACTCCGTCCTGACCGATATCGGGTGTGATCTCCAGGGGGGCGTCCAGTCCCAGCGTGCGGGAGATAACGCCAGCCGCAAGTTCCCCGAACTGCCCCTGGATGGACGCCAGTGTTCCACCAAGGAGCAGATGTGCGTCAGGCATGTCCGCAGCACTGGCCTGCAGAGAGGACATGGCGCTTCCGGCACCGAGCACGGCCAGCCCTTTCAGGCAGTCACGGCGGGTCGGGGAACGAAGCATCACGGCCAGCGAACTTCTGGAGGCATGCTCATCAGGATCGATTCGGTGTTGCCGCCTGTCTTCAGGCCAAACAGCGTTCCACGATCATGAAGCAGATTGAATTCTACATAACGTCCGCGGCGGATCAGCTGAGCGTCGCGGTCGGCGTCCGTCCACGGGTTAAACATGCGGCGTCTGACAACTGCGGGGTAGGCGTCATGGAAGGCCATGCCGACATCTTTCGTGAAGGCGAAGTCACCTTCAAGGCTTCCAGTCGAGAACTGATCGTAAAAGATGCCGCCGAGGCCACGTGGCTCGTCGCGGTGATGCAGATGGAAGTACCGGTCACACCATTCCTTGAAGTGCGGATAGTGCTCCGGATCGTGCTTGTTGCAGGCGGCTTCAAACATCTTGTGGAAGTAGTCGGCGTCACTGCGGGCTTCGGCACTGTCTGGGAACATTGGCGTAATATCGCCACCGCCACCGAACCAGCCCTTGGTCGTGATGATCATACGCGTATTGAAATGCGCGGCACTGACATGCGGATTACAGGGGTGAGCGACAAGGGACACGCCCGTTGCGAAGAAGCGTGGATCTTCGGATGCGCCGGGAATGTTTTTGCGAAATTCGGGAGAGAATTCGCCCCAGACAGTAGAAACGTTCACGCCAACCTTCTCAAAGACGCGACCGCGCATCACGGACATCACGCCGCCGCCGCCATCGGGGCGATCCCAGGCCGTGCGAACGAAGCGTCCCGGTTGTGTGCGATCTCGCAGGACCTGAGAATTGCCTTCGGCCGCTTCGTCTTCAAGTTTCTCGTAAGACGCGCAAATCCGGTCCCGGAGAGATTCAAACCAGGCCTTCGCCTCACGCTTCAGCGTGTCATGAGGCACATCCGGGCGAACGAGTTCAGCAAAAACGGGGCTGATCTGGTCCATTTTTCTCTCCCCTACCATCCTAAGGACGAATTCTTGTTACGCGGAGTGTCCTAGCAAATTGCGCTCAAGACGAACAGTTGGCTGGCTGCATGTCTGCTGTCGCTCTGTGGCGCGATGATGGCAGCGAGCATCTTGCCACTCTGTAAATGCCTGCGTGATTTTTTTTGGACACGGATCAGCGGAGACTTGCGCCAATCTTCCGTCTCGTGTTCCTGAACGGTCCTCAAACATGTTCATCAGGGGCGGACTGAACAATCATGTCTTCGGAAACAGAAATTCAGCCGGTTATCGGCGTTATTGGTGGCTCCGGCCTCTATGATATTGACGGTCTGGAAAACAAGGAATGGCGTCGGGTTGAAACGCCGTGGGGCGAAACCTCTGACGAGCTCCTTTTCGGAACGTTTGAAGGCATCAAGTGCGTCTTCCTGCCCCGTCATGGTCGTGGTCATCCGATCCCGCCCTCACGTCTGAATTTCCGCGCAAATATCGATGCTCTCAAGCGCTCAGGCGTGACGGATATTCTGTCTCTTTCAGCTGTGGGCTCTTTAAAGGAAGAACTGCCGCCGGGCCGTTTCGTACTTGTCGATCAGTTCATTGATCGCAGCTTCGCGCGCGAAAAAAGCTTCTTTGAGACGGGATGTGTGGCGCATGTCGGCATGGCGGACCCGGTGTCCGCTCGTCTGCTGGATGTGCTGGAAGCGGAGTCCCGCAAGCTCGATATTCCGGTGACGCGTGGGGGAACCTACATCGTCATGGAAGGGCCGCAGTTCTCGACGCGTGCCGAGAGCGAGCTCTACCGGTCATGGGGTTGTTCGGTTGTTGGCATGACCAACATGCCGGAAGCCAAGCTCGCCCGTGAAGCCGAGATGACCTACGCCACGGTGGCCATGGTCACGGATTATGACTGCTGGCACACCGAGCATGACAGCGTGACGGTTGAAGGTGTGGTGAAGGTCATGAAGGGGAATGCGGATAATGCCCGCCGTCTCGTGAAGGCTGTGATCCCGGTTCTGGGTCAGAAGCGCCCTCTTGATCTTTTCGCCGAGCGTGCCCTCGATTTTGCGATTATCACCGCACCTGAGAAACGCGATCCGGCTCTTGTTGCCAAGCTGGATGCCGTTGCAGGTCGCGTTCTGAACAAAGCCTGAATGGCTTGCCGCCCGCGTAAAAACGGGCGGCAGAAGGGAAGGGCAATCAGCGCCCTTCCTGCTTCTCGTCGATTTGAGCGTAGCCCGGCTGACCGGCATCGGTGCTGGGATCATCCAGCAGCTCGCGTTCTTCTTTTCGATCCGCGACGGGAAAATGTCGATGATCGCCCTGATCCGTGCTACGCTCTGGGAATTCCCCAAGATTTTCCTGTAAGCGGGGATCTTCGATCTGAACATCCGCCAACTCTGGCGGTGGGAGATCCTCAACAGGTGTGCCTTCGGGAACGCCCTTGATGGAAATCAGGTCCGTCGCTTTGTCCAGATAGGCTTCAGGGCCGCCGTCCGGTTTGCCGTCAGCTTCCCAAAGTAATTTGGCCTCGCGGCGGATTGCTGCGTCACGTTTTGGATCTGCTTCGAGAGGGTTGTTGCTCATGATCAGAACTCCTGAAGGGTTGGGCGCAGGACAATCTCGTTGATGTCCACGTCGTCAGGTTGTGAGATGGCGAAAGCGATGGCCCTCGCCACGGATTCCGCCGGAATTGCAATCTTGTAGAACGCTTCAACATGCTGACGACTTTCAGTGTCGCCGCTGCCCGTTTTGAGTTCGCTTTCCACTGCGCCCGGCTCGATGGATGTAACGCGAAACGCGTTGCCAGCCTCCTGCCGGAGGCCATCGCTGATGGCCCGCACGGCAAACTTCGTTCCTGAATAGACGCTGCCTCCAGGGGCGAAGACCTTAATCCCGGCAACCGAGGACAGGTTGATGACATGGCCCGATTTCTGACGCTCAAAGATCGGTAGTGCTGCGGCGATGCCGTACAGAACGCCTTTGATGTTGATGTCGATCATCCGGTCCCACTCGTCGACCATCAGTCGTTTCATGGGGGCAATCGCCATCAGCCCGGCATTGTTCACGAGGACATCAAGACGTCCGAAGTCCTGCTCAACGGCTTTTACAACGTCCGCAACGTTCTGGCGGTTCGTGACATCCAGTGTGTAGGCCCGTGCTGTCTGGCCAAGTGCTTCGAGCTCCGAGACAATTTCGTCCAGCCGGTCCCGGCGCCGGGCGGCGATAGCAACGTAAGCCCCTCGTGCTGCGAGATAACGCGCGGTTGCTTCACCGAGGCCGCTGCTGCCGCCTGTAATGAGAACAATTTTTCCTGCAATGCCTTCCATGTCAGGCCTCACGCACGCTTGATGTGGTGCTTCAGAAACGCGACGCTCCGGCTCCAGGCCAGATCACGGGCGTCCTGATTGAAACTGGAGCGTTCGGGGCATCCAAAGCCATGCCCGGCCTGATCATAGAGGAAGACCTCGACTTCCGGCCGGCTTGCGCGAATTTTCTGAACGTCGCCTGGTGGAATAGACGCATCTTCTCCGCCGAAATGGAGCTGCGTCGGGCAGTGCGGGGCTGTGTCACAATGGTTGGCAATACCGCCACCATACCATCCCACGGCGGCATTAAAGTGGTGCGTCCGTGTCGCAGCAAGCCAGGCGATTAGGCCGCCCCAGCAGAAGCCGATAATCCCGACTGGGCGGTGACCATCATCCTGTCTCAGTTTTTGAGCGCAGGCTTCCAGATCCTGCTGGATCAGATCTGGAGAAATGCCGCTTCGAAATTCCAGCCCTTCCTTCAGGCCTGCCTCGTTGTACGCCAGAACCGTGTGGGGTTTGACGCGGTCAAAGAGGGCAGGGGCGAGAACATGGAAGCCCTGCTGAGCCAGATCAGAGCAGACGTCCCTGATGTGCCCGGTCAGGCCAAAAATTTCCTGCACGACGACAATGGAGCGTGTGGACTCGGGGGAGCCCGTCTCCCATGCCTCGAATTCGTGGCCGTCTGCCGCTGTGAGGCGGATCATGTGGCCCTCGGTCTTTTCTTGGGAATGCTTGTGGTCCATTGATTTCTGTCCAGTCTCTGTAACGCCGGAAAGGCAGATGCCATGAGCGACGTCATCAATCTCCGTCGGGAACGCAAACGCCGCAAGTCCGTAGAGGATGCGAAGGAAGCTGAGACCAATCGTCGTCTTCATGGCCGGACGAAAGGCCAGAAAATGGCGGATATGCTGGAGAAAAGGCGTTCCGAAGCCCTGTTGGACGGAAAGAAATTTTTTTCTGCCGAGGGCGATGGTTCTTGACGAAAACGGGTGGCGGCACTACCTCTCTTGGCACTCTCGATATGGGAGTGCCAACTGCGCTGCAGTAATTGAGCGCGTAACCCGGCCGCGTCGCTTTGTAGAAGGGCACGGCCTAAAATGGAGCGATCCATGACGACATTTCGTCCCCTGCATGACCGCGTTGTAGTCCGTCGCCTGACCGGTGAAGAAAAGACCGCTGGCGGCATCATCATCCCTGACACCGCCAAGGACAAGCCGACCGAAGGCGAGATCGTTTCCGTAGGCCCGGGCGCCCGGAACGAGCAGGGCCAGATCGTGGCTCTCGACGTCAAGGCAGGCGACAAGGTGCTGTTCGGCAAGTGGTCCGGCACCGAGGTGAAGATCAACGGTGAAGAACTGCTGATCATGAAAGAGAGCGACATCATGGGTGTGATCGGCTGAAAAGCCGTCCCCGTTTCCTCTCGTTAAAAACCTCAACAGGAGATTAAGAACATGGCTGCCAAGGAAGTTAAGTTTGGTGCCGACGCCCGCGACCGTATGCTGCGTGGCGTTGATATTCTCGCAAATGCCGTCAAGGTAACGCTGGGCCCGAAGGGTCGTAACGTTGTTCTCGACAAGAGCTTCGGCGCACCGCGCATCACCAAGGACGGTGTGTCTGTCGCCAAGGAAATCGAACTGGCTGACAAGTTCGAGAACATGGGCGCTCAGATGGTACGCGAAGTTGCGTCCCGTACGAACGATCTGGCTGGTGACGGCACGACGACGTCCACAGTTCTTGCTCAGGCAATCATCCGTGAAGGTGCCAAGGCTGTTGCAGCTGGCATGAACCCGATGGACCTGAAGCGCGGCATCGACAAGGCTGTCCTCGTCGTTGTTGAAGAGCTGAAGAAGAACAGCAAGAAGATGACCTCCCCGGAGGAAATCGCTCAGGTCGGTACGATCTCTTCCAACGGTGAGCGTGAAATCGGTGAGATGATCTCCTCTGCCATGCAGAAGGTCGGCTCCGAGGGCGTCATCACGGTTGAAGAAGCCAAGGGCCTGCACACGGAACTCGACGTTGTCGAGGGCATGCAGTTCGACCGCGGCTACATCTCCCCGTACTTCGTGACGAACCCGGAGAAGATGACGGCTGATCTCGATGCGCCGTACATCCTGATCCATGAAAAGAAGCTGTCTTCGCTTCAGCCAATGCTGCCGCTACTCGAGAGCGTTGTGCAGTCCGGCCGTCCGCTGATGATCATCGCTGAAGACGTCGATGGCGAAGCACTTGCTACGCTGGTCGTGAACAAGCTGCGTGGTGGCCTGAAGATCGCTGCCGTCAAGGCTCCGGGCTTCGGTGACCGTCGCAAGGCCATGCTGGAAGACATCGCAATCCTGACGGGTGGCCAGGTTATTTCCGAAGACATCGGGATCAAGCTGGAATCCGTTACTCTCGACATGCTGGGCCGCGCCAAGAAGGTTCACATCGAGAAGGAAAACACCACGATCGTTGAAGGCGCTGGCAACAGCGACGACATCAAGGGTCGTTGCAACCAGATCCGCGCTCAGGTTGAAGAAACAACCTCTGACTACGATCGTGAGAAGCTTCAGGAGCGTCTTGCAAAGCTGGCTGGTGGCGTTGCCGTCATCCGCGTCGGTGGCAGCAGTGAAGTTGAGGTGAAGGAGCGCAAGGATCGCGTTGACGACGCTCTGCACGCAACCCGCGCAGCTGTCGAAGAAGGTATCGTCCCGGGTGGTGGTACGGCTCTTGCCCGCGCTTCCGTTGCTCTGAAGGGTCTGACCTTCGATAACGACGATCAGCGGATCGGTGGCGAGATCGTTCGCAAGGCGCTTCAGACGCCGCTGCGTCAGATCGCTGAGAACGCTGGTGAAGACGGCGCCGTGATCGCTGGCAAGGTGCTCGAGAACGACACCTACAACTTCGGCTTTGATGCTCAGAACGCTGAGTACAAGGACCTGGTTGGCGCAGGCATTATCGACCCGACGAAGGTTGTCCGTACGGCTCTGCAGGATGCCGCTTCGGTTGGTGGTCTGTTGATCACGACGGAAGCCATGGTTGCCGAGCGCCCTGAGAAGAAGGCTCCGGCTGCTCCAGGTGGCATGGGCGGCATGGGCGACATGGATTTCTGATCCAACGCTTCAGATTCCCCGGTTTTAAAAAGCTGGGGAATATGTCGAATAATTACAAAAAAAGCCGTCTCACCTCAGGGTGGGGCGGCTTTTTTTTGACTTGTTTTGATATGCGTCCGACACATATGTGACCCTTATGCAACGCTTGTCACAAAACCATCACGGAGCGATCGTACTCGCTGGAAGTTGGGGTGACACTTTCGCAATGAAATGTCTAAAGGACGTCACTGCCTTTAGAAGGATTTCGTCTTATTATGATCGTATCGCGTCGCAATATGCTACTTTGCGCGTCGGTTATGGGTGTGGGTGCGCTGTCAGGCGCGGCACAGGCCGCAACAACCGATCACGCTAAAACCACGTCCTCACATGTGCGCCACAAGACTGTGACACATAGTCCGGTGCGTTCTGCTGCGACGCCTGCAACGACAGCTCCGGTTGCTGCAACCCGTCAGGTTGCCGCTCCGCAGTATGCTGCGCCTGTTGCGGTCAGCAATACACGTGCTCTGCGTTCCATCGATTCCAATCGATCCGAGAACGTTGTGGTAACGGGTTCGGCGCTCAGCACGTCGAACAACTCCAATGCCAATCCGGTCCAGATCGTGACCAGCAAGCAGATTGAGCAGACGGGTGCCACCACGATTGGTGACTACCTGCAGCGTCTGCCGTCCATGGGTTCGGGTGGAACGACAAACAGCCAGACCAATGGTACGGGCGGTTCCTCCTGCATGGATCTGCGTAACCTTGGACAGAACCGCGTTCTGGTTCTGGTCGACGGCAAGCGTGCTGCCATCAATGGCAACAACAGCTGCTTCGACATGAACACGATCAACGTTCATCAGGTTGCCAGCATTGAAATCCTGAAGGATGGCGGTTCCGAGCTGTACGGTGCTGACGCTGTTTCCGGCGTTATTAACATCAAGCTCCGTCATGACCTCAATGACGCCAACCTCACGGTTCGTGGCGGCATCGGAACGGATCATGGCGACGGCCAGACAGGCATGATCTCCGGCTACAAGGGCTGGAACTTCGATCATGGCAAGGGCAACGTAACGCTCTTCGGGTCTTACATGACCTCGAGCGGCATCAAGCAGGCTAACCGCTCCTGGGCGACCCCGGTTCAGGGTAACGACCCTATCAACCCGGCCAATCTTTCCTTTGGTTCGGGCTATCCGACGGGTGGTCTCTTCCAGACCAGCACCGGTAACTATGTTGGTAGTGAGAGCGGCGCCCTGCGCACCTTCACGAAGGCTGATCGTTACAACTATGGTGCTGACCAGAACCTGACGAACTCCCTGACGAACGGGACGCTGTCGTTTGATGCTCACTATGACATCAACCGCCACTTCACGCCGTACCTGAACTTCAACTACGCCCATCGTAATTCGTCCACGACGATGGCGCCGATCCCCGTTGCCGGCAGCATCTATCCGTCCACGCTGCCGACCGCGCTGTATGTTCCGGAGAACTATCCTGGAAATACGCTGGGTGAAGACGCCTACATGTCCAAGCGTATGGGTGAGTGGGGCAACCGCCGCAGCGAAACGGCCACCGATACGTACACGGGTATTGCTGGTGTAAAGGGTGAAATCACCCACGGCTGGAATTACGATCTGTCCTACACTTACGGCTGGAACCAGGTCATGTCCCAGACGTCTGGCGTTGGTAACTACTCCAAGCTTCTACAGACATACGGCTTGCAGCAGGACACCCCGGGTGATTCCGACAGTACGCTGAGCTACAATCCGTCTGTTTGTAATGCTGCTGCAGGTTGCGTTCTGTCGAACCCGTTCGGCAAGCTTTCACCGGAAGCCGCAGCCTATTCCAACTACACGTCGCACGATCACTATTACTACCAGCTTCGTGACCTGAACCTGCGCATCAACAACAACCATGTTGTTCACATGCCATGGAACAACGGTGGCGACCTGGGTCTTGCGCTCGGTATGGAACACCGTGGCGAGCAGCTTGCCTATCACCCGGATGCACTGGTTGAATCCGGCCAGACGCTGACGAACTCTGCGTCCTACACCGGCGGTGGCTTCAATGTTTCCGAAGGCTACATCGAAGGCAAGGCAACGCTGCTGCATAACGCTTTCCTCGCCAAGGATCTGACGATCGACGGTCAGGGTCGTTACTCTGCCTACAATACGTTTGGTGGCACGAAGAACTGGAAGGTCTCCATCAACTGGGCACCGATTCAGGACATCCGCTTCCGCGCAACACTCGGCACGTCCTATCGTCAGCCGAACGTGTATGAGCTGTATGGTGGTCAGTCCCTGGGTTACGCTTCAGCGACCGATCCGTGTGATTCCGTACAGGCCGCATCCTACGGTGCGCAGTCTCCTGTCGTAGCAGCTAACTGTGCGCGTCAGGGCATCAACAGCAGCACGTTCTCGTCCAACTTCTCTGGACAGGCACCGACGCTGTATGGCGGTAACGCGAAGCTGCGTCCTGAAACGGGCCGGACCTACACGATCGGTACGGTGATCACGCCGCGCTGGATCCCGGGTCTGTCTGCGTCCGTTGAATACTGGCACTACACGCTCAAGAACATGATCACGTACCTGAGCAGCCAGTACATCATGGACCAGTGCTATACGGGCACGAACACGTCTTACTGTGATCGTATTACCCGTGTTGCAAGCACCGGGCAGCTGAATGCTGTGACGTCCATGTATGACAACATTGGTGGCCTGAAGACGAGCGGTATCGACTTCGACCTCGACTACCGTATCCGTGTCACGCAGCACGATGTCCTGACGCTGTCCAACAACTTCCAGCAGCTCGTCAGCTACCTGCAGCAGAACGAAGCTGGCGGTCAGTGGTACAACTATGCCGGTCGCATGATGTATCAAACCGGCAATGGCAACCCGCGCGTTCGTGATTACGCAACGGTTGGCTGGCAGCATGGTGCGTTCGGCGTGACGTACATGATGCAGTACATGGGCGGCATGGTCTGGAACGACGGCACGACAGATCTGAAGCGTGCCAACGGTTATGGCCGTACCAGCACCCCGGGCATCTTCTCTCATGATGTGACGGTGTCCTATCGCTGGAAGAGCTGGAACTTCGAGGGTGGTGTGAACAACCTTCTCGACAAGAAGCCGCCGTTTGTTGCCAGCGCAACGGACAACAGTGCAGCCGCGCTGTACGGCAACCTCTACATGGGACGTTACGTCTTCCTGCAGGCAGGCGTGAACTTCTGATCCTCGGGTTTTCCGGGAACATGAAAAAGGCGGTGGAATTTCCACCGCCTTTTTTTATGTTTCACTGTCTTCGAAATGGTTGGATCAGGACGGAGTGAGAAACTCCGCAATATCACTGATGGTCTCTGCCAGACTGAGGCGCCGGACTTCGACACCTGCGGGGAAGGCAGAGAGAAGGCGTGAGGGCATTCTGCGATCGAGCATCACAAAAACACCCCTGTCATCACCTTTCCGGATCAGGCGGCCGAAAGCCTGTCTCAAGCGCATTCTGGTAATGCGATCATCATAATCACCGGGCCGTCCTTCCGAGAGAAGGCGGCGTCGCTCGCGATGCAAAATATCGGGGCGGGGCCAGGGGGTCTTTTCAAACACCACCATACGTAAGGCTTCCCCCGGCACGTCCACCCCGTCCCGCATGGCGTCGGTACCCAGTAAGCAGCTGTGGGTTTCCGTGCGGAAGACATCGACGAGTGTTGCGTTATCCATGGCATCAACGTGCTGGGCATATACTGGGAAGCCCTGAGCCTCCAGCGGCTCGTTAATGCGCCGATGGACCTCGCGCAGACGGCGGATTGCCGTGAAAAGCCCAAGAGCTCCTCCGCCCGCTGCTTCGAAGAGTGCCCGAAATGCATGGGCAAGAGACGCGATTTCGACGGAAACGTCTGTCACAACATAAGCGCGCGTCTGCTTGGCGTAATCGAATGGGCTCATGAGTGAAGCGCGGATTGGTGGCTTCATGAAATGCGTGGCCCCAAGCCGCAGTTCTGCTGCGTGCCAGCTTTCTTCTCCGTCTTCTGAGCCGGTCTGATCGCGCAATGTGGCAGATGTCAAAAGCAGACCATGAGCCGGGGTCTGAATGGTCGATGCAAATGGAATTGTCGGGTCCAGCCAGTGACGATAGAGGCCCACGTCATGGTCCCCCTGTGCCCCACGTGTTCTGGGGAGACGTTCAGTCCGGATGAAATCAATATGGACGGGTGTCAGGTCAGGTTCGGGGGGCGTCTGAAGGGCATCCAACATTCCGATCCAGCCTGTAACGCGGCTGATGGCGCGACGGTGCAAAGTCCGGATGAAAGCCTCGATCCGCTGGCGCGTGGGGGCTTCCATTTCCGGATCGTCGTCTACCGTTGCTTCAAGTCGTTTTGTCAGCTGGATCAGTGGGGTTTGCAGGCGCCGCAATGCTCTGGCCAAGTCTTCTGCGCTCGTCCGCACTGTATCATTCGTGGGGTGCAGATCGCACTCGGTGGAGATGTATGTGGTGTCCTGTTGTGGGCCTTGGGTGCGTCGCGCTTTGAGTTGATGGTCGAGGGCCTGAAGAAACAGCTCGGCAGGGTTATCCAGTTCCGGCTCGGGGGCCATGAGCGGAAGAAACGCGGGTGCTTCGTCTTCCTGCGGAACCGGCGCGTCAATTCCGTTTTTCAGTCTTACGCTCCAGCCCGGAGCTGGCAGCGCTCGGGCAGCTTGCAGCACGGCATGAAGTGGGGCGTCTATTGTCGGAATACGTTCAACCAGATCATCAAGCCGCCGCAGGAGTCCGCGTGCTCTGGATCGGCTTCCTTCTGCGCCCAGGAGCCAACGTCTGAGTTCGGCTGTTTCAAGCCCTGACAGAACCATGGCAAATGCGCTGTCTGCTGCTTCGGGGACGTGATGTCCTTCATCGAAAACATATCGCGTTGGCGTCGCATCTTCATCGGGGAGGCCGGGAGGTGCGAGGGCGCTCCAAGCCGCCTGCGACATGACAAGCGCATGGTTGGCCACAACAAGATCTGCCTGTCTGGCACGACGAATACCATGTTCCACGAAGCAGGTTTGGTAATGCGGGCACGCCGCATGAATGCATTCGCCACGCCTGTCTGCCACACCGTGCAACGTGCCCTGGCCGAAGAGATCGCCGAACCATCCTGGGAGGTCGCCACCCATCAGATCACCGTCGCGGCTCGCTTCAGCCCATCGTGCGAGAAGGCTGAGGGGAAGCAGGGCTGCCGCTCCGTCATTTCCCCGAGAGGTGGCGGCATTGAGCAGATCTTCCATATTCAGGAGGCACAGGTAGTTCTCACGTCCTTTGCGGACGACGACCTTTTGTCTCAGCGTTGCTCCATCGGGATAGAGGCGATGAAGTTCCTGCTCGATCTGCCTTTGAAGATGTCGCGTGTAAGTGCTGACCCAGACGGCTCCATCATTCTGCTCAGCCCACAGGCTTGCGGGCGCAATATAGCCAAGGGTTTTCCCCGTGCCTGTTCCGGCTTCAGCAAGTACGACATTGGGCGATCCGAGCGTTTCCCGTGGCTCGAAAGCCGCAGTGGCAACAGACGCAAAGTCGGCCTGTCCGGGGCGTGCTTCTGCATTTTTGCCAAGGATCTGGCGTAGTCTTTCACGCGCGGCCTGCGGTGAAACGGGCTGGCTGCCGGGAACCGGCCTAGGGGCTGTTTCTTCCCAGCGTGGCAGGCGGCGCCAGACGCGGACGGCATCATAAGGATGCGCACTGCCTGGGTCGGAGGCTGTGCCGATGGCATCCGCGACTTCGCCACTCCAGATCCAGCCAGCGCGCGTCAGCGGGAGCAGGAGGGCCCGTAAGCGCTTTCCTTCAGGAGTATCAGCTTTTTCCCGTAACTTGCCGAGCAGGGTCTCGCAGAGCAGCGGCAGGAGATCCGCCGTGGTGGTTTCTGGCGGTGTCAGTCCAAGAGCGATCGCCAGTCCGCGCGGGGTAGGCGCAACGGTTGTTGCGGGACACACGAACAGAAAGAGATCCAGAAGATCAAACCAGGGGACAGGCTGGGATAGCGGTGTGAGATCAAGGGCGCGCAGGGCGGCCGGGCCATGAACGAGAAGGGGAGGCGGAAGCTGCGCCAGTCTTTCCCGTACCTCATCGGCCGGGAGGTCCAGAAGCTCACCATCGGGTGTCAGGAGAGAGGACAGGCCTCGTCTCGCGACAAGAGCGGGTGCGTCAAACGGAGATGGGAAAGATGGCGAGCGCGGCATTGCGGTCAGTCTAACTGGAAGGGCAGAAGCGAGCGAGTGCTTTAAAGAACAGACCGTGAAAGAATGAAGAGGCTTGGGCTGTCATATCGGTTTGGAAGTAAATTTGACACATTTCGTCATGGTTTGGGGGCCTTGGAGAAACTTCGTTTGCTCTCGTACTGCTTGACCCGCGATACGTGTCTGCCTACGTTTTCCGATAATCATGCACAATTCCAGAACACATATCATCCCGTCCCTCGCATCTGACGCGCCGCTTCCAAAAGCATGGCCGTTTGAAGAGGCAAAAAAAATTGCCGAGCATGTTGGCGCGCGCGCTCCAGAAGTGCCCGCACTGCTTGAGACCGGGTATGGCCCGTCCGGGCTGCCACACATCGGCACGTTTGGCGAAGTGGCCCGTACGACGTGGGTACGGCAGGCTTTTGAGGCTCTGACAGGCCGGCCGACGCGTCTGCTGGCGTTCTCGGATGATATGGATGCCTTGCGCAAGGTTCCGACGAATGTGCCGCAGCAGGAACTCCTTGCAAAGCACCTCGGCCTGCCTTTGACGCGCGTTCCCGACCCATTTGGTGAATACGAAAGTTTCGCCGCTCACAATAATGCCCGCCTGCGCCAGTTTCTTGACGGTTTCGGCTTCGACTACGAATTTGCATCTGCGACAGACTATTATACGAGCGGGACATTTGATGCTGCACTTCGGCGGATGCTCGAAGTGCATGATGAAGTTGTTGCGACCATTATTCCGACACTTGGTCCGGAGCGCCGCGCGACTTACTCCCCTGTTCTGCCGATCCACCCTGAAACAGGGCAGGTGATGCAGGTCCCGATCATCAAGGTGGACCCGGATGCCGGTACGGTCCTCTGGAAAGATGAAGCGGGCAAGACGTTTGAAACATCCGTCTTCGGTGGACACGCCAAGATGCAGTGGAAGGCCGACTGGGCCATGCGCTGGTATGCTCTGGGTGTCGATTATGAAATGTCCGGCAAGGATCTGATTGATAGCGTGAAGCTGTCTTCGAAGATCTGCCGTATTCTGGGTAAGCAGCCGCCTGCCGGACTAACCTATGAGCTGTTCCTTGATGCTCAGGGTCAGAAGATCAGCAAGTCAAAAGGCAATGGCCTGTCTGTCGAGGAGTGGCTGCGTTACGGCACGCCGGAAAGCCTCGGCCAGTACATGTACCAGCAGCCTACGCGTGCAAAGCGTCTGTTCTTTGACGTTATCCCCCGTGCAACGGATGACTACCTGACACTCGTTCAGAAGGCTGAGACGCAGGAACCGGTAGACCTGATGGCAAATCCGGTCTGGTTCATTCACGGCGGAACGGTGCGCCCGGAAGATACCAGCCCGGTTTCCTACACAGCGCTGTTGAACCTCGCGAACGTGGCAAATGCGGACAATCCAGAGACACTCTGGAAATTCCTGCGTCGCTATGACGAGACGCTGTCGCCAGAAACGCATCCGTATGTCGACAAGCTTGTTCGTTGCGCTCTGACGTACTTCCAGGAGCAGGTGTACCCGAACAAGGTTTATCGTGATCCGTCTGAGACTGAACGGAAGGGTCTGGAGGACCTGGCTGTCGCTCTGGAAAAGCTCCCTGTTCATACGTCTCCTGGCGATGTGCAGGATGTCGTGTTCGAGGTGGGCAAGCGCTATTTTGAGAAGTCTGAGCTGCGCTCCTGGTTCGGTTGTCTGTACGAAGTGCTTTTGGGTCAGAGCGAAGGCCCACGCTTCGGCATTTTCGCGTCCCTCTTCGGTTTGCCTGAGACCGTAGCCCTGATCAGGGGTGCACTGGCTCGCCCGGCTGCCGGGACGCCTCAGGCCTAACGTCGATGTGCCCGCCTCGGGAAGACGACTGGCAAAATGATGGGCTTGCTCTCGACGTGGAAGACGAGAGCGGGCCTGTCAAAAGCCGCTGGAAATTATTGCTGACACGTGCCCCGGCAATTGTCGGGCTCGTGCTCTTGATTGCTGCTGTTGTGGTGATCTGGCGCGAGCTGCGCAATCTCTCCCTGCGGGACATTGCCAGAAGTCTCAGCGATATTCCGGATGGTGCGCTTCTGGCAGGAGCCGGAGCGACATTCCTGTCGTATTTTATCCTGTCATTTTACGATCGCCTGGCCTGCTTGCATGTCCGGGCTGATGTTTCTTTCAAGCGCTCTTCTTTTGCGGCCTTCTGTTCTTACGTCCTGTCGCATAATCTTGGATGCGCCGCGATTTCGGGTGCTGCAGTGCGGTTCAGGCTTTATCGGAGCTGGGGTGTCGCGCCTGCGGATATTGCACAGATCATTGCCTTTTGCTCAGCAACCTATCTTCTGGGAACGCTGGCTCTGGTCGGAAGTATTCTGACCATTGAGCCGCACGCCATTCCGGTTTTGTCCCATCTGCCCGCTTTCCTGCTGCGGCTGGCTGGTCTTGGATGCTGGGGTATTCTGGCTGCTTATGTCGTTTTTTCTCGTATCCGCCGGCATGTAAAAATCTGGCGTTACGAGATTGAAATTCCCAGCACGGGTATAGCGATCGCACAGATTGCAGTTAGTGCGGCTGATATGGCTGCAACGGCTCTGATTGCGTATAGCGTACTGCCGCCGTTGCCTCCGGAAGCCCATTTTGGCTTCGGGACATTCCTTGCCATTTATATCGCGTCTTACACAGCGGGGCTGGTAGCGAGCGTTCCGGGCGGGCTCGGCGTTTTTGACAGTGCCATGCTTCTGGCATTGCGGCCGTATCTTCCGGTGCCGGAAATCATGGGCGCGATCCTTGTTTTCCGCCTCTTCTATTACATTATTCCGCTGGTCATGGCGGGGCTGATGTTTGCCGGGCATGAACTGTTTCTGCGGGGAGAGCAGGCGCTTGTCTCTGCGGGACAGGCGCCACGGCGTATTCGCCCCAGTCAGGTTGTACGAGAGTCCGAAGCGGATTTTTCGGTCACAATTGCAACCAGCGTTCAGGCTGTAGCCGGAATTCTTCTCGTTTTTTATGCGTTGGTCGCTGAGCTGCCGCCTTTGCGCACCTCTCTTGGCGCTGCAGTTTCGCAAATTGCGGATTTGTTCCTTACTGTGTCTGGTGTTGCGCTTGTTGGGCTGGCCATGGGGCTGTCCCAGCGCGTCGCGCTTGCATGGAAGGTTTCTCTCGGTGTTCTGGGCGCATCAGTCGTCCTGCTTGTGTTGCGACATGCCCCCTGGGAAGCTCCGGTTGCGCTGGGGCTCGTGATGTTACTGATCGCGCCTTTCCGGAACTGCTACTATCGCAGGGCACATCTTCTTGTGGCTCCCCTGACGCCTGCGATGCTGGCACCAATGTCCTTATGGGCGCTGGGGCTTGTTGGGGTCGGCTGGGTTGCCGTGCAACGACATTTGGGACCCATCTGGTGGCGCTCCATGATTTATGATGCGCACACAGCGGTCGGTCGGTGGTTTCTGGGCCTGTCTGCGCTTTGCGGTCTGTTCGCTCTTTGGGTTGGTATGCGCAGAACGCGCATCCGCTTCGAAGCGTGGAATGCGGAGAACGAAAGCCATTATCGAAGCCTGTCTCATGCTTTGCAGGAACTGGGCCCGCGTCGTCCCAGTGGTTTGCTGCATGATGAAGCAGGCCGCGCAGCTATTCCCTTTTTCCGGACGGGTCAGTTCATTATTGGCCTCGGAGATCCGGCGGGTGCCGAGCGGAACTGCATTGCTGCCATCTGGCGGTTGAGAGATCTTGCGCGTCAGGAAGGCCGAAAACTTGCTTTTGTGCGTGTTGGCCAGTCTCTGATGGCGGTCTATAACGATCTTGGTCTGACGGTGTGTCTGGAAGGCCGGGCAGGCACGATCTGCTGTTTTTCCGAGGACTATCGTATGATCCGGGCATTCCTCACGGGAGAAGAGCGGCGCGCTCGCAAAAAGCGGGCGTCGTGTCGTTCCGACGTCGCCTCAGGCACAGCAGGGTCATGAGCCTGCCTCCCAGTCTGGGTAATGCGGTCAACAGTTGGCTGATTGCATTTCCAGCACTGTTTTCGATCATTAATCCCCTCGGTGCGTCTCTGATTTTCGCTCAGGCGACAGAGGGGCGGACACGCAAAGAGGTTATCGAACTGGCGCGGCTTGTCGCGCTGAATTCTTTGGCGATCCTCTTGGTGTCCATCTGGTTTGGCAGCTGGATTCTGAGTTTCTTTGGCATCAGCATGAATGCCCTGCGCATTACCGGCGGTCTTGTTGTGGCCTCGCGCGCGTGGGTCATGTTGCAGCAGCCGGAGACAAGTGAGGCCCGGAAAGAAAAGCAGGCGCTTCAGGGCGGTCGAACCGTTGCCGCGCCTGATCTCAAAGAACGCGCTTTCTTTCCGCTGGCCATGCCATTTACTGTAGGACCAGGGAGCATTTCCGTAGCAATCGCTCTGAGTTCTTCATGTCCACCCCATATGCCCGCGCCGGATTATTATATGGGCGTATCAGCAGCGGCGACTGCCATGGGCATCGTCGTTGCCATCGCGTATGCCTATGCGGAGCGGATCGTTTCGATGCTTGGCATCACTGGCGCGCGAATTGTCAGTCGTTTGGCCGCGCTCATTCTTCTGGCTATCGGAATCCAGATTTTTATTTCAGGCGTACAGGGCGTTCTTGTTGATACTTTACGTCTAGCTCGACACTGATATTTCAATCGGAACTGAGGATCTTTTGAACCTGTTCCCGGAGAGCAGGGATGACTTCTTCCTGAAACCAGGGCGCCCTTTTTTCCCAAACACCCGTTCTCCATGATGGGTGAGGCAGTGGAAAATAATTCTCAGGCAGATAATGGCGAAAATTCCTGACGCGCTCCGTGACTGACCCGCGACCCAAGACGTGATGCTGGGAATAACTGCCAACCAATAATGTAAGGCGGAGAGCGGGCATGAGGGACAAAACCCGCTTCCTCCAGATTGGCGCGCATTCCGGGCGCGGCGGGCAGTCTCCTCCTTTTGGGAGTCTCCCTGGATAACAAAGTCCCATGGGCAGAATTGCGACTTGCCGGGTATCGTAAAATACCTCTTCCGAGAGGCCAAGCCATTCTCTGAGGCGAACTCCGGACGGATCCTTGAAGGATGTGTTGCTGAAATGGGCTTTGGTTCCAGGCGCCTGACTCGCGATCAGAAGCCTGGAGGTTGCTGAAACATGGATCAGCGGGCGTGCGCCAAGTGGAAGGTGCTCCTCACAGACCCTGCACGCACGAACCTCGCGGACCAGGGCTGTGAGACGATCTTGTGTCGTTGGGCTTGAAATCATTCATCCTCAGGAAGAAGGGGCATTTCAGGGTGCCAGGCATATTCGGCCTGCGCGACATAAACGTGCTGGTCGTAGCCACGCAGGCTCTCAAAGAGCGTAACGTGCTCGACAGGCATTGGCTCACTTCTGAAGAGATTATGCCTCTGAACCCAGCGAGCCGCATCGGCCCTCTGGCTTGTCGCGAGGTGGCCTAGCGTGACACTGGGCTGGAAGCGACGCTTGGCAGGGGGACATCCCGCCTTGCGAAGGGTCTTTTCTACCTGCGCCTGAAGTGTCTCCAGTGCAGTAGATCGTTCAATGCCAATCGTCAGGCTGTCAGCCGTCGTGCCTTCTCTCAGGCCAGCCCCTGAAAACGATATCTCGAATGGTGTCCAGGAGAGGCGGGAGAGGGCGAGATCAATCTCCCCCATCACGTACCGATCTGTAATTTCGCCGATAAAGCGCAAGGCAAGATGGTAGTTTTCCGAAGGTACCCATTGCACGCCAGGAAGCGTTCCACGGAGGAGAGCAAGCGCTTCGCGCTGGGAGGGGGAGAGGTCGAGTGCGACAAAAAGTCTCAAGAGGCTCGTTTCCCGAGGAAATGAAACACAGATATGAAGGGTCTTCTTGACCGTACAGTGAAAAGCCCCACATTCAGGGAAAGTACGGGCGAGCTTCCAAGGTTCGTCAAGCGCCCTTTTTAAAAGGGCCTTTTACTGGAAAAGGTGTCATGGCTTTTAATTCCAACTTCGGCAGGGCCGGCACTCAGGCGGGCGCAGGCAGTCTTGATGCCGGTCTTCGCGCCTATATGTGCCGCGTCTTCAACTGGATGGCGATTGGCCTCGTTGTTACGGGGCTCGTTGCTTATGGCGTGGCGGAAACCTCTCTGCGCGCGCTGTTCTTCCACATCGCAGAAACCTCAACAGGCGCCTTTGTGCTGCGGCCTACTTTCCTGGGCGGCATCATGATCTTCGCGCCACTGGCGTTTGTGATGGTCCTGTCCTTCGGGATCAACCGGCTGTCGCGCCCTGCGGTGCAGGCGATCTTCCTGCTCTTCAGCGCGACGATGGGGGCCAGCATGGCCAGCCTGCTGCTGAGCTATACGGGTGTTTCCGTAGCGCGGACTTTCTTCATCAGTGCGGCGATGTTCGGCGGTATGGCTCTGTGGGGATACACCACCGGAGCTAACCTTCTTCGACTCGGTTCCTTTCTCTTCATGGGCCTGATTGGCCTCATGATTGCGATGGTTGTGAACATCTTCCTGCACAGTGCACCACTGGCAATGCTTGTTTCTCTAATCGGGGTTGCTCTTTTTACAGGTCTCGCGGCTTACGATACCCAGCGTATCAAGATTAACTACCAGCAATATATGTCGTTCGCGTCTTCAGATGATATTGCCAGACTAAGCATTTACGATGCGCTGTCGATGTATCTCAATTTCGTGAACCTCTTTCAGTTTCTTATTCAGTTCACAGGTGTTCGCTCCAGTAATAGCGACTGACAGTACATTCACGTTACTCGAAAGTTTCCAGAGGGAGCGACAGTCAATGTCGCTCCCTTTCTTGTTTACGGACTAAAAAGGTCTTGAATTATTTCCGTCTCATTCGGAAAGGTTTACATTAAAAAGTTGTAACTTTATCGTTTAATGTAATTTATAATGAAATCAAATGTGGCGAAAAACAGCCATTTGTAGGTTTGACAGGGGGCTGCCCCATCCCTCACGAAATCCGTGATAAGCCTTGTCTTCCGGGCGATTCAGGCAGAAAAAACCTGAGGAACCGGGACAGTCGTGTCCCATGCTGAATGAATTTCAGGGTCGGATCTTTGATCCGGTTCCTGACGTCAGGATACGAACGAGAAAGGCAGCAGACTATGGCAGCGTTCGGCAGCTCTGATGCGGCCCTTATCGTGTCAAACCGTTTCCCGGCGAATACTCCATGCCGGAACGGATGATGAAAGCAGGACCGATGAAAAAACTCTGGCGATATCTCCCAGCGTTGCCGGCGCTGATGCTATCGGGTTGCACGGTTGATCTGCTTCAGCCGCGCGGTCCGATCGCAGAAATGAACCGCGATGTCATGGTGGCAGAATTTGTCATCATGATGTTTGTTGTGGTTCCGACCTGTATCGCAACGCTTTACTTTGCTTGGAAGTATCGTGCTTCCAACACCCAGGCCGAGTATCTGCCGACCTGGGATCACTCAACGAAGATTGAGTATATTATCTGGGGCGTACCTTCCCTGATCATTATCGCTCTCGGTGCGATCAGCTGGTACAGCACTCACGCTTACGACCCGTACCGCCCGATTCAGACGGCTGACAACGTCAAGCCGCTGAACGTGCAGGTGGTCTCCCTCGACTGGAAATGGCTGTTCATCTATCCGGATCTGGGGATCGCAACGATCAACCAGCTGGATGTCCCGACGAACACGCCGCTGAACTTCCAGATCACCTCTGACACCGTCATGACGTCTTTCTTCATCCCGCGTCTGGGATCGATGATCTACTCCATGCCAGGCCAGCAGACGCAGCTGCATCTTCTTGCAACTGAGTCCGGTGATTATCTGGGTGAAGCTTCCCAGTTCAGTGGTCGCGGTTTCTCTGACATGAAGTTCCGCACCCTCGCCATGGCACCTGAAGAATTCAGCGCCTGGGTCGAGAAGGTGAAGAGCGGCAGCGAAAACCTCGATGACACGACATATCCGAAGTATTCCGCCCCGCAGGAAGCTGCGCCGGTTCAGTACTTCGCGCATGTCCAGCCGGATCTCTTCGACGGCATCGTCGCCAAGTACAACAATGGCATGATGGTTGAGAAGACGACGGGCAAGGTCATGCATATGCAGTCCGCTTCCAGCGCTGCACCGTCCGACACTGGCATGAAGGAATAACCGACAGATGCTCGGAAAACTCTCCCTTTCAGCCATACCTTTCGATGTGCCGATCCTTGTCGGCACATTCCTGGGTGTGGCTGTCATCGGCCTTGCCGTGCTGGGTGCCGTTACTTACTTCGGTAAGTGGGGTTACCTGTGGCGTGAATGGCTGACGACAGTCGACCATAAGCGCCTTGCCGTGATGTATATCATCCTGGCAATTGTCATGCTGTTCCGCGGTTTCGCGGACGCCATCATGATGCGTACCCAGCTCGCGCTGGCCTATGCCGGTAACCCTGGTTACCTTCCGCCACACCACTACGACCAGATCTTCTCCGCTCACGGCACGATCATGATTTTCTTCATGGCCATGGCGTTCATGACGGGGCTGCTCAACCTGGTGGTGCCTCTCCAGATCGGTGCGCGCGACGTTGCGTTCCCGTTCCTGAACTCGCTCAGCTTCTATATGACGCTGGTCGGCGCCCTTCTGATCAATCTTTCACTGTTCATCGGTGAGTTTGCTCAGTGTGGTTGGCTGGTTTACCCGCCTCTGTCCGAGATGCAGTTCAGCCCGGGCGTCGGCGTTGACTACTACATCTGGGCCGTTCAGATTTCCGGTGTCGGAACGCTTCTGACGGGCGTGAACTTCTTCACGACCATCGTTAAGATGCGTGCTCCTGGCATGGGCTGGATGCAGATGCCCGTCTTCACCTGGACAGCGTTCTGCACGACCGTGCTGATCATGGTGTCCTTCCCGGTTCTGACGGTTACGCTGGCACTGCTCAGCCTCGACCGTTACCTCGGCATGCACTTCTTCACGAACGATGCCGGCGGCAACGTCATGCTGTATCTGAGCATGATCTGGACCTGGGGCCATCCGGAAGTTTACATCTTGGTCATCCCGGCCTTCGGTGTTTTCTCTGAAGTTACCTCAACGTTCTCCCGCAAGCCGCTCTTCGGCTACAACACGATGGTTTACGCTACGTGCTCCATCATGGTGCTGTCGTTCGTCGTGTGGGTGCATCACTTCTTCACCATGGGCGCAGGCGCCAACGTCAATACCTTCTTCGGTATCATGACGATGGTTATCGCAGTCCCGACTGGCGTGAAGATCTTCAACTGGCTGTTCACCATGTATAAGGGACGTGTTGAATTCACGGCTCCGATGTACTGGACGATCGGCTTCATGATCACCTTCTCCATCGGTGGCATGACGGGCGTCATGATGGCCATGCCGGCCGCTGACTGGATCCTTCACAACTCCCTGTTCCTCATTGCCCACTTCCACAACGTCATCATCGGCGGCGTGTACTTCGGTTACATTGCAGGTATGGGCTTCTGGTTCCCGAAGGCTTTCGGCTTCAAGCTGAACGAAGCCTGGGGCAAGCGCGCGTTCTGGTGCTGGTTCGTTGGCTTCTATCTTGCCTTCGTTCCGCTGTATGTCCTCGGTCTCGAAGGCATGACGCGTCGTATGAACCACTACGACAATCCGGACTGGCGTCCGTGGCTGCTGATTGCAGAAGCTGGTGCGGTTGTTATCGCTCTGGGTATCGTCTGCCAGCTCACGCAGCTTTACGTCTCCATCCGTGACCGTAACCTGCCGGAAAACCTCGACCTGACGGGCGATCCGTGGGGTGGCCGTACGCTGGAGTGGTCCATTTCTTCTCCGCCGCCGGCTTATAACTTCGCAGTGATCCCGGACATTCACGGTCTGGACACGTTCCACACCGAGAAGCAGCTTGGCCGTCGTGCACACAACAAGCCACTTGCTCCGATCCACATGCCGAAGAACACCGCTGCTGGTGCCTTCATCGGTGCGTTCGCCTTCATCCTGGGCTTCGGTGCAATCTGGTACATCTGGTGGATGGCTGGTCTTGGTCTGATCGGTATCGCTGCCACCATGATCATGCGCAGTGCAAACCGTGATATCGACTACTACGTCCCTGTCAGCGAAATCGAGCACAACGAGGAAGTCTATTCCCGTCGTATCGCCGCTGCTCAGGCAGCAGAGTAAGGGGGGCATAGCTAATGGCTCACGAAGCAACCATGTCGCCTCTGGCACACGCTGACGGTCACGATCACGAGCATCACCACGAGAGCCCGAACGTCTTCGGTTTCTGGCTCTACCTGATGACCGACTGCATTCTCTTCGGGTCGATCTTTGCTGCTTTCGCAGTCCTCCGGAACCAGTACGCCGGAGGCCCTTCGGGGAAAGAACTGTTCGATCTGACGAATGTCGGGATCGAGACGGCTATCCTGCTGTTCTCGTCCATCACCTACGGCTTTGCCTCGCTCAGTGCGCTGGCAAAGAACAAGGGGATGGTTCTTCTGTGGCTCGCCGTGACGTTCGTTCTGGGTCTTTCCTTCGTTGGTCTTGAGGTGACTGAGTTCACCCACATGATCGCAGAAGGAAATGGTCCTGACCGTTCTGCATTCCTCTCCGCGTTCTTCACGCTGGTTGGTACGCACGGTCTTCACGTCACCTGCGGTCTGATCTGGATGGCAGTTCTGATGGTCCAGATGATGGGCCCGCAGGATCTGTCTCCGCGGATGATGGACAAGCTGACTTGCCTCAGCCTGTTCTGGCACTTTCTGGACATCGTCTGGATCTGTGTTTTCTCCTTCGTCTATCTCGCAGGTGTGATGTAATGGCCCAGGCACATACAACCCACGATGGTAGCCACGGCTCCTATCAGTCTTACATCATCGGGTTCGTTCTTGCGGTCGTCCTGACTGTTGCGTCTTTCGCAGCAGTCATGACACACGCACTGGCCCCGGGGATGGCACTTGCAGCTCTCGGTGTTCTTGCGGTCGTTCAGATCGTAGTCCACCTGGTGTTCTTCCTTCATATGAACACCAGCAACGAGCAGAGCTGGAACCTGATGTGCTTCATCTTTGCAGCAGTATCAGTCATCGTCATTATTGGCGGCACGCTGTTCATCATGCATGACACGGCCATCAACATGATGTCCCGCTAAGATCTCTTTTGGGATCACGGCAGGAAAGGCTGGCAGGAGAAATCCTGTCAGCTTTTTTTTATGTCTGCTGTCCTGATCGGTACTCAGGTGCCCCCCCTTAATGCCCTCGCAGTTTCCAACTGAGCAGGGGGTGGCAGGCGCAATAAAAAAGCCCGGCACAATGGCCGGGCTTGATAGTGTCTTGGTGGGAGAGGCGTCTCAGTCCTTGTGGGGAGCCTCGGACAGCATGGCTGCCTTGCCCGGCTGATCTTTCCACTCTTCCGCGTCAGCTGGCTGTTCGCCCTTGCGGGTAATGTTCGGCCACTGGGCGGCGAGACGGGAGTTGATCTCGATCCATGGAGCTGCACGGTTGTCGCTATCCGGGAAGATGGCTTCTGCCGGGCACTCAGGTTCGCAAACGCCGCAGTCGATGCATTCGTCCGGATTAATGACGAGGAAATTTTCTCCGGCATAGAAGCAGTCTACGGGGCAAACTTCCACGCAGTCCATGAACTTGCACTTGATGCAGTTTTCCGTGACCACATAGCTCATTGGTGTCTCCGATCCTCATTCGGGCCCGGCTGTGCGGCCCAATTTCATATTGTGCGGGATGATATGCGAAGGATTGGCCTAGGAAGCAAGCTTCTTAGGCTCTTCTCTCACGATCTCGTATAGCTGGGATGCTTCTTTCGCGGGGCCCCGACGCTCCCCGAGGTCCAGAACGCGCCAGACACGCACGTCTTCACCGGGGCTGAGAGGCGGCAGGGTCACCACATCACCTACCCTGAGTTTGGCATGCGGCTTGCTGGTGGGCTGTCTGTTTACCCGGATGCGCCCTTTGCTGACAATGGTTGCACAGAGCGGGCGTGTTTTGGCAACGCGGGCATAATAAAGCCACTGATCCAAGCGTTGATAGGTATCACTCATGGGGCAGCACGATCTTTCAGAATGGCCAGGGCGGCGAAAGGGCTGTCTGGTCGGACAATGGGGCGTCTTGCGTTGCTGGCCGCTCCTGACGGTCTGGCCTTTCTGCGTGTTGCTCGATTGCGGCGGTCAGCCAGGAGCATCAGTGGTGCAGGTGGCCCAGCATGCGTTTGGCTGGGAGAGCACGGTGGTTTGTGGGCAACGCCAAGGGCACCAAGAACCTCAGGAAGAAGATCGGCTTTGATTCCAAGACGTGAGGCGAGACCGACGGGAGCAGGATGATCCCGCTTGCGGGTCAACTGCTCCAGCTCTTTCACAATACGTTCGGCGATATCGAGTCTAACCCCTGTCTTGGCTGCCTGCAGCCAGCCTGGAACGCCTTCCACCATATGCCATGGCAACGAGACACGACCGGCTGGCGGGGGCATCAGGGGAAGGCCAAGGCGAAGTTGTGTGAGAAGTGTCAGAAGGGCCGATGCGCGTGGGCGCAGAAGTGCGGGACAGAAAACGGCAAAACGACCCACTTCCACGCCGAGCCTCCGCAAGGCGCGTTGAGCTGGTGGCGGAAGGGACTGATCTGACGGCAGGAGAGAGGAGATACCGCCATCTTCATGCAATCGATGAAGAATGCCTCTGAGTTGAGGCTGATCCGTTACGGCGCTTTGTGCTTTGTAGAGAACAGAGAGTTCCCGTTGAAGTGTGCTGTCTACATAACGGAGAAGGCGCTGCTCGACCTGAATTCGCTGATTGGTGTCAGTGAACTCAGCGGAAAACAATCTGACGGCTGGCTGTAGAAACGTTTTTCCAACCGTCAATCGGCCGAGGGGGATGTTGTTCCACGATAGAATGCCGGTTTCTGTTTCAAGGGACAGAGCACTATCTGGCGTCTCCTGAAAAAGACGGACCCGACGTGGAATTTCCTGCAGAAGCGCTTTGCGTCCGGCTTTGAGAACGATCTGATGATCAGGCCCGTTTGTGGTGTCGGTTTGGAGAGAAAAGCCACGGATCTTACCGATGCTGTGGCCTTCAACAATGACCTCTCCATCGGCTGTTACGGCGGACAGGCGATTACGATCTGTCTCAGCATCCAGTCGGCGAAGCAGGGACGTGGCGCGCCTGTCCACAAAGCGGGACGTCAGGCGCTCATGCAGTGCGTCTGAAAGCAGGTCTTCCACTTCCCGGGCGCGCTGTTGCCAGACGGATGAGTGACGGCTCCATTCTGTTCTGGCGGCTACATAAGAGCAGACCCGTACGCCTGTCAGACGATGCATCAGGGTATCAATGTCACCTTCGGTGCGTGCAAACCCCTTGATGTGTCCTTCCATCCAGTTTGCCGGAACAGCGCCATCCTTGAGGATGTGCAGGAACAGGCGTGCGCAGAGCCGTGTATGGCTGTCATCGCCAAGTTTGCGGAAATCAGGGATCTGGCAGACTTCCCAGAGAAGAGAGGTTGCACGCTTTCCTTTGGCGACCTCCCGAATTTCCGGGTCCAGGATCAGGGATTCAAGGGTTATAACGTCAGACGCAACGCGGCCTGCCATCAGGCCGCGGGAGGGCGGCGCGACCGTAAGGCTTGCGAGCAGAGCCCGGGGATTGCTGAAATCCAGTGCGTGATTGCGCCAGTATAGCCGTTGAATCGGATCGAAGCGGTGCTGTTCTACGGCATCTATGGTCGCGGCAGACATGGGCGGGCAATCAGCCGTGGTGCCAAATGTACCGTCCTTCATGCCACGGCCAGCACGGCCGGCAATCTGTGCTATTTCCTGCGGGAAGAGCGGGCGGGGTGTTGTGCCGTCAAATTTGGAAAGCTGGGCAAGCGCAACATGGTCGACATCCATGTTCAACCCCATCCCGATGGCATCGGTGGCCACCAGGTAATCGACTTCCCGGTTCTGGTAGAGCTCGATCTGGGCGTTTCGCGTCCGTGGGCTGAGTTGCCCCATAATGACAGCACAACCACCTCTTCGGCGTCGTATGACTTCGGCCAGAGCGTAAACTTCTGACATCGAGAAAGCCACGATGGCCGATCGGGGTGGAAGGCGAGAAAGCTTCGTTGGTCCGGTGCTGACAAGACTCGACAGGCGTGTGCGTGTGTCGATTTCGATTCCGGGCACCAGCTTTTGCAGCAGCGGACGAATTGTTTCCGCACCCAGGAAGAGTGTCTCTACGGTTCCCCGGGCGTGGAGGAGACGATCCGTAAAGATGTGTCCACGGTCCGGGTCAGACGCGAGCTGGATTTCATCGACAGCCACGAACTCGGCTTTTCGGTCCAGCGGCATGGCCTCGACCGTGCAGGAGAACCATCGCGCTCCTGGAGGAATAATTTTTTCCTCTCCTGTTATAAGGGCGACGGAACGCTCCCCTTTGGCCGCGACCAGACGTTCGTAGTTTTCGCGCGCAAGAAGGCGCAACGGAAAACCGATGATGCCGGAGGAATGAGCCATCATGCGAGTCAGAGCATAGTGCGTCTTGCCCGTATTGGTTGGGCCAAGTGCCGCACGGACGCTTGCTGGCATGATATGATGAGCGGAATGGTTACCGCGGTGTGCACCCTTCATGTGTGAATGGTCGGGTGCCTGCGGAACAAAAGCAAGCGTTCGAGCCAAAAGGTTCGATCTTTTAAGGAAAGAGGTTCATGAGTTCTCACATCCAGCTCCCTTTTGTTTCCGCCAGCGAGGCTCCAACACCCCGCGTTGTGCATCTGGTGAAGGTGCAGGATGACAAGACGATTGCCGGTCTTCTGGGCGAGCACGCATCTTTTCTGACGGCGCAGGGGTTCAAAGCAAAAGATGGCGCTTTCACGCTTCTGCCCGGTGACGGTGGTGCTGGAGCGGCTCTGCTTTGTGTCGATGAGGGGCGCCTGAATGACCCGACAGCCTTTGGCGTGCTGGGAACGATCCTTCCGGAGGGTGACTGGAGCCTTCTGCTGCACGGGATGGAAAGCGCCGTTCAGGAGACTGCTCTTCTCGGGTTCGCCATGGGAACATATCAATATCGTGTCGGGGTCGTGCGGTCATTCACCACGCGATTGGTTGTGCCGGATGACGCGACTACCGTTATTGCCTATGCGAAAGCAAACTGGTTTGGCAGGGATCTGATCAATACGCCCGCCAATCTACTTGGTCCGAAAGATCTGGCGCTGTCGGCTTATCGGGCTTTGGAAAATCGTGGTGCAGACGTTCGCATTGTTGAGGGCGATGACCTGAAGGTCGCGTATCCCTGTTTGGCAGAGGTGGGTGAGGGGTCTGAGCGCAAGCCTGCTGTTGTTGTGGCCCGCTGGAAAGCCCGTGAAGGCGCGCCGCGTCTGTCTCTTGTTGGGAAGGGCGTGTGCTTCGATACGGGGGGATACGACCTGAAGCCCGCAGCAGGCATGCTGCGGATGAAAAAAGATATGGGTGGCGCCGCTCTGCTTCTGGCCGTGATGTGCGCGGCGATTGATCTGCAACTGGATGTTGATCTGGAACTGCGTCTTGGATGTGTTGAGAACAGTGTGTCTGGCCATGCCATGCGCCCTGGCGATGTTCTGCGGACGCGAAGCGGAAAAACGGTCGAGATTGGCAACACAGATGCAGAGGGGCGTTTGGTGTTGTGCGATTTGATAACGGAAGCCGCTGAATCTGCCCCAGATTACATTGTGGATGCTGCAACCCTGACCGGCGCTGCGCGCGTAGCTCTCGGTCCAGACCTTCCAGCTGTGTTCAGTAACAGTGATGAACTGGCTCAATTACTGCTCGAATCGGGCTCAGATACTGCAGATGCTTTGTGGAGATTGCCACTCTGGCATGGCTATGACGCATGGCTTGATAGTAAAATAGCCGACGTCGGAAATATTACATCCAAGCCCATGGCGGGCGCTATTACAGCCGCTTTGTACCTTCAGCGCTTCGTTCCTGCCGGACAAAACTGGCTGCATATAGACACTTACGCGTGGAATGACGCCAATTCTCCGGGGCGGCCAGAGGGCGGCGAGACGCTGGCACTTCGTGCGCTTCTTAAAATGATAACAAACATTGGCAGGTCTTCGTGAAGTGAAGAACCTGACGGGAAGGTGATCCTTAACGAACCGTAATATGATTGTCTTAAAACTATGGGGTGTAAATCTGCTTCTGATAGGGCATACGGCCTTCCATGTTCGAAAGCTGCTAGCCGCAGCATAAATCGTTTTGAAACCCGCATACTTGCGGATGCGTTTCAAAACACCAGATGTAGAAGACTAACGCTCAATCCCATGATGGGGTGAGCCACAGATGCAACCCCTCGGGCCGGCAAGGCTCGAATGTTCTTTTTCCTGTTACTCGATCGGGTAACAGGCAGGGCAGACCGTTAAGGAGAGAGAAATGCCTCAGGCTAACAACGACCAGATGCTTCACCTTCTGTGCGACACCGTCGTCTCCATGGTGCGCCGTGATGGTCCTGATCTGTCTGCCCGCCAGCTTGCTGTGTTCCTGACCTGCTACCTGCGTGACGGTGCACACACTGTTCGTGGTCTGGCTTCAGAGCTCAAGGTGTCCAAGCCTGCTATTACACGCGCTCTGGACCGTCTGGGTGAGCTGGATCTGGCACGTCGTAAGGTTGATCCGCTGGATCGTCGTTCCGTCCTCGTGCAGCGCACGCTGAAGGGTTCTTCCTTCCTTCGTGAAATGCGCGCTGTCATGGCTGAAGCTTCCGGCACCCGTCCGGTTCGTGCAGAGCGCGCAGCTGCTTCTGTCGAGCGTATCAGCACACGTCGCGCTGGCTGATTACCAGCGATCCTGCACGCGGGCTCTGGCTCGCGTGCAGATATATCCTGTCCAGCAAAGCTGAGGCAGAAGAATGAGCAGGGCAGTTACGAGCCACTCATTGGCCAGACAGGCCACTGCACCCCAGAGTGCAAATCCCCAATATACAATCGTTACAAGCGGCATTGGCAGTCCTGAGCGGATCGCGAGCTGATAAAGATGCCCACGGTGGGCCTCGGTCAGTCGATCACCTGCGCGCGTGCGGCGAGCCAGCGTAAAGAGGACATCCCACAGCACGCCTGAGAGCACTGCGAGTACGATGAGCGCCGAAGTATGGAGAGGCTGCATGGCCCCCCAGGCGATGACAAGCGCTCCTGCCTGACTGCCAACATCTCCCATAAAAATGCGGGCTTTGGGAAAATTCCAGGGCAGAAATGCTGCAAGGCACACCGCGAACAGCACGAAAATAACAGGCTGTATCCCTGCTGACGCCAGAAGGGCTGCGGCGATCATCATCGTGCCTGAGGCTAGCCCGTTAATCCCGTCGATAAAGTTGAGGGCATTGGTGATAAACACGGCCCCCAGGATGAAAATCCCCATCATTGGCAGAGATGCGCCCGTTCCAGCCGCGGCCAAAAAGGCGGCCATGAACTGTGCACCAAGCTTGTAACGCGCCCTGAAAGAATACAGATCGTCCAGCCAAGAAACGGCAGCGAGTAGAATAACGCCGGCCAGTATCCCGATGACGGACGGATTTAGGATGGGCTGCCCTTTGAGAAACAGGCTTGGTAACGCGCAGAGCAGAAAAGCTCCGATAATGCCGATGCCTCCGCCTTTGGGTGTTGGCCGCGTATGGGAGCTGCGGTGCACGGGAGTGTCCATAATTCCGGCCTGAATCATCAGGACGATCAGGACCGTGCACAGGACTGCGGCACACAAGTCCAGCAGCGTAAGACCGGAGAGAAAGGACGACAAAGAAAAGGGCATGGACGGACTTTATGGGAACAGTGGTTTTGGCGTTATAAGGGAGACGTGAAAGTCACACCATCTTCTGGCCCTCAGTTTCCGGCCCCGTCTAGCGCTATCAGCCGTACAGGTCGCACGACCGCACAGGCGAGACGCATCGCTCTCAATGTTCTTCTGGATGGAGTCGTGTCCGCAGCGGCAGCCCCTGTGGCACGTTGGCTGGCTGACCCTCACGGAGGACTGCTGCATCCGCTGTGGTTTGTGGCGGGCGGGGGGATTACGCTCCTCGTCAGCGGGCTGCCTTTCCGTATGGCACAGCAATACTGGCGGTTTTCCGGTCTTTCCGATCTCTTTAATATTGCCTGCGCGTCAGTTGTCAGTGCCACGCTGTTCTCAACTTTGCTGCACCTGGCTGGCTACCGGCTTCCAAGCACAACATTCCCCGTCATTCATGCGCTGGTCCTCCTGACATGCCTGGGCGCTTTACGCATGTTCTGGCGGCTCACAGCGCGCCGTCGCCTTATGGTCGCTGAGCGTGAGCGCGTGCTGTTACTTGGCGCTGATCACGAAGCGGATCTTTTCATTCGCGCAATGGAGCGGGATCATCAGGCGGGACGTCGCGTTGTCGGGCTTCTGACGGGGGGAACGCAGCAGGCAGGGCGACGCATTCACAGTTGTCCCATTCTTGGAACGATTGATGAAACGCCTGAAATTCTGAAGCAGATGTCAGCCTCGGGGCGTCTGCCAGATACGTTGGTTATCACCACGTCCGAACTGCGGGGCGCTCCGTTGTCCCGTATCCTCGAAGTGGCGCGTGACTATGGTGTTGATGTTCAGAGAACGCCCTCTCTGACTGATCTGAAGCCCGCAGACAGTGTTGAGCTTCGTCCCGTCGCCATTGAAGATCTGTTGAACAGACCTCCGGTAGCGTTGAATAGCGAAGGGATGAGCCGCCTGATTGCTGGTCAGGTCATCGCTGTAACGGGGGCTGGCGGCAGCATTGGATCTGAACTGGCGCGACAGATCGCTTCGTTCAGACCTGCTACCATTCTGCTGATTGAAAACAGCGAGTATGCGCTGTGGCAGATCAACCTGGATCTTTCAGAGCGATATCCTGCGGTTCACCGGCATCAGATTATTGCTGATGTGCGCGATCGCGGCAGGATCTCCGAAATTTTCATGGAATACCGGCCAGCACTTATTTTCCATGCCGCCGCGCTCAAGCATGTACCGATCGTGGAATCAAATCCGATCGAGGGTGTGCTGACCAACGTCGTGGGTACCCGTATTGTTCTGGACGAGGCCGAGCGTTCAGGGGCGCAGGCGATGGTGATGATTTCGACGGATAAGGCCGTTAACCCTTCCAGCCTCATGGGGGCCAGCAAGCGCTGTGCTGAGGTCTATGGACAGGCGCTCGATATGCGTGCGCGTGCTGGTAAAGGCGGTTTGCGGTGTGTGACCGTGCGTTTTGGGAATGTCCTGGGGTCTACAGGGTCAGTCGTCCCCCTGTTTCGCCGCCAGCTTGAACATGGCGGCCCGCTGACCGTAACCCACCCGGACATGACCCGTTACTTCATGACGATCCCTGAAGCCGTGGGTCTGGTGCTTCAGGCTGCCGTCCGTGGCACTCAGGATGCTTCCGGGGAAGATACAACGGATCAGCGTCTCCGGCAGGGCGGCATTTTCGTTCTGGATATGGGCGATCCGGTCAGGATCATGGATCTTGCCTGTCAGATGATCCGTCTGGCTGGCCTCAAACCAGAAACAGACGTGGAAATCCAGATTACGGGCCTGCGCCCTGGCGAGAAGCTTTTTGAAGAGCTGTTTCATGGCCGGGAAGCCCCAGTGCCGACAGATGCGCCAGGTCTGAGAATGGCGTCTCCCCGGACAGTGGATTTCAATATCGCGACTGATGCCATGAATGCGCTGGAAGCGGCGTGCCACCGCGAAGATCTTTCAGCTGTCATGGAAATATTTCACCGGCTGGTGCCGGAATTCAACCATAACCGGGATGGAAAGGCGCCGTCTGCGGTCGCGCTTTCACAGCCTGATGCGGAGGTCACTGCATGATTACCCCGATAGCCTTCCTGGATCTGCCCAAACAGCAGGCTCGTTTGAAAGACGCGATCAAGAGCCGTGTTGACGCAGTGTTTGAGCATTGTCGCTTTGTCATGGGCCCCGAGGTCGAGGAACTTGAGCAGCGGCTGGCCGAGTTCGGGGGCGCGAAATATGCTGTCGGCGTCTCATCGGGCACCGATGCACTCCTGATGGTTCTGATGGCAGAAGAGATCGGACCGGGCGATGCGGTCTTTCTGCCGGCCTTCACCTATACGGCGACGGCTGAAGTTGTCCTCCTTTTGGGAGCAACACCCCTTTTCGTTGATGTGGAACCAGATACGTTCCAGATCAGTCTGACATCTCTCGCGGAGCGGCTGACGGCTGTGCGGAATGCTGGAGAACTGGAGCCGCGAGCTCTGATCGGGGTGGATCTTTTCGGGCAGCCTGCGCCTTGGGATGAACTGAAAGTTTTTGCTGTCCAGGAAGATCTGACGCTCATTGCAGACTGCGCGCAGTCTTTCGGAGCCTCCTATCACGGACGCCGTTTGGGGCACGAGGCGCGTGCTACGACGTTATCGTTTTTCCCGTCCAAGCCTCTGGGTGGCTACGGAGACGGCGGCGCTATTCTGACGGATGATGAGGACCTGGCCACCCTCTATCGTTCCCTGCGAACGCACGGTGAGGGCAAGACGCGATACGAAGTGGAGCGGATTGGCATCAACGGTCGTCTAGACACGATTCAGGCGGCTGTTCTTCTGGCGAAACTGGATGCTTTCGAAGATGAGCTGATCAAGCGTGAAGCCATTGCCTGCGCATATGACCATGCCATGCCGCAAGGTATTCAACAGCCTGTGCGCGTGCCTGACAGCGAAAGTGCCTGGGCGATTTACAGCGTGTTGCTGCCAGATGCAGCGAAACGGGATTCCCTTCAGGCGCACCTGAAGGCCGCGGGTGTGCCGACGGCAGTGTACTACCCGAAACCTCTCCATCATCAGCCTGCGTATAGCGAGCATCATGATGGCGCGGCTCTTCCTGTTTCGGAAGATCTCGGAACACGTATTCTCGCACTTCCTATTCAGCCAGAGCTGACGAATGAAGAAGTGGGTCGTATCACGGAAGCCCTGAAAAGCTGGGCAGGAGACACGTTATGAGGCGCGAGCAGAAGCTGTTACTGGCTTTTTGTGCACTGGTTTTCATTCCAGTGGGTATCGTCTGGTTTGTGGCGTGGCCACTGATCCACGCATGGAAATTCCCGCCGGTGACGGAAGGCAAGATAGTCGCTCCTGTCAGCCGGGATCTGAGTGCAACTGAAGTTCAGGACATTAATCTGTGGCTTCAGTCGCATACAACGGCCTGGGGCCCCAGCGGGGAGCAGCCGCCTGCGAAGGGGCAGGTCATCCTGCGGATGAATAACGCGGACAATCATCCGGTTATCATTTCAATCTGGAAGCACAAGCATCAAGCAGACATCGTCGGTGTTCAGCTTGAGGACAACGGCCCCTACCGCATGAACGCCTTTGAAGACGCGTCTCTCACGGCGCTCCAGCCCGCAGAATTGCAGCCTCACGGATAAAGCTGAACACTTCAGGACTGAAGGGCGCCTGTCGTTCAGGTGTCTGCCAGTCCTGCATGTCTTCGTACATTGTCCCCGTCTTGCGCCAGAGTTCCGGGCCCACGGCCTTTTGCAAAGGCTTTTGAAGCTCCAGCCAATCCTTTGCGAGGCTTTGAGCTTCTGGGGCAGATGGGGATACCGAGCGGGCAAGAGCATCTTCACAGCGCACGATAAGTCGTTCCCAGAGAACCTGATAGGATGTTCTGTCTTCAGTTGGGAAGTGACGATCCATTTGCGTCTGCCACGCCATCTGTTCTTCCACAGTAAAGTATTTTTCAAAAACGGGCTGAAGGTTTTCCCGTTGTAGAATGGCTTCTCCTTCTCGCAGCAGAAGGCAAAATGCCACCAGATCCATCGGACCATCGTAAATTTGGCTCTCTGAACCGGAGAGGTGGCCAGAAATTAAATTATGGGTGGTGCGGAGTTGGGAAATTGTTCTTTCTAATACTGTCATGCGTGCTGACAGCAGGGAAAGTTGGGTCCCTATGATATCTTTTGGGGATACCGGCTTCAGTTCCAGGGAGCGGATCTCAGCGAGACTGAATCCCATGCGCTTTAAAAGAAAAATGCGTGCCAGCGTGCTGATTGTCTGGAGCGTGTAAACGCGTCTGCCATTTTCAGTCCGGCCTGGCTTGATGAGCCCCAAAGCTTCGAAATGTCGAAGTGTCCGGGGTGTTGTTGCGCTGGCTTTGGCAAGTTCGCCAATGGTCAGGGTCTTTGCAGTCATTGATCTTCCTCCTGACGCATCATCTGCAATGATGACGTTACGTCAGGAGCAAGCGAAATATTCAGTCTTTCCGGGCTTCGTCTTCAGAAATTTCGCCGACGTCGCGGCGGGTCTGTTCTTCGTCATCGAGAGGGGCCGTTGCCTTGTCTCCCATAGCCAGCAGGGCTGCCGTGATTGGAGATGCCAGGATCAGGCCCGGGATACCAAGAATGGTGCTGAAAACCGTCTGGGACAGAATGGCAACGGCAGGTGGCATATGGACTGCACGCCGCTGGATGAGGGGCGCAAGAACATTGCCTTCAAAGAACTGGATCACGCTGTAAAGAATGGCCACGAACAGGGCTTCTTTGCTTCCCATGGAAAGGCCCAGGAGCACGGCCGGGACCGCACCAAGGATGGCGCCGATATAGGGAATGAAGTTGCAGATACCAGCGACCACACCGAGTGCAAGCGCAAGAGGGACGCCAATCAGAGAGAGGCCAATCCCGGACAGAATACCCACGACGAGCATGTCGAGGGCCTGACCTGCTGTCCACGCCCAGAGTGTAGTCCCCGCAGCCATGAGTAACTCACGTGCGGACGCACGGTGCTGGGAAGGAACGAGGCGTAGAAAACCGTCAATGTAAATTGCAGGCGACAAGGCAAAGTACAGCCCCGCAATCAGAATGACAGCCAGTGTGCCCAGCACACCAAAGGCGCTGCTGAGAATACCAGTCACGGACCCTGCAAGGCCAGACCCCAGTGATCCAAGGCTGCCAGACGTTGCATCATTTCCGCCAACTGCGGTTGGAAGATGATCCAGAACAAGCTGGCCCAGAGTAGACCCTGAAAGATGCGATTTCAGATCGCCGGACTGCTGGACAAGCGCTTGTTTGAGGCGAATGAACTGGTCCCCGATCGCCGGGCCGCTGCTCCAGACGAGGCCTGCCAGTGCGAGCAGGATAACCACTGTGACGAGAGCAACAGCGCCCTGATAGGGGATGAACGAGACATGGCGCCGTACGATCCGGGCGAGGCCATGCAGGACGACGGCCATCAGTGCCGAGGCGAAAACAACAGCCAGCACATCCTTCATCAGCCAGACGGCCAGAAGGATCAGCGTCACAGTCAGGGCGATCCGTAACAGGCTGGCAATTTTTGAAAGTTCGCGCGCGCGCGGTTCCTTCTCGTCTCGGTCCTTCGGGTCGGAAAACGAAATAGGCATCAGCCGGTCCATCCTGAATCTGTAGGCCGGTGTTGGCTTATGGACTTCGGGAAGGCGGGTCAATTGGCTGAGGTGATCTAACGATACTCTCACGGAGTGCTGACATCCGTGAGAGTACACATGCTACAGTTAAGTTCGGCTTTGGTTAGGCAGAAGCATCTTCAAGTTCCGCCTGTGCTTCGAGCCAGAGCTCTTCTGTTTTCTCCTGTGTCGCATTCAGAGCAGAAAGATGAGCATTCAGCGACGCGATTTCACCGGGATTCCCTGACTGATAGAGCTCCGGATCGGCAAGCTTGGTCTCAATTTTCTCTTTTTCCCGATTGATCTGAGCCAGCTTCGCTTCAGCATCACGAATTTTTCGGCGGAGCGGGGCCAGCGCTCGTGTGAGCTCCTTGCGGTCAATTTTCTTCTGGGGAGCTGTCGCCTGAGACGCCTCCTGTGAGGCCGGGCGATTGGCGTTTTTGTTCCGCTCCGTATTTTCCGCTCTAGCCTTGCGAGCACGTTCGACAAGCCATGCCTTGTATTCCGCCATGTCGCCGTCAAACGGCGCAATGGTCCCGTCTTCAACCAGCCAGAACCGATCCGCCACGGATTCCACCAGATGGCTGTCATGGCTGATGAGGATTACCGCGCCCTCGAACTCGGAAAGGGCACGGATCAGGGCATCGCGTGCGTCAAGATCAAGATGGTTGGTTGGCTCATCGAGGATGAGAAGATGCGGAGCGTCACGAGTGGAGAGCGCAAGAAGAAGGCGTGCTTTTTCCCCACCGGACAATTCTGAAACACGGGTTTCAGCACGATTAACATCCAGTCCGAAGCGCGCGAGCTGTGAGCGTACGGCAACCGGCGTCGCGTCAGGCATGGCGCGGGCCATGTGGTCGATCGGTGTTTCAGACAGGACAAGTTCATCGGCCTGATGCTGCGCGAAATAGCCGATCTTGAGCTTTGGCGAGTGATTGTAAGATCCCGCCATGGGATCAAGACGTCCGGCCAGTAGCTTGGCAAATGTGGACTTGCCGCGCCCATTCTGGCCTAGAAGCGCGATTCGGTCTTCCATATCGAGCCGCTGGTTCAGACCTTTGAGAACCACCCGTCCGTCATATCCAAGGCTGACGTTATCGAGGGTGATCATCGGTGGGGGAAGGGGCTGCGGTTCCGGGAATGAAAAGCGCGTCGGCGTATCTTCCACCACGCTGTCAATCTGCGGAAGGCGCTCAAGCGCTTTCAGGCGGGCCTGAGCCTGCTTGGCTTTCGTGGCCTTTGCGCGGAAACGATCGACGAAGGACTGCATATGCGCACGCTGTGTCGCAATGCGCTCAGCCATACGATTTTGCTGAAGGGCCTGTTCTGTCCGGATGCGCACGAAGTTGTCGTAGCCGCCGGGCGTCAGGCTGAGTTTCTGATGATCCAGATGAGCAATGGCATCGACTGTATTGTCGAGAAGTGATCGGTCATGACTGACGATCAGAGCCGCACCAGGGAATTTTGCGAGCCAGGATTCGAGCCAGAGGGTGGCTTCGATATCAAGATGGTTGGTGGGCTCATCCAGCAGAAGGAGATCGGGGCTGAGGAAGAGGGCCGTCGCCAGCGAGACACGCATTCTCCAGCCACCTGAGAAGTCCGAGACCGAGCGAAGCTGCGCGTCCTGATCGAAGCCCAGCCCCGACAGGATGGCACCGGCACGGGCCGGGGCCGTGTAGGCGTCAATGGCAATCAGGCGCTCATGCACATCTGCGATACGGGCAGGGTCTGTGGCAGTCTCGGCTTCGGCAAGGAGAGCCGCCCGCTCGATGTCGCCTTCGAGCACCGTGTCGATCAGCGAGGTGTCACCAGATGGTGTTTCCTGCTTCACGCGGCCCATTGTGGCCCGATTTGCAAGCGTGATGGTGCCCCCATCCGGGGCAATATCCCCTGCAATCGCGCCAAGAAGTGTTGATTTTCCAGCCCCATTTTTTCCGATGAGGCCAATTTTCCGACCGGGGTCGACTGTCAGCGATGCGCCATCCAGCAGGGTACGGCCGGCGATGCGGAGAGTCAGGTCAGTGATGGTGAGCAGGCTCACGGGCGCCTCGATCAGTCGGGAAGAGTGAAAAAACCGCGACAGACCTATCAGGAACTACGAATTTGCTCTAGTGGAACGGCGGGATTTACCCCTTTGTCCAACAGGAGAAGAAAGATGGCTCTCGAGCGCACGCTTTCAATCATCAAGCCCGACGCCACGAAGCGTAACCTGACCGGCAAGATCAATGCCGTGTTCGAGGAAGCCGGTCTGCGCATCGTTGCTCAGAAGCGCATCCAGCTGACCGAGAAGCAGGCTGGCGCTTTCTACGCAGTTCACAAGGAGCGCCCGTTCTACGGCAGCCTCGTGTCCTCCATGCTCGCTGAGCCGGTTGTCGTGCAGGTTCTGCAGGCTGAGAACGCTGTTGCAAAGCACCGTGAAGTCATGGGCGCAACGAACCCGGCTGATGCAGCTGAGGGCACCGTGCGTAAGCTTTATGCTGAAAGCATCGAAGCAAACTCCGTTCACGGTTCTGACAGCCTTGAGAACGCGAAGAACGAGATCGCTTTCTTTTTCGCTGAGACAGAAATCCTGCCGTAAGGTCTGGGTTCTGCCAATGGAGAGCCGCAGGTTCTGTGGCTCTCCATTTCCAATGATTTGGGACGGTATCTGAACGCCCCGACTGGTCAGCCTTCACACGTTCCCGGTTCCGCTGTCATCCAGGCCCACTCTGCGGCATGATGATGGAAGAGAGGCATGGTTCGATCTGTGGGCAACGACGCTACAACTTCTTTCCTTTACAAATATCCGCTGGCTATCGTCTGGGGACTTCTGGTCTCTGCCTGCCTGATGTTTCTGGTGATCGCGACCCCGCCATTACAGGTCGCAGATGAGCCAAATCATTTTCAGAGAGCCATACAGATCTCTCAGGGACAGTTGATCGGCCATCGTTTCAGCGCCTCTGATAGCGGTGGTGTCATTCCAGAAGACAGTGTTGTATTCGCTTACAGATATGATGATCTCAAAGGTCAATATGAACGGAAAGTAGACTGGAACCGTATCTTCGGCAGCGCACCGTTAAGCTGGAAAAGTCCGAAGCGGGAAGCAGGCTTTCCAAACACGGTGATCTATTCTCCGATCTTTTATTTTCCATCAGTGGTGGGGATTGAAGTCGGCAAAAGACTTCATGAAGACATTCTAAAGTCCTTTTATCTGGCGCGCATGTCCAACGCCGTCTTTTGCGTCCTTGCCGGAATGTTCGCCCTTGCGATTGTCCGTCAGGGACGACTGATTATTGCGGCATTTCTCTCAATGCCGATGTCGCTGTCGTTGTTCGCGTCCTGCTCTCAGGATGGGCCTTTGATCGCAGCCTGTGCAGTCTGTACGGCTCTTATGACTCGATTAAATGATGATTTCTGCAAGAACAGATGGTTCTGGCCGACACTCGCGCTTCTGATGGGATGCATTATTGCATCCAAGCCGCCTTATATTCTTATCGCTTTTCTACCGCTGATCATTGCTCCATGGGCAGCCTGGCGCTCGGCTGCGGGTGCGTGTGTGTTTGCCGCACTTGCTGCTCTGGCATGGTCGGTTATGGGCGTTCACTCAACGAAGATCCCTTTTCGCTCGTTAGATGACGTTGATGCGGCGCGTCAGCTACATTTCGTGCTTTCTCACCCGTTCAAAACAATCACAGTACTCCTGCACACAGTCAGGGTTTCTGTTCATTCCTTAATGGGTCAGTTTGTCGGTGTTCTGGGATGGCTTGATGCACGACTTCCAGACTGGTTTTACCAGTTCGAAGTCATGTTTTTCATTCTCGCAGGTATTTTCTCTTGTCTTTACCTGACAGGAAAAATTGGAAGAGAAGAGCTGCTGAGAAAGGCGCTCATATTTTGTGTATCCATTGGGACTGTCAGCGCTGTCAGCCTTTCTCTCTATCTTATCTGGACCCCCGTCGGTGACAGTTATATTGGCGGTCTTCAGGGGAGATATTATATCCCTTCGGCCATTTTCTCAGTGCTGATCTTTCCTTTCGTATCAACGCCCCATTTTCTGTCCGTTGCTAAAGCAAAAGCCGTGGAAATTGCGCTTCTTACGGTGGGGCTATGGGTAGGATTTGGCGCTATCGTTCAGACGATACTGGCGCGGTATTGGTAATTGCCGGGACCATTTAATAGTGAGGGGACGGTTTCCGCGAAAGAAGTAGCCGACCCCTTGGATTTCTATGGGTTAATTCCAAAGACGCGCATAAATGCCGGTTGCTTCAATGCAGACATGCGCAACGCAAACGAAATAGGCGCCTAACAGGCCCGCACAGACTGTTTGATACGTCTTGTTCTGGCGCGGCAGGAACAACAGAACGCCACTTAGAATAGCAGCACAGCTTATATAAAAATAACGTCCCTGAAGGCCGCTGACAGTGTCTTCTCCAAGGTGAGAGAAGCCAACGTAGAATGCCAGAAGAGTTAAGAGCGAATAAAGCGCACCAAGCGCAATCAGGATTGCTCCGGATCGTGGACTAGCAATGGGCCGTTTGTCAGCGAGAGCCAGCAGAACAATCAGAGCTATAGCTAGATACCCAGTGCCTTCGCCAATCTTGAAGAAAAGTGGCACTGGACCGCCGCCAAAACGTCCCCATGCGTCCTCCCACCACCAGTGCGAGCCAACACGGTAAGTTTCAGCGATTTCCCGAACAAAAGACCATGGGTGCTTCAGCATGGTCAGGATCTGGACTTTAGGATCTCCTCCCGTATTCCAGTAATGCGCAGGCGTGAATGGGTAAATTCCGTTCCAGACAACGGCAGAGACAAGGCTCAATCCGACGACCGTCATACAGAATTGGATATATTTTCTCTGGGTCGGAAAGGAGTTCGTCGGCACAAGAAAGCAGCCGAGACTTAGAAAGCTGCAGGTTAATTTGAAAAGCCCCAGCGGAGCGGCCAAAGCGATAATCAGCCGGATCCAGATTTTCCGGTCTTCGGGAGGGGCCATCCGGGCCCGTAGGCAGCAGGCGAGGAACAGCATTGATCCCAGATTGGTGACGGGATCGGCGCTATATGTTGTCGCTAGATGGAGGCTTGTTGGCGTGGTCATCAGGGCAAGGACGGCCAGTCGCCCTACGGGCAGCACCGCAAGGACGAGTGCAAGCATCCCGATGTATCCAAACAGGTTCCCTAAACGACCAGCGTAATATCTTGTATCCACGCCGCCATGTCCGGCATTGGCGATCATCATGGCGGTGGCTGAGGGAATATACATCAGTGGGGAATATGAAGCGGTCGAAGGGAAATGAACGACTTCCCGGTCTCTTTTGGCGTTCTCCAGATCCTTTGCGATCTGCGCAGCGACATTGCTGTCAGAAGGCTTATGCTGGTCCCGGTTTGAATTGAAATAGCGCACCCAGGTCAGCATACTGGTATCGAGCCCACCCCCGAACATGTGCCCCGAATAACGCTGTGCCAGAAGATTTCCCTGAGCGATCTGTTGCGCGCGGTAAAAATGGAATTCTTCATCTACGCCGCTAACAGGCGTGACGCGGTACACAAGAAAAACGCCGATCACAGCAATCGAGAGAAGATAAGCGAGTTCAAGAAGCCGCAGGTTTGTTTTGCAGAACGCAAAAAATGACGAAACGGACTTCATATCAGTGCTTATTTCCTTGTTGGGGCACATGACCGACTGCCATCCGGGCTCATATGCACCCACTCAGAGTAAGGCAATCCGCAAATTATAAAACTGAGTTTTGGAAGTGCTGAGCGTTTTTGCGGTCATTATCGGCAGGGCATTTAACTGAGAGGTGTCTTTACTACACAGTGCCCAGATAAAATGAGGAGCGGAATGAAAGGAGAAATTCCCGGTCATCCCGCCGCCAGATTACTGTCTGTTGATGTAGTTCTGTAGAACCGAAGGATACAGGACATGTTCCTGTTCCAGTACGCGTGCAGCAAGTGCATCGGGTGTGTCACTCTTCAGAACCGGCACACGCGCTTGCCCAAGAATAGGCCCTTCATCCACCCCCGCAGTCACGAGGTGGACAGTACAGCCGTGCTCGGTTGCGCCGGCAGCAATGGCAGCCTCATGTGTGTGCAGTCCCGGAAATGCGGGCAAGAGGCTCGGGTGGATGTTGAGCATCCGGCCATCCCAGGCGTTGACGAGATAAGGCGTCAGGACACGCATATATCCGGCAAGGCAGACGAGTTGGGCTCCGGAAGCGCGGATGGCGGCATCCACCTTGCGTTCGTGAGCTTCACGGTCTTTCCCGAACGCCTTGTGGTCAATGGCCGCCGTCTGAAGACCGGCCGCGCGAGCGACCTCCAGTCCAGCCGCATCCGGCTTGTTACTGAGCACGAGTACGATCCGAGCCGGAAAATCCGGCCTTTCACAGGCCTCGATCAGTGCATGCATGTTGCTGCCACGCCCGCTGATAAGCACAGCGATGGGCATTTTCTGCATCATGCGAAGGAGACCGGTGCCGTCAGGGCATAAGCCTCGTCGGAACGGACAACTTCGCCGATCTGGAAAGCGCTTTCTCCGCGGACTTCCAGTTCAGCCAGAACGCGCTCTGGCTCAGGAGTGACGAGAACCATGCCAATGCCACAGTTGAAGACACGGAGCATTTCATCAGCTGAAACATTTCCGGTTTCTGCCATCCAGCGGAATACGGATGGGACGACCCACGACGAACCGTCAATGCGAACCCCCAGGCCTTCCGGAAGGACGCGCGGCAGATTACCTGGCAGGCCGCCGCCGGTAATATGTGCGCAGCCATGGAGCAGGCCCTTGGCGTGCAGATCCAGCACGCTGCGAACATAGAGCTTAGTTGGTGTCAGCAGGGCTTCGGCGAGTGTATGCCCTTCAGAGAAGGGAGCAGGATCGTTCCACCCGAGGCCTGAACGACGGACAACTTCCCGAACCAGAGAAAAGCCATTCGAGTGAACGCCTGAGGAAGGCATCCCGATCAGTGCGTCGCCTGCGCGGATGCCCGCGGGAAGGAGAGCGCCGCGTTCTGCCGCGCCGACACTGAAGCCGGCGAGATCATAATGTCCCGGTGCATACATACCCGGCATTTCTGCGGTTTCGCCACCGACCAACGCACAGCCGGACTCTGCGCAGGCATGGGCGATGCCCTTCACGACCGTAGAGGCATCTTCAATGGAGAGTTTGCCGGTCGCCAGATAGTCTAGGAAGAACAGCGGGGTTGCGCCTTGAACGACCAGATCGTTTACGCACATGGCCACGAGATCAATTCCGACCTCATCATGCTTGCCAGCTTCGATCGCGACCATGAGTTTCGTGCCCACGCCGTCTGTGCAACTGACAAGGACCGGATCGGTGAAACCGGCAGCCTTCAAATCAAACAGGGCACCGAAGCCGCCCAGTCCGCCCATTGTGCCGGGACGGTTCGTGGCTTTGGCTGCGGGCTTGATGGCATCGACCAGGGCATCGCCTGCTGCAATGTCTACACCAGCCTGTGCATAGCTGGCGCCCTGGGAGGTGTCGGGCTGATCGGTCATGATGAAGCTTCCCGCTGGTTGACGTGACGCCGTTCTAGAGCATCCTGCACGCGGGCGGAACGCTTGAATTGAAGGCGTAACGGCATGAAAAGGGATGAGGGATGACAAAACAGGACGGACAGGAAGGGCGCGCCATAAGCGATGCCGGACCTCAGATGGCCTTTCCTCTGCGTCGTCCGACCGCGATGACAGCTGAACGCTTCATCACGAGCCCTTCAAATGCGCCTGCGCGCGCGTGGCTTTCACGCAAAGTGTGGCCTGATGGCCGATTGTGGCTCTGGGGGCCAGCGGGCACGGGAAAAACCCATCTGTTATCTGTCTGGGCGCAAGAGCACGATGCGACCATTTTGGATGCGCGCCTGTTTTCTCACGCCTCTTCCGGAGGGCGCATTCGCGTAAGGGGAAATCTTGCGATTGATAATGCCGATTCGCCGGGAGATGAGGCAACCATGCTCCATCTGTTGAATGACGCGCTGACGCAGGGAGACCGGGTGTTGATGGTTGGGCGCCTTCCACCGTCACGCAGCCATGTCTCCCTGCCAGATCTGGGAAGCCGGCTCCGTGCGACCGCAACGACGGCCACGGGAGAGCCGGAAGACGATCTGCGGGCAACGTTGCTGCTTTCTCTTCTGGCGGATCGTCAGCTCGTTGTTTCGCAGTCCGTTACGGAATGGCTTTGGCGTCATCTGCCACGCACGGGAAATGCTCTGGTTTCGGCGGTTGAGCGGCTGGATGATGCGGCCCTCGCCCGTGGAACTGCAATTACACGGGCGCTTGCGCGAGAAATGCTTCCCGATCTTCTGATGCCTGATATGTCAGAGGAATGACATAAAACCTACGTTTGACACACTTCTCCCAAGCCTTGATCTTAAACGGGTTTTGGTTCGAGCTTCCCGGAAGAGACCATCGTGACGACTGAAAATAATAAGCCAACTCCCCGTCGACGTTCGCGCAACCAGCCGCGAGAGGGGAATCTGACGCCAGCCGCAACCCGGGCCCGGCGGCGCAGAATGGTTGTTCCGACAGCTGAAGACTATGCTGACATGCCAACATCCCCAGCGCGGTTCATCAACCGGGAGCTTTCCTGGCTCGACTTTAATCAACGCGTCATTGAAGAAGCCGAAAGTTCGCGCAACCCGCTTCTGGAGCGTGTCCGCTTTCTCTCCATCAGCGCCAGTAACCTTGACGAGTTCTACTCAGTCCGTGTGGCGGGGCTGGTAGGGCAGGTCCGTGAAGGCATGGTTGTGCGGAGCCCGGATGGAGCGACGCCTGTTCAGCAGCTTTCGGCGGTACGTCAGAAAGCCCGGTTCCTTCTCGCAGAGCAGCAGCGCGTCTGGCATCAGCTTGAAGGTGAGCTGAAAGAGGCCGGTATTTCGATCCTGTCGACCGAAAGCCTAGACGCTACGGATCTCGCACAGCTCTCAGCCCTGTTTGATGAGCGTGTTTTCCCGGTTCTGACGCCGCTGGCCGTTGATCCGTCTCATCCGCTGCCGTTTATTCCGAACATGGGGCTGGCGCTGGTGATGCGTCTTAAAGACCCCGCGTTGGGCAAGCACGTCATGGACGGGCTGATCCTGCTTCCCGCACAGGTGCCGCGTTTCCTGCGCCTTCCGGCCCGGGTTGGTGAAGGCAAGGATGCTACGGGTGACATTCGTTTCATCCTGCTTGAAGACCTGATCAGCCTGTTTGCAGATCGCCTGTTCCCCGGTCTCATGATTGGTGCGGCCGGTGTCCTGCGGATTATCCGTGACACGGACGTCGAGTTTGAGGACGAGGCTGAAGATCTCGTTCGTTCTTATGAAACAGCGCTGAAGCAGCGCCGTCGTGGCGTCGGTATTCATCTGGCTCTTGATCACAAGCTCCCTGAAACGCTCGGGCGCGAAATGGGTGAAGAGCTGGGTGTTGGTGACGAAGATGTCGTGGTCATGCCCAATTTTGTGGGCGTTGTAGATCTGAAGCAGTTGATTGTGGATGACCGCCCGGATCTGGTTTTCCCACCGTACAGCCCACGCTTCCCGGAACGCATTCTGGATTATGATGGAGACTGCTTCGCAGCGATCCGGGCTAAGGACATTGTCGTCCACCACCCGTTCGAGAGCTTCGATGTGGTTGTGCAGTTCCTGCGGCAGGCTGCGCGTGATCCGAATGTGCTGGCCATTAAGCAGACGCTGTATCGGACCTCACGCGATAGTCCGATCGTTCATGCTCTGATAGAGGCGGCGGAAGCCGGAAAATCCGTCACGGCCATGGTTGAACTGCGCGCCCGGTTCGACGAGGAAGCCAATATTCGTCTTTCGCGTGCGCTGGAAGCGGCTGGCGTACAGGTTGTCTTCGGGTTTGCGCATCTAAAAACGCATGCGAAACTGAGCCTTGTGGTGCGTCGTGAAAACGGGACACTGCGTTCTTACGCCCATTTCGGGACCGGGAACTATCATCCCATTACGGCCCGGATTTACACGGATCTGTCGTTCTTCACCTGTGATCCGAAACTGGCGTCCGACTCTGCTCGGCTGTTCAATTACATGACCGGCTATGCCACGCCGGAAAAAATGGACGCGTTAGCCTTCTCTCCCATGACGATCCGTTCCACCCTTGAACAGCTCATCCGTGATGAAATCGCTCACGCGAAAGCAGGCCGTCCCGCTCGGATCTGGCTGAAAATGAACAGTCTGGTCGATGCTGAACTGATTGACCTGCTCTACGAAGCGTCGCAGGCCGGTGTGAAGATCGTCGGGATCATTCGTGGAATCTGTTGCCTTCGCCCGGGTGTGCCGGGGCTGTCTGACAACATCGACATCAAGTCCATTGTCGGTCGTTTTCTGGAGCATGCGCGTGTCTTTGCGTTTGGAAATGGTCACCGGATGCCGTCGCATAAGGCAAAAGTTTTCATTTCTTCCGCGGACTGGATGGTGCGAAACATGGATTGGCGGGTAGAAGCAATGGTGCCTATCACCAACCCAACCGTCCACGCGCAGATTCTCGGCCAGATCATGACCATGAATATCAAGGACAACCTTCAGAGCTGGACGCTCTCCAAGGACGGGCGTTGGCATCGGGTGTCTCCTGGTGCACACCCGTTCTCCGCACACGAGTACTTCATGAACAATCCCTCCCTGTCTGGCCGTGGGTCGGCCGCACGGGAAAAAGCTCTTCCGGAGGCCCATCGCCCGCGCGAACGGCCTGACCGGATTCTGGAAGACTGAAACCTCATGTCATCATCTGCACAGCGCTCCGCCATCGTCGATCTCGGGTCCAACTCCGTTCGGCTCGTGGTCTTCGAAGGCGTAGCGCGCAATCCGCTCCCCATCTTCAATGAGAAAGTTACACTCAAGCTGGGGCGCGGTCTGGATGCAACGGGTCGCCTGAACGACGAGGGCGTTACCCTGGCGATGGACGTGTTGGGCCGGTTCCACACCGTCGCGCGGGCCATGGGAGCGGAACCTTTCGAGGTTCTGGCTACTGCGGCTGTGCGTGACGCCTCTAACGGGCCTGACTTCGTTTCTGCCATCCGTGCAAGAATGCCGGGTGTGGCTATCCGTGTGCTCGAAGGCACTGAGGAAGCAGATTATGCGGCCCGTGGTGTTCTCTGCGGGCTGCCGGAAGCCAATGGTCTGGTTGCGGATATCGGCGGCGGCTCACTGGAGCTCATCCATGTTGCTGACGGACAATATTATGAAGCCCTGACAACCAAGCTTGGCGTCATTCGTCTTCAGGATCGGGCGAAGGGTGTTCTGCTGGAAGCTGAGCGGATTGCCTCTGAAATGCTTCAGGAGGTCAACTGGCTTCCGGGTATGAGTGGCCGCCCCTTGTATCTGGTCGGCGGAGCGTTCCGGGCTCTGGCACGTCTTCAGATTGCACGGACGCAGTATCCTCTGAATCTTGTCCATCTCTTCACGCTTTCCGAGGGTGAAGCACGCGAGATGTCGGATTGGGTCATCGGCGCCTCAAAACGTACTCTTGAAAAACTGCCGAATGCCCCACGCAAGCGGTTGGGTGATGCGCCTTTTGCCGCGGTCGTTCTCAAGTGCCTGATGGAACGTGTTCGCCCGTCCAAAGTGGTGTTCAGCGTGGATGGCCTGCGAGAAGGCTGGTACATGCGGCACGTTGCCTCCTCTGTCGCCGGGGAGGACCCCATGACGACGCTGGCGGAGGAAATGGCGGACCGTTTGGCTCGAAGCGTAACCCTCTCAAAGGCGCTCGTGGATTGGACGACACCGATTTTCCGGGGTGAAACACCGTCCCAGAAGCGTCTGCGTCAACTGACCTGTACCCTCTCGGATATCGGATCCTACGATCATCCGGAATATCGTGCTGAACAGACCTATCAGCGTGTGATGCATTGTCACGGCGTTGGGTTCGAACACACGGCCCGTGCATTTATCGGCCTGACCCTGGCCGTGCGTTATGAAGTGGCGATGGACTCTCCACTGATTGAGCCCTCGCGCCGCCTTCTGTCCCGCTCTGAAATTGATCGTGCTGTGAAGCTGGGTCTGGCGCTGCGTCTGGCCTATACGCTGTGCGCGGGAACAGAAGTGTTGCTGGAAGAATGCCGCCTGCTGGTGGAAGAACCTCAGCTTGTGCTGATCCTCGGTGCACGGAGTGTCCGTGCAGCAGGAAGTGCAGTCCGTCGACGCTTTGAACGATTGGCCGCAGCCATGCAGCTTGAGGCTCAGGTAAGGGAAGAATGAGTTTGAGAATGAAGATCGGGACTAAGGCTGCATTGGGACTGTGTGCGGCCCTCACGATTGGTGCCGGCCTTGTCGGTTGTGGCAAGGTTCCTGGGCATGACCGTAACAAGTTGTGGGAGCTTGTTGGAAGCCGTTGCGCGAAGGATGCCCAGCATCATCCGTGTGCAGTGTATGATCCGCAGGACGGTTATGCTCTTCTGAAAGATCTGGCCGGGCATGGTCAGTATCTGCTCATCCCGACACGGAAAGTGCCTGGCATCGAAGATCCTTCGTTGCTTCAGACTGACACGCCAAACTATTTCTCTGAAGCTTGGGCCGAACGTCACCGTGTGTCTGAGGGATATGGTTTCCCCGTTTCAGACGATCACCTCTCGCTGGCTATCAATTCCCGTGATGGCCGGACGCAGGATCAACTTCACATTCATATTGACTGTCTGACGCCCTATGTCCGTGGGGAAATTGACAAGAACATGATTGGTGAGGACTGGACCCCGGTCTCCCTTTACGGTCATCCGTATCGTGCCAAGCTGGTGCAGACCCTTGATCAGTCGCCTTTCCGGCTGATTGGTGCGGAGAACATGGGCGATCATACGATCGTGGTGACACCGGGCCATCATGGTGGCTTCGTCATTCTCGACGATGTCGCTCATGCTCTGGACCGTGCTTCCGGTGAGGAAGTTCAGGATCACAAGTGCAAGATTGATGATCCAAAACACAAGAGCATGCATATGGACGGCATGGAGCCGGGCATGCACATGAACGGGATGATGTAACCCTCCATCTTGTTCTCTGCCTCCGGGACTGGCATGGTTCGATCATCCTCGAACACTTGTTAATCCCGGAGATTGCCCGTGAACTGGCCTTTATTGGCGCTGGCCGTGGGCGCGTTCGCCATCGGAACCACCGAATTCACTCCGATGGGTCTTCTGCCTGTCATTGCACAGGGCCTTCAGGTTACTGTCCCGAAAGCGGGCGGACTTGTAACGGCCTATGCTGTGGGCGTGATGGTCGGCGCGCCTTTCATTACTCTTCTTCTCGCAAGACTTCGTCGGAAATTTGCCCTGACGCTTCTGATGGGGCTTTACGTTGCAGGGAACCTCCTCTCTGCCGTGGCAGGAAGCTATGAGCTTCTGTTCGCTTCACGCGTTCTGACCAGTCTGGCGCACGGTGCGTTCTTCGGGCTGGGCGCTGTCGAAGCCTCTGCCGTTGTTGCGCCAGAGCGCCGGGCGAGTGCCGTTGCAACAATGTTCATGGGGCTGACAGTCGCCAACATTATCGGCGTCCCGGCTGCCACGTGGCTTGGCATGAATTTCGGCTGGCACATGGCCTTTGGTGTGACGGCCATTCTGGGCGTTCTGACCATGATTGCCGTGCAACTGGCTCTTCCGGCCCGTGAGGCCGGTCCTGTTCCAGACGTTGCCAGCGAACTCAAAGCATTGTTAAGGGCCAATGTTCTTCTCGCTTTGACCACGACGGCCATCGGGGCAGGGGCCATGTTCGTGCTCTACACGTATATCACGCCTATTCTTCAGCACATCACGCATGCCAGCCCACTGGTCATTACGGTTGCCCTGATGCTGACGGGCGTTGGATTCTCCATCGGAAATGCGATTGGTGGCCGCAGCGCGGATCGTTCTCTGGATGGCAGTCTGCTGATGTTTTTTCCCATTCTGGGTGCCGTTATGCTGCTCTTCCCCTGGGTGGCTCAAACCGTCCCAGGTGCATTGATCGCAACACTCGTTTGGGGCGCGGCGACATTTGCCTTGATGCCAGCTCTTCAGATGCGGGTCATGCAGGCTGCTCACGATGCACCAGCCCTGGCATCCTCGGTCAATATCGGTGCCTTCAATCTTGGCAATGCGATCGGGGCCGCTCTGGGTGGTGTCGCCCTGTCTATGGGGTTGGGTTATCCCGGTGTTTCCGTTATCGGAACGGCTCTGGCCCTCGTCGGGGTCGGTCTTGTTCTCTTTTCGCGAAAGGTGGCCCCGCCATGACCCGTTCCTTTCTGCTCGCCACCGGGCTTTTCTTCAGTGCGGCTCTCATGCCATTTGCAGCTTACGCCGAGCAGCCTGCCAACGTTGGTGACGCTGTCATGGCTGCCAGCGCGTATCACGACAGTGGTGATTACCAGCACGATTTTGACACGGTGATCGCACAGGCTCGTCACTGGGTGGCCGAGCGGGCGCCTCAGGTGCGCAAGCCAGCTATTGTTCTCGATATTGATGAGACGACACTCTCCAATTGGGACGAGATCCGTGCGGACAATTTTGGTTATATTGCCAATGGTCCCTGTGACGCGCTGCCAAAAGGCCCTTGCGGGGCGATTGCCTGGGAAAAGAGCGGCCGTGCTCCGGCGTTCGCTTCCACGCTGGCTCTGATTGATGAAGCTGAGCGAAATCATGTCGCTGTGTTCTTTATCACAGGCCGTCATGAAGATGAGCGTGAAGCGACAGCACGCAATCTTCATCTGGCTGGAATCAAGCATTGGGACGGGCTGGATCTACGCCCAATGACATCTCATGGGTATGCGGCGCACTATAAGGCACCAGCGCGCGCTGCCATCGAGGCCAAGGGGTATACGATCATTGCAAGCCTGGGAGATCAGCCTTCTGATCTTGCGGACGGACATGCAGAGAAGGGCTTCCTTCTCCCCAATCCGTTTTATCGCGTTCCCTGAGACATATCTGTTTTCGGTATAAAAAAGGTGCCCAGGAGAAAATCCTGAGCACCTTTTTTTGTGGCCTCAAAACGACTTTAGAAGACGTTCCAGATAGTCCAGTTCACCCTGAGGGCGGGTTCTGTCGGAAGCGCGACGACGTAGCTCACGTTCGATGTCCCGCGCCCTGTCACGGGCGTTACGATCAGGGATATGGGCGTCAGAATCCTTGCCGCTCTGGCCTTCGCCGAGCTTGCGGCCCAGTGGATCCTGATCCTTGCGGTCTTCGTCCCCGTCATCGTCATCCCCGGCGTCAGGCTGATCGCCTCCGTCACCCTGCTGTCCAGCCTTGCCATGCTGCTGTTGCCCAGACCCACCACCGCCCATGGATGGGATGAAACTCAGGCTTCCGCCTTTACCCTGACCAGACCCGCCGGACTTCTGGCTCTGGCGCATCTGCTTTCCGGCCTCAGACAGATCTGCGAGAGCCTTCTGTTCTGCCGTAAGTGCCTGATCATCCTTACGGTCTGCCAAGGCCTTGCGAGCATCCTGCATATCCGCTTTTGCCTTGTCGAACGCAGTGGCGGGCTTGCCTGTCAGGTCCTTTACCCGCCGGCCAAGAATTTCATCCACACGAGACAGTGCACGCTGGAAGGCATGATCTGCGCGACGTTCAGGCGACTGCGCAGCGACTGTCGCAGCATCAACAGGCGCTGCCGGTTTTGGAGATGCTGACTGTTCCATATTCGGCGGCGGCTGCATTCCAAGCTGGCGCAGCAAATCGGCTGTGGACATCTGGCTGATGTCTTCATGGCCGTCCTGCTGGTCAGGCGGCAGAGCGGCCTTGCGGGCAGCAGACAAACGGGCCTGTGCATGATCCAGCAGCGTCGTTTCCCGATGAACCAGATCATGAAGGGCGGCACGTTGTGCGCGTGCCTCTTCCTGAGCCTTCATCTGAGCCGCGAGGGCTTTCAGATCTTCCGGCGTGGCCTGACGCATATGCTCGGCCATGTCTTCCATCTGCTGGAGTTTACGTAATGCTTCGTCCCCATGCCCCTGCGATGCATCGTTCTGAAGGCGCTGCATCTGATCTGACCATGGATCAGCAGAGCTTGTGCCGGACTGTGGCATCATGATGCCGCTCTGGGCTGCCTTCTGAAAAAGAAGCTGCATGCGGTGGTTAAGGGCGTCCTTAAGAGCTTTCGTGCGCTTCTGAAGTTCTTCCTGTTCAGCCAGAGTATGGCCTTTCTCTCCCAGAGACTGCATGTGATCGAGCTGTTGCTGAACACTCTGCTGTGCTGCCCGGACGGCCGCGGCTGCATCCGCAATTTCCGGCCCGTCCCGGCGGAGATCATCGAGATACAGAGCCAGTGCCCAAAGCTGCCCCGGCACCTGTTCCGCCGCTCCTTCGGGAGCATTGGACTGCAGGGAAGCAATATCGAGTCCAAGCGGGGCGAGAAGGGCGAGGACATCCGTTGTCTGCGTCAGGAGCTTCAGTTCGTCCGCCGCCTGCTGCGGGCGTTCCTGTCCCAGCATCAACCGGCGACGCAATGCGACAATGGCTCGTGCCAGTGGGTCCGAAAACTTCCGGGAACCTAGGTGGAAGCGCACAAAAGCACTGTGGTTTTCCCGGCCGGAAACACTAACGGCATGAAGGCGGCCTTCGACTTCCATTCCGGCAAATGGGTCCGAAGAAAGATCTGGGCGTGCCTCTCCTTTTGCATCTTTTGGATGTCCATTCAGTGGCACTGGAACACGCACGACGCGGCCTTTGGGCAGGTCAGGCAGTCGTATTTCCGCTTCCAGAGAGGCTACGCCATAAGTCTGCTGAACGTGCCAGGGAAGGCTGGTGCGCCAGTCATCTTTCTGGGGAGCGGGTTTTCCGTCCCAGGCTACGACTGGGGGCAGATCCGGCTCGACGTCCACGCGCCATGAACCCAGCGTACGGCCGCGGGCTTTTAGCGTGACAGTGCCAGTCTGCTGCAACGTGGCTTTTTCGCTCCAGCTCTGTTCGTCCAGACGGTCATGACTGATGGAGGTCGCCCCCCGAAGAACCGGACGCCCGGATGTGCCTGTGATGGTCGCATTCAGAATGGCGCCCTGAGGAACGTGGATGGGATTGCCCTGCTGCGTTTGCGACAGAAACACTGGCGCGCCGGGAGCGTAGGATGGTCGGTCGATCCAGGCCTGAACGGACGGGAGCGGAATACTGTCGTCATCGACACCGGGCACAAGGCCAGCGTGCAAGCGGGATTGGGAATGTGAGCCGCTCAGAACGGCCGCAATGGCAAGGGCTGCGGCTATAGAGGCAAGCCCGAGTTTTTCCTGCATCGTGACGTCTGGCTTTGGCAGGCTGACCTTAAGCGGTCCTAGAGAGGAAACTACACGTTGAACGTGCTGCGTCCAGATGGCGCCTTGTTCGCCATCTGCTGCGTAGGCGGGGCGGTCTGCTAAGGTCAGAAGGGGCTGATAGGCCAGGCGAGAGTCGCGCTCGATCCGACGATCAACCTGAGCATCCGTAGGCTGCGGGATAGCACGCAGGCCTTTGATGCCCAGCCAGAAGGCAGTCCCTAAGACTGTGAGCTCGAAAAGAGCGTGTAACCAGTCAGGCAATGACTGGGGAATGCGGGCCAGACAGGCCAGCAGATAGAATGCCGCGAGAAGCAAAGACCAGCGCAGAGCTGGCCAGGCGTGTTCCCACCACAGAACGCGTCGAGCGCGACGGCGGACGGAAGCTAGGCGAGCTGCTGCGGCAAACGAATCAGCCATGGGCGGGCAGGAGCCAGTCCGGAATAGTTTCTGCGGCGATCAGGTCTTCTACGCTCTGTCGCTGGCGGATGATCTCCCAGCGACCATTATCGACCAGAACCTGCGCAGCAAACGGCCGGGAATTATAGGTCGAACTCATGACGGATCCGTACGCTCCCGTATCCAGAAGGGTGACAAGATCTCCGCGCTTCAGGGAAGCGGGCAGAACCCGGTCCCGGGCAAAGATATCGCTGCTTTCACAGACTGGCCCCACCACGTCCCACGGCTTGAGTGCATCGTTAAATGCCGCCGGAGCGACGGGCAGGATACCGTGCCAAGAATCATAAAGCGCAGGACGGGCGAGATCGTTCATTGCTGCGTCGATCACGACGAAATCCGGATTGCCTGCTTTTGTTTCGATCACACGGGACAGCAAAATTCCTGTCGGAGCAGAGAGCCAGCGGCCGGGCTCAATGCTGAGCTCTACCCCAAGGTCTCCAAGTGTTTCGGCAATGACACCTGCCAGCATTTCCGGTGGCGGAGCAATTTCGTCCTGATAGCGAATGCCTAGGCCGCCGCCACAGTCCACTGTTTTGACGGCATGCCCAAGGGCACGAATTTCCCGAACCATATCTGCCAGACGGGAATAGCCCTGGCGGAAGGGCTCGGCCGTTAGCATCTGACTGCCAAGATGAACCGCCAGGCCGAGAAGCTCCACATGCTCCAAAGCAGCAGCTTCGGCGTACAGTTCAACCGCACGGCGATGCTCAATCCCGAACTTGTCTCCTGCGCGGCCCGTGCTGATCTTGTCATGCGTCTGTGCGTCGACATCCGGGTTCACGCGGAGTGCCGCCGGAGCAATCTTGCCACAGGACCGTGCAATATCGTTCAGGCGATAAAGCTCTTCGACGCTTTCGACATTGATCTGCCGGATGCCGTGTTCCACTGCTGCGCGAAGTTCAAGATCCGATTTTCCAACGCCTGAAAAGACGATTCCATCCGGCTTGATCCCGGCATGTAGCGCGCGGGTCATCTCTCCACCGCTCACGATGTCCACGCCATAGCCACATTCGCGAAGGATCGTCAGTGTGGCTTGATGATCCTGTGATTTCATCGCGAAATGGAAATGCACCGGCAAATTGCGGGCTTCAAACGCAGCTTTGAGCGCGTTTGCACGGCGACGCAGAGTGCCTGCTCCCGTGATCCAGCAGGGTGTTCCTGCTACGGCGGCGATGACATGCAGAGGCACGCCTTCAAAAAGAAGACCATCGCGCGCATTGACCTCCAGCGGAGGGCGGCTTGTCAGAAGGTCGTTGAGCGTGGGTTCGGAAGAGAGAGCATTCATGATCTTCCTACCGTATCGTGGACGCTTGGATGTTCCAAGCTGTTCAGACAGGCGCTAGTGTCTGAATTATGATGGAAGAACTGATCTCCCGGGCTCTTGAAGCCCGATCCCGTGCCTATGCGCCATACTCCCGCTTTCAGGTTGGCGCGGCCCTGCGCTGTGAAGGTGTGGTTCATTCAGGTTGTAATGTCGAGAATGCAGCCTATCCGCTTGGAACCTGTGCTGAAGGCGGGGCCATTTCGGCCATGATTCTTGCTGGGGGCAGGCGCATTGAGGAAATCGTGATTGTGGGGGGTGGAGATCAGCCCTGCACACCATGCGGTGGCTGTCGGCAGAAACTCCGTGAATTCAGCCTGTCTGATCTGAAAGTGCACATGATTTCGCCCGCAGGAACCTTGCTCCTGACACGTACCCTCGCGGAATTGCTGCCTGACGCATTCGGTCCGGATAATCTGGAATGAAATACTGGCCCTGTTTTCTGGGACTGCTGGTGGTGGGAACGGTCTGTGCGCAGCCTCTTCCGTCTCTGCCCGGTCTTGGGGATGGGGCCAGACGTGAACTGATTGACGTCCGTGCGGCGCCCTGGCGAATTCTGGGGCGTGTACAGACTGAACTCGGCGTTAAATGTACGGGTTTTGCCGTAGCTCCCAATGTGGTCGTGACGGCAGCTCACTGTCTCTGGCTGCCGAAAACGCACACTTATATACGACCAGGCGATGTTCATGTGCTGATGGGATACTCGCGGGGCTCATACCGCCAACACGCCCATGTTGTCCGATTCATTATCCCGCCTGGATACGATCCGAAAAACGAATCCGCTACCGGGGCCAGTGATCGGGCAACACTGTTGCTGTCGGAACCAGTCATCGCGACGCGGGACCTGCTTCCGGCGATTCCGGTGCAGGATGGCGCAAGGGCAATGCTGGTTGGGTATTCGCAAGATAGAAACGAAGTGCCATTCGGCGATCTGGACTGTCATATCAACGGAGTGACAGTCAGTGGTCTTGTCCATCACGATTGCGAGGCGACAAAGGGAGTGAGCGGCGCTCCGCTTCTGCTTCAAAAGCCTGACGGAACGTGGGGTATCGGCGGGCTTGCTGTCGCGGCAGATGTGGGGCCTGGCGGGTTGGCTGCTCCACTTGTTCCTTAGTTGATGGCAGAAGAATTTTCATAATTCTGCAAACATCGCCTGCATGACGCGTTTGAAGGATCGGGAAACATCATCTTTGGTGTTCCCCACTTTTTATTCGGTCCGGAAAGGGGCACCTTATGTATGTCATGGCAGGGAAAGGAACGGCGTCTGTCGGGCAGTCTCGTGGCATGCATGCGAGCAACGCCTATCTGACGCACCGCAAGAATGTTCTGGTTGTTGAAGACCAGGCCCTGTTGCGCTTTCTGGCTGCGGATATGCTTGAAGACGCCGGCTATAACCCGATTCTTGCTGCCACTGCCGATGAGGCGATGGATATTCTTTCCAAAGGTGAGACAGTCGATCTCGTCTTTTCGGATGTGAACATGCCCGGACGGCTCAATGGACTGGATCTGGCTGAGACAGTCGGGGCTCGCTGGCCGCAGATCGGCGTTGTACTGACGTCAGGTGCTTATCTTCAGGAAAAGCGACCTTTGCCAAAGAAGGCGATGTTTCTTCCCAAGCCGTACGAATGGGAAGACGTCTATCGTGCTCTGAAAGCACTGCAGCACTGATTTTTGTGAAGATGTTGTGTGGTGCACCCGAAAGGACTTGAACCTCTAACCCCCAGATTCGTAGTCTGGTGCTCTATCCAGTTGAGCTACGGGTGCGAACACTGTATGTTTTTGGCAGAGCCAAAGTAAGATGGTGCACCCGAAAGGACTTGAACCTCTAACCCCCAGATTCGTAGTCTGGTGCTCTATCCAGTTGAGCTACGGGTGCGTCTTGAGGCGGGGTTTTACAGGCGGTTTCAAAACCTGACAACCCCCCTCTGAAAATTAATTTCTACTTTCTTGTCATGGTGATGTGAGCACGGCAGGCACTGGAACCAAAAGTGCCACCAATCGCCTGACCAACGGGATATCCGTTAAAAACCAGAGCGGTCGGACGGCCGTTCATGTCCTTGCTGGCAAGCTCTGCGTGATAGTGATGCACGCCGGGCTGATAGATGCCAGAAAGCACTTCAGAGCCATCTCCCGGTGTGAAAACAATCTTTCGCCCACGAATATCAAGTGTGGACGTGCGTTCTGTCGGGCAGGAGCCCTGATCCGTGACGAGAGCGCCTACCCAACGGCCTGATGGATCATTTCCGGGATCAGGAGTGGCGCAGGCTGCCAGAAAAGCCATGGCAGAAAGAGAAAAAAGAGCAATCGGACGCATGTTGTGCCTGTCCTGTGATGCAGAATGGATGACGCAGACGACACAACACCTTATAGGAGAGCATCAAAAGGCACCATGAACACGGAACGCGAGGCCATCACATTGACCCAGCAGGACGCCAGCACCGTCGCGAAACTCGACGAAACACTTCACGAAGACCGTATCCTCATTCTGGATTTCGGCAGCCAGGTAACGCAGCTCATTGCCCGCCGTGTGCGTGAGAGCGGTGTTTACTGTGAGATCTGGCCGTTCACGGCGACGGACGAGAAGATCCGTGAATTCAATCCGCGCGGTATCATTCTGTCTGGCAGCCCTGCCAGCGTTCATGACGAAAATGCTCCGGCGATTCCGGAAATCGTCTTTTCACTGAACCGTCCGGTTCTTGGCATCTGCTATGGCCAGCAGGCCATGTGCCAGAAGCTGGGCGGCAAGGTCGAAACGCACGAACATCGTGAATTCGGTCGCGCTTATATCGACATCGCTGAAGATTGCGCCTTGTTCCGTGGCGTCTGGGCACGCGGCAAGCGCGAACAGGTCTGGATGAGCCATGGCGATCGCGTCACGCAGCTTCCGCCGGGCTTCCGCGCTGTTGCCTATTCGGAAGGGGCTCCGTTCGCGATCATCGCCGATGAAGGCCGTCGCCTGTATGGTGTGCAGTTCCATCCGGAAGTCGTGCATACGCCGCATGGTGCTGCGCTGATTCGTAACTTCACGCACAATGTTGCGGGTTGCAGCGGCACGTGGACGATGGCTGGCTTCCGTGAGCTGGAAATCGCCCGTATCCGCAAGCAGGTCGGGGATGGCCGCGTCATTTGTGGTCTATCCGGGGGTGTGGACAGCTCCGTGGCTGCGAAGCTGATTCACGATGCTATTGGCGACCAGCTGACCTGTATTTTCGTTGATCCGGGCATCCTGCGTTCCGGTGAAGCCGACGAAGTCGTCAAGACATTCCGTGGTCGCTTCAATATCCGTCTGGTTCACCGCGACGCATCTGACCTGTTCCTGAGTGAACTTGCAGGTGTCAAAGATCCGGAAATCAAGCGGAAGACCATTGGCCGTCTCTTTATCGAAGTGTTCGAGGAAGAGGCTGCAAAGCTTGGTGGCGCACAGTTCCTTGCTCAGGGCACGCTTTACCCAGACGTGATTGAAAGCGTCAGCTTCACGGGTGGCCCGTCCGTTACCATCAAGTCCCATCATAACGTTGGCGGCTTGCCGGATCGCATGAACATGCAGCTGGTCGAGCCTCTCCGCGAACTGTTCAAGGACGAAGTTCGTGAACTGGGGCGTGAACTTGGCATTCCGGAACACATCGTGGGACGTCATCCGTTCCCGGGGCCGGGGCTTGCTATTCGTATTCCAGGTGAGATCGACAAGGAAAAGTTGGATCTTCTGCGGAAGGTGGATGCGATCTACCTAGAAGAAATCCGCAATGCCGGCCTGTACGATGCCATCTGGCAGGCTTTTGCGGTTCTGCTTCCTGTGCGGACTGTCGGTGTGATGGGCGACGGCCGGACCTATGATCAGGCTTGCGCTCTGCGTGCCGTGACCAGCACTGATGGCATGACCGCTGAAGTCTATCCGTTCGACTTCGCGTTCCTGAATCGCGTTGCTGGCCGTATCGTCAATGAAGTTCGGGGTGTTAACCGCGTGACTTACGACATTACGTCCAAGCCGCCTGGAACGATTGAGTGGGAATGATCCCGCGTCTGGCATAGGGTGGTATTACCCGGCATGAAAGTGCCTTAAAGCCCGCAGGAATGCGGGCTTTTTTGTTTTTTGGTTAGGCATTGTCTGGCACCGAACGGTATCGCCAAGCAGCAACTTTTTATGGCATGGTGCATGGCACTGACTGAGTCTGGTGCTATGATTTTTATCGATACCATGTCAGGTCCTCTATGGGTGTCATGGTATCGAAATGAATTAACCATATGAATAATAAGGATTTTATCCAGTTATTTTAATGGTTTTCGATCATGGTATCGATGTTTGGAGTGCCACGAACCGATGCTGACCGACACCAAACTGCGCAACCTCAAGCCGACGGATAAGCTCTACAAGGTGAACGACCGCGATGGGTTGTATGTCGCCGTGACGCCTGCGGGCAGCATCTCGTTCCGATATAACTATGCGATCCATGGCAGGCAGGAGACCCTGACTTTCGGGCGATATGGCGTTGGGGGCATCACTCTGGCCGAAGCTCGTGAGCAACTGGGAGAGGCTAAAAAGCTAATCTCAGCAGGTAAGTCACCTGCGAAGGAAAAAGCTCGCGAAAAGGCGCGGGTCAAGGGTGTGGAAACGTTCGGGGCGTGGGCCGAGAAGTGGCTGCGCGGATATCAGATGGCGGACTCCACCCGTGATATGCGCAAATCTGTCTACGAGCGGGAGCTCAAGCCCAAATTCGCCAGCCAGAAGCTTATCGAAATCACTCACGAGGACCTGCGAGCATTGACCGATGCCATCGTCGAGCGTGGTGCTCCGGCGACCGCTGTGCATGCCCGGGAGGTGATGTTTCAAGTTTACCGGTGGGCTATCGAACGAGGGCAGAAGGTCGAAAATCCGGCTGAACTGGTTCGTCCGACTAGCATAGCAAAATTTGAGCCAAGGGATCGCGCTCTGACGCCTGAAGAGATCGGCCTGATGTATCAGTACATCGAGCGCATCGGCACTACCCCATCGATCCGGGCCGCAGCCAAGCTGCTTTTGCTGACGATGGTCCGAAAGAGTGAGCTAACCAACGCAACATGGAGCGAGATCAGTTTTAGTCAGGCGCTTTGGACGATCCCAAAAGAGCGGATGAAACGACGTAACCCCCATTTGGTATTTCTGTCGCGACAGGCGCTCGATATTTTCATCGCCCTGAAGACGTTTTCCGGGGGATCAGATTACATCTTGCCGTCCCGGTACGACACTGATCAGCCGATGAGTAGCGCAACGCTTAATCAGGTACTCACGCTGACCTACAAACTTGCTCAGAAAGAAGGGAAGTTGCTCGCAAAGTTTGGTCCTCATGATTTACGCAGGACGGCCAGCACTTTGCTGCACGAGGCGGGTTATAATACTGACTGGATCGAAAAGTGCCTTGCCCATGAACAGAAAGGGGTAAGAGCCGTTTATAACAAGGCTGAATATCGTGAGCAGCGCACTGCTATGCTGCAAGACTGGGCTGATATGATTAGTGAATGGACGATCAAGCCACGTTAACGATCGCTTTCTTGGCGTTTTTTTAGGGTGCGTCGTTTGATGGCTGCTGAAACGGCTTGGCGAGAAATTCCGAGTTGCCGAGCTATTTCAGCCTGCGTCATTGTGCTTTTTGAGAGAAAATCATCAAGCATGCTTGTGGGAGATCGTAAGGCTTTAACTTGTCTATAAGCTTCTCTCCGCACGTAAGCATGCTCTTCAATATCCCAGCCAGAGAGGGTCGAATTGTTGAAACCATGAGACCAAATTTGTTCCATTAGGGCACGGTATTCCCAAATAAATCTCCGATCACGTTGATAGGCTCTTCTTGAAGAAACACTTCTGCTGGGATGGTGTTTCTCACAATATAACTTACTAGGTTTAGGGCTAGCAGAGGGAGAGCCTGCCAAGCGAGTTGTCCACGCAAGGTCACCATGACGTGCATGCTCCCGTAACTTCATTTTTGGTTCGATGTATTCGTGGAAACTTTCTACGGAACGATCTGCACGTATCTCGACTAGATCGCCATAACGAGCGATCATTTGGCTTGCTTTATGAGGGCCATATTTTCCTGACAAGGCCTCTGAATAATATTCAGCTAGTCTCTTTGCTCTCTCAAGTCCTAATGAAATCATTTTTTCTGTTAGAGGAACAAGCTTGGCGTTTCGGTTCTTTAGTTTTTTCACTACAACTGGATTGAAGCGTATTGCTGAATATTCAGTGAGATTTCCACAAAGCTCACAAAAACACCATGTCAGATCATCTGCAAGCTTGGCCTCAATGCGCCCGGTGGCTTCCCGTTGGGTAACTACGCTCTCGAGGATCGGATCGAAAGCAAGGTAAGTTTCGTGATCTTTGGCCATGGTCAATTTATGTCCGAAGTGTCAACTAAATTCAATTTTTTCCCCAGCCGCAGCAGGCAGCAGCAGGTAACCTCAAGCACATTGTGATAGGGGTGCGGAGGGAAGAGAAATGGGAAATACGGCTAGGGTTCTTATTGACCGCAAAAAGCTTCACGCGATGATCCCGCTAGCCGAAAGAACCATCTTCAATATGGAGCGGCGTGGCGAGTTTCCACGCCGTATCGCGCTCACCAGCAGAAACGTGGCGTGGGATCTCGAAGAGGTCATAGAGTGGATTGAGGCGCGCAAGGCGCAGGGTGCTCAGGCGCAGCGTCCTGGTATGCGCTTCTGATTTCAGAGCTTGTTTGTAACGCCTGTGTCTCCCATTCGCTGGGAACAGCATGCCGTCAGCAAGGCAACAAAATGTTCCTCGGCAGAACTCTGCCATAGGGAAGGCTTTTTCGTTGCAGACATTTTTGCTGCTGCCCCCAAGGGTGACGCGGTTAGCATGGAGCATCCACTGTTTGCGTTAAAAGCGGGCGATAGGCGTGTAAGAACCTATGAGCGCAACGGTCTCGTGGTGACCGTGAAGCCCGGGTCGGATGGCTGTGCGACCATACATGACAAGGACCTGTGGATTTATTGCATCAGTCAGTTGGTGGAGGCCAAGAACCGTGGGCGCCCCATAACACCAACAGTGCGTTTTACGGCCTATGATTTTCTCCGTAGTACAAACCGCTCAACAGGGGGTGTCGGCTACCGCCGTGTAGTCGGTATGCTTGCAAGGCTGAGAGGGACTGGCATTGAGACTAATATTGAGACGAACGGACAGCGTGAGCGACGCGGCTTTGGACTGATTGATTCATGGCGGATTGTAGAAAAGTCGCCAACAGATGATCGTGTGACAGCCATCGAGGTGGATTTGCCGCACTGGCTATTCCGTTCTGTTGCGACCATGCGGGTTCTGACCCTGTCACGGGACTATTTTAAACTCCGCAAGCCGCTCGAGCGGCGCATATATGAACTTGCCCGTAAACATTGTGGTCTTCAGCCAAAATGGCGTGTGTCTGTGACGGTCCTATACGCGAAAAGCGGCAGTACCGCGACGTTGAGAGAGTTTCGACGGCAGATAAAGGAAATGTCTGCTATCAACCTGCTACCTGATTATCAGATATCGCTCGATACAGAGCGTGACCACGTAACTTTCTTTGCCAATAGAGAAGATCGCTAAAAAGCGGCTGCCCGCAAACTGTCGCTGAGCGGGGCGCTCATTTCATCAGTAGCAGCGCTATATTGAAGGCCTGATCCTCCAAAAATGCCCTGTTGATAAGTGGTGACAGCTTTGTGGAATGACACGTACCTTCACCCACGTTTCCCTGTGGATTAGCACGTACCTTTACACACGCCCCTACACGTACTTTCACCCACACGAATGGTATATAACATATTGAAACTTATATGTTTTTCCAACCCGTAACACGCGCGCGCATTTTAACTTTAATATATTTTTTTAACGTCTACGGGGCTCTTCCTGCTGGAGAATATGTCTTCAGGGACGTTCTTCGTGCCGGGGACGGTTGAGAGGCGAGAGTGTTTAAATGTTTTGCCCATAGCGTTTAAACGGCATGCAATTCATTATTTCTCTGTGCCCTCCGCAGGGGACCGCCAGTGGGCAATGAGTTCACGATCAGGGCTCGGATGGAAGTTTATCGGCCTTGCTAAAAGCATGGCGTTTGGAAGATACCTCCGTGCTATTTTGTTCATATTTTTATTGAATCCATGAGTGTTTTTTGATCGGAGTTGGCCCGAGACGGCCCGAGACGGCCCGAAAATAACGTGACACCAGTTTTCGGGCCGTCTCGGCACGAATAAGAACGAAAAGGGATAGGCAAGATGTGTTGCCCCGGACGGGGCAACGACCTTACTCTCACTGCGTGATCGACGGGAGAGGCTGAAGTGGCTTCAAATCTGGCTACGGTAAAACGACGCGACAAACATGTTGGCCCAAGAGCCGGGACACCAATAAAGGTTCAGGTTTCGGAAGAAGAGCGAGCCGTTATTTTCCAGACTGCCGAAACCTGCAATATGCCGGTATCGGCTCTACTGCGACAGCTAGGGTTGGGTTACCGGCCGCGTAGCATTTCAGATTTACTGACGCAGCGTGAACTGATGCGTTTGCGGGGTGAGGTTGCGAGGCTTTGTGACCTGCTGAAATTAGAGTTCCGTCACGCTCCAGAGCAAGCAGTTACCCAGCCTTCCGCGCAGGCGCTCATTGAGATGTCTGAGGCGACGTTAAACGACATTCGGGGCTTTCTCGCGGATTTTCACGAAATGGCTGAGACTTTTGCAGCTAAGGTAAAATAGGGGCTCTTGGCTAAGTTAATGAATACAGTGTCCAGAAAACAGTAGCTTTCTTGACACCGTGAAAACGGCCTTTCCGGGCTAGTCGGATGCTTTCCGCCGAGTTAATATTGCCGTCAAGTTTTCAATGTCCCGGTTTGGTCAATGAATCAGCGTATCGGATATGCACGGGTCTCCACGCAGGACCAACACTTTGAGCTGCAGCGCGATGCGCTTCTGCTGGCTGGTTGTGGGGTCATCTACGAGGATACCGCAAGCGGCAAGAACGCCATTCGGCCGGAGCTGGAGCAATGTCTCAAGGCCTTACGCAGCGGCGATACGCTTGTTGTGTGGCGCTTGGATAGGCTTGGCCGCAGCTTGCCCGACTTGGTGCAGATCGTAAGTGATCTTGAGCGCAGCGGTATTGGCTTTGAAAGCCTCACTGAAAAAATCGAGACGGTCAGCGCGGCTGGGAAGTTGGTCTTCCACGTCTTTGCAGCCCTCGCGGAATTCGAGCGCAGTCTGATCCGCGAGCGCACCCACGCGGGGCTTGCGGCAGCGCGTGCCAGAGGTCGCTCCGGTGGACGCAAACCTAAACTCGGTGAGAAGCAGGTGCGAGAGATCAAGGCGCTTTTGCGCGATCCTGAAATCCGAGTTGCCGATGTTGCTCGTCGATATGGCGTGTCTCGAACTACTCTTTACAAGCACGTTGGCGTTATAGCGCCGCGTCAATGGGATATGGCATGAGTAAGGACGAAGTTGTTGTATCTCTGTTTGCTGGGGCTGGGGGATTCTCCTCTGGCTTTAGCCAAGCTGGTTTGAAGCCTTTATTTGGCGTAGAAATTAACGCTGATGCCTGCCAGACTTACCAAGAGAATGTCGGCAGTCCCTGCCATCAGCTTGACCTGAGCACGGTTGACCCGTCTCATATTGAAATGCTCACGGGTGGCAAAAGGCCCTTCGTCGTTATTGGAGGGCCGCCGTGCCAAGGCTTTAGTACTGCTGGTCCGCGCAATTCCGCAGATCCTCGCAATCTGCTCATTTTTAACTACTTAAATATCGTTGAGCGGCTTTCGCCGCGTTGGTTCATTTTCGAAAATGTCGAAGGGCTTTTGACGTCTGGTGGGGGGCGAGACCTTGCGCGTCTGGTACGAGAGTTTGTCGACATGGGATATTCGGTACGGCTGCAAAAGGTAAACCTAGCCGCATATGGCGTGCCACAGACGCGTAAGCGGGTGCTAATCATTGGCAACCGACTTGGGATCGATTTTCAATTTCCCGAGGAGTTGTATTCATTCGACAGTGGTAAAGCGAAAAAGGCTTCCGGCAAGCCGCTTGCTCCGAGCTTGGCCGAAGCGGTGGCAGGGCTCGGTCCCGCTGCAAGTGGTAAGGATGCGCTAGTTCCGTACGCGAGCGCGGAGCCTGTCAATGCATTCGACGCCCGAATGCGGGCGGGAAATCGCGTAGAGGTGGTAACTCACCACGTTCGAGTCGAGGCTGCGGAGCGTATGCAAGTCGAACTGCTCAAACCTGGTCAGACGATGAAAGACCTGCCGCCCGAGCTTTGGCATGAGAGCTACAGGCGGCGAGCAAACCGGCGAGTATCGGACGGTACGCCAACCGAAAAGCGGGGCGGCGCGCCTTCAGGTATCAAACGTCTGCATGGCAATCTGCAGAGCCTCACGATCACGGGGGCTGCTGCTCGGGAATTTATTCATCCTACAGAGCATCGTCCTTTGACCATTCGCGAGTGCGCCCGCATTCAGACATTTCCCGACAAGTACAGGTGGGTTGGCAACAATGCTAGCGTCATTCAGCAAATTGGAAACGCAGTGCCACCGCTCGCTGCTGAACGTTTGGCCAAACACTTAAGAGAGATTGATGGGTCGTTTGGTGCAGATACGCAACCGGCAGGTGCGATGTCTGCAAAGCTATTAGGATTTGTTCTTACTGAAGCGCTTGGAATGAGCCCGGCGCTCAAATCAACAGAAGCGCTGCTTGCAGAAATGCACCAAGGGGGATTCGTTTTTTAATGACTACACGGCAACGACTCAGCGCAGAGCGATCGCAGCAGCTCACCCGTCTGCTTACGATCACGAAGACAGCGAACATGCGGGCGCTCATGACGGCGAGCGAGCTAGCCAAGATAATTGCACTTGTGGCCGTTGACATCGGCAAGAGTGATGAAATGGCGCGAGCATTTCCTGTGCTCTGGCCGAAAATTTCTCCGCAACAGGAGTACTACGCCACGGCAGTTGACTGGTTTACCATCCCCGACGAGACGGTTACGTCCTTTGATGTTGTCGATATGCTTGATGCAGGCACGTCACTGGATCAGGACTTCATGACCTATCTGAAATGCCTCACCGAGCTTCATAAGCGCCGCCGCAAATATGGATTGATTCTTCAGCGGCAGCCTTTGCCGACTATGGTGCAAGTCTCCCCTAGGGCGCTCATGGAATACGGCCCGGATTTTCCTCCGGAAGCACTTGCTTCATGGCTCACTTGGCGCAAATTTTTTTACGACTTGGACAATCGGTCTGCACAGGAAACCGGCTATCTTTTCGAACCCATCCTTGCTGCAGCCATCGGCGGTGAGGCGAAGTCGGCACGTGAGCGTGTGGTGAGGCGCACTGATGACCCTACTAAAGGCCGGCAAGTCGACTGCTGGAAAGTGCTGCCGGACGGAACTCCACTTGCGTACGAATTGAAGTTGCGCGTGACGATTGCGGCTAGCGGGCAAGGGCGTTTCGGCGAGGAGCTCTCATTTGCTCGCGACTGCAGTAGCTCGGGTGCAAAGCCAATTCTTGTTGTGCTGGATCCGACAGAAAATGACAAGCTGACTGGGCTCCAGGCCGCGTACCGAGAGGTGGGCGGCGCCGCTTATGTGGGTGATGCTGCTTGGGCTCACCTCGAAGACGAGGCGGGGGCTACGATGGCATCGTTTATTGAACGCTATGTTCGCGTGCCGGTGGCTTCTGTGTCCAGCTTTGAGCGGGTTATCGAGGGTGATACAACCAGGCGTAGTCTCATCTTGCAGGACCTGCAGGCGCGGCTTGAGGGCAATGAACTGACAATCTCGCTTGGTGGCCATCGACGCTTGGTCGAGCGTCATGAAGATCAGAGTTTGGCTGCCGATGGGGACGATGACAGCGAATAGGTTGAACTATGCAGTAAGGGGACGAAGGTCTGTCCCGCGAGCAGGTAAAGTGCCAGAACGGTAGTCAGCATCGACAGCCATACTAAGGACCCCCGCTCCCGCTCTGATGATCGATGGTATTTTTCATGGTATTAAATGCTGAGAATGCAATTAGAGTGCTGTTTTTATGAAACATTCTTTCCTAAACGATAATCGAGTGGGAATGAGGTTCTAAACCTCTGTCATTTGGAAAGGCCTGTCCCGAGAGGGACGGGCCTTTTTTTTATGATCTTGCCATCAAGGCGGCCATTTGTTTTGCCTCGCGTCAATTTAACGCGCATTGCGACATTAGTTTTTGTAGCAAAACAATATCGATCTCGTTCAGACTTTCGCATGTTCGTGTCATCGCTATTTTCTGGCGGACAAAACAAGTGAGGAATTGCCGGTGTCTGGCACGGTGACAGTTCGAAGGCCGGTCCATTTTTTGCTCAGGGGCCCCTCCATCGGAGTACTCCGGGCGAGCCTCCACTTTAAAAGAGCTGCGACAATTCCTGCTTTTTGAACATCTGGACAATAGGACGAGGGCTAACGACGTGCGTCGCAGACTGATCTTGAAAATGCTTCCAGCGGGGCTACTGGCATTACGAGGGCAGGGGTATGCCCAAGATCGTGGAAACGGGCTGATGCCAGCTTTTAAAGGTACGCCCCGGATTGCCGTGGGTGGGATTGCGTCAGAATGCAGTACTTACAGCCGTATTCGCTCCCGCATGCCGGAGTTCACCACGCTCCGAGGTGATGAGATTTTTGGAGCGCCGCTGTCCCAGCCGCTGCATCGTTATGATTTTGACCTCTTGCCGACCCTGGAAGCATCCGCACCACCAGGCGGCCCCGTTGAGCGGAAGACGTATGAGGCTTTGAAAGCAGAATATCTTGAGCGTCTGCGCAAGCTCTTGCCGCTGGACGGTGTTTATCTGGCTATGCACGGTGCCCTGAGTGTCGAAGGCATGGATGATGCGGAGGGGGACTGGTATGCTGCAACGCGGTCTGTCGTCGGGCCGGATTGCCTATTATCTGCCTATTACGATCTTCACGGCAATCTCAGTCAGCGCAGTGTCGATACGCTGGATGCTCTGACGGCATACCGCACGGCGCCGCATGTTGATCGTATCGAGAATGTCATGCGGGCTACGGATATGCTTACACATTGTCTACGTTACGGCTTACGGCCCGGAATTGTGTGGGCAAGCATACCGGCGCTGCTTCCGGGTGAGCAGAGCAGCACAGAATGGGAACCGGGACGCCGCCTGTGGGCGGATCTAGCTGAATACAATCGGCTGCCGGGTATTCTCGATGTTTCCCAATTGGTTGGATATGTCTGGGCTGATGAGCCCCGTTCGGCCGCATCTGTGGTTGTCACAGGTACGAACGTCGAAGAGCAGAAACGCATCGCTACGGAACTGGCGCAGCGATACTGGGACGCGCGACACGACTTTCATTTCGGCACACCAACCGGGACGATCGATGAGTGTCTCAGCCGTGCGATGTCGTCAAAAACGCATCCTGTGGTCATTTCAGATTCCGGAGATAATCCGGGCGGTGGCGGAAACTCTGACCAGACTTTTTTCCTTCAGGCTTTGCTAAAGGCTGGCGCGAAGAATGTTCTGGTGGGTGGAATGACGGATCGGCCTGCAACGGATGCCTGTTACAAGGCGGGTATTGGCGCAGTTCTTCCGTTATCTATCGGCGCGACTTTAGACCCCGTGATGTGCAAGCCTGTGCATGTCCGCGCGACTGTGAAACATCTGACGCCGGTCTCGCATCCCGATGAAGGTGAAGCTGTCATTGAATTCAATGGGATCACGGCGACGCTTTCTGCTCGGCGGCGTCTGTATCATTCGGCGGAAGCATTCCGGGATATTGGGCTGGAGCCAACTGATTTTAGCATTGTCGTTCTGAAATGCGGGTATCTCAACCCAACCATGAAACCACTGGCCAATCCGGCACTCATGGCGCTTTCGCCGGGGGCTATCAATCAGGATATCGTCAATATCGGTAATCATCGCCGTAAACCGACTTGGCCCTGGGTGCCGGATCTGACGTACACGCCGAGACCTTATGTGTCGGCTCGAATTCATCGCAGCTAAGGAGGGTGGATAGAGGAGGCAGATCCTCTCTTTATCCGCATAGAACTACGCCTCGGGTAACTGGATGGTCACCTGAAACGGGTATAAATGCTCGTTAAGGTCTATCCGGAAAAAAGGCCTGCTCCTTTCGAAGCAGGCCTTTGTTTAAGCTGGAAAGACCTTAGTGTTCCATATGGTGCTTGTGGCCTGTCAGCTCAGTCGTGAGCTGGGCGCGGGCCTCACCGGATGGGAATTTTTCCGTGTGCAGGTTGATGTAGCTTTTGCCTGCAAGCACGTCCTTCACCTGATCTGCTGTCAGTGTCAGGGTTCCCGTCATCCGGGTCTGGTAGGGGCCAGGGATCGGCGCAATTACGCCTGCATCTTCACCCTCGGCTGCCGGACCATGCAGGTGAATTGCATTGACCGGACCTGTCAAACCGTTGTCTTCGAAACGATACGTCAGGGTGTTTTTGGTTGTGTCTAGCATGGCAGACGCAGACCCCTTGATCGGGGATGTTGCACCATGTTCGCCCTTGAACGGACCAAAAAGGTGGATCGTTTCAGCAGAAGCAGGCAGGGCCGTAACGGAGAGACCTAGCGCGAGAGCGGTAACAAAGAGACCTGTACGCATGGAACGTGATCCTTGCAGGAGTTGGAGACACTAAACGTGGTGTCAGGTCTCCAGTTCAGTGTTCCAGTACAGATAATCACGCCAGCTTTCGTGAAGATAGTGGGGCGGGAAGGTCCTCCCGTTTTCCTGAAGAAGGCGGCTGCTGGGCTGATCGGGTTTTCGGTGGGGGTGCATGCCGATCTCGCTGGGGAGGCGGGAGCCTTTGAGGAGATTGCAGGGGCTGCAGGCGGTAACAACGTTCTGCCAGGTTGTTTTTCCTCCTTTCGCACGGGGGATAACGTGATCGAATGTCAGCTCATGTGTTGGCAATCGATCATGGCAGTACTGACACGAAAAATTGTCCCGTAAGAAAACGTTGAACCGTGTGAAAGCGGGTTTTCGTGCTGAGGGAATGTAATCTTTCAGTGCGATGACGCTGGGAAGGCGCATGGCCATGCTGGGAGAGTGAACGACGGCGTCTTCGTACTCTGATAGAACGGATACCCGGTCCAGAAACACAGCCTTCACGGCTTCCTGCCATGACCATAGCGACAGCGGAAAGTATGAGAGCGGACGAAAATCCGCATTCAGAACAAGAGCCGGAAAATGCTGACTACTGACAGACACCACGCGCTTCCTTTTTTGAAGGACGGCACATGCGGGAACTTCGGCGTAGAAAACTTAAGACAAACGCCGATAAACATGCGTCGTCGGCTTCTTTGAGATGACTATTTCAGTAAACTTCATGAACTGCAAGAAAACCCTGATGAAAGCTTGATGACGCTGCCTCCTGTAACGCGCTTTGCGCCCAGCCCGACTGGTTTCCTACATCTTGGACACGTTGTGTCCGCCCTCCACGCGCGCGCGTCCGCCGGAAAGGAGGGCCGGTTTCTTGTTCGGATTGAGGACATTGATACCGCGCGGTGCACATCAGCTTTTACCGATGCGCTGGGCGAGGATCTGCAATGGCTGGGGCTATGGTCGCAGGAACCTGTGCGGCAGCAATCCCGTCATCTGGCGGAATATGCCCATGTTCTGACTGAACTTAGAAACAGGGAGCTTCTCTACCCCTGCTTTTGTACACGAGCTGAAATTGCGGCGGCTTCTACGTCTTATGCTCCAGACGGAAGTATTGTTTATCCGGGCACATGTCTCCGCGGGGACCGGTCAATATCCGGGCGTATACCAGCCTGGCGCCTGAATATGCAGCGCGCGCTTGATGAACTTCAGGAGGTGCCATCCTGGTACGAAGTGGGGCAGGGAAGAATTTCTGGCCGCGCTGACGAATTTGGAGACGTTGTGCTGGCCCGACGGGACACGGGTGTTTCCTATCACCTCTGCGTCACGCATGATGATGCCCAACAGGATGTGACCTGCGTCACGCGTGGTCGGGATCTGTATGACGCAACATCCATTCATCGTGTTCTTCAGTGCTTGATGAAATGGCCAGAACCTCACTATCGCCATCATGCCCTTATCAAAGACGAAGGTGGCCAGAAGCTCTCAAAACGGAATGGAGTGGAAGGTATTCGGACGCTGCGTGCTGCTGGATGGAATGCCGAGCAGGTTCTGGCTCATCCGCTTGTGCTGAGAGCACTCGCGGAAAGCTGAAATCATGGGATGACCCAGCGGAGTGGGGGCATCCCATGAAAAGTGATTGCCGGGGAAAAGTGTTACTCTGCGGGATAGCTCCGCGGGTATGTGACGTCAGAGTCTGGGCCCGGTGGGCGTGGCGCGCCTTTCTTTCCACAGGCGCTCAGGCTGGTGCTGAGGGCGAGAAAAGTCAGACCGAGAATCAAAAAACGTTTCATGTCGTCTCTCCAAGTTTGTTCAGCCAAGCCTGAGCCTGCTGCTGAACGTTGGACGGAGCCGTGCCGCCAAAGCTGGTGCGTGAGGCGAGGGAAGATTCAACCGTCAGAACATCAAAAATGCCTGCATTGATGCCTGGTTCCACTGCCTGCATTTCGGCAAGGGACAGATCAGCCAGATCACAGCCTTTCTGTTCAGCCAAGCCGACCAAACGGCCTGTAACGTGATGAGCCGTCCGGAAAGGCACGCGGAGTTCACGCACCAGCCAGTCCGCCAGATCTGTGGCCGTGGAGAAGCCCATGCCTGCGACTTCACGCATGCGGTCCGTATTGGGCTTAAGGTCCCGGATCATCCCGTCCATGGCAGCCAGGGACAGCGTCATGGCTTCTGTCGCGTCAAAGACAGGCTCTTTGTCTTCCTGTGTGTCCTTTGCGTAGGCCAGCGGTAGGCCCTTCATAACAGTCAGCAGGCCGACAAAATTCCCCATAATGCGGCCGATCTTGGCGCGCACCAGTTCAGCCGCGTCGGGGTTACGCTTCTGGGGCATGATGGACGAGCCGGTTGTGAACGCGTCCGACAGAGTTACGAATCCGAAAGGAGCGGATGCCCACATGACGATTTCTTCAGCCAGTCGCGACAGATGCATGGCCTGAAGCGACAGGGCTGACAGGAACTCCAGAGCAAAATCACGGTCTGAAACGGCGTCGAGCGAATTGGCCGTCGGGCGATCAAAATCCAGCGCTGCTGCCGTCATTGCACGGTCGATCGGAAAGGACGTTCCAGCCAGAGCCGCAGATCCTAGCGGGCATTCGTTCAATCGAGCCCGTGCATCGCGCAGACGTCCACGGTCGCGGGAGAGCATTTCGACGTAAGCCAGAAGGTGATGGCCGAACGTTACAGGCTGAGCGACCTGAAGATGCGTGAAGCCGGGCATCGGCGTTGCGTGATGTTCCAGTGCGCGTGTCGCAAGGGCGCGCATGAGAGAGGCAGTCTGTTCCTGAAGGCCGTCAATCGCATCACGCACCCACAGGCGGAAATCTGTGGCCACCTGATCATTGCGGGACCGTGCCGTGTGCAGGCGCTTGCCGGCTTCGCCAATCCGCTCAGAGAGGCGTGCCTCGATGTTCATGTGAATGTCTTCGAGGGCAGGGGAGAACTCGAAGCGTCCTTCGCCGATTTCCTGTGCGATATCACCCAGACCCTGCCGGATTTCCGCAAGTTCGGTTTCCGTCAGAAGGCCGACCTTCTGAAGCATCGCTGCATGTGCGAGGGAGCCGCGGATATCCTGACGCCAGAGGATTTTATCAAAGCCGATGGAAGCGTTGATCTCACTCATGATCGCAGCCGGTCCGGAGGCGAAACGGCCACCCCATTGCGGGTTGGCAGCCGTACCTTCAAAGCTTGAGGCAGGATCGGTTTCTTTTTCGACAGGAACGTTTTTCATGATAACCGTAACAGGATGAAACAGAAGCAGATCGACCGGCGAACCCTTCTTTCAGGAGGCCTAAGCCTAGCTGCGGCGGCCAGCCTGCGCAATTCCGCACGTGCTGAAGATCGCCCGAAACCGATTGTTCCGTCTCTGGAGCCGGCGGCGGCACGTCTTGCTCCGCTGGAATTGAAGCTTCAGCGGCCGGAGGGCGGCAGTCGTGCCTTGTCCGCCTGGCGTGGCACGCCATTTGTTCTGCATGTCTGGGCAACCTGGTGTGCGCCCTGCAAGCATGAACTTCCTCAGCTGGATGCCTTTATGAAGGCGCTTGGAGACGACAGCCCTATCGTCCCGGTCGCTATGGCCAGTCATGGGCCGGATGCGGTCGCTGCGTTTCTTAAGGCGCAAAATCTGACCCATATTGATCCGTGGTCTGCGGATGCTCATGAGTTCCAGAGCTGGCTGGGTGACAAGCCGCTGAGCTTTCCTTCTACCTATCTGATTGATGCAGAGGGTCGTCTTCGCGCGGTGATTGAAGGCGAAACGGACTGGGGTGCGCCAGAGAGTGTGGCGCAGTTCAGAAAAGTTATTGCAGCTTTGAAAAAGTAATGGTGTTCTGGCGAAAGTGACAGCAGAACGAGTGATTTGATGGCAGTGACGATTGGTCGGCGTGGATTTATTGCGGGCGTAGGCGGTTTGAGTGTGGCTGCCGGCCTGTCTGGCGCCGCATGGGCTGGAAAGCAGGAAAATCTTCGTTCGGTCAGGAGTTTGGCGCCGGGTAAGCCGCAGCTTGAGCCCGTAGCGCTGCAACTGATTGGCCCAGCAGGGGCAACGCAATCACTGGCCTCAATGCGGGGTAAGCCGTTCCTGCTGCATGTGTGGGCAACATGGTGCGGTCCTTGCAAACAGGAGCTTCCAAAGCTCGACGCTTTCTGTGCGTCCCTGGGGACAGACTGTCCCATCATTCCCGCTGCTGTAGCCAGTGCCACACCGGAAAAGGTTGCGTCATTTCTGGATGCGGCAGCTCTGAAGCACATTCCGGCATGGACGATCGACAAGGCTGCTTACAAAGCATGGTTGAAGACATCCGATGTCGCCATTCCAGTCACATACCTGATTGATTCGTCGGGTCGTCTTCGGGCTGCGGCCGAAGGTGGTGTGAACTGGTCCGCCCCTGATGCCGCGCGTCAACTGCACGACGTTCTTGCCGGAATCTGATTTTTGATTTTCTGACGACACCAGGAATTCCACTGATGACTTTTTCTTTGACCCGCCGTGCCGCGCTCGCCGGAGCCGCCGGACTGCTCGCTTCTTCCCGTGTTTTCAGCGCTTCAGCTGAAGACAAAGGCATACCCTTTGTCCCGAATTCATTCGGCGTTCTGGCCAAACCTCGTGCTCTGCCAGTGCTCTCTTTCCAGAATGAGCAGGGGCAGGAAGTCCCTTTGTCGCATTGGTTCGGCAAGCCCTTCGTTCTGCACTTCTGGGCGACTTGGTGCCCGCCATGCATTCGCGAACTTCCGTCCGTTAACGCGACGGCCAAGGCTCTGGGTGCAGACGGGCCACAGATTGTGACGGCAGCCGTGCGCGGCAGTACGGTGCCCAAGGTCCGGGCCTTTTATGATGCACACAAGATTGACGCCCTGCCGCTTCTCGTGGACCCGACGTCTTCTGTAATGATGGAAACGGCGGATCAGGATGCTCTGGTAGCGTCTATCAAGCATGTACGTCCGGACGATTTGAAAGATCTTACGCCAAGTGTCATGGCGCTGCATGGCGTGCCCCGGTCCCTTCTGCTGAACGCCAAGGGTGAGGTTGTCGCCGAGGCCATTGGGAATATGGACTGGTCTGCCGATGCGGTCCGCCATACCCTGTCCGTCCTCGCAGGCTAACAACGTAAAGAGTCGATGTCCCTTTCTCTGCTGGGTGCCGATGATCCGGCACCGTTCCTCCTGTTCCCCGAGACCCAGCCGTCACCGTTTGTGCTGGTGAGTGACCATGCGGGAAAAGCTGTTCCCAAAGCACTGGAGTTTCTCGGCGTTGGGGAACCGGACTGGCATCGGCATATTGCATGGGACATCGGGATCGTCGGGGTAGGGCGGTTTCTGCGTGACCTGCTGGGCTCTCCCCTGATCGAGCAGGTCTATTCCCGGCTGGTCATCGATTGTAACCGCGCGCCGGGTCACCCGACATCCATGCCGCATGTCAGTGACGGGACCCACGTTCCAGGAAACAGTGAAGCACCTGTTCATTGCCGGGCACGGCGCGAGCGCGAAATCCTTCATCCCTATCACGATGCAATTGCCGAGGTTCTGGCGGAACGGGCATCGCGCCCGACGGCGTTGATTGCCCTGCATAGCTTTACCCCGGAAATGGCGGGTGTTCGGCGCCCCTGGCAGATCGGTATTCTTCATCACAAGGATAGCCGGATGGCTCGTGTGATGATCGATACTCTGCGGGCAGAAGGTGACCTTTGCGTTGGAGACAACGAGCCTTACGTTCTGACCGATACCAACGAATACACAGTCCCCCGGCATGCAGAAGCAAACGGGTTGCCCTATCTGGAAATTGAACTTCGACAGGACCTTATTGCGGATGAGGAGGGGCAACGTGCATGGGCGGAGCGTCTCGCGAGACTTCTGCCTCAGGTCTGGGAGACACTGGCTGCATGATTGACGGACACACAAAACTTGCTGGTGTCATGGGATGGCCCGTAGAGCATTCCCGTTCGCCCATGCTGCACAATCACTGGTGCAGGGTGCACGATGTGAACGGGGCGTATGTGCCGCTCCCCACGCGACCGGAACATTTTGAGGCTGCTCTCAAGGGCCTGGCTGCGGCGGGCTTTCGGGGCGTGAACGTCACGATTCCGCACAAGGAAGCCGCGATGCGGGCCTGCGACAGCATGACGGATACCGCCAGACGTGCGGGAGCCGTTAACACTGTGCGTTTTGAGAATGGCCAGATTATCGGTGACTGCACTGACGGCACGGGTTTTTGTGACAACCTCACCGCACATGGCGTCACCTTGTCCGGCCGAGCGCTAATCCTTGGGGCTGGAGGCGCAGCGCGCGCTGTTGCGGCTGCACTGCTGGATCGCGGCTGCGAAGTTGTAGTCGCGAACCGAACCATGGCGCGCGCCGAAGCGATGGTCGAGGCCCTGAAGGGAGGGGAAGCTGTCGAGTGGTATGACTGGCCGTCTCTACTTCCGGGCTGTTCACTTCTGGTCAATGCAACGTCGCTGGGGATGAACGGCAAAGCCGACATAGACTGGGATGCAATGCTGCGGCAGGCTGGGTCCAGCCTGTGCGTGACAGATATTGTTTATACTCCGCGGGAGACACCGCTCCTGAAAGCGGCAAAAGCTGCCGATCTGCAAACGGTTGATGGTCTCGGAATGCTGATTCATCAGGCTCGGGCAGGGTTTCGATCCTGGTTCGGAGTAGATCCGGAAGCCGATGAGGCAACCTTTAATCTGCTGGCTGCAAGTCTGCGCTAACCCATGAAAATCATCGGTCTGACAGGCGGAATGGCGGCGGGGAAAAGTACAGTCGCCGCTCTGTTTCGCCGGGCCGGTGTGCCGGTTTTTGACGCGGACGCTGTTGTGCGGGCCCTTCAGGGGCCGAGAGGAAAGGCGCTCCCCGCCATTGCCCGCGTCTTTCCTGTTGCAGTGCAGAACGGCGCTCTGAATCGTATGGCCCTGCGTCAGGCTGTGGTTGGAAATGTCGCCGCGCTTCAAGCGTTGGAGGCCATCATGCATCCACTTGTAAAAGCCGAGCGAGGGAGGTTCCTGCGCCACTGTCGTGCGCGAAAAGAACCGTTCTGTGTCCTGGATATTCCGCTTTTGATGGAAATCGGGGAAGACCAGAAATGCGATGTGGTGGTGGTGGTTGAGGCCCCCATGGCAACACGCCTGTCCCGTATTCATCAGCGCGGGAAAACGGGTGCCAGAATGAGCGAAGCACAAGCACGTTCCCTCATCGCACGGCAAATGCCGGACCACGAACGCAGACGCCGGGCACACATCGTGATACGAACCGGCCTTTCCCGCGGATCTGCTGCCCGGCAGGTTCGCGCTCTTTTGCACCGTCTGCGCGAGGCTTCATGAAACGCTCGATCCTGTTCGATACGGAAACCACAGGCTTTGACCCGGATCAGGGCGATCGCATCATTGAAATCGCGGCCATCGAACTGATCGATGATCTGCCAACGACCAATTATTACCACGTGATGGTGCATCCGGAGCGCGACATTCCGGCCGAGGCTACGAAGGTGCATGGTTTTCGGATTGAAGATCTGGAGGGTGCGCCGAAGTTTCCAGAAATCGCCGACGGATTTCTGGAGTTTATTGGCGATGCCCCGATGATCGCGCATAACGCGCGCTTCGACTTCAAATTCGTAAACGCCGAGCTGCAAAAATGTGGCCGCGCGCCGCTGGATTACGCCAGTCGTGCGATCGATACTGTCGAAATGGCGCGCAAAAAATATCCGGGTATGCCCGCCAGCCTTGATGCGCTGTGTCGGCGCTTCAACATCGACCTGTCCCAGCGTGGCACCCATAACGCTCTGCTGGACTGCAAATTGCTGGCGGAAGTGTATGTCGAACTGATGGGCGGCCGCCAGCGCGGGCTTGGACTAGCTGGACCTTCACGGAGCCGCAGTATTGCAGAAGTGGGTGATATGCTCGCGAACCGGACCCCACGGAAAATGGCGCTCCCGAATGCAGAAGAGCTGGCGGCTCATACAGCTTTTGTGGATGGTCTGAAGGATCCGGTGTGGCGCCGCGACTGATGAAGATCCTGTTCATCACGTCCAACAGGCTTGGCGATGCCGTTATTTCCACCGGCGTGCTGGATGCCCTGCAAAAACGCTATCCGGCAGCTGTATTTACTGTTGTCTGTGGGCCGGTCGCGGCAGGGTTGTTCGAGCCAGACCCTCGCTGTGAGCGGGTTATTACTCTTGAAAAACGCCGCCACGATCGACACTGGCTGGACCTCTGGTCTGCCTGCGTCCGAACGCGCTGGTTTATGGTTGTGGATCTGCGAGGCTCCCTTCTCAGTCTCACGCTGCGAACGCGTCGAAGGTTGATCGTCCAGGGGGGACGTCGGGACGGACGCAAAATCGAGCAGCTTCGTGACGCGCTTGGTCGACACAAAACCCCGATGCCGCGTGTCTGGACCTCCAGCCAACATGACAAAACTGCAGAAGACCTGCTTGCGGGTGGCCCTTGGCTGGCTTTGGGGCCAACTGCGAACTGGGACGGCAAGATCTGGCCTCCAGAACGATTTGTCGCACTTGCTGAGGGCCTGCGTCGTCAGGGGATGCGACCTGTTCTGTTTTATGGGCCGGGAGATGCCGAAAAGGAACGCGCCAGGCCTGTTCTGGAAGCGCTCCCGGAGGCGCTGGACCTCGGCGGAGACAGGTCTCTCGGAGAGGTGGCAGCGCTGCTTGCTCGTTGTGCGCTCTTTGTAGGCAATGACTCAGGCCTCATGCATTTGGCCGCCGCTGCCGGAACGCCCACGCTTGGTCTGTTTGGGCCCTCCCGCATGTCCGAATATGCTCCGTCGGGGATTGAGGCGTTCGCAATCGCGGCTCCCGGGCCGGAAGGAAAAGCGTCGTTGGAAGACCTGAGTGTCGAAGCGGTTCTGGATGTTGCCAAAGCCATTCTGGCAGGAAACGCTGGTTCCTTCCGGACCTGACCTTGAAGCGCTGCCCTGCATGGCCGATAGAGAAAGTATGAGCGTTTCTTTCCAGCCTTCGCCTGCGGTGTCGTCTTCTTTTCCCAGGCGCAAAGCCAGAGTGGCCCATGTCATGGCGGGGTCGGCACGAGGCGGGGCGGAACTGTTCTTTGAGCGCCTTTCCATGGCTCAAACACAGGAGGAGCGTCCTGTTCGCGCTCTGATCCGGCATGATGCCGCGCGGGAAGATCGTCTGCGTGCCGCTCGCGTGGAAACACATACATTCAGGTTTGGCGGCGCTCTGGATGTCAGAACGCGGTCGCATTTGCGGCGGAACCTGCGTGAGTTTCAACCTGATGTCGTTGTGGCCTGGATGAGTCGTGCGGCGCGCAAACTGCCGACAGGTCCCTGGCGGACAGCAGGGCGTCTGGGCGGATATTACGATCTGTCCAATTATAGTCGCTGCGAGCATCTGATTGGGAATACGCGTGGTTTGGCCGATTGGATGAAAGCTCAGGGATGGCCTGCGGATCGCGTTCATTACCTACCGAATTTTGCGACGGATTTTGCCTCTGTGACGCCGGTACGCCCGGATTTCCTGCCTCCCGATGTTCCGTTTGTGCTGGCTCTAGGACGCCTGCATGAAAACAAGGCGTTTGATGTTCTGATCCGTGCCATGACCCGTCTGTCAGGCGTGCACCTCGTCATTGCGGGGGAAGGTCCGGAGCGTGCGATGCTGGAAGCGCTGATCCGAAGCGAAAATCTCTCAGACCGTGTTCATCTTCCGGGGTGGGTCGCGGAGAGTGGGCCATGGTTGCGGGCCTGTGATGTTATGGTTTGCCCATCGCGGATCGAGCCGCTTGGAAATGTCGTGATTGAAGGTCTTTCAGCAGCGGTGCCTGTTGTCGGAAGTGCTATTCAGGGGCCTCAGGAAATTCTTTCCGGGACTGAAGATGGCCTTCTTGCTCCCGTTGAAGATGCTGAAGCCTTCTCTGCCCAGATCGGGAATATTCTGGAAGATAAAGCTCTTGCCCAGCGTTTGCGACACAATGGTCGTGCCCGGTTCGAGCGCGAGTTTGCACAGGATGTTGTGATGGCCCGCTGGTCCGAATTTCTAGACGGAGGGCTGACCTGATGTGTGGAATCGCCGGTCTGTCCTGTCTGCCGGGAAAAGCGCCTGATCAAGCCGCGCTGGAACGAATGTCTGCTGCGATTTTTCATCGTGGGCCGGATGGGGAAGGGCGCCTGGATCTTACGGGCGCCGCGCTGAGACATCGCCGTCTGTCCATCGTGGATATTGCTGGCGGAACCCAACCCTTCCGGGTCGGGAATGCGGCGTTGATTGCCAATGGAGAGATTTACAACGATCCGGACATTCGCAGTACGTTTCCTGCTGATCGTTTCCAGACCAAGAGTGATTGTGAACCGCCTCTGCACCTCTGGCTGAGAGATGGAACGGGTTACACGCACGAACTGCGTGGCATGTATGCCATCGCCGCCGTTGAGAACGAGCAAGGCCAGCACGAAATGCTGCTGTCCCGCGATCCGTTCGGCATCAAGCCACTTTATATTGCGGAATACGAAAGTGGAATCGCTTTCGCCTCAGAGGCGCAGGCTTTGCTGGCTGGAGGCTTTGGTATCCGGCGGGTCAGGAGCAAGGCGCGGAATGAACTGCTCCAGCTTCAATTCACAACTGGGCAAAAAACAGTTTTCCCGGGGATACGGCGCCTGTTGCCGGGTGAAACCCTGCGGATTGTGGATGGACGGATCGTTGAATCGCGTCGTCGCCACGCTTTGCAGGAAGCCACGGAAACCATCCCCGCTGACCTGACGGACGAGCAGGCTCTGCGCAGGCTCGATGCCGCCTTGACCGACAGTGTTCATGCGCACCTTCGGGCCGATGTTCCTCTGGGACTGTTTCTATCGGGCGGAATTGATAGTTCTGCCATTCTCGCTGCCGCTCATAAACTCGGGCTACCGCGCCCCATGACCTGGACGGCGCGCTTTGACACTGGAAAAGCAGACGAATCTATCGATGCCGCAGCATTGGCGGCTTCGGTTGGTGCAGATCATCATGTTCTGACCGTCACAGAAGCAATGGTCTGGTCCCATCTGCCTGCCATTGTGGCCTGCATGGATGACCCTGCGGCAGATTACGCGATTATCCCAACGTGGTTTCTGGCGCAGGAAGCGCGCAAGGACGTCACTGTGATCCTGAGCGGCGAAGGGGGAGATGAGCTCTTTGCCGGATATGGGCGCTATCGTCGGGCCATGAAGCCGTGGTGGCGCGGCGGAAGAGGGCCCTGGCGTTCGGGTACATTTGGTCGGTGTGTGCCGGGACAGGGGCGTCAGTGGCGCGCCGGGCTGGCGGCCATGGAACTGTCCCAGCGTTTGACGGGTCTTCCTGCAGTGCAGGCGCTTGATATCGCCGAATGGCTCCCGAATGACTTATTGCTCAAGTTGGACCGCTGCCTGATGGCGCATTCTGCCGAGGGGCGCACACCGCTGCTGGACCCTGTTGTGGCAAAGGCTGTCTGGTCTCTCCCGGATCATTTCAAAGTGCGGGATGGATACGGTAAGTGGCTTCTGCGCCGCTGGCTTCAGGATGCGCTTCCCCAGGCAAAGCCTTTCGCCCCAAAGCAGGGTTTCACTGTGCCTGTTGGGCCGTGGATCGAGAAACAGGCTCAACGCCTGGGCCCGCTGGTGGCGCAACAGTCCTGTATTCAGAACGTCATGGCTCCGCACAAGGTCGAACGTATTTTCTCGACTGCGACCCAGCGCGGTCACGCCCGCCAAGCCTGGACGCTGTTGTTCTACGCTTTGTGGTTCCGACACCATGTTGAAGGCATTCCGGCTGACGGAGATGTTTTCGAGACACTTTCCCGTGCTCGCTAAGTGCGGTTTTCATCAGACTGACAAGGACAGACCATGCATTACGATCTGATTATCCGGGGTGGCCGCTGCGTATTCCCGTGGGGAGAAGCGGAGGCGGATCTGGGTGTCCGAAACGGCCGCATCGCTTCTCTGTCCGTTTCGCACGACGATGAAGCTGAAAGGGTGATTGATGCGACGGGGCTGCATGTCCTGCCGGGCCTGATCGATAGCCATGTCCACTTGCGTGACCCCGGAAATGCTGCGGTGGAAACTCTTGAAACCGGAACGCGCGCGGCAGCTTTGGGCGGTATCGCAACAGTTTTCGATATGCCGAATACCTCGCCTAGCGTTACGGACAAGGCGATGCTGGACTGGAAGCGCGAGCACATCAGCAATGTCGCCCATGTCGATGTTGGCATGTACATCGGGGCGACCCGTGACAACACGCCTGACCTCGCCATGCTGGAGCAGCAGCCAGGGGTTTGTGCGATCAAGGTTTTCGCTGGGTCTTCTACCGGCAACCTGATGATCGAGGACGACGAAGGCATCGAAGCCGTCATGCGTTCTGGCCACCGGCGTGTCTGCTTTCATTCCGAAGATGAATACCGTCTTCAGGCACGTAAGCCGATGTTTCATGAGGGCCAGCCTTACGCCACACATAGTGTCTGGCGGGATGTGGAATGTGCGTTTCTGGGAACGCGCCGCATCATGGCGATTGCCCGCAAGACGGGTCGGCCGGCCCATATTCTCCACACGTCCACAGCCGAAGAGTTGGAGTATCTCGCTGACTTTCGGGATGTCTCAACCGTAGAAGTGCTGGTCAATCACCTCACGCAGGTTGGCCCGGAATGCTATGAAAAGCTGGGTGGGCTTGCCGTAATGAACCCGCCGTTGCGGGATCGCTATCACTACGAGGCAAGCTGGAAAGCCATTCAGGACGGTCGTGTCGATGTTGTGTCTTCGGACCACGCGCCGCATCCACTGGAAGCAAAGAAACGTCCTTGGCCGAATTGCCCGGCTGGCCTGACAGGCGTCCAGACCATTGTTCCGGTCATGCTTGATCATGTGAATGCAGGCCGTTTGTCACTGACACGTCTGGTCGATCTGATGTCCGCCGGGCCAGCGCGTGTTTACGGTCTTCAGACCAAGGGCCGCATGGCTGTCGGTTTCGACGCAGATTTCACGCTTGTGGACATGAAAGCACAGCGGGAAATTACCAATGACTGGATCGTCTCGCCTGCAGGGTGGACGCCATTTGACGGAACCCATGTGACGGGTTGGCCAATGGCAACCATCGTGCGTGGAACGGTGGTCATGCAGGACGATGAGGTGATTGGTGAAGCCACGGGACGGTTTGCCAAATTTGCGCCTTGATCGGGGCGTAGGGCGCGCGACGCTTCGACCATGAAAGAGAGTTTTATGATTCGCCCCGTCGCCGCACTCTGCGGCCTGTCCCTTCTGTCCGTGTTCGCCTTTGGAACAGCCAGTGCCGCCGAATCCGGTTGGAGCGCACCCAAATGTGGTGCCGAGCCAGACGCTCCGGCCGTGAAGGCTGGGACTGTTGCCCAGTACAACGAGAGCGTGGACCGAGTGACAGCCTATGAAAAAGAAGCGCGGGCCTATAACGCATGCGTTTCAGGACAGGCAAACCGTGAAGAGACGGCCATCAGCCAGGAAGCCAGCGCTAAAATCTCACGAATTCATTCTGCCAGTGCGGCCGTTCAGACTCACATCGCGGGATCATTCCAGAAGCTTTCTTCCGAGCTGACTGCCGCGGGACGTAAGCTCGGTCATCACTGACGGGTTTTCACTGGCCCATCCGCACCTGATTCTGTTGTGGCGTTAGAGACGTTGGGCCTTCATAGGTCTGGCGCGCGACATTTGGCATCAGGTCCGGCCTGGCCCAGCAATCCGTGCCTTCAAAGCTGGTGGTGCAGTATGGCTGGGGCGGGGGTGGACCAACCGGGCGGGAGCAGAAGCTCTCGTCATCATACAGATAGGCCGTATTGCAATCTTTTCCGGTAATGGCAGAGGCAATCCGGTCCGGCGCGCAGCCGCACAGTGTGCAAAACATCAGAACCGGCGATAGAAGCAGAGCTGGTTTTTTCATGTTGGGCAGCATCATGCGGCAGGGGTTAAGGAAGCCCTAAATTGACGGCCGGTTTCTTTCGGTAACAGCTTCTCAAGCGAAGCGTTTGCCGCAAACGTGCGGCGCCTGTATGGTTCCGCCAGAACTTTACAAGACCGATCCAGCAGGGGACCAGGTGGCGGACGATTTCATCACAGAGGTGAACGAGGAAATTCGGCTTCAGCGCCTACGGGCAGCTGCGCGCCGATGGGGTGCTGTTGTGGCAGGTGTCGTCGTCGTGGGAGCGATTGGCGGCGGTGTCTGGGAGTGGCAGAATCACGCCCGGAAGCAGGCCCAGCAGGCTGCCTCAGCTCAGTATTTCAATACACTTGAGACGCTAGCTGATCCCAAGCACGACAAGACTGTCACGCAGAAAGCCGAGACAGTTTTTCAGGATCTGGCAGATCATGGACCTGTTGGCGTGCGGTCTTATGCAGCGCTGCGTCTGGCGGATCTGAAGATGCAGGATCATGATCTGGCATCTGCTTTGAAAGCCTGGAACAGCGTCGCGTCCGATTCTGTCGTTGAGCCTGCCTTGAAGGACATGGCCCGTTACATGGTTCTGAATGCTCAGACCAACACGGCGGACCCGAAGACGTTGCGTCCCGGCTATGAAGCGCTTGCGCAGAATGGTGGCGCTTGGTCAGCTTTGGCTCAGGAAGGTCTGGTTGCTCTGGATCTGCGTCCGGATGCGACGCCTGACCAGCAGAAAGAAGCCCGTCGCCTTCTGACGCAGATTGTTGGAAGTGTATCTGCACCTGAAGGGGCTCGTGCGCGTGCACAGGCTCTTCTCGAAACTTTTGGAGACGCTGGTTAATGCGCCGTCCTGACCGTTCTTCTGCGCCCATGAACCGCCGTTCGATGCTGCGTGTTGCCTGTTCTGGCGCCGCTCTGACTGCGATGGGTGGATGCAGCCTCTTCAACGATGATGAGAAGCCCACGCTGGCCGGCCATCGCGTTGACGTGCTCTCCACTGGGGCAGGTCTGACCGTTGATCCGGAAGATCATACGCCCATCACATTGTCTGCACCGCAGTCCGTGACGGAATGGCTACAGCCTGACCGTACGCCGGACCATGTTGCCGTCAATGCTGTCTGGAACGGTTCGGACATCAAGTGGAGCCGCTCTATCGGCGCCGAGGTGAACCCGACGAGCTTCCTGTCCATGGTGGCGATCATGCCGAACAGCCGCGGGGCCATTCAGTCCCCGCCGGTGATCGGGAATGGTCGGATTTTCACCACGGATGCACAGGGTGTGGTGAAGGCTTGGACGTGGCCGGGCATGAAGCAGCTCTGGTCCCATCAGCCAGCTCCTAAAAAGTCCCGCTCCACCAATATTGGCGGCGGCGTCGCACTCGATGGAGAGACCCTCTACATCGTGGATGGCGTTGCGCAGGCGTTGGCCGTTGATGCTGCCAGTGGCAAGATCAAGTGGGCGGTCGATCTCGGCACACCCGGGCGTTCTGCCCCCACGATTGCCGATGGTCTTGTCGTTTTCGGGACAATTGACGAGCGTCTTTACGCACTTGAGGCTGCCACGGGCCGACAGGTCTGGACATATCAGGCAACGGGTGCGGACACCGTCATCTTCGGGCAGGCTGCTCCTGCAATCGTAGATGGTGTGGTTCTGGCAGGCTTCGGCAGTGGCGACCTTGTTGCTCTGCGTGCTGCTTCAGGTGAAATGGTGTGGAGCGATAGCCTTGGCGGTGCCAACGGTATGGGCGCCATGCTCGATTTCTCCTGCATCCGCGGGGCTCCGGTCATCAAGGATGGCACGGCCTATGCCATTTCTATGTCCAGCGTTCTTGTGGCTGTGGATATGCGCTCCGGACGTCGCTTGTGGGAGCGTGAAGTCAGTGGCCAGACGCCCCTGACAATCTGCGGTGACTGGATGTTTGTCCTGTCCACCGATCAGCAGCTTGCTTGTCTGGACCGTCTGTCCGGCCACGTACGCTGGATTACCCAGCTTCGCCGCTTCCGCCGACAGGAAGTGCAGAAGGACGCCATCCAGTGGGTGGGGCCTTTGCTCGTAAACGGCAAGCTGGTCTGTTTCTCTACCCTGCCGCAGGAAGGCATGGTGATTGTTGATGCCGTAACCGGCAAAATTGAATCGACCCGTAAAACCACGGCTCCATGCCAGGTTCAGCCGATCGTCTGTGACGGTCTGGTTCTGACGCTGTCTCAGGATGCTGTTCTGCGGGCCTATGGCTGAACGAATGACCTCTGAGAATCTGCCCGTAGTTGTTATTGCCGGGCGCCCGAATGTCGGGAAATCCACTCTTTTCAACCGGCTTGTCGGGCGTCGTCAGGCGCTCGTCTCCGATCAGCCCGGTGTAACGCGTGACCGCAAGGAGGGCGAAGCCCACATGCGTGGTCGCCGCATCCGTGTGATTGACACGGCGGGCCTCGAAGAAGCTGCGCCGGACACGCTGTTCGGTCGTATGCGTGCGTCATCCGAATCTGCCGTCTCCATGGCAGATCTGGTGCTGTTCTGCATCGATGCTCGTGCGGGTATCACGCCAACTGACGCTCATTTTGCCAACTGGCTGCGTCGTCAGAACCGTCCGGTTCTGCTGATTGCCAATAAGGCAGAAGGGCAGGCTGGGACCAATTCCGCACTGGAGGCCTACTCGCTGGGTCTGGGCACGCCACTGGCGCTATCTGCCGAGCATGGTGAGGGCATCAGTGACCTCATGGGAGAGATCGTCGATCGTCTTCCCGGTGCTCCGAAGCAGGAGCGCCGTCGTCGTCGTGACGAGGAGCCGGAAGAGGGCGAAGAGCCTGAAGAACGTCCGGCTGGCCCGCTTCATTTGGCGATTGTTGGGCGCCCGAACGCGGGCAAATCCACGCTTCTGAACTGCCTTCTCGGTGAAGAGCGGATGATCACCGGCCCTGAAGCTGGTCTGACCCGCGATTCGATCTCCGTCGATCTGCATGACGAACATGGCCCGATCAAGCTTGTTGATACGGCAGGGATGCGTAAGCGTGCCCGCGTTGAGCAGCACCTTGAGCGCATGTCTGTTTCCGCCTCTATCGAAGCGCTGAAAATGGCAGAAGTCGTCGTGCTGACGATCGATGCCACACTGGGTGTGCACGAGCAGGATCTTCAAATTGCCCGTCTAATTGAGAAGGAAGGCCGCGCCTGCGTTCTGGCTCTCAATAAGTGGGACGCTGTTGAAGACCGCGTTGCTACACGTCAGGCCATTTCAGACCGGATCGAGACGTCCCTTGCTCAGGTTCGTGGCATCCCGGTCGTCACGTTCTCGGCGTTGACGGGGGCTGGCGTTAACCGTCTTCTTCCGGCTGTCCGGAAAGCGTACGAAGTCTGGAATTCACGTGTCACGACGGGTGAGCTGAACCGTTGGTTCGAAGCAATGCTGGACCGTCATCAGCCGCCTCTGGTTGATGGACGCCGCCTCAAGCTGCGTTATATGACGCAGGTAAAGGCTCGTCCGCCGACATTCATTCTTTTCGGTACCCGAGCAGAAATGCTGCCCGATGCGTACAAGCGCTATCTGGTGAACGGGCTGCGCGAGACATTTCATATGCCTGGTGTGCCCATTCGTATTCAGCTTCGCGGGACGACAAATCCTTACGCGGATAAGTAAGAGTTGTTTTTTGTTCCGTTATGCAATGAACGCATAGCGGAACAAAATCTTCTCACAGGACTGCAAAACTCCCCATTTTCGTATACCTAATCCTTCGTCAGCCTATGGCGGTGCATGGTGTTCGGCCCTAGAAGAGCCGCCAAGCCCTACATCAGGCCTGAGTTAGAGATGAGGATTACAGATTATGGTCGGGATTGCTGCGGTTCGCAGTGAAGGCTCTTCAGGAGAGCCTCAACGCAGCACGGCGCGCGCCACGGCATTGGGCATCATGGCAGCTCTCGCTGGTCTGATGTTCGGTCTCGATACCGGCGTTGTTGCTGGCGCCTTGCCCTTTATCGCTACAGATTTTCACGCGAGTGACGCCCTGCAGGGGTGGATCGTATCTTCGATGATGGCGGGGGCGGCATTCGGCTCTCTCGCTGCCGGTCGGATTTCCAGCCGCTATGGTCGGACAGGAGCCATGCTCGTGGCTGCGGTTTTGTTCCTCGTAGGAACGCTACTGTGCGCGCTGGCGCCTTCTGCTCTGGTGCTGATTGTCGGGCGCGTTTTCCTGGGGCTTGCTGTCGGTTTGGCGGCGTTTGCCGCTCCTCTCTATATCTCTGAAATCACAGTGGAATCTGCGCGTGGTTCCATGATTTCCTTCTATCAGCTCATGGTCACGCTCGGGATTTTCCTGGCCTTCGTGTCTGACAGTCTGCTGGCAACAGGTCAGCATTGGCGCTGGATGCTGGGGATCATGGCTGTTCCTGCCACCCTGTTTCTGGGCATTGTCTTGATCCTGCCACACAGCCCGCGCTGGCTGATGATGCAGGGACGCAAGGATCATGCGCGTCGCGTGCTTAATAGCCTTCGGTCTGATGAAGAAGTGGCAGAAGCCGAGCTCGCAGATATTCAGGCGCGTCTTCACAAAAGCAGCGACGCTGGCTTTGGCCTTTTCCGGAGCAATCCCAACTTTCGGCGCTCCGTCTATCTCGGAATGCTTCTGCAGGTCATGCAGCAGCTCACAGGTATCAACGCGCTCCTGTATTATGCGCCGCGGGTTTTTCAGGCCGCTCATTTCGGGGTCAACGCGTCCATCTGGGCCACGACACTCGTTGGTCTGACGAATATGATTCTGACGGGTGTTGCCATTGCCTGCGTGGACAAGTGGGGGCGCCGTCCTTTGCTTATTCTAAGCTGCGCAATCGCGGGCTTTGCGCTTCTGGGCGTAGGTGCGTTGCTGGCCGTGGGCGCGTCGAGCTTTGAGGCACAGATTGCACTGTGTGGATTTGTTCTGTTGTTCGTCGCCGGATTCGCAATCGGAGAGGGGCCGCTGGTCTGGACACTGTGTTCCGAAGTTCAGCCAACGCGCGGACGTGATTTTGGAATTGGCTGCTCAACGGTTACGAACTGGGCTGCAAACTGGGCCATTTCCAAGACTTTCCCCATGATCATGGTGGCTATGGGGGCAGCATCAACATTCATTATGTTTGCAGCGTTCAATGGACTTTTTGTTCTCGTCACCCTCATGATGGTTCCGGAAACGAAAGGTGTTTCCCTGGAGACACTTGAGGCCAATCTGTTTTCGGGCAAGAAACTTAGAAATCTGGGACGTTAAATCGTGATGAAAGCCAAGGCGGCGGACGAGAGTGATCTCGGCGTCGACCCTCAACGGCACGCTGGGCTCTACGGAGCCCAGCGTGCCAAAGCAATGTCAGCCGTTCTTCTTGGGCTGCTTCTCTCCGTTCTGGATTACGCCATAGCAAACGTGGCGCTTCCCTCCATCGCCCACGATCTGAACGCCCCGTCGTCTCGGGCGATCTGGGTGGTGAACGCTTATCAGCTCGCCAATCTGTCCTGTCTGCTTCCACTCGCGTCTTTTGGCTCCCGAGTAGGCTTTGCTCGCATGAGCCAGATTGGGATTTTTCTATTCCTTATTACGTCCGTTGGCTGTGCCCTGTCCCAGAACCTGCTGGAACTGACATTGGCGCGCGCCCTTCAAGGTGTGGGTGGCGCCTGCATCATGAGCGTGAATATCGCGCTTGTACGCTTCATTTATCCTCATGCGGAGCTTGGTAAGGGCATTGCTCTGAACGGTCTGTTTGTTGGGATTGGCGTCGCTCTCGGCCCGACAATTGGGTCGATCGTCCTTTCGGTCGCGACGTGGCCCTGGATTTTCTGGATCAATCTCCCACTCGCACTTGCCGCTCTCGTCATGGCCCATTTCGCCCTGCCACAGACACCGCGCAGCGAGACGCAGGCAGACATTCCGGGTTCCCTTCTGACCGTAGCGTCCTTCGCTTTGCTCGGCATTGGGCTGGACGGATTGATGCACGGCGATTTTCTACCAGGATCGTTGCTCACGGGAGCGGGCGTCATCTGCTGGTGGCTGCTTCTGCGGTACCAAAAGGGACGGCGTGAGCCGATTGTCCCGGTGGATCTGCTGGCGCGGCGGCCTTTTCTGTTGGCGTGTCTGGTCGGCTTTCTCGGTTTTGTAGCCTCCAACCTCTACATCGTCGCCATGCCGTTCACCTTGGCATCGGCTTTTCATCGTGGAGATTCCACGATTGGCTTGCTGATTGCGCCTTGGGCTGTTGGCGTCGCGGTGATGTCTTTTGTTGTTGGAAAGATTGCTGACCGCTTTCCCGCTTCAGTTCTCTCCTCGCTCGGACTGCTCCTGACAGCATTCGGCTTTATGTTGCTCTGGTTGTTGCCCCTGGACGCAAGCAACGCTGCTATCGCGTGGCGGACGCTTCTGGCGGGATGTGGGTTCGGGCTTTTCCAGCCACCCAACAATCGGGCTATCATGGTCTCTGCGCCGGCTGGGCGGGAAGGTGGGGCGAGTGGCATGCTGTCCGTCGCTCGACTGGGTGGCCAGACGACGGGTGCGCTGCTCGTTGCAGCTCTTTTCACGATCTTCCCACATCCAGCCTTCATCTGCCTTGGAGGCGCGATGATTGCCGCGCTAACGGGATCTGCCCTCAGTCTTGGGCGGAAATACCTCGCAGACTAAAGAGCGTCGTCGTTCGCTGATCGGTACTTTCCAGCTCCTGAGTGGTCTGGACGTTCTGTTGAATCAGAATGTCCAGATCCAGCTTTGGGGCATAATGGCGCCCCGGATCACAGAGCCAGACTTCGCAGTGCCGGGCACATTCCAGCAGCCAAGGCATGATGCGTGCAGCCATCGCCTCGTTGTAACAGACATCTCCGATCACCAGCAGATCACAGTCCGGTTTCGATCCGACAAGATCGCCCGGACAAAGCACTACTGTCACGGCATTGAGCGTGGCGTTAAGGGCCGTTGCTTCGAGAGCCATAGGGTCAATATCATTGGCCTCTGCGATAGACGCACCCGCTTTTACGGCGGCAATGGCGGCTAATCCGCATCCACACGCCACGTCCAGAACTCTCTTGCCTTCGACGCGCTGAGGATTATCCAGAATATATCGCGCAATAAGTTGGCTGCCTGGCCACGCAAATGCCCAGAACGGGGGCTCAATACCGTGCGCTTCAAGGAAGGCTTCGCTGGCCTGCCAGATGGGGGTGATGTCTGTTGCCAGATGCAGGGGAATTTCGGGAACAAGGCTGGCGGTCTCGACCGCCGTATTCTCGCGGATAAATGCCGCGCGGTCCTGCAGTCTGACTGACATGATGTTCAAAGTCTTCCGCAGATAAAGGCCAGAGCCAGAAGGAAACCGATTGGAACGTTCTGCTTGAATTGTCGCAGGCAGTTTGGCGCATCGTATGGGTTCAGCGTGCGAGCCTGCTGGAGAAGGAGTCCCCCTGAGATCAGGAAGAACAGCCAGAACCCCAGATGCAGATGGGCATGAATGGCGACGAGTCCCAGCGCCAGAAGCATCAGGCTGTAGCAGGTGGCAATAAAGGGCTGAGCGCGCTTTTCCATCAGGCGAGACGTGGAGCGAACACCGATCCGGGCATCATCTTCCATGTCCTGGAAGCCATAGATGGTATCGAAGCCAAGCTGCCAAAGGATGACAGCGCCATACAGCAGCGCGCCATTTCCATCCAGGCCGCCTCCTGCTGCGGCATAGCCCATAGGTGCACCAAAACCGAACGTGAAGCCCATAACGAGTTGTGGCCACCACGTCACACGCTTTGCCGCGGGGTAAAGCGCTACAAGCAGTAAAGCAAAGGGCGCCAAAAGCCAGCATGTGCGCGGCAGACACACCAGAACGCCCAGACCACACAGAAGTAAAAAGGCCAGCAGCTTAAGGCCCTGCTTCAGGGAGAGCGCACCGCTGGCAAGCGGACGGCCCGCGGTTCGAGCAACTTTGGCATCAATATCGCGGTCCCAGATGTCATTCACCACACATCCGGCAGAGCGCATAACGAGTGAGCCGAACGCGAACAGCGCTGTGTAGACAATGCGGAGTCCGAGTGGCGCATCAGGTGCAAGGAACAATCCCCAAACCCCAGGGAGAAACAGCAGCCATGTCCCAACCGGGCGATCCAGTCGGGCCAAAAGTGCGTAGGACCGCCATGGTTCAGGCAGGCGGCCGGTCCAGCCTGTCAGGCTGATATCGGTATGGGGGCGGGTTTCACTCATCAAAGCACGTGATGAGGGGCAGATGCGCTTCCGTCAATGGCTGTTGCGCGCTATCGGAAAAGGATGAGCCGATCTGATCCCCGTCTTTATCTTGAAGTGCCGGATGTTCCCTTCACGGAAGGGCTGGAACTTCCTCTTCCCGCCAGTCAGGCCCACTATCTTGGCAATGTCATGCGGCAGAGCACTGGAAATCCGGTACGTGTCTTCAATGCGCGAGATGGAGAGTGGAACGCCATCATCCAGACCTTGCGAAAAGACAAGGGAACAGTGCGGCTGGGAACGCGAGAGCGCGCACCTCAGGTCACAGATGGTGTGGAACTCCTGTTTGCGCCCCTGAAGCGTGACGCGACAGAACTCGTTATCCGGATGGGGACAGAACTCGGGGTGACGTGTTTTCGGCCCGTCGTAACAGAGCGCACAAACACGCATCGCCTGAACCTCGACCGTCTTGCGCTGATTGCCAGTGAAGCCGCTGAACAATGCGAGCGGCTGGATATTCCTGAAATCCTGCCGCTGGAGCCCCTGAAATCCGTTCTTGCGGAATGGCCGGAAGACAAGCCGTTGTTTGCGGCTCTTGAGCGACGTCCCGGGGCAGATGGTCCTTTGGTCGCGTCTGCTCTTCTCATTGGGCCTGAAGGTGGCTTTTCCGATGCCGAGGTAGCGCTGCTTCAGAAGCATCCTGCTGTTCATGCGCTGACACTAGGGCCGCTGGTACTGCGCGCCGAGACGGCTGTCTGCGCCGGACTGGCGCGACTTGCACTGCGTCGTGGCGCCTGAGGGTGACAGGACAGTCTGAGGTGCTACAAGTTCAATCAATATCGAACAACGATCGCAAATCGAGGCAAAACCGCCATGTCCAATCCCGGCACGTCTAATAGCGCAACGATCGAGAATCGGGCGCAGCTCGTCGAGGTTCTGGAACGGGGCTCCAAGCCGCGGTCCGAATGGAAGATCGGAACCGAACACGAGAAGTTCGGCTTTGTACTGCCGGGGCAGGACGATGGGCGTACACCGTTGTCAGCGCCTCCTTATGAACCCAAAGGTATTGGTGCGCTGCTGCGGAAACTGGAGGGGCCGGACTGGGCTCCGATCCACGACGGTGAGGCGCTGATCGGTCTGGCAGGGCAGAACAGCCAGAAAGGGCGGTCCATTTCTCTGGAGCCCGCTGGACAGTTCGAGCTTTCTGGTGCGCCGGTTGTCTCTTTGCAGGAAACGCAGAGCGAGATGCAGGAGCATTTCGATCTGATCCGCGGTCCTGCTGCTGAACTCGGATTGGGCTTTCTGCCATTTGGTTTCCAGCCGCTCTGGGCGCGCGACGAAATGCCGTGGATGCCCAAGAGTCGGTACGCCATCATGCGCAGTTATATGCCCAAGGTTGGCAAGCTGGGCCTGGATATGATGACGCGCACCTGTACTGTGCAGGTCAATCTCGACTTCGGTGATGAAGCTGATATGGCCCGCAAGATGCGTGTATCGCTGGCGCTTCAGCCATTGGCTACGGCTCTGTTTGCGAATTCGCCTTTTGTGGAAGGCAAAGCAAACGGCTTCCTTTCCAATCGCGCCCGTATCTGGACTGATACCGATAATCAGCGTTCAGGGCAGCCATCTCTGTTCTTCGCAGAAGATTTCAGCTTCGAGAAATACGTGGACTGGGCGCTGGATGTGCCGATGTATTTTGTCGCTCGGGACGGGAAAAACATTGATGCCAGCGGCTGCTCCTTCCGGCGTTGGCTGGAAGGCAGTGCGCAGCCTGCTCTGGACGGTCTGACGCCGACTATTGGTGATTTTGAGGATCACCTCACGACTGTTTTCCCTGACGTGCGCCTCAAGCAGTTCCTTGAGATGCGTGGCGCGGACGCCGGTCGTCCGGAGATGATGGTTGCCCAGTCTGCGCTTTGGGTTGGCCTGTTCTACGATGCTGCAACGTTGGAAGCAGCTGAAAAGCTGGTATTGGAACAGCCTTGGGAGGTTTATCAGCAACTCCGTGCGGATGTTCCTACCAAGGGCATGCAGGCTGACTTCCCCGGTGGCCTGAAAGCGCTGGCAAAGCGCGTTGTGGCTCTCGCGGAGCAGGGACTTCGTGCCCGTGTTCGCAACGAAGCACAGTTCCTGGACCCGCTGCATCTGATTGCAGATGGTGGCCCCAACCAGGCTGAGTACTGGCTTGCCCTGTATGAAGGTGCATGGGGCGGAAATGTGAAGCCGCTGTTCCGCGAAGCATCGATCTGACGTCAAACGTATTGGAGTAGGGCGTTAAGCCCTGCTGCGATCAGTTTCCGGTTTGTGCAGGAACACGTTATGGAATGCAGGTGCGAAGCTTTTTGCAACCCGTGACCTGATCGGCAGTTCCAGAGGCATGATGAACCGTCTTTTCTTCCGCGCGGCTGTGGCCAGCGCTTTCATATCCCTAGCAGCCCTTCCGCTGCCTGCCATGGCTCAGGCCGTTCCCGCACAACTCCGTCCTGTGGATCAGGGCTGGGTTGCGCGCGTTCAGGATACGCTGGCGCAGATCATAACGCTTCAGGCGCGGTTTCAACAAATTGCGCCAGATGGGAAAGCTGTTGCCGGGACAGCGACGCTTGATCGTCCGGGACGGATGCGCTTCGACTATGACAGTCCCAGCCCGCTTCTCCTTGTCGCCAATGATGGCAAGGTCGTTTTTCAGGATCGGAGCGTCGGACAGGTAACGGTTATGCCGCTGGACCGTACTCCCCTCGGTTTGCTGCTACGGCCTGATCTGAAGCTCTCGGGCGATGTCACGGTAACAGGATTTGAGCGTAAGAACGGTCAGATCAACCTTCAGGTCGAAAAAACAGAAAGCCCGGGTGAGGGAAATCTGACCCTCATGTTCTCCGAAGCACCACTTGCTCTTCTGGGGTGGGAAGTCGTGGATGCTCAGGGCCGAACAACGCGCATCGCACTGTCGGACATCAGGACGGGCGGGAGCGTATCCCAATCTCTGTTCACGCTCCCGAAGTCTGAGGACTGACGTTCAGTCCTTTGTTTCGCGGGAAAGCTCCAGTGCGCGGGCATAAACCGTGCGCTTGGGCAGTTTGATAATTCCCGCCACGAGAGTGGCCGCATCTTTCACCGAATGACTGGTCAGCGCTTCCCTGAGATGCGTATCCAGATCATCTGCTCCGCTATCGTCCTCTGCTGAGGGGCCGATCAGGAGTGTAATCTCACCCCGCGGTGCAGTTTCCTGGAAATGGGCGAGCACTTCCGCCAACGTTCCCCGCACCATCTCTTCGAAGCGTTTTGTCAGTTCTCTGCCAACCGCTGCCTCGCGGTCGGGGCCGAAGACGGTGATCAGATCTTCCAGTGTCTCGACGAGGCGGTGCGGCCCCTCATACCAGATCAGAGTGGAGCGAACGCCAGCCTGTTCTGCGGCCCGAAGCGTCGCGAAGCCTGTCTTGCGGGCTTCACTTCGTGGCGCGGGAAAGCCGAGAAACATGAAGGGAAGAGGGGGTAGGCCTGAAAGGGTCAGAGCCGTGATGACAGCGTTTGGACCCGGAATGGCCGTAACATGAACGCCAGCCGCGATCGCTGCCCGGACGAGCCGATAGCCCGGGTCCGAGACAAGGGGAGTACCTGCGTCTGACACCACGGCAAAGCTGGCACCAGCCACCATTTTTTCCACAAAGAACGGTGCGCGATCCTGTTCGTTATGATCGTGAAGCGTTCGTGTGGGAGTGGAGATGTTGCGCGACATCAATAATTTTGCCGTAACGCGTGTATCTTCGCATAAAATAGCTTCAACACTGTTCAAGGCTTCAATCGCGCGCTCGCTGATATCGGCCAGGTTGCCGATCGGCGTCGCAACCAATATCAGTTGTCCCCCCACTCTCGGGCCATGCTCCGAAGGCGGGGCGGCCGTTAACGTTTCAGCCGTATCGCTCAAGGGAGTTTCAGCGGAACATGACTTTTCGGACATCTGCATCCTCGGTGACGAACTCAAGGGTCTATTCTGGACCGATGAGCCGTCTGCGCAAGGGTGTAAGCACTGGGCTGGCCGCAGGAACCTTCCTGACGCTGGCCGCCTGCTCCGGCGGAAACTCCTCTTTGACATCTGGCGTGGGTGGAATTCCCGGCTCTGGCCAGGCTCCTGGCGCGCATGACGTTGGCCTTATTCTTCCCCTGACGGGACGCTACGGTGCCATCGGTGCGCGAATGCGTGATGCAGCCAAGCTGGCCCTGTCTTCACAAGGCTCGCCTGTGCTGGACGTTCATGACAGCAACGCTGCTGGTGGCGCAGCTCAGGCTGCCCATGACGCTCTGACGCGTGGCGACGCCATGCTCCTTGGGCCGCTAACGGCTACAGAAACTGCGGCTCTCGCGCCACTGGCTGTTGAAGCAGGCAAGCCCGTGCTGGCGTTTACAAGCGATTCCACGCAGGCTCGTCCTGGTGTCTGGGTGATGGGCCTGACACCGGAGCAGCAGGTTCGCCGGATGGTGGATGCTGCACGCGCAACGGGCCGTAAGAGTTTTGCAGCTTTTTTGCCTGATAGCGCGCTGGGGCATGCGATGGCGGAAGGACTACAGCGAGCCTGCCGGGATGACGGCCTGAAAGATCCGCAGATCGTTTTTCATTCCATGGATGTCCAAACCATCGACGATGGCCTGAAATCCCTTTCAGATATTGCCAATCGCCAGCCGCCGACACCTGTGGTTTCGACGCCGACCGGTCCATCGGCTGTTGATCCTACCGCCGATTCGCCTGCCGACTCGACAACGCCTGCGCAGCCCCCAGCAACTCCAGTTGCTGCGCCAGTGGTGCCGCCCCCTCCGTTTGACGCTCTTCTGCTGGCAGATACCGGTGTGGAGCTAGGGCGCATCATCACTGCGCTACATGCTGACCAAGTGACGTCAGACCAGGTGCAGATCATGGGACCAGCACTCTGGAAGGCGTTCGACGGCAAGCTCAGTGCCCTGCATGGTGCCTGGTATGCTGCGCCCGATGCCAAGGATCGCAATGGGTACGTTGCCCAATACAAAGCGGTTTATCATCAGGCGCCATCACCTGTGGCGGATTTCGCCTATGATGCAGCCGCTCTTGCCGGCAACCTGATGAAGCAGGGAGGCCCGACTGTTCAGGCGTTGACCCGTCCGGACGGCTATATGGGTGTGGATGGCCTGTTCCGCCTGCGCGCTGACGGTCATGTCACTCGCGCGCTGGCTATTTTCCAGATTCAGCGTGGCGGTGGTGCCCGCATCGTTGTTCCAGCATCACGGGATATTGCGGTCCGTCCAAGCTAAGAAAATACTGCTGGTTCAGAAACAGAAACACGCGTCCATGGCGATTGGCGCGTGTTTTTTTATGGCTTTTCTTGAAAGCCAACTGGCGTGTCAGGGGGGAGCCTGACCGCGCAGATCAGGCTGCGTAGGTCTCGGCCAGCGGCAGAACCGGGCGAATAGTGTGAAGAGCCAGTTCGAAGCTGGCGTAGCTGCCCAGTTCATGATTGCGCAGATGATCGATCAGGACCCAACGCATCCCCTGCGGGCGGAGCATGTAGGCTGGATCCGGGTTCTCACGGACCCAGACCAGAACATGCTCAATGGGCGTTGTTCCATCGAAATTCGTGACCCCGGAATCCGTCGGTGTGATTTCTGCATCGAAGAGACCCATCCGCATTCCGGCTTCCAGCCACCGCGACAGATATTCGCGATGACGAGGGAGAACACCCTGCCTCAACGTCACGACATTACCGCCCATCGAAACGGGTGAAAGATCGTATAGGGGAGTTGCCTGCGCCATCAGGAAAGTCCTCATCAGAGCGGGGCGGGGGAGCCCGTGGATTGCGATAAGGTCAGGCTAAAATCCAAACGGCCCCTTTCACAATCTAAAATGACGCCAAAACCCCTTTCCGCGACATAAACTTTCCCCACTGTGACAAATCTGCCATGCAAAAATTGCATGGCTCAACATGTTGTTGTCATATTCCGATACAGCGCCTTGTCCCATCTCCGGTGAAGCCAGAGCCATGAGCCGGGTTCCTGCTCTATCCACTCCTGAAGGCGATCATTGAGTTGCTGTGTCAGCTTCAGGACATCTGCCTGACGATTCTCGGTAGGCTGTGGATCAATGGGGGGATCCACAACGAGTACCAGTCTGGCAGGCCCTTCGCGGCGCACATGTCCGGTTACAATCAAGGCTTTATGCCGCAGAGCAAACACGGCGGTTGCAGAGGCTGTCATGGCGGGACGACCGAAAAGACTGGCCTCGATGCCATCATTCATTTTCTGATCGCCAAGCACGCCTAAATGCCCGCCGTGAGACAGGTGCTTCAGCGCAGAGCGAGCTCCACGGGCTCCTTTGGGGAACATTGGAACATCCATGCGCATGGCTCGGCGGCGGAGGGCGTGGATGATGGAATCTACAATCGGATTGCTGGCTGCCCGATAGAAGGATGCAAAGGGCATCCCGAATCGCGCGACGACCGGGGGCATGAGTTCCCAGTTGCCAATATGGCCGGAAAAGAAAATGACCGGGCGCCCTGTTGCGCGTGCGGCTTCCAGATATTCCGATCCTTCAACACGCCATCCTGGGCCGGTCGGCGTGTTCTGTTTCAATCGGCCCACATGCGGAAACTCCGCCACGGTGCGTCCCAGGTTTTCCCAGCAGTCTTTGACGATACCGCGCCGCTCTTCCTTGGTCAGCTGTGGCATGGCCAGTTGCAGGTTTCGGTCGGCCACTCTGGAGACGGGAATAATAGGTCCGATATGGCGCGCGACGGAGCCACCCAGTGTGGACGCGGCCGCAGGGGGGAGAATGCGCAGCCAGCCCAGCAGGACGCGCACAAGCAGGGCTTCCGCCCGATGTGGAATTGAAGTCATGAGTGAGGGAACAGAAGATCCAGAATATGGTCCGGCGCTTTTGGGTCCGCCCAAAGAAGCTCAACGTTGATGACGGTGACCTGCGCCCGGAAAGCGGGAGGAAGTTTGACCGCATCCTTGGCTGTGGTCACGAGCGTGGTTCCGGATTCCCGACGCAGCGTTTCAAGGCGCTGGATGTCATTGGCCGAGTAGGCATGATGATCCGGAAAGGGAAGGCAGCGAACAGGGGAGACACCTGCGTCCTGCAGCATGGTGAAAAATTTATCGGGGCGGCCAATTCCCGCGAAAGCGACAACTCTCCGGCCTTGCAGACCGCGGATTTCAGGGCCGGGAACCAGTCTGGCCTGAGCTTTGAAGAGAAATGGGGGAAGGGTGAGCAGCAGGCCGTGGCGGTCTTCTCCGATGATGACCACACACTGCGCACGCTTCAGAGCATCCAGCACCGGTTCACGCAGAGGACCGGCGGGCATGACCTGCCCGTTGCCAAACCCCACGACGCCATCCACGACCAGCACCGAGAGGTCCTTGTGAAGTCCTGGGTTCTGGAAACCATCATCCATCACAAGACAATCAGCGCCTTGGCCAACCGCCAGTCTCGCGGTCTGGGCACGGTCTGCTCCGACCCATGTTGGCGCGGCTTTTGCCAGAAGAAGAGGCTCATCGCCGACATCGCGGGCGCTCGAACGCCCCGGATTGACCTCCAGCGGCCCTTTCTCTCTGCCACCATGACCGCGGCTGAGAATATGGGGAGAATGTCCACGATCTTTCAGTCTTTGGACCAGATCCAGTGTCAGGGGTGTTTTTCCCGTGCCTCCAGCAGTCACGTTGCCGCAACATAGTACCGGGACTATGGCTCGATAGCCTTCCCGGGTCATGCGGCGACGGGTCAGACGGGTCGCGACTCCTGCCAAAGGGCGCAGCATGAAGGCCGCAGGGCCTACCCTCGGGACGGACCAGAATCGCGGAGCCCGTAGTCTCATCGTTCAAGTGTCTCCAGAATGCGGGGGCTTAGTCTGGACACCACGGAGCGCTGAAGCACTGCGGGTGAAGGCGTAACATGAGGTCCAGTGATCCACTGGCTCAGACTATCGATATCCTTAACGATGTGAAGATAATCGTGCAGCAGGCTAACCGCTTCCCGCCAGTTTTCCATAAGAGGGCCGGTTGCCGTTGGAACGCCCAGGCGAAGTGGCTCGAAAGGATTGTGGCCACCGCCTTTTCCCGCGAGAGAGTTGCCGAGGAAGCAGCAATTCGCGAGTCTGTAGAACAGGCCCAGTTCCCCTAATGTGTCGGCAATCCAGCCATGTGTCTTGTTGTTCGGCTCATGCCCAACGGATCGTCGGGGCAGATCGAAGCGCGAAGCCAGTTCCTCGCCACGTTTTGGATGCCGAGGAATAAGGATGGTCAGAAGGTCGGGTTGTTTTTCTCTGGCAAGTGCTGCTGCTGCCAGCACCAGTTCTTCTTCACCGGGATGTGTCGAAGCCGCGACGAAAACCGGACGATTTCCAATCACGGCCTGAAGTCGCTCCAATTCCGCGAAGTCGCATGACAGAGGAGGAGCGTCCTGTTTGAGGTCTCCATCTTCATAAACGGCTTGTGTGCCTAGGGAGCGGAAGTGTGCCGCATCTTCCGGGCCTCGGGCTGCAGCCCAGGAAAGGCGGGAAAACATGCGTCCAGTCAGGCTGGCGGCTTTTTTCCACCGGCGAGCCGAGCGATCCGAGAGGCGACCGTTGACCAGCATGACGGGAATAGCCTTGCGGTAGCAGGCTGCAATAATACCGGGCCAGAGTTCACTTTCTACAAAGACAGCACCGTCCGGCTGCCAACGCTTGAGAAATCGGCCAAACCAGCGCGGCACATCGTGAGGAATAAAACGATGAGAGACACGGCGCCCGAATTCTGGATGGCGGCTGACAATTTCTGCGCCCGTCACCGTGGCGGTTGTAAACAGGACATGTAGATCCGGGCGCTTCTTCAGAAGATCATCAAGCAATGGTCGCGCACACAGGGTTTCCCCCACGCTGGCAGCATGTATCCAGAGAAGTGTGCCTTTTGGGCGATGACCGCCCCCTAGACCCATTCTTTCACGAAGACGGTCTGGCAGCTCCCGTCCTCGCTTCAGACGTACCCGCAGCATGATCGTCAGAGCAGGAGCCAGAAGGCTGCCAACGCCCCCCCACAACCGATCCATGACGGAAAGATTTTGATTGCGGACGTTAGCTTCCGCCTGCTTCGCAACGGCATTGAGTGCAACACGGAGCGTCTCGGTATCCGGTTCAATAAGCGGTTCACCGACCACGACAGACCCGCGCCCAAAGGGAAGTGGAAATGTAAGGCCGTCCCACGAGGGCAGGCGAATGCTGTTACAGGCCATACCCAGCGGAATAATGGGGCGTCTGGAAATCCGCGATAGCACGAGAATGCCCGGCTGAACCTCCTCTGCCGGGCCGCGCGGTCCATCTGGAGTAATGGCGACAAAAGCACCCTGCTTCAGCTCCCGGAGAGCGACTCTCAGTGCCGCCGCGCCGCCTTTGTCCTTCCCTTTGCGGGACGTGGAGCCATGAATGCCAATGATTTCCCACGGACGAATAGCGTCCGCGATAAGGCGTCCATCCGCGTTGCGGGAAATCAGAACCCGCAGCTTCACCCGTGGTTCGATCGCCCGGGCCCAGAACCAGAGCGCTGGAGCCAGTGTCAGGGAACGGTGCCAGAGGGCAAGAACTGTTCCGTGATCAGCTTGCGTCAGAAGTGCTCTTGCCTGTTTGGTGCCTCCGACATTCCAGTGGGTGGAGCGCAGACAGGCACCTAACCAGACATGGATCATGCGAGCGGGCGATATCATGAGCAGTCGGGTAGCATGGTCAGATGGCGCTCGCAAAACTTTGTGACAGACTGTCAGGCTGCTTCGTGATGAACCTGAAGGCCGGTGAAGGTTACCCGGGCCATATCGGAGTGAGTTGGCGCGTGCCAACCCTGTTCGCCAGCCACAGCTTCGAACCATACACCCTGTGCTATCGCGGCAGAGGGCAACGAGAAGTGATTTTCTGTTCCGTTGACGATGATGCGCATCAGACCATTCAGAGACGTATGAATTTCGTAGCGAATGGTCTGATGCGGATAGACCGTGCCGACCACAACGCTCTGCTTGGATGTGCCATTATCCACAAGTGCAAAGACCCGGTCGCCCTGAACACTTAGCTCTGCGACTGGGTGTTGTGTGCTTGCCAAGCGGCCAATGACCACTTTTCCATTTCGCGGAAGCTGATCAATGTGTAGGGCCGCCGTCATGTCAGAATTCGTTTGCTGAAAATACCATGCGGTATTTTCTCGCAAAAGCGTCTCCGGAGCGACCTTTCCACGAATGACTGGCTGGAGGCCGTCAGTCGTGAGTGTCAGGGCACCTGTCTGCTGATCACGGGAATAAAAAGCTGTGTTGTAGCCAGAGCCGAGTGTCGTGGACGGAACAAGATGCAGGCCCAGACGCTTGGCAGGCTCCTGAAGTGTAAAAGCCGAAATATCCGGCGCTTGCGGGACATCCATGGCATGCACCGGCATGGCGATCAAAGCACTCAGGCAAAAAGCTGGGCCAGCAAGTCGGGAGATCATAATGTGTCCTTCCGGGGTTCTGGTTGTGACGTCAGATGACTGTTTCAACGCAGAACTCCCGAAAAGGACGCATGATTAGCGGCTCATGAGAACCGTGAGTTTCATGTTCTCAAGAATATGACGGGTCACGCCCCCCAGAATCATCTGGCGAAGACGGGAGTGGGAGTAGGCCCCCATGCTCAGCATATCGGCACCAAAATCTTCAGCCCCCTTCAACAGGCCGGCACCGACATCCTTATTGATGGGGTCGCAGGCGCGTGTCGTAGCGGAAATGCCATGCAGACGCAGATAACGGACAACATCGTCGCCCGTAGGGCCGCGACGCTGATATTCCTGGCATGTCAAAACCTGAACGCCTTCCGCGGTATGCGCCCATGGCAGGATGCAGCGGAGTGCAAGCGAAGACTCGGGCGTTCCGTTCCAGGCAATGGCAATGCGGCTGCCTACCGTTTTGGGAGCAATTGGCGGAGCAATGACCAGAGGACGCCCACTGTCAAAAAGAATGGCATGCAGTGTTTCTGATGCGCGTGGGTCAGTGGCTGAAATGAGATTGGGCACGAGCGTCATGTCTGCCAGACGTGAGCGCCATGTCAGAGCATCATGTTCCGTGCCGTCCAGCACTTCGAGGCTGGCACTGACACCACCGCCAATCGACATGCCGATCTTGGAGGCTTCGACGCGGCGAAGTCCGTTATTATGCACGAAGCTGTCGAAGCTGTGTCGGATCCTGATGGCGCGGCGGTGAGCTTCCGTGGCCGCCGCATCAATCATTTCCGTCACCATTCCGGCAGAAATGCCTTCGCCAGCGAGTGTGGCAACTTCGGTCGGGTCTGATCCGACCACGACAGCAGACAGGTGTGCATCAAAACGACGGGCAAAATCCAGGGCCACCGACATGACTGAATCCAGATCGTCGGCCCCGGTGAGGGGGAGAAGGATGTTCTTGATTTCGATAAGCATAACGTAAGGCTCCCCACCTTGGGAAAAGGGTGTTCTCTATCTTTACGGATAAAGACGCGTGACGTTCCATTCAGATCCATCACGAGTCCATAATGCTCGGTCATGGAGGCGGAAAGGCCGGTCCTGCCAGAACTCTATGGCGTCTGGAGCAACGCGGAAACCTGTCCAGTTGTTCGGGCGCGGAATAGGGCCATTGCCATATTTTTCTTCTGCGGCCTTCAGGCGCTCTTCAAAGGTACTGCGCTCATCCAGAGGGCGTGACTGGTCAGATGCAATAGCCCCTAGGCGGGACATGGGCGACCGGCTGGCGAAATAAGCATCTGCTTCTTCGTCACTGACCTGCGTAACCGGTCCTTCGATCCGGATCTGCCGACGCAGGGACTTCCAGTGGAACAGCAAGGCGACATGCGGATTGGCCAGCAGGTCGCCACCTTTGCGGCTCTCCACGTTGGTATAGAAGACAAATCCGCCCTCGTCCGCGCCCTTGAGCAACAGCATGCGAACGGAAGGGCGGCCATCTGGCGTGGATGTTGCAACGGCCATGGCGTTCGGATCATTGGGCTCAGACGCTTCCGCGTCTGACATCCAGGCTGCAAACAGGGCAAATGGATCAGAAGTCAGATCGATGAGGGGCAGAGAGGGCATGGAAGTCTCCTGAAGCAGCGGGGACAGCCCGAAAGGGCGATGTGAGAACCATAGCGGCTCTGTCCGGGTCCCGGAACAGACCCTGTCAGGTTCCGGTTCCGAATTATGGCGTCAGAGGCATTATATAGAGGAAGCAGGAGCAGTCGCCTTGACCTGCCTCATGGGCCTGAAATCCACACTACGGCTGGAAACTGCCGTCCAAGAGGCATTGAGTGTCGTGTTACTCTTGTTTGCTGGCATCTCTTGTGCGACCACGGCGCTAACACGCCAACGCGATTCAGGAAACCTTCAATGTCTGAAACAGAAGACAACATCCCGGCTCCCGTGACCGGCACCCTCATGAAGGGTAAGCGCGGTGTTATCATGGGTGTCGCCAACAAGCATTCCATCGCTTGGGCTATCGCGAGCGCCTGTGCTGCACAGGGCGCGGAACTTGCTTTCACCTACCAGGGTGAAGCTCTTGGCAAGCGCGTGCGTCCCCTCGCAGAAAGCGTTGGCTCTGATCTGGTTCTGCCGTGTGATGTCAGCGATGATGCAGCAATCGATGCGACGTTCGATGAAATCGAAAAGGTGTGGGGCAAGATCGACTTCGTGCTTCACGCCATCGCTTTTGCTGACAAGCAGTACCTGCGCGGCCGTTACATCGACACGCCGCGTGATGCGTTCCTGCAGGCCATGGACATTTCCTGCTATTCCTTCGTGTCCGTTGCCCGTCGTGCATCTGCCATGATGAATGCTGGCGGTTCGTTCCTGAGCATGACCTATCTCGGTGCCGAGCGCGTCATGCCACATTACAACGTCATGGGTGTTGCCAAGGCGGCTCTAGAAGCCTCCGTGCGTTACATGGCCGCTGATCTCGGCCGTGACGATATCCGCGTGAACGGCATCTCCGCAGGCCCGATCATGACGCTGGCCGCCAACGGCATCAGCGACTTCCGCTACATCCTGCGCTGGAACCAGCTCAACGCCCCGATGGAGCGTAACGTGACGCTGAAGGACGTTGGCGGTTCAGGCATGTACCTGCTCTCCGACCTCTCCAGCGGCGTGACGGGCGAAATCCATCATGTGGATTGCGGCTACCATACGGTTGGCATGAAGAACCCGGCAGCTCCGGACATCGCAGCTGTCAGCTCCGGGGACTGACATGTCAGACAACAGCTTCGGGCAACTCTTTCGCGTTACCACCTGGGGTGAAAGCCACGGACCAGCCATTGGCTGCGTCGTAGATGGCTGTCCACCCCGCCTGAAGCTGTCCGAAGCGGACATCCAGCCTTGGCTTGATCGCCGTCGGCCCGGGCAGTCCCGCTTCACGACCCAGCGTCGGGAACCGGATCAGGTCCGGATCCTGTCGGGGGTGTTTGAAGGCCAGACGACAGGCACGCCCATCTCGCTCATGATCGAAAACACCGACCAGCGGTCGAAAGACTATGGTGAGATTGCCCAGAGCTACCGTCCGGGTCATGCGGACATTGCCTACGATCTGAAATATGGCATCCGTGATTACCGTGGCGGTGGTCGCTCGTCCGCGCGTGAAACAGCCATGCGTGTCGCGGCTGGTGCTGTGGCCCGTGTGCTTCTGAAAACTCTGGTCGGGGAAGGCGTGAAGATTCGCGCGGCCCTGACAGGGATTGGCGGTCAGACCATTGATCCAACCCGCTGGGACTGGGACGAAGTGGAGCGCAACCCGCTCTGGTGTCCGGACGCTGCGAGCGTCGGTCCTTGGGAAGAGCTGCTCGACTCCATTCGCAAGGATGGCTCATCCATCGGGGCGACTGTTGAGGTTGTTGCGGAAGGCCTGCCGCCGGGTCTTGGCGCGCCAGTCTATGGGAAGCTCGATGCTGATCTCGCTGGTGCTTTGATGGGCATCAATGGCGTGAAGGGCGTTGAGATCGGCGATGGTTTTGCCGTCGCGGCTCTTCGCGGTGAGCAAAATGCTGATCCGATCGCACCAGGGCCGCAGTTCGCATCGAACCATGCCGGTGGCATCCTGGGAGGCATCTCCACGGGGCAACCGATCGTGGCCCGCTTCGCCATCAAGCCAACCAGTTCGATCCTGACCCCAGTGCCCAGCATTAATAGTGCAGGGGATCCGGTGGAGGTTCGCACCAAGGGACGACACGATCCGTGCATCGGTATCCGTGCCGTGCCCGTGGCGGAAGCCATGATGGCTTGCGTTCTGGCAGACCATCTGCTGCGTAATCATGCCCAGTGTGGCTGGGACAACTAATCCCAGCCTTTAAATTTTAGCTGGCAAGCTTGGCGTCCAAGGTGATCTCTGTATTGAGAACCTTGGACATCGGACAGCCGATCTTAGCCTTGTTGGCAGCATCCAAGAAGTCGGCCTCAGTTGCGTTCGGAACCACGCCACGAAGCGTCAGATGGGCCTTCGTAACGGCAAAGCCATCACCAACCTTATCCAGGGAAATTGTCGACTCCGTATCGAGGGAGTCGGCTGTAAAGCCAGCATCACCAAGGATCAGAGATAGCGCCATTGTGAAGCAGCTGGCGTGGGCCGCGCCGAGCAGTTCTTCCGGGTTGGTGCCGGGCTTGTCTTCGAATCGCGTGTTGAAACCATAAGGCTGGTCCTGAAGGGCGCCGCTCTGCGTTGAGATGGTTCCCTTGCCTTCCTTGATGGTACCGCTCCAGTGGGCCGAAGCTTTCTTGTTGATGGTCATGAGACGCTCTCCGCGTGTTGGGGGATGTTGTCTCCAACGTGACCAGACAGGAAACGTTGCCGTGAAAAAACCGTGTGGTGTGGTTGTGATGCCACTCAGGAAAAGCCCCCTTGGGGATGAATGGGAACCTATGGCGGTTTTCTGCGATTGCCCCAATATATAGGGGTGTGGATCGTTTATGCCCCTAGATATGGATGACTCCAAATTCACAGCTCTTTCCAATTTGCAAGAGAAGAGTTCGCTTGCAGTGACGGGCGCGGGTGTGGAATTGGAGGGTCATCAAATCGAAAAAATCAGACTGCCGGAGCAGAGCGCAATGACACTTCATGACGTGACGATGGACACGCCACATACGGCCGACCGCCCGCATGACGTGCTTCCGCCTGTTGACCATCCTGTTGGCGAGCGTGCTGTTGGGGAGGGGGAAGAAACGCCGGACATGTTCGATGATGTCGTGCAGCTTCCGGGTCATCATGCCGTCCGTGTGGATCGTTCACGTGATTCGCTTTTGACGGATTTTGGCAAGGCGACACTAAACAACCGCTACCTTCTGCCGGGCGAGCATTATCAGGATCTGTTTGCGCGCGTTGCGTCCTATTACGGGGCGGATCAGGGCCATGCCCAGCGTATTTATGATTACATTTCGCGCCACTGGTTCATGCCAGCTACACCGATTCTGTCTAACGGTGGAACGTCCCGCGGTCTGCCGATTTCCTGCTTCCTGAACGAAGCCGAAGATAGCCTGGAAGGTATCGTCGGCCTCTGGAACGAAAACGTCTGGCTGGCATCCAAGGGCGGCGGTATCGGGTCGTATTGGGGCAATCTGCGCTCAATCGGCGAGAACATCGGTCGTAACGGTAAGACGTCCGGCGTCATTCCGTTCATCCGCGTTATGGACAGCCTGACACTCGCCATCTCGCAGGGGTCCCTGCGTCGTGGGTCTGCGGCTGTGTATCTGCCGGTCTGGCATCCTGAAATCGAAGAATTCACGGAAATGCGCCGCCCAACGGGCGGTGACCCAAACCGTAAGGCCCTGAACCTGCATCATGGCGTTCTGATCACAGACGCCTTCATGCGCGCTGTTGAGGCGGACGAGGAATGGCCTCTGCTGTCCCCGAAGGATCACAGCATCATCCGCAAGGTGTCTGCTCGTGGGCTTTGGATCCGCATCCTGACGGCCCGTATGGAGCAGGGTGAGCCGTACGTTATCTACTCGGATCATGTGAACCGTGCCCGTCCAGAACATCACAAGCTGGCCGGTCTTGAGGTCAAGACCTCCAATCTCTGCGCCGAGATCACGCTGCCAACCGGTATCGACCACCATGGCAAGAACCGGACGGCTGTCTGCTGCCTGTCTTCCCTGAACCTGGAAACCTGGGACGAGTGGAAGGACGATCCGCAGTTCATCGAGGACGTCATGCTGTTCCTTGACAACGTTCTGCAGGACTTCATTGACCGTGCCCCGGACGACATGGCGCGTGCCAAGTATGCGGCTGCCCGTGAGCGCTCTGTCGGTCTTGGCGTGATGGGATACCATTCCTTCCTTCAGGCCCGGATGATCCCGTTCGAGAGCGTGATGGCGAAGGTCTGGAACAAAAAGATCTTCCAGCACATCCGCGCTCAGGCCGATGCGGCTTCAAAGAAGCTGGCGGAACTGCGTGGTCCTTGCCCAGATGCCGAAGAATACGGCTTTATGGAGCGTTTCTCGCACAAGCTGGCGATTGCTCCGACGGCGTCCATTTCCATCATCACGGGTAATGCCAGCCCCGGCATCGAGCCGATCAGTGCCAACGTCTTCCTTCAGAAGACCCTGTCTGGTTCCTTCTCGGTCCGTAACCGCCATCTGACCACGATCCTTGAAGAGCGCGGTCAGAATACGGATAAGGTGTGGTCTGACATTACCCTGAGCAAAGGCTCCGTTCAGCATCTGGACTTCCTGACGCAGGATGAGAAAGACGTCTTCAAGACGGCCTTCGAACTGGATCAGCGCTGGGTTGTCGAGCATGCCGCAGACCGTGCGCCGTTCATCTGTCAGGCACAGTCGGTCAACCTCTTCCTGCCGGCGGATGTTCATAAGCGCGACCTGCATCAGATCCACTTCCAGGCCTGGAAGAAAGGCCTGAAGTCTCTGTATTATTGCCGTTCCCTGTCGGTGCAGCGTGCCGATGCGGTCTCCACGCTGGCCGTGAAGAGTGACATTCTGGACGACGAGAAGTACGAAGCTACCGTGCAGGCTGCCCCGCGTGGCAAAATGAGCAGTGGCGATTACGACGAGTGCCTCGCCTGTCAGTAAGGCAGGTTGGGACTATCGGTTTGAAAAGCCCGGCTCCTCGTTTTGGGAGCCGGACTTTTTTTATGTTCTCAGGGCGTGTCAGACGCTCTAACGCGACGGAAACCCAGCCAGAGCAGGATAAGCCCCAGTGCTGTAGCGATCCATCCGAATGTTGCGCCGGGAGGTGCAAAATGAAAGTGGATCCGGGTTGGTCCTGCAGGAAGCGGGATACGTTCAAATAATCCGTCCCACACTTCCGGAACGATGAAAGTGCCATTCACCTCGGCCGTCCATCCCGGCAGCATCACCTCGCGACGGATAAGATAAGTCGGCGCCGGGCAGTTTGCGGCAAGCGTCTCCCGGTCTTTCAGAGTAAGGGTGCAGGCTGCTTCAGTCTCAAAATAGGGGGCAGCGTTCTTCAGCCGGATAAGATCTCCGGTTCCCGTGTGCAGGACGGGTGTCATGGCTTCGTGCACAGCCTCTGTTTCAAAGCGGATGCGCGGCCAAGCCACATGATCCTTCACGGTGGACCAGATCATAACGTCTGTGGTGGCCTCTTTGAGGCTTAACGTCAGGGTATGGGCATCGGCAGGAATGATTTTATCCAGTTCGATCGACGTCAGACCGTTGTCTGTTGCCTCTTTCAACCGTGTCTGACCCGTTGCGCATTGCGTGTCGGAACAAATGGACAGGATCAGAATTCCGTTCGAGTTTCCAGCGTAAGTGCCCAATTGAAGCGTTGCCAGGCGGCTGACCGGCTTTTCCCATGATGAAATATCGATTGTGACTTCTGGGGCGTTTGGCGTCAGAGGAAAGCCGTTTGGCTGGCGGTTTTCTAGAGGATAGGGCGCGATGCTTGGTATGCCATGACCCGGAGGAACCAGCAGGGCTGATACGCCGAGTTTGGCGAACAGATCAGGACGACGGGCCAAGGAGGCTTCCAGAAAGGCATCCCCATTTTCAGCAAAAGGATAGGAGCCATTAAAGGTTACGGCGTCGACTTTTGAGCCGAAGTCCTGTTTCAGGCGCTTGATCCATGCTTTCGGCGTGGGAATGGCGTTGTGATTGATAGAGGCGATCCGCAGATAAGCACCATAATTTGGCTCAATCGGGCCAATGGTCACGAATCGCTGTAGGCCGGCTTCACCCTGTAGTGCCGTAATAAGGCGTTGGTCTGGATGGGGTTGTTCCGAATAGGCGCTTAGAAGAGGAAATCCGAACAATAAAAGGGTCTCACAAAAGAGAACCGTTCCAATAATTTTCGGATGTTTCCTGCTCGTTGCAAGAAAAACCACAACAGCCAAGCAGAAGCTGCCAAAAGTCAGCGATCCTACTGCATAGATGTGGGAGGAAACTGGTCCTTCGGAAACTGAACGAAGTTTAGTCAGGAACTGATGATCCAGACCATAGGTCGTGACAATCAGGGCGCCCATCACACAAGCAGACAGGATGATTGCTCTGCGGTGCCACACACCACGGAACATGTCATCCAGGGCGAAGGCTGCAAGAAAGATCAGACAGCTTTCCACCATGGGTTCGCAAAGGCGAAAGAATACGGTGTGCCCAAGTCCTGGCATCAGATCGACGAGTTGAGTGAGCCCCGAAACACCGGCCTGTTTTCCCACGACAGCAAGGAAAATGCCGAGCAGCAGGAAGCGCAGCCCTCGCTCGTTGTTGCCCCCGATGGCGCATAAAGCCAGAAACGGAAGAGTAAGCCCGCAATAGCCTCCTAGGGCATACCATGCATCCAATTCGGAGCCGTAGAATATGGGGCCGTTGATGTAGGGGAATAGCAGCATCGACCATGCCTGATGCGGCAGGGTCTCATCATTGATCCCGCCGTGAACGCCGATGTCAGCATGGGGTAGGAATGTCAGAAAAGCGAGGAGTTGCGGGGCGGCAATCAAACCTGCTGTGAAGCCCCCAAGGCAGATGTGAAGGGCAAAGCGGGACCTGCTGTCAGGAGCAGTCTGGAAAAAGCGCAGAACGGCAAGCCCGAGCGCGATCAGTCCTAAAAGAAAGGCAGTTTCGGGGAAGCCTGCCAACAGGAGATAGGTCAGGCTTAGAGCAAGCCAGCCCCAATTCCCGGTTCGGGCACGTTCCACGCCATAGAGAGCGAGAGGCAGAAAGGCGAGGGGTTCAGACGGGCCGTCGGACGCCCATGCATAGGTGCCGTTGAAAGCATAGAGCAGGCCACCGATCAGCGCGGCGCGAGGATCGAGGCGCAGCTGTTTCAAGAATGCATATGTGGACAGACCCGCAATGATCTGCAGAGCGCACTTCATCATCAGGAGACCATTCGGCAGCCCAAGAAACAGCACGAATGGTAGAAAAAATGCGGCAGGCTGATATTCGCCCGCCAAAGGCATACCAACACCGCTGTAGGGGTTCCACCAGGGAATGACACCATGCACCCAGTCGTGCGCCACAAGTCGGCCAAGGGCTTCTACGAAAACGCCCGCACAACCGTCGATCCAGCCTGGGTGTCCCGGCATCAGTCCCTTCGCGGCACTGGCGGAATTCTGCACCATCAGTGACGTCGTCATCATTGGGTCGCTGGAGCGTAAGCCGAGCCATTCCGGCAGATAGATGCAGATTGGCAGGAGGATCAGCGCGAGAAGGTGAGAGCGAGGCCAGAAGCGACGCATTTTCGGGGGCATGGAAGCTCCAGGTGGAGGGTTGTGTTGATTGCATAACCCCCGTGTTTTCGTCCCACAAGCGAATGGATTGTCGACTGATGCAGCGTCGGACGTTATGATCTGCCTCAGAATGATTCTGGATGACCTGGGTTGTGCGTCGCTGCGCCCCTGCGATGGTCTTCAGTCGGACTAAGGTATTGAAAAACACGAATTTTCACGTGTCTGTCTCGTCCGGATCGGATGAAACGCGGCCACAGGAAGAACGTGTCTTTGAGGAAAGTAAGGTCATGAGCAACACGACCCCGAATGCTGGCGAAACGCCAGCGACCGAGCAGCATTATGACCTGATGACTGCGAACCCGGTGTACAAACCGTTTCGCTACCCGTGGGCCTATGATGCCTGGCTAACCCAGCAGCGCGTTCACTGGCTCCCGGAAGAAGTGCCGCTGGCTGATGACGTGAAGGATTGGCATCGTACGTTGACGGAAGCCGAGCAGCATCTCGTGACGCAGATCTTCCGCTTCTTCACGCAGGCCGACGTGGAAGTGAATTCCGCGTACATGAAATATTATAGCCAGGTCTTCAAGCCGACTGAAGTGCTGATGATGCTGTCATCGTTCTCGAACATCGAGACGATCCACATTGCGGCCTATTCCCATCTTCTCGACACCATCGGGATGCCCGAAACAGAGTATTCGGCCTTCCTGAAGTACAAGGAGATGAAGGACAAATACGATTTCATGCAGTCGTTTAACATCGACAACAAGCGTGAAATTGCGAAGACCATGGCGGCATTTGGCGCCTTCATGGAAGGGCTTCAGCTTTTCGCATCGTTCGCGATCCTGCTGAACTTCCCGCGCTTCAACAAGCTCAAGGGCATGGGGCAGATTGTCTCTTGGTCCGTGCGTGATGAAACGCTGCACTGCCTGTCCATGATCCGTCTGTTCCGCACGTTCATTCGTGAGAATCCGGAACTGTGGACGGAAGATTTCCGTGAAGAACTGAAGGAAATCTGCCGCACGACCGTTGAGCATGAAGACGCGTTCATTGATCTGGCCTTTGAAATGGGCCCGGTTGAAGGAATGTCCTCGGAAGACGTCAAGCGTTACATCCGCTTCATTGCGGATCGTCGTCTGACGCAGCTTGGTCTTGATCCGGTTTATGGTGAGGAAGAAAATCCGCTCCCATGGATTGATGACATGCTGAACGCTGTTGAGCACGCCAACTTCTTCGAAAACCGTTCCACGGAATACTCCCGTGCCTCTACGTCCGGCACCTGGGAAGAAGCCTTCGAAGGCAGCGTCTTCGAATAATCTGCTTTTGGGGGAGGAGTCAGCTTTCGGGCAGGCTCTCTCCCTGTCGCAGAACCCGTTCGGCCGCATCGGTAAAGCGGCCATCCTCTTCATGCAAAATCAGTCCCGGACGCAGGCGAAAGATGCCTTTGCCGCCGTGGATGGCCTGGATCAGCACCAGTTTCGCTTCCCGTCCCTGTTTGGGCCAGAAGGGGTAGAGCTGGAGTGAACCGCACCCGTTTTCCAAAAGCGTCTGGCAGGCTCTGTCCGTGATCGCTGCGGATATGATGAACGTCAGTGTTCCACCGGGTAGAACCCAGCGGGTGAGGCTGCGGATCCAGGCCTGTGGGTCGGTGTCTTCTGCGCTGAGGGCCAGCCGCCGCCGTTCGTCGGGGGAGGGCGTACCATGCGCGCTGTGCCAAGGAGGATTGGCCATCACGTGATGGAAGCGACCATTGGCTGTCGGAGCCAGAGCTCGCAAGGATGATGGGATTGTCGGGAGCACGGCCTGAAGAGCCGAAAGCGATGTTCGCGGGTCTGGAAACGGGTTGTTCAGGAAATTGTGAGCTGCCAATTGTACTGTATCCGCATCGGCCTCTAGCCCAATGCCGCTCACGCCAGCAACACGTGCTGCAAGGCATAGCAAGCCTGCTCCTGCACCGCATCCTGCCTCCAGAACAGTCTCTCCAGCTCGTGCAGGGACCGCTGCCGCCATCAGGACGGGCTCAAGCCCCGTGCGATAGCCCTTCCGAAATTGTCGGTAGTGGAGTCGTCCGTTGAGCAATGTTCCGTCCCTTTCGTTTTCAGAAAGGGGGGAAGTGCTCTTCAGATGGGCCTTAGGGGGCTGCAATGGGTTGACCACCTTCCTGCTGCCGCTCATATGGTCATTCCAACCTGTCGTCCGGCGTTAATATGGCCTGGTCGCTTTTCCAGACAGGAAGAACGAGCAGGGATACGCCACATCATATCGTGCCTGCACGGTCCTGGGCAGTCCTGGGATAGTGTGCAGGAACTGGAGTAAAGACCCTTGGATTCTGCCGCACCGGATGCTGCCGTGACCGTTGATAAAGCTGTGGTTCAGGGTACAGGTGGCGAAAGCGCACTGTCAGCGCTGTCAGCCTATCTCGAAGAGGACATGCTGGCTTGCAACCGCGCCATTATCGCGCGGATGGAGAGCCCTGTCCCCCTGATCCCGCAGCTTGGCGCTCACCTGGTGGCTGCTGGCGGCAAGCGCCTTCGTCCCCTTCTGACGCTCGCTTCAGCACGGCTGTGTGGTTATCAGCCAGGCCCTGATCATCAGCGTCATGTCGGGCTCGCAGCCTGCGTGGAGTTCATTCACACCGCAACTCTGCTGCATGATGATGTGGTGGACGAGAGCACGCTGCGTCGCGGTCTGGCTTCGGCCAATGCCGTGTTCGGCAACAAGGCGTCCGTTCTGGTGGGGGACTTCCTGTTCGCCCGTTCGTTCCAGCTTATGACGGCAGACGGCTCCCTGAAGGTCATGGCGATCCTGTCAGATGCGTCTGCAACGATTGCTGAAGGCGAAGTCCTTCAGATGGTTGTGCAGAACGATCTCACGACGCCTGTTGAGCGGTATCTCGAAGTCATTCACGGCAAGACGGCCGCACTGTTTGCGGCGGCCTGCCGCGTCGGTGCTGTTGTGGCCGAGCGTCCCGATGCCGAAGAGGATGCTCTGGAGCAGTTTGGCACCAATCTGGGTATGGCGTTCCAGCTTGTTGATGACGCCCTGGATTATGCCGCGGACCAGCAGGTTCTGGGCAAGACCGTTGGCGATGACATGCGGGAAGGCAAGATCACTCTGCCGGTCCTGGCCGCCTATGAGGCCGGCTCACCGGAAGAGCGTGTGTTCTGGGAGCGCGTTATCGGGGAAGGTGAGCAGACTGAGGAAGATCTGCCTCATGCTCTGAACCTGATTGCGAAAACAGGTGCGATCAATACGACGATCGCCCGGGCGCAGGTCTATGCAGATGCGGCTGTTGAAGCCCTGTCCATTTTCCCGGATAGCGAATTGCGTCGCCTCCTGATCGAGACGGTTCAGTTCACGGTGAACCGGGCCCGCTAAAAAGCTCTGTTTTGCGGCAGTCCGCTTAGGGCTGGCGCAGACTTCGCTTTCAGGCCGTCAGTGCGAGCGGGCTGAAAAGAGACCATTCCGAAAAACCTAAACGGCTTACGGCGGCTTCCAGGCGTGGCGCATTGAATGGTGCGCTTGTCATGAAAAGCCGGGGCGGGGCTGAAACTTTGTCTGTTGTGATGGGTGCTAGGGTTTCGAGAACAGTGCGAACCTGTCGCGCGACGGCTGGTGCCGGGTCGAGCCAGTTCAGGTTTGGGCGTGCAAGGCGCTGAAAAGCTGGCATCAGAAACGTGTAATGTGTGCAGCCAAGCCCGACCGTATCGATGGCCTCGCCATGAGGCTGTTCGAACAGGCAGGTCAGTTCGCGTTCGACGTCCGCATCCGGAATGGCATCGCCCAGAAAGGCGCGTTCGGCCAGGTCAGCCAGTCCACGCGCACCGTGAGTGATGAGACGGCAATCCGAAGCAAACTGCCGATGCAGTTCCAGAACATAGGGGCGCCGGGCCGTTGCTGACGTGGACAGCAGGCCAACGGTCCGTGTTGTGGAAACACGTCCAGCCCAGCGGATAGGAGGGACGCATCCGACAACGGGGATGGAGAGACGTTCCCGGAGCGCCGGCAACGCAATGGTGCTCGCCGTATTGCAGGCAATCACCAAGACGTCTGGCTGAACGTCACGGCAGGCTGCTTCGAGCAGGCTGACGATGCGGCCGGTCAAGCGGTCATCAGGTTGTTCCCCATATGGAAACAGCGCGGTGTCAGCCAGATAGTCGATCGTGAGGGCGGGGAGGATGTCGCGCAGAGCCTGAACGACACCCATCCCTCCGATGCCCGAGTCAAAAACAAGGCATCGGGACAAAAGGGCAGGAGAGCCCACGGGCGTCAGCCTTCTGCTTTGGCCTTGAGCGCCAGCGCTTCTTCGGCGCTGCCAACACCGCCGTGCTTGCGGGACCAGCCACAGGGATCTTCAAGGAAGCGACGAACCTCGGCACTGTCCTTTTCAGAGAAATAATCGCCGCCTGCGCAGGCTTCCAAAACATCCCACCAGGTGCACAGCGCGTGCAGAGAGATGTCCATGTCTGCCAGTGTTTTGTGGGCGCCTGGGAAGACTCCGTAGAAGAACACGACGAAGGTGTGGTTCACGATGGCGCCTGCATCGCGCAGAGCGTTGGCGAATCGGATCTTGGATGCGCCGTCTGTCGTCAGGTCTTCGACCAGCAGGGTGCGCATGCCATCGGGTACATCACCTTCGATCTGCGCATTGCGGCCGAAGCCTTTTGGCTTTTTGCGGACATACGCCATCGGCGTCATCATGCGGTCTGCGATCCACGCAGCGAACGGAATACCTGCTGTCTCGCCGCCGACAACCGCATCAATGCTCTCATAGCCGATGTGGCGGCCGATCTTCTCGACGGCCAGTTCCATGATCTTGGTCCGGGCGCGGGGGAAGAAGATGATCTTGCGGCAGTCGATATAGACCGGGGACTTCCAGCCTGACGTCAGGGTGTAAGGCTCTTCCGGACGGAAGTTGACGGCCTTGATCTCCAGAAGGATGCGGGCGGTGGTCAGGGCTGCGTCCCGGTCCCACTGGGTGCGACCCGCGATCGGGCTCTCTCCATGTTGTGTCATGCTGCTCTCCACTGACGTCGTTTTCTGTGGTTTACCGGCCACAAGACACAAAGGGTAGTGCCAAATTCGTACGCACTTGTTGCTGTTATAGGGAGACCCAATCTATGCTTGCGCAGTCAGGCCTTGCCCCCTAAGGAGTAAGACCGTTTTTCCTCTTCTGAAGCAGGATCAAAAGTGAGCATCGAAACCAGCCGGATCGGCCGGAAATGCGAACGTGCCGTTGTCACAGCCTATCAGGAACTGCGTGAGGTCGGTCAGCCGGACATGCAGGCCTTTGCTGCATGCACGACGCTTTACCGCATCCATCATCCTGAATCTTCCATCACGGAAGCACGTCGCCTTGTTGCGGAATGGATCGACCATCACGTTGTCCGCAAGGCTGATGGCCAGACTCCGGGCTGCGATTGCTAATCCAGCCCGTGTGACAGGGGCCTTTCAGCCCCGGTCACTCATGGAAACAAACTCCCGCTTTGTTTCCCCTACATAAAGCTGGCGAGGGCGCGTAATCCGCCCGGCCGGATCTTCAATCATTTCTTTCCATTGGCTGACCCACCCCACTGTCCGCGCAACCGCGAATAGAACGGTGAACATGCTTGTCGGAATCCCGAGAGCTTTCAGGATCAGCCCTGAGTAGAAATCCACATTCGGATAGAGCTTACGGCTGACGAAATAATCGTCTTCTGTGGCCACTCTTTCCAGTTCCTTGGCCAAGTCGAGCAGCGGATCGCGCTCCAGGCCAAGCTCGGAAATTACTTCATGGCACGTCGCCTGTAGGATTTTCGCGCGGGGATCAAAATTCTTGTAGACGCGATGGCCAAAGCCCATCAGACGAACGCTGGAATTTTTATCTTTAACCTGCTCCAAGAAAGCAGGGATGCCCTCACGTGTTCCGATAGACTGAAGCATGTTCAATGCCGCTTCGTTGGCTCCCCCGTGAGCTGGTCCCCAGAGCGCAGCAATGCCGGCAGAGATGCAGGCGTAAGGGTTCGCGCCGGTAGAACCAACAAGTCGAACCGTCGTGGTTGATGCGTTCTGCTCATGATCGGCGTGCAGGAGCAGGATACGGTCCATGGCGCGCGCCAGAACCGGATTGACCCGGTAGTGATTGCCGGGGCGGGCAAAAAGCATGTGCAGGAAATTCTCGGAGAACGACATCTCTTCATCTGGATAGATGAAAGGCTCTCCGATGGAATATTTGTAGGCCCACGCTGCAATCGTCGGGACTTTGGCAATGAGCCTGCGGGCAGAGAGATCCCGGTCTTCTGCCTGTGAAATATCCAGACCATCATGATAAAACGCGGACAGCGCACCAACAGTCCCGCATAGAATGGCCATCGGGTGGGCATCACGGCGGAAACCGTTGAAAAAATTGCGGATCTGCTCATTGAGCAGCCGATGGGTGTTCATGTCAGCTTGAAACGCCTGATACTGCGGAGTGGTCGGCAGTTCTCCATAAAGCAGCAGGTAGGCTGTTTCCGTGAAGCTTGCATTCAGGGCGAGGTCTTCAATGGGATAGCCGCGGTGAAGAAGCGTTCCTGCATCGCCATCAATGAATGTGATTTTGCTGGTGCAGGTTGCCGTTCCCGTCAGGCCCGGATCAAAGGAAAAAATACCCAGATTCTGTTGGATTCCACGCAGGTCTGCGACGTCCGGCCCCATGGTGCCTTTCAGGAGGGGCGCCTGCATGGAAGCGCCGCCAGCATGAAGGGTAGCAGTTTCGGACTTTGGATCGTGCATGGAACAGGCGCCTGTCTGGCAGAGTGACGGAAAGGACTAAAGTCTAGGGTGTAGGGGTTTTCCCTGTCCAGAGACACCATCTGTCATGCTGTCGATGGCCCCAAAAAAAGCGGAAAAACCTAAAAGCAGCAGTGAAACTGCGCGTCTTAAAGTTTTTGTTAATAAAATTGTGTTTTTGAATGCGTTTCGGCTACAACCCGCGCTCTTCACGTCGTCAGGTTTAGAAAATCTACGATTTCTTTTTCCGTCAAAACAGGATCTTCATGTCTCAGATAGTTTCTTCAGGTCAGGCAGTCTCCGGGGGTACCGTCAGCGGAGAGGGTAACATTCTGACCGTTGAAAATGGTGGCTCTATTCAAAGGGTGACCGTTGTGAGCGGTGGTGCTGTTTCTAACGCAGGGGAAGATCGTTTTCTGACCATCAGCAATGGTGGAACCCTGACAGTCGGGTCCGCAGGTAATTCCTACAACGCGACTGTTTTGTCCGGGGGGCTTCAGGCTGTTACGAACGGCGGTCATGCCTACAATGTAGCCGTCAGCAGCGGGGGAATGCAGGTTACGTCTTCGGGCGGTAAGTTGACCCATACACAGCTGAACCCCGGCGCTACCCTCTCGGCTCTGTCTGGCTCGATTGTTGACCATGCTGAAGTTCGCAGTGGAGCGTCGTTCTACGTTGCATCCGGAGCGGTTGCAGATACGACCGTTATTTCGTCCGGTGCTGTCCTGACGCTGCAAAGCGGGGGCATCCTGACCGAGACGATCCTGTCGTCAGGCGGACGGATTGACCTGGATGGACTGAGCTATTCAGACGGGGAAACAGCGACCTTTGTCAGTAGTGGGGGCGCTTATTATCTGAACGTCACTTCTGGTGGAAATGTCGTTTATTCCACGCGGATGCAGGGCGATTACAGCAGCAATGGTGTGACCCTGACGAAAGATGATGACGGTTCAACAATCGCTTCGCTAGGCCCGGTCTGCTTTCTTGGAGGAAGCCTTATCCAGACACCGACTGGTGAGGTCGTTGTTGAAGACCTGCGTGCGGGGGATGAAGTTGTGGTCATCCGGGACGGCGCCGAGCAGGTTGAGCGTCTGAATTGGGTGGGACGCAAGAAAGCACAGGTTCGTAAAGGGCCGCATCTGGATGAAGCTGGCTATCCGGTCCGCATCTGCAAAGGGGCCGTGTCTGAGCGCGTTCCTCATACGGATCTGCTGTTGACGCCAGAGCATTGCCTTTATCTCAATGGTGTTTTCATTCCAGTGCGTATGCTCGTGAATGGCGGCAGCATTGCCTACGCAACTGACATCACGTCCTATGACTACTACCATGTCGAGACAGCCAACCATGATGTGATTGTGGCGAACGGTCTGACGACAGAGAGCTATCTCGACACAGGAAATCGCAACAGCTTTGCTCAGCCAGGAAGCATTGCTCACTTCTCGACTGTTGCAAAAAGCTGGGAGCACGACGCATCTGCACCACTGGAGACGGATCGGGCAGTCGTAGAGCCTGTCCATGCTCGTTTGGCACAGCGCTCTGAACAGCTTGGCCTGAACGTGGCGTCTGAATCTGAGACCACGGGTGAACATGATCTCCATCTTGAAACACGTTCGGGGCAACATATTGCTCCTATGCGTCAGGTCGGAGGAAGGCTCCTCTTTTCACTTCCGACGGGTGCGCGCACGGTTCGTCTGGTGTCACGCGCGTCTCGGCTGTGTGATTCGGTTGGTCCCTATCTGGATGACCGCCGGATGCTCGGCGTTCTGACGCGAACGATCCGTCTTTGGGATGGAGATGGAATGCAAAAGCTTATGGCGCGCCAGCCCGCAGATGCTGAGGGATGGTATCCAGCAGATCCGTCAGGAATCCGTTGGACGAATGGCAATGCTCTTCTCGAACTCGGGGCGCGTTCGGCCACTGACGCCGGTGTTCTGGAAGTCGAAATTCTTGAGGCTGGCCCCTATGTAAAACCTCAGGCCGCTGAAAAACGCATCAGCCTTCTTTGCGCCTGAGCGAGGCTGGTACGCCAGTCAAGGGATAAGAACCTGACTGGCTTTGACAGTGGAAGGCCGGATATTCATCCAGTCTTCCTGTGTCTGAAAAACGGTTAGGGTTGCGGGTGCGTAACCATGTCTCAAAGCCGCAAAAGTATCACTCTGGAGAGCCGGCCCAGCAAGGTCGTGAGCCAGTGTTCCTATGGCCGGGTTGTGCCCAATCAGGAGTAGCGTCCGGATATCTTCTGGTGTGGCGTGAATGAAGCCATAAAGGGTGTCGAGGCCAGCCCCATAGAGGTTGCTCTCAAGCTGCGGAACAGCCGCGTCTGGAAGAGCAGAGAGCACGCCCTCTGCCGTTTCCTGTGTTCGGCGTGCAGGGCTGCAAAGCACGTGGACAGGCCCTGGTAACTCCAGCTTTGCAAGCTGGGCACCAATTCTGGCCGCCTGTTGATGGCCCATTGGTGTCAGTGGCCGCTCAATATCACCCGATCCTGAATAAAGGTGCGGGCCTGCTTCAGCATGCCGCAGGATGAGGAGCAGGCGTTCGGTCATTCAGTGGGTACCGTTGGCTTGGGCAGCGATGGCCTCGTGGTGGCGAATGACCTCACGAATGACAAATGCGAGAAATTTTTCAGCAAAATCGGGGTCCAGATGCGCGTCTCGTGCCAACTGGCGCAGGCGTTCGATTTGCCGGGCTTCCCGATTAGGGTCTGCGGCGGGCAGGCTGGAACGCGCCTTGAGTTCGCCAACAGCCTTGGTGCAGCGGAACCGCTCTGCCAGCATATGAATCAGGGCGGCGTCGATATTGTCGATGCTGGCACGCAGGCGCTCAAGTTCTGCGAGGGCGGAAGAGCTGTCAGAAGTCATTGATATCGATCCATGCAAGGTGGCCGCCTTTTCCTGCGCCTAGATCCGTGAAGACAGCCGTGCCGCCAAGACGCCCCGTCCGGCGCCAGGGGCGTCCGTCAGTCGAGCGGCGGTCATGGCCGACATAGACCGTCATTCCGTCCGGAATGCGGTTGATCCAGGTCAGGCGGCGTTCGGGATATCCGTCCGGCTGCATGCGGCCGGTGGTTTCGCCAAAAAGGGCGCGGGACAGGGGCGCGGACATTTCGCCCAGTCCCGGGACTGCGGGTTCTGAGAGCATCGCTGTATGGAAGCCGCCGTGTACGAACAGCGCGCGGCCGAGCTGAAGCCATGTCGGGGCCGCCGCGATGGCGTCATAAGTGCGCTGTTGAAGCCCTTCGTACTCGGGAAGGGCAAATTGGCGCAGCGTTTCTTCAAGCGGTGGGTCTCGGCGCAGACGCCGCCCTTCCAGGGCACGACCGAGCTTCCGATCGTGATTGCCGAGAATGAAGAGGCCACGCTGTGTTTCAAGCAGGTCGAGCATGAGCTCCATCACACCTGCGCTGTCCGGCCCATGATCCACCAGATCCCCAAGCTGAATGATAAAACGTTCCGTCGCTGTCGCGTGACGGAAAGCGTTGAGATCACCGTGCACGTCTCCCACCACACGAAGACCGTGTTCACGGATTCGCGTCATGATTGGGGCGGGGAGAGGTGGTTCGACGAAAATGGGTTCGGTCTTTCAAGGCGTTTTGTCTATCAAAAGGCTTCAACGCCTTAACGTCAATTTTCGATTGAAGAAAAAAGACTTCAGCCTTCGACAAGAGCGGCAGCACGCCCCAGATCAACCGACAATACCCGGCTTACACCACGTTCCTGCATCGTAACACCATAAAGCCTGTCCATATGCGCCATGGTGAGCTGATGATGGGTCACGACAAGGAAGCGCGTGCCCGCTTCTTTGGTCATATCTGCCAGAAGGGAACAGAAGCGTTCCACATTGGCGTCATCGAGTGGAGCATCTACTTCATCCAGCACACAGATTGGCGCAGGGTTACAGCGGAACGTCGCAAAGATGAGAGACAGTGCTGTCAGAGCCTGTTCGCCGCCGGACAGCAAGGACAGGGTGGAGAGCTTCTTCCCCGGCGGTTGGGCAAAGATTTCCAGACCAGCTTCCAGCGGATCATCACTGCCGACCATACCCAGATGCGCGCGACCGCCTCCGAACATCCGTGAGAACAGCGACTGGAAATGCCGGTCCACTTCCGTGAAGACGGCCAGAAGCCTCTCGCGCCCTTCACGGTTGATGGTTCCGATGCCGCCACGTAGCCGATTGATGGCGGCCGTGAGTTCTTCATGCTCGCGGGCGATGGTCTCGGCGGTCTGCTTGGCGTCCTGATACTCTGTCTCGGCCCGTAGATTGACGGCCCCCAGATCATCCCGTTCCCGGGTGAGTCGGGAGAGACGACGGCGCGTGGACGTTTCAGCCTGCTCGGACAGATCAGAGGGATAAACGCCCCCTTCTGGCGGGTCGCTTTCCGTCAACAGACGCTCACGCGCTGCCACGGCCTGTTCAGCGCGTTCCGTGTGGCGGGCAATGGCTTCGCGTGCGGAAGAAAGAGCCAGATCAGCCTCCCGACGACGCTCCTGCGCAGCCTGACCAGCCTGATCGGTGGCTTCGTCTTTGGCGCGGGCTTCATCATAAGCCGCTTGAGCCTTATCGAGATCCAGATCCTGCTGCTTCAAGGCAGCTTCGAGGCGAACCGGACTATGGGCTGCTTTGTTCCAAGCGTTTTCGAGCGTGTTCCGGCGGTCTTCCAGTTCCGCATGGGATTGAACGGCCAGAGAAATCTGTCCCTCAAGGTCGGATAGTCGTCCTCTGAGCGCCGCAATACTCCCGTTCAGGCGCATATCTTCCAGCGCAAGACGAGACAGGCTCTCTCGAACCGCCTGAAGCGCCTTCCGGGTTTCTTGCAGTTCCGCAGTGCCACCTAGTACGTTTTGTTCCAGAAGCGCCGGGTCTGGACGCTCTGCAATGGCAGCGTCCTGCGCCTGATGGTCCTTTGTGAGCTTCTCGACGAGCGCTTTGAGCTCCGCCGCACGTGGAGCAAGTGCCGTGCGCCGGGCGAGGGCTGCCGTGGCGGACTGGTCCAGGGTTTGCAATTCGGCAGAAAGGCGATCCGCTTTTTTGCGGAGATCGCTCGTGGTCTTGCTCGCGGCTTCAAGTTTCTGCCGGGCATCCTGATGCTGCTGACGGGCTACAGCTTCACGGCGCTCCAGATCCGGAAGGTCCGGCCGGTCTATCGTGGTTCTTGCGGTTTCAAGCTCAGTCTGAAGACCGTCGATGTCCCGCTCCAGCCTTTTCAGGGCCTCTTCCAGTTCCTGAAGGCGTGTCTGCGCTGTCTCATGACGCAGAACGGCCTGATCCAACGTGCGATCAGCCTGTTCAGCCTCTGTCCGGGCTGTCTGGAGATCCCGCATCAGTGCCGTGAGAGCCGTTCGAGCCCCCTCCACGACCTGAGCCGCCTGCTCAGCCGTGTCCGTCAGAGCTGCCGGAGAAGGATGAGCGTCATAATCGGCCGCCGCCTTGTCAGCGTCCAAGCGTGCGCTTTTCGCAACGGCCTCGGCGTCTGACAAACGACGTTCTGCTTCGTCCCATCGACCTTTTGCCAGTGCAGCCTGCTGTTCGCGTGACGAGAGAGCTGCGTGCGGGCCTTGCTCAGTTCAGGCTCCAGCCCCGAACGTTCCGATCGCAGACGCTGCAATGTCTGCTCTGCTTCAACCCGAGTGCGCTGGGCGTCCTGAAAAGCATTTTGTGCAGCAGTAAGACCTTTTTCCTTCTCCGTGAGAAGGGCACGAGCCTCCGTTAGGCGCTGTCTCTGCTCCAGACGGGCGGCTCCGGCATCAGGCGCGTCTCCAGAGCGAATGAAACCGTCCCATCTCCACAGGGCGCCATTCCGGCAGACAAGCGCCTGGCCGGGCTGGAGATGCGTTTGAAGAGCGGCACCTCTACCGGGATCATCCAGCAGGAAAACAGCGTCCAGACAGCGTTTAACAGCATCTGGAGCCGCAACCAGGGATGAGAGGGGCGGGCAGGAATCAATCTGTGGGCTGGCTAGTGCTGTGAGAGTAAGCCATCGACGGTCGGCTGCGACGGTCGTGGGCGCGAGCGAGGCATCGAGCCCATCCGCCAATGCCGCAGCGACGGCCCGTGCCAGATCCGCCGGAATATCAAGTCTGTCTTCCAACGGGTCCGGCTGCGCGGCGACGGCTGCGAGTGTCTGTTCCAGCCCCTCACATTCCGAACGAAGGCGCAGGATCGTGTTTTCTGTGCGGGTCAGAGCCTCACGGGTAGAGCGCTCTGCTTCTGACGCGGAAGAAAGAGCCTTTTCGGCCTCGGAAAGAGCGCGCTGAAGGGCGTCCAGTCTTGCTTCCAGATCCGTGACGGCTGCTCGAAGGGCTGCTACGTCAGTGTCCGGTACGAGAGCTTTCGCGGCGGTATCCCGCTCTCGAAGAGCCGTTTCTACGCGCTGGGTCGCCTGATTGGCGGCCTGCTGTGCGCTTTCTTTCGCACGCAGAAGACCCTTATGGCGCTGAACGCCTTCCTCAGCCTTCGCGCGTGCTTCCAGCCATGCGCTATTGGCCTCATCCAGAGCTTGCCGCGCTGCGCGTTCCCGAGCAGAAATATCTTCCAATGCCTGCATGGTCTTTTCACGCTGAGCCTGAAGCTCGGCGCGCTGTGCATCCGTCAGAAGAGCGGTTGCCGTCTGGGCATGAGCGGTGCGGTCCTGAGACAGGCGGTCTGTCGCGGCCTGAAGGCGGCGCTTCAGATCCGCCTCGGTCTTTTCCAAAACCGTCAGCCGTTGCCGTCCGTCTTCGAGGGTGCGGCCCTGCAATTCCATTGCCAGACGCGCATCCTGAAGCGTGGCAAGAGCAGCAGCTTCGATCTGTCTGGCGTCTTCAGCCTCACTGATGGCGACATCGACCTGTTGGCGCAGGCTCTCCAGAGCATCATCGTCCGGCCGATCTTTTTCCAGCGCAGTCAGTTCTGTTTCAAGTGCCTGAAGAGCGCCTGTTTCAGCATCAAGCCGCGTTGTCAGAGCATCCAGAGCACTTCTCAGCCCATCGCGACGGATCGCTTCTGCGTCCCGCAGACGGACCGCTTCTTCCAGAGATGCTGCCTGAGTTCGCTCAAGTGCTGCGAGCCGGTTCTGCTCTTCTGTGGTTTGAGCGCGCTGTTCAGGAAGCTGGGCGTGTTCCTTTTCCTGCGTTTCCAGATCAACAAGAGCGGCCGCCTGGGCGGCTTGATCCTGCGAGAGCCGTTCCGTGCTTCGGGTAAAATCTGCTTCGGCCTGCTGGAAGCGCGCCAGTGCTTCGGCCTCTGCTTCCCGCGCACGTGTGACGTCCACTCGTGCCGTTTCGGACTGGACTTTCAGACGTTCCAGAGCACTGCGAAGACGGTCTGTTTCTTCTCTGGCCTGTGGCGTGGCCTTGCGGGCTTCGAACTCCGCGATAGTCGCGTGTTCGGCTTCCTGCTCGGCTCTACGAAGAGCCTCGCGGGCTTTGGCCAGATCATCTTTGCTGCGTTGTACGGCGAGGTTGGCGCGGGCGTGCAGGAGGGCATGAAGCTGAACCTCGGCTTCCCGCAGCTTCTCGGAGAGCTCACGATATTTCCGGGCCTGAACGGTCTGTTCTTCGAGACTGCCAAGGCGTTCTTCAATCTGAAGGCGAAGGTCTTCCGCACGGGACAGGTTGGTTTCGGTCTGACGGAGTTTCAGTTCCGCGTCATGACGGCGGGCATGAAGGCCGGTGATGCCAGCGGCTTCTTCCAGCAGAAGGCGACGCTCTTCCGGCTTGGCCGCGATAAGCTGGCCGACACGGTTCTGGCTGACGATGGCGGAACTGCGCGCACCGGACGCCAGATCAGCAAAAAGCGTCTGTACGTCACGCGCACGCATGACGCGGCCATTGATACGGTATTCGCTGCCCGAGCCACGCTCTGCCCGACGCGTGATTTCGAGGTCTTCAGCATCCTGAAACGGAGCAGGGCCAAGACCCTTCGCGCCGGTCAGATGCAGCGTGACCTGAGCGATGTTCCGGGCGGAACGTGCGCCTGTTCCGGCAAAGATGAGATCGTCCAGCTCGCCGCCCCGAAGGGCGCGGGCTGAGGTCTCGCCCATTGCCCAACGCAGGCCTTCGACGACGTTGGATTTGCCACAGCCATTAGGGCCGATAATGCCCGTCAGGCCCGGAAGGATGTCAACGCGCACCTCATCAGCGAAGCTTTTGAAGCCGCCGATCGTCAGGCGGCTGATCGTCGTGGTGTGTGTTGACATCGGTGTTTATGAAACGCCCTGAAAAGAGGTCAGGACGCCTTGGAGACCAGATCGGCAAACTTCTCGTAGGTTTCCGGGTCCTGATCGTAGTGCGTGTTGTTGAAGCGAAAATACGGCGTGCCCTGGATGCTGTAGGTGTCCGCATCCTTCTGCACCTGATTGAACATGGCCTGCATGAACGTCGTGTCTTCGCTGATGCTCTTGAACTGCGAGGCTGAGACGCCTGCCAGAGCGGACATCTGCTGAAGCCGCTGCATCGGGTCGCCACCCGAAGCGAACGCCCACTGCATCTGGCTGGAGAGCAGGGCGCCAATGAAAGGCACGTAACGGTCTTCCGGCAGTGAGCGGGCTACCATGGCGGCAGTCAGACCGACGCGGTCGCCACAGAAATCATGGAACTGATAGCGGATCTTGCCGGTATCAATGAGCTGTTCCTTGATCTTCGGGAATTCTTCCGTTCCGAAATGGGCGCAATGCGTGCAGGTCAGGGAAAACCATTCTTGCACCAGCACCTTGGCATTCGGATTGCCAATGATGCGCGGTCCCATGCGCGGGTCATTGGCAGGCAGGGCCGGCGGCGCATCTGCTGCACGGGCTGCCGTACCAGCAACGGCCAGCGCTGGTGCTGCGGACAGGATGAAACGGCGGGAAATCATGGGACGGGTCATTCAGGAAGCCTTTGCAACTGCTTTGGCGAACGCATCATAGCTGGAGACGACATCCGGTGCCGGAACGTCATTGATGCGGAAATAAGGAGTACCCTGGATCTGAAGGAAAGCACCATCGCGGTCCTGACGGTTCACAATGGCTTCACGCAGGGCATTGTCGGCATTGATCTTGTCGAATTCAGCCGCTGAGATGCCAGCAAGGACAGCGCGCTTTTTCAGTTCCTGCATGGGATCGATGTTTTGAGCGAATGCCCACTGATCCTGTGTCCGCAGGAGATCGTCCACAAAAGGGGCGTAGCGATCTGCAGGAAGAGACCGGGCTAGCATTGCGGCCAGAAGCGCGACCTGATCCAAGGGGAAGTCATGATAGCGATACCGGATTTTTCCGGTATCGATCAGGTTGGTCTTGATCTGGGGAAAGATGGTCTGTGCGAAGTGAGCACAGTGAGAACAGGTGAGCGAAAACCACTCATCGACCTGAACCTTGGCATCTGGCGATCCCAGAACGCGCGGACCCATCCGGGGATCAGTCGAGGGAAGTCCATTTTCTTCTGCATGCGCGGAAGAAAATGACGCAACTGCCGCAAGGGCAGGCCCGGCAACGAGAAATGCACGACGGCCAAGGGTCATGGACAAGGCTCCACTACGGACAAGATGTCCTACTCACAACGCTGATCTGGCTCAGACGTCAAGACCCGCGTTCGTCGTCCTGCTGTCCCGTATCGGGCAGGGGCTTCTTTTCCCAGCCTTCCGGCACCCGCATCCGCAAGGCTCGAATATGGCGCGCATCCGCATCCAGAACGCGGAATTCCAGCCCGCTCTCATGGGTCAGAACTTCGTCTTTTGCCGGAACGTGCTCCGCGAGACGGAAGACAAGTCCACCAACTGTCTCGATCTCGGCTTCGCGCTCGGCATCCGTGAGAACAGCCCCTAGCCGTTCCTCAAGCTGGCGGACGGGCAGACGGGCATCAATATCGAAAGAGCCATCCGCGCGCTCTACCCACGGGGTCGTTACCGGGTCGTCGTGTTCGTCCGAGATATCACCGACAATCGTCTCGATCAGATCTTCAATCGTGACGAGGCCGTCGATGCTGCCGTATTCATCAATGACAAGGGCCATGTGCATCCGCCGCTGACGCATCTGTAGCAGCAAATCAAGCACCGGAATGGTCGGAGCAATCATCAGAGGCTGACGAAGAAGCGGGCGGATGTCGAACGCCTCAGGATCATCAACATACGCCACCAGATCCTTCACATGGATCATGCCCGCGATATCGTCGAGCTGGCCGCGATAGACCGGCATACGGGAATGGTTTTCCCGACGCATGTGATCCAGGGCATCGTTGAAGGAGATGCTTTCGGACATGGCAATGATATCTGCTCGTGGAATCATCACGTCATCCGCCGTGATGTCTCGCAGGCGCAGGACATTCATGATGAGGGCACGTTCCTGCCTGTCCAGTTCCGGCTCATCTCCCGTCTCTTCGAACGGCTGGGCGGCTTCGTGGACAAGTGTAGCGATGGACTCGCGTAAACCCTGATCACGGTTGCGGCGGCCAAACAGTCCGAACAATCCGCGGGAATTCTTTCTACCGTCGTCTGAACGGTCAGTAATGTCTTCGCTCATGCCCGTCTTCCTGCCTGTCGCCATGGATCGCCAAAACCAAGCTGGCGCATCGTGCGGGTTTCAACCCCTTCCATGTCCCGGGCTTCGCCGGGAAGATAATGATCGTATCCTGCAAGATGCAGGGCCCCATGAACCACGAGATGGGACAGATGAGCGCGCATGCTGCGATGGGCAGCATCCGCTTCTTTCCGGACTGTCTCGTAACCCAGAATGATATCTCCGCCGTGAAGGGGAGAGACCGGCTCGAACGTCAGAACGTTCGTGGGTTTGTTCTTGTTGCGGAAGCGGGCATTGAGCCGCTTTACGATCCGATCTGTCGAGAGAAGAATCGACGGAGCAGGAGACCGGCTGAAATCCGGGCCACCCTGACGGGCGACGGCGGTGAGCGCACGATGGATCGTGCGCTCTGTATCAGAGACCGAGGAACGCCATCTGGCGTCCTCGATGATGATGTCAGTACCGGCGTGACGACTTGGAGGTTCCATTGTTATCCCGGCGCGGCCGATCCCGGAAATTATCCAGGGGGGCAGGCGCTTTCTGTTCATAGGCATCGACGATACGGGCGACCAGCGGATGGCGCACCACATCAACGGATGTAAAGCGAGTGATGCCGATTCCCTTGATACCTTCCAGGGTCTCGACGGCTTCCCTTAGCCCAGATGATACCCCGTTGGGCAGATCAATCTGACTGAGGTCACCTGTAACAGCCATGCGTGTGCCTTCACCCATGCGGGTCAGGAACATCTTCATCTGGGCTGGGGTCGTGTTCTGGGCTTCATCCAGAATGACGAAAGAGTGGGCGAGCGTTCTGCCGCGCATGAAAGCCAAGGGCGCAACTTCGATCTCGCCCGTGCCCATCCGTCGCACGACCTGGTCACCCGGCATCATGTCATTTAGGGCATCGTAAAGCGGACGAAGATAGGGGTCGATCTTTTCCCGCATATCGCCGGGCAGGAAGCCCAGACGCTCGCCGGCTTCAACAGCCGGGCGGGAAAGAATGATCCGGTCCACCTGTCCGGCAAGAAGCATGGCAACGCCCTGAGCAACAGCCAGATAGGTTTTGCCGGTTCCGGCAGGCCCAATTCCGAAAACCAGATCAGTCCGACCCAACATTTCCATGTATGCGGCCTGCCCATGAGATCGCGGAGCAATCACACCGCGCTTGGTGCGAATGGCCGGAAGATCGGTCAGAGGAGCAGACGTCGGAGAGGTCTGGAAATTTTGAGGAGCAGGTTTGTGCTGACCTGCTTCGCGACGAGGCTGTTGCTGCCTGGAGGGTGGGGCCGGGGGAACAGCAGCGCGTTGGCGTTCGTGATGCCGTGTAGGCAGCGCAGTCATTCGGATCACACCATCAACCTGCGAGCTGTCGATGGTGCCGCCCTGTTCGAGCTGATTGTACAGCGCAACGATAGCCGCCTGAGCGCGGCCTACGGCATCCGTTTCGCCTGAAATGGCGATTTTGTTGCCGCGGCATGAAAGCCTGACATTGAACCCCTCCTCAAGCTGGACGAGGTGTCTGTCATGATCTCCCAGAAGTCTCTGAAGGAGAATATTGTCATTGAAGCGCAATGCGACGGTGCGATTGCCTTCGGTACCACCAGGGGCGGCGACGGAGCGCGTCGGGGGTGTTGTCAGCAAGCGGAGGCTGTCTCCCGGATGAGGGTTCCACCAAGTGAGTTGGTCATGCGAGTGGTGATGGCGACCTTGGCGATGGTGCCAATCAAATGGTCCGGCCCTTCGAAATGAACGGGCTGGAGATACGGAGACCGGCCGGAGAGCTGTCCTGGCTTGCGGCCTTTCCCCGTAATGAGAATATCCTGAACCGTGCCGACCATGTCTGCATTGAACGCATCCTGCTGTTCACGCAGAAGGGCCTGAAGCTCTGCCAGCCGACGGGTCTTCACGTCTTCGGCCACCTGAAAAGGCTGGCCAGCGGCTGGGGTGCCGGGACGGGGGGAATATGTGAAGCTGTAGGCCATGGCGAAGCCGATATCGCGGACAAGCTGCATTGTCGCTTCAAAGTCTTCCTCTGTCTCACCGGGATGTCCCACGATAAAATCAGAAGACAGTGCCAGGTCTGGACGAGCTTCCCTCAGGCGACGGACACTCTCGCGATATTCATCCGCCGTGTGGCCACGGTTCATGGCTTTCAGGATGCGGTCCGAACCACTTTGAACCGGCAGATGGAGGAAAGGCATCAGGGCACGGTTATCACGGTGCGCGTCAATGAGGCTCTGGTCTACATCGCGCGGGTGTGAAGTCATATATCGGATGCGATCCAGCCGATCCAACTGGCCCAGCTCGGCAGCCAGCTCAGCCAGTGTTGCGCTTCCGCCCTGGCCATTGTCACCGTGATAGGCGTTGACGTTCTGGCCCAGCAGGGTGATTTCCCGAACGCCTGCAGCAACCATCCGGCGGGCTTCTGCCATAACCGATGCAACGGGGCGGCTGGTTTCCGCGCCTCGCGTGTAAGGAACGACGCAGAAGGAGCAAAATTTGTCGCAGCCTTCCTGAATGGTCAGAAAGGCAGTGAGATTGCCTGAAGATTGCGGCGCAGCTTCGGCGGGCAGGAAGTCAAACTTCTGTTCGGCCGGGAAGTCTGTTTCGATGACAGCGCCACCAGCGCGTGCGGCCCGAGCCACCATTTCCGGAAGGCGATGGTACGTCTGAGGTCCAAGCACCAGATCGACGTACGGCGCACGGCGAAGGATTTCTTCTCCTTCGGCCTGTGCCACACATCCAGCGACAGCAATGATGCTGCGATCCTGACCATTCTCAATTCGTTCATCACGAATTTTGCGCAGCCGTCCAAGCTCGGAGAAAACCTTTTCCGTAGCCCGTTCACGGATATGACAGGTGTTGAGAATCACCATGTCAGCAGCCTCAGGTGTGTCGACAGGACCATATCCCAGAGGGCGCAGAACATCGGCCATGCGCGCGCTGTCATAGACGTTCATCTGACAACCCCATGTAATGACATGCAGGCCATGACGGGCACGTTCGGCAGGGGCGGGCGCGGAGGCGGAAGTCTCGGTGGTCAAGGTTTCAATCCGGGGCTGGCAATATCAGGCACACACATCAGGGCTGCGGGCAGCGGGGTCAAGCCCATCCTGACAGAGGAAAGGTCAAACATGAGACTGGACCGGCATGTCAGACTGGCCTGAAGCGGCATCACCATCTCCGGATGGACGCTGAATTGCTCCCATCAATGAAACTGAAAGTGACGCGGCGCTCGCCTGCAAGTCAAGACAAACCTTGGGTTGATCCAAAGATAACTCGGGCTCAGTTCTGGTCGTCAGGAACAAGTCCCTGTCTGAGCTTTGCAGCGCCCTCGCTGACGGCTTGGAAGGTGGCGTTTGCCAGCTCTTTCCGGGAACGGAAATTTTCCGGATCCAGTGGTGGATGCAGCAGAATTGTAGCCCGCATCGAGCGCCATTGGCAGAAAGACCACAGGTGAGGCGTCAGATCCATGTCTCCGTACCAGGAGAAAACGGATCGGCGGCTGCGGCCGACTGGCAGCCCTTCCAGGCGATCATAAACGATAGACACAGGCTGGACGAGCGTTGGTGGAGGCTTTGGCATGCCAGCCTGATCAAGCCGTCCAGGCTTTGCGACAGCAAAGAACGAGGACAGAAATGGCAGAACACGGGAGCCGTCCGTCGATGTTCCTTCAGGGAACAGAACGATGTCATCTCCATTCCAGAGATGTTCGGTCATTTCCTGTAGCTCTTTGCCAGTATTCTGCCTGTTGCGGCTTACAAATATTGTTCTGCCCAGCCGCGAGATGGTGCCAATCAGTGGCCAGGAGCCAACTTCACCTTTCGCAACAAAGACAGTGTGAAGCGTGCCGCCAACAACAGGGATATCCAGCCACGAGCAATGGTTCGCGACATAAATGATAGGGCGCTCTCCGCGCTGGACGTCCTTGGCGTTCAGGATTTTTCCGGCTCTCGTGCCGACGATGCGGATCTGCAAGCCGAGAATACGGCTGATCATGCGCCAGAAAATCCGAGGCACCCGAATCTTGCCGGAGCCAGGAAGGCGAATGAGTACGAACTGGATGATAGAGACCCAGAATGCCCAGATCAGAACAGCTGCAAGCCTTGCCACACAGGCAGTGCGGCTGAAAGCAGAGAACTGGGTCGTTGCCTGTTCGGCCGGAAAATTGACACTTTCGTCAATGATCGGTCGGTTATGGCGACGGCGGCCGAGTGGTGGCTGAGCATCAGGATGGGGCATGGGTGCTGAGTGATAAGGATTTCAGGCGCTGGAGACAATCTCGTTTGTCTTACGAACATTGTATACCTGCCTCGAAAGGTCTTTCTGTCATGGACTTGACAGTGCGTCGTGGGGTACTGCCACAAGGGTATGCGGCCACATCCGATCGGTTCGCTTTTCGTGGTTCGGCCTCTTCGGGGTCGATCATTTCTCAAAACGGATTATCAGGACCTCCGGTGAAGTCACGCGGTCGCTCATCTGCTGTTTCCCTTTCTCTTGCCATCGGGGCAATGGCAGTCTGCTGCCATGCGCCCAGGGCCAAGGCAGATACGGCGCCTGTCGCCGGCGAAACTGCTGAACAGGCTGTTCCCTACAAGGTCACGATACAGCCAACGAAAAATGCTGACCTTGATGCCGCTGTAAATGCGTCCTCCCAGCTGCAATCGCTTCAGAATACGCATGCCGTCGGGCCCTATGCTCTCGCTGGTCGTATCAGGTCAGATTATGACCGTGTGGACACGGCACTGCAGTCTCAGGGGTATTATGCCGGGACGGTTACAATTCTTATCAAGGCGGGAGCACGAGAGTTAGACGGACGTGATCCGGCCGTGCCGGACGTGCTGAACACTCTTCCCAAAGACGCCAAAGTCACCATCACGATTTCCGTCACCAAGGGGAACCAGTTCCGCCTTGGTAAAATTATCCTGACGACACCGCCATCGAAAGTAGAGCCTCAACCGGACGTTTCCGGCGCTCCGAAAACAGCGCCATCCCCCAAAGGAAGTGCGGCGCCGGTCTCGAGTAAAGCTCAGACTGCCGATAAGATGGGGGCGGTTGATACTTCCGGGCAGGCCGCGGGGCAGGGAGTGCCGGTCGAGCTTACATCTGATGAACAGAAAGCCTTTAAGCTCAAGGCAGGCCAGCCTGCGATTGCTTCGGACGTTCTGGCTGCCCAAGGCAACCTGCTGACCCAGTTGCAGGAAGAGGGTTACGCCGTCGCGGATGTCTCTACGCCGCTGGCCTATCTCCAACCGCATGATGAGACCCTTGATATCGTCTTCCGTGTGGGGAAAGGGCCGAAGGTTGTCATCGGTCCAATCGGGATGGATGACCTCAAGCGTGTGCATCAGTCCTTTCTGCGGCGGCGTCTGACGATCCGGGAAGGGCAGCTTTACCAGCCCTCCAAGATTGAAGCGGCCCGTCAGGATCTGGCAGCAGTCGGCGTGTTCTCTTCCGTTCAGGTGCATAACGCGCCGCCCATCATCACACTTCCCGCAAGCCAGACGCTCATGCCTGGCGTTCTTCAGGCCATGCCGGTCAATTTCAGCTTCAAGGAAGCAAAAAGACGCACTGTTGCGGTGCAGGCCGGGTATTCGACAGATCTCGGTGGACGTGCCGGTGCAACCTGGACGCACCATAATCTGCTGGGCAATGCAGAGCAGCTCAAGCTCACAGCTCTTATTACGGGTCTTGGAGGATCAGCGCAGCAGGGGCTGGGCTATGACGTTTACGCGGACTTCAGCAAACCGGACTTCCTGCATAAGAACCAAAACCTGAGTCTACGTGTCGAAGCTATTCGTCAGCTTCTGTACTCCTATCATCAGACCGCCTTCCTCATCCGTGGTGGCATCGGACGTCGTCTCGGCAAGTTCTGGTATGTGTCCGGCGGCCTGATGGGCATGCAGGAGCAGATCCAGCAGTTCGGCGATACACGGAGCTACTTCATCGTATCGGCGCCTCTCAGTGCGGCCTACGATAGCACTCAGCTGGAAAATCCGATTGACCCGGCCACACATGGCGTTCGGGCCTCTCTGTCTGCCACACCTTCTGTGTCGCTGGAGAACGGAACATCGTTCTTCACACTACTGTCCGCGCAGGTCTCTACATATTTCGATCTGGCCAAGATCGGCCTGACGAAGCCGGGCAAGAGCGTTATCGCGGTTCGTGGAACAGTTGGGTCTGTGCAGGGCGCATCGACTTATCAGATCCCGCCAGATCAACGGCTCTATGCCGGTGGACCGGCGACAGTGCGTGGTTTCCGATATCAGGGTGTAGGCCCGCAATACGGTCATACGAAATATGCGATCGGTGGCACGTCACTGGATGCCGGCACAGTTGAGTTCAGGCAGAGACTGCCCATGAACCTCGGTTTGGCAGGGTTCGTGGACGCCGGACAGGTCGGCACAGGTTCTCGCCCCGGACAGGGAACACTTCGCGTGGGTTATGGCGGAGGGGTGCGCTATTTCACTCCTATCGGGCCAATTCGTGTCGATGTCGCGCTGCCGATGAACAGACCGGCCTACGGCGACAAATGGGAACTGTATATTGGTCTTGGAGAGACATTCTGATGCGCGCCCGCAGGATTATTCTCTGGATCGTCTCTCTCGTCATTGGCGTTCCGCTCGGGCTGGTTGTTCTGGCGCTGGTTGTCGTTCTTGTCGGGATCAATATCGGTCCGGGCCAACGCCTGATTGAACAGAAGGTCAGTCCACTCACAGGTGGAATGGTGCAGATCTCCGGTCTGTCCGGTGCGCTTCCGCAGCATTTGAAGCTTGTCCGGCTTGCAGTGAAGGACAGCAAGGGCGTCTGGCTCGAGCTGGATAACTTTGAACTGCGCTGGTCGCCCCTGTCCCTTGTGGGCATGGATGCGCACGTCAAGGTTCTGAGCGCTGAGCGCCTCGCTCTTCTGCGCAAACCAATTTCTGACACAACGGCAGAGCCGACTGAAACCCAAGCCAGTTCCAGCCCATCAAAGCTGAATATCCAAGTTGATCTGGATGCCCTGAAAGTCAGTCGGATCGAAATTGGTCCTGATTTCACGGGCAAGGCAACGCTATTCAGCCTGAACGGTCACGCTCATATTGCGTCTATCGCGCCATTCCTGAATGGCGTGACGATGCAGTCATTGCCCAAGATGGACATTGCCCTGCAACTGGCCCGTCTGGATGCGGCAGGGGGACTTACGCTTTCAGCCCAGACACCGAAAGATCGTTTGGCTCTCGCCGTTACCTTCAAGGAAGGTGTCAACGGCTTTGCAACCACACTCGGACAGCTTCCGCAGCTTGATCCTGTGGACATGCATCTGAACCTTGCAGGCCCCCGCACGGCGGCGGCCCTTGATTTCGGCCTGAGTGCTGGACCGATCACGGCATCTTCAACAGGGCAGATCAATCTCTACACCAACATCGCAAACCTGCACGTCAAGGCAAATGCCCCTGCGATGACATTGAAGCCTGGCATTGGCTGGAATGCGATTGCCCTGAACACGGATCTGCACGGTCCGCTCAAGGCTCCTGCCGGACAGGGGCTGCTGGATATTGATGCTCTGACTGCTGGCGGCGCATCCATCGGCCATCTGCACGCGACGTTCGATGGCACGGAAACCGCAAAGCCAGAAGATACCGTTGCCCATCTGCAAGCCGCTCTGGATGGCCTGCGGATTCCCGGAAGCCAGCCAACACTTCTGGCTTCGGCGCCTCTGACACTGGATGTGACGGCTCATCCTCTGGCAGCGACACTTCCGGTTGTCGCCAAGATTGACCATCCTTTGATGCACGTCGCAGCCAATGTTGATGTCAAGCCAGCGGCCAAGGGCCATGTGACACTGGCGCTGCCAGATCTGCATCCTCTTGCCGCGATCGGAAGTACGGATCTGAGTGGTAGTGCGGCCCTTGCGGCTGACTTCGCCATGCCAGTGACCGATCATGATGATCTGACACTTGAGAGCTCAGGCACGATCTCTGTTACGGATGGTCAGCCACAGGCTCTCCATCTGATTGGCAAGGATGGTCATCTGGCGCTTCAGCTCAGCAAGTCATCCGCCAATGTTCTAACGGTGAAGAGCTTTGGTCTGGACGGTCAGGCGCTGCATCTTCTGGTGTCTGCCGTTGTTGATCTGGCGCATGGCAACACGATGCAAACCAAAGCAACGGTTGCTCTTCCTGATCTGCGGCAGGCCAGCCCGGCGCTTCTGGGCAACATGACCCTGACGGCAACCGCCGATGGCCCTACCGATGATCTGGCTGTCAAAGCAGGGCTTGAGGGTGAGTTCGGTACGAAGGATGTCGCCAAGGGCCCGGTCGCGCTGGATGCTGATTTCCAGCATTTGCCCGGCCGGCCGCAAGGTACCCTGACGGCACATGGAACACTGGATCATGCCCCGCTGGAGCTGGATACAGCTGTTCAGAAAACGGATGACGGTGCTTTCCATCTCGATCTGAACAAATTGAGTTGGAACAGCCTGACGGGGCAGGGAAAACTCCGCCTTCCGAATGGCGCCAAAGTGCCGCTGGGTGATCTGGACGTCAGCATCAAAAATCTTTCGGATTTCCAGCGACTGATCGGGCAGGCCATCAAAGGCCATCTGGCGCTGTCCATTCATACAACTGAACCGCAGGGCGCGCCTCCACAGGTTAAGCTGGGACTGGACGGTGCACTCGGTATGGCTCAGGCCAGTGTGCAGGCTCTCAATCTAAAAGGAACGATTTCCAACCCGATTGATGATCCTGCTCCAGATCTGGCGCTGGATCTAACGGGTGTCCGCTCTCAGGACATCACCGGCAAGGCTCATGCCACAGTCAAAGGTCCTCAGTCCGCCATGGCGGTGACCCTGAATGGCGCCTTTCAGAACGTCATGGGTTCTCCGGCCAATGTGGATACAGCTGTTCTGCTCAACCTGCCCAAGAAGACGGTGCGTGTGGACCGTCTGACGGCCATGGCCAAGGAAGAGTATATCCGACTGGGTGGCCCTGCGAATGTCTCTTTCGGAGATGTCATGGGGGTCGATCATCTGCGGGCGACACTGGCCCCACAAGGTGTTGCGCCTGCAACGATTGATATTGCCGGGTCCATCAAACCTCGTCTGGCTCTGACGGCGACAGTTGACCGACTGACGCCTGCCATAGCCAAGCCTTTTGCCCCCGAACTTGCTGCCAGTGGTGTCATTTCTGCGAAGGCCAATCTGGCGGGAACGATTGACGCTCCTACCGGGACTGTCGCTCTGACGGCGCATGGCCTGAAAATGCAGACAGGCCCCGCAGCATCACTGCCAGCAGCCGAAATTCTGGCCAATATCGGTCTTGCCGGAAAAACGGCTAAAGTTGATGTGACGCTTGGAGCCGGGCCGAAAGTTGCCTTGGCTGTTCGAGGAACAGCGCCTCTTTCCAAGGAAGGAGCGATTGCACTGGCCACAACAGGTCATGTCGATCTTTCCGTTGCCAATGGCGTGCTTGGTGCGAGTGGAATGGCAACGAAAGGGCAGGTTGGCATCAATCTGAACGTCGCAGGCACGGCCAGCCAGCCACGGGCAACGGGACGTGTTGAGCTCCAGAACGTTTCATTTGACCACTATGCACAGGGTGTTCGTCTGACGGACATCAATGGTGCTGTTGTTGCTTCGGGAGATAGCCTCACGCTGGAGCACGTTCTGGCTCACGCCGGGCCCGGAACGATCGCACTTGATGGAACGGTTGGAATTTTCCGTCCCGGTCTGCCGGTGGACATCAAGGTTATTTCCGACAAGGCCCGCCCTGTCTCAAGTGATCTTGTAACAGCCGTCATCAACACGGACCTGCACATCCACGGTCAGGCCACAACGCGTGTGGATGTGGACGGAAAGATTGTCCTGCCAAGCGTGACGGTCAATATTCCGAACTCGATGCCAGCATCGGTCGCGCAGCTTGACGTAGTCCGGCCCGGGCAGAAAGCGCCGGACAATACTAGCAGCCTCATCATCGGGCTGGGGATTGATGTAATTTCGCCGGGACAGTTTGTGGTCCAGGGGCATGGCCTGGATGCGGAAATGCAGGGCCGCTTGCATGTGCGCGGCACGAGTAGTGCTCCGTCCATTACAGGGGGGTTCGATCTCAAGCGGGGCAACTTCAATCTGGCCGGAATTAATCTGAACTTCACGCATGGTCGCGTCGCGTTCAACGGAACGGGCGTCAATCACAAGCTGGACCCGACACTGGATTTCCGCGCGGACCGTAATGCCAAGGGAACGCTCGCCAGCCTTCTTGTCACGGGTTATGCCAGTGCGCCGAAGATCGACTTCTCGTCTGTACCGACTCAGCCTCGCGATGAAGTCATGGCTATTCTGCTGTTCGGAACGGATGCCCATTCACTTTCTACAACGCAGCTTGCAGAGCTTGCTGCTGCCGTCGCACAGCTTGCCGGCGGGTCATCATTTGATCCACTTGGAAAGGTGCGGAATGCCCTTGGTCTGGACCGACTAGCTGTCGGTGGCGGTGGTGGCGTTGATAACGGTGGGACCAGCGTGGAAGCGGGCAAATACGTTATGAAGGGCGTGTATGTTGGCGCAAAACAGGCCACCTCTGGCTCCGGTACGCAGGCTCAGGTCCAGATTGATCTGACCAAGCGGCTGAAGCTCAATACGACAGTCGGGACGGGCGGCCAGGTGACAGGCTTTACCACGCCCGAGAACGATCCCGGCTCAAGTGTGGGTCTGTCTTACGGGTTTGATTACTGAGCCTGAACGGCGTCTTCCAGAAGGACCTTCACGCGGGTCACGACGTCCGACCATTCCCGGAAACGGGTCTGGCGGACGATCCGCATCTGTGGATACCACGGACTGTCTTCGCGCTCGTGGAGCCAACGCCAGCAATTGTTGAAGCGGTCCATCATGATGACCGGTTTACCTAACGCCCCAGCCAAGTGAACCATGGACGTATCCACGGAGATAATCAGATCAAGGCACGACACCAGGGCGGCTGTGTCGTCCATGTCCAGACACTGGGGCATGAAGTCCACCAGCGGGGCCGGGAAATCCAGGCATTGAAGCGCTGCGTCATCTTTCTGCAGGGAGTAGAACGTAACGCCTTCTACATCCGCGAGGGGTGCCAGCGCCACAAGAGGCATTGATCGCTGACGGTCCACCATCTGCGCGCCAGTGTTTTCCGGGCGTGCCCCTCCGGCCCAGACCAGACCAACACGCAGATTACGATCAGCTTTCAGGGATTTCTTCCACTGAGACGCTTTGCCTGGATCAGCCGTCAGATAAGGAACGGGAGCGCCCATGGCGTCAGGTGTGGCCGAAAATGCGCGGGGAAGACTGATGAAGGGGCAGTGATAGTCAAAAGCAGGGGCCTCGCCGCCATGCTGAACAACGGCTACCCCTTCAACGCGACGGCACAGATCTGCCAGTGTTGAAGATCCCCAGATGTGCACAACTGCACCTGTTCGTGCCAGCGCAGGGATGTACCGAAGATACATCAACGTATCACCCAGTCCTTCCTCCTGCGTGACGAGCACGCGCTTGCCCTGAAGATTGAGAGTCGGGGAAATGTTGGGCAGGAGGGTGTCTTTGGGCAGGTTGGTGTGCCCGGGGACGCCAAAGCGCCACTCATGTTCTGTCCATCCTTGCGCCATTCGACCGCTCTTGAGCATGGCAATGGAATGGTTCAGTCGCAGGGCTGGTTCGTATGGAGCGAGCGGAATGGTCTCTCGATAGACGTTAGCTGACTCTTCCAGCCTACCGATATTGTTGAGGATCGCAGCTGTATTGCAGCCGATCTTCCAATCTTCCGGATGCTGGCGGCGCAGGTCATCCATAATGGACAACGCTTCGTCAAACCGGCCCTGTTCCGTCAGGTTCATGACGAGAAGATTAAGGGTATTTTTATCGTTAGGGCGTCTTTGCAGGCTCTCGCGGAAGGCGACATCGGCTTCATTGAAGCGCCCCATATGCATCAGAATTGTGCCGTAGGCATCCAGAAGACGTGTGTCTTGCGGGGAGAGGCGACGGCACTCCTTGATAAGCAGGAGCAGATCAGCCCGGCGCCGAAGGGAAGCTGCTTCTTCAATGAGGGCAGTGATGGCATGGCCGCCGAAAGGCTTGCTCGCTGCTTCAAGTTCTATCGCAGCCTGCGCGTACTGAGCGGAACGGAAAAAGGCACGCCCCTTCGCCAGATGAACGGCGTCACTCGGGGGGAGTGGCCGCAGAATGTCCAGTGCCTGTTTCGGATTGCCCGCCTGTATGGCGTTTTCAGCGCGGGTGAGGGCCTCACCATCCGTCGTAGAAGTACTTTGGCTAGCCGTCACAGTGTTATCCTGAAACAGGTTCAGCCATCTCCCGAAGTGCTTTCAGAATGGCTGCAAGCGAATAAGGCTTGGAGATAAAACGGGCCAGAGCCGGATTGTCAGAGGCTTCATCCCGCCGAAGGTCCCCATGACCACTAATGTAAATCACGGGGAGATCAGGCCATTTTTCTCTGGCCTGATGGCTAAGGCTCATGCCGTCCCCATCAGGAAGAGACATATCTGCCACGAGAGCATCAAGGCTGCGTTCAGCGGAAATACAGGCAATGGCTTCCGCGCAGTTACTGGCTTCCCTCACTGTAATCCCACTGTCTTGCAGAAACTCCACAAGACAGGTCCGGATCAGAAAATCATCTTCAATGATGAGAACAGTGAGGGAAGATGTCATAAATTACGAGGACCAGTTCTTTTCAAAGTCACCATACAACGTCAGGCCGCCATCAACAAAGAGGGTTTGACCCGTGATGTAGGTGCTGTCTTCGGCGGCCAGGAATGTGACGGCATCCGCGATCTCACGTCCTTCACCCGGGCGCTTCATCGGAATGTGGTCAGCCACGTTCTTGTACTGCTCTGGATCGTTGATCCAGGACATGTTGATCGGCGTCACGATTGCGCCAGGCGCAACAGCATTTACGCGGATGCCACGGCTTGCATATTCCAGAGCCAGCGTGCGGACGATGTTGCCCACGGCGCCCTTGGAGGCGGAATAACCAAGATAATGAGGCTTCGGGATGATCTGGTGCACAGAGGAGTTCACGATGATCGCGCCCTGAATGCCGTTTTCGAGCCAGTACTTGATGGCTTCGCGGCAGGGAAGCATTACGCCCGTCACATTGACGGCCATCACGCCTTCAAAGTCTTCCAGCTTGATGTCTTCAGACGGGGAAGGAATCTGATAGCCTGCATTGCAAACCAGCACATCCAGTCCACCCATGGCCTCAATGCTTTCGCGCATCAGGCGGCGGACGTCTTCTTCCTTGGAGATGTCACCCGTGGCGATCGGATGTTCACCGCCAGAAACCTTTGGAAGCTTGTCGCGGACAGCAATCAGCTTGTCTTCCTTGCGGCCATTCAGCGCAACCTGAGCGCCTTCTTCTGCAAAGCGTAAGGCTGTTGCCTCACCAATACCTTGGGACGCACCCGTAACGAGTACTTTCTTGCCGGCGAAACGATTGCTGTAAGGGGCGGGCATAGGTCCTCACCTCTCCTTGAACGTCAGTGATTTAAAGATGGGATAGGGCATCCGGGAGCGGCCTTCCGTGTCGCCAACGCGGAAACGGCCTGAAGGATGCTTTTCAAACTGTGATGTTTTCGTAATTACGCGAAAACATCACAGAATTCTGGAAGGCTCAGGCGGCCTTCATGGTCTTGGTCAGGCTCTCGAGGACCGTTGCGGGGTCCGTATTTTCGAGAACGGCAACTTCCGCAACAAAGCGCTCCTGTGCAGCTTCGAAAAGCTTACGCTCGGAGAAGCTGCCATCAAGGCTGTCGACGTTACGACGCAGGTCACGAAGAACTTCCGCAATCTGGATCAGATCACCGGAGTTGATCTTTTCCTGATAGGCGACAGCACGGCGGGCCCACATGCCTTTGCTGACATGCGGCTTGCCCTTGATGACCGTCATCGCCTTGTCCACGATATCCCGCGTCACGATCTTGCGGAGGCCAGCCTTACGGGCCTTCGCAAGCGGAATGCGGAGCATCATCTGATTGCCGGGGAACGAGATCTGGATCATCTCGATCATGGTATCGGCCACTTCGACCATACCAATCTTTTCCACGCGGCCTACGCCATGGGCGGCATAGACGATGGAGTCACCTTCGCTGAACGGGTCAGTGCCGTGTTCAGGGTCGGTTTGACGGGCGGTGTACTTGGCTGCGGCACGAGCCATTTCGTCGGTCATGCCGCCCTTCGGGGGGGTCTTGAAGGTGTTCATAGCCACGGATGATACCAGAAAAACCCCCTCCTGTCCTGCACTATCATGTCCAATCAGGGCTGAACGCCGTGCTTGGACTGAATGATGCCAGGAGCAGGCTCACCAATCGGCTGAAGCAGGTCACGCTCGATTGTCCGCGCCATCGTGTGCATCGGGAGGGCATGAACGCTGGCAATAAACGGTTCCTGCAGGTCACGGCCACTGCGATCCAGCATCTGGAACAGAAGCCCGATGACACTGGAACCAAGTGGCGTAATCCACCCCAGGGTCTGCACGGCAGAAAGCGGCAGAATGATGCAGAAAAGATGCGTTGCGATTTCAGGAATGACCGAATACTGCACCGGGAGCGGCGTATTGCGGATACGCTCAAGGCCGCCCTGCGCATTGGCGATGTCGGACAGGATGCGGTCCACGGTGCCATGGACGGCGCCGTCGATATTCTTGAGAGCTACTTCCTGCTGCACACCAAGACCAATTTCGTAAAGCAGGGCGTTTGCCGTGTTGGAGCAGGCGAAGACTTTTTCACGGATATCGGACGGAAGGAGGCGATCTACTTCCTCGCCGGTCTTGTCGCCACGCAGAGCGGCGCGCAGGACATGCGGGTAGGCTGCCATCAATCTGGCCAGGTCAGGCCGACCGCCGAGCAGGGATGCAGCCTCACGGCCAAACGACCGGCAGTTGTTCGTGATGGAGCCCCAGAGGGTTCGTCCTTCCCACCACCGGGCATAGGCCGCGTTGTTGCGCATGCCCAGAAAAATGGCCAGTGCGGAGCCCATGAGAGAAATTGGCAGCGCTGGCTGGTCCATCCACTCCTGATGATAGATCTGGAAGAGAATGACGACCACGAGGTCCCAGAGCGCCAGAATCAGAAGAGGCGGCAAGGACTCTCTGAAAAGAATGGCTAGCCCGTGTTGGCGATTGACGATCAAGCCTGTGCTCCTTGCCTGAAAACGGTATGGCCGGTGAAACTAACCGTGAAAAGTGTGACCGGCCAACACCAAAAGATGTCCACTCTCTTGCACTCTTTTGCCACTCGAACTGGAAAAGAAACCTTTCGAGCGTCAAGTGTCAGGGCATGAGAAGAGTGTGAAGCGTAACGCGGCTCTTGCGTCCCGTTTCCCTCATGAGACACTTTGTACACATATATCAGGGAGCCAGTTCAGATGGATGTCATCGCCGCGATTGCCTTTGAGGCCGGAAAGCCTCTTGAAATTGACACCGTGCAGCTTGAAGGCCCGAAAACGGGTGAAGTTCTGGTCGAGATCAAGGCGACTGGTCTGTGTCACACGGACAAGTACACGCTTTCCGGGCAGGACCCTGAGGGCCTCTTTCCGGCCATTCTCGGGCATGAGGGCGCGGGCATCGTTCGGGAAGTGGGGCCAGGCGTCAAACATCTGAAGCCGGGCGACCACGTCATACCGCTTTACACGCCTGAATGCCGTGAGTGCCCGTCCTGCCTGTCTCGCAAGACCAATCTGTGTACGTCCATCCGCTCCACACAGGGCAAGGGCGTCATGCCGGACGGGACATCCCGGTTTTCATACAAGGGTCAGCCCATCCATCACTATATGGGGTGCTCGACCTTCGCGAATTTTACGGTTCTCCCGGAAATTTCCCTTGCGAAAATTCGTCCTGACGCTCCGTTCGACAAGGTCTGCTACATCGGTTGCGGTGTCACGACTGGCCTCGGGGCAGTCATGTTCACGGCCAAGGTGGAGCCGGGATCGACTGTCGCCGTGTTTGGGCTTGGCGGGATTGGCCTGAATGTCATTCAGGGCGCTAAGATGGTCGGGGCGACACGCATCATCGGTATTGACGTCAATCCGGCCCGGGAGCAGATGGCCCGCGAGTTCGGCATGACGGACTTCGTTAACCCCAAGGATCTGGGCCCGAACGGTGATCTGGTGGGGCATCTGGTTGAGATGACCGGCGGCGGCGCAGACTACACGTTCGAATGTGTGGGAAATGTCACCCTTATGCGGCAAGCTCTGGAAAGTGCTCATCGTGGCTGGGGTGTGTCTTGCGTGATCGGCGTGGCCGGGGCAGGGCAGGAAATCAGCACGCGCCCATTCCAGCTTGTGACGGGTCGCCGCTGGATCGGTTCAGCCTTCGGTGGGGCGAGGGGCCGCACAGATGTTCCCAAGATTGTGGACTGGTACATGGATGGACGGATCGACATTGATTCCCTCATTACCCACAAACTCAAGCTCTCCGAAATCAATCACGGTTTTGACCTCATGACGCGCGGCGAGAGCATCCGCAGCGTTGTGGAGTATTGAGCATGACTGATGTTGAGACGCTTGGGCAGCATGCCTGTTGTGGCGGGTCTGTCCGTTTTCTGAGGCATCAGTCGGCTGAGCTGGGCGTGCCTGCAACTTTTGGGATTTTTCTGCCCAAAGAGGCTCTGGCAGGCGAAAAGGTTCCGGTTATTCATGTTCTCGGCGGTCTGACCTGTACGCACGAGACTTTTCTCATCAAGTCAAATGCCGTTCGTTTCGCTGCGGAACACGGCATTGCGCTTGTGGCGCCTGATACGTCTCCCCGGAACACCGGAACAGCCGGTGAAGATGATGAATATGACTTAGGAACCGGGGCTGGGTTCTACGTGGATGCGACGCACGCTCCATGGAGTGCCCATTACCGGATGGAGAGCTACATCCGGAAGGAGCTTCCCGCTCTGACCGAAAGCCTGTTTCCGCTGGATGGAAATCGACGCGGGATCATGGGCCATTCCATGGGCGGCATGGGGGCTCTCAATCAGGCCCTAAACCATCCGGAATTCTGGAAAACAGTTTCAGCCCTCGCGCCCATCTGTCATCCCAGCGTTATTCCCTGGGGGCGGAAGGCCTTTGATGCTTATTTCGGCGGAGACCCTGCGAAGTGGAAGGAATGTGACCCCACGCTTTTGCTGCGGAGCGGGCATAAGCATCCAACGTCAATTCTCGTGGATCAGGGGCTTCAGGATCAGTATCTCGCTGACCTCCGTCCAGACGCCCTTGTTGAAGCGGCGAAAGAATGTGGGCAAGCGCTGGACATGCGCCGGCATGACGACAGTGACCATTCCTACTGGTTTATCCAGACTGTCATTGCTGATCATCTGAGCTATCACGCCAAAGGACTGAAGGCATGAGACGTCTTGTAGTTGCCGCCCTGCTTGTTCTGGGGGGCTGTGTGTCGTCGCAGGCTCCTGTTGGGCCAGCTTTGACCCCTGTCACGCATGCGGATTTCAGCCACGATACACTGGCCCTGACCTGGCAACCCGGCTTTTGTGCAACGGGCGGAGGGTGCCTCACAGGGCAACCGCATAACCATCTGATCGGGCTACACGGACTCTGGGCATCCGAGCCGCACGCTCTGGAAGCGCAGGCAGTGCCTGTGCAGCAGTGGTGGATGAAGGGGTGCGATATTTATGACCATGACGACGCGCCGCCAAAGCTTCAGCCTGCCACTGAGAATGCGCTGGCAAGCGTTGTGCCACACCTCAAGCACCCGCTGCATGTGCATGAATATACCAAGCATGCGCGTTGTTTCGGATATGACGCTGACAAGTTCTTCGTCACGTCCATGATCCTGCGGGATCGTTTTGCGTCTTCAGCTTATGGACAGTGGCTCGCACAACATAGCGGCTTTCAGGTGAAGAAAGACGATCTGCTGTCGATGTTCGTGCAACTCACGGGCGTTCGGGAGGAAAGAGCGCTTCAGTTTCAGTGTGAGCCTGACCACGAGGGTCGCGTTGTCCTGACGCAGTTCTGGTTCACTCTGGACCCGAAGAAGCTTTCAGTCTTCCCGGGGAATGGTGCTTATCTTTCGTCCCCGCAGGTGCAGGACAATTGCCCGGCAACGTTCATGATGCCGGGTTGGCCGCTGCCAGGAGCAGCGGTGCCGGTTAACGTCAGTCAGTGACCGTATAGTTCTTTGGTGCTGATTTCGGGCTGTGCGGTGTCGCGCAGCCCGTCTGGTGTGACGCCATGATAAAAACAGCTGCGACGCCCGGTGTGGCAGGCGACGCCAGTTTGATCTACAATCATCAGCACGGCATCCATGTCACAGTCCAGTCGGGCTTCAATAAGATGCTGCTGCTGGCCTGACGTTTCACCTTTGCGCCAGAGAGACTTTCGGCTCCGGGACCAATAACATACACGTCCCGTCAAAAGTGTTTCCCGCAGAGCATCCGCATTCATCCACGCAAGCATGAGAATGACGCCTTTCGTGTCCTGCGCGATGGCGGAAATCAGACCATTCGCATCGAACTTCGTCTGGCTGACAATGTCATCGACGGTGGCGGGGGCAGGCGGGGTATAGGTCACGAACGCATCTCCAGAGGGAACCAGTCAGGCCACACAACGGAGACTGGTTTGCCCTCAAAAGCAAGGTCTGGCGACAGCCACGCTTCACGCCGGAGGAGGGCCAGAGCGTGCGATCCATGACGTGAGCGCACTTCACCGACCTCTTTGTCACCCATCGTGAGAATGCCGCCCGTTTCCGGAAAAGTACCCTCTTTCACCGTGACTGGCAGGATGCGGCGGCGGAGAAGACCACGATAGTGGGTGCGGGCTGTCAACTCTTGCCCCATGTAGCAGCCTTTTTTCCATGACACGCCGTGCAGCAGGTCCAGATTGGCTTCCAGCGCGAGCGTTTTTTCGCTCTCGAAGTCGTCCGTGTCGGGAAGGCCAAGAGAGAGACGTCGGTCCAGCCAGTCATGACCCTGTGTGGTTTCGACAGGCGGCTGGGAGACAATCGCTCGCCATCCAGCATTCTCGCAGCGCGGGTCGGGCGCGGAGCAGAGCGCTTCAGGAGGTATCGTCTCAGTGGCACCAACAATGACATGCAGTGCTGTCAGTTCAATTTTGACATCTGCACGCAAACGAAAGCGCGACAGCTTTTTGAGCAGCATTTCTGCATGCTCTGATGGACAGTCCATCAGAATGCGATCGCCATCGCTGAAGAGAAAAAACTCGCTCAGCCATCTGCCCTGCGGCGTCAGAAGGGCGCTCCAGACCGCGTTACCAGGTGAGAGGGACTGAACGTCGTTCGTGATCAACCCTTGCAGGAACGACGCTCGGTCAGCGCCTGAAAAAGTCAGGACAGAGCGGTGGGGGAGCAGTTCAATCATGGGAGGCACCGGGGCATGCGTGAATGAAAGGCGGGGCAGTATGATATGCTGCCGACGGAAGACGAATAAAAGAGGACTTGTACGATACGGATTAAGCTGTCTCTTTGTACAGAGCAAGAATTGACGAAAGTTTATTGGAAGCAGGCAAAAAACCTGCTGGTTCGAGCGTTCGTTCAGTATCGTATGGGTTGCGGTAGATTAATCGGCAGGAGATATTGGCATGTCAAAGCCTGTCAGAAATACCATCAGACTATCCGTGCTTCCGGAGTAACACGCCCTTGTCAGCTGCCGAGATTGTTGATCCGACACGTAGCCCAGCCAGTAGCCGGCAAAAGGTTCTGCAGTTTCTTGGGCCTATTGTTGGTGTGTTGCTGGTCATTGCCGCCATTATTGCGATCAGTCTGCACAACTATCGGACAACCCGTCAGGGCGCGATTGCGCTTTCCTCGGACCTGCTGCGCAGTCAGCAGAAGTATGTGACGGAAGAGGTCCGGAATTATCTGTCTCCGGCATCTGACAGTGCAAGCATTGCCCCGGACATGTTTGGTTCACCGCTGACGGATGCGTCACCAGACTCGTTCATGCTCTATGGCCGTTCCATGCTGGCTCATACGCCCCAGGTGGACAGCTTTTATCTGGCCAGTGATCAGGGCCAGTTCTGGATGGTGACACGACACGGCAAGGACTACGAGCAGACGCATTTTCAGGTCGAGAATGGTCATGAGGTCTATCGGCACACATACGTGGACCAGAATGGCACATATCTGGGCACGGCGTTTGATCCGGCTGATAAATATGATGTCACGGCGCGTCCATGGTTTCAGGGCGCCATCAAAAGGATTGGACGGGGAGACGGAGCGCTCTACTGGACCAACCCTTACGCATATTTAGCGGCTCGCGAGTTTACCATCACCGCTTCCATTGCCTTCCCGATGAAGGATGGGCACAACGCGGTTTTTGCTACCAATATCTCCCTGAACCGGCTGACGTCTTTTCTTAACGAGCTTCAGGTTGGCCGCAGCGGTCGAGCTGTGATCGTGGACATGAAGGGACAGATCATTGCCGGGCATAATATGGGCGAGGATGGGGCGGAGCCGTCCTTCGATCCCGCCCATATGCAGCTTGATCCGAAGACGCAGCCTGTTTTCATTCGGGCTCTGAATACTTTCAGGGTCAAAGGACCTGGGCCGGGCCTCGTGACGGCGCGCAACAAGAATTACGTGACCATCGCCGCGACGCTCCCCTTCGTGCACAGGCGCTGGGTTCTGTTGCTGAATGCGCCAGAAAACGACTTCTCGGACTTTGCCGTTACAGCGCGTCGTCAGAACCTCTGGTTTTCAGCACTGGTCGTCGGGCTGGCCTCTTTGCTGGCGCTCGGGTTGATCATACAGGGGCGGCGTATCGAACGCCTGCGCAAACGGCTTGAAATTGGTCGTGAGCAGATGCGCGCGGAAAATGCCTCTTTGTATGAAATTGCCAGTACCCCGGATCTGTTTGAAGCGTCTCACGATGTCCCGATCCTGACCGAAGCTCTGGCAGCGCGGACCGGCTCCCGTCGGGCCAGCCTCTGGCGATTGCTGCCGGACGGAGAACGTCTGCTGTGCGAAGACGCTTTTGATCCCGTGCGGGATGTTCACAGCACGGGCATCGAGATTACGAAACGCGAGCACAGCAAGCTTTTCGATGCTTTGATGGAAGGGCATTCCCTTTTCATTGAAGATGCGCGTCAGGATGAGCGCAGTCAGAATTTCCAGCGCATCATCATGCGATCCGTCGAGGCCAAGTCGCTCGTCTTTCATCCGGTTATGCGTGGGCATCAGGCTGTTGGTGTTATTGTTTTGGAAGATCCCTCCAGAGCAGACGCGATGGAGCATATTGTTGCGATTGTTTCGTCTGTCGTGGCACTACGGTTTTCCCAGGCTCTGGATCAGGGAGACCAGCAGGCTGGAGCGCGTCCAAGCGTGTCGCATGAGCTGAAAGACACGCGTTACGATGAGGGATTCCTCCTGCCACCAGGTTCGGGTGTTCAGGACGGCGTGGTGCCAAGTGGGATTTACCCGCAGGTGCCGGTCATGGTGATTTCCTTCGCTGATCCTTATGCAATGGATAGCCACAGCGCCGAACGCGCCATGAAAGTTGTCTCGTCGCTCAGCGAGGATATTCAACGCATTGCCCGGGAAACAGGACTGTTCTCTGTTCAGGTGGTGAGTAACCGTCTGGTGCTGGTTGGCGGATGTTCGCAGGAGCCCGATCCGGGTGCTGTGCTGCGTCTGGCAGATGCTGCAGTCTCCATTCGTGAAGCCTGCTTGTCCCTCCTAGCGTCCGTAGATATTGATCCGGTCTTCCGCGTGGGCATTGATGTTGGGCCTGTTATGGCCGCGATGCTCGGCAAGGAGCCGTCCGTCTTTAATCTGTGGGGCGAGGCTATCAATGTGGCTGAGCTTCTGGCTGCCAGCGCGCCAGATGCCGGGACAATTCAAGTTTCGGAACAGGCCTATCTTCAGCTTCGGGAGCATTTCCTCTTCAGAGCCCGGGGCATGTTTTATCTGCCAAACAGCGGCGTGACCCGCAGCTTCATTCTGGCAGGGCGGCGATGAAAACCCGCTTCGATCGTATTCCGCGCGTGCAGAATGCTCTGGGCACCCTGGGGCATTTTACCCGGACCCAGATGCGGTTCACCCTGATGGTCATTGGTGCTTCCTGGGGCGTTATTCGTGTTGGTCTGTCACCGACGTCATGGCGCCGGACTGTGCGGATTGAATTCTGGCATTCCCTTCAGCAGGCCACAGGCGGCGGTCTTCTCAGTGTGTTGGTGACGGCCGCTCTGACAGGGTTTGGGATTGTGGCGCAGGCCGTTTACTGGCTGGGTTTTGCCGGGATGGCCCAGATGACGGGCTCGATCCTGTCCACTGTGATGGTGCGGGAGATTGCTCCGGTGCTGGTTGGCGTCATTCTTCTGGGGCGTTCCGGGATGTTGATGCTGACGGAACTGGGAACCCTGACGACGGGTGGTCAGATGCGTGTTCTGACGGGCATGGGGATTGATCCGTTCGTAGCGTTCCTGCTGCCGCGAAGTCTCGCCATGACCATCAGTGGGTTCACGCTGGGCATCATCTTCAGTTTGACGGCATTGCTGGTCGGTTATGCGGTTTGTCGTGTTGAAGGTGTTATCACCATGCCGGTCTGGGCGTTTCTGGATCAGGTGGTGAGCAGTATGCACCCGGTCGACTATTTCGCCATTCCAGCCAAATTCATTTTCAGTGGCTTTGCGGTCGGTGTGTGCTCGTGCCTGTCGGGAATGGATGCAACAACCGAAGACGACCTGTCGTCCCTGATGCCCCGAGGATTTGCGCGTGGCATTCTGTCCATCATGACGATTAATGTCGTCCTCAGCGTCTGGCTGGGTTGATATGGCCGACGAAAAGACAGTCCCGCCTGCTGAACTGAACATCCTCGACCCTATTCTGGAGTTGCTGGATGCTCGTCCACGCTTTGATGGCAGTGGCCTGGCCTCTGTCCGTTATAACCTGCGTCTAAATCCGGGTGACTGCGCCCTGATTGAATGTCGGGATATGCAGCAGGCCAGCCTCTTTGCCGATATGTGTGTCGGGCTGGTAGATCTGGATGACGGAATTGCCCGCTGTATGGGGCTTGAATGGTCTGATCTGGATGAACGCCGGGCTGCGGCCTTGCGGGGGCGAATCGGGCGGATGGTGGCCAATGGCGGGTGGATCGACCTGTATGGCACTCACATGAACATTCTCTGGCCACAACTGCATCATACTCGGGTGCCCGAGGAACGGTTGATGCAACAGGCCGTGCAGTTGGGAATGCAGTTTGGCCTGCCTGGTCTGCCAGTCGTTTCTCCGGGCAAACTCTCTCCTCTGGATCGTTGCCGCGCTGACTGCGTGCGTGCGTTTCTGGGGGAGCCCGCACTTCTTCTGCTGGAAAATCCGATGGGAAGTGCCAACCCTCCGCTCATGAACGCCTTTCTGTCCGCTCTGACGGATGCGCGTGACCGGGGCTGTGCTGTTGTCTGGCTTGCCCCGAATGACAGCGGCTGGGGGGCATATGAAGCGGATGCGACCATTCGCCTCCGACTGTATGATGATGGACTGTTTTCGATGCGAGGGTCTTGATGTTTCGCGTACGCCGCCCTGACACTGCCCGCCCGCTTTTCCAGAACCGCTATGCGGATGAATGGGTGGGATTGCTGGTCCTTGTGACCATCGTCCTCTTCGCTGTGGCTGTGGCAGAAGCCGGCTTTCTCAAGCAGTGGCTGACACCCGAAAAGAAGATCCACTTTGTCCTGCCGGAAACTGGCGTGGCCGGGCTGGCTATTGGTGACGACATTGAGATCATGGGCGTGCATGCCGGTGAAATTCGCCATCTGGATTTGAACAGCACTGGCCGGATGTATGCCGAGGGCTATATCGAACCGCAGTTTGTGCCCTTCATCCGTCAGGATAGTGCTGCCGTGATCCGGCATCGTTTCGTGGTGGCCGGTGCCAGCTATATCGAGTTGGGCCGTGGCCGTGGGGAAGACATGGACTGGGGCTATGCCGTGCTGAACGCAACGGTAGAGGCAAACCCGGCAGACGTGATTACCCAGACGGTTACGGACCTGAGAAACAAGCTCGTTCCTGCAATGGATAGCGTTCAGGCCATTACCAAGCAGGTCAACGACATGCTGACGGACATGCGGGCTGGCAAGGGCACGGTTGGCGGGCTTCTTTCAAAGGACGATACCCTTCAGAAAGCCAATCAGGCCTTGGAAAATCTTACAGAAGTTATTGCCCGCCTTCAGCCGATCGAAAAGCAGCTTGGGGGTGTCATGACGAAAGCTGATGGCACGATGGACAATGCCAAATCGGCCACGGACACCCTTCGCAAGAGCATGCCGCAGGTGCAGGAAACGATTACCCATACCAGTGCCGCAACAGCCCAGCTTCCTGCGCTCATCACGCAGGCGGAAGCGAGTGCCAATAGCCTCCGCAAGCTGACAGATCAGCTCAGGGGCCTATGGCTGCTGGGTGGTACAGCGCAGAAAGCGCCCAGTCATCGTCTGCCAGCGGAGGCTGTCCGTCCATGAAGCGTATGATTCTGCTGTGTCTTGCCATGGCGAGTTGCTCGTCGGTGACCAGGGGGCCTGATCCGGACCAGGCTTATGAAAACGCCATGGACACCGGGCGGAGCGCTTTTGAGCTCGGACATCCAGACCAGTCCGAAAGTCAGTACCGTGCGGCGATGGACCGTGCCCTTATCCGGGATGATGCTGCCCAGATCCATGATGCGGGCTTCAATCTTGCGACGGCCCTGCTGGAAGAAAACAAGCCTGCCGACGCTTTGACCGCGCTCGATCGCACCGAAAAAGCTCTGAAGCTGCGTCAGTACAGTCAGTCCAGTGATCTGGAGCTTGTCAGAAGTGCAGCGCTCTATCGGCAGCATGACCTAACGGGTTCTGAGGCTTCAGCGCTCGTGGCGCTTCAGTCGCCTGACGTGGGCATTCGCAATCGCGCGGCTTATCTGGCTGGTTTAGGGGCTTCGGATCAGGGTGATACAGCGCAGTTGACCCGCATGGAAGCATTATTGGCTCCCTCAAAAGAGCCTACTGCCATGCTGGATCATCAGGATCTGGCGGCCCGTCTGGCACTCCTGAATCATGCGCCAGCACTTGCGTTGGAACAGGCCATGTCCCTGACACAGAAGAGACGGGATGCGCAGGACTATGAGGGAATGCGGCGTGCTCTGCTTGTCGCGGCTCAAGCTGCTGAAGCACAGGGTGACATGAACACCGCCGCCGCTTTACGACAGCAGGAACTTTCAAGCCGAAGTGTGCAGCAGACTGGCCATGTGGAGAAAGCCTCCATTACCGTCTCTGCCGTGAGTGCGCCCGCAGCACCCATTCGCTGATCAACGAAAAACTTTTTCCGTCATTGCCAGAGCCGCCCCTCTCATTCGATAGTAACGAAATCGGAATGAGAGGGAGAGAAGATGAGGCCTACATCCAGGCGAATGGTTCTTGGGTCTGGAGTGGCCTTGCTCGCTTTGGGGCTGACGCACAGGAGTCAGGCGCGGCCCTATCGTCTTCCGTCAGCCGCCGCTATGGCTGCGGATCGGTTGCGCCCTCAATATCATCTGATTGCCCCTTATGGGTGGATGAACGATCCTTGCGGCCCGGTCTGGGTCACTGGTCGCCATCACATGTTCTATCAGTGGGGGCCGGACAAAGCTGCGTTTGGAAACATTCACTGGGGCCACGCGACCAGCTCTGATCTCGTTCACTGGCATCACGAACCCGTTGCGATGAGCCCTGTCCCCGGGGGACCAGATGCCCTCGGAGTTTTCAGTGGTTGCGTTGTGATCGTTGAAGATCAGGCCATCGCTTTTTACACGGGGATTGAGCCATCCGTGCAGTGCACGGCGACATCTGATCTCCAGATGATGCACTGGAAGCAGAACCCCGTCCCGGTTCTTTCTGAGCCCCCGCCGGGACTGCATGTTGATGGATTTCGCGATCCGCTCGTCTGGAAGGATCGCGAGGGATGGCACATGCTGCTGGGCGCCAACGTTCGGCAATCCAAGTTTGGTCCGGGTGGCGTCATTCTGAAATACGATAGCAAAAATCTAAAAGACTGGACCTATCGCACTCTTTTCTATGGCCCCACGCATCAGGCTGGCGCTTACGACGATGCCATGGAATGCCCGGACTTTTTTGCGCTCGGTGATACCTGGGTCCTGATCTATTCGCTGGGCAGCACTGTTTATTATGCTTCAGGCATTTACAGCGAAGGCACATTTCATCCGCGCATTATTCAGCCGCTTGGGTATGGCTCGTTCTACGCCGGACGGACCATGTTGGATGAGCACGGGCGGCGTGTTCTCTGGGGCTGGTTGCCTGAAAAGCCTGAGCGCAGTCATGGGGCCATGGAAGCGGGCTGGAGTGGTGTCATGTCTTTGCCTCGGGTTCTCACAGCTGACCGAGATGCCGCTCTGCGTCTTGCACCCCATCCCAATCTGGCTGCGTTGGAAGGCCCGCATTTCCGCCAGCTCACACCCTCGTCCTGGGCCGCTCCCGATGGACCGAATGGCCGAATTCGTCTGACCTTTATCGGAACCGAGGCGGGGCGCCTGACATTTGGAGGGCAGGGGCCATTTCTGGAGCTTGATTACGATCCATACCGGCCCGGAAAAGAATTGATGGCCAATGGAGATTCCGCCCCCTTGCCATTGGCCGCCCGCAATATGCTGGATATTTTCGTAGATGGTTCGGTCGTGGAAATTTTTACCTCTTCAGGTGTCTGTCTCACGACCCGGGCTTATGGAAATACGAATGTGGCCTTCAAGTTGTCTGTGGAAGGAACATTCCGTGAGGCCGTTGTCTCTGCCCGCGCGATGAGCCCCATTTCTCCAGATCGCCTGACCAGTAGCCCGGCCTGAACATTCAGGCCGAGGCTCTTGCTTCCACTTCGATCAGGGCCAGACCTTCAGCAACAGAGACGAATTCTGATCCGCCATCGACGCGGCTTTCACCAAAGCGATCCGTGAACAGCTTCCGAACAGCCGGAACGAAAGACGTGCCGCCGGTGAGGAAGACATGATCGATATCGTTAATTCCGAGGCCTGTAACGTTCAGGGCATCGTCGATGGCTGCTGCGAGTTTTTCCAGATCGGGTTTGATCCAGCTTTCGAAATCTGCACGCGTGATGGCCTGCTCGATTTTCAGGTCCCGGTGGCTGAACTTCAGGACTGTGCTGTCGTACCGTGAGAGATCGCTTTTGGCCTGACCAATCGCTCGATACAGGTTCTGGCCTTCCTGATCTTCAATCAGACGCAGCAGATTTCGTAGCTTCTGCGGATCGGAGGCCGTTTTTGCGACGTCTGCAATGCTGCGAAGGGTTTGAGGGGTCCGCATCAGGGACAGGCGATGCCAGCGCCCGAGGCTCGCATACCATTCAATAGGGACGGGAAGAGGCTGCCCACCCATCACCCGATATGTCGTGTCCCGGCCAAGTGCAGGTGCGACGACATTGTCGATAATACGGAAGTCAAACTGGTCCCCCGCAATCCCGACACCGGAATGACCCAGAGTGACGGTGCGCGGTGTGCCATGGGGGTCAAAGCGCATGACAGAGAAATCGCTTGTGCCGCCGCCGAAGTCTCCCACCAGCACGGTTGCTGGTGCATCCAGTCGCTGCATGAAGCGCCAGCCAGCCCCTTCGGGCTCAAGCACGACGTTTGGCTCAGCGAAACCTGCCTCGACAAAGCTTTCCTTCAGGCGCTTCACACCCAGATCGTCATCGGCCAGTTCACCCGCAAAGCGCACGGGCCTGCCGATTGTTGTGCTGACCTGCTCTGGTGTAATGCCGGCTTTGTCCATCAGGGAACGCAGGAACCGGGCAATCAGGTTCTGAAGCGTCATGGTCGAGGCAAAAACACGTGTTTCGCGGAATGAGCCCTGAGCCAGATAGGTTTTCATGGACATGATGAGGCGGCTTTCTGCCGGATCATCCAGATAGGCCTCGATGGCATCAAGCCCGATAGCGTCCTGAAGAACGCGTCGATTGCCCTCCTGATCCATCCAGAGACAGAGCAGGGTGCGGCAGGTTTCGGAAGACGGGCTGTCAATGAAGTTGAAGATGGCAGGCTGCGTGTTGCCCTGCTCATCTGCGATGACGACGACACTATTGGTCGTTCCAAAGTCGATGCCGACGCGAATTTTTGGCGCTTTAAGAGGTTGCGTCGTCATTTTGGCTGGTCCCGTCCCGAATTCGCGAAGGGCGAGGGTTTAGGAAAGAACGGCTACGAGGCCAAGGGAAAAGTTGAAAAATGGCTTTATGGAAGGCGCAAAATGTCAGAGCGCGCTGTTTTTTGCTTCATCGTAAAGACGTTGAGAGTCCTGAATGTCAGCCATATGGGTTTCAGCCCAGTGCGTGAGGCTTGAAACCGCCTGGATCAGGGTCTCTCCGAGAGGCTTGAGGCTATATTCAACAGTGACGGGCACGGTTGGATAAGCTTGCCTTAAAATAAGCCCGTCACGCTCAAGGTTTTTCAGAACCTGAGACAGGATCTTCTGTGAAATCCCATTGATGTCCCGCTTGAGGGCATTGAAGCGCACAACGTCATTTTGAAGGCGGTCCAGCACCAAAAGGGCCCATTTGTCACCGAGCCTGTCCAGCACCATGCGGGTCGGACACTCTTTCGCATAGACGTTGAAACAGAGGTTTCGTGCCGGGGTGTCTGGTTTCTGCGAGGTTACCATGTGTCTTGAAAGTGCCTTCTTGTCCCGAATTTTCCAACATAATACCAGAAAGGGTGCTGGTTTCCAATGGATACCACGTATCGCATTGTATGTTTGATCTCTTGGTTCGAAGGACAGGAACGATGTCTAAAGTCTTGGTCGTCTATCACTCAGGGTATGGGCACACCAAAGTGGTGGCGGAGCATGTGGCGCAGGGAGCTGAGGCTCAACTCGTGGCAATTAGCGCGGATGGTGAAATTACCGAAGCAGAGTGGGCGGCATTGAATGACGCGGATGCCATCATCTTTGGAACGCCAACCTACATGGGGAATGTGAGTTGGCAGTTTAAGAAATTTGCAGATGCCACGTCCAAAATTTGGTTCACGCGCGGCTGGCAGGACAAGGTGTTCGGTGGTTTCACGAACTCCGCCAGTCCGAACGGGGATAAGCAGGTGACGTTGATTACGCTGCAAACACTTGCATCCCAGCATGGTGGCGTCTGGGTGAGTTTGGGAATTCCGCCGTCCAACACTCTTGAGGCCACGGGCGACGATCCGAACAATCTGGGCGGGTCAGTCGGGCTTCTGGCGCGCGCTCCAGCAAATGCGGGTGTCGATGGTGTTCAGAAGGGAGATCTGCTGACGGCTGAGCGCTATGGCCGTCGTGTGGCTGATATTGCGGCGCGTCTAAAAGCTTAATCAGCAATGTGTAGGGCGAGGCGCTGCAAAACAGCATGCCTCGCCCTTGTTGATTAGGACAGAGCCGCTTCGTAGGCAGCAACGTTCGGAACGGCAGGGCGTAGCGCTCCCATTTCTGATTCAGACTGAACCATCGGCGTCATGCCCAGAGCGGACAGAAGCTGACGGTCACGGTGTTCAGCAGGGTTTGGCGTGGTCAGGAGCTTCTCGCCACAGAAGATGGAATTAGCGCCTGCGAGGAAGCACAGAGCATGCGCCTCATCCGTCATGTTTTCACGCCCTGCCGCCAGACGGACATGGCTTTCCGGCATCATGATGCGGGCCGTAGCGATAATGCGAACGAATGTGATCGGATCGACCGCTTCAGCTTCACCTAACGGTGTGCCTTCAACGCGAACGAGCAGATTGATGGGCACGCTCTCGGGATGCTTCGGCAGGTTGGCGAGCGTCATCAGCAGGCCAGCGCGGTCGGACAGATCTTCGCCCATACCCACGATTCCGCCACAGCAGACATTGATGCCAGCATCGCGCACGTTGGAGAGCGTATCGAGGCGCTCCTGATACGTGCGGGTGGAGATGATGGAGCCGTAGAATTCCTCGGAGGTGTCGAGGTTGTGGTTGTAATAATCCAGCCCGGCATCCTTCAGGCGCTGAGACTGTACGGAGTCCAGCATTCCCAGCGTGACGCATGTTTCGAGACCAAGGGACTTTACGCCCTCGATCATCTCACAAACGGAGTCGAGATCGTGGTCCTTCGGGGAGCGCCAGGCAGCACCCATGCAGAATCGACCTGCGCCTGCTGCCTTTGCTGCACGCGCCTCGGTCATCACCTTTTCGACGGCCATTAGGCGCTCGGCCTTCACGCTTTTTTCGTGTCGGGCGCTCTGCGGACAGTAGGCGCAGTCTTCGGGGCAGCCGCCTGTCTTGATCGAAAGAAGCGTGGAAATCTGCACTTTTGTGGGGTCGAAATAACGACGGTGCAGTTCCTGGGCGCGGAACATTAGGTCCGGGAAGGGGAGGTTGATCAGCGCTTCAACCTCAGCGCGCGTCCAGTCGTGGCGGACGTCTGGCTGTGTCATTTTCTGAGCCGTCACGGGGCTTTCTCCAACGTTGTTGCGTCACACCTACCCAAAATGGCCCCGGCGTGTCATCTCATCGTCATGATTATGAGCCGGAAAACGGACGAGGCAAAGCGATGAAACACTGGCGTATCGAGCAGATGGACTGGGATTCCTTTGATCCATCCCGCGTGGACCCGGATATCATTCCTCTGGTGAAGTCTGCTTCAGTCGTTGAAAAGAATGGTCTGGACTACGCTGAATATCTGAGACACGTCTTTGTGGGAGACCCGGATTTCAGCGCGGCAACAGCCAACTGGGCAGTGGAAGAAGTTCAGCACGGAGATGCTCTGGGCCGCTGGGCCATGCTGGCAGATCCGAGCTGGGATTATGAAGAGGCTTTTGAGCGCTATCGCGCAAGTTACAAGATTGATGCAGACGTTGATGCGTCTATCCGCGGGTCTCGCACGGGCGAACTGATCGCGCGCTGTATGGTCGAGACGGGAACGTCGTCTTTTTACACGGCACTGGCAGATGCGACGGACGAGCCCCTGCTGAAAGCCATCTGCAAGCAGATTGCCGCCGATGAATACCGGCATTTCAAACTCTTCTATGATCACATGCATCGCTATCTGAAGCGCGAGAAGCTCAGTGTCTGGGCACGGACGCGTATTGCTCTTGGGCGTGTGACCGAGAGTGAGGACGATGAGCTGGCGTCCGCCTATCACACGACCAATGAATCCCCGGACATGCCCTATGATCACAAGCGGTGCATTGCGGCTTACATGTCCAAAGCCATGGGATTCTATCAGCAGAAGCACATTGATCGTGTGACGGCGATGATCTTCAAGACAATCGGCTTCACTCCGCATTCCCGTTGGCAGAAGCTGGCAGCGAATGGGGTGTATCGACTGATCCAGTGGCGTCGCAAATCGTTTCAGCGCCAGATTGCGGCCTGACGGTTCGTCAGACTTACGGAAATTCACAAGACGGAAGAGGCCATTTCGTGCCATGAAGGGCTGCATTTTCTGTCTTGTAACTGGAGCTTGAGAATGGACGTTCGACCACTTCTGTCCCGTCGCTTTATCTGGGGAGCCGCTGCCCTTCTGTCCATCGCAGGGCTGTCGCAGGGCTTCTCAGCCAAAGCAGATCCGTACTCGTTGCCGATCGCGACATCAGGCCCGGTGACGAGCGATACACCGGCAGCCGCAACGGTGGCCTCCCAGCAGCTTGCCCGACAGGTCGGATACGCGCAGTTTACAGCGGCGGACTGGCATGTCGGCACCGTGCGGCACATGGTGATGTTCCGGTACAAGAAGGACGCCACGACGGCACAGCGTGCAGAAGTGTCCGGCCGGTTTCTGCATCTTGCACAAGACAGCCGCCGCCCGGACGGCCGCCCGGTTGTGGTCAGCATTGAGACCGGGTTCCAGAATAGTGGGGAAGGTGTAGAGGGTGGCCTGCAGCAGGCGTTCCTCGTAACGTTCCGCTCTGAAGGGGACCGGAACTACTATGTTGGCAAGCCCGTGGTGACAGATCCGGCGTTCTTTGACCCCGCTCATGAGGCCTTCAAGGAATTTGCCGGGCCTTATCTCGATAAGGTTATGGTCTTTGATTATGACGTGCTGGCTGTCTCCGCGCTGGGTGACAAAGCACGCAAGACAACCCGCAAAAGCGGGAAGTAACAAAAAGTCTCCCTTTGTATGGACGGCCTTTTGACGAAATGATCTTTTATGCCTCATGCTACGGCGATCGCCAGAACATGAGGCATAATGTGAAGACTACAGTTTCTGTTAAACGCCGCCTGACGCAAGGTGCGAGTGTACTTGCGCTGGCTATGGGCCTTACAGCCGCAAGTGCACAGGCCGCCGGTTACAATTCAGGCTGGGGCTTTGATGAAGCCGGCATGAATCATAGCGTCAAGCCGGGCGACAATTTCTTCGAATATGCCAACGGCACGTACCTCAAGAACCTGAAAATTCCAGGCGATATGAGCAGCTATGGTCCGTTCCGTATTCTGTACGAACTGTCCATGGAGCGCCAGAAGGCGATCCTGAGCGAAGCACAGAAGCATGTTTCTGCCGAGCCGTCTGATGACATGGGCAAGATAGGCACCTTCTACGCCAGTTATCTGGACCAGAAGGCTGTTGATGCTCTAGGAGCCAAGCCGCTTGCTGCGGATCTGGAGAAGATCCGCAAGGTCAGTGATGCCAAGAGCCTGGCTGAGGCGTTTGGTACGTCCCTGAATTCCATGGCGTTCTCGACGTTCCAGATTGGCGTCGAGCAGGATCAGAAAGATCCGGAACATTACATGCTGATGCTCGATCAGGGCATGAGCATTGGCGTCAGCGGTGGACTAGGCCTGCCCGATATCAGCTACTACACAGACCCGAAGCTTGCCGACAAGAAAAAGGCCTATCAGGCTTACGTCGCGAAGATGCTGACGCTTGTGGGCTGGGCTGATCCAGCCAAGAACGCACAGGCTGTCGTCGATCTTGAAACGGCGCTTGCCAAGGTTGAGATCCCCCGCGATCAGACCCGCGATCCGCTCAAGCTCTACAACCCGATGACGGTCACGCAGCTGCAAAAGATCGCTCCAGACTTTGACTGGGTCACATTCCTGACGACTGCAGGGCTTCCGGCCGAAAATATTGCCGATCGCAAGGTAGACGTACGCGAGCCGGATGGCATCGCAGCCATGTCCCGCGTTCTGAAGAAGGCTGATTACAGCGTGCTTCAGGCCTGGCTAGCCTTCCATCTTGCAGATAATGCCGCAGCCTATCTGTCTCATGATTTCTCTGACGCGTCCTTTGACTTCAACAGTCGCACGCTGTCGGGCGTGGCGCAGCAGTCTCCGCGTTGGAAGCGTGCGACGCGCGTGACCAATGGCGCCATGGGCTGGGCTCTGGGCAAGATCTACGTTGCCCGCTATTTTCCGCCGTCAGCACAGGCTCAGATTACGGAGCTGGTGCAGAAGGTGAAGTCTTCCTTCCATGATCGCCTTGAGCACAACACATGGATGGACGAGCAGACCCGTAAGGCTGCTCTGAACAAGCTGGATCACTTCGCTATTCAGGTTGGTTATCCCAAAAAGTGGTGGGACTACAGCAACCTCGTAGTTCGCAAAGGCGACGTGTATGGCAATGCTGTGCGTGGCGCCGCGTTTAACTGGCAGCATGAGCTGAACAAGCTCGACAAGCCGGTGGATCGTGACGAGTGGGGCATGACGCCGCAGACCGTGAACGCCTACAACGATCCGACGATGAACGAGATTGTTTTCCCGGCTGCCATCCTTCAGCCGCCGTTCTTCGATCCGAAGGGCGATATGGCTGTGAATTATGGTGCCATTGGTGGCGTGATCGGTCATGAGATGAGTCATGGCTTTGACGACCAAGGCCGTCATTATGATGAACATGGCCGTCTGAATGACTGGTGGACCAAAGCATCTTCGGATGCCTTCCAGAAGCTGGCGGATCGTCTTGGTGCACAATATGACGCGCAGGAGCCTCTGCCGGGCACGCATGTGAACGGCAAGATGACCATGGGCGAGAACATTGCGGATTCCGGCGGGTTGAACCTTGGTCTGCAGGCTTATCATGACTCCCTGCATGGCAAGCCGCAGACAACCGTTCATGGTCTGACGGGCGATCAGCGCGTGTTCCTGGGCTGGGCGCAGGTGTGGCGTGAGAAGGATCGGCCGGATGCGCTGCGCCAGCAGATGCTTTCGAACGAGCATGCCCCGGCCGTCACGCGTGTGAACATGCCAGCACACAATATTGACGCCTGGTATGATGCATTCGGCGTAAAAGAGGGCGACAAGCTCTATCTTGCCCCGGATCAGCGCGTAAAGATCTGGTAAGGGTCGTGACAAAATGAAGCGTGAGGCTTATCCACGGTCTCACGTTTCAATTTTCTGACTGACGGACTGCCTCATGACGCAAATGACGATCGGCCATCTGTACACCTCGCTTCATGCCGGGTGTGCCAGTGCGGTCGCCCGTGTTCTCGAAGCGCATGAGGTGGACGTCGAGTTTGTGGACCTCGACCCTGAAGATGTGGCGGAAGCCATGGAGCAGGGCGAAGTCGATCTTCTGGTCTCTGCCTGGTTCCCGCGCGATGAAAAATTCGCTGGGCCTGGCTTTCGTGTCATCGGGGACCTGTATCAGCCACAGATTTCGTTTGCTGCGCTGCGTGCGCTCGGCACTGTCAATGCGCTGACATCAGCTGAAGTGGATCGGGTGATCGTTGCAGAGGACAGCCGCGAAATTCTTGAAAAAGCACTCAAGCAGCTTCCAGCCCTTTCTTCCCTGCCGCTTGAAGTTGTGGGGGAGGCCGCTCTGATCGGTCGTTTGGAAAAGGCGCAGGCAGACGGCGAATCTCCGCTTGTGGTTGCCACTCAGCCACATGCGGTGTTCCACACCGCGTTGCTGACGCCGGTTGAGGACCCTGACAAGCTGCTTGGTGGGGAAATGTCTGCGCGCATGGTTCTGCGGGAAGATGTAGCCCGCAAGGCAGACACGGATCTTCTTGACGAATTGTCCGAGATGATGCTCGGCAACAAGGTCATGAGTGCGCTGGATTATAACATCGGCGTTGAAGGGCAGGACCCTGATGATGCTGCGGAAGCATGGCAGCGTGGACGTCTTATTCCGCGGGACGCCTGAGGATTTCAAAAAAGGGCCGGACCTCTCCGGCCCTTTTTTGTATCTACAGCCTTAGCGGTAGACGAGGCCGCCATCAATCAGGATGGACTGGCCAGTAATGTAATCGGAATCTTTGCCCGACAGGAATGCGACGAAGCCAGCAACGTCGTCTGCTGTTTCGACCCGTCCGAGGGCGATGCCTTCAACATACTTCTTGTACGTTGCGCCCAGTTCAGCACCGGTAATCTCAGACATGCGCTTGTCGATCTCGACCCACATATCCGTTCCGACGATCCCCGGGCAGTAGGAGTTCACGGTGATACCGAAGGCTGCCAGTTCTTTGGCGGCCGACTGCGTAAGAGCGCGAACTGCGAACTTTGTGGAAGAATAGATCCCGAGAAGAGGAAAGCCTTCATGACCAGCAATGGAGCAGGCATTGATGATCTTGCCCTTCTTGCCGGTCTCTTTGAAAATGTTGGCCGCAGCTTGAATGCCCCAGATCACGCCTTGAACATTGATGCGGTAAATCTTTTCAACTTCTTCCTGGGTGACGTCCAGAATAGGCTTCACCTGACAGATGCCGGCGTTATTGACCATGATATCGAGGCCGCCCAGCTGGCTGGAGGCTTCTTTCAGGGTCTTCTGAAATTCATCGCGGTTGCTGATGTCAGCCGTCAGAGCGATAGCACGCCGACCAAGAGCCTCAACTTCCTTGGCAGCCTGCTGAACGGTTTCCTGTTTGACATCCAATAGAATGATGTCAGCTCCTTCGCGCGCCAGACGAAGAGCGATGGCCTTGCCGATACCTTGAGCCGCCCCGGTTACAGCGGCAATTTTACCAGAAAGAGACATGCAGAAATTTCCTCTCTCTTCATGCGCCACGAAATGTGGTTCGCACGAATGGTAAACGTCTTCTGCTTTCAGGCTTTGATTTTCCACAAAAAAAGACATGTTTTCGAAAATAGGCACGCAAACGTGTTTCATGTGGAGGGATCGAAGAACCGTTGGTTGATGCGCCTGGCTCGTGATTTCAGGCTTTTGGCGATTTGATTGACGGTTTTTGGGGGAGCTTTTGATCTGCGTTTTGAGCAGATCGGGGACTGCTCTCCCGCTGGATGACTATGCGCTCGCGTTCAATCTTTCGAGGAAGAGGAAGCGGCGCATGTTGTAGACGATATTGGCCAGCCCGATCCTCATGGTGGCCCGGGTGATACCGACAGTTCGGATGAACAATCCCGTCTGTGATTTCTGGTCGGCAAAGACGTGCTCGACGCGCGATCGGATCACGGACTTTCCAGCATTCGATTTCTGGATATGTCGGGGCATAGGCTTGAGATGCGGCTTTTTTCTGTGAACCTTTGAGACAAAACCCTCTTTGTCCATGAAGTCCTCATTCGCTTTCGAGCGATAAGCTGTATCAGCCCAAACGCTTGAGGCCGTATTGGTTTTATCTAACAGCCCCTCTCTCAATCGCGCACCATCACTGGCGGCGGCATCCGTCGTCTTCCATTTTCGGATGAACCGAAACTTCCGGTCGATGGAGACGTGGGATTTGTAGCCAAAGAACGGGATGGCGAGATCGCTCGACGGTATGGTTCCATCGTCCTGCCGCTTCGCCTTCGTGAACTTAAGTGTCCATCGTGCATGACGATCCTTATGCGACATCTTTGCGGGCTTGTCCTGCCAGTCTTCTGGAATACGTCCTGCCCGGAGATCCGCTTTCTCAGCCTTCGTATTGCGCTGCTTTGGAGCAGCCACCAGTGTTGCATCCAGGATCTGGCCGGACATCGGGAGATAACCGGCGTTCCGCAGGGTCGCGTCAAATCGGTCAAACAGCCTTTCAATGGCACCCGCCTGTGTCAAACGCTCACGAAACAGCCAGACCGTTTTGGCATCCGGCACGCGGTCCGACAGCCCCAATCCCAGAAAGCGCATGAACGACAGGCGGTCGTTGATCAGATACTCTGTCCGTTCATCAGACAAAGTGTTCAACGTCTGGATGACCAGAATTTTGAACATCAGCACCGGATCAAACGGCGGACGTCCGCCTTTACTTCCGTCTGAATAGGCCAGAGCCAGCTCCAGATCAGGGCGGAACACCTCAAAATCCACAGTCCGGGAAAAGGCCTCCAGCTGATCGCCAAGCCCGCTCAGCCGAGCAAGGCGCTCTTCAACATCAAAGAAACCAGGCTGCTTCATCTTCCACCATCCCCAATCAACGCCGAAGAAATGGAATCACACAGAACAGCTCAGAGCCAAGGGTTTTTCGAACCCTCCAGGTCAGGGCGGAAGACTTCAAAATCCACAGTCCGGGAAAATGCTTCGAGCTGATCACCAAGCCCGCTCAAGCGGGCAAGCCGTTCTTCAACATCAAAGAAACCCGGCTGCTTCATCTTTCATCATCCCCAATCAACTAAGGGGAAATGGAATCACAGAGCAGACCTCAATACCAGGGGGTTTTTCGAACCCTCCATGTGAAAGAAATATTACATGAGTAATTTTCTAAATTAGCGATTTTGTAGATATTTTAATATCTATATAAAGTGTACTTCAACTTAACAAGTATTTTTACTTTAAAACAAATAATAAAAAATATTTTAATTATTTTATATTGTGAATTATTAATCAAATTTACGAGAAATTCTAAAATGTTAATTACGCTACAATGCTCCGTCGCGTAGGGATTTTGCACGCTGACTCTGGATCGGGCGCAATTCGCTTCACGGGTCGTGATGTAACATTATTCCTGTTCAAATAGGGGCGCCAGATTTGCATCTTCGTGTGCTGGGTTATGCTCTGAAAAGCTCATGGTTCGTGTGGTTTTTCAGTATTTTCGTCTCGCTGCCTGCTTTTGCTCAGGTCATGGACCGCGATATTGGATCTGCGCCAAGTCAGTTGGTTTCAACGCCTCTTCCTGTGCACGCATCGCGTGAAACAACCGTTCCAGCATTTTCCCATCCTGAGGCTATCGTCTCCAATCCTTTGTCAGACTGGCTGCGTAAGCGTGGCATCAATTTCCTTGTCGACAATACGAATGAATTTGCCGGAGCGATAACGAAGCCGACGCGCGGAACAACGCCAGGATTTGAAAACTACAAGCAGGGCGCGAGCAATGCGGGTCAGTATGCCATGCAGCTTGATGTGGACTGGGAAAAGCTTGCTGGCCTGCGTGGTTTTGCGACGCACATGATTACGGTGGGACGATACGGTACGACGGCCAATCGCATGTTTGGTGACTGGCTCAATCATGCTTCCGAAGATTATGGCGGTGGCGGAAATGTTGTCGTGCATTTGGTCTATATGTACGGGGAAGAAACGCTTTACGGTGGGCGTCTGGCGATCGCCGCTGGCCGTATGTCAGAAATTTCGGATTTTGCGGCGAGCCCTTTGTTCTGCAATTTCCAGAACGGTAGTTTCTGCGGTCGTCCCAAAGGGATTACGGACACGAATTTTGACGCTGGCTATCCCGCTGCGACTTGGGGATTTCGGGTTCGAGGACGGCCGGTGCGTTCTGTCTATGTCCAGACGGGAGTGTATCCGATCGAAAACGGGATTTACCAAGTCTATCAGCATCGGACCGGCTTTAAATTTAATGGGGCCAACATCATTGGGTATGCAGCACCGATTGAAACAGCCTGGGAGCCGGTTTTCGGGCATGGAACCTTGCCGGGCCATTACAAATTTGGGGCCCAGCTCTTCAGTACGCCGCAGACTGATAACTATTATGATCTGTATGACGGTTCTTATGCAGAGAGCGGACTTGCGCATAAAAAGCGAAGCGCGTCTTGGTCAACATGGGTCATGCTGGATCAGCAGTTGCTGCACTATCGGGCAAAGGGCTCAGGCCTGACGGCGATGACGGGGCTTATTTACAATGATCCTCATACGTCCCTGCGCCGCTATCTCGTTTATGGCGCACTGATTAACCGCGGATTTCTGAAGTCTCGACCCTACGATACGCTCGGATTTTCTCTGACCTACACCAAGATTGCATCCGGTGTGAGCCGAAGTGAAGCTGCGCTGATCCGTAAAGGGCAATCACTCCCCAATCATGCGACAGGTGTTCAGCAGGATGCGGTCGTGATGGAGTTCAACTACGCTATCCACGTTGTGAAGGGTGTAATTTTTACGCCTCTGTTTGAGTATTACATTCACCCGAATGCCCAATACAATTTGCGGGATGCTGCTCTTTTGGGGTTCAAGAGTCATATCCAGTTTATGTGAGAACTCTTTCTTGTGTTGTATCTGAAAAGTGCGGGGCAGGATTTTTCATGCGTAGGCGGCTTGGTTCTCTTGTTGGTGGAAGTGCGTTAATAAATCGTTACTGACATGGCGTAACGGTAGAAGAATGACCCACTCCGACAGGACGGATGCTGTTTTTGAAGCCTTTCACGGGCTTGCGGACGAAGAATGGCTGCATGTTCTGGTCTCGTCCCTTGGCGGACACGAGGTGCGGGGCGTTCGGATGCCTGAGTTCCCCCCGGATGATCTTCAGCGTGAAATTCATGGGCATCACGGGGAGGTTTCCATTCATGAGGCGCATGTTTTTTATCGGGAAATAAAGGCGTATTGCGCCTACGCGGGAAAGCCTGTGAGGCCTGAGACTTCCGTTCTTGATTTCGGATGTGGGTGGGGGCGGATGGCGCGCCTCTTCATGAAGGATGTGCGATCACAGTCCCTCGTCAGCGTCGAGCATACGGACCGCTTCCTCATGGCGGCACGGCGCGCCAATCCATTTCTTCCCTTCTTGCAGGCCGGACTGGTGCCACCATTGCCGCTCGTGCCCGGTACGCTGGATCTGATCACGTCCTGGTCGACATTTTCACATCTGGATGAATTTCTGGCCGGCCACTGGATGAGGGAATTTCATCGGCTTCTGAAGCAAGATGGATTGGTTGTTTTTACGACGCAGAGCCGGCGGTTTCTGTCATTTTGTGCAGAGCAGCGCTTGCGTCGTGCTTCTGGAATGAAACTGGAGCATCCATGGCATGAAGCTTGTGCAAACAGTTTTGTGGATGAAGCGCAGGCAAATTCACATTTTGAAGCTGGGCGGTTCCTGCATGCCGCGTCTGCAAAGCGTCCTCAGCCTCAGGCGCATTATGGAGAGGCCATCATACCACGGAACTATATTCTTAAAGCTTGGGGCGGGATGTTTCGCCTGATCGAATATCTGGATAATCCGGTAAGGCTGCCGCAGGTTCTGGTTGTTCTGCAAAAAATTGAATAAGACATCATTTGTTGTAAAGTAAATTCATGACCTATCGTCTTCTGACCGGAACTTTCATCGCATTCCTTTCCTGTGTCGGGCTTCACGAGGCGCACGGTGCTTCTGAGGAGCATCTTATTGTCGCTGGCCGACATGACGTGCGCGTTGCGACATATCAGGACATCGCACGTATCTATGAGCGGTTTGACCGCTTCCCGCAGGCGGCAAAAGAGGGTCTTTCACTCCATTTCACAGGCGAGTTGCTGCCTGACCATGATTACCCCTCAAAAGCGCGGCTTATGGTTCATAGCCGGGATGGGGATATTCCCTTGTTCTTCGGCCAGGACCGGGACATGCATTTCCCGCTGACACACCGCCTGAAGGCAGAGAACCCGCCAGTCCTTCAGACAGAAGCCATCGGGCATAATGTCAGAACGGAGCTGTCTCTGGTGGTCGCGTTGCCTGCGCGGCAGACATTTACCGGCACAGAGGCCCGTCACTGGCTGCATCAGGTCAATGCGTGCATCCGTGATCTGACGGGTGTGATCCTGTCCTGGTTCATGCCGGATGCTCATCGGCTCAAGATAGATATTGCTCCGGGAGCGAACTTTGAGGCTGTGACGAGCGGTACCGTCCGGGTGCTGGCGTCAAACGTGAGCAGGGAGCCAATGACTGTTCTGCTTCGGCCGCAGGACTATGCAGAGGATACGGTATTCCGTTCCAGCAAGCCTTTTGGCCGGGTCCGGGTTAAAATTCCCGGTGAGGCATACGCGACATTCACGCCTGACAGATAACGCAGAATTTGACAGATCGCGTGTGAAACAGCATCACCCTGAGCCTGTTTTTCATGCCAGCAGGGGGATCCATGTCGGTTCACGCTTTTGTCTTTCCGGGTCAGGGCAGTCAGTCAGTCGGAATGGGGCAGGCCCTGCATGATGCCTTTGCTTCATCCCGCGCCGTTTTTCAGGAAGTTGACGATGCCCTAGGAGTGCATCTGTCAAAGCTGATGTTCTCCGGTGAAGCGGACGAACTGACAAAGACCGAGAACACGCAGCCAGCACTTTTTGCCGTATCGCTCGCTGCTGTTCGTGCCCTTGAAACCGAAGGTGGCTTCAAACTGGCAGACAAGGCCGCTTTGCTGGCGGGTCATTCTCTTGGAGAATATTCTGCTCTTGCTGCCGCTGGCACGCTCGGTATTGCTGAAGGTGCCCGTCTGCTGCGTCTGCGCGGTCAGGCAATGCAGCGGGCTGTTCCTGCAGGTGAGGGCGGCATGGCAGCTCTTCTCGGAGTTGAGGCTGAGCAGGCGCAGTCCATCTGCGAAGATGCAGCCCAGGGACAGATCCTTGAGATTGCCAATGATAACGGCGGTGGCCAGATCGTTGTGTCTGGACACATGGATGCCGTGGATCGCGCCATTGCCCTTGCCAAGGAGCGTGGCATCAAGCGGGCTGTGAAACTTCCGGTCTCCGCGCCGTTTCATTCGTCACTGATGGCGCCTGCCGGTCGTGAAATGGCCGAAGCGCTGGCAACGGCTACACTGATTGCGCCGAGCGTCCCGGTTATTGCCAATGTGACTGCTGCGAAGGTAACGGATCCTGATGCGATCCGCGACCTTCTGGTGAAGCAGGTTACGGGAACGGTCCGCTGGCGCGAAAGCGTTCAGGCCATGGCGGCCATGGGCGTGACAAACATGCATGAACTGGGAGCCGGCAAGGTGCTGTGCGGTCTGGCGCGTCGTATTGCTCCTGATCTTGCCACGGACAATGCTGGCACACCTGCTGAAATCGAAGCCCTGCTCAAGGCTCTGTAAGGACAACGAACCATGTTCTCTCTTTCTGGCAAGATCGCACTCGTCACGGGTGCATCCGGTGGTATCGGTGCAGCTATTGCCCGTCAGCTTCACGCCCTTGGCGCAACGGTTGTTCTCAGCGGCACGCGTGAAGCGGCTCTGAAGGAACTGGCAGACAGCCTCGGTGAGCGCACGCATATTGCAGTTGCCAACCTGTCGGATGCGTCTGAAGCTGATGGTCTTGTGGCTAAGGCTGAAGAAGTAGCCGGGGCTCCGCTGGACATTCTGGTGAACAATGCGGGTTTGACGCGCGATACGCTCGCCATTCGCATGAAGGACAGTGACTGGTCGCAGGTCATGACGGTGGATCTGGAAAGCCCGTTCCGTCTGGCCCGCGCGGCCCTTAAGGGTATGCTGCGCCGTCGCGCTGGCCGCATCATTTCCATCGCGTCTGTTGTTGGAACGACAGGAAATGCGGGTCAGGCCAACTATGCAGCGGCAAAGGCTGGCATTGTTGGTATGAGCAAGTCACTGGCTCAGGAGGCCGGTCCTCGCGGTGTGACGGTCAACGTTGTGGCTCCTGGTTTCATTGAAACGCCGATGACGGATGTGCTGTCTGAGGGTATCCGCGAAAAGCTGGTTGGCTCCATTCCGCTCGGTCGGATGGGAAACCCGGATGACGTGGCTGCGGCAGTGGTGTATCTGGCTTCTGACGAGGCTGCTTGGGTCACGGGAACGACCCTGCACGTCAACGGTGGCATGGCCATGGTCTGAGACGCTTGGCGTTTCAGGTCAAAGCGTGCTAATCGCGCGCTGCTTTGCCCGGTCTGATGAAGGCCGATGTCCGGTTCGGCCGGTGGCAACGCCTTTCCGAAAGGAGAGGTGGCCTGCGCTGGAAGCCCTGATGGGTTCCCGGACTGGCAGACGGCAATACGAGTTTTTTGTAACGCCCTGAACGGGCAGAAGGAACAAACAGATGAGCGATATCGCTGACAAGGTGAAGAAGATCGTTGTCGAGCACCTCGGCGTTGAAGAAAGCAAGGTCACGCCGGAAGCGTCTTTCATTGACGATCTGGGCGCAGACAGCCTCGACACGGTTGAGCTGGTCATGGCTTTCGAAGAAGCTTTCTCCGTCGAGATCCCGGAAGATGCAGCTGAGAAGATCGCCACCGTCAAGGACGCGATTGACTACATCGAGAAGCAGAAGGCTGCCTAAGGCGCTTTCGGGACTGGTCTAAGGCTGGTCCCATCCCGCCTCGATTACCAGGGGCGGATACACGGAGCGGCGTTCAGGCCGCATCGTATGGTCGTTTACAACGTGAGACATGAGGCATCGATGAGCGGGAATGCAATCAACGGAAGACGCGTCGTCGTTACCGGAATCGGTGTTGTCAGCCCACTTGCGGTGGGTGCGGAACTGACGTGGAAGCGTCTGATCGAAGGGCAGTCCGGTATCGGGCGTATTACCCATTTTGATCCTTCCGAACTCCCTGCGCAGGTCGCTGGTCAGGTTCCTGAGGGACCGACCGAAGAAGGCGGTCTCACGCTGTCTGACTGGGTGCCGGTCAAAGACCAGAAGAAAATGGATCGCTTCATCCATCTTGGTCTGGCCGCTGCCATCCAGGCCGTCGAGGACTCGGGCTGGAAGCCTGAGAACGAAGACGATCGCTGTGCCACAGGCGTGATGATCGGCTCCGGTATCGGTGGTCTGCAGACGATTTATGAAGGTTCTCTGACAGTTTCGAGCGGCAAGGCCCGTCGTCTGTCACCGTTCTTCATCCCGTCTGCGCTTATCAATCTCATTTCCGGTCACCTTTCGATCCGCTACGGCTTCAAGGGACCGAACCATGCTGTCGTTACAGCCTGCGCTACAGGCGTGCATGCGATTGGCGATGCGTCCCGTCTGATCCAGTACGGTGATGCAGACGTCATGATTGCCGGTGGCGCAGAAGCTGCCATCTGCTCGCTGGGTATTGCCGGTTTCTGCTCGGCACGTGCGCTCTCCACCGGCTCCAATGATGATCCGACCAAGGCGTCCCGTCCGTGGGACAAGGATCGTGATGGCTTCATCATGGGTGAGGGTGCCGGTGTGGTCGTGCTGGAAGAGTACGAACATGCCAAGGCTCGCGGTGCCAAGATCTATGGCGAAATCGGCGGCTATGGCCTGTCCGGCGACGCTCATCACATCACAGCCCCGGCTGAAGGTCATGAAGGTGCGTTCCGCGCCATGAAGGCTGCCCTGAAGAACAGTGGTCTTCAGGCATCCGATATCGACTACGTCAACGCGCATGGCACCTCCACCATGGCTGACGATCTGGAACTGGATGCGGTCGAGCGTTTCTTTGGCGACCATGCCAAGAACCTAGTGATGTCATCCACCAAGTCCGCCATTGGTCATCTTCTTGGCGCAGCTGGTGCTGTGGAGGCGATTTTCTGCCTTCAGGCCATCCGTGACGGCATCGTGCCGCCCACGCTGAACCTTGAAAATCCGGCACGCGAGAGCGTAATTGATCGTGTGCCTCTGAAGGCTCAGAAGCGTAAGGTTGATGTCGCTCTGTCCAACAGCTTCGGGTTTGGCGGCACGAATGCCAGCATTATCCTGAAGCGCTGCAAGGACTGAGCGGAGTCGTTTTGATTTATGCCTGAAAGCCAGCCGGACGGCGAAGAAAACAGAAAACCTCTTCTTCCCCCCAAGGCTGGCCGTAAGCTGGCAATCTTCATGGCGCCGCTGCTCTTTGTCGCAGCAGCGGTGGCCGGGTACGGTCATTACACTGACCCTGGTCCGCTTCCTGAAACAAAAGCTTTTGTCATTCCACGCGGTAATAACGCGACGGTTACGAAAGCTCTTCAGGATGACGGAATTCTTTCCCCAACATGGTCCTCCGGAGCCTTCTTCCGGCTATCAGCCTTCCTGACGCATCGGGATGGACAGATTCATGCGGCAGAACTTCAGTTTCCCGCCCGAGCGTCCGTGGCTCATGTGCTGGAAATTCTGCGGCACGGTAGGCCTGTTTCCCATCAGTTAACTGTTCCTGAAGGTCTGACGGCGCTGAAGATTGCGGATATTCTTCGCAAAGCACCGTTCTTGACGGGAGACGTCCCTCAAATCGTGGAGGGAAGCGTTCTTCCTCAGACGATTGCCTATGTTCGTGGTACTGCAAGGCAATCCATGGTTGATCGCCTGAAACGCATGATGGACGCTCAGGTGCAGTCCATCTGGGACAAGCGTGATGTGGAAGCTCTGGACGGCTTAATTCAGAACCCGCAGGATCTGGTGACGCTTGCATCCCTGATCGAGCGGGAAACAGCGGTGCCGACTGAACGTCCAATGGTGGCGCGCGTCTTTCTGAACCGCCTCAAACTTGGCATGCGCCTTCAGACGGATCCAAGCGTCATTTATGGCCTTAGCGAAGGTCTGGGGACGTTGGACCGCCCGTTGACGCATGATGATCTTCAGGTCCCTGGCCCATACAATACCTACCTGGAAACCGGCCTGCCACCGGGGCCAATCTGCTCACCGGGCAAGACGTCTTTGGAAGCTGCGGCACATCCAGCGGAAGGTAAGGCATTATATTTTGTCGCCACGGGTGAGGGTGGTCATAGTTTCTCTGAGACACTTCAGGAGCAGGACCGAAATATCCGGGCATACCGAGAAAAAATCCCGGTCGTCCCACAATAAAAAAAGCCCCGCATTTTCATGTGCGGGGCTTTTTTTGTCTTACTTCACAGGGTTCAGAGATGAACTCTGCACACCACGCGTTTGGGTGCTGTAAGGCTTCGAGGTGTCGTAGTTGCTGGGGTAAGGGCTGCTGCTTACGGGGTCGATATCCGTTGACGTGCTCCCCTGAGAGGCTGGAGCCGTTGCGCTTGTTGAGCGGGCCGTGGAGGCTGTTGGTAGTTTCGCAATGTTCATCATCATGCGACGAAGCGGATCGGCAGACGGATTGTTAACGCGCATCGTCACGATAATGTCTTCAGGACCAACAGCCTGATTGTAGTAAGCGCGGTTTGCGCCGCTATCCACCGTCAGCTTGGAGCCACCAAGGGCTGCGCCCGCATAAAGGCCCTGAGCCTTCTGTGCCGCATAGATGTCCGTATTCTTTGCGCCGGCCGTGCTGCTTTCAACACCAGTTCCGATCGTGGCGAAAGAGGCGGATGCTGTCGCATCAAACTTGAACTGGCTATCCAGCAGGGCCTGAATGCCGCGCTGGGACATGATGAAGAAAATCATCTCGGAGTTCTGGACGCCAACCTGAACACCCAGAGACCCCGTGCTCAGACGGTAAAATGCCGGATCAGACCATGACCCACGCGCATCGCGGCTCATGAGAACGCAGCGACCGCCAGAGCCTCCCAGACCAAACGACATGTTCAGAACAGACGGGCACACCATGACGGCTTTGGCTTCCGCCAGAAGCTGCTGTGAGCGGGATGTCGAGGTTGTTTTTGCAAACAGGTCCTGAACAGCCAGCGTCGCTTTATCCACAACGATCTGCTGTTCGCTTGCTGTCGTGGTGGTTGTGCCAGAACATGCAGCGAGCGTTGCACACCCTGTGGCGGCAAGAACGGTCGAACGCAGGAGACCGGACAGGGTCATAAAACTTACCTTCTGCTAACGGCAAAAATGGATCTGTCCCGCACTATGCGTGAAATGAGGCCAAATCACGAGTGCGGGGCAACAGGTCGTGTCAGATTTCCACCTTCACGGCGTTTGACAGGATTTGTGCAATGCCCGGTGCAGCCGCAAGGATAGTGGCTCCCCCTGTCAGGCCGCCCGTCTGAAGGAACGGAGACACAGTAGCGCCGGCTTCTTCCAGAATGATCAGTGCTGCAGCCACATCCCAAAGCTGGATCACGATTTCCAGGTAACCATCGCTGCGGCCACATGCGACGTCTGCCAGCGCCAAGGCTCCGGACCCACCTGAACGCGGCATGGCACCCAGAGACATGATGGCACCGATTTTTTCTCCAAATAGTTCGGTCGACACCCGGCAGGACCATCCCATTTCGATCATGGCCTCCTGCGGGTTGCTGATAGGGGAGGCTTTGATAGGTTTTCCGTTCAGAAAGGCGCCTTTGCCTTTCTGAGCAGTGAACACTTCATTGAGGGCTGGAGCCTCAATAACGCCAGCAACGGGCACATTGCCCTCAAGCAGACCCAGCGACACGCACCACCGGTCTCGCCCGCGTGCAAAATTGGAGGTTCCATCAATCGGGTCCACGACCCAGCGGAACTGCCCCTCACGCGTCAGACCGCCTTCTTCGCCCTGAAAACCGTCTTCCGGGAAGAGCTCCTGAATCCGACGGCTGACGAGCGCTTCAACCGCTCCGTCTGCTTCCGTCAGATAGTCCTGACGGCCTTTGAGGGTGCCTGTCGGGCCACCAGGCTGAGGGCGCATGGAAAGGGCGAGGGCCGCTGCGTCCCGGACCACACTGCGGGCGGCTTCAAGACGGACGGCAATAGGGTCAAAACTCATGGACATATCCTATTCTGTGCGGCGTGCTGCGCGCAGGGATGCAGTGATGGCCGGATCCTCAAGAGACATGAGGCGACTGGCGGCCGTGGTGGCAAACAGGTGCAGAATTGTCCGCCGACGTGCCGGTGCGATCCGGTGTTCTGCGGGGTCACGGATGATGGCGCACTCTGCCACCACACTGTGGAAGAGGCTATTGGGCACCATGCTGAGACTGACAGTGATAATACCAACGTCCGGAGGCAGAACCTCCAGTGGGAAGCCATCATCCACCGCAAAGTACAGCCTGTCCGACCAGTTCCTGTAATCCTGCCATTTCTGATCTGTCTGGAAATCGCGGAGTCCGGATTTGATCTCAATGCAGGACAGGCTGTGATCCGGCAGGAGGGCCATCACGTCTGCGCGACGCCCGGCCGAGGGAAGAGCAAATTCGTTGATTGCTGCCCAGCCCATGGCGCGACATAGCCCCAAAACAGCACGCCGGATGGCAAACTGTCGTTCAGGGAAACCAGGTGGGATCTCGGAAAGGACCGAACTCATGGTTCCATATTGCCCGGATCTGCGCTTTACGTCTGCCCCTGTTCGCGTTTTTCAAGGAGAGTCGGCATGCCGTTTCTACGCACGGACCACTGGCGTTGCGCCATTATCCACGCTCCTCTGGCGGACCTGATCCGAGCGGGTAGTCTCAACGGGTTTGAGGTGACGACCCTGCCGGATATCGGAGATCATCGTTTTCTGGCAGATCCTTTTGGTCTCTGGCGGGACGGAAAGCTGCATGTTTTTGCGGAAGCCTTCGACTATCGGGCCCCCAAAGGCACCATTGATGTTCTGGTCTATGACCGGACGGGAAAGCTGATTCAGCAACAGCCTGTCCTGCGTGAGGACTGGCATCTGTCCTACCCGTATGTCTTTGAGCATGGCGGGGAGACGTACATGCTGCCCGAGGCCAGTGCTTCAGGCCGCCTGACCCTGTATCGGGCCAAAGCTTTTCCGTTGGAATGGGAAAAGGTCGAAGCATTTGATTTCCGAGAGGCCGCAATTGACGCCACGCCGTTCCATTATGCCGAGCGCTGGTGGATGTTCTGGACGCCCGCAGGCACACGAGACGAGCGACAAAGCGCTCTGCACATCTCCGTAGCAGACAGTCTTACGGGGCCGTGGACACATCTCGGACTGTTTTTGAGTGACCGTGCGGGAGCGCGTCCGGGTGGCACTCCGGTTGTTGTCGATGGAGAGCTCTTCCTTCCCACGCAAGACTGCCGTGACACTTATGGCCAAGGCATTCGTCTGCTGAAGATTGAAGGGCTTGAGCGCGGGTTGCCGAAAGTGACGCCAAGTGATGTGCTGGATGCGCCTGCCGTGCTGCGCCGTCGTTTTCCGGACGGTTTCCACACGCTCTCAGCCGCTGGGCAGGTGACGCTTGTTGACGTCAAGCGTGTTGGAATTGGCCCACGTCGGGATCTTATGAATGTGAAGCGTCGTCTGGGGCTGGGTTGAAGCCAGGAATTCGGTCCAGAACGGCATTTCCCTGACGTAGAAACGCCGTCGGGCCGAACCGCTCCAGAACGCGCTCTCGGGAGAGGCGCCCCATGGGTTTGAGCTTTCCCGGCGTCATGATGAGTTCAGCAATCGCACTGGCCAGAACCGGAGCGTTGTTGAACGGGACCACAAGACCGGAATGCCCGTCTTCCATAGTGTGAGGGATTTCGCCGGCTGGCGTGGCAATTACGGGCAGCGCGCAGGCCATGGCCTCATGGGCGGCAACACACATGCCCTCCCACTGGGATGGCTGAACATACAGATGCAGCGTCGACAGAAATTCGAACGGCTTGTCGCAATGTCCGAGAAAATCGACCGGGAGTTTTTTCTCCCTGGCGATTTGCTCCAGTGCTTCTTTTTCTGGGCCGTCTCCGGCTAAGGACAGTCGATAGGGGGGAAGGTCCGGGTGGTCACGGAGCAGATCCAGTGCTTCGAAAAGCAGATCATACCCTTTGACGGCATGTAGTCGGCCAAGACTCCCGATACGGACGGTCTGTCCTTTGCGCCAGGCCTTTGCTGTGGGACTGTGAGGGTTGGCCCGGAAAATCGGCCAGGAAAGAACGCGGTTCCGTAGTCCCAGACTTTTGCGAGCGAAATCCTCAACCGTAGGGGAGTCTGCAATCCATAGTTTCGCTTTCCGGCACAAAAGCCGGAGCAGGAGGCTGTTGGCAGATTTCAGGCGGGCAGAATGCTGCCAGTGGACTGCCGGGACACCGAGCCTGTTGGCTGCGCGTTGACCAAGAAGCGTAGCTCTGGTCAGGGACGTCCAGATCAGATCGGGCTGGAATGCGTCCATTTCATCACGCAGCCAGCGCCAAGCCGCTAAATGGTCTTTGTTACCGCCGGACCGCACACGAACCTCAATGCCGTGGCTTTCCAGAACGGGAATGGCCAGGCCATCACGCTTTTCGAGGCTGAAAACTGTGACTTCGCCACCGCGCTGCTGAAGAACGGAGACAATGTCCGGAATGGGTAGCTGTGCGCCACCGCATTCGAGCGAATTGATGACGTAGGCAATTTTCATGAAGACCGTTGTGCCAGAAGCTGTTCAGCGAGTGTCAGGTCAGAAGGCTTATCGACATCTACGGCGGCCTGACCGTCAGAAAGCGGCACGAGACGTATTTTCGCCCCCGTCAGAACTTTGATCCGACGACACAGAGCGGTGGAATCCAGGCGGCCTGTCAGGGCCCGAAGAAGTGTTCCGAAGCCAAGTGTTCGCGCCATTTTTAGGGGGCGCTTGCGGTCTTTCTGAAGCCGCTTCCAGAGTTCGACCACTTCCGCAGCCTGAGGCGTGCCCATCCAGAAAAGATTACATCCGGAAAAACTCATGTCCGCGAGGCGAATATAGGTACGCTTCGTGGTCGGGACGTCGCGCTCTACAGTTTCCCGAAGAGCGACGCCTACGGCAAGATCACATCCAGCCGTTTTACCAAGAAATTCTGAAATCCATTCTGGACGCAGCAGCGCGTGATCAGCCGTTGTCACCAGACAGGGCGTCCCGACCTTGCTGAGAGCTTCAGCAACGCTTTCGCTGGGAGACGGTGCCGATTGGAGAACGTGGGCTTGGCCGGAAATGTCCCGGATACGGTCGGGTGTTTCAATGCTGATCGTGATGGGCCCAAGATCAGGCATGCTCTCCAGCACGCGCAGGACGCGCCCCAGCATCGGTTGGCCGCCGACCGGAAGGAGTGCTTTGTGCGAGACCTTTCCGAGTTGTGCCAGAACATCATGCTCACCATCACGAGAGCCAGCAAGTACGAGAACAGGAAGGCTCACGCTGTGCGGCTGTTGTCGGAGGAAGAGCGTGCCCCATCAGGACGATCTTTGGGCGGAGCGCCTGTAAGGTTCATGACCCAGGGATAGCGCTTGGCTTCATCCAGATCGTAGCCGAGATTGAAGACGTGCTGGCTGCGCGCGCGGTCACGGGCTTCACGGTAGAAACTGCCAAAAAAGCGGTCCGGCACGTAGTTTGTAATCCCGTAATTGCCATTTTCATCATGGAAATGATGAAGAACATGAAGTTGCTTGATCCGGGCAACCCACTTCCAGCGTGGCTTGTAGGCCAGATGCTGGATGCAGTGAAAAAACTCATAGATGCACGTCATCACGAGCGCTGTGGACAGGGCGCAGAATGCCCCGCTCCAGCCGCAGATCAGATATCCGATCGGCATGGTGATGATGCCCATGGTCGGGACGGTGTTCAGGGGTGATCCAAACAGCACATCCAGCAGATGGGGGTCCTGGTGATGATCGAAGTGGATGCGCTTCCAGAGCGAAGCGGTCCAGTGGTTCCGGTATAGCCAGCGTCCATGCAGGATGAAGCGATGGATCATGTACCAGGCCAGCGGATACACCACGATCACGACAGGAACGGGTATTAGCGTTGTCACCAGGCTATGGGAGAAATGAAGTGCTCCGAAAGCTGCTGCAACGATCAGTACGAAATACAGAAGGATGGTAGGGTAGGTGAGATAGGCAATCCACAACTGAGGCAGCGACATCTTTCCGAGATCGAAGCTGCGCCCCGTCCGGAGGGACGACATGTTCTGCCATGGTTTGGACTTGCTCATCTTTCCTCCATCCTCAGGACCCAGGTCAGCCCAAGAAGGGCGCCCAGAAGTGGGCCCGCACAGGCAGCCAGTGGCGCGGCAAGCGTTCCAGCATTGCCCAGTGCGGAAATCATTCCCTGCAGGATCACGAAGCCCATTCCCGCGGCCAGCACATAGACCGGAAGCGGGTTTCGAAGTCCTGCCCGAGGGGGGATATAGATCACTGGTAGCGCTAATAAAAGCATTACTGCGACCTGAAACGGAAGAATAATGCCACTGAAGAGTGCCATGCGGTAGGTTGCACGGGGAAGACTGGCAGGTGCCCCTTTGTGGAGGATGGCCCCGATCTGACTTGGGGTCACGGCAGCGTTATCTTCCGATAACGTCATGATCATTGATGGCGTCGCCGGAATGGCAAAATTATTGTCACCACCAGTGATTTTTACAAAAGCGCCATTATCCGTCAGCGTGAGATCCTGCGCTCCGGTCGGGTGCCAGTTCTTGCCATCATACGTCAGGGTCGCGGCGTGCTCGGTCCCTGTCAGAAGGCCACCCGGGTCCCGGTGATAAATGGTAACATCCCTCAGGAACGCTCCGCCATGCGCAAACTGGCCGATACGGACAAGAGTCGGCCCTGCACGAAACCAGAGAATACGCTTTGAGGGCGTGTCGGGCTTCGCTGCATCAGGGTCCGTTTTGTTCCACCATGTTGCAAGCGCATTTTCGCAAGGGGGGATGAGCCAGTATTGCATGGCTGTTCCGGTAAAACCCACAATCAGAATGGCCGGCAGAAATCGCTTGTAAAGATTGATCGTGGAAAGTCCGGCTGCACGAAGGGCGGACATTTCGGATGACAGCGTCATCTGCATCAGAAGGAACAGTGCCCCGACCATGAATGCCAGAGGCATGATCTCGACGCTGAGCGCGGGAAGATGCAGCAGTGCAAATGTCAGGATGCCCTTGAAGCCCAGATTTCGGTTGAGAATGGGCGTCGTTTTTTCAAGGAGCGCAAGGATCTCAAGCAGCGAGACCAGCACGCCACCACAGAGCATGAAGCGCCCCAGAAGTGCACGGTTCAGATAACGATACAGAACATAGTGTGGTGCGGGGGCGGTCATGACGGGCGAACCAGTTTGCGGCGTTTCCAGGAACCGCGCGACCGGCGCAGCAGAGTGGCGGGACAGCCAATGCAGAAGAGCGCTTCCGGCACCCAGATGGCAAGCCAGATGGGAAGGCGGCCCGTCGCGGCCAGGCTATGTCCAAACATGAGCATCTGGTCAAACCCGACAAGAATGCCCGAAACCGCAATCAATCCCCACACCGACTTTCTACGCCGTGAGCCAATGGCCAGCGCTACGGCCAGGGGGGGGATAAACGGGATGGCAAGCGCATGCGCGATGCGGAAATCGATTTCTGCACGAAGCGTCCGATATTCGATGCCCGGTACGCCATAACGAAGGTCATGTGCGAGCTCGAAAAGAGTCAGTTCCCGTTCGTCAATTCCACGAGAGCGAAAGGTCGTCTCTTTTGCAGGGTGATCAATGACGCGAACGACGTGCGAGAAATGCGTGACCGTCGGTTTGTGATTGGCGGCTCCGGGGAAGGGGTCGTCGACGATCTCACCGTCCCAGAGATCCATTTGGGTGCTGCGGGTTTTATCTGAAATTGTGAGCATGCCGCGGCGGGCGGTGATGATGTGAGCAAGGCCATTCTTGTTCACTTCCCGGATGAAGACACGCCTCATGTGGGTGCCGCCGTGACTGACGCTGTCTGCCGTCATCACTGCCGTATCAGACGTGGACGCGAACATTCCTGCCTGAAGATGCGGTGCCCAGCCTGTATGAGCCGCGAAATAGAAGCCGGCCCGATAATCGTAGCGCGCAACCGGCTGGATATAGCCGTAGAGCAGCACACTCACCGCCCCCAGCAGCAGGCCAACAATCATGAAGGGGCGGCTGATCCGCAGTAGAGACACACGCCCAGCCTGAAGTGCATCAATCTCGTTATTGTCGCTCATTCCATGGATGGTGAGAAAGACCGAGATGCAGAGGGCGGCTGGAAGAGCGATCCCGAAATAATGCGGCAGAAGGTCTGTCAGGAGTGCGATGCAAGTCGCCAGGGAGCTTCCGGCTGAGGCCAGATAATCGAACAGGACGAGCAGGCGTTCCAGAAGGAGCGCCACGAGCATCGCAAAGAGGGCGATCACGAACGGTGGCATCATTTGCCACAGCAGATATCTGTCGAGAATGGAGGCGCGCTGCTTCATGCCTGCGTACCTTGCGGGCGGAACCAGGAGGCCTGCTCCGTAATGCTCCCATCCGGACGGTGTCGGGCAAGATCAATCGTCCAACCACTTTTTCGGGGCCGAATAGTCAGATGGTTCCAGCAGGCCTGTCGATGAGCACGTTTGTCTGTCAGAGATGCAGAGGCGACCCCAAGAAGCGGTATTTCAGTTCCGGCGATGTGTGTCAGGGTCGCGTCATGGGAGTGCCCATGGAGAACGATTTCAGCGCCGGTTCTCTGAAGAAGCTTTGCCAGAGCGGGATGATCGAGCAGCGACTTCCGCCATGGCACCAGCCCTTTTCGGGGTGGGTGATGGATCATGACAACACGACAGAGTCCTGCATCGCCCAGTTGCGTCAGCAGAGTTTCCAGTCGGGCGAGCTGTTTGCGACCAACCCGGCCATAAGCCATGAACGGTGGGGTCGGGATGCCGGAGTTCACACCGAGAATGGCAACGCCGTTGTGGATGCGGGCGTACGGGTAAGTCGCCGCAGACCATTTCTCCCATTGCAGGATCCCCTTTTCAGGGGACTGACGGATCATGCAGTCATGATTGCCCGGGATGACCAGTGCCTGCGCCGGGAGCTTTTCCAGCCATTCGGCAGCGATGGTGAACTCTGCTGGCGTACCGAAGTTTGTCAGGTCTCCGCTGACAAGAATGGCATCAACGTTGGCTCTGGCAATATCCTGTACGATTTCCGCGCATGTGGCTGCCAGATGAACGTGCCGACGGTGCTTTTTCCACGAAATGAGACTGAGAGCCCGCTTGTTCAGAGCTTCCCACCAGCGAACCGGAGGAGGTGGGAGGTGAGGGTCCGAGAGATGGGCCAGAACGACGGCGCACGTCTCCCGCTGAGAAGACGTTTCTGCGGGGAGATCATGGGGCATGGAGGAAATGAAGCCTTGTCAGTCTTTCTGCCGGAAGGGGAAGCTCGCATTCTGGCCGAAACATCATAGCCGTGCTAGACCCGCCCGCATAGCTCCGAACAAAAACGAAGAATTCCCCCTATAGTGCGATTTGCCCTTATTCATAATGCTCGCAGCCGTAAGAACCGGCGCGGCGGTTCCGTATTCGCTACGGAGGCCAAGGCGCTTCTCGGAGAGAATTTCGTTCCATCAGACAGTCGTGAGGGGATGACCGAACATGTTCATTACCTTTGCCGCCAAGGAGTCCGAACCATCGCCATTGATGGTGGGGACGGAACAATCAGCGCTGCGCTGACAGCCATTGCGCGTGCATATCCAGCAGATCGCCTTCCCGATATCGCCGTAATCGCGTCAGGGAACACCAATCTCATTGCTGGGGATATCGGGTTCGGGCTGAGGGAGATGGAGGCCATCAATCGCTTGCAACAAGGGGCTGCAATGCGATCGAGCACACGCACACCCATTTGTCTCTCTTGGCCAGACACAGACCGCAAGCCAGTGCTCGGATTGTTTGGAGGGTGTACGGGCTATGCGCGCGCTGTTCGTACGGCGCATTCCCCAGCAGTCGTCAGGTTTGCCCCCCATGATCTGGCTGTAGGCTTTACGCTCTTCAGCACCGTTGTCAGTCTCCTTTTCCGTAAAAGTCGCAAGAGCTGGTTGGAGGGGGAGCCTCTACGGGTTGAAACATCTGGCCACGCTTATGACGGGAACAGCTTCATGTTTCTTTCAACGGGACTGTCACGGCTTTCTCATGGAATCTGGCCGTTCTGGGATGCGGAACCGAATGTGGAAGGTCTGCGATATCTTGATGTCAGCGCCTATCCGGAAAACCTTGCCCGTGCGACGGCTGCGCTTCTGTGTGGACGTGCGCCCCGGTGGCTGCGGCGGCATCCTGACTATGTGAGTGGCCGAACGGACGACATGATGCTTGAAACAAGAAGTGACTTTGTCCTCGACGGAGAGGTTTTCACACCCTCAGAGAGTGGGCGTATTCGACTTGAACGTGGGCCAGCCTTCCGTTTCCTCCATGCCTGATGCACTTGAAAAACTCCTGATTGAAGAGCTTACAACGCCGGTTGATGAGGGCGCTGCAGCTTTCGCCGATGCTTTGGCTCGTGCTTTCCCACGTCCGCCTCTGGGTGTTCTGTTTTATGGTTCGGTGCTCCGCGCAGCAGACCCGGACGGTATTCTCGATTTTTATATCGTGACGGAAAGCTCAAAGGATTTTACGGGCAGTATGGTCGCTCGTACCGGCAATCTGCTTCTTCCCCCGAATGTCCGTTACGCCGAATTCAAAAACGGTCATCGCACGTTGCGCGCAAAGATTGCGGTGTTGTCGCGGGAGCAGTTCGAAGACCGTACGTCACTGGGCGCGCTCGATACGACACTATGGGCTCGGTTCTGTCAGCCTGTACGTCTGGTGTGGGTTCGAGACGAGCATGCAGCGGATATGTTGCTGGACTTGCTGGCGCGGTGTGTAACGACTGCGTCCTGCTGGGCTGCGCTCCTGGGGGCGCCCCATATGACGGCGCTTGAGTACTGGCAGACCCTTTTTGCCCACACTTATGCCTCAGAATTGCGTGTTGAGAAGAAGGGGCGCGGCAATAGTTTGCTTGCTGGCCAAGAGGCGCGGTTCAGTAGCATGCTGACCTTGGGATGGGCGCGAGCGCATCTTGGTTATTCTGCAGTGGGCGAAATGCTTGAGCCGACCGTGTCGCCGACTTTGCGCAAACGGGCAGCACGGCGCTGGGCGCTTGTTGGGACGTCAGGCAAGCCCCGAAACGTTGCCCGGCTCGTGAAAGCGGCGTTTACTTTTGAAAACGGTGCGTCTTATCTGGCGTGGAAAATCCAGCGTCATACAGGGCTTGATCTGGCCCTCTCTGAGTTTGAGCGGCGACATCCCTTGCTCACTTTGCCTGCGTTGCTTTTACGTATGAAACGTTTGCGCAAAGCCGCCTGACGTTATTTCTCAGGATAAAGCCCATAAAAAAGGGGACTGTCTGGAACAGTCCCCTTTTTGCGTTTTAAGCGACGCCGTACTCAGTCTCGAAAATGCTCGGCAACCTGCTTGAAGACGGCTGTTGCCTGATCAATTTCTTCAGGGCTGTGAGCAGCCATAACCGAGCAGCGCAACAGCGGACGGTTGTCAGGTGTTGCGGGCGGGAGAGACAGATTAACGTAAACGCCGTTTTCAAGAAGGGCATTCCAGAACCCGACAGCCTGAGGCACCGTTTCAAGCGTCACGGCAACCACCGGCGAAACATGTTCGCCGGTCTGTAGGCCTGCGGCCTTCAATCCGGCATGAAGACGTGCAGCATTGTCCTGGAGGCGGGTGCGAAGTTCTGGATGTGCAACCATATCATCAAGAGCAGCCAGCGTTGCCGCGATGATCTCCGGGGGGAGGGAGGCTGTAAACATATACGGGCGAGAACAGAGGCGCATCAGATCAACGCCATCATGATCCGTGACGCAGTAGCCCCCCACTGTTCCGAGCGACTTTGAGAAGGTTCCGACTACGAAGTCGATGCCGTCTTCACAGCCCTGGAGTTCAGCAACGCCGCGACCGTTTTTGCCCAGTACACCAAAGGAATGTGCTTCATCAGCCATCAGGTAGGCGCCGTGGCGCTTCTTGATTTCGACAAACTTGTCCAGCGGGGCAACGTTCCCCGTCATGGAATAGATGCCTTCTGCGATGATCAGCTTGGCGCCGGGATGATCGCTCAGGCGGGCAAGGCGCTTCTCAAGATCGACCGGGTCATTGTGGCGGAAGCGGATGACCTGCGCACCAGACAGTTTTGCACCGTCATAAATGCTGGCATGGCTATCTGCATCCAGAAGCAGCACATCGTCCTTGTTGACCAGCGCGGAAATGGTGCCGAGATTTGCCTGATATCCTGTAGAGAACACCATGCAGTGCTTGCGGCCGAAGAAAGAGGCGAGGCGCTCTTCGAGCTTGCGATGCAGGCCGAAAGTGCCGTTGGCAATCCGGGAGCCCGTTGTGCCGACGCCCATTGTGCGGGCTGTCTCAATCGCGGCTTCCGCTGCGTGCCCTGACTGGCTGAGGCCCAGATAATTGTTGGTTCCGAACAGAAGCGTCTCACGCCCCTCAATCAGACCGACCGTGGCTGAGAGTGGGCGTTCAATCACGACCTCGAACGGGTTGCGTGGCGAAACTGCCGTCAATCCGTCATAGGCTGCCCGGAGGGCGGCGTGTTTTGCAAAGATATCAATCACGCGTGGCTTGCCTTCAGTGTATGAAGGCAGGCAGCCAGATCGTTGATGGTGCGGATATCTGCCAGCTTGTCGAGCGGGACAGACACATCCAGCTCATCTTCAATTTCCATGACGAAGTTCATGACGGCGAGGCTGTCAAAAGCCAGATCTTCGACGATCTTGCTGTTGCCATTGATGTCCCGCGGCACTTTCGGGTTGGCAAGCAGCTTTTCTATGATCATTCCGGAGATGCCGGCGACGCTGTCAGTCATGGAATTGAACTCTCGGTCTTACTATGCAGTTTGTGAGCGCTTTATGCGTCAAAGCACGTCTGTTCGCCACCCCCTCCCTGAGCAGGGAGAGGAAAAGCGGTCAGGTGTGTCCGTCAGGCTGCGGAGTTGGTTGGCTCGGTCTGCAGATCGAACTGACCTGACAGAAGCATTGTCTTGGCACGGGCACGCGTCAGCTTGCCGGAAGACGTTTGTGGAAGGGTACGGGGCGGAACCAGAATAACCTGCACATCCACACCATGCTGACGGCGGAACAGGCTCGTGACTTCATCACGGAGCGTATTGCGGTTTTCTTCTTCGGTTGCACGGCACTGAACAAGTGCGACGATATTCTCGCCTGTTTCGGTTTCCAGGGAGAAAACTGCGACATCGCGGGACCGGAGTGTGCTGATCTCGCTCTCGGCAGACCATTCCAGATCCTGCGGCCAGATATTCCGGCCGTTGATGATGATAAGATCCTTGGCGCGGCCCGTTACGACAATCTGGCCGTTCAGGTGGTAGCCAAGATCGCCAGTGTTCAGCCAGCCATCAGCATCGAGAACGGCTTCGGTCTCTTCGGGGCGGCGGAAATAGCCGCACATGAGGCTTGGTCCACGGACGAAAACACAGCCAACGTGGCGCTCAGGCTGAATGTTACCGAGCGGGTCACGGACTTCAATCTCGTGCTCAGGAAGGGCTTCACCGCAAAGCACAAAGGTGCGGAGCGCGTGAGAAGGATCATTGGAAGGCTGTGCGAGGCCGTCTTTTTCCAGCGTGCGCAGATCGATCGTGTCGGTCTGAATGCCGGTGTTGAGCGGGGCAAAGCTGATGGCCAGCGTCGCTTCGGCCATACCGTAGCTGGCAACGAATGCGCGCGCATCAAATCCATTGGATTCAAAACGCTCGGCAAAGCCTTCGAGGATATGGTGGCGGATCATGTCGCCGCCGATCCCCGCAATGCGCCAGCAAGAGAGGTCCAGATCGGCCTGGCCACTGCGACGCGAACATAGCTCGTAGCCAAAGGAGGGGCTGTAGGCGATCGTGCCGCGATTGCGCGAAATCAGGTCCAGCCACACATGGGGGCGACGTGCGAATTCGCGGGTCGGCAGCAGATCAACCGTCAACTGGCATGTCAGGGGAGTCAGGAAAAACCCGACCAAGCCCATGTCATGGTAGAGTGGCAGCCAGGACACGCAGCGATCATCGCGGGGATCTTCTGCGGGATAAACCTTGAGACCATCACGGGCAATCGCGCGTGCATTGGCCATTCCGGCGGCCTGAGTGACAGAAACGCCCATTGGGAAACGCGTGCTGCCAGATGAAAACTGGAGGTAGGACAGATTTTCGGATTTGATTTCCGGAAGCTCTACATTGGCTTCAGCATGACGGTAGAGGTCAGCAGGGGAGCCGCCAAAAACCAGATCCAGCCCCTCAACGATCTCCGATGTCCAGCTTCCGATCACGTCCGGAACCACAACAGCACGTGCTGCAGCGCTTTGGATCATGCCACGGAGGGTGGAAACATATCCTTCACGTCCGCCAAAAGCGACAGGAAGCGGCAGCGGAGCTGGAACGAGCCCTGCATACTGGCAACCGAAGAAGATACGGGCAAAGTCACCATCGCTTTCTGCGACGATGGCCACCCGGTCTCCTGCTGCCAGTCCAAGGCCAAGCAGGCGCTGGGCCATGGAAATTGCCTGTTCGCGGAGCGTTCGATACGGCAAGGCTTCCAGCAGTTGCCCGCGGCCAGAGTAGATATTGAATCCACTCTCGCCCTGGGCTGCATAGTCCAGGGCTGCGGCAAAGCTCGTGAAGTCCCCGTACCGTCTGGTCAGGCCAGAGCGGCTCGGCGTCGGAGCGGAGAGAAGAGTTGGGTTCTGGGTGTCCTCGGTCAAACCTAGACTAGCTCCATTAGGATCGCCGGACATCAGGCGGCCTTGTGTAGAAAGTTAACTATGGCGTCCGCTGCGGCGGGTGCCGTGGGCTGTTCGCCCAAAGTTTCGAAAGTCTCTAGTACATATTGGCGCTGGGTCTCAAGAAAACGTGAGTGTGTGTCGAACGCCTTCATGATTTCCTGTCCAGGATTGGCAATATTATCCGTCACCGGGCCAAGCGTCCAAGACTGATAATTGGGGTTATCCTGCCAGGCTGCTTCGTGAGCGTTGAGAAACAGGCATGGGCGTGGTCGTATCATGAATTCTGCCACCTGACTGCTGACATCCCCGAGATAGAGATCTGCGCCCATGGTATAGGTCATGTCGATACTTCGTTCGCTCCCTGGGTCGATTAGCATATGGGACAGACCCGCATATTCTCGTCTGAGGGCTTCTCCTTCCGGGCGATGGTTATCAAACAGCCGGAAATGAGGAGCAAAGATCAGATTGTACTGATCCTGTGCTGCAAAAAAATCAAGCAGCTTCTTGCCCATCATGCGCCATGACGAGAAACGCTGCACGAAATGCGGATTATACAGGATTGTCGGGCGACCGTTATTAAAAAGCGGTGGTCGACGTGCATGCATCCGGCGAACCAGATCAAACTTTGCATATGTGCCACGGTGATAGAAGCCGGGACGGATGATGCCTTTTTCCAGCATCCGCTCTTCGACTTTACGGCCGGGAACCAGAAGATAATCAAATTTTCTGAGATGCTTGGCAAAGCCGATGGCACGATCTCCGGCCCCATGACCCGTCCAGATCATACGGGGGGTACGAACGCCCATGTGTCGAAGCTGAAGAGAGGTCGCTTCAGGAACGATGATGGCATCGAAGCCCTTGAAATACTTCCGGGAGAAAAACAGCCCTATGAGGCGGTCAAGGACTCGTAGTCCCTGTGCTTCAATCCGATGCCGAAGTGCATCTGAAATCGGAAGCAGGTCAAACTGAACGCGAGACTCCGGATAGAGCGTAGCCAACGAACGCGCGAGTTCCAGATGACTTGCTGTCAGGCACGCAATATGGACCGCGACTTCTGGGTGTCGGGCTGACATTTCCAGTGCGATTGGTAGAGCGTGTAGTGTCTGGTGTCGCTGGGCGATTAAGGGGAAGACGACTTTCATGGCTGGGAAATCGTGCGCAGAGAGGGCTTACGAAGAACCAGAAGAAGCTGAAGTCCGATCAGGAGCATGACCCCGCAGAGTGTAATAGGACCAACTCCATCGAGACCGTATCTGCGGACAACAAGAACAAGCCCTGGAAAAAATACAAGAAAGTCCAGGAAACGCGCAGATGTCGCAGCGCCGGAACGGTCTGTTGTGAACAGGAGGGGTTCGAGCGGAAGGCCCCAGACAGCAACAACTTCCGCTGCAAGAAGCCAGAGTGTGACTGGCATCGTCTGCGTTGCACCTGTTGGGCCGATATAAAGCTGTAAAAGGGGGCGCCCTGCCAGAAGGGTCAAGGCCAGCAGACCTGTCCCAATCCCACCCGCGGCAAGTGCTACCTGAATGGTCAGGCGATAAAGCTTGGTTGTCGCGCGATCACGCCAGAGGCGCGCCATTTCGGGATACACGGTTGTTTGAATCAGTGCGGCTGGCTTGGCGATCCCAGCGGCAATCTGGCTGGCCACCCGATAATATCCGGCACCTGCGGGGCCAACGAACGCTCCCACTACAAGCGTTCCAATATGCCCGAAGGTCAGAGCCAGGGCAGAATTGAGGTTTGTGGAAAGCGCAAAGCGCCTGATACCGAGATGGGTTCGAAAGAAATGCCCATTCAACAGGTCAGGGATCAGATCGCGTAGTTCTTTTGTAAGGCCACGCATCAGATCTCGGCGGATCAACTCCCGGACGGCCATAAACCCGAGTGTTGCCCAGGCTGCAAATTCGGCGAACATCCACACGAACGCCAATGCCGGTACGGACGCGCCTTTTACGGCGAGGAAAAAAGTACCCACGACGCGAACGAGAGTGGCGACGACGCCCTGAATGGAAATCAGATCATATCTGTTGAAGATGCGCAGGAGACCTGTGGGTGTGGCGGATGCCATGAACAGGATCGACAGGCAGAATATTGTTCCTGTCTGGTGAATTTCTGGCGGCCAGCCCAGCATTTTCATAGCAAAGATACTGATGAACAGGCCGCCAGAAAACCCAAGCAATCCTCCAAGGCCATCCAGCAGAAAACTGAACGCTATGACGCGCTGAAACCCTATCCGGTCTCCGTCCGTCAGCGGGCGAAGGCCATATTTCAGCACTGTCTGCCACGACTGGAAATCGACCAGATCGCCCATGGTACGCGCGAAGGCGTACATCATGGCGATGAGACCAAAGCCATAACTTCCAAGGAAATGTGTTGCCATCCAGATATGGAGGAGGCTCAGGGGCGCATTTACGACACGTCCTCCAAGCAACACACCAACATTGCTCATGACGCGTCGGACACCGGCCACTTTCGGGAGTTGTAAAGGCGGTTCTTCGGCCGACATCAGGCGCAGGAAACTTTCATAGCTGTCAAATCGTTGTCACAAATCTGCTTCACACATAGGGTCTCAAGAGAAAATCTAAACTCACATTTTATGACCAAACGTTGCATTCACCTCTACGGAGGGATGAACATGGACAGTTTGGGGACGATACCCACACGCGAGAACTTTGCAGAATTGCAAGGATCTCAACTGTTTGAAGGCAAGCTCGCGTTCTGTGTCAGTGTGTAATCCAACTTTCGCGCACATCTTTGGACGGCAGTGCCAAGAAGGCGTGATGAGCGATTTTAGAGCGATTTTCGAAGAGACAACCCGATAGTCCGCCCCATGGGATCCATGAAGGCAGGCTGGTATCCAGCCGGCGTGGCGCCAGTTCCGTTATGAACGTGAATGCGGTTGTTCGAGACATTATCCAGCGACAACATGATTCTAAAATTCTGAGCCCAGTCGCTGTGTTTCCAGCGGGGGACGTCTCCCAAAGTGACGAAAACCGAAAAATCCAAGGTTGCGAGGCTACTGAAATACAGGCTGCCTGAGGACGTGCTGCCCAGAGTTGATGTGCTCGATTGCCACTTGCCGTCCAGCCTGATGCCAATACCGTTTCGATAAGCCCCTGCCTGAAGTTCCACTTCATGACGGGGTTTGCCGCCAAGGCCACCTATCGTTCCGCCGTTTAGGAGGTCTATCGCGGGGAGGCCGGATCGTAATCGTACGGTATCGTTCAACCGCCAGACCTGGGTCAGGACAACGTAATACCGACCCTGCGTGGTATTGCCTGGCCGTCCTTTATGGTGCGCTTTGTCAGGCTCATTTCCGAATGGGCGTGAAAGCGAGAAAGTGGTGTTCCATTCTGTCCGCTTCTCATAGTCGGCGTTGACTGGCCTTAAATCCACACGTTCCAGAACGCCTTCAGCATCTCGTTGGTAGTTATCCGGGAAAGCATCCTGAATGGCTGCGGTGGCAGTCGGTAAAGACAGAACCGGATTGTGTGTGTTGTCGTGCACGTAATTGATGTGCAGTCGTGATCCGTCCAGAAAAGGGGGGGACAGGATGGCACCAAGACTGATTTCATGTCGATCGGCTGACCGCAGGTTCCGGTTGCCGCCAGATACAGTCGTGACCTGAACGGACTCTCCACGCACATAGTCATATGTTGTGACGTTCGGAGTTTCGATTGTGGGCGCCACAAGGGAGGCTGCTGCGGGTGCTTCTGTCTGTTCAGTGATGGAGAGCGGCAGCTGGATCCATGTGAGAGGCGCCCATGTGACGCCCCCACCAACTGTTCCCAATGTTCCGAAGTGGGACACTTGACTGACCGCACCGTTCACATTGGCATCCAGCTTTTCAAGAAAAGACAGAAAGTGGTTCTTTCGGCTTGCGATCGGAAGGTCGCCGTTGATCCGAATTGTACCAATGTCCCGGCTGATGGCCGCGCGAGATGTCACGGTATTGACGGTGGATACAGCGTTTTGCTGGCTGAGTATTCCCGTGGCTGCAATGCTGGTGGAGGCATCTCCAGCAGGAAGTGTGAAAACCGGACCGGAGAGCAGTCCGTTGATCTGACCCTGATTACTTGTGGTGCGACCGTGATTGACGAGGCGCATGCCTAACCAGGCTGGAGAAACTGTTGCCCACGGGTCGAAAGAAAGGTCGTTGGAATTCAGGGCTGCCTGGGCCGTTGTGAGCGACAGCCCAGTCTGGCTGTTCGTGACTGTTTGAGTGTAATCGTAGCTGCCCTTGGCATTCCACTTCCAGTCCCCGAGATCTCCATTAAAATTAAGGCCGGCGTGTCCTGTTTCGGTGTGTGCGGTCTGCTGAAGAGGGGCGATGTTTCCAAAGCTGCGGAAAAGCTGAACAGACTGGGTAAATGGTGAATAGAAACTTCCGCCAGGCAGCGTGAGTACCCCATGCGGTAGCCCCTGCAGACTGATTTGATCCTGATGATCAAAACTCACATTGAGAGACGAGCTGATATTTTCAGCGATACGATCAGCGTAAACTCCGTTCAGGTTCAATTCGTGCTTGCGCGGCTGAAGCGTATACGCTGAGGCATTCGTGCTGGTATTGGGATTGTTCGCGTAGGGGAGAATATCGTCCAGCGTCGCGGCCTGCCCGAAAGGCAAGGATGGGCTGCCTGCCGTAGTGACGGTCTGTCCGGACAGAGCATCAAGGGCCGGGTCCAGGCTGGTACCATCTGACGTACTAAGGTTGCCCTGTGTGGCATAGAGTGAGTTTGCCGCCGGGGGAGCCACGCTGCGCTGGCTGTCTCTCAGCCATGAGCTGGCCGTGTAACGAGCGCTGAGGTTGATGCGCCGTTCGTCTTGCAATCGCGTGAAGCTGAGGGAAAGAGCGCCATTTTCTCCACCCCCATCCGAGGATGTTTCGCCATATACGCGCGCACGAACTGACCGGAAGTGCTTGACGGTGATGATGTTGACGACGCGCTGATCTGCGGCGTAGCCATAACGGAGAGCTTCTTCTTCCGTAAAAATTTCCACACGTGCAATTGCTTCAAAGGGAAGGTCATTAACCTCCTGAAGGCCGGAAATTCGTTTGCCGTTTAAAAGAACAACAGGAGCATTTCCTGTTGCTCCCCGTCCGGAGCGTGTCTCAGGCGAAATGGTGCTCAACAGATCCGTTACGGTATCGACGCCATAGGATTTAATCTCATCTGCGCTGATTTGCATGAGTGGTTTTGGCGCACCAATGACGGCTCCTTCCGGTTTATGGCCGGTAACGACGATATGCTCCGTTGTGGATGTCGTGCTGCCGGATACGTTGGATGGGGTTGTGCCCGCCGTATTGGTACTTTGTGCCCAGGCTGAGCCGCAGGAGAGGGCGGCGCTGAAACCGCAGTACGTCAGTTTTCTAAGATTTAATCGGGAGCGGGTAGCGGCTGGAGTGCCAGAATGGTGGCTGGTCATGCTGTGGCCTGCCGATCTCCCGGAATTGCAAGTTTATGAGCTCCGTTTGTGTCTGGAGCAACGAAGGATCGTCAAGTCATTCCCTGACGCGCAAACCATAGTGGGGTATTTTTGGGGAAACTGTTTCTTTTTGTCGAGAAACAAAATTCTCCGAAACAATCAGCGTGTGTTCAGACTTTCTCAGCGTTTCGCATGGTTTCACTGTCAATGACGTCGCGGATCGCACGGGTTAATGCTGAATGGTCGGTGTAGCGGCGGCCATAAGTCAGATTGAATTCATGGTCGAAGTCTGGCGGGTTGATGCCAGTATTATGCTGGGAAATGGTTTCGAGTTTGTCGAAAGCCTTTGCCATCCTTGCCTCAGGGCTGGAAGCATTTTCGTATTCATCCCAAAGCTCAAGAAACTCTTCTTTCAAATGCTCGGGAAGAGGGGCCATCACGGTCAGGAGATCTTCACGTTCCTGCTGGGATTTGTTGCTGGAAGCTTCAACAGAAATGGCCGGGATATCGCCATGGATGGCTTCGCCCAGGTCATGGAGAATACAGATCTTAAGGAGGCGCAGCAGATCGATGCCTTCAAGCTGGTCAGCGAAGGTCATGACAAGAAGGCATAGACCCCAGGTGTGTTCTGCGGTGCTTTCAGCTTGACCACCCAGAGTAAAAGCACGGCGGAGCACATCTTTGAGCTTGGAGGCTTCGCGGAGAAAATCGAGACGCTTCTTGATCTCGTGTGTGGTCATCAAAATAGGTCCTGACGATTGGAAATTTGAGGCCAAAGTCAGGCCTGATCCTGAGAGATGGCGTCCTGTCACATTACCAGCGCGTAAAGCACCACATATCCGACGATCACGAGCAAAACCAGAATTCCAAGAAGGATTGGAAAACCCATACCGTTCTGGATCGATTTGATCGCCTTGACGATAAATTCAGCCATCATGTCGCGCTCCTGGGGCGAGTGCAGGCGAACGGTTGTCCTACAGTCGTACGAAATTATATGCGAAAATGGTTAAAATGGTAACTCCCCGTCCGTGCAGGACAGAAATGCAAGTGGGTCTTCAAGGGCTTGCCGCGTAACATCAGGGGAAACTGTCGCCGGAAAGCAGCCATATTTCCTGAATAGAAATCTTATCGGTTCAGTCTTTCAAAAGGATTTTCCCATGAAGCGTCTTGCAATGATGGTGCTTGGTTTTGCCATGATGGCACCTCTGATGGCGTGCTACGGACCATACGATCATGGACGGGGACATCATCATCACAATGGCCGAGGCGGACCGTATGTTGGCGGCGGCGGAGGATACGGGCACCGCTGAACCTTACTGTTTACAGAGAAGCCTGAACTCAAGGTCGTTTGGGTTTTTCTGAGGGCATCCTGTCTTTGCCTGTTCGGGGTGGGCGTGTAGGGAAGAGAAACGGCGTTCCGTTCCGGAACTGTTATTCTGAACGCACATGGATATAGAGATGCCCGCATCCGGGGTTGAGACAGGCTGGTTTCCCATTTCCCTTCGTCTGGAGGGCGCACGTGTATTGCTGGTTGGCGGCGGCGAAGTTGCTGTCAACAAAGGCAGGCTTTTGCTCGATCATGGTGCGCAGATCGAGATTGTTGCGGAAGCCCTGAATGCCGTTGTTCAGGAGTGGGTGGATGCGGGATTGGCGCGGCATGTAGGCGGTCGCGTTGACGCTGATATTTTACAGACTGTCATGCCGGGGTGTCGTCTGGTCTATGCGGCAACAGACGATCGGAGCGTCAATCGCGTAGTGGCTGCTCTTGCTGACACGTTAAATATTCCAGTCTGTGCTGTTGATGATCCGGAGCCGTCCACGTTCATTACGCCTGCGCAGGTTCGGCGTGGGGCGGTACGTGTGGCAATTTCAACCGCTGGCGGAGCACCGGTTCTGGCGCGTCGACTGCGGGAACAAATTGAAAGCTGGATGCCGCATGGGACGGGGCAACTCGCCGCGTATATGCAGTCCCGCCGGGCGCGGGTGTCCGCACAATATCCTGCAGTGCAGGATCGGAAACGGATCTGGGAAGATTTTCTGGACGGAGCAGGCGCAGAAGCTGCACTGGCAGGCGATGAGGTTCGGGCTGACAGTGTGCTTGATGTGCTCCTGTCGGCACAGCGGGCTGCTGGCGAGGTCTGGCTTGTGGGGGCCGGGCCCGGCGACCCCGATCTTCTGACATTGAAGGCCCTCCACTTCATGCAGAATGCTGACGTGGTGCTTTACGATAATCTGTTACCCAAAGTGTTGCTCGAACGTGTTCGACGTGATGCGGAGCTGATTTTTGTGGGCAAGCAGCGTAATCGCCATGCGATGCCACAGTCCGAAATCAACAGCGAGATGATCCGTCACGCGAAAGCCGGTCAACGCGTTCTACGTCTGAAGGGGGGCGATCCGTTCATCTTCGGGCGCGGTGGCGAGGAAATTGAATCCCTGGTGGACGCGGGAGTGTCTTTTCGTGTTGTGCCGGGCATTACCGCTGCCAGCGGATGTGCGTCCTACGCAGGTATTCCCCTGACACACAGGGATTGTGCTCAGGCGTGTCTGTTTGTGACAGGGCACGCAAGGGCGGATGGCGTGCTGGATCTGCCTTGGGACGATATGGCGGATCGCCGCCAGACTGTCGTCATCTACATGGGAATTTCGACGTTACCAGCTCTGATGGCGGGTCTGGTAAAAAATGGCCTGCCGTCAGACTGGCCAGCAGCCATCGTGGAACGGGGAACCCAGCCCGGGCAACGTGTGTTAACGGGAACACTCGGAACAATGGCGGCTCAGGCCGCAGAAGCACAGGTTTCTTCACCCGCGCTTGTGATTGTGGGGGAGGTTGTTCGTCATCGCGTTGTTTCACCCTGAATAAAGAGCTGCGCGTAAGATGCATGGCTCCTGTTCTTAAAAAAGGCCTTTTTTCAATAGGCTGCTCTGTGAAAGGTCTTACAACCGCCTGAACTGGAGATGACCCCTTATGCCGTCACTGACCGCTATTATCACGGAAATCGCAGAGGAAATGCGTGCCGAGACAGATCGGGGGCAGGTGGCAAACTATATTCCGCCGTTGGCAAACGTCGATCTCGGTCGGTTTGGAATGGCCATTATCGATGCAGAAGGCGGCAGTCATATTGTTGGGGACGCTGAAGAAGCTTTTTCCATTCAGAGTGTTTCAAAGGTCTTCGGCCTGACGCTCGCGCTTAATGCGGTGGACGCCGGGCTCTGGAGCCGCTTGCGGCAGGAACCGTCAGGGAGTGCATTCAATTCGATCATCCAGCTTGAAAGCGAAAACGGCATTCCGAGAAACCCGTTCATCAATGCGGGTGCGATTGTCGTATCGGATATTCTGACATCCCAGTATGGTCTGGACGGTGCGCAGAATGAGCTTCTGGGCTTCCTGAAGCCCATGAGCTCAGATCCGGATACCATCCTGATTGATCGGGATGTGGCGCGGCAGGAAGAAGAAACCGGATTTCGCAACAAGGCTCTGGCCAATTACATGCGGACATTCGGGAATATTCATAATCCCGTTGATGAAACGCTGGACCTCTATTTTCATCAGTGCGCGTTGACCATGAGTTGCAGGCAGCTTGCGGAAATGGGCACCTATCTGATGACGGGCGGTATTAATCCCCGAACGGGCGAACGCGTCATTTCCACGCGAAATGCCCAGACCGTACTCGCTCTCATGATGATGTGTGGACATTATGACGGGTCCGGCTCTTTTGCGATCAGGGTTGGGTTGCCAGGAAAGTCGGGCGTTGGGGGCGGTATTCTGGCCGTTGTTCCCGGTGTGGCGTCGGTTGCGGTATGGTCACCGGGTTTGAATGCGCAGGGCAATTCACTGCTGGGAACACGTGCCCTTGAGCGTCTTGTTCAGCATACGGGATGGAACGTTTTTCGCGCCAGTCACTGAGTCATAGATAGCATATTTTCCTTTTATATAATTGAAAAACAACAATATTTATTGAGACAGATCTGGCCGTGTCGGGGTTAGGCATTCTTTGATGCAATTCCCATGATAACATCTAATTGACAATAATTATCAATTGCAAATATGAGGGCTCCAGTTCCGATCCTCTCTCGGTGGGCCAGCATGTCTTCTTCTGTCGTCAAATATACTGTCTTTCCCGCTCTTGTGCTGGCAGGGCTAACTTCCGCCGCTGCAGGTGCAGATACGTCTGTTGTTACGGATGAAGCTCAGTCCAGGGGCCAGAAACAACTTCAGAAGACCGGACAGCCGCAGGCGCCAAAGTCCAAAGCGGAAGTTATTGTTGTGACGGCGACCGGCATGTCCCACGCGTCTTCTGCGACAAAGACACGCACACCGATTATTGAATCGCCTCAGTCCATTTCCATCGTCAGCCGCGAAGAAATCGAACTGCGCGCATCTCCGTCAATTGCGGATGCACTGGCCTATACTGCGGGTGTACAGGCTGAGCCATCCGGCATCGACAGTCGAGTGGATGAAGTGTCTGTCCGTGGGTTTGGTGCGGGTGGATTTTCATCAAACAACAACTTTGTCGATGGGTTGCGTCTGCCATCAGGCGGCCAGTGGACCAGAACGTCCTTTGATCCGTTTGCACTTCAGCAGATTGAAGTTCTGAAGGGGCCTTCAGGTGCCCTTTATGGTCAGACGGCACCAGGGGGCGTCGTTAACCTTGTGACGAAGCGTCCGACGGAAAAGAGCGAAGGCGAATTCTTTCTACAGAGCAGCGGATTTACCAACCTGTCCAACTGGCAGGGGCAGGCCTCTGGGGATGTGTCTGGCCGACTGACGCATGATGGGGCTTTGACAGGCCGGATTGTCGGCCTCGCTCGATATGGTGACACTCAGGTCAATGAAGTACGGACTGGCCGCTACTACATCTCCCCAAGCCTGACCTGGAAAATTACACCCAAGACGGTCTGGACTTTGCTTGCACAGTATCAGCGAGATCAGGGTGGCTCCACATTCCAGTTCCTGCCAGCAACGGGAACACTGTATGCATCCAAAGGCCGTCATATCGCGAATGATGCGAATATTGGTGAGCCGAACTGGGATACGTTTGACCGAAACCAGGCTTTGGCAGGCTCATTTCTGGAACATAAATTCAACCGGTTTCTAACAGTCCGAAACAATACGCGCTACACGTACCTGAACACGCTTTACAGAGCGACAGTGCTTTCTGGCGATACGCTAGCCAAATGCGCGGCGACAGTGGCTGGATGTGTTGCAGGCGAAACGGTTAATCGACGTGCTGTGGAAGGCCGCGGGCAGTCTCAGGGTGTCACGACGGATACGCAACTTGAAGGGCATGTCCGTACAGGTCCTGTGCGGCATCTACTCCTGGTTGGCACTGATTATTTCTATACGAACTGGCGGCATAGCCGCGATCTGGTGGCGTCTTCCTATGTTCTGCCGATCCTGAATATCTTTAATCCGAAAGCACGTGGGAGTGCTGGGTATTCAGACAATCTGAGCCCGCAGGTCTATACGGCAACCATTAGCAGCCAGAACGGAATTTATTTTCAGGATCAGTTGAAGTTCAACCGCCTTCGGGTCACGATTGGTGGACGTCAGGATTGGGCGCGCGATAACACGCTCAATGTTCTCACCAAATCTAGGTACATCACGAATTCCAATGCATTCACCTGGCGAGCAGGTGCCGTTTATCTGTTTGATAACGGTCTCGTGCCCTATTTCAGTTACGCTCAGTCGTTTCAGCCACAAGTCTCTGATCCATCCACGTCATTGGGGGGAAAGGCCTTTAAGCCGACAACTGGTGATCAGTATGAAGGTGGTATTCGGTATCAGTACGGGAAGAGTATCTATGTCACTTTTGGTGGATACCAGATTACCCAAAACAATATGACCACTTATGATCCGAACGGCACACTCTGTGGCACATCAACGTGCCTGGTCCAGACAGGGCAGGGGCGCGTTCGTGGACTGGAACTTGAAGGCAAGGCAAACCTGCCGTGGGACATGTCGGTGATCTTTACCGGTACCCGCAGCGAAGCGAAGATTACTCGTTCCAATACGGCATCTCAGGTTGGTAATTATCTTGGGCAGGCCCCAAAGTGGATGGCGTCTCTCTTCGTAGACCAGCGCATCCAGCACGGCACTTTTGCGGGTGTCGGTCTCGGCGGTGGTGTCCGTTATACAGGCACAAGCTACGGGGATACGGCAAACACTCTGCATATTCCGGATTATACGCTGTTCGATCTGTTCCTTCGGTATGATTTCGCGACGGCTCATCCGCGCTACAAAGGATTGTCCTTTTCCTTTAATGCCCGAAACATCGCCAACAAGCGTTTTGTCGCGACCTGCACAGCCGTGTCCGCCTGCTATTATGGGCAGGGTCGTAATCTGACTGCTCGTTTGGAATATCGTTGGTAATTCGAGTAAAACGTTATGATAACGATATGGGTTGCGGCGGTTCTGGGGGCAGGTGGTGCGCTTATGCTCTATATGGCGTCGCCTGCTCAACAATTGTGTAAGAAGCGTCCAGCATTTCGGCTCTGTATGATTTCCGGAAGCACGCTCCTCTGTGCATCCTTGCTCATGCTGCTCGCAAGCGAAGGTAGCGGCACCGCAGTTTCCGAGTTTCTGACGCTTATCATGATTGTCTGGTCTTTGGTTCCTCTGGCTGCCGCGGTTTGGCGAAGGAGGATGTCATGACATCAAATCCCGTGATGCTAAGCAGTCGGAACTGGTTTCCCAAAGCGAGCGCCGGTCTTGTCCTTGGACTTACGCTTTCCTTTGCCCTGATGGGCATTTTGGGTCTGCTCGTGCGTGTTGACGGGCAGCCTAGGGCAGTTGGTTCACAGTTCCTGATGTGGCTCGTAGTTCCGGTCTGGACGGGAATTCTCGGGAGCTGCTTTCTGTTTCGATCAGGCTGGCGTGCGTGGGCAATGCTTGGAGGAGCGAATGCTGTCCTCTGGGTTATTTATATGGGTGTGCGGAGTATGATGTCGTGAAAATCCGCGCTGACATTGTCCGGATGTATCGGGAAATCCATAGCTGGGTCGGGATTGTCTGTGGCCTCTTCCTGTTTGTGGCATTTTATGCCGGATCGGTAACGATGTTCGAGCGGCCTCTGCAGGATTGGGCTTCGGCACCAGTCGCGTTGCCGCCGCCAGTATCACTGGAGAAAATGCCAGCATTACTGGAAAAGACATTTTCTGAGCATCCGGAAGCGCAACGTAATTATACGATTGTTTTACATCCAACGCCTTCTCAGCCCGCGTCCTTGATTTGGGGAATGCCAGAGCGGATGCACGGCCCGTCTTTCGCCAATTTTTCGGCGTTGGCACCGGATGGCTCTTTGGTGACGGTGCGTCAGGAGCCTTCTCAGGCCGCACATTTCATCAATATGCTTCATCAGCAGGTAGGGCTTTCCATGCCTCATGAAGCCGGGCGGCTCCTTATGGGCGTGGTCGCGTTGCTTTATGCGGTGGCCCTGATTTCAGGGACGCTTATTGTTATCCCCGGGCTTGTGAAAAACCTGTTTGCAATTCGACTGGGTCAAAACGTCAAAAGAATGTGGCTCGACATGCATAGTATGCTGGGCCTGTTTTCCCTGCCTTTTCATATCATCATGGCGCTCACTTCAGTGGTGTTTGCATTTCATGATGAGATCTACATGGCGGAGCAGGCGCTTCTGATACAACACCCTCAGGCTCAGCATGGTGCAGCAGGTTCTGGGCATGGGCCACACCCTCATGCAGCAGCCACAGAGCTACGGAAGCCTCTCGACCCAGATCAGATTATTAAAACTGTTGCGACACAAGCGCCGGGGTTCATTCCCGATACTCTGGCTTATAGCAGCGCTCATGGTGGCCATTTGGCTCTCAGAATAACGGGACGAGACCCACGTTATGGCGCGCGTGGTGCGGGGGGAGGATTTGCAGGCGTCGATCCATATAGCGGCAGGCTCGTGTCTACCGAGTATATGCCCGGTCATCAGAGCTGGTCGCAATCCGTGCTGACATCATTCTTCGTTCTGCATTTTGGCAGTTTTGGTGGAGAGAGTGTGCGGTGGGGATATGTGCTTCTCGGGCTCGGTGGCGCATTTATGTTCTATGCGGGCAATCAGCTCTGGGTGGTGTCGCGCAGGCGTCGTGAGCGCGGAACGGGACGTGTAGAGGATACAAAATCAACACGAATACTCTGTGCATTGACGATCGGATGTTCGCTGGGGTGTGTGGCCGGGATATCAGCTGTGTTGTGCGCGGCGCCTCTGCTGCCCGCGAGCAGTCAAACGGTCACTGTGCAGCTTGTTTATTTCGGGTTTTTTTTGCTGTGCAATGGGGTGGCGTTGTGGCTTAAGGAGCGGGAAGCTATTCGCATGTTACTGATATTTTCTGCAATTCTGACATGGATGATGCCGATTTCCGCACTTGTGGTTACACCATTATCACGCATGCAGGATTCAGCTTTGGCAGTAGATGCATTTGCAATTCTTTATGGGGCCTTTTTGATGCTCTGGGCGGTGCGTCCCGAGGCCGGTCAACCTGTACTGCGTCGTAAAGGATTTCCCTCAGACCCTGAGCGGGCCTGAGGTTAGGTTGTTTTCAGAAATCGGACACGAGTGAGAAATAAGTGCCTCGTCTTTGTCCATATTGCGCCTGATAAATGCCGACGCCGCTACCGTCTCGAAGTTGGTAGCGTTTGTCGAACAGATTTACGATGTCAGCGCGAACTTTCAGATCATGCCCCAGCGGGACACGGGTGAAAGTGTACTGGTATCCGACGTTAAAAATGTCGTACTGGGGCTGTTTCTCAAGATTGGCAAAGCCACTCCGCAGGCCGTATCCATATAGGAAATCTATATAAGCCAGGTGATGCTTGCTGGAATAGGATGCGCCAGCGCTGGCGGTATACTGTCCCTGATGGTCTAACTGGATGGCATGTGCGCGAATGTAGCTCAATTCTTCCGGATCGAACTGGTATTCGGCGGAATTTATTTCCCGAGCTGCCGTTTTCACAAACGAGAAATTGCCAAATAGAGACCAGGGGCCGCGCCTCCAGGAACTTCCAAACTCTGCACCATACACATGACCTCGGCGATAGCTGAATGGCGCGAGGATGACCGCACGACCAAATTGTCCAAGATCCGTAAGGTTGTGTGCCCACTTACTGTAGGCGTCGATTGTAATCTGTAATTCGGGAGTAATATGCTGGAGAATGCCAGCGTCCACGTAATTGGAGGTTTCAACTTTCGTGGGCGTATCGGTCAAATTGGCTGCTGCATTTGTGGTCCCTGCAAAACGCGCCAGTGTTGAGGGATAAACGTACTGCGGAGAAGGCGGTGCGAAGAACCTGGAGTAGCCGATGTGCAAGGTCGTGCTTCGGAACGGCTTCCACACCAGGTTGGCGCGCGGGCTGAGTTGTCCTTCGTCTCCAAAAGACGATGCAAACCGGTCGTAGCGAATACCATAATTGAACGTGAGCTTGCGGGTGATGCGATACTCATCCTGAAGGTAAGCACCAGCTTCAACGGACCAGTTGCCCGTGTTGTCTATCAGCCGAAGAGGGGTAGACGAAGTTTGTTTGCTATCGTCACCTACTGGGAATGCGAGAGAGTCGGTATCGAGGCGCTCGGAGGTATATTGACCAAGTAGACCGGCCCGAAGGGTATGGTGCGGAGCGATATCATAAGACAAATCGAATTGTGCGCCGCCAGTTGTAAAGTCATTGACCTCGTGTTCAGCCACACCTTGAAAAATAAGGTCCCGAGCCGGGTCTGGCGTATAATCGATGCGCCCGTAACGAAAATACGGTGAGAACTGAAGGTTCAGTTTGTCAGCGCTGTGCTGGTATGAAACGACGGCGTAATAGTTTTGCTCTGTCTGGCTGTCATCCAGAAAGCGTGATTGTACAGAGGGGTGTGACCAGTCTGTTCCAGAAAGTTGATAAACCGGTTGCAGGCCTGTCGTGTTGGGAAGTTCAAAATCTGCGTAAGATGCACTTGTCAGGAGGGAGATACGGTCGGTGTCGTTCAGCTTCCATGAAAAATAACCAAACGCCTTTTCCTGCTGGGTTGTGTCATGCGTTGCGCGGAAGGACGCGGTCGGGTTCTCGATACCAATATTATTTCGGTTCATGGACAGCGTCGTAAAATATTCAAAGCGCCCTTTTGAACCGCCCAATTGTAAGGACGGTGCAAAAGTGTTGTAGCTGCCGCCATAGAGTGAAAGCTGGTTATTTTTCAGGGTGGATCCGCTTTTTGTATGCACGTCCACAATGCCGGCCGTACGGAACCCGAATTGAGCGGGGAGGGTTCCCGTCAGAAGGTCAACCGATTGGATAATGCGTGTATCCAGTTCCTGACCAAAACCATTCAAGCCCTCCGGAAGTAGGACACCGTTGACCCGGTAAGTCAGGCCGCCATGTTCGCCTCGGACATGCACTTCTCCGTAGCTGTCCTGCACGACGCCAGGCATTCTGAGCATGATCTGGCTGAAAGAAGCATTCTGCCCCTGAGGCGTAGCCTGGATCTGTCGTTGATCGATACCATAGGAGACTGCGCCCAGGCTGGGGAAAATACGTCCACGCGCCTGATCAAGGTGCCCCATGACAGTGACGTGCTCAGCGGGTTTGTCTTTGGTTTGAATAGCTCTCTTTTCAGATTTTTGAGAAATCTTCTTTTGGGGCTCGCTGGATGGCGCATTATCGGCAGCAAATACATCAGTTGCCAGTAGCCCTGTGAGGAGCGTGGTTCCTGCAATTGCTATCCGAAAGGGGACAGTTGAAACTATTGAATTTGCGGTGTGCTGTTTAATATAGCATTTGCTATATCGAGAGGCGAATTTTGAGCGCAAAAATGCTGTTGCCATAGCTGGTTCTCAATTTTTCTAGGGGGTCGTTCAGCCGACCAGAGTGTCGTACAGAAGTTTAAAGTTCAGGATGAGAATAAGACCCGCGACGATCCATGACAGTGCGGTCATGAAGCGGTTGATTGTGAATTCGCCCATCTTGCGACGGTCAGACACAAACATCACAAGGGGAATAACTGCGAAAGGAAGCTGAAGGGACAGAATGACCTGACTAGCCATCAGCAGAGCGCCTACGCCATGACTTCCGTAGAGCACAGTTACCACTGCGACGGGAATAATCGCCAGGCCGCGGGTCAGCAGTCGTCTTGCCCAATGCGGGATATGGAGGCGCAGGAAGCCTTCCATAATAATCTGGCCGGCCAGTGTTCCGGTGACGGTTGAGTTTGTGCCCGCCGCCAGCAGTGCCAGTGCGAAAAGCGTAGAGGCTATCCCGAGCCCAAGAATGGGGGAGAGAAGATGATAGGCATCTTCGATCTCGGCTACATTCTGGTGGCCTGTCTCATGAAAAGCTGCGGCTGCCACAATGAGGATCGCCGCGTTGATGAATAGCGCGAGCATGAGGGCAATTGTGCTGTCCCATGTTGCCCACCGAATGGCATCACGACGTCCAACGGGCGTTCGCTCATAGGCCCGCGTCTGTACAATAGACGAATGCAGATAAAGGTTATGCGGCATGACCGTGGCACCGATAATGCCAATCGCAATGTAGAGCATTCCTGGCGTGGTCACGATTTCCGGCGTCGGAATAAGGCCCTTCAGAATTGCTGTAACGGGCGGTGTGGCTGCAACGAGTTGTACCCCAAAGCAAAGCGCAATGATCGAGAGAAGGCCGATGACAAAAGCTTCCAGATACCGGAAGCCGCGGCCCATCAGCAGAAGAACTATGAAGGCGTCCAGAATGGAGAGGAGCGCGCCACCCAGAAGAGGGAGGCCGAAGAGCAGTTGCAACGCAACGGCCGTTCCAATCACTTCAGCCAGATCACACGCGATAATCGCTAACTCGCATGCCAGCCAAAGCACTACGTTCAGCGCAGGCGGAAAATGGTCACGGCAGGCTTGCGCCAGATCCCGACCGGTGGCGATGCCAAGGCGTGCAGAGAGAGCTTGGAGAAGGATCGCCATCAGGTTGGAAAGCATGATGACGCAGAGCAGCGTGTAGCCGTACTGAGCGCCTCCTTGCAGGTCCGTCGCCCAGTTTCCTGGGTCCATATATCCAACCGAGACCATGTATCCGGGCCCAACGAAAGCGAGGAAGCGCTTCAGCCACGTTGTTGACCCTTCAGGAACCCGAACGCTTGAAAACACCTCAGGCAGGCTTGGTCGTTCCGCATCGTCATGACGCGAAAAGCGCCAGGCTTTGCTGGGGGCGGACTTATGGGTGGGGGCATCGGAGCGTTGGTCGGACATCAGAATGTCATTCAAGCTTGGAACCGTAAAATATGCAATATGCTATATTCATGAACATTGTCTTATTTTTCTTCTGAAGAAGATCGCTCAGAGGCCTCTGGAATTAACAGGAAGAATGTTTTATTCGGTCGGGAATAATTGATTGAGCGGTTTTCTTGAGAATGGAACAGAAGAAGAAAAAGCAGAAATCCCTCGTGGACATGCAACTTCACTCAGAAGGGTTCAGGGCCAATCGAGCTGCCAGGCAGAAGGTGCTGGTAGAAGATTATGTCGAGCTGATTTCTGATCTTTTGGCTGAGGGGCAGGAGGCGCGCCAAGTCGATATTGCCGGTCGTCTTGGTGTGTCTCAGCCAACGGTGGCTAAGATGCTGGCTCGCCTGTCAACGGAAGGGCTGGTGACACAAAAGCCGTACCGGGGCGTTTTCCTGACGGATGCTGGCCAGCAGATGGCGCACAAGGCCCGTCATCGGCACGGAATTGTGGAGGCGTTTCTGTTGGCGTTGGGAATTAGCGAAGAAAATGCCCGGATCGATGCGGAGGGCATTGAACATTACGTTGGCCCGGAAACTCTCGCCGCTTTCGAAACTGCGCTTAAAAAAGGGCTAGCGCAGTTTTCGTCGACAAATACTGTCGATGCAAAATTACGCTGAGGCCGACATTACGTGAGATGACATTTTCCTTTGAAGCGACAAATGGAGCAAACCACAGTCGCAGAGGGATCATCGTTAAACAGACATCCTTTGGACCGTTCCATGGCATAGCCTTTGGGAGGGGGATTATTCTGGAAAGTGTCCACGATCTTACTCATCCAGAGCTTTAGTCGCTCAGGGACGTGGTCATGATTATCGAGCCACCATTCGACATCGCTTTCAGGGCGATCAATCTGGATGGCCAGATCTGCAGGTGTCCATCTCGTGACACTCAGGAAATCGTTTAACGTAATGCCGCACATTTCAGCATCTCCTGTGTCTCAAAGAAGCTCTCACGCCGTGATACGCGAAGCCTGCTTTTTTCGTCAATATATCGTTAATCTCGTTTTTTCAGAATGTGTTATTTTTTGAAACATTGTGCCAGAAATGGTTCTAATTGGCGGTAAAGCGCCATTCCATCCCAGATACCCATGGGTGGTAAGCTGTGTTGAGGGTTTCTGTCAGATAGTGCCTGCATCCGGGGTGCGTGACCGTCAGGTGCAGTGGAAACTTTATATTTCTGGCTTGAATTTATGTTCGCGGATTTGTGAAGATTAAGTCGGCGCCAGAGAACTTCCATTTTCTGAATGGAGGTAGAGGCGATGCAATACTCACTCCGATTCTCGTTGATTTCTGAGCATATGCGGTGCTCAACCGGGACGACACTGTCACAAGCTGTCAGGGGTGCCGGTGTGGGCGATAGCGTCAGGGTGCAGTGTCTTATTAGAAGACTAGCGGACCGCTAATGGGCCTGAGGCAGTGCGAGAAGAGCATAATGCACTGCCGTCGTTTCAGGATCTAACTGCGCTACGGCATCTTTGCCGGAATTTTGTCTGCGCAGCTGCCTTGCTATTCTGGGTTGTGTACTGTCGCCGTTATATTCCTAGCCACATGTTTCGACGTGAATTCCGTCCTGAATAAGTGCTTTGCGAATAGCGGGCTTCAATTGGGAGTCTGTCAGAACAACGTCGAAATCGCTGAGTGAGGCGAGGCGGTGGAGGCCGCCTTTTCGAAATTTTGTGCTGTCGACCAGTAGTACGGTCTGATCCGCAATTTGCATGAGTGCCTGTTTGACCTTCACAACGTCCTGATCGTTCTGAAACGCTGTTTCGTTGTGAATGATCGACGTGGAAAGAAACATCGTATTGGCGCGAAGCGATTTTGCAGCCTGCTCACAGACCAGACCAAAAAAGGCGTTTCGAGGCTGGTTATAGTCGCCCCCGAGGCAAATCAGTTTCAGGTTGGGATAGGGAGCAAGCGCCTGGATGACGCCTACGGCATTCGTAATGATGGTCAGGGGCGCGAGAGCCGGAAGGAGCGGCAGCATCGCTGCGACCGTTGTAGAGTCGTCCAGAACAAGAATTTGCTCGGGTGTAATCATCGAAATGGCCCGCTGAATAATTGATTCCTTCAGGTCGGGCGCGCGTGATTTTCGGAAATTGACTGTTTTTTGAGTGACGACACGATTCTTGAGAACAATGCTTCCGTGCAGTTTGTCGATCAGCCCCTGCGCTGCCAGTGCGTGAGCATCACGGTGAATTGTCATCCTGCTGACGTCAAAACGCTCAGACAGATTCTCAATTGTGGCACTTCCTGTTTCCAGAAGGACGTCGAGGATCTGTTGCTGACGGGCACTGTTATCCCGGCGTTTGCTGAGAAGGACGGCGGGAGAGGTAGCTGGAACGCCCGAACCATCAGTCATCTGTCAAAAAGATCCTTGTCACCGGGTAAGGCCAATTATGGCATCGCGACATCTACATACCAGCGCTGACCAAATTTGTAATGTTCTGATCGGCTCTGCGGTGTGCTTTTCACGGGATTAATCACACAAAGATTCTTGACGCTACGAAAGTGATATTTATCACATTGACGAAGACATGATAACACTTATATCACCTAATAATAACATTTATGGTGTTATCAGTTGGGCGATTTGCTAAAGCTGATGGCGAGAATGTCCGGAGGGCGAAATGCGCCAGGATTTCACGATCGGGATCGATTGCGGTTCTACTACGACGAAGGCTGTCATCTTCTCGAAGACAGGTGGAATTGTGGGGACTGGCCGTCGTCGTGTTCCCCAGCATACGGATGAACCCCGCCACGTTGAGCGGGATATGCATGAAGCTTGGCAGGCTGTTGTAGAGGCAGTCCGGGAAGCTTTGGACGTTTCTGGACTGAGCGGTGAGGATATTGCTGGCGTTGGGGTCACTGCGCACGGTGATGGACTTTTCGTTCTTGACCGCTCAAGTCAACCATTGGGCCGTGGGATTATGTCGCTCGACAGTCGGGCCACAGAAATCCATGATGAATGGAAACGGGAAGGGCGGCTGGAAAAGATCGTCACTCTCGCGGGGCAGCGTCCATATCCTTACTCCGCCACAACCCTGTTAGCATGGATGAAGCGCCATCAACCTGATCGTTATCAGGCCATTGGTACCGTCTTTTTTGCCAAAGACTGGATCCGGCTTTGTCTAACCGGAGACATTGCGACAGATCTGACAGAGGCCAGCACATCTTTCACAGATCTCTACACGCAGGACTACAGCGACAGCATCCTTGAGGTGTTGGACCTGCGTGAAATCCGCGGTGCGCTTCCTAAAATGCTACTGTCCTGCGACCAGGGTGGAACGATCACGGCAGAAGCTGCTCGTGCGACCGGCCTACGCGAAGGAACGCCAGTGGCTGTCGGACTGCATGATGTGACGGCAGCCGCTGTAGGGTCAGGCTATACGCGACCGGGTGATCTTTCGATTACGGCAGGTACCTTTTCTATTAATGAAATTTTCCGCAGTCGCCCTGTTATAGGTGATGGCTGGTCCTGCCGCGCAGGCTATCGTCGCGGGTTGTGGAACTGCATGGCTATTTCGCCCGCGTCGTCCAGCAATCTGGAATGGCTCGCGCGCATGCTTCTGCCAGAGGAAAAAGAGGCAGCTCAAGTTCTCACGAAGGAAGTCGAGGCGAAGCTGGGGCGTTCTCGCGGCGAACGACCGATACCGCTGTATCACCCGTTTCTTTTTGGATCGCCTTACGAAGCGCCAGCAAGTGCCTCCCTTTTCGGGGTGCAGTCTTGGCATGATCGAGCGGATCTGTTTCAGGCGATGATTGAGGGAACAATATTCAACCATCGCGAGCATGTTGAGACCCTGCGTCAAACAGGGGATGTGCATCGCCTCGGTGTCTCGGGCGGCGGTAGCAGTCAGGCATCTATTGCGCAGATGTTTGCGGATATTCTCAATATGCCCGTCGAAATCTCCAGCGTTCGGGAGGCTGGAGCCCTGGGCGCGGCTCTGACGGCAAGTGTTGCTGTTGGGCTTTTTGGAGATCTTGAGGAAGCTGTGGCTGCTCAGGAAATTCCTATGAATATCTATCAGCCGGACCCCGCACGCGCACGGATCTATGAGGGCATTTATCGCCGATACGTCGCATTGACGCTGGCGATGAAACCTTTTTGGTCCGGTCTGTATGAGGCCGGTAGCGAAGTCAGTAGCGCCCCGGAAACCCCAGTGGGCCCCGTCATGAATTATGCGCTCTCAGCCGAAATCGCGAAGGAAATGCATTCGTGAAGACACTTTCAGCCGTGCCGGATAATGCCGAATTTGATGTCGTCATTATCGGGGCTGGCATTAATGGCGCTGGTCTGTTTCGTGAACTGGCCCTTCAGGGCGTGAAAACCCTTATTCTGGATCGAAGCGACATTTGTACAGGGGCATCCTGCGCACCATCCCGCTTGATCCATGGTGGTATCAAGTATCTGGAAACGGGCGAGTTCAAGCTTGTGGCGCAGTCGACGTTGGAGCGAAATCTGCTCCTGCGGAATGCCCCGCATTTCGTTCGGCCATTGCCGACTGTTCTGCCAATCCGCACATGGCTTGGAGGGATCGTCACATCATTTCGTCGCTTCCTGAACCTTGGCGGCAAAATGACGGATCGTGGCGCGCTGGTTCTGGAAGTCGGGCTTCAGATTTACGATTTCCTTGGGCGCCGCGCTCGCGTCATGCCACGACATTCCCTTTCCCTCAGCCAGAAAACGCGCCGTGAATGGCCTCATATGGCGAAGGATGTTGTGGCAACAGCACAGTATTACGATGCTGCGATCACGCAGCCTGAACGCCTCGGATATGAATGCGTGCAGGATGCACTGGAAACGGCTCCGAACTGTGAGGCAGTAACCTATGTTGTCCCAGAGACTTTCCAAAGCGGACAACTCGTCCTGCGAGACGTGCTCACCGATGAAGTAAAAACGGTAAAGGCGCGTGTTCTGGTTAATGCGGGCGGCGCGTGGATTGATCAGATCAATACGATCCTGGGTAACCCGACAAAATATATTGGCGGGACAAAAGGGTCTCATCTGCTGTTGAAGCATGATGACCTGTTCCGGGAACTGAAGGGCCGGATGGTCTATTTCGGGACGCCGGATGGACGGATCTGTCTTGCATATCCGTTTTTTGGTCATGTCTTGGTTGGCTCTACCGATATCCGGATCGACGATCCGGACAAGGCTGTCTGTACGGACGAGGAGCAGGATTACATGCTGCGGATGCTGGCTGATCTGTTCCCCGGTTTCCATATCGGAAGCGAGCAGGTCACCTACCGTTATAGCGGCGTTCGTCCGCTACCAGCCACCAATGCTGCCGATCCTTCTGCGATCAGTCGTGATCACATCGTTCATGAAGACAGGCTGGGTGCAACGCCTGTTCTGTCTCTCGTGGGTGGGAAATGGACGACTTTCCGTGGGTTAGGCGAAGAAGTCGCGGATCGTGTATTGGCGCTGCTGGGGTACCCACGAAGCACATCAACCCAGGAATTGGCCATCGGCGGCGGCCGTGGCTTCCCGGATGCAGATCAGCACACAGCCTATCTGGACAGGTTTGCGAGTTCTTTTGGGTTACCGCGCCCGCGTGCTTCCGTACTGCTGGATCGGTACGGAACGCTGGCCAGAAAGATCGCGGGATTTTGTCAGGAGGCAGCAGATGCTCCTCTTCGGACGCTCCCCTCCTACACACGTCGTGAACTGATGTTCATTGCTGAAAATGAGCTGGTTCGCCGTCTGTCGGACGTTCTTTACCGCCGTACAACCATTGCACTCAGTGGCGCCATGACGCCGGCAGTCGTGCTGGAAGTTGCAAATATCATTGGAGGAACGCTGGGCTGGGATGAGCGGGAAGCCGCACGTCAGGCTCAGGACGCCTGGAGGGAGGGGCAGCAGCGCCACAACCTTCAGGGTGAGTTCCCTCTATCGGCTGAAACCCCGGAAATTCTGAAAGCTTGAGCCATGAACCGTTACGAAGAAAAAATTGCATGCATGCGCGCTGGCAAAGACACGCGTTATGATTTCATCCTTGCTGACGCCAAGGACTCAGATATGGCAGCTGGGATCAGTGCGATGGGTAATCGCCGCAATCCTCGGGCCGGACAGTCTCTGTTCCGGACGCGGCCGCAATATCTGTCAGAGATCCAGTCTATTATCCGTCAGGATATTGTGGACATCATGCTGACCTCGGTCTCCATTTTGGAAGATCTGCTGGAGCGTGATGCGTTTGACGGGACCAAAGTTCAGACGGCAATTCGTGCAAACGACACGACAGACCTGTGGCGTGGACGGGGTGGGCATTATCGCTCCCAGAAGTCTGTTCCGTTTCGCTCCGCGTCACTGGAGCGGGCGCAGACAAACCTTGGCCTCTATTCGATGACGTTTAACGGCGATGTTGACCAGGATACGCTGGCTCTGGAAGAGTTCGCTCGGTTCCGCGAAGAGGCCAAGATCAACGGGTTTTCTTATTTCCTCGAAGTCTTCAACCCAAATGAAGGGCATATCGCGCCTGAAGATTTCGGAGTGTTCCTGAATGATATGGTTACCCGTGCGCTTGCTGGCCTTCGCAAGGAAGAGAAGCCTGTCTTCCTGAAGGTGCCGTTTAATGGCAGCGAGGCATTTGCGGAACTGTGCGAGTACGACCCAAGCGTTATCGTAGGAATTATGGGCGGTGGAAGCGGCACGACGCGTGACTGTCTGGAACTGATTCATCAAGCCCAGAACAGTGGTGCCAGAGCTGCACTGTTTGGCCGCAAGATTGTGGATGCAGCGGACCCGCTCTTGCTGATTGAAGCGATGCGTCGCGTCACGGATGGAGACCTCTCCCCTAACGAAGCTACGCATTTCTATCATGATGGTCTTGCCCGGAAGGGCATTGCCACCCTGCGCCCAGCGGATGCCGATAGTCAGGTGACGGAAAGCGTTCTGCTGGAGCGGGCAGCTTAAAAAAACTCGCAGAGGCAATAAAGTTCCTGTTTTCAGCGTCTTCGTACCTGCCTTCAGATCTTTGCTGGAGAGCAGGTACGGAGAGTTGAATTGAAAATATCACTCCCTTCGGAACTTCATGTCTTTGGAGTGTTATGATTTAACGCTAAACATGACTTGGGTTTAGCGATCAAGATTCGATGGTCGCTGCCTTCTTGTCGGGAGATGAATGGTGACTCGCAAAACGGTCTGGATCGGTACGAACTGGAAGATGAACAAGGGACCTGCCGAGGCCTTGGCTGCTGCAGAAGCGCTTAAGGCGTATCGAGCGCCGGAGGGCGTGAAGCCGTTCATCATCACACCATTTACGTCCTTGCAGGCTGTTGCGAGCGTTCTGAAAGACGCGGACGTGCTTGTCGGCGCACAGAACATGCACTGGGAAGAAAGCGGCTCTTGGACGGGTGAAATTTCCCCCGGCATGGTGAAAGAGTGCGGTGCGGATATCGTACTGATCGGCCATTCGGAACGGCGGCAGCATTTTGCGGAAACAGACTGGACTGTCAGTCGCAAGATGTCCGCGGCCCTTCGTCATGGCTTGCGTCCTTTGCTTTGCATTGGCGAGAGCCTCGAAGAGTATGATTTTGGCGTTACGGCAGAGACACTCTCCCGTCAGCTCAAAATTGCGCTGCATGACGTGGTGCATGCAGACCTTCCAAATATTCTGATTGCTTACGAACCGGTCTGGGCCATCGGTGCGGGCGGGCGCGCCGCCGACACTGACTGTGTTGCAAAAGTCCATGCCGGATTGCGTGCTGTTCTGTGTGAAATTGCCGGCAAGGATATCGGCGATCGCGTACCGCTGCTCTACGGCGGAAGTGTTACGCAGGATAATGCCCGTAGCTACGTGAGCCAGCCAAATGTAGATGGCGTATTTGTGGGACGCGCTGGCTGGTCAGTTCCTGACTTCGAAAAGCTGATTGATCGTGTGATCGAGGAAAGAGCACCTGCATGATGCCCGATATCCTTCATGGAAGCCGTGCTTTGTCCGCACGGCGTCAAGCCGTTCTGGATTACGTTACGGCGCATGGCTGTGTTCTGATCCAGGATCTGCTTGTTCAGTTCACCATGACCCGTGCAGCCATGAACCGTGACCTACACGCGCTTGCGACACAGGGCCTGATCCGTAAAGTTGGTGAAAGCGTTACGACGCTTTCGAATGCTGTGGCAGCAAGCAGCATCATGCTTCGTGCTCGACAGGCTGTGCAGGAAAAGCTTGGTATTACAGCTATTGCTGCTGGCTTGATCGAAGAAGGCGATACGATTGCCTTGGATGACTCCACCACATCGCGCTTTCTATCCGAACGCCTGACAGCAATCGGTCAACTTACAGTCGTGACGAACAGTCTTGGGATTAGTACGAAGATCGGACGGTCTCGTGACATCAGCCTGATTGCACTGGGTGGGCGTTACAATCCAACATTCGATGCATTTCTCGGGGTTTTATGTGAACGCAGCGTTACGTCGCTTCGGATCAACACATTATTCATGTCTACCTCGGCTGTTCACGGTCTTTCTGCCTATCATCAGGACGAAGATCTGATCAAAGCCAAGAGTGCACTCATGAACATGGCTGATCGCCGCGTTTTAATGGTGGATAGCCGTAAATTTGGAATTAGCGCGCTAAATCATCTGGCAAACCTGACGGATTTTGATGCCGTTATTACGGATTCAGGCCTCTCTGGAGAGACCGCTGACAGAATGATGGGGGCAGGTGTCAAATTGCATATCGCAGACATTCCGTCTGCTGAAATCCCCATGGCAATGATGGCATAAGACTTTTTTCTGAGTTCAGAAGAATTATCGGCTGTGAGTTCTTTCTGACGCGTTTTTTACAAAACACTTGGTCTGGGCTTTATTAGGGCTGGCATTTTTGTGACAGCATCCTGACCAGACCATTCAAAACTAAATACCTTTTATATTGTTTTATATCGGGAGTAACCTGACACAAATAAGAGCAAGGACAGTCCTATGACCCTTAGTCATTGCAGCGGGCTAATTGTTGTGGACAAGAAGGGGGCACAGCTTCTTTTCCTTCATCCAACAACGCTTGAAGTGCTGGATCATATTGGGGGGATGCCAAGTCTCCCGCATGAGCTGGCTATAGATGAGACGCGAGGGCTTGCATTTGTTCCAGCATATGGGAATGGTTTTCACGGCAACAATCCCATACCAAACCATTTTGTTTCCGTTATAGATCTGTATGCCAGAACCAGAATTTCAGACATTGATCTGACACCCCTTGAGTCACCGCATACATTGCGGTTTGGGCCAGACGGGTTGCTTTATGTTTGCTGTGAGAACAGTTCTGCTGTGGCGGTGATTGATCCCGAGACGAAAAGAGTTACCCATATCCTGCAAGCATTTTCTCGGAATGCACACAGGCTTACTGTTCTGCCGCAGCGTAAGCTGATTGTCACCGAAAACGAAGAAGATGCGACGCTGACTGTTCTTCGTATTGGTGATGACAGCGTCAGGCGCACGATCGTTCTGCCTGCGCCCTCTGCTGGCATCGATCATCTGCCGGATGAAAAATTCCTGGTGGTCAGTAATGCGCTTAAACCAACTTTATTTCTTATGGATGTGGATGCGGGAGAGCTGCGTCAGGAAGTTGAACTGAAGCATCACCGTAAGAGTGCGCAGGTTGTGCGCGTTAGTCCCGATGGGAAATGGCTTCTGGTTATCGGAGATTTCGAGCCGATTGTGACATTGATCAGTCTGCCACAGTGGGACCAGTACCCCGTTCCGGTTGGGCAGAAGCCAATGGACGCTGCTTTCCGTCCAGATGGAACAACTGTGCTTGTGGCAAATGAAGATGATGGGACGTTAACTGAAATCCAGCTTTCCAGTCGTAAGGTACTGCGAACAGTGAAAGCCGGGGTCGGGTGCGAGACCCTGGGTTTTTTTTGAAACACCGTGACGTGTTCTGGCGTGGGTCACGGTGCTTCAGAACTGGTTACTGACGTTTAGAAATTGATAAGCGTCGTGACTTTGAAGCTACGGCCAGGCTGTGTGTAATAGGACTTGGGAACACTGATGCTGTCAGGCACATCCAGTGCATTATAATAACGCTTGTTGAACATATTATACATTCCCGCCTGAACACGGAGGTTCGGGAAGAATTTCGGTGAGTACCAACCCGTTAAATCGAAGAGTGCATAACCCGGTGTCTTATTCACATTAGACGCCATGTTCTGCACCTTGTTGCGCGCCGCCGCGAATGTTGTGGAGAAATTCGCCCCCCAGTGCTCTCGGTTATAGGCAACGCCCACAATTCCGCGGAATGGTGCAACGGAGTTCAGGTGCACATGTTCATCGGTATCCTGGCCATCAGAATAGGCAAGGGATGTCCATACCTGCCAGTAATTGGCGAAAGTCCAGTTAGCGCGTGCTTCTACACCGTAGATACGGACATGCTGGCGATTAACGTATTCGAAAACACCAAACGGGTAATATCCGCCGATGCCAGCTGCTGCCGCCGTTGTTGTGATCGTATCGATGAAATTGTGATAGTAATTATCGAAGAACGAAACTGTGGCGCCGCGTTTGGAATCTCCATATCGCGCGCCAACTTCCCAGCCACGACTGGTTTCGGGTTTGAGGTTCTGGTTTCCGATTGAGACGTAGCTGCCTGTGCCGCCGTAGGTCAGATACATTTCTGTCGCAGACGGAGCACGGAAAGCCTGGGAGTATTGCCCATAAAGCGTGAGGTTTTTCAGGACCCGAGCTTCGACCAGAACCTTCGGGGAATAATGCGAGCCACTGGCTCCGTTTGGTGTGCCTTCATACGCTGCATTTTTGGTGTAGCTGGGCGTATCCTGCGGGCTACGTCTATAATGATCGAAGCGGAAGCCTGGTGTGACGTGCAGCCATTCCATTTTCCCGAAACCAATACGATCCTGAACAATTGCCCCGAGGTCAGTTCCATGAACGTCGGGCATATCAGACTGGTTTACATGCAGGAAGCTGCACGCATAAACCTGTGCCGTGCAATTATCGAGACCAGCAGCATACTGGCTTGTATCCGTGATGTAAGCTTCTCCGCCAAGGGTAATTACATGATGAAATGGGCCTGTGAAAACATTGGACGTGATTGAGCCCGTCGTTCCATAGGACTGAACAGCGAGATTACTGTCCCGATCATATTCGCCAATGGGCGATGTCAGACGATTGGCGGCTGTATCTGTGATTGAATTGACCTTCTGCCAGTAAGCAATGAGATGCGCTTCGCTGATAAAGGCTGTTGGCTTCTCAGATTTATAATCGTAGCTTCCGGAAACGCGCGTACGCTTGCTTTCTTCCAGTGTGTGATAGCGGCTGTATGTTGAGCTAATACTGCTCAGGGTGTTTTCGTTATAATTTCGATCAAATACTTCACCGGTTAAGCCGAAGCGATGACCGCCTTCCACGTATTGGTGAATTTTACCCAGGAAGTTGCCTTGCGTGTAGGAAGCGGGATCTTTGTCCGATCGTGTGGACCCAACGCCGCCTGTGCCGCCCATATTTCCGGTTTGGCTGCCGGTTTGATAGCCGCCCTGAACCAAAATCATTGTGTTATGATAACGTCCGGCAAGGGCCTGATTGAGATATCCACTCTCGCTGGACCCGTCATATGTCAGTTTGGTCAGTCCGCCGTAGGCTTTGTTGCCTGTCAGAAGGTCTTCCGGGTCAAGTGTCTTGAGTGAAACAACGCCGCCGAGCGCACCTGTCCCGAAAAAGCCAGAGTTCGCGTTTTTGACAATGTCGATCGAGCCAAGAGAATTAAAATCATAGGATGAAACACCACCACTGACACCACGTGCGCCGTCATTCGCCCAGATTGTTCGAATGCCGTCTATGGTGGTGAGAATGCGGTTCTGATCCAGCCCACGCATATTAATGCTGAGATTGTTATTGTTGTAATTCACTCCCGCGTCCACACGACGAGCATAGTCCGAAATGCTGTCAATCATGCGGGACTGAAGGGTTTTGAGCGTGGTCGTTGTAGTCATGACACGCGGCTTTCCGACGGCACTATAGTCCGCATCCGGATCAACCTTCATGGAATCAATGATGTCTGCAGCAGCCTGCCCTCGAACGTGGAGGGGCTTGAGCTGAACTGTAGGGGCTGCGCCGGTATGTGCTGGGATGCTGTCTGTTTTTGCATCAGTGACTTTCTCAGAGTCTTTGCTCGTCTGGGCTTGAGCAGATGATAAAGCTGCAAAAATGCAGACGAGCGCAGACGTTGCCAGCATGGACTGTCGCAGAAAACGTGTTGGACGAGCGCTTTGTCTGCTCATGGAAACTTACACCCTTAAATGAGAATTGTTCGCATCTAATGGCGATGGAATTTCATGGCGTCAATCTAAATGATAGTGATTCTCATTTTCATTGAAGCGGGTGGATGAATATGCCACACAGAGCCCGCGTCGACTCTTTCCTGTGGGGAAGGGAGCCAACGGTTCAGGCATTCATTTAAGCTGAGATTAAAAGGAGAAATGGCGGATATGAGCGCGTTTTTCACCGACAATACGCTTTCCCTGGCGCTACGGGAAAAGACAAAATCCATTCATGACCGGACCGATCATAAGATCATGTCCATGGGAATTTTTTCCAGTCTGGACGGGTATCGGATCTTTCTTCTGTCTCAGTATGTCTTCCTGAGAGATATGACAAATATTTACGAAAACGAAATGTTACGAAATCTTCTTCCCGATCTTGAGACACGCAACCGGTTTCCCTGGGTGGAAGCTGACATGCGTGATCTGGGTTTGGCAGCCCCAATGGCGCATCGTGGGAACGTGATTCCGTTCAACCCTTCGGTTGCCGTAGGTTGGCTATACGTTGCTGAAGGATCGAAGCTGGGCGCAAATATCCTGTCCAAGATGGCAATGTCTCTTGGGCTGACAGAAAGTTTCGGGGCGCGGCATCTGGCTCCTGCACCGGAAGGTCGGGGCCCGTCGTGGAAAACGTTTAAGGCGGCGATCGATAGTGCTGATCTGGATCGGGCGATTTGTGTTTCGGCAGCTGAGGAGGCTTTCGCCCGCTTCTCCAGTTGTCTGGATCAGATGGCCGCTCTGAACTCGGAGGAGATTTTCTCCACCAGTCAGAATGAAAGAGTTAGTCTTTAAATGAGAATGACTTTTGATTGCATGATATCGTATTTTTTTGGTGGCGAATGTCTGCTGATACGAGAAGGGCAGGGGCGATGAATAAATCAGGATTGGAACGCCGCAATTTTCTTGCATTGGTTTGTGCCAGTGCTTTGACGCCATCCTGCCTGCATGCAGCAACCCGGACGGTGGCGGACAATCGCGGTCGTCAGGTTGTTCTGGGAGCCGCTTCCAGAATTGCCTGCATCGGGGGAACGATTACCGAGACGCTTTATCGTCTTGGTGCAGCCGATCAAATTGTCGCCGTTGATACGACTTCGACTTGGCCGGAAGCTGCACTGAAAGAAAAAAAATCTCTGGGCTATATGCGGGCCATCTCCTCGGAAGGGGTTTTATCCGTCAAGCCGGATCTCATTCTTGCGATGGACGCAGCAGGCCCAGCCGATGCCATGTCTCAGTTGGTGGCGTCAGGTATTCCCATTGTGTTCGTAGATTCAACGCCTTCGCCCGATGCTATTATTGGCCGGACGCAGTTTCTGGCAAAAGTTGTGAACCGTGAGCAGGCGGGCACGCAGCTTGCTCAGGATATTCAGCAGAAGTTTTCTGCTCTTAAAGACTGGCGCGACACACATGCTGCGTCACCGCGCGTCCTGTTTATTATGCGCATGACGAATAACCGTCCGCTCGCGGCAGGGCGGGGCACGGCTGCCGATGCCGTTATCCGGCTTGCAGGAGGCGTCAATGTTGGGGCGGATCTGCAGGGCTACAAGCTTTTGAACACAGAATCCCTTGTAACCCTTAAGCCCGATATCATTCTCACAATGAACCAGGGGGGCGAGGATATCCGCAAAGCTCTCTTGAGCGATCCCGGATTTAGTTTGACGCCAGCGGGGCAGAAAAAAGCCATTGTGGAAATGGAAGGGGAGCGCCTTCTGGGATTTGGTCCGAGAACGCCCGAAGCTGCGCTGGATCTGGCACGACTGATGGCGAAAGCGGAGCATCCTGCGTGAGGGCAATGCGCGTGCATGCGGGCTGGATCTTACTATCGCTTCTGCCGCTGCTAATTCTTGTCATGCTGGTCGCAGTCGAGGTTGGTGCAAGCGGGGCAGGCATTGGTACGCTCCTGCATGCACCTGACGTTGCAACCAGAAACCTGGCCTGGATGGTGATCGCGCATATTCGTGCACCACGTGTTGTTCTTGCCGCCATGGCTGGTGCAGCTCTGGGGGCCGCGGGTGCAACGATGCAGGGGCTTTTCCGGAATCCATTGGCTGATCCGGGGTTGATTGGCGTATCTTCCGGGGCCGCTCTGGCTGCTTCGTGCGTCATCGTACTGGACGTTGATATGGCTCAGTCAGGGTTTCTAAACGGTTGGGCCGTGCCTTTGGCTGGAATGCTGGGCAGCTTTCTCGTCACACTCCTTCTTTACGTCTTTGCGACCCGCGCTGGCATCACCTCTGTCACGACTGTTCTGTTGGCTGGCGTCGCGTTCGGAGCTTTTTCTGGCGCATTGACGGGCATTCTCATTTTTCGCGCCAACGACACGGCGCTGCGAGATCTGACGTTCTGGACTCTTGGAAGTTTCTCAGGGGCAAATTGGGAACGTATTGGCCTGCTCTCGCCATTTCTTGTCCTTGCAGGCGTGATTGCGACACGTCTCGCTGTTCCTCTGAATGCCATGCTTCTTGGTGAAGCGGATGCTGCTTTGATGGGGTATCCTGTCGAGCGGACAAAACGGCTGGCAATGCTGGGGGTGGCTGCGTCCGTTGGGCCGGTAGTCGCGTTTGTGGGCGCTATTGGTTTTGTTGGCGTTGTGGTTCCTCACCTTGTGAGGTTGGTCACCGGTCCAGACCACCGTCTGGTTCTGCCTGGGAGCGCTCTTCTTGGGGCTATTCTTCTCACTGCGGCTGATACGATTGCCAGACTGGTTGCGGCTCCTGCGGAACTGCCTGTTGGCATAATTACCGCAGCACTCGGAACCCCGGTCTTTGTCTGGCTTTTGAGCCGCATTCATGGAGCGGACATTCCATCATGACACTGGAAATTCAGAACGCCTCAGCCAGAGCGGGTGGTCGTGAGATTGTTCACAATCTTGATCTGGCGCTCGCGGCCGGAGAAATCGTTGCTGTTGTAGGGCCTAACGGCGCGGGCAAAAGTACGCTCCTGAAGCTTGCATGCGGCTTGATGCCGCTGCATGGCGGTGAGATCCGCTTTGATGGCTCAAAAATTGGATCGCTTTCTGCGGGCGAACTTTCTCGCCGCCGGGCGCTCTTGCCCCAGGAATGTCCGATGCGCGCGCGCTTCACGGCGCTGGAACTGGTTCTTATGGGAACAGCTATTTCGGGGCAGGGCCGCCCGATGGCTGAGCGTGTTGCGATTGCACAGGACACGCTAGATCGCGTCGGGCTATCATCGTTCATGGAACGCGACATTATGACGCTATCCGGCGGAGAAAGGCAGCGCGTTCACCTTGCGCGAGTGCTGGCACAGCTTGAGGCCGCAGCCCGGAACGGTGCGCCCGGCTGTCTGTTGCTGGATGAACCTTTGTCCGCACAGGATATGGCACGGCAGCGCCTCATTCTTCAGATTGCAAAGATGCATGCGGCGCATGGTGGAAGCGTGTTGCTGGTTCTTCATGATCTGAACTGGGCTGCGGCCTGTGCCGATCGTATCGTCGTTATGCATCAGGGGCGGATACAGTCACACGGTCTCCCCGGTGACATCCTGACTTCTGAACTCCTCCACGACGTTTTTGGGATTCCTGATGGCTGCATTCATCAACATTGCAGCACGGGGCGTCCGTTCATTGTTCCGCATGATCTCGTCATGCCGGAAGATATCAACAAGAGAGAGACACCATGTATATTGCAATGAATCGCTTCAAGGTACGGCCTGATAGTGAAGATGCTTTTCGGCAGCGCTGGCTGGAGCGGGAAGTCCTGCTGAAGACAGTCCCGGGATTTGTCAGTTTTCAATTCCTGCAGGGGCCAGCCAAAGAAGATCACGTTCTTTATGCGTCTCATACGGTCTGGGAATCTTATGAGGCTTTTGTTGGTTGGACACAGTCTGAGCAGTTCCGCGCTGCTCATGCCGGCGCCGGACAAGGCAAAGTGTTGACCGTGGGGCCGCCAGTCTTTGAAGGCTTCAAGGTTCTTCAGAATATTGAAATCTGAAACGTCTTTGATGGTGGAGTGATTAAAAAGCGCCACGGGGTCTGTCGCTGACAAAGTTCGTGATTGCGCGTTTTTGTTCGTGTTGTCACACTGTCCTGGAAATCATTTCAGGTCAGTGTGCATGAGCAACCCCACCATCAGGATCAACCCTCGTCAGGAACAGATCATCCGACTGGTTCGCAGTCAGGGCTATGTGTCGAACGAAGACATGGCACAGCAGTTCGATGTGGCGGTTCAAACCATTCGGCGGGATATTGGGTTTCTGGCAGAGCAGGGGCTTCTGACCCGACATCACGGTGGAGCAACACCGAACTCAACCATTGAAAATATCGCCTACAATGAACGGCAGATTCTGAACCTGAAGGCCAAGGATGCGATCGGCCATTGCGCGGCGTCTCTTATTCCTGACCGTTCGTCCCTATTTATTAATATTGGTACGACAACCGAGGCTTTTGCCCGGTCTCTGGGTGGACATCGTGACCTAAGGGTCGTGACTAACAACCTGCATGTTGCGTCTCTTATTTCCGGAAGACCTGATTTTAGAACCGTGATTGCAGCGGGAGAGCTCCGTCCCAAGGATGGGGCAATTCTGGGTGCTGCTGCGATTGAGACTCTGGATTCTTTTCGGACAGAGTTCGGCGTCATCGGTATCAGCGGTATCGCAGATGACGGGACACTGCTGGATTTTGACCTGAATGAAATTCAGTGTGCCCGTACGATTATCCGAAATTCTCGCCGTGTTCTGCTGCTGGCAGATCATACAAAATTCAGTCGGCAGCCCATGGGGCGCGTGGGTGGACTGGCAGATATTGACGATCTGATTACCGATCGCCCTGTCTCGGACGCATTTCAGGCGCTGCTGGAAGCGGCAAATGTGACGCTACATATCGCTCAAACATCACAGTAGTGCGCGAAAAAAAGAACACTAATCTGTTATAAACCGAAGATCCCTCTTTACTTTATCGTTCAATATGCGCGAAAACGAACATCGGATGCTCGTTTTGGAGCGTGGTGGCAGGAGATTGTTATGTCATCGATTCGTGAAGTTTCGCCTTCAAGTCCGCAAAGCGCGCCTTATGACGTGCTTGTGGTCGGTGGGGGCATCAACGGCTGCGGCATTGCCCGAGATGCCGCAGGCCGTGGTGCGAAGGTTATCCTTGTCGAGCAGGATGACCTTGCAAGCCATACGTCTTCTGCCAGCACCAAGCTGATCCACGGTGGTCTGCGGTATCTGGAATATTACGAGTTCCGGCTGGTGCGTGAGGCTCTGATTGAGCGTGAGCGTCTGTTAAAGATTGCGCCGCACATCATCTGGCCGATGCGTTTTGTTCTGCCGCACTCCAAGATGCTGCGTCCTGCCTGGCTGCTACGGACAGGCCTGTTCCTGTACGATCACCTTTGCACGACCATGACGTTGCCGAAAACGCGCGCGGTGAACCTCCGTACGGACGTGACAGGGCGCCCGCTCAAGAGCGAATACGTGCGTGGGTTCGAATATTCCGATGGCTGGGTCCAGGACAGTCGTCTGGTTGTGCTCAATGCCATGGATGCCATCCGTCTAGGGGCCTCCATCAACACGCGCACCAAACTTGTAAAAGCTGAGCGTGGGCCACAGCTCTGGACCGCAACGCTTCTTGACCGCGACAGTGGTGAAGAGCGGACAGTTCAGGCCAAGACCATTGTGAATGCAGCTGGACCATGGGTCGCAGAGCTTCTTCAGGATCGTGTTGGCGTGCAGAGCCGGAACAAGGTGCGTCTCGTCAAGGGAAGCCATATTGTGGTGCCGCGCCTGTTCGAGAGCAAGCAGGCTTATATCCTGCAAAATCCGGACAAGCGGATTGTGTTCGCGATCCCATACGAGCAGGATTTCACGCTCATCGGCACGACGGACGTTCCCTGGGAGCAGGACCCTGGCAAGGTTGAAATCTCGGCAGATGAAATCAAGTATCTTTGCGAAAGCGTCAGCCGCTATTTCCAAAAGTCAGTCAGCCCGGATGATGTGGTCTGGACGTATGCCGGTGTTCGTCCGCTTTATGACGACAACTCTGGTAATGCCTCCGCTGTAACGCGTGACTACGTGCTGGATGTTGATGCGTCTGGTGCACCGATCCTGTCTGTTTTTGGCGGCAAGATCACAACGTTCCGCAAGCTGGCCGAGCATGCACTTGAGAAGCTGGTTCCACATCTTCCTGTGCTGGGCGGTCCATCCTGGACTGCTGAGACGCCACTGCCTGGTGGTGATTTTGCACCGGCTGATTTTGACCGCCAGGTGGCGAAGCTGCAGGCGTATGCGCCTCATCTGGCCCCTTACACAGCGTGGCGGCTCATGCGGAATTACGGTTTGCGGGCGTTTGATATCGCTACGCAGGCAGAAGCCGATATGGGGCAGTGGTTCGGCAAGACACTGAGTGCGCGCGAAGTCGATTATCTGATCGACAACGAATGGGCACGGTCTGCGCAGGACGTGCTGTGGCGCCGCTCGAAGCTGGGTCTGTTCATGACCGATGCCGAGAAAGCCGCACTCCAGACCTATATCGAGGAGCGTGCCGGAACAGAACGTTCGGCTGGCTCCGAGACCTCCGGAACATGGCGGCAGGACGTCGCCTGATCTTTCCTTCAATTCTCATGTCGGACATCCGGTCATGTCAGAGAATAAACGCTACCTTGGTGAACTCCTTGCTGAGTTCTTTGCTGTCGCCATCATCATTCTCTTCGGAGATGGCGTCGCTGCCATGTATTCGCTTTACGATCCCAGCCCGTACAAGACGGCGTACTGGGGCGTCTGTATCGTCTGGGGACTGTCCGTTACGGTTGCGATTTACGCGACCGGGGCAGTCAGCGGCACGCACGCCAACCCGGCTGTGACGCTCTCACTTGCGCTCTTCCGTGGGTTCTCATGGAAGAAGGTCGTACCCTACATTGGTGCTCAGGTTCTGGGTGGTCTGGCGGGCGCGGCACTCGTGTACTCGCTCTATGTGCCGGTCATTGACCACTACAATGCGGCCCATGGCCTAACGCGTGCACTGGATGGCGGCTCTGCTGGTGTGTTCTTCACGCATCCGGGCGATTTCATCAGTGTCGCTCATGCGTTTTGGGATGAGGCTGTTCTGACCGGTATTCTGGTGTTCGGTATTTTCGCCGTGACCTGCCAGTACAATACGCAGGCTCCGCAGGCGAATTCCGGTGCGCTGATCATTGGTCTTCTCGTTGCTATTATTGGTGCGTCTGCCGGGTATCTGGAAGCCTGGGCCATCAATCCGGCTCGTGACTTTGGTCCACGCCTGTTCTGCTTCTTTGCAGGGTGGGGGCAGGCTGCCATTCCGGCTCCGTCCAACTACTGGTGGGTGCCCATTGCAGCGCCAATGGTCGGTGGTCCGATTGGTGCCGCGATCTACCAGTATGGTCTTCGCCCCTTCATGCCTCGGATTTCTGTGGTAGCATCTGCGCCATCATCTGAAGCGCTAAACCTAGCCGAGCCTGTGCTCGTCGTTTCGAACCCTTCCGTACCTGCCTCGACAGGTCCCGTCATCGACAAGGTCTCTTGATCTGTCCGTTTCCGGAGTAAGTAGCATGGCAAAGAAAGACTACATTCTCGCGATCGATCAGGGCACGACATCGACCCGCAGTATTGTTTTCGACAGCAATGCACGCGCCGTGTCCATTTCACGTAGCGAATTCCCCCAGCACTATCCTGAGCTGGGTTGGGTCGAGCATGACGTGGAAGATATCTGGGAAGACGTTCTCGAGACGGCGCGTGAAGCGATTTCCACGGCTGGTGGTGTTGGGCGGATTGCTGCGATTGGCATTACCAATCAGCGCGAAACAGTCGTGGTCTGGGACCGCAAGACCGGCAAGCCCATTCATAATGCGCTTGTCTGGCAGGATCGCCGGACGGCTCAGGAATGCAATCGCCTGCGTGAGCAGGGCGCCGAAGAAATTGTGCGTGATAAGACTGGCCTTCTGCTGGACCCGTATTTCTCAGCAAGCAAGATTGCCTGGCTTCTTGATAACGTTGCAGGTGCCCGCAAGCGCGCTGAAGCAGGGGAACTGGCTGCAGGCACGATCGACAGCTTCCTTCTGTGGCGTCTGACGGGTGGCAAACGCCATGCAACCGACATCACGAATGCCTGCCGCACCTCACTGTTCAACATTCACACCCTTCAGTGGGATGATGAACTGCTGAACCTGTTCAATGTGCCTCGTGCGCTTCTGCCTGAAGTCCAGGATAACAGCGGCCTGTTTGGCAAAACAGAGCCTGACCTGTTTGGTGAATCCATCGTGATCGGTGGTATGGCGGGTGACCAGCATGCTGCTCTGATCGGGCAGGCCTGTTTTGAAGAAGGCATGGCGAAAGCGACCTATGGTACGGGCTGCTTCATGCTCCTGAACACAGGCGAGAAGCCAATTCAGTCCAATAACCGTCTGCTGACGACCATTGGTTACCGGATTGGCAATAAGACGACCTATGCTCTCGAAGGATCCATCTTCGTGGCAGGCGCCGGCATCAAGTGGCTGCGTGATGGTCTGCAACTGATCACGCATGCGTCACAGACCGATGATATGGCAACCCGTATTCCGGACAGCCATGGCGTTTACATGGTGCCAGCTTTTGTTGGGCTTGGCGCGCCACATTGGGATCCTGAAGCACGCGGCATGATCTGTGGTCTCACGCTGGGCTCGACGCAGGCACATATTGCCCGTGCGATGCTGGAATCTGTTGCGTACCAGACCTATGACCTCGTTCACGCCATGCGTCAGGACGGTGCGATGCGGGCCAAGACGTTGCGTATTGACGGTGGCATGGCCGCTAACGACTGGTTCGCCCAGTTCCTCGCCAGCATGCTCAAGGCCGATGTGGAGCGCCCTGTAAACGTTGAGACCACGGCCGTTGGCGCTGCTTTCCTTGCCGGGTTGTATGTTGGTGTCTGGGGTAGCCTGGAAGAAGTTGCGGCAACCTGGGCGCAGGAGCGTCTGTTCTCGCCGCGTATGGATCCTGCACAGCGCCGCATCATGCTGGACGGCTGGCAGAATGCAGTTCAGCGCACCCTGACGCCGCATGCAGCGAGTGCTGCCCCAGTGCGCGCCAGCAAGCCAAAGGTTGATACAGTTCAGGCAGCCTGACCGCTCTTCAGGTCTGCTTGATATGGCCGGTCTATTCGTCGGGGGACGAAGGCCGGCCTTTTTTATGTTTTGGGCTTGCCAGGAAAAACTGGAATTTCAGGCGGCATCCGGTGATGATGGCTGATCGCGTTCCAGCCAGGCGAGTGTGCCAATTTGTGCTGCCGACGCGAGGATCACAAGATAATTCAGGCAGAGGAAAGTTTGAGTAATGAGGCTGATTGTTTTCAGTTGGCTCAGCTGAAACTGGTCATGAATGAGCGTAAAAGCCAGTAACAGAGGCATAATGACAGCTCCTGCACTCATCACGATGAGGGCAGAGTTTCGGCATATCAGGATGGTTTGCTGCTCTCGTTCATCCCTGTCCCAAGCACTCAGTCTGTATAAAGGATGCTGCAGTTTTATCCGGGCGCAAATATTTAAAAGAAACGTTCCGCTGATGAAGAATACTGACATCATCCAGCCGGGGCTCAGCAGGAATATTGCGCTTAGAAAAAGTATGGTCGCGCAGACTGCAATCGTGACAGGTTTCCAGAGGGGAATTGTGCTTGTCGGTGACACGGGTGTCCCGTCTGGAAACAGTCCCCCAAGCCAGAAAACAGGACGGCCAATGATATTGGCTACATTGTCCATGACGCTGAAAAATTTGTCAGTGGGGCGAGGAGAGAATGTCACTGTTTTCCAGCCTCCATGCGCGCGCGCATCTGTTCGACAAGTGAATCAAATGGCGTCAGAGAGAAAACCATTTCGACCTCTGCTTCCAGAACCGCACAGATCTTCATCGCGAGTTCCAGACTGGGTTTGTAATCGCCGCGTTCCAGATAGCCGATCGTCTGGGGGTTAACCTTTACGGCTTCAGCGAGGTCTTTACGCGAAAGACCTCGTTCAGCCCGGAAAAGAGCAATACGGTTATGCATTAATGTTGTGTATACACAACGGATAGATGCTTTTCTACAATTTTAGACGCACTCAGGCATCAATATTCAAGGTAGCAGCGGTGTTCGTACGTAATTCGCGGCAAAGGGTAGCGTTCTGTTTCAGATCCACCCCATAGGCGGGAAAAATCACTTTAAGACGTGGCAGCCACTCATTTGAAGAAATCTTCTGAGGAAAGCATTTTTCCACGACTTGCAGAGCTACTGAGGCTGCGATGGATGCGCCCGGCGATGCACCGAGAATTGCAACAAGCGATTGATCGGAACTGCGGACCAGCTCTGTGCCGAAGCGCAGGACACCATGAAGGCCTTTGTCCGGCTTGATGATCTGAACACGCTGCCCAGCCACAATTTTCGTCCACTGGCTTTCATCAGCCTGCGGATAGAAGTTCAGAAGCGACTGGAAGCGCTTGTGGTCGCTCTGTGTTACTTCGCGCACCAGATAGTTCAGGAGCGACAGATTATCTTTGCCTGCGGTCATGGCTGGAATGATGTTGCTGCTGTTCAAGGAGTGGAAATAATCCATCCAGGAGCCGCTCTTGAGAAGTTTGGTGGAAAACCCCGCATACGGACCAAAAAGAAGGCAGGATTTCCCGTCGATCACCCGCGTATCCAGGTGTGGGACAGACATCGGCGGAGATCCGACGGGCGCTTTTCCATAAACCTTCGCATGATGGCGCTTTGTGATGGTAGGGTTGTTGCATTGCAGCCACAAGCCGCTCACTGGGAAGCCTGCGTATCGGCGTGCTTCAGGAATACCGGATTTCTGAAGGAGCGGCAGTGCTGCACCGCCTGCGCCGATAAATACAAACCGCGTCAGGACAGACCTGTGTGCCCCGGTTTGCATATTGACGGCAGTGACACGCCAACGACCATCAGTTGTTTTGGTCAGGTCCGTCACGCGATGACGATAAAAGCTGTGGAAGCCGGGGGCGGTCTGCAAGCCAGAGAGAAGGCTTCTGGTCAGGGCCCCGAAATCGATATCCGTTCCGCTTTTAATGCGGGTGGCCGCCACAGGAATAGACAGATCCCGACCTTCCATCGCAAGAGGGGCCCAACTCGCAATGACAGCAGGATCTTCGCTATATTCCATTCCGTCAAAGCAGTGATGGTTCGCCATGGCGGTGTGGCGCGCTTTAAGGAAAGCAACGTCAGCTTCACCCCAGACAAGACTGACATGAGGGCAGGCGTGAATGAACGTGCCCGGATCTGCAATGCGGCCGGTCCGTACCCAGTGCGCCCAGAGCTGGCGCGAAATATCGAACTCAGTGTTGACGGCGAGAGCCTTGGAAATATCCACGCTGCCATCTGCACGCTGCGGCGTGTAATTCAGTTCACAGTTTCCTGCGTGTCCGGTCCCGGCATTGTTCCAGGCCTTTGAACTTTCCTGCCCACACTGTTCAAGCGTTTCGAACAGCGTAATGGAGAGTTCGGGGGACAGTTCTTTGAGGAGGGCGGCGAACGTTGCGCTCATGATGCCGCCTCCAATCAGAACGACATCCGGGAGCGCGGCAGAAGCTGAAGACATTGCAGGCAGGGTCCGTAAAAGCAGAATTCAGAAGGGTTGTGTTATCCCCGATAAACGGGCCCGTTGGGAAGCAGCTTTCCCGGATTGAGAATATGGTGAGGGTCCATCGTATTCTTCAGTGCACGCATGACGCCGAGTGAGCCTTCACCGTGCTCCTGAGCCAAAAACTCCAGTTTCCCCAGTCCAACACCGTGCTCGCCACTACAGGAACCCCCGAGAGCCAGCGCCCGACCGACAATTTTCCGGTCTAGGTCCAGCGCTTGAGCATACCCTTCCGGGGAATGTTCGGTGATGATGAGCGTATGGAAATTTCCGTCTCCGACGTGGCCCAGAAGAGGGGCCTTAAGACCGGATGCGGCAATGTCGCTTGAGACACCGGCAATCAGCTCCCCCAGTCGTGAGATTGGAACAATGCAGTCTGTTGAGATGACCCGGGCGGTTGGATCGATGGCTTTTGCGGCCCAGTAGGCGTCATGGCGCGCTTTCCACAAACGTGCCCGGTCTTCCGCGCTCTCGGCCCAGGCAAAACCAAGCCCATTGTTTGCGAGAGCAATCTCCTGGGTCGCTGTCACCTGTTCCTGTACGGCAGCAGGCGCGCCTGCAAATTCAAAAAATAGCGTTGTCAGGGGGCGATAGCCGGTCAGTTTGGAGTATCGGATGGATGCATCCATCTGAACACTATCCATTAATTCCACACGGTTAATCGGAATGCCGCATTGGATGATTTCCATTGCAGTCTGAACAGCATCGTTCAAAGATTCAAATTGGCAAACTGCAGCGGAGAGGGTGTCAGGGCGGCCATGCAGTTTGAGCTGGATTTCCGTAATAATCCCGAGCGTGCCTTCAGAGCCGATGAAGAGGGACGTCAGATCATAACCGGTGGAAGATTTGCGGACGCGCCCTCCGGTTCGGATCACTTCGCCTGTTGCAAGCACGACAGTCAGACCCAGCACGTTTTCCTTCATCGTGCCATAGCGCACGGCTGCAGTTCCGGAAGCGCGGGTCGCGCACATGCCGCCTAGAGTGGCTTCACCGCCTGGATCGACGGGGAAGAAAAGTCCGGTATCGCGGATCTGTGTGTTGAGAGCCTGTCGGGTGAGACCAGCCTGTACACGGCAGTCCAGATCTTCCGGGTTCATCTCCACAATGCCGGTCATACGGGAGAGATCGAGGCTGATGGCGTGTTCTGGCGGTGTGACATGCCCTTCAACAGAAGTGCCAGCACCAAACGCGACTAAAGGAACGCGGGAGGCATGACATTCCTTCAGAACGGTTGAAACATCGTCCGTGCTTTCAGCGAAGATGACAGCTCCGGGCAGGCGAGCTGCTTCCATGGCTTCACCGTGACTATGTTCTTCCAGCACAGAAGGGGCCCTGCTGATCCGGCTGCCCAGCCGTGTTTCAAGCCGGGAGAGAACAGTGTGCAGGCGTTCTTCTGCGGAGGGGGAAAGAACTGTCATGGAATATCCGAAATGAAAAATCTTCAATTTTGTAAAATTATTATAAATCCGACAGATGAAAAGACAATCTATATGCAGCGCTCTCACGGAGTGCAGATATGAAAAACGCCCCATATTGGGGCGTCTTTTTGGAAGTGTAGGATGACTGAACGTCAGTTGGTGCTGCGTCGGTCAATGATGAGCAACAGGAGATAGGGAAGAAAGAAATACAGGGCCATGACCACCATGAGTGGTTTGAGCAGCCAGCCCATATCTGCGTGCAGGACAGAGCGGCTGAACATGTTGGCCAATCCCAAAAGACAGGCCACGCAAAAGAGGCCAAAAAAATTGGCGAAGAAGCCACGTTCACCGTTGATGAGTCGAAGCTGGGCAAGAAGCCCGCCGATTTGCTGTGATGCCATGACCGTGGTTCTCCGTTGAGTCAGACAGTGAAGTATTTGGCGCGCGGATTCAGCACCACGAGAGCAGACGTTGACTGCTCAGGATGAAGCTGGAACCCGTCAGACAGGGAAATCCCGACGCGCTCGGCATCCAGAAGGCGCAGGATCGGTTCCTGATCCTCAAGGCGGGGGCAGGCAGGATAGCCGAAGGAATAGCGTGACCCACGATAGGACTGGGAGAGCATTTTCTCCATGTCACGATCATCTTCCGCCGCAAAACCAAGCTCTGCACGGATCCGTTTGTGGGTGTATTCAGCCATGGCTTCCGCCATCTCGACCGAAAGGCCATGCAGATAGAGGTAATCCTGATAGCGATTGGCCTCGAACCATTCCCGGGCAAGGTCTGACGCTTTCTGCCCGACAGTGACAACCTGAAGCCCAACAACGTCGCGGTGCTCATCATTGATGTCACGCACGAAGTCCGCGATGCACTCGCCGTCGTCCTTCGGCTGGCGGGGCAGTGTGAAGCGTGCGGCTTCTGTCTTGCCATCTTCTTCAAACAGGATGAGATCGTTTCCGTCACCAGCAGCTTTCCAGTATCCATAGATGGCCTGCGGGCGAAGGATTTCCTGCTCCGCACTGAGCGCCAGCATGCGCTTCAGGACGGGGCGAAGTTCCATCTTCGCATACTCCATGAACTCCTCAAGGGAGCGTCCCTGTTTCCGGAAGCCCCACTGGAACTGATAGAGTGAGCGTTCATTCAGGAATGGCAGCACGGCATTAGGCGCAGCTTCCACAACCCGGGCGCCCCAGAAAGGTGGCGTGAGAGGAGGCAGTTCGCCTGAGATCCGATTGCGACGCTCCCGGGCAGCGGCAGGATCAACTGTGCCGAAGCCACGAGTTTCAGCACTTTCCGGAGCACGCGCATTCTTGCGGCTTGCCTTGCCCGCACGGCGGCTCTGGATCGCCCCCAGATAGCCGTCAAACTCTTTTTGCGCGATCTTGTCCATCAGGGACAATCCATCAAATGCATCTCTGGCGTATGCGACGCGGCCTGGCTCGCCGTCTCCGTAAGACAGGGCGCATTCTTCTTCGACGTAGTTTCGGGTCAGGGCCGCGCCACCAAGAATAACGGGAACATCGAAGCCCTGCCGTTTCATCTCCGCGAGGTTCTCACGCATGATGACGGTGGATTTTACGAGAAGCCCTGACATGCCGATAGCGTCAGCATTATGTTCCTTGGCCGCAGCCATCATGTCAGCCAAGGGCACTTTGATGCCGAGGTTGATCACCTGATAGCCGTTATTGGTCAGGATAATGTCCACAAGGTTCTTGCCAATATCGTGGACGTCACCCTTCACCGTAGCAAGAACCATCGTGCCGCGATGCTGGCCTTCTTTGCGCTCCATGTGCGGCTCAAGCCAGGCTACGGCTGTTTTCATGGTCTCGGCAGATTGCAGCACAAACGGAAGCTGCATTTTGCCAGACCCGAAGAGCTCGCCTACGACTTTCATGCCGTCCAGCAGAACGGTATTTATGATGTCGAGCGGAGCCATATCCTGCATGGCGGCATCCAGGTCGTCCTCGATGCCTTTACGGTCCCCGTCTACAATCCGGTCTTTGAGGCGTTCTGCGGGCGTTTCAGCGCGGCGCTTCTTGACGGCATCCGCAGCTTTTCGGCCAGCAAAAAGCTCTAGGAGCTTCTGGAGCGGATCATAATCGGCAGTCCGACGGTCAAAGATCAGGTCTTCCGCGACTTTCACTTCTTCCGGTGCAATCAGGTGCAGCGGACGGATTTTTGAAACATGTACGATCGCGCCGGTCATGCCTGCTTTGACGGCATGGTCCAGAAAGACTGAATTCAGAACTGCACGCGCCGCAGGGTTCAGACCAAAGGAAATGTTCGAAAGACCCAGCACGATCTGGATGTCAGGGAATTTATCCCGGATCATCCGAATACCCTCAAGCGTCCAGACGCCGAGCTTACGGTCGTCTTCCATGCCGGTTGCGATGGTGAAGGTCAGCGGATCGATCATCAGGTCGGACTGGGGCAGCCCATACTGATTGCAGGCGAAATCAACCAGACGTTCTGCAATGCGCAGCTTGTCTTCTGGCGTCTTGGCCATGCCCACTTCGTCAATGGTCAGGGCAATCATCGCGGCGCCGAACTTCTTTGCCAGCTTCATGCGGGCATGCGCCTGATCTTCACCATCCTCAAAGTTGATTGAGTTGATGATTGGCTTGCCACCATGCAGCTTCAGAGCTGCCTCAATGACTGGCGTTTCGGTTGAATCGATGACCAGAGGCGCATTCACGGATGACGTGAAGCGCGTGACGACTTCGTTCATCTCGGCAACTTCGTCTCGGCCAACGAATGCCGTGCAGACGTCCAGAGCGTTGGAGCCTTCGGCAGCCTGTTCCCGGCCGACGGCGACGCAGCCATCCCAGTCGCCCGCTTCCTGAAGTTCACGCCATTTCTTGGAGCCGTTGGCGTTGCAGCGCTCGCCGATCGAGAAGTAGCTGTTTTCTTGCCTCAGCGGCACCTGCGAGTAGAGGCTGGATACAGACGGCATCCAGATCGTGCTGCGCTTGACCGGAGCCGGACGGTATTTTTCGCCACCCACGCGACGCAGCATGCCGTCCAGAGCCTGAATATGAGGAGTGGACGTTCCACAGCACCCGCCAATCAGGTTGAGTCCGTCTTCACGGATGAAACGCTCCATCCACATAGCCATTTCGTCCGGGCTGAGAGGATAGACCGTTTTACCGTCTACCAGTTCCGGGAGACCGGCATTGGGCTGCATGGAAATCAGGCCCGGCCAGTTTTCAGACAACCAGCGGACGTGCTCTGCCATTTCCTGAGGGCCGGTCGCACAGTTCAGGCCCAAAGACGGGACGTCCAGCGCGTTGACGGTTGTGGCTGCCGCAGCGATGTCGGGTCCAACGAGGAGGGTGCCGGTGGTTTCAACCGTTACCTGTACGAAAATGGGAGCGTCCGACCCGAGTTCGATCCTTGCGGCTTTGGCTGCGTTGACGGCAGCTTTGATCTGGAGCGTGTCCTGACACGTCTCAATCAGGAACCCATCGACACCGCCGTCAATCAGGCCACGGCATTGTTCAATCAGCCCAGCTTCAAGCGTGTCATAATCGATGTTGCCAAGCGTTGGCAGTTTTGTGCCTGGGCCGATGGAGCCCATGACGTAACGATGGCGGCCGTCACAGAAGGTCTCTGCCGCCTCTCGGGCCAGCGTGGCAGCAACACGGTTGATTTCGCGGCTGCGGTCCTGGAGGTCGAACTCAGCAAGCGTGACGATCGAGCCACCAAACGTGTTGGTCTCGACCATATCCGCGCCAGCTTCGAAATAGCCGCGATGAATTTCACGAACCAGCTCAGGGCGGGAAAGATTCAGGATTTCTGTGCAGTTTTCCTGCCCCCAGTAGTCTTTCTCAACTTCCAGATCGAGCATCTGCACGCGCGATCCCATACCACCGTCACACAGCAGAACCTGGTCTGACAGGGCATCAAGCAGATGGGGACGTGAGGACATTGAGGCGCTCTTCAGGAATAAAATCAGGACAGGATATTATGCTAGGCAGTCGGGCCCAGCATGGAGGCCTGCCTGTATAACGGTTGAGGGAAGCTGCTGGCAAACCGGATCTGTCCTGTCCTTCTTTTAACAGGCCTGTCATATGTGGTGCATCTCCCTGAATTGGGAATCCCTTCTCGCGGAACAGCAATGACAAATTCAGTTGGTCGTTTCCTTCCACTCTTTATAGCAGTCGCCATTCTGTCCTGGGCCAGTGCGTATCCGGTTGTGCGTATTGCCCTGCATGACTTCGCACCTATCCCGCTCGCGGCCGTACGATATGCCATCGCCGCCATTGCTGCGGGTGGCTGGCTGCTCTGGAAACGCCCAGCTCGTCTGCAGAAAGCGGATATTCCGCAGGTTCTGGGATGCGGTGCGGTGGGCATCACGCTGTACAATATCTTTTTTAACTGCGGCGAAGTGACAGTCTCTGCGGGGGCCGCGAGCCTTCTGATTAGTGCAGCGCCCCTTATGGCCGGGCTTATCGCCATGGCGTTTCTTGGTGAGCGCATGTCTCTTCTGGGATGGGCGGGATCCATTCTGAGTTTTGCCGGAGTTGTCCTGATCGCCCAAGGGCAGTCTGGCGGATTGTCCTTCGGTTCAGGTGCGACATTCGTGTTCGGAGCTGCTGTTTGCGGAGCGCTCTACACGAATCTTCAGAAAGGGCTGATCCGCCGGTACGGTGCTCTCACAACGATCGCTTATATTTTGATCAGTGGTGCTCTGTTCCTGCTGCCATGGCTTCCAGAAGGATTGACCAGCTTTTCTCATGCATCATGGGCAGGACGGGCATCCGTGCTGGAACTGGGCATTTTCCCCGCCGCAATCGGATATGCTGCCTGGGCTTTTGTGATCGGGCATCTGGGAGCTACGCGGGGCGCTGCGCTGCTGTATCTGCTCCCGCCTGTCACGATGGTTCTGGCCTATATTCTGACCCACGAGATTCCGACGTTCCGCACCCTCGTTGGCGGTGCCATTGTTATGGCTGGCGTTATTGTCACCAACACATGGGGGCGCCACCCTGTTGCGGCGCCAAGCGGTCGGTTGAATAACTGATGTCTCAGCTCTTTCTCTCGGTTGTCACGGATCTTTCTAACTGGCCGTCATCGCGCAGGGCAGACGTCGTTCTTGTAGCAGATGTACCGGAAGAGGGCTGGTCAGACGTAGTGTCCTTGCCGGCACCCTCTCCATTTCGCAAGAGACACGGCATCGGGTGTTCCTGCTGCTCGCGAGAGGGGCTGTCGATGGTCTTGGCGCAAGTTTTTCAGGATCATGTGACGGGGGCGAGATCGACAATTCGCGGAGTGGTCGTTCTTGTGAGTGTTCAGGAGCAGCGGGACGTGCTGCAAATGTTTGAACAGGATGTGCTGGTGAGAGCCAGATATCGCCTTCAGGACTGATGACCTGCTCGCTCCCATGGAGGAACGGGCGCATATCGTGCCGCCAGAAAATCGATCATCACTCGGACTTTGAGCGGTACGTGCGTTGTGGGCACATACACTGCATGCAGATCTGGCCCTTCAAGCAAGGGAGTATCGAGCGTGAGAGGTTTGAGAAGGCCTGACTGAAGCTCATCGGCGACAATAAATGTCGGCTGATAAAGAATGCCCTGGCCAGCCAATGCTGCCGTGCGCAGAACGTCTCCATTATTGGAGCGCAAACTGCTTTTGACCGGAATGGTCCGTTCTCCCCGGCGTCCGAAACTCCAGCGTGTGGTGCCCACGGGGTCGCTGAGGGTGTAGCCGAGGCAGGTGTGATGTTCGAGGTCACTGACCGTGGCTGGAGTGCCATGTTTGGCCAGATAGGAGGGGGCGGCACAAAGCGTGAAATTGATATGGGCCAGACGCCGGGCTTTGAGGCTGCTGGGCAACAGATGGCCGATCCTGAGAGTTAAATCCCACCCTTCAGCAATAGGATCGACGCGGCGATCATCCACGCCCAGTTCGACTGTCACCAAAGGGTATTTCTGGCTGAACTCTGGCAGGAGAGGTGCGACATGGCGAATGGCGAAAGATACGGGCGTATTCATGCGCAGCAGCCCGCGGGGCTCGGCTGCGCCTGCGGTGACTTCCTGCTCCATGTCTTCAAGGCTGCTCAGGAGTTTCTGGCACCGATCGAGATAGAGTTGCCCAGATTCAGTCAGTGAGAGACGGCGCGTGCTGCGATGGAAAAGTGCCACGCCCAGATGGGCTTCGAGCGCTGACACGTGTTTTGTCACCATCGTCTGGGATAGGCCCAGAGACCGTGCGGCAGCAGCAAAGCTTCCTTGTCCCACCACCCGAACGAAGGCTTGCATACTGGTAATCCGGTCGAGCACTTCACACTCCTGGTGCCAGATGACTTTCCTGTAGTCAGGATTATCGTTGTCGCAGTTTGATGACAACCTTCGCGGCGGATCGACTGGCGACGGAGTTTCTCATGACGGATAATTCGAGGCAGACAGGGCCGATAGAACGCCAGCCTGCTATTTTTATTCCTCATGGGGGTGGTCCCTGCTTTTTCATGGACTGGCCGGATGTCTGGGATCGAATGGCGGAGCATTTGCGTGGGGTCGCTGCTACGTTGCCTCAGCGTCCCGCTGCTTTGGTCGTCATGTCAGGGCATTGGGAGACTGACCGGGTTACTGTGACAACCGGTACCCATCCCCAACTGATCTATGATTATTACGGCTTTCCTGCCCACACTTATCAGCTCCAGTATCCGGCCTCAGGCTCTCCGAAGCTTGCTGAATACATCCAGAAGCTTCTTGCAAAGGCTGGAATTGCGAGTGGTGGAGATGTCTATCGTGGGTTTGACCACGGAGTGTTCATTCCGCTCATGCTGGCGTTCGAAAAAGCCGATATTCCTGTCGTCGAGATCTCCTTGCCGTTGAATGCGACGGCTGAGGACGTGATGGAAATCGGCAGAGCTTTGGCCCCGCTACGAGATGAAAACGTGCTGCTGGTGGGGGCTGGGATGACGTATCACAATCTGCGACGTTTTCTGCGTCCAGACGCAGAGGCGGACGAGCAGTCTCGGCATTTCGATGACTGGCTTTATGGGGCTGTAAGTGAAAAGCCTGACCAGCGTTCGTCCCGGCTGGCGCGATGGGTAGAAGCTCCGTTTGCTCAAGACTGCCATCCGAAGGCCGAGCATCTGTTACCATTGATGTTTGTAGCGGGTGCGGCAGGAACGGACCCGGGTGTCCGAGATTATAGTGATACCGTCATGGGGAAGGCGTTGTCCGGCTTCCGCTTCGGTTGAACTTGCTTCTGTTTCAATTCAAAAAAGAAAGATCCTCCCATGAAGAAAATACTCTCTGGTGCTTTTGCAGCTCTTGCTTGCGCTGCTGTATCCACTAGTGCCATTGCCGCTGCGCCGGCCGATGTGAAGAGTGGCTCATACAAGGTTGAAGCTGGCCATACCCAGGTCAATTTTTCAGTCCTGCACTTTGGTTTTTCCTACTATTCGGGACAGTTCTCCAACGTGAGTGGCAGCCTGAAGCTGGATGCCAGCCATCCGGAGAAATCGAAGCTTTCCGTGACAATTCCAGTTTCCAGCGTGGCGACATCCAGCTCGGTGTTGACGGATGAGCTGAAAAACAATGAGTGGTTTGATGCTGCGAAATATCCGGATGCGACTTTCGTCTCGACGGAAGTTTCCCCGGCAGGTGCTGAAGATGCAGTTGTCAGTGGTAATCTGACACTTCATGGCACGACGAAGCCCGTTGTTCTGCATGTGCACTTCGTTGGCGCTGGTGTGAACCCGATGGACAAGGCTTATACGGTTGGCTTCCAGGCTACTGGAACAATCCATCGCAGTGACTTCGGCGTCAAAAAGTATGTTCCCTATGTTGGCGATGACGTTAGCCTGACCATTGCTGGAGCTTTTGAAAAGCAGCCCTGAGTTTTTTTCGCATAAAGAAGGCGGGATATTTCCCGCCTTTTCTCGGATGAGGAATAAGATCATTCTATTCCCTGCGTATTCGCGCAATGGAGAAGTGATTATGAAGCTTTACTATAAGCCTGGTGCGTGTTCGCTTGCCGCGCATATTATTCTGAATGAAATCGGTCAGCCGTATACGCTTGAAAAAGTAGATACGACCACGAAGACAACAGAGACCGGCGCAGATTATCTTGCCATCAATCCACGAGGAGCCGTACCGGCAATCGAGATTGAGCCGGGCGTTGTTTTAACCCAGAATTCGGCAGTTCTTCAGTATATTGGAGATCATTCGGACGTTCTGGCTTTTCGTCCAGCCTACGGCTCCCTGGAACGAGCGAGGCTGCAGGAAGCTCTCGGGTTCTGTGGTGATCTGCACAGCGCATTCGGTGGCCTGTTTGCCCCGAACCTGACGGATGAGGCTGAGAAGTCTGTTCATGCACAAATCCATCGGCGGATGACGCAGTTCGAGGATATGCTGTCTGACGACAAAGCTTACTGGCTTGGAGACGACTTCACGCAAGCCGACGCTTACGCAGCTGTTATCATGACGTGGGCTGTTTTCAAGAAACTGGATATTTCTCATCACCGTAAAGCATGGACATTGCGGGAGAGGGTGATGTCTCGTCCGTCTGCAAAGCGGGCGCTGCAGGAAGAAGGCTTGGCCTGATCCTGCACTGTGCGGAGGGGGCGATGAATAGCCCTCTCTGTGGATTGTAAATTTCGATATTAACGAATGCTGTCGATATGGTAGCCGTTCGACATTCTGTATGTGACAAGAAAATGCTTTCTTGTTTTGTGTGTCTGGTACCAATCATCCGTAAAATAATTACTGATCATTGTTCCGTGCAGGTCATACGTTATTTTGTATGAGGTTGGTGCACCCAAATCCGCATTGATTTTGTCTACAGAGACGATTTTTGCGATGGTGACATGTGTGATGGAATCATCCCCAGATACTTTCTGCCATCCGATCCACCCAAATATTGCTAAGGTCGTGACAAGAAAGATTGCAAAGAACAAACCCATCCATTCTTTCTTTTGAGCGGATAGCGCCATACAGAACCTTCTTCAAATCAGTAGAGATACACGGCAATAAAATTATATTTGCACATATCTGTTTCTACCATTGATGACACGTAAAATATTTTTTCTGTATTTGTTTGAGGCGCCAAAAATCTGAATCTGGCGAGTTGTAGGGAGTGCGGCGTTAACGTGGCTAAGGAGCATATACGCCTAAATTAAGATTTGGCGTTCAGGCATAAAAAAAGCCGCTCCGAAGAGCGGCTTTTCGCACAGACGAGCTGCTGATTAAAGCTTCAAAGAGCCTTAATGCTTACTGCAGACGTCTTGCCGTTACGGCCAGCTTCGAGCTCGTAAGAGACCTGCTGACCTTCGTTGAGGGTGTGGATGCCGGCACGCTCAAGTTCAGAGATGTGAACGAACGCGTCCTGACCACCATTGTCCGGCTGAATGAAGCCGAAGCCTTTGGTGGAGTTAAACCATTTTACGGTGCCTGTTGCCATAACGAGGCTCCTTTTTTAACAATAGCGGTCGTGCACAAAACACACACGAAATCATAACTTTTACGGAGAAAGAATGGCGCAACATGCGCCGGTTACCCCAGTAAAAGCACCCGCTAAAAAGACAATGGGGGTATTGCGTTTGAGATGCAAGGGAAAACATCTGAATGGAGTAAAATAAAATGTTACTCAGAATGTAAAATACTATCCAAAGCGTATATTTATTTGTTGCGATTATAAAAGATAATGCCCGCTACTTATATGAATTTTATGCATAAAAATCTTATTAAAGCTGCTTTATTTCTCGCATCCTGAAAAATTTCGTGTCCATACCTCTTCCCCTGAGTAGGGAGTTTTTAGTTGATATTCACTCTTCGAACACCGCCTGGAACCTTCGTTTTTGCCTCTCGGTGAACAAATGAGGCAGAGGTCGTGTTGTAATCCGGGTTTTCTGCCATCGCCTGCAGTGTCGCATCGTCTCTGAGATCGAGAGGTCTTGGATGGCCGTCGTTGTTCTTCTGCGCTGCGACCGCACACACCTGCATGGCATGGCTAAAGGGAAGAGGATTGCCCTGTGTCCCGGTAAGCATCTGCTCACGCACACAATGGCTGTCTGTCTGGCCAGTCAACCACGGGGCTGACGAGCATGCGGAAAGAGAAATGAGGGCAAAAAGAGGAAGGTAGCGCATAAGGACAAGTGTACTACGGGACAATCCGGGCCGCAAAGAAAACTGACGTGTGCGGATGCCGTTTCCAATACCGCCGTGTCCGTCACTGGGGAGGCATGCAGTATATTAGAAGAAAGTGACCTCCGTCGCTTTGCTTCTCCGTTCTCCCGGCGCGCTCATATATCAGGCGCCTATCAGGTTTCTTTTGAGATAATTTGAACCTTTGCTGTGGTGAAGAATTTAGTGTTCACCCTGTAGGAGGCGAACATGTCGATCCTGATCAGCACAGCACTTTCCAAATCTGTCTTACGAATGGATTATCCGGGTACGAAGGATCCATTATTTCCAGATGGTGATCCGATGGTTGATGACCCATCTGAGGAAGAAGAAACGCCAGAGCCAGACGAATGGCCAGATGTGGAGTTGCCAGAAGAGCCGGGGCCTTCACCGTATCCGCCGTTTGGTCTGAAGACGGTCAGTGCAGGGGTGGTTGATCTACCAACCCCGCGACCGCCTCCGCCCCAAATGCCACCGTCACCTTTGCCAACAGAGCCTCCTCCATTGGAAGAGCCTCCGCAGCCGTTGAATTAGTTCAAACAATTGACTTTTGGTTCTCACCGCTGGGCAAGGGCAGTCCGTCTAGGACGGTGTATGGCCGCCGATATCTGATGGCCGTCTGTGATGTTTATTATGGAAAATGCTCGTAAAGGCGCGTCGTCTTCAACGCGCCTTTTGTCAAACTTGGAAATTAGTATCCAGGTGCGGGGTATGGAGCGGGGGTCGGCCCGTAGCTCGGATACGGCGTCGGAGCGACCACCGCTGGGCCGTTCACATTGCCCATAATGACGTTACTAATGATGCCCGTTGTGATTGCGGCGAGGAGAAAGCTTCCACCGTAATCAATCCAGCGATATCCCGGGGGTGGGGCATAAAGGCCTGGGTATCTGTGCCAGCTATCAACAAACACGCCCCCGCCATTGTAACGATCACCAGAGCGCCACATGCCGCGATGAGGGCCTGCGCCACGGAAACCACCGCCGCCCCCGCCGGGGCCTCCACGATAACCATTTCCCCCTTGGCCGCCTCCACCACCGCCTGGGCCGCCACCGTCACGATGTCCCCCACCGCCATTCGGGCCACCACCGTCGCGATGTCCCCCGCCGCCACCTGGGCCACCGCCATCACGGCCGCCTCCTGGACCTCCCTGAGCACTCGCTATTGTAGGGGCGATAGCGAGTGCCAAGCCCATCAGCAGAGCTACAGATCGTTTAGTCTTGGTGGACATAAAAAACTCCGTTCGTAATGCGCCATCAAAGGTCTCCCGATGTGGCGAAAATTGGTCACCATTGTAACAGAGAGACAAAACCTCGGACTTTGTTGCGAGATTTCCGGAAAATTTCTCTCGGTTTGCCTTCGCCAAGGGGAGGTTGCTCACGAGCATATCGCGAATGTCCGGCTATCGAACCCGGTATCGCAGGAAATCTGTGATCTCAGTGCGTTCATAATGACGCGGGTCCAAGAATCGCCAGCTGTGGAAAGCGTGTTTCCAAACATACGCAAACGGGTTGCTATCAGCAGTTTCAAACAAGAATAGGGAAGCCCGATTGAAACAATATTCCCTTAGAATGAAAGGGGCTGTGCAGGGGGCAAAGACTACACTATCTGGCGAAAATTCTCATGGATATGACGCGGCTATTTTCGAAGCTTTTAGCCGTCGAGCGACTGGATTTCCGGATATGACTTCGCCTTATGGCCCAGGGCTGCGTCACTCCCACGCAGAAGATGTTTATGCGTTCCTGATTGGTTGTTCTCTGATTGTGATGGGGCTGATGTGTCTGCACAAGGCCGGGCTTGTGACCGGTGGCGTGGCAGGTATTGCCTTGCTGCTATCCTACATCGTGCCCATGACGCCTGGAAATCTGTTTACGGTCATCAACATACCGTTTCTTCTTTTTGCCGTTCGCGCCATGGGGGCCCGTTTCGCGCTTAAGACCACGATTGCCAGTTTTGGTATTACTGCCCTCGCGAGTGTGATTCCGAGCGTTATGGAGCTTGCGTATGTCCAGCCTCTGTTCGCGGCGATATTCGGCGGGACAGTGATTGGGATGGGTATTCTCTCATTGGCTCGTCATCAGGCGGGTGTAGGCGGGACAGGCGTTATCACGCTCTGGCTTCAGAAAAGCCGTGGCCTGAACGCCGGCCGCGTTCAGATCATGATTGATGCAGCCATTCTGACGCTGTCTACTTTCTTTTTGCCGTGGGAGAAGGCCGTTCTGTCAGCCGTAAGCGCTTTTGCCATGAGTAGTGTGCTCATGGTGTTCCATAGGCCTGGACGATACATCGGGCATTAAAGAAAGCCGCTTTCTGGCGGTTTCCAGCAGCACATCCCAGTTAAGAGAACGGCGTTCTGGAATGCGGACCATGACGAACTGTGTTTCTGAAGAGACAGTGCGCCTCAAAAGATCGCCACATCAGGCAGTTTGAGTAAACTCAAATTGTGGCACTGAGTGCCAAAATGTAGAAGGTGCGGAGAATTTAGAACAACGAACAGGATTCAGGCATGAAACTCTCGCGGCTGGCTTTGTACCTTCTGGCTGGATCTGTCATGGGCAATGTTCCCTCTTATGCGGCAGAAACCAAAGAAAAAGCTACTCCGGAAGCAGCCGCGAAGAAGTCTGTACGCGCGTCTGAGCCTGAGAATATCACTGTTCATCGTCGTAACGGAAGTGGCACGGCAGCAGAATATCGCACGAAGGAAGCCTCTCTTGGCCCCCTTGGTACGCGATCCATTCTGGACACGCCGATGTCTGTCATGGTGGTGCCCCACGACGTTCTGGTTAACCAGCAGACCAGAAACATCAATGATCTGATTGCATTCGTGCCATCTGCCCAGCTTGAAATGCGCGGTGATCCGAATACCAGTCGGCCTCAGTCCCGTGGGTTTGAGGGCGACGTTATCGCTAACACGCGTATGGATGGCCTCAACATGGTCATCACCACACCTTATGCTGCGGAGCAGTTTGATAGTGTTCAGGTTCTGAATGGGTTGGCTGGTGCGGTGTATGGTCCGCAAAATCCGGCGGGCACATTTGACTTCACATTGAAGCGCCCGACGGACCGACAGACAGAGCGTTTTGTTGTGGGTGTTGATTCCATTGGCGCGCCCATGGAAAGTCTCGATGTCTCAGGTCGGGTCGGCCACAACAAGTGGTTCGGCTACCGCCTGAACCTGTTGAACCAGAACGGAGAGGGGTACGTCGCAGACTCTCACCTGCGGCGTAACCTGGTGAGCGGTGATTTCGACATTCATCTTTCACCGAGGACAGTCATTCAGATTGATGCCAGCCAGTACACATATGCCCAACGCGGCTATCCGGGTGGCTTTTCGTATGCAACGACTATTCAGCTACCTGATGCTCCTGATCTTAGTCAGAAGGGATATGGTCAGAAGCAAGCTGGTTACAACATGGAAACCGATACTGCCCTGATGAAGATCATTCATCACTTCAATGATGACTGGAGCCTGAAGCTGGGTGGGATGTGGCAGAATGCTGCCAGAAATGTTTTCAGTACGGGTAATCAGCTGCTGAACTCTGCGGGACTTTACCGTCAGACAATCTCAGCTGCGACGACGGCGAATGATTTCGTGGCGGGCAGCAATACGGCTTATTTGAATGGATCGTTCCATACGGGCCCACTGAAGCACCAGATCGAGATTGGAACCAACGGCTACGTCATGGGGAACTACAACCCGACGTCATCGACCGGCACTTTGACTCTGGGACAGGCGACAATTGGTAACCCACAGAGATTTCCGAGTGCACAGCCTTATTATTCCGGACGTTATAAATCTGCCGATACCATGACGCAGTCCCTGCTGGCCGGGGATACGATTTCTCTGGGCAAGCACTGGTCCATCATGGGGACGCTGGCCTGGAGTTGGCTGAGCACCAATAACTATGCGACGAGTGGCACGAAAACGTCGTCCTACAGCCGTGCCGCTGCCTTTAGCCCGATGACAAGTCTGCTTTATAAGCCGGCAGCCAATCAGACGGCTTATTTCACTTGGGGGCGGTCCTTGCAGGCTGGTACTTCGGCGCCAGCAGGTGCTGTGAATGAAAACGAAGTGACAGCTCCTCTGCGTTCAGAAGAGTATGAAGTTGGTTACAAGATTTTGGTGGCCAAGAGGCTGCAGCTGAATATTGCCGGCTTTAGAATGTCTCGCTCATTCGCTTATACAGACCCTGTTACGTATGTTTATTCCAATTACGGTGTGCAGCGGAATTACGGCGTTGAATTCCAGGCCTCAGGAAATCTGACGCAGGATCTGAGCATTCTGGGCGGTATGACCTGGCTGGATGCTCAACTACTGAACACGGGTGTGGCCAAGACGTCCTACAAGCAGGTTGTTGGCGTGCCGCCTCTGATGGCGAACATGTTGATTGATTATCGACTGCCATTTCTTAAAGGCGGCGCTGTCAATGCGAACGTGCATTACATGGGGCGCCGGGCGGCCAATGTATATAACACCACGTTTGCTCCGTCTTATGTGACGCTGGATCTGGGCGCGCGCTATGCAACGCACGTTTATCATCAGCCTCTCGTGTTCCGCTTCGGCGTCGATAACGTTACGAACCAGAGCTACTGGGCTTCTGTTTACCCGTCGAGCATCAACGGTGGTGGAAGCGCTACAAACTCTGCGGTTGCTGGGCTGCCACGGACGTATCACTTCACGATTGAACTGGATCTTTGAGGCAATAAAGCCCTTTCAGCCGAGGCTGAGAGGGCTGTCTTCCATCCAGAGAAGAGGATGGAACGTGAAGGCACGGCGCAGGATATGTTCCAGATCTGTACAGCCTTCGGTCTTCATCCATTCGTCCACAGCTGTGCGATAAGTTGCAATCGCGGTCCTTGCAATAAGGCGCGCCGCCAGTGATGGCATATCTGTGGGGGGGAGGCGGTCCATGAGGGCTTTGGCAAGCGCCTCTTCCCATTCCTCATATTTTTGCAGACTGACACTCCTAAGTGCGGGCTCGTGCTCAAGGAGTTGTACGAGCGCGTAGGCGTATTCCCGGTTGGCGGTGATCCGTCGAACAACCGGAAGAAGGGCCAGAAGGACCATATCCTGCAATGAAGCATCCGGACTGGCAGACGCAATCGCATCATTAAATGCCTGTGTCATGTCGCTGGTCCAGGCCAGGATGATGTCCCCTTTGCCAGAAAAGTATCGGAACAGTGTCCTGCGGGAGACATTGGCAGCTTCGGCGATTTGCTCGACAGACGTTTCTTCATATCCCTGAGTAGAAAACAGCCGCAGTGCCTCCCACGCTAGGGCCGTCGCGGTGCGATCCTTTTTGCTTTGCCGCCTGCCGAGATCTTTTTTCTTGTCCTGTTCGCCATCCATCATGGTCCGACGGTCTTCCAGTAAGCGGGGGATATCATCTTGGTGTCGTCCAGAAGGTCATCATGATGGCGTGTGTGTGGGAGCGATGCTGCCCGGGGTATGGTTTGTCGCGTCTGTATAACGCCTGGCGGCGGCAAGGGCAGTGTGAAGTTCTTCAAAAATATTTTCTGGACCGATTGCGGCTATCAAATGATGCCGGTTCATATCTGCCCTGAGATCCTGGCTTACACGTCCAAAAATCATCGTCACCTGCCTCTGTTTAAGTGTCGCGAGTAACAGGCGCAGGTCGTTGGCTGCCGAATAATCAATATCCGTGATGGGGCTGCATTCAATGAGAATGCAGTGGACGGAGTGCGGGGCATCGCTAAGCAACGTCAGGATGTCTCGGTTGAAGCGAGTAGAGTTGGCGTAGAACAGGTCCGCACAAAAGCGGAAGATAATGAGTCCAGGCTCGCTCTCCAGGCCCCCGCGGGCTGGAACGGCTTCCAGAGTTCCCTGAGGAGTAAAGGGCTGGAGAACAGCCGTGTGAGGATCGTAACTGTGGCGCACATGACGAAACAGCGACAGGGCGATGGCGGTGAGTACGCCCTGTTCTACTCCGGTGCCCACAACGACTGCAGCCGTCACAAGTGCAAGCCAGAACTCCCCCGGGCTTTCCTGACGAATTGAGAGCAGTGCGCGGACTTCGATCATTCCTAGCGCGACAGTGAAGACAATCGCGGCGAGTACGCATTGTGGAAGGTATTTCAAAGGCGTGGTGAGGAAGAGGAGCACGACCAGGGTGGAAAGAGAAAAGACAACTTGTGCCACCTGACTCCGGGCACCTGCTCGTACCGCCATAGCTGTCTGGGTTGGGCTGCCGTTAACCGTGAAGGTACCACTGACTGCTGCAAGTATGTTGGCAGCTGCCAATCCCGTCAGATCTCTGTTCTCGTTCAGTTCTTCGTCGAACTGTGTTGCGTACACGCGGGATGTCGCAGCGCTTTGGGTGATGATGACAAAGACGCATGAGGCTGCCACAGGAAAAAGCGCAAGCAGTTCATTCCAGCTAACAATGGGTATTTGGAAGGTCGGCAGTCCGCTTTGGATAGGGCCAAGCGTCAAGAGATTCCGCGTCAGGAATGGGACTGTTCTGTCTGCCAGAATAGCGCCAACGACGGCCAGTAATGAGGCAGGGCATCGTGGGAAAAACCGGTTTAGAAGGAGCAAGCCGCCTACGGTGGCGCCCGCGGTAAAGGTGGATGTCAGGTTGAGATGATCGGCCTGAGTGAGAGTTTCGACTGCCTGCATCGCGGGGTTATGCGATGTCGTCTGGATGCCGAGCATGTCGTGAAACATGGAAATGGCGATCTGGACGCCGACCCCTGTCATGAAGCCAACAAGGACTGTTCGAGAAAGAAAGTCTGCCAAAAAACCGAGGCGAAATAATCTGGCGGCCAGAAGCAGCATCCCGGCAAGGAGCGCGGTAGCGCTGACCAAAGCCATGTAGTGTGCGCTTCCTGGTGCAGCCATGGCTGTAATGGCGCCAGAGAGGATGGCCGCAGTGGCGGAATCTGCCGCGACAAGAAGATGTCTGGAAGAGCCGAAGGCGGCAAAGCCCACCAGAGGCAGAAGAACTGTATAAAGCCCGGTGACGGATGGCATGGCCGCAATGCGGGCATAACCAAGAACCTGCGGAATGTTTGTAAAAGCGAGCGAAAGCCCTGCCAGGACATCGGTTCGCCATGATGGGGGAAGCTTTCGGCGCCAGGGAAGCTTCATCACATTAACCTCGCAGGACAACGACCAGCTTTTGTTGAAAAAGCTGGTCGTGCCGGTTGGTTAGCCCTGAACAATAGCGATCAGAACTGCCACAATTTCTGGATCAGCCAAAGTCGAGAGGTCTCCAAGGCCGTCAGTCTCGCCGCAGGCAATTTTGCGCATCAGGCGTCTGACATTTTTGCCAGATCGCGTTTTTGGAAGATCAGGGACGATATATACTTTTTCTGGCACCGCATAACGCCCGACTTTTGTAGCTATGGCGCGAACGGCAAGCATTTCCAAATCGGGATGGGACGGATCACGGGCCACAGCATACACGACGATGCCCTGACCTTTCAGGTCATGCGGAATACCAATTGCGGCACTTTCAACAATCGCATGTTCTGCAGCCAGAGCGTCTTCAATCTCGGCAGAGCCGATGCGATGCCCAGAAACATTGATGACGTCATCAACCCGGCCGGTGATCCAGTAATAGCCGTCTTCGTCGCGTCGTGCCCCATCGCCCGTAAAGTAATGGCCGGGGTAGGGGCGAAGATAGGTTGTTTCAAAGAGCGCATCGTCGTTCCAGATCGTGAGTGCGCGACCTGGCCATGATCCGTCAATGCAGAGCACACCTTCTGTTGCCCCCTCCAGCGGATGTCCCTTGTCGTCAACCAGGATGGGATTTACGCCCGGAAGTGGGAGTGTTGCAGACGCTGGCTTTTCTTTGACAGCGCCTGGAACGGGCGAAATCAGGATGCCACCGCTTTCAGTCTGCCACCAGGTATCTACGAAGGCACAACGTCCACCACCAATGACATCATCGAACCAGGACCATGCCTCCTGACTGATCGGCTCACCGACAGTTCCCAGAACGCGCAAAGAGGTCAGGTCGTATTCGCGGGGAACATCGTTTCCTTCGCGCATCAGGGCACGAATGGCAGTGGGAGAGGTATAGAATGTGGTGACCTTATGGGCCTGAATAACATCCCACCAGCGACCGGGCTTCGGATGAGACGGCATGCCCTCGAACAGGAGAACGGTGCCGCCGTTCGAGAGCGGGCCATAAACCACGTAGGTATGACCGGTAATCCAGCCGATATCGGCCGTGCACCAGAACACATCCCCAGCCTGATGATCAAAGACGAGTTCGTGTGTGTAGGAGGCCCAGGTCAGGTATCCGCCTGTTCCGTGGACAATGCCTTTTGGTTTGCCTGTGCTTCCAGACGTGTAAAGTAGAAACAGCGGGTCCGTAGAGGCCATCGTTTCAACTGGGCATGACGCCGAAGCCGATGCCAGCAGTGGATTGAGCATGTCATCACGGCCTGCCTGCACGGGGACGGGTTCGTCTGTGACACTAACAACCAGAACGTGCTTCACCGACAAGCTGTCGGGACGCAGGCTCAGAGCAGAGTCCATTGTCGTCTTGAAAGGAATGCGTTTCGCGCCACGCCGCCCGACATTGGCCGTTATCACCAAACTGGCGCCACTGTCGGCCAACCGGTCTGCAATAGCCTCAGGCGAGAAGCCGCCGAACAGCACGACATGGATTGCGCCCAGCCGTGCACAGGCCAGCATACTCACCACGCCTTCGATCACTGTTGGCAGGTGAACTGCAACGCGATCCCCCCGACGAATACCGTGATCACGCAGGACATTCGCCAGACGGCATACGCGTTCATGCAGGTCACGATATGTGAGGCGGATGATGTGCTCCGCTTCTTCTGCCTGCCAGATCAGAGCTGTCTGATCTGCACGGGTCTTGAGGTGCCGATCCAGGCAATTGAAACTGGCGTTCAGCGTTCCATCTGAAAACCATCCTGTCCCGGTGTCCTGCGCGCTGGATGGCGCTTGAATCCAGTCCAGCCTTTTTCCCTGATCCTGCCAGTATGCTTCTGGATTTGCTTGGGCGGCATCCGTTAGCGCGCGATAATCTTCAGGGGAGAGGCGAAACGCACCAGCGCGATAAGGGGTGGACATAAACGGAATGTGCTCACTGACCAGAAGCTGAAAAAATTAGGGTGAAAACCTCTATCTTAAACAGAACCACAAATCCAAAAGCAAAAAAGCCTATTAGCTTACAATGCTGTAATTTCTGGGATTGAGGCTGCAAAGACGCGTTTTATGGAGCTTCTGTTTGTGGATGAGGCTGCATCAGATATGCAACGGCATCCTTCCAGTTGGCGACCCGCGGAGACCATTCCACATTCAGGTTGTGTGGGGCAGAGAACAGAATGCCCTGTCCCTGAAAATGCTGAAAATGTCGTACGTTGTCATCAATAAGGAAATCGGCAGCAAGAATACTTTTATGACCGCAGAATACGATGTTCAGAGCGGGAATGAAGGGGAAGTGTTTCTGAAGCCATTGAAATTTTGGGGCGCAAGACGCCGGGTATTCCATCGCGGCTGTCGTAATAAAAATGTCGAAATGCTGGCTTAGAAATTTTAGCGCATCCTTGGCGCCGGGCATGACCTCAAGGTCAGCAAAGAAGTGTCCCTCGTGCAGAAGTGCCTGCATTCCCGCAGCGTGTTCCGGAGTTGCCAGATCCCCTAAATGGTGGCCTTTCAACTCGTCTTCTGTCCAGTGATATCCGTGCGTGTCTTTGTACCACAGGCGCTGAGCGGTGAAGGCGTCAGCAATCACTTCATCCATATCGATAGCGAGACGGGGGCGAGATTTTTTCACGAGACAGGGACTCCTGACAGAGTTCGGAGATACAACTCTCTTCTGTTCAGGAGGGAAGGGCAAGCCGCAGGGCGCATGGGTTAATGAAATGACAGATGTCTGCGCCCCGCTGTGTAATAAGCTTAAAGAGGGATTAGCTGATGCTGCGACCTTCGTTCAGACCGTAGAAGATGAAGTGCATCAGAAGATCATCTTCATATTCCGTTAAATCCGGATTGGCTGCACGATACTTTTCCGGGTCAAAAAAGCGATTGGGTTTTCTACCTTCCCGATATCCGGCTTCCCGATAATGCGTTGCCGGATCCAGGCCAGATGCTGCCACATCCGGATATTCGCGCATGTACCACGCCTTGTCGAAAGCACAGACAAGGTCAGGAAGAAATGGGCCGCTTGCAGGCTCTTCCGTGATTTCAACTGGCTCTACCACGACAGGAGACTCTTCGATAACGGCCTCCAGAACGACAGGGGTGGCTTTTTTGCTACGAGAGGCGGACGCTACCTTTTTCGTGGCAGTTCGAGAGGATGTCTGTCGATTGGCAGAGGACATAATTAGACTTACCCTGTCAGTTAAAATGTTTTTGGTTCTGCTGTGGAAACGCCGGTAAAAGGCCCCCTTGTTTCCCCAAGGCCTGCGAAACCCTATCCTAGTAATGAAACCATTAATATCGAAAATTCACGACTTTTTAGTAAAAAACAACGTCGAAGCTGTCGAGGCAAAAATGCAAAAAAAAAGCCCGTGGAAACAAGATGTTCCTTTGCTGCTGACGCCTCTGGCCCCCCAATGCTAAAGAAATATTCCTCGAATTCTCTGAGATCAAACTGATGCCGAACTCAAAGCCTCTGATTCTGTCCTTCGGAAGCATCAATATTGATGTAACTGCTCGGGCCGTTCGCCTGCCTCTTCCCGGCGAGACCGTGCATGGTGAAAGCTATGCTGTCATGCTCGGTGGTAAAGGCAGCAATCAGGCTGCCGCTGCTGGGCGTCTGGCGTCCGGTTCCGAGGTTCAGGTCGCGTTGGCAGGGCGTATAGGGCAGGACGGTTTTGGTGCGCAGGCGCGCCAGGAGCTGGAGCGTTTTGGGGTGGATCTCTCTCCGCTGCGAGAAGACGCCTCTCATGCCACGGGAATTGCGCTGATCGGGATAGATGGGAGCGGAGAAAACTGCATCACCGTTGTTGGTGGTGCGAACATGGCCGTCGATGAAACCGATGTTGACGCAGCCTCGGACTGGATTGAGCGCGCGGCAGTGCTTCTATTGCAACTTGAAGTGCCTCAGCAGGCAGTTCTGGCAGCCGCCCGTAAAGCGCGGATCAAGGGCGCTATAGTTGTGCTCGATCCGGCACCTGCGCCGAAAAAGGGGCTTCTGGATGCGCTCTGGCAGGAAATCGATATTCTAACCCCGAACGAAAGTGAAACTTTTCAGCTAACAGGCATTCGGCCAGAAACTGTAGAAGACGCGGCGAGGGCTGCGGACTTGCTTCTGGCAAAGGGCGTGAAATCGGTCCTTGTAAAAATGGGAAGCCGGGGTGTTTTCTGGCATGATGGAACACGCAGCGGTCACAGTGCGCCGTTTCACATAGAGCCCATTGATACTGTGGCGGCCGGGGATTGTTTCAATGCCGGGCTGGCCTTCGCTCTGGCGCAGGGAAAGCCACTTTCCGAGGCTGTCCGGGTTGCGTCAGCGTGCGGGGCGCTCGCAACGACACATCATGGCGCTGCTGATGCTGCTCCCGCATGGGATGCTGTGGCTGCGTTGATGAATGCGCAGCCAGAAGCCTAGACACATTAAAGAAGAGGCCTTTTTTAAGGCCTCTATAAATTTGAAAATCCCTCACATTGCGGGGGACGAATTTCCAATTTTAGCGGCAAGCTGATCCACGAGCGCGCGTGTCACTGCAGTGATCCCGTCATCTGTGGCTGTTGATCCCTGAGTGCTGAAGCTGGCGCGCTGGTGTACAACCGGGTGATGCTCGTCAGCAGGGACAAAGGACCAGTCTGCTTCTAGCGTACCTTGACCAGACTTCGTGATATCCAGCCGGTTGATAGTGATCACCAGCCGGGTTTGTGGAGAGCCTGCTGTCGGATGTGTCGTGACGAACACAGAAGGCCAGCTGCGAGAGAGCTGTGCTGTCACGAGATCTGTAATGCCTCTGGACAGACGACTTGCCCATCGGCCATTTGCGCTGCGATCTAGAAGATCGCCATTTCTGACAAGGATATCCTGACTATCGAGGTAGTCAGGAACAATGACAGGATCGACAGCTAATACGGTTGCTGATGCGGTGCTGGCCGTCAGATCATTTCCGATGGCAGGCGCGCCGAGCGTATAAAACCGCACGGGTGGAGAGGAGCAGCCGCTGAGAAGTAGGCCGGCAAGAGTGAGCGAGGCGAGGTGCAGTCTCATCAGTGGCGTCCCGTCAGAAGAAGTTGCGGATTACGTTCAACATCGTTTGCAAAGCCGCGTAGGGCAGAGGCTGCTGCTGCGATATCGCGCAGGCTGGCTTCGAGGTTAGCCCTGTCCGCTGAGCGCGGAGATGTAATGCTCTGAATGTTGTTCAGACTTTCACCAGCCTTCTGGATCGTCTGATTGCTGCTTAACAGCAGGGCTTGGAGCTCTTTGCCACGTGCAGTCAACTGATCGGATCCGGCATCAGCCAGTCGGTTCAGGCTGTTGAGGGTATGTTCAAGCTCCGGTTGAAGGTGCGTAACCAGGTCTCTGCTCGCATCGATCATGTCGCGACTATGGTCTGATGTCGCACGAATGCTTTCGATCAGGGTCGGCATATCCCTGTCCAGCTTGTCAGAAAGCTCCCTTACAGCGGCAAGGGTCGCGTTGGCGTTGTCGCCAAGTTCCTTGAACGGCAGGTTCTGCAGAGTTTGGGTCATCGCCTGGATGGAAGACTGTTTTGTTGGAATTTCCGTGAGGGTGGCGATGTCAGGATGCATGACAGCTGGTGTATCAGGCGCAAAATCGAGGTCGATCTCTGAAGAGCCGGTGACAAAACTCTTAAGATTCATTTCTCCACGGAGGCCTTGAGAGACGAGGTCCCGGATTGTTGGAAAATGGTGGGCACTACTGTTTGTCAGGGTAATATTGTCTGGCCGCATCGTGACATAGACCGGAATATAGGCGTCTCGCGTCTGCGGGTTATATTCGATAACGACCTTATCGACCGCGCCAACCTGAACCCCACGGAAGGTAACGGGTGCACCCACCGACAGCCCGGACGATGCGCCATGGAAAATAAGGACAGCTTTTTCCATGCGGGTGAAGGGATGGAAATTGCCGAACAGCACAAAAGCTGCCACGCCAAGACCGATCCCACCTACAACAAAGGCGCCTACGAGAGCCTGCTTGTTCATCAATTGCGTCCTTCTTCGTTGCGTTCCCGATGCATGAAAGCATGGACCTGAGGTTCGTCGCAGTGGTCGCGCAGGTCCCTTGGAGAGCCGTGTGCGATGGGGATTTTGCTTTTTGCGTCCAGGAATATTCCGTCATCGGCGATGTGGAACAGACTGGAGAGTTCATGGCTGACGATAACGACGGTCGCGCCGAGACCATCTCGGAGATTGAGAATCAGGTCATCCAGGCGGGCCGAAGTGATTGGGTCCAGACCTGCAGAGGGTTCGTCAAAGAATAGGATATCCGGATCCAGTGCGATGGCCCGCGCAAGACCAGCACGCTTGCGCATACCACCACTGATTTCTGACGGAGACATGTCGATGGCTGGCAGAAGACCTACAAACCCCAGTTTGAGTTCTACGAGCCGACGAATGACATCTGGCTTGAGGTCCGTGAACATCTGAAGGGGAAGAGCGACATTCTCCCCGAGAGTCATGGAACTCCATAAAGCGCCGCTCTGGAATAGAACGCCGAACCTGTGGTTGAGCTCTGTTCGTTCTGCTTCGGTGCCAGACCAGTAATCTTCGCCATCGACCTGATATTCGCCAGCCGTGGGGCGAAGCAGGCCAATCATACTTTTCAGAAGTGTACTCTTGCCGCAGCCAGAACCGCCCATGACGGCAAAAATGCTGCCCTTCTTAACTTCTAAAGAGATGTTCTTCTGAATGACCTTCGGTCCAAATGCGAGAGTGACATCCTGCATTGAAAGAACGGTTTTTCGGGTATCGGTCATTCGTCAGATTCCCAGCACGTCGGCGATAACGGCGAAAATGGCGTCAATCGCAATGACGCCGACAATTCCCACCACAACAGCCCGTGTGGCAGCGATGCCAACATCAGCGGCTGATCGTCCAGCCTTCAGGCCAATCCGGCAACTGGTCAGCCCGATGAACGCACCGAAGACAATGCTTTTAACAAATGCGAAAATAAACTGGCCGATACCGAAGGACGTGATTGTCTGATGGAAATAGCCAGCAGCCGTAATATCCAGCATGGAAATCGCGACCACGAACCCTCCCAGCATGCCGATCAGGCAGCCGTAGAGGTAGAGAAATGGCATCGTGATAACGAGCGATAGAACTGCCGGAAGTATCAGATACGTGGATGTTGGGATGCCGAAGACGTTGAGGGCATCAATTTCTTCATTGCCCTGCATGGTGGAAATGCGCGCTGCGTAGGCGCCTCCGGTTCGTCCTGCCATGATTATGGCGGTCATGACGGCGGCCATTTCACGAACCATGGCGATGCCAACAAGGCTTGCAACGTAAATACCGGCAGCAAATTTCTGAAGCTCAACCGCCCCAACAAATGCAAGAATGGCACCAATCAGAAAATTGACGATGCCTACAATTAGCAATGCCTGAGGGCCGGCATTTGCAGTGTCACTTAGAAGATCTAAAAGACGCATCCGGCTTCGCCCTGTAAGGGCCTGGAGCCCTCCGCGAAGGGTCATCCCACCTAAACTCGTAACCGTACCAATTTCAGTGAGGCTACTGATCGTGTGGCCCCCAATCCGTTCGAGAACGGGCAGACGCTTGGCAGGCGCGGGGGGAGGGCCATCAGAGGCGTCGGGTAGGAGCTCGAGAAGCTGTCTTACAGGGGCCGGCAAGCTTTGAGCATCCAGAGTAATATGTCTGTCGTGCCCGCTGCGTTTAATGTCCCAAAGGAACGCGATCAGCCCTGTGTCCCAGTCGGTGATGGGGGACATATCAAAAGTGATGGTGCTTCCAGCAGGCGCTGCACGCAGCCCGTCTTTCGGAAACTGAGGAATGTTTCCTGTTCTTGCCAGCCACACACCCCGAAGTGTCAGAAGAGGGCTGTTCCCTTCTGACGTAAGGCTCCACTGCGGAGATTGGGATGGGTCTAGCGGGGCAGGTGGCTTTTGCAATTGCGTCACGCCATTTCAGTCATTTTAGTCCTTAATCCTCTCTACGAGGTCAGAAGCCATGAGGGAAGGGGTAGGCCGAACCGTTCGGTCATTTTAATCGGTTCAGTGTACCAAGAGAGTCACTTGTGAGTGTTTGGGAAGGGTGAGAAAAGCAATAAGACTTCATAACGTCCGAGATGGTTTTTTTATGCGCTCCTGGCTTCTTTCTGTCCCTTTGCTCTGTGCTGCTACGATAGGAACGACTTCTCAGGCGTTCGCCTGGGGACCGTATGGCCATGCGATTGTCGCGGATATTGCTCAAGATCGCCTGACGCCAGCGGCTGCGAAAGCAACAACTGCACTTTTGGCAATGGAAGGTCATCAAACGCTGGATCAGGTCGCATCATGGCCAGATACGATCGGACATGTTCCCAAAAAGAAGGGGGGAGAGCCCGAGACGCTGCTTTGGCATTACGTTGATACAGATGTTTCTCAGCCAGCATATGACCAGGCCCGCGACTGTGCGGATGGAAACTGCGTTGTTGAGAAATTGCCCGAGCTGGAAAAAACCCTCGCTGATCACACGGCCTCTCCGGAGCGGCGGCTTTATGCGTTGAAGTGGGTTGTGCATCTGGTTGGTGACTTGCATCAGCCGTTGCATGCTGCGGAGCGGAATAATGACAAAGGCGGGAATGCTATCCGCCTTTCATATTTTGGCGATACCGCAAATGGGCATATGAATCTCCATGCCCTATGGGATGAAGGCGTGCTGGACCGGCAGGCCAATTTGGTTGTTGGGCCTCATTATTCTATCGACTTCAGTCGTGCTCGTGATGAAGCCACTCGACTGGGGTCGACTATCACACCTGATGAGACGGCATACTGGGTGGCTGATCTTTCTGGTGGTGATGTTCGCCATGCCGTT
>NZ_JAOQNM010000001.1:0-225000 GCF_025961355.1 Gluconobacter cerinus | reverse complement strand
CCAGGCTGAAGGTGCGGTAACACGCACTGGAGGGCCGAACCCACGCCTGTTGAAAAAGTCGGGGATGAGCTGTGGCTAGGGGTGAAAGGCCAATCAAACTCGGAGATAGCTGGTTCTCCGCGAAATCTATTGAGGTAGATCGTCGGGTGTTTACCCTGGGGGGTAGAGCACTGGATGGGCTAGGGGGGCCCAAAGCCTTACCAAACCTAACCAAACTCCGAATACCCAGGAGTATAGCCCGGCAGACAGACAGTGGGTGCTAAGGTCCATTGTCGAGAGGGAAACAGCCCAGACCACCAGCTAAGGCCCCTAAATCGTGGCTAAGTGGGAAAGGATGTGGGGATTCCAAAACAACCAGGAGGTTGGCTTAGAAGCAGCCATCCTTTAAAGAAAGCGTAATAGCTCACTGGTCTATTAGAAACCCTGCGCCGAAAATGTAACGGGGCTCAAGCCACGTGCCGAAGCTGTGGGTGCATTCTTATGAATGCGCGGTAGCGGAGCGTTCCGTAAGTCTGCGAAGGAGGCGGGGTGACCCCCTCTGGAGATATCGGAAGTGCGAATGCTGACATGAGTAGCGACAAACAGTGCGAGAAACACTGTCGCCGAAAGTCCAAGGGTTCCTGCGCAAGGTTAATCCACGCAGGGTGAGCCGGCCCCTAAGGCGAGGGCGAGAGCCGTAGTCGATGGGAACTAGGTGAATATTCCTAGGCCTGCCAGAAGTGACGAATGAGAAATGTTGTCTGTCCTTATCGGATTGAACAGGCTTTTCGACCATTCCAGGAAATAGCTCTGGCGTATAGACCGTACCCGAAACCGACACAGGTGGACTGGTAGAGAATACCAAGGCGCTTGAGAGAACGATGCTGAAGGAACTAGGCAAATTGCTCGTGTAACTTCGGGATAAACGAGACCCAATCGTGGGCAACCATGGTTGGGTGGCACAGACCAGGGGGTAGCGACTGTTTAGTAAAAACACAGGGCTCTGCGAAATCGTGAGATGACGTATAGGGCCTGACGCCTGCCCGGTGCCGGAAGGTTAAGAGGAGATGTGCAAGCATTGAATTGAAGCCCCGGTAAACGGCGGCCGTAACTATAACGGTCCTAAGGTAGCGAAATTCCTTGTCGGGTAAGTTCCGACCTGCACGAATGGCGTAACGACTTCCCCACTGTCTCCAGCATCGACTCAGCGAAATTGAATTCCCCGTGAAGATGCGGGGTACCCGCGGTCAGACGGAAAGACCCTATGAACCTTTACTGCAGCTTTGCAGTGGCATCAGGAAAATCCTGTGTAGGATAGGTCGGAGGCTTTGAAGCCGGGGCGCCAGCACCGGTGGAGCCACCCTTGAAATACGACCCTGAATTTTTCTGATGTCTAACCGAGACCAGTAAGCCTGGTCCGGGACCCTGCATGGTGGGCAGTTTGACTGGGGCGGTCGCCTCCCAAAGTGTAACGGAGGCGCGCGATGGTGGGCTCAGGCCGGTCGGAAACCGGCTGTCGAGTGCAATGGCATAAGCCCGCCTGACTGCGAGAATGACAGTTCGAGCAGAGACGAAAGTCGGCCATAGTGATCCGGTGGTCCCACGTGGACGGGCCATCGCTCAACGGATAAAAGGTACTCTAGGGATAACAGGCTGATCTCCCCCAAGAGTCCACATCGACGGGGAGGTTTGGCACCTCGATGTCGGCTCATCACATCCTGGGGCTGGAGCAGGTCCCAAGGGTTCGGCTGTTCGCCGATTAAAGTGGTACGTGAGCTGGGTTTAGAACGTCGTGAGACAGTTCGGTCCCTATCTGCCGTGGGTGTAAGAGACTTGAGAGGATTTGTCCCTAGTACGAGAGGACCGGGATGAACATACCTCTGGTGCACCGGTTGTCACGCCAGTGGCACAGCCGGGTAGCTAAGTGTGGACGGGATAACCGCTGAAAGCATCTAAGCGGGAAACCCACCTCAAAACGAGGTCTCATAGAGCCGTGACAGACCATCACGTTGATAGGCCGGGTGTGAAAGTGCAGTAATGCATGCAGCTAACCGGTCCTAATCGCTCATACTTCTCACATCAAACACATGCACAGAAATCAGCCACACTCATAAAACACCAACCTCCACCCACTCTCAAAAAGACTGGGTGGGCTAGAAGACCTGGTGGCCATTGCGAGGGCCCTACACCCGATCCCTTCCCGAACTCGGCCGTGAAATCCCTCAGCGCCTATGATACTGCACCTCAAGGTGCGGAAAAGTCGGTCGCCGCCAGGTCCCCTAGCCCACTCACCACTCCCACAATACCAACATCACCAATACCACCGCGGGGTGGAGCAGCCCGGTAGCTCGTCAGGCTCATAACCTGAAGGCCGTAGGTTCAAATCCTACCCCCGCAACCAAAATTACCAAATAAAATCAAGTAGTTAGCCCGCTCTCCGAGCGGGCTTTCTGCGTTCTACGATGCCAACTGGAATCATATAGGAATCATTCGGCGGAGAAATCCCGCGTAGCAGGCCGTCGCATGGAGCGCGGCGCTGGTTGGCCGGGAAGGGCGCGAATCGGATTACGGTTCTCAGGTCGCGATTTGGACGATACAATTGCGATGTGTAAGGGCGGCCCCATAAAAGGCCAGGCCTACAAAACACGCATCCTTCTTGAGCCTAGCGACATTGCTATAGATATTAGGCATTCGGCGGCTCTCGAAGGGTAGCTGGAATACCTATGACAGAGGCAACAGCAGACAATTTTTTCTTGGAAAAACACCAAGTGGAAAAACCACGCTTTGTCTTAATCCATGAGCCCCCAATTTCTTTTAACTCGTCTCTCCATTTTATCGTATTACCAACAGAAATGAATGATTTTTCTGTGTAGTTTTCTAAAAATATATCAGTTCCAGTAGGTTGTTCGTTGTCACCTTCCGCTTCAATTTCAATCGCTCTTTTTACAGCTTTTGTGTCTACTACGGATGTAACATTTATTTCACGCATTATGATTGTTACTTGACGTGATAGTTTGTGCTCAAGATCTTCGACGCTAGTGTAATGCTCCAATAATCCCTTTGACATAAGGGACGCTTTGAATTCTTTGAGTTCTTCAAATTGTTTTGTGTCCAATTTTTCAGGGTCTATTGGCGCTTTAGAGAAATACAACATCACGGGCTTTTTCTGGCGCATAAACCAGTTGACTTCTTCAACTGTGCCACTTTTTGCTTTCCCAGTTGGTGAGCCGAGCCTGGTCCAAAAAACGCCTATAAGCATGTCACATGAGCGAACGAGCTGTTCGTTTATTACTCCCTGCGCTCTTTCGGTCATAGATGGCGCACTGTGAGACTCCCACATTACTGGAAGTAATACTTTCCCGGTATCCTTCGAGTGCAACGCATTCCATGCGTGCAGGCAGTCTGAAATAGCTTGGCGTTCCTTTGGAACGTCGGATGGTGATGCAATCAATACGTTGAATACAGTTGCTGGAAACGACATAAAATTCCTCCGCCAATATATTGCAGCGTAACATGCTTTCTGGAGTTGTCACATTATGTGGCGGATCTCATTGAGATTATTCATGTTAGTAGAAAATCTAATAGTGAGGCTGATTTGCCCATGTGAACGCGAATAAGGGGCTCCGGCTCTCTCATGAGGGCAATTCTGTCGCCATGCCGTTCGTGGGACTGGCGCAGGGTTACGACTGGGACGGAGGCGATGTGTCCTTGTTTTCAGCGGGCTGCTGACGCATGGCGGGAATATCGAGCGGAATGTCGTCGCGGAACGACCGCCCCTGAGACAGTCGTCGCCCCAGCGTGTCCAGAAACCGGGCGAAGCGTTCTTGGCCCAGCGCATTGGCGGCGGCCTGGGCTTCGGCAGGGAGGGGCGGCGTCTGGCCCAGCCAGAAGCGGATGAACAGGGCATGCGTTTCCAGCGCGATCATCAGGTCACGCTCCTGGCGCTGCATCTGCCGTGTCAGACGGTCCAGTCGCCGTGTCAGGGCGGCTTCGCTTTTCTCTGCGCTATCGGGTGACAGGAGCGAGGCGACCGCCGCCTCCACCACGGCGGAGCGCGTCACCTTCCGGCGTGCGGCAAGATCACCGATCTGCGAGATCATGGCGACGGGCAGGGAGACGTTCAGGCGGTCACGCATGGAAACCCTCCATGAAAAGCCATGATGTGACCGAAAAACTTTTCCTGGAACAAGACCGAAACTGCGTCGAGTGTACCGAGGCGGGCGACAGCGTGAAAAGAACGGGCAGCGTGGTTCACATACTGATCCCGAGGTCGCGTTTTCGGTCATGCCGCCAGTCGACTCCCCCGTCATCACGGGCGACGCCATCGACATACCGGTCGTGCTGTTTCTCCAGCGACGGTGCCCAGGGCACAAGCAGGAATCCCATGCCGTTATCGATCATGGCGAAGCGCCCCGAGGACAGGCTGAGGCGTTTCACATACTGGCCGGTGACGAAATGGCCCGGAACGCTGCGCTCATAGGGCAGGCCAGTTTGTTGCGCGAGTTTCGCGCCGACCTGATCGAGTTCCTGCTGTCGGAGCGTTGCCAGAAGGTTTCTCTGATAGCGCGCGGACCCGTCCTCTTGAAATGACGCCAGCCCTCGTTCCGCGAGATGCCGGGTGCGCTCCTGCATGGCGTGTCGCACCTCGGCCCCGAAGCCGCTGCGGGCGAGTTCCATGGGCTGGCGCTCTACCAGCCGATGATCCAGCCATGTCGCCCCCGGCGCTTTGACCTGGGCCGTAAGGTCCAGATCGGAGCGGGCGGACAGCACGAGATAATCCTTTCCGTTCGTCCTGCCGGTCGCGGTGCGGATTTCCACGATGCCGTTGTCGCGGGGGGCATCGCGGAACGCCTCGACGCCGGGGAAGCGGACATGATGTACGCGCCCGTCCGTGGCGTCGATCACGGCATAGGCTTCGCCGGTCAGTTCGTTGTGCAGCCCACGTTCCAGCAGACGTCCCGTCAGGGTGACAGGCTGATCGCGCCCCGAGATCACGTAATCGCCGGGGGACATCACCCGCTCCCGGCTTCGTTCCGTCATGGCGCGGTGCATGGTTTTGATGATGTCGCCGCGCGCGCCCATCTCGCGCAGCGTGTCCGCCATGCCGGGGGCAAGCGACCACCGACCCGGTCCTTCCGGCGTGGCCAGCCCCATGCGCTCAAGCGTTTGCGTCCTGCCGGTGAGAAAGGCGCGATGCGCTGCATTTTGCCCGAGGCCGCGAGCGTCCCCAGTGTCGGGTCGTAGGTCTACGATGCCCAGCTCATCGGCATGACGCTGCAATTCGGCGTCGAGCCGGGTCCAGCGTTCCGCTGTCACATCCTGGCGCAACGCGGCTTCGATCTCGTGTTCGGCGCGTGGGCCGAGTTCGAGCGACACCAGATCCTCCGCGCGCGAACGCAGCCCGTGGCTGATGTAGTTGCGGGCGATCACCAGATCAGCCCCGGCCTGATCGACGCCACGCACGATCAGATGCGCATGCGGATTGTCGGTGTTCCAGTGCGACACGGCGGCCCAGTCCAGGCGCGTGCCGAGATCGGCTTCCATCTGCGTCACGAGGTCGCGCGTGAAGCCGTCGAGGTCGGCCATCTCCGGCGCGTCCTCGGGCGACACAATGAAGCGGAAATGATGTCGGTCATCCCGGCAACGGGCAGCAAAATCCTGTGCGTCCACCTCCTGACCATCCGGCCCGAACAGGTGCGCTTTCTCGCCGTCGCGGGTGACGCCATCCCGACGCAGATAGGCGAGATGATCGGCCAGCGATCCGGGACGCGCGCCGCGCCCACTTTGTCGCACCACGCGAGCCTTGACGGTGACGCGGCGATGGGCGTCGAACAGGCGGCTTTTGCCAAAACGGGAATGGCCTCGCCCGAAGGTCGAGGGGCCGGAGCGCGGACTGCTGCCTTTTCCCTTTCCGGGGTTGCCGCCAGCCCCTCCGCCTGCGCGGCGGGAGGCATGAAGCACCTGCGCCAGAAAGGTTCGGGGCCGGGCCGCGTTTCCCGTGCTCCGGATGTGACCCGGACGGACCCGGAAATCCTCATCGCGGGCCATCAGAACCTCCCTGTGCAGGAAAACCCCGTAGGGAAGCAGGGCAAAACCTGAAACCCTGCACACGACCGACCCGCCATGCACACAAGAAGACGAAGCGCGACCGCGCTTCGTCGCCCGACGTGGCAAGCCATTTTATCTTGCCCTCTTAATTCTTCACGTTTCCCGATCACCCCAACTTCCGACGCACACCCGAACCGCTCCCGATGGGATGGCAGTTTTCCCCTCATATGCCGTAAATCCTCCGTCACGGCATGCTCCTTTGCGAAACGGAGACGAACAGGCCATGAGTTGGGGCCACAAATCGCATCACGTGATCAGAAACAGGCATCACCTCGGGCGCGTTCTGGACGACGGTTTGGGGTGCAAACGGGCCGACAAAAAGCCGATTTCCAGATGGCATTTCGGCGTGCGATTGATTGACGAAATCCGCATCAGAAATCGTGCTGCCAATCGACTCTCCACGCAGCAGGCGGATGACTCTGGAAACGTATTTTTTCGTCTCGTCGGGCAGCGTTTTCCCTGCTGTCAGAAACTGCTCATACCGCCCTGGCCCGGCATTATATGCGGCAAGAAAACCCGCATCGCCGTAGCGGTCATGCAGCCAGCGAAGATATGTCGCGCCTGCGATGATATTGTCGTGCGGATCGTATGGATCAGCACCGAGATTCAACGTCGCGCGCAGTTCCCGCCATGTGCCGGGCATGATCTGCATGAGGCCCGTCGCCCCCTTGGGTGATACCGCTGAGGCATCACCCTGGCTCTCCGCGCGCATCACCGCCGTGATCCACGCGGGCGGGATGTTCGCCCGCGTGGCCGCCTCGCTGACATAGGCATCGAACGGCGAAGCGCTGGCGGTCTGCAAAGATGCCGCAAGACCGCCGCAAATCGGCAGCAACATGAGCGCCGGTGCTCCCGCTGTCCGTAAGCCTGCCATCGTGCTCGCTTCCCACCAGGACAAGGCGCTGGCGCGCCGGTCTGACGACCGCCCAGGACCGAAGCTGCGCGCGATGGCATGGCCGGTGTCGAGCAGGGCGGGGAAACGAGCCTGTCTTCTCGCGAACAGGGAAACAGGTTTTTCGGGGCAGGAGTCAGCGCGGACCATGACGCCACTCGGGCCGGTTCCAGACCAGCCGGAAGCTGTCGGCGCTGTTACGGTCGGGCATCAGCCGGATGCGCAGCGGGCGTGCGAACAGGGGATCGTCGATCATCACGGCGAGCCACAGGCCGATGCGCTCGCCCTGCCGCGCCCAGGCGCAGCCGACCTCTATCCCCTCGTCGTCCAGACCGCGCAGGACGCGATAATCGGGCGCGTTTTCGGAACTGCGGTTTTCGTTGGGGACGATGGCCAGATCGTCGGCCATGAGGAACGATGTGATCTGCCCGAAGAACCCGCTCTCGGTGCGGGTGAAGGTGCCAAGATGGATCATCGGAATGGTCTTTCCTGTTGGGGATTCATTGTTGCGGCGGGGGCAGCAGCACGGGTGACGGCATCCCGTACGAATGAGATTCGGCCCGCCCGGTGGTGATCCAGACCGGAATCGCGCGCCCGATCACGGCGGTTGCGGGAAGGGGGCCGAAATACCGTCCGTCGAGGCTGCGGGGTTCTGCCAGGTTCATGACGAAAACCTCGTCCGGTCCCAGCCGGTGACACCCTTGCCAGACGGGCAGCGGGCGTCCGCGATGGTCACTGGTCAGCGCGTCGCCGACATGCGCACCGCCGATGCTGATGGCGCTTTTCGTGCGGCACACGTTTTGCCCCGGCAAGGCCGCGACGGGCTTCAGAAGCGGGACGCCGAACGGCAGATAGCCGCGCAGCGCCAGCAATAGTGCCAGCTGGTCGGGCAGACGCAGGGCGGCGATGTCCCCGACATGGAGCGGGTTGCCGGACTGGACGCGATACAGTCCGACTGGAACGCTGGCTGTCTCGTTCCAGAGCAGCCGGGGCGCGACATGAAGGGACGCGGATGCCGTGACGATGGTGATCCCCACGAACGTCGCGGCCAGGGCGGAGCGCCGGGTCATGACGCGAGCCTCTTTCGCGCCAGCCATGCCTTGTGCATGGCGCGCGTATAGGGGCGGGAGGCCACGTTGGCGGCGATGCGCCCATTGAGGACGCGCCAGTGATCGGGGCAGATTTCGGCGGGGTGCAGCCCAAGTTCCTCGATGGCGTCGATCTCTTCCAGCACGCGGCGGACCTTGGGCCAGCCGGACACGTTCAGCAGCAGTTCACCGCCGGGGCGCACGAAGGGCACGGTCTGGAAGGCGGCACCCGGTTCCGCCGCGCGCACGATGTCGAAACAGGAGACGACGGTCCCGTAATCGTTGGCGGCCCAGCGGATGAAGCCGAACACGCTGCCCGGCGCGAAGGCGACCAGGCGGCGGCGCTTGTCCAGCACTTTGTCGGAGACCGGCTGACCGAACCTGATCCAGTGTTCGACCCGCTTCTCGATAAAGGTCAGTTCCACCGTGGTCAGACCGAACAGGGCGGCGTCGGAAGCATCCATGCCGGTCATGGTTCCTGCCTCCGGGCGCGCCGCGCGTCGATGACGGCGGTATAGGTGCCATCGGAGGTGTGGGCGCAGCGATGGGCCTGAAGCCAGGCTTCCACGTCGGAACGGGCATAGAGGACGCGCTGGCCGAGCTTCAGGAAGGCCGGTCCTTCGCCGATGCAGCGGTATTTCTCCAGGGTGCGAGGCGAGAGGCCGAGCAGTTCGGCGACCTCGGTGGTGCGCAGATAGTCGCGCAGGAAGCGCGCGGGGACCGGGCGCGGCGGTGGCAGCGTCAGCGCGGGTGGTGACGCTGGTTTGTCGTGGGTCATGGAAACCTCCTGTCGGCGCGGCGCGCTTCAGGGCGTGAAGCGGTGGCGCTTACGGGAGGCTGTCGGGAAAAAGGCCGTCAGGGAGTGGAGGAAATGACGCGCGCGAATTTCTCCACCCCAAAAGCGCGCCCTGTCGTGGGCAGGCGTAGGAATGGATATGTCAAAGCCCGTCCAGAAGGCTCACATAACCTCCGTGAACGAGGGCGCTCCCTTCGTCGCGGAGCGTACGGGCCATGGTGCGCAGGGACGAATCGCGCCACACATCATCGGGCATCGTCAGGGCAGATGAGTCGAGCAACGTCGCGGCGATCTGCCGCAGGCTCGCGCTCGCGTCGGTCAGATCGTAGGCGTGCAGGCGCAGGACAAGCTGGCGCTGGCGAGCGGGAGTGATCCGGCGAGGATGGCGCGCTGGCAGGCGGTGGCCGAGCACGACGGCAGAGAACCGCAAGGCTTCGTCCGATCGGCGGCGATAATGGGGATCGAGAGGGAGATGGATGGCCGGGCGAGTAGCGGCGTTCCACTTTCCATGCAGCGAGAGGGTAAAGGTAGAGCCGCCGCTGGCCAGCACGACGACCTGTCCCAGCCGGTCGGCTCTATTAAGAACCTGTTTTCCTATGCCCGAGAAAGCGGGCAATGGCGGCGGGTCGAAGACGTCGAGGGCAGATGTCAGGTTGATGACGCTGGTCGTGGCGCGGCTTTGCCATATGATGGGAACGCGGGTGACGGGAGTGTCCGGGTCATGCGGGAAAACGCAACCTCCAGCGCTGGCAGAAAACGTCCCATTCACCGCCGGGATCGGGGCCTCCCGCCGCGACCAGGCTGAATGTCTCGGCGTAATCGTCGCGATAGGAGCGCCAGCGCCGCATGAAGGCACCTGCGAGCCCGGCGTCGTCCAGACGTTTCAGTGCGACCAGATCAGTCTCGGACTGCCAGATGTCGATCGGCATGGTGGGCGATCTCCTGTCTTCGCGGGCTCCGTGGGGGTGACAGATGATGATCCTTGGCGGGATTCCTGTTTGCATAGTGCGAAGCGCGCATCACGAAATGGCGTGATGTGCATTACATGAATCATGAATTAACGTGCGGCCCGTGAGGGCCGCGCCGCTCGCGGTGCGGAGCGCCGCGTTGTCTCGCTTCGTTGTGGAGCGCTCAGAGGGGTAAATGATCGCAAAAAGAGCCATAATGAATACGTAATGACATTGCCTGTTGTTTTTCGGATAATCAGGCGCGCACCGCTACGTCGTGAGCGAAGGTTTGTCCCAACGCCTGTGTAGTGATGCTGGCCATGCGATATCCGTTAGCCGGGGTTGTCAGATAGGAAAGGTAGGCTGCTGCGCGACCGCCGTCGTCACCATCGAGATCGGCGCGATCGCTGATTACCAGGCCGCCTTTCCGTAATGCAGGCTCCAGCAGGAGTAAGAGATCAAGGTAGAGCCCTTTAGACGCATCCAGCAGGATAAGGTCGATCGACTCAGGAAGGTCACGCGACAACGTGGCGCGGGCGTCTCCGATGCGAATGTCCACGAGGTCCGCCAATCCTGCCTCCCGCAGGTTGGCGGAAGCCCTTTCTGCTTTGTCGGGGAGAAGTTCCGATGTCACCAGTCGGCCCCCGCCATTGTCGCGTAAAGCCGCTGCGAGAAATAATGTTGAAACACCGAAGGACGTGCCGAATTCGATGATATGTTGGGCGCTGGTGCTGCGCGCCAGAATATAGAGCAGGGCGCCGAACTCGGGCGTAACGGGTAGTCTGGCATCTTTCATGGCCTCGTAGAAACCACGCTGGCCGTCATGTGTCAGTCCTTTGGCTTGCGCCAATTGGCGTATCGCTGGATCTTGCGAGAGTGTCTCGGAATAAAGGCGATCAATCACACACTGAATCTGCGGTGCGAATTGTGGACGAAAGAGGGGGGTGATCATGGTGACTCCGCAAGGAAAACGAGAGGCATCCAAGAGTAATGGTATGGTCGCCGGTGGCGTTACTCGTATTTTCGTAGAGGGAGCCGACCTGTCATTTGCGCCAAGGAAATGGCCGCATCAGGCACGCTCAGAAGCGACGATCGACGCTATTTTAGAGGCGACTGCTCAGCTTCTGGAAACGGGACGAAGTTTCAGTACCAACGCTATCGCCGAACGTGCTGGCGTGGGAATTGCCACGCTCTACCAATATTTTGAGAACAAGGAGAGCGTCGTCGCGGCACTTAGTCGTCGGGTAAGGGAAACACTGGTCGATGATGTTGCGTCATTACTCGAAACCGCTTGCTCGTTGCCACTTTCCGAGGGTGTGCGCTGTCTGGTCGTCGCTGCCGTGAAGGCGGACAAGAGCCGTCCATCGTTTACGGTCCGGCTTGATCGGTTGGAGGCGGCTCTTTCTTTGGAAGCGGATCATCTGCTGGTAGCGGCTGAGCTTTGCGCGATTGTTGCGTCGTTCCTCAAGTGCCAGGGAATTGTTCAGGAGGACACTGCAAAAATTCTGGCAGATGACCTGTGCACGATAACAGGGGCACTTATTGACGCTGCACACAATCGACAGATGCCTATCGATGACTTTTTGGTTGACCGTATTACGCGAAGGTTGGTCGCGATTATTCAGAGCGCGCTTTAAGTAGAATGGTTATTAATGCTGTCTTGTCCTTCCGCCGATCCGTGAGGATCGGCGCGCGACTATTTCGTGGTACGTAAAAGGCCGGAAAGGGGGGAGGCGACTTACGCCGCCCGCCTCTCGCCCCAGTAGGCCAATCGCCGGGATGCCGTGGCGGCGTGGGTTTCGTCCAGTTCCATGCCCAGCCAGTCGTGGCCAAGATGCTGCGCGGCAACCAGAGATGAACCGGAGCCGCAAAACGGGTCCATGACCAGACCATCGGGAGGGCAAAACGCATGAACCAGTGGTAGCAGCGCCGCGACGGGCTTCTGCGTCGGGTGCATCTTGTTGCCGGAATAGGGCATGTCGATCACGTCCGGGATGGGCTGGCGGAGCAGATTCGCGTCACCCTTGGCCAGCAGGTAAGCCGCCTCATGGGTGTAGCGGACGAAGCGGGCGGAGGATGATATGTCCCACGGGCCGGAACCCCGCCGCCTTCCAGGCCGCCATGAACAGATCAATCCGGTTCCACGCATAGAACGAGAGGGTGAACCCGCCATCCTTCAAAACTCTGTGCATCTGTTTGAATGCGGGGCGAAGCCATGCGGCGTTGTTGTCATTGCGCACCGTCCGCCCGTCGCGGCCCCGGTAATTCACAAGGTATGGCGGGTCGGTGAAGATGAAATCCACGCTCCCGCGCGGCATCGCCTGCATGAGGGCAACGCTGTCGCCGTGAAGGATCAGATTACGGAAGTTCGTTGTCGTGTTTGTATTGCCGGTCATGGTCTGTGCCCTTTGTTCCGCGAGGAACAGCCCCCGCTGTTTCTCTGCCTCGCGGCGAGCAGCGGGGTAGCAACGACAAGGGCGACCGGAGGGGAGGAGGATCACCCGTGTCTGCACGGAGCGCAGCGCAGGAAGACCGGGAAACCCCTCTGGGCGGCGTCAGCCTGCTGACGCGAACCCTTGTCGGCGCGAGGGCGAAGCCCTTAGTTCATGAATGTGAACTCAGAAAGGAGGATTTAAAGGCCGATTTTTCGTGCGGCCCATTCTGCTCCTGCGCGCTCTAACATTTCCTTCCAGCTTGAGAAGGATGTATTGCTTTTTATAAATGTATCCCATGCCTCGTCCGGGATAGCTTCGAAGTCTTCTTTGGACTCGATTTTAAATCCGCTGGCATCAAACATCTCATTTGCCGAATTAAATCGGCTATGTGATCTGATAAAATCAGACGTGAGCAAATCTGTCACCGGTAACGTTTGAGTGCCATCCAATTCCCGAGCACGCTGAGAGATGTTGCGCAGTTTCTGCTGAAGCTCATTGAGCCCCTGTATCTTTAGCATAGGTAAAAATCCTTATTTCGGCTTCTTTTTGCGAGGAATTAACGAAAGTACTTCCATAGCTTCTTTTCGCACTTTGGGATTGTTGCTGTGAGCATCGCGTCCTGCTCTGCTAGCTTTGGAATTACTGGGCTTCCGTGGTGCCTTGGCCATATTATTTCTCTTTCCTGATCGGATTTTATGGGCATTCGGGGAGCGATAACAAATTATCAGTCCATTTTCCGTCGGCATAAGTCCGTACGTATTTCCCGTTTGGGCCGTTGACTACGCCAATGTTTGCTCTTGTTTGATTCACATAGGTATAAAAACTGTTGGTTTTGTTATCTATTGATTGAACGACTTGGTTTGTCGTCCATTTCCACCCTTGACCCCCCAGGTGAGTGATCCCTGTGTGAGTATCCGTACGGGGCTGCTTAGAAACACACAGTACTCTTACATCAGCCATCAGGCTTTTTCCTCGAATTAAGTGAACCGTAATCGATTCGTTTCCTTGAAGCCAAGGAAGCATATCGCGCAACGCAATGTCAATCATACAATCAATGTTTGTATTACTGTCATTATCGCAGGGCTTGTGATGTTTGTGAGATTGACATTGTGGTTCCAATCATGCACATGAACTGCAAATGAGGAGCGCTATGAACTCGGAATGGGTGTATAAGGAACTCGGGAAAAAAATTCGGGAAAGACGTGATGACCTAGGATTGACGCAGTTGGAACTGGCGCAAAAAATTGGGCTTGCGCGTGGGTCAGTGGCCAATATTGAAGCGGGTAGACAATCAGTGCTGTTGCACCAATTTTTGACACTGTGTTCGGTGTTAGATCTTGATCCGTGTTTGGCTCTCCCGTCGCCGAATATTGAATCTGAGGAGCAGATAGAAATGCCAGAAAATGTTAGGAATGCTGTGCAGAAGCTGAAAAAGATCTCAGGTAAAATAGGTTCTGAAAAGTCGTGACGCCAAGTCGGCCTCGTTTCGGACGTATAGAAGCTTTGGCAGCGGGTTTGTTGCAAAAGGCTGAAGTTGTATCTGCTCCAGTTCCAGTAGAAAAGTTGATAAATTCTTGTGGAATTACAGTAACCTTCCTTGATCTTAAAGACATATCTGGATTGGTGGTGCGAGATCATGGTAATATTGTGATTGGAATTAATAAATCTGACGGCCCGCAACGTCGAAGATTTACGATGGCTCATGAATTGGGGCATGCCCTTCTCCATGACGGCAAGGAAGTACATTACGATCAGAATTTCAAGGTGGACTTCCGTTCACATACGTCAACGTTAGGCACGGATATTGAGGAAATTGAGGCAAATTTTTTTGCCGCATCAATTTTGATGCCGTGGCAGTTCCTAAGATCTGATCCGTTGCTTTCGGAGCTTGATGTGGAAGACCCGGCGTCGGTTAAAGTTCTTGCTGCACGTTATAAAGTAAGCCAGCATGCTATGAGTATTCGCTTGGGTAACTTGGCGGCGCGGGGACGTTTGTAAGAGATGCATCCCTATGGAAATGTTAAAAATTTCCGTAGATAAAAAGATCTCATACTTTATTTCCATCTAATGCTTGGAAGATTGTGTGGGCGACCAAATTTGCCGTCTTCTGAATCGGATCGGTCTTGAGGTGTGCATAACGTGCGGTGGTCTGTACCTGCGTATGGCCCAGGAGTCGTCCGATCATGGTCAGGTCCGCGCCAAGCTGGAGTGCGTCCGATGCGAAGGAATAGCGTAGGTCGTGGATACGCAGCGTATCCAGTCCGGCCCGCGCGCGTAGCCGCCGCCAGGGTTTCTGGATGTCGGTCAGATACTGCCCCTCCACTTTCCCGGTGATGATATAGGGATTGCCCTCGGTCCGGGGAATCCTCGCCAGAACGTCCAGCGCCGCCGTCCCGATGGGCACGACCTTGGCTCCGGTCTTGGAATCCGGCAGCCGCAGGACACCCGCGCGGACGTCCACATAGTCCCATTTCAGCGTCTGGATTTCCCCCAGACGGCAGCCGGTCAGCAGCAGAAGCCAGATGCAGGTCGCGGCTTCCGGCTCGCCGTCCGCCTCGCGGAGCACCTTGCCCAGCCGGGCCAGTTCGTCCAGTGTCAGGTAACGCTCGCGCTTCGTCTCCTTATAACGCTTCACTTTCCAGCAGGGATTGATCCCATCCGACCGAACGCCCCATGTGTCGGCCAGGGTAAACATGATGGACATTACCCCCAGCACGCGATTGGCCTGATAGGGTGTCTCTTTCAACCCCTGGTGCAATTCGACGACATCGGCGCGGGTCACGTCGATAACCTTGAGCGTTCCCAGTTTCGGGGGGATGAACAGGTCAACACAGCGGCGATACTCGTACTGTGTCGAGGGCTTGCAGTGCGAGGCGACGTGTTCGTCGAGGAACCGCTTGCCGAACTCTTTCATGGTCGCGGCAGCGCGCAGGCGGTCGCGCTGCGCGCCGGGATCGCTGCCCAGCCGGACATCGGACAGATGTTTCATGGCCTCGGTGCGGGCCTGATCCGGGGTGATAGGACCATGCGGACCGATATTGACCCGGCGGATGCGCCCGCCCGCGCGGAACTGGGCGAGGTAGATTTTCCGGCCCGACGGATGGACCCTGAGACCAAAGCCCCGAAGCTCGTCATCCCAGAGGAAATACTCCTTGCCGGTTCTAGCGGCGGCTTCGACGGAACGTTTCGTGATCTTGACCATGGAGAACCCTCCCTTGGTTGGAATCACTGGAATCAAATAGGAATCATTTGGGGGCGAAATCAGGCGATTCCAGTCGTAGGAGAGTGTACCATGTTCTGAGTAAAAACGTAATAAAAACCGCCATTTATCGTAGAAAAACTGGCTGCGCACGGCAAAAGTGTAAGTATTCGACTGGAACTCATAACCTGAAGGCCGTAGGTTCAAATCCTACCCCCGCAACCATATAATAAGTCACTGATAGGACACGATAAACCCGCCTTCACACGGCGGGTTTTTTGTTGCCCAAAGCGCGGCGCAGGAAACTCATAGGAAACAAACGGAAAGGTACTGGGGCGTAGATTTGTCGGGATTCACTTTTGTGTGATGGAGCGGGGTTGGGGCCTTCAGGCCCGTCTTGGGAGCCTGTGGCTACACCATACGACAGAGACGAATGTCTTGAACGGATACCTTGCCCTAACCGGACTGCTCAGGAATGGGCATCCCGCCATTGTGAGTCTAGATCGCTAAGTTAGATTTAATTATTGGATTTTTCATTCGTATATCGGCAATTAGTTTGAGTGCGATATTTAACTCGGTGATTGACGGTGCTCCCAGGCATTATCGATGAATGTTGTCGTCTGGAACAGCGCGATTGCAGGCGGCGGACTACTAGGCGGGATCATGCTGGACACATGGGGGGCACCATCTTTTCCCTGGGCTGTGCTGGGGCTTACAACTGCTGGATTTTTAATCGCATGGCGAGCCCACTCTCACGGGTTCCGACGTGGACACAGGCTCGGGCATGGAGCAGGTGAGAACTAAGAAATCATTTTAGATAAATTGCGGCTTTATCGCGCGGTGCGGCTAAATATAAACGCATTTACGCTAGAGTATTTTGAGGTATCGCCCGAATATTTTGTCGCGCCCTATCTGATGCTAAATTATATTTACCCATAAAGGCCTACCTTCAAGGATGAGGGGTTAGGCACTTTATATCTGACATAACCGATGTAAGCAGCAGGCTAGCTATCGCCGATATTCTGGATATTCGATTGAGATTGATACTTTCCTCATAGCAGTTGCTCAGAAGCTAGCTGCCAGTAGACTCTCCTTATGGAGAGCTCAAAAAGGCGAGGGCTCTTCAAACTGCTATGCCATTGACGCAAGAAATATATGGTCCATATACGTTCCATATATTCTTTTTTTGAAAGCGACATCGATGGGCATTGTAAAGATCGACGAAGACCTTCACGAGGAAGCACGTCGGGCCAGTGCCGTCATGTGCCGTTCCATCAACGCTCAGGCCGAGTTCTGGATGAAAATCGGAATGTTGGCCGAAGCTAATCCGACTCTCTCCTTCAATGACATTGTGAAGCAGCAGCTTGTTATCGGAGACGTTCGTGTCCCAGACCTCACAGCCGCGTGACATGGTAAAAAGCTCTGAAGAGCTGGCCCTCATGCGGGTGTCAGGCAGACTGTTGGCATCCGTTTTTGAAATGCTGGATGAACTAGATCTCATTGGTCTGTCGACGTTAGCGGTCAATGATCTGGTTGAACGCTTCATCACTGTTGATCTTGGAGCTCGCCCTGCCAGTAAGGGACAATATGGCTTCAAATTTGTCCTGAACAGCTCAATCAATCATGTTGTCTGTCATGGGGTTCCTGATCTGGACGAGATCATCCGTGACGGGGACATCATCAATCTCGACATTACACTCGAGAAAAACGGTTTCATAACAGATTCGAGCAAAACCTATCTTGTGGGGAATGTACCGCCAGCCGCGCGTCGCCTTGTCCAGATCGCCCAGGAGGCGATGTGGGAAGGGATAAAACAGGTGCGCCCAGGCGCTCACTTGGGAGATATCGGTTTCGCAATCGAGCGTTATGCCAAAAGAAATGGCTGTTCAGTTGTCCGCGAGTATTGTGGACACGGGATCGGTCGCGAGATGCATGAAGAACCACAGGTGCTTAATTTCGGAAAGCGAGGAGCTGGCCAAGAACTCAAGGAAGGAATGGTGTTTACCATAGAGCCCATGGTCAATCAGGGTACGCGGCTGGTTATGACTAAAGACGATGGATGGACAGTCGTGACCAAAGACCGAAAGCTCTCCGCTCAGTTCGAGCATACTGTTGCAGTTACAAAAAGCGGTGTGGAAATTCTGACCTTGCGTCAGGATGAAGTATCAAGGCTCGGATTAGGTATTGTAGGTCTCATGACAGGATAGGCAGTTAAGCCAACGCCTTCTCCGATTGGAAACGGCGTTCAAGATAGCCGGTGCTTTCTCAAAAGAATCACGTTCGAGAAAGGCTGCTGCAATGGAGGTCAGCTATCATGTTGGGGCTGCCAGTTAGCAGACATTCCGCTTTCCCCCCATAACCGCCTGCCTGCTCTACATCAGCAATGCAGACAGGCGGCTTTCGCATATTTATATTGAAAAAGTCGTGATAGAATTTCTACGTAGCAATCAGGTTCGATATTGCAACATTTAGAAAGTTCTAATTATGGGGATTCTTCATTCCTGATTGCATACGAAATCCTAGCCAGGCACCTCGACCTGACTTTTTCAACAGAATTGCCTCATGTCGGACACACATACGGTTAGGAGCGTTTCCCAAAAGCCGACCTGAATCATACAACGCTCTTCTGGCAACTATGGATAGTTAACTTGCGCGTGGATTCAACCGATTAAGGATGAATATTTCCGACTCTGGAGGCCAGATTTTGCAGATATATTTGTAAGGGGTTAGCCTATTGAGAGACTTGAGCCTTCGCCCAAAGTTATAGGCTGCCATGAAGTCGTTAGATGGGCCTTCAGTTGCTCATGGTTGTCGTAACGGAACCTTATTATATCCCGGGGCTAAACACCTAAGGTCGTACATCTACGTTGCGATATTTCATATTTTTAAGGTAACGCGATAGTGTTCTAGATGATACCTTAAATGAATAAGCAATGTCGCTTAACGTTTCTGCACCGTTATCGAGGCGGGAGGATGCATTGCGAAGATCCTTTTCGGAAAGGAGCCGGGGACGGCCGAGTGTCTTACCCCGTATTCGTGCTGCAGTAAGACCAGCACGAGTTCTCTCCGCGATAAGGGATCTTTCAAATTCGGCTAATGCAGCCATCATATGAAACATAAATCGCCCGCCAGAGGAGGCTGTGTCAATGTGTTCTGTTAATGATCGAAAATGAATACCTCTACTACTCAATGTCTCCATTATTTGTACTAACCCGAATAGTGAGCGTCCCAGACGGTCAAGACGCCAAACGACAAGGGTGCCGCCTTCAGTAAGAGCGTTTGTTGCCGCGTCTAGGCCCGAGCGAGAAAAGTGCCCCCCTGATTCTCCTTGGTCGGTAAAAATAGTATCACAGCCAGCGGACTCAAGTGCTTGTATCTGCAAGTCTAATTTCTGCTCGTCTGTAGATACCCTCGCATAACCTATCATCATACTAGCAGTCTCCATCTGTGCCTCAACGTACGAAGCTATTCGTATGCTAGGGATGGTTAAGATCGAATTGATGAACGAACGCGCGATCACGTTGACAAAAACGGTCGTTTTACTCCCATGCGTTTTACATCTTTTTGAGGTGAGGAGGCGTTTGGAAAATCAGCCATTTTACTGGGCTCACTGCATGAGTGTCGGAGGTATCGATCATACTTGCGTTAAACGACCGTTTTTGGCGCCAGGTCAAAAGGAAGAACGATCCGGATTATATGTAGGTCAGAACCTCACAAGCGGTGGAAATTGTAGAGTACAACCCCTATCCGGGATAACGCTTCTTGCTATCGAACAGGATTTTAGTGAGGAGGTCGCGGCACACAAATCGGTTGATCCATGCTCACGAAGCTTCGATTTGAAGCAGGCAACGTGCGAGGGGTGGACAATAGAATACAGTCCTAACGCAGGTGGTCGAATATGTGGGGTCGAACGAAGCGACATTAATGCATGGTGGCATGTCGCGCGGTCGGCAGCACGTGGCTCTGCATATCATTGTGCGGCTTTGGTAGAACTTTCTCGAGATGAACGCCTGGCGATAGAAGTCCATTGTGGGCCAATAGAAATACCGACTATGTGAATAATAGATATAAATAATAAAATAATCATGAACACCTATATTTCAACAGGGGTGTTCATGATTATTTAAAATCAAATTTCCCAATTTTTTTGTAGTTTCTATTAACTACAAAAAATATTAGAGTATTCAGAGTTCATAGAGAATGGTAGCCTCCTCCCTTGCCACATGGCGTTCGTTCAGAGCGCGCCATCTCATATTTGCGACGATAGGTGGGGTGCTTCTGTTCGGGGGGGCGGCAACCATCCCTCTTTCTACGCAAAATCAAGCTGTCCTTGCTGTTGCTGGTATTCTTGCTTTCTTTGTTGTAGATAGAGTTCGCAATGAAAACGCAGCAATTATACTTAAATTATTGTCTTTATTTGTCTCTTTAAGATATTTTGTATGGCGACTGGCCGAAACAATTGAGCTGCAGGACTTTGCTCAGGCTGCCTTAAGTGGGACTCTGATATTTGCAGAGTTCTTCGCGGGAGTAATGCTTGTTCTGAGTTATTTCCAGACATTGCATACGTTAGAGAGACAACCGGCAGAGTTGCCGGATAAACCGGAAGAATGGCCTTCTGTTGACGTTTATATTCCCACGTACAATGAAGACCTTCAGATTGTACGGATGACAGTCTTGGCTTGTATGGGGCTGGATTGGCCTGCTGATCGATTGAATGTTTACATTCTGGATGATGGACATCGAAGTGAATTTTTCGACTTCGCGCAGGCCTGCGGAGCAGGCTATATCGCGCGTCCCGACAATTTTCATGCAAAAGCTGGCAACCTGAACCATGCACTTGCTCTTACGTCAGGTGAGTATGTCGCGATTTTTGATTGCGATCATATGCCAGTCAGAGCGTTTCTTCAGGCCACGATGGGATGGATGATCGCTGATCGTCGTATTGGTCTGATTCAGACCCCTCATTATTTTTATTCTCCCGATCCTTTTGAGCGAAATCTTTCGGAAGGACTTTCCGTGCCGCCAGAAGGCAACCTGTTTTATGGGCTGCTTCAGCCGGGTAATGATTTTTGGGATAGTGCATTTTTCTGCGGTTCGTGTGCGGTCTTGAGACGAGCAGCACTGGAAGAGATTGGCGGGGTCGCAACCGATACGGTGACGGAAGACTGTCACACAGCACTCAGGATGCAAAGGGCAGGCTGGTCGAGCGCTTATCTGCGTCTGCCTTTGGCAGCAGGATTGGCGACAGAACGCCTTATTTTGCATATCGGCCAGCGTGCCCGGTGGGCGCGAGGCATGACACAGATCTTTCGTGTCGATAATCCGTTGTTTGGGCCTGGCCTGACCATTGCTCAGAGGCTTTGTTATCTCTCTGCCACGATGAGTTTTCTTTTTGCGATACCGCGTCTGATTTTTCTTCTGGCGCCGCTCGCTTATCTTTTTTTTGGAGAAACGCTCATCGCAGCATCTCCTGTCGCTCTTGCTGTCTATGTGTTGCCTCACTTTTTTCATTCCGTCGCAACCGCGTCGCACATCCAGAAAAACTGGCGTTATTCATTCTGGAGTGAGGTCTATGACATCGCGCTTGCGCCATTTATCGCTCCAATTACTCTTATGACACTGCTTTTTCCGAGGCGCGGCCGTTTTAACGTGACTGACAAGGGCGGTCTCGTTGAGCATCAATACACAGACATGCGCGCCATCTGGCCACAGATCGGTATCCTAATTTTACTTCTAGCTGCTGTGATTTCCGGAGTGTGGAGAATTATCTTTGCACAGAATGATATCGTGGTCTTGAATGCGTTGTGGACTACCTGCTTCTGGGCAGCTTTGAATGCTCTGCTAGTTTTCGGAGCTATTCTCGTGGGGCGCGAGACACGTCAGATCAGGCATAGTCCTAGGCTTGCCGCGATATTTCCGTTAACGCTGGATTTGCAGAATGGCAGCCTTGTTGAGGTCTTCACAATAGATATCTCACGAGGAGGCTGCAGAGTTCACGTTCCTCCCGAAGAGGTCGCTGAAATAAGTCCGGACATGACCGTGCGTCTTCGCCTGCAATCTGATGAAAAAGATGTATTCGCGAGAGTTGTACTTGTTGAAGAGGACGAAGTCAGCCTGCGTTGGACACCTGTGTCGCCACAGGAAGAAGCGGTGATTGTACGCTTCATGTTTGGTCGGGCTGATGCGTGGCTCGGTTGGGATAATTATGCGCCAGACCGCCCGCTACGAAGTGCATGGTTGCTTTTGCGCTGTTTTGGATCTTTGCTGAAGCGGACTGATGCTGCTGTCTATTCGGAGCGGGATAAACGAATTCTGAATGCTGAACAGCAAGCGAAAGATTTTGCAGCTGCTGCCCGCAAGAAAAAACGTGAGAGAGTAGTGGTGCACCCCATGAAGCATGGCTCAACGATCGCCCTTCTGATTGTCGGCCTGATGGTCAGTGTCCTAACGAGCGGACAGGTTTATGCTCAGACATTACCGTCTTCAATTCCAGATACCGGAGATAATATTCCTTTGCCGGATATCGGTACTGGGACGAGTGCCCCGGGAAACGTTATTCCGCCCGTTGCGGGAGGAACGCCGCAAACATTTTCTCTTATGCACTTTGGAATGCCCTCAGTTCTGAGAATGTTGCCCTGGGCTTCCATTCAGGGTGTCACCCTCCCTGTTCCGTCGTCCCGTCTTGTTACGGGCGCGCGTCTTGTCGTGAGTGGCGCATTTTCGCCTCAACTCGTCGCAACGGGGGGAGCAATTACAATACGCCTCAATGATCAATATGTAGGAACGATTACTCTGGATCGTTCTCATGTCTCATTTGATGCTCTGAGTTTTGACATTGATCCTGTCCTTTTTACGAAAAAGAATACGCTGACTTTTTCGTTGGGAAGCGGCTTATTGGATCATGGAACGCCTGTTCCTGCTCAGGGGACGGCTGATATGTGGGCCGAAATCAGAGGTATGTCGTCTTTGACACTCACGACTTTACCTTTGCCGCCTCAGCGGCATCTCAATCGTCTTCCGGCCCCTCTTCTGGATATGGAGGCGACTGACGCTGTCGTGTTGCCGTTTGTTCTTCCGGACAACCAGTCCCCAGCCGATCTGCGTGCTGCGGCCATTATGGCAGGCTGGTTTGGAAAGATCACGGATGTTCGACGAATTTCGTTTCAAGTCAGTAGGAGTATCCCCGCAAGCGGTAATGCCGTTGCCATCGCGCCAGTGGCTTTGTTGCCAGCAGGGCTTGTGATTCCTTCATATGTCAAAGGGCCCTTCGTCGCTGAAGTCGCCAATCCTGCAGATGATAACGGAACCGTACTGGTTGTTACCGGACGTACGCCAGAAGAGGTTCAGGAAGCTGCGCGTGCGGTAGTCTTCTTACCAGAAGGGCTTTCGGAGAACGCCTCACAGAATGTGAGTGCGCCGGAAGCACTCCCCAGAATTCCTTACGATGCTCCGGCGTTTATATCGACAAGCCGCGTTGTCCGTTTTGGAGAACTGGTTAGCGACGCGGCACTTACGGGACATGGGTATATTCCAGGAACGTTGAGTATCCCTTTTCGGATTCTGCCGGATCTCTACACATGGCGAGATAAGCCCTTTCTCGCCAAGGTAGGAATCAATGGTCCCCTGGGGTCAATTGTCGATCTTGACCGGTCTCATGTCGATGTCAGCCTTAATGGTCTGTACTTGCGGAGTTATTCCTGGAGAGTTTACACACATCTGCCGTTATGGGTTTCCCGCTATTTTCCCTCGACTTCTGCTTCGCAGGAGCACCGGATCAAACTTCCGGTTTGGGGTGTTTACGCGCAGAATCAGCTTGATTTCTATTTTAGCGGTCGTCCCACTGCGAACACCCAGATTGCTGCTTCCGGACAGGATGTCACGGTCAGCATTGATCCTGATTCCACGCTTGATTTCAGGCGGGCGTATCATTTTGCCGTGCTTCCAAATCTTGCAATGTTCGCAAACAGTGCTTTTCCGTTTACGCGGCTTGCCGACCTTTCCGAAACGGTCATTTGCCTTCCTGACCATCCGGATTCAGCTGTAACCACAGCTTTTTTAGACATGATGGGTACGATTGGTTCTTATACTTGGTATCCAGCAGACAAAATGACCCTGATTGGCGAGAGCGCACTGACCTCAGGAAAGACATTTCCGGATCAGGATGTATTGGTTATGGGAACGCTTGGCTTGGGCAGGTCCTATGCTTCCCTGCTAGCTGCAACTCCCTACGCTCTTGAGAATGGTAAGCTTCATTTCCGGCAGCGAACAATGCTGGATGGTATTCGATACTTCTTTGCCGATCTTGCCGGAAATACGATTTCTGACGCCGGTACCGTAAAGCTTCAGGGTGCGCTCAGTCTCCAGAGCGGTGGAGCCCTGATTGCAGCACGTTCATCTTATGCGTCTCATCGCTCGCTTGTCATGATGTTGGCAGGCACACCGCAGGGGCTGGATGAATTGGTCCACGCCATGCGTGATCCGGAACGGCAACGGGGTATTCAGGGAGACTTGACTGTCATTAATGGTACGCATGTTGTCGCGTCCCGTAACGGTGTCTCCTACACCGTGGGCAGTCTACCTTTCTGGGTAAATATTGAACGTATTTTCCGGGAACATCCGTTTCGCATCATCGTGGCGGCTGCCATCGCTATCCTCCTGATCGGGCGGAGCCTGCACAAAGCTGTCATGTATCAGGCCATGTTGCGCAAACGTGTCATGGATGAAGTTCAATTTTCGAGGCAGGGCGGTCAAGTGCAATGAAAGGACGTTTCCTACCGTCACTGCATACCTCTGCCCTGCTTCTTTCCGGTCTGGCGCCGGGTATGTTCTTTTGGTTACCTGAAAATGCACAGGCCGAGCAGGCTACCACGCGTTCCGCGGGGCAGGGAGAGGTTGTCGAGCTTCTATTGAAACAGACGCGTTACTGGCTTAGTCGCAGTCAATATGATCGTGCAGCGGAAACGCTGGCTCAGGCGCGGCAGATAGCCCCTCAAAACCCGGCTGTTCTGGAAATTGATGGAGAGTGGGCGGCCCGAAAAGGGGACGTTGAGGCCTCGGGAAAAATTCTGAAGTCGCTTCAGAAAGTTAATCCGGAAGCGGCACAAAAGCTTGAGTCCGTCATGAGGGGCAGTCTTGTTTCTGGTCCTCTTCTGGAGGAGGCCCGCACTCTTGCCCGTTCAGGGAAGACGACTGACGCAGTGCGTATTTACGAGCGTTTATTTCCGAATGGTCCGCCTGAAGGATATGCGCTTGAATATTATCAGGTGATGGCAGCAGCCAGTTCGATGAGAAACGATGGCATTTTCGGACTGCAATCACTCCTGCGTGCTGATCATAATAATATTGCGGCTCAGATTGGTTACGCCGAAGCTTTGACATGGAAAGAGGAAACCCGTCTTGACGGAATGAAGCGGCTGCAACGTTTGGCTGGTGTTGGGGGGCTTTCAAACGAACAGCGGGCATCTGTTATGAGGGCCTGGCGAACGGCACTGTACTGGGTTCCCACAACGTCTCGAAGTCTCCCGCTTTATGATGCTTTTCTAACGATATTCCCGCAGGATCATGACGTGCAGGAACGTCGAAGCCGAGCCGAGCATGCACCGAGTGAAGAATTGGCACAGACCCGTACGGAAGGGTTTCAGGCTCTGGACCATGGTAATCTTCAGCAGGCAGAAAGTGACTTCAATGGTGTGCTACAGACTCATCCGGATGATGCAGACGCCGTAGGGGGGCTCGGACTTGTGCGTCTGCGGCAAGGGCGCTCGGACGAAGCGACGGAACTTCTGAACCGTGCATCGCAACTGAACCCTGCGGAGGCTATGCGTTGGACAAAAGCGCTCGCAGGGTCGAAGCTGGCTGGCACCTATCACAGAATAGACGGCCTGATTGCTACAGGACGCTATAACGAGGCACGACAGCTTACTGTTGATACATTGCAGGTGGCGCCTGATCAAATAGCTCTTAAAGTCAAACTTGCAGATATAGATCGCAAACAGGGGAGAACGGCTGAAGCCGAGCGAGGCTATCGTAGTGTTCTTGCTTCAGAGCCCGGCAATATCGCAGCGCTTCAGGGGCTGAGTGGACTTCTGGCTTCGGATGGAAGGTTGAGTGAGGCTCAGGTCTTTGCCCGACGTATTCCGGGTATGGGAAACCGTTTCCTGCGCGATATGCGTGCATCCGATCTTCAGGCTGAAGCCGCCAGGTCCGATAACGCTGGGGAAAAGATTACTCTACTCACTTCGGCTCTAAACGAAAAACCAGATGATCCGTGGATCAGGCTGCATCTCGCTCAGGCTCTCCTGCAGTCTTCGCGACAGCAGGAAGCGCGGGAGGTCATGGAGCCCATTCTGTCTGCAGATAGTCATCTGACAGTCGAACAGTTACAGGCCGCTGTTTTCTTTAGCAGTCAGGTTAATGATTTTGATAGAATCAAGCAGCTTCTAAGAACATTACCTGCACAGGCACGGACGCAATCCATTCGACAGGTTGAGATGCGTCTTGAAGATCATGATCGGATTGCCACTCTTCCGCCAGATGACACCGATGCGCGTTTCTATGTGCGCAGACTTGCTGACAGGATGAGTGACCCTACAGGCGTAAGGGGTGCTGGTGTTGCAAACCAACTGATCAGCGCTGGCAAACCGTCTCTTGCAATCTTCTTCCTTCGAAGCCTTCTGTCTTCCTCGGCCCAGCTAACAGCACAGCAAAGACTGGCTTATGCGGGCAGTTTCCTGAGCCTTCGCAGGACAGACGAAACGCGACACCTGATGGAAGGCCTGGCAGGTGCGCGCCTGACTTCGGACGAGGAACGTGAGCGCCACGATATTACAACAGGTTTGGCTATAACCCGGTCGGATCAGTTGAATGCGAAAGGTGATCAGGCGGAAGCTTATGAAGTTCTCAGGCCTGTTCTGGCAGACAATCCGTCTGATACTTCAGCCCGTATGGCACTTGTGCGCCTGTATGAAGCCCGGCAGGACACGACCAAGGCGGATGAAATCGTACGGGCTGTTGTAAGTCGCGATCCGGACGATCTGGAAGCCAGACTCGCGCTGGTCAAGCTGGAAGCTCAGGCTGGCCGGAAAGATGAGGCCAGAGCTAACGCCGACGCTCTCAAAGAACGTGCACCTACCGATCCGCGTGCATGGATTGCGGCGGCGCGTGTGGCAGAAATGGATGGGAACTGGAGAGAAAGCCTTGAAGATCTCGCCCGGGCCAGAGAATTCCGTGCCGCCCAGGTCCGAAGGACGGATGGAAGTCTCGCTGAGGACGCCAATCCCTTTCGGCAGCAAAAAAACGGTAAAGCCGACAGCGAGCAGGATCCCATGCTCAGCGGCATTCAGGAAGATGAAAGCCGGGTCAGCCAGACTTATGCCCCGACCGTGGATATTACCCCCGGCTTTTTGAGACGTTCCGGATCCGGTTTGACCAGGCTTTCCCGTGCTGATCTGAAAATGGAAGGAGCCATGACGGTTGGCTCAGGACGGCTGGGTCTTGTTTTGGATCCTACGGTGCTTGCGTCCGGTACGGGGACTATGGATTATCGGGAAGGGTTATGGAAAACCGGAACGACAGCGGTGACCTGCGCGCCTCAAGACGTCAAGGTAACTTCTGCCTGTTACAGTGATGCGATACGTCGCCGCTCGGCTTATGGCGTGGGTACAAATCTTTATTATTCTCTTGATTGGTTCAGGGCGGATATTGGTACGTCCCCTTTGGGTTTTGCTGTGACCAACATTCTAGGGGGAATTGAATTAACCCCCCAGATTGCGCCTCATCTTATACTGCATACGATATTCGAACGACGTGCTATCGCGGATAGCGTCCTCTCTTATGCAGGTCTGCGTGAGACGGAGAAAGTGAGGGACGTAACCCAGCACAGGAGCTGGGGCGGTGTCACCAAAAATAGAGCCCACGCACAGTTCGAATACGGAGATGATGCCTTTTCTCTGTATGCAGGTGGGGGCGGTGCTTACATCTATGGGCGTAACACGCAGTCCAATGTCAGTTATGAAGCCGGTGTGGGGGGCAGTTTTCGTATCTACGACGATGGTATGAACAAAGTTCATATCGGTGCGGATGCCGACTGGTTCAGGTATAATAACAACCAGTTTCTCTATACGCCCGGGAATGGCGGTTATTTTTCGCCACAGTCCTTTTTTTCTCTGACTATCCCGGTGCGGTATGCAGGACATAAGGGGGCGTGGGATTGGGCGGCTTCCGGTTTTGGGGGCTTTCAGGCGTATCGTCAGCGCAGCACACTGCTTTTTCCTCGAGACAGTAGCTATCAGACACAAGCAAGAGCAAATTACGATGCTGCACAGGATTGCGTGCAACAGCAAGCACTCGCTGCCGCAAACGGGTCAACAATCACACCCTGCGGTGGCGTTTCTACAAGTGTTCTGAGCCAGTACAATTATCGTGATCCCGCGAAATCCTCATCGGGAATTTCAGGCGGTATAGATGCGCTTTTCTATTACCACATTACGCCTGATCTGAAGATTGGTGGTCGGTTTCTTTATCAGAAGTCTGGTCCCTGGAATCAGACAGATGTGAACCTTTCCGTTCACTATGATTTTTCCGGAGTTCGTTGAATGGCTGTTGATTTTACGTTGCTTCTTACTGAACTTGCCCGTGAATTTGACCAGCAGGCCGGTGAGGGCGCGCGAGATAATTTTCTTCGGAAAGTTGGATACCGGATCGCGTGCCGAGTGACATTACCGGCCTGCGAGACGCTGCTTAACCTGGAGTTGGAAATGAATGTTCAGCTTGCCATGCTTGGGTGGGGCCAAACGAGGCTTTCCCTGGACGAAACACATGCATGTCTTCGCTTGACGCATAAGGATTTGCCACTGCTGGGGAGTACCGGAACGCCGTCAGGACGCTGGCTGACAGCATGTCTGGCTGGCCTTTATGAACAATGGCTCATGGATCAGCCGAATACTACGGAAAACTGCCGGATAACGTGGGTTTCGCAAACATCTTCTACCGCGCTTGAAAGTTTACAGTTCGAGTACGGGCTGAACAGAACCACTACTGGTTGCTCACTGCATCAGGACGATTAAACATGCCACAGTTCTCATCCGACGTGCCTTCGCTGTGTAAGGCAATGGGTAAGCCTGATTTCAGATATCATTCGTTCGATAATGTCTCTTTCATTCCACAGATGCATTACAAAATGATGCCTGTGGACGAAGAGGAACACGGTGAAGCATTAAAGTCTCCAGCAGAAACTGTAGTGACTTTACCCCCTCAGGACGTGAGCAGGAGGGATATTGTCCTCCCGACTGAAAATTCATCCATGGACGCCGGTAGTATTCCACTCTCCCGGGTATTTTCGGTTCTGGAGCAAGACAGGAGCACCGGCGGCGCGCCCGCAAAGGACCTCAACGAGATTTTTCGTTGAAAACTCCTCAAGCGAGACGGTTTCCGAGAGAATATATGCAATGAAAAACGTGATGTGCGATCCCGCCATGGCAACAGACCTCCTGCACAGGCGAATGGTCCTGAAAGGGGCTTTCTGTACGTCGCTTTTTGCGGCAACCGGATCGTATGCTTTCGCAGCGACGGCAGACGGTCTGTGGGAAGATTACAAGCAGCGCTTTATGACACCTGACGGCCGCATCATTGACGCTCATGAGGGTGTTGCATCTCATAGTGAAGGGCAGGGATATGGAATGCTCTTCTCGGTTGCGTTCAACGATCAATCATCCTTTGACAAGCTCTGGAGTTGGACGGCTACTACGCTGCGCAGGCCGCAGGATTCGCTTTTTTCCTGGCGATATATCAATAATTCTGTTCCGCATGTGCCTGATCACAATAACGCCACAGATGGCGATCTTCTCATTGCTCTCGCCCTGGCGAGTGCTGCAAGGAAATGGCAGCGCCCACATCTTCTGACGCAAGCAAAGAAGATTTACTCAAGTATTCGGAAGAAATTGCTGGTTAATTTTAACGGACGTCTTGTTCTTCTCCCTGGTCTTTCAGGTTTTTTGTCGCCTGGTAAGGCTACATTAAACATGTCCTACTACGTTATTCCATCCATGCGGGCAGCACAGGAGCTTGACGATGCCGGGATATGGACGAAAGCCATTGATGATGGGGTAGCTCTAATTCGACAGGCACGGTTTGGTCGATGGGGTCTTCCGCCAGACTGGCTTACTCTGGGACAGGATCGGGATACACCAGAGATTGCTACGGGCTGGCCTCCCCGGTTTTCTTATGATGCAATTCGGGTCCCTTTATACCTTCAATGGGGAGGCATGCTGGATCTGGATATTGCAAGTCCTTTCGTAAATTACTGGCATGCTTACGCTTCAGGCGTATTGCCCGCCTGGATCGATTTGAAAACAGATGAGACATCGCCTTATGGTGCGCCTGAAGGGTTCCATGCGATTGGTGCGGTTTGTGGGTTTGAAAACGGCTTCCGCCCGGCCTTAAGCAGAAGCACGGATTATTACTCTTCATCACTCGTTCTTCTTTCGAATATCATTGCGAGACACAGTGAGAACTGAAACGGATCCAGAACTGGTTTGGACATCTTTATGTGTCCGAAGTCTCATGAGGATGAGGTTGTATGCCTTTCAGGAACATCATCTTAATAGTTGTACGGAAATCTTTTCATGACCACTGATGCCCGTGAAGTACAAGAGTCTTCTGCTGCTCTGAAGGAGTGGCAGAACCTGATCGCACAGACATCGGATCGGGTACGGAACATTGTTGCCGAAGTGATAGACAGGCACGCTATGGACTGCGTGCAAAGGTTTTATGACGTGCTGCTGAATAACGTTGATGCCGCTCCGTTTCTTTCAAACGAAATTGTCGATACCCGCCTTCGTGCAGCACTGGGACGCTGGTTGGCAGAGCTTTTCTCGCATGACGCGCCGGACGCTGACGCTCTTGTGCAGACTCAGAAACGAATTGGGGGGGCTCATGCGCGTATTCAGATTCCAATCCATGTCGTAATGCATGGGGCGCGTCTTCTGAAAAGAAAACTGCGCATGTTCATTCAAGGGCTTGAACTGGTCGGGACAGAATATTCCATGGCCATCGCATATGTCGAAGACATGATCGATATTGCGATTGAGGTCATGAGCCTTGCGTTTGTGCAGGGGACGCGAAAGGAAGTTGAAGTCAACGAGGCGTTCCGGCTCATGGCCTTAGGAAAAGATGTCAGCCTTGAACGAGAAACTCAACGTGCTGCATTGCTGGAATGGGGGCAGTCTTTTCTGCTCGACATCTGTTACGGAGGAGACTCAGCAAGCACTCTTTCGGACTCAGCCTTTGGGCTCTGGTTAAGACATAAAGGCACTGTTCTGTTTCAGGGAGCATCAGAAATCGACGTTGTATTGAAGGCAGTAGAACACGTTGATAACGATTTTGTCCCCAAGTTCGTATCAGAACGTCCTATGTCCCCGCAGGCAGTCAAAGCCCTTCAGGGGGCGCTGAACGAAATTCACTACATGATGGACCAACTTTTCAAGGCGGCAGAGGCCGTGGAGAATGGCCGTGATCCATTGACAAAAACATTAAGCCGACGGTTTTTGCCGACCATTCTTGGGAGAGAAGTCTCTCTTTCTCTACGACGGCATATTCCTTTCAGCGTATTGATGGTGGACGTAGACCACTTCAAGTCTATCAACGACACGTTCGGGCATGTGGTAGGGGATTCAGTGTTGCGGTATGTCGCTAAGGTATTAGTTACCCAGTGCAGGATGAGTGATTTTATTTTCCGCTATGGAGGAGAGGAGTTTCTCGTTCTGTTGACAGAAACAGCAGAAGAACAAGCAATTCAAGTTGCAGAACGTATTCGTGAAGCGATTGAACGGGAATCTGTCTTGGTGGTGCATGGAAACAATATCCACACGACGGCATCATTTGGCATTGCTACGTTTGATGGCCATCCTGATTACCGGCATTTGATTGAAGACGCAGATCGAGCACTTTACCTCGCTAAATCATCCGGTCGAAATCGATATCAAGTTAGTAAAAGATGTCGTCCCGTTTCTCAGACAGGTGGAGGAATTGAGGAACGATTGGTTGACGGCTCCTCGGTCTGATTTTCGCACTGCATGTGTCGCAGAGTGAAAATAATTGGCTCCTATGGCTACTCCGCAGCCGGTTCAGCCCGGCATTGTTAAGTCTTCTTGCGAATAGAAAAAAGCCCTTAATTATCTGTTCGTAGCTCTGTGTATGTAAATCCGGTTTGATCTAGAAACTAAAAACGAATGCAGGATAATTGTGACGATGAGAGAGTTTGATTTAGAGTTTTACAAAAGTTTCTATCCTGATGTCGCGTCGTTCGCGGACGAGGATATCTTGATCCATTTTACAGATTATGGGGCAGCTGAAGGTCGACACCCCAATCTGCGTGCATATCTGAATGCCGAAACGGGTTCTGACGATTTCCCTAATAATTTTATTGCTTCGGTTTATCTTCATCTTAATCCTGATTTGAAGGGGATGTTCAATTCTGATTGGGAAGTCGCACTTCATTATGCTCGACATGGTTGCAGAGAAGGGCGCCAATATAAATTTGAAGATGAAGATTTTTTACTTAATCTTTACGGAGAGAATTTTGATAAAATTTTAATGCGCCTTCAAGAGGGTGAAATGGAGTATTCATCTATCGATAATATGCTCAACAAGAATGGTATTGATTCCCGGTGGATATTGACGCAATTTTCTCAATCTGATTATTTGATTATTTCGGGTGAGAAAGGGTTGTATAACATCGAACAGTGTTTGCGCCACTTCCTGGAGGTGGGAATATTCAAATTTTTTCCAATTTCACTTGATCAATTTATCGATTTGGAATTCTACCGCCTTGAAATCAACGCAGATCCAAACATTACGGATGCGGAAATTTATCGCCATTGGCTAAATGACGGCGGCCCTAGTGGTCGCGCCCCTAATCCTTCAGCGTTTATGCGTTCGCTTGGGCTACGTGACGTCGTTAAGTTTCCTGATGGTTTTGATGCTTCCCACTATGAAGCGCTAAATCCCGACCTGTCACACGTTGGTTTGACGCGTTGGCAACTGCTTGGGCACCTTGTTCTTTACGGCTTAAATGAAAAGCGACCTGGATGCCCTCCGCCTGCAACTGCTATCGAAATCTATTTGGCCGTTGGTGATCGTTTGTCCATCTCTGGTGATTTGGAGGGCGCGAAAGAGCTATATGAAGTGGTTCTAACCCATGATCCAAATAACGGCATTGCGTTGCAGCATTACGGCGACTGTATGTTAAAGCTTTCTCAGTATTATTCTGCTGCAGTCGCATATAATCGTGTTATAGAACTAGAGAAGGCGAATGTTTGGACATATTATAATAAGTCGGTCTGTCTGCGCGAGGTCGGCAACCTTAAAGCAGAGATAGAGACGCTTGCCGACTTGCACCGTCTTCACACTGGAGACGTCTGGATTAAGGAGCAATTGCAACAAGCGATTGATCGCAATTTCAATACGTTGTATCAAAAAGCACAAGAAAGCGCCGCGTTAGGACTAAAATCGACGGCGACCGATTATATGCATTCCGCCATAGAATCGACATCTGCCGAGATCCCATTTTCCGCAGTCTTAAAATCACCTGTTGCTGCGGCAGATATAGCAATTGTAGCCGAAATGTCTCTACCGCAATGTAAGCTGTATCGGGTTCAACAGAAGATAGATCAACTAAAATACCTTGGTCATAAAGTACATGTATTTGATGTTTGGAAGGATATGGATTCATTCCTTAATATAATTCCTTCTATAGCTGTTTCTATTTTTTATCGTGTTCCAGGGTTTCCAAATATTCTCTCATCTATTGATGCGGCGCGCGTAGCTGGTGTCACAACTTACTACGATATAGACGATCTTATTTTCGACCCCCAATACTACCCTGATAGTTTTGAGAGCTATGGTGGCCAAATCACTGCTCAGGAGTATGCCGGGTTGGTAACCGGCACATTTTTATATCATGCTGCAATGGCGCGTTGTGATTATGGTATCGCTTCGACACCGGCACTTGCAGTTCACATGGAGTCCATAGTTCGGAATCAAAAAGTTTTCATCCATCGGAATGGTTTGGGTGATGACCATAGGCGTTGGCTCGATCGGCAAGGTCATGATGAAGGTGATGGTGTCATTCGCATTTTTTACGGCACAGGCACTCGTGCTCACAATGAGGATTTCGATCTCCTTGCAACTCCAGCGTTAGTGCGAATTCTGCGAGAATTCTCTTCGGTGCGTATTTTCATCATGGGTTATTTGACCCTCCCAAATGACCTGCTACCGTTTTCTAATAGAATTTCAGTTCTTAACCCTTGCTGGGATCTGGACACATATTGGGGTGTCCTACAGAAAATGGACATAAACTTATCGATACTGCAGCAAAATGAGATATCACACTGCAAGAGCGAGATTAAATGGTTAGAGGCTGGGATGCTAGGTATTCCATCGGTTCTTCCCAAGACGAAGACGCTATGCGAGGCTGCTGAGGAAGGAAAATATGCCCTTCTCTATGATAGTCATGATAGTCTATATGAAGAGATTAAGCACCTTGTAACCAGTAGAAAGCACCGTAAGGAAATAGGAGAAAATGCGCTACGCAAAGTAGTGTCCGAATACAATCTCGAGCTACTTGCGCAAAACTTAAACGAGATTTTATCGTTCACGATCCCGTCGCAGACTACTGGAAGCAATAAGAGAAAGCTCAAAGTTGTTATTGTGAATGTATACTACCCGCCGCAGGCTATCGGGGGTGCGACGAGGGTTGTTGCAGATAATATTGACGATTTTGCACTGGCCCACGATTTGCTAGATGTTGAAGTGTTCACTACAACAGAAGGCGGTAGAAAGCCTTACAGCGTTGAATGCTATTCTGAGCAAGGAATTCGCGTTACTGCAGTTACCGCGCCTAGCAATGCTTACGTCGATAAAGATCCGTACGACCCCAAAATGGCAGCCACTTTCGGTGCATATCTTGATCTAGTTAAGCCTGATTTAGTGCATTTTCACTGTATTCAGCGTTTGACTGCGGCAGTATGCGATGCAGCTTTCCAGCGCAAAATTCCTTACATCATTACAGCTCATGATGGATGGTGGATCTCGGACGAGCAGTTCCTGCTCGATTCAGCGCATGAGCCCGCTATTTACGATCTTAACCGGGGGGCAAATCTTCTTGAGAGGAAAGGTGCAGTCACGCTTAACAGAATGAACCAACTTTACATCGCCTTAACACGAGCCGCGGTTGTTCTCCCAGTCTCGCGAGAGTTTGCCAAGATATATGAAGAATTTGGTCTCAAAAACATACAGGTTGTCGAAAACGGCGTTTCTGCGTTGGAGGTAATTCCTCATGTGCCTTCAGCATCAGGCAAGGTTCGTATTGCCCATATAGGAGGCGCCGCTGTCCATAAGGGTTATAGCCTACTCAAGGCTGCGGTAATGTTCACGCCGCTCGATAATATCGAGCTTATCATTATGGACCATGCCCTTCCTCCAGGGGCGGAAAAGAAAGATCGATGGGGTACGACAAATGTCATTTTTCGCGCTCGCTTGCCTCAAGCTCAGGTTAATCGGCTCTACGCAGAAATTGACGTACTCGCCGCCCCCTCTTTATGGCCCGAGAGCTACGGGCTGGTGACCCGTGAAGCTTTGTCATCCGGCTGCTGGGTAATTGCATCCGACCAAGGCGCGATTGGCAATGGTATAACAAAAGCTAATGGATTCCGCATCGATGTCTCTAATACGTCAGAGTTGATCGAGGTGCTAAGGAAGATTGATAAAGATCCCTCGCGTTATCTTCGGCAGATATCGCACAAACCCAAACTCAGAAGATGTAGCCAGCAAGCTAAGGAGCTACTCGAAGTTTATCGTCGCATCTGCAAAGCCGATTAATAAAGAAGCACCCGCCTGCTCGGACAGTTTTTTTGGAGTATACTAGGTGGCGTTACGCCGACATTCTGACGGCTTTGTTGTTGGTCTTCTGGTCCAGCCCGGATCAGAGGGGATCATGATACGACTCATCAGCCGGACTCTATTTTTAATGGGTTACATTCCCGGGCCCCACGTCACTTACATCTCTATCGGGAAATCGAGGGTGTATCTTTTCTCCTTTCGGTTCAAAATCACTGTACTACAACCTGAAAATAGGAACTTTACCAAATGGTTTTCGATCTCTCCAAGTCCAAGAACATGCGTAGATTTTGTAGCAAAGCTATAACTAATACAGTATCGGATCGCTTTCCGTACGATTTGAGAGCTCATAAATGTCGCATGGGGTACAACTGAGATATGAAATGGCGTGATAAAAATGATGACGATCAAAATTTTCCGTTTTCATTGAAAAAAAACCTTTCTTTCCTAATAGAAACATATGGATGGACAATTGGATCTCATTCGTACGGTTGCCCCAACATTATTGATCCCGAGTATGGAAGTTTAGAAATTGGACGTTATTGCTCATTTGGCAGTGGGGTTAATATAATACTATCTAACCATAATTTAAGCCTAACAAGTACTTACCCTTTTAGGGCACTATTTGGATTGTGGCCAGGATCTGAAAATGGCGTACCTGACCACGTGTCTAAAGGTAAAGTAATAATTGGTCATGATGTATGGATTGGTTCCAATAGCTCTATTTTACCTGGTATTAAGATTGGTAATGGAGCTGTTATTGGTGCTAATTCTGTGGTTACACGTGATGTAGGGGATTTTGAAATTGTCGCAGGAAATCCGGCACAATTAATTAAAAGAAGATGTTCCGAAAAAACCGCTCAAGAAATAACTAACACAGGCTGGTGGTTGCTTGATAAGAAAGATTTTCTCTCGTATGTGGAAGGTATCTCTTATCTCAATGCTGATTTATTTCCAAAATTTTTTAGAAGAAAAAAAATATATAATTTAAGCTTGGATAACGAAAAATATGAAGATTTCTCTATGTCGTATAGATATTGGGGAGAAGTCAAGGTAATAGAAGGAATTCCATCTATAAGAATAGAAGATAATATATTAGCGATCCCGTTTAACTATAACAATAAGTGGGGAATTTATAATAAAGACGGTATTATTATGAAAAATTCCTACGATTTTCGAGGTAATAATAAAAACCCAATAAATCAGGATATATCTAATTTAGAAGATATTAATATAATTTTCGAAAATGTTATAAATATCGATGAACAAGTAATTTATATAGGTAGGATCAACCCACATTTTGGTCATTTCTTAATAAATACGCTACCTAGAATGTGGGTACTTGGATCAGATGAATTTTCCGACAAAAAGATGAAAATAGCTTTTCATTCCGAAGTTTCTATTGATTATTTAATTTCATTAAATTTCTTTTCCGAAATAATGGACCTATTGAATATAAATGTGAGTGATCTTATCCATATTGATAAGAACATTATCTTTAAGAATGTTGTTATTCCTGAAAGCTCGTTAATGGAGCAGACTTATATTTACACCTATTTTAGGAAATTTTGTTTATCTCTATCAAAAAAAATCTTACGGGACGTAGATATATCGAATAAGAAGCCAGGTTACTACTCTAAGGATAAATTAAAATCCGGTGTAGGATCTTTTTCAAATGAAAATGAAATCGTTGAAATTATGGCTAACCGTAATATAGAGATCTTTAGACCTGAAACAAAAAGCTTTCGGGATCAAATAATATGGATATCTACCCGATCTATTATTTATGGAACGGCAGGGTCGTTCCTTCACTCTATTATATTTTCACCATGTGTGCCGATTGTTGTAGCCTTAAACCCAACAAGTGAAATAAATTCTAATTTCGAGTTAATTGATACAGTTTCTGGTTGTGATTCTATTTATATACATACAAAAAAAATTGAATTCATTAATAATCCGAATTTTTTAACAACGAGGAAAATAGATAATACTTTTGATGTGACTAATTGTATGTTAAAAATTGGTAATAATATGCTTATTTATAATAAATAGGAAGTTTTTATCTATAAATTTGGCTGTAGAGTGTGATGATTTAGCAGAATCTCGAGGGTTCTACAGCCAATTTTTTAGACTTTATTTCTCGCTCAGTGGACAGCATTGGTGCTATCTGGCCAACTTCTCCTGAGAAAGATGGGCATGCAGTGGAAAATATTGGCCAGTGTGTTGGTTCGCCCGATACCAATTGTTCGGATAAACAGTCCCTCCCATGAATTTTGAGCAGTAAAGACATGTTCGATATATGGAAATTTTGAGAAAATTTTCAAATTATAAAGCGTATATTCTGTATGCAGGAAAGAAATATTAATTGATTAGAGTAATATATTTTTGTATAATTTTATCCTATATATCATTTAGTTGTTCGTAAGGTGGTAAGTATGAAAAATTTGATAGAGTTAGATCCTATAGATGTTAGGGATTCCGTGTTTGAAGGCGCCCCCGAAGTCCGTGTAATTAGAAGATCTTTATATATTCCTTTCCACGAAAGTAGAGAATCGTGTGGATTATATTATATTCATAAGGAGCCCCTAGAAGACGCAGTTCCGAAGCGGTTTATGAATAATATTAGTGACATATCAAGCAGAAAATTGTCTGAGACACATTCAGATTTATACTGGGGAGGGTACTTAGATCCACATTATGGACACTTCTGTATCGAAACGTTATCGAATTTATGGGGATACAAAAGAGGCCAAAAAATAATATTTCATACGCTATTTGGAATCGAACAACTGCTTTCGTTGCCTTGGATTAGCTATTATTTTGAATTTTTTGGAATTGAAAAAGACAACATAGTCGAAGTCTCAGGTATATCCAATATTAAAAACCTTACATTTTCTAAACCATCGTTCAAAATAAATGAATATATATATAATTGCTTTCCATCTTTCTTGCAGGAAGTTAAATCAAAAAGAAAAAATAATTTTCTTTTGAAGAAAAAAATAATATATGTATCTAGAATAGGTTTGAAATCCGGAACTTATTCAATAATAAATGAAAATATTTTAGAAGAGGCCCTAAAAAGAAGTGGTGTCGTTGTTGTTAGAGTTGATGATATTAAAATAGAAGATCAGACATCAATGTTTGAAAATAATATTGTAGTATCGTTTTCCGGTTCTTTTTTACATAATTCGATTTTTGTTAAAAATTCAAGGGGTATCTGTTATTGCGTAGATGAAATACATTCGCCAGAATTTTCTAGAAAGACTTTTCATATGCTAGACTATTCCTCAGGATCTTCATTTAAATATTTTATCGTTGATGTGGATAAAAAAGCTACAGAGGCGGGGTTTGGATCATCCTTTCTAATTAAAAATATCGAAAATCTCGTAGAACACATGCTTGTAACAGCAGAAACTTTAAAAACTAGCTAGAAACTGTGTTTGAGCGGAGGGTGTAACGCACCACGGCAAGCCTGTTTGAGGGCAGTATTGGCGATTATGACGAGACGCCGTGCGATGACGCTTTCAATCCGGTGTTCGAGCTCGCCTGAACTGGCTCTCAATAAATGCTTTGAGATTATTGTCCGTATTCTCTAGGTCAGGGCTCACAGCCTGCTTACGACACGCCGAAATCTGAGTAGAAAGCCGTTTACGTGCTTCCACTATCTGAGCTCTACGCACCATCAATGCCTGGAAAACTTGAAGCCTTTCATCAGGCCAAACGGTGAGCAGCGCTGGATGGAAGTACGTGGAGAGACGCGCTTCGATAGCGAGAGCCGCCCGCTCCTCATGAGCGGAATTTCCAGTGACCTTACTGACCGCCATGAAGCTAAGGCCTATAGTGATCTCATGGCACAGGAAATGGGCTAACGTCATCAGGACCGGGAGGGATCGAAGAACCGTTTGTTGATACAGTTTTGTCCTGATTTCTGGTTCTTGGAGCTGATTTTCGCTCTGTGTTTATCGCAGATCTGGAGTTCTTATCCGAAAAATTACTACGCGCTCGCGTTGATCCGCTCCAGGAACAGGAAGTGGCGCATTTTATAGACGATATTGGCCAGCCCGACCCTCATTGTGGCCCGGGTGATGCCGATTGTTCGGATGAACAGCCCCGTCTGAGACTTCTGGTCAGCAAAGACATGCTCGACACGCGAGCGTATCACTGACTTTGCAGCATTTGATTTCTGGAGGTGCCAAGGCATAGGCTTGAGATGCGGCTTTTTGCAATAAACCTTTGAGACAAAGCCCTGCTTTTCGATGAAGTCCTCATGGGCTTTTGAGCGATACGCCGTGTCAGCCCACACCGTTGAGGCCGTATTGGTTTTATCCAGCAGCCCCTCAATCGCGCGCCATCACTGGCGGCGGCATCCGTCATCTTCCATTTCCGGATGAACCGAAACTTCCGGTCGATGAAGACGTGGGATTTGTAGCCAAAGAACGGGATAGCGAGATCCGTTGCGGGGATCATTCCGTCATCCTGCCGTTTTGCTTTCGTGAGCGTCAGCGTCCAGCGCGCATGACGATCCTTGTGCGACAGCTTTGCCGGCTTGTCCTGCCAGTCTTCGGGAATACGTTCTGCCCGGAGATCCACTCTCTCAGTGTTTGTATTGCGCGGCTTTGGAGCAGCCACCAGTGTTGCATCCAGGATCTGGCCGGACATCGGAAGATAACCGGCATTGCGCAGGGGCGCGTCAAATCGGTCAAACAGTCTTTCAATGGCCCTCGCCTGAGTCAGACACTTGCGAAACAGCCAGACCGTTTTGGCATCCGGCACCTGGTCCGACAGCCCCGATCCCAGAAAGCGCATGAACGACAGAGGGTCGTTGATCAGATACTCCATCCGTTCGTCGGACAAATTGTTCAGCGTCTAGATGACCAGAATTCTGAACATCAGCAACGGATCAAACGGAGGACGGCCGCCCTTGCTTTCGTCAGAATACGCCAGAGCCTTTTCCAAGTCACGACGGAATACTTCAAAATCCACTGTCCGGGAAAACGCTGAGAGCTAATCACCAAGCCCGCTCAAGCGGGCCAAGTGCTCTTCAACATCAACGAAACCGGGCTGCTTTATCTTCCATACCCCAATCAACGCAGAAAAAATGGAATCACAAAGGCAGCCTCAAAACCAGAGGGTTTTGCGAACCCTACGGCTGCAGGCAGCGTGAAAGTTCAAGCCGCTGCTTCGGAGGTTTTTATCAGGGAAGCAGCCTGCTCACGCAGCCATACGGATGCCGGGTCACGGTTGTTGCGTGCTGACCAGACCATCGAGACTGCCGGTATGCGCAGATCAAGCGGCACCGGCTGCACCGTCAAACCAAAATGAGCAGCATGCTGATGTGCAATCCGATTGGGAAGCGTTGCCAGAACCGGCGCAGCCGCTGCTGTGGCCAGCGCGGTCAGGAAATCCGATGCAGCCAGAACAACATTCAGTTCCTGACCGATCTGCATCAGCGCGTCTGACAGGCACCCCTGAATGTCGTCCTTTAACGTCATGAGCACATGCGGCAGGGCCAGATAGCTCTCGACGGTGAGGGGCGCTTCCAGATTGATTAGGTCAGGATTGAAACAGCAGGCAAGCGACTGTTCATAGAGCGGCACACCAAGGTGCCGCTCCAAGCCAAAGTCAAAGCACCCGATAGCGATATCAAGTGCGCCTGTATCCAGCAGGGCATGAACTTCGTTCCTAGGAGATCCTCGCGATAGCAGCCGTATTCCCGGGGCGTGACGCTGAAGATAAGCCGTCAGTCTCGGCATCAGGAAGACTTCAAGTTCAGATGAAAACCCAAAGCGAAAAATCCGCTGCTCCGTACTGGGATCAAACTGGTCTTCGGCTGTCAGAATACCCTGAGTCTGCCTCAACAGAGTATGGATCTGCGGGGCCATGGCAGCCGCCTTGGCAGTCGGCTGCATGATCGCGCCGGTTCGCACCAGGATATCATCGGCCAAAAGGTGCCTCAGCGTCGCCAGAGAGTGACTCATTGCAGGCTGCTGAATGCGCAAACGGCGCGCAGCCTTCGTGACGCTGCGTTCCGATACGAGCGCATCAAACGCGATCAAAAGATTAAGGTCGAAAGATCGTAAATTGAAGTGATCGATTGGCTTCATTTTTCAAATCGATTTGTGTGATGTTCGGCTGCACCCTACCTTCCGATGCAACGCAACACAATCGCTCCGAGGCCAGAAATGACGCCGTCTTTTAAGGTAGGCGATGCCCGCATCACCCGCATCCCCGAGCTTCATTGGAACAACGCAGATCCCGGTCACCTGTATCCGGATATTGATGTGGAGACCCTCGCGACATTCGCTCCCAGTTTGACCGCAGGCTCCTATAACGCCGCGACCGGCCTGCTCGCCCAGGGCACACATGCCTGGCTTGTTCAGCGACCGGGTCTCAATCTCCTGATTGATACCGCGACCGGAAACGACAAGCCCTTACCCGACGCGCCTGCACTGGATCATCTCCATACCCCCTTTCTTGAGCGTCTCGCTGAAATGGGTGTCCAGCCGGAGCAGGTTGATCTCGTTCTCCATACACACATCCATGCGGATCACGTTGGGTGGAACACCCGTCTGCACGATGGAAAATGGGTTCCGACCTTTCCCAACGCACGTCACATCTTCTCAGCAGTCGAAGCACAATATGGGTCCAGCAATGATGGTGTCTACCCGGCTCCGGACTTGCCACCTGGTGTGTTGGGGGCGCCCAATCATCGTCCTCTGCCCCGGGTTTATACGGACAGCATTCTCCCTGTCATCGAAGCGGGTCTGGCACAGGCCATCGAGATCGACGGACAGGAAATCATTCCGGGCTTTTCCTTTTATCCGACCCCGGGCCACAGCATCGATCACGCTTCGATCCGTCTGCAGTCCGGAGGCGAAGAAGCCTGGTTTACAGGAGATGTCATGCATCACCCGTTGCAGGTCTATCGTCCTGATCTGCGATCCGTTTACTGCGAGTTCATCAAGCCCGCCGAGCAGTCGCGCCGATGGTTCCTCGCTCGGGCGGCCGAAAGCGGGAGTTTGTGCTTCACCTCGCATTTTGCAGAAACCGGTGTGGGGCGGGTCAAGCGTCGCGAAGACGGGTTTTCATGGGAATTTGTACACCCAAATCAAGGAAACATCGGATGACTGACATCCTTACGGAAAATCTGCATATCCCGAGCGATACTGGAGGAATTTCACTCCATCTTCGTCACAAGAGACGCAAGGATCTTCAAGTGTTTGGTCCGGATCGCACCGTCCTCCTGATGCATGGCGCAACATTGCCGGCAGAAAGTCTTTTCGATGTACCCGTTGATGACGGCTCATTCATGGACAACCTGGCCCATCAGGGATTTGACGTTTACGCGCTCAACGTACGGGGTTTCGGCGGCTCGACACGTCCGGCCGGCATGGAGGGCGCTCCGGAAGATGCGCCTCCACAGGTCCGGACCGAGACGGCTGTGCGGGACCTGGGATCGGCTGTCGACCATATCCTCGCTGAACGCGCCCTTCCTCGTCTGTGCCTGATCGGCATGTCATGGGGCGGAACCGTAACGGGAGCATATACAGCAGCCAATAACGGGAAGATCGAGAAGCTGACACTGATCGCACCGCAATGGATCAACAATGGGGTTACCCGACTGGATCCCGGTGGCCCCATTCATGCCTATCGCCGGTTCGATGTTCAGGCGTTTCGTAAGCACTGGCTCGAAGGTGTCTCTGAAGACAAGTGCTCTGAAGTGCTTCCCTCAGGATGGTTCGAGCAGTGGGCCCAGGTCATTCTGGCCAGCGATCCTAAAGAACATAATGGTATCATTCGTGCACCTGCGGGGGTGATTCAGGATGTCCGAGAATTCTGGTCTGCCGAAAGGTCCTTCTATAAGCCCGAAGACATCACGGTACCTGTTTTGCTGATTCATGCCGAATGGGACAGAGATGTCACCCTTGAGCAGATGGTAAACCTGTTCCCACGCTTTCAGAATGCGCCTTTCCGACGCTGGGTCGAAATCGGTGAAGGTACCCACATGGTGATTATGGAACGGAATCGGTGGCAAATCCTTGAGAGCATTGGAGCTTTCCTGGCCATTAAGAACCCACTCGACCTTTCGAAACACTAAAGCCATGCATGGAGAACTCGAAGGACACTTGATTGATGTTTGTCCTGAGAGGTTTTCGCTCGGCCGTTTCTGAAGAGCGGACATCGCTGTGCCTTGCATCGCACGCGGCGACGTTGATGACCCGGATCATCATGATGGGCAACTCGATTGCGGAATATGCAGAAGTCATCCAGTTGGCCAGCAATCAGCTTTCTCGCGAGACAGTCGTGACGAAAGGTCTTGGTCGCAGGGTAAGGCACCAGAGCAACATTTTATTAGGTGCTGGTGCCACCCTTCCCAAGAAAAGCGATCCCAAAACCGAAGCGGAGAGCAGCTACAAGGTAAGGAAGTCTTCACAACATGTTCCGTCAGAATTTTCTCTTGAGGGAAAGAGATTTTTGCCAGTTTCGACTCAATGTTTCTCGTCGTAGCGCTGCTGGTTGTTATGAATAACTGGAAGATGAACGAGTGCCCATTGAGCCATCTGCCGCACAGGCTCGGCTAGAGAGCGCCAAGGTCGCTCGATGCATACTCAACCTGTGGCGGCGTCGTGGCACAGACAGTATGCTTAACCATCGTCGAGCGTGACGTAGTCAACGCTGCCCCTCGTCCGAGCGTCATTCATTTGCGAAGTGCCGCGTGGCGGAGAAAATAAACGCGATCTCTTTTATGATGCCGTACGGAGGCCACTTCATCCCGTACCTTCGTGAGCAGGACGATCGCTTTGCTGCGATCCACGTTTTGCAAGCAGGCAAGAGACAACGAGAGCTGGTCCCCCGGAACGGGGATCAAAATGGTCATGCTTCGTTCTTGGCGATGGTCTGGTCGGTAGGGCCGAGAAGTGATAATACTGGCCTGCACCTCAGTAACGCGACATTCTGATTTTAGTTTTCTTCAAGCTCATCCAAACGAAACATGTCATTTAAGAAAAATTCTCAATAATATTCTAGAAACCGTCTGTGTATGTCAGCGAAAACTTGATGGCGATCTCCCCATGATGCGTTTGAATGCTGCACTAAAGGCACTTTCAGAACTGTAGCCAGCCAGTTCAGCAAGTCGACCTACACTCATTTTTTCTTCAGAAAGATGGTATGACGCAACAGTCATTCGCCACTTTGTTAAATAATCCATGCAGGTTTCGCCGATTGTAGCCTTGAAATGATGAGCAAAACTTGTGCGTGACATTCCCGCAATGCCAGCAAGCATTTGGATCGTCCAACGGGTCTCCGGGGCTTTATGAATAGCGGACAGGACGGCATGAAGCCGTGGATCTCGTAAGGCATATAACCAGCCAATACCGTGGGCACTACTGGCGATATGCAGTCGTAGCCCTTGGATGAGGAGGGTCTGAGCGAGATGAGCCGCAAGAAGTTCACCGCCTATTGCCGGGTGACGTAATTCAGACATCAGTTGCTCGATGGCCCATCTCATCATGTTTCCCGATGAATCCGGCCTAATGTGTATCAGAGGTGGAAGCTCACTGAGCATTCGTTCTGCATAGGGCGCTCTAAACTTGAAAAACCCGCCTACGCCGAGGACATGCCCTCCGCCATTCAATACGGCAGTATGGCCGGCGGGCACGGACAACAGAACATCGTAGGCATTCAGAGGCGAAACGGTTCTGTCCGTATAAGTCCGAAAACCATGTTGGCCTGACAGGAGAACAAGGTCGCCTGCCTCAAGTTGGACAGGAACGTTCAGACCATCCACTTCAATCCAGCATTTTCCTGTCTGTATGACCTGAAATTTCAGACCGGGTCCGCCAGGAAACTCAAGACACCAGTCCCCCTTCGCACTCAGGCCACGAAAGCCATAGCTGTCAGGTTCAAGAAGCCGAAGAATTTCGGAAAGTGGGTCCATAATGCCTCTGTACGATTGCGACGAAATAACAGCTTTTAGAACATGGATCGTACAGGAAGGGCTCGTTAGAAAAAAGGCCGTTCTGAAACGCGATGCGAGTATTCCATGACAAGTCATGAAGCCCTTATTCTCGGCAAGAAGCGTGGTCCTTTCTCGGTACACGTTGTTCCAGATACGGCTCCCGGTATGGATGAAATTCTTGTTTCCGTACGGGCTGTTGCTGTTAATCCGTTTGAACGGCTGATCCAGTCCATGGGCGATCTCATCACACCCTGGATGACTTACCCGGCTATTCTTGGTTCAGACGTTGCCGGGGACGTCATCGCGATCGGTTCGAATATTACACGTTTCAAGGTGGGAGACAGGGTCGCCGGTTTTGCCGCGGGAGGAGAGAAGGGGCGAAGGTCTGCCGAGGGCGCATTTCAGGAACAGGTCATTCTCATGGAAAAAATGACTACGCCGCTCCCAGACAACCTGTCTTTCGAGGCGGCAAGTGTTTTACCTCTTGGCCTTACAACGGCCGCAGCAGGCCTGTTCCAACCAGATTTTCTTGCAATGAGCCATCCCTGTGTCCAGCCTGCACCAGCGGGTCAGACACTGGTTGTATGGGGAGGTTCCACAAGCGTTGGATGCAACGCGATCCAGCTTGCGGTCGCGGCCGGCTATGATGTCATCGCGACGTCGTCTCTGCGAAATGCCCCCTATCTGAAGAGTCTGGGAGCCCGTGCCGTCTATGATCGACATAGTCCGTCAACACCGTCTGCAATGATCGAGGGGTTGCGGGGACGGGAGATCTGCGGGGCTCTTGCAATCGGTAAAGGATCGGCCAAAGCGTGTATCGACATTCTTGGGTCCACCAAAGGGCAACGTTTTATCGCGATGGCGACGCCTCCTGTGTCTTTTGACGAGGTTCCAGCGGGACGTGGGCGCTGGCAAAAACTGGTGCCTGCCTTGATCCAAATGGTGGTCGGAAATATTTCGCTCGCTCTGAGAGCCCGACGCAGAGGCGTGAAAACAAAATTCATATGGGGTGGCGCCCCTCTTCATAACGACGTCGGGCCTATGATTTACAGGGAATTTCTGCCGTCGGCGCTTGCAAGCGGGCAGTTCAGGCCTGCACCTGAACCTGAAGTTGTCGGACACGGCCTGCAGTTGATTTCGGATGCGCTCGAACTCCAGCGCAAAGGCGTTTCGGCCCGAAAACTGGTTGTAACACTTGGTCCGCGATAATGGCCGAATCAAAATAGATCCAAAATGCAACGAACGGTCGTCTGACGAGTTCTTGCATACTCAAAATACAGACTTTCATCGCGTCTCTGTTTCTAACACAAATTCTGTCTCAAATGGAAAAGACCAAACCTTGGAAAATGATGCGACAGTCAAAGCGCTCACAAAGTCTGGCTCTCTCCGCAATAGGCGGATAGCCATTGTCGGTGGTGGGCCAGGCGGGTTGGCATCGGCAATGTTACTGGCTTATGAGGGGGCCGACGTCACCTTGTATGAAAAGCATGCACAACTGGGTGGTCGGTCGTCGGCAATTGAAGCCGAAACAGATGTTGGGCGTTTTCGCTTTGATACCGGGCCAACGTTCTTTCTTTATCCTCAGATTTTAAGAGATATCTTCCAACGGTGTGGGCTCCGTATGGAAGACACAGTCACTCTCAAAAAACTGAATGAAAATTATGACCTGAATTTTGAAAACGGCCCGGCATTAAGGGTCACCGCCAACATTGATGCGCTAGAGCGCGAAATCGCCAAGATTGATGAGCATGATGCTGGCAACGTGCGCGAGTTCATCGCCGATAATCGCCTCAAGTTTCAGAATTTCATTCCTGTTCTCAGGCGTCCTTTCCATACGCTGCTAGATCTTTTCAGGCCCGATATGCTGCGGGCTTTCCCAAGGCTCCGGCCTTTTTCTTCGGTTGATAAAGATTTATCCCGTTATTTCCGAAATCCAAGAACGCGGCTCGTTTTTTCTTTTCAGAGCAAATATCTGGGTATGTCTCCTTACAGATGCCCAAGCCTCTTCACCATCCTGAGTTTTATGGAGCATGAATACGGCATTTATCACCCTGTCGGAGGCACAATGGCTGTCATGGAGGCGATGGGAAGGGCGGCTGAACAGTTAGGTGTGAAAATACGCTTGAAGACGCCTGTGCGTGAAATTCTGAGTACGAATGGCCGCGCAACGGGTGTTTTAACAGATCAGGGTCCCAAAACTGCAGATGCCATCGTGATCAATGCAGATTTTGGCAGGGCTATGACGAAGCTCATCCCGGATGCAAAGCGGCGTCGATGGACCGATAAATCGATCAACAGCAAGAAGTACTCCTGTTCGACCTTCATGATGTATCTCGGCATTGAGGGCACTCTTCCTGACAAGGGCCATCATACGATTTTCCTTTCCGAGGCCTATGATCGGAATTTTGCGGAAATCGAAGCCGGACAATCACTCTCTGAAGAAGCCTCACTTTACATCCAGAATGCGTGCGTGACAGATCCCGAACAGGCTCCGGCCGGCCACTCCACACTCTACGTTTTAATGCCTGTCGGACATCTCCGAGAGAATGGTCTGGATTGGAACGATGAGCGCCGTGCGAAGGCCCGCAGGCTCGTCATGGCACGTCTGGAAAAAGCTGGCTTCAAAAACATCGAAAAACGGATCCGCTTCGAAAAAATCATAACGCCTGTTGATTGGGAGGAGCGTTATGATGTTCACAAGGGTGCTGTCTTCAATCTCGCGCATAATCTGGGTCAGATGCTTCACCGGCGACCTCACAATCGTTTTGAAGATATCGAAGGCGTCTACCTTGCCGGAGGAGGAACGCACCCAGGGAGTGGGCTTCCTGTCATTTTCGAAGGAGCGCGGATTACAAGCGACCTTGTCATTAAAGACTTCTCACCTCGCAGACGGTCTGCCCGGAAACACAAGCGTTCCCTTCAAGGAGCCTCCCATGTCACGTCCTGAGAAAAAAGCCTCTGTCATCGTGATTGGAGCAGGGCTTGGCGGTCTTGCCGCGGCCTGTACGATGGCCGCAAGGGGTTATGAGGTTACTGTTCTTGAAGCCAATGACTGGTTAGGCGGCAAAGCAGCTGACTGGCAGGAAGGGGGGTACAGATTTGATATGGGCCCCACCATCCTGACCATGCCTCGGGTGCTGGAGCGTATTTTCACCGAGGCTGGCATCCCTATGACTGAGCGATTGGATCTACGCCGGCTGGACCCGCAGTGGCGCTGTTTCTTTGAGGACGGCAACGTCCTCGACCTCCAGGAAAATGCTGAGAACATGGCTCAGGTTCTCGAAAGCCTGTGCTCGGGGGACGGTGACGGATATCGCGATCTGATGGCCGCGAGTGAGCAACTCCACGATATTTCCGAGCGATTTTTTTTCTGGAAATCTGTTGGTGGCGTCGCAGATACGTTGGACCTGAGCAGCACGTTTACGCCTGCAACACTGCGAGACCTCCTGCGGCTGAGGATGGATTCCACCTTTGCCCGTGAAATCAGAAAGCGCATTCACAATCCTCAGGCTGTCCAGATGCTGGATCATCTGACGCAGTATGTTGGATCCAACCCGTTCTGGGCGCCAGCCGTTCTGCTGGGAATTGCGCATATGCAAAGTCATGACGGGGTCTGGTATCCAATGGGGGGGACGAGGGCTGTTCCTGAAGCTCTGGCTCAACTTGGACGAGAACTCGGGGTCAAATTCAGAACCAGTACCAGGGTTGAGCGTATCCTAACGCGAGATCGTCGAGCTTGTGGCGTTATGACTGACGGTGGCGAGGTCCTGGACGCGGACATCGTTATTTCCAACATGGATAGCGTCCGGACCATGCGTGAACTGCTGGAGCATGTTCCAACGAAAAAATTCGAACGTCAGTGGAAACGACGCAAACCGGCATGTTCGGGCGTGGTCCTGTATCTGGGGCTGGACCGTTCATATGACCACCTGGCGCATCATGATTTCGTTTTTTCAGCAAACCCTGAAGAAGAGTTTGAGGCCATCTACAAACAGGGCATCCCTGCGCCAGACCCAACCTGTTATCTCGCGGCCCCCTCAAAAACAGATCCTGCTGTAGCGCCTGCAGGGGGCGAGGCTCTGTATGTGCTGGTTCATACGCCGTATATCCGGAAGGGTCAGAACTGGGAGGACCTGTTCCCAGGATACAGGCAGGTTATTCTGGACAAGCTCAAGCGCTGTGGAGGCATGCCTGATCTCGAAGACCGCATCCGGGTTGAGCACCATCTGACACCACTCGACATCCATGAGAGGTATTCGACCCTGCGGGGGGCCATCTATGGACTGGCCAGCCATGGGCGTCTCAATGGGGCGTTCAAGCCTGCAAATCGATCTTCTGAAGTCCTTGGGGTATATATGGCGGGAGGGGCGGCCCATCCAGGAGCCGGAATGCCTATGGCGCTGATGTCAGGCTGGATTGCAGCAGACTGTGCCGATCAGGATAGCGCGAAATCCAAGACATCATGAAAACATATCCTCGCCGCAACCCAGTCATTGCGGCACTTGTATCCCGGGGAATGCGGCGAGGCATCAAACGGCATTTCAATGCCGTCCGATTGTCGGGAAATTCTGACGTCCTACGCCATCGTGGGCCGCTCATTGTCTGTGCAAATCACCCGGGATGGTGGGATCCAGCCGTTTTTGCGTGGTTGCAACATCGTTTTTTCAGTCATTGCCACGGCTATGGCCCTATGGAAGTTCAGGCACTTCGGAAATATCCGCTCCTGGAAAAGGCTGGACTGATTCCGGTCTCTCCTGAAAATCCGGAATCTCTACGTCATTTTCTACGGAAAGCCTGCAAAATCTTAGGGCAGGGACATGTACTCTGGATCACGCCGGAAGGTCATTTTTCCGACGTTCGGAGCCGCCCCATCCGTCTTCAGGCGGGTTTTGCCCATCTGGCTCGGCGTGTACCCTCGGCAATGCTCGTGCCCCTCGCCATTGAATATACGTTCTGGAATGAAAGCCGACCTGAGCTTTTACTTCGATTTGGTGATCCTGTGTCTGCCTTGGAAAGCACCCAAACCCAAAACACGACTGTTCTCATGGAAGAAGCTCTTACCACAACCATGGAGACGCTGGCTCGTGACGCCATGATGCGGGATCCCTCAAAATTCCGCACACTATCTCAGGGAACAGGGGGGATAGGGGGCCTTTACGATGTCGGGCGTCGTCTTCGGCAGTGGGCTCGTGGGGAGGCATTTCAGCCGCGGCATGACCAATGACGAGAAAGCTTGAAAAACTGGCATTTGGTGCGGCACTTCTGCCGCTTGTCATGACGCTTCTTAACCTCCCCAGGTTGCGAAGGCTACCCAAGCAATTTGGCACAACTCCCATTTCTGTCCTGATCCCTGCCCGGGATGAGGAAGACACTATCGCAGAGGCCATACAAACCGTTCTGGCAAGCCGGGGCGTGGTACTCGAGTTGATCGTGGTTGACGACAATTCCTCCGACGGAACATTGAATATACTCCAGTCGTGCGATGATCCGCGGCTACGGGTCCTTTCAGCACCTGCGCTTCCGGAAGGCTGGTGTGGTAAAAACCATGCCTGTACTGTGCTTGCAGAGGCTGCACAGTATGATCTCATGATGTTTCTGGATGCAGATGTGCGCTTGTCGCCAGATGCATTAAGCCGGTTGTCGAGCCTGATGTCACAGCAACCGGATGTTGCGTTCCTGAGTGGAGTTCCCCTTCAGATCACCGGCACATGTCTGGAGTGGCTCCTTCTTCCCTTTATTCACGTTCTGCTGGTCGGGTATCTCCCGATGGCCTTCGATAAGGGAAAAGATCCGGCCTTCGCAGCTGCGTGCGGCCAACTGGTGATGGTCCGGAACTATGCCTATCGCGCTAGCGGCGGCCACGCGGCCATTTGTCACAGGCTGCACGATGGCCTGGCACTCGCAAGGCAGTTCAGGAAACAAGGTTTTAAAACGGCTTTGTTCGATGCGACTGACATTGCTTCGTGCCGTATGTATCGCAGTGCTGGGGAAGTGTGGAATGGACTTCTGAAGAACGCGACCGAAGGGATGGCAACACCAAGGGGGCTTCCTGTCTGGACACTCCTCCTCGGCGCAGCGCAGGTCCTGCCGTTCTTTCTTCCATGGACCAAAGTGACGAGACTTGCGGCCTGTATGACGCTTCTGACACGGTCCCTGATAGCCTATCGCTTCCAACAAGGGTGGAGAACGGTTCTCGTGGCACCTGTTGGTACGGCTGCGCTCTTGCTTCTTCAATGGCAAGCCCTGATCGGGGAGCGTCTGGGATATGCTCCCCGCTGGCGAGGCCGCTCTTATCCAAGGAGAACCGACGCATGAAAGCCCGATTTTTCCTAGGCCTGCTGGCTCTGCCTTCCATAGCCTGTGCCACTACACTCGACGTGACTGTGACCAATATTCCCGATGCGGTTGGGACAATTCGCATTGCGGTCTGTGCCGAAAGTGAGTTCCTCAAACCAGACTGCAAGTATCATGCTGTTGTTCAAGCCAGTGCAGGACAGATCAACACAACGTTCCCGGATGTTCAGCCGGGTGTCTATGCGGTTCAGGTGTTTCAAGACAGAAATGGAAATCAGAAGCTTGATCAGAATTTTTTCGGAATGCCAAAAGAACCTCTAGGTTTTTCTCGCAATCCCTCAATGCATTTTGGGCCACCGAGTTTCGCAGATGCCGCTTTGTCTCTTGGAGCCCAGAACAATGCTATTTCCCTCGCTCTGAGAACGAAATAGCGTCAAGGCACATGACCATATCCCATAGTGATATTCAGCGACTGAGACAAACTTCTGAACTGTGGCAAACGGTGCCGATGGTCACACGACTGCGTCTTATCCGTAGTTTTCGAAATCTTCTGCGCCAAAAATGGCGGGTTTTGCCTGAATTATTTCCAAATCGTCCTGCCATTGAAACGATTACAGCTGAACTCTTGCCTCTTCTGGCAGCTTGCAAATTTCTGGAAAAAAATGCTGCAAAAACTTTTCGCGCCCGGAGGGCTGGGTTCTGGGGGCGGCCAGTATGGCTGCCGGGTGTCACGTCGACTATCGAGCGGCGACCCTACGGCACGGTGCTCATTCTAGCACCTGGAAATTATCCTCTGATGCTACCCGGAATACAGGTTCTGCAATCAATAGTAGCTGGAAATGCAGTCGCGCTGAAACCGGCTCCCGGAGGAGAGGCAGCGGCGAAGATGCTATCCGATTTGGTATCCTCAGCGGGTTTTCCAAATGGATTGTGCGAGATCCTTCCAACAGATTCCGGTTCTGACGCGGTGGCCGCAGGTTTTGATCTGATCATTCTCACGGGATCAGCTCGAACAGGGCGGGCTGTTCTAGAACAAGCCTCTAAAACGCTAACTCCCACCATCATAGAGCTTTCGGGCGTTGACCCAGTTTTTGTGCTTCCAGATGCTAACCTGGCACATGTCGCCCGTAAACTTGTTTACGGGGCTCGCCTGAATAATGGCGCGACATGTATTGCACCACACCGCGTATTTATCAGCCATCAAGACAAGACCGAACTTGTCGATCGCTTGCGCAATTTACTCAAAAAAAAGAAACCTTTGTTGGTTGATAAAGACCAGAAAAAACGGCTTGAGGCGTTCTCGGCAACTATCAAAGCGTCTGGGGGAAGCACCGAAACGATAGGTAGCGTCACTCTGCTGACTCAAATGGAAGAACTGCATCACCTGCTTGATACCGACATTTTTGCGCCTTGGATCGCGATTATTGGCGTGGCAGATGTGGAAGAAGCGCTCTGCTTCGACAGGCAGGTATCATACGCTTTGGGAGCCAGTATTTTTGGTTCAGAAACTTCGGCCAAACTCATCGCTCCAAAAATCTCGGCTGGGTCCATTTGCATTAATGACCTTATCATACCAACCGCGGATCCTCGGCTCCCCTTTGGAGGTGCCCGAAGCAGCGGTTATGGCACTACCCGAGGAGCCGAGGGCCTTCTTTCGCTTACCCGACCGATTGTAACATCTGTTCGCAAAAACATTTTCTAGATAATAGGGCTTAAATTTTCTTGGAAGAGTATATTTCGCGGACAATATTGTTTGTAAAACAAACCAATAATCAAATATTAACCCGGCAGAGGTCTGCCGGGTTAACGTCAAACGTCAAACGTCAGCGCAGCCCACCGGAGGCAATGAGTGTTTCGCCTGTCAGCCAGCGCGCATCATCAGAGGCGAGGAATACGGCAAGTGGAGCAATGTCCTGAACCTGGCCGCTACGTCCCAGTGGTGTCTGTGAAATAATGAGCTGTTCCATTTCGGAACCCACAACATTGGCCGTTTTGGTGCCCTCTGTTTCAATCAGGCCAGGATTGATAGCGTTTACCCGAATATTTCTTGGCCCCAGTTCGCGTGCAAGCGAACCTGTAATGGCGTCAACGGCTCCCTTTGTTCCCGTATAGACAGCAGAATTTGGTGGCGTAATACGAGATACAACGGAGCTGATATTGATAATGCTACCGCCATCATCAAGGTGTTTGGCGGCGGCCTGGGTCGTCAGTAAAGTGCCAAGCACATTGACATTAAAGAGACGATGGAAATGGTCTTCGGTGATCTCGTCGATCGAAGCAAATTCGTAAACCCCGGAATTATTGACGAGAATATCCAATCGCCCGAATTGACTGATCGCCGCATCCACGATGGCCTGCGCATCGGATTTACGAGAAACATCTCCCTGAACAGCGACGGCCTGACCGCCATTGCTCGCAATGGCTGAGACGACGGCGTCCGCTCCGGATTTGCTGGAGGCGTAATTGACGACGACAGCGGCCCCCGCTTCGGCGAATGCCTTGGCAATACCAGCCCCAATTCCTTTAGAGGCGCCGGTTACGATTGCAACTTTTCCGGAAAGTTTGCTCATGGATATGTGCCTGTCTGTATGGGCCAGAACGCACATGCGTACTTTATGCCCGGTTGGTCGAAAGCAAAGGATTTAAATGTGGAGTAATCGCTCCAACATAAGGCATATAAGGTTTGGATCTCTGGTTTCAAGGATTTATGGAGCGATGACACCAAAAAAAGACCCAAGTGGGCGGCGAGGGCGCGGGCGCCCTCAATCTTTTGATCGCAAGGAAGCCTTGTGTGCCGCCATGCGCTTGTTTTGGGATCGCGGCTATGAGGGGACGAGCTTCGATGATCTGATTTCAGTCATGAAGATCAGTGCTTCCAGCTTTTACAATGCTTTTGGAAGCAAAGAGGCGCTGTATCACGAGGTGATTGAGACCTACATGAGTGTCGCTGGAGGTTGGTTTCTCGATATCCTCGGTGAAGATGCCGATACGCGAACTGTCTTTCAGGATTTAACGACAGCAGCTGCCGTTGAATTTACACGCCCCGACCAGCCTGCAGGCTGCATGATCTCAGTCGCGGCAACGCAATGCTCCCCGAACCAGCACCGTTTGCGCGATCTTTTGGCTAGTCAGCGGACACAGGCAGAAGGCGCTATGGCTGCGCGCTTGCAACAGGGATTGGAGGTAGGTGATTTGCCGACAGGTACCGATATTGAGGCTTTGGCAGCGTTCTACGGTTCCCTCCTACGCGGCATGGCTGTCCAAGCTCGTGACGGAGCATCACAGGAGAGACTGATGGAAATCGCGCGGTTCGGAATGAACGCTTGGCCAAAGGGATGACCAAGACTTTAAATATAGTCTTGGTCATCCCCACTTACAGAAAAATTTTTTGTTTTCCGTATTCATGACAAGCGAACCGTTATTTTTAAGGGTGTGATAAGGCGATACATGCAAACTGCATTTCAGCCTCTTTGTACCATACGCCTCAAAAGAAATTATAGTGATCGAATGGGCGCCCTAATGTGACTCTGGTAGGGATTACAGATGTGCAATTTGATGATGCGATACGGTAAGGCAGACGTATTGTCTGCATGATTGAAACTGGAAAACATTACAACGGATCTGTCTGCCGCATGGCCGATGTCTAGGTTAACCTACTTCAGTGTGGGCAGAATAACATCCAACACAAAATCACCTTGGCACAGCTTTTTCCTAAAAGCTGCATAACCATGCAATCGTATCTCACGGCATGCCAACAGGGATTTGGGCCCCCACCGGCTTCTCTTGCCAAGCTTCACTCAGGAAATATCACCACCACGCACAGGGATGTTTGAAAAGCGCTGTAAATTTCAAAATAAAATATGATGTGGAGGGATCGAAGAACCGTTGGTTGATGCGCCTGGCTCGTGATTTCAGGCTTTTGGCGATTTGATTGACGGTTTTTGGGGGAGCTTTTGATCTGCGTTTTGAGCAGATCGGGGACTGCTCTCCCGCTGGATGACTATGCGCTCGCGTTCAATCTTTCGAGGAAGAGGAAGCGGCGCATGTTGTAGACGATATTGGCCAGCCCGATCCTCATGGTGGCCCGGGTGATACCGACAGTTCGGATGAACAATCCCGTCTGTGATTTCTGGTCGGCAAAGACGTGCTCGACGCGCGATCGGATCACGGACTTTCCAGCATTCGATTTCTGGATATGTCGGGGCATAGGCTTGAGATGCGGCTTTTTTCTGTGAACCTTTGAGACAAAACCCTCTTTGTCCATGAAGTCCTCATTCGCTTTCGAGCGATAAGCTGTATCAGCCCAAACGCTTGAGGCCGTATTGGTTTTATCTAACAGCCCCTCTCTCAATCGCGCACCATCACTGGCGGCGGCATCCGTCGTCTTCCATTTTCGGATGAACCGAAACTTCCGGTCGATGGAGACGTGGGATTTGTAGCCAAAGAACGGGATGGCGAGATCGCTCGACGGTATGGTTCCATCGTCCTGCCGCTTCGCCTTCGTGAACTTAAGTGTCCATCGTGCATGACGATCCTTATGCGACATCTTTGCGGGCTTGTCCTGCCAGTCTTCTGGAATACGTCCTGCCCGGAGATCCGCTTTCTCAGCCTTCGTATTGCGCTGCTTTGGAGCAGCCACCAGTGTTGCATCCAGGATCTGGCCGGACATCGGGAGATAACCGGCGTTCCGCAGGGTCGCGTCAAATCGGTCAAACAGCCTTTCAATGGCACCCGCCTGTGTCAAACGCTCACGAAACAGCCAGACCGTTTTGGCATCCGGCACGCGGTCCGACAGCCCCAATCCCAGAAAGCGCATGAACGACAGGCGGTCGTTGATCAGATACTCTGTCCGTTCATCAGACAAAGTGTTCAACGTCTGGATGACCAGAATTTTGAACATCAGCACCGGATCAAACGGCGGACGTCCGCCTTTACTTCCGTCTGAATAGGCCAGAGCCAGCTCCAGATCAGGGCGGAACACCTCAAAATCCACAGTCCGGGAAAAGGCCTCCAGCTGATCGCCAAGCCCGCTCAGCCGAGCAAGGCGCTCTTCAACATCAAAGAAACCAGGCTGCTTCATCTTCCACCATCCCCAATCAACGCCGAAGAAATGGAATCACACAGAACAGCTCAGAGCCAAGGGTTTTTCGAACCCTCCATGTGGTTTTTCTTTGAATTCTTACCATCCCAAGGCCGTATTTCGATTCTGATCAAATCGAAAATTCTTCAGACGTCACATCGAATCCAAAGCATTCATCTGAGCCAAGAAAAAACAACGCCTCGGATTGGAATCATTTAAATTTCGTGAGCGAATACATTTCTTTTTAAATTTTTATCATAAAAATAAAAATTCCTGATTATTTAAAGACTTTTCCAATTCCAAAATCGTTTTTGAAATAGCTTTCATTCGTTCGTAAAAAAAACATTAAAATTAAATGCCATATTTTGTCGGAAAAAGCTTGAATTCATACTTTGTAAATGTTTGTTTTTTTCTCACTGCAATAGCCCGCAATAAATCGGCGAGTAGTTGCAGAGGAGAAACTTCCTGAGCCAGGGCGTGAACCCTTTCACATTCCGCTCAGTGGTTGATGATTGAGGATGCACACGCAATGGCGACTTATAATGTTTCCTCGGGGCAAATCGCCTCGAATGTTATCTCCGCTGGCGATATTGAAATCGTCTCGAGTGGCGGTGCAACGCAGGACCAATACAACTACGGTCAGCGATTTGTTTCGTCGGGCGCCATCGTGCGGAACGGTGTGGTCAGTGGTGGTGGTAAGGATTACATTTCCAGTGGCGGCTCTTCCTACCAAGGTGTCATTTTGGGTGGAGGTATTCGTTACGTTTCTGGCGGTGGAACGGCCAATAATCCCTATATTCGTAGCGGCGGTACTGTCAGTGCCGCTAGCGGGGCAACTGTTCTTGCTGTTAGCGCTTTCAGCGGCGGCGTTCTGAGCGCTGCTGACGGTGCGGTCATCAGCGGAGGCACTGTCGCAGCAGGTGCTGCTATTACGGCGGCTTCAGGTACTATTCTAACGGGTACGATCACGAACTCAGGAAGCATTTCGGGAGGTGTGCTCTCGGGGGCTGGCACTACATTAGTAGTCTCTTCCGGTGCAACTCTTGCTAACCAAACGATTGGAAGTGGTGCCTCGGCTACTCTTCAAGCGTATGCAAGCGCCGGAACCAATCTTGTTATAAGTGGTGGTACACTGGATCTGTACACCAACAATACGACTAGCACGACTATTGTTGGTGCTGGCGGTAACTTCATTCTGGAGTCTGGTGTAACCTTTACGGCTACCAGTGGAAATTACGCTACCAGCGGAAACACAATTACCGTTAATTCGGGAGCTGTTCTGTCTGGCTCGCGTATTTCTTCCGGTGGTACGATAAATGTTCAAGGTGGCGTTGTATCCAGCACTGTAGTGGATGGTGGAACGCTGAATGTTTACACACCTACCGGCGGAACAAACAATACAACCTTCACGTCGAATGGTGGTGTTGTTAATCTGGAATCTGGATTTAAAGATACCAGAACTTGGACTGTTTCCAATAACGTTACCTTCAATGTTCTGAGTGGTGCCGCGATCTCCACCCCCACAGTTCAGAATGGCGGCACTGTAGCTGTTGCCTCGGGCGGTACGATTGCAGGGCAGGCAGTTGTCTCTTCGGGCGGTACTCTGGTTGTCAACGGCACCGTTGGCAGCAATAGCATCCTGCTCTCTGGTGATGGTGCGCGTTTGGTTGTCAGCGGCACCTCTATGCCAACCAATACAATTTCTGGCTGGTCTCCTAAGGACACGATCGATCTTGCCTCCATTCCGCAGGCCAGTGTTACCAGTGTCAGCACGACTGCAAGTGGCATCACGTTTTACACGACCGGCGGCACGTACTCGCTCAATGTACCGGGCGCCAGCAGCTACGGTTACACCCTGTCGTCTGACAGTAATGGCGGCCTGATTTACACGACGTGCTTTGCAGAAGGTACCTCGCTCACGACGCCAGACGGCGAAGCAACTGTCGAGACCCTCATACCCGGCACGCTGGTCATGACACCCAAAGGCGCCATGCCCGTCAAATGGCTGGGTCATCGCTCCATCACGGTCGCCGACCAGCGTGTGCCAGAAGAAAACTGGCTCGTCCGCATCCGCGAGGGCGCTCTGGCCGATGGCGTTCCGTCCCGTGATCTGCTGGTCACGCAGGAACACTGCATGGTCTTCGAGGGCAAGCTTGTTCCAGCCCGTATGCTGGTTAACGGTGTCTCGATCCTGATTGATCGCACGATCAACAGCTACACCTATTACCATGTGGAGCTGGAGAGCCATGAAGCGGTCTGGGCTGAAAACGCACTGACCGAGAGCTATCTCGATACAGGTAACCGCAGCCAGTTCGACAACCACACAGTGACCGCAATCTTTGGCGGCTCAAAAGCTGGCGGTTCGGAAACACTGCCGTTGGAGACGTCGCGGGCGTTTGTCGAGCCGATCCATGCCGCGATTGCTGCGCGCGCTGCAAGTGCTGCGCCTCAGCCCGAGCTGACGACGGATCCAGATCTGCACCTGATGACAAACTTTGGTCAGATTATCCGTCCGCTACGCCAGGCAAACGATCGGGTTACATTCATGATCCCTGCGAATGTCGCAACTGTTCGTCTGGTTTCGCGGACAAGCCGTCCGAGTGACACGATCGGACCGTTTGTGGATGATCGGCGTGACCTGGGTGTTCTTGTTGGGGATGTTTCACTCTTTGCTTCCCGTCAGACAATCAGTCTGACAGCGCATCTTTCCCTGTCTCACCTGTCCGGATGGCACGGGCTGGAATCTTACAGATACCGCTGGACAGATGGGGATGCAGCCCTGTCGTTGCAGAGCGGAGATATCGTTAGCAGAGAGCCAAGCATTCTCTGCATTCAGGTTGTGTCCGGTGGACCGTACCTTGTGGAAGATCACCCTGTGCGCTCTGATCTGCGTCAGGTCGGATAACACGCTGTTAAATGATGATGGGGAGGCGGTTGCCTCCCCATCACGTCAGACGTTTTTGGCCTCAAAATTTCTTCACACTCTGCCTGAATAAGGCTCTCGCATATTTAGAAGTCCAGGTTAAAAGCGCTATTACTCACCCCGTCCATAGACTTGGTGGCCATCAGAACCGGAACCGGTCTGTCTCAGGCACAACTCACCAAGAGCATCGTGGTCGCTAAGGGGGCTTAACATGGCCGTTGTCAGCCAGCTGGACCACCCTAGAATTTTTGCTGGCGATGTTCGATAAGCGGCCGTCGTTGGTTAGTGAACTGCTCTCTACCACTCGTTAAGAGAACAGCGGTCCTGATACGTTTCTTCATGCAATCGACATGGCGGCCGGAAAGTCCGTTCTCTGATGTCGATCTTCAAACTCAGACGTCTTCGTCATTGGCGACTATTACCTAGAGTTCAGTAATTCGATGAGCGAGTAGACTGCTTTCACCCGAGCTTCATTAGGATAATTTTTGTTAGCTAGGACAACTATGCCGATATTTTCACCGGGCAGAATTGCAACATAGCCACCAAAACCATTCGTTGATCCGGTCTTGTTAAGGAGAACGTTTTTCTGCGGAGGGAGCGGCGGGCTCAACTTCTGCTCTGATTGTGGTTTCATGATAAAGTCAGATCCATTGCCCAGTGTCATCGTATGTAGGTTAGTGGGCCAGGAGTATTGCTCCCAGATCATGTCCTGCGTGAAGAACGCTGTTTTGTACTGTCCGTCATGAGTCTTCTTAACAGCCTTCCGCAATTCTTCCGAAGCTGCCCCCTGACCCATCTCTACATCGAGGACCTTCAGCATGTCCCGAGCGTTCGATTTTATTCCGTAGGCTTCATCAGCCAAAACGCCGGGGCTCATTCGGATTGGTGCGTTGGTCTTGCGGTCATATCCCCAAGCGTACTGGCCCATTTCGCTTTCTGGTATGTCGATCCAAGTATGCTGCAGCCTGAACATAGGAATAAGTACGTCCTGCACAACTTGCTTATAGTCAGAGCCCATGGCCTTACCAGTGATGTAGCCAAGCATTCCGATGCTGATGTTGGAGTAGCTTCTTGCTCCCGGTTCCGACGGATGCCAGTTCTTCAGCCAGGCCACCAGCCCATCTACGTCGGTTATGCTTCCCGGAACCTGCAAAGGCAGGCCTCCCGAATGGTGCGTTGCAAGATCCATGAGGGTCAACCGATTGCCTATCGAGCAGGCGTCTACACAGACATAATGTGCTACTGTTTCATTGAGGCTGAGTTCACCGCGTTCTTCAGCCAATGCTGCAAGCGTCACATTAAAGATTTTGCTTATTGAGCCGAGTTCAAACAGAGTATCAGGCGTGACAGCGCGGTTATCAGCCCGTGAGGCTACTCCAGCAGCATAAAATTCATGTTTGCCGTTACGGGTAATACCGATAACAAGGCCGGGTATGTCGTATTTTTTCATCATGGGTTGGAGCACATCGCGCGCCTGTTCAGAAAAACTGTCCGCTTTTGCAGGCAAAATACTCGAAGCGATTACGGCAACAGAAAGTACCACAATCAACGGCCGCTTATTCATCTATATGCTCCACTCGTGCATTCCTCTCGTGAGTTCGTATGAATATAGAGTGCTAAGAGACAAACTTATGGCGATCACGATATTACAAGCCGGAGCTCAGCCATGCATTTACCAGGTGAGTATAATTGATCCCTTATCACCATAAGTCCGCATACCGAAGAGCCGGGCGGGCTTTCTATGCGTCTGAAATGTAGGCGACTGTGATCTATCCGCCTGCGTTAATTGCCATGAGTAGACAGACCGATTGGAGGTAGACTTTCTGCTTTGAGGGAAATTTCCAGTCGTACTCGGACTACTTTCATCGAAGAGGTTGGAGACTGAGATTTCAGCCGTTACCGCTTGGTCGGGTGCTAGTCCGCGGTAGTTTGGCTGAAAAATATTTTCGTCATTGTGTTGTGTTCAAAGGTCACAACTAGGTCGCCGAACGTGCTGAAGCCCCGACCTTGCTTCGTTGAAAGCGGCTGGTTATAGCGCCAATCTATAATCACAGTCCCATTTTTCTCTGTATGGCGATTGGTTTCAGTTCCGAAGGTTTGCATGATCTCATCATAAGTAGCTCCAAATTTTATCAGACCTGCAATTGTGATGGCTTCTGGCGTAATAGGTTGTGACGGCACGGGAACACGTTCGATCGAAAGTGACCCAATTATATCGCCACCATCAATCTCGTAGCTCGCGGGACAAATACGAACTGACCCGACCTTCGTATTGTTATACCAGCACCCCCATGAAATGGATGATGCGGCTTCCCCCTTGTGGCTGACTGCTCTGATCAAATGGAGGCGGTAGAGATTGCTTAATCGGGTCGTCTCAAGGACTATGGTAGTCTGACCGATACCGTTTTGAGGGGCCAGAGCACGATGTAAGCTCGGCAAACCGCTACTCAGCGGCACTGGTATCCATGGCTCTGATACCGCTGGGGGGCCAGCTATTGCAGACATTGGATGCGACAAAAGGCTGGCGAGGATAAAAGCACGACGCATCAAAGAGTCTCTCTACCGTCAATTACCTTCAATCGTGATAAAGCGAGATAGACGCGCTGGCAAAGTATGTTTGCGTTTTGTGAGAAGCGTGTCTGTCTCCCCGGAGACATCTGCTATTGAGTATCCATGCCGCAAAGTAGAAATTTCACTTCCCTCCCATACTGTTTGTCAGTTCACCAAACGAAACCGAAATCCAGAAGTTAAAAGGAGTTTTTTCTTACGAGACATACAACTGCACGGTCTTCACGCTGTAACATATTTCATAAAATTCTGTAAAAATAGAAAAACGCATTTAGGCATGTCTTCAAGTAACGTATGCTTGGCGAAGGGGAGGTTAAGCAACCTAGCACCGCTGACCTGCTCAGTAAGCTCAAATGCCTGTTGTCGTGACACTAGCATATCATCGTCACCATGTACTACGAGTAGAGGACACTGGATGTTTTTTACAGAAGCACCAGGATAGGCATCTTCGTCGCAGCTAAGCCACATATGCGTCGCTGCATTGAATAACTTTCCGAAATCCGGTTCAGGATTTTCCGCATTATAGATCGCGATCTGATTTCCGAACATCTCACGCCATTTTTCAAGATTGATCGTCTGATAAATTTGCCGGGCTGTATCATCTTCCGGCAACATCCAATGCGCGCCAACCGCTATGACGAACTCTGGTTGGACAGCATGAGATGCAGCCAGACGCAGGGCGACAATACCACCGTCACTATGTCCGATTATACCAAATTTCTGCAGCCCCAATGCGGTAAGGACTACGGCAAAATCATCCTGCAATTGTCGATATGTTAAAGCGGCAGTACCGATACCAGATCGACCATGCCCGCGTGTATCAATAGCAATCAGCCTATAATCTTCTGCCAAATGCTTGGCGATCGGAATGAAAGCGAGCCGGCTCTGCAAACCGCCATGAAGTAGGACTATTGACCTTCCTCGCGGGTTCCCGGCTTCAGAGACGAACAGATTTGTATCGCCAACTGATACAAGCTTTCCTGAATCAAACATTCAATGGCTTTCATAAGATCGGATTGCTCTGGATTGTACAGGGAGATTATTACCGGGGCCGCTACATTTTCAAGGTTTGGTGCCACCGACCCAGACGAAGACTTTAACATCTTATGACCTACAATTTAGATGGCCAGAAAAGTCTGTCATGTTGCGTTCAAGCGACGGGTCTGTTCACCCGTCATCGACGGTCTGTCTCTCAGTGAATGTCAGCAAATAGATTATAATCGCCCTTATGGCGGACGTTACCTGATTGCTAAGGAAGTTAGATTTTGTAGCGTTCTTGAAACCCCTCACTCAAGTAGGGCTAAAGGTCCATCTTGCGCCGGATTAGAGGGTAGATGGTTCGCTGTAGTGAGCTTCCCCTATAATAATCAATCATGAGGAGACACGTGCCAGAACGAAGCCGTCCCAGCCTTTCTCACCTACGGTCTGGATAGCTGTCGCTGTGAGGCGGGGCTCTGCCGCGATAATGTCGATGAAGCTTCGAATGCCCTGCACGTTCGGGTCCGCGCTCGATGGATTAACAACGGCCCCACCACGCACCACATTGTCACCTATGATAACGGTGCCAGGACGAGACAACTTCAGAGCCCACTGAATGTAATTTGGGTTATTCGGCTTGTCGGCATCGATGAAAATTAAATCGAACGACTCATTCAGAAGTGGCAAAACGTCGAGCGCTTTACCGACACGAAGATCGATTTTATCGTGCTGGTCGGATTTAGAAAAATTTGCCTCTGCAACAGCCGCATGGTGCTCATTGGCCTCAATCGTGACCACTATTCCGTCTGATGGTAATGCTCTCGCAATGCGGATAGTACTGTAACCGCCTAAAGTGCCGATCTCCAGCACACGTTTAGCACCCGCAATCTGAACTAAAATGGCGATCATTTGTCCTTGGAGAGCAGACACGTCGTGAATAGGTAAACCTGAATCTGCGTTCGACGCGAGAGCGTCTGTTAAAATCTTATCGTCCTGTGCCAGATTTTGAGTAAAATAAGTATCCACGGTATTCCATTGCTGTGGATCTTCTAATGAATATTCGGGCTGGCGCATACGTAAGCCTCAAACGTCGGAGTTGATGTTAGTGCTATCTGGCAACGTAATCTAGCGTGGGAAGTTATTCCAGCCTTGCACGTTCGTTTTAAGAGAAGGCAAGCGTGAGCGGACAATTCGACGATGGCGCATCATCCGTAATGCCTCGATGGCCGGACCGTCCTTTCCAAAGCCGGGTGGGGGCATGCAATATCTTTGGAGAGCATGAATTTTTTCAGACTGACCAGCAGTTCGATCTTAATTATGGGGAGTCAGCTTTGAGGAAGACTGCCGAGCGGATCTTGAGAGATGGCTCGCTTCGTGTATAGAATGTCAGGGTAGCAAAAGGCGGCATAGAATTTGCTCAGCCTATATCGCAGGCCTGATTGGTCCTGAAGACTGCAAGAGCATTCAGACCATAGCCGCGACAGCGTTACAACGCACCCTTGGCTTGCGTCAGCCACCGTCAGGCTGCGTCCATCACGCGGATCATCGCAATTGTTCAGCGGCGTACTGTCAGATCCTTTCTGCTCATGGCTTTCTCGTGTCCATAAGCAGAAAGGGAAACTGTTGGGATAATGCAGGGACATAGCGCTTCTTCAAAACCCTGAAAACAGAACTCATGTGACGACAGGTCTGAAGTACATGTCAGGAGGTCGAGCAGGGCACCACGCGCACCATTAGCGATTTCTACAATCCTCAAAGGCTACTTTCGAAACGTTAGTGGAAAAGCCGCTTAGACCATGAATGCAACGCAGCTTAATAGTTAACCCATAGTCCAGAACTAAACCCCGACGCGTACAATACGGTTCTCGGATCGATAATTTCCTATTGCGGTTGCTAATGTCATAACCATAACGACAGAAGCAGCATTGGAGCGAAAGCCGTGAAAGTCAGCTTCGGCGACTTGTAGCCACATCCCGGATTTTGGGATCACCGGGCTGTTTTTATTATCTGTCAGGGAGACAATAGGGACGCCGCGTTCTTCCAGTTTCTGGAACAGTTCGACGGTTTTCGGGGCGTAGGAAGCGTAACTGATGATGAGGGCAGCATCAGTCGGGTTTGTGGTGAGAAGGGCTTCTTCTTCCATGCCGCTTTCTATTCCGATGATCTGATGGGGAATAGCCATTTTTGCCAGTAGATAGGCGAAGTAACGCGCTACGGGCATGGAGCGGCGTAATCCAAGAATGTGAATGCTGCGTCCGTTTGCTAGGATGTCGACAGCTTGGTCCAGCAGCAGAGGGTTTGTCTTTTCCTGAAGGCTGTTCAGGGATGTGATGGCAGCTCGATGAAAGCCTGTGAGCAGGTTGATTGTGGAATGCTCAGCATCGTCCGGGTTTTTTAATGTCTGCAAACGCTCGGGGTAAGATGACGCCAGACCGCGGAGCCTTTCTCTAAAGATGGCTTGAAAATCCGAATATCCTTGGAAGCCGAACGTTCGTGCGAAGCGAACGACTGTCGATGGCTGAACATTGGCATGAAGCGCGAGAATACTGACCGTCCAGTGTGCGACGTCGTCAGGATTGCTGGAGACCAGATCGGCGAGTTGCTTCAGGCGTGGGGGGAGGGATGCGTATCGCTCTCCAAGCTCTGCTGAGAAAATTTGATACCGATCAGTCATGGTCGTTCATCTGCGCCTTTCCTGTCATCATCATGCGCAATGTCTTGGTGATGATCGCATTTTTTGGCGATGCTTGGAAGAAAGCTTGTAAAATGCCGTCACCTCAAATGGAAAATATATTCCACTAAACCCTCCTGATCGAACCGCCGGTGTGTTTTCAGTTGAGGATCTCGAGATATGTAACGTAAAAAAAGGGATTATATCATTTAAAAGTGATATAAATAACGAAGAATCGGATTGCAGGTGCGTTGATGGTGTGGAAAGAGAATAAACATTCCATTTCTCAGGGAATGTTCAGACACGATGAAGGTGTATCCTGCGATGTCTCCAGATCTTGATGTTATCACCATTGGCCGTGCTTCCGTGGATCTCTACGGGCAGCAGATTGGCAGCCGGCTTGAAGATATGGCCAGTTTCAGTAAGGCGGTCGGCGGCTGTCCGGCTAATATTGCGATTGGAACAGCTCGTCTTGGGCTGAAGTCCGGCATCATTACCCGTGTCGGGAACGAGCATTTCGGGCGTTTCATCCGGGAGCAGATGGTCCGTGAGGGTGTTGCGATCGACGGTGTTCGTACGGATCCGGACCGCTTCACGGCTCTGGCAATCTTGGGCGTCAAAAACCGGGATAGTTTCCCGTTACTGTTTTATCGGACCGATTGTGCGGATGCCGCGTTGAATGAAGATGACATCGATCCAGCATTTATTCAGCGTGCAAAGGCAATTGTCGTAACCGGAACGCATTTCGCACGACCGGAAGCTGCCGCCGCACAGCGGAAGGCGATGAAATTAATCCGGGAGGCGGGCGGCCGCATTGCTTTTGATGTGGATTATCGACCTAACCTTTGGGGACTGGCTGGGATCGGAGACGGCGAGGCGCGTTACGTTCGTTCTGAGAATGTGACAGCGCATCTCCAGGATATTCTCCCGGATTGTGATCTGATCGTTGGTACGGAAGAAGAGCTGCATATTGCAGGTGGCAGTGAAGATACGCTGGAAGCCATCCGCAATATTCGAGCTGTTTCCGACGGTACGATTGTCTGTAAGCGCGGACCGATGGGATGTATCGTTTTTGATGGCGTCATCCCTGACAGCCTTGAAAAAGGGATTAGTGGTCCAGGCTTTCCCGTAGAAGTTTACAATACACTTGGAGCCGGGGACGCATTTATGTCTGGCTTCCTGCGTGGCTGGCTTAAGGATGAGGCACTGTCTGAGTGCTGCCGGTATGCGAATGCGTGTGGTGCATTCGCCGTTTCCCGCCTTCTATGCTCGTCTGAGATCCCGACCTGGAAAGAACTGCAATATTTTCTGTCTCATGGATCGACGTCCAAGGTGCTGAGATATGATGACGCTCTAAATCATCTGCACTGGGTTACGACGCGACGGGAACAGGCTTTTCCAATTATGGCACTTGCCTGTGATCACAGGCTGCAGCTGGAAGACATGGCCCTGGCAACAGGGGCGCCATTTAGCAAGATCTCTCATTTTAAAATTCTCGCTATTGAAGCTGCGGCGCGCGTCGCGAAAGGGCGAGATGGTTTTGGGGTTTTCATGGACGGCCGATACGGACAGGATGCTTTGTTCCGCGCCGCCGAGGAAGGTCTGTGGACGGCTCGTCCCGTTGAGAAAACTGGATCACGTCCGCTGGATTTTGAAGGGCAGGGGAGCTTGGGAACCTCGCTTATCGAATGGCCGAAAGATCAGGTTATCAAATGTCTATGCTTCTATCATCCGGACGATAGCGACGATCTGAAACTGCGGCAGGAACGTGAACTTCGTCGGGTGTACGAGGCATGTCGGCTGCAAGGACGGGAGCTGTTGCTGGAAATCATTGCCGGGAAACATGGTGAACTCAAGGTCGATACCGTTTCTCGCGCGCTTGAGCGGCTCTATGACATCGGCATTCAGCCGGACTGGTGGAAGCTTGAGTCCCAGCCGTCGGAAGCCGCGTGGAAAAATATCGGCGATGTCATTGAAAAGCGTGATCCGTTCTGCCGGGGCATTTTGCTCCTTGGACTGGATGCGCCTGTAGCGGATCTGGAAGAGGCATTCCGTAAAACCACGGCAACGCCCTGGGTCAAAGGCTTCGCGATCGGGCGTACCATTTTCGGCGATCCGGCGCGTGCATGGCTTGCGGGTAAGCTGTCGGACAGCGAGGCCAGAGACGAACTGGCGCGTCGTTTCGAGCATTTTGTGGCGGCCTGGCAGAGCAGGGGACGCCCTCTGCCTCACCAGAGCGCGGCCTGAGCGAATGCCCGAAAGGATATCACAATGAAAACGATACGCCTGACGATGGCTCAGGCTCTGGTGCGCGCCATGATCGCTCAGAAGACCGAAATAGACGGCCGGATAGAGCCATTTTTTGCGGGCGTCTGGGCAATTTTCGGGCATGGCAATGTTGCCGGTCTCGGAGAGGCGCTCCATGCGTCACGTGATGAACTGGTCACCTGGCGTGCTCATAATGAGCAGGGCATGACGCACATTGCGACGGCTTTTGCCAAGGCATCCCGTCGTCGTCGTGCCATGGCCTGTACAAGTTCGATCGGTCCCGGTGCGTTGAACATGGTGACCGGCGCGGCCGTAGCGCACGTCAACCGGCTGCCTTTGCTGCTTCTGCCGGGGGACATATTCGCCAATCGTATTCCTGATCCTGTGCTTCAGCAGATCGAGGATTTTGGAGATGGCACCGTTAGCGCGAATGATGCGTTCCGGTCTGTGTCGCGGTACTTTGACCGCATCACGCGACCGGAGCAGATTATTCCGGCGTTTAATCGCGCTATGACGGTTTTAACCGATCCGGCCGAGTGTGGGCCGGTCACGCTGTCTCTATGCCAGGATGTTCAGGCGGAAGCGTTTGATTATCCGGAAAGCTTCTTTGCGGACCGTATCCACCGTATCCGCCGGGCTGAACCTGATGAACGTGAACTGGTGGACGCTGCGGCGCTGATCCGTACGTCCAGCAAGCCATTGGTCATCGCAGGGGGCGGTGTTCTCTATTCTGGCGCAGAGCGGGCGTTAGCGGAGTTCTGTAACCGCCACGGCGTGCCATCTGGTGAGACGCAGGCCGGGAAATCCTCCCTGCTGCCGGATCATCCTTTGAATATGGGTGGCCTCGGGGTGGCTGGGACTTCAGCGGCCAATGAACTTGCGGAAGAGGCGGACCTCATTATCGCCGTGGGAACCCGTCTTCAGGATTTCACCACGGGCTCCTGGGGGATTTTCCATAATCCGTCCGTGAAGATTGTCACCCTGAATGTACAGGTTGCAGATGCCACGAAGCATCTCGCCACCCCACTAGTAGCGGATGCACGCGTGGGGCTGAGGGCGCTGGAGAGCCACCTCTCGGGCTGGAAAGCTGATCCGGATTGGACGCAGAAAGCCAAAAACGGTTTGGCGGCGTGGTCGGAAAGTTCCCTGCGCTATCAGGCTGAGCCGTCTGTTTCGCAGGAAACCCTTCCGAGCGATGCGCAGGTGGTTGGGGCTGTTCAGCGTGTGGCTCAGGCGAGTGATATTGTTGTTTGTGCTGCCGGAGGGCTGCCGGCAGAACTCCAGAAACACTGGCGTCCTGGGATGCCGGGTGGATATCACATGGAATACGGTTTTTCCTGCATGGGATATGAGCTGGCAGGCGCGCTGGGCGTCAAAATGGCAGACCCCAGCCGGGATGTGATCGTTATGCTTGGGGATGGCTCGTACCTCATGCTGAATTCCGAGATCGCGACATCCGTGATGCTGGGTCAGAAGCTGACAGTCGTTCTCCTGAATAACCGGGGCTATGGCTGTATCAATCGGCTTCAGCAGGCGGTTGGCGGTGCGCCGTTCAATAACCTGCTGGAAAACTGCACGCAGGTGGTGACGTCGGAAATCGATTTTATCCAACTGGCGCAAGGTCTGGGTGCCCGGACGGAAAAGGTCTCGGGAACTGCGGAGCTTTCGGCGGCCGTACAGCGGGCCAGAACGGCAGATCGTACGACGGTGATCGTTATTGATACTGATCCGAAAGCGATCACGGATGATGGTGGCACATGGTGGGATGTCGCAGTTCCGGAAGTGTCATCGCGCGAGGCGGTCAGGAATGCCCGAACGACTTATGAGCGGTTGCGGGCTGGTCAGCGCATCGGGAATTGAAACTGCACACAGGAAGTGAGGCCTTCAGGGAAGGCCGGGAGTCTTCAATGACTATTAAAATTGGTGCCAATCCCATCATCTGGAGCAATGACGATATGCCGTCTCTGGGAGGTGATATTTCTCTGGAAACCTGTCTGTCCGAAGCACGGGAGGCTGGGATTGAAGGAATGGAACTGGGGAACAAGTTTCCAACAACGGCCTCTGAGCTGGAATCTGTGCTTGCCTCATATGGACTGGAACTGATTTCCGGCTGGTATTCGACGGAGCTTCTGGTTCGAAGCGCGGAAGAAGAGATCGAGCGGATGCAGCCGCATCTGCAGCTTCTCAAAGCTCTGGGAGCCCCAGTTTTCATCGCTGCGGAAACGTCGAATGCCATTCATTCAGATGTCAGTATTCCGCTTTCCCGACGCCCTGTTCTGGCAGAAAAGGAGTGGCCGGAATTTGCACGTCGCATGACGCTGATGGCTGATGCCGTGGCCGCCGCAGGACTGGACTTTGTGTATCATCATCACATGGGTACCGTTGTTCAGTCTCGCCAGGACATTGATGCCCTCATGACGCTGACCGGGCCTTCCGTGAAGCTGCTGCTTGATACGGGTCATGCTCTATGGGGGGGGTCGGATCCGGCAGAACTGGCGAAGGTCTATCATGACCGTATTCGCCATGTGCATGTGAAGGATCTGCGGCCAGCCAATCGGGCGACAGCAGATGCGAAAGACTGGAGCTTCCTGCAGGCGATCATGGGAGATGTCTTTACCGTTCCGGGTGATGGCTGCATCGACTACGGCAAGGTGTTTGCGGAAATTCCAGACTATTCCGGCTGGGTTGTTCTTGAGGCGGAACAGTATTCGAAAGAAGTCAGCCCGTTGACCTATGCCCGGATGGGACGGAACTATCTGGTCAATATCCTCTCGCAGACGGGACATCTGTCATGTCTTCGCGCCTCCTGATTCACGCCCACCCACGCGATGAAAATCGTCGGATTATTAATCTGACGCCAGAACAAGCTGGGTGGGATTACATCGGCTTTGAAGTGATTTCACTCAAGGCTGGTGAAACGGTTTCAGAAGCTACGGACCGGACAGAGGTCTGCCTCGTTCTGGTGAGCGGTCGTGCCCGTATCGAAGGTGCGGAGCAGGATTTTGGTGTGCTGGGAGAGCGGATGAGTCCATTCGATGGGCTGCCGTGGTCGGTGTACCTTCCTCCCGGAACGGCGTGGCGTGCTGAAGCCGAGACGGATGTGGAGCTGGCAGTGTGCCGTTCCCCTGCGTCTGGAAAATATCCGGCACGACTTATTCCTCCGGAGGAAGCGGGCGAGATTGCACGGGGCACAGGAACAAACGAGCGGCTGATCCGGAATATCCTTCCGGATACGGCACCGGCGGAAACGCTGCTCGTTGTCGAAGTCATTACCCCTGGCGGTCACTGGTCAAGCTATCCGCCACACAAGCATGATACCGATGATTTTCCCAATGAGACCTATCTTGAGGAAACATATTATCATCGCTTGAAACGGGGCAGCGGTTTTGCTCTGCAGCGCGTCTATACGAAGGACGGTTCTCTCGATGAGACCATGGCTGTTTCCGATCGGGATACCGTTATGGTTCCGAAAGGATATCACCCGGTCGGCGCGCCGCATGGGTTCGACCTTTATTATCTCAATGTGATGGCGGGCCCGCGTCGGGCATGGAAATTCTCCATGGATCCCGATCAGGCACACCTTCCATATTGAGCGCTAAAGAAAGCCTGCACGGCAGGGTTCTTCAACAGGAAACGACAAGGCCAACCAGTCACCAAGAGAGAAATGCTTCTTAGTGATGGAGTAGAAATCATGGCGAGTATCAAGGATGTCGTGTTTGTTCAGTCAGAGCGGCATGACGTAAAATATGTTCTTCGTATCTGCGCCGTCGCAGCGCTCGGGGGTATCCTCTTCGGATATGATACGTCCGTCATTTCGGGCGCAATTGATTCACTGCGCGACTACTTCCAGCTCTCTCCGGCAGAGACGGGATGGGCAGTTTCGAACGTGGTGGTTGGCTGTATCATCGGTGCTGCACTGTCCGGCTGGATGGCACACAGACTGGGGCGGCGTGTCACGCTGTTTGTATGTGCCATCCTGTTCACGATCTCGGCTCTCGGTGCGGCACTTGTGCACAGCTTTCTGTGGTTTGTTATTTACCGCATGATTGGTGGTGTTGCGGTGGGCGTCGCTTCGGCAGTCTCACCGATGTACATGTCGGAAGTCTCACCAAAGGACATGCGTGGTCGTGCTCTGACGATGGAGCAGTTTGCCATTGTTCTTGGCCAGGTTGTCGTCTTCATCGTGAACTATCTGATCGCGAGGAGTGCCTCGACCGAATGGCTGAGAGATGTTGGCTGGCGCTGGATGATTGCATCGGAAATCGTACCGTGCGTTATTTTCTGCGCCACGATCTTCCTGATCCCGGAATCACCCCGTTGGCATGTTCTGCGTGGGCGTGACGAAGAGGCACTCACGACGCTGAAGCGGATTTCCAATGAACAGCACGCTCATTCGTTGCTGGGTGAAATCCGTGAGTCCGTCTCCAGCATGGAACTTGATGCACGCAACAGCGTGTCCGTTCTGAAGCGGGACGGCGCAAAGTGGATTATCTTTGTAGGGGCGATGATTGCACTGCTTCAGCAGCTCACGGGTGTCAACGTCATCATGTACTACGCTCCTATGGTTCTGAAGAGCACCAGTGGCGGCATTCAGGCGGCTTTGTTCCAGACGATCTGGATCGGCGTGGTGTCTGTTGCCGGGGCTATTCTGGGGGCGTGGATCATTGATCGCAAAGGCCGGTTGCCATTGATCCGTGTTGGATCGGTTGCGATGTGCATCGGGCTCTTGATCGTATCATGGGCACTTTACACGCAGACAACCGGTCTTCTGGCGCTTACCGGAATGCTCCTGTTCATGTTTGCCTACGGTATGTCCTGGGGCCCTGTCACGTGGACGCTGGTTGCTGAAGTCTTTCCAAATGCCATCCGTTCCATCGGAATGAGCATTGCAGTTTCCTGCCAGTGGATCATGAATTTCGGCGTCAGCCAGACCTTCCCCATGCTGAGCGACAACAAGTTTCTGAATGATCATTTCCACGGTGCATTTTCCATGTGGCTTTTTGCCGGACTGTGCCTCGTGTGCATGTGGTTTGTTCTCAAGTTTGTGCCTGAAACAAAAGGCGTATCGCTTGAGAAAATTGAAGCCGTCATGCTCAGCCGTCGCCCAGGAGGAGCGCCGTCTCAGGTCTCTTCTGTCAATACCCCAGTTGTTCCATCCGTCTCAGGCCAGGAGTGAAGTTTGTGAATACATTGAAGATTGGTCTGATTGGCACGGGTTTCATGGGAAAGGCCCATGCCCTGGCCTATCAGGCCGCAGGAAACGTTTTTGACGATATTTCCCGGCCAGTCCTGCACCGGATCGCAGATATTGATGGGGAGCGCGCGCGTCTTTTCCAGCGGCAGTTTGGTTTTGCATCCAGTACGCAAAATTGGCAGGAACTCGTCAGTGATCCGGAGATCGATATCATCTCCATCACGACGCCTACGCTTTTGCATCGTGAAATGGCATTGGCTGCTATTGCCGCAGGCAAGCATGTTCATTGCGAAAAGCCGCTGTCCCCGACAGCATCCGAGGCCTGGGAGATTGTTCAGGCGGCTGAAAAGGCTGGCGTCAGGACGCAGAGTGGCTTCAATTATCTGAAGAATCCTCTCCTGAAATATGCTCGTGAATTTATAGCATCGGGAGAACTCGGGGAGATTTACGCCTTTAACGGGATCCACGCGGAAGACTTTATGTCTGATCCTCTGTCTCCTTATAGCTGGCGCTGCGATCCGGCCGGCGGAACGGGCGCGCTGGCAGATGTCGGAAGTCACATCATTTCGATTGCCCGTTTCTTACTTGGGCCTGTGACGTCGATCTTTGCCCAGCTTGATACGGTGGTGAAGAAGCGTCCTGCTTATCCGGGAGCTTCCGAACTTAAAGATATCAACGTGGATGATGTCGCTCGAATGATCGTCAATTTTGAACGGGGATGTTCGGGAACCATCCAGGCTAACTGGTTGGCAACAGGGCGCAAAATGCAGCTGGAATTTGAAATTTCCGGAAGCAAGGGCGCGCTGTCGTTCACGCAGGAGCGCATGAACGAACTGCTTTACTACAAGGCTGGTGACGATAGCCGATCAAACGGGTTCCGACTGATCGAGACTGGCCCGCAACATTCGCCTTATGGCGCGTTCTGTGTTGCGCAGGGTCATCACCTTGGCTTCAACGATATCAAGACGATCGAAATGGCAGAGTTTATTCGTGCCATTGATCGTGGCGAGCCCAGCACTCCTGACTTCCGGGAAGCATGGGAAATTCAGAAAATCATCGATACGGCTGTTCGTTCCCACCGGGAGCAGAAATGGCAGACGATTTCCTGAGCTGTTTCAATTAAATCTGGAGAAAATATCATGCCATTACTTCATTTCCACATGCTTGAAGGCCGCACGGATACGGAAATCAAGACGCTTCTGGACGCCGCCCATGAGGCCATGCTGGAAGCCTTCGAGGTTCCGCGCGGCGACCGTTATCAGCTTGTGTCGGAGTACAAGCCTTCCCGCATGATCGTGGAAGATACCGGTCTGGGAATTCCCCGCACTGAAAAGGTTGTGGTGGTTCAGATGTTCAGTCGTCCTCGTGGCGAAGAAAAAACAGCTCTGTTCTACAAATTGCTTACGGAATATCTGGAAAAGGAATGTGGTATTTCTTCCTCAGATGTCATGGTGTCTGTGGTCGAGAATGAAGACGCTCACTGGTCCTTCGGGCTGGGAAGGGCTCAATTCCTGACAGGGGAGCTCGGCGGAAAATAATTGTTTAGATTTTCCAGATGAGTAAATACGGACCGCAAATGTATTGAAAAATACAATGCGTTCCGTATTTTTTAATAAATGATTCAATTTCATATTTATTTTTTACCAAAAGAACTTTCTATTTTATTCTTGCACCGATCAAGTGCCTCCCGGAATAGGGGAAGATTTTGCTCGAAACGAAAAAAGGGAACAGTAATTGAGATAGCGTAGGGCCTGTGGCCAGGAAGAACGATAGGCGTGGCGATACAGCAAATTCCTTCGCTATGCTCCTCGAAATCGTAAGCGTATCCCGTCGCTTTTACCGTCTCAATTTCGTTGAGAATATCTTTCACGTTGGTTTTTGTATGTGAGGTCATCTTGAGTGGCTGTGAACCAATAAGAGCCTGTATTTCAGATTTTGACATAATAGACAGCATGGCTTTGCCGTTTGACATAGCATGTAAAGGCATTGGGCGCCCGGCTTTTGGGACAACGCGAATTTCCTGGTCGGAATGAATTTTTTCAATATACGTTACTTCTTTTCCATAGACCGTACTGAAATCGACAGTCTCGTGCGTTTCCTGAAACATGGTCTCGATAGCGCTTCGGAACTTGTCGAGCAGGCTGGACTGCGCTGCCTCCGCTAGTCGCATGATCCCCCAAGACAGCGAGATACCGTCATTGGTGACTTCTACCAATTCCTCAACGGCTAGCGCGTTGACAAGCCGTTGAACAGTCGACCGGGGAAGCCCTGTTGCTTTTGCAATATACCCCAGACTTACGTGAGCGCTTGAAAGCACTCTAAGGATTGCTGCGGCACGGCTCACGCCCTGCATGCTGTTTTCATCGCTTTTCAAGGACTGCTCTCCACACTGTGATTTAACGGCCCCTGTTTTGGGGCAGGAATTGATTGATATTCACCCGCTGGGTGATACAGATAATGACCACTGACTGGTTAAAAATCATACCCATCGCACCCTCCTTTTTTGGGGTAACTCGCGAAAATGTTTGTTGTCCATGGCCGTTTCCGCGCCCTGAAGACCGAACACGTCCAATGGGATGTTTCTAGACCAGACCGTAAGAAAATTTACTGTCGTTGATCCCGTGCATAACGGGCTGGGAGAAGTTCCTGATGCGCACCTTGGAAATAGCAGCCTTTTGGGTTGTTGAATTTTTAGGCGTAGTTCTAGGTTTGACATTGGTTTTTGGCGGCCTTTGGTTGCTCTTCCTCGGAGGATCACCATTCTATTTATTAGCAGGCGCGGCCATTATTGCCATTAGTTTTGGTCTTTATAAACGTGCTGCATTCGCTCTTTATACAGCGCTTGCATTGCTCGCCGTCAGTGTGCTCTGGGCACTATGGGAGGTCGGGTTCGATTTCTGGCAGCTCGTGCCCCGTCTTCTGGCGTTCATTATTATTGCATTGATTGTCACGGCCCTTGCACGTCGACTATCGCGGCAAGACGGCCGTCCGGCACTTCCGCGCGTAGTTGCAAACAGTCTGGGTATTGCTCTGCTTGGCTCACTCGGTGCGTTTATTGTCGGGATGTTTTTCCCGCATCCGACCATTGTGGCTGAGTCTTCCGGGCCTGCTCCTGTCATTCAGGCACAGGCAGGGCAAGACAGCGGGAATGACTGGCCTGCCTATGGACGTAGCACTGCGGGTAACCGTTTCGCTCAATTCGATCAGATCAATAAATCCAACGTCAAAGATCTAAAGCTGGCCTGGACCTACCACACGGGTGATCTTGCTATTGATGGATCAGAATATCAGGTTACGCCGCTCAAGGTCGATAACACGATGTATCTATGCACACCGCTCAATAAGGTGATTGCAATTGATCCGGTCACCGGTAAGGAGCGGTGGCGCTTTGATCCCAAGCTGCGGATCACTGACAGCAATCGAGGGTGGAAGCGTTGCCGAGGCGTTGGATATGCTGATATTTCCACGCTTCCGCCTGAAGATGTTCAACCTGCTGTGGATCAGACGGGAACGGATCAGGCAGCTCCTCCGCAGGACGCTGCAACTCTACCGGCTGCATGCCGTAAGCGAATTGTCTCCAACACCAATGATGCTCGCCTTTTCGAAGTAGATGCCGAGACAGGCAAACCATGCGAAGATTTTGGCGATCATGGTTTTGTTAACCTTCTTGAAGGTCTGACGGACGCTCCGGAAAACGGATCGTATTATTTGACCTCTGCACCGTTGGTCGCGGATGGCGTCATTATGGTTGGCGGCAAGATCAACGATAACATTTCTGTTGGCGAACCCTCTGGCGTTGTCCGTGGCTATGACGTTCGCACAGGCAAGCTTCTGTGGGCCTGGGATGCTTCCCGCGGCGCCAAGGACAGCACACCGCTGCCTCCCGGCGAGCATTACGCTCCGCAAACTCCGAACTTCTGGGGCACTGCAGCTTACGATCCCAAGCTGGGTCTGGCTTATTTCCCAACTGGCAACCAGACACCTGATTTCTGGAACGGTGACCGCTTCCCTTATTCGGATGAATACACAGACGCCATCGTTGCGGTTGAGATCAAGACCGGCAAAGAGCACTGGCACTTCCGTACGGCGAATAACGACCAATTCGACTATGACGTGACGTCTCAGCCTATCCTCTACGACCTCCCGGGCAAGGATGGCACTACGACGCCGGTCATTATTCAGCTGACCAAGCGTGGTGAAGTCTTCGTGCTGGACCGTCGTGATGGTAAGCCAGTTGTCCCGGTGGAGTATCGTAAGGTTCCAACGGACGGTATGCCCGGCATGCGTATCTCTCCAACACAGCCTTTCTCCGCGATTTCGATCGGCACAACGCCGTTCAAGGAATCCGATATGTGGGGCGGTACGATCCTTGACCAGCTGTATTGCCGGATCCAGTTCAAGCAGATGCGCTGGAAGGGCGAGTTCACGCCTCTCTCTGACAAGCAGCGTACTCTGATCTATCCGAGCTATTACGGTGGTTCCAACTGGGGCGGTGGCGCAATTGACGCTTCGACCGGAACGCTGATTGTCAACGATATTCGTATGGCGCAGTGGGGCCGTTTCATCAAGCAGGATGAAGCCAAGCGCATTGGTTTGAAGCCGAGCGCTGAGGGTGAATACTCAGAGCAGATCGGTACGCCGTGGGGTGTTGAGCGCTCAATGTTTGTATCGCCTCTGGGCGTTCCATGCTTCAAGCCGCCTTTCGGCAGCATGACGGCTATTGACCTGACAACCGGAAAGACCAAATGGCAGGTTCCGATGGGCAGCATCCAGGATGCACCTGTCCACGGTATTGTCCCGGGTGTGCGCATTCCACTAGGCATGCCAACGATGGGTGGACCGCTTGTTACCAAGGGGGGGCTGACCTTCTTCCATGGTACTCTGGACTATTATGTCCGCGCTTTGGACAACGACACAGGCAAGGAGCTGTGGCGTGACCGGCTTCCGGTTGGTGGCCAGGGAGCTCCGATGTCTTACATTGGTCAGGACGGTAAGCAGTATGTTGTGGTTGTCGTGGGTGGCGCAACGCGCACCGGCACCAATGCAAACCGTGGTGACTACGTAATGGCTTACACTCTCCCATAATATTGGAGGGCTAAATACTCTTTGATTAGATCCGGGAAGTTATCTTCCCGGATCTAATTGGGTATTTGCACCAATATTATTTGAAATTCACAAACGTTAAGTAAAAGCGCGATTTTCGTGCGTTTATCCCAAAAGTAGAGGTAATCTCATGGACCGCTTCAGCGTTTCTCGAGCGTTGTCGTGCTGTGTTGTTTTGTCTGTCGGCATATTTGGTGAAGCCATGGCCGCAGAGCCGACAAATGGCAATGAAAGCGACGATGCAAGCTACTCTCTGTTTGATAACGGTCCAAACTCACTCCCCACCATGACAGGAGAATGGGGTGGTGCAAGGACATATCTGCGTAATAAAGGGGTCGAACTGGGAGCCAGTTGGACGAACGAAACTGCTGGCAATGTCAGCGGTGGAGACCGGCGAACTGCCGCACAGACAAATCAGATTACTGCTGGGCTTGATGTGAATGCCGAAAAGCTCCTTCACTGGAAAGGGGCATCTTTTAACTTCACCTTTACCTGGCGATCAGGTCGTAACCTGATCACCGATGCAGGTCTGTATACATTACAGCAGCCGCAGGAAGTGTGGGGGAGAGGGCAAACAACCAGATTAACCCAACTCTGGTATAACCAGAACCTGGGAGGTGGTTTCAGTTTTAAGGTTGGGCGGCTGCCTACCGGTGCCGATTTTGATAATATCCCCTGTTTGACGATGATTAACTACTTCTGTGGCGCGACCACAGGAAATATGGATGGAAGTCGCTGGTATAACTGGCCAGTCAGTGTATGGGGCGGACTTGTAAAATATAACAATCCGCATTGGTATTTTCAGGTGGGTGCGTATGAACAGAATGATCGAAACCTCGATAATTACCTGTTCATAGGTTATCTGCATGGCGCAACTGGCGTTCTGCTGCCATTTGAAACAGGTGTACGCGTTCATCTTGGCTCACACGGCTATCCGGGCGCCTATCGCATTGGAGGATGGATCAACACTGCCGCGGCACCGGACGTTCTGTTGGCAAATGATGGAATGCCTGCAACTCTGGCGGGGATGTCAATGCTTCAGAGGAGTGGAAGCCATGGTGGATATCTGTGGTTCCAGCAGCAGTTGACGGGCACATTCACAGAAAAGCCAGGGGAAGATGCTGTTGTTACACAAGGTCTCACAGCTTACGTCACACTGACAATGGTGGATAAGGAAACAGGACCTGTTTCTTCTCAGGTGACAGCAAGCCTCCGTTATCTTGGGATTCCCGGACGAAAGAATGATGCTGTTACACTCGCGTTCGGAACCAACCACGTTAATTCACGACTGGCGACTTTATATTGGTATCAGGACGGCAAAAAAGGGCCGAGACGTAATTCTGAATTTGCGATTGAAACGGATTATACGTTTCAGGCAACAAAATGGCTGTATCTCGAGCCTAATGTTCAGTTTTGGGTAGACCCTGGCGGGTACACTCAGAAAAATATGATTACTGTGTTTGGATTGAAGACTGGAGTGACGTTCTGACAAGTACACAACAGAAACAGTGCAAAGACATCCCGAGAAAACCCGTCTTCAGTATTCTATAGTCCTGAAAAACAGTTCACCTAAACATTAGTCAACGGGTTTATTGTTCTGCGTTAAAAATGGCCAGCATTGCCAACGGTGTACCTGAATAAAAAGACAAGTCACCGAGGCGCAGGGTCTGGTTTAATAATAAATGTCTGCCTAAAAATCCGATACTTTACCCCAAGCGGATTTTTTAAAGCGGGCAAGTTTGTACTGCTCGACTTCGGTAATTGGTTCCCGACCTAACAAGAGATCGGCGATAAGATGTCCAGCACCGGGCCCAATGCCAAAGCCATGTCCAGAAAAACCGGCCGCAATGAAGAGGCCGGGCACGCCACTTTCTGGGTCAATAACAGGAACCCCGTCTGGTGTACTATCAATGTATCCTGCCCATTCGGCCTGAACAGACACGTTTTTCAGAGCAGGCAAGAGTGCGTGGGCGTTTTTTAGGGTCTTACGAATGGTTCCAGCATCTGGTTTGGGATCCAGAATGCGTGTTTTTTCCATGGGCGTCGGCCGATCAAGTTTCCATTTGGCGATGGTGTCGAAACCATAACGCCAACCCTGAAAATCGCCGGGCGCAAGATGACGCCAACGTCGTGCGAACATTGGAAGAAATTCTGTGGCGCTCTTCAATATCCCGGGAGTGGGATCTACACGCCCGTTGCCGGAAATAGCGAGGGTGTAGCCACCATCGCCGCGCCTTGTCACAGATGCATCGTGAGTATGAAGAGCGTCTGGGAGGCCCAATGCACCTGGTTTGACGGAAAGAATTGACGACCGGACAGACGCTTGCGGGAGGTTAACCCCAACCTGATTCAGGAAAGATCGTGCCCAGACGCCTCCGGCCATGACAACCTGCGCTGTCCGAATGGTTCCACGTTCCGTCACAACGCCGCAGATAGCTCCGCCTGCCAGTTCAACGCCGCGAGCTGCGCAGTTCTGAACGACGTGGCCACCGTGTTTGAGGACCCCTTTGGCAATCATGGGCGCAGCGAGTGACGGGTCCGCGATGCCATCAGTCGGCGACCATACGCCCCCAAGCCATTTTCGGTGTGTGGCGTTCCCTCGCTGTGCGGCTTCACTCGCGTTCAGTATTCTGGTGTCCACGCCTTCGCCTCTGGCAAATTCGCCCCAGCGTGCCCACCCGTCCAGTTCAGCCTGACTGTTCGTCAGATACAGTAATCCACAGCGGCGGAAGCCAAGATTTTCACCGATGTCTGCTGTCATGTCTTCCCAAAGAGAAAGACTTCGGGTGGAGAGGGGTAGTTCACGTGCATCGCGATTTTGCTGGCGACACCATCCCCAGTTCCTGCTGGACTGTTCAGCCCCAACCGTGCCTTTCTCGAGGAGAACGACCTTCATTCCCGCCCTGGCCAGCCAGTAGGCTGCTGAAACTCCCACAATTCCAGCGCCGACAACAACAACATCCGCTTCTGCTGGAACGCTGGAACTGGTCTGAATCAGATGCAGTGGGGCAGGCATGAAAGTCTCCGTGCTGTATGCGGACGAGTGTAGGGGCATTCAGGCAGTTTTTGACACTGCAAACCTGGTGCTGAATGGCAGAGTATTGCAAAGTTCAGCTCTGGTTCAGTAGGGACAGGGCATGTGGTCATTCCACGAAGACATAGATCTTTTTGACTGTTTCGATAGTTTCCCACGTTCCCACGAAACCGGGCTTCATAATGAAGCTGTCTCCAGCTTTGAAGAGATAGGACTCTCCGTCGTTTTCCGTGATTCTGACAAGGCCTTCAAGGATATGGCAGAACTCAAAAGCCTCACCCTTAATGGATTTGGTTGTGCCGGGAGTGGCTTCCCATACACCTGTGCGAACATTCCCATTGCGTGACGTATCCAGCGCCCATGTCTTGAAAGCTGGTGAGCCTGAAATGAGACGTTCTGGAGTCGATACGGATTCACGTGGGGTAAAGTCCGGGCTTGTCTGAATAGGAAGAAGCAGGCTCATTGAAGATCTCACACAATGGGGATTTGCAGATCTAATGTGCTGCGTTCTGCGCCGGTTCTGATCCTGATTTTCAAACCTGGGCAGCAGAGCGTGCTGCATCCTCGTTCGAATATGAAATTTCCTGCGTCAAACAATAAAAACCTGATAACGACTATCGGCCTGAAGGCGGCATCATAACGATTATGCCAGACAGTAATGGCCTCACAAGGAATCGTATATGACCTTCCGTCCCAAGTTCATTACCTTTGACTGCTACGGCACGTTGACATTTTTCGATATGGCCGGTGCGGCCCGTAGGATCTACGGTGAAGTACTGAGTGAGCAGGCGATGCAGCTCTTCATTAAGAATTTTGCCGCTTACCGGCTCGACGAGGTGCTGGGCGCATGGAAACCCTATGCGGAGATTGTGCACAATGCTCTGGAACGGACCTGTAAGAAGAATGGCGTGACGTTCCGTGAGGAAGATGCCTTGCAGATTTATAATGAGGTTCCAACCTGGGGACCTCATCCTGATGTGCCTGCGGGTCTTGCCAAAGTTGCCAAAGAAATCCCCCTGGTCATTTTATCCAACGCCATGAACAGTCAGATCATGTCGAATGTTGAGAAGCTGGGTGCACCGTTTTACAAGGTCATCACGGCGGAAGAAACGGGCACTTACAAACCTCAGATGAACGGTTTTGAATATATGCTTGATGTTCTCGGCTGTGGGCCAGAAGACATCACGCACGTATCATCGTCTTTCCGCTATGATCTCATGACCGCTTACGATCTGGGGATCCGGTCAAAAGTCTGGGTCAACCGGGGCCATGAACCGGCTAATCCCTTTTATGAATATGAAGAAATCAAGGACATCAGCGGGCTGCCCGGCGTCTTTGGCCTATAAAGATAGCAAGCCTGCGGGAGGATTACTCTCCTGCAGGCTTATCTGAAAACATTAGAGATATCTGTCCTTGGCACGATAATAGGCACCCACGGCGGGCATGAAATGCTTGGCAAGTCCGTAAGCTGGGATGGGCTGCCATGGACGGTTCCACACAGGAATATTAACCTCTTCCCCAGCAAGCCTTCTGCCAAGGAGCTGGCCAAGATGAACGGACATCTGAACGCCATGTCCGCTCAGGCCCATCGCATAAGTGACGCCATTCCATTCACCAGCATGTGGTAGGCGATCCACGCTCATGTCGACGTTGCCGCCCCAGCAGTAATCGATTTCCGTGCTTTCAAGTTCAGGATAGATTTTCGTCAGCGCGGCATGAAGGATCTGTCCTGACTGAATGTCAGACTTTTCGCTGGATTGCGAAAAATTGGCACGTCCGCCGAAGATCAAGCGTCGGTCTGCGGTCGTCCGAAAATAGTTATGAATGTTGCGGGTCGTGACGACATTCCGGCGTCCGGGGAGAATGCAGGAAAACAAGCCTTCCGACATGGGTGCCGTGGCAACAATGAAGCTGCCGACCGGCATGATGCGTCGCCGGAACCAGTTTGGTGCTTTCCGGCTTGTTCCCGTTGCCAGTAGTACACTCTGTGCCTGAATAACGCCTGCGGAAGAGGAGACTTCAAACACGTTGCCCGCACGGCGAAGGGCGGTCATAGGCGTATTTTCGAAGATTTTCGCACCCGCGGACATGGCGTTGGCTGCAAGCGCACTCCCAAATTTTCCGACATGCATCTGTGCGCTTTTGCGATATAGCATCCCACCTTCGAATGTTGTCGAGCCACCGATTTCCGCGGCGACGGCGTCGCGGTCGAGAAGATCAGTTTCTGGGTCAACATGCTGTTTTACGGCGTCCTGATCCGCCCGCAGGCCAGCCAGATGCTTTTCTGTCCAGGCGACTTTCAGCTTTCCGCATCGACGAAAGTCACAGTCGATGTTTTCGGTCGTGACGATCTGCTCGACCGTATCCACGGCGTCGTCGAAAAACCTGTACAGTGCAACTGCCTGTTCCAAGCCATATTTTCCGACCATGCTCTGAAAATTTCCAGCCGTCCCGTTGTTGACGTGTCCGCCATTTCGGCCGGAGGCATGGCATGCAATCTGGTCCGCTTCGAGGACGACAACAGTCTTGCCGGCCTTGGCCAGGGTTCGGGCCGCTGAAAGGCCGGTAAAGCCGCCGCCTACAACCACAACATCTGCGCGGGTAGGAAACTCAGACAGAGCAGTACCTGATACAGGTGAAATACTATCCAACCAGTAGGGAACAAGTTTCATGGAATGATCTCCGTCAGGAGGCACAGATGGAAGGAGAGGGCGGTTGAGTCTGGGAGGGAGGTTCTCCCAAGGACGCATTCTTTGTTTCTGGAGCCCACATCCAGCTGATGAGCAGTCCTGCCAGCATGAAGCTGGCTGCTATGAGCATCATGGGTTGCATCCCAAATTGCGTATATCCCAGAGGAAGCAGAAACGTTCCGAGTGCTGCGCCCAGTCTGCTGAAGGAGCAGGCCATACCGACCGCGCTGGCACGGATGGCTGTTGGGAACAGCTCGTTAGGATAGACAAACTGCAGGCCGCTTCCTGCTGCCTCGGACACCGAATAAAGGATAAACCCGGAAAAGATCATCCAGCTGGCAGGGGTGGCTGAAACTCCGAGGAGCAAAAGGCCTAGCATGCTGATTGCAAAAGTGCCGATCAGTAACAGGCGCCGCCCCATCAGATTGATCAGCCCCAGAGTGACGGGCAGAATCCCCAGGATGGTCAGTCCGGTAATGCAGAGAGATCCAAGAAGTGCGTTCTGGACGTGATACTGATGCAGGAGCTGAGCCTGAAGGGTGTGGATGGCAAATCCCGGAGCGCTCTGCAGGATCCAGAACGCACTGACGAACACGAGTGCTCCGCGATAGGGAGATCGAATGATCTGAAGCAGGGAGAGCTGCCCCTGATGTTCTACACTGGGGAGTATGTCAGCCTTCAGATGCTCGCGTATCACGTTTCTTGCGTCTTCGGTCCGTCCCTGCTGAACCAGCCAGCGGGGAGACTCAGGCAATCCCATACGCAGCCAGAAGAGCACAATTGACGGAACAGTGCTGGAGACCAGCATGATCCGCCAAGAGATGTCCGGGAAGAAGGAAAGCCCATAGCCCACGGCGTAGCTCGCGGTATATCCAACCCACCAGGCGAGAATTAATCCGGAAAGAACTGGGCCGCGGAGTTTGCGTGGCATGAACTCTGCGACGTAAGACGTCGCAATTGGATAGTCCGCACCAACTGCTACACCGAGCAAAAGGCGAAGGCTTACCAATAGCACAAGACCGGAGCACGCTCCCTGCAACAGGGAAAAGACTACGAACGCTGCAATATTTAGCGTAAAAAGAGGCCGTCGCCCAAGACGATCCGAGACCGCTCCCCCCAGCATTCCGCCTGCCAGAACGCCCAGAAGGGCCGCTGCCCCGACGAGGCCTGTCTCCGCGCCTGTGAGATGAAGTTCTCGCACGATGGATGGGAGCGCAATACCGATGATCCCGAGGATGTAGCCGTCACAGAACGGTCCCCCGGCAGAAATCAGGGCCAGTTTCGAATGAAAGCCGTTCGGCGGCAGATCATCCAGCGTTGCCGTTTCAGTAGAGGAAACTTCAGGTGTCATGATGGGGCAACCTTCTGTTTCCTCTTCTGGCGTGGTCAGGCTTTTAGAGCGCTGGCGACGGCCGGATCTTCCATCACGCGGTCCAGTACCGAGACAATGCCGTCACAGAGCTGATCCATTTCGGCGATCGTGCTGCACAGCGGGGGGGCAAGTCCGATGACATCGTCGCCAAAGGCCCGGAAAAGAATACCCTGCTCATATCCATAGCGGCTGAGTTTTCCGGAAATTCCAAGCTGGGCATCAGGCTTGGTTTTGGTCGCCTTGTCGGTCACGAGTTCGATGCCGGCAAGCATTCCAACAGACCGAGTTGTGCCGACGAGTGGATGATTGCCTAGACCGCGCAAACGCGTCGCAAGATGCTCACCAACACGGGTTCCGTTTTCAAGCAGGCCACCTTCATAGAGGTCCAGGACTGCGAGGCCGATGGCCGCACTGACGGGATGGGCGCTATAGGTCTGCCCATGTCCGACGGAGACACCTGGCGGCGTCTTGTCACGGATCGTTTCGTAGATCGTATCAGACATAAAAACGCCTCCCATCGGGGCGTAGCCAGCCGTCAGACCCTTTGCGACGGTCATCATGTCTGGTTCGATGTTCTCATGCGCGCAGGCAAAGAGAGGGCCAGTCCGCCCGAAACCTGTGATGACTTCGTCAACGACGAACAGAATATCCAGCTCGCGACAGGCTGCCTGCATTGCCATTGCCCAGCCCTTTGGCGGGATAATGACGCCGCCGGACCCCTGAACAAGTTCGCAATAGAAGGCTGCAACATGCTGTGGACCGCCAATCTTTGCGATTTCATCATGGAACGCCTGTACCGAAGCCTGGATGATGGCTTCAGCGTCCGGTCCTGCAGGGTGGCGGTAGGGATCGGGGCTTGGAATATGATGCTGCCACGGGAGTGGGACATCTGCATCACGATGGAAGACCGGAAGCGCGGTCAGGCCTGCGCCGACGAAGGACGAGCCATGATAGCCTTTCTGTAGCCCAATGACATGGCGCTTTTCGGGCGTGCCTCGTGCGTGCTGATAGTAACGGATAAAGCGGAGCGTACTGTCCACGGCATCAGAACCACCGAGGGCGAAATAGATGTGATTGAGGTGCCCCGGAGCATGTTGCGTCAATCGTGCTGCCAGTTCGATAGCGGGCTCATTTGAAAAGCCGAAATATCCTGTCGCATAGGGCAGTTTTTCAAGCTGACGTCGACCTGCCTCGATAACGCTCTCGCAGCCGTAACCGGTATTGACGCACCAAAGCCCAGAAAAACCATCCAGAAGACGGTGGCCTTTGCTGTCCGTCAGCCAGACACCTTTGCCAGATTCGAGGATGGTCGCTCCACTGGCTTCGTGCCCCTGCCATGACGAGACGGGATGGATGAGGTGTTCGCGGTCAAGCGAGACGAGACGTGGCGTATCCATGGTGATTCCTGTCCTGATCCTGAATGTGATCATCGCGCAAAGCCTGCGATATGTAATGCAAGAAAAGCCAATATTCGGAGCATAAAATGCTGTTGGTGCGGCCGGAATAGCAGGGATATTCAAATGTGCTGAGGGAGTGCTTTGCCGTTTGCTCCACATGTCCGGCTGCGCACATTGTATCCCTCCCGCAACGGTCTTTCGCAGGCATAAATGATGACAGGCATTACCTTTGACCCCGCCCTGGTGGCGCTGCTAAACGCGCATTTTGTGGGTGGAAAGCTTCTGAAAGGTGAGGGCGCCATTCCTGTTCATGCGCCCTCGAATGGTCGGTTGCTCTGTCATCTGCCGGAAGCTGGTGCGGATCTGGTGGATTATGCTGTCTGCCTGGCGAGAGATGTACAAATGCGTTCGGGTTGGGCGACCTGTGCCCCGCGGGAGCGGGGGCGTGTGCTGAGGCGCTGGGCCGATCTTGTAGAAGAAAATGCTGTGGAACTGGCGCGTCTGGAGACAGTTTGCTCGACGCGCCCTATTGCAGAAACAACGGGCTGGGATGTGCCTTTTACGGCAGAGGGCATCCGCTTTTTTGCTGAATATGCCGATAAGTTGGGCGGGGAAGTCGCTGCGACCCAGAGTGACTTGTTAGGCTTGGTCCTGGCTGAGCCTTATGGCGTCATTGGGGCCATTGCTCCCTGGAATTTCCCTCTGGTCATGGGGAGCTGGAAAGTGATTCCGGCGCTGGCGGCGGGAAATGGTGTCGTCCTCAAACCGTCAGAAATGACGCCTTTTTCGATTGTTCGTCTGGCTGAATTGGCTGTCGAAGCCGGTGTTCCGCCAGGCCTGTTCAACGTGGTGCAGGGAACGGGTCCGATTACGGGCGATGCTCTGGCACGACATCCGGTCTGCGGAAAGCTGACGTTTACTGGTTCCACAAGAACTGGCATCGAAATCATGAAGGCGGCGGCGGAGAGCGGCCCCAAGCCTGTCACGCTTGAGTTAGGCGGGAAAAGTCCGCAGATCGTTTTCGACGATATCCGTAATGTAGATGGTGTTGCTGACCGTATTTTGAGAGCTTTCACGGGAAATGCGGGACAGGTCTGTGTTTCTGGATCGCGTCTTATTGTTCAGAGAGCGGTTCATGATGTCCTTATGGAGAAGATCGTTGAGCGCGCGCAGGGCCTCGTTGCTGGTGCGCTTGAAAAGGCCGAAACACGGTACTCCCCGATTATCTCAGAGCGACAGGCGACATCCATTGAGCTTGCCGTTCAGGATAGTGTGCAGGCGGGAGCCTCAGCGCTTCTTCCTCTCGGCCGTCTGAACGGCTCAGAAGGGGCATTCCTTTCACCGTGCATTCTGACCAACGTCACGCCGCAGACGCGGGCCGTAAAGGACGAGCTCTTTGGTCCGGTTTTGACGGTCCAGACATTTGATGACGAGGCTGAGGCACTCTCTCTGGCGTCTCATGCGACTTACGGTCTCGCTGCCGGCGTTCATACGTCTGATCTCGGGCGTGCGATGCGGGCTGTGCGCAATCTGAAAGCTGGCACCGTCTGGGTTAATCGGTATGGCCGCTCATCAGACTTCGTGATCCCCACTGGCGGGTATGGTGGTTCCGGGATTGGCAAGGATCTGGGGCGTCAGGCTGTTGAAGCCAATCTGCGCTATAAAAGTGTTCTCATGGCGTTTGAGGGCTGACGCCATGGATCTTGCTTACCTCGTCGCCCTGCGAAAAGATCTTCATGCTCATCCTGAGCTGAGGTTCGAGGAGTTTCGAACATCCGATATAGTGGCGGACGTACTCACGTCTCAGGGATACTGCCCATCCCGAGGATTGGCAAAAACCGGAGTTGTGGCGTCTCTTCAGGGAAAGAAACCCGGTCCATCCATCATTTTACGCGCAGATATGGATGCTCTGCCGATCAATGAGCAGGGAGATCATCCGCATATCTCTCGCCATCCGGGGCGCATGCACGCGTGTGGGCATGACGGGCATACCACCATACTTCTGGGGGCCGCTGCCGCATTGGCTCTTAACCCGCCGGAATGCGGGACAGTGCATTTCGTTTTTCAGCCTGGGGAAGAAGGGGGCGCAGGAGCCAAAGTCATGCTGGAAGAGGGGTTATTGGAGAAATTCCCCGCCGGGCGTGTTTTTGGAATGCATAACTGGCCTGGCCTTCCAACAGGTTCCATGGCGACCCGTACAGGACCGATCATGGCTGGTGGTTGGCGGTTTCTGGTCGATATAAAAGGGAAAGGATCACATGCGGCCCAACCCCAATTGGGGCGGGATGCACTGACTGTTGGCGCGGCATTCGTTCAGGAAGCTCAATTACTGGTGGCGCGCCGTTCAGACCCTTTGGTGCCAGCGGTTCTTTCCATCTGTACGTTCCATGCGGGAACAACGGACAACATTCTTCCTGAGACTGCCACGCTTCGCGGCACGATCCGCGCTCTGGATGTTCAGGTGTTGAACAATCTGAAAGACGGGATGACACGTCTGGCTGCAGGGCTTGCTCTCGCGCATGACGTGACCATCACAGTACAGTTTCACCAGCCGTATCCGGTGACGGTGAATACTGCGAACGAGACGACATTGGCGCGTGCCGCTATGGCGCGGGCTGTTGGCGCGCAGGGCACGGTTATTCCTGACATGACACCCAGCATGGCTTCTGAGGATTTCGGCTTCATGCTGGAAGAAAGGCCGGGTGCGCTTGTCATGCTGGGAAACGGTGCTTCAGCGCCTTTGCATGCCCCAGATTACGATTTTGACGACACAATCATTCCGCAGGGCATCGCCTATTGGGTGGCACTCGCCCACATGTGCCTGCGCATCAATCAGGACGTTTGACCATGCCAACTTACAAGATTGCTGTTCTGCCAGGAGATGGAATTGGCAAAGAGGTTATGCCGGAAGCCATCAAAGTGCTCGACACTGTTGGGCGTCTTTGTGGGATCGGGTTTGATTATACCCACTTTGACTGGAGCTGCGAGACCTGGCTGAAAACCGGGCAGATGATGCCCGAAGATGGCATGAGCCAGTTGGCGCAGAACGACGCCATCCTGCTGGGCGCTGTGGGTTATCCGGGTGTTCCGGATCACCTGTCGCTATGGGGGCTTCTTCTCAAGATCCGTAGAGAGTTTGATCAATATGTGAACCTGCGTCCTGTGCGGCTTTTACCGGGAATTCCATGTCCCTTGGCCAACAAGCAGCCGGGAGATGTGGATTTTTGGATCGTTCGGGAGAATGTTGAGGGCGAATACTCCCAGGTCGGAGGCCGGTTTGCAGAGGGAACGGAGGCAGAGGGTGTCGTTCAGAGTGCTGTTTTTACGAAGTTCGGTACAGACCGGATTTTGCGATATGCCTTTGAACTGGCGCGGAAGCTGGGCCGTCCGCATGTAACATCCGCCACCAAGTCGAATGGCCTCTATCATTCCATGCCATATTGGGATGAGCGCTTTGCCGCGATCGGTGCGGAATACCCGGATGTTCGTATGGATCAATATCATATCGATATTCTTGCCGCGCGTTTTGTGATGTCTCCAGAGCGATTTGATGTTGTTGTGGGAAGCAATCTGTTCGGTGACATTCTTTCTGATTTGGGGCCCGGAATGACTGGAACAATTGCTGTTGCTCCGTCTGCCAATATCAATCCTGAGAAAAAATATCCGTCCATGTTCGAGCCTGTTCATGGGTCTGCTCCGGACATCTTCGGGCAGAATATTGCCAACCCGATAGGGCAGATCTGGGCAGCCTCCATGATGTTGGATCATCTCGGAGAGTCCGAGGCAGCCGCTCTGATTTTGAAAGCCATGACAGACGTTCTTTCAGCCCGGAGTGCTCCCCGTACGCCCGATATGGGAGGCCTTGCCAGGACGTCTGATGTAGGGACTGCCATCGCAAAAGCGCTGACTTCAGGCATTTGATAAGCACTGAAGATTAACATGGGGAAACCGTTCCAATAACGGAATCATATGCCGCTCAAAGAGGGGAAACGGGAGAATGAACTGAACCGAATATGCAACGAATTGTCTGACAGAAAGAATGCGAATACGGTTCTCTGAGAATTCGAGGAGAGCCCGCTACCGATGGGAACAGACATGTCAGATTCAGCGCAAATGTTCGTTCTTCAATGTTTCGGTTCCAAGGCTCTCTCAAAAGCGGCAAAGAAGCCGGGACGCCTGGTTCTCCTCACGCTCTCAACCTGGCTGACCATGCAAGGAGCGGTCGCTGCAGACGTTACTCATCACCGGCATGCCCACCTTTCCAGCAAGGTCGTGCACCGTGGTGTAAGCCCCCTTAAGGAAAATACTCCTGCAGCCGCTCCTGTGCATCATGATGTTGAGTCTCACGCAACGGAAAGCGTCGTAGTCCACAGGGGCGTAGCCTCAGCTACAGGTGTGACGAACACAACGCCGGGAGGTGGTCTGATGCCTCCGCAGACCGTGGCGAAGTCGCGTAGCGGGGTTACGCGGGACTTCATCGCAAAGCAGAGCCCTACAGCAAACCCGGTGTCTATGGTCGCCAGTCTTCCCGGGGTTGTTTACTCTGGGAATGATCCTCTGGGTACAAATGATGATCAGCAGGGACTAAGTGTTCGGGGTTTGGATCAAACGGAAATCGGGTATCTTTACGAAGGCATTCCAACCGCTGCTCCGGTCTATCTCCTGCCATATACGTCTTCCACAGCGGATAACGAAAACATCCAGAGCATTACCCTGACGCAGGGATCGCCTGACATCACGTCGCCTCTATACAACGCGGTGGGGGGAGAGTTGACGGAAAGCCTTCGTGACCCGTCACACAAGTTTGGCGGGCTTGCCAACTTCTCTTACGGCTCTTTCAGCCTGAAGCGTGAATTTATCCGTATGGATACCGGAGATATCGGCCATACAGGAATTCGTGGATTTCTATCCTTTTCGGCAAGAACGGCTGATGAATGGCGGGGTGTTGGTCAGACGCGGCGTTATCATGTGGATGGGAAATTCGTGAAGGAGTGGGGAGAGGGGAACAAGGCGTCCTTCGTCCTGTCCTATAATGATCCTCTTCAGTACTATCTGCGTGCCCCTACAAAGTCGCTGTGGCGTCAGCAAGGCGTGAACTACAATTACGCAGACAAGTATACAAAAGGAAGTTCGGATTACTACAAGCTTCAGGAGAACGTGCACCGCACGCTTATTCTCGGCGCGCCGGTTAATCTGAATCTTGGCCATGGGCTGAGTTTCAACACAACGCCATATTTTACCTACGCCACCGGATACGATAACGGCGGTACGACACTGTCGAGAAATGGCAGCTATTACGGCAATCAGCCTGCTGGAGCTCTGCAGAACACAGGAACCAGCAGCGGGAGTTCTTTTTCGGCGGTTTCGATCGATAAGTATGACCTGTATTACAGTGGAATAAATACAACTCTCTCCTGGACCAAAGGGAATAACACCCTAGCTGTCGGGTATTGGTATTCGTACTTTGATCAGTCCGAGCCGTCTCTGTACGAAGCGCTCGGTCCGGATGGGCAGGTGTCCAGTATGTATGGCCAATGGGCAGTTAAAACGCAGGATGGGTCACTTCTATCTCAGTATAATATTCATCTGATCCAGCAGACAAACTCTCTGTTCATCAACGATACTTACAAGGCTCTGAATGATCGTCTGACTCTGACGGCCGGTTTCAAAGAAACAATGGTGACCCGTAAGGTGACCCAGAATATTCCGGGTGCGAATTATCAGAATGGGCAGAGTGACGCTGCGCCGCTGCCTCAGGTCTCCATCAGCTACAAGATTACGCCCCATGACCAGATTTACGTTAACGGGACAACATCCTTTCGTCTGCCAGCTTCCATTATGTCATATGTCGATCGTTATAGTGTGTCTACCGGAGTACAGACGCGGTCTCACACTGTTAACCCCAAAGCTGAATATGCGATTGGAGAGGAAATCGGGTATCGTCACACTGGTCTCGTCAGTGTCGCGCTAGCACTCTTCAACTATAATTTCACGAACCGCCAGATCAATACGACGACGTATGCCAGCGGTACGCCCGTGACAGAGTCTATCAATGGTGGTGGTCAGACAGCTCGTGGTGCCCAAATCGAGGTGGGGCTACGCCCCTGGCATCATTTCAGCCCGTATGTTTCAGCTCAGTATTTGCATGCGACGACGGACAACAATCTACAGGTTGGTAATGATTACGTCCGATCTGCTGGAAAGGTTGCCGTTAAAAGCCCGAAGGTCACGGTTGCGGTTGGTTTGTCTTATGACGATGGAAGCCTCTTCGGGGCCTTCAATATGAACTATGTCAGCAAACAGTACTCAACGTTTATGGATGATGAAAGTATTCCATCCTTTGAGACGTTCAATCTTAACTTCGGATATCGCTTTCATAGTTATATGTATCTCAAGCATCCACAAGTTCAGCTTAACCTTATGAATATTGGTAATAACGGATTCCTTTCCGGGGTAAGTGGCCTCAGCACGAACGCCAAATCTACAAAGGGTGTTTACGGAACTACAATAGCCGGAAGTTCACCGACCTATTTTGTCGGCGGTGGCTTTGCTGGAGTTCTTTCCTTCACAACCGGGTTCTAATCAGCTTTTCCAGGAAAATTCAGATCATGACACGCAAACCTAAAGTTCTGACATTCGACGTGGTTGGAACGCTGATCGATTTTGAAAATGGGATGAAAAATGCCCTACTGCAAATTTTGGGAAAGGAGGGTGCAACACTGGATTTTGAAGCATTTCTAACGGAATACCGGGCTTTGCGGAACCGTCCAGACAAACTGCTGTTTCCAGAAGATTTGGCACCTATCTATCTGATCTTGGCAGAAAAATTCTCCCTTCCAACGGGGCAGGGAGAAGAGAAGGCGTTTGTTCAAAGTGCTACGTCATGGCCAGCCTTTAACGACAGTGTGGAAGCTCTGAAAAGATTGCAAAAACATTTCCATCTTGTGGCCATGACGAATGCACGGAGATGGGCATTTGATGGTATGGACAAGACGCTCGAATACCCTTTTTTCAAGGGGTTTACGGTAGACGAAAGTGGTTGTGAAAAGCCTGATCCGCAGTATTTCAGCTATGTGCTGGAACAGCTTGCGCCAGATGGCTACACGAAGGAAGATGTGCTGCATGTTGCCCAGAGCCAGTTCCATGACATCGGAATTGCACGGGAGCTAGGTTATACCGTGTGCTGGATTGAGCGGCGGAAGGCTGTTGGAGGCGGTTTCGGGGGGACTGTGGCGGTGCAGGAACTGACGATACCTGATTATCATTATCATACCCTTGCCGAACTGGCTGATGCTGCGGACCGTGGTGAACTGGTCATGGTTGCCTGAGGGCGCCGTTGAATCTGCTGCATGGCAAAAACCATTCAGCAGATTTCTCTGCAATGAAAAGCAATTTGAGTAAAATAATTAGCCAATCCGTGTTTCTATCGAAATGAAAGCAGCCTTCCGACGAGGCTTGCATGATGGCAACGGAGACTTGAATGACTTCTTTCAATCAGATGTTTGGCTCTGTTGTTTTTCATGCCTATTCGCTCACTCGCTTCGCTTTCTGAGGAAAGGAGATGCAGGCAGCCTCTGTCCTTCATCGACGGTCCGTTCTGAAAGGGGCAGGGCTTCTGGTTGCTGGAATGACGTCTCAGTCCGTGAAGGCAGCTCCTGTTTCTGGTGGGCATCTGAAAGTAGCCGGGGCGGTTGGATCGGCTTCAGAAACCCTTGATCCGGCACGTCAATCCATGGCTACGGACTATATCCGAGGTCATTTGTTCTACGATGGCCTGATCTCGCTGGACGACAGGCTTAGTCCTCGCTTTGCACTTGCCGAAGCGCTGGACAGCAACGATTTTCTAACTTGGCAAATCCGTTTGCGCCGGAATGTTCAGTTTCACGATGGAACTGCCCTGACAGCAGATGATGTCGTTTTTTCTTTACGGAGACATCAGGACCCCGGGGTGGGCTCGCAACAATACGCCCTTGCTCGCACCATGCAGTCTGTGCGCGCGGTATCGCCGCTTTTGGTAGAAATTGTTCTCGATGCCCCAAATTCGGATTTTCTAGCCATTCTGGGGATCAGTAATTTTGCTATTTTGAAAGCGGGCACAACAGATTTTAAAGTGCCAAATGGTACAGGTCCTTTTCGGTGCCAGGAATTTACACCAGGTATCAGGACGGTAGCCGTCAGAAATCCGGAATTTTGGGGTGAAAGACCTTATCTGGAGAGTGTTGAGCTGATTGCTATCCCTGATGAGATGGCACGGCATAATGCCCTGATGTCCGGAGATGTGGACCTGATCGCAACTGCCAACCCGCGGCTTGTTCAAATGCTAAAACAGGGTGGTTTCGGCATTGTGGAAAGCCCCGTGGGGACTTACACAGACTTATCTATTCGGTTGGATCAGAGGTATGGACGCTCGCCAGACTTTGTCGAGGGTCTCAAATTTCTTCTTAATCGCGAGCAGATCCGGCAATCCGTCTTTCTGGGCTTTTCTCGGGTTGGGAATGACCAGCCCATTCCACCGGAAAGTCCTTACTTCAATCATCAATTGCCCCAGCGCACTTACGATCCGGACAAAGCGCACTTTCTACTGAATCGAAGTGGGTTTCTGGGCGAAACAATTCCGCTGGTCTGTTCTCCTGCTGCTTTGGCATCCGTCGATATTGCTGTTGTTCTGCAATATGCAGCATCTCAAATTGGGCAGAAAATGGCCGTGCATCGTGTTCCCGCAGATGGCTATTGGACGCAGTACTGGATGAAGGCCCCCTTGGGCTTTGGCAATATCAACCCGAGGCCAGCGCCCAGCCTGACATTTGAGCTTGGTTTTGCCAGTACATCTCCGTGGAATGAATCCCGCTGGCGTAATCCGCATTTCGACAGCCTCCTTCGGGACGCCAAATCGACGCGGGATGATAGCAGAAAACGTCAGCTTTACTGGGACATGCAGGAGCTTGTGTCGTCTGGATCGGGGGTATGTATCCCGAATTTCACGAATAGTCTTGATGCTTATGCCCCGCATGTCTGTGGGCTTCGCCCCAGTCAGGCTGGTCAGTTGATGGGCTATGATTTTGCGCGCTCGGTCTGGCTCAATGAAAATCGGGGGAAAAAGGTTTGAACAGCCAGACCCTGAAGTTGATTGGTCGGCGTTTCTTTGCCGCTGCAATGTCGCTTGTCTTCGTGATCGTGACTGTTTTTGCGATCACAAACGTCCTTCCTGGCGATGCGACGGATGCGGTCTTAGGCCAGGGCGCGACGCCACAGGCGGTTGCGGTGATGCGGCATGATCTAGGTCTCGACCGGCCTGTATTTTTTCGTTTCTGGTTCTGGCTCTGGGGTGTTCTGCACGGCGATTTTGGGCACTCCCTTCTGAATGGTCTATCCGTCGCGGATGCCATTGGGCCACGTCTGCACAACTCGCTACTCCTTGCGGGCGCCTCTGCTGCGGTTTCCGTCCCTGTCTCGCTCTTTTTGGGCATCACGTCTGCCATCTGGAAAGACACGGTCTATGATCGTGTCGTGTCGATCATGACGCTCGGGATGGTGTCCGTCCCCGAGTTCGTGATTGCCACGATGGCGGTGTATGTTTTTGCTGTGCGGTTACACCTTTTGCCTGCACTGGCGGACGTCGGAAGCGTTCATTCGCTCAGGCAGTTTCTTTCTGCCTTTTTTATGCCTGTCGCCAGCCTTGCACTCGTAACTCTCGCGCAGATGGTGCGCATGACGCGCGCTGCGATGGCCGATACGTTGTCCGCGCCCTATATCGAAATGGCCTTTCTCAAAGGCGTCGGGCCGATACGACTGATTCTTGTGCATGCCATTCCCAACGCGATCGGACCGATCGTCAATGCTGTAGCTCTGAGTCTTTCTTCCCTGCTTGGTGGGGTCGTCGTGATTGAAGTTGTGTTCACATACCCTGGAATTTCTGGCCTGATGGTGAATGCTGTCAGTTCACGCGATGTTCCGACGGTACAGGCCTGTGCGCTTGTTTTCTGTGTGACCTATCTCTTTCTCACAACGTTTGCCGACGTTGTTACGATCCTGTCTCTGCCGAGAGGGAGAAAAGCATGATCGCCATGATCGGGAAGTTCCGCAGCAGGCACGACCGGGCGCTTCTGTTAATTGTGTTCTGGCTTTTTCTGGCGCTTCTCGGGCCGCTGTGCTCGTCTCACGATCCGGGCGCGATTGGTAGCCAGCCTGTCTTTTCGGCTCCTTCAGTCACTCATTTCTTGGGAACAGATTATCTTGGACGGGACACACTGGCGCGGTTGCTGAACGGTATCCGGCACACAGTGCTCCTGTGCTTCGCATCGACGCTAGTGTCCTGTTCTGTCGGCACATTCCTGGGGATTGCAGCGGTTACGGCCAGACCGTGGGTGGAGGCCCTGACAGGAAGGCTGGCAGACGGTCTTTTGTCCATTCCCAGTCTGCTCTTCGCGCTGCTGGTCATTGCCGTATTTGGAACCTCGACGACAGCTCTGATTGTGACGATGGGAGTTATTTATACGCCCGGGGCATATCGCACGAGCCGTGCGTTGGCGCAAAGGATCGCACGGCTCGATTTCGTAACCGTTGCGCGAGCCAGAGGCGAAAGCACGCCCTATATCATCCTTCAGGAAATTCTTCCCAACATGACAGGCCCGATGATCACAGACGTGGGGCTGAGATTTATCTACTCGGTGCTGCTGCTCAGTAATCTCAGCTTCCTCGGGATTGGTGTTCAGCCGCCGGAGGTTGATCTGGGTTCCATGGTCCGGGAGAACATGCTGGGCATGGCATATGGTTCGCCTGCGATGATCGTACCGGTCGTCGTGATAGGAATACTCACGGTCGGCATTAACCTTGCGCTGGATTCCAGCGGTGGAAGGCGCTGAACATGGCTGCCACCATTCAGGTCGAAAATCTTGAGATCGTTGGGCGCCGAGGGAACGGCTTGGAACTTCCGATCGTCCGTGATGTCAGTTTTTCGGTTCAGCGTGGAGAAATGCTGGCGCTGATTGGGGAATCCGGGTCTGGAAAAACGACGGTGGCACTTTCACTGCTCGGCCATATCCGAAAAGGATGCCGGATTGCCAGCGGGACGATCCGCGTTGCGGGATATGACGTGACGGCTCTGACCTCGCATGAATGCCGCTCCATCCGAGGGCGAGTGATCAGCTATGTCGCGCAGAATGCCGGAAGCGCCTTCAATCCGGCATTGTCCATCATGCGTCAGGTTATAGAGCCAGCTTTGGTTCATCGCACTTTGCCCAGGCGGGATCTGGAAGCCCGAGCAGTTTCACTGTTCCGGGCGCTAGCGCTTCCTGACCCCGAAACAATGGGTGAAAGGTACCCGGGAGAGCTGTCGGGGGGCCAGTTGCAGCGGTTAATGGCCGCTATGGCTCTGATGACAGACCCAGAAGTCGTCGTTTTCGATGAGCCAACGACAGCTCTGGACGTCACGACCCAGATTGAAGTGCTTTCTGCTTTCAAAGCTGTTTTCGCAGAGCGCGGCATAACGGGCGTGTATGTGACGCATGATCTGTCGGTTGTGGCACAGATTGCCGACCATGCCGTCGTTCTTAAAGATGGAGCCATCCGGGAAGCTGGAACGGTCTCGAAGATCCTGTTTCAGCCCGAGGATCCTTATAGTCAGGCCCTTCTTGCCGCTGCGGAACCCCGTTCACGACAAGCGGGCCTTACCGGACAGCCTGAGCAACGTAGCCTGCTGGACGTGCGTAATCTGGTGGTGGGGTACGGGCAACGCACCGCTGCTGGACTGCCAGAGAACGTGATTGTCAATCATGTCAGCTTCAGTGTTCCGAAAGGACGTATGCTGGGCGTGATCGGGGAATCCGGTTGTGGAAAGAGCACCTTGGCGCGCGCGATTTCCGGCCTCCAGCCTTGGGCAGCCGGTGACCTTCTGCTGAATGGAGAACCGCTGGCTGGGAACGTGAGAGAGCGTACGCCTGATCAGCGGCGCCATCTGCAGCTTGTGGCTCAGAACGCAGATAGCGTGCTGAACCCTTCGAAGCCCATAGGGCAAACCCTTGCGCGGGTCGTTCGTTTTTATGGAGGTTTGCGGGGGTCGGCCGCTACACGACGTGTGAATGAGTTGCTGGATATGGTTCGCCTTTCGCCCTCACTCGCATCCCGTCTGCCTTCGGAGCTTTCTGGCGGTCAGAAGCAGAGGATCAACTTCGCACGGGCGCTGGCAGCCGATCCACAGATCGTACTGTGCGACGAAATCACAGCGGCCCTGGATACGGTTGTGGCGGCTGCCATCCTGGATCTGATGAAGGAATTGCAGCGTGATCTGGGGCTTTCGTTCATCTTCATTACCCATGATCTGCATGCTCTTCAGTCCATCTGTGATCGTGTTGCCGTACTGTATGCGGGGCAGGCCGTGGAGGTTGGTCCAGCCATGGCATTGGGGAAGGGCGTGCATCATCCATACACCCGGCTGTTGCATGATTCCGTTCCTCTCATGGAGCCAGGGTGGCTGGAGAGCACACGAACAAGGCACGCGGATGAGGCCATGCCTGCGACCCTATTAAATTCACTCTCTCTTGATCCGGAACTATGCTGCTTTCTTGCGCGGTGCCCTGATCGTGTGAGCGGCCTCTGCGACAGGGTTCCGCCTCCTGTTAGCTCTGTTCCAGAAGGCCCCAGAGTTCTTTGTCATTTGCCTGCGTCAATCTGTTCGGAGTTTTCGACATGATATTTTCCCTGAATGATCCAGATCTTTTCCGTCAGACCGCTTTTCTCGGAGGAGACTGGAAAGCATCCACGAGCGGTAAGACCCTGACGGTCGATAACCCTTCAACAGGTGAGATCATCGGCAGTATCCCGGCCTGCACGGCTGAAGAAACCCGCGCTGCCATTGAAAGCGCGCGGATTGCGCAGGGCAAATGGCGTCGGAGCTCAGCCGCCGATCGTGCAGGTCTGCTGATGGCATGGTACCAGCTGATGCTGGACCATGCTGATGACCTGGCCAAGATCATGACACTTGAGCAAGGCAAGCCTCTAACAGAAGCCAAAGGAGAGGTTGCTTATGCTGCGTCTTTCCTCAAATGGTTCGCGGCTGAAGCCGAGCACGTACAGGGCAGTGCACTGGTGCCGACAGACGACCGCCGGGTCATCATCCTGAAAGAGCCAGTGGGAGTGACAGCGGCCATTACGCCCTGGAATTTCCCTCTTGCCATGATTACCCGCAAATGTGCCCCGGCTCTTGCCGCAGGGTGCAGCATGGTAATCAAACCCTCAGAGCTCACACCGTATTCTGCTTTGGCTCTAGCCGTTTTGGCAGAACGTGCAGGCCTTCCAAAAGGGCTCCTGTCTGTGGTGACGGGATATGCGCAAGAGATCGGCCCGGAACTGACCGCAAGTCCCGTTGTGCGCAAACTGTCTTTCACGGGCTCTACGAAAGTCGGGTCGTTGCTGATGCGTCAGTCCGCAGACACGATTAAAAAGCTCAGTCTTGAACTGGGCGGAAACGCTCCTCTCATTGTCTTCGATGACGCCGATCTTTCTGTTGCCGTGTCCGGAACAATGCTGAGCAAATTCCGGAACGCCGGGCAGACCTGTGTCTGTGCGAACCGCGTTTACGTTCAATCCGGAATTCATGATGCGTTTCTGGAAAAACTCGCAGCAGAGGTGATGACCCTGAAGACGGGCGACGGATTTGATCCGCAAACGCAGATTGGACCGCTGATTAACGAAGCTGCCGTCGCCAAGGTAAAGGAACATGTAGAAGACGCTTTGGCTAAGGGCGCTCGCATTGTGGGTAAACCACTGGATATTAACGGTCGGTTCGCATCTCCTGTGCTGCTGGCGGATGTGACGTCCGAGATGCGGATTGCACAGGAAGAAACGTTTGGTCCGATCCTTCCCGTGTTCCGCTTCGATAACGAGCAGGATGCCGTGCAGCAGGCCAATGCTACTCCCTTCGGTCTGGCGAGCTATTTCTTCACGAATGACATTGCGAGAGGTTGGCGGGTTGGCGAGGCTCTCGATTTTGGCATGGTAGGACTAAACACTGGCTCTATCTCCCTTGTGTCAGCACCTTTCGGGGGCGTGAAGCAGTCCGGGCTCGGCCGGGAAGGGGGCGCGCTGGGCCTTGAAGAATTCCTGGAAGTGAAGAGCTTTCACATTGGACTGCCGACTGCACAATGACCGTCGTTGAAGAGAGAATGGCCTGACTTATGGCAATCGCGCCCAAGCTTGATCGTATTGATCTTAAAATCCTTGCTCAGCTGCAGAAGAATGGCCGGCTGACCAATGTGGAACTGGCAAACCGCGTTGGTCTGTCTGCCAGTCCATGTCTCATTCGCGTCAAGCGGCTGGAAGCAGCTGGTTACATTGTGGGATATGGGGCGCAGATTGCCCTGCAAAAAATCTCAAGCGTCATGACTGTCTTTACAGAGGTCACACTCTCAGATCACAGGCGGGATGACTTTTTTCGCTTTGAGACTGCAATGCAGAAAGTGGAATCTCTGGTGGAGGCGCATCTTATCAGTGGTGGGTACGATTACCTTCTGAAATTCATGGTCAGAAACATTGATCATTATCAGGAAACAATCGAAGCTCTTCTTGATCAGAATATCGGTATCGAGAAGTACTTTAGTTATATTGTTATAAAATCGCCCATTCTGAAGCCAGCATTTCTGATCGAAAGTCTTACCAGAAACACGGAGCGTTCGTTATGAGCTTGGAAAATGCGAATGTACGTGAACAGACGGCCATTAATCTCCGGGGTATGACCGAGGAAGATCTGGGGGCGGCATCGGGTCTTTCAAAGGTATTGGGATGGCCGCACCGCCTCGAAGACTGGGATTTCATGCTGCGTCTTGGTCGTGGGTTAGTCGCCACGTTGGAAAGTGGAGAAATCATAGGCACCATTATGTGGTGGTCCTTTGGGGAGCGTCACGCCACAGTTGGACTCATTATTGTCAACGGTGCGTGGCAAGGGCACGGGATCGGCACAAACATGTTGACCACTGTGCGCAGGCTTCTGCCTGGCCGCTCAATATCCCTTAATGCGACGCCGGCTGGCCAGCCGCTCTATGAAAAACTGGGTTTTGTTCCGACGGGAATTGTGGAGCAGCATCAGGGTAATGGTGTGTCTTCTCCCATCATCGCTCTGGATGAGGGCCAGCGGCTGCGTCCGATCGTTCAGTATGATCTTCAGGATCTCATAGCGTTCGACAGGGCCGCTACTGGGATGGATCGATCGGCGCTTGTTGAAGAACTGGTGCAGAACGCCAAAGGTGTGGTGATCGATACGGAAGAGGGGATCCGGGGATACTCGTTCTGCCGTCGGTTCGGATGGGGATGGCTGATTGGTCCTGTTGCGGCGGAAACGACAGAGCAGGCAAAGGCGCTCATTTCGCATTGGATTGGTACGTATGGTGGAGAATTTATCAGAATTGATACGCCAACTTCATCTTGTCTCTCAGGCTGGCTGGATGAAATGGGGCTGATCCGCGTGGACGTCGTTAACACAATGTCGACCGAGCCTGTGGTGATCTCTGAAAATGCTCGGCAATATTTTGCTCTGACCAGTCAGGCTCTCGGTTAAGGATTATTGAAATGTCTTTTGTGCTGAAATCTACTGAAGAGCGTGCACGTCTGTGGAAGCCAATGTTCGCTAGCGAACTGCCTGAACTTGCGTTTCATGTCTGGCCTGAGACCGGCGATCCGCAGAAAGTTCGCTATCTGGCCGCGTGGCAGCCACCGGAAAATCTGGCAGAAAACTTTCCTAATCTTGAGGTGCTCTTTTCTGTTGGTGCAGGTGTGGATCAACTGAACCTCGCCTCAATCCCCGAAAATGTCCGGGTCGTCCGTATGATGGAGCCAGGCTTGGCGGAGGGAATGATAGAATACGTCCTCTGGGCTGTTCTTTCTTACCATCGGAATATGTTCCAGTACGCGCGTCAGCAAGCGGCGCATGTCTGGAAAGGTACACCAAACGTATCTTCAAGCCTGTTTCGGGTTGGGGTGATGGGCATGGGAGCGCTTGGCACGCCTGTCCTGAAAAAGCTGTCGCAGTTTGGATACGTCTGTCATGGCTGGAGCAGAAGCCAACATGACATTCCCGAAATCAAAAGCTATGCAGGGCCCGAAGAACTGGATGCTTTTCTGGCGGCCACAGATGTCCTTGTCTGCTTGATGCCCCTGACTGACGCTACAAAAGGGATTTTGAACAAAGAATTATTCGCCAAGCTTCCCAAGGGAGCCTGTCTTATCAACTGTGGGAGGGGCGGTCATCTTGCACAGGATGATCTGCTTTTAGCGTTGGATGAGGGACTACTGAGCCAGGCCGTTCTTGACGTGACCGATCCGGAGCCCCTTCCTGAGGACCATCCGTTCTGGAACCATCCTTTGATTACCCTTACGCCGCACATTGCAAGTTCTTCACATGCTGAAACAGGTGGAGAAATGATTTTGAAAAATATCATACAGTTTGAGAAGGGGGCGGAAATGGTTGGAGAAATTAACAGATCTTCTGGATATTAATTTCTCCCTAGCGTTGGAATGAGGCAGAGGTCACTTCCCTGTCTCCTTCTGCACAATTAAACTATTTCGTTAAAATTAAATGCGGGTGTTGCAGCAAGTAATATTGGTCGTTCCAGTTCTTATTATGGCCTTAGTGACGATAATTATTCGGGTTCATGCTTATAATATATGTTTTTTTTGATTGAGAAAGGCGCGCTTGACACGAGAGTGAATTACGAAATTTTCAGTATTTGATCTAAGCATCGGGAATGGGAGGCGGCTTTTTCCTATGAACCTTTGAGGCTGAAGTCTTTTTTTCCAGATAAACTGGCTCGACCACTGTCGTTTCCAACTTTTGGGATGCCTAAAATTTCCGATCGTTGAACATGCAAATTTATAGAAAAAAATGAGATAACGATATTTGTCGATGGGACTGTCTTAGCTTGGCGTTGCAAAATTTTTGCACCCATTCCCCAGAAAGACACTCAATTGCGGCCTGTCTTTTTCAGTGCCTTTGCGCGGATTTTATTTTCATGCGGTACCTCGCCAATGCAAGAGGGCCAACTCTGCTCCTGTCAGGTCGCTTTAGAAAATAAAGACGAAGAGTTTTATTTCTTATTTCCCACAAACAACGTTTTCACGTTTTTACTTTTTCCCGCTGCGTGAAGTAGAGGGTCCAACTCAAATCAATAGAACCTGAACATAATTTGGTTTTCGTGATCTCCCAGAAGTCGCTCAGTCACTGAATGCTGCACCCATCCGGGTGAAGCGGGCTGTCAGACAGGGAAAACACTCCCATGATTCTCACAATCAATGTGGCTTTATAATCGATAGATGCCTTGGGCAGATTATAGAAAATTTTCCTAGGAAACTTTATAATTAATAAAAACAATAAACTTTATTATCAAAAATACGATTTTATATCCTCTGGCTCTGTCCGCTTGTCAGGCTTGCGGGGTCCAAAAATCCTCATATTCCCCAAATTTTTTCCTCTCAAAAGGTGGTGCGGCTACAAAAAATACGAATTGACTTTATGACTTAATTAAATTTATAATATACAAACTTAATATAATTAAGAAAACAAATGTGAGGTCGGCACCAATGTCTGGGGGTAGGGTTTCGGGCATTTCAGAAGTCACACGCAAGGCATCACCGACGTTGGCTATCGCGGTCGCATTGGCGGCAGTGGCGGCTGTCCTGCTGGTCTTGCAAATGGGGCTTCTGGCGCAACTCGTGGATGATCTTGCCTTCAAAGGTCTGTCGATTAAGGCAGATGCTAGACCGCTCGTTGGTTTTCTTTGTGTCGCACTTATGCGCGGTTTGGTGCAGTGGGCTTCGGATATGGCCGGAGAGGTAGCTGGTCAGAGGGCGGTTACTCTCTTCCGCCAAGAGATGATCCGGCGTGTGTTTCGAGTGGGCCCAGTCGGGCTGCAAGGCATGGAGACCGGGCGCCTTGCAACATCTCTGACTGATGGCGTAGCGGCCTTTCAGCCCTACATTGCGCAGTATATTCCACGCGTCGCGGCAATGGTTGTTCTGCCTCTCCTCATCTTGGCAGTCGTGGCAGGGCTGGATGGGTGGAGTTTTCTGATCCTAGCTGTGACGGGGCCACTGATACCGGTTTTTATGGCTCTGGTTGGTTATAGCGCTCAAAGCCTGATGGATCGGCAGTGGACGCGGCTTCTGCTGCTTGGCGCGTCTTTTCTAGACGCAGTGCAGGGGCTGACAACACTGCGTCTGTTTGGGCGCACGCAGGAAAGCGTGAAAATGGTGCAGTCCATGGCAGAGGCGCACCGGCTGGCGACGATGCGTGTCATGCGCGTTGCGTTTCTGACATCTGCTGTTCTGGAGTTCTTTTCTAGCCTCGCGGTCGCGCTTGTAGCGATAGTTCTCGGCTCCCGTCTGCTCTCAGGGCATGTCGATTTTTACACAGCCTTCTTTGTTCTGCTGCTGGCTCCAGAGTATTTTGCACCACTCCGTAATTTTTCTGCCAGCTATCATGCTCGTCAGAACGCACTGTCTGCCATGGACGGGCTTATGGCATTCGTGCGTCTTCCGGAACTTTGTGTCGACCGGGGCAAGAACCCTCATCAGGCCGCGACAGGGGCACCTGAAAAGCTCATTTTCACTGATGTTTCCGCTGGCTACGCACAGGGTCCAGACGTTCTGTGTGGTATTTCCTTTACTGCTCATCGCGGCACCATTACGGCGGTAACGGGTGCCAGTGGTAGCGGGAAGACCACGCTTTTGCGGGTTCTACTGGGGATGATGCCAGTCCGAGCTGGCGGTATTGTCGTCGTTGATAATACGGGTAGCCATATTGCTGCCCAGAACTGGCGTATTGGTTGGGTCCCGCAGTCTCCATGTCTCCTAAACGGGACAATTCGGGACAATTTGCATCTGGCAAATCCGGATATTGATGATGCCGGGCTGCGGTCTGTCGCAGCCTTGGCGGGAGTCCTCTCCTTTATCGACGCATTACCCGACGGATTAGATACCGTAGTGGGCGATCGTGGCACGGCGCTGTCTGGTGGCGAGATCCGGCGGTTGGCGTTAGCGCGCGCGCTGATAAATACGCCGGATATTCTGGTTTTCGATGAGCCAACCGCTGATCTGGACGCGACGAATGCAATCATGATTGCAGGCGCCATCAAACACCTGGCAGCCGGTCGCATCGTGATCGCGGTTTCTCATCGCCCGGACATTATCAATCAGGCCGACCAGGTTCTTCACCTTCCAAAAGGTGTCATCCAGTCCCATGAAATTCAGCGAGCTGTAGCATGACGGAGCTTCAGTATGCCTTTCGCCTGATCGTAGTTGCGCGGGGGAAGATGATCTTTGGTTTTTTCCTTGCCTGTCTGGCAGCTCTCTCCGGGTTCGGGCTGCTGTTTCTTTCGGGATGGCTGATTGCAGCTGCGGCTGCGGCGGGTCTGGGTGGCATAGTAACGCGCAATCTTTTCAACCTGTTTATGCCTGCGGCGGGTGTACGGTTTTTTGCGACCGCCCGCATCCTGACACGCTACGGGGAGCGACTGGTCACGCATGACGCAGCACTGGAAAGTGTCAGTGTTCTGCGGGCTCGGGTGTTTGAACGCCTGATCCCGCGTTCGACTCTCCTGACAGACCACCGCAGCGGGGATGTTCTAGGAAGACTGGTCTCCGATACCGAGATTGTCGGTCAGTTCCCGATTAATGCGCTTATGCCATTTGGCGTGGCCGCAATCTGCGGGACGGTCAGCGTTGTCATAATATCCGTGTTCTCCCTGCAAGCCGGGCTGATTCTGGCTCTGGCGCTGTTGCTCAGTGGAATGGCTGTGCCAGTTTTTGTTGGCCGGAAGGTTGATGATGACGTGGAGCGCCTGGCAGGGCTGGGCGACGACTTTCGTGCGGATCTCGTGGAAGCTGTGCAGTGTGCTGGCGATATCACTCTGTGTGGCGCAACTACGCGGACGGCAGAGGCGCTGAATGCCACGCAGACTCTCTTCGGCAAGACGCAGTTGCGTTCTCTCGCATGGTCGCATGCATCGCGGCAGGCAGGGGCTTTTATAGCGGCCCTCGCAGTTGCTGGGGTGCTGATGATCGGTGCGCGCGCTTTGCAATCCGGAGCCCTGAGTGCTCCCGAACTGCCGATGCTCATCCTGGGGACCTTGGCGGCAATGGAGTTTGTTTCGGGCGTCGTTCCGGCCCGGCAGGCTCTGGCTCGGGCGCGGGTTTCCATCCGTCGCCTCATGAAACTGTGCGAGGCGCCCCTGCCTGTTGCCAATGCAGAAAACGTTTGAGAAGGAGCCGATTTCACCCGGCTTGTGATGCAGGATGTCCACTTTGGCTATGCCGGTAGCCGGAAGGCGGTACTGGAGGGCTGCTCCCTAAGCATCCACGCCGGAGAGCGTGTTGGGATTGTCGGGCCTTCAGGAGCCGGAAAGAGCTCTCTTATTCGTCTGCTGCTCCGGCTGGAAGAGTATCAGTCGGGTTCCATCCATTGGGGTGGGACTAATCTAAAACAGCTCGATACGCAGGCGCTTTCAACGCAGATCAGCGTTCTGTCGCAGGATTTTCATCTGTTTCAGGGCAGCGTTCGCCGCAATTTATTGCTCGCCCGCCCAGACGCAACTGACGAGGAGATGTGGGCGGCATTGTCCAGCGCCTGCCTCGTCGATGAAGTCCGGCTTATGGAAAACGGACTGGATACCCTCGTCGGGGAGCACGGTATGCGGCTGTCTGGTGGGCAGGCGCGGCGTCTGGCCGTTGCACAGGTTATCCTGCGTCGTCCGCGCTGGGTTATTCTGGATGAACCGACCGAAGGACTGCCCCCTGAAAAAGGCAGAGACCTGATCGCGTCCCTACTGGCAGCGCTGCCCTTGGCAACAGTGCTCTGTATTACCCATGGCCCTGAGCTGCTGGAGTTCATGGAGCGTGTTCTGCGACTGGAAGACGGCCGACTTCATGAACGGGAGGGACTGCCGTGATCCGACGATGATGCACGCCGGATACCGGCCTTTCGTTCCTTTTTCTGTCCTGTTCACAGGAGGATCCCATCGTGGATTTCATTAACCCGCAGGTCGTCGATCTTTCGCGTCTCCAGTTCGCGCTGACGGCCCTCTACCACTTCATGTTTGTGCCTTTGACGCTTGGGCTGACATTCATGCTGGCCGCAATGGAGACGGTGTATGTTGTCACCGGCCGAAAGATTTATCGGGACATGGCCCAGTTCTGGGGCAAGCTGTTTGGTATTAACTTTGCCATAGGTGTTGCAACCGGCCTGACCATGGAATTCGAGTTCGGGACCAACTGGTCCATGTACTCGCATTTCTTTGGGGACATGTTCGGTACGCCGCTCGCCATCGAAGGTTTGATGGCCTTTTTCATGGAATCCACTTTTGTGGGTCTTATGTTCTTTGGCTGGGATCGCCTCAGTAAACCTGGACATCTGGCCATCACTTATCTTGTGGCGCTTGGGTCCAACCTTTCCGCGCTCTGGATCCTGATTGCCAATGCCGGAATGAACGTGCCCGAAGGCGCGCATTTCGATGCAGATACGATGCGCATGCAGTTTGACAGCTTTGTGCATGTTGTCTTCAGTCAGGATGCGCAGGCCAAGTTTGTGCATACTTCAGTGGCTGGTTATGTGGCCGCGTCCATGTTCGTCATGGGAATCAGCGCATTCTACCTGCTTCGTGGACAACATCGTGAACTGGCCGCCCGGTCTTTCCGTATGGCTGCCCTGTTTGGCATCATTTCATCGGTCGCCGTTATTACGCTGGGCGATGTGCTGGGCCGGATGGACTACGAAAAGCAGCCAACGAAAATCGCCGCCATCGAAGGTCTGTGGCACACGACGAAGCCACCTTACGAACCGTGGATCCTTGCGGCTCTTCCAGATGATGAAAAGCAGGTCAACCACTTCGAAATCAATATTCCCTACGTTTTAACGCCATTGATCACGCACAGCTTCAATCAGCCCGTTACGGGCATGTATGAACTGGAAGAGCAGGCAGGCCCGCGCATTCGCTCCGGGATTATCGCTTTGACAGCACTCCGCCATTATGGCGAGACGCATGACAAGGCCGATCTGGACCTCTTCAATGCCCATCAGGCCGATATGGGTTTCGGCTTCCTCGCGACGCGGCATGCTCCTAATCAGGATGTGACGAATATCCCTGCGGATCAGCTTGATACGGTCGTAAAGCAGACGCAGCCTGACATTCTGCCGAACGTGTTTGTGACGTTCTGGTCTTTCCGGTTCATGGTCTTCCTCGGCGGCTATTTCTTTGCGATTTTTGCCGTGGCAGCGCTCCTGAGCCTGAAAAACCGACTTGAAGCCAATCCATGGCTGCTGAAAGCGACCATGTGGTCCATTCCGCTGCCGATCCTGGCAACGGAATTTGGCTGGATCACTGCCGAAGCCGGTCGTCAGCCCTGGACCGTCTTCAATAAGCTGCCGACTTTTCTGTCTGCTTCAGGGCATAGCACGGGATACATGGTGTTTTCTCTGGCTGGTTTTGCGATGCTTTACAGTGTCTTTATCGCTGCTGAACTCTACCTGATGTTCCGTTTTGCCCGTCTCGGTCCGGAAGAGCATGGAGCCCATCACGACAAAACAGAAGCTCTGCTGTCTCACTTCCACGGGAGCCATGCCTGAAATGAACGTCCTTTTTCTTTCTTTGAAAAACCGGAGGGTCTGACATGGAGACCTATGCACTTCTCAAACTGATCTGGACGGGAATTCTCGGTGTCCTGTTCATCGGGCTTGGCACCATGGTCGGGATGGATATGGGCGTTGGTACCCTGCTGCGGTTCGTGGGGCGTAATGACGGGGAGCGTCGGACGGCGCTCAACATCATCGGCCCGCACTGGGACGGCAATCAGGTGTGGTTCATTCTGGGGGGTGGGGCAATTTTTGCGGCATTTCCCACACTGTATGGCACGTCGTTTTCTGTCTTCTATGTTGTCATGATCCTGCTGCTGTTCAGCATGATTCTGCGCCCTGTGGCATTTGAATATCGTTCAAAAGCCGACAGCAAACACTGGCGTGCAAGCTGGGACGTGACTTTCCTGATTTCCGGTTTTGTACCCATGTTCGTTTATGGCGCGGCATTCGGAAATATTCTGGAAGGAGTGGGCTATCACTTTACCTGGACGGGTCAATATGTTCAGGATGAGTCTTTCCTGAGCTATCTGATCAATCCGTTTGCCATTCTGTGCGGCTTGATGTCCGTTGCCCTGAGTGTGCAGCAGGGCGGTGCGATGCTGATGCTGCGCTCGGAAAACCCGATTTATGGCCGGGCACGGGCTTATGGTTCGGTGGGTGGGTTTGTAGCTGCTGCCGTGTTTGTCATTGGCGGTTTCTGGATCGCTCACATGCCCGGTTTTGTTCTGACATCCCTGTCTGATCCGGCAATGCCTGCCAACCCGCTCCATGGTCAAACCGCGGCAATTCGCCCCGGTGCATGGCTTGGCAATTACCATGCTCATCCGGTTCTATGGCTGCTGCCGGTTTTTGGTACGGTCTGTATGGTCGGTGAAGCGCTTCTTTTACGCGCCAATCGTCCCGCCTTGGGCTGGTGGCTGGGCGTAGGGGCCTGGGCTGGAACGATCACGACGGTTGGGGCCGCGATGTTCCCCTTCCTGATGCCATCCACGACCGCACCCGATCAAAGCATCACGGTCTGGAACGGTACCGGAAGCCTTTATGGCCTGAGCTGCATGCTTGTTGTGGCGGTCATCTTTGTCCCGATCATCCTGAGCTACACCTCGTGGTGTTACCATGTGATGCGTGGCCGTGTGCGGGTTCAGGACGTCATGAATGACTCTCATAGCTACTGAGGAATTACGCTTCATGAAAATCTTCAGATTGGCCGGCCTTGCCCTGGCCCTTGTCGTAGCATTGCTGTTCGCCGTTTTTGTTGGCGATCAGGGACCTTGGTATTTCGCATGGGTCATTGGAACAGTCATGATCGTTCTGATTTCCGGGGCTGGCGCCGTGCTTCTTGATGCTCAGGAAGAAGGCGTTGCAAACACGGAGAAGCTGTCATGATGGGTGATCTGGAAGGCGCTATCTTCTTCATTCCGTTCTTTTATATGGCTATTTATCTAGTGGCTTACGTCTGTATGAAAAGGCGTTTGCCATAGGCCGACGGTTCATAACCGGACCATGATAGTTGCTATGCGGCAGATGGCTGAGAAATAGAGTGCCGGGCGTCTGTGGTGACGGAGTATATGGTATGCAGCCAACTGCTGACCTGAGAGAGGGTTTCCAGGCAGAGAGATGCTAAGGCCGTGAAAACTAGGCGATAAGCTTTTCCATTCTGGTAGCCGTTCATCTCCCGATCTGCAACGCCATATCGAAGAGAGCTGCGGACGAGTAATTTACTCGTCCGCAGGCAGTCTATTAAATTTCCCTAAATCATCGGAAATTTAAAACCACAATAAATGAGCATCAAGAACTACAGCGTAACGTTTACACCGAACTGGAACGAACGCATGACAACGCCATTTTGAGCCCAGGAAGAGTTGTAAAGATAGCCGCCATATGTACCGAAGTCATACGGTGCTCGGAAGCCAAGAAGATTGTAGACGTTCGCGTAAATATTCCAGCGGCGGTTCACCTGATAGTTGACCGTAAGATCAACATCCCAGAAGCCTTTTACATGACACTGGGAAGGATAATACGCACTGTTGGAGATTACGTTAGCGCAACCGCCGCTTGTGCCAGCTCCGGAATAGTCGTCCGCAGTCAGGCGATAACCACTTGTGTAGTATACGGTCGGTGTGACGGAGAGCCCCTTCCACATGAAAGTATTGGCCCAGTTCGCGCGCCAGCGTGGTGTTCCTGAGGAAGAAACTGCACTGTAGGGGCCAAGTGTTCCTGCAAAGCGCTCTACACCGCCGCCGGATGAGGCAGGTAGATAGATATTGTAACGATGGACAAAAGTCGCTTCGCCCTTACTCACCCAGAGAACATCATGTAGCGGACCGGGCAGGTGCTTCTGTGCCTGAATTTTCAGATCAAAACCATCTGTGATCAGCTTCTTCGTGTTAACGTACCCAAGGTTGATCAAGCCAGGGCGTAGCTGTCCACTCGGGTTCTGCGTGTCAGCAACGTCAGGGGTGACGGTTACGCCGCTTGGGAGAGCATTCCCCTCTAGATAGTCGGTCGCCATAGCAGCGACGCCATAGGGATTAGGTGCAATATAGTGGTTTTTACGAATATAGTAGTAATCCGCACTAATTGTCAGCCAGTCCGTTGGCTTGAATACTGGTCCCCCTGAGAACCCAGTCGATGTTTCTGGACGAAGATTTGGATTGCCAGAAGTATTTTCACCGATTGAATAAGGCTGGGCGTAGGTATTGGCTGAGCCGTCAGCACTCCGATGCTGATTGACGAAGGATGTGACAGCAGACGGATCATAGGTCACGTAACCGACATTCGAGCCACCAGTTTCAGAGAAACTTGGAACTCGGAAACCTTGGTTGAATGTTCCCTTAAGGGTCAGCATTTTCGTCGGTTTGAACTGTAGGCCCACTTTGGGGGAAAAGTGGTGGAAGCTGTTGCCCGTGCTTTCGTTGTAATTGTCGTAACGGCCCGAGACGTCCACATTGACCATTTTATGGAATGGTAAGCCGACTTCAAAGAAGCCAGATTCAACCCAACGGCTTCCTTTTGCATTCACCGGATTGATCGTGCCAACGTACTGTGCTCCAGGATCCGCGATATTTAGCGGATTGGCCGACGGATCGTTCAATGCTTCATGGCGGAAATTGGCGCCAATTGCGAGGTTGGCTGTGCCACCCGGAAGCTTGAAAAGACCTTTGTTGGCGGTCAGGTTCCCAGAATACTCAGATGTTGTTGCTGTAATAACACTCCGAGGAGCCAGCGCGTTTAGAACGGCCTGTGAGTTTTGCGAAGGATCGACGAAGTTATAGTCGCCGCTTGTAATCGCGTTCTCAAGACTGTTGATCGTAGGGACGCCAGTGATGGTCTGGGTCAGACGCGTCGCCATGCCTACGAAATCGGCATTATAATGCCAGTCTGAACCCCAGTCAGAGGGCTCCCAGCCTGCGTAGCGGACGGACCCGCGGAAGTTCTGATTAAATTCAGTCGTTGTTGGAAGAAGGTCTGCAAAACGGTAATCGACCTCCGCGGCCTTGCCTTCGGCAGCGAACGGATCGTTAGGGTTGGGCTGCCCGTTTGGAAGAGAAGCAGGAATTGGCGTGCTAAGCGTGTTTGCCAGCTCAGCCTGACTGTAAGTTCTTGTGGTTGTTGGTGTCCCAGTAACAGTCGTCATGGCCTGTGAGTAATTGAACATGGCCACGAGCTGGGAACGGGGTGTCACGTTCACCGTAAGATGCGCGGTGGCATTGATACGGCGAATGTCTGGCGCGACCTGAGCATAACGCTGCGAATTCATGGTGCAGGTCTGGCTTTTACCGTTATCGCCACTCACGACACTGCCAGTAACAACCGATCCAAAAGAGCCGCATCCAGCAGAAGGATTTAGAAGCTGCCAAGCCCCTGTTCCGCTGTTTGCTCCATCGCTGCGTCGGACGATAGCCGCAGGCGTTACACCGAAAGGACTGATCGTTCCATCCGGGAGCAGGGTGTTATAGTTGGCGTTTCCACCTCCAATACCTGTCAGGTCGCCACTATTGTATGGAGACTGAAGCTGACGGTAGTAGAGTGGGTCATCCTGCTGATATTCTGAGTTGATATAGAAATTGTATCCGTCACGGTGCAGGTCGCCGTGGCCATATGTTGCCCACAGACGCTGATGACCGGCATCGCCACGCTGGGACAGGCCGCCCTCAGCATTTCCCTCAACACCTTGAATTTCCTTGCGTGTCACCATGTTGACGACGCCTGCGACAGCGTCGGCGCCGTAGGTTGCGGAGCCACCATCTTCAAGAACATCGACCGTTTGCATGATCGACATCGGGATCCAGTTGGTATCGACGAAATTGCGCTCGCCATCGTCAGCGAGGCCGTAATAGGCGAGGCGCTGACCGTCGATGAGCGTCAAAGTTGAGTCGGTAGAAAGGCCACGAAGCGACGGAGCAGAACCACCAGTCGCGAAACCACCACCAGCAGACCAGCCGTTTGTCAGATTGCCTGCGCCATTCGTAGACAGGGACTGGAGCACGTCAGTCACTGTCTTGAGACCGCGCCGCTGCATGTCCATGCGGGTGATGTGTTCTATCGGCGACGCATTGGTCGCGTTTGGATCACTGAAGAGCGTTCCTGTTACAACAACGTTCTCTTCTCTGGACCGAGGGGCGGCTCCTTGCGCCTTCGCATCAGCAATTACGCGCCTGTTGGCAGCGTTGTCAGTCGTTATTGCGGAGCCTGCCGGGGCTTCGGCACCAGAGGGTTTGATTGTTTGTGTGGGTGTTTTTTTCTTGCTGGCACTCTTGCCGCGATGATGAGGGGCAACCACGGCTGGATTTTGGTTTCCAGCAGTGCCTGCGCCCTGGCTGACAGTCTGTGCTTTTGACGCACCCGCGTACATAGAGGTTGATGCCAGCGCAGTAGCACCAAAAAGCATGATTGTACGACGTCGCTTTCTGCTTCGATACACCATGGGTTTCTTTCGATGACGGTTGGGATCACGGATCAGCCGTCCGGAACACTACATTTTGTTGCTGATTCAATATTAATTGCAACCAAGCAAGCGGTTCTGATGCAGAAACGAATGATTTATGAAATCGTGTGTATTTTTTTGGCAACAGTTTGATGTGATAACGATTTTTTGAGCATGACGAAATAGGGAGGGAAAAATATATGAGAGTGATAAACAAATAGAATAAAAATATTTTTATAGTTCTATATCTTATAGTTATTTATGGAGGCTATGATTATCTTGGTTCGAAAATGATATACGTTTTTTTTGTATGGTAATGATATTTAGAATAATTTTTCTCCATTCAAAGGAGGTGAGATGTATTTTAATTTTGTAAAAACTAGATATGTATTGTGGAAGTGTTGGAATTTCGCAGGATAAAATGTGCGCGCGTTGTTAGCGATTGGTAAAAATCGTAACAACGCGCAATGAGAATTTTAAAGCGCCACTACTTTTTAGGTTAAACTCGACAGTCCTTCCAACAGGCGAGCAATGGCTTCTGCCCCTGGGTCAGGGATATTCTTGAGTTGTTCTTTCGGAACATAAGCTGCGCGCCCAGCTCGTGCTGGCATCTTCCGGGTGGCATCAGCACCTTCACGAGCAGCCTTGGCGGCCTGTTGGAGATTTCCAGTTTGAAGTGCCGTTATTGCTGGAAACAACGCATCGAGCATTGTTCTATCTCCTTGAGACGCTCCACCGTATCTGTGCATACGGTCCAGACCTGCCTCAAGCCCGGTGCGCCAATCCTGCTGTTGTCCTGCTGTGGCAAACATGATGGACAACAAAACGCCGCTGGAGCCACCAGCATTGCGCGCGAGAAGCCTGCCTATCGTTTCACAGAGATGTTGGGGAGAAGCGAGGGGAAGGCGGCCGATTTCTTTGAGAATAACGCGGCTCGCCTCAGCGAAAGTTGAGCCTGCATCGCCATCGCCAATCAGGGCATCAAGCGCGTTGAGATCTTTCTCATTGTCTATGAGAACCTTTGCGCCATGAGTGATAAGGCTCTCTACATAAGTGTCGGATGAGGGCTCATAGGAGAAAGTTTCAGGCAAGGTCGGAGTTTGCTTTGTCTGTACCCCCTTAAAAGGGGCTAAACCCGGCCAAGCCCAAGGCTCAACAGCAGATTTCAAGGCCTCGACGAAGTCTTCTCTTGCAGGTATGGCGGATAAAGAAAATCCATACATATCCAAGGAAGTCATCATCGGGGCAGGCCCGATAATAAATTCTATGTGGTCTGCAAATGCGGTTCTGGAAAGAGCATCTACTATGGCCTGAGCTTCCAACACTGGAACTGCGCCCAGCATGTTGACCATAATTACTTTCTTATCATTTGTTAGAGTTTTTTCGAGTGTATCTACGGCTTTATTAACTAAAACATCGAGTTTATCTACAGAGATCCGCTCAGCGCCAGGTTCGCCGTGAATGCCAAGGCCCAGTTCCGCCGCTGTGTCATTTAGCCGCGTTTTATGCTCCACATCATAAACATTGACGTCTGATAGAGCGAGACCGATTGATGCTGTTGATTGAATGGCATCAGTGGCAGCCTGTTTTACCTCTGCCAGGCTAGATCCCGTTTCTGCCAGATGGCCCGCGATTTTCTGAACAAGGACTGTCCCAGCAATACCTCGGGCATGAGGTCCGCGGCCAAGTGCGATGTCATCGGCCACAATGACGAGTTCAACGTTCTTTCCAAGAGTGCGGGCCTGTTCTGCGGCAAGGCCGAAATTCAACCTGTCTCCGGTATAATTCTTAACAATCAGGAGGCATCCTGCCTCGCCAGTCACTTCAAGGATGGCGGCGAGAATGGCATCCACATTGGGGGAGGCGAAGAGCGCACCGCAGACTGCTGCCGTCAGCATGCCTTTGCCGACAAAACCAGCATGGGCTGGCTCATGGCCTGAGCCTCCGCCGGAAATGATGGCTACTTTCGATTTATCCCAGTCCCTTCTGAGAACGACGTGGATATTCTCGTGCCCTTCAAGTCGGCAGAGATGATGCCCGACGGATGACCTGAGAAGACCGTCAAGACCTTCTGTAACAAGAGTGTCGCGGTGATTGTAGAAGCGCTTCATCGTATCTTTCGTCCTCAGAGGATCACTGAGGAAAAGAACGCATCAGCACGCTTTTTAGGTCGATCACCTTCGAGCGAGCCCCCTTGAAGCGTTCTGCTATCAATGTTGAATCTGCGGTGTTTGATGACGGATGAGATTAGAAAAACCTCTATTTTCCTATGAAGACTTGCTGCCTCTGGAATTATTTAGAGAGACGGAAGAAATGAAATAGAAGATTGAAAGTATTTTTATGTGTACTTGTGGGGAGTAAGCGTAGTTGGTTTCGGGTGCGAGTTTATGAATGCGCACCCTCTGAAATTTCAAGAAACATTGAAAAGATGGGTAGAATTAGGGTCTACAACTATATCGAAATTTTACTCTTCGGGAATTCCGAACTGATCAGGATAGGGCATAGCATTTCGGCTGAGTTTCTTCTTTTTCCATTCAGCTAGTGCTCTGTTGTACTCGACATGACGAAGCACGAATTGGAGCGCCTCTACGTGTTGTTCATTGCCTGCGTCCATCATATTACGACGCCAGCCGGCCGCAATTAGCCAATATTCACCGGCAAGTCGCCAAGATCCGGCCTGATGAAGCGCTACGGCCTGCCGTTCAAGCTCATGATACTTGCTATTCGGGTTGGAAAGGGCTTTTGCCGTGATGATAAAGTCGTCGTTTTTCCATAGATACGTCGACTTCATGTAGGGGAACTGCCGCGTAAGGACACCCGGGTCTCCGAAATGTTCTTTGATCAGCATTGGAACCAGCCTGTCATAAGATCTACGCCACTCGCACTGCACAAACTAACCCTTGAAGACCCGGTTGAAGAATGTTGCCTCTATAGCGAATGGGTATATCAAAGTCGATTTTTTCTAGGCGTGCTCACAGTTTGCGTGAAAATATCCAGATAATATCTGTTGTGGGGTAAGCCGCTCTACGGCACCTCAGCGTTTTCGAGATAGTGATCAAAAAATCGAATGGTCCAGCCGTATGCTGTCAGCCAGTCTTGCTGCCGAAGAAATTCGTGTCGTTCACCTGGAAATACATGATCCTCGTGCGTCACACTTGACGCAGTTAATGCCTTGGACAGCAACACCGATTGCTCAAATTCCACGTCATGATCGTCATCCCCGTGGACAAGCAGGACCGGCGCGTGCCAGTGCGCAATATCTGCCAGAGGGGAGGACCGCCATTCCGTTTCATGTTGTTTGCGGTTTTCTTCAGGGGACAGACCGGGATGATCTGGCTCTGTCATGTCATGGACGCCATGGAAGTCTGCCCCGGCAGCGAACAATCCACTATCGCGGGCCAGTGCTAATCCGACAAGATAGCCACCCCAGCTTCCGCCCCAGATCCCGATATGCTTCGACGCTACGTCTGGTCTTGCTCGCAGATACTGCGCGGCGGCACGGACATCCTGGTATTCGCTGGCTCCCGCGCTTCCTATTTTGTCGGCCTCACGAAACGCCTGTCCATAGCCCGTACCGCTGCGATAGTTCACGGACAACACGACGTAACCGTGTGATGCGAGTGTCTGGTTCATCATGTAAGCGTTGGAATAGTATCCCATGGCATTGAAAGCCGGAATCATCTGCCGATTGGGCCCGCCGTGGACGAACACCAGCGCTGAATGAGGTCCATGCATTTCAGTCGGCGGGAGGAAAAGCTGACCGTGGATATTGGTTCCGTCTTCGCTCCGAAACTGCACACTCTGCGGTGCAACGAAGTTGGTATTTTTAGGAAGTGTCGGCGTTACCGGCGCTCTCCATTGTCCCTCGTGGCGAAGGATAGGGTGAGCCGTCTGGGTGGCGCTTGTGACCATCACTGCCAGGTCCTCGCCAGCCATAGCAAGCGAGCCTGCTTCTTCTGTTGCATCCGTCAGAGCGGCTGCATTTCCGTCCAACGGCTTGGACCATACGCGCCAGTGATCGAGTTCCCCGACGTTGGAGGTATAGAAAAGGGATTTGCCGTCGGATGACAGGAGATAGGATGAAACCTCGGCTTGTTCAGGGGTTAAACATTGTGGCGTTGTGGCGCCAGCAGCAGAAATGGCGCAGATCCGAAGCCAGCCGCTTCCCTCCCAAGGAAACAGGATGCGCCCGTCTGGCGTCCATGTCAGATCAAGGTCGTCTGCTGCCCAAAACCTGCTTCCAGGCCCTTTTGGTGGTGTCCAGAGCAGTTGTTCTGCACCGCTTGTCAGGTCGTAGCTATGGAGGGACCAGAACCGGCCGTTTTCTGGACGCGTCAGTAATGGAGGTTGCTGTACACGGACGAAAGCAAGATGCTTGCCGTCAGGTGAGAATGTCGGTAGCCGGTCGAACCCCAAACCTGGCGGAATAAAGCTGAGAACGCGGTGCTTCGTGTCCCATAATCCAATCATGCCGTGTGAACCACGATTGATCTCCAATGCGACAAACGTGCCATCCGGGGACCAATGAAGGGCCGTGATCGTTCCGTCCGTAGTCATGACTGCCCGGGCAGAAGAGCCGGTTGCCCCGAGCAGCAGAGTGCCTCCTTGTGCAAAAGCGAGTTGCCGCCCGTCGGGAGAGAACTCTGGAAGATAGCCCTGTCCTGCAATGGTGTTTTGTTTGCCATCGCGAACGACATGGACTGTGGCCGTAGGGCGATAGGCGGCATTATCCGGGTTGGGAGCAGGGGCTGTGAGGGCTTCTGGATCGCCGCCTTCTACATAAGCCAGGGCCTTGCCATCCGGCGTGAGCGTTAGGCCCCAAAGGGGGGTTCCGTCATCCTTTAAGTAGGTTGTGGCCTGATGGGGAGCGTTCCCGGCATCCGAGATCATGACGTTACGCACGCCCTTGCGTTGTTCTACCCATGCCAGACGTTGCGCGTGCTTTGCTCCCACCATATTCGTCGCGAATGGCATTGCCATTAGGTTGGAAAGGCGTGACTGCGTCGATGCGTTGTCCTGAGCGTGGGCTGTCCAGGATGTGCATGAGAGAAGTGACAAGACCAACGCGCATGTGCGGCTATGGGGCATGGTAATCTTCATTGAACCGTTCCTGAAACAGACCCTGCGTTTGAAAGCGCGCTAAAAATCTCTTCTTCGACATTGGTGAAAGACGATATTTTTCCTGGCTTTTCCTTGCCGTCCTCAGGAAAACCATCGGCAATAAACAGATAGCCATCGCGCGTTGCTGGATTGAGCCAGAACCCGGACCTCAAACCGTAAGCATCCCCAAGGTGCCCAACTAGGCCGCCTTGATAGCCACGCCATGGGGTTGTCGGGTGCCCTGATGGGTCGCGCGCGCCGGTCAACTGAATGGTCGCCAGACCGTAGCTTGGGATGGGATAAGGTCCTTCGCCATTATGACCATCGTAATGCCAGCCCGAATGCAGCATCGTCTGAAGCGACTGGGAGGAAAGGACTTTCACACCCTGAAGTGTTCCGTTTCCGAACACGAACTGCGACAGACGATAGAGACCATCAAGGGAAATACGGAGGCCACCTTGCGGTGAAAAGATCGTGGCGTTCGTCCCGATCCGAGACCGGGCGGAGGCTTCTGGAACGAAATACGTGTCACTATCTTTGGCGGCTTCGTAGCCGGTGGCGGTATGATGATAGAGCGTTGCGAGACGTTCAGGATGGGAAAGAAGCGCCGGGTCATAGCCGCCATCAATACCAAGTGGCGTTAGCACGTGCTTTTGCTGGTAAAGATCGAAGCGCTCTCCGCTAACCCGCTCAATCATGGTGCCGGCCAAGCCGTAACACAGATTACAATAGCTGAACCATGACCCCGGCTTCCGTCCGGGCAGGAAGTGGTAGTTTGCGGCTCCCGGGCGGCGGGACGCATCGAAAAATTCTGAAACGGTGTGATCTGCGGGTGTTACATAGTCGTCTGCGTCTGCGATGCTTGCCGTATGGCTGAGCAACATGCGCGTTGTAATCGGTGTATCTGGAAAATCAGGGTTCCGAAGCTGGAAGCCAAGGTACTTGGAGGCATCGGCGTCCAAATCAATCCGCCCTTGATCCACCAGTTGCATCAGACCGATCGTCGTAACGAATTTCGAGACAGACGCGATGCGAAACAGGGTATCTGAATGGACGGGGGTGACGTCAGCGCCATTTTTGCGCGCAAAACCGCCCACATATCGGTAAGACATGGCACCATTATGGATGCGCAGTGCGGCGAGTGCTGCCAGCGGGCGGGCCTCTCCATTTGTTAACGTGTGCGTCAGCAGTGCGTCTGTGGCAGCAGGGGGAACGGCATATGCTGTGCCAGCGCTTGCCATAAGCAGGAATGCAGAAAGTCGACGACGTAGGTGTGCATTCATTTCTGAACTCCATCGGTATGAACGGCGGCGACTAATTGGGCGATCCGCGCTGCTGAACCGGCAGCAAGTGTGAAGCCGAGCGCGCCATGACCTACATTGAGCAGAAGGTTGTCACATTTGCTCCGGCCGATAATGGGAACACCCGTGGGAGTGGCAGGTCGCAGACCGGCCCATGGAGAGTCAGGGCTATGATCTGTGCTTGCCTGCGGGAGCGTTTGCCGTACGAGGGCGCGCAGCGATGCGAGACGCTTTGGGTTAAGAGACGTATCTTCCGCTCCGATATCGACCATCGCGGCAACACGCAGTGCGTCGCCAAGTCGTGCATAGACTACTCGGTTGTCGTAATCGGTAACGCTCACAGACGGTAGCGTCTTGGGTGAGGGGCGGAGTGTAAGGCTGTAACCCTTCAGGCCATAAAGAGGCAGATGGATGCCGAGCGGGGCAGCGAGCTTGCGTGAGTTCAGGCCCGCAGCCAGGACAATCTGATCTGCTTCAAGATGTCGGCCGCCGACAATCAGCATGCACGTGTTGTTCGTGTCAGGTGCTAGCGTGGCTTTTTCCTGAAGGTATTGAAATTCAGGTGCGTCCAGAAGAGCCGTCTTCAAGGCCTTGCAGAAGAGATGGCTGTCCGCGACTTCATCTTCGGGGGAGAAAATGCCTCCTGCAAGATCTGGTGTCAGGTGAGCGAAAGCTGGCTCTATCTCAGCACATTCTGCAGGAGAAAGGGCCCGTTCCAAGGTTGTGTTCTGTATTCCTGATACGGCTTTCCTGAAAACGGCTTCATTCCGATAGAGGACAAGCTTTCCTGGTTGACGCCAAAGGAAACCTTTCAATCCCTCTTCGCGCCATATTTCCATCTCGGCCTGTCCTTCCAAGCCCAGCTGTAAAAGAATTTTTGCATTTCGACGGTTTGTTGTGCGTGTGCAGGCGGAAAGAAAGGACAGCATCCAACGCCACTGTTTCGGATCGGCCCGAAGACGAAGGGAGACCGGAGACCCGGATTTCAGCATCCAGCGCAGCGCCTGACGCGGAATACCAGCATCAGCCAAAGGATTGACGTAGCGGTAGCTAAGCTGACCGCCATTGGCATAACTTGCTCCCAAGCCGACATCTGCATTCTGTTCGATCAGAGTTACGCAATGGCCCGCTCGGATGAGGGCATAAGCTGTCGAAAGCCCGATGACACCGCCGCCGATAACCGCAATATGCTGTTTCACGGGTGTGCCTCTCCGTGCGCTGTCTCTACTTTACGGGGGTGGAGGTCCTGTGCATCGAAACTGAAATCAGACCCTAAAAGCTGCATCTTCATACCCGTCACTTTGCCCGTGACGTCGCGTTCAAACTGGACATAAGCGTCATCTTCGCTGTCTTCGTCTCGGTTATCCCAGCGTACGACGAACAGGTCATGCGGAAGAGCCTTTAGGGTCCCCGTCAGGCCATCGGCCTTGGAAAATGTTAGCCTTAGGTCCTGACCGCGCTCAGTGACGGAGATTGGTCCGCGCCAGTTATCCAGATAGTCGCCCATATAGTCCTGTCGCTGTGATGTCTGGAGTGTCACGAAAGGACGAGCAGGCGATCCGGGCCCAGTCGTAGTCGCAGCTACGCTCTCGTGTGCTTTTGCTTCGTCTTCCTCGTGTTTCCAGTAACTGATCCAGTCAGCACTGTGACCGGTTGCGATGCGCGCGCTTAAAGTGGTCGCCAGGGCATAGGTCGCATTGTGGTCATCATGATTGGTCAGGATCACAACGGCACTTTTTAGTTTTGGCAGGAACGTGACGTAACTAACCATCCCTCCGATCGTACCGGTATGCCAGACGCGCTTGTGCCCGAAGAAGTCCTCCATGAACCACCCGTAGCCATAGGCGCGAAAATGCGTTCCGGTTAAAGCCGCCATGTCCGGCAAGGGAAGGAGAGCATGGGGCGCCCAAAGCGTGTCGCGGCTCTCGCTGCTGAAAATGCGCTTTCCCTCTGGCGTTTGTCCTCCTCCGAGATAGATCTGGGCCCAACGCGCCATTCCTTCTGCGCTACACCAGATGCTGCCTGCCGGACCGACTGCTGGAAAACGGCGCGCTGCTTTTTCGGGGAGGGGGGCGTGATCCCCTTGGCCGGTCGCAACGTCTGTCTGGCCTTTATATGGTGGTGTTGACTGGCATGCTGCCAGCCCGGATACCTCGATGAGGTGGGTCTGGACGACATCTTCCCAGCTATGGCCTGTTACCCGTTCCACAAGCGCACCAGCCACCACGTAGAGCAGATTGTTGTAGGCGTACTCCTTCCGGAAAGGAGCCGTAAAAGGCATATATGCAAGCCCGGCCAAAACGTCTTTGCGGGTGAATGTGCTGTGGGAGAAAAGCATCAGGTCTCCCGCGCCGAGACCCATGCCGCTATGGTGAGTCAGCAGGTCCGAGACACGGAAATCGCGTGTGATCCATGGGTCCGAAACACGAAATTCGGGCAGGTGGTCAATCACACGATCATCCCACTTCAGCTTTCCGGCATCCACAAGCTGGGCCAGAGCAGTGGCCGTGAATTCCTTTGTATTCGACCCAATGGCAAACAGGGTGCTGCTATCTACAGGCGCGCTATGGACATCCTCCGCGCGGCGTCCGTAACCGCGGTTGAAAACGATTTTTCCATCCTGCACGACAGCGACAGCAATACCAGGCACGTCAAAAGCCTTACGTGCCTGCTCTACAGTTGCATCGATATATGGAGCCGTTAACCCAGACGGTAGCTCTGCGGCTTGAACTCTATACGCCGGACGGAGCATCAGCGCCCCTGCGAGAAGAGCAGTTCCATACAGGGCGTGACGCTTGTTCATAACTGCTCGAAAACTCTCATCTTATATTGGTCCAGAAACGAACCTCTGTGTCAGATAAGAGAAATAAAGCATGGAATCAGGGGAGTGTCCCGTGACGAGATATACGTAGGTGATAACCTAAAGTTATGAAACTACATGCCTTATCAATTACTTAGAAAAGCAACTTTCTCCAGTTGCGGCGGTGTGTTCTTTGTTTGTTTGCAACCGGTTGGCACTCAATCCCGCGTAATCTCATCCCAGACAATCGGGGCAATGACGACGGCGCAGAGCAGGGCCAGAACGATCAGGGCGACGATGGCTACTTTTTCGAGCATGCCCGTGCCTGATCGCGATAACCTATATAATCGCTAATCCAGCGGATTACCTGCGGGCTAGGATGCGCTCTGATCTCCGTTGCCAGCGCTTTCTGATCGGCAGCCGAGTACGTCACCAGCGTGGGGCAGGGCACATAGCGCACGGATGTGCAGCCGGTAAGGGAAAGTGCCAAGACAAGCCACCTCATGCCGAACCGCCATCAAGCCGCGCCAAAACAGCGTCTGTCGTGGCGGGCTTATCCGCCTGAGCCTGCGCCATCGCTTCGGCCTTCTCGGTGATTGCTGTTGCGCTATCAGTCGCGGCTTGTGCCGTCGTGACAGACGCGTTGTTCTTCCCGGCCCGGTACGAAAACCAGATCAGCCAGGCGACAAAGGCGAGGGCAATGACGCCCCCGCCGATGTAGACGTACTGGCTCAAGCAGCCGCGACCGTTTCAGTCGTGGTCGTCTTCGTTTCCAACGCCGTGACGAGGGAAGCGATGTTGCCGGCCAGACCGACAAGAGCCGCCTTGGCCGCTACCGTGTCGCAGTTCGGATCCAGCTTCTCGATGATGAAGCCGCCCAGAACTGGCAGCAGTTCCTGTCCGAGTGCGCCAGCTTCCTGAATGAGTGTGTCAGTTGCCATGATGGCATTTCCTTTTGAGTGGTTTGGGGTGTCCCGCAGTCAATCCGCGACCGGTGCCGTGGACTTGCTGAGGATTTCGGGGATGGCGGCCTTCACCTTCGCCGCGTCTTCGCGCGCGACAGGAACAGCGGTAATGCCCGGACGCAGGCGAGGGATCGCCCATCCGATGCAACCGCCAATAGCCGACATCAATTCGTAAAGTCCGGCCCATTTGCTCGTTGCTTCCGGGGGCTGGATCACGGCGCGCAGGATCGCGCAGCCAACAATCAGCCATGCCGGATAGATCAGATATTGAGCCGGGATCAGATCAGGCAGCAGCACCAGCAGAGAGCCGACGCCGCCAGCCTTGAGGAAGGTGTTGACGTTTGGGTTCATGCCGCGATGGCCTCTGCGAAGAAGGCAACATTCGCGACCGGATCAGCCGCGCCCTGTGCCGTATTGTAATGAGCCTTGTGGTACGCACTTAGTCCGGCCGCGTCGGTGGAGGCGGGCAGGGCGTCACGCACGCGATAGAACCGGATGCGCGCCATCGCGCAGGCATAACGGAGGTTCGTGACCAACTGCGCTGACGCAGACAGATCAGGAGCGCGCATGCGAGTGCATACCGTCGCCAGCCGAGACTGTGCCGGGAAGTTGAGGAAGTTCGTCCAGCAGTCGTCATGAGTGGCTGGCTCCATCTGCCAAAGACCAACGGCAGGGCCACCGCCAACTTGCCGGACATAAGCGGCGCGGCTTTCCGCAAGAGCAGTTCCCGTCAGCAGGTTCTCAGCTGAAGAGGACCAGAGCCCGAGCGCAATCAGCGTAGGCCGCACGATCTCGTATTTGAGTTGACGCACGTCGAGGCCGGTCACGTGTGAAGCGCCTGCCAGAAATGGAGAAGACGCTCACCATAAATCGCCAGAAAAGCGAGGATCGTGACCGCCATGGCGCCAGCCCATTTGAAAAAGGACATACCGCCGAGAAGGGTGCTGATCATGCTTTTGAGGTCGCGCAGATCCGTGTCCTGCCGCTCCCCGCGCATCCGCCCTTCCGTCTGAACCTCGCTGAGCTTCACCTGAATGGCCGTCATACCAACCTCCAAGGCTGTGATGCGTCGTTCGTGGTCGTCAAAGCGCGGGTCCGCAGCCTGAGGTGAAATGAGTGTGTTTGGCATCACTTGCCTGTCTTTCCACTTACCGGAACGTGTAGGTCTGTGAGGGTTGCGCTTCGATGATCTGACGCACCGCCGCTGCAGCCTGTGGAGCCAGGTAATTCACCGCATTATTGGCTGTCGGGTGCACTCCAAGGCTATCCACGCCCATCACCGTATTCATGAAGCCTGTCGTATCAAGAAGGCTGATATTACGACTGCCCATTTCGGCAACAGATGCCTGTAGCGCTTGCCACTGCGCTCCGTTGAAAGGGCGCATGACGATGGATTTTGTGAATGGGCACATCGAAGAAAAAGCCGTCAGGAATGACGTTTCTGCTGCCTGAACGGACGAGGTGGTTGCGTTGGCGTCGTTTGTGCCTTCGTTCTCAATCATAGCATCTGGGCACAAGGCAAAAGACCGATTTTGACCGGGAAAGACCTGGCTCCATGTGTTCGGCAGTGATGGGACACCTCCCGACCCACCGACAGTCAGTCCGGTACCGCCAAACCCAACAATGCCGTATTCAGCGTTCAGCCTCTGGGCTACCTGAGCAGACCATTCAACTGCATTGTCATTGCGGTTAGTGTCATAGGCTTGGGTCTCCCCAAGTGTTCGCACACCTTCCGTAATGCTATCGCCGTAGAACAGCAGCGTACGCGGATACACTTTCGGAGCATAAAAGGATTGGCTGGCACCGATGCTTATTCCCGTTAATTCCGCACGGGTTCCAGGGGTAGTCGCCCATCTAATTAGCCCCTCAGATGTGGACTTCAAGGAAACCCTGAGAGAGTGAACGGAGGTGGAGACTAGAGAGCTGGGCGTGCAGGGTATGGAGCCCCTTACTGGGTATGTTTTGGCGTCCATCCCATCCACCGAGACGCTAACCTGCGTTAATGGCTCTGACTCTCCATAGGTACTAAACGCCAACGCGCAATTTTCGCCTGAGAAGGTGGTTTTGAAATACGCGCCAGCATTGATGGAATCTTTGGATGTGTCGGATAGTGCGCCCCAATTATAGGGACTGAAATATACAGTCCCGTCAGAAAAAGACGCCTGAACGGAAGATGTCACGCTGTCGGTCGTATCGTTGTTCAGGTGATAAAGCGCCAAGAGACCCGGCTCAATACCCTGAAACGGCGCGTCCTCTGGGGTCCACCCTTGCCATGAACGCACGATGTTCCAGAATGAAACTTCATCTATCGTGCCAGTAAATCCGAAGCCGCCATCCTCAAAACCGCGCAGCCCAAACTGCGTTCCAGCAGGAACCGTTTTAATGTTTGTGGACGCTATACCGACGCTCTCACCATCAAGGTAGCCGACCATCGCACCGGTTCCAATAACCATAGTCGCCGTATGCCATTGGCCGTCAGTTACCGTGCCGGATGTTGTTAAGGTGTACTGGCCGCCATCCGTCCCATTGTTTACGAATGTCAGATTGCCGCTCGTAGTAACGCCGAACCAGCCGAGATTTTTATTGCCGACCATGACCTGCGTTGAGGATGGATTACCTGATATTTTGAAGCGGACTTCGATTGTCAGACCAGAAGCTGAGGACAGTGCATCGGCAAGGCTGGTCGGTGTTGTGAGAAGACCACCGGTCGTTGCTTCACTGAATAGACCAGGACCATAAGTCACCGATGTGCCAGTTGCGTCGTAAGTTCCAGCATACACAGGGGAGACCAGAAAGGTCGCGCCCAAGGCTGCGAGCTTGAGCCAATTTCTCATTTTAGATACCACCGATATAGGTTCGGCCGCCATCAACGGTCATGAAGCGAATAAGCGTTTTATCGCCAGCCTTTGCGCTGATGACGGGCTGAGCGCCATTGGGCCAAAAGATCGTGCCGGCTAGTGCGACGGACGCCCCACCCGAGGACGGCTGGGTCACAAGTAGATCGATGATTTTCTGCCCGACCGCAGCCCCGCCTGCTCCTAGTGTGATCGTAGTGGGAGCCGATGGCGTCAGGGTATAAAGCGTGGTGTCGGTATCGGTCGGCGATACCGTGACGTTTGTGCCTGAAAGCGCAGTAACAGTAATCGATGAGGCCGTCACATGACCGTTCGCGTCCGTGCCAGCGATGCCATTGGGAGCGTTCCGCCCTTGGATCAGTTCCTGCTTTGATAGCCAGGGGCCGCCGCCGAAAAAACCAGGATCAAGGATGGTGGAAGGGGGGCGGGCTGAAGCGACGCCACCAAGGCCGGAGAACACCGCAATGACCATGGATAGAACGCAGCCTTGTTTACGAACCGCGGCAAGGGTTTCGTTTAACGTGGTCTGCTGCGTCGTTTGCATCGTCTGGACCTCGACCATCTGCCGCTCCGGCGTCTTCACGTCCTGCCGGACCTCGGAAAACTCGCCGCGCGTGATGTAATCGGGAGCGCCTACGATGGTTGGCATAGCATCACCCATCAGGGCACCAGATTTTCGTAGTGAACACCCGCACGCCATTTCCAGGAGCCGGAACCGCCACCGGTCGCAGTGAGGCGCAGGCATCCATTGGTGTCAGCCGCCACAGTGGCGGCAACGGTGCCATGATCAGAACCAATGGCCGGATAATTGTTAGAAGACGAGCTTGCCGTCAGAACATAGCCGGAAGTCGTCCGATAGCTCATGACGCCGGAAAAGCGCTGCAAGAACGCATCAGTGCCGTTGCTGCTAACACCAATGATATTGATGTCGTATTCCGTCGCACCGTGACCCGGAATAACCATACAGTTGGCTGTAGTAAGGTTCCCGCTATTATCTGTCGTTAGCGTCACTGTAGAGCCAGAAGAACTACTTCCAATCAACCCAGGAAAATACTCGTAACCATTGAGCGGCCCGGTCGTGTTACCCCCCGTTAGAGGTAGATAGCCGTCGAGGGCATTTCCAAGATTGACGTAAATTGGGTTCGACTGCGTACCGACACGGCGCCCGTAGCTGAATAGCTCAACGGGAGAGGCGGCCTGTGTCGAACCAGCCTGAGCAGAAGGCACGACAGAAGACAGCACTGCGACAAGTGGGTTCTTGGGCGTGCCGGTCCGAACGCCATACGAAAACGGCTCAACCGGATTAGCGGCAGTCGTCTGCGCCTGGGCGCACAGTGGGATAAGAAGGGGAACGGCAAGCAATAGGGGGCGCATGAGGGGAAATCTTAGACAGATTGTGACCCGTCACACGCGAAGCGTGCCGTGCTGAGATTCTATGACAAAACGATCTTGGAAAGCAACGCTATAAAAGACCGTGATGCGCTAAATCGAGAATAAGCGGGGTTGCACCAATCGCAAGCAAGCCATCGCCGTGTCGAGATGATCGTAGATGTAGTTGAGGGAGTCCACAGAAGCCACCTTTGGTTGTTGGTGGGATGTGGATGAGGGAAAATTGTTAGGGCGAAGTGTAGGCCGCCACAATTAATTCAATCAATTGACTCGAATCCAAGACAAGTGCGCCAATCCATTGTGGAGGGCTAAATATGCCTTGGAATGGATTTGTCGTTAATAGAACGTTATTTGGCTTTTTTATTGCTATTGGACTGCTTTTTCTAGCTCCGCAGGCATATGCATTTCAGCCCCCGCAGCCGAAACCACAAGTAACGAAGCCTAGCCAAGAGGTCGTTCTGCTAGATAACGGCCACTACACCAACGTCGATGGAAAACGCATCCATTCTCCTAGCCACACAGCAGGAAACAGAATGCCTTCGGGCGCGTCAGCCAAATGCGAAGATGGCACTTTTAGCTTTAGCCAGCATAGGCGCGGAACCTGTTCGCATCATGGCGGTGTCGAACAGTGGCTCTAACCGGCTCTGCCGGGAATAGCGCATTGACCCGACTCTCTCAGAAATGAAATAGTGCGTTACAGTTCGGAGAAGAGATTGTGAGAAGACTATCTATTGCGTTGATTGCTATTGCTGCAATCTCGGCTCCATTAAACACTTCTTACGCTGATGATTGCATTGGTTACACGGGACCAGGCGGCCCTTGCTATACGGGGCCCGGTGGCGGATTATATACGGGTCCAGGCGGAGGGCTATACACTGGACCTGGCGGTGGAAAATACACGGGTCCTGGTGGAGGTATGTATACCGGACCAGGCGGGGGAATGTACACCGGTCCGGGTGGGGGAATGTATACAGGCCCTGGAGGCGGGATGTATACTGGGCCTGGAGGTGGGGTTTATTCTGGACCACCATCATCAGATCCGAATGCATATCATGGGCCAACAGGGCCTTGCATTACAGGGCAGGCAGACCATGAATGGTTAGTAGCAAATTGCCCCAACCGCAGGTAAACTCCGAGGCATGATCTTCCTCTATCTCGTCGTGGCTGCGGCTTGGTGCTTCTTCTGGGTGAAGGGGTACCTTTTGCCTGCATTGGCGTTCCCGGCTTTTTTCGCGGTTTTGTGGCTATCGTCATACAATGATCCAAGCCCATTTACGCGGAACCCGGGATACGATTACACGCTGGCGTTTGTGCTGATCTGCTTATCCTTCATCCCTTACGCTATCCGCCGATACCGCGTAGAAAGGGCGGATCGGCTTTTGAATGGCGTTCGGTTCAATTACCGCGACTGACCCAACAAGTGATTGATAACTGCTTGATCCGTCTGCTCCATTTTGGTGAGGCGACGATTGGCAAGAGCGTGACCAAGTAGAGCATTACCCGCATGGAGCGCTGCTCCTGTCGCGCCGCCCGTCATTAAGCCACCTTCCTGAGCGCCAAGTAAGCCGCCGAGTGTACTGACAGCCCCACCAAAATGACCGCCTCGGATTTCCTTCTGGCGCTGCGTCATCCCTGCCTTGAAGGTCTTTGACCCCACGGAGCCGCCCGCGTCTCGCATGGTGCGTTCTGCAAGCATGTCGCGGTAGAGCGTCCGAATGCGCGCTTCCTGCTCAGGCGTAACAGCGTCTGTTCCCTTGGTCGCAACCGAAACCTCATTCTTGTCGATCTGCTTGATGAGGTTCTTCAGCGCCGTGTAATTTACACTTTCACCCGTTGGCGCATTTGTCGAAGGCTGCATCAGGCCGCGCGACTGAAGAAAGCGCAGGCTGTCGAGAGTGCCTGAGCGCTGCGAATATCCAGCCAGATAGTCATGAAAGCCGGGGGCGCCCTGGTCGATGTGGTGCGCGAGGTCATCCATAAAGGGAGAGAGGCGAGCAGCCGCTGCACGCATATGACCGTCTTCACCGGCCGCGGCTTTCTGAAGGCCGTAACCGATAGCCTTGCGGACATTCCAAAGATCGGACGGGCTTGCCCAACGAACAGGGTCTTTCGGCTCATTCCAAAGAGTATGCGTTGGCGACGGATTTTCTTTGGCAAACGTCACATCCTCGAGCGCCTTCTTGGCTTTCATGATGGCCTGACGAACCGGCTCATTGCCTTTATTGGCCGAGATATGGCTATCCAGTATCGAATGAAGCGCCCCCACCGGCACGGCTTCTTCATTCTCAAAAGCCTTTGTTCGCTGCGCCTCCTCGAAGGCTGAACGCTCGGCTTCCAGGTTGTGGATCTGCTCCGGCGTCCCAATCGTCTCCCGCAGGTGCTGCGTGTAGGCATGGTCATTGGCGCTATCCAGCGTCCTGAAAGCATCCGGGTAAAGATCCCGCAGGTTGTTTTCCAATCCTGCCATTTTGGCATCCTGAGTGCGCACCGCAGTCGTGTGGAAGACACCCGGAACCTGCGCCTGATACAGCCGCGTTCCGTCCTCACTCGTGAAGGCCTTCATGATGGCATCTGCGGCTTTCTCCGGATCACTGAAGGCGCCAACCTTGGAGATAGCCTTGATCTGGGCTTTCTCTTCCGCCTTCTGCGCCGAAGTGCTGGCAGCCTGTCCGATTTCTATAGGCGCTTCTTCTGCTCCTCTGGCAGCCGCGCCTTGTGGGTCCAGATAATCCCCAGCACGGCGGAGCGCCGCAGAGGCGCGATCCGTGACAGGCGAGAGGACTTTACTCCCGAGCTTTCCAGCCGCACCGAGGCCAAGTGTCAGGGCTGTCGCGTCCTTCCAGTCGCCGCCAGCGAGACCGGTCTGCACCGCTGCCGCAAGGGCGTTGTTGGCGTACTTCATCGAAGAAGGGCCATCGCCAGTCAGTGCATTGGCGACAACACGACCAGCCCTCGTTTCGTCAAGCGCCGCAGCAGCAGGGCGCACGACACGACCACCAAGCGCGGTTGCCAACCCTGCGCCAAGCATGGTCCCGGCTGCATCCGTATAAGGCGCGCCATAATCGTTCTTGCGCGCCGCTTCGTCGCCGTCTTCCTTGGAGGCAACCCAGTCACCGACGCCGTGTGCGGCGCGGGAAACCGGATTGTCGATGTGATGACCAAGAGACGTGGCCCAACTCACAAGATGAGGGACGCCGACACCGAATGTCCGGTCGATCTCCCGTCCTGCGGAGTTCACCGTATCGTTTACAAGCGTCCAGGCTTTTTCCGCGCGCGACGGTTCTGCCGATTTAGGGTCTGCCGATCCTGACTGACCAAACATCGTCTCGAACGCATCGCCAGATGGTTTCTGAGCAGGAGCGGGAGCGTTCGTCTCTGGCGTCCCGCCGAACATCGTATCAAACGCATCGGGCCCAGACGTCTGTGCACGGTTCTGCGCTGGCTGGTAATTTGTCGCAACCTTGCCCGGATAAGCCATTGTCTCGGGGTTTCCCCATTTGGTGCGGTCTGTGCCGCCATTGTAAGCCCGGAGCGCATCCGGAAGATTGCCGTAGTGCTTCAGGTTTTCGTCCAGTAGGCGCGCCGCGCCATAGATGCTTTGCACCGGGTCAGTCGGATCGATACTTAGGCGCCGCGCTGTATCCGGCATGAACTGCATATGGCCGATAGCACCCGCATGAGACCGGATCTTTGGATCATTCTGCGGATCTTCAACCTGATGAACCGCCCTCAGAACGTCCGGGTCAACGTTCCAGTATTTCCCGGCATCGTCATAAACGCGGTCAAGGTCTGCCACTTGGCACCAACCCGGCTTCAGCCATGGCGTTGTAATTGTTCTTCAGTTCATCGAACTGCCCGGACTTCTTCAGACCCTCGATATAGGTGCTGCGCTCCTGTGGCGTCATGCGGATCATCTGGAACGCACGCGGGTCGAAACTTTGGCTGAACTGCTGGTTCCACTGCTGGAACTGCGCAGGCTGCATCCCCGAGGCTTTCCACGCCTGCGCCTTGGCATTGATCGCGTCTTCATTGCCCTGAAGCTGATGGATCATGAGGCGGTTTGTTCCGCTTTGAAGCGCACTGTTCGGGCTGGCGTGGACGGCGGCAGCTAGCTTGCTGTCAGTGCCAGTCCCCAAGGCTTGTGATTGAGCATTGGCAAGATTTTGCGCCCACTTGTTGAAGGACTGAGCATCTTGAATATCTCCACTCTTCCATGTCGCTCCCGTCCAATTATCAACAACGGAAGCTAGGTGGCGAAGATTTTCGTAGCCCGGACCGCTATTAAAGCCTTCCAGATCCGAACCCATATTCCCAAGCATAGCCATCCGATCATTGCGGTTCGCGGACGCTTGCATGAGCGCATTGGCCCCATCTGCTCCGGCCTTCGCAGTCGCGGCAAGGGCTTCCGTCTGACCTGCTGCGGGTGCGGCCTGATAGCCGGGGTTTGCGGGCTGCTGCGTCGGATAACGTCCCGAACCCATCGCCTCGGGCGGAACGGTCGGCTTTGCGCCACCAACCACCTGATCGCGCCTGACGTAGCTGCGGGAGCCGTCTGGGTTGATGACCTCCATCGGGGTAGAATTGGTATCGGGCGATGTCTGTTGCTGAACCGTCGTCGTCGGCTGAAACTGCCCGCCATTCATGGCGCTCTGCTGCGTTCCAATGACGGTCTGCTGCCCGTTGTTTACGGTCGCACCGGGTGTGCCATAAACGTTGGCTTCCTGCTGGCCTGGAGCCTGCATGGAGTTCGTCAGTTGCGCTACGCCGCCCGCAATGCCGTCCGGGTGTTGCGCGATCTGATTAACGATAGCGTCAACGTTCTGACCAGGAAAAATCGCTTTGGCCATGCGCTTCGCTGCGAAGAGGTGCGCCTGATCCGGGTTTGATCCAACGTAGGACAGGATGGCCCCGACCGCGTTTTTCCCGGCTTCTGTGTTGGCGAGATCGTCCGCGCGCGCAGCGTTCTGTTCGCGTACGGCCTGCGCTGCCCCATATGCGGCAGCCGGGTCAGCAGCCATTGCGGCGCGGGCCTTGGCGTAATCTGTGCGGCCATCTGCGCCAGTCGCGCCGAGAAGAGCATTTCCCTGCGCCATGTCAGCATCATACTTCGCCTGCTGGATTTTGTTACCGAGCAGAGCATTGCGAAGACCGACAGCCTGAGACGCGAACTCAAGCGGATTGGTCTGCTGCGTGAGCGGTGTCGGCATGAGGGCGTTTGTGTTGAAGCCTGCCATGGTTAAGCACTCGTTCCAGATCCACCAAAGGGATCAGATGAAGAAGAACCAGAGCCATTTAAAAGCGCATTGTACATGCTGTACTGACTGGCCGTATTACCCAGAGACGAGAGACCACTGGCCAGCGCATTACCCGCACCAACCGTCGTGGCCATGGCACCATTCGCGCCTTCCATACGGACCTGAGCCGCATTGTTCGCGGCCGTCATGGTGTTGTTGCCCTGCTGGTTGAGGGCGTTGTAGCCCTCCTGCGCCAGTGCGTTCGTGTCGTTGAACTGGTTCTGATACGTGCTGTCAGCAAGGCCGGAGGCATAGGTCGCAGCGCCCTTCTGGGCTGCCCCACTATTCGCCAGCCCCCGCGCGGCGGCGCTGTTCGTCGCCGCCTGTTCGCCTTGCTGAAGGTTGAACTTGTATCCGGGAGTGGCCTGAAGCTGGCTTTCTGTCAGTCCATTCGACAGCGCATTGATCGCGGAGTTGCCTGTAGAGGCATAGTTTCCGAGCAAGGCGTTGGCGGAGGTCGCACTGTCCGTGATCGTCGGTGCGACTTCCTTGGCCGTGTTGACGGCAATCGCGCGCGCCTGCTTCTCGGCATTGACCTGCATGGCCGTGGCAGCCACCGTACCCGCAGCGGATAAACCGCCCCCGATAGCGGCGCTCGGATCAAAACAAACCCCCGGCAAGTAATCAGCCTGAGCAGCGGGATGGCGGATCATGGGCGTTTCATCCTGTAATCGGCGGTATTGCGGACAGTCCCGTCCGGCCATGTGATGGGGGTTGTGTTGACGCGCTCAAAGCCGAGCCGAGCCGCGTTGTACCGGGCGCACAGATGCTCTGATTTCATAACCCCAATCAGTTCCTGAACCTCGGGGTGGTCAGACCAGAATTCGGAGAGCAGGCGACGGAACGCGGCGAGGGATGCTTTGCCCCGCATGGCCGGGGCAGCCCCGCAATGGACCTCCCAGACAGACGACGTGATCGGCAACAGCATCCCGACCGCATCGCCGTCCCGGTAGAGGATCGCGTTCTCCGGAGGCACGGCGCCCAGGATTTCAGCGTCCGTCATCACGACAGGGCGTAACCATTCAGGATGCAGACAAGCCCTGCACCCGAGGCGAGCAGAACGTCACCATCCGTCAGGACAAGGCTCGACAGCTCTGGAAGCAAATCGGTGCCATTGGCCTGAATGGACCGTTGCGGAACGACAGCCAGAGCCGCGCCGCCCGATCTCTGGATCTGGAACGTGAACGTCACTGCTGCTGAGGTGGGGTTTGACAGCACACCGCTCGTCACAACACTTGTTCCGGCTCCAGCTTTGAAAACTGTAGCAGCGGAAGCGGTCAGGGTTGTTCCAGGCTGAAGGGATTTCGCGACAACGGACATCAGGGCTTCATGATCGCAAAGATCATGCTCTCGTCTGAATGTGACCCGTCACGCGGTGGTCGCGCCGTAACCGAGAGAATAGCGGAATCCTGTGCCGTTTCCAATGCTTTTAAAGTCTGCGCCCGGATGGACTGGGCCTGCAAAAGCGTTTGCTCGGCAAGGGAGAGGGCGTCCTGCGCTTCACGCAATGCCGCAAAGGCGGAGGTCTGAGCCTGAGCGGCAGAAAGCGTGGCCATATCGGCCTCTGCTTCGATCCAGGCCGTATCGGTGCCGGGGGCTGATCCGGTCCGTTCCCAAAGGCGACGAAGGAAGGTCTGGCCTAATGCCGTCAGTGTGCCATCTGCGTTGCAGATCTGATGAGGCAGCGGGCAGTTAAGATCGCGCGCACTCATGTCCGCACCGGATCGATCGCGAGGAACGCTCCCATGAGTGCGGTATTCCCAGATGCCTGCCAGGTGAGGCGATACACGCGATCACGCGCCAGACCGAGCCGCCAAAGCGACGGCCATGTGTTACCTGTTACGCCCAGGGAAAGAGACTGCGGCGTGCAGAATGTTGCGCCACGATCGTCGCTCCAATCCACGTCGACACTCTGGCCTCCGCCGTCCTGCATATCCACCATGAACTGGCGATGAATGCCGCGCGCGCCACTGGTCAGCAGGTGAGGGAAAGCACGCTGGCGTTTGATGGGCGTGCCGTTCTCAGTGAACGTGTCCAGGCTGGCCTCGTAAATGATGCCGTTTTCGTAATCACCCGCGAAAACCTTGCCATACGCTGCGGCCCAGCAATAAGGGCGGTACTGGTGTTGATTTTCACTGAGAACTGACCCTGGGTTTTCATCAGGAATTGACCCGGCCTGTGGTTATCTCTCCTGTGTTTTATGGAGAGGTCAAGCGGATAAGGTTTTTTTGTCCTTTCTGGCCTTTGGGGCGGCTGTACTGGCGCGGAAGCGGTAGCTGTCATTGCCTGTTTCGAGGATATGACAGTGATGGGTGAGGCGATCGAGAAGGGCGGTTGTCATCTTGGCGTCGCCGAAGACCTCGCCCCATTCACCGAAGCTCAAATTGGTGGTGATGATAACACTGGTACGTTCGTAGAGACGGCTGAGCAGGTGGAACAGAAGTGCGCCACCTGATGCGCTGAATGGCAGATATCCCAGCTCATCAAGGATCAGCAGGTCGAGACGCAGGAGGCGTTCGGCAATCTGTCCGGCCCGATTGGCGGCCTTTTCCTGCTCCAGGGCGTTGACGAGATCGACGGTAGACCAGAACCTGATTTTTCTACGGTGATATTCGATTGCCTGTACGGCCAGGGCAATAGCGACGTGCGTTTTACCCGTCCCGGGTCCACCGATGAGCACGACGTTTTCAGCGCGATCCACGAAGTCTCCTGCATGGAGCTGACGAACTGTGGCTTCATTGATCTCGGCAGCCGAGAAGTCGAAGCCTGCCAGATCCTTGTAGGCCGGAAACTTCGCCGCCCTGATCTGATAGGCAATGGAGCGCACCTCGCGCTCGGCCAGTTCGGCCTTGAGGAGCTGCGCGAGGACAGGAACGGCCGCCTCGAATGCTGGTGCTCCCTGCTGGCCCAGCTCTTCTGTGGCTTGCGCCATGCCGTACAGGCGCAAGCCCCTCAGCATAACGACGAGAGCACCGATAGCAGGATCATGACGCATGGCGGGTCGCTCCACGCAGAGTATCATACCGCCCTGTGTCGGCCCGGGGTTCGTGTTCGAGCTTCAGCGCCTGTGGCGCATCGATCCTTGGACCATCCGTTTTCTTGGCGTCGGTCAGACGGTGCAGTGTGTTGAGGATATGGGTCTTTGTCGCCACGCCATCCCCGATTGCGAGTTCGACAGCACAAAGCACGGCCTGCTCGTCATGATGGAGAACCAGAGCAAGGATCTCGACCATTTCCCGGTCACCACCGGGACGGCGAAGCAGATGGGTTTGGAGAATGCGAAACGCTTCGGGCAGGTCCGTGAAAGGTGCGCCATTGCGCAAGGCACCCGGTTTGCGCTGGAGTACAGCCAGGTAATGCCGCCAGTCATAGACCGTTCGTCCAGGCAGCCCATGGAAGCGCGTCACGATCCGGGAGTGCTCGCAAAGCACTTTGCCTTCGGCTGCAACAACCAGCCGCTCAGGATAGACGCGCAGACTGACAGGCCGATTGGCAAAGGACGCTGGCACGCTGTAACGATTGCTCTCGAACTGAATGAGGCAGGTCGGCGATACACGCTTGGTGTGCTCGACAAACCCGTCAAATGCTCGTCCCGGCACCATCAGGTGAGGCATCTCCGCCGCATGCGCCGCGGCGACATTGCCAGGCAGTTCGACATGACGCAGGCTGATCCACTGCTCCAGGCAACGCGTCTCAAGCCAGGCATTCAAAGCTGTCAGGTCTGGAAAATTCGGCATGTCCTGCCAGATCTGCCGCCGCGCGTCCTGAACGGTCTTCTCGATCTGTCCTTTCTCCCAGCCTGCGGCCGGATTACAGAATTCCGCCTCGAAGAGGTAATGGCTGACCAAGGCAGAAAAACGCAGATTGACCTGACGGGCTTTGCCCTGCCCGATACAATCCACCGCTGTTTTCATGTTGTCGAAAATACCTCTGCGGGGAACGCCTCCCAGAACGCGGAAAGCCTCTGTCAGGGCATCGAACAGCATTTCATGCGTCTGGAGTGGATAGGCCCGCAAAATGAAGGCACGGCTATAGCAAAGCTTGGTGTGGGCAACCTGCAGTTTGATCCGCCGTCCCCCAATAACCGCCCAGTCCTCACCCCAGTCGAACTGGAAGGCTTCGCCTGGCTGAAAGCTCAGGGGCACGAACACGCCACGCCCCGTCGTCTGTTTCACCTTCTGCTGCTCGGCTTTCCACTCTCTTATGAAGGCGGCAACCCGGCCATACGACCCCGTATAGCCAAGCGCTACAAGATCCGCATGAAAGCGGCGCCCTGTGCGTTTATGTTTGCGCGACTTCGAAGCCTCAAGCATCAGCCAGTTCGTCAGCTTTTGTGCAAACGGGTCCAGCTTGCTCATCCGGACAGTGCTCGCAAAAACCGGCTCAAGCGTTTCGGATCGAAGATATTTGCGGATCGTATTCCGCGACAGGTGCGTCCGGCGCTCAATCTCACGGATCGGCAGACGATCCCGATAGTGCCAACGGCGGATTACACTCAACAAGTCCATGCTGATCACTCCTTCGCCTCCCGCGCTCATGCGTCGGGAGCAGTGTCAGGCATGGGTCAATTCTGAATGAAAATTTCCCCGCTCCCAGGGTCAGTTCTCAGTGAAAATCAACAGCGTGTCCTTGTCCTCGTTGCGACGGTAATACCGGAACACACGCACAGTATCGCGCTCTGAAATGTCTGTGCGTTCATCGCCCTCTGCCGCGATAGACAGTGGCGCGCCCTTGACGTCTTCATGCCCGGGATAAAGCCGCTCGAACTCAGCGCGCGGCATTTCCTCCACGATCATCGCCCACTGCATGTCCGAATGATCGGGCTCTTGCGTGTTTGGATCGGAATAAACGGATCGCGGGTCCGGCACGGACTTGATGAAGAAGTCCTGATCGAAGCTGTCTTGCCCGCGCACGTAGTCTGTGACGACGTGAACCCAGCCCATTCCCTGGCGTACCTGTCCTTGTATGGCGCAGTTATAGGCGTTCTGCTGAGCGTTCGACTGATACTCGATATGGCGGATAATGCCTTCGATGACGTCTGCCGCTTTTTCGTTCGAGCCAAAGCCGGTCGCATTGACCTTCATGCCCATTTGCGACTGCCGCGCGTCGTTCTCGATCTGGAAGACGTGCTGCTGGGTTTTGTTGATCGTCAGACAAGGGCGAGGGGAGCCACCAAACGTTCCGGAACGTGCCTGATAAACAGCACTGTCCCACTGGTCATGGTTGTACGCATCGGCATGGAAGAACCGCAGATCTTCCAAGGCATGCTTGCGCCACTGCGCCTCGAAATCACGTGCGGCTTCGAACCGCTCCTGAACTTCGCGGAGAACATCATCTGTTTCTGGGAGACGACCGCTCATGCTGACCACCGCGCCCAGTCATCCGTTGTCGGGTCATAGGCGACTGCAACGCCATCTCGCATGAAGATACGAAGCACAGTTGTTCCGTCAGATGCGGAGAAACGCAAACGCCGGAAACAGAAGCGAGCAGCCCCAAACCAAAACCGTCGGTACACCAAGCGAATTCGTGTCTTCATGAGGTATTCGAATACCACACCAAAACCTGTCAGTACAACCAAATTCAACAGGTTGGACCGATTACACCCCCATCCATCCACCGGCAGCGCCGATCAAGGGAGAGCGTTTGATGGGCTTGCGTGTCGGCTTATCATCCTCGCGATCCCTCAACCCAACAGCCAGATACCGAAACGCATCCGCGTAGTCGGACGCCCAGTCATGCAGCGGCTTGTCACGAAACACCTTGTTCGCGTCGTCCCACGACTTGCGATACTGCTCGAGCGCTTCAATCCCGCGTTGGCAGTTCTTCCGGTCAATCCGGCAGCGTGGCAGGAGATTGCGGGCCGCGCTAATCCCATCATCCACCGGCGTGCGAGGTAGGACGCGGATCGGGTTCATACCAAGTGAGCGCATGGTATCGATCCGGCGCTGACCGGTTCCAAGGTCGCCATTATTCGCGTCATGCGGAACGATGTGCTGGCGGTAGGTGTAGGGGCGCTTCCCAAGCTCTCGCACATACCAGTCGATGCCCTGACCGGATCCGGCAATGCAGTCGATCACGCGAACGTCTGGACCGATCTGCTGCGCGCACCAGATGACCGTGCTGTCACCGATGCCAAGATCCCAAGCCGTGATGACGGGCAGGGATGGATTGTGCGGGACATCACCAAGGCGCCCATCCTCATCAAGGCGCTTCATGATCTTGCCGTAGTAGCTGCCCTGTATGGCCGCATCGAAGGAGCAGTCGTATTCCTGCTCGTACTTTGCCCCGCCATCGTCCTCGCCATACTGAGCCACGAGCTGTCTCTTTTCTGCTGCCAACTGTTCGGGCGTGAAACGTCCTGTCTTTTCAACGCTCGAGACTTCGCAGAACCAGCCCGGTTCATTGCGCATCCCGTCGAAGAACGTCTTGGCGTGATTGCGTCCGCGTGGCGTGGTGATGAACATCGCCCATCCGCCATTTTCCAGCAGGATCGGAGAGAGAAACGCCCAGGCCGAAGGGTTCGCCAGCGCCCATTCGGAAAATACCACGCCAATCGGTGTTGAGCCCACGAGGCTGTTGAAGTTGTCCGAGCCAACAACCTGCCATGTTGAGCCGTTGATGAACCGGATGAACATTTCCTGTTCTTTGGTCGTGGCGCGGATTTCTTCCGGAAAAGCCTCATCGATGCGGCGGCGTCCAGTGTGTGGGTTCACCGCGTCCCAGATGGCTTTCCGCGCCTGGCTCGCCTCGGGAAGCATGTGCCAGTAGTTGCCGACCTTCGTAAGCGCAGAAACGGCTGCCCAGTTCAACGCAACGTCATCCTTGCCCCATCGACGATGCGCGACCTCGTATGCGCGTTTCCCGCCGTTCTCGAGATAGGTCCAAAGCCCCATCTGGTAATCACGTGGAAGCCAACCGTAAGCCGGGATCTGAAGCTCAGCCATCACTCAGCTTGCGAATGACGATCTGGAAGGGCTGCCCGCCCTCCGCGTTCTCGAGCGCTACGGTGTCCTTCGGCTTGCCCCAGGCACGGTCGAGCAGGGCATTCGCAGCAGACACGCGAGCGCTTTCAGGGGCTGTGGCTTTACCTGCGATCTGTGCAAGCGCCTCGATAGCCGTGATGGTGTGAGACCGCGCAAGCTCGACAACCTCTTTCAGGGCCTTGGGTCGCCCTGATGGATTGCCGGATTGTCCTTTTTGAAATGGCTTGCCTGCTGGCGGTTTTCTCCGCTGCTTGCCGCTGTTTGCAGTGGGTTCTGTCATAGGCCCAACCTATCATCAGGCCATGTTCAGTACAAGCAAAACCGGTAACAGGATACCACAATTCTGCGTTTAATTCGTGCTACTATATTCGCATGACAACTTTCATAGTCGATTTGAATTCTGGCATAGTAGCCGCAGATTCAAGGCATTCAGATAAGCGCTCAGATAAACTAATATTCTCCGTTGATTCTGATGATGATAAAATATGCGTTGCGAGAGGTTATGTATTTATCTTCGCAGGAAGTGGCCGTACATCTTACTGCTGGCATGAGTGGTTAAATAATAAAAGTAAAGGTCTACCACCATTCCCTCCAATAAAAAATGGAAAGCCTGAAGCTGTATTTTGTGCAGTGAATATTAAAACGCACAAGATCGACTTTTTGTTTGGTAATGATGATGCATGGATTTACGATGAGAAGTCCGGAATTTGCACGGCTGGAACAGGACGAGCGTTTGCAAAAACAAAATGGGACGATACGCATAATGCTATCGAGGCGATAGAAGAGGCAAAGAAGCGTGACGCGAGAACCGGAGGAGAAATAAAATACGTTAATATTTTTACGGGAGAAAATAATCTTTCCGGCAAATATCGACCTTCTTACGTTTTCAGAACGCTTGTCCGATCAAATGGTATTGTTATGTTTGATTTGAATGGATCTAAAGAATACCCAATAACACCAGACCTTCCAAACTACTCAGAAATTTTAGAAATAATTACTCAAACTGAAAAAGACGCTGTAGCGGAAGAAAAATATCACCTTGGGGGGCATTACTATTCGTCCCAAAATCCATGGATTGAACCCTACAAAACCGAAGTTACAGGTTTTCTAAAAACCGTATTCCCTGAGAAATTTTTATGACCAAGACGCCAACAAAATCAGGCTGGGCTTACGACTGCTGAAAGTGCGGGAAGGGGGGCGCCGTTTGGGGTTAAGCCTATGCTGAAAATTTCCAGAAACACATTGACACATAAATCATGCTCTATAATTAATTGTAAAGTTTAATGCCCTAAGGAATTAGTAATGTTTTCGATAATTACTGACCAAACATGCATTATAGCATCTGAAATTATGGTTTACGCACATTGGGAGATTTCAGGAATAAATAGAAACATAACACTTCATAATAATAATCACAAAATTATCTTTGGGGTAACTCATCTTTATATACCAAGTAAATACTTTAATAAATCTATATATTACTTCTGCGTTAGGGACATTTTAATAGAAATAAGAAATTTTACTGGGAGAAGAATTATTGATGATGCAGATATTATTAATATTCTGCATCACATCGCAACAGTTGGAGCCATAAAGAGCTTCTTGATTAGGAGTGGATACAATAAATATATGATAGAAAAGTCTATCCGCATTATAATTAATGCGTCTTTATTTTTAAATTTAAGGACTTCTTCTGCCTTTTGGCTGTATAGTTCGAATATTTATTGAATTCTTTAATTATTATGTTTATAATGTATCAAATATGCTGTTACCGAGGGAGGGTCATGGCCTCATGACCTTTGTTGCCGCCCGTGTCTCCGCTCTGACTACGGTTACGTTCGTTTTGGACACGACCTCGACGTGGATTTTCCCAGAAACCAGCGTGCGAAGGCGGTCTTTCCAGTCAAAAACAACCCGCACATTCGTGACGAAGAACCCGGGCGCCATCCCATCAGCATAGCCCTCATCCAGAGGGCGGCTCACATAAGCTTCGCCAAATCCCAGCTTGTCCCAGATCGTCTTTTTAGCGACCGTAAATCCGTTCTCTTCCATCCCAAAATCCCCCTCGGTATTAATCGCCCCGACCGCCATATCTTCGCGCACAGCGGCTTTCATGCCCTCAGACGAAGACTGGCGCCCGAAACGCTCGTCACCGCACTCAGCGCTCAACCTCGACGCTCTCGCGGCCATATCCCGACGCTGCTGCACCCTCAGTCTGGCGCATGACGCGTTCCAGTCGATTGCCGGACCGAGACCCTGACGCGAGGTATCGACACAGTGCGGCCAGACGTCAGTTTCTGGCGGAATTTCGGGGTTTTTCATCTCGTCCATCATGCCAGAACCGCCGTTTCAGTACCAGAAAAATCGTGCTCTTTTTGGCTATTTTCTGCGGGTTTTCCTCCGCTCAACTGCGCGATAAGGGCCGCGTTCTGCTCCAACATCGCGATCCGCTGTTCCGTCACGTCCCGCAGGTCGCCAGACATGGCGGGGAGGGCGCGTTTCAGGGCGTTGGCCAGATCAATCCCGGTCAGTCCCTCGGCTCCAGCGGGCGTGTGATTGCCGTGCTTGCGGATCCGGTCTTCCTCGCGGTTTTGCGCTTCGAGTTCAGCCTTGCGGTCGGCCAGGATCTTGCGGCGGCGCTCGATTTCCTCGGAGGTGAGGCGTTCCCGATCCTCGGCGCGATCCGGACCACTGGCAGCGATCATCCGAACCTTGGCGATTTTGTCTCGCAACGGCTGGACCTGCGCTTCGAGCAGTTCGACCAGCTCAGCGACTGAGGGCATGAACTTGCAGGCCCGCAGCAGAGCGCGGTCGGTGGACTGATCCCAAACCCCAGACGGCAAATCCTGCGCCACATCGGCGAGAAGGCAGGCGCGAGCACGGGCCGCATCGACGCTGAACGGGTTGGCGACGGCTCCATTCAGGCTGATCAGCATCCGCTCCGCTGCCTCGAGCACGGCTCTCGCGTTAGCTGGCCTCATCGCGGCTTCAAGGGCTGGAAGGATGCTCTTAGCCTCGGCGATCACTCGGGCAGAAGGGCGATCGGGATGGATCCGGATCACCATGCCCGGAACTGGATCACCACGACGCATCCGGGCAATTCGCTCCTCGGCGCTTTCGGTCGGGCCAAAGCGCGTTTCCGATCCTCGAACCATCAGGGCGTCGTTCAGATCCCTTCTGATCGTCGGGAGCTTGGCCCCAGTTGTGACAACGTTGCTCATCGGCTTACCCCCATTCGATCCATCAGGAAGCGGGCGTTCTCGTCCGCGTTCTGTGCTGCGGTTCTAGGGCGAGATTGGGGGGTACGTTCAGGGTCTGGGGTTATACCCCTACGCTTCACCCCCCAAGACTTTTCTCGACGGCACCAGCCTTGGAACGCCGCCGTCCAGTCGGCCTTGGTGTCTCCGTTGGCCAGCCAGTGGAGGCGGAAAGTCTCCGCAGTCGCATCAACGTCCAGCTCCAAGTTTTCGGCATAGGCGCGCTCAGAACTGGACGGCTGCCAATTCCCCGGCAAACGAGTTTTTCGCTTCGGGGCCTTGGTGGGTTGCGAAACTGCAAGTTCGCCAACCTCTGAACGAAGTGAAGAGGGTTCTGAACGTAGTGAAGAACTACTGTCTAACTGTCTTACCGGTTCTGAAACGCTTCTCTGCTCTTGAATATTCGTTTCATTTTGATCGGTGAAACGCGTTTCATCTGCCGTTTCATCGCCACATGAAACGTCACTGCGGGAACGTTTTTCACGCCAATCTTTCAGGCGCTTGTAGTCTTTGGTGCGTTTCGCATCTGCCTTGAGACGCTTTTCAAATGACGGAATAGCCTCATCGCAAAGAATTGGATGGTAGAGACGTCCATCTGAGCATTTCACAAAGCCCTGCAGGGCAAGGGCGCTGCATTTGCGCCAACCTTTTACGTCCGCTCCGAAGTCAGCCATGACGGCAAGCTCGATCTCATCGTCCGGAAGGCTGCCGCAAGGGACTTGGTTCCACGCGCACCACCACAGCTTAATGGCTGCCAAGCCTGCACGAGGACAGGTGACGACAGAGCGCCGATAAAGGTTCGACTGGAAAAGCCGGTTGCCGAATAGCGGCATAAACCCATAACCGCGCAAATCGACTTCTGGGGTCGTAAGAGGATCAGGAAGATCACTCATATCGCCACCTCATCCACAATTTCAGTGATCGTCACGACCGTCTTCTGCTCGCACAGGCGGCATTTCACGCCCCGTACTTCGAGCGTGAGATGCTTCGGCCCATCGTCCACGACAAAGCCCAGGCCACGCTTGTTCTTGACCCGCTGGCGAGCGCCTGGCGTACGGACATTCAACGGGCGAGGCGTCGTCAGGCAGTCAATCAGACGCTTGGCAGAGCCCACCAGATTGTCTGTGTCAGGCGTGCCGACCGAATGTCGTTCGATCAGGACATGCGCCCTGTCAAACGGCACAGAAGGCCGTAGGTGATAAGCCGCAGCCGAGACCTGCCGTTGCATGTCGTTCTTCTGCCTCGCCGCAGTGAAGTGGCTGTAGCCGGTTGTGCGATTCACGAGCGGGTAAGGCGCGGGTAGGGTGAATGAGATTGTCCGGGTCATCTCACATTCCCAAAGCGCGGCAATAAATGTCGAGCAGAGTTTGCTGCTCTTCGACCTCGGCAGGCTCCTGCTTGCGAAGGCGGATAATCTGCTTGATGACCTTCACGTCAAACCCAGCCGACTTTGCTTCTGAGAAGATGTCCTTGATGTCTCCAGCGAGAGCCTTGCGCTCTTCTTCCAGACGCTCAACGCGCTCAATGATGGAGCGCAAGCGATCCGCCGCGATCCCGCCCGTTGCGGCGCTGTTGTGGCCTGTCATGTCTTGGGTCATGCGAGTTCTCCGAGGGCAACCCGGACGCGATTGGCATCAGACGGGTCCATGTGGGGGATCTTCTTCTCGATCCAGATTTTTGCTTTTGAGATGGCTTCGGCACGGCTTTCGCACTCGGATCCATGGAAAGGACAGCCACCACCAGCGAGGGCCGCATGCCAGCAGGCATCCCAGAACCACGAGTGACAGATCCCGCGTGAAAGCCTGATCTCCGCTGCCGGAAGCACTGAGCCCTTGCGAGGAACGCGCAGGACTGTTTCGGCGCGGGCATACAGTTCATCGTAATGCCAAGCTGATAGGGCTTGATCTCCAAAGAGGCCCGGGGCAGCTTCCATCATCGGTTCTGCCCCCACATAGGCACGAGGTATTCCGGAGGCGTTACGACGGAATAGCCAAGCGCATTCAGCACTCGATTGCGTGCGTCCTTGCGACCGCCGTTAAGGGCCTGCGAAATATCGGACTGAGAAACCCCGCGGCGGCGAGCAAGCGCGCGCTGGCCTCCTGCCAACTCCACCGCATCGGCCACGAGTGATTTCACTTCTGTAATCGGAATGGCGCTCATCGACGCAACTCCTCTTCCGCCGCTCTCAGGGCACGCTTCATCTTGTCGGCCCACGTTTCCCAGTCGAACCAGGAGACGTGCAGGCAAAGGACGTGGCATGACGGCGGAGGTCCTTCCTCTCGCTTCAGCCAAACAAACCGGCGTCGCAGCCGGACTTTGAACCAGGGCATGTGTCTGCTCCTCGTGCGTGCTGGCGCTCAGCAACCAGCATCAGCACCTCGTTTCTGAGGTTTTCGGACGAGGCCATCAGCTCAATCAGCGCTTCCGCATCGGGCGCATTCTTGTCTGACAGCCAGTTACGTGCAGCACGGGGCGTTTTCTTCGCAGCCCGCGCCAGCATTTCGGCTCCGAAGCGAAGGGGCATGAACTCCCGCCGGATCGCTTCAAGAAGTCGGTCGCGGACAGGCGCAATGGTAACGGCGCTCATTCGCGGAAACTTTCGGTCAATAATTGGCAAGTTTCGGTCGAGATTTGCCCGATCATTTCCCATGCTTTTTCTCCATTCTTCGTCATGTCACTGAGCGAAGAACGGAGAACAGCGATGGAGGACATGCCGCCCGGAACACCACAGCTTGAAACGGACATCGACGAGCCCGTCATTGCCCGGTTTCTCATCGGCCATGCGCGTACGTGGGCACTGCTCCACCGTGGCATGTGCCAGGAGGTGCGGGACCATATCGCGCTTCGCGTTGCTGAGGAGTTAGGGGCGCGCATCGGGTGAGATCAGCTCAACCGGCTTCGCTTGAGATATTCTGGAAAGGCCGGGGCCGGTCCATTCCAGAGCGCGCTCCACGTCACGGATGAACCCGCTTCAAGAGCAGGCCGCGTGATGATAACGGGCCGCGTCACCTCACTAGCAGCCGCAGGGGCGCGCCATTTCCTCTTCCAATCTGCACGCAGCTTCGCAGGCGCAGAACGCTCAATTGCTGAGTTTAGCGCCTTGTGAGAGACGCCAAGCTCCTTGCAGATCGCCCGCGCTGATCGGCCTTCCTCCATTAGCGCAAGCAAGCGAGGAAGCAGAGGCGACCAATCGATCCGAATAGGATGTTCGCGCCGCATCACTCCATCCCCCGAAACGGAGCCATGAAGGCGAGGGACAGCACAACGGCCTGGATCATTACGATCCCCGAGCCGATCACAATGAACGCCTCAATAGTCACCAAGTCAGGCATCGCCGTTGACTCCCTTCTCGGAAGTATCGGGAGTACCGTTATTGCGGGGATCGGCGGCAACCGAGTCCCCGCTATCACCATCTGCCAACACAGAGGATGAACTGGATGAATGGTCAAAACCCTGCCGCAATGGCGCTTTTGCTCGGCTGGCAAGCTTTGATCCAAGAGCTGAACGAAAAAGGAGTGCTAGACTTGGAATCACTGCAACAGAAGCTGCAAATATCAGACGACTCTCTCGATGAGCTCGGCATTGATGACAGCACCAAGAAAGCAATCCGCTCTTGGCTCCAGGCAATGATGGTCGGTCCGATGTCGAGCGGGTTTTGATGGCTAACCTGCGAAGGAAGTCTTGCAGTTCAGGAGGCACGTCCAAGTCCGCTTTGTAAGGCGCAGTCATGACCTCTTTAGACATGCGCCACCTCCTTCGTGGGGCGCTTGGCGCGGGTGGGGAGGGGCTGACGGTACAAATCTGGCCGGAGTTGCTCGCGAGGGATGCCAGTTTTGGCCTCTACTGCCGAGAGATGGCGAACCGGGATGTGCTTCAGTCTGCGCCAAAACAGCACAGACGTTCGATGCAGGTTGCACGCCTTACTTAGTTCGAGCGCGCCGCCTGCGGCCTTAATGGCTTCGTCCACAATCGACATGAACAAACGTTAGAATGTCCAACATCAAAACACAAGATAAAATGTTGGAAAAACCATCCCTTGCATCCGCTGAGTATGATTGAATTTCCAACATGACAGACCCAATCACCATCGGCGATCGATTGAAGGCACTCCGAACCAAGTTCGGAAAGGCGCGAGGAGCGAGAGCAACTCAGGCTGAGGTCGCGGATGCCGTGGGTATCGCCAGAAGCACCTTAACTGCCTACGAGAAAGGTCACGACAAGCCAGGTAGAGATACCCTGATAGCTCTGGCTGAATATTATGGTGTGTCCATGGATGCGATCCTGTCGAATAGCCCGACTGTCGCACCCATCCACACCACTCAGATTGAAGTGCGTGGCGACGTGCAGGCGGGTGTATGGCGTGAGGCGATCGAATGGCCACAGGCTGACTGGTACGCCATTACGGTCCCGCTGGACGTCGCCTTTGCTGGCCTTCACCGCTATGGCCTCCTCGTAAAAGGGGATTCCATGGACAAGGTGTTCCCTGATGGGTCAATCGCCGTCGTGATCAACTTGGTTGATCTGGGCCGTATGCCCAAAACTGGCGAGATTGCTGTAGTCGTCCAGCGGTCGAAGACGTCCAATGAGTTTGAGGCGACTGTAAAGGCCGTCCAGGTGCTGGATAGCGGCGAGATAATCCTCTGGCCCCAAAGCACGAACCCAGACTTCGCAACGCCTATCCGCATTAAGCCTGGCGAATGCGATCATGATGCCGGGATGCCTGATGTCTTCATTCAGGCGCTTGTCGTGGCGAGTTATCGGCCCAAGCCTATGGTTTCGTTTTCGTAAATTTAGTTTTTAAAAATTACTTTGAAAGTAAAATTACAATGAGCAGTGATGTCGTACCTGTACCGATTCAATCTGCTGAAGAGCTACAACTTTCATTAGCAAAGGTTGCATTTGAAGTCGCTCGAGTATCCTCTGTACTACAAGATTTTGTATGCCCTCCTAACGCTCTTTTGGGAGCAATATCTCCCGATGAGGCAAAGGCTCGACTAGAGACTTCGTATCAAAGCATGATGAAGCTTGCTGGCGAGCTTTTGGGGATGAGTAAGGAATGAATGAGGCCGAAGCTCTCCGGAGTCAATTTGACAATGAGCGGGCAAAGCGAGGTCTACCACCTTCCCGCTTGCCTCCAGGTGGAGGCGGCCCATATGATCCTCGTATGGAACAGCGAGTTGCCTCTCTCGAAGCGAAGATGGACAAGGTTCAGGAGACCTTGAATTCCATTACGGTAACCCTTGCCAAAATTGAGGCAACAATAGTCACAAAAGATGACATTTCGCCCGTACGGTCAGATGTGGCGGTAATAAAGACTTCTCTGGATGCCAAAGCCACGTCAGCAAGCGTTGCCGAGATTAAAGGGCGTGTTGACGCTCTACCGACAATGCCAAAAATCTCGGCCATTCTTGTGCTCGCACTTACAGCCGCGACCATGATCCTTGGCATTTACCACCACGGCATTATAGCTAGGTGGTGGTAACAGCCCAGACACTGACCCCGCCCGGCTTCGGCCGGGTTTCTTTTTTGATAAAAAGTTAGAATATCCAACTTTGTTATTGACGGTTAAATGTTGGAATTGCTAACACTCATCCCACGCCAGAACGGCGATGGGAGAAACGCTCGTGACACAGCTTACGATCCTTGGAACGAATATCAGGCAGGACGCGGAAGGCAGATATTGCCTGAACGACTGCCACCGGGCTTCTGGGGGAGACGCCTCGAAGGCACCAGGCCAGTGGATGGCAAACAAGCAGACTAAAGCCCTGATAGCAGAAATGGATACTGTGGAATTTTCCACAGTTTCAGAAACTGCCGGGAAGTCGGTAGTTACCATCGAAGGCAGAAACGGCGGCACCTATGCCGCTAAAGAACTGGTCTACGCCTATGCAATGTGGATCAATCCGGCTTTCCACCTGAAGGTTATCCGAGCCTTTGATGAGATGGTGAGTGGAAAGGGTGTGCTTACTGTGCAGACCCTTTCGCGTGAGCAGAAGATCAACGAGGCCTTCCTTCTCTCGCAGGACATCATCCGCGAGAAGGACGAAGAAATTGCAGTTCTACGCCCGAAGGCCGAGGCCCTGAAGGTCATCACCGAGGCAGACAGTGACCTTGGCGTTCGTGACGCAGGCCGGGAACTTCAGATTGGTCAGAACCGCGTTGTCGAGTTCTGCCTCAAGCACGGATGGGCCTGCCGGGAAGGCGGGAAGCTGAAGGCCGCACATTACGGTATCGCCAAGAAGTATTGCCGTATGTGTGCCGCGCCATACACGGATCGCTTCACAGGTGAGACCAAGGTGCGCGAAGACTTCCGCCTGACCCGTAAGGGCATTGAGCGCATCGCGTATCATCTCGCCAAGCAACTCATGGCCAACCGAGAGAAGCAGGCACAGATTGCCCGCGAGATGGAGTTGCACTGATGCCATACCCTGACAACATCAATCAGGCCGCCCTTAATCACCGGATGGCTGGATTTGGCTATGGTAGCAACAGCGGCGGTCGCGTGGTCGAACTACAGCTCAAGCTGAAAGATATCGAGCGTCGTAGCGATGCTGTTCAGAATGAACTGAACCGACTGGATGAGCAGTGGTCCGAAGTCAACAATGAGATCAAGTCGCTCGAGGTGGCCTGCTGATGTCGAGCGAGCTGAATAAAGCACTGAATGAAGTGCGGATCGTGCGGGACTTTCTCAAGCGCGCTGATGTTCGAAGCGCTCTGTCAGGTCTGAATACAGACGATCTCTTTGGAGCGACTTACAGCGCATCACGGGCAGCTATTCGCCTCAGTCACGAAATCAAGGCCCGGTCTTTAGAAGCCGCCTAAGCGCCAAGTAAAAGCAAGGAATTCGAAAAATGCGTGAAGCAGTGAACGGGAGAGGTGCGTCCAATTTGGACGTCATTCACTTCCTGCCATCCTCATTCGTACAGCGTGCCCAGAAACTCGCCGCAATGGCTGGACACTGGCGCAATCAAGAGCGAATGGCGCGATCTGATGGTCGCGACAAAGACGCCGAGAACTATGCGCGTTGGAAAGATGCATGCGTTGCATCGCTCCATCAGATGGAAGAAAGCCGTCTTGTTTCTCAGGCCTCGCTTCATTGCGGACGTCTGGGAGCACAGTCATGAGCCTCAAGATTTACCGTGACCTTGAGCAAGGCACTGACGAATGGCTACAGGCGCGCTGCGGTGTCCTGACTGCCAGCACGATTGGCAAGCTGCTGACGGCGACAGGAAAGAGCGCGCGCAACGATAAAAGCCGCCGTATCGTCCTGGATCTTCTTTCGCAGCGCATTACCGGCGTTGTTGAGGAAATTCCTCAGACATTCGCCATGCAGCGCGGCCATGAAGACGAAATTGAAGCCAAGCTGCTCTACGCAGACCGTATAGATCCCGTGTCTGAAGTCGGCTTCATGACCGAGGATAAGTGGGGCTTCAAGATTGGGTACTCGCCAGATGGTTTGGTGGGTGATGATGGTTTGCTGGAATGCAAATCCCGCGCTCACGGCCTGCAGCTTGAAGTGATCTGTTCTCAGGAAGTGCCTGCCGAGTACATGGCACAGATCCAGACCGGGTTACTCGTATCGGGGCGCCAGTGGCTCGACTTCATCAGCTTTCCCGCAATGGGCGGCGGTCAAATGATGATCAAGCGCGTCTATCCCGATCCCGTCATGCAGGACGCCCTTGTTGATGCCGCCATGGCTTTTGAAGGCGAGCTTGAGGCCAAGCGAGCTGAATACGTCGAAGCAATGAAAAATCCCGAATTACGCTTCTTGAAAACTGAGAAGCGCAGCATGGAAGAGGAGATCCTGATCGATGGTTGATCTATCTCGCACCATTATTGCCAAATCGGATCAGTTGAATGCTGACGATCTTCTTGGCGGTCCGATCACTGTAAAAGTCCAGGCTGTGAAGGAAGGCAATTCCGACCAGCCGGTCGCTATCCTGTACGAAGGATGCAACGGCAAACCGTTCTATCCGTGCAAATCCATGCGCCGCGTTCTGGTCAACGTATGGGGCAAGAACGGCACGGATTATGCCGGGAAATCCATGACGCTCTATCGCGACCCGAATGTCAAATTCGGTGGGATCATGGTTGGCGGCATTCGCATCAGCCACATGACCGGACTGGAAAAAGACATGCCGATGGCACTGCAGGTCACGAAGGGCAGCAAGAAGCTGTTCACCGTGAAGCCGCTACGAGTGCAGCAGGAGCAGCAGGTAGCGCAGCAAGACCCTTGGGCTCCATGGGTTCAGAAATGGGTGAAAGCGCTCTCCGAAGCTCCGACATTGGAAAGTCTCGAAATACTTACTTCCAACGCGAAATATCGAGATGGATTGGAAAAGCTGAAAGGACGCAACGATGCGCGTGGTCAGGAACTCCAAGCCATAGCCAGCAAGCGTGCTGCCGAGCTGAGTGAAGTCGCCGCACAACCCGAAGACGACATGGTGCCAGCATGACAATTCTGTTCTTTGATACCGAGACTACTGGGCTCCCAGCATTTTCAATGCCAGATGGCCACGAAGCACAACCTCACTGCGTTCAGTTGGCCGCCATAATGACAGATGATGATGGGAAAGAGGAAGTCTCAATCAATGTGATTATTCGCCCTGATGGCTGGACCATTCCTGAGCAAGCGTCTGCTGTGCATGGCATTACGACAGAAAAGGCTATTCGATACGGCATACGCGAGCAGGTTGCCTCCGTCCTATTTTACGATCTTTTGTGTCGCGCTGATATTTTGGTGGCGCACAACATTAAATTTGATCGTCAGATCGTTACAACAATGTTCGCACGGGCAAACCGAGCGCAATGGAAGTTGCCAGAAGCGCAATTTTGCACCATGGAAACGGCGGCACCATTGGTGAACCTGCCGCCGACACCGCGAATGCTGGCAGCTGGATTTAACAAACCCAAAGCTCCCAAGCTCGAAGAATGCATTCAGCACTTCTACGGTGAGACGCTTGAAGGTGCGCATGACGCTTTGGTCGATGTTCGCGCATGCGCTCGGATCTACTTCGAAATGAAGAAGGGAGCCGCCGCATGACCCGCGACCTGGACCAGAACATGAGCGCTGCAATCTGGGTGCAGCATATGGCGGAGACGCTGTGGGAACTGTCGCAGGAGAACCGAGACAAACGCTGGGGCAGGGCGCTGGCGACTGACGACGTGCGGATGATGCGCCTCCAAGGGCGCTTTGTTGGGGGTGAAGCATGACCCCGCACCCGTTCCTTGTGTGGGTCGATCACGCTCTGCGCTCGCTGTCCGTGTGGTTCCACGACGGGATCACCGGGCATGGCTGGAGAATGCGGCGTGACTGATCTCCTACCGACCATCTGCGAGGCGCTGGCCCTCGTGTTCCTGCTGCTGATTGTGTCCGGCGCTGAGCCGGGGAGTGTTTGAGATGATCTTGATGCCAGAAAGACTTACGGCCGAGAACGGGGCAAAGGCTGAGCTGAACGGTGAGTTCTATGAAACCTACACTCGGGAGTGTACCGAATGTGAAGGCGACGGCTTGGGTTATGCGTGCCCCCATACCCAAGGCGAAAGCCGTTGTGAGGTTTGCAACGGGACCGGAGAACTGATTGAGCACGTCCCTGTCCAGTGGACCACCATCAAGGAGATCTACAAGCGCGCTGTTGCATTACTCGGGAAGCCTCAGGATGAAGCCATTGCCGAGGCTGTGGCGGCGGAGAGGGAGAAAAACGACGCTCTAATCCGTTCTCTTGCGGTTGGATATGAGCGCATGAGGGGCGTGCTTTGCAAAATGGCAGCGACATCTGGGCCGGACACAAGCTGGTATCGTCATCAAGCCACTCAAGGAATGGATAGCGTTCCCGGTATCTGGGACATCGCGAAGATCCCTGTGGAAGCGGAACCGGGCGAATGCTCGTGGATCAACCGCGACGGATCTCTCGAAGCCATCCGGAGCGCCGCGAAATGACCCAGAACACGGAACAGAACGTGCGGACGCAGGGTGATCAGGTCCAGTGGATGGTCCGCTTCATCAGGACTAGTCGGGGCAGAGAAACTCTCGAATGGTTCTTGCGAGAACATATCCGACTTGCCGAAGCCCGAGGCGCGGAAGAACAGCGCCGGAAGGATGCGGCAACATCCGATGAAGCGCTTGAAGAGATGACAGTCGAGCGGGACAACGCTGAAGAGTTTATCCGCAAATTCGCTGAGCGCGTTCTAGGACATAGCGTCGAATGGTCTTCATCTTATGGCTTCGGGGCAGCGTTTGTTGACGTCGCTGATCGTGTGGACGCGTTGGAAGCGGAGATTGCGTCTCTGAAGGAAGCCGAGCAGCTTGCGCGGGCTGATGCTGAGGCGAGTAAGGCGCGGGAAGAGGTGCTGAAAGAGGAAAACGTTTCATTGGCGCGAAAGGTAGATCTTCTGAATAGCCCTCTAAGCGGAGACCACTACGAGACACCTGACGCGCTTTACGGGGTTGATTTGGAAGATAGTCTTTCCGCAGTAGCTGATGAGAGTTCTTGCGGGGATATAACACGCGTAATTTCTTGGCGGAAACTTGGACCTATTTTCATCCTCAATGCTTCAGATGATAACGTAGAGAGTTTTTCCGCTTTCCCGTCTAGGGAGGATGCCGAAAAGGCCCGCGCCGCGCTCACACGCGAGGGAGGGGCGTGATGGGTAGTTTTTGCAGCGAGAAAATTATCACAGCCCGCAAGCCTCATCAGTGTTCTGCCTGCCTGAAACCTATCAATGCAGGGGGAAAGTACCTTCGCGCCGCAGGAGGTTCAGACGGCACTTTTTGGAGCGGCGCTTACCATCCGGATTGCAGGGAATGGGAAATCGAGGTGAATAATCAGGCTCACGGCCCGTTTTCTGACGAATGGGATAGCCTGCACGAGCATGTGGCGGAGTGCCGTGATGTACTTGATGGGGCACCTGAAGAAGTAAAGCGCCGGTTTCCACCCGCAGGAGACCCGGCATGAGCGGATCTGTCATCCTTCGAACCGGCCACGAAGTTGTGGACGGGATGATCATCTACAATGACCGAGCCATGTCATGGGAAGAAGCTGACAAGCGTGCGGGTTTCCGTCTGGATCGTCGTAAGTCATGGGCTTTCATCCCTAATGACGACAAGGCCGACGTGCCTGAATTATGCTCGATGGTCACGTTCAGCCGGTCTTGCTGCGATTGCACCGATGAAGACCCGTATCGCGCCGGAGCGAAAGGCTGGGGCTGCTCTGCTTGCGGATATACCGGGCGGAGCCGTGAAGCATATTTTGTCCCGCATATTCACGCAGGAGACCCGGCATGAGCGGGCGGACGGATACGAAGCGGCTGGAGTGGATTTTCCGGCAGGATGTAGTGATCGGAACTTACGGGAGTGATCCGGCTGCGTGGAAAGATGTGGTGTTCGCTCTTTATCAAAAGACGTTCCCCATCGATCTCGTGGACGGGCGCATTGCCATCGACGCAGCCATGGACGCGGAGGAACGGGGATGAGTGGCGTGACAGACCCACGAGTGGAAGCTGCAGCGCGGGCGATGTGTTTAAGCCACGTCGAATATGATGATCTTGTATGGAATGGGATGTCTGAAAAAGACAAGCGCTTCTACCGCGAGACCGTCGAAGTCATTCTCAAAGCCGCAGACGCCGCAGCTTGGCAGCCGATCGAGAGCGCGCCGAAGGATGGTGAAACGGCTTTCGACATCTGGGTGACAAGCAAGGAAGGTGGATACCGGATTGCAAATGTCATGCGCGCTGATGAGGTCTGGGTTTTTGACCTGATGGAATGGCCGGACGAAATGGTACCTGCAACCCACTGGATGCCTCTACCCCATCCGCCGGAGGCCAAGCCATGAGCCCCATCACGAAAGAGCAGGCCATCGCGCGCCTACCGCGCGTTGCTACGGGCTGGATATTCCCCATTGACGCTAACCTGCCCGTGTTCGAAGCGCTGGAGAAAGAAGGGATCGCGAACCGCAAAGGGTTTGGGTTCCAGTTGAAGGAGGTGAAGCCATGACCGAACCAACCCTAACCCGCCCACAGCGTGACGTCCTGAACGCCCTGCAAGCACACCCAGACGTCTGGCACGAACCGGACAAGCGCAATCGCTACGTCTATCAGCCCCTTATGCGCCTCGGTCTGGTCGAGCGCAGTCCGGACGGGCTGTATCGCGCCGTGAAGGTGAAGGAGGGTGGCCATGGGTGAGACGCAAGGTCGCTGGCTCAGGCCAAAGGACGTCGCACAGCATATCGGGAAACCAACCGGGCAAATTCTTACCCTCGTGAAAAAGGGAAAACTGCCCGCCCCATCCTATCACTTTGGGCCAAAGTCGCCGCGATATGACAGGGAAGAAATCGACCGCCTTTTATCGGGCGGTAAAAAAGCAGTGGAAACGGGTATCTCAGACGAGGCGATAAGGAATGAAATCTTCGAAAGAGCGCGTCGTCAAAAAGCGCCTCGCAGACGGAACAGTCAGAGAGTACCGGTACCCAGCAATTAAATCCGCAGAACCAGCCCCCACGCAAACAGTGGGGGCTCTTCTGAGGGCTTATCAGTACAGTCCAGAGTTCAGGGCGCTCGCCAAGCAATCACAGAGAACATATCTCATCCACATCCGGCATATTGAAGTGCTTGGGAACATTGATATCACCTTGTTAAAGCGCAAAAGTGTCCTCAGCATGCGAGATGCTTTGGCGGTTACGAGCGGCCCGAGTACGGCAAACATGACGGTGAAGGTGCTTGTCAGCATATTGAACTGGGGCATTGATCGCGAATGGCTTGTCAGCAATCCCGCAGCGCGGATCAAGAAGCTCCAGACAGGCCATCTGTTGGCTTGGACGGCAGCAGAAGCGGACTTTGCTGAGGCGCATTTCCCTGAGCATCTTCGTCGCCTGATAGTCTTGGCGCGCTACACCGGACAGCGGCGCTCAGATTTGGTTGGGCTGCTGTGGAGCGCTTACAACGGCGCCACGATCAGGGTTGCACAGCAGAAGACAAAGACCGTTCTGATGATCCCAGTGCATCCCAAGCTGAAAGTGGAGTTAGACGCTTGGAAGCGTGAAACTCAATCCGTCCATATCCTTACGTCGAAAAGCGGACTTCCCTTACACGCAGGCACTGCGACAAACACGGTCATGGCGCTCACGCGCGCCTTAGGAATGAGGGAAGGTTTGAATATTCATGGCCTGCGGAAGCTTGCTGCGGCTGAACTGGCCAACGCCGGATGTAGTATGCTCGAAATCGCCGCGATAACCGGACACAAATCTCTGAACATGATCTCGCTTTATACCGCGTCTGCGAGCCAGGAAAATATGGCTATAAGTGCGGTGAAAAAGTGGGGAGAGACCTAGTTTTCACGGTTTTAAAAACCAATGAAAACCAGAACATAAACCATTGATAAACATAGATAATATATAACCTAAAGCTAAACCATTGCTTCCAAATCCTGCAGATCTTTGTCGAGCTCGTGCCTTAAAAGGCCGAGAATATCGCGCGAAATATGTGAAAGAGCATAATCCGCGCGGTAAAGGACTGTGCATTTGATGCTGAGAGGGGGAGAGAGTGTGCAAGGGCGGGGAAGCCCCGGATGATGAAGGACTGTCAGGGCATCTACGATAGCGCAACCAACGCCTAATCGAACGAGTTCTGCCGCCATAAAATGCGTCCGCACTCGAATGGCAGGGGTCGCGGATATGCCTGCTTCGTCAAGTGCCATATCAAGCAGGTCAGCAGTCGGATCTTTCTCGGACAAGCCGAGATAACGGTTCTGATCAATATCCGTCAGTGCTACGGGGCCTTGATCCTTCTCTTTATCAATCAGGACCAAGGGAATGTCGCCAATGTGCTGGGCCGTCAGGCCTTCTCGTGAGTAATTGCCAAATACAACGCCAAGATCGAGATCATGGTTGAAAATTCGTGAGACGATCTCTGAGCCATGCAGTGCATCAATCGTGACCTCTGTATCGGGATGATCAGCACAATAACTGCGGACCACACGGGGGATGAGGCTCAGGCCCAGGCTTGGCACGCACCCGATACTGATGGAATGCCCTGCCCGGGCATAGCGCAGGTTATGGGTAAGGCGCCGCAGGTCAGAAAGTTTGCCGAAAATGGCGTTCACATGAGGAAGCATGATCTGCGCTTCCCGTGTGGGGATAAGTCGACCACCTTTGCGCTCGAATAATGCGAAGCCAAGAGAATGCTCAGCATAACGGAGAACCTTGCTGGCAGCCGGCTGCGAAACATTCAGGACTTCTGCGGCTTTTCGGAGCGATCCCGTCGTCATGATCGCATAGAAGACTTCGATCTGACGTAATCTCACGGTGTATACTCTCCTGAGCGCAAACGAGTAACGGTATTAACCCACCGAATGGGAAGAGGGCCTTCATATCCCTCTTACAGTCATTTGGAAAATATTGCGCGAGGGGGGCATTTTTTGATTGGAAAGGCTTAATGCTCGTATCTTGTCGGTATTTTTCGGTCTTGCGAAGCCTCGATGATGACGACGAGTTAACCTCAGTCTATCAGCTACGAAAATAAAGCAATATGGACGCGCAACATATCGGACACGTAACGTAACTTAATCAAAGTCTTTCCAGGAGTGCGGCGGATGTGTGTTGTGAAAACGTCAGGTAAGCTGAGAAGAAGATCTCGTTATCTGTTCACGACGAGCATCCTCAGCATGGCTGTTGCAAGTGTGGTGTCTACGGGAGCGGATGCTGCAACGAAGTCGCACCATACTACGAAGGCCCGTCCTTCGTCGCCGCGAGCCGTATCCCAGGCTGCTTCAAAGCCCCAGCGACATCATACGGTTGAAGGTGCTGATCCGGAATCGATTTCGGTTAGTGTGTCCCGTGTACGGAGTCACGGGCCTGAAGTGGCTGTCACGCGTAAAGTCATGGACAGGTTTGTTGAAGGCACAAACCCCATGCAAATCCTCGCGATGACTACGCCGGGTGCGAATTTCACCTCGACCGACGCCTTTGGTCTCGATACCTATGGCAACACGTTCTATGTGCGCGGATTTACCCAGATGCAGATCGGCGCAACGCTTGATGGCATACCATTGGGGACGCAGGGTTTCGCTAATAATAACGGTGTCTCAATCACACAGGCGATGATCCAGGATGATGTTGGCGGCATGACAATGTCGCAGGGCGCCGGGGCGCTGGATTCATTTTCTGCTCAGAACCTTGGCGGCGCCATGACGTACACGTCTTCTGATCCGAAGGACAAGGCGGGCGGCAAAATCAGCCAGACGTTTGGTAGCTACAATGCTTACAGAACGTATGTTCGCGCAGACAGTGGTATCCTGAACTCTACGGGCACAAAATTCTATGCCTCTTTTGCGCGCACTGACACGGACATGTGGAAAGGGGCAGGGGGACAAAGCGAATTACAGGCTGATGCCAAGATTGTTCAGCCTGTGGGCGAGCATGGAAAGCTCACGGGGTTCTTCGGTTATGGCAATTTCCAGCAGATGAATTATCTGACGCTCACCAAAAACATGTGGCGGCAGATGGGACGCGATACGACCTATTTGAAGCCGGACTACGAGAAGGCCAAGCAGTGGGCCTATTACGCTCAGTACACGTCGGATGTGCCACCGGGTTATGAGGGGAAACTGTCCAATGATGAGATTGGTGATTATGCGTGGGACGCCTCTCAGGTGCAGAGAACCTATCTTTCGGCCGTGACGGGTCATTTCGATCTCTCTGAAAAGATTCACTCGGACACGGTTGCTTATGGAAATGTCAGCAGTGGTCTGTATGGCGGAACCAATAACTTTGTGACGTCGCCGAGCTATGGCACGCCCTCGTTGCAGGCGGACGGGTCGGTCACGGGGGTTCCCATGGCGCTGGGCATGTCACATGCCGATATGCGACGATTGGGTTTCACGCAGAAGTTCTCGTATGAAGCCCCGCATGACAACTATATCGAAAGTGGCGTCTGGTATGAAAATAGCCGCTGGATATATGATTCCATGCTGTATGAAGACGGTCTGACAACTGGCCATAATCCGTTGTCTGGGTTCAAAAAAGGGACCGGCAGCACGTGGTATAATGACGCCTATAATACCAACACGTTTCAGTTCTTTCTCCAGGATCGCTGGAAGATTATGCCTGGCATGACGTTGCTTGCCGGTTTCAAGTCACTGACACAAACGACTCATGGCGGTACAAAAAACGATTATACAGAACAACTCGCTGCTGAAGGGTGGAACACGTATTATCGCCATGCAGCAAGTGGTACGCTGACAGCGTCAGGTGCGTTCCTGCCTCATTTCAATTTTGATTATCATTTCCTCGATCATCACGAAATTTACTGGGATATCGCCGAAAACCTGCGTGCCTACGACTACTATTCACAGACGTCCAGCGCGACGCCGTGGGGTGGTCTGGGCAATTCGTCTCAGTCTGCTCAATCCGTGTTCGATGCGAATAAAAAGGTCATCAAGCCAGAGAGAACCTGGAATTATATCGTGGGATATCGATATGATTCCCGCTTTTTCTCGGGAAGTGCAGATTTTTACCATACCGATTACTATAATCGACTGGCGTCTATCACAGAGGGTAGCACTGCGACCGCACACAGCGCTTATCTGAACGTTGGACGGGAGACCATGAATGGTGCTGATGCAGTCGCCACGATCCGCCCGTTTCGTGGGCTGGAAATTACGAACAGCTTTAGCTGGAACGACGCCGAGTATCAGACGTCTTCAATTAATTATAGCGGTCGCACATATAGCCTGAAGGGTAAGCACCAAGTCTATTATCCAAAATTCATGTATAAGGCGAATTTGAATTATACATGGCGTCGGGCAATGTTTAACTTCAACGTCAATTATGTTGGTGCGCGTCCGATGACCTACCTCAACGACCAGTATGTTCCGTCTTATTGGCAGGCAAATCTTAATCTGGCCTATAATTTGGGCAAAGTTGGCTTTGCACAGAATTTAAAAGCCACCTTCGGTATCACCAACCTGTTTGACACTAACTACATCGGCGGAATTTACGGGGCAGCGTCAGTCTCAGGCGACAATAACGCCAATCTCTTCGTCGCAGCGCCGCGTCAATATTTCGGCACGGTCTCTGCTGAGTTCTGACGTGACATGATGGTGCGGTGCAATCAGGTGTAATATACATGCCGTTTGCACCGCGCGCGTCCTTTATTCTTGGAACGATTATGAAAAACATTCTTATGGTGTCGGCCTGTGTGCTGGCTTTCTCGCAGTCTGCTCTGGCCCAGCAGGCTGACGGCTCAGTTTACACGGACATGCCGGCTGAATTTCATATTTCCGATGCCAGTTTCGATTATACGCGTCGAGACGTCATGATTCCGATGCGGGACGGCGTGAAGCTACACACTGTTATTCTCGTTCCAAAAGGCGCGCACAATGCTGGAATGCTGATGACGCGTACCCCTTACAATGCTGCGCATATGGCATCGCTCGGTTCAAGCAATCATTTGGCGTCGATCCTGCCCGGTTATGACAACATGCCGGATGTCATAACCGAAGGGGGATATATTCGGGTTCTTCAAGATATTCGTGGAAAATACGGTTCTGAAGGTGCTTTTGTCATGAACCGCCCCATGCGGGGGCCACTGAACGGCACGGACGTCGATGAGAGTACCGATACCTGGGATACTATCGAATGGCTGACACATAACGTTCCGCAAAGTAACGGGAAAGTCGGCATTCTCGGGGTGTCCTATGACGGATATACGGCTATCACAGCTCTGTTCCATCCTCATCCCGCATTGAAGGTGTCTGTGCCGATGAACCCGATGGTTGATGGCTGGATGGGCGACGACTGGTTCCATAACGGTGCGTTTCGTGAAGAAATGCTGCCCTACATTCACGACCAGGGAGCTACTCGGAAAAACACTGTCGAATGGTGGAACAGCGCTTATGATTCATATACGCTCTTCCTGAACGGTGTTTCCGCTGGGGCTGTTGGTAAGTCACGCGGTATGGATCAAATTGGCTTTTTTAAGCAGATTTTGGCTCATCCCGCGTATGATTCATGGTGGCAGTTGCAGGCGCTTGACCGACTTCTGCCTAAAGAAGGTCTGAAGGTTCCGACGATGCTGGTTCACAGCCTCTGGGATCAGGAAGACAACTATGGCGCCATCGCGATGTACGACGCGTTGCGTAAGAATTCCGATGCACGATCCAATCTTTGGCTGGCAATGGGGCCGTGGAATCACGGGGGTGAAATTCATGCCGCCAGTACGCTGGGGACAGTGGATCTTCATTCCGATACGGGGCTGTACTTTCGAAAACATGTCCTGAGTCCGTTCCTTGCGCATTATCTCAAGGATGGAACAGTCCCGTTACCCGCGCGTGTGACGGCTTATCGGTCAGGCGAGAACGAGTGGGAGACTATGGATGCTCTTCCTTCGCCAGATTGTGACAGCCAATGCTCAATCCTGCGTTTTCAGCCCAATCATGGGCTGAGCTTTGGCAAGCCTCCGGTTAATGCAGGGCAACTGAGCTATGTTTCTGATCCTGAACATCCGGTGTCCTATGTTTCCCGCCCTGTCATTTCGAAAGGGCAGGCAGGCTCCGAGTGGCGCTGGTGGCTGGCGACGGATCAGCGTAACGCTGCTGCGCGGCCCGATGTTCTGTCTCTGACGTCTGACGTTCTGACGAAGCCATTCACTGTAACGGGTGAGCCGTTGATGCATCTGACTGCCGCCACGACAGGCACAGACGGCGATTTTGTTGTGAAGCTGATTGACGTTTACCCAGATGAAGTGGCTCAACAGCCTGCCATGGGCGGCTACCAGCTCATGGTTTCTGGAAATATTCTTCGTGGGCGGTATCGGAAAAGTTTTGAGCACCCCGAAGCGATCCCTGCGAATGTGAAGCAGGTCTATCCAGTGCGCTTGCCGATGGTCAATCATACGTTCCTGCCGGGACACCGGATCATGATACAGGTCCAGTCGAGTTGGTTTCCATTGTATGATCGAAACCCTCAGACTTACGTAGAAAACATCATGCTTGCGCCCAAAGAATCTTATAAGCCTGCAACGATTTCGGTGGATGTTGCGGGGAGCTGGTTGGAGCTCCATGGCGGCACAAAACCAGCCTTGTGAATGACAGAATGCTATTCCCCTGTCGCTAAAGCGGGGGAGTAGCTGATTGTTGGTTGTCTATACGTATACACAGGAGTAACGGGTACTTCTGAGGTGAGATACGTTTGACGCCGCGATATTTCTTAGTGCGATCATCGCACAGTAACATTTTTAGTAATATTAAATCGTCCCTATTTCGAGTCTATTGACCTAAGGCTGTTGTCAGATCTACTGCATTGATGAGCCGTTCAGTTAGCGTTCCTGTAAAGTCGTTCTGAAATTCTACGTTTGAAATTTCTGACGTGAATAGATCTTTCTGAGCAATCTCTCCGCGGTAATATAGTTTTTCAAGAATTTGAATCTTTTCTTCTTTTTCTTCGAAGAGAGAATTCTGGCTTTGGTGCCGTTCTTGGAGAAGTGTGCGGTTTGCCAGAAGATTTTCGACCTCGACCCATGCGTTTAAAACAGTACTCTGGTAATAAAGTCCTGCGCTGCGCTGCTCGGAGTGACGAAGTTCCAGCTGTCGAGAGAGGCGCCCGCCATTGAAGATAGGAAGAGAGAGGGTTGGGCCAAAGGATGTATTCCGTGCATTCCATCCGAGTTCTGCAATTGTCAGGGCATCCAGGCTGAATTGGCCCGTGAGCGTGAGCTGCGGGTAGAAGTCGGCCTTTGCCATACCGATCACTGCTGTTGCTGCGTGAAGGCGTGCTTCTGCCGCACGGATATCAGGGCGCTTACGCACTATTTCCGAAGGAACACCGGCAGAAATTTCCGGAATTTTGATGTCATGCAATGAGGTCTTTGCGTTAAGCTCTGGCATTGCGGCATCAGGTCTGCCTGCAACAAGGGTGCTCAACGCTCGATAAAGCGAGGCTTTTTGCGCAGCCAGTTTGTCGCGTTCAGCCTGGGCGGTGCGGTAAAAGGTGTTTTGCTCATCAAGGTCGATAGTTGCGAGAAGCCCATGTGCACGCACTGTCTGAGCAATCGAGAGTAATTTTTGTGCGATGTCGAGTGTTTCTTCTGATCGTTCGAGGCGCTCGTTCGTGTCGAGCCATTGGAAATAGGTTCGAGCAATTTCAGCCTGATTGGAAAGGCGCATTGCATCTGCGTCGGCTTCTACGGCTAAAAGCTCAGATGCAGCGGCTTCCTGCAAGCGCCGTTGGTGGCCCCACAGATCGAGTTCCCACGAAGCTACGGCACCAATGTTGTAGTTGTTGTAAGACACACCTTCAGGCTCATTGCCCGTAGTGCTGGAAGAGAGACCAAGAAGTGGTTGAAGAACCTGTCCTACCCCCGCTGTGGCAAGCCGTTCACGGCTATAAGCTGCCTGCCCATTCAGTGTAGGAAGACTTTCCGCCGATGCGGCGCCACGCTGTATTCGGGCGGCTCTGATCCGCTCACGCGACATGGCGAGGTCTGGATTGCCGCTTTCGGAACGACGTATCAGAGTATTTAAGCAGGGACTGTTAAAAACAGTCCACCATTGAGCTCCCGCGTGCTGATCGCTCGGGGGAGGAGCCGCGTTTTGCCAGTGATCAGCCAGAACCGGCTTTGGGCTGACGAAATTTGGCCCCATGGTACATCCGTCCAAGCCAATGATAGCAGCACACAGGACGATAAACGCCTTTTTTGATCCAAAATATGGTTTAGGCATGACGTGAACCGTTAGATGCTGACGGTGAGCGATCAAACAGAAGCGCATAAAACGCAGGTAGGGCGACAAGCGTCAGCAGAGTGCCGCCGATAAGGCCGCTAATCATGACAATGGCCATAGGTCCCCAGAACACGTTGAAGCTTAAAGGGATAAAGGCCAGAACAGCTGCTATGGCTGTCAGGCAGACTGGTCGGGCACGCAGTAGCGTCGCTTTGATGATTGCATCATGGAGCGAAGTCTCGTTGATATGGTTGGCCTGGATCTGATCAACGAGAAGGATTGTGTTCCGCATGATCATGCCTGCTAGAGCAATCAGCCCAAGCAAAGCGACAAATCCGAAGGGCGCACCAGATATCAGGAGGCCAGCCACCATGCCGATGATGCCAAGCGGAGCTGAAAAGATGACCAGTAGAGAACGGCTGAAACTCTGTAACTGAAGCATCAGGAACAAGAGCATCAAGCCGCCTGTGACCGGTAACAGCGCGAAGATCGCATCATTTGCTGTTGATGAGAGTTCTGCATCTCCACCGATTTCAATGCGATAACCTGCCGGAAGCCTTTGCTGGAGCGCATCCATTGCGGGAGCCGCAAGCTGCAGGACGCGAGAAGGCTGTACATCTCCAGCCACACCGGACTGAACGGTCATGCAGAGTTCACCATTTCTCTGCCATATGATCGGAAAGGCGCTTGTCATCTGTATTGTTCCAAGCTGACCAAGGGGAAGAATTCCAACCCCTGTCTCGATCGGCATGGAGTGCCACTGCCCTGGGTCAGAACGCATGCTTTGCGCTGCGCGTACAATCACGGGGATGGCATGGTGATCTTTAGAAATGTCTCCTGCGTTTTCACCAGAAATACTTGCTTGGAGCTGCGCAGCAAGATTGGCACGGTCTATTTGGAAGCGTGCCAGTTTGTCAGGATCCGCTTCCAGCGTCAGGGTCGGAGCTTTGTTGCCCCAGTCGGATTGTACTGAGACTGCTACGCCAGTCGCAGCTACGATTGCGTTTACTTCATGGGCAATTGTAAGCAGCTTGTCTGCGGCAGGGCCGATGATGCGGTACTGTACAGGGAAATCGGCTGTAGGGCCTAAGGACAGGCGCTGCACATGGAGGTGTACGGTGATGGGAACCGGAATTGTCGTAATCTGACGAGCGAGCTCTTCCCGGGCTTTCAGATCTTTCGCGACCAAAAGTAGGGTCGCATGTGCGGCACTGGGGGTAGCGGGAGCGTATGGCAGATAAAAGCGGGGCGCACCGTCTCCGATATGCGCTTCCATGTGACGCAGTGAGGAGAGACCGGCGAGATGACGCTCCAGAAAGCCGATGGCCTGATCTGTTTCTTTGATGGATGTACCGGGGGGCATTGCGACGTCCACAATGAGTTCCGGACGGTCAGATTGTGGGAAAAACTGCTGATCAACGAAGAAAAAACCACCACATGCCAGGGCAAGAAGACCAATCGTTCCTGCAGCCACAGCTTTTTTATAGTTCAGAACGCATAAGAGGATTTGCTGGAGCTTTGTCGTTCCCGCAGAAATCTGCGGAATATCGTTTGCTGTATGTTTTGGTTCTGGCAGAAGGTGAACACCTAGAAACGGAATAAAGACAACCGCGACGATCCAGCTGAACAGGAGCGCCGCACCGCTCACCCAGAAAATTTCACCGGCATATTCGCCTGTCGTGGATGTGGCCAGGCCGACAGGCAGAAAGCTGACAACAGTCAGAAGTGTACCTGTCAGCATGGGGAAGGCCGTGTGTGTCCAGGCAAAAGAGGCTGCTTCTTCCCGGCTGCTCCCCTGTTCCAGTTGCACCACCATGGCCTCAATGCTGATGATGGCGTCATCGACCAGGAGGCCGAGAGAGAGAATGAGGGCGCCAAGCGAGATGCGATCCAGCCCGATATGCTTCATACCCATGTAAAGGTTGACGCCGGCAAGTGTCAGGGGAACGGAGCAGGCGACAATAATTCCGGATCTCCATCCCAGACTTACGAAAGCCACCAGAAGAACAACGATGAGCGCAACCGCAAATTTTATTAGAAACGTGTTTACAGCCTCTCCAATCACAAGGCTTTGGTCTTCCACCTGCGTCAATTTCATGCCTGCAGGGAGATCGAATGCACTCGTGATTTTACGGAGTGAGGTACCAAGGGTAAGGCCGTCTCCGCCTGAAGACATCGCGACTGCAATGATGACTGCTGGCTTTCCTCCGTACCGGATTACGGAGGGGGCAGGGCTTGCATAATCGCGGGTAACCTGTGCGACGTCCTTGACCCGTAACGAGCCAGCCTGGCCAGCTATGGGCGTATCTTCGACAGATTTCAGGCTTTCCAGGTTCCCGGAAATACTCAGTGGAACGGTCGTTGTAAAGTCTACTGACCCGGCGGCCCCTAAAACTGATCGTTGCCGGAGCGACCGTGCGATATCCTCAAGAACCAGTCCTCGGGCAGCAATTTTTTGCAGATCAAGGTCAACATTGATCTGCTGGGGGACTTCGCCACTGATCTGAACTTTTCCAACGCCGTGGACGCGTTGAAATGCTCTCTTCAATGTTTCTGCCGTTCTAATAAGTGCCGCATTCTCTGCGCCGGTCAGGGCAAAAACATACCCGTAGACATCTGCGTAGTCATCATTAGCCGCTAGTGTGACATTCTCTGGAAGGTCGGGTGTGAGGTCCGTCAGTCTGTTGCGAATTTGTTGCCAAATTGCTGGAACCTTTTCTTTGTGCTCATCGTCTCTCAGATAAACTTGCGTGACACAGGCTGATGATACGCAATAGGTGCTCAGAATATCGATGGCTTCAATGTTTCGCAGGCTCTGTTCCAGCGGTTCTGCAACGTGTCGCTGCATTTTTTCAGCGCTCGCGCCTGGCCACTGTGCCGAAACAATCATGTTTTTAAGGGTGAACGCTGGGTCTTCCGCGCGCCCTAGGTTCAGAAAGCCGTAGCCACCAGCCAGGAAAAGGCCGACCATCATGAAAATGATCAAAGCTGGATGGCCAACAGCCCACCGGGAGACGTTGAAACGGTCCATCATTAGCGTTCACTTGTAATGCTGGAGATATGAACGCGTTCTCCTGCTTGGAGTGAGTCTACGCCGCTGGTGACAATCCGTGTTTGTGGCTTTGGGCCGTCAACAAGGGCATCTGCCCCTCTTAGTCCAACGATGATGACAGATGTCTGAACAAGCTGCGGGGCTTTGTCTTCTGTGAGGCTCCAAAGATGCGCATGGTCCTGATCATCCGAGATAAGTGCTGTGAGAGGAACGCGAACTGCGTGTGGCTGAACGGGAGGAGCCAACGCAACAGTGACGAGACTGCCTAAGGGCACGGGAAGAGAATGATCCGGCCGGATGTAGACGTCCTGCATTTGGGAGGTCTCATCGACAGGGCCAAGTTCTCTGACGCTTGCATGCACAAATTGAGCGTGTTGATCTGATTGATCGGTAACTTCAGCCGCATCACCAACCTTAAAGTGAGACCGGGCAGGCACCTTGACGTGAATATCGGGCTCTCAGGCTGCTAGGCGTAAGACTTCTGTTCCTGCATCTTCAAGACGTCCGGCTACGCCTGAAACGCTAATGACCCACCCATCTTCCGGTGCGCGTATATCTGCTTCGGCCAGCTGGATTTGAGCTTGATGCAACGCGGCGATGGAGGCTCTGTATTTTCCTTGAGCAGCCTCAGCTAAAGCGGCACGTTCTTCCAAAGTTCCGCTTGAAATTCCCCCCGCAACATCTAATCCCTGGCTTCTTCTGAGCGTGGACACAGCTTGCTTGGCGTCTGCACGCGACGCGTCGACTTCGCCTTGGGCCTGCGCTACCGCTTCCAGTAAGAGCCTATTTTCCAAACCAACCAGTACCTCTCCCTGGTGCACATACTGGCCGTTAACAACTTTTATCGTCGCTATCCGGCCCGCTTGGCTCGGGCCCAATGGGATCGTGCGCCTTGTTTGGTACGTGCCAATGAAGGACTGAGCTTCCAAATCGGCACTCTGTACTCGCATCGTCTGCACGGAAGGAGACGTTGATGGGGGCGCTGATGTATTTGCCGGTTTGCACCCTGCAAGCCAGAGAGCTGGTATTGTTGCTATCACCCGAGCGATGCGAGGAAAACGACAACGAGCAAGCAGCGTATTTTCCAAGAGAGAAAGGTGGGTCATCCTGCTACCCGCGCACGTGCTATTACTGAAATTCCCAGTAAAATAAGAACAATGCCAATAATTTGGGATGAATCCAGTCCTTCACGGAAGTAGATCCAGCCAGCGAGATTTGCCATGACAATAGCAAGCCCGGCTGATCCTGCGTAAACTGTTCCCATAGGGACAAGTCGAAGAGAGAGTGAGAGAAATGTAAATGACGAAACGTATCCTACAACCATAATGGCCGTAGGAATTATCTTGGTGAAGTCATCCGTTTCTTTTTGAGCTGTGGTCGCAGCGACTTCAGAAAGGACCGTGATGAAAATATAGAGATACCCAAGCATTTCAGGAATTTTTCTCTGATTTTCCTGTAAGTTCGATCATGAATTTCTCCAGATCGTCGCGGCTCTTCTGGCTTAGGAGATCGGTTTCAAGAATATCCCACAGAGACAAGCCATCCATCGCTAAGCACGCTAGAAGCTGGGGTGTAGTGATGTTCTCGAAAAGTCCAATGGATTTGATGGTTTGCCAATAATGGTGTGTCCATTCCTGACTGATTTGTGGATCAATCAGCATGGCAGCCAGAAGATGACGAATAATGCCTGGTGGTGCGGATGTAGGGGCTTGTCCGATGCCAATGTAGGCACGTGCAGCACGGCCGACTTTGACGGGGTCATTTTGCATCGTTGCAAGAATGTGCTGTCGAAAGGCCTCCATCTCCCGGATGAAAAGACCATCGAGGAGAGCCTTCTTATTGCTGAAATGATGCAGAAGACCTCCTTTGCTCACGCCCGCTTCCTTCGCCACCAACTCAAGTGTGAAGGCCTGAATCCCACGTGTTGTCAGGATCTGCGCGGCAGCATTCAGAAGGTCGCTTTTCACGGCTTCCGGACGGTTGGTGCGTTTGGAAAGGTTTGCCATAGATTTTCAAATACCGTCCGGACGGTATGTTTTCAAGGCGTTCAGCAAAAATTTTGTAGCGACGAGATTTATTGGTTGAGAGGGGGTCGTCTTTTATTGCTCAGAATGCGGGTGAAAGCCCTGTTATCAGAGCTCATTTCGGAGTTCATAATCGGGATAAGGCATTTCGAATTAAAAAATAAGCTTATATACCCCGTTGATCATGATCACTTCAGACCTGTTTCTGCAAAGAGCTAAAGCAGGCCTGATTACACGGCAGGATAGAGCTTTAATGCCTATATGCTCTAAGCTTTCTCGGAAGCCTGTCTATATTATCCGTGCCTGGGACTTCGAGAGACAGCCGCCAAAACGGCAGGTAACGTCTTCTGGAAAAATTTGAGTTCGTCTGGCGTTGCCGTTCCCACGCGGATCCATGTTTCATAACCCGGAGCATCGAACGTCCGGATATCTACGCCCCGTTGTGCAAGCGCTTCTTTTACTGCCGAGGCGGATCTTTCGGTGTCGATATAAACAAACGTTCCTTGGCTTTCGAGGTACGAAAGTTTGTTCTCGTCACAAATCTTGTAAAGCATGTTTCGGCAGGTTTTGAGGTATTCAATCGCACCGGCTAAGTAGTGTTCATCACCAAGGCACGCCATTGCCGCGGCGTATCCAGGCTGATTGCGAGATGTTGTTGTGAGACCGTAGAGCTTACGGACGCGCGCTGGTTGCGCCAGAACATATCCAATTCTGAGGCCGGCCATTCCGTAGACTTTTGAAAATGTCCGCGTCACGATGATATCCAGATCAGATTGAACGAGTGACGCCATTGTCTGCTGCATCGCGGCGGGAAGCAGTTCAAAGTAAGCTTCATCAATGATGACTGGAATGTTTTTTGCAACTTCGCGGCAGAAAGCTGTCAACTGATCGTGTGGGATCATCTGACCTGTCGGGTTATTGGGGTTGCATAAATAGACTAGGGCCGTTTCTGCGTTGATGGCATTTTTCATGGCCGCCAAATCGACCTGATGGTTTTTTAGTGGAACAAAACGAGTCTCAACGCCGCGACGCGCAGCGTATGACAAATGAGTGGAATATCCGGGTTGAGGGGCAATGATATGACCTTTCAGGCCGATATCGGTGCAAAGAAGAGAGAGAGCATCCAGTGAGCCGTTGGAAAGCGCGACTTTCTCACGCGGTAGATTTTCCCGCTTTCCAATAATGTCTCGCAGAGCATGTTCGTCTTCCACGTAGTAAGCGGCTTGCGAAATGCTCTGTGCAATGGCGCGTTTTGCGGCAGGAGAGGGGCCAAAGGGATTTTCTGTAACATTAAGCCGCGCATGTTTCAGCTCTGCGGCATGTGCAACCGATCGCGCTCCGATCGTGGCGATAGCAGGAAGGACGAGGCTGGCAGTCTGCAGTAGAGTGCGGCGATTGCAATGTGACAAAGTTGGAGCTCCCGGTATTTCTCTAGCTAAATGCAAGCATCAGGATTAATTTAGAAATATAAATCGATAATTAATCAAGAAATATTATATAATATAACCTGCGGTTTCATATTTATTTCATCCTTTTCGCAGCAGGTTGGCTGTAGGAGAGCCTGGTTCACTGACCGCTGGTTCCTGCCTGGAAAACGTCTTCATGAAAATCAGAAAATCCCTCTTTGTAACTTCGTGCCTGTTTTCGTCGCTTTTGGGTGCAAGCGCCTACTCAGAAGATGCTGTGGGCTCCTCGAAAGCTAAGTCTGCGCCCGTAAAGCAGCATTCCGCAAAAACGAAGCCAGGTCATTCTGCTGAGGCTGGCAGCAATGAGACGCTGATTGTCACGGGAACACACGCCACAAATCGTAAAGCCAGGCAGAGCACAACGCCAATTTCCGTTATCTCGGCCGAGGTGTTGCGTCGTTCCGGAGAAATGAACCTCGCTCAAGCCATTACACGCACATATTCTTCCATTAACGTCAGCAACATGGGAAATGATGCGGGAGCTCTGACATCAGCCTTTCGGATGCGAGGGCTGAATCCCAACCAGGTTCTTGTTCTGGTAGATGGCAAGAGACGTCATACGACGGCGAATATCTATGCAGATGCGGGTCCTGCCTTCGGGGCGACGCCGGTAGACCTCAACATGATTCCGGCGGCCGCGATCGACCATATCGAGGTTCTGGAGGATGGTGCGGCGGCGCTCTATGGATCTGATGCCATCGCAGGTGTGGTGAACATCATTACCAAGAAGACAAATCACGGCCTGAACACCAGTTTTCAGACCGGCGCCAATGCTTACAACGGCGATGGGTGGCAGTATCAGGCCAGTGTCGACGGTGGCTTGTCTTTGGGGCGTGATGGATACCTGCACATCAGCGGTCAGTTGTATCATACGGATCATATGGTGCCGTATACTGAAGATCATCGCCTGTTGAATTACAAGCCCGCAGGTGCGGGAACCTCAATGTATACCGGCTCAGTCTCGGTGCCCAAAGATTCAAATAAGGTTACAAGCACGCCAGAGGAAACCCGACAGAACCTGAGTATAGATTTCGGGAAGAAGCTGACGGAGGGTATCGAAGGTTATGGTTTGATCACATATGCACATCGGCATGCTGAATCTTATCAGAACTATCGCGTTCCCAGTACACTCCCATCTGTCTACCCTTATGGTTTTTCTCCGCTCGAAACGATTGAAGAAAATGATTACGCGGCAACTCTCGGTCTGAAAGGGAATAATTTTCTCGGCTTTTCATGGGATCTCAGCACCACATACGGCGCAGACGAGAACGATATAGGCGATAAAAACAGTATTAACGCCGGCATGTTGAGCAGCAATTGCCTCGTGCGTTCCGCAAACCTTGGGAGCACAAGTCCCTATCTTTCGACTGATGGCTGTGGATGGTCTCCCACGACAACGCGCGCTGAAACGTACCGTATGGCGCAATGGACGAACAATCTCGATTTCAAGAGAAACTTCAACATTGCTTCCCGAGTTCCGGTCACTGTCGCTTTTGGCGCAGAACATCGCCTTGAGACCTACAAAATCGAAGAGGGGACGCCACCCTCTTACGAAGCTGGCGGAATGGCAGGATATGTAGGCCTTCAACCGCAGAATGCGGGAAACTGGAGCCGCGATATCTGGGCGGGATATCTGGATGGTGACTTTCATCCGACAAAAAACTGGGACCTGGATTTCGCAGGTCGTTTTGAGCATTATACGGACGTCGGAAATACCGAAAACGGAAAAATTTCGACGCGTTATGATATCACGCCGCGCATTGCCGTTCGGGCGACTATCAGTAACGGGTTTCGCGCGCCAACGCTGGCTGAACAGCATTTTAGTGCCATTAATGTTGGTGCAACCAGTGTGTCAGGTCTTCTACCCGTCAGTTCTGAATCTGCCCGTACTCTTGGTGCCGCCGCTCTTAAACCTGAAAGGTCCACAAATGCCAGTGGAGGCTTTGTTCTGCAGCCTCTGAAAGACTTTCATGTCGAAGTTGATGCGTACCAGATCAATGTTCGAGATCGTATCATTGCGGGCGGTTCGACCAATGGGCAGACGGCTATTAATGCCGTTCAACAGTTAGGTTTTGTGCTGCCGTCTGGCCTCGACCCCAATGCTGTCAGTACGTACTATTTTGCGAACGGGGCCAGTACGCGAACGCAGGGTCTTGACGTAAAAGCTGATTATCTTCTGCATCTGCATAACTACGGAAATCTGGCGCTCTCTGCTTCTCTTGATCTAAACCGGACGCGCCTGAGCCATGTAGGAACTACAACCGTCAATGGCGTGACGACACCTCTTTTGACGGCTGCCAGTGCCAGCTACATCACGACGTCTTATCCCCGCAGCAAGCTTATCCTGAATGCTTACTGGACGGTTGATAACTGGGATATCAACCTGCGGCAGACCCGGTATGGTGAAACAACGGCGATGCTGGCGTATCAGGACTGGACCCCGAGCAGTGCCCAGTGTGTCAGCAACGGTGTTGCTAGTGCCTTACGGTATTCCAATAAGTGCTTTGCACAGTTCAAAAATACGCCACGGTGGCTTACCGATCTTGAAGTCGGATACCGTGTTAATTCGCACTGGCATCTCACTGTGGGAGCCAATAATATTTTCAATATTCGCCCTCGTCGGGTTAACGACCTAAACAATAATTATGGAGCGAGAATTTATGATGCTAACTCCGCTCAAGTTCCAATGACTGGCGGATATTACTTCGGCCGAATTGACGCTCACTTTTAAGGTTCATCAAAAATAGAGGACGGGAGGAATTAAACCTACCCTCCATTCTTATGTTTACGTCTAAATGGCATACTCTTCTCGTAAATTTCAGTATTTTTACTTGTGGTTACTTATTATCGTCAGGACCACGAAATCATGCCTGAAATTTCCATATCGATGCACCTTAGTAAGGATAAGATCAGCTTACGCTGGGGCGGAAAAAAACATACATTCCGTTATCGTTTCAAAGTCCGTTAAGTTTTCTTCCAGAGTGATCAGCGAAATGCGGAGGATCACTGGAGAAATGCTCTGAACTCTCTGATGTCTGAATTGGGCGACGGGCAGGGGGCAGATGGACGGGAAGAACATCAGCGATGAAGAAACTCTCAATTCCTCTTGGTGTGATGTTGCTCACATGTGCGGCGAGTCAGTTGGTCGCTATGCATGCTTATGCAGCCGATATGAAGCTGCATGGTGCAGATGCTCAGTCTCCTAGGAAAGCGAGCGCTCATATTACCTCCAAGAAGAAAAATGTCTCTCGCCCTAGAGAAGACGAGACGCTGATTGTTACAGGAACGCGTGACCCTCACCAGACTGTCCGAAAAAGCGCCAGCCCTATTCAGGTTGTGACGTCTGCAGAAATTTCCAGAACCGGTCAGTCCGACCTTCGCGACGCCCTCACACAGCTGACACCGTCTCTGACACGTGCTCCGCTGCTGATCGGGAATGCCAACATGGTGGATGTGCTTCGCCTGCGTGGCTTATCGCCAAACCATACCCTTATTCTTGTTGACGGGAAGCGCCGGCATTCCACTTCGGTCCTTTCGAACAATTCCGGGCCGCAGCAAGGATCAAACGGCGTCGATATCGATATGATCCCGATTTCGGCAATCGACCATGTGGAAATCCTTCAGGATGGTGCTGCGGCACTTTATGGTTCGGACGCTGTCGCAGGTGTCATCAATATCATTCTCAAGCATCGCAAGTCTGGCATCACGATGCAGTCCACGAATGGTGGTCGTTATGCAGGGGATGGCTTTCAATCAGGTGAGTCGATCAATGCCGGTTTTGACCTGATGGGGCATGGGTTTTTCGATCTGAGTGCAGAATACAAATACCAAGACCATACGATCCGGAATTCGCCGGACAGTCGTACCGGAAAATACGATTTTAAAGATGAGGGAGACCCGCGGCAGCATCGGGGAACTCTGTCCTACAATATGCAGTATGACTTTCTTCCTGATCTGTCTCTGTATTCCTTTTCAACGTATGGGCATCGCTACGGCGAGAGTTACCAGGACGCGCGCGTCGCCTCCACGGATTGGCCCATGTATACCAATGGCTTCAGCCCAAAGGAGAACGTTACCGAAGATGATTACAGCGTAACGTTGGGCCTAAAAGGAGAAAAATTCGGCTGGAACTGGGATCTCAGTACGACGTATGGCAGTGATCATACGTCCATGGATCTCTTTAACACCGTCAATCCGTCGCTTTATGCTGCGACAGGTGCGTCACCGTCTCGGTTCCATGAAATGGCGTTTACAAACACGCAATGGACAAACGATTTCGGAATTCATCGCAGTTTCCACACGCCTCTTTTTGCTGGTCCGATCAATCTCGCGATGGGCGCGCAGTATCGATATGACGAATTCGATATTAGGGCGGGTGATGCCAACTCATATTATGGCACGGGACCGCAGGGTCTGCACGGCCTGAGCCCCCAGAATGCGAGTGAGAGCAACCGTGATGTGACGGCAGGCTATGTCGAACTCTCTACAAGGCCGCTTAAAAACTGGCAGGTCGACTTTGCGGGCCGGTATGAATATTACACGGATGCTGGAGACACCAAGACGGGTAAAGTCTCTACCCGCTATGACTTCAACAAATATTTCGCTCTGAGGGGTACCATTTCCAACGGCTTCAGTGCGCCGTCGCTTTTGCAGGAGCATTGGTCCAACCTGTCTGTGGCACCGACTTATGCGACAGGCTATTTACCCGTTAACTCCGCGGGTGCACGTTTAATCGGGGCGAAGCCACTCCATCCTGAGCATACGATGAGCTACAGCGCCGGGTTTACGCTGGATCCTCTGCCGAGACTGCACATCACGGTTGATGCGTATCAGATTGCTATCAAAAATCGAATTCTGGCAGCCGGTGTCTATAACGGAGCCAATGCAATTGAAGCCCTGCGTCTGAATGGCTTCTCAGTCCCATCCACACTTGAATCCAATGCTGTGACAGCATCCTATTATGCGAATGCAGCCAATACTCGGACACGAGGGCTGGACGTCACAGCGCGTTATCAGACGCGGCTACAGCACTGGGGAAAGATTGACTGGGACGTAGCGCTCAATCTTAACGAAACCGACCTGACACATGTCGGCAAAGACGGGAACGGCAATAGCCTTCTCAACTCCCAGCAGGCGGCCTACATCACAAGCTACACCCCGAAGAACAAGCTGATTTTTGGTGGAACGTGGCAATACAAGAAGCTCGGTGTCTCTGTGCATGAAGTCCGCTACGGACATGCCACATCGTCGCTGACCTATTACGAAGGGCCACTGGCCTACTCGAACAGTGATTTCATGCGATATGTGAATAAGGCGCGGTTCGAGACCAATCTTGCCGTCTCCTATCAGGTCTTGCCGCAACTCGGGCTGACGCTTGGGGGAAATAATGTCGGCAATGCAAAGCAACGTCGCATCCCAAAGGAGTTCCGTTATCTTGGAGCATTCCAGTATGACTATCAGATCGAACAACTTGGCTATAACGGCGGATATTATTATCTACAGGCCAATCTGAACTTCTGAGAATAAATCCCACCCGGATGATGTTGCCATTGTGGAAAAATGCATGATGCGACATTGTCCTTGGGAAGCAATGTTCGTCTTGTGAAGCGACAAAAGCGCATGTCAGACAATGGGAGAGGCTCTCTGACAGATAACAGTGTCCGCCCATGTCCGCAGAGGCGTTTTTTGATTGTGGGTCTTGCATTGATCAATGGCCTGGTATGGCTACTGGCCTTCATTTTCTTTCATAAAAATTCGCTCCTGCTGGGTGCAGCGGGTCTCTCCTATGGACTGGGGCTACGGCACGCTCTCGATGCAGACCATATTGCCGTTATCGACAATGTGACGAGAGCGGCTTTGCGGGAGAAGAGAGAGGCACGCGCCGCAGGTCTTTTCTTCTCGCTAGGGCACTCCACGATTGTCTGTCTGGCGACCCTCATCGTTGTTCTGGCCGGCCAGCGTTATCATACGCAGATAGACGCATTCGCAGTACACGGCGGCCTGTTCGGAACATGGGTTTCGGCGCTGTTCCTCTGCATGGTGGCGCTCATGAACGCACTGACCTTCCGCGATCTTTGGCGCAGACAGAGCGGCAGGGTTAATAATGCTCCAAGAGGGCTGTCTCGTATGCTGGAGCCTGTACTGCGACAGGTGTCCGTCAGCTGGCATCTCTATCCAGTCGGGTTTCTGTTTGGGCTAGGCTTTGATACGGCTTCCGAAATCAGCTTGCTCGGCATTTCCATCGTCCAGGGTGAGCATGGACTGCCGGTGTGGGAAATCATGATGTTCCCACTGCTTTTTACAGCCGGGATGGCGTTGCTGGACACTGCGGACAGTATGCTGATGCACGGTCTTTACGAAAGATCCGAGCGTGGGACCGCCTGCAATCTCGCCTTAACCCTGGCATCCGTTATGCTGGCGTTTGTGATTGCGCTCATTGAAATAACTAACCTTTTTGCGGATAAGCTGCATGGCCTGAGCATGCTCACAGATTTCGCGGGCTTCGTGTCAGCGCATTTTGAAATGATTGGCGCGTTTGTTTTCGGTGCGTCTGTTATTGGATGGATCTGGCTGAAGCCAGAACGTGAGACAAGACTGGAAGACATGCGTGGGAATATCTGAAATGCAGATTGACACGTCTTTTTGTCGACCAGGAAAATGCGGGAAGTTCGCATGACTGCTGCTGTTCTTCAGCGTGCCAGAGGGTGGTTTAGCCTGACTGCGAAACTGCGAGACGGAGCAACAGTATGCGGTGATCTGGAGCAGGGAGGATGTTGCCGTCTCTTGTTTCCGCGCGTGGATAAGGGCGCTCTGGAGGCGGTCACGGTCAATATTTCCGGTGGTATCGCAGGCGGAGATCGGATCGAAGGACGCATTATCTGTGGGCCAGACACGGAACTACTGGTCACATCCCAAGCTGCAGAGCGCGTTTATCGAGCCCGCACAGCAGACAAGCCCTCAGAAATTCTCACCTCTTGCCATATAGCCACGCAGGCACGTCTGGACTGGATACCTCACGGAACGATCTTTTTTGATGGTAGCCAGTTGCGACGTCATATGACGGTTGAGATGGAGGCTTCCTCCACCTTTCTTTTTCTGGAAAGCCGTATGTTTGGGCGGATCGGCTCAGGAGAGGTCATGCAGGTGCTAAATCTTCGTGACCGGTTGACGGTGCGCCGGGATGGCCGTCTAGTTTTGGAAGATCTTCTGCGTCTGGAAGGTTCAGATGTGGCGACCCTCCTGGCACAAAAAGCGATAGCCAACGATCAGTTTGCGGTGGCCACACTGGTGCTGGTGTCACCCGCCGCAGAAGGGCTTCTTGTGCCTGTCAGGGAAAAGCTGGAGGCTGTCGGGCCGCATGAGTTTGCCGCATCAGCATGGAATGGCATGCTGATCATTCGCGGAGTAGCATCCAGCGGCTGGTTGCTGGAAAAGACAATCAGGCAGATCCTGCCGGTCCTGCGGGACAGGCGCCCCATGCCGGCCACATGGCGGTCATGACACAGAGTTCGGAACGGAGCAGGACATGAAACTTACCCCCCGGGAAAAGGACAAGCTGCTGGTGGCAATGGCGGCAAACGTCGCGCGCCGCCGGCTGGAACGCGGTGTCGTGCTCAATTATCCGGAAGCCGTGGCCCTCATCACCGACCACGTCGTCGAAGGCGCGCGGGACGGCCGGAGCGTTGCTGAACTCATGGCCAGTGGCGGCCGCGTTCTGACGCGTAAACAGGTCATGCAGGGCGTGGCCGAAATGATTCATGACGTGCAGGTGGAAGCGACCTTTCCCGATGGCACAAAGCTGGTGACCGTTCATGACCCGATACGCTGAATCCCTCACAGCCGGCGCCATCCCCGGCGAAATCCTGCCCGCCGAAGGCGAAATCGTGCTCAACGAAGGCCAGCCGCGTCAGACGCTTCTGGTGACCAATACAGGCGACCGTCCGGTGCAGGTCGGCAGCCATTATCATTTTGCCGAGGTCAATCCGGCTCTGAAATTCGACCGGGCGCAGGCCGCAGGCTGGCGTCTGGACGTCGCGTCGGGCGGGGCCATCCGTTTTGAACCGGGGCAGGACCGGGAAGTCACGCTTGTTCCTTTACGAGGACTGCGGCGCGTTGTCGGATTCCGTGGGGATGTCATGGGGAGTGTGGATCAGTGATGCGTCTTTCCAGGCACGACTATGCCGGACAATTCGGCCCCACGGTCGGGGACAGGCTGCGTCTCGCCGATACCGCGCTGCTCGTGGAAATCGAGCGCGACTACACGATTTATGGCGAGGAAGTCCGTTTCGGCGGGGGCAAAACCATCCGCGACGGTATGGGCCAGTCGCAGGTCACACGGGCCGAGGGCGCGGCAGATACGGTCATTACCAATGCGGTGATTATCGACCATTGGGGTATCGTCAAGGCCGACGTTTCGATCCGCGAGGGACGGATCGCGGCCATCGGCAAGGCAGGCAACCCCGACATCCAGCCGGGCGTGGACATCATCATCGGCCCGGGCACGGAAATCATCGCGGGCGAGGGCAAGATCCTGACCGCCGGCGGGATCGACAGCCACATCCATTTCATCTGCCCGCAGCAGATCGAGGAAGCACTGGCATCGGGCATTACGACCATGCTTGGCGGCGGCACCGGCCCTGCCACCGGCACGGCTGCCACGACCTGCACACCCGGCCCATGGCATCTGGCGCGGATGCTTCAGGCGGCGGAAGCCTTCCCGGTCAATCTGGCGTTCGCGGGCAAGGGCAACGCCTCCCGCCCGGACGGGCTGGAGGAAATGGTGCGCGCCGGGGCCTGCTGCCTCAAACTGCATGAAGACTGGGGCTCAACCCCTGCGGCCATCGACTGCTGCCTGAGCGTTGCGGACCGCATGGACGTGCAGGTCATGATCCATACCGATACGCTGAACGAAAGCGGCTTCGTCGAGGATACGATCGCCGCCTTTCAGGGCCGTACGATCCACGCCTTCCATACGGAAGGCGCGGGCGGAGGCCATGCGCCGGACATCATCCGCGTGGCAGGCCTGCCCAACGTCCTGCCGTCCTCGACCAACCCCACGCGCCCGTTCACTGTCAACACGCTGGACGAACATCTGGACATGCTGATGGTCTGCCATCATCTGGACCAGCGCGTGCCGGAAGACATCGCCTTCGCCGAAAGCCGCATCCGCCGCGAAACGATCGCCGCCGAAGACATCTTCCATGACATGGGCGTGCTCTCGATGATGTCGTCGGACAGTCAGGCCATGGGCCGTGTTGGCGAAGTCCCGCTGCGCACATGGCAGACGGCCCATAAAATGAAAATCCAGCGCGGCTCTCTGGCCGGGGATGGTGCGGCGGATAATGCCCGCGTGAAGCGCTATATCGCCAAATACACCATCAACCCCGCCATTTCGCATGGCCTGTCCCATGAAGTCGGATCAATCGAAGTCGGCAAGCTGGCGGATCTGGTGCTGTGGGAACCCGCTTTCTTCGGCGTCAAACCCGATCTGGTCATCAAGGGCGGGGCCATCGTGTATGCGATGATGGGCGATCCCAACGCCTCGATCCCCACGCCACAGCCCGTGCATGGCCGCATGATGTTCGGCGGTTATGGCGGCGCGCTGACCCATACCAGCCTGACCTTCGTGTCACAGGCCGCGCTCGAAGACGATATCGGCAAAAAGCTGGGTCTGCGCCGACCGCTCTCGGCTGTCTCGAACGTGCGCGGCGGGATCGGCAAGCGCAGCATGATCCATAACGACGCCATGCCCCATATCGAAGTCGATCCCGAAACCTATGAAGTGCGGGCCGATGGCGTGCTCCTGATCTGCGAACCCGCCGAGGTCCTGCCCATGGCCCAGAGGTATTTTCTGTTCTGATGACCCAAATCCTGGATATCCTTCCCGCCGGAAGCTGGCCCGAAACCGAGGCCAGCGGCACCTTCGCCGCCGATTATGAAGGGCGGCACCGTCGCCGGATGATGCTGACCCTGCAAAACGGTGAGAAAATCCGGCTGGAGCTGGAACATGCCCGTTTGCTTCAGGCCGGGGAGGGGCTGCGCCTGGAGGATGGCCGTATCATCCGCGTGGAAGCCCTGCCCGAAGAGCTGATGGAAGTCACGGCTCACAGCCCCCTGCAACTGCTTCAACTCGCATGGCATCTCGGCAACCGTCACCTGCCCGCTGCGATTTCCGAACATCGCATCCTCGTGCGCTACGATCATGTCATCGCCGACATGATCCACGGTCTGGGTGGCCATGTGAAACGGGTGGAAGCCCCGTTCGATCCGGAAAGCGGGGCCTACGCCCCCCGCGCGGGCGGCCATGAGTCGCACCACCACGGGGACGGGCACCATCACCACACGCATGACTGAAACCCTGCTCCCGCAGACAGGCGCCGCCTTCCTGCGCCTCCTGTCATGGGTGTCGCCAGCCTTTCCAACGGGCGGATACGCCTACAGCCACGGTCTGGAATGGGCGGTGGAAAGCGGAGACGTCACGGATGTCGCAACCCTCTGCGCCTGGGTCGGCTGCCTGCTGGAACACGGTGCGCCGGGCAGCGACCTGATTATCCTTCAAGAGGCTTGGGGCGCCGCGCACGACATGCCCCGCCTGCGCGAGCTGGCGGAATTTGCCTGCGCCTGCGCCTCATCGCGGGAGCGCCATGAGGAAACAGTCTATCAGGGCGAGGCTTTCCTCAAGGCCGCGTCCGTCTGGCCGGTTACGCCCGATCCGTCCGAACTGCGCGGCACGCGCTGGCCGCTTCCGGTTGCGCAGGGGCTGGTCTTCCGCCGCGGTGGCATCACGCGGGAGCAGGCGCTGCTGTCGGGTGGATACGCCACCATCGCCGCCCTCGTCTCTGCGGCGGTGCGTCTGGTCCCGCTCGGGCAGACGGACGGCCTGCACGCTCTGGCCCAGCTTGAATCGCGTCTCTCACGCGCCGTGAATGTTACGGAACATCGGACCTTGGACGATGTCGGGGGCGCGTGCTTCCGCTCCGACCTCGCGGCCATGCATCACGAAACCCAGACAACGAGGTTGTTCAGAACATGACGAAAGCAAAACACGGCCCGCTGCGGGTCGGCATCGGCGGACCAGTGGGGACAGGCAAGACAGCCCTGATGGATGCGCTGTGTCGTACCTTTCGTGATGACTACAACATCGCCGCCATCACGAACGATATCTACACGCGTGAAGACGCCAAATTCCTGACCCGCGCGGGCTCCCTCCCGCCGGAACGGATCAAGGGGATCGAAACGGGCGGCTGCCCCCATACGGCTATCCGTGAGGATGCCAGCATCAATCTGGCGGGCATCGCTGAACTGACGGAGCGCTTCGAAGGGCTGGATCTGGTCCTGGTGGAAAGCGGTGGCGACAATCTGGCTGCGACCTTTAGCCCGGAACTGGCTGACCTGACGATCTATGTGATCGACGTCTCGGCTGGGGACAAAATCCCTCGTAAGGGTGGGCCTGGTATTACTCGAAGCGACCTGTTGGTTATCAACAAGATCGATCTTGCGCCGTATGTCGGTGCCGATTTAGGCGTGATGGACCGCGACAGCAAAAAGATGCGTGGTGTGCGGCCCTTTGTATTCGCCAATATCCGCGCTGGCGAGGGCGTGCCCGAAATCGCCCGTTTCATCGTCGAGCAGGGCGGCCTCTAAGGCCTGATCTGGCTGCCTCGTGGTGGCAGCCAGAATACTGTTTCAAGGCGTATCCGTGCCCTTGGAGCGCTGAAGCATCCCGAATAGATCGCGCGGATCATCAGGATCGGCCACCATGTCGAGCTTTTCGTACAGACCGGTTGCTTCCAGCTTGTCGCGAACATAGCGCAGGGCGGAGAAGTCCTCGATTGCGAAACCTACGGAATCAAACAGTGTGATCTGGCTGTCACTGGCGCGGCCTTTGGCCTCACCGTTAATGACCTGCCACAGCTCCGTGACGGGATGGTCTTCCGGAAGCTGCTGGATTTCACCTTCAATGCGCGTCTGAGGCGGATATTCCGCAAAAATCGTGGAACGCAGCAGAATATCGCGCTGAAGTTCTGTCTTGCCCGGGCAGTCACCGCCAACGGCGTTAATATGAATGCCAGCACCGACCATATTGTCGGACAAAATTGTTGCGCATTGCTTGTCCGCTGTGACGGTCGTGATGATGTCGGCGCCTTCTACGGCCTCCTCACTGGTCTTGCAGATTGTAATGTCAAAGCCCTGTCCGCTCAGGTTACGGGCACATTTTTCCGAAGCTGCCCGGTCGAGATCATACAGACGTAGCGCTTGAATGCCGACAATTTCGCGAAAGGCCATGGCCTGGAATTCAGACTGTGCGCCGTTTCCGATGATGGCCATTGTCTTGGCGTTTGCCGGAGCCAGATATTTTGCTGCCATGGCGGATGTTGCGGCCGTGCGAAGTGCGGTCAGCAGCGTCATTTCAGACAGCAGCACCGGGTAGCCAGATGCGACATCCGCCAGCATGCCAAAGGCCGTTACGGTCTGAAGACCTTCCTTCATGTTCTTCGGATGGCCGTTGACATATTTGAAGCCGTATAGGCTGCTGTCGCTCGTGGGCATCAGTTCGATGACGCCTTCGGCGGAGTGAGCGGCTACACGCGGGGTTTTGTCGAATTCAGGCCAGCGCTTGAAGTCAGCCTCCAGATATTCTCCAAGTTCGCGCAGAAAGGTCTCAATCCCGATCGTATGGACGAGCGCCATCATGTTCTGGACCGACACGAACGGCACAAAGGCGAGATGTGAAGGGGCGGGAGCAGAAAAAGGCATCTCAATAGGTCCTTGTTTTACGTTCGAGAACACGGCGGCCGAAGAGGCTGGCGGCCAGATCGGTCATGAGCAGGGCGGTTTTTGCGCGGACATCCAGGAAGGGGTTGAGTTCCGCCAGATCCAGCGACGTCACAAGGCCACTGTCATGAAGAATTTCCATGATGAGGTGCGCTTCGCGGAATGTTGCCCCGCCGCACACCGTCGTGCCAACGGCAGGGGCAATGTCCGGATCAAGGAAATCGACATCAAGGCTCACATGCAGGCGCCCGTTGGCAGCCCGGACGCGGTCCAGAAAGCTGTTAAGCGGAGCGACAATTCCCTGCTCGTCGATCGCGCGCATGTCGAAAACCGTAATCCCGATTTCAGCGACATGGCGTTTTTCAGCCTGATCGACCGAACGGATGCCCATCATGCACATGTTGCGGGGATCAACGGGGGCGGCAGGAGCTGGGAACCCCTCGAAACCCGACTGACCTGTGAAGTAAGCGACAGGTGTGCCGTGCAGATTACCGCTGGTCGTCGTGTGGAGGGTGTGCAGATCTGTATGTGCGTCCAGCCATAGGACAAACTGCGGCTGATCCAGATCCTGTGAGTGGCGGGTAACACCGGAGACTGTTCCGGCTGACATGGAGTGATCGCCACCGAGGAAAATTGGAAAGTCGCAGGCTTTGGCCATTTCATAGGCCCGCTCGCCCACACTTTTGGTCCAGGCGATGATCGCATCCAGATTGCGCACAGCGGGGTTGGAATGGCTTACGTCTGGCATTTCTGTAGGCACGGCATCTCCCACATCCGTCACCGTCCATCCAAGGTCCTGCAGGATCTCTGGAAGACCAGCTATGCGGAAGGCTGTCGGGCCCATGATGCATCCTCTTTCGGATGTTCCACTTTGTGTGGGAACACCCAGGATCTGACACGTCTTCATCTCAACTCCTTTCCGACACACGGTCTACTAACCGCATGATGTGCTGTATTCTGTTACAGGGCATCAGCCCGGCCGGGAAAAATGGCTGATAAATCTGTCAAAGCTCTCATCCATTCCGCCTTTGAACAAGTCTTGCGGGTTTCCCTGGGCTCGGACGGTGCCTTTTTCCAGGAAAACGATCCGGCTTGAAACATCCCGTGCAAAGGCCATTTCGTGCGTCACAATGAGCATGGTTCGGCCCTCCGATGCCAGATCCCGCATGACTTTCAGGACTTCACCCACCAGTTCCGGGTCCAGCGCAGACGTCGGTTCGTCGAACAGCAGGACACGCGGGCGCATAACAATGGCGCGCGCAATCGCTACACGCTGCTGCTGGCCGCCAGAAAGCTGGGACGGGTAATACTCTGCCCTGTTCAGCATCCCGACGCGGGCCAATGCTTTTTCGGCTTCATCACGGACTTCGTGGCGGTTTCGCCCCTGAACGTGGACCGGGCCTTCCATAACATTCTGTAAAACCGTTCGGTGGCTCCACAGGCAAAAATTCTGGAAAACCATACCCACCTGCGATCGCAGGCGATTGATCTGCCGCGCGTCAGCAATGTGCTGCTCGCCTTGTTTGAGCCGGAAACGAATATCCTCACCCAGAATATTAAGAGCGCCGCCCGAGGGAACCTCCAGCAGGTTCAGACAACGAAGGAAAGTCGATTTCCCTGAACCAGACGCCCCCAGAATGGAAATGACCTCCCCTTCATGGGCTTCCAGATCAATTCCTTGAAGGACGTCCAAAACGCCATAGCGCTTCGTTAGTCCGAGGGCTTTGATAACGGATGCGCCGGGCAGCGGGGCTGTTTCTTGCGTGAACGGTTCCATAAAAACTCCGGAAAAGACGGCTTGTCTGGGTCAGACCCGGCGACTGGGGTTAAGATGGCGTTCAAGCATATGGACGCAGGTGGCGATCACAAAGGTCATCGCAAGGTAGATCAGGCCCGCAACAGTGAAGATTTCTTCCGAACGGTAGGTCTTTGAAACCAGTCTGTAGGCGAGACCGGTGACGTCCATCAGCGTGATCACGCTGGCCAGCGATGTAGCCTTGAGCAGCAGGATGGCTTCGTTCCCGTAATTGGTCAGTCCATATCGCAGAGCTTGCGGCCAGATAACTCTGCGGCGCAGAAGAAGCCCTGCCATCCCGATCGCACGTCCGGCTTCGATTTCACGTTCAGGAACGGCTGCAATAGCTCCACGGATAATTTCTGCCCCATAAGCTGATGTGTTTAGCGACAGGGCCAGAATGGCACACCAGTAAGCTTGCGCCAGAAAAGGCCATGCAAAGGAAGAGCGAAGAAAATTTATCTGTCCGAACCCGTAATAAATGACAAAGATCTGCACCAGTAGGGGCGTTCCTTGAAAGAGCATGACATAAAGGCGTGAAAACCAGCGCGCGGGAGCAAAGGAGCTTTCTCCTAATGTCGCTATGCAAGCGGCTAAAACAAATCCGGTGCAAAGTGCCGTTGCCGCCAGTTGCAACGTAAGCGGAACGCCCGTGAGAAGCGTTTTGAGTGTTTCGAAAAGGAAGGACCAATCCATCTTATCGGCCCCAGCAGCGGGAAAAGTGCTTTTCGACGGCCCTGATGCCGAGAGCCGTCGTCTGCCCCATGATGAGATAGACGAGGGCCGCCACCCCATAAAACAATAAAGGCTGCCGTGTTGCGCCGGATGCGATCGTCGACTGTCGGAGAAGTTCTACAAGTCCGATGATGGACAGAAGAGCTGTTTCCTTCAGGACGGACTGCCAGATATTGCCAAGAGCCGGGAGCGCAAATCGGAGTGTCTGGGGAGCTATGATGCGCCACAGTAAGACATTAGACGACATCCCACAGGCCTTGCCTGCTTCGATTTGCCCACGTTCCAGACGACAGTACGCACTGCGAAAAGCTTCCGTCTGATAGGCGCCGGAAACCAGAGCGATGGCAACAACACCAATGACGAACGAAGGGAGCGAAAAGAAACCGGGGAAGCCTGCCAGATGCATTAGATGCGTCAGGGCAAGTGATCCCCCAAAATAGAAAAGGTAGACGACCAGAATTTCCGGAATACCGCGGAACAGGGTTGTGTAGAATGTCCCTATCCAACGCAGAGCATGGTTTGGGGAAAGTTTCAGAGCTGCGCCGGCGGTGCCGAGAAGGCTGCCGAGCGCAAAGCTGCACACTGCTGCTGCCAGTGTCAGAACCGCAGCTAACAGCAGAAGTTTCCCCCAACCGTCTGGGCCAAACCCGACGAGAGCCAGACTTTGTGTGTTCATCCTGTGGCTCCCGTATTAAAGCGAGCACAGGAAAACGGCGTCAGAAGCGGATCAACCTTTCCGCTGACAAGCGATCGGCTCACGACATGGCCAACGGCTGGGGCAAGCTGGAAGCCATGACCGCAGAACCCGAAGACATTCCAGAAATCTGACGTGTTTTTGCCTGGCCCTATGAAGGGAATTCCATCAGGTGTGGAGCCTTCGAGCCCGGTCCATGTGCGCAGGACTGGTACATGTCCCAGCCCGGGAAAGGCTTCCAGAGTAGCCGCGGCACCCTGCGTCATCCGGTCCATCACGGTGAAGGAGGTATCATGGTCCGCGCAGGGCTTTCCAAGAATTCCTCCTCCGATCACCAGCGATCCGACGGCGCTCTGCTTGAACGATAGCGGACGGTCAATCCCGATCACAACGGGTTCCAGAAAGGGTTTCGTCCGCGCCGTAACCATCATGGAGGGGGCAACGACTTTCAGGGGGAGTGTCTGTCCATCCATGGCTGCGATCTGTGCTCCCCAAGCCCCGGCGCAGTTAATGAGAACGCCAGTTTCATACGCACCTGATGAGGTTTCAACAGCCCATCCGCCGCCGGGCACCCGATCCAGCCCCAGAACACGGCAGTTTTCGACAATCTGTGCACCTGCGGCGATAGCTGCCTCTCTGAAGACACGGGTACTTGCCGCCGGATTTGCATGTCCGTCGTCCCTCGATATGAGGCCCCCCATGGCTTTGTCTGTAAGGCCAGGCAGCATTTGTCGGACGTCTTTTGCTGACAGGAGTTCTTCTGCGCCTAATCCACGCTCTTTCATGTCCTGAGCGCGGTTATACGTCCAGGAGAGCTCGGCCTCATCAAGTGCGACGGCAATTTGACCAACTCCAAGGCGGATTTCACAGGACGCTGCGGCGTCTTGTCCGACGAGCTGGTCAAGATGTTTCCAATGGTGCATCGCGAGTTCGGAAAGAGGGTATTCCCGCCAGTCGCGCATCAAAGTCCGCAAGCCCCCGGCATTGACGCTGGACGCATGGCGCCCTGCGACATTCTTATCGAGTAGCGTCACGTTCCAGCCCGCTCTTGCCAGAAACAGCGCAATCGAACAGCCCTGAAGTCCGGCGCCAATTATAAGCGCGGTTTCATTCTGCCGGAACATCAACCGTCTCCTCTACGCCATGTTCGGGCTTGTCTTCGAGTGTCAGGCGTATGGTGGCTCTGGGGTCAAGGCCAGACAGGTTCGCTATCGCACCTAGCGGTATGGGACGGATTGGGGGGCGTCCTCTGAACGTAGGCACACACGCGGTAGCGGGAGTGTGTTCCTGGAGCAGGCGGGCGGCTGTCACCATGCAACTGCGTCCCTGACATGGACCCATACCACAGCGCGTTTCACCGCGTAGCGCATCCATGTTTCTGAAACCGGAGCGTATCTTCTCCCGTAGATTTCCAGCTGTCAGTTCCTCGCAACGGCAGACAATCGTGTCGTTCTCTGGAAGGGCACGAGACAGACCGGGTGGAAACACAGCATCCAGAAATGGTCGTACTGAGAGGGACTTTCTGACGGAACGAACAGCCTTGCTGCATGGTCCTGTTCCCCGACCCAGATCAGCCAGGATAGATTGGGCTGCCAGTCTGCCGTGCGCCATTGCGGCATCTGCCCCTCCGATCCTTCGGGCATCCCCCGTGACGCGAATGACGCAACGTCCGGCATACAGTTCTGGCGGGAGAGACGAGGCTGTCTGGCCGTCAAAGGTTGTATCCGGGCGCCAGCTTGCATTTGCATCGTCCCACTGAAGGCGAAGTCCCGCGCTATTGGGGATATCGATGGATGGCACAATGCCGTCATGGACGATCAGCAGGTCGCAGGCTTGCGTTTGGTGTCTGCCGTTCACAGTAAAACTGATTGCTTCGACTTTCTGGTGTCCATGTGCGGCAAGATCCTTGAGTCCTGTCACAGACTTCACACCCGCAACTCTGAGACGCGCAACCCATCCGAGCCCCTTTATGAGGGGAAGTAAACTACCCGGACGCAGATGGCTCACGCCGAAAAGCGCATCAGCAAAGCGATCAGTACGGCCGATCAATGCTGGTTTGATGCCCAGTTGATGCAACTGATTTGCCAATAACAACAACAAAGGGCCTGTGCCAGCAAGGACAACGTTGCTGGTAGGTTTGAGGTGTCCTGCCTTCAGAAGTGTCTGGACGGCCCCCGCGGTCATGACGCCGGGCAGCGTCCATCCCGGGAATGGGACGGGCCGCTCCATTGCGCCGTGAGCCAGAAGAACCTGACGTCCCCGCACATAGCCAGCATTCATGCCCTGTAACCAGCCGACGGTTCCGTCAGGCCGCACTTCCCACACGGTTGTCTGGGGGCGATAGTCAATCCCACGGAATGTCCGGAAGCGCTGGATCAGCTCAGCGCCCGCTTTATAGGCTGGTCCAAGGGCGACCAGAAGCGTTTGCCCTGATGGGTTATTGTTGCGCAGATTAGCCTCAAGGTTACGGAAAATCTGGCCGCCTGGGGTCGGCTGCATGTCCAGAACAATGACGGAGCAGCCCGCCTGAACGAGCTCGACAGCCGCCGTCATTCCGGCAGGGCCGCACCCAACGATGATAACGTCTGCGTCGTACGGAGGAATGTTGTCTTGTGTCATACTTCAGGGTGTTTCAAAGCCAGAGGCGCACCCAACTGACGGCGGATTTTCATGCCGTCACGTACGACCGTCAGGCACGCCTGTTGATTGGCAATGCCGTCAATCTCCACAAGACATTCGAAGCAGTGTCCGATCATGCAGTACGGCAAACGCGGGGCACCGGAGACAGGGCTCAGACGGTTATACGGGATGCCTGCCCGGAGCATGCAGACGGCTACAGTATCTCCGGGGCAAGCAATGATCGGTTGGCCATCCAGAAATAGAGTGATGGCGTCTGGGACCGGGCCGAGTGCGGCGAACAGCTTGAAACCTGTATCAGCAGAAAAAGATTGCTCAGCCGTATCCGGAGCAGATGTCTCGGGCGGCGAGACATGGGTTTTGATGTCATTCATGAATCGAAATATCCGTGCCGAACCATTTTTCAGAGAGCGCCTGATTGGTTCCATCGCTGTTGACGGATGTTAGAGCTGCGTTGAAGGCGCTGCGCAGGCTGTCATCATCTGGTCGGAACGCGATATTGGTTGTGTCTGATCCCAGTACGCCTCCGGAAAATGTAGGTCCGGTCAACACGAGTGCGCCTTTGGGAGCCGCTTCGATCATTGTCTTGAAGGTCGTGACGTTGGCGATGGCAATGTCGATGCGGCCGGCCATTAACTCAAGACCTAACTGGTCGACGGAAGAGTACTCCATGACTTTCAAACCCGGCAGATAAGCCTCGGCAAATCCTGCGGCGGTCGAGCCTGTTTGAACGCCAAGCACTTTCCCTGCGAACGCAAGGTTCAGCTCTTCCAGTGCAGCTTTGGCATCTTGGGGGGAGCGGGTCAGATCCAGAGGAATGCCAGCTCTGGGCAGATGGGTGAGGGCGCTCTTGCCAGAGGTAAGAAATCCATTCGGAGCATGGGTGTAGGGGTGCGAAAATGAGACAATTTTACTGCGCTCATCTGTAATGCCCATGGAGGCAATGATTGCGTCGTATTGCCCAACGCGCAGCCCGGGAATAAGGCCGTTCCAATCCTGCGTAACGATTTTACAGGTTGCATTCATCCGGTGACAGAGAGCCTTCACGAGATCCATTTCATAGCCAGCGTATGAGCCATCCGGCTTTGCAAACGCCCATGGTGGATAGGTCCCCTCCGTAGCGACTGTGATGTGGCGAGGGTAATCTTCTGCGACGACAGATGGCGGACATGCCAGAAGCAGGAACGGAATAAGGAGACATGTCGCACGAACTGGCATTCATGAAGTTTCCGCTAAAGGCGTGTCAGGAAAGGCTCACTGGATCGATTTAGAATTTTAAATGCGATATCGGAATATATTTCTTCTTGGCAGAAAGCATAAGCTGAGCTTACGCTTTAAGGATGCAGTCGTACCGTATCCCTTCCTTGAACTGGCTTCGCGTTTTCGATGCCGCAGCGCGACATCAGAGTTTTGCCTCTGCAGGGCGTGAGCTAAACATGTCTGCCGCCGCTGTCAGCCAGCAGATCCTAGCGCTGGAAACCTATCTCAAGAAGCCATTGTTCCTGAGAAGTGCCAACAAGGTTCGGCTTACGCTGGAAGGAAATGAGTTCCTGCCGACCGTGCAGGTTTCTCTTAGGGCTATCGAGGCGAAATCTGCGTCTTTGTTTCCTCGGCGTGAGCTTGAGCGTGTTTCGCTTGTCGCAAGTCAGCTTATGGCTCTGAGCTGGTTACCGCGGCGCCTATGTGCCTTTGAGAAAAAGCATCCATCCGTGCGGGTGGATTTGATCATCGAAGATGCCCAGAGGCACCGGGAGCCGGACCTTGTCATCCGTTTTGATTATGCCATGTCCACGCGTGAGCATCCTGGCTGGTTAATGGGAATAAGCCATGTGGTGGTCGGCCAGCCGGAAGACGTAGATCGTATTACGACTGCAGACGCGGTGGCAGATTTCAAGCTCCTTGATGTGAGGTCACATGCGGTCGGATGGAACACACTCTTGGCTCGTTATCCCGGTGTTTTTGAAGAAACGTCTTTAACGATTGAATCTGTGGACACAACGCCTCTTGCCCTCATGATGGTCAAGGAGCGTTCTTCTCTGGCTCTTGTTCCCTGGCCGGCGTCCCAAAATCTGGTTGAGGCTCTCGGGTTGGCTGTGTGCAGCGCTTTACCTGCGATCCCTGGGTTGGGAAATTATTATATCGAGCAGTTTTCTGGTCACGGCGTACGACCTGTCATTCGCACGCTTTTTGAAGAGCTCCGAAAGTACAGCAATCCTACCTGACGGTGAGGGGCCGTCACACCAAGTTGACGGCGATTGTTTGCGAAGAAGGCAATTGAGGCATACTGTCAGGCTCTGAAAACAATGCCTTTATTTTTGGTGCTCGCGGGTATTCTGAATATTGGACGGCCGTTGATCCCGAGATCTGTCCGAAGACTGCTTCCTGTGTTGGTAATAATCTGAATCCGTTGTCATCTACAATGGATTTTCAGATGACTATCGATTGGAGTTTTTAGTTGGGTCGATCTCAAATTAAAATATCCGTTTCTTATCCAGAAGAATTATTGATCGATATTGGGAAATTTAATTTAGAGCCAAAGATTCCATTTTCATTATCCAATTTCTTCATAGTATCACAAAAAAGATATTCACGGTCGATTGATGAGAAAAATGAAAATTTTCCCTTAAAGGAAATGATGTGAAATAAATATGGAGTCAATAATATATGATATGCGTGTTTCATTAATATATCTGAAAATACGAATTATTCATATTGAAGGAAATATTACTTTTTCTTTATGCGGTGGGTAATTTTTTATTTTAATAATTAGAAAAATTATCTGTCTGATATTTATGAATAATAAATAAAGGAGCAAAAGTAACTGAAGCAAAAATCCAAAAGCCAGAAAATAAAATTATCAAATTTGATGCATAGCGTTCACATTGGAGGTAAAATGTCGAGCGATGTTCAGGAAAAATCAAGACCATGGGTGATAAGTGGTCTGATTTTCGTGGTGAGTTTAACCCTGGTTATCGGGGGAACAGAGCTTATTTTCTTGGGAGGAAGTCCGTACTATCTAGTTAGTGGTTTAGCATTGGCTGCGAGCGCAGTTCTGGCTTGGGCCAGACGTGGTCTCGCTTTATGGATTATAGCGCTTACCATATTAGGCACCTTGATCTGGTCGATCGCAGAAGTTCACCTGTCTTTCTGGGAGCTTGAGCCACGGCTTGTTGCGTTCATTATCTTAGGCCTTTTGACGCTGCTCCCATGGTTTAGAGGTCGGCTTTCACCGATATCACGTGTCGCGACATATTCAGTCGGAGGGGTTACAGCCGCCGCATTTTTAACTCTTGTAATTGCTGCGCTTCAGCCTAACGGGATTTCTGGCAGTGCGCAGTTGGCGTCTAATGGAACAGAGGGTTCTGATACGTCTGTTCCTGATCAGGACTGGCGATATTATGGCCGAACGCAAGGGCAGGACCGTTTTTCTCCTTTGAAACAGATTAATGCCAGCAATATCAAAGACCTAAAGCTGGCATGGAGTATGCACACCGGTGACACCATGCATGCTGGTGAAGATCAAGGCGGCACGGATGGTGGCCATGAATTCAATTTTGAGAATACGCCCATCAAGGTGGACGACACTCTCTACGTCTGCACCGGTCATAGCTGGGTTGAAGCGATTGATGCTGCGACGGGAAAGATTAAATGGAAATATGATCCCAAGGCCAACACCGGACCAGACGTATATCTCGCATGCCGCGGTGTCGCTTATTACAAGGCGCCTGAAGGGGCGAGTAGCGAATGCCCGGAACGGATCATCGCTCCGGTTCTTGATGCCCGGTTGATGGCTCTTAATGCCAAGACAGGTAAGCCTTGTGAAGACTTTGGTGATCACGGTTTCATTTCATTAACGCAGTACCTGGGGCACGTTCCTGACGGGTTTCATTTTGTGACGTCGCCCCCGATGATCATTAGTGATCGGGTCATTACGGGAGGATGGATTTTCGACAATCAGGCGACGTTTGAACCATCCGGTGCAGTTCGCGCGTTCGACCCAGTGACAGGCAAGATCGTATGGGCATGGGACGTGGGCCATAATCCGCAAACCTGGACTCCTGGGCCTAATGACGAGCTCACCCGTGATACGCCGAATGCGTGGGGCGTTTATACGGCGGACCCGAAACTTGGTCTTGTCTATCTGCCCACTGGCAACGCACCACCGGACTATTTTGGTGGTCACCGACGTCCATTCGACGACAAGTTTAGTAGTTCCATCATTGCGTTGGATGCAAAAACCGGTGAATTGCGCTGGCATTTCCAAACCGTTCATCATGACGTCTGGGACATGGATGTCCCGGTTGGTCCATCTTTGATTGATTTGCCGGGTCCTGACGGATCAACGATTCCAGCGCTCGTACAAACTACCAAGCGTGGCGAGTTCTTCATGCTCAACCGCGAGACTGGAAAACCCGTGGCGGAAGTTCAGGAGAAAAAGACGCCACAAGGGGCTGTTCCGGGCGACTGGACAACACCTACACAGCCGTATTCGGTTGGGCTTCCCTCTGTTGCCCCCAAGGATCTGACAGAAAAGCATCTATGGGGCGCTACGCCGATTGATGAGATGCTATGCCGGATCGAATTCCGTAAGGCCGCGTATCAGGGCCAGTTTACGCCGCCGCAGCTAAAGGAAACGATCGTTTATCCGGCGTTTGATGGTGTTGTGGACTGGAATGGCGCGTCGGTCGATCCGGTCAACAAACTTGTCATTTCCACAGCCAACTACATTCCTTTCATGTTGCGCATGGCACCGCGTGGACCAGTTGAAAAGGCGGGTTTTGTGCCGACATGGGACGGGAGCGGCAACGAGCCTCATGTAAAGGGCGGAGTATATGGCCCACAATATGGTACGCCCTATGTCGGGTACGTTCATCCATGGCTCAATCCGCTTATGGTTCCTTGTGACGCGCCGCCTTGGGGTACGTTGACGGCAATCGATCTTGTAAGCCGGAAAATCGTCTGGCAGCACCCGATTGGTACGACCCGTGATACGGGGCCGTTTGGAACCCACACCAATCTTCCATTACCAACCGGTATGTTCAACATCGGCGGTACGATGGTGACGGGAGGCGGACTGGTCTTCCTCGGTGCGACGGCAGACGATTACCTGCGGGCTGTTGATGAAAGCACCGGCAAGGTTGTCTGGAAAGCACGTCTGCCAGCGGGTGGGCAGGCAAACCCGATGTCCTACATGATCAATGGCAAGCAATACATTGTTATTGCCGCTGGAGGCCACGCCGGCATGGGAACACGAACAGGCGATTATATTCTCGCCTACGCTCTTGATGATGGGCAGACGTCTCAGGCTCACTGATCTGTTTTTTAGGTCGGGTTTCTATTATGGAAACCCGACTATCATCATGAAGCTTCGTTATTTTCGTGAAAACAGATCAAGTAATGCTCTATGGACGTATCAAGGGAGGTTCCCTAACGCGGCGCAGTCATACAGCATTTTAGATAGAGTAGGGAGGCTGAATATCAGTCGTCCTTTTTCGTTTACAATCAGGATGCCCTTGATCCGGCAATAAGAATGTCGACGAGGCGCTTTGCACTTGTTTCCCACCCGGGACCGGCTGAAAAGTTCGACACGCCAGCCAACGCTCGGAGCAGGTCGAGTGGCTCGATCTCAGCGTTGAGATCTCCATTTGCAACAGCTGCTGCTACGAGTGTGTCAATTGCTCTTTGAAGCACAATTCCGGACTGAGCATAGAGCGCGCTTGTTCCGCCAACCAGCCCGTTAAGTGCGGGTGCAATGACCTGCTTTGCGGCAATGTAATCTACGAACAGGCGCATCCATGCACGAAGTGCTTCGACTGGTGGATGCTGCGTGGCTAGGACAGGGGCTGCGTCTGCGAGGCGGTCGAGTTCAATACGGTAAACAGCCTCAATGAGAGCATCGCGGTTGGAAAAGTGCCGATAAAGCGTGCCGATCCCGACGCCTGCACGGCGTGCAACTTCATCCAGGGGAATGTCGATCTCCCCTGCCGTGAATGCGGTTTTCGCCACGTTCAGCAAGTGCTCTCTGTTGCGCTGACCATCGCTGCGCGGTCTGCGTCGAAGTTTTTTGTCCTCAGCCATTGGCTCCCTCTTGTTAAACGGAGGATGCCTCCGCATATGTAAAACGGAGCAATGCTCCATATATCATCTCGCGTGTGGTTTCACCACGCCCAGGAGTTTCACGAATGACGAAGATTTTTGGCGCAAGATCAACAACCGGTGATGTTCTCTCTGGTCTGTCCCTCAAGGGAAAACGCATTCTCGTAACAGGCGTTTCTGCGGGCCTGGGCATCGAAACTGCACGTGCTCTTGCTGCTCATGGTGCACATGTTGTGGGGGCAGTGCGCAATCTGGATAAGGCTGAAAATGCGACTGCTCAGGTTCGTGCAGACGCCGAATCTGGGGGAGGACAATTTGAGCTGATTGCGCTGGATCTTGCAGATCTCGGCAGTGTCCGGGCGTGTGCGGACCAGTTGAACAGTATTGGTCTATCTTTTGATCTGGTCATTGCCAATGCTGGCGTCATGGCTACCCCGTTCGGGCATACGAAGAACGGGTTCGAGACACAGTTCGGAACCAATCATCTTGGTCACTTCGTTCTCATTAACCGGATAGCGGGGCTTATGAACAATGGCGCCCGACTGGTGAACTTATCGTCCGCAGGTCATCGCTTTTCAGATGTCGATCTGGAAGATCCGAATTTTGACCACACGTCCTATGAGCCATTTGTTGCTTACGGGCGCTCCAAAACCGCCAATATCCTCTTTGCCGTCGCGTTCGACGCGCGTCATCGTGCTCGTGGAGTGCGGGCTACAGCCGTTCATCCTGGCGGTATCTTGACTGAACTCCCTCGTCACATGCCTGCAGGAGCAATCGAGGCTATGGTCACAGGCATCAATGAACAGGCGGCCAAGGAGGGAAAGCCGCCATTCCAGTTCAAGACCATCCCGGAAGGCGCCGCTACATCAATTTGGGCGGGGATCGTGGCGGATGCAGATGCTATAGGTGGTCGCTACTGTGAAGACTGCCACGTGAGCCCAATCGTCTCTGATGATCAGTCGCTTGGTCTGGGGGATGAGGGCGTGCGGTCTTATGCGCTCGATCTGGCTCATGCCGAGGCTCTTTGGAAGAAGAGCGAAGAGATGGTTGGAGAGAGCTTTTCCTGAAATGTAAGCATGTCCCATGTCTTGAGATCATGCGTAGTTTTGACGTCCAGCACATGGACGCAGTGAATATTTCTAAGGCTAAGAGGCGATGGTCGTCTCTTGGTGCTTTCATGCAAGGAGGCTGATTGCCGTGCGTCTTGTTGTTTTCGGTTTGCCCCTCCTTGTCGTGATCCTGAACTGGCTCTGGCCGCTTCCGTTGCCTCTCGCTGCGAAAATGCTCGGAAGCGTTCTGGTGATCGTCGCAGCGCTTTATCATTACTGGTCCAGGCTCTCATCGGGCTCCGTTTTCGCTCCGGAATTTCCTCGACCTTTCGTCGTCCTATTCAACTGGGGTTTTGGGGCAATCCTGTTTCTCACGCTGTTCCAGATTGCGATCGATGTTGGTGCACTGGTCTTCGCTCTCGCGGAATGGCAGCCAGTCCATATCTCCGCTGGTGCGCGAGAGGCTATTGGCGCCCTTGCGGGAGTTCTGGCTGCTGTGAGTGTTGCGAACGCTTTGCGCGTACCGCCCGTCAAAGATGTAACGATCACCATTCGTGGTCTGCCCAAGGTGTTTGATGGATACAGGCTGCTCCAGTTGAGTGACATGCACATCAGTCGGCTGTTTCCGGCCAAATGGGCTGCGGCAATGGTCGAGCGTGCCAATGCGGCAGACGCAGACATGATCGTTGTGACGGGAGATTTTATCGACGGATCTGTGGAGATGCGTCGTGCTGATGTCGCGCCACTCGGCCGCTTGCAGGCGCGTGATGGTGTACTGGCAATTCCCGGGAATCATGAATATTTTTTCAATTATTCCGACTGGATGCAGCATCTGTCGGGATTAGGCTTCCATATGCTGTTGAACGACCATGCAGTGGTTACCAAGGGGCAAGATCAGTTGGTAGTTGCCGGCGTGACAGACAGGTCAGCGCCCGGCCATGGGCAGCCTGGCCCAGATTTAGAGGAAGCCCTTAAAGGGAGCCCGGACGGAGCGCCGGTCATATTGCTCGATCATCAACCTGGGGATGCGCGTGTCTCAGCTGAATATGGCGTTGCCCTGCAGTTATCAGGGCACACGCACGGCGGAATGATTTTGGGGTTAGATCGTTTGGTGGCACGCGGTAATAACGGTTTCGTCTCCGGGCGCTACAATGTGGGTAATATGACGCTCTACGTCAGTAATGGGACCGGGTTGTGGCCAGGTTTTGCACTGCGGCTTGGCAGACCATCCGAGATCACGTGTTTTCATCTGCGGACTGAAGAAAATTGAAATCTGCGTCTTTCATAGAGGCGTTAGACGAGCGAACCTTAGAAAACGATACCCGTCCCTTGGCGGGGATTGGGGTGCCAAGGAAGAGGCTACGCCGAAAATAAAAAATCAACGCCTGAAAACCGGCGACATTTGAGAGTTGGTGGCTATAGGTTTTATGAATGCTATTCGATCTTCCTGACCCAGACACTCTCTATGCCGCTCTGCTTGCCCGGAACGAATATTTCGACGGACAGGCATTCGTTTGTGTGTCGTCAACCGGGGTGTTTTGTCGCCTGACCTGTCCGGCCAGAAAACCGAAGCGCGAGCATTGTACGTTTTACCCGACGATTGGGGACTGTATTGAAGCGGGTTTTCGTCCATGCAAGCGTTGTCATCCGCTTCAGGCTGCAGCGCTTGCCGACCCCGCAATTTTGGCTCTTTTGCAAGCTTTGGATACACGTCCTGATGTGCGGTGGTCCGAAGACTGTATTATCAGATTGGGTTACGACCCTTCTACAATCCGCCGTAGCTTCAAGCGACAGTTTGGAATGACATTTTTGGAAATGGCGCGGCAGAGGCGTCTGAGAGAAGGGTTCGAAGCGTTGGCCGAGGGTGGCAAGGTCATTACGGCTCAACATGAGGCCAGCTTTGAGTCGGCAAGTGCGTTTCGGGCGGCTTTTTCTCGTCTGCTGGGATGTACACCGGGAGAATTGCGTCCCAATAAGCTTTTACAGGCGACGTGGATACCGACACCTTTGGGCGATATGATGGCTGTCAGCAGTCACAGTCATCTGCATCTTTTAGAGTTCGTAGATCGAAAAGCGCTGCCCGCAGAGCTCAAGAAACTTAACAAGGTCTCGCCGGGGGGAATTGGTATCGGCCACATGCCTCCATCGGAGCAGGCTGAGGCCGAACTCGCGGCCTATTTTTCTGCGCGATCAGACAGTTTTCATACCCCTCTTGCTGTGAGCGGAAGCGCCTTTACACAAAAGGTGTGGGAGGCTTTGCGAACAATTCCTGCTGGTGAAACCAGAAGCTATTCTGATATTGCACGGCAAATCGGCCGTCCCTCCGCAGTGAGAGCTGTTGCGCGCGCTAATGGAGCTAACCAGATAGCGCTGATGATCCCATGTCACCGCGTTATTGGCGCGGATGGCTCCTTGACGGGATATGGTGGTGGTCTCTGGCGGAAACACAGACTTATTGAGATCGAACGCGAGCTTAAAAAATCGAAAATAGGATAGGAGTTTTTGAGATCTAATATTCTATAATTTTACAGAAAAAAGAAAAATATTTTCAGTTAGTTACTTTATATAAAATGTATTTCATTTATTAATTTTAAATATCTTGCGGCAATCTCTGAACGCGACTGCGGATTACCTGCTCCTCGTAGTCGAGTTCACGCTGAATGTCCCATTCCGTCTGATCATTGATGTCGCGTGCGTCCACCAGCGCATGAAGTGTTTGTCGCTGCAGCCTCAGGACAATCAGGCGCAATGCCAGTTCGATCCGTTCACGGCGCAGCGCCGTCGTCCGCGTCAAAACTGGGGACTGGGTTGGGCCATCAATTTGGCTGAGGCGGTTTTCATAGGTCTGTAGCAGGCGTCCGAGAACCTCTAGCCTCATATCTTCGTTGCTATGATCACTGTCTGCCTGGTCAAGGGCTTCACTCCGGTCTTTCTCTGTGCGGCTTTGTTCACGGTGCAGAAGCTGCAAAGTCGCTTGAAGCAGGCGCTGGCGGGCAAGACTTTCTTCCTGAGCGTGCTTGTCTGCCATATCGCGTGGCAGATATCGGATACACAGCGGAATAGCGATCGCTGCCATAACGAGGGAAAGAACAATGACCCCAGTTGCGACAGTAATTACAAAGCTGCGTTCAGGAAACGCTTCCGGGTCAATCCCGATAGCCGGCAGTGAAAGCACTGCTGCCAGCGTGACGGCTCCACGGACACCGGAGAAGGCGAGCAACACAACCTCGAGGATATGTGGGAACGCGAAGGTGCGGTGTGACATCCGGGCAGTTGCCCATCTGCGAATGATGGAAACCCAAATTCCACAAAAGCGGATAATGAACATAATGGCATAAACACTCGCAACCAGTAACGAGAGTTGCCAGAAATGCGCGCTATGCTCGTGAGCCAACTCGACCCCAGCATCAAGCAGCCAGGGGAGTTGCAGCCCTAGAAGGAGGAAGATCAAGGCATTAAACACATAACTGACAGTGTCGAGAACTGTGCTCGCCTGCAGTCGGGTCGAGGTTGCAGCTTCGTCTGATACTCCTGTCAGTTTGATAACCATGCATCCGGCGACAGCTGCCAAGATGCCTGAAGCATGTGCTGTCTCGGCTGCGAGATAGATACCGAATGGCAGAAGCACGATCATCAAAACCTGCATGAGAGGATCGTCAAATCCGCGGCGAAGCAGGATGCGCTCAGCGCGTACAGCAATCCATGCCAGTCCAGCTCCGATGGCTAATCCTCCGAACGAGACCAGCAGGAACGAACTGAAAGCATGACGGTACGAAAATTCTCCCGTCATTGCGGCAATCATTGCAAAATGAAAGCAGACAAGGCCCGACGCGTCATTGAACAGAGCCTCGCCGTTCAGGATATGGATCAGCCGCTCAGACACCCGGCGCCCTGCAATAAGGCTGGAGACGGCAACGGTATCTGTGGGAGAGAGGGCGGCAGCGAGTGTAAAGCATACCGCGAGACTAACGGCCGGGATCATCCAGTGAATTGCGTAGCCGCAAAGGACTGTCGAAATCACAACAAGGCCGAATGCCAGAAACAGAATTACGCTACGGAGTTCTGAGAACTCACGCAACGGCATACGAAAAGCGTCTGTGAAAAGGAGTGGGGGCAGGAAAACCAGCATGAACAGGCTTGGCTTCAGTCCAATATGCAATCCGAGAAGAGACGCAATAATACCGAGCAGGATCTGAACCAAAGGGGCAGGGACACGATTGGAAAGCGCCTTAACGGCCAGACTGCTTACAACGATCATGGCGAGGAGGACGAGAGTGGTTTCTGCTTCCGACATACATAGTCTTTCGGCCAATTTTTAGAAGCAGGCAAATGTTTCGTGAATTTGAAATTTCTGAGGATGTCGCTTCATTATAATTATTGGCGCTCCAGGCATGTTGGGACCTTATCGGCGCATCATATATTTCCTCATCCTAAGTAATAGATTTTGTTCTAAAAACTCCTTTTCAAAGGCGGGAAATTACATTGGAATATGAATTTCCCGTCTTCTTTAAGTTCCTCGTGAAAGATCTATCACAACTTTTAAAAAGCTGTTGAGACCGTGCCTGTAACTGTAAATCTGGGTTCCAGAATAAACTGTGCACCAGAACCCGTATTAGAGAGATTTCCGTTCATAAGGCGGACCTGGCTGGCATTTGTGCCGACGCCAACAACTCCTGTTCGCAGGATGGCACCGGTAAGATTGGTAAAGTTCAGTCGGATTGTTGGTGACTTTGCATGCCAGAGAGGCTTGAAGTGATAACCAAGTGAAAGCGTATTTGTGAAATAACCTGGCATCCGCTGGTCCCCCGCAAGCGTTGTGGATTGCGGGCCAGTATAGTGAAGGGCACCGTTAGCAAAAATGCCTTTATAGGTATACGTCAGGCCAAAGTTTGCCATGAAATGTGGAGCTAACGGGGCCTGCTTTCCTTTACTCGCAAAGGCCGTAAGACTTCCGTTAATATCTGAAGCAGCAATATTGGTATCAGTTGTGGCGTTGAGGTATTCTATAGAAAAATAAGGGCTGAGCCCGTGAATAGGCTGTGTTGATACCATCAAGTCCACGCCGCGAGCGGTTTGATTCCCAGCATTTACGACGCCAGTCTGGTTGTTCCCGACATAAGTGGAAAGGAGGCGATTTGTGATATTGTAATTGAACAGATCAAGATCGACGATGAGGTATTTATCGTTATAACGATAGCCGAGCTCTTCTCTGATCGAATACTGATTTTTAGGCAATGTTCCATCAATATTCGTATTTGCTACCGCAGAGGATGCGGGCTGTCTGAAGTCACCTTCTGCATTCATGTAGAGTTGATGGTGCTCATTGAAGTGATAGCTAATTGACACATGCGGCAATGGGGCAGTCAGGTTCTGTCCAAGCTTTTGCTTGCTTGGATAAACGATATACCAAACATTCGACATGACATATTTGAAGCCAGCATTAACCAAAAGGTGGTCGTGGAAGTATTTGGCAGTGTCTTGGAAAAATAACGAATGAATTTCAAAGCCTGCCGTGTTGCCTGGGTAAACGCGGCTGCCGTTTCGATAGATCTGATAAGTAGAATTATTGGGGCTTGGATTAGCGCCTTCGGCAGTCGTCACGCTGCTTGGAAAATGCTGGGTGTAATCCTGATTTTGGTACCAATAGCCAAGTTCAAAGTGATTGTGCTTATCGATATCGTATCCAAGAATTGCTGTTAGGCCGACGCTGAATGCGCCATCCTGCAAGAAAAAGCTGGTTACGGGAGTTCCGGTGGCAACCGGCACTCCGGATTTATAAGTATTGCCGCTCGTTGCGCCTGAAAAAGCGCCCGCGCTTCCGCTCCATCCGCGTCCCCAGTTGTAGTAGGGGCGGAGATCAAAATGCAGGTGTCGTGTGAGGACAACATGCATTGGCGCGGTCAGGAAAAGCTGCATCCAGTGGTTGATGTTGTTTTTCCAGTAATCGTTACTGGCCGCATCGAATTCAGCTTTCCGTCCGTAGCTATTTCCCGTCCGTTTGAAATCATAAAACTGATTGGCGGTGCCATATCTGTCGACAACGAAGTCTTCGAGGTTCCATCCCATGAATGCGCGGGCATATGAGCCATTGGCCCAGTCTTTCCGCACGCCAACATCCACGTGAATCTTCTCGTTGCGGCCTCCGCCAAACCATGAGCGTGCCTGGGTATGGGCGAACGAGACAAACCCTCTGCTTCCCGTGTTTCCAACGTCTCCTGATTCCAGTCGAATGAACTGGCGTGCCAGATTGTTTGTGCCGTATGAAAAATCCATCGTTCCCCCAAATTTGTGTGAGGGATCGTGAGTGGCCTGATTTAAAACGCCAGCGGCTGCTGATGTTACGGGAAGATCAATTGGAGACGAGCCCGGCATCATGCTGACGCTGTCGACGTCTTCGGATTCAACGTTTTCTGCCATATACGCCGCGCTGGCTGCAGGGCCACCATCAATCATGAGTGCCATATCAGCATCTGTCAGGCTTCGGCTTTGAATGCGCCCACCTTGCAAGCCAGACGTATCGGTGACTGCAATGTTAACGCTTGGAAGATTTCGAACGAGTTCGAGGGCAGTACTTGTGGGGCTCCGCATATCAATAAACGATTTTGTAATAGTCTGTACTGCGTATGGGGCAGTTTCAACACGCATCATCCCGCCGCCTCGGCTCCGCTGTATGCTGGACACGTGAACAGTTTCATCTGCCGTGGAATTAATTTCCGTACGCGCATGTCGGGGTTTCGGATGTTCTGACACACTGGGAATGTCGTGACGACGTGAGCGGGCCTCCCGATGAGGAGTAGATTTTTCCGCCTCCTGTTCGGTCGCAGCGGCCTGTGCTTCCGAGAAGGATGTGGCGTCAATGATTCCGGCTGGTAGGCTGGTTCCCAGGCAAGTCATGACGAGGAGGCGCCGATTTAACGAACGAATTTTCGGAGCACGAGAACGCATCACATGGCTTCCTTTCATGTGGAGGGTTCGAAAAACCCTTGGCTCTGAGCTGTTCTGTGTGATTCCATTTCTTCGGCGTTGATTGGGGATGGTGGAAGATGAAGCAGCCTGGTTTCTTTGATGTTGAAGAGCGCCTTGCTCGGCTGAGCGGGCTTGGCGATCAGCTGGAGGCCTTTTCCCGGACTGTGGATTTTGAGGTGTTCCGCCCTGATCTGGAGCTGGCTCTGGCCTATTCAGACGGAAGTAAAGGCGGACGTCCGCCGTTTGATCCGGTGCTGATGTTCAAAATTCTGGTCATCCAGACGTTGAACACTTTGTCTGATGAACGGACAGAGTATCTGATCAACGACCGCCTGTCGTTCATGCGCTTTCTGGGATTGGGGCTGTCGGACCGCGTGCCGGATGCCAAAACGGTCTGGCTGTTTCGTGAGCGTTTGACACAGGCGGGTGCCATTGAAAGGCTGTTTGACCGATTTGACGCGACCCTGCGGAACGCCGGTTATCTCCCGATGTCCGGCCAGATCCTGGATGCAACACTGGTGGCTGCTCCAAAGCAGCGCAATACGAAGGCTGAGAAAGCGGATCTCCGGGCAGGACGTATTCCAGAAGACTGGCAGGACAAGCCCGCAAAGATGTCGCATAAGGATCGTCATGCACGATGGACACTTAAGTTCACGAAGGCGAAGCGGCAGGACGATGGAACCATACCGTCGAGCGATCTCGCCATCCCGTTCTTTGGCTACAAATCCCACGTCTCCATCGACCGGAAGTTTCGGTTCATCCGAAAATGGAAGACGACGGATGCCGCCGCCAGTGATGGTGCGCGATTGAGAGAGGGGCTGTTAGATAAAACCAATACGGCCTCAAGCGTTTGGGCTGATACAGCTTATCGCTCGAAAGCGAATGAGGACTTCATGGACAAAGAGGGTTTTGTCTCAAAGGTTCACAGAAAAAAGCCGCATCTCAAGCCTATGCCCCGACATATCCAGAAATCGAATGCTGGAAAGTCCGTGATCCGATCGCGCGTCGAGCACGTCTTTGCCGACCAGAAATCACAGACGGGATTGTTCATCCGAACTGTCGGTATCACCCGGGCCACCATGAGGATCGGGCTGGCCAATATCGTCTACAACATGCGCCGCTTCCTCTTCCTCGAAAGATTGAACGCGAGCGCATAGTCATCCAGCGGGAGAGCAGTCCCCGATCTGCTCAAAACGCAGATCAAAAGCTCCCCCAAAAACCGTCAATCAAATCGCCAAAAGCCTGAAATCACGAGCCAGGCGCATCAACCAACGGTTCTTCGATCCCTCCATGTGGAACCAAGTTGCTTTTGTTTCTTATCATTATGGATTTCGACCGAGCGATAATGCGGGTTTAATCCATAACGGAAACGTAACCTAAATTGGTTTTTAAAATAAAACGGTATTTTTAAATTTGAAATTTCAAATTATGTTCTTGAATGTTGCAGTTAGAAATAAAATACTAACAATTAGTAATTTATCTTATTGTGGAATTTTTATATTCAGTAATATTTACTTATATAGGTGGATTTCTCCCCCTGTGTCTGACGGAGCCACGCCGCACCAGTGCGATCGGTGTTCTGATTTCCATGGCGGGACGTGCTGGGTTACCCATGGTTGCCAGCAATTGGCGTACACCTTCGCGTCCCATGGTCTGTGCATTCTGTCGAATAGTCGTCAGGCGCGGTGTGACCATGTCAGCCGGAGCGATATCATCAAATCCAAGAATGGACAGATCACCAGGAACGGTAAGGCCTAGGTCAAGAAATCCTTCGATCAGGCCAATCGCAATATAGTCACTGCCAGCAAAGACTGCATCAGGCCTGGGGTGCATGGCAGATAACGCTACCGCCGCCTGGCGACCATAATCACGGCTATAAAGGCCATTCAGGACAAGAGCAGGGTCAAATGAGAGGTTTGCTTCCTCTAGAGCCTGCCTGTAACCCGAAAGGCGTTCACCCGCGCTCATCAAAGCAGATGGGCCGCTCACGTGAGCAATAAGTCGATGCCCTGTGCTGATAAGATGTCTGACGCCGTAGAGTGCGCCCTGCACGTTGTCACAGAAGACCTTGCTTGCATGGCTGCCGGGAATATCTTCATCCAGAATAACAATATTCCGGTAGCGATTAAGGTGATCTCGGAGTTGCCCGTCATCCGGTCGGTTTGAAACGAAGAGCAGACCATCAACCATGTGAGTGTCGAGCCATCGAAGAAAATCAATCTCGCGCAATACGTCATTGCGGCCAATTCCCAGAATCAGGCCATAGTTGGCTGATGCGGCTTCGAGTTCAGCACCTTCGGCAAGTTCGGCAAAAAACTGATCTGAAATTTCAGGCACAACTAGCCCGATTGTTTCGCTTTTCCCTTGGCTTAAGCGTTGCGCAAAGTGGTTTCTACGGAAGCCAAGGGTTTGAATGGCTGCCTCCAGTCGCGCCGCAGTTTCGGCAGGCAGCACGAGTTTGTTGTTCAGATAGCGAGAAACGGCGCCTTTCGAGAGGCTAGCTAAAGTGGCGACGTCACTGATTGTAGGGCCTTTACTCATCTGAAGCTCAACTTGTCAGGCATGGGGTTGGTACGATTTAGAGCTGCATCTCAAGGAAATGAGGGTATGCAACTCCAGATCGGAATCGTTATGTTGCTTATTGACAATGATATGATCCGAAAGTTAGTTATTGTAAACCGGTTTACTGACAAAGTGAGGTCCCGTGTCATATATGGCTTTCACCGCCCACATCCCTGGCGCTCCAATTAAGAGTAGTGCGGTTGTGGATGCCATTCGGTTGGTGGTGGAAGATTTTCATGACCGGGGTACCAATGTTGTATCGGGGAAGGGAGGAAAGACTTTTTCTTTTTTCCCAACCTCTGTAACGGATAATATTCCTCCGCTTTCGCCTGAGCTGGCGGATGCTATCTGTTTGCTTTCTCGTCTCCATATAGCGCACGCAGACGATGCGACGCTGGGTGTGGGGGAGGAAGATAGAGGCGCTATGATCACTGCGGATATTCTGCGGCAGTATCGTCTCCCGCGCACCCTTGCACGCTGGACGCCTTCAGGTGCTCCTGGGGAAGTTAAAGTCCCATTGAGTAACGAGTATCTCGCAGAAGGGTCAACGGATCTGTACCTGAACGGTGTTCGCGCCACGGACCGTATTATTCTGATCGACGACCTGATTAGTACTGGAGGAACACTGGTTTCGCTCATTCAGGCCATCACCACCACCGGGGCCGAGGTCCTTGAAATTTTTACGATCGGCGAAAAGACTGAGAACAAAGGCCGGGATTTCATTGCGCAGCATACGGGGCTGAAGGTTAAAACGCTTTTGGCGACGGATCTGCATGATGATGGGCGGGGCGTTCGCTCGCGCGTCATGCACGTCAATCTTGGAATGCTTGACGAAGCCTGTTTTGCTCAGGTCTCGCAGCATTTTCCACCTGGCTTTTGTCGCATTGGAAGTGGTGCCGAAAGCCATTCAGGGGCACACTCATGACGCAAGTGAAGCCCTATCACGCTCGCTGGTTCCCCAGGTCATCTTTAGAGGAAGCGACGATATATTCCGAGAGCTACTCTGTTCCGCTAAGGGACGGTTCGGTGCTTCAGCTGCCCCTGCGAGCGCTTCCAGGTGGAGAAATGGCAATTGCGCTCCTTATGTCTAATCAGACAAGCTTTACTGTCGAGCATGAGATCATTCGCCTGCTGACTGATCTGGTTCATGATCTTGCCCCTGAAGTCATCGTAGGGGTGCCGACGATGGGACTGGCTTATGCGCGTCCTGTAGCTCAGAATATTGGCTTGGACGATTATGTGGCACTCGGGCATTCGTGCAAGTTCTGGTACGATGAAGAACTTTCTGAGCCACTGGTTTCTTCAACCAGCCCACTTCACAACAAGCGGCTTTATCTTGACCCCGCGCTTGTAGAACGCGTGCAAGGGCGGCGTGTTGTTATTGTGGATGACGTCATTAACACGGGTCAGACCGCAGGGGCGGCCATCAGGCTTCTACGCAAGGCGGGAGCAGATATAGTTGGCGTTGTGGCGCCTCTGACCGAAGGATGGGCCTGGTACAGGGCTTTGAGCGAAATCGGGCCGGATCTTCCCGCGCTGGTTCAGGCGATAGGGCATATCCCCATGTTTCGTCTGGCGGGGCACGGTTGGACCCCTATCGAAGGGACGTGTACAAATGACCGTCCTTCTTCCCTGAACGGATGACACAGAATAAGGCAAGTTCTGTGAACGGGCGGCTCTGGCGCAAGTGGGCTGCTGCTGGTGTCTCAGCATGTTTCTTGCTGGCGTGCTTGCCCCACAAAGCGCGTGCTTCAGATAGTCTGCATCATGTCCGCTTGGTTTATTTTTGGCCGGTACAGGGCTTTCTTCTAATTCCTATCGTCGTTGCTCAGGAGCAGGGCATTTATCGACGATATGGACTGGATGTATCCATTGTTTTGCCTCCAGATGCTCAGACTACGGCGCGTATGCTCGCAACAGAGCAGGCCGAAATCGGCATGGAAGCGCGGACGGATGTGGTTTTTGCGGCAGAGGTTTCACTGCCGCTGGTCTCCATTGCCAATTACGATCAGCATAATAGCTGGTGCGTTGTCGGCAGACCGGGCGAGCCCATAGATCTCCGCACCCTTGAAGGTAAGAAAATAGGAATTTTTACCGACTCATGGACGGCGGTGATGATGCATCTGCTGTTTGAGAAAAGTGGTGTGAAAAATACGGAGAATGTCCAGCAGATCATTACACAGTTTGAAGACCTGCCATTACTACTTTCTGGCCGTCTGGATCTTGCCACCAATGCGGCGTCCTTTGCGATCGCGGCGTCCACAGCGCAAGACGGACAAATGCCTAGTCTGGCATGTCCGAATGTCACAGGGGTGCCAGACATTCCCATCTGGTCCTTCACGGCAACGCCTCAGTGGCTGAAACTGCATGGTGGGGATGCCAAAGCCTGGCTGGCTGCGACGCGTGAAGGTCTTCTCTGGGCGACCGCTCACCCGACCGAGGCGGCAGCCCTCTTCAGCAAAATTTATCCGGAAGTGGATAGTCCGCTCTACGATAAAGCTGGCTGGGCGGCGGCTGTCCCTTATTTTGGAAATGGTGACACTGCTTTGAGCCAGGCATCGCAGTCCTGGTCAGAGCTTGCGAGTGAAATGCATCGCATTGGTCTGATTTCAAAAGTTCGTCCGCTGGCCACTTACTACACCAACGATTTTCTGCCGAGGTAGATCATGACTGCATCACTTCCCTCAGATCTGAGTCACTATACTGCTGCACAGGACATTGCTCGTGCAGTGTTGACCGATATTACAGCCCATATCGTGCCCGGTGCATCTGAGGTGAGTGTGCACAAGGCATGCCATGACCTCATGCTTGCACACGGAGCAACCGATTTTTGGGGCAATACGCCCGCTTTTGTATTGGCGGGAGAGCGGCTTCGGCTGTCTGTTTTTGATAGCAGTTATGTTCCGTCTCCGAAGCTGTTTGGCGAAAACGAAACCATTACGATTGATGTGGGCCCTCGCATTGATGATTACTTCGGAGATAGCGCACGAACCTATTTCCTACGTAACGGGATTATCGTGTCCGCCGCTGAAGCCGGCGAGGAAGAGGGGGAGGCCATGGATTTTGAAGCCTATCTTCATGGCGTCTTCATAAAGACTGTTCAGCCAGACATGACATTCGGGGATGTACATCAGAAGATGTCGGCATTGGTTTCTGAAAACGGGTATGAAAACCTCGATTTGCTCGATGCGTATGGTCACAGCATCGCTGCTTCTACCGATGATTTCATTATTATGGAGAAGAGAAATGAACGCCTTCTTGGGGATGTGAACTATTTCACATTCGAGCCTCATATCGCGAAGGTTGGTAGCTCTCTGGCCGTAAAATATGAGGAAATTTATTACTTCGATCATGGCTTAGTTAAAATGGTCTGACGGTCATACACGATCACCGTGCCGGGCTTGACTGAGGCACGCATTGGATGCGCCTTCAACAGAAAGACCTCATGATGCCCAATACCTCCGAAGCACTCTTTTCGCAGGCGCATACCGGTACGAACGGGAATACTCCAGGTCGTGCCGTCAAGCTTTCTATTGATGGGGTGTCGCATGCATTCGATGATAATCTCGTGCTGGACAATGTCAGCCTCGATATCGCACCGGGAGAGTTTGTATGCGTTCTGGGAGCATCTGGCTGCGGAAAAAGCACGCTGTTTAATGCGGTGTCCGGCTTGTTGCCTATCACTAAGGGCAGCATCAGGCTTGATGGAGAAGATATCGTCGGAAAGCCGGGTAATGTGGGTTATATGCTGCAGAAGGACCTGCTCCTTCCGTGGCTGACAGCGCTGGATAACATTGTTCTTGGGGCATCTCTGACCCGCGGTGCCACTCAGGATGACCGGCTTCGGGCTACGGCGCTTGCCACGCATTATGGTCTTGGTAGCGATCTGAACAATTATCCCGCGACCCTCTCAGGAGGGATGCGCCAGCGTATTGCACTTATGCGGACCATTACGGCTGGCCGGGATCTTATGTTGCTGGATGAGCCATTTGGCGCACTGGACAGTCAGACGCGACTGAGTATGCAGCAATGGTTGCTACAGGTCTGGGCTGAAACAGGACGTACAATCATGTTTGTCACTCATGATGTGGATGAGGCGATCTTCCTCGCAGATCGGATCGTCGTGTTGCTGCCACGGCCGGGACGGATCGGTCGTATTCTCAACGTTGATCTGGAGCGCCCTCGAGATGTTTCATGCATGACGTCCAGCACATTCATGTCGCTAAAAGCGGAAGCGCTTGATCTCCTTTATCGTTGAGCCTTATCAGAAATGAATTTTGGAATGAGCCTGATCCGGTCGATTTTTATTCATCCTGTGGTCAAATCCATGGGTTTTTGGTCTGTGGCCATGCTCATGCTTTTGGGGCTGTGGCAGGCCGTTGTTTCCGTGTTCCATGTGCCTGCTTTTGTCATTCCGTCTCCCGTCGCCACGATAAGTGCCTTGTTCCAGAATGAAGTCATGATACGCGGACTGTTGTGGCAGACTTTCAAGGAAACGCTGGCAGGCTATCTTGTCGGCGCAGCAGTTGGTGTGCTCCTGGCCGTCGTGATGTCACAGTTGCCGGGGCTGGGGCGCTTGCTATATCCGGCACTTGTTACATCCCAAGCCATTCCGATTGTGGGTATCGCAGCGCCGCTCGTAATCATCTTCGGCTTCGGTATGACGCCAAAGCTTATTATTGTGGCCTGGATCGTCTTCTTTCCGGTCGTAGTCAATATGATGGACGGGCTGGCGCATATAGATCGTGACCAGATCAATCTCGCTCGTTTGCTTGGCGCGACGCCCCTTCGTACATTTCTCTACATCCGCCTGCCAGCCTGTCTGGGACCGCTTTTTTCCGGCCTTAAGATCGGCGCTTCTTACGCTGTAACGGGGGCGGTGATCGGGGAGTGGACAGCATCTTCCAAAATGGGACTGGGAACATACTTGCTGGCGGCGAACGCGCAGATGAATTCTGTCGGGGTTTATGGTGCCATGCTTCTGATGACGTTGATTGGCATTGGCTCTTTCGCAATGCTGCTGCTGCTGGAATACGGCGCCATGCCATGGCGGCACAGAGCGACATCACCTTGGCGGCGTGCCCCACACCTTTGAGGGGCAGGGTACTTTTTGTTGGGGCTACAGGACTTGCTGCTTAAAGGACTACCCAGTGCCCCAATAAAGGAGCATACCAAAACGCTGGGACAGTGCTTATAAAGCAGGCAGAGACCCAAGCCTGAACGAAAGACAAGATCCCTGACCGTACTGACATCTTATGGGTGGAGCGCTGAAACTGCGTTGGCCTTCCAGCCTTACTCCGGAAGCGAGCTGATTCCTGGGCGTGTCGTTGCGCAGCAACGAGGCCTTCTTGGTGTCATTACTGAAAGTGGTCTGATTCAGGCTGATACTGCAGGGAAGCTTCTGCATACGTCGGATCCATTGGATCGGCCAGCCATTGGGGACTGGGTGGTGTGCCATCCGAGGTTTTACGAACGACGTGGCACCATTCAGGCTGTTCTGCCGCGCACGACCTGTTTTGTCCGTAAAGAAGTCGGGAAGCGGACGCAATCGCAGGTCATCGCAGCCAATATTGATGTCGCATTCCTGGTTATGACAACTGGGGCAGATTTCAACCTGTCCCGTCTGGAACGGTATCTGGCGCTCACAAGAGAAAGCGGCGCAAAGCCTGTCATCGTCCTGACCAAGGCTGATCTGTGTGAGGATATTGAGCAAGTCGCCAATGCTGCCCAGACTTGCGCCCCTGGGGTTGATCTCAGGATCGTATCTTCTCTTGAGGGGACGGGGCTGAGTGAGATTTCGGCATATCTCGATGGGCATCGCACTGGCGTCATGGTGGGAAGTTCCGGGGCAGGAAAATCGACCCTCCTCAACGCCCTAATGAAAACCGACCATGCTGCAACGGGGGCTGTCTCCGAGTATGACGGGCAGGGCAGGCATACGACGACCCACAGGGAGATGGTGAGCCTGCCTTCGGGTGGCCTGCTGATCGACACGCCAGGAATGCGTGAACTAGGCATGGTGAATGCCGCGGAGGGGCTCGCCGCCGCATTCGGGGAATTTAATGCTGAAGTCGAGGAGATTGCTCAGCAATGCCGTTTCCGGGACTGCAAACATGAAGCCGAGCCCGGTTGTGCGGTCCGGAAGGCTCGTGAAGATGGGAAGCTTGATGAGCGGCGCTGGAATAACTGGCTCAAGATGAAGCATGAAATCCTGCTGCAGGAGCAGAAAAATCCAGCGGGACGAAGAGCGGAGCGGCGAGAACAGTTGCGTCTTAATAGAGAAGCCCGGAAAGCGAAGCGTCACGACTGAACTGTGGGCGTATACATAAGAGCGCCACAGTTTCCAGCGTTGGAAGAGATTTACGAATAATTTACGAGTGAAACGAGATGCATGCTCGTTGAAGCCGTTTTAAAGCGATGTGCGTCTATCTGCTCGATAGGTAAACGACCTATAGTTTGCCTCTCTACTTCGCAACAGTACCCTTAAAGCAATCATAAAGAGCAAGCCGCGCAGCATCGGCTCGTGCTGTGCGGCTGCGCGCATGTCGCATTGTAATGGCTCTGATGTCGAATTCTCAGCTAATTTGATATTGATCAATATGCTGCATGAGTGTGGAAGAAATTGAGAATGATGCCGAGAATTTTATCTTGACCCATACCGTATGACGATTAATTTACGCCGAAATTCGCGGAACGATAACCGATATCGTTAATCGATAGTTATTTGGTTTTTTTTATATCAACATCGTCAATGATTCCTATTGATTAAAATTAACGTCCTACCTTATGTTCGATTCCGGCGCTGAGCACGGATTAACAATTTATAATTCGTTAATAAATGCTTAACGCTTCTAGTGATGGAGGAATTAAGCATGGCTGGCGGAACAACGTATAATAGTACTCGGCAGTACTCACTTGCTAATGGTGGGACAATATCGGGCTCTACATCGACAGATATTTTTGGAGATGTGACCGTTAATGAATCCTATTTTCTAATAAACAATACGCTTTCTGGTTCTACTGCGGCGCAGTATGGAGCTATTATAGCTCAAACTGGCGACGTCGGAACAAATCTCTCTGCGACGTCCGCGGGCGCTCTGCTTGCTTCCGGCGGGACCATTACTGGCGCAACGGTTGGAAACTCTGCCGCAGTTCTGGCCTTTAACGGTGGAACCGTTACGAATTATAATGTAGCAGCAGGTGGCGCAGTTTTTGTTGGCGACCAGTCGCTCAACACGTCTGCTTCTGCGATCCTGACGTCCAAGGGACTGACAAATCTAAGTGGGCCTGGCATTGTCTCGGCTGGCACCTTGCATGCTGGGGCACAGGAAATCATCACGAGTGGTGGTACTGACCGGGGATCCCTGATCCAGGGCAGTCAGTATGTTTCTGCTGGTGGCCTCACGATCAGCAACACCGTCAACAGTGGTGGCGTTCAGAACCTGTATAGTGGTGCTATCACCAGCGGGACGACTGTTGCCTCTGGTGGTACGACGGTTGCGAGCGGTGGCGCTACCATCAGTGCGACAAACATTTCTGGTGGTGTGGTTCAGTTGAATGCTGCCGCTATTCTTCGCGGTGCGGTCGTGAGCGCCGGGGGCAAGCTTACTGTCTCAAGTGGCGCAACTGCATCCAGCGTGACTGTATCGTCTGGCGGTACGGAGAGCGTGCTGTCTGGTGGTGTCATTTCTGGCGGCACAGTGCTCAGCGGCGGCAAGGAATCTGTTGCTTCCGGTGCAACGTCTTACAACGTCACAGTCTCGTCCGGCGGCTCGCTCACAGTTGTTGCTGGCGCTGTCCTGTCTGGAACACAGGTGGCTCAGGGTGCCGTTATCGATGTCGATACGCTGACCTACGCTTCGGGCGGCACTGTTAAGCTTGACGGTAACACCCTTACGATTTCCGAAGGTGGTTCCACCTGGCAGACAACGTTTGGTGGCACATTCAAGAGCACCGACTATTTCGTGCTTGGCCGTGACACCGATGGCAGCACGATTGCAACGTTCGTTTGCTTCTGCGCCGGGACGCTGATCCTTACAGAAGATGGCGAAAAGCGCGTCGAGGACCTTCAGATTGGTGACCGCGCCATCACATATGTGGCTGGTCGTGAAGTCATCGAGCCTATCACTTGGGTTGGTCATCGTACGGCGCAGGTTCGTACGGATCTGCCGGTTGATCAGGCTGGATATCCTGTCCGTATCCTCAAGGATGCCATCTCTTCTGGCGTGCCTCATCAGGACCTCGTGGTTACACCCGAACATTGCCTGTATTTCGAAGGGCGCTTCGTCCCGGCACGTATGCTCGTTAACGGTCGTAGCGTTTTCTACGATCTGACAATGACGAACTACGAGTACTTCCACGTCGAGACGGAAAATCATTCCATTCTGTGGTCCAACGGTGCCCTTAGCGAAAGCTATCTGGATACTGGAAACCGTCGTGAATTTGGCCAGCAGGGTGGTGTTGTCCGTCTTGTCAGCGGTCCGGTTCGTGAGTGGAGTGTTGATGCAGCGGCACCGCTGGCAGTGACGCGTGATCTGGTTGAGCCAATCTACCTTGCACTTGAAGAGCGCGCTGTAGAAATGTCCATTCCAGACCAGCGGAAGCCCGTTGTTCTAACCGAAGATGCCAACCTGCATCTTGTGACGCCTGCGGGTCATCGGATTAACGCGGCACGTCGTGCAGAAAACGGCGACTTTGTTTTCATGCTTCCTGCTGGCGTTGACGAAGTCCGTATCATGTCCCGTGCATCTCGTCCGGCCGATGTCTTTGGTCCGGTAGTTGATGACCGTCGTTACCTTGGTGTTCTGGTTGGGGGTATCAGCCTCTGGGCAGGTAACGGTCAGAAGAGCCTGACTGCACACATCACGGAGGACGAACTGTCGGGTTGGAACAACCGCGAAGAGGGCGGCGTTCGGTGGACGAATGGCAACGCTGTTCTGAAGCTTCCTGCGCGTCAGGATCTTTCGATCGCTGTTCTGACAATTGAAGTGAAGAATGCAGGGCCATACCTGCTTGAAGATGAGACTGACAACGTAGCTGTCATCGCATCCTGAAAAACTGCTTAGAAAGTTGAACGAAATGGAAGTAACGTGCGTTTCAGGAACGCATGTTACTTCCTTCTTTCTATTTGCAGGATTTTCATAGAGTTCCGAGGAATAGGTTGACGCAATATGTTTGAACGTCTGGCCCTGAAATATGCAGCCGGACATCCGGCCTCAATTGCGATGAGCTGGTTTGAGGGAGAGGCAAGCTTCGATCAGCTTTCCCACGATGTCAGCCGAGTTGCCAACGCACTTTTTCAACTTCGGGATCTTCTCCCGTCAGTTGTGGCCATTGGATGTGTACATCCATACAGACACTGGGTTTTCATTCTTGCTTTGGCCCGGCTCGGAATACCCTCGGCCTCGTTGCCGGGATATGTGGATGCGAACTTCCACCGCTCTGTGAAAATTCTGTCTCCGGACATCATATTGCTTGATGAGCCTGTGGAAGGTCTCGAGCAACAGGTTCTGGTACTGAACGACGCCTGGTTTGAGCATGTCTCTCAGACAGGGGCAGAATGTGCTGAAACCATCACAGTTCAGCCTGACGACGTCGTGCGTTTCTCTGTAGCCGGCGGGACAAGCCAGGATGCGCGTCGTATCGCCCTGACATCGCGATATGTGGAAACTGCGGTTTATCACCTGCTGTTTCAGGATGTGTTGTCCCACACCCATCGTCCTGAAAACCTGCGCGTCTTACCGACGCTGGGGGCGGAGACTTCTAGCGGCTTTCTCATCATTCTCTCTGCCCTGGTAGCCGGGACGCGTTTGCAAATGATGACGGGGTCCGAGTTAGGGCTCGTCTTCAGCCAGGATATTCCGACAGTTGCCGTTGTTTCTCCTCGTCATGTGGAGGGCATACTCTCTCAGCTACCACCCGGCATGAGTCCCTTGGACAATCTGTTTCTGACGGTTGCGGGAGGGAAGTTACCAAGAGCGCTTTGTGCCTCCATCCGGCAAAAGCTCACCCCGAACGTTCAGGTTGTTTACGGCGCTGATGAATGTGGAGTGATTACCATTGTTTCGACGGACGCTCAGTCCAGCGATGATGAGGTCGGAAAGCCACTTCCCTGGGTTGGACTGGAGATCGTGGACGAAAATCATCACCGTGTTTCTGCTGGTGAGGTGGGGCGCATTCGTGTCAGCGGCACCGGGGTTATCGGCGGATACGATCTGGACCCGGTTGCGACTGCAGTACAATTTCGGGACGGATGGTTCTACCCTGGTGATACCGGTTTTGTGGACGCCAATGGAACATTGCACCTGCGGGGCCGCGCCGACGATCTAATCAGTTTTGGCGGGGATAAGTTCGATCTGGAGAGGTTGGACGCGCGCCTTCTGGCATGTGCCGGTGTCAAGGATGGTGCGATGTTTGTTGTCCCTGATGATCAGGGACTTCCAACGCCATGGGTCGCTCTCATTACAGAAGATGATTTTAACCTGGAGCTGCTTTCAAAATGGATGCGGCAGGACTTTCCCAATCTGCCGGATGCGGCGGCTGTGTGGATTGATGCTCTTCCCCGGACCGAGAACGGCCAGCCTGACAGAGTGGCTTTACAAAAGGCAGTCAAACCCTCCTGAACAATAATATTTCATATGCTCCGTTCCATACAGATTAGAAGACAAAAAGCGGGTTTTAAATGATCGATTACGGACATGAAGTGGCAGTTGTCGGGATCGGATGTCGCCTTCCCGGGAGAATAGAGACAACCGAGGCCCTCTGGCGCTTTCTGTGTGAACAAGGCGACGCCACATCCGATGTTCCGGCCGATCGGTGGGGTATCAAGCGTTTTTACGATCCCGAATACGAAACCCCCAACAAGACCTATATGCGACGTGGCTCATTCATTGATCAGAAGATCGATGAAATGGACCCGTTGTTTTTCGGTATTTCGCCGCGTGAAGCCACCCTCATGGATCCTCAGCAGCGGCTTCTTTTGGAAGTCGTCTGGGAGGCGATGGAAAATGCCGGAATTCTTCCTGCCACTCTGGCAGGAACTCGCACCGGTGTCTTCATCGGCACGTTTTCTCTGGATTGGCTCGTTGCTTGCGGTTCTCCTCTTAACCGGCCCCTGATCACGGATCATTTTGCCGCAACCGCAGCGTCAGCCACGATGCTTGCCGCACGTATTTCGCATAACCTTGGTCTTCAGGGACCATGCATGTCTATCGATACGGCATGCTCATCATCATTGGTGGCCATTCATCAGGCCCGTATCAGCCTGCTGAATGGGGAAACTGATGTCGTCGTGGCCGGTGGCGTCAACATCATGGTTGCTCCACCAGCTTCCATCACCATGTCCAAAGGGCACTTTCTGGCGGCTGATGGGCGCTGCAAAAGCTTCTCTGCTGATGCGGATGGCTATGGCCGCGGGGAAGGTGCTGGCATTGTCCTGCTCAAGCGACTTGCGGATGCAAAGCGGGATGGAGACGTTATTCACGGTGTGATCGCCGGAACGGGCGTCAATCAGGACGGTCGTACACTGTCATTAACGATGCCCAGTGAAGATGCTCAACGTACGCTTATCGAAGAGGTGGCTCAAAAGGCGCACATCGATCTCGCCACGATTGGATATGTAGAAGCACATGGTACCGGCACACCAGTTGGCGACCCTATTGAAGCGCGTGCGTTGGGAACGGCAATTGGTCACAAGCGTGCCTCAGACAGTCCCCTAATTGTTGGGTCCATCAAAGCCAATCTAGGACATCTGGAAGCCGCGGCCGGTGTTACCGGGCTTATAAAGGCGCTCCTTTGCCTGAAACATGGCGCTATCCCGCCGCAGGCGAACCTCACACAGGTTAATCCTGCAATCCCGTTCGCGGATCTGCATTTGAAAGTCGCTCAAGACACTCTCACCCCGCTGAAGGCTGAGGCCGGAATGGTCTATGCAGGCGTCAATTCGTTTGGGTATGGCGGAACAAACGCAGTTGCGCTTCTCAGGGCACCGACGGAAGCTGACCAGCCTCAGAAAAGGCTGGCAGAGATCGTTAGGATGCCATCTGGGTGTTTCCTGCTGCCTGTGAATGCGCTCGTAGACGCATCTTTGAAAACACTTGCGCGATCGTATGCAAGTCTTCTGGCATCTTCTGCGGCTCCGTCCGTAGCCAATGTCTGTTTTTCTGCAGCAACCTACCGGACGCGCCTCCCAATGCAGGCCGTCGTGTCCGGCCGGGATCGGGAAGAGCTGATTGCAGGCTTGAAAGCGCTTTCTGAAGGGCAATCTTCACCAGCGGTCACGGTGGGGCGGCGTCGAAATGGTGAGATGCAGCACCCCGTCTTTGTGTTCTCAGGAATGGGCTCCCAGTGGAAGGGTATGGGGCAGCATATTCTCAGGCAGGCCCCTGAACCTGTTTCCAGCACTATTCAGCAGATCGATAACCTGTTTTCTGCACTTGCAGGATGGTCCATTCTGGATGAAATCTTGAAGCCTGCGGAACATTCCCGCATTGATGAAACGGTTGTCGCCCAGCCGGCCATCTTTATGGTTCAGGTTGTTCTTGCCGAGCTCTTCCGTTTTCATGGCGTGGTACCCGCGGCGATCATTGGCCATAGCGTGGGTGAGGTCGCCGCGAGTTACATCGCTGGCGCCCTGTCTCTTGAAGACGCTGTAACTGTTATCTTTCATCGGAGCCAGCAACAGGCGCGTCTGGCCGGACGCGGCGCGATGCTCGCGATTGGGATGTCTGGCAGACAGGCTGCCGAAAAACTACTTCCAGGCTATGAAGACCGGGTATCAGTCGCCGCTCTTAATAGCGCGAAGTCTGCGACGCTTGCGGGTGAAGAGGCCGCACTTAAAGAGCTTGCTGCGCGATGTGATCAGGATGGCACGTTCAATCGCCTTCTCAGAGTTGAAGTCCCCTATCACAGTATCCTGATGGAAGAGATCCGAGATGATCTTCTAAACCCGCTTGCCGCGCTCGCTCCGAAAAACCCGAACATTCCGCTCTATTCAACAGTAACGGGTACGCGCTGGGCTGACGATGCTCTTCATGATGCGGAATACTGGTACGGAAATGCACGGCAGCCCGTCCTGTTCCATGATGCTATTCAGAACTTAATGGGCGACGGGCACCGGGTTTTCCTTGAGATTGGTGCACACCCGGTGCTCGGTGGTTTGATAAGGGAAACAGCGCAGCAGGTTGATGGGGACGTTGCCGTCATTGCCAGCCTGAGCCGCAAAGACGCGGAAGATACAGCCATAGCGCGCAGTATCGCCAAACTCTACATGGCTGCCGTGCCGTTGGATTGGTCTCTGCTGACGGGAGGGCATCGGACGGACCTTCCTCATTATGCGTGGTCTCGCAGCCGGTTCTGGTCTGAGACTGAAGTTTCGCGCAAGGATCGGCTGGACGGAACCGTTCATCCGGTTCTCGGTATTCCAGTCAGCGCATCCCGGCCGGGTTGGCTTGCGGATATCAATCGCAACTACATGCCGTGGTTGCCCGATCATAAAGTGGACGGGATTTGCCTGTTTCCTGCTGCGGGCTATATTGAAGGCGGTCTGGCTATACATCGCCAGATCGAACGCTCTGATGCCGCAATTCTTGAAGATCTGGAAATCGGTCAGGCCCTCCTTCTGGATAGCCTCACGCCGCCTGTTGTCGAATGGGCATTTGATGAAGAAACGCGCGTTCTGACGGTATCATCGTCTCACGGCGACGATGGTGAAGAAGAGTGGATTCAGCACGCTAAGCTCCGTGTTTTGGCAAGTGTGCCATGGGCAGCAGACCCGGTGGCTCCTGAGAGCTTACAAGCCGATCTCAAACACGAAATTCTGCCAGAAACGTTCTACGCGAGACTTGCAGAGCATGGCTTCTCGTATGGCCCGGCTTTTCAGACGATCAAAGAGCTGAAGGCCGGTGAAGGTATTGCCTTCGCGCGTCTGGAGTTCGCAGATGCTGAGAGCATCGCAAAGTATTTTCTTCATCCGGCACTGCTTGATGGTGCTTTCCAGGCATTGATCGGTGCCGGATACAGCGCTGCGGAAGAACGAGTTTTCGTTCCGACAGGCGCGCGGCAGGTCGTCTATCGTGGAGGACACCATAAAGTCCTTCTGGCTCATGCGGCTCTAACACGTCGTTCCGAAACCGGCATTGAGGGCGATATCCGGCTCTTTACAGAAGCGGGTGAACCTGTTGCGGAAATCCTCGGCTTCAAGGCGCGGGCTATTCGAAAGCTGGTCGCTGCAGGTATGGGGTCGGATAATGTCCGTCGTTTCTATCGCCCGGCGTGGGTTCAGACGGAGTTGCTTCCGCATTTTGCGGAGCCTCTAACAGCACTAGTTCTGGGGCGTGATGGACCTCTACTGGAGCAGTTCAGTCAGGTTTCTGCTGGCCAGGGGATTATGGTTGATACCCTGAAGATTGATGATGTGGATCAGGCGGCCCTGGCAGAGGCGCTGGCTCAAACGAATGATGCAATCCTTTATCTGTGCTCACCTATCGAAGACGCAACCGGAAAACAGGGCATTGCAGAGATCTTGCGTCTCGTCAGGGCGATCAGGGTTTCGGAAGACGGTGAAGCTGCGCCGAAATGCCTGATCGTCACGCGCGGGGCAGTTTCTGCGGAAGCGCTTCAAAGTGATGATCTGGATACAGGGCAGGCCGCTATCCGGGGTTTTGCACGAGGGGTCGCATCAGAGCGGCCGGATCTTGCGCTTCGCATCGTCGATATCGGTCGAATGGTTGACGAAGCCACGTTACAGCAGCTCTGTGCGGAAATTGTTCAGCAGGATGCGGAGGACGATATCGTTCTGCGCCCTGGTCTGCGGGCTGTCGGGCGTCTAACCCCGTCGGAAACGAAGCCAGAACCTGTTCCGACGCTTTATCATCCCAACGAAACGGCGGATGGACGGCTTGTCGGGGTCCGTCTTGTGAGTGCGTCGAATGGTTCGCTGGATCGGCTGCATCATGAGCGGTTTGTCGCAGATCCTCTGCAACCAGGTCAGGTTCTGTTTCGAACGCTCGCCGCAGCACTGAACTTCAAGGATATCCTGAAAGCGACCGGCCTTATTCCGCAAATTGTTGTGGATGATACGTTCCATGGCGAAAGCCTTGGCATGGAAGCCTCTGCGGAGGTGATTGCTATCGGCGAGGGCGTAACGGATTTTGCGCCGGGCGAACGATATCTCGTCTCCTGGCCGGGGTGTTTTGCGTCTCATTTTACTGCTGACGCAGAAAGCATTTTTGCGCTTCCCATTGAAGGACTTGGGTCCCCACTTGAGGCCGCCACGCTGCCTGTGGCGTTCATCACGGCGTATTATGGTCTGTGCCGTCTCGCTCATCTCGAAAAAGGTGAAACAGTCCTGATCCATTCCGGGACTGGGGGCGTTGGTCTGGCGGCGATCCAGTTGGCGAAACGGGTGGGAGCCCGGATTTTTGCAACTGCGGGAAGCCCGGAAAAACGGCAGTATCTTAAAGAACTCGGATGCGAGGGAGTTTGGGATTCCCGTTCGCTGGAATTTGCAGAAGGGATCCGAGACGTCACGCAGGGGCGCGGTGTTGATGTCGTTCTGAACTCCTTGCCCGGAGAGGGGCAGACGCACAGCTTGTCCATCGTGGCTCCCTATGGCCGATTTGTCGAAATCGGAAAAAAGGACATCATTGAAAAACGCGGATTGCCCCTCGCTCCGTTCAATGAAAACCTGTCTTTCTTCTCACTCGACCTTGATCGGATGATGCTGGAGCGGCCCGCGCTGATGCGGTCCCTCCTGTCAGATGTGGCCGCGCTATCCAAAAGCGGAGACGTGCAGCCCTTGCCGTTGGAAAGCTTTCCTGCGCGTGATGCTGCCGGAGCGTTCCGCCTGCTGGCGTCTGCCAAGCATATGGGCAAGGTTGTTATTGATTACTCCGATCTGGACGACCTTAAAGCCTCGCCCTTGCCGAGGCCGCAGCCGCAGGTGTCGGATGGAAAAACATATCTTATTACAGGCGGCCTGAGTGGCTTTGGCTGGGCAACCGCTGAATGGCTGATTGAACAGGGCGCTCGTAACTTGGTTCTGCTGGGTCGCAGAACACCGGAGGAAACCGGGGTGAGCGAGCAATTGGCAATCCGGCGTGCCGCAGGCGTGCACATTCATACCATCCAGGTCGATGTCTCGCACGAAGAGGCTATGCAGGATGTCTTCGAGGAAATTGCCTTTACGAGTAATCTCCCACCAATTCTTGGCATTTTTCATTGTGCTGGAATTTTGGACGACGCGCTTGTCCAAAATCTGGACGAAGAGCGGATTGGCCGGGTTCTTGAGGCAAAAGCCCAGGGCGCAATCATCCTTGACCGTTTGGTTCAAGGGATGGACCTGGATTATTTCGTGCTGTTTTCGTCTGTCACTACGGTGCTGGGGAACGTCGGCCAGAGTGCTTATATCGCCGCCAATGCCGTTCTGGGTGCGGTAGCGGCTAATCGCTGGAAGGATGGAGAGGCAGCTCTCGCGGTTGATTGGGGAGCGATTGCAGATGTGGGCATGCTAAGCCGCAACGAGACTGCAGCCCGGGCTTTAGAGGCCGCCGGTCTTAAGGGAATGACAGCTCATGATGCGTTGGACCACTTGCCGGAAATGCTTGCGCTAGAGTTGCCGGAAGTTGCCTGTGTTGAGATTGACTGGAAGAAATGGACGCAGATTGTTCCCGGCGCAAAGGCGCTGGCCCGCTTTTCACTTGTTCGTCTGGCGGATGCCAGTAATGGAGCGACCAGTGAGCGGCTCGCCACGCTCTCGGCATTGCCGGAAGATGAACGTCTTCCTTATGTTGTAGAGCAGGTGAAGGTTCTGATTGCCCAGACATTGCATCTGGAGCCGACAAGCATTGATGACCGCGCACGCTTGTCCGAACTTGGGATCGACTCTTTGGCTGGCGTTGAACTTCAAACGGCTCTGCGGGTAGAATTTGGTGTCGAAGTCTCCATCCTTGTTCTCGCGCGTGATGAAAGTATCCGGAAAATGTCCCAGTTTCTTTTGAACAGGGTCAAGATCGGCCAGACGGCGCAACTCCCATGACACAGTCCTTTGCCACGGTTCTTGCCGCTGATGGACAGGAAATTCTGGATTGGCAGCGGAGCACGATCGTTGATGCGCTGTTCTTCCATGCCGCCAGAACGCCGGACCTCAAAGTCTATACTCTGCTCGGAGACGGCGAAAACGAAACGGATACTGTAACGGCGTCTGAGCTTGCTGCGCAGGCTACGGCATTGGCTGTATGGCTGAAGCGAATGCTTGAGCCCGGTGCTCGAGTGCTTTTGCTGTATGAAAGCAGCCTTGATTATATTCGGGGGCTTCTTGGGTGTCTGTGCGCGGGGCTGGTACCGGTTTCAGGCGTGTATCCCAAAGCGTTTGGCGCGCGGGACCGGTTTGTCGCGCTGAGAGATGACGTTGAGGCTGCGGCGGTTATCGGCAATCGCAGCATTCTCACCGAATTTCAGAAAGTTTGCCCCGACAAGGTCGATGGTTCGCGGTTTCTGTGGATCCCGACAGACAAGATCCGCCCGTCTGCAAAGCACGAGAGTGTGGCACATCCTTTACCAACGGATTTTGCGCTTATTCAGTACACGTCGGGCTCCACACGGACACCACGCGGTGTTCTGCTCACGCATCGCAATATCGCGCATAATCTGTTCCGTCAGGCAGAGGCCTTTGGGTATCGGCAGGGCGATTGCGGCGTTAACTGGCTTCCTCTCTCTCATGACATGGGAATGATCGGGGGCGCCCTCATGACACTGGCAACTGGAGGGCGTTGTATTTTGTTGCCGCCAGAAGTTGTTGCTGAAAAACCAATACGGTGGTTGCGGGCTATCAGTCGTTACAGGGCGACGCTCTCCGGCGGCCCGAATTTCGCATACGGAATGTGTGTGCGGTCTATCGCCCCTGAAGACGTTGCATCGCTGGATCTGTCCTGCTGGGAAGTAGCGTTCAACGGGGCAGAATATATCCGCGCAGAGACAATGCAGTCATTTACAGAACGTTTTGCGTCATCCGGCTTTGATGAACGTGCGTTCTTTGCATGTTATGGCCTTGCAGAAGCGACCTTGCTGGTCACGGCCAGTGAGCGTGGGCAA